>NZ_JAIETU010000005.1:0-1090000 GCF_019744875.1 Hyphomicrobium sp. | reverse complement strand
GCACCCACCGGAACGCCCATTCTGGCGGCCGGAAACGGCGTCATCGAAGAGGCCGGACGCAAGGGCTACAACGGTAACTATGTCCGCATTCGCCACGCCAACGGCTACCAGACGGCCTACAGTCACATGTCGCGTTTTGCCCCCGGCGCCGCCCCCGGCGTGAAGGTTCGCCAAGGCCAGGTGATCGGCTACATCGGCACGACGGGCCTATCGTCCGGCCCGCATTTGCACTTCGAAGTCCTGGTCAACAACCAGTTCGTCAACCCGCTGTCGATCGAGGTGCCGCGCGAGCGCCAGCTCGAAGGCAAGGATCTGGCCGCCTTCCACAAGGAGCGCCTCCGCATCGACGACCTGATGCGCCGCGCACCCGTTCTGACCGCCAGCAAATAGCGCTCACACGCGCGCCGCGACCGCAGAAACACGCGTACCGCGCGCACTTTTGCGCCCTCATCCGTAGTCACTGGATAAGCAAAGCCCTCCCTCCGCTTGCGCGAAGAGAGGGCTCCACATTTACACGACTGCCTACTGACGGCAGCCCGCTGCTTACCTCACGCCGCCGCCTTCACCTGCACGCCGTTGAGCGTCAGCTTGCCGTCCTGCACCGAGACATGGACGGTATCGCCGTCCTTGACCGTACCGCGCAGGATCTCTTCAGCGAGCGGATCCTGAACCTGCTTCTGGATCACCCGCTTTAGCGGCCGCGCGCCGTAGATCGGATCGTACCCCTTGTTCGCAAGCCACGTCCGAGCCTGATCGTCGAGCTCGATCGTCATCTTGCGGTCGGCAAGAAGCGCCTGCAGCCGCTTCATCTGGATGTCGACGATCGACGCCATGGCCTCCCGCGGCAAGCGGTGGAACACGACGATCTCGTCGATGCGGTTGATGAACTCGGGCCGGAAATGCCGCCGCACGGCATCCATCACGAGGCCGTAGGCGTCCTCCTCGCTCATCACCTTGTCCTTCTCGCCCGGCATGCCGAAGCCCATCGGCTGACGCGGGTCAGCCAGGAATTCAGCCCCGAGGTTCGAGGTCATGATGATCAGCGTGTTCTTGAAGTCGACCGTGCGGCCCTGCCCGTCCGTCAGGCGCCCTTCGTCGAGCACCTGCAGCAGAACGTTGAACACGTCCGGATGCGCCTTCTCCACCTCGTCGAACAGCACGACCTGATAGGGCCGGCGCCGCACGGCTTCGGTAAGCGCGCCACCTTCCTCGTAGCCGACGTAGCCCGGCGGCGCGCCGATGAGCCGCGACACGGAGTGCTTCTCCATGTACTCGCTCATGTCGAGGCGCACCATCGCGCTGTCGTCGTCGAACAGGAACGCAGCCAGCGCCTTCGTCAGCTCGGTCTTTCCGACGCCCGTCGGCCCGAGGAACATGAACGAGCCGATCGGCCGGTTCGGATCCTGCAAGCCCGCACGCGCACGCCGCACCGCCGTCGCAACCGCTTTCACGGCTTCGTCCTGGCCCACGACGCGCTTCGCCAGCGCCTCTTCCATCTTGAGCAGCTTGTCGCGCTCACCTTCGAGCATCTTGTCGACAGGCACGCCCGTCCAGCGCGAGACGACGCCCGCGATCTGCGTCGGCGTCACCGCTTCCTCGACCATCACGCCCACCGTTTCGGCGGTCTCGATGTCCTTGAGCTTCGCTTCGAGATCGGGAATGACCGCATGCGCAAGCTCGCCCGCCCGCGCATAGTCACCCTTGCGCTGCGACTGCACGAGCTCGGTCCGCTTGCGGTCCAGCTCCTCCTTCACTTTCTGCGCCGAGCCGAGCTTGTTCTTCTCGGACTGCCAACGCTGGGTCAGAGCGCTCGACCGCTCCTCGAGGTTCGCAATCGTCCCCTCGAGCTTCTGCAGGCGGTCTTTCGACGCCTGGTCCGTTTCCTTCTTCAGCGCCTCACGCTCGATCTTGGCCTGCATCAGGTCGCGATCGATGGCGTCCAGCTCCTCGGGCTTGGAATCGACCTGCATGCGCAGGCGCGACGCCGCCTCATCGACGAGGTCGATCGCCTTGTCGGGCAGGAAGCGGTCCGTGATGTAGCGGTTGGAGAGCACGGCTGCCGACACCAGCGCCGAGTCCGTGATGCGGACGCCGTGATGCAGCTCGTACTTCTCCTTGAGGCCGCGCAGGATCGAGATCGTATCCTCCACCGACGGCTGGTCGACGAAGATCGGCTGGAAACGCCGCGCCAGCGCCGCATCCTTCTCGATGTTCTTCTTGTACTCATCGAGCGTGGTCGCACCGACGCAATGCAGCTCGCCGCGCGCCAGCGCCGGCTTCAAGAGGTTGCCGGCGTCCATCGCGCCTTCTGCCTTGCCCGCGCCGACGATGGTGTGCAGCTCGTCGATGAACAGGATGATGCGGCCATCCTCGGCCTGCACCTCGTTGAGCACGCTTTTCAGCCGCTCCTCGAATTCGCCACGGAACTTCGCGCCCGCGATCAGCGAGCCCATGTCGAGCGACAAAAGCTTCTTGTCTTTCAGACTTTCGGGCACGTCGCCTGCGACGATGCGCTGCGCCAAACCTTCCGCGATCGCCGTCTTGCCGACGCCGGGCTCACCGATCAGAACGGGGTTGTTCTTCGTCCGGCGGCTCAAAACCTGGATGGTGCGGCGAATTTCCTCGTCACGCCCGATCACCGGATCGAGCTTGCCGTTGGCGGCCGCCTCCGTGAAATCGCGCGTATAGCGCTTCAGCGCCTCGAAGCTCTGCTCCGCGCTCGCACTATCCGCCGTGCGGCCCTTGCGGATCTCGTTGATGGCCGCGTTGAGGCGATCGGGCGTCACACCCGCAGCGGCAAGAATCTTACCGGCTTCCGAGCCCTTCTCGAGCGCGAGCGCAAGCAGCAGCCGCTCGACGGTCACGAACCGGTCGCCGGCCTTCTCAGCAATCTTGTTGGCATTGTCGAACACGCGCGCGAGCTCCGGCGCGATGTAGAGCTGTCCCGCGCCGCCGCCGCTCACCTTCGGCTTCTTCGCCAGAAGCTGCTCGACCGCATCGAGCGCCTGTTTCGGCTGCCCGCCCGCGCGCGCGACCAACCCGGCCGCCGCACCCTCGGGATCGTCGAGCAGCACCTTGAGCAGGTGCTCCGTCGAAAACTGCTGATGCCCCTCGCGCAACGCCAGGCCCTGGGCCGACTGAACGAATCCCTTGGCGCGATCCGTATACTTCTCGAAATCCATCTCGATACCTCCTCAGCGCACGCCACCGCCCTCCTCTGAGGCTCGCATGTCGTGCCGTCACGAATGGTCTTCGGCAACGGAGTCCAGGCCCTAACCGGCGCCCGGCCTCCGCCGCCTGGAGCTGATATAGGTGGGCCCGGCCGGGTATAAAGGGGAGGGCCAAATAATCGGGGACCGGCCCGCCGTGGTATGAAAATACCGGACAAGCCAGGGGAGAGGCGCACGAATGACGGGTGTGGTTACGGGTCTCTATCGATATCCCGTCAAAGGCCTTTCGGCGGACCCGCTGCAGAGCATCGCCGTCGGTGCCGGCGAGACCCTGCCCTTCGACCGGGCCTGGGCAATCGAGAACGGCCCCACCCGGTTCGATGCCGACGCCCCGGCCTACCTGCCGCCATCGAGCTTCCTGACGCTGAAGCGGGAGGAACGCCTTGCCACCCTCGAGGCGCGCTTCGAGGAGCAGACATCTCGCCTGGTGCTCCTGCGCGGCGGGCGTCCGGTCGCGAGCGGAGACCTGTCGGCGCCGGTCGGGCGGCAGATCATCGAGCAGTTCCTGTCCGCCTTCATGGCCGATCGCCTGCGCGGCCGCCCGAGGATCGTCCACGCACCCGGTCACAGCTTCAGCGATACGGAAGAAAAACGCGTCCACATCATCAGCCTGCGCTCGCTGCGCGACCTCGAACGGGTCGTCGGCCGGCCAGTCGATCCCTTGCGATTCCGCCCCAACGTCGTCATCGACGGGCCGGCGCCGTGGGAGGAATTCAACTGGGTCGGCCGCGAGATCGCGATCGGCACGTCAGGCCCGCAGGCCGTGCGCCTGCGCGTCACCAGCCGGACGGACCGTTGCGCGGCGACCAACGTCGATCCGGCGACTGGCGCGCGAGATATGGCAATCCCCGCGTCGCTGCAGCGGGAATGGGGCCACGCCGACTTCGGCGTCTATGCCGAGATCCTGAGCGACGGCGACCTGTCCGTGGGCGACAGCGTAACGCTCTGAGCACTGGCGCTCCGGAACGACAGATGCAGCCTGCGACAAAATAAAGAGGCCGCGGGAGCGATCCCACGGCCTCGATGATGTTCGATGTGTCTGACGTGTGCGTCAGTCGCTGCTTTCCACGGCCGGCGTCGGCGCGGGAGGCGCCCCGACGTCGTCGCCTGCAGCCGCGGCCTCGCGGCGCGGACGGCGCACGGGACGGCGAAGGAACTCCGGCTGCTCGTGATGTGGCACCGGCGCGCGCTCGGCGCGGCGTGGTGCTGCGGCGGCCTCGACACCGATATCCGGCTGCGGAGCCCGATCCTGACGCTCGACGCGCTCGACCCGCTCAGGGCGATCGCCCCGTTCCGGACGATCCATGCGTTCCGGACGATCCAAGCGCTCCTGACGATCGACGCGTTCCGGACGCTCGGCCCGCTGGAAGCGATCGTCGCGATTGCCACGATCATCGCGGTTGCCGCGGTCGTCACGATTTCCACGGTCGCCGCGGTCGGAGAAATTGCGGTCCCCACCCCGGTCGCCGCGATCTCCGCGGTCGCGATTGAAGGACCGTCCGCCGCCGTCATGGCGCGGTCCGCGGTCGTCGTAACGCGGACCGTCGTTGTGGCGCGGCTGTCCTTCGCTGCGCTGCTGGGGCTGCGAATAGCCCTGCGGCTGGCCCTGCTCGCTGAACTCACCGTCCTCGTCGCCGAATTCGTCGTTCATCGAGACCGGCTCGCCGAAGCCTGCCGGACGCGGCCGGCCCTGGCCGTTCTGCAAGTCGCCGCCGCCCTGCGCGATCTGCTGCTCGCGGTAGGTCATGATGATGCGGTTGTAGTGCTCAGCATGCTGGAGATAGTTCTCCGCCAGCACCGGATCGCCGCTCGACTGGGCGTCACGCGCAAGCGTGATGTACTTCTCCGCAATGTGAGCGGGGGTGCCACGAAGTTTGACGTCCGGGCCCGTGCTCTCGAAGCTGCGCGTCAAAGGGTTCTGGCCCTTGCGGTTGTGATTTCCGCCACCACCGCCGCCGCTGCCACCGCCACCGTTGTTGTTGCGGCCGCGCCCTCTGCGGTTCTGCTGTCCCTGCCTCATAGGCTCCATTCTCGACAGTTGTGAAAATCGTTGCGTGCCGCGCGCGAAACCCGCGGCTGTCCAAAAAGACTGACCCTCCGCGGTCCCATTCGCCGCGCTTCGCTAGACCGGTTGCCCGGCGGATACCTAAAAAAAACCCCCGGCCTCGCCGTGTTGACACCGATCAGAACATTGCGGCCCCCGATGCCGCAATCTGATCCATCTTTAAATTAGTGCCCGAACGACAAAGCATATCCGAAAGGGAGGAGCGTTAATGCGATTGGCACCCAAGGCCCGGATCGGGAGCACGCAGAACCTGCGGCATCACCAACGGCGCCTATCCGCCGATATCGCACTTCGCCATGCGCGAAATAATGACAAACAAGAACGCTGTCATCGGCCATTGCGCATGGCCTTGTGTCCTGTCCCCATACATTAGACCCGACTGGTAGCGATTCCAAGACCTTTTAGAGTGATGGATAATGCTGTATCTTTACTGCAACACAACGTGTGTGCTGGCCGAGATCCTGCCACACCTTGATCTCACGCTCGATTCCAGGCTGCCCCGCTGACCGGAAAAGCCGCGCAACGTCCTCGGCCTGTCCGGCCCCAACCTCGACCACGACCCACCCCTGCGGCACGACCCGCTCCGCGTCCACGGCGAAAGCCCGGTAGAAGTCGAGACCGTCCGCACCCCCGTCGAGCGCAGCGCGCGGATCGAACTGCCGCACCTCCGGATCGAGCCCCGCGATGTCGCCGGAGGGGATGTAGGGTGGGTTCGACACCAGGAGATCAAACGGCCCCGTCACACCGTCGAGCGTGCGACGGGCCAGAAACTCCGCCCGCCCCATGACGCCGAGGCGCTCCGCATTCGCCCGCGCCGCCGCGAGCGCCGGTTCGCTGATGTCTGTTCCGACCCCTGAGGCCAGCGGCAGCTCAGCCAGCAGCGTCACGAGCAGCGCGCCCGAACCGGTGCCGATATCCAGAATGCGGATCGGCCGCTCGCGCCAGCCTTCGCGCGCCGCGATTTCCAGCACGGCTTCGATCACGGTCTCGGTGCAGGGCCGCGGATCGAGCGTCGCAGGCGTGACCACGAAGTCCCGTCCAAAAAATCCGCGTTCGCCAAGAATGCGCGACACCGGCTCACGCGCGCGCCGCCGGACTGCCATGCTGGCGATCTTTTCCGCCCCGTCCACGCTCACGCGCCGCTCGGGCTCCCGCAGCAGGTCCGCCCCCGTCATGTCCAGCGCGCCGAGCACCAGCAGGCGGGCGTCCCGCGCCGCGCCGTCGATGCCGGCCTCGGACAGCTCGCGCGTCAATCGCACGATCGCCTCGCGAGCCTGAAGTCCCTCGTAGGATGTGGGCGTCGCGCCGCTCATGTCCGTTTCCGTCATGGCCCCGCCCGCCGCGGCCTCAACCGTCGTGCCCCTGCATCGCCGCCAGCGCCTCCGCCTGATCCTCGGCGATGAGCTGATCGATGATCTCGTCGAGGCCGACGCCTTCCATCACCCGATCGATGTTGTGCAGCGTGAGATTGATCCGGTGATCCGTCACGCGACCTTGCGGGAAGTTGTAGGTGCGGATGCGCTGCGACCGGTCGCCCGAACCCACCTGGCTCTTGCGCGCCTCGCTGCGCTGACTGTCCACGCGCTCACGCTCCAATTCGAACAGGCGCGAGCGCAGCACCTGCATGGCGAGCCGCCGGTTCTGGTGCTGCGACTTCTCGGCCGAGACCACGATGAGACCGGTCGGAAGATGCGTGATGCGCACGGCACTGTCCGTCTTGTTGACGTGCTGGCCGCCGGCTCCGCCCGCCCGCATCGTGTCGATGCGGATGTCCTGGTCCTTGATCTCGATGTCGATATCCTCAGCTTCCGGCAGCACCGCCACCGTCGCCGCCGAGGTATGGATGCGCCCACCGCTTTCGGTCGCGGGAATGCGCTGCACCCGGTGCCCGCCGCTCTCGAACTTGAGCCTCGCGAACACGCCCTTGCCCGTGATCGAGGCAATGACTTCCTTGTAGCCGCCGAGATCGCTCTCCGACATGGAGATGACCTCCGTCTGCCACCCGCGAATATCCGCATACCGCTGGTACATGCGGAACAGGTCGGCCGCAAACAGGGCCGCTTCGTCGCCACCCGTACCGGCGCGGACTTCGAGGATGGCGCTCTTCTCGTCCGCCGCGTCCTTCGGCAGCAGCAGCACGCGAAGCCCGAGTTCCATCTCCTCGATGCGCGGCGCAAGCAGGTCCAGCTCGTCGCGCGCCATCTCCACCATCGCCTTGTCCTGCGAAGGGTCGGCGATCAGCGCCTGAAGATCGCTTTGCTCCTGTTCGGCTGCTTCGAGCTGGCGCACGGCGGCGATCAACGGCTGAAGCTCGGAAAATTCACGCGTCAGCCGCACATAGGTCGCCTGCGGCGCGCCCTGGTTCAGCTCCGCCTGGATGGTCTCGTAACGCTCGATGAGACGCCCGATCTTTTCTTTTGGAATAACGCCCATGAGTCTTCTTGAGAGCTTCTTCTCTAGAGTTCGATGCCGTGATCGGCGGCGAATTGTTCGAGCTCGCGCCGCACGCTGCCCGAGCGGCTCGCGATCAGCGAATCCACGTGAAGCCGCATCTTGTTGGCGTGCAGCGAGCGGATCATCGCCTTTACAGGCCCGATCGACGCCGGCGCCATCGAGAGCGTCCGGAACCCGAGCCCGATGAGGCACATCGCCTCGAGCGGCCGCCCCGCCATCTCACCGCACAGCGTCAGCGGCACGTTGTGCTTGCGGCACGCGCCCGCCAGCGCCTTCAGCGCCCGCAGCGGCGAAACGGAAAGCGAGTCGAACCGGTTCGCCACGCGCGAATTCGACCGGTCCGCCGCAAACAGGAACTGCACGAGATCGTTGCTGCCGACGGAAACGAAGTCGACGCGCGGCAACAGCTCGTCGAGCTCGAACAGCACGCTCGGCACCTCGATCATGGCCCCGATCAGAAGCTTGCTCGGCGCCGGCGTTCCGCGCTTTTCCGCAATGTCGCGCTCCTTGTCGATCAGGACGCGGATCTGGTCCATCTCGGTCGCCATCGACACCATCGGGATCATCAGGCGCAGCTCGCGCCCCGCACCCGCCCGCAACAGCGCCCGCACCTGCATGCGAAACAGCGCCGGCCGGTCGAGCGACATGCGGATCGCGCGCCAGCCGATGGCCGGGTTCTCTTCGGGAACATGCCCGAGATACGGGAGGATCTTGTCGCCGCCGATATCGAGCGAGCGGAACACGACGGGCTTCCCCGCCGCCTCGTCCAGGATCGCTTCATAGGCCTGCGTCTGCCGGTCAACGCGCGGCAGGCTGTGCGACAGCATGAACATCAGCTCGGTGCGGAACAGCCCGACGCCATCCCCGCCCGATTCCGCGAGATGGGGCATGTCGGCCAGCAAGCCGGCGTTGATCTGCAGCGTGACCTGATCGCCGTCCTTCGTCACCGCCGGCAGATCGCGCAGCGCCGCGTACTGCTTCTGCCGCCGCGCCCGGAAGCGCACCTTATCAGTGTACGCCGACACCACGTCCTGAGACGGGCGCACGTGCACTTCGCCGATCACGCCGTCGACGATGATCGCGTCGCCCGCCGTCACGCGCTCGACGATGCCTTCCGCCTGCCCGACGGCCGGAATCCCCAGCGCCTTGGCGACGATGGCGACATGGCTCTGCCCGCTGCCGTCCTCGATCACGAGCCCGCGCAGCCGCGTCCGGTCATAGTCGATCAGCTCGGCCGGGCCCATGTTGCGGGCCACGAGAATGGTGTCGGTCGGCATTTCCGGCGGATTGATGTAGCCGACCGGCGCGCCGACCAGAATGCGCAACAGGCGATCCGACAGATCCTCGAGGTCGCGCTGGCGCTCACGCCAGAACGGGTCGGCCTGCTTCAGCATGCGCGCCCGCGTGCCGTTCTTGACGCGCTCGACGGCCGCGCCTGCCGTCAGGCCGCTCTGCACCGCTTCGCGCAGCCGCCGCTCCCAGCCCCGGTCATGGGCGAACATGCGGTAGGCTTCGAGCACGTCGCGATGATCGCCCGCGCCCGACAGCAGCTCGTGGCTCAGCATTTCGTCGAGCGACATCTTGAGATCGTGCAAAGCTTCTTCGAGCTTGCGCAGCTCGAACGCCGGGTCATCCGCCATCAGCTTCGCAACGACGATGCGCGGCTCATGCAGCATCACATGGCCGAGCGCGATCCCTTCCGAGATCGGCTCACCAATCACCACCTTCTGCAGCGAGCGCGCGATTTCGATCGGCGAACTAACCGCACCCGACACGAGATGCTCGGCCACGACCATCGCCGTCGCCTGCATCACCTCGACGTCTTCGTCGGAGTATTCCTTGACCGTGCGGTTCTGCACCACCAGCACGCCGAGCACCTGGCCGCTGCGCTGGATCGGCACCGCGAGCAGCGAGTGATAGATCTCTTCGCCCGTCTCCGGCCGGTAGGAGAACGCCGGATGCTTGGAGGCATCCCGCTCGTTGATCGGCGCGGCCATCTCGGCGCACCGGCCCACAAGGCCCTCGCCGCGCTTCAGCATCGTGGCGTGCACGGCGGTCGGGTTGAGACCCTCGCTCGCGAACAGCTCCAGCGAACCGTCCTGGCGCCTGAGATAAAGCGAGCAAACGTCGGCGACCATCACGCCCGCGATCTGGCGCACGATCATGTCGAGCCGCTGCTGCCCATCGGCAGGCGCAGCCACGCCCCCATCCGCGGGCGCAGCCATGATGTCCCGCAGCCGGCGCATGATGACACGCAGCGCAGGCTCGGTTGGCATCACACGGGGCTCTTCGCCACGTCTCGAAGGCATCACAGGCACAGCCGCTAGGTTGGGTCCACAAAACCCCACCTGAGAGCTGGGGTCAGAGGCCGTTATACGTCAAATTGAGCACGAATACGGAATTGCTCTTGGAAATGCGTAGCGGGGCCTTAACGGTTGATTTAGGCCCTTTCAGGCTGCATCGAGCCCATAGATCGAATGCAGCGTGCGGACCGCGAGCTCCGCATACGCAGCATCGATCAGAACGCTGATCTTGATTTCGGATGTCGAGATTGCAAGGATATTGATGCCCTTGTCGGCCAGCGCTTTGAACATGTGCGCTGCAACACCGGCGTGGCTGCGCATGCCGATGCCGATCACCGACACCTTGGCGACGTCGGCCGAGCTCTGCAGCTCGAACTCGCCGATGTCGACCATCGCCGCCTTGAGTACAGCGAGCGCACGCGGCAGCTCCGCCGCCTGAACCGTAAACGTCATGTCCGTATGGTGCCCGTCGGCGGCGACGTTCTGCACGATCATGTCGACGTTGATCGAGGCGTCGGCGAGCGGCCCGAAGATGCGCGCCGCGATTCCGGGCTTGTCCTGGAGCTTGAGCATCGTGATTTTCGCTTCATCACGTGCGTAGGCGATGCCGCTGACGACTTGGTTTTCCACGATCTCATCCTCGCCACAGACGATTGTTCCGATATTTTCCAGATTGCCGGCCCGCACGGGCGCCATGTCCTCGGGCTTCACGAAGCTGGACAGCACGCGCGTCTTGACCTGGTTCACCATCGCCAGCTCGACGGAGCGGGTCTGGAGCACCTTCGATCCCGAGGATGCCATTTCGAGCATTTCCTCGTAGCTGACCTTCGGCAGGCGGCGCGCCTTCGGCACGATGCGCGGGTCGGTGGTATAGACACCGTCCACGTCCGTGTAGATGTCGCAGACGTCCGCCTTGATCGCGACCGCAATGGCCACCGCACTGGTGTCCGACCCGCCGCGACCCAGCGTTGCGATCCGGTTGGCCTTGGGCTCGACACCTTGGAACCCCGTGATCACTGCAACCTCGCCCGCGTTGAGCGACGCCATCAGCGCCTCGCCCGCGATGCCGGAAATGCGCGCCGAGCCATGCGCCTCGCTCGTCTCGATCGGCACCTGCCAGCCCTGCCAGGAGCGGGCCTTGATGCCCATGTCCTGCAGCACGATGGCCGTCAGTCCGGCCGTCACCTGTTCGCCGGAGGCCACCACCGCGTCGTACTCGCGCTTGTCGGCAAGCGGCGAGGCCTCGTTGACCCAGGCCACGAGCTGGTTGGTGGCGCCCGACATGGCAGAGACCACGACCGCCACCTTGTTCCCGGCATCGACCTCGCGCTTGACGTGGCGCGCGACATTCTTAATGCGCTCCACGTTGGCGACCGAAGTCCCGCCGAATTTCATCACAACAACAGCCATGGCCTTGAACCGCCTGAGTCCCGCGTCTGCCTGAAGCCCAATCTGTGGAAGGTGTCCGGGCCGGTGCCGGCGCGCACCCGGCTCGCCAGGCGGCGAACCACGGAGTCCGGCAACAGCCCTGGTTTCGGCCGTTCTCTTACCGGGAACATGTCCGAGCCGCAACAAAAGCGTTGCAGAAAAGCCAGCGTGGCCTTTGCGTTGACAATGGCGCGGGCCCTGTCACCTTCCGGCCCATGACAACGACGACAACAGCGACGACCACAGCGACGACGAAATCCACGCCCGAGCCCGCAGCGGACCCCTCCGCCGGAGCCGGCGCGACCGCCGCGCCCGGCAACCTCGATGCCGCCGAAGTCGCGCGCTTCCAGGCGCTCGCCAAGGCGTGGTGGGACCCGACTGGAAAATTCCGCCCCCTCCACCAGATCGGCCCGGCGCGCCTGACCTTCGTGCGCGACGAGATCAAGCGCCACTTCGGCCGCGACAGCGACGGCCTGCGCCCGTTGCAGGACCTGCGCATCATTGATGTCGGCTGCGGCGGCGGCCTCATGTCGGAGCCGCTCTCGCGCCTCGGCGCGCGCGTCACGGGCATCGACCCGGGCGAGCGCAACATCGCCATCGCGCAGGATCACGCCGCCGGACAGGGCCTCACCATCGACTATCGCGCAACGACGGCCGAAGCGCTGGTGGCCGAAGGCGAGCTGTTCGATGCCGTCGTCTGCCTGGAGGTCGTGGAGCATGTGCCGGACGTCGCCGCCTTCGTGGCGACATGCGCCGCGCTCGTGCGCCCCGGCGGCCTTCTCGTTCTCTCGACCATCAATCGCACCCTCAAGGCCTACGCGCTGGCCATCGTCGGGGCCGAATACGTGCTGGGCTGGCTGCCGCGCGGCACACACCAATGGGAGCGCTTCGTCACGCCGGACGAGTTGGCCCGCCACGTGACCGCCGCCGGGCTTTCGGCTCCGCGGTTTTCGGGCTTCGTCTACAATCCCCTGCGCGACGACTGGAGTCTCTCCTCTGACACGGACGTCAACTACCTGGCATCGGCGGCAAAGCCGCCCGCGTCCCGATGACATCAGGAATTTTTTGCTCTTTCGACACGCCGTACAGCAAAACCGATCCGCGACTTTTTCGCCCAATGTCGAAATCATGGAATTTCTTGGCCTTCCTGGTGCCTTAGTCCACCCGAACGGCCTTGACGGCTTTCCGATTTGGCTCCTATAGCTGCCGCTGCTCGCGCAGAAGTACGTTCAAAAATTTGGCCGGCCAACCCTGGGAGATTTCACCTCCGAGGACACGCGTCGGCTACGCGACGAGCGGTAAAGGGGACCATCAATGTCGAACGAGCCACGCCGCCCTGGCCGGCACTTTCTGCAAATTCCTGGACCGACTCCCGTGCCGGAGCGCGTACTCGCGGCCATGTCCCGCCAGGTTCTCGACCACCGCGGACCCGACTTCCAGCGCCTCGGCAAGCGCGTGCTCGCCGGCGTGAAAACCCTGTTCAAGACGCAGGGTCACGTGATGATCTATCCGTCGTCCGGCACCGGCGCATGGGAAGCCGCCCTCACCAACACGCTCTCGCCCGGCGACCGCGTGCTGATGGTCGAGACCGGCCAGTTCGCCGTGCTGTGGAAGCAGATGGTGGACCGCCTCGGCCTGCGCGCCGAGGTCATCCAGACGGACTGGCGCATCGGCGCCGACGCCCAGGAGATCGAAGACCACCTCCGCAAGGACAAGGCGAAGGCCATCAAGGCCGTCTGCGTCGTCCACAACGAGACCTCGACCGGCTGCCGCACGCGCCTCGACGACGTGCGCCGCGCCATCGACTCCGCCAAGCATCCGGCACTTCTGATGACGGACTCGATCTCGGGTCTCGCCGCCGCCGACCTGCGCCATGACGAATGGGGCATCGACGTCACCGTGGCCGGCTCGCAGAAGGGCCTGATGATGCCGCCGGGCCTCTCCTTCACGGCCGTTTCCGAGAAGGCGATCGAAGCCTCGAAGTCCGCGACGCTCGCACGCTCCTACTTCTCGTGGGACGACATGCTGGCGTTCAACGACGACGGCTTCTTCCCGTACACGCCCGCCACCAGCCTGCTCTACGGCTTGGACGAGGCGATCCGCCTGATCCATGAGGAAGGCCTCGAAAACCTCTTCGCGCGCCACGAGCGCCTCGCCGAGGCCACGCGTCTCGCCGTCCGCGCCTGGGGTCTCGAAGTCAACTGCCGCGACGCCAAGTACGACAGCCCGGCCGTCACCACCGTGCTCATGCCGGAAGGGCACAACGCCGACGCGTTCCGCAAGATCGTGCTCGAGAACCTCAACATGTCGCTCGGCACCGGCCTGAACAAGCTCGCCGGCAAGGCGTTCCGCATCGCCCACCTTGGCGACACGAACGAGCTGACCGTGCTCGGCGCGCTGACCGGCGTCGAAATCGGCCTCGAGCTCGCGGGCGTGCCGCACAAGAAGGGCGGCGTTCTGGCGGCGATGAACTACATCGCCGACTGCGCCAAGCCCCAAGCCGCGAAGGCGGCCTAGGACAGTGCCGCGAAGGCGGCGTAGCGGGTAGAGCCGCGAAGGCGGCTTGACGCGTAAGCCTGGCATTCAAAGACAAAGCCCCGATCCGGCATCCGGATCGGGGCTTTTCTGTTTGCTGAAACTCGCTCTGTCTCGGCATCACGCCGGGTTGGCGAGCGCTTCCATGGCCGTGCGGACTTCCGGCGAGAACGTGCCGTTGATCGGGCCCTTGTAGGTGCCCTCGTCGCGCAGCACTTCCTGCAGCCACTTGCGATCCGCAACCGACAGCACGTTGGGGTTCCGGATCAGCTCCGACACCAGATACTTGTCACCGAGCCTGAGCGACTTCACGACCCAGTAGGCGGCTTCCGTATCGCTTTTGCTCACGCCTTTGCCGATGCGATAGAGAATGCCGAGGTTGAAGGTCGCAACGGCGTTCCCCTGGTCCGCCGCCTTGCGCACCTGATCGGCCGCCCGCGCATTGAGCTGATAGGCCTGATGCTCGTCCTTCGCGACGCCGCGTCCCTGCTCGTACTTGTCGGCGAGCCACGAGGTCGCCTCGCTCAGGCCGCCCTCGGACGCCCGCGTCAGAAGGCGCACCGCCTCCTCGTCGTCCTTCGTCACGCCCCGGCCGGTCTCATAGAGAAGCGCCAGCCGATGCATGGCGAAGACGTGATCCTTGTCCACCGCGCGCCGGTACCAGCGCGCCGCCTCGGCATAATCCTGCTTCACGCCGCGGCCTGCCTCGTAAAGACCGCCGAGGTTGGTCATGGCCGCTTCCTGGCCGCCGTCGGCCGCGCGGCGGAACCACTTGACCGCCAGCGCTTCGTTCTTCTCGATGCCGATGCCGTCCTTCGCGAACAGCGCATAGCGCGTCATGGAGCCGAGGTGGCCCTGCTCGGCAGCCATCAGATAGTAGCGCGCGGCCTCAACGTTGTTCTTCGCTCCGAAAACGAGCCCAAGCGAGAGCAGGCGCCCAAGGCTCGCTGCCGCGCCGACGTTGCCGCCGTTCGCCCGATCGATCAGCATCTTCTTGAGGTCGGCCGTCCCGGAGCCCGCCCGCCAGACCTCGACGCTGACTTCAGCATCCGGGCTGAGATTGCGCATCTTGGTTGTGAGCTCATCAGCCGCTTCGATACGGGCGCCTTCGACCTTCTCGATCACGTCGCCGGCCAGCAGTCCGTCGGCATTGGTACCGCCGCCGATCGCCGCTTCCGTCACCATGACGCCGCGCCGCGCACCGAGGCCGAGGCCGCTCGCGAGATCCGCGTCGACCGTCATCATCCGCACGCCGAGGCTGCCGTGCTGTTGCCCGTCGGTCGTAGCCCTGCCGAGCTTGACCTTGAGCGTCCGCACTTGCGACGCGATGTCGGACTGCGCTTTGGCGCCCTTCTCGGTCTCTTTGGGCGCAGTATCTTCGGTCGCTTTTTTGCTGCCGCTCTCGCCATCCGGCGAAAGCACGCCCGTCAACGGCGTCCACCGCTGAGCCGAAACCGGCTCTGCGGCGATCGCCGGCGCAAGCACAATCAGCGCCGCAAAAAGAAAAGGCCTCACCCGCAAGGGCTCCCCTGGTTCAAAAACGCGTATGACAATCACACTTTCTGCGGCGGATCGACGAACAGCTCGCTCGTGTAATAGCGCTCCGCCGAGGACGGCGCGAACGTCACGACCGTCTTGCCGCTCATGCCCTCACGCGCGGCGACTTCGAGCGCGGCCGCCACGTTGGCGCCCGTCGAAATGCCACCCGGAATTCCTTCGACTTTCGCAAGCGATCGTGCCGTTTCGAAGGCCTGATCGTTGGAAACGCGCACGACCTCGTCGATGAAGGTCGTGTCGAGAACCTTGGGCACGAAGCCCGCGCCGATGCCCTGGATCTTGTGGGGACCGCGCGCGCCGCCCGAAAGGATCGGGCTGCCCTCGGGCTCGACCGCGATGATCTTGAGCGACGGCTTGCGCGCCTTGAGCACGCGCCCGCAGCCCGTCAGCGTACCGCCGGTGCCGACACCGACGACGAGCACGTCGACCTTGCCCTCCGTATCGTTCCAGATCTCCTCGGCCGTGGTCTTCTCATGCACGAGGGGATTGGCCGGATTTTCGAACTGGCTCGGCTGGATGGCGCCCGGCGTCGCGGCCAGGAGCTGGTTGGCCTTGTCGATGGCGCCCGGCATGCCGCCGGCGGCCGGCGTCAGCACCAGCTCCGCGCCGAGGTGGGCGAGAATCTTGCGCCGCTCCATCGACATCGACTCCGGCATCACCAGCATCAGCTTGTAGCCGCGCGCCGCTGCCACGAAGGCGAGGCCGATGCCCGTGTTGCCCGATGTCGGCTCCACCAGCACGGTCTTGCCGGGCTCGATCTTGCCCTCCGCTTCGAGCACGTCGATCATGGCGACGCCGATGCGGTCCTTGACGCTCGACAGCGGATTGAAGAATTCGAGCTTCACAAGCACGTCGGCCTTGGCGCCGGCCTGCTTCGCCATGCGGCCCACGCGCACCAGAGGCGTGTGGCCGATGGTTTCGGTAATGTCCGCATAGACTTTGCCGCGCCCCCAGGTCGAGGTGGCCTTCAAGGTCTTGATCTCGCTCGCGTCGGTCATCGTCGGTCTGCTCTATGACTGGTCGGGAATGGCTTGTCGGGATTTACGTCTCTGATTCTCGCATATTTTGCCGCGTGGCCAAAGCGCTACAAACGCGCTGCCAGAGTCGCACGACCGGTCGCACGACTGGTCGCACAGCGAATTGCGCGGGCAAACGCACGACCGTTAGGGCGTGCCCCGAGGGAAAATAATTATGCCGTTGTTTTTACGGACTTTTTGCTAGAGGCCTTCGCCTTTGCCGCCGCTTTAACCTTTGGCCGCGCCGGCGTTTCGGTCCCAACCCGGGTCGATCCGAACCCGCCTTTGCCCCTCTTGGTGGCATCGAGAACCTTGGCCCGCGCCAGCCGGACCTGCGTCACGGGCGCGATCACGAGCTGCGCAATTCGCTCCCCCCGGTGCACGCGAAACGGCGCCTCGCCGAGGTTGATCAGGATGATCTTCACCTCGCCGCGATAGTCCGAGTCGATCGTCCCCGGGCTGTTCAGCACCGTCACGCCGTGCTTGAGCGCAAGCCCGGAGCGCGGCCGCACCTGCCCCTCGAACCCCTTTGGCAGCTCCAGAGACAGCCCCGTCGGAATGAGAGCGCGCTTGCGCGGCGCGATGACGATGCTGTCGCCTTCGCCGATCGCCGCCACGAGATCGAGCCCTGCGGCCTCCTCCGACTGATAGGCCGGCAGCGGCAGCCCCTCGCCATGCTCCAGCACGGCAATGCGCACGCGCACGCCGCCGCTCGCTTTCGACGCTTGAGTTCGTGGTTTGCGCATGAGCCCCGTTACACCTGTTCCCGCACGTCGGCCAGCCATGCGGCCGCCCGCTGCATCAACGCATCCGCCACGTCCGCCTTGGTCATCGCCGGCCACGGCTCCACGCCGGCCGCGGACACGAAGTGGACCTGGTTGCGTTCGCCCCCGAACACGCCGGTGCTCTCGGATACGTCGTTGGCAACGATCCAGTCGGCGCCCTTCGTCTTGAGCTTGGCTTGCGCGTTGCCGACGACCGTCTGCGTTTCGGCGGCGAACCCCACGACGAGCGCCGGCCGGCCCGCACCACGCGTGGCAATCGCGCGCAGGATGTCCGGGTTCTCGACCAGGTTCAACGACGGCGGAGCGTTGCCTGCGGTCTTCTTGATCTTGCCGCGCCCGGGCGTTGCCACGCGCCAGTCGGCCACCGCCGCGGCGAACACCGCAACGTCCGCCGGCAGCGCCGCGGTTACGGCCGCCAGCATCTCTTCCGCAGTCCCGACGCGCTCGACCGTTACCCCCTCGGGGTCCGCAATCTGCACCGGCCCCGTGATCAGCGTCACGCGCGCGCCGAGCCGCTGGGCCGCCGCCGCAATGGCATGGCCCTGCTTGCCGGACGAGCGGTTGGCGATGTAGCGCACCGGATCGATCGGCTCATGCGTCGGCCCGCTGGTGACGAGCACATGCCGTCCCGCCAGCAACGGCCGCGGCCCGCGCGTCGCGCCGACCGAAATGAACCCGAAACCGCCTTTGTCGTTCGCCCCGAGCATCTCCTCGATGCGCGCGACGATCTCCGGCACCTCGGCCATGCGACCGACCCCCGCTTCACCCTGCTCCGCCATCTCGCCGGCGTTGGGGCCGATGAAGGCCGCGCCATCGCGTTCGAGCTGGCGCACGTTGCGTTGCGTCGCCGCGTGGCTCCACATGGCCGGGTTCATCGCGGGCGCAATCAGGATGGGCGCGCGCGTCGCGAGCAGCACCGCCGTCGCAAGATCGTTGGCGTGCCCCTGCGCCATGCGCGCCATCAAGTCGGCCGTCGCCGGAGCCACGACCACGATGTCCGCATCGCGCGCCATCCGGATGTGGCCGATCTCGCGCTCGCCCTCGAGGTCGAACAGGTCCGTCGCCACGCGCTCGTTGCTGATCGCGCCCACCGCGAGCGGCGTCACGAACTCCTGCGCCGCCTTGGTCATCACGCAACGCACGGGGTAGCCGCGCTCGCGCAGCCTCCGCACGAGATCCAGGCACTTGTAGGCGGCTATTCCACCGCCGATGATCATGAGCACGCGTTTCATGGGCTCTCGACTGTCCGGTCCGTCAGTAAATTCGGGCGAGGCCGGAGCATGTTCTCGCCACAGACCCGAGCCATACCCTCGAAGCCAGCCGATATCAAATGAAGCCAACCGGGTATCTGAGCGTTCATGTTATCATATCCGGCCCCCGCCCTCCGGCGAGACCAGGGCCCGATGGTTACCAGAAATCGAGGTTGCGCCCCGTGCATGCCCGCGTCCGAGCAGCGCTTTTGGCCCTGACCGCTGTCATCGCAGCCGGCGCGGGCGGATCGATGGCCGCCTCGAACACCATTTCGGACTGCTTCAGCGAGAACAACGCCCGCCGCATCGCCGGGTGCTCGGAGCTGATCGACAGCCCACATTTGGACTCCGGCACCAAGAGCCTTGCCTATGCCATGCGGGCGCTCGCCCTCTCCCTGGACGGCGCGCTCGAGCTCGCGCTCCCGGACTACGACATGGCCATCAAGCTCGATCCCCAATCCTCGATGGCGCTCAATAATCGCGGCTGGGTGCACTACAAGCTCGGCCGCCTGGACGAAGGCATGGCCGATGTCGAGCGCTCCCTGAAGCTTACGCCCGCGAGCGCGCACGCCCACGACACGCGCGCCCACATCCACCAGGCGCTCGGCAAGCACGCCGCAGCCCTGCGCGACTACGAGCAGGCCGTGCGCTTCGGCGGCGAGCACCTGATCAAGCTCTATCAGTGCGGCCTCGAAGCCCAGGGCATCTACAAGGGCCCCATCGACGGCTTCTACACGAGCGACGTGCGCCGCGCCTTCGAGGTCTGCGTGACGCGCGCCACGTGCGACCCGCTCCCCGCCGACGAGGAATGCCGCGCGGCGACGTCGTAAACGGGCTCCGCGACGCGACGTTTCAGTCCTCGGGGGTGAGCCCCGTCAGCTTCCACGATCCGTCGACGAAGCTGAGATCCGCCGTCACCTCCGGCTTGCGCCCGGCCGCATCCCGCGACACGCCGATCGAGAGGCCCAGCGGACCATTGAGCGAGAAGTGCTTGATGTTGCCGAGACCGTACTTGGGCAGCGGTCCGCTCTTGGCCGGCAACACGGCAGTCCCCGCCGCCCCGCCCGCGGCATCTTGCGCGCCCGCCCCGCCCAGCGCCTTTTTGGAATCGATCCCGAGCGCCCCCGCGATCTCCTCGATGCGGCTCCGCCCGGCCTGCGTTTCGTCTCCGGATACAATCATCAATCCGCCGCCGATGCCC
The DNA here is from genome assembly GCF_019744875.1 of Hyphomicrobium sp. Taxonomy (GTDB): domain Bacteria; phylum Pseudomonadota; class Alphaproteobacteria; order Rhizobiales; family Hyphomicrobiaceae; genus Hyphomicrobium_C. Next base: position 1,070,176 of record NZ_JAIETU010000005.1, on the reverse strand, counting down.
TGCGTCTGCGACGCGCGCTCGAACACCAGTCCGTCCAGCGCCTCCTTGAGCGAGCGCCCGCTGGCATGAATGCGGATCATCATTTCCGGCGTGACGAGCGTGGCCAGCACTCCGTCGACGATGCGCGGCATCACCTGCGCCTTGAAGCGGTCTGCGATCGCGCCGCCCACCGTGCCCGTCTTGCGCAGCGCGTCGCTCACGACCTTGTCCACCTTCGCCGTCACCGAGGGCTTGAGCGACGTGCGCACACTCGCAAAATCCACGCGCGCATTGAGTGCTTCCACGTTGTGGCCGTCGAGCGAGGACTTGATGTCGTAGCCCGCATAGAGCGGCCACGCGACGTAGAAGGCCACCACGGCCGCAAAGCCAAGTGACCCCAGCGACCGCATTTTGAGCAGGCTGGCGACGGACGTACCGGATCGCGATCGGGCCATGATGTTCCCCTCCTGAACCGGCATGCGCCGCATCGACATGCGCGCCGCCGGACTTTCCCCCGGGGCTCAACCCAGCCCCTGCCTGCAATCGTCAGGCCCTCGGGCGAGACCTACCCGCGGTAATGCGCGTACTGCCCCTTGGCCTTGAAGCGTTCGAGGTAGCTCGGCACCACGGCGCCGATGGAGCGCGGCGGCGAAACACCGAGACCCGCCAGCGTCCGCCCCTCCTCGAGCGCGCCGCTGCTGACGACATTGTCCGACTGCAGCAGCCGCACCTGATCGACCGTCAGCGGCCGCAACGAATTCGGCAGCGGCCACGTCAGCGCGGCCTGCAGCTTGGCGAGCCAGAACGGCAGCGAAATGAAGCCCCGCTTGCGTCCGGCATATTCGTTGGTGCGCTCCAGCAGCTCGCGGAACGACAGCACCTCCGGCCCGCCGAGTTCGTAGATCTGGCCGGGCGTGCCCGCACCCTGCGCCACTGCCGCGATCGCCTCCGCCACGTCGCCGACGAACACCGGCTGGAAGCGCGTCGCGCCGCCTCCGATCAGCGGCAGCAGCGGCGAAACGCGCGCCATCGCCGCGAAGCGATTGAAAAACTGATCCTCGGGCCCGAACACGATCGAGGGGCGGAGAATGATCGCGCCCGGAAATTCCTCGAGCACCGCGGCTTCACCCTCGGCCTTGCTCTTGGCGTAGTGGGCTTTCGACGAAGCGGACGCGCCGATGGCCGAAATGTGGATCAGCTTGTGCGCGCCGGCTTCCCGCGCGGCCCGTGCGACGGCTCGTGCGCCCTCCGCATGCACCGCCTCGAAGCTCTGCGCCCCCGATGGCGCCAGCACGCCGACGGAATTGATGACGACCTGCGCGCCGTCCACCGCCCGCCGAACCGAATCGGGATAGCGCAGGTTGGCCTGCACCGGCTGGATCTGACCCACGTTGCCCATGGGTTGCAGATAGCCCGCGAGGTCCGGACGGCGCGAGCCGGCGCGGATACGGAATTTGTCCTTGGCAAGCGCCCGAACCGCATGCCGGCCGACGAAACCCGGCCCGCCGAAAATCGTGACCAGCCCCTTGATGCCGCCGTTTGGTGCCACGCTGCCCTCCCTCGCCGCTCGTACCCGGGCCGCTGCGCCCGGAGCCTGATCTTGAACCCAAATCTTGATCCCGGATCGCGTATCCTGGATCTCGCGTCCCAGCACCCGCGCCTGAAGCCGGGACGTCAAGGACGCACTGAATCGTGACGAGAGTGATATCCCGCCCCGAACAAAATGCCCATGCCCCGCGGAAAGCGTGCGCTCTCAATTGACAATGTGGCCCACTGCCCGTAACTCATGCGCCGCAGGCCACGGCTTGCCCAGATGGCGGAATTGGTAGACGCACTGCTTTCAGGTAGCAGCGCCGCAAGGCGTGGAGGTTCGAGTCCTCTTCTGGGCACCATTTTCGCCGGGTGCGACTGAGCGGCGACACTCTGATCTCGGCAGTCCGATGACCCAAAATCTCCCCGACCGGCTCTCGGTGGACCCGCAAAGCCCGTTCCACGATGCTGACCTTCTGGCGCGCGGCGTCGGAATCCGCTTCAATGGGGCCGAGAAAACCAACGTCGAGGAGTATTGCGTCAGCGAGAGCTGGGTCCGCGTCGCGGCTGGAAAGTCGGTTGACCGCCACGGCCGCCCTCTGATGCTGACCCTTAAGGGCAAGGTCGAGCCATTCCTGCTCGAGGACGGCGCAGCCTGACGATGACGCCGATCAGCGGCGTAGCACCCTAAACCGCCTCCCCACTCCTTCGTCTGAATTCCGGCGGGCTGACCGCAGTCAGCACCGCCAACATCGACACGTCCCGCTTCGCTCGAAAGAAGAACGGCGAGGCGCGGCATTTGGTACCGCGTCCTGATCTTCGCGCATCGAGCCCTCGCGCATCAAGGCGAGGCGGACGACGCGACAGGATCGGAGGCTGGCCGGCCAGGCTCACCCGCGAGCCATCCACCGCACAGGCTCCCACACCAAGCACCCGCAAACTGCACAACGACAAACGCCGGAACGTCGGTCAGTCGTATCCCTGCGAACGTGTCGGAAAACGCTCTGGCCAGGGTGACGGCGGGGTTCGCGAACGAGGTGGAAGACGTGAACCAGTAGGCGCTTCCGATGAAGAGGCCGACAACAGCCGGCAACGCGGCCGGCCGATTGCGCGCGGTGAGAATGATGGCAAGCATCAAGCCGAACGCCGCAACGAACTCACCCGCAAGCTGACCTGCCCCGTTCCGCTGCTGTGCCGCCTGCTGCCACAGCACCTGCTCGAACATGCCATGCGCCAACGCGGTGCCGAGCAAGCCGCCAAGGGCCTGAGAGGCCATGTACGACACCGCCAGGCCAGCCCCCATTTTCCCGCTCAGCGCACGCGTCAGCGTGACGGCGGGATTGAAATGCGCTCCCGACACGGCCTCCAAAGAGGCCACGAGCACGACGAGGATCGCCGCCGTCGCAAGCGAGTTGGCCAACAGAGCCAATCCGGCGTTTTCTGCCGACAGATCCGAAGCCATGACCCCGGACCCGACGACGCAGGCCACCAGAAGACCGGTCCCCAATCCTTCCGCGACCAGGGCGCGCGCAACGTCTCGCCTAGTCATGAGCCGCCTCAGCAGCTCCCTGCGCGCTGCCGATGTCATCGAGACGGCGTTGAAGGGATTGCTTCGAAAGAGTTGCGAGCGGAAGGCTCGTGAACACGCTGATGCGCCGATTGAGCATCCTGTGCGTGTCGGCAAACGCGAGGCGACGCTCGCTTTCGTTGCCTTCTGCGGCCGAGGGGTCTGGCAGCCCCCAATGGGCACTCATCGGGTGCCCTGGCCAGACCGGACACGTCTCGTTGGCTGCGTCGTCGCAAACGGTGAACACGAAATCCATCTTCGGCGCATCGGGCGCCGCGAACTCCTCCCACGATTTCGACCTCACCGCGTCCGTTGGATAGTTGAGCTGCCGCAGCAGATCGAGCGCGAAAGGATGCACACGCCCTGACGGCGCGCTTCCGGCGCTGAACGCGCGAAACGCCCCTTGCCCAAGCCGGTTCAGCACCGCTTCCGCGATGATCGACCGGGCCGAATTGTGAGTGCACAGGAACAACACGTTCAACGGTGCATGTGCGGCCGTCATTTCACGTCTCCTTCTACGCAACAGAGGGTCTTGGAGGTGTTGATGGGCGCGGCACACATCTCCGGATTGCCCTGGCAGCAATCCTCCGTGAGGTACGTGAGCAGCCTCCGAACGGCGTCGACATGAAGAGCGTAAACGATGCTGCGTCCCTGGCGGGTTGACCTGATCAGTCCCGCTCGTTCCAGTTCCTTGAGGTGAAAAGAAGCAGCCGTAGGGCTCGCGCGGACAGCGGCCGCAATCTCTCCCGCCGGCAGCCCCGTGGCGCCCCTCCTCACCAGCAATCGAAAGATGCCCAGTCGCTGCTCATGCGCGAGAGCGGACAGCGAGGTCACGGCTTGCTTCTTATTCATATTCCAATCATTCAAGGATCATTGAATTAAAATGGTCAATACCCGACGCGTTACCCCGTGTCTACGCCTGATCCGCATGAGGGGAGCTGGGCCGTTGGTTCGCCGCCCGTTCGCGCGACCGGCTCGCGGCCACGCCCGCCCGAAATCAGCAATATGCGCGCGCGACAGGACACGTGCTGCGCGTGGCGGCGTCTTTGAGCGCGACCACTTCGGCGAGCTTTTGCTTGGCGTAGGCAAGCCACGGCGCAAACTCGGGATCGCACGCGGCCTCAAGATCGAAATCGGCCGGAGCGTAGATCAGCGGGCAGGACGGCGCGATCTGGAGCCTGTCGCGGCCTCGCGCGTTCGCGGCGATATCGATCGCGGCTAGCGCACCCTCGAGGTCCGCGCGCCCCGCATTGCGCCCATCGACCACGCCGAGCGACAGCACGCGATCCACCGGCCAGAGCGACAGGACGTCATCAATCTCGCGCGGCGCGCTGACGAGATCGACATGCAGTCCATCAATTGGCAGCTCGGCGACCACATCCAGGTTGGCGCCAAGCCCGCCGAAATACGTGGCCACGAGGATTTTGATCCCGATGGTCGAAAGCAGGCCATAGGCGCGCCTGAAGGCTGTCCTCTGCGCCGCTGTCAAAGCGCCGCTTAGGACCGGCTCGTCGATTTGAACCCAGTCGGCGCCCGCATCATCGAGCTGCGCCAGAACCTGCACATAGACCGGCAGAAGCCTGTCCAGCAACGCAATGGGATCGAACGCGCCGTCGATCACCCTCCCGAGCGAGAGATACGTGACGGGACCGATCAGCACTGGCCGCGTGGGAATGCCGAGGGCAGCCGCTTCGCTAAACTCGTCGATTGCCTTGCGCGATGCGAGACGAAATTCCTGATCGGCATGAAACTCCGGAACGATGTAGCGTTCCGCCGTGTCGAACCACGGCCTCTCGGTCTTCGCGGATGCATCGAAGCCAACCAATCCGGCCATGATCGACATGGCGAGCACGCGATCACAGAACGAGAAATCGTTCGAGGGGACGATGTCGATCCCTGCGTCCTTCTGCAGCCGCCAATGACGCGCGCGAAGCTCCGCCCCGGCCTGGCGCAACGCGGCCGCGTCGATCTCGCCGTTTCGATAGGCCTCGGCGGCCGCCTCGAGCGCACGCGCGACGCCAAGGCGCGGCAGGCCGAAATTCGCGGTCTGGACCATGCCGTCGCCTCCGGCCAAGCTCTCGTTCAGTCGGCCGCCGCGCTCGCGATCGGCGTCGGCCGGCCATCCGCATCGACAGCCACCATTTCGAAGCTGCCCCGCATGGTGAGCTTGCGCTCCGACTTGCCGAGCGTTTCGGCCAGCACATCCACCTTGACGGTCATGGAGCTGCGACCCACGCGAACCACACGCGCGCACAGCTCCACGACCTGCCCGACCATGACCGGCGAATGAAAATCGACCTTGTCAGACGAGGCCATCACGACACTGCAACCCGCCCGGCGCGCCGCCGCGATGGCCGCCGCCTTGCTCATCAGGTTCAGCGCCGTGCCCCCAAACAACGTGCCGTAGTGATTGGCCTGCTCGGGAAACACGATCTCAACGAGGCGGGTCTCGGACGGATCGGGCGCGGTCATGACCGCTCCTGATGGTCTTCCGGCACCTTGACGATGGGGATCATCTGATCGCCCCACTGCCCGAGGCCGTTGTGAAAGCGCGAGCCGCGAATGAGCTCGATCGTCACGCCCGCGTCGACCGCCGTCGTGATCTGCTGGTTGAGACGGTGCAACGTCTCCGCAACGCGGCGGATCAATACCTCGGCATCGGCCGTCTTGGGACCGCTGAACGGATCCGAAATTGCAACAACTTCTGCGGTTCGCATCTCTTCATCTCCGGTTAAAAAAGGACGTGTTCAAAAAACGACGCTATTCCGCGGCAGTCTGAAACTGCGCGGCTTCCGTGGCTTCCGACGTGAAGGCAAACGAAGTCGCGCCGCCGATCGCGGCCGAAACGGCTTCGAAGTATCCGCGAGAAAAATCCCGGCTGAGCGGCGCGGCCGTGTCACAACGGATCTCGCCCGCCGCGTCCGCCTGCTGCAGCTCGAGGTAGGCGGCCATACCGCGGTCGCGGAACCCGCCTGCAAGCTCGCGCAATCCGCCAGTGAGATGACGCAGGCCCGCAGCCGTGACGAACTGAAACTTGTAGCCCATCGCGTCGATCTCTCTTTGGAAGCGCGCGATGGAGTTCGCATCGAACCGCGACGTCCAATGCAGCGAGGGCGAGCAGTTGTAAGCGAGGATTTTGCCGGGGAACTTACGGTGGATCGCTTCGGCGAACCGGGCGGCATCCTTGAGGTTCGGTGTCGGCGTCTCCCACCAGAGGATGTCGGCATAGGGCGCATACGCGAGGCCCCGCGCGATGCACGCATCGACCCCGCATTGAAAGGCATAGAAGCCTTCGGGCGTGCGTACACCGGGCACGATGAACGCGCGGTCGCGCGCGTCGGCGCCGGATGTGACGAGCGGCGCCGATGCCGCATCCGTCCGCGCGATGATGACGGTTGGAACACCCATGATATCGGCCGCGAGACGCGCCGCCACGAGATTGCGAATGTGATCGCCGGTCGGGATCAGCACCGCCTCGTTGCGATGGCCGTGCGTCGCATCACGAGGCAGGCGGTCGTCGAAGTGAACGCCTGCGGCGCCCGCATCGATGTAGGTCGTCATGATTTCGAAGGACTCGAGCGATCCCCCACAACCGGCCTCGGCAACGATTGGCGCAAACCAGCTCTCAACGCGAGCTGTGCCGCCCCCATGCGCACAATCCGCGTGCTCGATTTGATCGGCGCGCCGCAGCGCAGTGTTGAACCGGCGCACACGCTCCGGACCGGAGGTCACGGGCACGGCATCATCCGCCGCATCAGCTTCCGAGAGATCCTGTCCCGAGAGATAGAGCGCCTTGAGCCCCGCCCCTACCATCCGCACGGCCTGGCCGCTGGTGGATGCGCCGAGCGCGTGAACCGAGGGCCACGTCCCGAGAAGCTTCCAAAGACGATTGGCGCCGTGCTCGGCAATCGAGTGGCGGACCGGCACGGCCCCGCGCAGCCTCAGCACGTCGGCGACGGTGTAGGGACGATGAATACCGTCGAACCGGCCCGGCATCGCATTCGGGACGAGATGCTCGAATGTGATCTTCTTCGTCATCCCGCAATCCAGCTTGCCAAACTCCGTTGTTCGCATTATCCGCAACGAAGGATCGCAATAAACTCCTGAAAATGCGGAGTTTTGCGAAGCCAACCTTGCAAATTTGCGAATTTTGCGAAGGAGGGTGGACGATGCGGAAAGCCTTTATGGGCGTGCGCCTCAAGCGGCTGCGGGAAGAGCGCGGGCTCACCCAGGTCGCACTCGCCCGCGCGCTCGATCTCTCGGCGAGCTACCTGAACCAGCTCGAAAAGAACCAGCGCCCCCTGACGGTCCCGATCCTGCTCAAGATCAACGCCGTGTTCGGCGTCGACGTGCAGCTCTTCAGCGAGGACGAGGAGGCCCGCCTCATCGCCGACCTCCGCGACGTGTTCGCCGATCCGGGACTCGACGAGCAGATCGCGCAAACCGAAATCCGCGAGATCGTGGCCAACATGCCGGCGGTCGGTCGCGCGCTCGTCAAGCAGCATCAGCGCATGCGCCAGGCGTCAGAGCGCGCGGACGCGCTGGCCGCGCGGCTGGGTGTCGGCACGGAAGAGCGGGCACCCGTCCAGCTCATGCCCTTTGAGCGCGTGCGCGACTACTTCTACGCCAACCACAACTATTTCGCGGATCTGGACGAGGCGGCGGAAGCCACGTTCGCGGAAGCGCGCCTGTCCGTGGGAGACTGCGTAACGGGACTGAAGCGCTATCTCGCGAGCCGGCTCGGCATCCAGGTGATCGTCGAGCCGCCGACCACAGCCAGCCCCCTCCAGCGCAGCTTCGACGCGTCAAACCGCATCCTCCGCCTCTCGTCGACTCTCATGCCGGGCCAGATCGCATTCGAGATGGCAACGCAGCTCGCCTACATCGAAAAGGGAGACGTGATCGAGACACTCGCCCGCGACGCCGCGTCCGGCAGCGAGGAGACCTACCGCTTAGCGCGCATCGGCCTCGCCACGCACTTCGCCGGCGCGTTGATCATGCCGTACGGCTTGTTTTTCGAAGCCGCCGAACGCTTGCGTTACGACATCGAGCTGCTGCGCCAGCGCTTTGGCGTGGGCTTCGAAACGATATGCCATCGGCTGAGCACGCTGCAGCGCCCGGAAGCGCGCGGCGTGCCTTTTTTCTTCGTGCGCGTCGACCGCGCCGGCAACATCTCGAAGCGGCAGTCGGCGACCGACTTCCACTTCTCCCGCGTCGGCGGATCCTGTCCGCTCTGGAACGTCTACGAAGCCTTTTCGACGCCGGGCCGCATCCTCACACAGCTCGCCAGCATGCCGGACGGCCGCACCTATCTCTGGATCGCGCGCACGGTGTCGCGCGGACAGGGCGGCTTCGGCGCGCCCTCGAAAACGTTCGCCATCGGCCTCGGCTGCGACCTCTCGCACGCGCATCGAACGGTCTACGCGAAGGGGCTCGATCTCAAGGATCAGTCCGCGGCAGTGCCCATCGGAGCCGGCTGCAAGATCTGCGAACGCCCGAGCTGCCCGCAGCGTGCGTTTCCCGCCATCGGCCGCCGCTTTGCAATCGACGAGAACGAGCGCCGCTTCACGCCTTATCCGGCCGCCTGATCGAGATGGAAAACCCAATGAGCGCCACCACGTGTGATCTCTCGGACAAGCACGGCGACGCGGCCGGCGTACTCGCACCCGTCTTCCGCGATTTCGGCGGCCGCAAAAGGTTTACCGGCCACGCCGTGACCGTGAAGTGCTTCGAGGACAACTCGCGGGTGAAGGAGCTTTTGGCGACGCCCGGACATGGCAAGGTGCTCGTGGTCGACGGCGGCGGCAGCCTGCGCTGCGCGCTGCTCGGCGATATGATCGCCAAGGACGCGGTAGCGAACGGATGGAACGGCGTCATCGTCTACGGATGCGTGCGCGACACGGCCATCCTTGCGACGCTCGACATCGGTATCAAGGCGCTCGCCGCAATTCCCAAGCGCTCGACGCGTCGCGGCGAAGGCTCGGCACACATTTCGATCGATCTGGCCGGCACGCAGGTGAGCGAGAACGACCTGATCTGCGCCGACGAGGATGGCGTCATCGTCTTGGCCGCAGGCGCCAGCGAAGTGTAAGCGTCGCCCCGGCCTTCGCGAGGCCGCATCGGAACGGATGGCGTCAACGCTGTTCTGACGTCATCCCCGTTACACACAAGATCTGCCTCTGAAAAATTTTAAAACGCTACATGTTGCGCTGGCTCGCTAGGCGGCCTTGTCCGAATCAGGCGTTATGACCGCGTCATGGGTCGCCGCGCGTAGCCGCTCGGCGCTAAGAGGGAACCCGGTGCGTCGCGCCCACAAGGCAACGACCATCCCGGGGCTGCCCCCGCAACTGTAAGCAGCGAGTTATCTGTCGACGACGGTCACTGGTGCAAACCGGGAAGACCAGACAGGTAGCAACGACCTGCGAGCCAGGAGACCTGCCCAGGACGAATTTTGAACGTCCTCGGGCGGGGTGTCCCGGTGGGTGGTGCTCGATCATGCGCGCGCATGCGTGAATGATCGGTTGCGCGTCCCCATTCGGCCCAAGCCCCCTACAATTCAGGGGTTTGCCGATGTCCATCGCATTTGAAGCAAGAAGTGCCGGAGGCGAGTCCGCATCAGGCGGATACGTGTCCAAGACGGCTGCCGTGCCGGCTTTCCAGGTGATCCGCCGCAGCGGCGGCGTCACGCCATTCGATCCCACCAAGATTTCCGTCGCGCTGACGAAGGCGTTCCTCGCCGTCGAAGGCGGCCGCGCCGCCGCCTCGCGTCGCGTGCACGAGATCGTCGAAGACTTGACGGCGCAGATCGTGTCCGCGCTCACGCGCCGGGGTGAAGCCGGCCGCACGTTCCACATCGAAGAGGTGCAAGACCAGGTCGAGCTCGCGCTCATGCGCGGCGAGCATCACAAGGTCGCGCGTGCCTACGTGCTCTACCGCGAAGCCCGCGCCCAGGAGAGAGCGGCAAGCGCACAATCTCAAGCCGTGCGCGCAGACCTTCCGGCCCTCAGCGTCAAAGGCCGCGACGGAACCCTGGCGCCGCTCGACCATCAGCGGCTCGCCCTCATCGTCGGGGAAGCATGCGACGGACTGCCGGACGTGTCGGTCGAGGCCGTTCTTTCGGAGACCTACCGCAATCTCTATGACGGCATCGCCGCGCACGAGCTCACACTTGCGCCGATCCTTGCCGCCCGCACCCTGATCGAAACGGAGCCCGCCTACAGCGAAGTCAGCGCGCGCCTCCTGATGGATCAGCTACGCGAGGAAGCTCTCACATTCGTCTCCGGCCGCCCCGACCGGGCGAGCCAGGCGGAGATGGCCGAGCGCTACCCGGACTACTTCCGCAGCTACATTGCCAAGGGCATTGCCGCCGATCTTCTCGATCCGGAGCTGGGCCGCTTTGATCTCGACCGGATCGGCCAGGCGCTGAAGCCCGAGCGCGATAGGAACTTCCAGTTCCTCGGACTGCAGACCCTCTACGACCGCTACTTCCTGCAAACGAGAGGCGTCCGCTTCGAGCTGCCGCAAGCCTTCTTCATGCGCGTCGCCATGGGCCTCAGCCTGCGTGAGATCGACCGCGAAGCAAAAGCCATCGAGTTCTATGGCCTGATCTCGTTGTTCGACTTCATGTGCTCGACGCCAACGCTGTTCAACGCCGGCACGCCGCGTTCGCAGCTCTCCTCGTGCTTCCTCACGACCGTCGCCGACGACCTCGACGGCATCTTCAAGGCCGTTAAGGACAACGCGCTGCTCGCCAAGTATTCGGGCGGGCTCGGCAACGACTGGACGCGCGTGCGCGGCCTCGGCGCACACATCAAGGGCACCAACGGCGAAAGCCAGGGCGTCGTCCCGTTCCTGAAAGTGGCGAACGACACCGCCATCGCCGTCAACCAGGGTGGCAAGCGCAAGGGCGCCGTCTGCGCCTACCTCGAGACGTGGCACATCGACATCGAGGAGTTCCTGGACCTCCGCAAGAACACCGGTGACGACCGCCGGCGCACGCACGACATGAACACGGCCCATTGGATCCCGGATCTGTTCATGCAGCGCGTCGCGGAAGACAGCCACTGGACGCTCTTTTCTCCCGACGAAGTGCCTGAGCTGCACGACCTCTACGGACTCGCCTTCGCCGAGAAGTACCGGGAGTACGAGGCCAAGGCCGAAAGAATGGAGATGAAGATTGCCCGTCGCGTTCGCGCGGTCGATCTCTGGCGGCGCATGCTCACCATGGTGTTCGAGACCGGGCACCCCTGGATCACATTCAAGGACCCGTGCAACCTGCGCTCGCCGCAGCAGCATGCCGGCGTCGTGCATTCGTCCAATCTCTGCACCGAGATCACGCTCAACACCTCGAACGACGAGGTCGCGGTCTGCAATCTCGGGTCCGTGAACCTCGCCAACCACGTCACGGCCGAGGGACTGGATCAGGATCGGCTCGCACGCACGGTCAAGACCGCCATGCGCATGCTCGACAACGTGATCGACATCAACTTCTACACGATCCCCGAGGCGCGCCGCTCGAACCTGCGTCATCGCCCCGTCGGTCTCGGCCTCATGGGCTTCCAGGATGCGCTGCACACGCTCAAGATCGCCTACGCGTCGGAGGCCGCCGTCGCGTTTGCCGATACCAGCATGGAGGCGATCAGCTACCACGCGATCTCTGCGTCGTCCGATCTCGCCGAAGAGCGCGGCCGCTACCCGTCGTTCGATGGCTCGCTCTGGAGCCGCGGCATCCTGCCGATCGATTCCCTCGCGCTGCTCAGCGACGCCCGCGGCAACGATCTTCGTGTCGACACCTCGGCCACGCTCGACTGGAGCGGCCTGCGGGACCGCGTCCGCACGACCGGCATGCGGAACTCGAACGTCATGGCCATCGCGCCGACCGCCACCATCTCGAACATCTGCGGCGTCGCGCAGTCGATCGAGCCGGTCTTCCGCAACCTCTACGTCAAGTCGAACATGTCGGGCGACTTCACGGTCGTGAACACGCATCTCGTGCGCGATCTCAAGGCGCGCGGGCTGTGGGATGAGGTCATGGTGTCGGATCTGAAGTACTTCGACGGCTCCCTCGGCGCCATCGACCGCGTGCCGGACGACTTGAAGGCGCTCTACGCCACCGCCTTCGAAGTCGATGCGCACTGGCTCGTCGATGCCGCATCGCGACGCCAGAAGTGGATAGACCAGGCCCAGTCTCTCAATCTCTACATCTCCGCGCCGAACGGCCGGAAGCTGGACGCCCTCTATCGGCTTGCCTGGGAGCGTGGCCTCAAGACCACGTACTACCTGCGCTCGCAGTCGGCGACGCATGTCGAGAAATCGACGCTCAAGGGCACCGACGGCAAGCTCAATGCCGTCTCCGGCGGCGGCATGATCTCGGCTCCCGCTGCATTCGAGGCGGCCCCCAAGGCCTGCTCCCTCGAGGATCCGACCTGCGAAGCCTGCCAGTAAGACCATCTCGCCGGGCCAGTCGGCCCGGCACCCGCACCCTTTCGAATGCTTGTTTGTACTGCGTCGGCATTCTCCTCATGTCCCACATCAAGGAGAACACCCATGCTCGACTGGTCAGAGCCAGCCGCAACGCGCGCGCCTGAACCTCGTCTGCCCACGCCATCGATCCCCACGCCGTCGATCCCCGCCGACAGCGGCACGGGTCTCGGTCATATCGATCGGTCCGGCGGGCGCGTCCGCGTCGACGACAAGCGGATGATCAACGCCCGCGCCGACGTGAACCAGCTCCTGCCGCTGAAGTACGGTTGGGCGTGGGACAAATACCTGTCCGGCTGCAACAATCACTGGATGCCGACGGAAGTCTCGATGCAGGCCGACATCGCGCTCTGGAAATCGCGCGACGGCCTCACCGAAGACGAGCGGCGCATGGTGAAGCGCAACCTCGGCTTTTTCGCAGCCTCCGAAAGCCTGGTGGCGAACAACATCGTGCTCGCCATCTATCGCCATCTCACGAACCCCGAGTGCCGCCAGTACCTGCTCCGGCAGGCGTTTGAAGAAGCCGTCCACACGCACACGTTCCAGTACATCGTCGAAAGCCTGGGCCTCGACGAGGGCGAGCTGTTCAACATGTACCGCGAGGTGCCGTCGATCACCGACAAAGCCGCCTGGGCGCTCGCCTACACCAAGCACCTCGACGATCCCGAGTTCAAAACCGGCAAGCCCGAGACGGACCAGGCGTTCCTGCGCGATCTCGTCGCGTTCTATGTCGTGTTCGAAGGCATGTGGTTCTACACGGGGTTCGCCCAGATCCTGTCGCTCGGACGGCGCAACAAGATGGTCGGCATCGCGGAGCAGTATCAGTACATCCTGCGCGACGAGAGCATTCACATGAATTTCGGCATCGACGTCATCAACCAGATCAAGGTCGAAAACCCGCACCTCTGGACGAAGGCGTTCCAGGACGAGGTCCGCCAGATGCTGCACGACGCGGCCGAGCTCGAAAGCGCCTACAGCCGCGATACGATGCCCGCAGGCCTGCTCGGCCTCAACGCGAAGCTCTGCGAGCAGTACATGCGCTTCATCGCCAATCGCCGTTGCGGCCAGCTCGGCCTGATGCCGGTGTTCGCCGAGACGGACAATCCGTTCCCCTGGATGAGCGAGGTCATGGACCTCAAGAAGGAGAAGAACTTCTTCGAGACGCGCGTCATCGAATATCAGAACGGCGGCGCTCTGAGCTGGGAGTAAACGGCACCGGAGGGACGCCGTCGAAACCGCCGGCGTCCCTCCGGACCGCATCCGTACCCGTTGAGAGCAGGCGCGGGTCTCACACGTACTGGCCGCCGTTCGAGACGCTGCCGGCGCTGCTGCCCGGGACAAACGACGCCCCGCCGCCCGCCGTGTAGATGACGCCACCCGCATCCGCCAGGTACCGCACGCCGGTAGCCGAGCCCGTGAACGTTGCGCCGTTCACCTGAATGACGCCGCACATCGCAGCATCCGCAAATCGCGTGAAGACCGGCGTCCCGCTCAGCGTCGCCGTCAGGTTCATGAAGACAAAGCCGCCGGTCGCCGCAGCAAAATGCTGGAGCGCGTTGCCGCTGATTGTGTAGTTGCCATTGCAGGCAATGGTGGCGCTTTGGCTCGCATAGAGATGGCGGCCATTCCCCGGCAATGCTCCGAACTCGATGGCACTGAACTGCACGTACGAGCCGTTCTGCGCCAGAATGCCGTGGCCCGTCGTCGCCGACGTCTTCTGGAGTTTCATGTTCGCCAACGAAAACCGGCCGCCCGCGATGGCCTGAAAGCAGTGGTTCACGCCTGCGGGCGGATCGATGATCGTCGTGGCGCCCGCGCCGGAAACGGCGATCAAGCCGCCGCCCGCGCAAGGCTTCATCGTCTGCGCTGTCGCGTAGGTGCCCGCTGCGACGTTGATCGTGATGTTGTAGATCGAGGAATCGAGCGCGGCCGCGACGTCGAGCGCTTTCTGAAGGGTCAGAAACGCCGCGCCGCTCGTGTTGGCGAGCCCCGTGTTCGCATCGTTGCCGTCGGTACGGACATAGTAGCTGCGGTTCGCGCTGAGCACCTCGCGCCGCGGCGTGAACGGAAACGTCACGATGCCCGTCGTGCGGTCCGTCACGATCGCCTGCTTCCACGTGCTGCCGTCGGCGCTGACCTTCACCTGGAAGTCGTCGTCGCCCGCCAGCCCGAACTCTGCCCGGCCCGAGAACCCCGTCTGAAAGAGCACGCTGCCGGTCTGACCGGCAGAGGCCTTGTTGAGTTTGAGCTGATGGCCCGCGCCGTCGTGATTGAACAGAGAGGCCGCGCTCGCGACGGACAACCGGTTGGTCGCGTCCGCGGTCGCGTTCACACCGACCATCGCCACCGGATTGACGCCATGCGCAGGGGCCCAGGCGGCGCCGTCGAACGCATAGAGCACGTTCTCGTCGCCCACCCACGCCAGCCAGCCTTCGAGCGGAACGTAGAAGGCCCACGCGCTGTCCTGGTAGGCCGCGATGTGCGCGGCATGTCCGGACCACGCGCCCGTCGGCGCCGCGCCGACGATGTAGCGCGCCCCTGCCGCCGGAGATCCCGGCGGCGCGGCCAGATCCTTGTCGAGCACGGAGAGCTGCACGAGCGCATCGAGCGCGCGCAGCGCCTCGTTGTGGGTCACGTGCTTCTGTGACTGCGCCGCGAGAATGTAGGGAAGCTTGAGATGTGTGGTTTCATCCATGGGGCACGGGCTCGTTGCGGAAGCTCCCGCCACTATCGCCGCACGCCGCCTTACGAGGATAAATGCGCGGCGAGATAAACTGCTGCCCCGGCAGTTTTCAGCGGACGAACAGCCCCACGCCCTTGCATTCCCCCGGCGGACCCGCTAAACCCGCCAACGGAACGTGACAATAAAATAGCATTTTCAATACGTTGTATCATTTGCGCAGATCGTGCGCAGTGCGCGAGGGTGTCTCAATCATGTCTACCCCGTCGATCACGCTTCATAAGGGCGACCTTCCCGCCGGCGTCACCTTCAAGGGCAGCGTCGCCATCGACACCGAGACGCTCGGCCTGAACCCGAACCGCGATCGCCTTTGCCTCGTCCAGCTTTCGGCCGGCGACGGCACCGCTCATCTCGTCCAGCCCGACCCGTCGACCTACGACGCCCCGCGCCTCAAGGCGCTGCTCGCCGACCCGTCCGTCGTCAAGATTTTCCACTTCGCCCGCTTCGATCTCGCGGTGCTGGAAAAGTACCTCGGCGTGCAGGTCAACCCGGTCTACTGCACCAAAATCGTCTCGAAGCTGGTGCGCACGTACACCGACCGCCACGGCCTCAAAGACATCACCGCCGAGCTCCTGGGCATCGAGCTATCGAAGCAGCAGCAGAGCTCGGACTGGGCCGCCGCGACCCTCAGCGAACAGCAACTCGCCTACGCCGCAGCCGACGTGCTTCACCTGCACGCGCTGAAGGCCAAGCTCGACGCGATGCTGGAGCGGGAAGGCCGCGGTGCGTACGCCAAGGCCGCCTTCGAATTCCTGCCCACCCGCGCCAGGCTGGACCTGGCCGGATACGGCGAAGACGACATTTTCAGCCATTGAGCCAAACAAACCTCGTGTGCGGCCACCGCAGCGGAAAAAATCCAATATTTTCTGGAGACAAGCTCGGATCCGGGTCCCAATCTCACCCCAATTGGAAGCGATTGTCGGTTGGCTTTCCCGCATGCGAGAGTGCGTAAGCGGACCTCGGCGCGCGTTGCGGGGTTTGGACATCACACGGGCAGGCGGCGTCCGCAGCACGCGAACTCGGACAGCCCGGAAACACCAACGCACCCGGTTCGTGAGAGCCGGACGAAAAGACGAAGCCCGGCCAGGAGCATTGTCCTGACCAGGCCAAGGCGATGACGCCGGAGATCTCGGACCACGCATGGTCGTAGCTACTGATCACCAGATCGCCCCATCGATCGGTCGCCGCACGGGCGACGGCCTGCAACTTGCCGGCGTCGATCGCGCACGCGAATTCCGCAAGGCGCGTCTGCGCACCCGGATCGTGCGCATCCTGCGCGTTGCGTTTCCCGCCGCCGCGGTCGGATTGATCGGCGTCTACGGCCTCACCATCGCGCAGAAGTCCGGCGTCGTCAGCCCCGATGCCATATCGGAGCTGTCGATCCGAAAAGTCCTGCCGACCGATCTCGTGATGAAGAACCCGCGCTATGAAGGGTTCAGCGACGACGGCGGCAGCTATGTCTTCACGGCCAAGACCGCCAAGCAGGACATTCTCCAGCCGAACCTCATCGCGCTGAACGGCATCGTCGGCGAACTCTATCAGGCCGACAAGACCCGCACCGACATCACCGCCGCGCGCGGCGTGTACTCGAACGACAGCAGCGTTCTCCAGCTCTATGACGAGATCAACATCGACTCCCAGACGGGCCTGAAGGCCCGCCTGACCGAGGCCACCCTGCGCACCAAGACAGACCTCATCACGTCATCCCAGCCGGTCGTCGTCGAATTTCCGAACGGCTCCGTGAAGTCCCTGCGCCTGACGCTGCGCCAGAAGGCGCGCGAAGCAACCTTCGCGGGCTCGGTCGTCGCCGAGCTCACGCCACCGCCGGATGAGACGAAAAAGGACGCGCCCGCTCCCGAAGAGAAGAGCGATCCAACGTCCACGATGTTCACGCCGTCGAACGGCCCGATCATCATCCAGTCCTACCGCCTCGATCTCAACGACGGCAGCAAGACCGCTGTCTTCGTGGGCAACGTGCGCGCCCGCCAGGGCGACGCGAACATGACGACCCCCGAGCTGGAAGTCACCTACGAAGGCGAAGGCCTCATGGGCCCGACCGGCTCCGCGCCCACTCCCGCCGCTGCGCCGGGCGCATCTCCCTCGGGCAAGATCCGCCGCATCGTCGCCAAAAAGCCGGTCGTGATGAAGCGCGCCAACGGCGACGTCGTCACGAGCGACATGGCCGATTTCGATGCGCTCTCGCAAACCGCCGTCCTCTCCGGCGAGGTCGTCATGACATCGGGCGTCGATCGCCGCGCGTCGAGCGAGCAGGTGGAACTCAACGAGGCCACTGGCGCCATCGTGCTCATCGGCGATGTCGCCGTCCGCCAGGGTGGCAACGAATTGGAAGGCGGCCGCCTCGCCATCGATCGCAAGCGCGGAACGGCGCTGTTGACGACGCCGCCCGAAGGCTCGTTCGGCCCCGGCCGCATCAAGGCGCGACTCGTGCGCGATTCCGAGACGAAAGAGCCCGCGGCGGAAACGGCGCAGGAGCCAGCCTCCGATGGCTCAGCCATGCCGTCGTTCAAGACCAATCCGAACGCGCCCATCGAACTCAATGCCGATGCGCTCGATGTCGACGACCAGAACAAGCGCGCCGTGTTCCGCGGCGACGTCGATGCCACGCAGGACGGTTTCAAGATCCGCTGCGCGGAGCTGACGGCCCACTACAAAGGCGAAGCCGGACTGGTCGACGCCGCAAGCCTCGACACCGAACCGGCGGATGGCAAGAAGAAGCCGGGCTCGGAGCTCGTCCGCCTCGAAGCGCGCAAGGAGGTTCGCGTCACCTCCAAGGATGGCCAGGCCGCAACCGGCGACTGGGCCGACTTCGACGCCAAGTCGAACAAGGTCACGATGGGCGGCAACGTGGTGCTGTCGCGCGGCAAGAACATGGTGCGCGGCACCCGCCTCCTGATCGACATGACGACCGGAGAGAGCAAGATCGACACCGCCCCGCAGAACACCGTCGCCGCGCCGTCGGGCGGCGGTTGGGTCACGAAGCAGCCGGCCGAGCCCGCCGCCGAAGCCAAAGGCCGCGCCAGCGCCGTCTTCTTCCCGCAGGACATGAAGGAACAAGAGGAAAAGGACAAAGCCAAGGACAGGCCTGCTCCCCAGTCTCCCTCGGGCACCCCGGCCGTAGACGGCTGGTCCGCCACCCAATCGCCGAATTGAGCCCGGCCATCCATGCCGCCGACGCCCCTTGGATTTGACTCGCGCCGCCAAACGCCTTCTCGTAAGGCACGCACAAACACCGCCGCCCCCGTCCCCCATCGCAAGCACGGCAGTCCGTCCGAATGAAACTGTGGCCCCTCCGGTCAGCCCGCAACACGCAGTCCGCCGATCCTGAAGGGTACGGCGGCGCGCCGCACGGCTATGCCGCAACGGATGAAGACCACCGCCTCGCCTCTCACCAGGGCTGGCTCGTCGCTGAGAACGTACAGAAGAGCTACAAGAAGCGCATGGTCGTGCGCGGCGTCAGCCTCGCGGTGGGCCGCGGCGAATCCGTAGGCCTCCTGGGCCCGAACGGCGCCGGCAAGACGACCGTCTTCTACATGATCACCGGCCTCGTGCCCGCCGACGCAGGCCAGATCTCGATCGACGGCAAGGACGTCACCGCCCTGCCCATGTACCGCCGCGCCCGCCTCGGCATCGGCTATTTGCCTCAGGAAGCCTCGATTTTTCGCGGCCTGACGGTCGAACAGAACATCATGGCCGTGCTGGAGCTGGTGGAGCCGAACCGCAAGGCCCGCAAAGAGCAGCTCGACAGCCTACTCGAGGAATTCCACATCGCGCGGCTGCGGAAATCGCCGTCCATGGCTTTGTCCGGCGGCGAGCGGCGGCGCTGCGAAATTGCCCGCGCGCTCGCCTCCCGGCCCTCGTTCATCCTGCTCGACGAGCCGTTCGCGGGCATTGACCCGATCGCCGTGGGCGACATTCAACAGCTCGTCCGCCATTTGACGGACCGTGGCATCGGCGTCCTGATCACGGATCACAACGTGCGCGAGACGCTGAGCCTGATCGACCGCGCCTACATCATCTATGACGGACAGGTGCTCACCCAGGGCAAGCCGGCCGAAATCATTGCCAATGAGGATGTGCGCCGCGTCTACCTGGGCGACATGTTCGTCAACACGCGCTGAGAAAAGCCGCCGATTGGCTCCTCTCTTTTGCAGCCTGGACGCGGCCCCTGGCCGAAATCGGCGCCTGCCTGAAAAACCCTCGAAAGATGCATGAGCACCTCGCGGCCGGACTTTCCCCGCACGCACGCGCGGAGGCGGCGGGGAAACGGATGGGATGCCAGTCAACGCGGTTTTCATATCCTTGAGGCATGTTCGCTCCCACGCGGGCAAAATTGATGCCAGAATATGTCTGGGCTAAACCGGCGACTTGGGGCATTTAGCCCGGGTGTGCCGGTCAGGTGGCCCAGCCGGAAACCGCAAACGTCCGAAATTCCAGGATCGGGAACTGAAAGTTAGTCATGGTGCTGACGGCAAAGCTTGAGCTGCGGCAAGGCCAGCAACTGGTGATGACACCCCAGTTGCAGCAGGCCATCCGCTTGCTTCAGCTTTCCAACATCGAGCTTTGCCAGTTCGTCGAGACCGAGCTTGAGCGCAATCCGCTCCTCGAAATGGACGAAACGCCCGACGTCTCGCCGAAAGAGCACGAGGCCCCCGTCGAGCGCGATGAACCGTCCGGCGAAGAGGAATGGCTGGATCTCCGCAAGCCCGTCGCTGAGGCAGACGGCGGCGTGGACGGCGACGACGGATCCTACAGCGACAGCGCGCCAACGCCCGGCAGCATGGATGCGGACTCGGGCTGGGCCAACGTGCGCCAGAGCATGAGCTCGCACAACGGCGAGGAGATCAACCCCGAAGCCTTCGTCTCGAGCGAGCCGTCGCTGCGCGATCACTTGAGCGAGCAGCTTCCACTCTCGATCCATGGCCAGGCCGAACGCCTCATCGGCCAGCACCTGATCGACATGGTCGACGAGGCCGGCTACCTGCACGCCGACCTAGACCAGCTCGCCGCCAAACTCGGCGCTCCCCTCGACATGGTCGAGAAGGTTCTGGCCACGCTGCAGACGTTCGATCCGGCCGGCGTGTTCGCGCGCTCGCTCGGCGAATGCCTCGCGCTTCAGCTCAAGGAGCAGAACCGCTACGACCCGCAAATCGCGGCCCTGCTCGACAACCTGCACCTGCTGGCGGCCCACAACATGGCCGCCCTGCGCAAGGCCGTCGACGCGGACATGGCCGAGATCACCGAAATGATCGATGAGATCAAGCGGCTCAATCCCAAGCCGGGCCTGAAGTTCGGATCGGTCCAGCTCCAGCCCGTGGTTCCCGATGTGCTCGTACGGCAGGCCGCCGACGGCACCTGGCTCATCGAGCTGAACAGCGACACCCTGCCCCGCGTGCTCGTCAACCGCAGCTACTACGCCGAGGTCAACACCACGACGCGCACGGAGAAGGACAAGGGCTACCTGCTCGAATGCCTGCAGACGGCCAACTGGCTCGTCAAAAGCCTCGATCAGCGCGCCCGCACCATTCTCAAGGTGGCCGAAGAAATCGTCCGCCAGCAGGACGCCTTTTTCACGTATGGCGTCCAGCATCTGCGGCCGCTGAACCTGCGCACCGTGGCCGATGCGATCTCGATGCATGAATCGACCGTCTCGCGCGTCACCTCGAACAAGTACATGTCGAGCCCGCGCGGCATCTTCGAGCTGAAGTACTTCTTCACGTCCGCCATCCAGTCGGCGGGCGACGGCGAAGCCCACTCGTCGGAAGCCGTCCGTCATCGCATCAAACAGCTCATCGAAGCCGAGAGCGCCCGCTCCGTCCTGTCGGACGACAAGCTCGTTGAAAAGCTGAACAAGGAAGGCATCGACATCGCCCGGCGCACGGTCGCCAAATACCGCGAGGCCATGCGCATTCCCTCGTCCGTCCAGCGCCGCCGCGAAAAGCGCCTGCTCGAGCGGACAGCCCGCTGAGATCCTCCGCCCGCACGCCTTTCCTAGGGGACCGCGTGCCGCACCGGGATTGACTTCACCCACCCGCCGCTCTAGCGTTTCTTGAGCTGGTTCGACGCCGGAGCGGTTGAACCAAAGAATTGTAATAATTAAAGAAAGCGCTGAGTTGCTTGTGCTATCTTGTGCCTCGTTGCAGGGCAGTTTGCCTAGCGGCGGGGCATCGCTTGGGACCCGCTAACCATACGTCTGGGTTGCTGCTGGAAAAAACGCCGTGGGCGTATCAAGTAGCCTGAAACGAGCAATTTCGTCATGGCTGCCGAATCGCCCAAATTGACGTCTAGGAAGCGCTTCTCGTCTGAAAATGAACGTGAGTGAAATGGGGTGAGCCCCCGCCGACAAGGCAAAGGCAAGCCCCCTGGGAGTTCAACAGCCGTTCGATGGCCACGTTGGTGGGCCCTTTGAAAATGCTGAAAGATCGGCCTCGCTGCCGATCGTAGACCCGATGGGACCGGACACATGGATTTAGGCGATCTCCTGGCACCTCGTGGGATTTTTCCCGCATTCGAAGCCACCAGCAAGAAGCAGGCGCTTCAGGACCTGGCGGCACACGCAGCCGAGGCGACGCGGCTCGACGCCCGCACCATCTACGATACGCTTCTGCAGCGTGAGCGCCTCGGCTCGACCGGGCTCGGCCGCGGCATCGCGGTGCCCCACGTCAAGATCTCGGGCATCTCCGGCATCGTCTGCCTGTTCGCGCGGCTGACCAAGCCGATCGATTTCGAGAGCCCCGATGGCGAACCGGTCGACCTGATCTTCCTGCTGCTCGCGCCCGATCACGCCGGCGGCGATCACCTGAAGGCACTCGCCCGCATTTCGCGCCTCGTGCGCGAGCCGAGCGCCCTGGAGCGCCTGCGGTCTGCTCCCGACCTCGCGTCCCTGAAGCGAGCGCTGACGCTGCCCGCCACCTCGCACGCGGCCTAAGGCAAAGAACTACGGCTTTACGCGGCGATCACCCGTACACGGCGAGCGCCGCGAGCCCCAACGTTCCAATCACGATCCGCCACCAGCCGAACGGCGCAAACCCGTGCCGGCCGATGAATTCGAGTGCCATCCGCACCACGATCACGGCCGTCACGAATGCGACCAGGAAGCCGACCCCGATCGGCAACGCATCGGCCGCGTGCAGCCGCCCCCAGTTCTTGAAGAGATCGAGCGCGAACGCGCCCGCCATGGTCGGCATCGCCAGGAAGAACGAGAATTCGGCCGCCGTACGCTTGTCGGCGCCGAGCAGCAGGCCGCCCACGATGGTCGAGCCGGAGCGCGACACGCCGGGCACCAAGGCCAGGCATTGAAAAAGGCCGATGCCGAACGCGCGCGGCGGGGCAATGTCGGTGACGTCCGTAAACCGCACCGGAAGCTTGATCCGATCGACCACCAACAGCACGATGCCGCCGAGAATGAGCATCGCGCAGATGAGCGCCGGGGTCTCGAACAACACCTCTTTGATGTACTTGTGCAGCAGCGCGCCAAGGAGGGCGGCCGGCAGAAACGCGATCAGCAGCGCGACCGCGAACCGGCGCATCTGGGGATCGTGCGGCAATGACCGCACCATTTCGATCAGCCGCCAGAAATAGACGTAGACGATCGCCAGAATGGCGCCGAGCTGGATCAAAACCTCGAACGTCTTGCCGGGCGAGTCGAACCCCATGAAATGTCCGGCGAGCAGGATATGTCCGGTCGAAGACACGGGTAGGAATTCCGTCAGCCCCTCGATGAACCCGAGCAGAACGGCTTGCCAGATCGGCATTGGGGGATTTCTCCGGAAAGCGGTGAGACGCGGCGGAATGGCACAAAGACGAACTGGCGCAAAAGAGAGGCGGCGGAATGGCCGCGACGAAAGGCAGTCCCTCAGCGCGGCACTCGGTAGCATGATTGCAAAAACGAGGATACGTTCCGCAGGCAGTGCCCCTATGACGCGCCGCACCTGCCAGAAGCATTTCCGCCACACCCATCCGAGCTGATCCAAGCCCCGTGCATGCGATGCCGACGCTGACCCAATTCAAGCTCTGTCCCAAGTCGCGCTCAGTCCGCCTGGCGCTGGCCGAGATCGGCGTCGAGGCGACGCTGGCCGAGGAGCGCCCGTGGGAATGGCGCCCATCGTTCCTCGCCCTCAATCCGGCAGGCGAGCTGCCCGTTCTCACGCTCGAAAGCGGCCTGGCGCTGCGCGGCGTCTATGCCATCTCCGAATACTTCGCCGAGCTTCTCCAGAACCACGAGAAGGGTGGGCGCACCGCGCCGCTCTTTCCGGGCACCATCGAGGAACGCGCCGAGCAGCGCCGCCTCGTCGACTGGTTCCACGGCAAGCTCGACCGCGAGGTCACGCGCGAGCTGCTGTTCGAGCGCATCTACGGCCATCTCGTGCCGGACCGGTCCCATTCGCCCGATCCCGATGCCCTGCGCGCGATCCGGGCCAACATCCGCTATCACATGAGCTACGTGAACCATCTCGCCCATGAGCGGCGCTGGCTCGCCGGCAATGAGATGAGCTTCGCCGACTCCGCCGCCGCGGGGCACATCTCCGCCATAGACTACCTGGGCGAGATCGCCTGGGACGACTACGCCTCCGCGAAATCCTGGTACGCCCGCATGAAGTCGCGCCCGTCGTTCCGCCCGCTGCTCGCCGATCGCATGGCGGGCATCGCCCCGGCCGCCGTCTATGCCGACCTCGATTTTTGAAACTGGCCTGCCGATGTCACACGACGCCAAGAGCTTGGAGGCTCCGCCCTCCGCGGCCGCGAAATCGGCGTTGCAGGCGCATGCGCGCGAGCTGGGGTTCGACACCGTGCGCGTGACGCAGCCGGATGCCATTGGCGGTGCCGGCGACCGCCTGCTGGCCTTTCTCGCCGACGGGCGCCACGGCACGATGGACTGGCTGGAAACCCACGCCGACCGCCGCCGCGATCCGCGCCACCTGTGGCCCGACGTGCGCTCCATCGTCATGCTCGGCATGAGCTACGCCCCTGAGAACGATCCGATGGACGCGCTCGCCGACACGGCCAACGGCGTCGTTTCGACCTACGCCAAGCGCAGCGACTATCATGACGTCATGAAGGGCAAGCTCAAGGAGATCGCCGGCCGCCTCGAGCGCGACACGGGTCTGCCGGTCAAGGTCTTCGTCGACACCGCGCCCCTGATGGAAAAGCCGCTGGCCGCCGCCGCCGGCATCGGCTGGCAGGGCAAGCACACCAACCTCGTCTCGCGCCAGCACGGCTCGTGGCTGTTCCTCGGCGCGATCCTGTCCGCCGCCGACCTCGACCCCGACGCCCCCGAGCGCGACCACTGCGGCAACTGCTCGCGCTGCCTCGACGCCTGCCCGACCAAGGCGTTTCCCGCGCCCTACCAGCTCGACGCGCGCCGCTGCATCGCCTACCTCACGATCGAGCACAAAGGCCATATCCCGGACGAGTTCCGCGCGCCGATCGGCAACCGCATCTTCGGCTGCGACGATTGCCTCGCCGTTTGCCCCTGGAACAAGTTCGCCCAGGCGAGCCACGAAACGCGCCTCGAAATCCGCGCCGAGCTCGACAACCCGCCCCTGGCCGACCTGCTGGCGCTCGACGATGCCGCCTTCCGCACCCGCTTTCGCGGCACGCCCGTGAAACGCACCGGGCGCGACCGCGTTGTTCGCAACTGCCTGATCGCTGCGGGCAACGCCAAGGACGCGGCGCTGTTGCCGTCCGTGACGCCGCTTTTGGACGATCCGTCGCCCATCGTACGCGCCATGGCCGTGTGGGCGTTCCGCCGGCTGGCGACGGACGGCGAGCGGCGCGCGGCCGAGGCGGCGCGCGGCCCCGCCGAACCCGACGCCGACGTGCGCCGCGAATGGGAAAGCGAGCTCGTGTGATATCCCCGTCGCTGGCGGCACCTGCGAACTTCGGAATTAAAAGGACACGAGGATGAACAGCCTCTTCTGCTTCGGACTTGGCTACAGCGCCGAAGCGCTCGCGCGCCGCTTGGCACCGCTCGGCTGGCGCATCGCCGGAACGGCGCGCACGCCCGAGGGCGTCGCGCGCATCCAGTCCCTCGGCTACCACGGCGTGCTGTTCGACGGGATCGACGCCGCCCCCGCGCTCGCCGCAGCTCTTGCAGGCGTCACGCACGTCCTGATCTCGGCGGGCCCCGATGCGGATGGCGATCCTGTGCTGCACCACCATAGCCGCGAGATCGCCAAGGCCCACGACATCCGCTGGATCGGCTACCTGTCGACGGTCGGCGTCTACGGCGATTTCGGCGGCGCATGGGTGGACGAGGACACGACGCCAAAGCCGGGTTCGGAGCGCACGGTTCGCCGCGTGACGGCGGAAAAATCCTGGCTCGACTTCGGCTCCGCCCACAACCGGCCCGTGAAAATCTTCCGCCTCGCCGGCATCTACGGACCCGGCCGCAGTGCCATCGACGACCTCTACGAAGGCACGGCGCGCCGCATCGTCAAGCCCGGCCAGGTCTTCAACCGCATCCATGTCGACGACATCGCCGCCGTCCTGGAAACGGCGGCGGCAGGCGGCGGCGCGCACGCGGTCTACAATGTCACCGACAGCGAGCCCGCCCCGCCGCAGGACGTCGTCGCGTTTGCCGCGAGCCTGATCGGGCAACCGCCGCCCGCCGAGACGCCGTTCGAAACGGCCGCCCTCTCGCCCATGGGGCGCAGCTTCTATTCCGAGAACAGGCGCGTGCGGAACCGCCGCATTCTGGACGACCTCGGCGTCCGCCTCGCCTACCCGTCCTATCGCGAAGGCTTGGCGGCCATTCTTGCTGCTCGCGTCGCCTGAAGGCGCGAAGCTGCCGCGCTTCATCCACTATGTTGCCGAAATCCGCGCAGATGATCCCCCCGTCCTGGCAGCTCGACCTGCCAAGCGGACATCATTCGGCATTCGACATTCATTCGCACCATGCGGAGACCCTCCATGACGTCGCTCAGAAGCGCCCCGTTGCTCGCGGCGATCGCGGGCGCATGTCTGGTGGTTGCAGCAGGCACGGCCATCGGCCAGGACGCGGGCCACGCGCTGGCTGAAAAGTTCGCGGGCGGCGCAGAGCGCGAGGACCAGCAGCGCAAAAAGGAGATTGCGGAGCGCCGAAAGAAGGAAGACTCGGAACGTCGCAAGGTCGAAGAAGCCGAAATGCTGAAGCGCGCGCGCGACGAAGCCAACGAGCGCAAGGCCGCGGCCGACAAAGCGCGCGCCGAAGCCGAAGCGCGTGACGCCAAGGAAGAGCAAGACCGCCGCCTGGCCGCCGAGCAGGCCGAGCGTGAGCACGCCGAAAAGGCGCGACGCCTCGCCGAGGAACAACGCATCGCGCGCGACAAGTTCATTGCCGACCGCGCCGCCGAGGCCGAACGCATGGCCGTCGAGGCCGAACAACGCGTTGCCGCAGAGCAAGAGAAGGCTGCCGAAGACAAGCGCATCGCAGAGGAAAAGCGCCTCGCGGAAGAACAGAAGCTGCGCGCCGAACAGGAGCAGCGTCTGGCCGAGCAGAAGAAGGCCGAGGACGAACGCCGCCGTGTTGCCGAGCAGGAGCTGCAGCAGCGTCTTGCGGACGAAAAGCGCGCGGCCGACGAGAAGCGCATCGCCGAAGAAGAGCAGCGCATTGCGGAGCAGAAACGCATTGCGGAGCAACAGCGTCTCGCCGCCGAAAAGCTGGCGGAGGAAAAGAAGGCCGAGGAGCACCGCATTGCGGAGGCGAACCGCGTCGCGGAGGCCAAACGTGCTGCCGACGAAAAACGCGCCGCCGACGAGAAGCAGGCCGCAATGGCCGCCGAACGGGAAGCCGAGCATCGCCGCCTGACCGAGCGCCTCGAGGCCAAGGAGCATCAGCGCCAAGAGCGCGAGCGCATCGCTGCGGAGCAGCGTCCTAACAACGCCGCGCAGCCCCCGCTCAACGAACGCGACCGCATGGGCCTCGGTGTCACCCCGCCCGCGCCTCACGTCATCGCGCCCGCGGCACCCTCCGTCGCAAGCGACACGCGCCCCGTGTCGCGCGTCACCGTCCTCCTCGTCATGGAGCCGGGCACCAACGGCATTCGCCGCTACGGCCGCAAAACCGCCGACCCCGTGATCTGCTCTGGTCCCACCTGCTGGATCAGCACCGGTTCGGATCGCGACGCCAACGCCGTGCCGCGCGGCCGTGCGCTCGGCCCGGGCAACACGCTCGGCAAGCGCGCCGCCGCGTGCAATCAGCATCTCGCCTGCGCCTTCCGCGACCTGGACGTCAAAGCCATGGCCGCCGCCGTGCAGCCGATCGACCTGCGCATCATGCGCCACGATCGCCGCGAGCCCTTGAAGCTCGAAGCTGATCCAACCTGCCGCATCGCAGCCGGCGCGCTGACGTGCGGAAAAACCTACGCGTCCCGTACCTGGCGCGCCTGGGTCGTGCCGGAGCAGTTGGCCGACGAGGCAGGCACAGCCGCACTCGAAGCCGCATTGGCGAGCGGCCTCGGCCGGCCGACCGCGGCCCTGACCGCGATCCCCTGACCGGCTGCGCACCGCACACGCACGAGATTTCGGCGGGCTTCGTACGCGCCCAAAACGCCCCGCACGCGCCCGCGCGGCGGTAACGCATTGCTAACCATCTCCGCCGACTTGCCCCGGCCGCACGGTCTTATGCGCCGCCGATCCCGCGAATTTTACGGGTTCGAGACGAACTTTGCTCAAGGATGCCCTCAGCATCCAGAGTTGCGAGCGTTCGAGCCATGGCCATTCTTTCTCATGACCCCGAGAGCGGGTCCGCCCCGTATGCCCGGCGCGTCTCCGCCCCGGCCCGCCTGCTGGCCGGCCTCGGCCAGACCATCGACCGCGCCTTCAGCGACAGCCGCCGCATCATCTCCCGCCCGAAGGTGCTGTTCGCAACCAGCATGACCGACATCGCCATCGTCGTCGTCACCGGGTTCCTTGCGTCGCTCGCGGCTGATGGTTCTGCATCGATTGGATTTGGATTGGCGATCTGGGCCGTGCTCATCGCGCTCGCTGCAACGCTCGAGCTGCGCCGCAACTGGTCCTACTCGATCCGCGCCCTGCGCCGCCCCAGCGAACAGCTCGGCAAGATCGCGCGCAGCCTCCTCCCGGTGTTCTGCATCGCAGCCGGCGCGGGCTACCTGATCGGCATCGAACCCTTCTCGCCGGCCGTCGGCATGATCTGGATTTCGGCCTCCATCGCGGCGATGACCGCCGCACGTTTCGCCCTTGCGCGCGTGCTCGACGAGCTGACCGACGCCGGACGTCTCGTTCGTCGTACAGTGATCGTCGGCGGCGGCCCCGATGCCGAGCTGCTGATCGCCACCCTCGAAGCCGACAACCTCAAGGAGCTTGCGATCCTCGGCGTCTTCGACGACCGCTTGGACGAACGCTCCGCCGACAGCATCCAGGGCTATCCGAAGCTCGGCAACTTCGACCAGCTTCCCGCATTCTGCCGCGCCTCGAGCGTCGACCTGATGGTCGTCACCGTGCCGATGGCGGCCGAGACGCGCCTGATGCAGATCCTCAAGGTGCTGTTGACGCTGCCGGTCGACATCCGCATTTCCGCGCTCAGCTCCAAGCTGCGCCTGAGCTCGGGCGCCTATTCCTATATCGGCCGCGTGCCGATGCTCGCGCTGATGGACCGCCCGCTAACCGATTGGGATCGCGTCATCAAGAACATCGAGGATCGCGTCATCGGCGCCCTGCTGTTGCTGCTGGCATCCCCCGTCATGGCGCTCGTTGCCCTCGCCATCCGCCTCGACAGCAAGGGACCGATCATCTTCAAGCAGCGCCGCTTCGGCTTCAACAACGAGCTGATCGAGGTCTTGAAGTTCCGCTCCATGTACACCGACATGTCGGATGCCACCGCCTCCAAGCTCGTCACCAAAGGCGATCCGCGCGTCACGCCCATCGGCCGCTTCATCCGCAAAACAAGCCTCGACGAGCTGCCCCAGCTCATCAACGTCATCAAGGGTGAGATGTCGCTCGTCGGTCCGCGTCCGCACGCGACCGAGGCCAAGGCCAGCTCCGATCTCTATCAGACCGTCGTCGGCGAATACTTCGCCCGCCACCGCATGAAGCCCGGCGTCACCGGCTGGGCGCAGATCAACGGCTGGCGCGGCGAGACCGACACGCACGAGAAGATCCAGCGCCGCGTCGATGCGGACCTCTACTACATCGACAACTGGTCGCTGCTGTTCGATCTCTACATCATCGCCGCGACACCCTTCGCACTTCTCACCGGCAAGAACGCGTACTGATCGTGACCGCTCTCTCGCTGACATCGCGACACGCCGCTGGCGCGCTCTCAAGACAGGAGCGCGGCAACGGGTGGATCGTGTCCGCGAGCACGCTCGCAGCCATCGCCGTTGCGGGCGCCATGGCCACCAGCTCGATCGTGTTTTCAGAGCCCGCCGTCGCCGACATTCTGATGGCCGCGGTAATCGTTGGGCTGCCGCTGCTCGGCGTCACGCGCTTCGGCACCCTGACGCTGTTGAACTTCGCGGCATGGCTGGCGTTCGTGGCGCTCGGTCTCGCGGCCTGCTCCGTCTCGACCAACATCGACACTGCTATCACGCATCAGGTCGTCACGCTGTTTCTGGCGCTCGGCGCGCTCGTTCTGGCCGGCTACGTGTCGGCCGATCCGGAGCCGCGCTTCCGCCTCGTCATGAACTGCTACGTCGTCGGTTGCCTCATTGCGACCGCGGCCGCATTTGCCGGCTACTTCCAGTTGATCCCGTCGGCTTACGACCTGTTCACGAATTTCGGCCGCGCCCGCGGCACCTTCAAGGATCCGAACGTGCTCGGCGCAGCGCTTGCGCCGGCTATCGTCTACACAGCCTGGGTCACGCTGCGTCATCCCATCCGGCACGCGATGGTCGCGGCCGTCGTCTGCGTTCCGCTGTGCCTCGCGCTGCTGCTGTCGTTCTCGCGCGGCGCCTGGGCCAGCACGGCCTTTTCCCTCGTCATGGTCGCCTGGCTCGGCCTGGTCACCACGCGGCGCGTCGCCGACATCCAGCGCTTGACGGTCGTTGCCGTCATCGGCGCCATCACGCTCGTGCTGGCGATCGGCGCTGCCCTGCGCCTCGAAGCCGTCGGCGGACTTTTCGAGGAGCGCGCGAGCCTCGATCAATCCTACGACCAAGGCCCGGACGGACGGTTCGGCGGCCAGAGAAAGGCCGTCGGCCTGATCCTCGATCATCCCCTGGGCATCGGCACGTACACCTTCCGCGACACGTATCACCCGGAAGAGGCGCACAACGTCTATCTCAGCCAGTTCATGAATGCGGGATGGCTCGGCGGCCTGCTCTACTCGATCTCCGTGTTCGGCACGCTCGCCGCCGGCGTCTTCGCCATTCGCAAACGCACCGCCCTCCAGGGGCCGATCATCGTCACGACGGCCGCCTTCATGGGCGTCGTCCTCGAGGGCGCGATTATCGACACCGACCACTGGCGGCATTTCTTCATTCTGATGGGCCTGACCTGGGGTCTCGTTGACGCGACCCTGACGCCGCCCGTCTCGGAGTTTCGCCATGATGATTGAGACCCGCTCCGAACCTCGCTCCGTGCTGCGGTCCGCGCTCGATGCCCTTCGCGCGAGCCGCACGAGCCATGCCGATAGCTGGAACGCGATCGGCGTCTTTTGCGTGCGCGCCGCAAGTGCCGCGTTGCTCTTCCTCACCCAGATCGCGTTCGCGCGATGGATGGGCGCATCCGAATACGGCCTCTACGTCACAGCCTGGACGTGCGTCGTGGTGCTCGGCGGCCTCGCCCATCTCGGCTTCAACGTCGCCATGATGCGCCTCGCGCCGCAGTACGCCGCCAATCGGGATTACGCCGCGTTTCGCGGCTTGCTGAAGGCCGGACGCCAGGTCGCGCTGATCACGTCGGTGCTGATGGCCGCGGTCGGCGTCGCCGTCATCACGTTCTTCCATTTCGAACAGAGCGCCGCGCTCGCCGTGCCGCTTTTGATCGGCCTCATCTCCCTTCCCGCCTACGCGGTGACGGACGTGCAGGACGGGTTCGGGCGCGGCCAGGGCTGGACGCTCGACGCCATCGTGCCCGCCTACATCATTCGCCCGCTCGCGATGCTGCTGTTCGTCGGCGTGGTGATCATTGTCGGCCTATCGGCCGACGCGGTCACGGCAATGACCATCGCGCTCGTGGCGACCGTGCTGGCCGCTCTCCTGCAGACCGTCCTGATCGAGAAACGCGTCGAACGTGAGATCCCGCAGGCCAGCGCCGCCTCGAACTACGCCAAGTGGTTCACGATCTCGCTGCCGCTGCTCGCGGGCGGCATTTGCGAGATCATCATCCTCAATGCGGACGTGCTGGTCTTGAACTTCTTCCGTCCGTCGGAAGAAATCGGGCACTACTTCGCCGCCGCCAAGACGACCGGCCTCGCGCTCTTCGTGCTGTACGCCGTGGCCACCGCCTATGCCGGCCGCATCGCCGCGGCACACACCCTGGGCAAAACGGCCGAGGTCCAGTCGTACGTCGGCATGGCCGTGCGCTGGACTTTCATCCCGGCCGCCATCATGACGGCAGGCATCCTCGTCATCGGCTACTTCGTCCTCGCCCAGTTCGGCGCAACCTTCACGGATGCCTATCCGCTGATGTTCATCCTCGCCGCCGGCATCATGACGAAAGCCGCCATGGGACCGTCAGACACCATCCTCAACATGATGGGCCACCAGCGCGCGACCGCGCTCTCGCTCGGCGCGTCCGCGCTTCTCGCGGTCACGCTCAACGTGATCCTCATTCCGCTGTGGGGCGTGACAGGCGCGGCCATCGCGACGTCGACGTCCTACGCCGCCATGGCCGTCATGAACTGGTATGCCGTGCGCAGGCTCGAAGGGTTGAACCTCTTCATCCTGGCCAACCTCAAGACGCCCAACCAACCCTAAACCGGGCCGAGCCTAGACGCAGCGAGCACGTCCTCGATGAGCGCATAGAGCTTGTCGAGATCCTGCGGCCGCGACAGGCGATGCTCACCGTCCGCGACTTCGGTCATGCGAACATGATCGCCCGCCAGAACGTCCGCCAAAGCGCGCGCATGCGCGATCGGCACGTCGCGATCTTCCGCGCCTTGCAGCACCAGCACCGGCCGGCCGGGATCGAAATGCGCGCCCTTGAACACGTGCGCCTTCCCGTCCTCGATGAAGCGCCTGGTGATGGGATAGCCGATGGGATCATACGGAGAGGGGCGCATCCACTTGCCGTCTGTCAGAATGGCTCGGCGCGCGTCCTCCGGCAGTTGGTCCCACATCAGATCCGTGAGGTCCCACGCCGGCGCCACCAGCACGAGGCCCAGCACACGCTGCGCCTCCTCGGGATGGGCCGCCATCAGGCGGCGCAGCAGCAGCAGCGCCAGGTGTGCGCCCGTGCTCGACCCGACCAGCACCTGCGGGCCGCGCGTCGACTGCCGGAACACCGCCTCGCTCTCTTCGAGCCAGTCGGAGATCGTGGCCGCCTCGAAATCCCCGCCCGACCGGCCATGCCCGGAGTAGTCGAAGCGCGTGTAGCCGAGCCCGCGCTTAGCCGTCCAGTCCGCCAGCGCCTCGGCCTTCGTCGACACCATGTCCGACTTGAGCCCGATCAGCCACATCAGGCCCGGCGCTCCCGGCTCGCCCGCGGGCGCGGCCAGGGTGGCGATCCGGCGAGCACTGCCACCGTTGCCCACCGTGATGAATTGCGGTTCGCGTCCGGTCATCCTATGACACCTTTGCTGTCGAACATATGCCTTGAGACCGGAGCCCGGATTTGGCCGATAAGCGCCCCACCATACTTCAGATCATTCCCGAGCTCGACACGGGCGGCGCCGAGCTTTCGGCCGTCGAAATCGCCGGCGCCATCGTCCGCGCCGGGGGCCGCGCACTGGTATTGTCCGAAGGCGGACGCCTGGCTCCGCGCATTTCGGCCGCCGGCGGAGAATTCATCCCGTTCGCCGCGGCGACCAAGAACCCGGCTCGCCTGCTGTGGAACGCGCGCCTGATCCGCCGCATGATCGCCGAAGAGGGCGTGGACCTCGTGCACGCCCGCAGCCGCGCGCCCGCCTGGAGCGCCATGCTGGGCGCCCGACGCGCCAACGTGCCCTTCGTCACCACCTATCACGGCGCCTACAATGAGCGCACGCGCCTCAAGCGCGCTTACAACGCCATCATGGCCAAGGGCGACGTCGTCATCGCCAACTCGCAGTACACCAAACGCCTGATCGAAGACCGCTACGGCACGCCATCCGAGCGCATTCGCGTGATCTACCGCGGCGTCGATGGCGAAAAATTCGACCCCGCCGCCGTGTCCGACAAGCGCAAGGCGGCGCTGCTGGCCCAATGGCGCGCAGCCCCGGGCGCATCGATCGTGCTGCAGCCGGCGCGTCTCACGTCGTGGAAGGGGCAGAGCACCGTCATCGAGGCCGCGCGCCTGCTCAAGGCGGACGGCCGCCTCGGCAACGTGCTGATCGTGCTCGCGGGCGACGCGCAGGGTCGCGACAGCTATCGCCAGCGGCTGGCGGACGAAATCCGCGCCGCCGGCCTCGACAACCACATCATCCTTCCCGGCCATGTCGATGACGTGCCCGCGGCCCTCGCCCTCTCCGACCTAGCCGTCGTCGCCTCCATCGAGCCGGAAGCCTTTGGCCGGGTCGCGACCGAGGCCCAGGCCATGGGCTGCCCGGTGATTGCGACAGACATCGGCGCGCCCCCCGAAACGGTCGCCGCCCCGCCGCGGTTCGGCCCCGCCGAGGCCACCGGCTGGCTGGTGCCGCCGGGCGACGCCCGCGCGCTTGCCGATGCGATGTCGCAAGCCCTCGGCATGAGCACCGAAGCCCGCGCCGCCCTGCGCGGCCGGTCCCGCGCTCGCGCCCTCGGCCACTTCGGCCTGGACAACATGCGCCTCGAAACGCTCGACGTGTATGACCGCCTCCTCGGAACAAATCTCAAAGCCGGCTACCGCTGATTTGCTTGGCCGATTTGTTGCCTCTGCGATCCAAGAGGCGGCTCCGCCTTGACTTGCAGCCGCATCTTTCCGACTTTCAGACACCCGTCCGCTGCCGGAATTCCCAGCAATCTAGGCCCTCCGTGCCATGAATCCGTTGTATTCCGACGGAAGCTGACTTAGCTATGGCCCGACTGACGAAACGATTTAAGGAGACTGATCATCCGCAAACCTATGCGAGGCGCCGTCGAGCGCGAGCCGACCGGCCCGAAGATCAACGATGCGATCCGGGCACGCGAAGTGCGGCTCATTGATGAAACCGGCCAGAATGTCGGTGTTGTATCCAAGGTTGATGCGATGGCCCGCGCGGAAGCTGCTGGGCTCGATCTGGTCGAGGTGTCACCTGACGCCGAACCGCCAGTTTGTAAAATTCTCGACTTCGGCAAGTACAAATATCAAGAACAGAAAAAAGCTGCCGAAGCACGCAAGCATCAGAAGATCGTCGAGATCAAAGAGATCAAGATGCGACCCGGCATCGATGATCACGACTACGACGTGAAGATGCGCGCGATCAAACGGTTCTTCGAGGAAGGCGACAAGGTCAAGGTCACGCTGCGGTTCCGCGGCCGTGAGATGGCGCATCAGCAGCTCGGCATGGCCGTGCTCGTCCGCGTCAAGACCGACACCGAACCAATCGCCAAGGTCGAGTCCGAGCCGCGCTTCGAGGGCCGCCAGATGGTGATGGTGCTGGCTCCGAAGTAGCAGGCATTTCCGGCACGCCGGATTTGAAAAAAGGGCGGCCGCACACGCGGACCGCCCTTTTCCTTTTTCGTGGGGGCCGATCAGTAAGCCTGCTGCACCTTCGACTTGTGCTGGTCCTGGCGCATCACCTTGCGCGTCCGGTCCCATTTTTCGCCATCGAGGTTTTCCGCGGCCTCCCGGCTCTTGGCTTCCAGCGCATCGAGCTTGGAGATCGAAGCCTTAGGCGCGGCCGCGCTACCCATCCCGAGCGAGCCCTTCTGCGTCGAGAGGTAGCTCGCGTTTTCCTCAAGCAGCTTGCGCGCGCCCGCCACATCGCCCTGGTCCCGCAGCTCCACGGCTCGTTCCGTGTTCTCCGTCGCCACCTGCTCCGTCACCTGGCTCATGACGCTCTTGTTGACGCTTCCGTCCGCGTCCTTCGCGTCATCGGTGAAGCGCGCCTTGACGCTGGCCTGCTTCGAGCCGCGCGAACCGCTGTCCATGTTCATGTAGTCGAGTTCGACGCTCGCGATATCCGCTTCCGAGCCGTCAACCCCGCGCGACGGCGGATCGAGTTCGACTACGACGTAGCGCTCGTTGTCGGCCTGAAGCTGGTTGAGCTTGAGCGTGATGCGGTTGCCCGAGATCTCGCCGTCCCGGCCCAGCACGCGCTTCGGCGTGAACCCGGCCTTGCACTCGATGGTGATGACGATATCGCGCGCCGCAATCGAAAGCGCATCGCCGAACTCGCGGTCGAACACCTCGGCAAGATCGCTCGGGCGCTCGACGAACACATGGTTGCCGTCGCTGGCCGCCGCGAGGCGCTGCATCAGGTCTTCGTTGTACTCAAGCCCGAGGCCGATGGTCGAAACGCTGATGCCCTTTCCGGCAAGCGCGCGCCCGAGTTCAGCCAGATCCCCAGGCGTGCTCGGACCCACGTTAGCCAGTCCGTCCGACAGCAGCACGACGCGGTTGACCTGCATATCGGAGCGGTAAGCCTTCACCTGCTCGCCGCCCTCCTTGACGCCGGCATAGAGCGCGGTCGTTCCGCTGGCACTGAGTTCGTCGATGGCCCGCTCGATCGCGTCGCGCTTGGAGCCGATCTTGTCGGCCTTTCGGTCAACGGACACCTCGTGATTGTAGGACACGAGCGCGGCGATATCGTCGCTGGCGAGTCGTTCGAGCGCGACATGCGCGCCCTTCTTCGCAGCCGCCAGGCGGTCGCCGCTCATGGAGCCGGACCGGTCGATCACGAGCGCGACGTTGATCGGCGGACGTTTCCGCTTCTCCGCTGCCGCAAGAGATTTGAGCGACAGGCGCAAGTAGACGCGGTCACGGCTCTTGCGCTCGATGGTGGACCGGCTGAGTTCTGCGCCGACCTGGATATCGGCGGCATGCGCGTTGTCGGAGGATGCGCCGCCAAAGAGGGCGGCCAGGGCAAAGAGAGAAGAAAGCGTCCGCACAGGTGACATTGGAAATCTCCTCATCAAATAAATGAGTACTCAGAATATTTGATGGGACCGGCGGAATGGTGCGGTTGCTGTGTCGGAACGGCGCAGCGCCGATGGCAAAAATAAGAAAAGCCCGCGTGAGGCAAACGCGCCACGCGGGCTTTTACCTAGAGTGCCGTCTGCGGCTCAGTTCAGCGTGCGCTTGGCATCGCCGCCTGCGACCTGCTGGGCGGGCGCGCGCGGCAGCTTGTGAAAGAGCACTTCGAGCAGCATCCAGTCGTTTGCGCTGCGGCGCGGATTGATCGCGAGATCGTTGGCCAGCGCCTGCGCCATCGCGAACAGCACCTGATCCTCTCGGCGCAGCGTACCCGACGCGGCATCCGGCTCGAGCGTATCGACGACGGATTGGATCGCGTCCTCGTAAGGCCCGTGCGGCAGCAGCATCACCACCGGCCAGCACTGGTCGATTTCATCGATAGCGGCGCGTAGCGTCTGCAGCTTCCATCCCGCGTTCCCCTGCAAGGCATCCTCTTCCTTGGCAAGGGCATGCTCGAAGACGCCGCGCGCATGCTCTTCCTTCTCCGCCAAAGCGCGGTCGAGCGCACGATGGTTGCCGCGCAGCGACTGGAACACCTTCGCGGCGGCCAGCGCCGCCATGTAGCCATCCTCGCCGATGTCGAGGACGTCTTCCGACCGGATGCCGAGCGGCGTCAGCAGCGCCGCAATCGCCGCCGCCCGCTCGTCGTCCGGATTGACGGCCTCATTCGCCTCCGGCCGCCGCTGCGTCTGGTCGACGATGGCGGGCCGCGGTGCTTTCTCCGGCGTGATGGACCCGCCCGCGCGCGCACCCTGGCGCGCGGCGATCGCGGGGCGCCGATCGAGCGACACGGCCTGCCCCCGTCCCACTTCGCGCGCACGGATGCGGGCCAGCGTCTTATAGAGATCCTTGTGCACGAAGTAGGTGTCGTCGCTCTTGGTGTCGCGCTGCACCACCGAGAACGTCGCACCGGTGTTCAACACGTTCAGGATCGCGGGGCGCGACTCGTCCAAAACGTCGTCGAGCGACAGCACCGACGTGAACCCCGTCGCCTTGATGTCATCGATCGGCACCAGCTCGCTCATCACCGCTGCGCAGGTTTCCCCGACATTCGGCAACAGCGCGACGACGATCTGGTCTTCGAGCTGATCCATCGTCATGCCGCGCGCGGCCTTCTCGGGGTTGGATTCCAGCTCCCGCTTGATGACGCTGTTGAGGAACTCCAACAGCTCCGAGCGCACGAGGAAGTGCCCAGGGTATTCGCCGCGCCGCACGGCGCCGATGATCGCGCCCGCGTTGAGCACATCGCGCACCTGAACCGCGGTCTCCGGATCGAGTTCGTGCAGCCGCACCTCGTTTGAATAGCCGTCCACGTTTTCGATCGGGTGCATGGACTGCCCGACGAGACGCGCCTTGCGGAACGTATCCGGCAGCAGCGCCGTCTCGATCATCGCGTTCAGCTCTTGCGAATTGCGCGCCTTGCGGCTCGGCACGTCCGACAGCGGCGAGCGCACGGCGTTGGCGCCGAACAGGCCGGTCATGAAGATCAGGCTGTCGATGCCGATTGCAATCGCAAGCGCCAGATAGGCGAGCCGGTTGCCGTCCTGGAACGCGTTGAGCGACACGACGAAGTTGTGCGCCTTGTCGTCGCGATTGAGATCGATGAACGACAGCCGCTCACCCATCACGTTGGCGTCACTGCTCGGCAGGCCGGAATCGCGCAGGCACTTGCGGCCAAACGACAGCAGCGGATCGACGCCGCCCGTCGTCGGTACCTTGTCGCCGCCCGCGCAGTTGGCCGCAAAGGCCTGCAGGCCGGCATTGAGCGTGAAGATCGCCGCGGCCGCTTCCACGGCCCGCTTGGGATCGCAATCGACGTTGCGCACGCGGTCCTTGGTCGCCGCGGTCGAGATCATCGCGTCGTAGAGTTGCGTGCAGTACTGATGCAGCGTGCTGAGATGCTCGGCGTCCGGCTGCTGGCGGAACCCGGCGCGCGCCTGCTCGAAGGCGGCCCGCACACGGGCCGGATCGACCTTCTGGCCTTCCTGGCCGAGCTGGGACGATTCCGCAGCCGCGATCCGCTGCTCGGCCGTCACGGCCTCGCCCTTGAGCTTGGCAAGCTCGCCATCGACACCCGCCAGCTCGCGCTCGATCTGCGTCACGCGCGTATCGACGGTCTCCAGGCGCTTCTGCGCGTCGCGCACGCGCTCCTCGCCGATTTTGTAGTACTCGCGCAGCCGGCTCATCTCGGCGACGCGCTCGCGGTAGATCGGCCCCTTGCCGGCCTTCAGGGATCCTTCGACGCCCTTGTCCTCGGCCATCGCCTCGACACGCTTGGCGTCGATCTCCTTGGCGCGCCCATCGAGTTCGCTCTTCTTGCCCGAATAGTCGGCGGCGAGCCCCGGCCGCTCGGCTTTGAGCCGCGACAGCTCATCCGTCAGCACCGTCTTCTTGTTCGCAAGCCCTGCCTGGCCGCTGGTGGCCGTGGCCACGCGCTCCTGCTGCTCGGCGATAGCCGAGCGGTGCGATTCCATCTGGCGCGTGAAATGCGCCTCGATCTCCTGTTCGGCGCCTTCGGAGGCACGCGAGAGATTGGCGAGCTGGCCTTCGTAGGCCGCCCAGCCTTCGCTCTGGAACAGCTTTTCGGCTTCCGTGATCCGCCGCGTGGAAATGGTCTCGCCGATATCGGCAACGACGCCCGCCACCTGGTTCTTGGTGCGGATCTCCGCCGCGCGCTCGCGCTGATCCTTCGGGAAGATGACGTTGAAGCGGCTGTCGAACGAGAAGAACACGCTCGTCGCCATGCAGGCGAGGAACATCACCCACAGCATCGAATTCTTGGCGACGATGCGCAAACCCTGCGCGTAGGGCTGGATGACGTCGCTCTTGGAG
Source organism: Hyphomicrobium sp. (assembly GCF_019744875.1). Classification (GTDB taxonomy): domain Bacteria; phylum Pseudomonadota; class Alphaproteobacteria; order Rhizobiales; family Hyphomicrobiaceae; genus Hyphomicrobium_C. The sequence goes on along the minus strand of NZ_JAIETU010000005.1, from coordinate 1,030,853 downwards.
AACATCATGACGCCCGCGGTGACCAGCAGCAGCGCGCCCGCGCCCGCCGATCCGTAGAGCAACTGGTCGCTCGAGAAGCCTGCGTGCAGGATGGCGACCGCCGCCGCGATCACCAGCAGCGCCCCGCCGAGCACCGTCAGCGCCACCATTGGCGGGCTGACGCTGCGGCCGTGCCGGCCCTGCACCTGGTTCATGCCGGTGGCGAAGCTTTCGCCGATCAGCCAGGCCACGATCAGCATCACGCCATGAATGCCGAACGTGAACATCGCCGACAGCACGGATTCACCCGTGAAGTTCCGCATGCCGTCCCACGTCGTCCAGGCACCCGCCAGCGACAGGATGAGCGCGGAGCTGCCGATCAGGGCGAGGCGCCAGTTGGTGAACAGGGCGTGCTCGATCGCCGCCCACACCTTGGGAATGAGCCTGACGAGAACGCTCGCCACCCCGAGCACCACGAGGCCCATCATGATCCAGTTGGCGGCCTGCGGCAGCGAGACGTCCTGCGGCAGGCTTGGAAGTGAGGGCAGCGACTGAACAACCCCGTCGGCAGTGGCCTTGACGTCCCAGCCCATGTGTCGAAATCCTCGCTCGCGCGCGGGCCGTCGACAGCCTCCGCGCATTTTCTTGCCGCGGGCGACCGGTTCGCCGCGACGGCAATCGACTTATGTACAGTTCCAGCTATTCCCCAGCTTCATCGCGGCGGCATTGCGGCGTTTGAAGCACATGACGGCGATTTAATGTCGTTAATGGAAGACGAGCCCGGGCGCGGGAATCCGTCGCGAAGCCCCGCCGGTATTGGCTCCCACGCGGGCAACGCTCATTCACACGCGCCGCCAAACATCGGGCGGACTGCAATAAAACGACGCCGTAGACTTGCCCGCTGCCACGTTCTACCGCCGCAATACAGGCGTGATCCGCGCGCCGCCCACGCGATACACGGCTCTTCACGAGGTAGTCACTGCCCGCGAGCACATCCCGTGCGATTTTCCTGGGCAGCCGGGACCGTCATGATATCGTGTAACGGAAGGTCATCAGAAACGTCACGGGCCCCGATGTCTGACGTCGCACGCATCGCATTTCCTCCACCGGACAAGACGAACGGCAAACGCCTGGCAAAGGCGGTCGAGCGTGCGGGTGAGGAATTCGCCGCCAAGAACCTGCGCTTCACCAAGTTGCGCCAGATGGTCTACGAGGAAATCGCGGCCACCTACGCCTCGATCGGCGCCTACGAAATTCTCGCGCGGCTGGCCGACAAGGGCACGCGCGTCGCGCCCATCTCGATCTACCGCGCCATCGACGCCCTGCTCGAAGCGGGCGTCATCCACCGCCTCGAAAGCAAGAACGCGTTCTTTGCCTGCCGCCGGATGGATCATCGCACCGGGCGCCGTCCGCTGTTTCTCTCGTGCGAGAAATGCGGCGCCGTCGGCGAGGTGGACGGCCAGCACATCTTCGACCTGATCGGCGAAGCAGCCGTTGGCGCCAAGTTCCAGGCCCGTGTAAAGTTCGTGGAGGTCCAGGGCCTCTGTCCCCGCTGCGCAGCGGGGGGCGGAAAGGAATAGGCTAAATCCAGTATGACTGATCAGCGCCTCGGAGACACCGCGAGGGCTGGCGGCGCGTCCGCATCGCAGAGCCATGCCCACTCCCATGTACACACGGGCGCCTGCTGCGGCGGCCACGGCCCGGCCGCGAACCTGCCGCCCGATCCCAACGCCCTGATCAGCGCCCGCGGCCTCAAGGTCGTGCGCGGCGGGCGCACCATCCTGACCGACATCGACCTCGACATTCACTCGCGCGAGATCCTGACCCTGATCGGCCCCAACGGCGCCGGCAAGACCACGCTCGTTCGCACCCTGCTCGGCCTCGAACCACCCGACGGCGGCACGCTGCTGCGGCGGAAGAACCTCCGTGTCGGTTACGTTCCCCAGCGCTTCGATGTCGACAAGACCCTGCCCATGACGGTCGCGCGCTTCCTGACCCTGGGCGACACGTCGCGGAAATCGCGCGTCGACGGCGTGCTCGCCGAAGTGGGCGCCGAGCGCGTCGCGGGCCAGCAGTTGGCCGAGCTTTCGGGCGGCGAGCTGCAGCGCGTCGTGCTCGCCCGCGCGCTGTTGAACGACCCGGACCTTCTGGTGCTCGACGAGCCCGTGCGCGGCGTCGACTACGTGGGCGAAGCGGAGCTGTACGGGCTGATCGGCCGCCTGCGCGACGCGCGCGGCCTCGGCGTCATCCTGATCTCGCACGACCTGCACGTCGTCATGGCGCAGAGCGACCGCGTCATCTGCCTCAACCGCCATGTGTGTTGCTCGGGCGTGCCCGAGACGGTCGCGCAGCATCCGGAATACATGCGCCTCTTCGGCCCCGATCAGGCGCGCAACTTCGCCGTCTACCAGCACCACCACGATCATCGCCACGATCTGGCCGGCGACCCGGCGCCTGCCTCTGCAGGACACACCGCGCCTGTCGGCCGGAACACTCCCGCCGGAGGCAGCCCCCCTGCCGGAGGCAAGACGTGATCGAACTCGAGCCGTTTCTGCTCCGCGCCCTCGCCGCGTCGCTGGCGCTCGCCGTCGTCGCCGCCCCCTTGGGCTCCCTCGTCATCTGGAACCGGATGGCCTATTTCGGCGAGACGATCTCGCAGGCGAGCCTGATCGGCATCGCCCTCGGCCTGTTCCTCGGCATCGACATCACCGCCCCCGTCATCGCCGTCACGCTCGCGATGGCGGGACTGCTCATCCTGTTGTCGCGCCAGAAGGTCGTGCCGCTCGATGCCATCCTCGGCCTGATGCACCACGGTGCGCTCGCGCTCGGCGTCATCGCCACCATGCGGCTGAGCGGCCCCGGCGTCGATCTCATGGGCTATCTGTTCGGCGACGTGTTCGCCGTCACGACATCCGATCTCTACTGGGTGTTCGGCGGCGGCGCCCTGGTGCTGGCCGTGCTGTCGCGGCTCTGGCAGCCCATGCTGCGCCTCGCCGTGCACGAGGAACTGGCCTCCGCCGAAGGCGTCAACCGCAACGTCATCAAGGCGGTCTTCATCGTGCTGCTGTCGCTGACCATCGCCATCGCCATCAAGATCGTCGGCGCACTGCTCGTGATCGCGTTCCTGATCGTCCCGGCCGTGGCCGCCCGCCCGCTGTCGTCCACGCCCGAACGCATGGCCATCCTCGCCGCGCTGGTCGCCGTCGCCAGCGTGCTGCTCGGCCTTGGCCTGTCGGTCAATTTCGACGTCCCCGGCGGGCCCGCGATCGTGCTCGTGATGGCCCTGATTGCGGGCCTTTCCGTCGCCTCCGCGGCCCTCGGCAGGCGAACGTGACGTCCGGCCGCTGGCAGAGGTCACAATCCTCGATTAAATGAGAGCCTGGCGGTTGCCCGCAGCCTATCCCTGACGCTGGACTATCCCCGCCCCTGGATCGTGAACCGATGACCGACACGCCGAACACCCAAATCGCCCCGCGCCGCTGGTCCGTACCGGTCGACGTGGCGGGCGTCGTGGTGGGCGGCGCGAGCCCGGTCGTCGTCCAGTCGATGACCAACACGGACACGGCCGACATCCAGGGCACGATCGCCCAGGTCGCCGCATTGGCCCGCACCGGCAGCGAGCTCGTCCGCATCACCGTCGACCGCGACGAGGCCGCCAAGGCCGTGCCCCACATCCGCGACGGCCTTCTGAAGCGCGGCGTGCGCGTGCCGCTCGTCGGCGACTTCCACTACATCGGCCACAAGCTTCTCGCCGAAAACCCGGCCTGCGCCGAAGCGCTCGACAAATACCGCATCAATCCCGGCAACGTCGGCTTCAAGGACAAGAAGGACCGCCAGTTCGCCGACATCATCGACATCGCGCTGAAGCACGACAAGCCGGTGCGCATCGGCGTCAACTGGGGCTCGCTCGACCAGGAGCTGCTCACCCGCCTGATGGACGAGAACGCAAACTCGGCCGCGCCCAAGGATGCGCGCCAGGTCATGCACGAAGCCATCGTGCAGTCAGCGCTGCTCTCGGCGGAGCTGGCTGAAAAGCTCGGCATGGGCGCCGACAAGATCATCCTCTCCGCCAAGGTCTCGGCGGTGCAGGACCTGATCGCAGTCTATCGCATGCTGGCGGCGCGCTGCCGCTACGCGCTGCACCTGGGCCTGACGGAAGCCGGCATGGGCTCGAAGGGCATCGTCGCCTCCACGGCCGCGCTCGGCGTCGTGCTGCAGGACGGCATCGGCGACACCATCCGCATTTCGCTGACGCCGGAGCCCGGCGGCGACCGCACGCTCGAAGTGAAGGTCGGCCAGGAAATCCTCCAGACCATGGGGCTGCGGACATTCGTGCCCGTCGTCGCCGCCTGCCCGGGCTGCGGCCGCACCACGTCCACCGTATTCCAGGAGCTCGCCCGCGACGTCGAGGACATGATCCGCGACCGCATGCCGGACTGGAAAGTCCGCTACCCCGGCGTCGAGACGCTGACCTTCGCCGTCATGGGCTGCATCGTGAACGGCCCGGGGGAATCGAAGCACGCCGACATCGGCATCTCGCTGCCCGGCACCGGAGAAAGCCCCGCCGCGCCCGTCTTCATCGACGGCAAGAAGGCCATGACCCTGCGCGGGCCCAACATCGCCGCCGACTTCAAGACCCTGGTGGAAGACTACATCGAGCGCCGCTTCGGCGTCGGCGCGAAGCGCGAGACGACCGAGACCGCGGTCTAACGCACGCCCACCGCCCCGATCGGTGCACTTGAGGCAGCGCACCACAGGATGTCGCATGCTCTCACGCCGATCGTCGTTGCGCCCACCCCCCGCTGGGCCCATAGTCCGCCCATGACAGAAAAATATTCAGCTGCCGGATGGGTCGTCCAACTTTCGATCCCGGGAAAAGCCGTCCAAGGCGATCAATGGCGCGGCCCCGCCCTGACGGACGCCCCCACCTTCCAGTTCTACAACGTCGCCGTCGCTGCCAGCGACATGGCGATCGAGGCGGCTCGCAAGAAGGCCGGCGCCGCCGAAGATGCGCCGATGACGGCGGTTCGTCGTCTGTCGCCGTCGGAGGTCGCCCACGTCGGCCTCAAAACCGGCGAAGCCCGCCTCGCCTGATCCGGCGCGTCGCGCCCCCATCGCACGCGAAGCGAGCGCCGTAAGCTCCCCGAAAGCTTGGCCGCTTACCGCTAGATCCGTGCAGCGTCGCGTGCTCCCGGAGCACGAACGCCCGTTTGCGTCTGAGTTGCATCGACCCACAGTGCTTCCGGAAACGTGTGGAGCGCCATGGCGACGCCATGCGGTCCCGGCCGTCCGGTCCGAAGCACGCTCAAACAAAGCGCGCGCATGCTCAAAACCCTCGAAAATCGCGGCTCGCTGAGAGCCATGTACGAGACGATGGCGCTGATCCGTGCGGTCGAGACCAGTCTCCTGGACCTGTTCGGCAAGGGCAAGCTGCGCGGCACCGTGCACACCGGCATTGGCCAAGAGGCCATCGCCGCCGGCGTCATCGCCGCCCTCGATCTCGATCGCGACGTGATCTGCTCCAACCATCGCGGCCACGGCCACTACCTCGCCTACTGCGGCGACGCCAAAGGCCTGATCGCGGAAATCATGGGGCTGCCCCAGGGCGTCTGCCGCGGCGTTGGCGGCAGCCAGCACCTGCACAACCGCAACTTCTATTCGAACGGCATCCTCGGCGGCATGGCGCCCGTTTCTGTCGGCATGGCCATGGCCGAGAAGACCGCCAAATCCGGCGCCATCGTCGTCCAGTTCGCCGGTGACGGCGCGCTCGCCGAAGGCGCGTTCTACGAGAGCTTCAACATCGCCGCCCTTTGGAAGCTGCCCTACCTGCTGGTCGTCGAAGACAACGGCTACGCCCAGAGCACGCCGAAAGCCCTCGAGCAGGCCGGCCGCTTAGCGGACCGCCCGAAGCCGTTCGGCATTCCGGTGACCGAAGCCGACGGCAACGACGCCGAAGCCGTGTACGAGGCCGCCGAAGCCCTTATCGAACGCATCCGCTCGGGCGAAGGTCCCGGCGCGCTTTACTGCACCACGTATCGCCTCGCGCCCCACTCGAAGGGCGACGACATCCGCGACAAGCAGGAAATCGCCGACGCCTGGACGCACGAGCCGATGGTCCGCGCCCGCAACAAGCTTCCATCCGAGTTCTGTGACGCCGTCGACCAGTCGGTCGCAGCCCACGTCCGCGATATCATCGAAGCCCTCGCGTGAGGTTCGAGACGCTAGAGGCTCAGGCGAACTCCGAGATCGAGACATCAGCATGACAGCCCACACGCCAGCCCAAGCCGCCCCGTCCGCAACCTATCTGCAGAGCCTCAACCGCGGCCTGCACGCGGCGATGGAAGCGGATACGCGCGTTCATTTCGCGGGCGAGGACATCCTCGATCCCTACGGCGGCGCGTTCAAGGTCTCGGCGGGTCTCTCGACACGCTTCCCCGAGCGCGTCCACACGACGCCGATCTCCGAAGGCGCGATCACCGGCCTCGCCAGCGGCATGGCATTGCGCGGCTTGAAGCCCGTCGTCGAGATCATGTTCGGCGACTTCCTGACGCTGACGTTCGACCAGATCCTCAATCACGCCGTGAAGTTCGGCGCCATGTACGGCCAGGACGTGCCCGTGCCGATGGTGATCCGCACGCCCATGGGCGGCCGGCGCGGCTATGGCCCGACGCACAGCCAGAGCATCGAGAAGCACTTCTGCGGCATCGCGGGTCTCAAGATCATCTCCCCGTCGCACGTGCACGGGCCCGGCGATCTGCTCGGCCACGCCATTGCGAGCGAAACCCAGCCCGTACTCTTCATCGAGTACAAGGCGCTCTACCCGCTGCCGCTGTTCACGGGCAGCGACAGGCTGACCGTCGAGCCCAGCGCCGAGCCCTACGCGACGCGCATCGTACGCAATTTCGAAAGCGGCGAACCGGATGTCGTGCTGATCGGTTATGGCGGTGTCGCGCCCCTGATGCTCGAAGTGGCCGAGAGGCTTGCGGACGAGGAGATCAACATCTCCGTCGTGCTGCCCGCCGTCATCTCGCCGCTCGATATCGCGCCCATCGCCCGCGAGGTCGCCCGCGCCCGGCGCGCGATTGTCGTCGAGGAAGGCACGGCAGGCTTCGATTGGGGCGCCGAGGTCGCGGCGCGCCTGCATGAGACGCTGTTCGGCAAGCTCGACCGTCCCGTGCGCCGCCTGACCTCGCAGCCCGCGATCATCCCGACGTCCAAGGACGGCGAAACCGCAGCCCTGATCGGCACCGACGACATCGAGGCCGCCGTCTACGAGGAACTCGAATAAATGATCCACGTGATGCGTATGCCCGGCATCAATGCCAACGAAGACAGCGCCATTCTCGTGCGCTGGATGGTGGACGAAGGCGCCGCGGTCAAAAAAGGCCAGTTCGTCTGCGAGGTCGAGACCACCAAGAGCACGGTCGAGGTCGAGGCCGAGGCGGACGGCTACCTCGTGCCCATCGCGCCCCCGGGAGTGAGCCAGCAGGTCGGCGCGCCCATCGCAGTCATCAAGGCCGATCTCGCCGCCGACCACTCCGCTCTGCTTGCCGCCGACGGCTCACCGGCCAAAGGCGAAGCCGACAAGCGCTGGACCAAGAAAGCCGCCATCGTCGCCCGCCGTCTCGGCATCGATATCGACGCGCTGGCCAAGCAGAAGCCCGGCACGACGCTCACGGAAGCGGACGTGCTCGCCGCCCAATCCGGCGCACCGGGCGAAGCCCCGCCTGCCGCATCCTCGGCCCAGACCGCACCGTCCGTTTCAGCCCCAGCCGCGCCGGTCGCCCCACGGGCCTATCTCGGCATCGGCCAGCATTTCGAGCGCGTACTCCTGATCGGCGGCGCGAGCGGCGCAGGTGCCATCGCCGTCGAGGCGATCCTGCGCACATCCCATCAGCGCCCGGCGGGCATCATCGACACCAACCCAAAGACGCACGGCCAAATCGTGCACGGCGTCCCGGTTCTTGGCGACCGCACGTCCATTCCTGCGCTCTGGAACGAAGGCCGCTTCGACGGCGCCATCATCCTGTTCACCGACGACATCGACGACCGCGCCGAGCTGTTCAACGCGCTTATCGCCGAAGGCGTGCGCATGACGAACGTGATCGACCCGTCGGTCTCCATCCGCTCAGACGTCAAGATGGGTGTCGGCAACACCATCATGTCGAACGGCTTCATCGCCGCCGGAGCCGAGATCGGCAACAACAACTTCTTCGCCAGCCACAACGTGATCGAGCATCACAGCACGGTCGGCGACCACAACGCCTTCGGACCGCGCTGCACCGCCTGCGGCCGCGTCACCATCGGCAGCTTCATCCGCTTCGGCATGCACGTCGGCATCGAGCCGTATCTCTCGATCGGCGACCGCTGCATCATCGCCTCGGGCACAACGCTGACGAGCTCCGTCCCGGCGAACACCATCGTCAAGGCGCGCTCGACCAACGAATTCCGCCAACGCTGACGCCATCCTCCGGTCCTCAAAGAGACCGTCGCGAAGTGCGCGACGGTATTCCTCCCCCCTTTGTGGGGGAGGGTAGGAGGGGGTGATTCCGCAGCAGTTCTTGCGAGAAGAGGGCCGGGCTACCGGTCGCGCCGGGCCACGAAGCGCGCCGCCTCGATAAGCGTCGCCGCGCGCGCGCCGAACGGCGCCAGCGCATCGACCGCCGCCTGCTCGGTGCGGGCAAGCTCGGCGCGAGCCTTCTCGATCCCGAGCAACGACACAAGCGTGGCCTTGCCCGCATCCGCGTCCTTGCTCACGGCCTTGCCGACGGTTGCTGCATCCCCTTCCGCATCGAGCAGGTCGTCGGCGATCTGGAATGCAACGCCGATGTGATGCCCATAGGCGCTGAGCGCGGCGCGCTGCTCGGGGCTCGCGCCGCCCAGCATGCCGCCGGCTTCGGCCGCGAAACGGATCAGCGCCCCCGTCTTGAGGCTCTGCATGTGCAGGATCGCATCCACGGTCTGCGGGATGCCAGCGGGGAGCCGCTCCGCCTCGAGGTCGAGCGCCTGCCCGCCCACCATGCCGGCCGCACCCGCCGCTTTCGCGAGACCCGTGATCAGACCCAGCCGGATGGCCGGGTCTGAATGCGTCTCGGGAGCCGCCAAGATTTCGAAAGCGAGCGTCAGAAGCGCGTCGCCGGCCAGAATGGCGGTCCACTCGTCGAAGGCGGCCCAGACGGACGGTTGTCCGCGCCGCACCCGGTCGTTATCCATGGCCGGCAGATCGTCATGGACGAGCGAGTAACAGTGGACGCATTCGAGCGCGACCGCGGTATCCAAAGCCTGGGCGTCGGAGAGCCCGAAAAGTGCCGCACTTTCAAGAACAAGAAATGGCCGGAACCTTTTTCCTCCGCCGAGCGTCGCGTGATGAACGGCGTCAAGAAGGCGTCCGGGGACTGCGCCGTCCCCACCGGAGTGTTGAGGAGATGCACCAGCAAGCGTGCCGATGCGGCCGGCCGTTAGCCCTGCGATCTGATCGAGTCTTTGCGCGAAGGTCATAGACGAAGTACCTAGACTGTCCGAGGAAACCGGCGAGTGGCGCGGGATATAGCATTCGTGGCCGACAAGGACACCCGTGACGACCTGGGCGCATACGGCGACCCGATCCCGGTAGCGGATGTTCCCCCCTCCGAGGGCGGACCTGTGACCCGCGATCCTGCGCCCGCATCCCGGACGCCCGAAGCCAGCACGGCCGAATCCAGCATACCCAAGACATCCGAAGCGCCGCCCGCCCCGCATAGCCTGACGCTCCGGGCCGACGCGCTCACTCCTACCGAAACTTTCGCCGCCGCGAGCCCCGAGCCCCAGGACGCTCCGGACCTGCCCGAGCCCACCGAGCAAGCATTCGAGCCGAGCCCGGTGCTCGAGGCAGTCCCGGCAGCAATGCCGGAAGCGGCGACAGACCCGCTCCCGGCGCCGGCCGCCGACGACCACGGCGACACCAACGGGGCCTGGCGCACGGCAATTGCCGATGCCCTTTTCGAACCGGCGCCGCCCCCGGAACCGGAGACCCAGCCTTCGGACGAAGCACGCCCCGGAAGCCTGCCGCTCCACGCGCGCGCCTCGATCGAGCTCCTGCCCGAGCGCCCAGCGCCCGCAATCCAGCCCGAACACCCGCCGCAGGCCACGGAGCCCGCCCGCGAACAGCCTGCCGAGCAGAGCGACGCCAACTTCACGGCCGCCGCCCAGGATCTCTTTCGCCCGCCCGAAATCGACCGCGACCCGCACCTGATCACCCTCGGTCGGCGCCTCGATCCGTCGTTGCGCATTCCGCGCCCCGTGGCGCCGGTCATCGCGCCGCGCCCGGGCGTTGAAACGCGCTACGAGCCCGATCCCGAGACGGACGTTCGCCCGACGTGGAAAACGGGCACCTGGCGCGACCGTCTCTGGATCGCGGGCCGCTACGCGGCGTATGCGGCCGGCGGCTACCTCGCGCTCGTGCTTGTGCTCATCGTGCTGTTCCGCTTCGTGAATCCGCCCGGCTCGATGCTGATGCTGACGAAGCTGCTGACCGGCAATTCCGTCGACCGGACGTGGGTGCCGCTCGACCAGATCTCCCCCAATCTTGTGCGCGCGGTCATCGTCTCGGAAGACGGCCGCTTCTGCGAGCACAGCGGCATCGACACGGTCGCGATCAAGGACGCCATCGAGAAGGCGTCGGGCGGCATCCCGCGCGGCGCCAGCACCATCTCGATGCAGGTCACCAAGAACCTCTTCCTCTGGAACGCCAAGAGCTACATCCGCAAGGTCATCGAGATTCCGTTGACCCTGGTGATGGAAATCGTCTGGCCGAAGCGGCGCATCCTCGAGATGTATCTCAACATCGCTGAATGGGGTCCGGGCGTATTCGGCGCCGAGGCCGCAGCCCGGCACCATTTCAACAAGCCCGCCTACCGCCTCAACGAGCGTGAGGCGGCCCTGCTGGCGGCGGTACTGCCCAACCCCGTGCGCCGCGACGCGGGATCTCCTAACACGGTGACCTCCAGCAAGGCCCGCGTCGTCCAGTCTCGCGTGAAGGCCTACGGCGCCATTGCCGCCTGCGTTGTCGGCAACCAGCCGCGTGCCGCAGCCTCGCCCGAGCCCGCCGCGGCACAGGGCAACACCACCGCGACGCCGCGCAACCAGCAGCCCGCCCGCAAGGCCACCCCGCAGCGCAAGGCCCCCCGCCGCGAGACCATCGAAGACTGGGGCGCCTCCGTTCGAATGGGCCCGCAGTAAGGGGCCGCCAACGCGGTCACCGGGATTTGCCCTCTAGCGCCAATGCGGGATTGCCGCTATAAGGCCGCCAACTTTGGGTTTGGAGCCTGCGGCGCCCGATCGACCGGTTGGCGTCGCATTTTGCTGTTGGCATCGCCCGAAACGCCCATTCGACGACATAGGCACCCCTGCGCGGCGCCCATTTATTGGAGTTAACCAATGGCAGTTCCTAGGAAAAAGACCTCTCGCATGAAGAAGGGCCAGCGCCAGTCGCACGACGCGCTCAGCCGCCCGGCTTATGTCGAGGACAAGGACAGCGGCGAGCGTCGTCGTCCCCACCACATCGACCTCAAGACCGGCAAGTACAACGGCCGCCAAATTCTCGCGCCGAAGGCCGAGGCGTAAGCGCCTCCTTCGTCAGCGACGAACGATCCAAAACCGCGATGCAGGCACCCGCTTGCATCGCGGTTGCGTATTCGGCGCATCGCTCGATGCCTCCCCAGCAAACGCAGTAGCGAACCCCTCGTGGTCCGTCGCATTCTTTCCACGGATAGGGTACAAGGCTGCCGTGGGCCCACCAGGAGAGAGCCATGTCGCTGAGAGCCATTCCGCTTACCTTCTTTGTCTTCATTCTCTACAACGTCCTTGTACTGTTCTCCGGATCGGCCGGCACCGAAGGTGGCGACGGCGCAGCAGCGGCACGCGCGCTCCTGGCAACTGAGATCTTCGGCATCCCCATGATCAGCGGCGCCACCTGGTCCTTCACCTGGGGCGACCTGATCCTCACCATCACGCTGTTCGTGCTGTTCGCCGAAATCCTGAAAGCCACCTACACGTCGACCTCCTCGCTGGTCGATCACGGCCTCTCGATGCTGGTCTTCATTGCAGCCCTGATCGAGTTCATCGTCGTGCCGCAGGCGGCCACGTCGGTGTTCTTCCTCGTGCTGGTCGCACTGCTGGTGGACGTCATCGCAGGCTTCACGATCGGCATTCGCGTTGCCAAGCGCGACATCGGCTTCGGCTCGAGCGACAACTGAAATCAACCGCACGATAAGGCGCTGCTGAATGACGCTACAGCGGCCCAATACAAACGAAACGAGCGCGGCCGCAGTGCGGAACGCGCTCGACAACGGCCTGCTGGCCCTCGTTTTCCAACCGATCCTCGACGCGCAGACCGGAGCGATTGCCTCTTACGAGGGGCTGCTCCGCCTGCGCGCCGGCGACGGCACGTTGCAGTCGGCGACAGACCTGATCGAAAGCGCCGAGCGCGAGAACCTCATCCAGCACATCGATTGCCGTGTGCTTGAGATGGGTCTGGCGCTCCTGCGCCGCTATCCGGGCCTTGTCCTGTCGCTCAACGTCTCGAGCCTGACGGCCGGCGATAGAGATTGGCTCGCCCTTCTACGAACGCTGGCGGCCGCCACTCCTGACCTCACGCCGCGCCTCACGATCGAAATCACCGAAACCGCGATGATCCGGGACATTGCGCAGGTCGCCGCCTTCGTCGACGACGTACGCGCGCTCGGCTGCCGCGTCGCCATCGACGATTTCGGCGCGGGCTACACGTCGTTCCGCCACTTGAAGGCGCTGCACATCGACGTTCTCAAAATCGATGGCGCGTTCATCTCCGATCTGCCGAATGACCCGCAGAGCCAGATCATCACCAAATCGATGATCGAAATGGCCCACAACATGGGGCTGAAGACGGTAGCTGAGTGGGTTGGCAATGCCGCCGCTGCAGAATTCCTGCGCGACGCGGGCGTGACCTACCTGCAGGGATTTTTCTACGGACCGCCGATGGACGCCGAGAAGCTCGGCGAGATCCAGGCGCTCGCGCCCGGCAAAGCGCCGCTTTGAGCGCCCGCCCATTGACGGCGCCGCCGTCGAATAGCCTTAACGGCGCCTCCGGTGAAATGCCTTAGTCGCGGTTGCGCGCCAGCCGCTCGATGCGCTGCTGCATGGCGTCGAGCTGCGCCTTGAGCTCGTCGATCTCGGCACCGCTCTTCGGTGTTTCTGCGACCCCACCGGTATTCCCGGCAGCTTCGCGCGCAGCCGTCGCCTCGTCGCGATCGGCCTGAGCCTGGAACTTGGCGGCCCCACCGAACGAGGTCCACATGCTCATGGCCTGCTCGAACATCGCCATGTTCTTGCGGGCCTGGTCTTGGTACGCCTCGAAGGCCGCCGCCGGGTTCGAGAACGCACTTGCGAACATGGTCCGGAACTTCTCCTGCTCCTTGACAAGATTCTCAAGGCTGAACTGGAGATAGCTCGGCACCATCGAGCCGATGTTGTCGTCGTAGAAGCGGATGAGCTGGCGCAGGAACGGGATCGGCAGCAGCGTCTGGCCGCCCTCGCGGCTTTCCTGCTCGACGATGATCTGGGTCAGCACGGCATGGGTGAGGTCATCGCCGGACTTCGCGTCGTAAACCACGAAGTCCTTATCTTTGCGAACCATCTGCGCGAGGTCGTCGAGGGTCACGTACGTGCTGGTCTCGGTATTGTAGAGACGCCGGTTCGCGTACTTCTTGATGACGACGGCTTCTTTCTTTTCGGAGCCTACGTCAGATTTGTTGAGCATCGCCTGGGCCATCAAACTCACACCTGTTTGCAGTGCGTCATCGTAGCACAGCCGGGAGAGGCGCTACCAGACCTAACTGCATATCAGCCCAGCAACATCCGGCGGAAAGACCTAATTGCACGCCACGACACGCTGCTGCTATCGTCAAAATTAGGGCCGCCCCAAACTTCGATGCATGTCGAACGCGGCCTGCTGATCCAAGTCAAGAAACGACCGAATCCCCCCAGGAGGAGCACCAATGAGTGCGGAGAACACGACCATCGTCATCGCCAGCGCCGCCAGAACGCCGGTGGGGTCTTTCAATGGCGCGCTCGGCAGCCTGCCGGCTCACGAGCTCGGCAAAGTCGCAATCACCGCCGCGCTCCAGCGCGCGGGCGTCCAGCCCGGTGAAGTGTCCGAGGTCATCCTCGGTCAGGTGCTGACGGCCGGCCAGGGTCAGGGTCCCGCTCGCCAGGCATCGATCGCGGCCGGCATTCCGGTCGACGCGCCCGCCTGGAGCCTCAACCAGATTTGCGGCTCCGGCCTTCGCGCCGTCGCCCTCGGCATGCAGCAGATCAAGAACGGCGATGCCGCCATTGTCGTTGCCGGTGGCCAGGAGAGCATGAGCCGCTCGATGCACGCCGCGCACATGCGCGACGGCACCAAGATGGGCGACGTCAAGTTCGTCGACACCATGGTCAAGGACGGCCTCTGGGACGCCTTCAACAACTACCACATGGGCACGACCGCCGAGAACGTCGCCAAGCAGTGGCAGATCACGCGCGCCGAGCAGGACGCGTTCGCGACCGCCTCGCAGAACAAGGCTGAAGCCGCTCGCAAGGCCGGCAAGTTCAAGGACGAGATCGCGCCCGTCACCGTGAAGGGCAAGAAGGGTGATGTCATCGTCGACACCGACGAGTACATCAAGGACGGCGTGACGGCGGATAGCCTCGCCAAGCTGCGCCCCGCCTTCGATCCGAAGGAAGGCACCGTCACGGCGGCCAACGCCTCGGGCATCAACGATGGCGCCGCCGTCGTCGTTCTCATGACCGAAGCGGAAGCCAAGAAGCGTGGCATCAAGCCGCTCGCACGCATCGCGTCGTGGGCGACTGTCGGCGTCGATCCGTCGATCATGGGCACGGGCCCCATCCCGGCGTCGAAGAGGGCGCTCGAGAAGGCCGGCTGGACGGTGCAGGATCTCGATCTGATCGAAGCCAATGAAGCCTTCGCCGCCCAGGCGCTCAGCGTCAACAAGGGCCTCGGCCTCGACGCCGACAAGGTGAACGTCAACGGCGGCGCCATCGCCATCGGCCATCCGATCGGCGCATCGGGCGCGCGCATCCTGACGACGCTGCTGTACGAAATGCAGCGCCGCGACGCCAAGAAGGGCCTCGCCACGCTGTGCATCGGCGGCGGCATGGGCGTTGCCATGTGCCTGGAACGCGACTGAGTTTAGGAGCCCCTCCCTACCCGTAGGGAGGGGCTTTCTTCCAGCCCGTTTGGCCAGGTTACCCCTGCCCTGTTGCCCTGCTTCACTTTGCTCGCTTCCCGCGCCCCATGCGGGAGCCTACTGACCTCACCGACAAATCAATCAGAAACCTGCTCTAGGGAGTTTGCACTCATGACCCGCGTCGCGCTCGTAACCGGAGGCACGCGTGGCATTGGCCACGCCATTTCCGTCGCATTGAAGAACAAAGGCTACCGCGTCGCGGCAACCTATGCCGGCAATGACGCCGCCGCCCAGCAGTTTCAGGTTGAGACCGGCATTCCGGTCTACAAATTCGACGTCGCTGATTTCGACGCCTGCGCCGCGGCCATCGCCCGCGTGGAGAAGGAAGTCGGCCCCGTCGACGTGCTCGTGAACAACGCCGGCATCACCTGGGACGGCATGTTCCACAAGATGACCCGCGAGCAGTGGGACAAGGTCATCGGCACCAACCTCAACGGCCTCTTCAACGTCACGCGCCAAGTGTGGGAAGGCATGCGCGCCCGCAAGTTCGGCCGCGTCATCAACATCTCGTCCATCAATGGCCAGAAGGGCCAGATGGGCCAGGTGAACTACTCGGCCTCCAAGGCGGGCGACATCGGCTTCACCAAGGCACTCGCCCAGGAAGGCGCCAAGGCAGGCATCACCGTCAACGTCATCTGCCCCGGATACATCGCCACCGAAATGGTCAAGGCCGTGCCGAAGGAAGTCCTCGAAAAGAACATCCTGCCGACCATCCCCGTCGGCCGCCTCGGCGAGCCGGAGGAGATCGCACGTTGCGTGGCCTTCCTCGCCGCCGACGACGCCGGCTTCATCACCGGCGCGACGCTGACTGCCAACGGCGGCCAGTACCTCGCGAGCTGATTGCGACGGACGTTTAAAGACGGACGCTTCAAATCGAAAAGGCCGCGGAGGGAAACCTCCGCGGCTTTTTTATTGGCTGAGCCTCGTCTCCCGCCGCGTCGCGCGCGTTCCCGCAAACACCACCGAGCAAAGAAAAACCGGCAGCGAACGCGTCGCTGCCGGCTGAAATTTCACCTGAGCAATGGCTGCGCCTAGCCCCGCAGACGCGAGCGCACGATGCGCGGGAATTCCTCGTCCGGTTCGTTCCCGAACGACGAGCCGAGGTTCGGCGCAGCCGGCGCATGCGAACCGCCAGCAGGAGCCGACCAGCGGTCTCCGCCCTGCGG
Source organism: Hyphomicrobium sp. (assembly GCF_019744875.1). GTDB lineage: Bacteria > Pseudomonadota > Alphaproteobacteria > Rhizobiales > Hyphomicrobiaceae > Hyphomicrobium_C. Next base: position 1,014,445 of record NZ_JAIETU010000005.1, on the reverse strand, counting down.
CGGCGCAGGAGGAGCGTAGCTCGGCTGCTGAGGTTGCGGCTGCTGCGGCCGCGACGACTGAGGCGGTGCCGCCTGCGCGGTGCGCTGCGACGGCGGCGCGCCGCCGAACCACGCATCGATCAGGTCGATCTCTTCAGCCGAGAGGTTGAGCCCCTGCGACCTGCAGCGCGCGACCACGAAGTTGCGGAAGCGGCTGGCGAACAGGTTCGCCGACGCACCCTGCTCGAACCACGGATCCGGCTCGCTCACGACTTCGAGCACGAAGCGCACGTCGTCGCGACGCACGTCGAGGCCCATCTCGCGGGCGCGCTGGCCGATGTTGACCAGCGTCTGCTGCCCAGACAGGTTGTTGGTGGAGATTTCCTCCGCCATCACTTCGAACAGCACGCGATATTCCGGCGGCGACAGCGGCGGCGCCTGGCAGGCCTCGTGAATCCGCGCGATCGACTGCTGGATCTGCGACGCCTGATCCGCTCCGCGCGGAGGCTGCGGCGCACCGGCACGCGCGTACCCTTGTGCGCCGAACTGCTGCGAACCGGCGCCCTGCTGCGAAGCAGCCAGCGGCGGCGCGGCGGGCTCGGGAGCCTGCGGGCGCGACGGCGCACCGAGCTGCGGCCGCTCCGGCGGCGGCGTGAAGTAGCCGGACTGGCCGTAGGAGGGAGCAAGCGGCTCATGCCGCGGAGCCTGTGCCTCATGACGCTGCGGCTGCGCCTCGTGGCGCGAAGCCTGCGGCTCAAGGCGCGGCGGCAGCGAACGATCGACCGGCGGCAAATCCGGACGGCGCTCAGCCACCGGGCGGCGATCGCCGATCTCGCTGCGAGTCTCGCGAGGCAGCGCATAACGCGGTTCGTCGAAGCGCGGAGCCTCGGCGCGCTCGTTCATGCCGCGCTCCGGCGCGCGAGGATCTGGGCGCTGCGGCGCGTAGCTCGGCTGTTCCAGCCGCGGCTCGCGCGCGTAGTCCGAACGCGCATCCGGCTGGCGAACCGGCGGCTGCTCCTTGTAGCGCGCCTCCTGAACGGGCGGCTGCGGCGCCGCAATCGGAGCCTCAGCACGCGGCTCGCGCGTGATCTGCGGCTGCGTGCGCACATCAACCTCGCGCCCGATCTGGCGCGACGGCTCGTAAGCAAAGTACGGCGGCTCGGCCGACAGCTTGACGTCCTGCGGCAGACCCTTGGTGAGCAGGTCGCGGAAGCTTCCCGCTCCACCCCAACCGGAACCCACGGTCTTGTCGTGACCCAGCACGCGCACCGCGCGATCCGCCAGCGCCTCGAGCGGAACCGGCTGCTGTGCGGCGCGCACGGTCCCCACCACTTCGGCAACGATGGATTTCCGCATCGCTTCGAGATCGGCCGACGTCGGCGCGCGCAGCTCGCCACCCGCGCGCGGCTCGGCATCCAGACGGCCTTCGAGCAGCAGCGTGATGAGGTCGGCTTCGCGGATCTCGCCATCGCTGATGGCGGTGTAGGGCTGCGCCGTGTGGTCGTTCGCAAACACCACCGTGCGGCGGGCATGCGCGCGCAGGCGATGCAGCACGGGCGTGAAGTCCGCGTCGCCCGAAAGCAGGATGAACTCCTCGAAGCGCGTTTCGTGGGTCAGCATGTCGCGAACATCCATCACCATGCGGATGTCTGCGGAGTTCTTGAGCTGAGCCGTCAGCGGCGGGCAGTCGATGACTTCGAAGCCGGCGCGCAGGAAGTGATGCCGCACGAACGGAAACGAGTTCATGTCGGTCGAGTTGTCGCTCGCATTGCGGCGCGGAACAGGATTTCCGTAGCACCGGCTCATGACGATCCGGCGTGGCTGGGAGAAGCTCGTCCCCTGCGTCGGCGTGATCAGCCGGCCATTTTCGATTTCACGCAGCCACAGCGCCGCGTCCTTGGCGAACCGCTTGGCTGCCTCTTCGTTCTTCCGTTTCAGCGACAGGTAGATGTTGTCGTAATCGACAAATACCGTACTGAGAACAGCCCCGGTGGACTCCACCCTCATATTCTGCAACCCCCGCTGCGCGCACACTTTTCCGATTGAGATTTACTGTTTACGAGTCGGGTTTCAGCGGCAAGCGTAGCGCGGACGCGCTCCCCGGGAATCACAGGTCACGAAGGAAAAACAGGGCCTTAGCACGCCCATCTTGACGCAATGAATGGTGGAAAACTTTTCGCCCCTGGCAATTGGCGCTCAGCCCGCTGGCAATGCGATCGCAGGCTCGAAATCCGCCGGCGCCATCTCGAAGCCCTCGAAGCGAAACGCGGGCGACACGGTGCAACTGACCAGCGTCCAATCGCCGAGCGACCAAGCCTGTTGCCAATGCCCCTTCGCGACCACCCCTTGCGGCCGCTCACCCGCAAGCACATTCGGGCCGAGCCGCTCCGCGATGCCCGCTCCCGCGGGCGGCGCGGTCGCGAGCATCAGGGGTGCGCCCGCATGCCAGAGCCAGATTTCAACAGCGTCCACGCGATGCCAGCGCGACACCTCGCCCGCCTTGAGCAGAAAGTAGATCGCGGTCGAATGCCCGCGTCCCTCATGCCCCTCGGGATCCCGGAACGTTTCCTTGAAATAGCCGCCTTCGGGATGCGGTGCTAGGTCGAGCGCGGCGATGATCTCGTCAGCGGTCATGGGAGAGGCCTTCGAAGGGCTGTGAGGCGAAAGCCGCGCTACGCCCGGTTTTTGCGCTCGCGAAGATCGGCGAACACTTTCCAGTCTTCGGCAGTCACGAGGCCGGTCGTCTTGCGAATAGAAGGCTGGTCGACGCGCAGGAACACGTTCGTCTCGAGCTCGAGATCGATACGCGTCGGCAGCGTGGCGCGGCCCTCAGCGCGCGCGGCTTCAGCCGCGGCGAGACGCGCGGCCAGGCGCGCGTTGTCCGGCTCGATCTGAAGCCCGAATTTGGCATTCGACACCGTGTATTCGTGCCCGCAGTAGATCGACGTTTCGCGCGGCAGCGCCGCGATTTTCGAGAGCGAGCCCCACATCATCTGCGGCGTGCCCTCGAGCACCCGGCCGCAGCCCATCGCAAACAGCGTGTCGCCCACGAACGCGACGCTGGCCTGCTCGATCCAGTAGGTGACGTGCCCGAGGGTATGGCCAGGCGTGTCGAGCACTGCGATCTTGAGACTGCCGAGCGAAAGCACGTCCGGCTCGCCGACCAGTTGGTCGAGCCCCGGAACGCGTGCCGCTTCGCCCTTGGGTCCAATCACTTTGCACGATGTCTTCGCGCGAACCGCCGGAATGCCCGCAATGTGGTCGGCATGATGATGCGTGACGAGGATGTGCGTCAGGTCCCAGCCGCGCTCGTCGAGAGCTGCCAGCACGGCGGCGCCATCCGGCGCGTCGATCGCAAGCGTGACGCCCCCTTCCCGATCGTGGACGAGAACGCCATAATTATCCTTGAGGCACGGGAATTGGTGAATTTCGGGCTGGGTCATGACTTCGCAATGTAGCCGGCCTGCATGGGTGCCGACGGCTTACCGGAAGGCTATAGTCGCTCTCGCGTCATTTCAATGCCGCTTGGTCATTTCCAGGGCAGATTGCATAAAAAGACGATCAATTCGGAACCCGTCACCCGCATGCATGTGGATGTTGCCTCGCTCAAGGAGTTCTACGCGACCCCGCTTGGGCAGATCGCGCGGCGCTTGCTGGCGCGGCGCATTCGCACGCACTGGGGCGCGGCGACGGGCGACACGGTGGCCGCGCTCGGGTTCGGCACGCCGTTTCTCGGGGCCTACCGCACTGAAGCGCGGCAGATCTGCGCCCTGATGCCCGCAAGCCAGGGCGCACTCATCTGGCCGCCTTCGGCTTCGATCCTGTCGACGCTCGTCGAAGAAGGCTCCTTGCCGCTGCGCGACAACTCCGTCGACCGGCTGCTCGTCGTCCACTGCCTGGAGGTCGCCGAGCAGGTCAAACCGCTGCTGCGCGAATTGTGGCGCGTGGTGAAGCCGGAAGGACGTGTGCTCGTCGTCGTGCCCAACCGCCGCGGACTATGGGCGCACGTCGACACGACGCCGTTCGGCCACGGCCGCCCCTACAGCCGTTCGCAACTCGACACGCTGCTGCAGGAGTCTCTGTTCACGCCGGTATCGTGGGAGACCGCCCTGCACCTGCCGCCGTTCGACCGCGCCATGCTCGTGCGCTCGGCCGCCGCGTGGGAACGTATCGGCGCAAAGATGTCGCCGCGCTTCGGTGGCATCCTGATGGTGGAGGCGCGCAAGGAAACGATGGCGCCCATCTCCGGCAAGGCGGTCCGCGCCAAAGCACTGCGCGAGATGGTCACCATTCGCTGAGGCACGAGACCGAGCGCCTGATCTGTACCTCTGCACTTTTCCCTCCCCCTTGTGGGGAGGGCCAGGGTGGGGAGAGCCCCAGACGGTGGGGGAACCCCAACAGCGAACGCGATCTACGTCTTGCGCCGCAGCTTGAACACGGCCTTCTCGCCGAGCAGGTTCTGCAGCGAGAGCGAGCGCTTGATCGGCAGCCGCTGTCCCTTGGCGTTGAACGCCACCGCATCCTCGACCTCGGCATCGACCAGCGCGACGAGATCGACGAAATCCTTGATCGTGCAGAGATGCGCGTCTGCGGTCGTGTACCAGGGCTCGGGCAGGTTCGGCGTCATCGGCATGCGCCCCGAGAACAGAAGCTGCGCGCGGATCCGCCAATGCCCGAAGTTCGGGAAGGACACGATGGCGTGCCGGCCGATGCGGAGCAGGTTCTCCAGCACCGTCTTCGGATCGCGCGTCGCCTGGATCGTGAGCGACAGGATGGCGAAGTCGAATGCCTGATCCGGGTAGTCGGCGAGATCGCGATCCGCATCCCCCTGGATCACGGAAAGCCCCCGCGTCACGCACAGGTTGACCTTCTCGCGCGACAGCTCAACGCCGCGCGCATCGACGTCTTTCGTTTCCGCCAGCAGATGCAGCAGCGCGCCGTCGGCGCAGCCCACATCGAGCACGCGCGAACGCGGCGTCACCATTTCGGCGATGAGCGCATGGTCGGCGCGAACCAGCCCTGAGAATGGAACGGCTTTCTGCATCAGCCCTGCTCCTCGCCAAGAGAAAGTCCGCGCTTGGCCATCGCCGCCGTCAGGAAGCCGCGCACCGTCGCATGGAATTCGGGCTCATCCAGCAGGAATGCGTCGTGGCCCTTGTCGCTTTCGATTTCGACGAAGCTCACGTTCGCCGCCACCGCATTGAGCGCCTTCACGATCGCCTTGCTGTCGCGCGTCGGATAGAGCCAGTCGCTGGTGAACGACACGACGCAGAACTGCGTCTGCGTGCCCGTGAACGCGTTGGCGAGCTTGCCACCATGCGCGCCTTCGAGGTCGAAGTAGTCCATGGCCCGCGTGATGTAGAGATAGCTGTTGGCGTCGAAGCGGTCGACGAACGTCGAGCCCTGATGGCGCAGATAGCTCTCGATCTTGAAGTCGGCATCGAACGAGAACGACCGCGTCGCGCGGTTCTGCAGGTTGCGGCCGAACTTCCCCTGCAGCGCCTTCTCCGACAGGTACGTGATGTGCGCAGCCATGCGCGCCACCGCAAGCCCGTTCTTGGGCACCACGCCGACCTCGGAATAAGCCCCGCCCCGCCACTCCGGATCCGCCATCACGGCTTGCCGGCCGACCTCGTGGAAGGCGATGTTCTGCGCCGTATGCCAGGGCGCCGTCGCAATCGGAATGGCCGTCGCCACGCGGTCCTTGTGGCGCGCCGCCCATTCGAGCACCTGCATGCCGCCCATCGAGCCGCCGATGACGGAAAACAGCACGTCGATCCCGAGGTGATCGATGAGGCGCACCTGCGCATCCACCATGTCGCCGATGGTGATGACGGGGAAGTCGAGGCCGTAAGGCTTGCCCGTTTTCGGGTTGGGGGACGCAGGCCCTGTCGAGCCCATGCAGCCGCCGAGAATGTTCGGGCAGATGACGAAAAACCGGTCCGTGTCGACGGGCTTGCCAGCGCCCACGAGCGCCTGCCACCAGCCGGGCTTGCCGGTCACCGGATGCACGTCGGCGACGTACTGGTCCCCGGTCAGCGCGTGGCAGACGAGGATGGCGTTGGACTTGTCGGCGTTGAGGCGTCCATAGGTCTGGTAGGCGATCGTGAGCGGCGCTAGCAACTGGCCGGATTCGAGCTTGAGCGGCGCGTCGTCCGGAAACACGGCCACGCGGCTTGAAGGGCTGTGAACCTCGGACAGGCGCTGATCCGCCTTCCCGTCGAGCGGCGCCGAGGTCGCGCCAATGCCCGAAGACGTACCAGTGTCCGAAGACGTGCCCATACCTTGCGCGCTCCCACACCCGCAGCAGGGTGCGGGCACTCGACACCGGCCTGAACTGGACCGGCCCAACCGAACATGATCCGGGTGCGCGACGGCCCATTTAGCGACTTATTTAACGTGGCTGCAAGCCGGCCGGCCAAATCACCACGAGTGCAAAGCTGGCCTTCAATATCGGAGCTGAACGCGTCCGGTCAAGGGTTCCGCCCCCGGTCGTTCGTACTTGGGCGGCATGGCCGGGCGCGAGACGGGGAACGGCGGCCGCCATTGCGGCGTTACATTTCTGCGTTAACGGAAGAGCAACCAAGCATCTCCAATGATCCTTGGCCAGACCGAGTGGGCCGAGCGGCGCAGTGGTGCCACACCACCCGCCGAAACCGCTACCGCAACATCGACAGTCCGAGCAACGTGGGTTAACGTAGAGCCATGAAAAACATCGGTCTCTTTAAAATTATCGCCGTTGCAGCCGTGCTCGCACTGCCCACGGTTTCCGCTCCGGTCTTCGCCCAGAGCGCAGGCGCCAAATCGAAGCCGCTGCGCGGCGTCGTTCGGCCGGCACCCCGGCGCGGCGGCTACTCGTACAAGTATCTGCAGGGTGTCGACACCCGCAAGTTCACCGACCCGACCAAGACCGAACAGACGGTTGGCGGGCCGTTCGACAACGGGTTCTTCTTCTCGTCGCCCACCGCTCCGCGCGGCGGCGACAGCCCGTACATGCAGTAAGCGGGCTCCGCCCCGGCTGCATCTCAGGAATTCGAAACCCGCTCAGGCCTGGCCTCGGCGGGTTTCATTTTGTCTGGCCGCTGCCTGACGTGGTTTGCAGCCTGTCGGGATGCAGACTGCCGGCCGCTAGAAGAAAACTTCCAAACTCAATTTGAGCGTGGTCGCAGGCGTGTTGCTGTTCAGGCCGAACAGGGCCCCGACCCCGAGGCTCACGGGCTTTTCATCGTGGCCGTCGTCGTCGCCTTCAGGTGCATGCGCGGTGCCCCCGAGCCCCGGATCGAAGTTCCAATAGACCACCGGGCCAATGCGATGCTGGTCGAAATCGCCGAACAACGCGGCCTCTTCGCTTCGCCCGCCCCGGCCGCCGACGCGTTCGATCGTGCCGTAGGTCTCAAGCGCGAAATCGATGCTGTCCGACCAATGATATTTCAGGTGATTGGCGTAGGCGAAATCGATCTTTTCGTCTCGCTGTCCGGCGTCGTTTCGCTCGCCACCCAGGAACTGCACGAGCGTCGGAATGAGCGTGAGCTGCCAGGGCCCGCTCGCCCACTCGAAGATCGGCCCGGCAATGAGCGTCTTGGCTTCCCCGCTCTCGGCCGGCACCTCATACTCCACCACGAACCCGAGCCCGATGCCGTCGCCCTTACGCGGAATGGGGATCCAGATCACTTCGGCCGCGTACTCGTCGAGCTTGAGATCCTGGAAACCGTCCGCCTCCCGCAGCGTCGTGAACTCCTCGCGCCGTTCCGCCTCGTACTCGATGCCGATGCGCGTCTTGAGCGAATGCGTGATGCCGAATTCCAGCTCGAGGGCGTTGCGGTCGCGCGCCTGGGAATTGTCGTCGCCTTCGAGTTCGCCGTTTTCGAGAACGGTCTTGCGGCGCGGAACGCCAAGCGCATAGGCGTTCTGGCTCTGAAACTCGATCTCGCCCGGCTCGGAGTCGAGCGTCTTGACCTCGAACTGGCCGATCGCCGGGCCTGCGCCAGCCCCAGCCGGAAGGCCGGCAGCCCCCGCGACAGTCAGCACCCAGATCGCGCTGCGCGCGCCCGCCACCCTTAACCCACACATACGCCCTCCCCAGGGACATTTTCCCGAGTATTCGGGACATATGTGCAATATCAAGGCAATTCTGACACGCCGCTGACATCGTGACGGGAGTGTCGCCGCTGGGCCGCGGCCCTAGGGACGGAGCGAGACAGGACAGGACGGGTCATCCGCACCCCAGCGCGCGCCGTCCTGCCGCAAGAAGGCGGCCGTTAGCGCCCCGCGAACAGGCCGTCGAAGCCGAACAGAACCGACAGATCCTTCATCGTCTTCGGCGAGAGGTTGCGTCTTAAGTGATGCACGTCTCGATAGATGAACTCGCCGTTGAGTGAGGTCATGCATTCGCCGCTCGCGCACATCGCCGGGCCGGGCGTCAGAACGAGGGTGCTGGGCGACTTCAGGGAGGTGAACAGGTCCACGATCATGCCCTGCTGCGCGGTGAACGACTGCAGGGTCAAACCTTTGGTTTGCTTGGTGCAAGGCTGCCGCAGGATCGCCGCTCTGTCCTGCGCGTTGCACAACGATGGCCGCGTACCCAGAAACAACGGGACGTCGCTGACGAGAACGATCTTGCGGCCCGGCGCGGCAGCTTTGGCGATGATTTTCGTCAGGCTCTGGCGGACGAGCTCGACACCCTTCGTGAGGTTCCCGGCCGGAACATGATCCGTGAAGATGTTCCCGAACACGCTCGACCAGAACCCGGCGATCACGAGATAGGTCACGTCCTTGTTTTCGGAGAGATACGTAAGGACGTTGTCTCGGAAGATTCCGCAATTGCGCGAGTAGGCGGGATCTTCCTTGATGAACATCTTGTAGGGCTCACCGATCGCCGGGGCGCATTTGTACGCCAGGGCCACGGAAACATCCTTGCCCTCGATGGCGGCGTTGACGATCGGCGCCATGTGCTGCGCATGGCTTTCACCCCACAAGACCACCTTGGTCCCTGCCTTGTCCCAGGGCGCTCCGAAATTGCAGGCCTTCGTGAAGGCTTTGCCATTCGCCGTAAGAGTGACGAGCCGCGGACAATCCCACTTCCACATGACGTCCAGCCCGGTCATGCCCGCCTGATCCGCGGGGAGCCTTGAGACAAAGCCTCCCGCCGCGACCACAGACAACGAGAGCGCCGCCACGCCACCGGCGATCGCCAGGCTGGTGGCCACGGTGCGCGCCGGCGATGCCAAAGGCTTGCGAAAGGGCCGCTCGATAAAGCGCCACGACAGGGCGGCAACGACGATCGAGAGCACACCGAGACCGAGGGCGGTCGTCGGGTCCGGCATCTTGCCGTTGGCGTAGTGGCGGAAGAAGACCAGGATCGGCCAGTGCCACAGATAGAGGCTGTAGGAGATGAGGCCCACCCAGACCATAGGCCGGAGCGACAAAGGACCGGCAAAGACGGTGGGCGACTTGGGCCAGATCACCAGGGCCGCGCCAACGCAGGCATAGGCGGCGTTGAGGCCTGGGAACGGATCCTTGCTCGTAATGACGAGATAGCTCCACGCGATCAGCGCGAGCCCCGCTACAACCATAACCTCGCTCAGCAGGCGGCTTCCGATCCGGGGCAGAAACGCCAGGATCGCGCCCAGCGCGAGCTCCCAGGCGCGCGCATGCGGAAGATAGAAGGCGGCCTTGGGGTGGACTGAAACGTCCCAGACGGCAAAGGCGAAGGCCACGGCAAGCCCAATCGCCAAAACGCCGGCGACAACGCGCTGTGACGAAAGCCGCGTCATCAGCAGAAACAGCAGCGGCGGCCACACGAAGTAAAACTGCTCCTCCACGCCCAGCGACCACATGTGAAGCATGGGCTGAAGATCGGCGGCCTGGTCGAAGTAGCCTGTGTTCCAGAAGAAATAGAGATTGCCGAGGCCGCCTGCGGAATAGGCGGCGCTCTTGGCCATGTCGGCGTAGTCGCCGGGAATGAGCAGGAACCACCCGGCCACGAGCGACACGAGCAGCACGGCGAACAGGGCAGGCGCAATTCTGCGGAGGCGCCGGTCGTAGAAGCCGAGTAAAGAAAATTCACCGGCCAGGATCTCACGGCGCAAGATGCTGGTGATCAGAAATCCCGAGATGACAAAAAAAACGTCGACGCCCGTGAAGCCGCCGGGCAGCCAAGTCGCCCCGTAGTGGTAGACGAGAACGCCAAGAACCGCGACTGCCCGCAAGCCGTCGATGTCGGACCGATAGTCGGGTCTGGCATTCATGTCGCGAACCTAAACGTTGACCAAAGCCTTGCGGGCGCGCGACGCGGGCGCGGGTCCAAAACCAGCGGGGCGCCCTCCAAGATCATATCGAGGCGGATCGAGCGAGCAGAGAATGCTGGCGTTTTGCTTGTTGTATAAGGCGGCCGGTGTCAAGGAACGGGTATCGCCGCGCGCCGACGGGGACTGGAGAAAGCCCTGGCGCTGGCACGCGCTTGCAACACGCTGGCCTTAGCGAAGGCGCCCACGAGGCTGCACGCGCTTCGCTATTGACCTCAATTTTGCCTTCCCGCAGATCAATTGCGATGGTTTGCCAAAGAGGCGGGTTGTCCGCCCCTCCGTCCTGACGTCTTGTGCGAGAGCCAATGGAACATGTGCTGATAACGGGGGCTTCGGGTTTCTTCGGCCGGACAGTCGTCTCGCGCCTCGCCGCTGCGGGCCACACGCTCACGCTGGCGAGCCGCCGGCCTGCGACCGTACCGGCCGCGACTGGCCCCCACCGCCATGTCCATGTCGGCGATCTGTCGGGCAGCACCGACTGGCGAGACGCCCTGGAGGGCTGCACAACGGTCGTCCATCTGGCCGCGCAGGTTCCGGGCGCCGGCGTCTCAGAGGATCGGTTCCGCATCGTCAACGACGAAGCCACCGCCGCATTGACGCGACAGGCGGCAGCAAGCGGCATCCAGCGGTTCATTTTCATGTCGAGCATCTTCGCCATCACCGGCAACGCGTCGGACGCGACCGTATCGGATGACACCGTGCCGTCACCAGCCTCCGCCTATGGCCGTTCGAAACTGGACGCAGAAGCTCACGTCCGGGCCTTCGCGGAGAACGGTGATCGCATCGGGATTTCGTTGCGTCCCGTCATGGGCTACGGCGCCGACGCGTCCGGCAACTGGCGTTTGCTGCAGAAGCTCGCCGCAAGCCCCCTTCCACTTCCGTTCGCCGCAGTGTCCAACCGCCGCTCGCTGATCGGCGTCGATAATCTTGCCGATGCCGTCGCGGCTGTCATCGCCAAGCGAGATGATGCTCCGACTGGAGCATTCGCGGTTGCCGATGCGGATCCCGTAAGCCTGGCCGACATGCTCCGCCTTCTTCGCAAGGGCATGGCGCGTCCGGCGCACCTCGTCCCCGTTCCGCCCGCGCTTCTGTCCGGCCTGCTGCAAGCCGCCGGTCAGGCGAAGATCGCCAAGAGCCTGCTGGGAGATCTGGCCGTCGACTCATCCCGCTTTCGCGAAGCTTTCTCGTGGTCTCCGCCGCAGAACGTTCGGGACGGCATCCAGCGGTCCGGCGCGGAGTTCTCGAAGGCCCGTTGACGGGCATGTCAGGCGAATGGAACCCGAACCCGCTAGCGACGCGGCGCAAGCATCTCACCGAAGTAGACGACGCTGCTGCGCCCGCCGAAGCGCGCCAGCGCGGCATCCTTGATCTCGGTGGAGAAGGCGGGCGTCTGGATCACGGCATCGACCAGAGCGACAATCTGATCCGCGAGTTCGGCCGCATCGAGCTTACCCGCGCAATAGAGCAGGCCGGGCAGCTCTCCGAACTGTCTCGAATCCCCCGTATCGCGAACGATCGCGCCACACCCCGAGACGAGCGCTTCCGCAACCACGCGTGACGGATAGTTTGTGGCTTCCTGCATCGACAGCGCCACCGCAACACCCGGAAACAACGCCTTGGCGTCGGCATAGCCGACAAACTCGACCGGAACTCCGCCCTGCGCCAGAGCCGCAATCCGGTCAGCGACGTGCCCCTCCATCGGGCCGTACCCCGCGATCCGGATCGCGAAACCTAGGCGCGCGCGACTACCGATGTGCCGCCAGACGTCCGGCAGCACGTCGAGCAGATCGTCGATGCCCTTCAAGGCGACGAGCCGGCTGACCAGCACGACAATGGGCTGCCGCGCGGCGTCCGACGGAGGCGGTGTCTCGATGAACGTCCCTCCCGGCGTCAGGCTCATCTTGCGGGCCATCCGGTAGCCCTTCATGTTCGAGAAGATCGCCGGACTGAGAACGTCGACCCGATCGACGACGAAGAACGACAGCCACGTCCAGCCATCCACGCGGTTGCTGAGCGTCGGCCTCGGAGTATGCACGCAGTCCGCAACGGAAAGGCTGATCCTGTCGCCGCGCCCGAGATGCAGCGGCCAGAGGCAGTTCAACGGGTAGTGAAAGCTGCTTCCGCGTGGAAGCGTCCGCAGAATTCGCCGGTACTCGCGGATAAAGGCGCGCGGTTGCCAGACGTCGAGCGGAACCGGGATGACCGCGCCCGCCAGATCAGGCTCGTCCGGGTGATCTCCGAGCAAGCGCCCCGAAAGGCTGGACGGAGCAATCAAGCGGACATCCTGTCCTTGCGCGCGCATGCCACGAAAAATGTCGAAGAAGCGCTTTTCCGCGCCGCCGTAGGTCGGAGACACAATCACGATGTAGGCACGCGGCCCAGATGCCGGCGTGATGCCTGATGCGGCGCGAGCCTCGGATGGCGGGCGATCGATGTTTTCGGTCATCTACGGCTCAATGTGGCGGCGGATCGTTCCGAAAGCAGCGCGCTGGAACGGCAACGGAACACGATACGGCCGTACACATACGCGAAAAGATCGGCGAGATCCGCTCCAAAGATCGATCAGATCCGAACCGATGTCATCCCGGGCAACCGCCGCGACACGCGTTTCGATGCCGCTCCACCCATCGGGCCGGGTGAACGCGGCGCGCGTGTCAAAACCCGCCCAATCGTGGACAATCCCCGACCCGTCGTCTATATGCGCCGGAACGCTCCCTCGCCGCGCTCCGCGCATGCGGGAGGTTACGGCACCGCGCCGCCAAGGGCCTGGAAACAACCTGGTAAACCGAACCGTAAGCAAAATTATCCATATGAAACGCGTGTTCGATTTCATTGCGGCGCTTCTCGTTATGCCGATCGCCGCGCCCGCGGTGTTGATCTGCGCCCTGGTCGTGAGGATGACGTCGCCGGGGCCGGCCATCTTCCGCCAGACACGGGTCGGCCTGCATGAGCAGCCGTTCACCTGCTACAAGCTGCGCACGATGTTTATCGAAACCCGCGACGTGCCGACCCACCAAAGCTCGGCGTCCTCGGTCACGCCCGTCGGAAAATGGCTACGCGCCCTGAAGCTCGACGAGTTGCCCCAGCTCTGGAACATCATACGTGGCGACATGAGCCTCGTTGGTCCGCGCCCGTGCCTTCCGTCGCAAGTCGAGCTGGTCGCTGCGCGCCGCGCGCGCGGCCTCTACGAGATCCGGCCGGGCGTCACCGGCATTTCTCAGGTTGCGGGCGTAGACATGTCCGATCCGGAGCGCCTGGCGGAACTTGACGCACGCTATCTGGAACAGATGTCGCTTGGCACCGACATTCGGCTTATCCTTGCGACTGCGCTCGGCGCGGGACGCGGCGACCGGGTCCAGAACTAGGCGATCACCTTTTGCAGCGGCCCCACGCAACGCAGTGCTTGGGCGTCGCGCGCGATCTCAAAGCTCCATGATGTCGAGGATCACTTTGTTGACGCGCCGCGCGTCGTAGCGCTCTTCCGCCATCTTGCGGCTTTCCGCCCCCATGGGCTCGATGATGTCGGGATTGTCGACGAAGCGCCGCATCGCCGCCTCGAGGGCGTCCGCATCACGCACGGGCACGAGAAAGCCGTTCTTTCCATCGACGACCGTCTCCCGGCATCCGACAGCATCGGTCGTAATGACCGGCCGCGCCATCGCCATCGCCTCCTGCGTACTGCGCGGCACACCCTCCCGATAGGACGGCAGCACGAAGACGCTCGACTGCGCCAGCCAAGGCCGCACGGGTACGTGGCCCTGCCACTCGATCACGCCTTCGGCCACCCAGGAGTTCACGACGGCCTCGGCGATGGCCGCCGGATTTGAATCCAGGCCGCCGAGCAGCAGAAAACACGTCTCCGGATGCGTGGCCTTCACCCGCCGGGCCGCCTCGACGTACTCGTAGATCCCCTTGTCCCGCAGAAGGCGCGCGACGAGAAGGAAAACGACGGGGCGGGTCACCGCAGGCGCCGGGCGCCAATCGTTCAGATCCAATCCGATCGCACCGATAACGGTCGCCTTGCTCGGCTCGACCAGGGACCACCGCTTGAAATCGGAAAGATCGTCCTCGTTGAGGAAGAACACGCCCGTGGCCATGCTGAGCGCGCGGCGATAGAGCGACTTGACGGTGGAGCGAACCACCGACCTCTTGAAGCTCTCCGCCGTATCTTCAATGAACGCGTATCCCAGCCCCTCGATCAGCGCGTAGCGGCGCTTCACTCCCGCCAGCCGCGCCGCGATCGTGCCGTAGACGACCGGCTTGATGAAGTAGCTAAGCGTGACCGCGACACGCTGTTCCCTGAGAATGCGCACCAGGCGCCGCATCGCGAAGAGATCTGCAACGGGATTGAGCCCGGTCCGCGTAAAGACCCAGTCAACCGGCTCCGCGCCCAACGAGCGAACGGCTGCCCGCGAGGTGTCGTCATAGTCAGGCGCCATCGCCAGAACATGCCAGCCGCGGCCGATGATGTCCTGGATCAGGGGACCGCGGAAGTTGTGAATCAGGAACGCCTGATTGCCGATCAGCGCAAGCCGCCGCTCGTCCTTGTCACCCCCGAGCGCGGCAGCCTCATCCACGCGGGTGCCTGTGGCTTCAAGTCTGGTCATCGTGCAACCAAGCCAGTCTCCGCGCCCGTGGCGGTATCGGACGTGCGAGGCTCGGTCCTCCCCGCGTCCCGCTCCGCCTGCCGCGCCGACACGGCCTCGCTGTGCAGCACGAGGGCATACAGGAAAAAGAAATACACGAACGAATAGTAGCGCCAGTGCGTGATCTCGCTCCACATCATCGGGATCGGCGCGACGAACCCTGCCACGATGAGCCGCTGCACGATGGGGCTCATCTGCCGGCCGCTCATCCAAATCCAGCCCGCAATGGAGAATATGATCAAACTCAACACAGATACCATCGCTCCGATCACATCCTGATGATCGCCGATCACATAGCCGAACGGGCGCAACGTGGGCAGCAGAACGTATTTGACCGGATACAGCAGGGCGTATCCATATTGCTCGACGACCGCATTCATGATCGCGCTGATGGTTCCTGAATCATCGAGCAGACTTTCGGACGAATACTCGGGCACCATGCTTTTGATCAGCGGAGCCACAAGCGAAATCGCAACGAGCCCTCCCACGATCAGAAACCAGCGCGGATTTGAGCGTCGCGGCACCGCGAACAAAAGCATGAGAAACGACGCGACCATGTAGTAGCGGGCGCAGAGCGCGAGCAGCATGGCCACAAAGAGATGCCAGAGGCGCCCCCGGATCATGTAGCTGCCGTAAAACATCGCGGCGCACATCGCGTAAATCTCCTTGTTGAGCCCAAGGAAACCGAACGCGAAATAGGGAAAGATCATCGAGAAGAACAGAAACGTCATGCGACCGCTGAACGTCGAGAAGCAATCGAACGCGACTTTCATGCTGACCGCCATGAGCAGTAGGTTCGCGGCCTGGATGATGAACAGATTGCCGTCGGCCAGGATCATGAACAGGATGGGCGACGCGCGCAGGAAGATCGTCCAGTTCTCGAGCACATCGACGTTGTGATACCCGCGTTCGTAATGTTCGAAGTAGACAGATCCGTCAGATGAAAAGCTGAGAATCGCCCTGCTGATGTGCGCTTCATAGAGCACGTCGCGAAGCAGAACGAGAGCAACGGCGAGAACGGCGAAGACGAAGAGAAGAACGAGGCTGCTCTGGCGAATGCGCCCCGTCATGTGGCAGCTCCCGGAAAATGTCGCCGATGAAAATCCGCCAATTTGTCATAGAGCCACGCTTCGCTCGGAAATTCGTCGTGCGCCCGTTCCGGCCGGGCCAGATAGGCATCGAGATCTTCGGCGGACCAGCCCATTTTTTTCAGGAAGTAGTCGATGTCGACTTGAAGGTCGTCGGGATCGGGATAGGGGCTCTGCTCGAGCAGCCCCTTGGCCTTCTCGCGGCTCATCTGCCCCGAGCAGACCAACGACGAGAGATGCATGCGCCGCTTATCGATGCCGAACTTGGTCGGCAGGATATGTCCCTGATAGAATCTTGTGAAAATCGACTCATAGTGCTTGTAGGGATAGGGGCGGTATCCGAGTTCCTTAGCCAGAAAATCCATGCACCGCTGCTTGTCGTAGTCGACGTAGTCGAGGAACGGCACCCATTGGATGCCGCGCACGGCGCGATCGAAAACGTACCGCAGCACGCCGATGGTCGGCAGGCTCCGGACTTTGACGCCGCCGCGCCGCGCGATCGCAAGCAGGTTTTTGCGGTCGAACTTGTTCCAGTTGAAATTGCGTGGAACGCGCATGCCCTCGGTATTCGTATTGCTACCCGAAAGCAGATACTTCAGCCCGTAGCGGACGGCGAGGTTGTAATTCACCGCCAGCATGGCGTTGTCGTAGAGCAGCTCGACGTCAATGACGTCCGCATCGAAAAAGCTCTGCTGGAGCGCCCGATACTCGCGCCAGTCGACCACATGCGTGTAGAGATCCACCTTGAGCTTGCGCACCAGGTTTTCGATGTTGTTGACGGCCAGTTCCGAGTTCCAGCCGTTGTCCATGTGCACGGCGAGCGGCCGAAGCCCGTGCTGGCGCGCCGTATAAAGCGCAAACGCGCTGTCGGCGCCACCGCTAAGGCCAACGATGCAATCGTAAGGCTTACCGCGCCCGGCCGCGCGGACCTCATCTACAAACGCCTTCAGCCTCCTGTCCCGCTCGTCCGCATCGACGTGCTTCGACGCCGCAAGCTTCACCGACATATCCCTGCAGAAGTTGCAGCGTCCCGCGTCGTCAAAGACGATGTCGGACGCGACGGCGTTCATTACGCAATGAGTGCATTCCTGAGGATTAGACGTCATGTCTGCAACAACTCGCGCACCGCATAGTCGGGATAGTTGATCAGAACGGCCCGATGGGGACCATAGAACACGAAAATGCTGCCAGCCGCAGCGGCTGACGCGCCGCACTGAAGCGCCGTGCGGAGATCGGCGGGATCGGCGGCCCCCCCGCAAGCGATGACCGGAACGTTGACGGCCGCTGCCACCTTCTCGATGAGCGCCGTATCATAGCCGCAGAACTGCCCGTCGCGGTCAACGCTGTTGAGGAAAATTTCACCCGCACCCGCATCCACCAGAGCCTTGCAGTGCTCGACCGGATCCAGCCCCGTTAACCTCCGACGGCCCGGATGATAGACACGCTGGCGGCCGCGCCAGTCGCGCTTGACATCGATGGCGGCCACGACGCTGCTCGCTCCCAGCTCGCGCGACAGAGCACGCACGAGATCCGGATCGTCAATCGCCGCGCTGTTCAAGGAGAGCTTCTCCACCCCACACGCGATAATGCGGCGGGCCTGGTCGAGCGTGCGAATCCCGCCTCCGTAGCAGAGCGGCATGAAGCATTCGCCGGCGACGCGCGCGATCAGCTCGAAATCAGGATCAGCCCCTGTCCGCGAGGCGACGATATCGAGCAGGATCAGCTCGTCGACGAGCTTGTCGTTGAAAATCCGGATGGCGTTGATGGGATCGCCGACGTACTTCGGCCGCGAAAAGCGCCGCGTCTTGACCAGTCCGCGGTCTTGCAGCAGCAGGCAGGGAATGACGCGTTGGAAGAGCGTTGTCATAGAGCGGCAAACCTCTTCAGCAGTGCCTTGCCGAAACCTTGGCTCTTCTCGGGGTGAAACTGCACGCCGAACAGATTGCCGACCTCGAAAGAGGCGACGAACTCCTGCCCGTAGAGGCACCCGGCCGCCATGGCGGAGCGGTCGTCGGTTCTGACGCAGTAGCTATGCACGAAGTAGAAGCGCTCGGGTCTCTCGGGCGCCGGATCGAACAGCCGCGCGCCTGCCACCGGCCGCACCGCATTCCAACCCATGTGCGGAACGCGCAGACCCGGTATCGAGAATTTGTGCGTCGCCCCTTTGATCCAGCCAAGTCCCGGAACGGGGCTCTCCTCGCTTCCTTGCGTCATCATCTGCATACCGAGGCAGATCCCGAGCAACGGCTTGCCCTGCTCAAGAGCGTGCCGTTCGAGCAGCGGAATGAGCCCGGTCGCGGCGAGCTTTTCCATGCCGTGGCCGAAATTCCCGACCCCCGGAAGGATGAGCTTGTCCGCCGCTTCGATCTCAGCCGGATCGGCGCTGAGACGCGCGCGCGTCCGGTTGACGCGCAGCATGTTGAGGATCGACCCCACGTTCCCGACGCCATAATCCACGATCACGATCATGAGGATGTCCGCGCGTGAGAAGGAGAAACTGTCGCCGCCCGTGCAAGAAGCGCGCGATAGAAGGCCAGCTCCTCGGCGTGCCGGCTTTCGACGTCGTACGGCGCCCGCACCTTGTCGCTCGCCGCACGCGCCCCGATCCAATCCAAAATCGCGCCTGCTTCGAGTGTTCCGAACGTCACGAGCCCCTCGGTTTCCAGCTCCCTGAAAAAGCCATATAGCGCGCCTCCCGGCTGCAGCGTCGGGCAGATCATCAGCGACGGCACCCGCGTGGCGGCCGCCTCGCCCACGGAGCTGCTGGACATGGTGATGTGCCCGACCGCCTCGTCGAGCAGCAGCGGCAACGGCCGCGTGCTCGCCTCCCGCCACTCGACATTGGGAAATCGCGTCGGCAGCGCTTCGATGTAGGCGCGGTGATGGCGGTAGCCGTTCTGGTTCATTTGGATCGGATGCATGCGAATGAGGAAGTCATAGGCGTCGGCACCCTTTGCAAACACCTCCTCCAGCACGGGATGCAGAATTCCGTTCGGAATGATGTTGCTGAGATAGTCCCGCTCCCCGTCATAGCCCCACTGCAGCGTGACCAGAACCTTCTTGCGTCCGCCTTGCGCCTGCGCGTGTCTGGAATGCGCGCCGCGCGCCTTGCGCAAGCTGTGCAGCCACGGATGGTTGGTTTGCAGTGCCGTGATGTCCCGTCCCGCACAAATCGTGGTCATTGTGGCCTGGGACACATCGTCGAAACTGATCAAAACATTGGGCAGATGATCGTCCGGTACCGCCATGTACGCGGTCATGATCGTGTTGTTCAGGCTGTAGTTCGATCCGTGCAGCGCTTCGGCGACGAGGATGCCGCGTTGTCGAGCGGCCCGGCACAACGCGGCCGGCGGTTGGATGGAGATCAGCATCCGAGGCTTGATCCGGTCCAGGAGGCGACCGTAGAACGCCATCTCTAGATCAAGGCGTGCAGTGCTGCCTCCCAGCCCCAAAGATCGGGCAGCAACCGCGCGTCCGCGCAGAGCCAGCGCGCGATAGTTCATAGTCATGCTCCCGCCCTTGATGGTGGAGCCTGGAAACAGAGCCAACGGATGTGTGAGATTGACGGCCTTGTAGCCAAGCTCGCTCACCGTTCGGCGAATACCTTCAAGAAGCGGCGAGAACCTCTTTCCGTCCTCGACCATGGACCTGTCGACGTCATGGCACGAGTAGAGGACCACGTCCCCCTCAGGGCGCGCCACAGAGCGGTCCGGAACAGTGAAAGCATGCCCGAGACGCGACAGCGCGCGGAACTTGGTCTGCAGGCTCATGCCGTGCACCCCCGCGTCAGGCGCGTTCGAGATTGCGCGGATACCTGCCCCTCACGCATAGCGGTCACCCGTACGCGCGTGAATGACCATGCTCGGATCTGCCGCATCCGGCTCAACGATGCGCGAGCCTTCGAGGTGCGATTGCACCAGCGCAAACAGGATCCTTTGGCCCTCGAGAATGTCGCGCCGATTGACCGCATTGTGCGCAATGGCGCCCGCCTCGCCGTCGAGGCAGCCGACGAGTTCTGAAACCGGAGCAAACGTACCCTCCGCGTCGGCCGCCGGCAGCGTGCCGTCGAACGGACGCGCGGACGGAAAAATAGCGCCATCGCGCGACGCATAGACCTCGACGCGCCCACCGTTGGCGCGGACAGCGATTTCGGCGTCCTTGCAGCAAAGCACGAGATCGGCGCCGAGCGACTGGGTGACAATCCCCGCCACGCCGTCATCGAAATAGACTGCGGCGGACACCACCGTCGGATCGCTCTCGATCTCGGTTCGCGAAGCGCCCTCTATGGCTCCGCTCAATCGGCATTGCACACCCGTCACGCGGCGCTGACCGGCCGCAAACAAGATGAGATCAACGGAATGCGCGTGCGTCCAATAGAGCGCCGCCGAGCCGAAATTCACGCGGATCTCCCGCAGCGGCCCATACCGTCCCGAATCCGCAAGCCCCTTGGCAAAGCGGTAGACGGTCATGAACCGCCGGACGGCGCCGTAGGTGGCGAACACATCTCCGCTGCCGAGAAGCGTCGTGAGCCGCCCGAACTCGCTCACGCTGTTGCACAGCGGCTTCTCGACATGCATGGCGCGAACGCCCATCTCAGCCGCGTCGAGCATGAGGTCCGCGCGGCCCACCGTTCGCGTCGCGATGCACAGAAGCTGCGGCCGCACCTCCTCTATGAGCTTGCGCGCGTCGATGTAGGTCGCCGGGACGTGATACGCCTTCGCGGCCTTTGCAACCGCCTCCGCGCTCGTATCGCAGAGCGCGCTCAAGTGCAGCCGCTCATGACGCAGCACAGCCTCCGCATGGCTCAAAGGAAACCAGAAGTTCGGAACTTGGCCACGCAGGCTTTCGGACGTGAACGCGCCCATTCTCCCGCAACCGATGACAGCGCTGTTCAGTCTTGTGACCATGTGAGCGTATATGTGATTGGAGACTTGTTGCGGGCGAGAAGATACTGATAGGCGCGCTCGATGTCGGCACCCCGATAGGTGCCGGAGACGAGAGCAGCCGCGTCGAGATCTCCGGCGACGATGCGCTGGACGATGAACGCCAGATTGGCTTTGACATTGTATCGCGCGAAGCCCCGGTCATCCGGCTTCTCCGGCGACAACCCCACGGCTTCGATGCGCAGTTGCTTGGTGTAGAAGTATCGGCTGTCGAGCGGATTGCGCAGCGGAGGCTCCACCCCGCGTCCCGGAAACCCCAGCACCGCGATCGTGCCGCGTTGGGCGGCCGCCTTGAGCGCCAGATCCCAGTCCGCCCACGCGTTGGTTGTCGCGATCACGACGTCGGCCAGCGCATGACCGGCGCTCTCGAGCAACCGCTCGAACTCCGCCCGGCTATAAACGGCCGACGCTCCGAAATCGCGCGCGATGCCGGCCGGCACGGGATGATCCGAGATGCCGACGACATCCGCACCCGCCAGAGCCGCCATCCGAACCGACGTGAGACCAAGCGCGCCAAGGCCGATGACGAGCACGCGGCTGCCTGCGCGCACATCCGACCGCAGCACCGCGTTGTAGCCGAGATGAAACAGATACGCGCACACCGCGTCCTCGGTCTTTGCGTCGGGCGGCAAGCGCACCTGCACCCCCGACTCCGGCAGGACGAAATGGCTCCGATGCGACGTGAAGCTGAGCACGCGGTCGCCCACACGGACGTCGCGCACAGCGTCGCCGACCGCGAGAACGCGCGCCACGTTGCAATAGCCGAGCAGGCGCGGATAGCCGATCCCGGGACGCAACGCCGGAGCGCCCGTGTAGGCTGCAAGCTCGGTCCCGGGCGAAATCGCCGTCACCAGCGTCTCGCACAGCACGTCGCCGGATGAGAGGGCGGCGAGCGGCAACGGCGCAAGTTCGATCTGTCGCGGCGCGACGAGATTGACGACAATGGCGTCTCGCGGCATCGGGCGTTGCGTCATGCGAGCAAATCCCAGCTCACCGGCGTTCCCCGGCGGACATCCGCCTTGAGTTTGCGTCCGATCACTTTGTCGATGTGCTTGGGCGCCAGCCCCATGCCGGGCCGGATGATGCGCACGTGCGCCTCCGTCAATATCTCGCCGGCCGCCACATCTTTCACGAAATAGATCGACCGGCGGAACTGGAGCGACTTCTTTTCCGCATCCGACGCGCCGTACCGGATGTTGCCGAGCGCCTGATGGGCGCGCTCGGTTTCAATCACAAGCTGGGCAAGCTCGTGCGGCTCCATCGAGAATGCGCTGTCGACGCCGCCTTCGGCCCGCGAGAGCGTGAAGTGCTTTTCGATCACCGTCGCCCCGAGCACGACGCTCGCCACCGACACGCCGACCCCCATGGTGTGATCGGACAGGCCGACCTGGCACGCGAACAGATCGCGCATGTGCGGGATGGTCAGGAGGTTCGTGTTGTCCGCCGTCGCCGGGTAGGTGCTCGTGCACTTGAGAAGAATGAGATCCTTGCACCCTGCACTACGGGCCGTATTCACGGCTTCGCTGAGCTCGGCCACGTTCGCCATTCCGGTGGAGATGATCAGCGGCTTGCCCGTACGCGCAGCCTTACGGATCAGCGGCAAATCCGTGTTTTCGAACGACGCGATCTTGTATGCCGGCGCATCGAGGCTTTCGAGAAAGTCCACCGCGCTCTCGTCGAACGGAGACGAGAAGCAGACCATGCCGAGCGCCTTGGCCCGTTCCATAATCGGGCTGTGCCACTCCCACGGAGTATAGGCCTGCTGGTAGAGCTCATGCAGGTTTTTGCCGGACCAGAAGCTGTTCGGATCCGTAATGGCGAAATCGCCGTCGGCCACATCGATCGTCATCGTGTCGGCCGTGTAGGTCTGCAGCTTCAGCGCATGCGCCCCCGCCTTCGCCGCCGCATCGACAATCGCCAGCGCCCGGTCGAGCGACTGGTTATGATTGCCCGACATCTCAGCGATGATAAATGGCGCATGGCCCGGACCAATGTTCCGCTCGCCGATTATTATCGTGTTTTCTGATTGCATGTTTCAGAGGCTTTTGCTGAACCGATCGAAGTGATTTTTATATCCGCAGCGCATGAACATCTTCGCCGAAGCTTCGTTGCCGGGCCGGACATCGGCAGCGACGGTTTGAACACGAGGAACCTCTTGCGCAAGCCACGCCTCCGCGGCGAGCAGCAGTTTCCCGCCGTCACCTTTGCCTGAATGTCCAGGAGCAAGATAAATGGAAACGACGGCAACGCCGTCATCGACGTCGAAGCGAACAACCCCGACGGGCTCGCCCCCGCGCTCCCCGATGAGCATGAAACGCGAAGTCGACGACAACACGTCGGCGAACCATTTCTTATGATCCGAGAACTCGATCTCCTCGGAGTTATGTGAGACGGCGCGAATGCTCGGATGGTTGCGCCAATCGAAAGTCCGCTCGGTATCGCTCAGATTTGCGCGGCGAACAACGATGTCGCCGCCGAACAGCGCATCCACCACCCGCTCCGTACCCTGTCCATCGATCTTTGACGCGAGACGGCCGTCGAACCAGCTCGTCCCGTCTAGCCCTAGGCTGTCGCGCAAGGCGGACGCGATCCCGGCTGTCGTCACCTGAGCCGCGTCACCGAGCCAGCGCGCCAAACCGAGCCTGTCGATCTCGGCCGCGATGGGACGCTGGTTGTCAGCCAACGTCACGACCAACGCCGGAAGCTTGAGGCAGATGCGCTCCCAACTCGTCGTCCCACCGGCCCCGACCGCGAGATCGGCCACAAGCATCAGCTCCGCAAGCGACGGCAGAGAGAGATGCACGTCGACGTTCGCCCGCCCAGCGGCGCGGTCAAGAAGGGCGCTTCTATCGGCATTACCCGAGCCGACGACGATGTCCGCCGTGACATCCTCCCGATCCAGCCCCAGGAACGCATTCAAGGTCTGGAGCGTAAGCCCGGCGGCGTCGGTTGCACCGAAGTAGACGAGGACGCGGCGCGGGCCGCCGGAGCGGATTTCCGCGCGGCCGGCAAGCTCGCGATACGGCCGCTGCAAGAGCGCGTAGGCAGGACCGAGCAGCAACCGCGACCCGGCCGGGACCAACGCCGCATAGCGCGTTTCGAAATCCGCGATCCAGTTCTGATCGAGCAGCAGATTGCAGTCGTGCGGGCGATCCGCCAGATCATCGATGACCATGATCCGGCGCGCCGCGCGCCTCAGCGCCGTCTCCCAGTCCGCGCCGAGGCCATAATGGTCGACCACCATCCAGTCGGGCTCAAAATCGCGCTCGTCCAGCGCCGCGAGCGTCTGGCGCGCGTCTGTCTCGGCATCGACCCCGAGCCAGTCGCCATACGTCCCGCGCGACGGACGCCCATCCAACGGCGTCTCCAGGCAGACAACCCGCACGCCACGCGTCGCAATCATCTCCGCCAGATGCCCATCGTGGGCGCGGCAAATGAACAGCACCTCGCCGCCGCGCGCCATGACTGCTTCCGCCAGCGTCAGGCAGCGCATGACATGGCCGCTGCCGATGGCGAGGGACGCATCCGCGCGGATAGCGAGCTTCATGCGCGCCCTCCTTGCGACAGCACCCGGAATAATGCTTCCGCGCGCGCCCAATCCTCCGACGTATCGATATCGACGACGCGGTCCTCGGCCAGCACGACAGTCGCACCGTGCGCATGAATGTTGAGGCCGTCGAGCCACGCCGAGCGGCGGCCCCAGTAGAACTGCCCGGCGTCGTAGTAGGCCGGCTCGAGATCCTGCGTGCGCGTCTCGACGTACTGCGGGAAAAACGGCTGCGCCGCGCCATCCGGCAAGCGCCGCAACGCCCGCTGGATCGCCGACGGAAACGGCGCCACGGGAAAAACATAAGCCGCGCTGCCCTCCTCGAGCGCGCGCAAGGCGCGCACGAGATCACCCGCCGCAATTAACGGCACGGCCGGGTAGATGCAGCAGACTTCTGTCGCGCGCCAGCCAAGCACATCGCAGGTTTGAATCGCATGCGCGATCACCGGCACCGTCGGCGTGTGATCGTCGGCAAGCTCCTGCGGCCGCACGAACGGCACGTCCGCGCCGAACGCTTCCGCAATTTCACCGATCTCCGCGTCGTCCGTGCTGACGACGATGCGATCGAACACACCGGTTGCCCGCGCCGCCTCTATGGCGTAGCCGATCATCGGCTTGCCCGCGAAGGCGCGGATGTTCTTGCGCGGAATGCGCTTGCTGCCACCGCGCGCGGGAATGACGGCGAGCTTCATGCGGCTACGACGCCCCTGACTGCGGCCACGACCTCGTCCTGTTGGGCATCGGTCATCGCGGGATACATGGGCAAACTGATCGCTTCCGCGTAGTGCGCCTCCGCCTGCGGGAAATCCTCGCGCTTGAGGTCCAGGCTCGCGTAGTCCGGCTGCCGGTAGATCGGAATGTAGTGCAGGTTGACGCCGATGCCGCGCGCGCGCAGCGCCTCGAACGCCGCGCGATGCGAAATCGAGTTCCGCCGGACATCAAGCCGGATGACGTAGAGATGATAGGCCGAATGCGTATCCGGATGCTGCCACGGCGTCGTGAGCGGAAGCCCGGAGAGCTCGGCGTTGTAGCGCGCGGCGATCTCGTGCCGGCGCGCGATGAAGCTGTCGAGCCGCTCCATTTGGCTCGCCCCAAGCGCCGCCTGGAGATCGGTCATGCGATAATTGAAGCCGAGCGTAAGCTGCTCGTAGTACCACGGGCCATCCGACGGATTGACCATGAGCAACGCATCTCGCGTGATACCGTGGCTGCGCAAAAGCTCCATCCGCCCGGCCAACGCTGCGTCGTTGGTGAGCGCCATGCCGCCCTCACCCGTCGTAATCACCTTCACGGGGTGGAAACTGAAAATCGTGACGTCGCTGAAGTGCCCGGAACCGACCGGTGTGCCTTTGTAGCGCCCGCCAATCGCATGCGAGGCATCCTCGATGATCCGGAACCCGAAGCGCTGCGACAGCGCATGGATCGCCTCCATGTCACACGACTGCCCCGCGAGATGCACGGGGATGACGATGTGCGGCAGTGCGCCCGACGCCGCCGCGCTCTCGAGCTTGGCCGCCAGCGCCGAGGCGCACATGTTGGAAGTGCGCGCATCCACATCGACGAAATCGACATCCGCCCCGCAGTAGCGCGCGCAGTTGGACGACGCCACGAAACTGATCGGGCTCGTCCACACCCGCCTCCCCAGCCCCGCTCCGAGCGCGAGACACGCAACGTGCAGCGCACCCGTCGCGCTGCTCATGGCAAGCGCGTGTTTGGCACCCGTGTAGTCCGCAACGGCCCGCTCGAAGCGCGGCACGGCCGGCCCCTGCGTCAGCCAGTCCGAGCGCAGAACCGCGACGACCGCCTCGATGTCGTCCTCGCTGATCGACTGGCGCCCGTAGGGGATCATGCCTTCGCGCCTCCCGCCGGCTTGGTGAGCCCGTCGATCAGGCCACGCAGCTCATCGACGGAAAGGAACTCCGGGTTGGTGCCGCTGTCGTAGGCGTATCCGAGCGGCACCGGCTTGGCGCCGTACTTCTCGCAGTAGCGCGCCTTCGCCTCCTTGTCCGGCGTCGGCAGGATCGCGAAGTAGCGCCCGAGATCGACTGTATTGATGCTGTCGCTCGTCGTGATCATCTCTTCGTGGATCTTCTCGCCCGGTCGGATACCGATGACCCGGTGCTCGCACTCGGGCCCGATCGCCTGCGCCAGATCTGTGATGCGGTAGCTCGGAATCTTCGGTACGAGAATTTCGCCGCCCTGGGCATTTTCGAGCGCCCAAAGCACCATCTCCACGCCGTCCTGCAGGCTGATGTTGAAACGCGTCATGTCCGTGTCCGTGATCGGCAGCACGCCGGTCTTCTTCTTTTCGAGGAAGAACGGAATGACCGATCCTCGGCTGCCCATCACGTTGCCGTAGCGGACGACGGAAAAGCGCGTGTCGCGTAAGCCGCGAATGTTGTTGGCGGCCGTGAACAGCTTATCCGAACAGAGCTTCGTCGCGCCGTAAAGATTGATCGGCGCGGCCGCCTTGTCGGTCGAAAGCGCCACCACGCGCTTCACGCGGTTATCGAGGCAGGCTTCGATGAGGTTCTGGGCGCCGAGAATGTTCGTCTTCACGAACTCGAACGGATTGTACTCCGCCGCCGGCACCTGCTTAAGCGCCGCCGCATGCACCACCACGTCGATGCCTTCGAGCGCACGGCGCAATCTCTGCTCGTCGCGAATGTCGCCGAGGAAGTAGCGCAACCCCGGGTACTTCGCGCGATTGAACTCCTGCTCCATCTCGAACTGCTTGAGCTCGTCGCGGCTGAAGATGACGAGACGCTCGATGTTCGGCGCGCGCTCCAGCACCGTGCGCACGAACGCCTTACCGAACGAGCCCGTCCCGCCCGTGATGAAGATGTGACTGCGCTGAAGGTCGAAAGTGGTGGTCATGGCGTCAGCTCCGCTGCCCCTTGTTTCGGTCGTTGTTCACGAAGCTACCCCTACGATCTCTTGATACGTGCCGATCCGTTTGATTTTGCCGTCCAGCAGTTCGATCACATGAGTGCATTTTCGCAATGTGGTGAGCCGGTGCGCAACGACGAGCACCGTAAGCCCATCGCCCAGGCGTTCGATCCCCTGCATTACGGCTTCTTCCGTCGCGCTATCAAGTGCGCTCGTGGCTTCGTCGAGCACGATCACGTCGGCTCTCTTGTAGAGCGCGCGCGCAATGCCGATGCGCTGGCGCTGCCCCCCGGAAAGACGCACGCCGCGCTCGCCCACCACCGTGTCGTACTGGTCCTCCCAGCTCTCGATGGTCTCGGCGATCTGCGCATCGCGTGCGGCCTGGCGCACCCGCTCGCGGTCGATCTGAGCGGCCGGAATGCCGAAGGCGATGTTCTCGGCCACGGTGCTGTCGGTCAGGAAAATCACCTGCGGCACGTGCGCGAGATGCGCCTGCCAGGATCTGTGGTTCTCGTCGGTAATGGCGGACCCGTCGATGCGGAGCGCGCCCTCGGTCGGCGGCAGCAGCCCCATGACGATGTCGATCAGCGTGCTCTTCCCGCTGCCGGTCGAGCCGATGAAGCCGATCCAGCTTCCCTTCCCAATGTCGAGAGTGATGCCGTCGAGCACCCAGGGCCCGTCCTCGGAATAGCGGAAGCGCAGGTTGTCGAGCTTGATGGCGCGCGAGAACGGGATCGGCGCGGGCTGCGGCGCGTCGGCGTAGGCCGGAATGGGCTGATCCAGCAGGTCGAGCGCATCGCTCAGCGCCGCCTGTCCGCCGCGCAGGTTGGACCATCCCGCAAAGCAGAGCTGTAGGATCGGCAGCATGCGCTGCGCGCCGAGCGCCAATGCGCCCAGCGCGGCGATCGTAGCTAGCAGCCCCTCCGGCCGGATGGCGAGCGAATAGGCAAGCACAGCGATGAACACCATGCCCAGCGCTTCGATGGCGAAGCGCGGGCTGCCGGCAATGATCTGGATGTTGGCCTGCGCCCTCCGCATCGGCATGTCGGCGCTGCGGTAGACCTTGCAATAGGCCGCCTGCGCGCCGTCGATCAGCACGTCGCGGATAGCGCCCAGCCCCTCTTGAAGCGCCTTGATCGCCCGGTTCTGCTCATAAGCGACGCTGCGGCTGAAGCGCAGGAGATGGCGGCGCGTAAACAGAATGATGAGGAGATAAATCGCCCCGAACCCGCCCATGGCGATCATTGCGATGTGCGGCTCGATCAGGAACAGCGTCGCCGCAATCGCAACAATGAGCAGGATCGAGCTCATGATGCTGAGGATAGAAAGCAGCGTGTGATGCACGACAGACGTCGTCTTCGTCGTGATCGCGGCGATCACCTCGCTGCTGTTGCGCTTCGCGTGCACCGCATAGGGCTGATACAGCGTGCGCCGGTAGATCGAGAGACTGAAATCCGCCCCCACCGCGTAGCTGAGCCGCGTCTGCGCAAACAGCATCGCCAACCGCATGATGCCGGAAAACAGAGCCGCCGTCGCAAACGCGATCGTCAGCGGCAGCATCAGGTCCTTGGGCTCCTTGAGATCCAGCGCGCGCACGAGCGGCTGGGCAAGCTCGTGCGAGAACACCCGCTCCGGCGCCGTCAACACGCCGAGGAAGGGCACCACGGCGCCGATGCTCAGGATCTCCGCGAAGGACGCGAGGATCATGAGCACGAACAAGATCGCGAACTGCACGCGACGGCGCGGAGTGATGTGGCTCCACAAGCGGCGCAGAAGCTCGGACGACGACCGGTCGGTCATGCGGGGCCCCCGCTCGCGGGCGGGCAATGATGCAGCACGTTACGATCCACCCTTGGCCTCCCGCCGCAGCGTTTCGATCTCGGCCTTGAGCGCTTCGTATTCACTGATCTTGCGCTTGAGGAAGCTGGCGGTGAGGCCGATCTTCTCGGCCACGCCCGAAGGCGTCAGCATGTAGGTGTAGCGGATCTTCTTATCCGATTTTCGGAAATTGCTGACTTTAATCAACCCCTTATCGACAAGTGCATTCAGCACGAAGTTGACCCGTCCGAGGCTGATCCCCATCGCCTTGGCCAGCTCGCGCTGCGAAATATCCGGGTTCTGCTGAACGAGATGCAGCACGCGGAAGCGCGTATCGTCCTGGTTGCTGGCCATCGGGTCGAAGGAACTCGCGATCTCGATTTCGTCTTGCCACGGACCTTAGCGTTCAATTTTGAACGACTACCATGGAACGACCAGCTTGGATAGCGCTTTCCGGCCCCAGCCAATGCGCAACCCGACGCACGCACCCGCGGCGCGAGATCCCCCCCCCCCCATCACGTGTGCGAGGCAACACCCCCGTCTCGCACAACCGCAGGCCGCGGCGACCTGAAGCGAAACTGCAAGTCGCGAGCTGGTTTCTCGAGAAACACGTACACGAGCTTTGAGAGAACGATGGACGCTGCCGCGGTGATGCCGAGCACCAGGAAGGGCGAGACACCGGCCGCGATCTTCACCGCATAGAGATAGACGAACGGATGAAGCAGATAGACCGAGTAGCTGATGTCTCCGAGAAACTTCGACACCCCGACGAAGGCCTGCGGCATCGAAATGTGCGCAGCCAAAGCGACCACCGCAATCGACGCGAGGATCATCACCAGGGACACGGGTCCGGAAATGATTTCGTTCCTGGACAGGCCCGCGATCTCCGGCAGCAGAAACATGCCCGCAAGGAAGACCAGAACGGCCGCCACCCCGACACCACCTCTTCTCGATCATGATGCGAGAGATCAGCACACCGCCGGCGAAGTAACAGAGGAAGGTCACGGGTTGCGTGTAATAGTTCCAGTGGTCGTCGACGAAAGGTTTGGTGAGCGTGAGCGGCACATAGAGCTGATTGATCAGGATCGAAGCCGCGACCACGCCAGCCAGCGCGTAGACGTTTCGAAACAGCATCAGAATGGGAAACAACACATAAAAAACCGCTTCAATGCCGATGCTCCAGCCGCCGGTCGGCAGCGATGTCGCCCCGGGGTTCGTGAAGCCGAACAGCAGCGTAACGTTGAGGAGCACGAGCGACAGGTCGGAACCGCGCTGAAGATAGTTCAGCAGCACCACGGCCCCATAGAGCGGGATGATGCGAAACGCGCGCGCGATGAAAAAATCGCGGAGCCCCTGATCGCCAAACGGAGCGCGCCCGTAGGCGTATCCCAGGGAGCAACCCGAGAGAACGAAGAAAATGTAGACACCGAAAGTGCCCATTGCATCGATGGTTGCAACCTTCGTCCAGGTCAAAACGTGGTAAATCATCACTGAAATGGCGCAAAGGCCGCGCACCAAGTCTAGCCCGTGCAGTCGTTCCATCGAACACCTGATCGAATTTCCCCCAAGGCGGCCAACGTAGTGACGCTTCCCCCCACCGTCTAGCAAGAGTATGGACGGCGGGCTTGCGCGCTGCGCCACGCACTGCCCTCCAAGACAGTTCGCGCTCCCCCGGGGCCGCATAGGCCTTGCGACCGCCAAGACCGCGTGATTACAAGACCCCATGACGAGTGCCGGTCACTGACGCGGCGTCACGGAACCTGCGAAAGGCTTGGGAATCCGACATGAAGTTTCTTGTCACAGGCAATGCGGGCTTCATCGGCTTCCACGTGGCCAAGCGCCTGCTCGAACGAGGCGACGAGGTCATCGGCATCGACAACGTCAACGACTACTACGACACCGCTATCAAGGACGCGCGCCTCGCCATTCTGGAAAAGACGGCTGAGGCCCACGGCGGCAAGAACAGCTATCACTTCATCCGCGCCAACCTGGCCGACCGCGCCATGGTCGACACCTGCTTCAAGACCCACAAGCCGGATCGCGTCATCAATCTCGCGGCGCAGGCCGGCGTGCGCTACAGCCTGATCAACCCGCACGCCTACGTCGAAAGCAACATCGTCGCCTTCACGAACCTGCTCGAAGCCTGCCGCCACAACGAAACCGCGCACCTCACCTATGCGAGCACGTCGTCGGTCTATGGCGCCGACACGGCGATCCCCTACTCGGAGCACGAAGGGGCCAACCACCCATTACAGTTTTATGCGGCGACCAAGCGCGCCAACGAGCTGATGGCGCACAGCTACAGCCACCTCTTCAAGCTGCCGACCACCGGGCTTCGGTTTTTCACCGTCTACGGCCCCTGGGGCCGGCCCGACATGGCGCCGTCTCTTTTTGCCAAGGCGATCGCGGCCTGCGAGCCCATCAAGGTGTTCAACAACGGCAATCACATGCGTGATTTCACGTACATCGCCGACATTGTCGAAGGGGTCATTCGCGCCAGCGATCGGGTGGCCGCACCCAATCCGGACTGGAACAGCGACAAGCCGGATCCCGCAAGCAGCAACGCGCCCTATCGGATCTTCAACATCGGCAACAGCACGCCCGTCGAGCTCGACACCTTCATTCGCGCCATGGAGGACGCCTTCGGCAAGAAGGCGATCCGCGAGCTGCTGCCGCTGCAGCCAGGCGATGTGCCGTCCACGTGGGCGAACGTGAAGGAGCTTGAGCGCGCCGTCGGCTATAAGCCGGCCACGAATGTCGAGGACGGCGTCAACGCGTTCGTGACGTGGTATCGCACGTACCACAACGTCTGAGCGCTTTGTCGGCGAGCAAGCCGGCCCGACCGTCAGCCCTCCAGTGCTCGGCCGCCCTGCACCCCGAAAGGCGCCACAGCCCCCCGGCCGCGCCCAATCCCAGAGACCGGCCTGCCCCTCGACCAATCCTGGCACCGGTGCCCCTGAGACTTGCCACTCAGGAGCCCCGGCACCTTCAGCCCGGCACTCTGGCACCAACGGGCCTGCCGGAGAGCGAAGCCACCTCACTTCGAAGTCCGCACGGCGGCGCCCAACGCCTCAACCTCCCAGAATTCTCAGGGAGTTGGCCGCGAGCCCCCCTTGAGGCAACCGGACGCGAGCAAGGCCCTTGCGCTCGCTCAATACACCGATTAGAAGTTGCCGCCTTGCCATGTCACAGACGGCCGACGCGCCGTCTCGGGGCTTGTTTCGACAGTCTTTGGCAGGATGCGCCCGTAGCTCAGCTGGATAGAGCACCAGACTACGAATCTGGGGGTCAGAGGTTCGAATCCTTTCGGGCGCGCCATCTTAGCACATCATCACCCGCTTGGGGTCCCCTTCGGGTCCCATTACGCTATCCTGCTGCGCTCACGCTATCCGGCTGCGTTGTCTCAAACAGTTCGCGGTAGCGAACCCCGATTATATCAATTGTCCCTGCGATGCTTAAGGCAAGCACCAGGTACTGGTGGGCGGGTCTCAGCTTTTTGAAGTCTACAAGTTGTCCTTTGATAGGGACGGCCCAAGCGTCCACATCTGGCTTCTCAAGCTGAGAGCGAACTTGCGCAACGTGAGCGTCGGTCACCAAAAACGTACGAGTGTGAGCAAAGGGTCTTCTGTGATTGGCAACCGTTCGCGCGGCGCGAAAAACAGGTCCTTGGGCGCCCCGAGCTTCCAATGCGTTCAAGTGCTTGTGCAAGCTGTCGTGTTGTAGAGAACCGTATTTCTCATAAAGCGCCTCGGCTGCTTTTTCCGCCGCTTGTTCAATGAGGTGATGCGCCCGAAAATAGATGCCTACGTCATCGTCTGAGGCTAGCGCCGCCTCAAGCACTTCAGGCGGCAAGTTGGTGAATATGAAGTTGTCCATGATTCAGCCCCGGGCGAGTTCGAAAGCTCTTATTTACGACTTCTTGCTACAGTAGGTGGATGGATATCGATTTCAACAAGGTTGACACTGCCGTTGAGCAAGCTGCGCGCCGCATCGCGACTGCGTTAGTGACGCTCGTTCGAAAGTTGCCGGACAACGCAGCACCCGAGATGGCGATGCGGAAGCTCAGCGCCGAGCTTGTCGATAGAGAACCGGACCTGATGCGCTGGTTGTCCGAGCACACTCACAACTGCGAAGCGCTTTTGGACACTGAGACCCGCGGGTCTTGGGCGACTGAACGGGCTGTGGCTGCGGTTTTACGTTCGAAGCTGGACTAGCGTCCCCGCCGCCGAAGTGGCAACGCTGACAAGGCCGGCACCCGATAGCGCGTGAAGCGCTCGGTGCGCACTGGACTTCGACAAGCCGAGCCGCGCGCCAAGCTGATCCATCGAACCTTCAAGCCTCCCGCCCGCGTCCTTAAGCGCAGCCATCACGTCTTCCAGCGGAGCGGCGCGTTTCCGCCCGCGTGCGTTTGAGACGGCTAGTTTTTGTGCGACCCCGATGTCCGGAAGCGCGGCGACCACGATCAGAGACGCCGCGGCGCCAACCTCAAAGAACACGACGGCCAGCAACGTCAGCCACGGGCTCAGCTTGTCAGCGTCGATCTCCCGCCCCAAAGCCCCGGCATACGAGGCAATGGCCTCAGCGACCGGATCAGCCGCTCCGGTGCCGGCGTGCTCGCTCATAATCGTCAGCCCATCGGCCAGCTTCTTATCCAGCTCGCGGCGCCGCTCAATGCGCTTGTCCTCAGCTTTCCGATTGCCGCGCGGCGCGTCGGCCAGCGTCTTCAGTTCCGCGGTGGCGGCTTCAGCGCTGGCCTTTGCAATCTTGTAGGCGTCGGCGTTCGCGTTGCGGGAAGCCGCAGCGGTGTCACGCGCCGTCCCGACAAAGCCAAGCGAACTTATGACCGCGTAAATTACGCAGACACATCCCAGCGTCAGAGCGACTAGGCCGGAGCCGATCCGCCAATTTCGAAACGCGTTCCAAGCTGCAAGGAAACTGATGGGGGCCATAAGCGCGCCTGCCAAGCTGCCTGCGGCGAAGATCAGAGCAGCCATCTCCGACCGCGCCAGGCCGAGGCTGTAGCCGTGGCTGATGTTCTGAGCCGCGCTCACGCCGATGAACAGCGCGGCGCCCAAATAGGCTAGGCAACGGGTCAATGACCCGCTAAATTTCGCGGACATAGTGCTTGCTCCACACTAGCAAGTGCCTTGAGACCCGCGGCGCGACTGCAATCGCCCGTGGGTCGTTTTATTTTGTGGGAGCGTTCCGGAACGGCCAAATTTTAGCTCAAGAGGCTTTGATGACCGAGACCCTGACCTATGATTGCTTCCTGTGCTCGCGCCAGTTCAAATTCGGCCACGGATCATATGAAACGGGCAATTTCATTCGGCCTTGGGAAATTGCGGTCTGTCGAATTTGCTACGCCAGCAATTGGGACGGCATTGTGCCGAGCACATATCCTCACCTGATTAAGTACCTTGAGGGTAGAGGCATGCCGATAAAGTTGAACAGTAAGGGCTGGTTACCTTGGCCGACCTAGTTCTTCCCAAGCAAGCCTGAGAATTTCCCTCCAAACGGCGTCTCGCCGCGCTTTGGCACATTGGAGCGTGCGCCGGGATGAAGCCCGAGCCGGTCAGACGTCTTCAGCAGCGTATCGCTCGCGAGCTTCCAGACCTTCACTGCCGGGTTCGTCGTTCGCCCCTTCGCCGTGAACACTGTGAGGCCATGCTCCGCGATCTCGGCTTGCGACTTCACAAGCATGGACCAGGCAAGCGCATGCATTGCGAGCACCGGATTGTGAAGCGCGGTGAACATGCCATCCGGCATCACTCGCATAAGGCGGTCCCATTCGTCGCTAGCCAACGTGTCTGCCTTCACTGTAGCCGGCTTGCAGGGCGGTGCCTCGCAAATCGGTTCGTCCAACCGGATCGGACGGCCGCTCGGATTGCCCTCTAGTAGCCGGATGATGTTGCTCTTTGGCTTTGGGCCTCTCTTGCCCATCGGGGTACCCCTTCGAAAAATTTCAATACCTGCCTATTTGAAAATGCGACCCCATGCGACGGTTGCCCAAGCGATTTGCTTGAAACTTTTGCGGTCACGAAAGGCGCGGATCGATCTCGCGTTCAAGCTGATTGCGGCGCTCTACGATCACCTTCAGCTTTTCAGCATATGCATGTACTGCTGCCAGTAGAGCCGTCGTGTCGCGGCCCTCGCGCTCGGCTCGCTCAATTGCTTTGGTAGCGGCAGCCAGGCGTTCGGTGCCAATGGCCGCTGCCTTCGCATAGGCCATGAACGCTTCTCTCTTTGGAGTCATGCGAGAAGAATCTTTCCACCGTTGCGCTGATGTTCGATCAGGGCCGCAGCGAACTCACGCATCGTCTTGGCGTCAAAAAACGCGCCCTTGTTAAGCCCTTGCACAGTAAGCGTAGAGCTTTGCGGCGCTGAAGCTGCCGGTGCCGCTGCGGCTGCACTGCCGCCGGCTGAAACGGCCGGACGCGCGCCGCCCCCGCCGCCACTCTGCGACTGACTACGAATAGAACTGACCGCAGCAAAGCCTTGCGCAGCCGTCAGTGCCGCCATTGCAAAACTATACGGAGGCGGGAGCGTCAACGCCTTCGTGATGCCTTGATACGTATTGATCAGCGCTTGCGCGATAGCTGCCGTCTTGCTTTCTTTGAAGATCGCGCCGAGCGTCTGACTCGTGGTCGAAAGCAAGTCGTCCATCAGCGCCGTAGACTGCGAATTGACCGCCTTCATACCGTCAAGGTAATCGCGCCACCCGATCTCGCCGGCTTTCACGGCTTCGGTCAGTGCGTTAAGTTTCTCTTGGATAGGAATGGTGTCGCTTTCGATGATATCGCGCAGCGCCGTCATCGCTGAGTCATGAACAGCGTCCCACTGTTCCTTGAACTCGCGCATCTGTTCTTCGTAAGTCGGCGGAATGATAAATGCGGCCCAAGGGTCAGCATTCTCCGAGCGCAACTTTGTCTCTTTGCCAGCGGAAGGAACGGAGCCCGCAGTGAGCGTCGCCTCCCAACCTGTCAGGGGTGCACCCGAAGCACTCGAAGCCTCGCCATTGGCTAAGCGCCCCGGCCCCAAGTTCGTGGGCGTGCGTCCACCGCGGTTGTCCGAACCGCGACCTGCGCTCATGAAGTTTTCAGTGTTCCCGATCGCGTCCTTCACAGCTTTCAGATAATCGAAAACCGACACGACGGCCCTCTGCCAGCCGGCCTCAAGCGAGGTCGTAAGCTGTGCGTATTGCTCCTTCAGCTTCTCCGCGCTATCGAGCATATCGCCCGACTGAATAGCGCCGAGCTTCTGAGCTTCATCGGCCATATTCCGGAGGCCGAACGAGCCCTTTTCGAGCACTTCGACAAGATCGGCGCCAGTCCGCCCGTACGCTGCCATTGCTAGTGCGCTGCGATCGCCCTCGTCAGTAAGCGCGGCCATACCGTCCGCCATGATTGAATAGGCTTGCTCAAGCGATGTCGATTGCTGTAACTGCTGCCGCAAAAGCGGCAAGTGCTTTTGCAAGAACGTATTGAGCGCACCCGTGTTCGCGCGAAGCTCTGCCATGTTCACAGCGAACTTTTTGGTGGACTTAGCAACATCTTCCTGAGACGTGCCCGCCTTCGCAGCGGCGTAAGCGAACTCCTGAAATGCCTTCGTGCTCAAATTCGCATTGCGCGATAAATCGTTGATCTCGCCAGCGACGCTGACCGCAGAGAACGCCTTCATCGCGGCTTGCGCCGCGAGATACGCGACACTGAGACGTTTGAGGTTCGCACTCATTGCGCTGAATACGGAGGCCGACTTGCTTTCGGCGCGGCTTAATTGCCGATCGATGTTTGAGCTGAAGCCGGCCACTTGCTTGTCAGCATCCGCGAGCGCGCGACGCAAAAGCGAAGTGTCTGCTTCGAGCCGGATAATAAGACTGTCTAGTTCACCGGCCATTTGCTTGCTTCCCAAACAGGATAGAGACGAGATGGAGCGCGACGTGCATGCGCTCAACGTCAGAGAAATCGGGCAGGCTACTCACGGCGCTTATCACGCGCTCGCGTGTTATCTGCCCGTTAGCCTGGACATGTTCGTGGTCTTGGATGTCTCGAAGGCGATAACGAACCGCGCCCGTTCCAATCTTGAGGTATGCGGGACCTTTGCTATAGCGCCGGAGGTTGGTGAGGTGCCCAATCGAAATCCGCCAACGCTTCGCTAGCTCTGCCGGCGTCACGAACATTTCGTTACACGCCGCAACTAGCTGCGCATAGCGTGGGTCTGCCGCTATTTCCGGAGGCAATTCGATGACCACAGCGGCAGACCCTTTACTAACTCGCGCCTTAAGACGACGCGATCTTCAAGAGCTTGATAGCGGCGAAATCCTGCACACCGCCGCCAACGCGACGCGTGGCGTAGAATTTTACCCAGGGCTTTGAGGTATAGGGATCGATAAGAAGACGGAGACCCTTGCGGTCAACGATCAGATATCCGCGCTGGAAGTCACCGAACGCAATCGGCGTCTCGCCTGCTGCAACGTCCGGCATGTTAGGGTCCGTATAGACCGAGTATCCCAAGAGGGTCGGTGCTTCGCCCAACGCAAGCGAGTCTACCAAAAGGTGGCGGCCTTCGTTGTCTTTCCATTTGCGAACGATCGCGGCCGTGCTGTCATTCATCAGGAACGCAGCGTTCCGTCTGTATCCCGCCTTGAGGCTGTGGATCAGATTGATGAGGCAATCTGCCGGCGATACAGAAGCCGTCGTGGTGACAAAGCCTGAAGCATCGCCCGTCGCAACGTATCCAAGCTTGCCCCAAACCCAGCTCGAATTTGCGACGACGTTATACCCGCCGATGAGACCGTGCGGCGTCTTCGTGCCCGAGCCATTGATCAGAGCGGCGCTCTCAAGGTCAGCAAAGGCCGAAGCAATATCAATCTCAATTTCACTTGCGATCATCGGGTCTGAATCGTCCAAGACCTGCTGAGTGGCCGCAGGCTGGGCGTACATCTCGTGCGCCTTGTACGTCAGCTTGGCGTACTTGCTATTCGCGGTGTCTGGCCGAGATTCCGTTTCCGTAACCCAAGCCGCCTCTGTGCCCTTCAGGTTAAAGAGGCGCGAGTATTCATCGGTTTCGATTGGACGAACGGTTGCGATTCTACGCAGCGCAGACTCGTCCTCGATGAGACGGCCGATCGAACGATCAATCTCGTTTGGTACAAGATAGCCACCTTCGGGATTGTTCGAAGTGGTCAGAGCCGCTTGCACACGGCCGGCTGCGACGCTGAGAAATTCCTTGCGAACGGCGCTGATATCAACGCGGGCCGCGCCAGCTCCGAGCGCCTTCGCAGTCTCGCGCCGGCTGTTCTGCTCACGCAGATCGGCATCGATGGCATTCAATCGCGCTTCATTACGGGCCTTGAAGGAGTCGAAACCGCCCTTGATCTCGCCAATCTTAGCGAGGATGTCAGCCACCGTTATACCGGCGCTGGCGTAAACGCCTGCCGAGCGGGGAATAGTTTTGATAATACGCGACAAATGAAATCTCCTATTTGCAAACCAATTTTGAAGTGTCCGCTAAATCGGCGCGTCCGCAAAATAACGAACGCCCGACCCTCTAGATCAGGGTCGGGCGTTATTGGTCGGCGTTATCAGGAGGCCCCGGAAGCTGGGGCCAAGGCATGATCGCTGAAACTTCGCAGTAGGCAAAATTCTAAGCCAACTTAAAGACTGCGCCGGCATGGCCGTACAGGCCGCTCCAAAAACGAAGGCCGAGCGTGACGCCCTCGACCTCGCCCGGCGTCACGAGACGCGCGTTATAAATCTCGCAAACCCGTTCGGCCTTAGCACAAGCTGCCGAAGGGGACTTCCTAACCCTAACGGCTCGGCGGGCTTCGGTGCCGGCCTCAACAAGCTCAAGTGCGTCTTCAGCGATGCGACGAAGGCCGCGATACCTACCGGGGCCTTCGCGCCCGAGCTGGGTTGCGAGCTTAGTCACCTGGAGCCACTTCGGCGCCTTCATTTCGTCAGTGTTCTCATTGGTCATCGGACCCTCCATCCATTTCGGAAGACCAGACAATACCACCGAACTCGTTAATATACTCTGTACACATATTATGTACGGAAAATCGTTTATATCGCGGAAATATCGCATAAAATCTACGAACGACCGCGAGTTACAAAAGTTAATCGGCCATAGCCTTCCGGTGCCTAGTTTCGTCCAGACACGGACAACCATCTCCTAGAGATGGTTGGTTGTCCGTCCAGATGTCCAGTGGACACGGACACGCTAAAATCTGGACATGTCCGTCCTGTCCGGCGCCTGTTTGTAAAGCCGTCCGCGCTCTAATACGAAGGCCGTGGCCAAAGCTTTTGTGAGTGCACGTTTAAATGCCTTCTTTCGGCTGTCGAGCTTGCCGAGTCGGCCGCCGATGAATGCCGCTTCGACCGCCGGCAAATCGGCGCCGTCTGCGCCCGAGTTGACGAAGGCTTCTTCGAAGTCATGGCCGCTCTGCACAAGAGCGAAGCCGGCAGCCGGATCGTCTGATTTTCCTTTAGGGCCCGAACGCTCGCGTATGTGACACGACGTTATCGGTCTTCCATCCGCCTTAGCGCCAACCTGGACAATCGGCAGATCACCCCATCCGAGGCGTACCTCAGCGGCGTCGCGGCATTTTTCCAAGAAGACTTCGCCGTTCTTGCGAAGCTCAATCACGAAATCCGCATTAGCTCTTAGAGCTGATGACCCGCGGAGACGTTCTGCTCCGTGTCCGAAATGGTGGGTAGCAACGCATGTCGTCCCGATGCTCTGACTGACGGCATGCATGATCTTCGTTGCGCGTGTCACCTCGGTCGAAGCATCTTCATCTCGTAAGGTGAATGCCTGCCCGAACGTATCGAAGGCGACTAGCCCGAGCGGGACCCCAAAATCGCGGCGCATGTTTGCGTCCACTTGCTTTAGATCGGCAATGAATGAGGCTAAGCCGGCCGCGGACATCACGTCCACTGCACCCTTGGTGAATGCGATGGGCAGGTTTAGCGCATCTCGGGTTTCAATCCCGAAGGCGTGCACGGCCGCCGCCTTGACGCGATGCGTGATCGAATAGCTGCCTTCTGCTGCGACGATGTACGTGCCAAAGCGCTCCCCGATTTTGCGACCGAAGTACGAGCGCCCCTTGGCGCCGCTTAGCGCCATATGAACAAGATGAAACGTCTTTCCGGAACCGGATTTTCCGCCGAGAAAGCCAATGCCGCCACGCTGGATCGCCTCATCAACGAGCCAGTCGATCTCTGCATCTATCTGTTCGTCCCGAACCCAATACGAGAGAGACGCCGCAATCTCCTGCTTCGGCATTTCGATGACGCAGAAGCCGGCCGCCGGGTTGTCGCGACCCGGAACGGCTTGCCCATACTCGTAAGCATTGTTGACGATCGACTGTAGTTCATCAACGTTCCACTCCGGCCGACACCGCGGGTTGTAATGCTCAAGCATCAGATCCACGCACGTCTCTTTAGACACGCCGCGGTCCTTTACTGAGCAAGACACTTTGTAGGTGGTTTCGTTACCGCCGCACCCTTCGATCGCTTCCCTTGCGGTTAGGAGATATGAGCGTGCACTTTCAATAGCCGCCGTCGTGTCCAACTCGCCAACTGGACCCTTATCCGCCTTTGACTGCCGAGACGCTTGCAGGAGATCAATCAACCAGACGGGCGCCATCGCGATCGGAGCGTGATCAATGACAGTGTAGGGTTGACCTTCGAATGTGGAGCCCGGCCCCATCACGTGACTGCCATCCGCGCGGATGTCTACGCCCGGCGCAAGGTTGCTTGCTGACCCGGAGACATGAACGCCTTCGGGTCTATTGAAGTAGTAGTGCAAGCCGCCGCGGGCCGATCTGATC
Source organism: Hyphomicrobium sp. (assembly GCF_019744875.1). Taxonomy (GTDB): domain Bacteria; phylum Pseudomonadota; class Alphaproteobacteria; order Rhizobiales; family Hyphomicrobiaceae; genus Hyphomicrobium_C. The sequence continues at coordinate 973,401 of NZ_JAIETU010000005.1, read as the reverse complement.
GTGAATGTTGGCGGCAGCTCCTTCAGCAATGGCCACTCGGCGTGCCCCTTGTAGATGTCCACGTCTACGATGAGCTTCCCATCAGTCAGCACGGCTACGTTACAGCGGGCTCCGCCGAAAAGAGTTCTGATGCGGTTAGGGTCATTGGTGGCTTGCGCCTTCCATCCCTTAGTTGCCGAAATCTTTGAGCCAAGTGGGAAGCGGGCGACGCGGCAACCGCGAGACGCGATGAGAAGCGCGCCGTCGACCGGGCTTAGTTCTTGGCCGGATGTCATTGCGGAACCTCCGGCGCCGTGAGGATGTCCCAAAGAACCATCCCGTTGCCTTGCTCATGCATGGCTTCGAGATAGCGCCACCAACCTTCCTCGGTGTAACGGCACAGAGTTCTCAGCCGCTCGGCGCCGACCAGAAGCTTGTATGATGATACGGGCCCGAACCAACGCTCTAAGCTGCCATCTCGATAGCGGATAGCTACGACCGCGTGCGGGTTCTTCCGCCAACCCGCGGGTACGGTGCCGCCGCAACGATTTAGGATGCCCCGATATTCGCATGGGAGCGCTTCGCGGACGTGCCATTCACACCCATGGCGGCCATAGAACCAGCGGTCCCTATGTTCACCTTCAGCCGCGTCGTATTCGGCCCAATATGCGGTCGGGTTAGTTCGCTTAAGTGCGGCGCTAAGGCCGGGAGTAACAACGCCAAACAAAGTACTTTCCTTTCGAAACTCGCGAAGGGAAGCACTTCGTAGATTTGACTTTCGAGCCTAAATTTACGATAGTGTGGCTGCAAAACATCTTCCACTCGCCATTAAAATCACAAGTTAAAAAGAGCCCGCGGTTGGCGCCGCGGGCTTTTTTTCTTATGCAGCAACCTTGCGGGAAGTAGCCCAGGCTTCGATCTCTTCGAGGCTCCACGCAACCGCGCGCTTACTGATCTTTCTCGGCTTGGGGAAGTCACCGCGCGCGATGAGCAGGTACATCATTGACTTCGAAAGCCCCGTCACAAACGACGCTTCGGGCTGACGGATAAGGCGGGAAGGCACGTAGGCCATGGCCACAACTCCATTCAAGAGGCGCCCTAACAGGGCATCTTGAAAAGGTAGTTGCGAACTCGCTCCGCTCAAAATCGTGAAACCGGTTTAGGACAAACAGCGTCCTAGAACCTCACATTTCAACTCTCGCATAATAAATTTATATCGGACTTATACCGATTACGGCAGTTTAAGGCGGTCAGAAGGCGTTTTAAGCCGTGTCAAATCGTGTATCCGAGTCCAACTAAGTTTAAGTTAGGCGGTCGCAGCGGCCTTAAAATCATAAACGTTGTCACCCGATGAAGCTAAAACGGCTGTCTCCACAGCCATAGCCCACTTATCTAGGGCTTCCCGCTTCTCCCGATCGTAGGTGTATTGGACGTAGACGGCGCCGGTCACGGTACCTTTCCGGGCGCTTCGGTGGTTTAAGACCAGAGATATAGTGTGCGGAGAAACCCCCAGCTCAGCCATACCAGTCGCCGCGGTGCGTCTTAAGTCGTGGACCCTAAATCTATCGACCTTAATAAATTTAGCTGACCGGGCGAGCGCCTTAGTGGCGGCGTGAGGATCGATCGGCCCCCTAACCGTCCCTGATCTTGAGAGCTTGGGGCTCGGAAACAGCCATTGAGAATCGCCGGCCAAGGTTTCGGCTTCGCGGATTAGCTCTATAGCTAGTGATGAGAGCGGCACGCGATTGGGCTCACCATTCTTGCTGCGCTCCCCGGGCACAACCCACATGGCCGCCGCGAGGTCGTACTCGCACTTCTCTATTCCCGACACTTCTCCGATGCGCTGCGCAGTCACGAGCGCGAGTTTCATCGCCAACGCCGTTGCTCTAGTCATGGGGAAGTCGCCCTTGCCGGCCAGCGCGCGCCTATCCGGTGCCGCGGCCAGCGTGGTCCAGACAGTCCCGATTTCGCCTCGCGATAGCGCACGCTCACGCGGCTTCTCTTTATGTATGGGAGCAGAGACGCCTGCGGTCGGATCGGACTTCACGAGATCGCGCCCCAGCGCCCACCTAAAAATCGACCGGACCAGTGCAAACACCCGGTTAGGCCGGTGAGTCATTCGCCGTTGCCCCTTGCTCTTGCGGGCGTCAGGGGTTGCGGCCACGACATCTAAGAGGCGGATAATGTCGCGCTTCTGAATCTCTCCCACGATCATCCCGCCGATCTGAGGAAGGATGTGCCGGTCCAGCATGCGGCGATCGTCTTTAAGCGACTTGTAACCCTTGTTCGGCTGGCCGTGCCTCTTCTCCCACTCGTCGCTGACCTCGCGGAACGTCTGCGCGTCCCTGCGTTCCTGCGCCTGGCTAGCCGGGTCTGCGCCACGAGCCGCCGCGATTAGCTTTTCTTGGGCGGCGACGCGGGCCGCCTCTAACGAAATTGCTGGGAAGGTGCCGAGCGTGACACGCCTGCGCCGGCCGTCGCTCTTCCGGGTGTAGCGAACGGCCCAGGTTTTAGCGCCGGCTCCGGTCACGCGAAGCTCTAAGCCGCGGGTGTGGGTATCGAGAAAGGCGGTTCGGCCATTCTCAACCTTGATATTTTCAACGAACAGCGCAGTGAATTTGAGCGTAGCCATGAGCTTTCCGGGGTCCCGTACGGGTCCCGGCGAAGGGTGGAACTGGGTGAATTCCCTAGGACACTATTGGTCCACCGCTCGCCGCGTTTCTTCCCAGAAATTATCGGCTTACGCTGCTGACCTCAAATAACGATGCGGGTTAGAGAGCCATGTCGAACTGGCTACGAATCTGGGGGTCAGAGGTTCGAATCCTTTCGGGCGCGCCATTCACGAACAAATGAGAGAACTCCGGGCGGAGCGCTGTCTAAGCCCTGTGCTGCGGCCCTGGCCAAGACCGCTTTCTAGCCAGAGATCCGGATCGCCTTGTCCGTGACAGTAACCTCGCGCATGGCCAGGCAGGCATAGGCTTGCCGGAACTCGAGCAGACCGTTGAGAACTGCTTCGATCGACCATCGGGCGAGGGCCGCGACTGGTCGACAACTGACTTCGAATGCCTGTTGCGGCAAGTGTCGAATATCAAGGCGGTATCGTTCGCGACCCATGCACTTGCAATTCAACGAATGGAGCTACGTAACGTTCGCTCCCGACCCAAAGCGGACGTTCGCACGCGAACGTGGCGCGGGTCCAGGTCTGCTTGGCAAAGCAAGCTGCCATCGGTAGTCCGGATTTCACGGACGCTGAAATTGCGAGATGAAATAATGCGAACTTGCTGGCGACCCTTCGTGCCACGCCGGCCTGATGGCAGACGCTTGCGGAGGGGGCACACAAGGCAAAAAAAGGTGCCGAAAGCGATCAGAGCGAAGCGGAGTTACGAGTTGCAAGAAATATGATCCTCGAAGACAACGGCCAGCAATAAGCGATGACGCGGGAAGACCGACCCTTCGCGTCGTCTTCCCCACCACGATGCGTCCGACGCCACAACTTGCGTGTCATATTCCCTATGTTGTCTGCTTTTGCAGACGGCGCATTCCAAGCGATTTGATAAATCCGTCGCACGCGTCGTACCTAGCGAGGCCGCGAGCGATCAACTAGCATTCCCTCGGGCCACTCGCTGGAGATTGGTCGTTCGTTGACCAGCCCGGGAGGCCACGTGTCAGAAGCGCTGAAGGCAGACATTTGCATCATCGGAGGCGGTTCGGCGGGCCTCTCTGTGGCAGCAGGCGCCGCGCAGATGGGCGCCCGCACGGTGCTTATTGAAGCTCATCGCATGGGCGGCGATTGTCTCAACACCGGCTGCGTACCGTCGAAGTCACTGCTTGCGGCGGCCAAGGTGGCGCACACGGCGCGAAGTGGTCATCGCTATGGCCTTACCCCGCATGACGCGCAAATCGATTTCGCCACGACCACTCGCTACGTCCACAGCGTTATCCAGACAATCGCTCCGCACGACTCGGTCGAGCGCTTCACCGGTCTTGGCTGCCGGGTCATCACATCACGCGCCTCGTTCATTGATCATCGCACAATTGCGGCCGGCGACGTCACAATCCGCGCCCGCCGCTTCGTGATCGCGACCGGCAGCAGCCCGTCCATTCCGCGCATCCCGGGTCTCGACAGCGTTCCGTATTTCACGAACGAGACCATCTTCGAGAACACCGTTCTGCCATCGCACCTGATTGTCATAGGTGCAGGTCCGATCGGGTGCGAACTGGCCCAGGCGCATGGCCGCTTGGGAGCAGCGGTTACGCTCATCGACGCCGGGCGAATGCTGTCAAAGGACGACCCAGAAGCCGTCGAAGTCATCCGCAAACAATTTGCGGCCGAGAACATTTCAACATTTGAGGCGGCGGCAATCACGCGGATCGAAAAGACCGGCGAAGGCATCACCGTCATTCTGCAGCACGAGGGACGGGAGAATGCCATCCGAGGCTCCCATCTCCTGATCGCAACCGGGCGCCAGGTGACTATCGATGGGCTCGGTCTCGACAAGGCTGGCGTGGAGGCCACACCGAAAGGCATCAACGTGGACGCCCGGTTGCGCACCACGAACAAGCGCGTGTTCGCCGCCGGCGACGTCATCGGGGGCCGCCAGTTCACCCACGTTGCGGGCTATCACGCCGGCATCGTGCTGCGAAATGCGCTGTTCCGCCTGCCCGCCAAGAACGCTCCGAAGGCCTTGCCGTGGGTCACCTACACCGATCCTGAACTCGCCCAGGTTGGACTGGCCGAAGCGGCCGCGCGCGAGATCCATGGAGACCAGGTCCGCGTCCTGCGCGCGGACTTCGCCCACAATGACCGGGCGCAAGCCGAGGGCCACACGGACGGCTTCCTCAAGGTGGTCATCGGAAAACGGGGGCGGATCCTAGGCGCGACAGTGGTGGGCGCGCATGCGGGCGAGTTGCTATTGCCGTGGATCCTCGCGATTTCGAAAGATCACAAGATCGGCGACGTCGCGTCCCTGATCGTGCCATACCCGACGCTCTCCGAGATCAGCAAACGCGCGGCCGGGAGCTACTTTACGCCAGCACTGTTCTCCGCGCGAACCAGGAGACTTGTTCGCTTCCTCGGATTGTTCGGATAAAGCACGGGACGCATTCTGTGGTGAATACCGGCACGCTCGACATCTCGGTCGTTATCCCGACCCTGGACGCTGGAGCGACCCTTTCCGCAACGCTGGAAATGCTGGGCGGCGTGGAAGAAATCATCGTTGTCGATGGCGGCTCCCGCGACGGCACGCAGGACGTTGCGATCCGACACGGCGCTCGTTTTGTCCGAGCCGCAAAGGGACGCGGTTACCAGCTTGCAGCCGGAGCGGATCTGGCTCGCAGCGAGTGGCTCCTTTTCCTCCATGCGGATACGCACCTGGAACCTGGCTGGAAATCCGCCGTCACCGACTTCATTGCCAGTCCTCCCAATAAGGAAAAGGCTGCCGCTTTCAGCTTCACGCTCGACGACATGTCTCCGCAGGCCCGGCGCTTGGAATGGATCGTCGCGCTGCGCACGCGGACCCTGGGGCTTCCCTACGGAGACCAAGGGTTGTTGATCCATCGAGATCTCTACACCGCCGTTGGCGGGTATCCCGCTTGGGAGCTCATGGAAGATGTCGATTTGGTCCGTCGCATCGGTCGCAAACGTTTGGTGATCTTGGCGATCGCAGCGAACACCTCCGCCTTCCGCTGGAAGCAGGAGGGATGGTTCACGCGCAGCGCACGCAATCTGTTCTGTCTTTCGCTCTACTACCTCAATGTGCCGCCGCGGCTGATCGCGCGCATTTACGGTTCGTCATGAAGACCAACTGCCATCTGGTCATCTTCACGCGCTATCCTAGGCTTGGCACGGGAAAGCGTCGCCTCGCCGCTCAGACCGGCGCGGTCGAGGCGCTCCGATTCCAGCGCGTGAGCCTGGCCAACACTTTGCTGAAACTGGGCAACGACGCCCGATGGTCGACGTGGCTCGCGGTGACGCCAGATCATTCAGGCCCTTGGCCATCCCGATACGGCATACTGCAGCAGGGCACGGGCGATCTCGGGCAGCGCCTGATGCGCGTGACCAATCGCCTGCCCACCGGGCCCGTGCTCATTATCGGCAGCGATGTGCCCGGCATCCCCCCCGACCTGATCGCAAAGGGCTTCAGCCTGCTGGAAGGCCAAGACGCCGTCTTCGGTCCTTCGAGCGATGGCGGCTACTGGGCCGTCGGGCTGCGGCGAAGGCCAAACGCGCCAAATCCGTTTCATGATGTCCGCTGGTCGACCGCGCACGCACTTAGCGACTCCATGCGGAACCTTCAAGGACGGAGGGTAGCCCTCCTACCTGAGATCGATGACGTCGACGATGCCGCGTCGCTCGCCAGCTATCCGAAGTGGGGCCTGCTCCACGGCACGATCGCCGCGGCTAAGATATCTAGCGCAACACGCAGGTAGCGGCGTTCTACGTCGCATTATACTCCTTGGACTTGAACGACAGGTGCGCCACTGAGGCAGGAGCGTCGGCGATCTTTCTGATGTTGCCCCAGGTCTGCTTGTAGTTGGGAATACCGAGTTCGTTCGTTCCTGCGTTGACCACATTGCCCTGCACGCCGGTCGGGAAGGCGAAGAGCATAAACGTCTCTCCCGGACGCGCGGAGGGCGTCGGATAGGCCATCGCCTGCGTCGACCCGGCGTCATTGTAGACTTCGACGAGGTCGCCTTTCTTGACTCCGACCTTGGCCATGTCGTTTGGATGCATCTCAATGAATGGGAACGGCCAGCGATCCATCACGAAGTCGTTGTCCACGTCGAGATAGGCGGACTGCCAGACAAGGTTGGCGCGCCCATTGTTGATGAGAAAGGCGTAGCTGTCCCGCTGCTTCTGTTTGCCGGGCGCCTCGAGGCCGCGCCATTCTGCATACATGAAGCGGGCCTTGCCGTCCTCGGTGCCGAATTTGCCGTCGGCATAGAGGCGCTGCGTGCCGACGATCCTGCCGTTCTCGAAACCGACCGCAGGCTCCTGGAAGCCGTTGGTTCCCATGGCGCGCAGCCGATCGTAGGTGACATGCTCGCCCCCCTTCGCGGTTGCATTGTAGCCATCCGTGAAGGCGTCTTCCTCAGTCTTCCAGTCGAACCCGTCGAAGTTGGCGGCAATATCCGCCTTGCCGAGGTCGGTTAAGATGCGCTGCATGCGGTTGGCGATCCTGGCAGCGATCAGGCAGTCGGGCATAGCCTGGCCGGGTGGGTCCATGTAGCGCTCAGTGAGACGCATGCGCCGTTCGCCATTCATGGAGGTGAGATTCATCTCACCTGCGGTGGCGGCGGGCAGCACTACATGGCAGGCTTCGCCGATCTTCGTCGGCACGATGTCTACGTCGACCGCGAACAACCCTCCGTCGTTAATCGCGGTGACGATGGCGTCGACCATGGCCTCGCGGTCGCCGTAGCGCACCGCGTTCATGGCATCCTTCACCTTGTCCGTGCGCTGCTTGTAGACGCGCATGAACTCGGATGCGTTGAGCGTCGTCTTGTAATGATCGCAGCCCCAGACGTGATGAACGCCCCCCTGACCGTCTATCAGGAGCCTGTCGACATAAGCCGCCGGCCGGCCGACATGCGCGTCGCTGGGACGGACATACCCTTCCTGATGCCCGCCAAGCCGGACAACACCGCCACCGGGACGGCCAACATTGCCCGTCGCAAGTGCAATGTTCACCAGCGCGCCGTTGGTGCGGTAGTTGTCGTTGCCCCAGATGAGGCCTTTCTCGTATGCGAACATCGTGCGGCGGCGGGCGCCACCTTGCTTGGGTTGCGCGATCCATCGCGCCGCCTTGCGGATGTCGTCCGGCGAAAGGCCCGTGATCTCCGCAGCCTCTTCTACAGTCATCCTGTTGCCCGCTCGCGCTGCGATGAAGCTAGTCAGGACAGCGGGCCACGCGGGATCGGATCCATCGCCGGCTCCTGCCTCGGATGTGGTGCTCCGATCGATGAAGTCCTGATCGACCCAGCCTTGGTCTGCGATTTCGGTGAACAGTGCGTTGAAGAGAGCGAGATCGGTGCCCGAGTTGATCTGCAGGTGCAGAACGTTCTCCGGTCCGGCCTCCGCTTCGCATGCGGCGACCGTCACCGTCCGTCGCGGGTCGACGATAATGATCCGACCGCGGTCGTGCGCCTCGCCCGCCAACTGCTCGTTCTTCTTGTCGAGCGAAAAGCCGCGCACGTTCGGCACCCAGTGGTTGAGGAAGTAGTTGGTCTGGGTCTCCAGCGGATTCGCGCCCACAACCATGATCGTGTCGGCAAGCTCCGCGTCTTCGTAACAGTTGTTGAGCTCACCCACCCCCATGTCGCGGGTGCCGTGGACCTCGGAGTTGTACGCCGGGCGATTGTGGATGCGGATGTTCTTGATTTTCATGGCACCGAAATAGAGCTTTCCCGTGCCCCAAGTGTTTTCGTATCCGCCTCCGGCGCCGCCGTGATCGAACGCCGAGACGAAGAGCGCGTCCTCACCCTTCTCCGCGACGATCCGCGCCGTCACACGAGCGACGAGGTCAAGCGCGTCATCCCAACTCGTCGGCTGCATCTGCCCGTAGCGCCAGACGAGCGGATCAGTGAGACGCTGCTGTTGTGTCGTGCGCGCACGCGAGTAACTCATCTCCGCCATGCGGGCGCCGCGCGCCGAACCGAGGCCGGAGTTCACGATGCATGCATCATCGGGCTTGATGACGATATGCACGTCCTTCCCGTCCTGTTTCACGATGTTGTACATGGATGGCGCGTACCAAGCGGCGGTATCCGGAGGCTGCTGCCGGGAAAGATCGGCGCCGAACACGTTGGTGGAGGGGGCGACCCCGCCCTGTCTGTTCACGGGCCAGCTGTAGGCGTGATAGCCGCAGCCGACGATGCAGTAGTGGCAGACAACGTTGTGCTTCGTCGCATCCGCAGGAATAATCGGAAGGCGGTCGATCTGTCGCTTGTAGGCCATATGTCTGCCCTTAGAGCACGTTGGAAAGGCGGCCGTAGAGAAGCTCGTCGACACCTTCGGCGTAGATGTCGCCGTTCTCGTCGATCCGAAGCGCGTACTGCGGCAGGTTTTGCGCTGCGTGGCCCCAGATCTGCTGCCCGCCGGCCTCGCAGTCGAAACGGGAGTAGTGGTTGCGGCAGTTCAACGTGCGGTCGTCGGCGTTATAGAGAAGCGGAAATCCCTTGTGCGGGCAGGTCGTGGAGAAGCCGACGATGTCTTCGTCCGGTCCCGTTCCGCCTTCGACCCGCGAGCCGAGCTTCAAGAGCACGCCCGGGGCGTCGTCGTCCGGAAAGGCGACCTCGAGAGGCCTGTTGATCGTGAGGTCGGCGATGTTTGCCAGCCTGATCGACGGGTACTCGACGCGGGCCATGGCCGCCTGCGTCCTCACCTCCTGTGCTCCGGACGGTACGCTGACCGCCGCGGCGGCTCCCGCAGCCGCAATGGCGCTTCCCCTCAGGAACTGGCGACGTCCCATATCGATCAGCCGCTCGCATCGTGGCATGTGTCCCTCCAGCAGTAGCGACATGCTAGCCGCGTGCGCCGCTCACATACGCTGCCGTACGTTCGTCCCGGGGAGACTCGAACAGCCGCTTGCAGTGATCGAACTCGACCAGCGTGCCCGCCCGATCCTTGACCCAGAAGAACGCGGCGTAGTTCGCAATGCGACGCGCCTGCGCCAGATTGTGGGTGACGATCACGACCGTGTAGCGCCCCCTGAGGCTCTCAACGAGATCCTCCACCACGGCAGATGAGATCGGGTCGAGCGCACTGCAGGGCTCATCCATCAGCAGCACCGACGGCTCAAGCACCAGCGCGCGCGCAATACAAAGACGTTGCTGCTGGCCGCCGGACAACGCTTGTGCCGGCGCATCGAGCCGATCGGAGATCTCGTCCCAAAGGCCCACGTCCTTGAGCGAACGCTCGATGCGATCGTCGATTTCGCGAGCGTTGCGCAGGCCGTGCTCGCGAAGCGGCAGTGCGAGGTTGCGCCGGATCGACAATGGGAAGGGGTTAGGCCGCTGGAAAATCATGCCTACGTCGCGCCGCAATGCGTGAACGTCGACGCCCGGCGCGTGAATGTCGCCGCCTTCGCGCAGAATGCGTCCCTGTACCTGGCAGCCGGGAACCAAATCCGTCAGCCGATTGATGCTCGAAAGCAAACTCGTCTTGCCGCAACCGGAAGGCCCGATGAGCGCCGTGATGCAGCCGCCGTAGATGTCGAGGCTGATGTTGCGTAGAACCTCGTTTTGCCCGTAGCTCAGCGAGAGCGACTCGACCCGAATTTTCGGAACGGGCTCACAGCAAGGTGGCCCCGTAACGAGCGGTCCGAGCGTGAATGCCTCTCCGGTTTTGCTGTCCGGCACGAGATCGCCGACGAAGGGTGTGTTCATGAGCGTGAGGGCTTTCGATCTAGGGCGCGATTGGCAAGCCACAGAGCGGCGCTGTTGATGACAATAAGGAGAGCGATGAGGACCAGTGCACTGCCGTACGCGTTCGGATCTCCTCCGGCGACATTCATGGTCAAGTCATAGATATGAACCGAGATCGCGCGGCCTGAATCGAAGACCGATCGCGGCATCCGATCGACGTATCCGCTCGTGAAGATGAGAGCCGCCGTCTCGGCCATGGCCCGCCCGATCCCAAGCATCAAGCCCGCGACGAGCGCCGGCGCAGCCGCCGGGATCAAGATCCGTACGATGGTTGTGCTGCGGGAAACGCCGAGCGCCGCCGCACCAAGGCGCCATTCGTCAGGCACCATCCGCAGTCCCGATTCCGCGGTTCTGATGACGATCGGCAGAATCATGCACGCCAGCGTCAATCCGCCGGACAGGATCGAGAATCCGAGCCCCATCCAAACGCAGAAGAACGCGTTTCCGAATAATCCGAAGACAATGGACGGCACGCCCGCGAGGACATCGAGGCTGAGACCGACGCCCCGAACTTTAGCGCCGCCCTGTCGAGCGTATTCGGAAAGGAGAGCGGCGGTCGCGAGCCCCAACGGGAACGCAACTGCGATGGCGACGACAAGTATGAGCACCGTCGAGACGATGATGGGAGCGATACCGCCGCTGCGGCCGGCACTCTTCGGCACACTTATCAGAAACTCCCAATCGACACGGCTTGCGCCGCGCCACAGGATGTCGCCAAGAAGCCAGAGAAACACTCCGATGATGAGCAGTGATGCCAGCCAGACGAAGCTCTGGAGCGCGAGGTTTCTCCAGAAGAACGTCGGCGTCGATCCGGCGCGCGCAGAACCCGGGTATAGAACCGCATCAGGCATGGACAACCTGACCTCCGCTGCGTCGAGCCGCTGCCGCAAGCGCCAGCACCAGAAGCGTGAGAGCGAGACCGGATACGAAGAGCGAGGCTCTGTGCGTGCCGGTGGCGTACGCCATCTCAAGAGCAATGTTGGCCGTAAGCGTGCGCACGGGATCGAACAGGCTCGACGGCAACTGCACGACGTTGCCGCTGACCATCAGAACGGCCATCGTTTCGCCGAGCGCTCGCGCCGAGGCAAGCAGAACTCCGGCCGCAATGCTATTGCGCGCCGTTGGTAACGCGACGGCTAGGATGATCGCTTCACGCGACAGGCCAAGCGCCGAAGCTCCTGTCCAATACGACTGCGAGACCGACGTCAGTGCGGCCTCTGTCGTCAGGGCAATGGTCGGCAGGATCATCAGGGCGAGCACGACGCTGCCGGCGAGAAGGCTGGTGCCGGGCGCGCGCAGGTCGTTGATCAATGGAACAAGCGTCGTCAGTCCCCACAGGCCCAGCACGACCGACGGAATACCGGCCAGAAGCACGACTGCCCATCGGAAAAGGCGCGCGACAGGACCCATCGCATAGAAGCGGCAGAAAAGCGCCAGCGCGACACCGAGAGGGGCCGCAATCAGAATGGCGAGCGCGGACATCGCCACCGAAGCTGCCAACATCGGCGTCAGGCCGAAGGTGCCTTCGAGCGGATGCCACGAGCTATCCATGACAAACGACGTGACACCGACGGTGGACAGTACCGGCCAGGCTTCCTTAGCCAGGAAGATCAAAATAAGGAGCAGCAATCCGGCGGCGGTCGCGGCAGACAGCGAAAGCGTCCACAGCAGCCGCCGGTCACGGACGTTAGGAGACAGCGTCTTGACCATCACACGATCACGATCGACACGAAGCCGCCACCACTACTGCAAAGGCACAAAGAACTGTTCCTTGACGAGATCGCGAACGTCCTTGGATTGCGCGAAGTCGATAAAGCTTTTGACCGTACCTTCCGGCGCAGCTTTGACGACGAGATTAAGCGGACGGGCGAGAGAAAATGTCCCGTTGCGGACGTTCTCGACAGACGCAGCGACGCCCTTGAGCGGCAGCAGCTTGATCGGCGTGCCCTGTTCTGATTCGAACTCAGCCGTGCCGATCGAAACGTAGCCGATGGCATTGTGGTTGCCGGCAACGGTCTTGATCCCTTGTTGATTGTCGCCGATCACGACGCTGGCCTTGATGTCGCTGTTCTTCAGTTTGAAATAGTTCGTGAAGAGATCGAGCGTGGACCTGCCTTCGGCTTTGTTGACGACCGTAATGGGAGCGTCCTTTCCGCCGACGTCTTTCCAGTTCGCGATCTTGCCGAGATAGATGTCGACGATCTGCTCGTCGGTCAGGACTGAGACCGGGTTGTCCGTGTTGAGGATGATACCCACGCCATCGCGCGCGATAGTGAAGGCCGTCAAATCCGTCTCGTCGTCTTTCAGGTTGCGCGACACGAGGCCGATCGCGGCTAGACCGGCGCGGACATCGGCGACGCCACGCGCCGACCCGCCGGTCTGCACATCGATGCGCAGATCAGGGTTCGTCTCTTCCAGGCGCTTGCCGATTTCCGATGCCAGTGGCGCAATGGTGCTGGCCCCTGTAATCGTCAGCTGGCCCGAGAGAGGCGCGGCGGTGCTGGGCTCTTCTGCGGCAAAAGCGGTGACGGCGAGCAGAGTCAGAGTTGCGAAAGACAAACCAAGGGCGGCTTCGCGGATCATAGTCACGAACCTTCAGATTTGATGTTGAAGCTGAGTGTGCAGCAACCGAAGTCGAGCACGGGACTGGTGTGGCCATTTGTGACCGCAGGTGACAGCGAGTAGACGATCGATTTTCCCTCGCGCCGCGTGACGACGATCCCCGCCTGCCGCAAGACGCGGAGATGATGGGAGAACAGCGTCGGCTCGAGGTTCAGCTCGCTATTGATCTCGTTGACCCGGCGCGCACCGAAGAATAGTTGCTCCACAACGGCCAATCTCGTTTTGTCCGAAAGGGCTTTCATGATGTCGGCGCAGGACACGAGCGATCACCTCGGACTGGAGTGAGGGTCAGTCGGGCCGCGCGTGGTGCCGCCCTTAGTTGAACGCTAGTTCCATTGAACCGCGCTTTGTCCAACTAAGAATTCATGCAAAGCTTATTGGGACGACGACGCACAATGTGTAGCGGAATCACGCATCAACACGGATCTTCTGCCGGATGCGGTGAGTGGCGATATAGGTCGCGAGCGCGACGCCGATCTCGAGCGGCCTCACCCAGTCCGGATGATCGTGAAACCCCGGTCCGGCCAATCCGAGAGCTCCTGCCGTCAGATACGAAACCGAGATCGCCGGCAGGATGGACCACGTGAGCGCGTTCGATCGCAGGCAGACCCAGGGGACGACCCAGAGCAGGTACCAAGGGTTGATGACCGGAGCAAAAAACAAAAGCGCCATCAGCCACAGATCCGCAGGCGGAACCGTCTCCGGCTCCTTGGTCCGCCAGCGTAAGGCAAGCGCCGTGGCCAAAGCAGCACCGAGCAGGAATCCGAGCGGCCGCGCAGCAGGATCTCCGAAGACCGCCTTTAGCCCCGCGAACCCGAACGAATTGAATTCCCACCAGCGCGAGAAGACCTGCAAGCCCTCGAACTCGGTGGCGCCGGCCACGACAAACGGCAAGTAAAGCAGCGCAAATGCGACGCCGGCGCCGAGCGCGACAAGATACCATTTCCTTTGCAGAAAACACGGCGCGACGATGATCGCAAAAGGCTTGCACGCCAGCGCCAGTGCAAACACGACCCCGCTTCCAAGCAAGCGTTCGCTCCGGATGAGCGCATAGCTGGCAACCATCAAAGCCACGCCAACGATGTCCGCATGCGCATTCATCGACACCTCGAAGATCACAAGCGGGCACAGTGCGTACCGTAGACCGGCAGCCAATCCCCCGATCCGCGCGATCATCGCCCAAATGGCGAGATCCGCAGCGATGAAGATCGCCTTGAGCGCGGTGAGGCTCGCCGGCGCCGCCCAGGCCGCAAAGCCAAACACGTATTGCAGCGTCGGCGCGTAGATGGTGGGAACAGCGGGATTGTTGACCTGTGCGAGGATGGCCGTCCAGATGTCATCCAGGCTGGCGTCGTCGGTGTACGCTTCAGGGGCGTATCCATATGGTGTGCCGTCCTGCAGAAACCTGTATCCGTCCCAAAGGTATCGCGCCCAATCGTCTTCGTAGATTGGGACCGTGCAGAAGCCAACGACGCGAAGAGCAAGGGCGCACAGCACACCAGCGGCCAATGTTGCCCGCGTTGGAACAACCGCAGCAAACCAGCCGAAGCCCAACCACGCGACGAAAAGGCTGAGCGAAAAGCGCCACGCCTCAACCGGCGGCGTTTGCGAAAGCCACGCGAGGCTTGCGAAGGCCGCAAGGATCAGCACAGGCGCAAACATTGTCCACTGGAAAAGCCCAGCCACAAGGCCCCCTTGCGGAAGGGATGGAGACGATGTCGAGGAGTGAAGCCGCACGATTACAGAGCGCTCAGCGATGGCCGGAGCGACGGATCGTGCCGCCGCTAGCGGCCGACATCATTGAGCGCAGAACGCTCTTTACACGACCTGTATCGCAAACAACGCCGCCAGCCCGGATGCGTGCGTCTACTCAATTGATACGCGAGCGCTTGTCACGCCGCAGTTGCTGATCGCGCTTGGCCTTCTCGCCGTCGTCGCCCTTATCCCGGTCGCCCACAAAGCCTGGTCAAATCGTGAGGCCTCAAGCGACCGAGCGTGATGACACGGGATTGTGAACCGGTGCAATCCGGCCCTAAGCGGATAACGCCCCGCAAGCGAGCAAATCCTTCTCGAGCACCTCGTAATCTAGCGGCTCCTTGTACAAGATCACGCAGCGGGTCTTCGCTAGTATGGTTTCTTTACCGCGGCGGGGCTCTTGAGAGCTGCCGCGGACTTCGCTTTGAGTTCCTTCTTGCACTCCGAGCGAAACTTCTGACGCTCCTTGCCGTGCAGGTTCTTGGCGTCGGCATCCTTAGAACACTGGATTGACTCCGGTGAATGCACTTTTGAATTCGCCGCCGCCGCTGCAACGCCGGCTGCGAAAATCGAATTCGCACCAACAATGAGCGCCGCAACGGGTACCATAAACTTGGCGTTGGACTTCATCTGACTTCTCCTTCTGTCTTGTTGTGGAGCGCATGACTGACCGATCAGGATGGCTTGTCATGTCTCGGAAGGGTCGGGGATCAAACGTCAATGCCCTCGCCATCAACCTCATCGAAGGCGTCTTGTGCGTCATCCGCGGCAAGAGCTTCGCGGGCATCTTGCGCTTCGTCCTGCGCGCGATCGACGGCCGCCATAGAACTGGATGCACCTTCGCCAAGATGGCCGCCACCCAGTACATTTCGGATGCTGTCGGCCAGGAGCATTCCACCGGTAACTCCGGCCACCGTTGAAAGTGCGGAAGCGAGAAACCCGCCTCCGGAAGGTACAGGTAGCGGCGAGCGGTCGGCGTCCCGCGCGCGGGGTCGCCCATCGATTGCGGGCGGATCCGCTACTTGCCTGCCTGCCAACGGAACCGAACCGGCCGTTCGAAACTGAAGACCGCCCGCACCGATTAGAAAGCTACGGCTTTCAGTGCTCTGATCTGGCCCAATGGCGCCGGACGGAAGAGTGGCCACGCGCTCCTCGAGCTCGCGAATGCGCGCGTCGGCTTGCCACAGCGCCTGTTCTTGTACGAGCACAGCCTGCACCAGCAAGTAGGTCGCGTCGGGCACTTGTCTAACCGCGTCACGGATCAATTGATCCGCATCGCGGTCCTTCGCAACGGGCTCGATATTTTGCAAACGGTCAAACAAACCGGTGACCAGCTGCCGCTCCTCGGGGGTCATGGCGACTTTCCTTTCAATCGTGACGTGCGCCTAGTGTGGACCTGTCGGCTTACGGCGCGGTGGCTGGCGCTTTACAGATGCGTAAGGCGACCCGATTTAGGAATTGATGATCCCGATGCTGCCGCATATGTGATTCAAAGAGTGCCCGCTCCGCGCGGGCATCACGCTCATGCAATCGCAACCTCGGAGTGCTGAAATGCAAAAGAGCCGCCGCGATATCTTGCGTCTCGCGGGACACATCTCCCTGATCTCGGCGGTCGCAGCCGTGGCAGGTGCGCACGCGGAAGCTGTCGAGCTTGAGGAGGGGCCCGCCGCGACGCCGCCCAGCGGGAACGCCGATCACGCACTCGTCCGGCGCATCAAGGCGATCTCGAATGTCTTTGAGGTCGGGAGCGCCGAACCCGACTTTGCCTACGTCGAGGACCTCGAGGACGGCCGCGGCTTCACCGTTACACAGTACGGTTTCTGCACTTACAACAGCGAGGTTGCCGAGGTGATCCGGCGCTACGCGAAGGACGTCCCCGCGACGACGCTCACGCGCTTCCTGCCCCATCTCCCGCCCGTGACGATGACGGCACGCAAAGCGGAGCTGGCGGGCTTTCCAGCGGCGTGGCGCAAAGAGGTGAAGGCTTCGGAGCTGCTGGGCCGTGCCTGCGACGCCGAGGCCGACAGGCTGTATCTGCGCCCCGCCCTGGCCGCCGCTAAGGCCGCCGGCATCCACTCCGCAATCGGCAAGGCGATCTTCTACGATACTTGGCTGCAGCACGGCGCGAGCACGGATCCGGACTCGTTGCCCTCGATCCTCAAACGCGTGAATGCCAAGATCGGCGGCGTGAGCGACAGCTCTGAAGCGGAATTTCTCAGGACGTTTCTGGCGATCCGCAAGTCGGTGCTGCACGAGCCCGCCAGCCGCGAGACACGCGAGGTATGGCGCGCTTCCGCTCGCCGCGTCGAAGCCTTGCTCAATCTGCTCAACAGCAATCCGGATCTCGCACCGCCTATCGAGGTCAGCAACGCCGACATCCACGTCGTCGTGCTCTAGACCAGGATCGCTTCGGATCTCATCAGTGCGAATCGTGATCAGCTTGATCGTGTGTCCTCGGAAGGAGGCGCTTTCGGCGGCAACGCCGCTTGGTTCACCGTCGCCTTGCGGTCGAGCTTACCCCAGCCAACGAGGTGCCCCTTGGCCGCCGAGATGACGGACTTCACGACGACATAGTAGAGAAGCTGGCGGTAGCCGAACCGCTGCAGGACGAGCCACCACAACAGTCGCCAGTCCTCCTTCTTCTCGAACAGGAATGCGATCGCCGCCGTGGCGAGGTCGACGGTCATGAATAGCGCATAGTAGAACAGGGTGATCTCGAGGTTGGTCGGATCGAACTGCGCGCCGTGCTCGAGATAGTCGAGCGTCGCCGTCACGACCTGAACCACGAGCATCAGGTCCACGAATGGCGAGATGAGCCCGAGCAAGATCTGGAACAGCCAGGCCTGCGGAAGCGCGACGAGGCCGAGCGCGCCATAGCGCGGCCGGAAGGTGACGTCTGCGTGCTTCCACAAGCACTGCAACGTCCCGAACGACCAGCGGAACCTCTGCTTGGCGAGCCCGGCGACCGTATCCGGGGCTTCAGTCCATGCCACTGCGTCGGCATCGAAGATCGCTCGGTAGCCGGCTTTCTGGATCGCGATCGTGAGATCCTGATCCTCGGCAAGCGTGTCCCCTGGAAATCCGCCGAGTTCCGCCAGGGCGGAGCGTCGCCAGGCGCCCACCGCGCCCGGCACCACCGTGATGCAGTCGAGCGCCGCGAGCGCGCGCCGCTCGAGGTTCTGTGCCGAGATGTATTCGAGCGCCTGCCAGCGCGTCAGCATGTTGATGCGGTTGCCGACCTTGGCGTTGCCGGCGACGGCTCCGATCGTCGCGTCTCCGAACCAACGGGTGAGCTTGGCGATGGTGTCCGGCTCAAACTGCGTATCGGCATCGAGCGCGATGATGACCTCTCCCGCCGCGCGCTCGAGCCCTGTGTTGACCGCGTGCGCCTTGCCGCCGTTCGCAATCGTGATGAGCGTGACGCGCGGATCGGCCCCGAAACTGCGGCGTACGACGTCGCTCGTTCCGTCGGTCGACCCGTCATCGATCACGATCACCTCGAGGGTGACGTGGCGGCTTTCAAGGATCCGTACGACAGACTCCCCGATGACGTTCTCCTCGTTGAACGCCGGAATCAACACCGTCACCGCGATGCCGTCACTTGCACTGACAGGGGGCGTGCGTCCGCGCTTGAAGTGGCTCCAGAGCGCGAGTCCGCAGAGCGCTGCGAGGCGAGCCAGGCCAAGGCCGATTGCGAGCTTGAAGAGGAAATGCATCGTGGACTGAAGCCAGCTCGCCGTGATGAACACGTACCAGTTAACGAGCGTCGAGCGGTCCTCGGGTGGAACCGGCGGCATCACCTGGTCGAACGTCCAGCCGGCCAGCTCCGAGACCGGCACGATCTTGAGACCCTTGGCGCGCAAGGCATCGATGATGCGCGGCAGCGCCTTGACGGTCTGGGATCTGTCGCCGCCGGCGTCGTGCAACAGCACGATCTGCCCGCGCGTCTCGGGGTTGGTATCGGCCATGCGATCCAGCACCCGCTTGACGATGAGGTCTGCCGGCGGCTTTTGCCAGTCGTCGGGATCGACTCGGAGTCCGACCGATACGTAGCCCAGTGTCTGCGCGAGCTTGACGGGATTGATCTCGCTCGGGGTGGTCGGTTCCGCATCGCCGAAAAACGGCGCCCGGAAGAGCCGCATCGAGCGCCCCGTCAGCGCCTCGACCAGTCGCTGCGTGGCATTGATCTCGATGCGCGATACCTGCTCCGAGGTCTCGCCGAGGTTGGGATGCGTGAACGTGTGGTTGCCGATCTCGTGGCCATCCGCAAGAAGACGCTGGACCAGACTGGGATTGGCCTCGCCGTTTTCGCCCACGATGAAGAACGTCGCCTTGGCGCCTTTTTCCTTCAGGATGTCGAGGATCTGCGGCGTCCACTCGGCGCTCGGCCCGTCATCGAACGTCAGCGCCACCTTGTTGGGCACGAACCCCGAGCGGCGGATGACATAGGAAGTCGGAATCGTGGTGAACGCCTCAGACGTGATGATCTGGTTCTTGCCCATCTCAAACGTACGGGCGCCACTGGCGGGTTCGGCCGCAATGCTGAGAATCTCGCCTTCGCCCTCGATGTCGATATCGCTGCCGGGAACGATGGTCTTGAGCTCCTCGGGCACGCCCGCGTCGTAGGGTCTGCCGAGCAGCGACCAGATCGACGGGTCTTCCGAGCCGAGGCGCCACAGGGCATAGCCCATGGGGCGGAACACGTCCGCCGCCCGGATCTGGTTGTGGGCGGTCACGGCATCGAGGAACCAGACGTCGTGGGTGCTGCCGTCGTCCTCCTTGTACTGGAAATAGGGGTTGAGCGTAGCCGGATCGAATAGGATCGGCGCCTCGGACTCCTTGGACGAGAGCACCGTTTCCTGGAACGTCATGTCGATCGCAGGCCCTTTGCCGCCCCAGTCGTAACCGTAGTTCCCGAGCGCGACGATCGTGTGCGCAGGATTGAGTTCCTTCATGCGCTGGCTGAGTTTATCGACGAACCATGGCTGTGACGCGATGGCTCCTGCCGAGCCTTCCTCGAAGTGCTCGTCGTAGGCCATCAGGATCTGGTAGTCGGTCACGGTCGCGTAGACGCGATAGGTCCAGTCGGGATCGTCAAATGGCGCGCAAATGGCGACCAGCCAGCCGTGGGGCGCGAACGCCTGGCGCATCTCGCGAAGGAACGTGATGAGGTTCTTGTGCGCCTCTTTGGGAACTTCCTCGAAGTCGACCACGAGGCCTTGGGCGGCGTTCGTCTCGAGAAAGGCAACGAGGTTGTTGAGGCGGGCCTGGCGTTTGGCGGGGTCGGCAAGCATCCGCGCGAGCCCCGGGCCATCCCACTTTCCGTCGCTTGCATTCTGCAGCATCGGGAGAACGGCGGGCGGCACCTTCTGCCTGCGCAGAAGATCAACCGATTTCTGGTCGACCCCGGTCTTGAGTTCCATATCGGGACCGACGAGCTCGAGCCAGCTCGGCACCACCCAGTCGAGCTTCGGCATCGCCTTCGCGAGCGACGCATAGCTGCTGTCGTCCCACGTCACGTAGAAGCCGATCGTGAGTGGCCGGCTGCCCTCACGCGCACGGATTCCCGCAAGCTGCTTCGACGACGGCTTGGGAATGACTTGATGCTTGGCCCATTTCGGCAGGCCGGCCTTGTTCGAGCGCGCGTCATCCGCGAGCCGGCGCGCGGCAGGCAAAAGCTCACGCCGTTGCGCAATGTCGTTGGCGACCGTCAGCGGCGAGCGCTTGTGCGGCGGCGCGAGAGGCAGAACAGAGACGCCGGGGAAGAACAGCACGCTCGCCACGAAGGCGAGCAGCATGATCGTGCTGATCACGGAGACGATCCGACCGAGATGTCCGAGGACAACCGAGCGGCGTTTCGTCGGGTCGAAGAAGACGGGATGACGTGTCACGTGCTGACCTGAGATGGGGCTGAAGCTATACCACGGTGATCCTGCGTACGGCCTCAAAGTTCCGTAAGCTGGCGGAATGGGCGCGGTAAAGTAAACGCTGCCGGCGTCCCGGAAACTTTCGGGTCAGGAGCACGCTGCCGATCCAGCGATCCATATCGCGTCAGTTTGTGGGAGCTGACCGGACGCGTTGGATGAGCCCACCGAAACCAGCGAGAAATCCGGCATATCTCCAAGACTATTTGCAAAGCTGCTGTATCGCAGGCGTTCACGCGCGCCTCACGATCGCGGCCAGCCTGTTATCTAGCAATGGGCTGAAATGCCCCGAGAAAACAGGACCTTCACGATGAAATCGATCCGCAGCAGGAGGCGCAGTAGCGACGGCGGGCCGTGGCCGCCAAAACTGCCGACCGGGACCATCCGTCGGACGTCGCTTTGAAATTGCAGTTCAGCGCGTTCGAGTTGTTCGCCCGGCAGACCTACTCGAACGTCAGCATCAAGGACATCGGGCGGCCGCTCGGCATCCGGAATACGCACATCCCGCAATCCGTTCTGGGATCGCCGGGTGAGACGAGTCCTAAAACCGTACTGTGCCGGACAACATCGACGTGCTGCCGTCCATACGACGCTTGGCGTTGAATTCTTCGTAGTGCCGTGCGCTCAGAACAACGGGCGTTTGCCCCACCAGCGTCGTGTAGGACAAGCCTCCGCCAATGGCATCGACGTCGCCCTGGAACGGCCCCAGCACGGCACCAGGGCCGGAGTCGCCGGAGATCTGACGATAATCATATCCGACCACACCGAGAACTAGCCCCGTGCAAATCTCGTAGCCGACCGCCCACTCGAAGTGAAAATCGGTGCCGCTATCGTAATTGGTCTCCTTGTTTTCGGAGTTGAACGTCACGCCCGCGGCACCGTTGACTTGCAGTTTCGACACCGTCCAGGTGAATGCCCAGCCGACGTCGATCCCGGGCCGGTTGAGCCCGATGTTCGGTTGAAGCCCGTTCGGATCGTACTTTCCGGTCGGCGCCACGACCTGGACGTAGGCCGTGTGGGAAAAGTCCTTGCGCGACCAGCCGAGTTGAGCGCGCGCGTTCACGTCGCCGAAGCCCCAACCATCGACCGATTCCGTCACGGTATTGCCGAGCGGGCCGGTGACTTGGGCCTCGATGTCGATGTGTCCGACCGGAATGGTCACGGAGAGACCTAGGTTCGCACCGAAAATCTTCGCCTCAGGCACGTACAGAATGTTCGTTGCTTGCGAGAAGAACTCGGCGCCCATGCCCACGTTGATGACGCGACCACCGATCGTGACCGGCCCGTTGATCTCACCTTCGTAATACGCGGATGCAAACGTGACGTATGTGCCGGCGGGCGGCGTGACGCCCGCGCCGAACGCGGCGGCACCGAGGCCATATGAAGAAAACGCGAACTCATCCGCGTGCGCGTCGGCGCAAGTCAGCGACGTGAAAAGCACGACTGCTGCGACACAAGGAAAGTTCCGGTTCATCGCATTGCTCCTCTGTCCAAGGCTCAGCACGCGACAAGAGAATCCCTCATCATTCATAGAGCGAGCCAAGAGGTTTTTGGTGTCGACCGGGCACCACAGCCGCGATAATTCAGTTTTTGATTTTTTGCTTCAAAAGCTCGTCGAGCGCGCATCGAAAAAACGCGCACACCTGAATTAGTTTGACACGATTTACAGTTAGCGCATTATCTCTACTGAGACGACGGGGCGGGAGCTATGTAACCATCCGAGGGTGCGCCATGCTAATGGGCCGCCACGTCTTGCACTCCGATGTCATTTTTTCGGGATTTCTCCGAGCTGCCTCGGTCGCAACGAGCGGCAATTTTGGTGCAGTGCGAAAGCGCCCTCTCCGGCTCGCGGTTCCCGGTGCGCTCGATGCGAAGCAACGTCACCTGCTTCGTCTTCAATTCAATAGAAAAAAATGGATTGCTCCACCCTTCAGGCCGCTCCCGTTGTCGTCGGGAATTGCGGTGTTCACGCCTCTGGCTTCGATTGGAACATAAGCAGCTTCGTCGTCCGATTGGTGCGGCGCGACGAAACGTTTCGATAATCACTAACGAAGCCTCGGGCGCTTGGTGAGCCGCAATTGCGGTACTTCAATAAACGGTTCTTGAGAGTGCGTATTCGCCACGATCGTAAAAGGACCTCAAATGACGGCGTCCGACTCAAGAGATGCGTGCTTAGCGTCGCGAGATGAAAATCGTCGCCAGACGGGCCATTCTAGTCAAGGCATGATCTTCGTGCCTGGCGGCACCTTCGCCATGGGCTCGGACAAACACTACCCGGAAGAAGCTCCGGTCCATCGCGTGACAGTGGACGGATTTTGGATTGATTCGACGCCCGTCACCAACGCCGAGTTCCGCAAGTTCGTGGATGCGACGGGATACGTCACCTTTGCTGAGATCGCGCCGAAGGCCGAGGACTATCCCGGCGCGCTTCCTCACATGCTCAAGGCCGGATCGCTTGTCTTCCAACCGCCCTCCGGCCACGTGGACCTCCGCCAATGGGCGCAATGGTGGGAGTTTCGATTTGGCGCCAACTGGCGCAAGCCGTATGGCCGCGGAAGCTGGATCAAGGGCCTCGACGACCACCCCGTCGTCCACGTGGCCTACAGAGATGCCGAGGCGTATGCGGCGTGGGCAGGGAAAGAGCTGCCAACAGAAGCGGAATGGGAATTTGCCGCCCGGGGCGGCCTCGAAAATAGCGAGTTCGCATGGGGCGATGATTTCACGCCCGGCGGACGCCACATGGCCAATACCTGGCAGGGCAACTTTCCGCACGAGAACCTGAAGCTTGATCGTTACGAGCGGACCTCTCCGGTCCGCGCGTTCCCGCCAAACGGTTACGATCTCTACGACATGATCGGAAACGTCTGGGAGTGGACGAGCGATTGGTACGCCCCGAAGCACCCGGCCGACGCGGCCAAAGCCTGCTGCATCCCGGAGAACCCGCGTGGTGCGCGCCGCGAGGCGAGCTTCGATCCCTGCCAGCCGCAGATCCGCATTCCACGCAAGGTGCTGAAAGGCGGCTCGCATCTCTGCGCGCCAAACTACTGTCGCCGCTATCGGCCCGCCGCCCGCCATCCGGAACCCATCGACACTTCGACCAGCCACGTCGGCTTTCGATGCGTGGTGCGCCAAACGTAAAAATGAACCGAGACAAGGGAGTACATGACGTGAAGATCGGACATGTGACGCTTGCAGCAGGGGCATTCGCGCTCTGCTTCGGTCTCTTTTCCTTCAGTCCTGATGCGGACGCGCGCAGGATCGGCGGCCGAGCCCATATCAAAGCCGGCAAAATTTCCCATAGCCATCCGCGTGCACGGCACGCCGCGCGCCACGTTGCGCGCGACGTACGCCGCGCCGGCCGTTGGGTCAACGGCGTTTGGATCGTGAATGGTGTGGCGGCCAGCGTCGCCGTCGGCACCGCGAGCAACTGCGGTTACTACTGGCGCAAGTGGCGCGAAACGGGAAGCGCGTACTGGCGGGATCAGTATCGCGATCATGGGTGCGGCTGATCCCATGGCCCGGAGCGCCCCCATACCGCTCGAGCAGGCCATGACGTGGGTCGTGGTTGCGTTGGCGCTCGCGCTTGTCGGGTGGGGGTTCTTCAAGCACGGCCTGTCGACGGAGGTGCATCAGCGCTTCTGGGCCGACATCTTTGGACGCACCGATGGCCCGATGACATTCCGCTTTTTCCTGCAGCCGACGATGGCGGCGATCGCAGCCGTGCACGACGGGCTCAGGGATGCGCGCAGCGGGCACAAGGCCTTCTTCTGGACGGCGCTATGGGATCCGTCCCAGCCCGCGGGGCGGTTGCGCGAAGGACTGACAGCGACCGCGCGCATCATGCTGCTCGGCATCGCCATGGATGTCCTCTACCAGCACCAGGTCTTTGACCGCTTTTATCCGGCCGAGGCCGTGATGATCGCCATTCTTCTCGCGGTCGTGCCTTACTTCATCGTGCGATGGCTCGTCGAGCTGGTGGCACGCCGGAAGCTCCGTCACGCAAATACGGGAGATGGCCCATGACGCAGGACGCACTCATGTCCTTGTCGGAACGTCCGCAGAGGCTTCCTGAAACGCCCGTGCCGTCCATCCCGGCGATCGACGAAACGAAGCCGGATGTGGCGTCAGTTCAGTACTCCCGCTTCCGCACCAAACTGTCGACGCACCGCACCGGCCTGTCCGAACATCGCACGTCGCTCTCCGAGTACCGGACAGATCTTTCGACGGGCCGTACCGAGATGTCGATGCGGCGCACGGGCATGTCGTTCCAGCGTACGCGCATGAGCGCGGATCGCACACTGATGTCCGTGATCCGCACGTCCCTGTCGCTGATCAGCTTCGGTTTCACGATCTACCAGGTGTTCGAGAAGCTGCGCGAGGCAGGTTCGATCACGCATGCAGGTGCTCCACGCAACTTCGGCATCGCGCTCGTGCTCCTCGGCATCGCGATGCTGGGAGGCGGCATCATCTACCACGTGCAGTTCATGACGGGCCTGCGCCAAGAGCGAGCGAATATGAAAGGCGGCGGGCTCATTCATGGAGAGAGCGGGTTTCCGATTTCGATCACGCTCATCACTGCCGGGATCCTGCTGCTGATCGGCATTCTCGCCGTCTTGAGCATGGTCTTCGACATCGGTCCATTTGGTTGAGGAGGCACACCATGCATTGAACGCGGACACCACCGACCGATCGCAGCAAGTCGCATTCCCGGGGGGCAGGAAACACTGAACAGAACGGAGTATGCGTATGGCCAAAGCAGCGAAGAACGGAAAGTCGGCAAAGCCGAACATCCTCGTCATCTGGGGCGACGATATCGGGCAATCGAACCTGAGTTGCTACACTCACGGGCTGATGGGCTATCAAACGCCCAACATCGATCGCATCGCCAAGGAAGGCCTGCTGTTCACGGACAGCTATGGCGAACAATCCTGCACCGCCGGCCGCTCATCCTTCATTACAGGACAAAGCGTTTTCCGGACCGGCCTATCGAAAGTCGGGCTTCCCGGCGCGCCGGTCGGCATGAACGAGAAGATCGTCACGATCGCGGCGTTGCTGAAGGAGCAGGGCTACGCGACGGGGCAATTCGGCAAGAACCATCTCGGCGATCTCAACCATATGCTGCCGACCAACCACGGCTTCGACGAGTTCTTCGGCAACCTCTACCACCTCAACGCCGAGGAAGATCCCGAGGAATACGACTATCCGTCCGAAAAGGACTTCCCGGGCTTCAAAAAGAGCCTCGGGCCGCGCGGCGTCATTCATTCATGGGCGACCGACAAGGACGATCCGACCGAGATGCCGCGGTGGGGCCGGGTCGGCAAGCAGAAGATCGAGGATACCGGTCCGCTCAATAGAAAGCGGATGGAGACATGCGACGACGAATTCGTCGCCGCCGCCACGGATTTCATCAAGCGGCAGAACAAGGACGGCGCGCCGTTCTTCGTCTGGCTCAACACCACGCACATGCATGCCTGGACGCACACGAAGCCGAAAAGTCGCGGCCAGGCCGGACGCTGGCAGTCGGCGTATCACGACACAATGATCGACCACGACCGAAACGTCGGCGAAATGCTCGATCTGCTCGACGAGCTTGGCATCGCCGAGGACACGATGGTCGTGTACTCGACCGACAACGGTCCGCACCGCAACACCTGGCCGGACGGCGGCATGACGCCGTTCCGTAGCGAAAAGAACACCAACTGGGAGGGCGCCTTCCGCGTGCCGCAGTTGGTGCGCTGGCCTGGCAAGATCGAGGCCGGCTCAATCGCCAACGGGATCGTGCAGCATCACGACTGGATGCCGACGTTCCTCGAAATGGCTGGCGCGTTGGACGTCGTCGACCAGTTGAAGAAGGGCTACAAGGCGATCGGACGAACCTACAAGAACCACATCGACGGGTTCAGCCTGCTCTCCTACCTCACCGGCAAGTCCAAGGAGAGCCCGCGCAATCTGTTCGTCTATATCAGCGATGACGGCGACGTTTTGGCGATCCGTTTCGACAACTGGAAAATGACGTTCATGGAGCAGCGCTGCAAGGGGACGCTGCAGGTCTGGGCAGAGCCGTTCACGCGGTTGCGCGTGCCGAAGCTCTTCAACCTACGCACCGATCCTTATGAGTTCGCGGATGTTACCTCGAATACCTATTGGGATTGGTACATGCGCAAGGGCTACATGATCATGGCGTCCCAGACGATCGCTGGAAAGTTCGCCGAGACGTTCAAGGAGTTCCCGGCGATCCAGAAGCCCAACAGCTTCACCATCGACGACGCTTTGAGCGCCATGGCGGACGCCTCGACGAGCGGCCAATAAGCCAGAGGGGCGGCGAGTGTGCTCGCCGCCCCTCGATCAAGATGGGCCGAACATGCGTTGGTTAGAATTTTCCGAACCAATTGAGATTTACGACGTGCGCAAGCTGCTCCATCGGCTTGCTGCACCTCTCGTGGTAGTCGCCCGTGAGGCCGCCAAAGCCATGCGGGTCGGTGTCGAAATGAACGCGGCGCGAGCGCTCGTGTTTCCGGATCGGCGACTTGCAAGCCGCACACACCGGCCCCTGCGGCTCCTCGCCGTCAGGCAATGCATCGAAAGGCATGAGGCAGCCCCCCCAACAAAGCACATCGTTCATTCAAGGTTACACAGGGCCGCTTCGCGGCCAAGAGCAACGCGGTCGCATGTTGTGGACGGATTGCCCGCTATCCCCTCAAGTCCAGGCCGGGTGTCGCTTTTTCGGCGAGTGGGCCGGACAGATTGCGTTGCGCTCGATGCCCGCTTCGCTCGCGAAAACGACTGCAATCACTGTCGCGAGCACTTCGCCCGGACCGCGGGAGCGCGTCCATGATCGAGGCTCTCGAACCGCTTACACGCCATGCCATCGCGGCCATCGACTTCATCGCGCTCATCGTCATCTGCTTTGGGACGATCGAAGCCGCAGTGGCGATTGCGAAGGCCTTGGCCACGGGGGCAGGCGGACACGAGCAACGCGACATCTGGATCCGTTATTCGCGTTGGCTGGTCGCCGGCCTGACCTTTCAGCTCGCCGCCGACATCGTCGAGACATCGGTCACGACCGACTGGGAGTCGGTCGCGCGGCTCGGGCTGATCGCCGCTATCCGCACGCTTCTCAACTATTTCCTCGAACGCGATTTGGCCGAAGTCCGGCAACGTCAGATTGAAGCACCGCAACAGTGAGCAATTGAGATGCATCTCGTTCGCGTGATTGTCATCGCCTTCGCGGTCGCATCGGCCGGGCTCGGCGCGCACGATGCCGCGTGCGCACAAGCGGACCCATTGCCGTCGTGGAACGCCTCGCCGGCAAAGGATGCAATCGTCAACTTCGTGGCGCGCGTCACCAATGAGAGTGGCAAAGACTTCGTCGCACCGGCCGAGCGCGTTGCCGTCTTTGACAACGACGGCACGCTGTGGGCCGAGCAGCCCGTCTATTTTCAGGTCGAGTTTCTTGTCGCCCGCGTCAAGGCGCTCGCGCCGCAGCATCCGGACTGGGAGACGAAGGAACCGTTCGCGTCCCTTCTTAAGGGCGATCTCAAGGGCGTTGCGGCAAGCGGCGAAGCCGGTATCGCCGCGCTGATGGCGGCCACACACGCCGGCATGACGACGGATGAGTTCGCAGCCACGGTCAGCGATTGGATCGGCACGGCCAAGCACCCGAAGAGCGGCCGCCTCTACACCGAGATGGTGTATCAGCCGATGCTGGAACTGCTGGCCTACCTGCGGGCGAACCGGTTCAAGACCTACATCGTCTCCGGCGGCGGCATCGAGTTCATGCGTCCCTGGACGGAACGCGTGTACGGCATCCCGCCAGAGCAGGTCGTCGGGTCAACGGGCGGCCTCAAGCTCGAAATGCGCGAGACCGGCCCAGTCATCGTCAAGCTCCCGGAGCTCGTGCTCAACGACGACAAGGCGGGCAAGCCCGTCGGAATCCAGCGCCACATCGGCCGCCGCCCCATTGCCGCGTTCGGCAACTCCGACGGCGACCTGCAGATGCTGCAATGGACCTGCAGTGCCCCCGGCGCGCGCCTCTGCCTCTACGTGCACCACACCGATGCCGAGCGGGAGTGGGCGTACGACCGCACGTCTCATATCGGCATGCTCGACAAGGGGCTCGACGAGGCCGCCGCCAAGGGCTGGACCGTCGTCGACATGAAGCAGGACTGGAACGCGGTTTTTTCGCAAAACTGAGGAGTTCGATCATGAAAGCGAACGTGCGCGTAACGGGCAGGCAGGGCGCCGCACTCATTTCCGCACTAAGCCTTGCGGTCCTCCCGATAACGTCGGCGCCGCGCGCCGAGGACATGACGCCCGAGGCGGCCCACGCCATCGCCGTCGATGCATACGTGTACTTCTATCCGCTCGTCACCATGGACGTGACGCGCCGCCAGCTCACCAACATGGAGGCGGGAAAAACCGAATTCGGCGGCCCGATGAACACGTTCGTGAACGTGAAGGCCTTCCCCTCCGCCGACGCGCGGGCGGTCGTGCGCCCCAACTTCGACACGCTCTATTCGAGCGGCTGGCTCGACTTGACATCCGGCCCCGTCATCGTTTCGGCACCGGACACGGCAGGCCGCTTCTATCTCCTTCCCATGCTCGACATGTGGTCCGATGTATTCGCGTCTCCCGGATCGCGCACGACGGGCACTAAGGCCGCGAATTTCCTGCTGGCCCCGCCGGGTTGGACATCCGGAGCGGAGCTGCCGAGCGGCGTGCAGCGCATCGACGCGCCGACACCATATGTCTGGGTGATCGGCCGCACGAAAACCGATGGTCCGGCAGACTATGAGGCCGTTCACAAAATCCAGGCTGGTTATGGGATCACGCCGCTCTCCGAATGGGGCAAGACCCCTACGCCGGTGTCGACCAAGCTCGACGCCTCGGTCGACATGAAAACGCCTCCGAAGACGCAGGTCGACGCCATGCCGGCCGCCGCATACTTCGCGTACGCTGCCGAACTCATGAAGCGTCATCCCCCGCACATCACAGACCAGCCGATCGTCGCCCGCATGCGGCGCATCGGGCTAGTGCCCGGTACGAGTTTCGCCCTCGCCGACCTCGAGCCCGCCGTGAAAAAGGCGATCGAGAGCGCGCCCGCCGATGCGCAGAAACTTATGGAATGGAAGGTCGCAACCCTTGCCCGCGTGGCCAACGGCTGGTCGATGAATACCGATACGATGGGGGTCTACGGCAACTACTATTTGAAGCGCGCGATCGTCGCGCAAGTCGGCCTCGGCGCCAACCTGCCCGAGGACGCAATCTATCCGCTGAACCTCGCCGACGACACGGGCAAGCCCCTCGATGGCTCCAACAAGTACAAACTTACGTTTGACAAAGCAGCCCTGCCGCCCGTCGAGGCGTTCTGGTCGATCACCCTCTACGATCAGGAAGGCTTCCAGACCGCGAATGCCCTGAACCGCTTCGCCGTGTCGAGCTGGATGCCATTCAAAGCCAACCCGGACGGATCTCTCGATCTGTACTTCCAGAACGAGAACCCTGGCCCCGACAAGGAAGCAAATTGGCTGCCCGCGCCCAAGGGGGCGTTCAACCTCACCATGCGCCTTTATGGACCGAAGTCTGATGCGCTGACGGGGAGGTGGAACCCGCCGGCCGTAAAAATCGTCGAGACCAAGAGTGCCGTGCAATAGGAGGAAGGAACGAGATGAAGAGAATTCTGGCTTTTCTCCTTACGCTGACGCTGGCAGGCCCCGGGTTCGCGCAAGCGCCCAGCTATTCCGATCAGGAGATCAGCGACGCGTACATTTATCTGCTCGGCAGATTGCTGATCACGCGCCAGCAGCAGCTCGACTTCAAGGATGGATTCAAATGGAACGAGCTGGTGCATCGCAAGCCCGGAGAAGTGGATTGGCCCAATCCCAATCTCGATGTGGCGTACTCGGAGGCGTGGGTCGCGGTCGACGAAAGCAGTTGCACGATCGTGAGCGTGCCGAAGGTCGAAGGCCGCTATTACACCGTCCACTTCCTCAACGGCTGGGGTGAAACGATTGCGAACATCAACGAGCGCCTCTTTCCCAAGCGGCCCTTCGGTGAGTTCGCCATGTGCATGAGGGGCGCGAAAGTTGATATTCCGGACGGCGCCACGCGCATCGACCTGCCGGTGAAGTACTCGCGAGTTCTTGCGCGGGTCGAACTCGGCTCGGATCCCGAACGGGCCATCGAGCTGCAGCATCAATTCAAGTTTCAGGCAACTGGCACACCGAAGCTGCCGGACATCCCGGCGACTCCGATTTTCGAACTCGAGCACCTTCCGGGCGTCGAGGCCTTCGAGGCTGCCGATGTCGCGCTCGACGGCGAACCAGATCTCAGCGTCGGGCTAGAGGGGCTTGGCGACAAGGCTCACGCGATCGGACGCGCCGTCAAAGATCCGGAAGAGCGCGCGCGTGTCGACAAGGTGATCCGCAGCCGCGCCTTCGGCGATATCGGCAAGGCCAGCGCACGCATTGGGCACGGCACGGTGCAAAACGGCTGGGCGCGCCCCGGCGTGGTCGGAGAGTACGGTCTCGACTATCTCGCGCGGACGATGGTGAACAACGGCGGCATCTGGGCAAACATCAAGCCGGAAGTGCTCTACTATCGTGGCAGCCTGGATGAGGCCGGGGCCGAACTCCAGAGTGACAACGTCTACACTTTGACGTTCCCGAAGGATGGCCTGCCTGCGCAGTACGCCACGTTTTTCTGGTCGGTGATCGCCGTCGACAGTCACCGCTTCCGCGTCCTTCCCAACCCACTCCATCGCTTTCTGATCAACAATCACTCGGGCGTGCAATACGGCCCGGACGGATCGCTCACGCTCTACTTCGCCGATCAGAAGCCGGCCGATGTGCCCGACGCGAACTGGCTGCCGACACCGAAGGGACAGAAGTATCGCCTCACGTTCCGCTTCTACCGGCCGACGGAGGGCGTGGCGAACGGCACGTACTACCCGCCACCCCTTGTCAAACGCTGATGCGAGAGGAGGACGCCATGGCACTGGGTGCGCGCTTCGCAAAGTGGGGTCTTGGCCTTTTTATCTTCGGCGCTTTTTCTGACCTTCGGGATCATCGCGCACTACTGCGTCGGCGCCCGCTGGCCTACGGGCGAGCTGTTCATGCAGAACATTTCGCTTTGGTGGGCGTGTCCGTGGACGCTCTCGGTCGCGGCCGTCCAGGCGGGAGGGCTCGGGATGGCCGCAATAGGTCTCACGCTCATCACCGCAGCGCGCGTCTCGCCGAGCACCGACAACGATCTCGGCGACCTGCCGCTTTGGCTCTGCATCAGCGGACTGCTCGGCGTGTTTGCCGTCGGGTACCCCGGCTACTTCGTGTTCGATGCGATCTGGCCGAGCTTCTACTACTCGCCGGTTGCCGACGGAAAGAACGCCTGGCTGGTCGGCCAAGCGTTCTTCATCGGAATTTACTTCGCGGGAATGATGTTCGCGCTCGCCGGCGTGCGGCGTGATCTCGATGCCCTGTCCTCAGCGTCTTGACGTTGCAAAAGTCGAACTACGAGAACGCGCACTTTATTCCGTGTAGGAGCCCGCCACATGACATCGGCTACATCCGTCCACACTTCAAAAATGCCCCTGTCGCCGAATTGGTCGCAAGCTCTGCCGACCGTGCCTGATGCGCGCGTGAAGATCACGGAAGCTTATGCGGCGCATGTCGCGCGCGATGTCTTCTTCTGGGCCTGGCCGCTGGTCAACATGTACAACCGCCGCCTCGCGTTTTCGAAATTCAAGGAATTCAGGTACGCCGGGCCGTTGCTCGAGGCGCCGCTCAACGGGCTCACCATGCTCACGGATTACGTCAATCCGGAAGAACGCAACGTCGCTTGCCCGAACCAGGACGTGGTCTATGGTCTCGGCCTGCTCGCGCTGGATGTCTCACCCGTAGTCATCCAGGTGCCGGATTTCGGCGATCGCTTCTGGGTCTATCAGATCGTCGATCTGCGCACCGACAGCTTCGTTCAGCTCGGCAAGATGCATGGATCAACGCCGGGCTTTTATCTGCTGGCCGGTCCCGATTGGCAGGGCGACGTCCCGAAGGGGATCACCAGGGTCTTTCGCGCTTCGACCCGCACCGCGCTGGCCGGCCCTCGCATCTTTCAGGACGATACCCCTGAAGACAAGCGCGCGATCCAGGACGTGCTGACCGGCATCGTGATGTATCCGCTGGCCGACTACGACGGACGCATGAAGCGGATGGAGTGGAGCAAGCTGCCGAGAATTGCCGGTGCCCCTCCGGGTGAAGTGGAAACACGTTGGGTATTCCCGGAAAAATTCTTCGACGAACTTCCGGCGGTGCTGGCTGATGCCCCGCCACTGCCCGGCGAAGAGGCGCGCTACGCCCAGGTGGCGGCAGTGCTCGCCGCGGCCAAAGACAATCCGAAGATGAAGCAGGCGATGATCGAGGCGGCCAAGGACGCCGAAGAGAAACTCGTTACGCCGCTGTTTCAGTTCCGCAACTACGGCCAGCAATTGCCGCACCACTGGAGCACGATCTCGAACGAATCCGCGTTCGGCACCGACTACTTCACCCGCACGGCGGTTGCGAAGTCGAACATCCTGGTCAATTCACCCGACGAGACCAAATATTTCTACCAGGACCTCGATGTCTCGGGCGCGCGTCTCAACAGCGACAACCGCTACCGCGTGACGTTCCCAAAGGACGGTGCGCCGCCGGTCAACGGATTCTGGTCGCTGTCGATCTACAACGAGCATCACTTCTTCGTCGCCAACGCAATCAATCGCTTCTCGGTCGGGACGAAGAACAAGGACCTGAAGGTCGCGGACGACGGCTCTTTGAGCATTCATGTTCAAGCCGACGAACCAACCGATCCGGTACAGCGCGCCAACTGGCTACCGGCACCAAAGGGCGATTTCTCGCTTTACATGCGCGCCTACTGGCCGAAGACGGCCGTCACAGACGGGTCTTGGACACCGCCTGCGGTCATCAAGGCGTAGGGCGTCGCGCGCGGGCCGGCTGCCTGATGGAGGCGAAACATGGGCTTCATCGACTACTTCGCGATCTTCATACTCGTCGTCCTCATCGTGTGCGCGATCGCCGTGTTTGTCGCCCTCGGAATGGCGCCAGGGCACTTTGCGAAACGGCGTAACCATCCATGGGCTGAGGCCGTCGAGGTTGCGGGCTGGGTCACTCTGATCTGCGGCTTCGTCCTTTGGCCGTTGGCTTTGATTTGGGCGTTCGTCGATGCTCCCGCTCCTGCACAGAGGACGCCCGGGCCATGATGGTCTTCCTGTTGCTCGTCTATCTGGGGGTTCTGCTTCTTCTGATGCACCTCGAGATCGTGCCGTCGAACCTCTTCTGGAAAGCATCTCCGCTTGTCTGGCTGCTCATTCTGAACATCGCGCTGTTCATCCCCATGGGTTGGGGCGCGCCGTCAGGGCCGGTTCTCGTTGCCCGCCATTCCGTCCAGATCGTGCCAGACGTCGCCGGCGAGGTTGTCGAGGTTCCGGTTCAGGCGAACCGGCCCCTGAAAGCGGGAGATGTTCTGTTCCGCATCGACGAGACGCCCTTCAAAGCGCAGGTCGACGCATTGACCGCGCAGTTGAAGTTCGCTGAGTTGCGGCGCGAGCAGATGGGACAATTGCAGGCGCACGATGCGGGGCGTCTCTTCGACGTTCAGCAGCGCGAGTCGGAAGTGGCGCAACTCAAGGCGCAGCTCTCAGGCGCGCAATGGAACCTCGACAAGACGGTGGTGCGCGCACCGGCCGACGGCTTCGTCACCAACATTGCGCTCCGCAAGGGCGCGCGCGTCGCGAACCTGCCGCTCTCTCCGGTGATGGCGTTCATAGACACGTCGGAAACGATCATCGGAACGGAAATCGCCCAGATCGATGCGCGCTACATCGAGCCGGGCCAGAAGGTGGAGCTGACGTTCAAACTGCACCCCGGCCGGATTTTCACCGGCCAAGTCGATACGGTGCTGCAGGCGGTCTCGACCGGTCAGCTCAAGCCATCCGGTTTTGCGGTCGCACCATCGGAAGTGAAATCCGCTCCGTTTGTCGTGCGGCTCAAGATCGACGATGACGACCTTGCGAAGCGATTGCCTGCCGGCGCCACCGGCGAGGCCGCCATCTTTACCGATCACGCCCAGGCAACCCACGTCATCCGCCGCGTCATGCTGCGGATGACGGCTATTCTGAATTACGTGAACCCGTTTTGAGCGTTGACGTGAGCTCCGGGACTGCCGAGTTTCGGAAAGCTGATGGCAGTTAACAACCATGACCGCTTTCACAGCCTAGCGGAAACGTGCTGCTCCCCAGTGCGCGGAGCGGAGATGTGCCGTTAACCAAACCTTACAGTCGCCAGGGTCTAACTCCGATGTGGATGCTGCGCCCGTAGCAGTCTCGAGAACGGTTTCATTCGAATCTCGCTTGTCCGTGACGCTCACCTCACGCATGGCCAAGCGGGCGTACGCTTCCATTCGTCGGCGACCCATCGCACGCGCGCGCTGCAAGCGCACGGGACGGGCTCGACTTTCCAGGTGACATGTCGGTGTAAACACTTAGTTTTGCGACGATTGGTTTAGGTCGTCCTGAGACTTTTACTCCTTTGCGTGGTGAGAGCGCGGCAAGATGAACAAGAAATCCGTCCGCCAGCGGGAAATCGTCTCGTTGCTCTCCAACCAACCAACATTGCGGGTGAGCGAGCTCGCGGATGCGCTCCGCGTCACCACCGAAACGATCCGTCGCGACCTCGACGAGATGACGGACAAAGGGGTGATCAACCGAACCTACGGCGGCGCCATCCTGCGCAAGGCGGCCGAACCCTCGGTCGCGCAACGGCATACGCTGCTGATCGAAGAACGCACGCGCATCGCCAAGGCGGCGTGCGAAGCCTGCAGCGGCGCGAGCGTGTTCATGATGGGATCTGGCGCGACAACGCTTCACGTGGCGCGGCGCATGGCCGCCACCATGCAGAATATCACCGTCATCACGCATTCGTTCGCAATTGCCATGGCCCTGGGCACAAATCCGACGATCAACGTCTTGATGACACCAGGCTTCTACCTTGCTGGAGAAGGCGCGACCTACGGCGCGCAAACGCTGCGTTTCCTGGAACAATACAACGCCCAGTGGGTCATTTTGGGCGCGAGCGGGCTTGCGCCCGAAGGTGCGAGCGACGCGCTGATTGAGATGGCCGAGATTTATTCCGCCATGATCGAGCGCGGCAACCGGCGCATGATCGTGGCCGACGGATCCAAGTTCAATGAGATGTTCACGGCCCGTTATGCGAGCTGGAGCCAGATCGATCTGCTCGTCACAGATAGCAATCCGGCCGGGCCCTTGCTCAAGTCCATGCAGACGGCCGAAGTCGAGATTAGAGTGGCGTCCGAAGTCTAGCCTCCGGGCTCACGAGAGCTTGAGATCGGCGAGCGTGTCGGCGAGACGGTCGACGAAGATATCCGCCTCTTCTTCGGACAACGACAGAGGCGGGCGCACCTTCAAGGTGGTGCCGTAGCGGCCGGCGGCGCCAATCAGCACGCCCCGATCCTTGAGGCCGTTGATGACGCTCGATGCGACCTCGGCGTCCGGACGGTCCTTCTGTCCCGGACGGCAAAGCTCGATGCCGAGAAACAGGCCGGCGCCGCGCACGTCCGCGATCCGCTCATCCTTGGAGGCGAGATCGGCAAGGCGCGCTTTGATGTAATTGCCCTGGCGCAGCGCGTTCTCCTGAAGATTTTCCTCGCGGATGACGTCGAGAACAGCCATGCCGGCCGCAGCCGCCACCGGGTTGCCGCCAAAGGTGCTGAAGTAGCCGGTATCTTCGCAAAAGCGCTCCAGAAGCTCCGGACGCGTGACCAGGCCGGCCATTGGGAACCCATTGCCCATCGGCTTACCCATGGTGACGATGTCAGGCCGTACATCGTGGCGCGCGAAGCCCCAGAAGGCATCGCCCGTGCGCGCAAAACCTGGTTGCACTTCGTCGGCGACGTAGAGACCGCCCGCCTTGCGCAGGGTGTCGATGGCTTTGCGCATGAAGCCGCGCGGATCGGCGTAGACGCCATCACTCGAAAAAATGGAATCGCAAACGAAGGCCGAGACCGTGTGACCTCTGCGCTCGAGTTCCGCGATGGCCCGCTTCATGTCGGCGTCGAATGCGTCTTCAACAGATGCGCTCTGGCCAGGCCCCGACGGCGCAGCAACCGTGACGACATGATCGGGCAGCTTGCGGCTCTTGCGTCCCGACGGCGAGATGTCGGAGATGATCGACGTGTTGCCGTGATAGGCATTCTCGGACACGATGATACCGATACCGCCGGAGGTCGCCCCCGCAATGCGCACGGCGAGATCATTGGCTTCGCTACCGCTGCACGACAAGACAACGTTGGACAGCTCGGGCGAAAACGTCGCTTTCAGCGCGTCCATGTAGAGATCGACAACACTGTTGAGGTAGCGCGTATTGATGTTGAGGCGCGCGATCTGATCGGCAACAGCCGCCACGACGCGCGGATGCGTGTGTCCGATTGACGGGACGTTGTTGTAGAAATCGAGATACCGCGTGCCGTTCGCGGCGGTCATCCACGAACCCTTGGCGGATACGACCTCGATCGGTTCGCGATAGAACAGCACGGCAGCCGCGCCGGCATTCGCCATGCGGCGCGCCAGCAACGGATTGAGATTGCCTTCATGCGCGCCGGCATCGAAAGCGTTCATATCGAGGATCTGACGCGCTGCCGCCTGCGTTTTGAGTGTGGCCATGGTGGCTAATACCTAATTCCCAATCTTCGACAAGAAGGCGTCCGCAAGCTCGATGGTGCCCGCTGTGAAGGGTGCGCCGAGCGCTTGAGCGGTAGGTGTTTCGGCGTGGCTGGCGACCCACGCGGTCAGAAGGAAGCGGCGCAGGAACACGAATGTCGGGATCGCGGCGACGTCGTCTTCGGAAAGCTGCTGGACCGTACGATAACCCTCGACCCAAGCCGATTGCAGCTCGGGCACGATGGGTTCGTGTTCGATGAAGCTCACCGCCGACGCGAAATCGTAGACGAACCAGCTAAACCCACAGTCGTCGAAATCGATCACGCCCAGGCGACCGCCATCGACCAACAGGTTGGCGAGCCGCAAGTCGGCATGGATCAAGCCGAAGCGCTCGGGCCCCTCGCCATAGGCCGCGAGAAACTTCTGCAATTCGAGGCTCGCCCGTTCGAGGATGGCCTTGCCGTCGGACGTGAGGCCGAGCGCGTCCCGCCAGTCGCCCCACAACGGAGCCCCGCCAAGCATTGTCTCGTAGGTCCACGCCTTGCGACGGAACGAGTCCGGCCGCTGCCAGGTGCGTGCGTGACGATGCAGACGCGCGCTGATCGCACCCAACTCGCGGAAGCCCGCAACAATTCCGGCGTTCTGCTCAGGCTCGACGCCGGTCATGAATTCGAAAGCCACGACTTTGCGCACGTCGCCGGCGGCGAACATGCTGCCGATGTAGCTGCCGTCGTCGATCGGCAAGGGCTTGGGGGTTGCAACAACGCCGTGCCAGCGAAGATCGAGGATCCAGTCCAGCTCGGACTGGATCTCGTCCGGCCGATGGTAGCCCGGGCGGTGGACGCGCAGAATGATCTGCCTGCCGGTATCGGGATCGACCGCCTTGAAGGTGGCATTCTCCGAAACATTGAGGGTTTGCACCGTGCAGGAGGCAGGCAGTCCCCAGCGGTTGACGAGCCCTGTCAGCCCCTGACGCAGTTCCTCGACAAATTTGTCCCCGTAGAGCCCTGCCATCGGCGTGTCCTATCGCTTCCGTCAGCAACCGACATACGGAAAATTTCTGCGACCTGCAACATTCCGCTTGCGTTTTGCAACAATTCTCGCTGAACCTAGCTGCAATCCGGCGAGATGCGAAATGCACGCGGCGGGTAAAAACGGACCCAAAAAACAGGTCCACCGACATCTAGGGGAAACACCGGGTACTTCGACCCAGGGAGAAGTGTATGCACCTCAATCGTCGTCAGTTCGCAAAATGCGTTGGCGCAGCCGCAGGTTTGGCGGCGCTCGGACCAGCGGGCAAAGCCTTCGCCGCTCGCGACAAGGAAATGAACATCCTCTGCTGGGAGGGCTACAACACCGACAACGTGCTCGGTCCCTTCCGAAAAGCTTTCCCTGGCGTCACCACGCGCGCCGAAAGCGGCACGTCCGATCCCGACATGATCAACAAGCTTCGCGCGGGCGAACTGAAGGTCTGGGATCTCATCAACGTCAACCAGCCGTGGGCCCGCCAGCAGCTGTTTCCGGAAAATCTTATCAAGCCGCTCAACAAAGAGCGCTTTCTTCCTTACTTCGCGAAGATGTCGCCCGAATTCTCGGCGCCCTATCCGCTGGCGTTCGCCGAGAGCGGCGAGCTCATCGGCATGCCGCAGCGCTACGGTCCTTTCAGCTTCGTCGTCAACACCGACAAGATCAGTCGCGAAACCGCCGAAGACCAGGGCTGGTCGCTGTTCCTCGATCCGAAGATGAAGGGCCGCTACGGCGTCCTCACCTACGACAACTGGAACGTCATTCACCTCTGCATGACGGCCGGCATCGACCCGTTCAAAGCGGTCGATGACGCCGGTGTCAAAAAGTTCACCGACACAACGAAGGCTGTATTCGAAGGCGCCAAGATGCTGAGCGACGACCTCGTCGCTATGAACACCGCGCTGATCAACGGCGAAATCGACGCCTACTTCACGGGCGGCACCTACACGGCCAGCCCGGCACGCTTCGACGGCGCGAACAACATTCGCGCCATCACGCCGAAGAGTGGCCCGGTGGACGGCAAAGGCGGCTGTGTCTGGATCGAGCTCACGTCGGTGGTCAACAATCCGGACGGCAG
The DNA here is from genome assembly GCF_019744875.1 of Hyphomicrobium sp. GTDB lineage: Bacteria > Pseudomonadota > Alphaproteobacteria > Rhizobiales > Hyphomicrobiaceae > Hyphomicrobium_C. The sequence goes on along the minus strand of NZ_JAIETU010000005.1, from coordinate 933,866 downwards.
TCCGCGCGCCGAAGATTTCCTCGAATTCGTGCAGAAGGGCGAAATTGCCAAAGCGGTCAGCTTCGCCGAGGGCACTTACAATCCGGTCAGCCAGATGGGCGATCCGGAGACCTTCAAGCTCTGGAATACGGCAGAGCTCGATGCGATCCAGTGGGATAGTCTCGGAGAAGAACTGAAACGCTCCGTCGATTTCTCGGTTGTTCCCAACTACGACGATTTGCTCAAGATCTACACGGCGGCGAAGCGTCGATGAACCTCGTGACCCCGGCCCGCCTTCTCGATGAGAAGGCGGGCGTTTCTCATTCCGGCGCCCCGCCCGTACCGAGAGCCATGACGCAGACGCAGCCCATTCTCAGGATTGTCGATCTCAAAAAGACGTTCGACGAATTTACGGCACTGGACTCCGTCAATCTTACTGTCGATGACGGCGAGTTTCTGGCCATCGTCGGCCCCTCGGGCAGCGGCAAGACCACGCTGATCCGTCTCCTGGTCGGCATGGAAGAGCCGACCAGCGGCGAGATCTGGCTCAAGGATCGGCGCATCGACGACGTGCCCGCAAACCGGCGGCCCACGTGCATGGTGTTTCAGTCGCTGGCGCTGTTTCCGCATCGCTCGGTCGGCGAAAACATCGAGTTTCCGCTGAAGATCCGCGGCGTCGATGCCGCGCAGCGGCGGGCTCGCGCTCTGGAGCTTCTCGACGTGGTGCGCCTGCCGCAGCATTACTACGACAAGCGCATCCAGCAGTGCTCGGGCGGAGAACGGCAGCGCGTGGCGCTGGCACGCGCCCTCGCGTTCGATCCCGAAATCCTGTTCTTCGACGAGCCGTTGTCGGCACTCGACTTCCGACTGCGCAAGATGCTGGAGAAAGAGCTCAAAGACCTGCATCAGCGGACGGGAAAGACGTTCATCTACATTACCCACAGCCTCGAGGAGGCGATGGTGATGTCCGACCGGATCGCGATCATGAAGTCCGGCGGCTTCGAGCAGATCGGACCGGCCGAGGAAATCTACGCCAAGCCCAAGAGCCGCTTCGTCGCGGAGTTCATGGGTGAGGTCAATCTCTTCCACACCCGAGACGGTGCCGCCTCGATCGCGTTTGAGGACGTTTCGATTGATCCGGCCGTCGCGAAGGCGCGCGGCTTGTCGCCGGAGTTCAAGGGATACCTGATGGCGCGCCCGGAAAGCGTGCGGCTGTTGGCTGCCGGAGAGGTCGCGGACGCGACGGCGGACGGCGTGATCGAGTCCGAATATCTGCTCGGTTCCCGCATGCAGTATCTCGTTCGTCTTGCCAGCGGTTACAAAGTGACGGTCGAACTCTCGCGCGAGAACCGCGTGTCCTGGGAGCCCGGCGCGCGAACGCGGATTGGCTTCGATCTCGATCGGGCGCATCTGATCCAGGAGGCCTAGCGTGGAGCGCATCAACCAGCGTCTCGGTGCTCTGAGCGCACTCCCGGTCGTACTTTTTCTCGCGGCTGGATTTCTGGCGCCGCTGATCGTGGTGGCCGCGTTCTCGATGATGCCGCAGAAGGTGTTCTCGCTCGCGAACCTGCCCGACTTCTCCTCCTACGCCATCATGGTGAAGGAAGGCTATTGGGAGTCGCTGCTGGTTTCGCTGGCCATGGCGCTTGCGGCGACGCTCATCCTGTTCGTGATCTGCTGGCCGCTCGCATTCGCTATGGCCAAGGTTTTCGGTCGCTTCACGCTGGTGCTCACAATCGGTGTGGTGATGACGCTTTTCGTATCGGAGAACATCCGCCTCTTCGGCTGGGTGCTGACGTTGATGAAAGGCGGCCTCATCGAAGGCTACTGGCGCACCTGGACCGGGCAGAGCTTCGACGGCTTGCTGTACAATGTGCCGGTGATCATTTTCGGTCTGGTCTACGTCTACCTGCCGTTCATGCTGTTTCCCCTCGCCCAGGGTATCTCGATGGTGCCTGATGACGCTCGGCAGGCCGCTTTCGATCTCGGCGCCAATCGGTGGCAGATTTTCCGCGAAGTGGAGTTGCCGCTTGCAGCTCCCGGGATCATGGTCGGTTGCCTGATCACGTTCGTGCTCACGGCCGGTGCCATCGCGGAATCCAAGCTGCTCGGCGGGCGCGCAGTGATCGTCATCTCGGACGAGATCGAGCGTGCGTTCACCTACGGACAGAACTGGCCCTTGGGATCGGCGCTCGCCGTGACGCTGATCGGCGTCGTGGGCACACTCGCCATCTTCGGCGTATCGCGGATCGATCTCGATGCCATCATGGGGAGGAGGCGCTGATGAACCCCTCCAAGGGCGGTCGCATTGGGCTTTATGCCTATGGCATTCTGATCCTGGCGTTTCTCTATTTGCCCCTGATCTCGGTCGGCTTCGCGTCGGTCTCGCAGGCGCGCTATCTCTCATTCCCGATCCGCCAGTACACCACGCAATGGTATGGGCAGGCGCTCGAGAGTGACACGGTCTCAGATCTCCTGTGGATCTCGCTGCAGGTGGCAACCATCGTGACAATCATCTCGATGGTACTGGGCTTCTTCGGCGCGCTGGCGTTTGCGCGCTATCATTGGCGGTTTCGCAGACTCTATCAGAAGCTCATCCTGCTTCCGATTTTCTTTCCGCAATCGGTGCTCGGGCTGGCGCTGCTCATGTGGTTCAACGCCGTTGGCATTACGCCGACCTGGCACACGGCAATCATTGCGCATCTGGTATGGATCGCGCCGATCGCCACGCTGATCATCGCTATCCGTGCTTACAGCTTCGATCCGGCACTGGAAGAGGCCGCGCGCGACATGGGCTGCTCGACCTGGCAAACGCTGCGCGAGGTGACGATCCCGCTGCTAATGCCGGGCGTCATCTCGGCGGGGTTGTTCTCCTTCCTGCTCAGCTGGGGCAATTTTCCGTTGTCGCTGTTCACGACCGGAGCAGACTTGACGCTGCCGGAATGGCTCTACGCGAAAATGGTCTCCGGCTACTCGCCTCTGGTTCCAACTGTCGGCATGCTGTCGGTGGCGGCTTCGATCGTGCTCGTCGTCGTCGCCTTCGCCGTGTCGATGCTGACCACTCGCTTCAAGCGCAACACCACGAACTGACGGGGAGATCTCTCATATGCTGACGTCAATCGCAGGCCAGAGCGTCATTGTGACGGGCGGGTCGAAGGGAATCGGAAAAGGCATCGCCCGGGTATTCGCCAGGCAGGGCGCGAAGGTCGTGATCGCGGCGCGCGGCATGGATGCTGCCGAAGCGACCGCGCACGAGATCCGCGTGGCCGGGGGAACGGCCATCGCGCACGAAACGGACGTTTCGGATTGGGGCAGCGTGCAGGGGCTAGTGACGAAGACGCTACAGTCGTTCGGCAAGATCGACGTGCTCTGCGCCAATGCAGGCGCGTTCCCGCAGAAGAAGATCGTGGACCTGTCGCCCGACGACTGGGACCAGGTGATGCACAGCAACCTCAAGAGCACGTTCCTGTGCGTCAAGGCGTGCATTCCGGCGTTTGAGGCGGCAGGAAGCGGGCGCGTGGTCGTGACGTCATCGATCACAGGTCCGGTCACCGGCTACCCAGGCTGGTCGCACTACGGCGCAACGAAAGCCGGTCAGCTCGGCTTCATGCGGACGGCCGCGATGGAGCTGGCACGCTATAAAACGACGATCAACGCCGTGCTGCCTGGCAACATCATCACCGAAGGCCTGCAAGACCTGGGTCAGAGCTATCTCGACGGCATGGCAAAGGCTATTCCTCTGAAGCGGCTCGGCAACGTCGAGGATATCGGATATGCCGCGTTGTTCCTGGCATCGAAGGAAGCCAGCTACATCACCGGCCAGACAATCGTCGTCGATGGCGGCCAGACGCTGCCGGAATCGGCCGAGGCGATAGACAGCATCTGACGCGTTTTCGTGAGCCCTTGAGCCCCGGAGCCGTCTGCGGTTTCGGGGCTCCTTTTTTTGAAAGTCGCGCGCATGAGCAGATACCCGGACGTCTACAAGAGCTGGCAGAGCAATCCCGAGGCGTTCTGGGCCGAGGCAGCGAAAGCCGTCGACTGGTTCAAACCCGCCGATCGCGTTTTCGATGCGTCGCAGGGCGCCTACGGGCGGTGGTTTGCCGGCGCGACGTGCAACGCCGCCCACAATTGCCTGGATCGCCACGTTGCGGCAGGCCGTGGGCAGCAACCGGCAATCATCTACGACAGTCCCGTCACGGGCACCAAGCGCGCGTTGACCTATGCCGAGCTGCTGGACGAGGTCGAGATCTTCGCCGCGGGGCTTGCGAGCCTCGGCGTCAGCAAGGGTGACCGCGTCGTCATCTACATGCCGATGGTGCCGGAGGTGGCGATCGCGATGCTTGCCACAGCGCGGCTAGGCGCCATCCATTCGGTCGTGTTCGGAGGCTTCGCCGCCAACGAGCTCGCCGTGCGGCTCAACGATGCGAAACCGAAGGTCATCGTTTCCGCCTCGTGCGGCGTCGAGCCCAAGGCCATCATCAAGTACAAGCCGTTGCTCGATTCAGCGATCGCGATGGCGGCGCACAAGCCGGAGCATTGCATCATCCTGCAGCGGCCGATGGAACGGGCCGCCTTGATCGACGGCCGCGATCTCGACTGGAGCGCGCTGGTGGACGACATGCGGGCGCAGGGGGCAAAGGCGGCCTGCGTGCCCGTCGCGGCAACGGATCCGCTCTATATCCTGTACACATCGGGCAGCACGGGGCAGCCCAAAGGCGTAGTGCGCGACACCGGCGGCTACATGGTCGCGCTGATGTGGACGATGAAGAACCTCTACGGCGTAGAGCCGGGCGAGGTGTTCTGGTCCGCCTCCGATGTCGGCTGGGTGGTCGGCCACTCGTACATCATCTACGGTCCCCTTCTCCACGGAAACACGACGATCATCTACGAGGGCAAGCCGGTCGGTACACCGGATGCGGGAGCGTTCTGGCGCGTTCTTTCCGAATACAAAGTTGCGTCGTTTTTCACTGCCCCGACCGCACTGCGCGCAATCAAGAAGGAAGATCCGACCGGGAGCCTGATCTCGAACTACGATCTATCGCATCTCCGCACGCTGTTCCTCGCCGGCGAGCGCGCCGATCCCGACACGGTGACGTGGGCCGAGCACGCGCTTGGCATTCCTGTGATCGACCACTGGTGGCAGACGGAAACGGGCTGGGCCATCACCGGAAATCCGATTGGCCTTGGCGCATTACCCGTAAAGCCGGGTTCGTCCACCGTCCCCATGCCGGGCTACGACATTCATATTCTCAGTGACGAAGGTCATCCCGTACCGCAACGGACGCTCGGCAACATTGTTGTGAAGCTGCCTTTGCCGCCGGGTTGCCTGCCGGCGCTCTGGAACGCGGACGAGCGGTTCGGCCCAAGCTACACCGACGAATTTCCGGGTTTCTATAAAACCGCCGACGCGGGCTTTCGCAACGAGGACGGCTACCTGTTCATCATGGGGCGCACCGACGACATCATCAATGTCGCCGGGCATCGCTTGTCGACGGGTGCCATGGAGGAAGTTCTCGCGTCGCACAAGGACGTCGCCGAATGCGCGGTGATCGGCGCAGCGGACGCTCTCAAGGGCGAATTGCCCATGGGCTTCGTTGTGCTCAAGGCCGGCGTCACGCGGGAGCACGCCGACATCGAACGTGAAATCGTCGCGCTCGTGCGCGAGCGCATCGGGCCGGTGGCAGCGTTCAAAACCGTGCGCGTAGTGGCCCGCTTGCCCAAGACACGGTCCGGTAAAGTCTTGCGCGGCACGATGAAGAAGATTGCCGACGGCATTGAATACCAGGTGCCGCCAACCATCGACGATCCCGCAATCCTCGCTGAGATCGAGACCGTTCTTTCAAACCGTCCAGTTGTGGGGTGAACCGAATTTTTTTGCCGCTTCCTTTGATGGGGAGGCATCGCTTCTATCTCATGCAATTCGCGGCTCACCTCGCGGCTCGACCGTCAGGGTCACGTCATCGAGCGCGCGATTGTCGCCGAAGTCCCTCGTGACGTGCAAAGCCTCAAGCATAACGCCTCGTTCAATCTCGCCCGCCCTCGAACAATTCGAAGCCCTCGAATTCGTGAAAGGAGGCGTAAGAGCGCTAGTGAAGCTCCAGGAGTCAACGTCGAAGGACAGCGACCGGGGTTCGCAAACTTCGCAGATGCCGTTTCGCCACAACGAGTGTTTGGCGCTCAGAGATGCGCAGCAAAGCGCGCGCAAGACGAAGCAGACCGCGCGGGATCTCGCCTCGACGCCCCGAGGTCTCGCGCTACGTCAGCAGGCACGCACGTCGCGTTCGCGCCTTCACATGACGTACACTGCAGAAACGAGCGAGGCGGCGACGTGCCGTCAACGTTGCACACCCTCTCTTCTCACGAGCGTTGGTCAGGACGACGCTGAGAGATGTTTCATATAATCACGAAAAATCAATAACTTGATCCACAGCCACCTCGACGAAACAAAACTCGGAGGAAAATTTCCTTGCCGCAGTCCAGCACAGATTTTTACCCAATTGACAGCTAGGTCCAGCCCACAACTTGCCCATCGTCCATTGTTCGAGGACGGTGAGATGACGCTAGGGGCGAGACCACAGAGAATGTTTTGAAGTATTGCGAGGACGTATGCGTCGCATCTACAGCAAGGCTGCCGTAGCAGGTCTAACTGCTGCAATTTTTTATGCGCTTCCTCCCACCGCATCCGCAGAGCCACCCACCTCCGTGACCGAAGCTCAGAATGCAGCCGTTCTGAGCAAACTGCCTTTCGGTGATCGCAGAGAGTTTGAAGACGCTGCGCGCGGGTTCCTCCGCAAGCCGGACACGCTCACGATCCTCGGAGCAAAAGGCAACATCGTTTGGGACCTGGAAAGCTACAAGAGCTTCATCAAGCAGGATGCTCCCGCCCCCGCCAGCGTCAATCCGAGCTTGTGGCGGAATGCGCAGCTGAACGTTCAGTACGGACTCTTCGAGGTCGTCGACGGCATCTACCAGGTGCGAGGCTACGATCTCGCCAACATCACATTCATCCGGGGCGATAGCGGGTGGATCGCCTACGATGTCGGCACGGCTATCGAGACGTCGAAGGCTGCCTACCAGCTGCTCACCGAGCAATTCGGTCCCCGCCCCATCGTCGCCGTCATCTATAGCCACTCCCACCTCGATCACTACGCCGGCGTCAAGGGACTGGTCAGCGAAGCGGACGTCGCGTCCGGCAAGGTAAGCATCATCGCACCTGCGGGCTTCATGGAGCATGCAGTCAGCGAGGGTGTCATCGCCGGCAACGCCATGAGCCGCCGCGCCAGCTACATGTATGGCGCACTGCTGCCGCGCAACGCCGAAGGCAGCGTCGGCGCGGGCCTCGGACTGACGACGCCGATCGGAACAGCGACCCTTATCGCTCCGACGAAGACCATATCGCGCACGGGCGAGAAGCTGACTGTCGACGGCGTCGAGATGGAGTTCCAGCTCACGCCTGGCACAGAAGCCCCGGCGGAAATGAACACGTACTTCCCGAAGTGGCGCGCGATGTGGATGGCGGAAAACACCACCGCCACCATGCACAACATCCTGACGCTGCGCGGGGCGCAGGTCCGTGACGCGCTCGAGTGGGCAAAGTACATCAACGAGACGATCGATCTTTACGGCGACAAGATCGACGTGAAATTCCAGTCGCATCATTGGCCCAAGTGGGGAAATGCCGACGTCGTCGAGCACCTGCACAAGCAGCGCGACGTCTACAAATTCATCCACGATCGGTCCGTCAACCTGATGAACAAGGGCTACACGGGCGAGGAGATCGCAGAGTTGATTTCCTTGCCGAAGAGCCTCGAAGGTTTCTGGCCAGCCCGTGGATACTACGGAACGCTGAAACACAACGCGCGTGCCGTGTATCAGCGCTACATGGGATGGTACGACGGAAATCCGGTAAATCTGGATGCGCTTCCGCCGGTCGATGCGGCGAAGAAGTACGTCGACTACATGGGCGGTGCCGCGGCGATCCTGGCCAAAGCGCAAACGGATTTCGACAAGGGCGAGTACCGGTGGGTCGCCACAGCCGTGAAGCATGTGGTGTTCGCAGACCCGTCGAACAGCGACGCGAAGCGGTTGTTGGCCAAGGCGCTCGAACAGATGGGCTACCAGGCAGAATCCGCGCCATGGCGATCGGTCTACCTGCAGGCCGCCTACGAACTTCGCAACGGCGCGCCGGATCTCTCCGCCATGGGCAGCAGCGCCAGTCCCGACGTGATACGGGCCATGGCGCCGGAAATGCTGTTCGACTATCTGGCCGTTCTCTTGAACGCTGAAAAAGCCGAGGGAACGAACCTGACGCTCAACATCAACTTCACGGACATCGACAAGAAGTACACCGTAACCGTCGCGAATTCCGTGCTGAACTACACCGAGCAACAGTCGGACAAGCCAGACGCGACAGCGCATCTGACAAAAGCGGCACTCGACGATGTGCAGCTTGGTGCAGCGACCATCGAGCAGAAAATTCAGTCGGGCGACATCAAGGTCGAAGGCACGCGCGGCGCGTTTGCCGAGTTCTTCGGCCTGTTCGACAAGTTCGACCCCAGCTTCCCGATTGTCACTCCTTGATCGATAGCGGCGGAGCATCGAGCTCCGTCCCCCCAATTTTTGTTGTGGTGCGGCGTGAACTTCAACATCACCATCTCGCGAAAGGCGTCCATCAGAGCCCTTAGTCTGGCCGCTCTGCTGTTCGCGCCCGCCTACGCGTATGGCTGCGGCTTCGATGGACTGTCGGGAAATCGTCTCGCCGCGCTCCACCCTCGCTCGATCCACGTGGCCTTCGCCATCAGAGACGCCGTAGATGAGGGCATCACGCCCGCCTCCGTGCTGAACCCGATCGTGCCGGGCTCCGCAGGCTACTGGCGTGCCGTTGGCCACCTGCAGAGCCTCCACGCACGGCTCGCTGCCTCTGCACGGGAGCAGGCTGCAACGCCGCCGATTTCCGTCCTGTTCATTGATTCAAATCTCTGGGCCCGCTTCCATGTCGCCGACGGGCGCGTCACGGTTTCCTTGCACACACCGGGCGCGGAAGCAGGCGATGCCGAGATCATAACGAGTGAAGCAATTGTCACCGAATTGCTCGCCAACCGCATCCCCATCGACGTTGCCATGCGGCGCGGACTGATCGAAGTGCGGGGAGAAAATCCTGCGCAGGCTCAAGGATGGCTTCGGTCCGCGTTCACTCTGAACAATAGTGCTTCGACCGTCTCGCAGGTCGAGCACCGCGGCCTTCTACTCTTCGGAAAGCCGAAGACGAAGCGATGATCACGACCTTAGCAGGAGTACCCATCGTGACTGCACTCTCGCGCTCCGCGTTCCTCTTGGCCCTCGCACTGGCACCCACTCACGCTCTCGCTGAGCCGATTCCGGTGAGCACCGACAATTTCGTGCGAGCAGAGAGCGATCGCTACCTCGCGGGCGTCGTCGGGCTCGGTGGATTCGGAAAGTTCAACCACACGCGAGAGATGGCGCCGCTCGATAAGCAGACCGTTATTCGGCTGAACCGCGATACGCTCTATTCATCGGCGGTCTTCGATCTTGACGCCGGGCCAGTGACGATCTCCCTCCCCGACGCGGGTGCGCGATTCATCTCTCTGCAGGTGATCGATGAAGATCACTACACCCATGGCGTTTACGACAAACCCGGCGCGATCACATTGAAGCGCGACGAGATCGGCACACGCTATGTCCTCGCAGCTTTCCGGATTCTGGCGAACCCGGAAGATCCCGCCGACATGGCAAAGGTGCATGCGATCCAAGACGCAATCAGTGTCGAACAAGCCTCAGCCGGCAGTTTCGAGCTGCCCCAATGGGACCCCAAAACCCAGACCACCACGCGCAACGCTCTCAATACCCTCGGCGACCTCCTTCCAAACACGCGCGGGATGTTCGGCAGGAAGGGAGAGGTAGACCCTGTTCGTCATTTGATTGGTTCGGCAATGGCCTGGGGCGGCAATCCGGAAACGGAAGCCCTCTATCTCAATCGGGTCGCTCCCAAGAATGATGGAAAAACCGTCTACCGGCTCAAGGTGGGAAAGGTCCCCGTCAACGGGTTCTGGTCGATCTCGGTCTATGATTCCAAGGGCTACTACACGCCCAACAGCTACAACGCCTACACGCTCAACAATCTGACGGCCAAGCCGGATGCGAGCGGCACCACAACCGTGCAATTCGGCGGCTGCGACGGCAAGATTTCGAACTGCCTTCCGACACCCAACGGCTGGAGCTGGATGGTCCGCCTGTATCGTCCCCAAGCCGAAATCCAGAATGACAGTTGGACATTCCCTGACCTGGAGGAGATCAAGTGAACCGTCGTAGCTGCCTCAAAATGTGCGCGGCGGCTTTGCTGACGCCGTGGTCAATACGAGCGCAAGCCGAGCCCGGTCAATCCGACTTGGTGCGCCAGGCATTCGAATACGCCTATCCTCTCGTGAAGAACTACCTCACCATATTTCAGTATGCCCTTGATCCGGGTGGAAGCCAGTACAAGGGTCCGTTCAACACCCTCAATAGCGCGGCCCGCGTCTACACTCCGAAAGACACGGCGGTCATTACGCCGAATTCTGACACGCCGTATTCCTTCATTGTCTTCGACCTGCGGGCTGAACCCGTCGTGATCTCCATGCCGGAGATCGAGGCGGGCCGATATTATTCGCTCCAGCTCGTCGACCTCTACACCCACAATGTGGACTATGTCGGCACGCGTCTGGACGGTAACGGCGGAGGCGATTTTCTGGTTGCCGGACCTGACTGGCGCGGCACGGCACCCGCGGGCATCCGCCGCGTTGTTGTGATGCCGACGACGCTGGCCGTAGGGATTGTGCGGACACAGCTCTTCGACCCTGCTGACATCAATCGCATCGCGGAGATCCAGGCCGGCTACAAAGCCCAGCCACTGTCGGCCTACACGGGAAATCCGCCGCCTCAAGCCGCCCCCGCGCTCGATTGGCCAGTAATAAACGATGCAAAGCTTGCAACGGACTTCTGGCCGCTTGCCTCGTTCCTGCTGAAGTTCGCCCCGCCCTTGCCCTGGGAAACGGAATTGCGAGGCGGCTTCGAACGCGTTGGACTCACCGCCGGCAGCGCATGGCCAGACAAAGCTATGTCAGCCGAGCTGGCCGATGAAATGCGCACCATGGTGCAGCCGGAGCTGAAAGCGATCTTCTCGGAGGTCAAGAACCTCGGTGACTCGTCGACGATCTTCGGCACCCCAGAGTTTATGAAGGGCCGCTATTTGACGCGCGCCGCGGCCGCAATGGGTGGCATCTACGGCAACTCGGTCGAAGAAGCGCTCTATCTGACCTTCAATCGGGACGAGCAGCGCGAGACGCTGGATGGCAGCAAGCATCGCTACGTGCTGAGTTTCGCTTCGAAGGCCCAGTTGCCGCCTGTCGACGCATTTTGGTCGCTGACGATGTACGACACGGCTTCGCAGCTTCTGGTGGACAACCCGCTCGACCGATACCTCATAAATTCCGCCATGCTGCCTGGGTTGAAGGCGAACGAGCGCGGCGAAATCCTTCTCTATCTCCAGCACGAGAGTCCAGGCAAAGAGCTGGAAAGCAATTGGCTCCCGGCGCCGTCCGCACCGTTCTATGCCGTCATGCGGCTCTATCTTCCGAAGCCCGAAGCCCTCGACAAGAGCTGGATCGCTCCGCACGTCGAGAGGCAAACGTGACGGGTTCGTCGCCGCCCCGCTAAATCAATGTGAGCTCGAAGATTGCCCGCCGTTCAGCTTTGGCCAGGTGGTCGCCGTGCAGACGTCTTGCCGACGGGCTTCTTGTTTAGATTGCGCTTGGCCTCAACCTTCCGAGCCGCCGCGGCCTTCCTCGCTTGTCCTCGCAAGAAGCGCGATCCACTCCGCCTTCGCGACCCCGATCTTGATGAGCAGATCAAAGACATCTCGGCATCCAGATTTTCCGCGACTGCGGCCCACGACCACTTTACTCAAGGGTCGGGCGCATCCTCAAAACCCATTATTGAGGCGCGCTCCTGATCCCCCGCGCATCATAGGCCGCCCGTCTGTCCGAACTAGGGTCGCCGGCCCGCGCATCGAAATCCTCGGCCAAACCTCCGACATACGCGCCTGCCGTCGCGCTTTGGTTCAGCATCCCTAGATCAGCGATCGAATGTTCGTTGAGGACCTGGAAGAACTTGTCTCGCGCATCCTTCAACGCATCGCGCATGCACGTGTCGACCGGATCCGTCCGCGTTCTCCAGCTTCGCGTGTCTTCCACGAACTGCACGACGTCGCCGACGCGTATTGACGATGCAGGCTGGGCGAGCGCGTATCCGCCCTGCCGCCCGCGGACGCTCGTGATGAACCCCGCCATGAGAAGCTCGTGGACGATCTTTCCGGTGTACGGCTCAGGCGCGGCTATGCCCTTCGCGATCGCGCCCTTCTTGGCGATCCCATCGGGACACATGGCGACATAGTTCAAGATCCTGAGCGCCACGAATGCACGGGACACAACAAACATGGTGTTTTGTCCTTGGCAACGACACGAACCGAATGGGCATGGCGGCGTCTCCGCCGCCATGCCCCCTGACCTAGAACCTGCTCGTCACGCCGAAATAGAAGGCGCGCGGCGAGCCGGGCGTAATGTTGTGATCCGAGTGCGCGCTTGCGTAATACGTCTCATCGAACAGGTTCTCGACGTTGAGCTGGGCATCGAGATTTTCGGTGAGATTGAAGTACAGCGCACCATCCACCCGCGTGAACTCGGGCAGCACGGTCGTGTTGCTCGTCGAGGCGAAGATCTCAGACCGGTGCACGACGCCGATACCGGCGGCGAACATCGGGGTGAACCGGTACTTGTTCCAAAGGGTGAACATGTCCTCTGGAATGTTGGCGAGCGACCGGCCGACAGGCACGGTGTTGCCCACGGTGGTTCCCTGGGCCCCGGTGATCTCCCCGAACGTCCGCGCATAGCCGCCGGCGATTTCCCATTGATCGGTAATGTAGCCCGCCATCTCGATCTCGCCGCCTTCGGTACGGCTACTGCCGATCTGAACGGGCGGCAGAGCAACGTTGACGGGGTTCACCGCGCGGGTGTTCTCGCGATCGAGGCGATACAAAGCCGCTGACAGCATCAGGCGGGGCGCGATTTCCCATTTGACGCCGATCTCATGATTGATGAACGTCTCGGGCTCGAGATCCGCAGCCGTCCCGTCGAGCGATCCGAACCGCTCTCCCGAATAGGGCAGGAACGATTTGGAGTAGCTCGCGTAAAACGACAGGTTTTCGATTGGCTTGACGACGACACCGACGCGCGGTGACCACATGTCATCAACGCGGCCGAACTGGTTGCCATTGAATAGGTTCGTCGCGTCGATGTCGAAGCGGTCGAAGCGTATGCCGCCGATCACCTGGAAGTACTTGGTGATGTCGAACTGATCCTGAACATAGACGGACGCTGTCGACAGCTCCGTCTCATTCCGCCCCGTGACCGGGATGGGATAGTTGGATGGCAATGTAAAGGTCGGATTCGACGCCGGGATGCCAACGACGTTGGCGCCCGTCTTGCGCGTATTTTCCGTGTCCTGGCGCGAAAACTCCGTTCCCACCACCAGGGTGTGGCCATACCAGCCGCCGTCGAACTCGTAGGTCACGTCGGTCTGGTTCACCAATGTCGAGCGCGTCGTGAGGTTGTCGTACACGCCGGCCGAATACAGCCCGCCCGCCGACACGCCCGTTGCGGCGAAGACGTTGTCGTAGAACTTGTCGAAGTTTCCGTATGACGTGTGGTTACGAACCTTCAGGTCCTCGCTGAACTTGTGCTCGATCGTGGCCGTGGTGGTGTGGCCGTCGAAATCCGAGACGCTCTTGTTGGGGTCACCGAAGAACGCCTTAATCGTACCGGGATAAGGGCGCCGTTCCGTGCTTCCCGGAACTGCGACGGAGGAAATTCCGCGATCGGCCGTGCGGTCGTCGTGGAAATACTCATAGCTCAGCCACACGCGCGTATGATCGGTCAGCCGGAAGAACGCGGTCGGATTGATGCCGTAACGCTCGAGATCGACGCCATCACGGTAGCTGCCCGAGTCCTCGAAGACGCCATTCAAGCGCACCGCGAAATCGTTGCTGACGCGCGCGCCGACATCGGCGGTCGCACGATAGTGATCGAACGATCCGATCCACGCCGTGCCTTCGCGGACGTCCTCGCCGGCCTTCTTGGATACGCGATTGACGACACCGCCACCGCCGCCGCGACCGAAGATCATGGCGTTGGGGCCCTTGAGAACCTCAAGCCGATCGGCGTTGTAGAGATCGCGGAAATACTGCACGTCGTCGCGAACGCCATCGATGAAGAAGTCCGCCGTCGTGTTCTGGCCACGAATGACGATCTGGTCTCGGTTGCCTTCACCTTGGGCAACGAGCACACCCGGCACGTACTGAAGAGCCTTGTTGACGTCGACGGCGTGCTGATCCTTCGCGCGTTCCTGCGTGATGACCGTGATGGCCTGCGGAACATCTATCAGCGGCGTGTCTGTCTTCGTGCCACTCGATGTCCGCGTTGCAAGATAGCCATCGACACCGCCGGAGGAGAGTCCCCCGTCCGCGTCTGTGGAGGCACCTTTCTCCACCGGCTCAGGCGCGGCCGCGGCAGCCACCGGCGCCTGCGGAACGGGAGACGTTGCGGTTTTCTTCTTCGCCGCAGCGGCCTTCTTCTTCGCCTGCGCCGTCACCTCGAGAGGTGGCAGCTCGGCGGGCGTCGCAGCTTCCTGCGCAAACGCGCCTGACCCAACCCCCACGCTCCCCGATAGCATCGTACTGATAAAAAGTGCCGCGGAACGAGCGCCGCGGCTTTTGACGTCACGCATATGACAGTCCCCCAAGTGTGAGCCCCAGTGAGAGATCGCGCCGCGACGAATGCAGTCGTCGCGGCGCGGCCTTTTGGTTCGCAAGTTGGCTGGCTAGTGGACGAGATTGCGCGTCGGTGGCTGGCTTACTCACGTGGGGTCAGACTTGGATTGCGTACTGTAGTAGTAAATAAACCCCAATCCGCGAAAACCTCGACAAAGCCCCGCCGGTGCAGGATCGCAACGGCGCGCTGGACGACGCGACTTACGGCGCTTTTCCGACGGATTTCCGTAACTCGTTCAAGCGTTCAAGGGTCGTGATCGCGCGGTCTTTGTTGCGATGGGCAAGCGCCAGCGTCATGGCTTCGAGGCAGACGAACGTCGCCCCGTGCAGGGCCACACGGCCGGCCGTTCCTCGATGCACGTTCACGACCGTGGTCGCGTGCGACGCGAGCCCCTTCTCCGCGAAATCGGTCACAAGAAGGATGCGTTTGCGGAGCCGGCGCGCTTCGGTAATGCAGGCCATCGCTTCCTTGTAGGGCTGGCCGTAGGCCAGCATCACAACGACATCCACGTCCTGCATGCTGAGCAATTGATCTGCCAGTGGCGATCCGCTGCCGTCGAACACATGCGCGACGCGCCCGCTCCGCGTCAGATGAAGAGCAAAGTATCGCGCGAGGTAGGACGAGGGCCCGAGCCCGAAAACGCCGACCCGGCGCGCCGATGCGAGCAGCTTCACCGCCGTCGACATTTGCTCGCGCGTCTCGGGCGAGGTGAGCGCCTCGAACGCCGCACCATGATCATCGAGCGCGCGATCGATTGCGCCATCGTGCTGGTCGCCGATGCCCGAGAACGTCCTCGCCATGTTGTCGGCGGCCGATTGGCCATGGCCGAACGTGGCGGCCAGCTCCTGCTTGAGCTCCTTGAAACCCGCGAACCCAGGCGCCTTCACCGCGCGAATGACACTCGCATCCGAAGTGCCGATCATCGTGCCAATCTCGACGGCGGACTTGGTGAGCGCGTCCAGCCTGTTGGCATCGATGAACTCGAGAACGCGCACCAAAGACGGCGGAAGGCCGGCCATCCGCGACCGGATGCGACTGCCGAGCTTGTCGGCGGGTGTCTCTGGATTGTCTTCGAATTTCATGGTGTTGACTGAACATGCCGCCCCGCGCCCTTCGCGCCGGACGCACGCGGGGCGGAGAACTGTCCGGCATGAACCTGACAATCACCTGAAAGCGGGTCTGGGGCGCTCAGATCAAACGGCGCGAGGAAACTCAATGACGGCTTCGAAGCCGTCCGCGCGGCCTTGGGCGGGCGACGCAAGAACAAGCCTGCCTCCGGCTTGGCGCATGATCATGTCCACGATCGTGAGGCCGAGCCCGCTGCCGGAAGCCTGGCGGGCATCGCCTCTGTGGAAGCGGGCCATGAGTTTACCGAGTTCGGCCTGCGGCAGCGCATCGCCCGCATTGACGACACGAACGGTGCGGTCGCGGCCAACATGAACTTCAATTGGCTCTCCGTCGCGGCCATGATGAACCGCATTCTCGATCACATTGCGGAAGACGATCGCAACGGCGTCCTGATCCATCGCGACCCAGCAGGCTTGATCGTCATCCGCGTCGAACCTCAACCGGGCTCCGACATTCGACTGCTGGCGGAAGTCGTCGACCACCAGCGCGGCGATCGCCGCGAGATCCGTGAGCTCCCGGGAATGGCCAAGACCGGCCTCGGCGCGCGCCATCTGCAGCATCTTCTCGACACGCCGCCCCAGGCCTGCCAGTTGCAAGGCCAGGCCTTCCGCCCGTGTGCTGTCGGACGTCCCTTTGAGATTGGCCGCCAGAACTTGAATCTGCGCCCGCACCGCAGCGATGGGATTGCGCAATTCGTGAGCGGCATTGGCCGCAAACGCACGTTCGGACTCGATGGCCGCCTTGAGCCGCGTCATCAGCTTGTTGACGGAGTCGATGACGGGAGTGAGTTCGGTCGGAAGGCCGGCAGGGTCGATAGGGTTGAGATCGCTTCCACTGCGCGCTTCGAGTTCATCGGAAACGCGCGAGATCGGCGTTGTGGTGCGGTCAACGGTTCGCCACACCGCAAATACGGCGATCGGCAGAAGCGCGATCAGCGGAGAGGCAAGGCCGACCCACATCCCGACCGCCGCCTCCCGGCGCTCCTGCAGTTCGTGGGCGACGACGAACCAGACACCTTCGTCTTTCAGGAAATGCGTATAGTACCGATAGTCGCCGTAGTCGTAGAAGCCCTTCTTGAGTGGAATCGATGGCGGCTTGTCGGGTGCTCCCCTGGAGGCGAACACCACCGTGCCTGCCCCGTCGCGCAGCAGATAGTGGACGTGGCTGCGGCTGGCGCTGAAGGCGAACGAGCGCGCCTCGGACGGCCGAAGATCGGCTTGCCCAGAAACCTTGCGCCGATACTCCTCGAGCGCGACCGGAACCAACTCGCTCCCCGTGGCGCGCAGCGCGCCGTCGAAAACCTCGATGATTTCCAGGCGAACGGCAAAGGCCGCCACCACGACACCCGCGATCCAGAACAACGTCACGAATCCGATGAGCGCTCGGCTGAGGCGGCGCTTGATTGACCAGGGGTGCATCGCTAGGGGTCCATCCTGTAGCCGAGCCCGCGGACAGTGCGAATGGCGCTGCTGCCCAGCTTCTTGCGCAGGCGGCTGACATAGACCTCGACGGTGTTGCTTTCAATCTCCGCGCCGAACTCGTACAGGGCCTCCTCGAGCTTCGTCTTCGATACGATGGCCCCGAGCCGGCGCGCAAAATACTCCAGCACGGCGTACTCGCGCGCCGTGAGACGGATTTCCTGCGCCTCGCGCCAGACCGTGCGCGCGGCGAGATCGACCTCAATGTTCCCAATCATGAAGCGGGGATTGGGCATGGCGTCGGCGCGCCGCTGCAACGAGTGAATGCGCGCAGTCAGCTCGTCGAGATCGAACGGTTTCAGAACATAGTCGTCGGCCCCGGAGTTGAGGCCCTCGATGCGGTCGCGGATCTGATCGCGCGCGGTGATGACGATCACCGGAATGCGTTGGCCCGATTTCCGCAACGACCGCAGAAGATCGAGCCCGCCGCCATCCGGAAGATTGAGATCCAGGAGCATCAGATCGTAGGTGATCGCCTGCATCGCCCCCGACGCCGCCTCAAGCGTCTGCAGCCAATCGACCGCGTGCAGTTTTTTGAGATGGGTCGCAACAGCTTCGCCCAGAAGGGGCTCATCCTCGACCAGAAGGATTCTCATTGAATACCTGGCTTCAATCGGAAGCATAAAAGAGCCGGACAGAGGCAGAACGGCCAAGACTTGCGCCAGCCACCACGCATCCGCAAGACCAACCATCCCACGCTAGGCATGCGAGCACGGCAGCCAAAGCCGTTGACGATGAATTTTAGCGGCAGAAGAGAACCCGCAAATCGCGCAGCACGGGCGCGCGTCGGAGACGAATTTCGAGCACCGCCACAGCGGAAAGGTCAAGCCTCCCGCCGCGCCCGCAATCGCTATCAGGTCAGTTCCGGCTCCACCAGCCGGCGCGTCGCGAGCTTGATCGCGGACGACATCACGTCCGGCTCCCGGATCTTGATGGAGATGCCGTGGGCAGCCGCGATCAGCACGCGCGCAAGATAGGACGCGTCCTCGACTCCGGCGGCGCGCAACTCCTCGACGATCCTGGCTTCGATCCTGAAATGCCGCTCCTTGAGCTGCAGATCAGTCCGCCTCGGCTCTTCCATCAGCTCGTCCGCGTGCGGCGACCCGCTGAGAATGGCCGAGATCGCCAGATACTGCCGCGCCAGCGCCTCTCCGATGCGCTCGTACACCGCGCCTTGCGTCGCGAAACCCGCATCGGCCGCTTCCAAAACCTCCGTCAACGTGAGGTCGACGAGGGCGGCGAACACGGCGGTCTTGTCGGGAAATTGCGCATAAAGCGTCGGTTTCGCGATGCCGGCCTCGCGCGCGATGGCCTCCATCGTCGTCGCGCGCAAACCGTCGCGCAGGATGAGAAAGCGTGCCGCCTCCAGGCTTCGGAGCCGCTTGGCCGAGCTGCGATCGACTTTTTCCATAGCACCAAGTTGAACGAATTGAACGACAATGCTATATTTCGTTAAATGGCAGATCCAAGAGGCCAAAAATGAGCGATCGCGTCCTCGTCACTGGCATTTCCGGTTTCCTTGGCGGGCATGTCGCCCTGAAGCTCCTGCAGAATGGCTACACCGTCAGGGGAAGCGTACGCAAACCGGACAAGGCCGATCAGGTCCGCAAGACCATGGCCGCTCATGGCGCCGATATCAATCGCCTGGAGTTCGCGACCCTCGACCTGGAGAACGACGCCGGATGGCGCGAGGAGATGGCGGACGTCACGTATGTCCAGCACGTCGCGTCGCCTTTCAACCTCCAGACTCCAACCGACAAGATGGAGCTCATCCGCCCCGCCGTCGGAGGCACGGAACGAGCGATCCGCGCGGCGCTCGGCTCTGGCGTCAAGAGGATCGTGCTGACATCCTCGATGGCGGCGATTGCCTACGGCTACCCTAAATCGCGCACGACGCCCTTTTCCGCCGCCGACTGGACCCAGCTCAACGGACCCGTCTACGTCGCGGCCTATCCGGAATCGAAGACGCTGGCAGAGCGCCGCGCCTGGGAGCTGATGGCTGAAGCGAGCCGCACAGACGATCTCGTGACCATCAACCCGGCCGGCATCATGGGGCCGGTGCTCGACAAGGATCCGGGCACGACGGCGGCGCTCATCCTCGGGCTGCTCAACGGGTCCATTCCCGCGATGCCGCCAATCGAGAGCCCGATCGTCGATGTTCGCGACATCGCGGAAGCGCACCTCCAGGCGATGATCAAGCCGGGCGCGGGCGGCAAACGGTTTCCGTTCTGCGAAAGCACGCTGCATTTCAGCGAGATCGCGGACCTTCTGGCGCGCAATTTCCCGGGCGCCAAGGTGCCGACACGCCATGTTCCGGCATGGCTGATCCGGCTGTTCGCGCCGTTCAACAAGGACATGCGGAACATCAGCACCGAACTCGGCTACCGCCGCGTCATGGAGACGGCGAGCGCGACTTCGCTCATCGGCCGGCCGCTGATCCCGGCGCGCGAAGCCATCATCGCCACGGGCAAATCGCTCATCGAGCAAGGATTGCTATCGTTGAATGCCGGTCCCAAATGAGCGCATGACGAGCGCGCAAGTGGAGGAGTGAGCGGCATCGGATTGGTTGTCGGCCGTCACGGCTCTTCCAAGAGGCCGCGCAGCGTCGCCCAGACCGAGGCAAGCTCAACCGCGTTGCTCGACGCCAATCCGGCGGCGAGCAACGATGCCTTCCACATCGCCCAGCATCGAGCGCGCGCCCACGTACCCTCATCAGCCTGCACGACTTGCCGGAAGACCTCACGCTCCTCCGTACTAAAAAACGTCCAGGCAATTGCAAAGTCGCAGGCGGGATCACCCGCAGCAAGCTGCCCGAAATCGATCACGGCGCACAGCGCGCCGTCGCACACCAAGAGATTGCCGGGCGAGATATCGCCATGCACCCACACTGGCGAGCCCGTCCATCTCGCCGCCACACCTCGCTCCCACATGGCGATCAGCGCAGACCGGTCCCACGAGGAACCGAGGCGCGCGACCGCCGCATAAAACTCCGGTTCATAGACGCCGAGCGAGCCACCACGATGGAAGTTCTCACGGCCGGGACGCGGCGCGCCGGTCGCATCGACCTCCTGCAAGGCTCGCAGAAAGCGCGCCAACCGACGCACGAACGCGTCGCGGTCCGTGATGGTCGCGTGCCCGGCGTCCTCTCCCGTGAGCCAACGATAGACGGACCATTTGAACGGATAGTCCACGCTCGGGTGGCCTTGCGCCACGGGCACCGGGATTGCCACGGGCAAGTGCGGAGCGAGCACCGGCAACCACCGATGCTCCTTGTCGACTTGACCCGCATAGGCTTCCGAACGCGGTAGACGAATGAGAAAATCATCGCCGAGGCGAAAACTCTGGTTGTCCCAGCCGCTGGCGGCGACCGGCACAATGGAAAGGCCCGCCCATTCCGGAAACTGTGTTCCGATGAGTTTTTCGGCAAGACCAACGCCAATGTTCAACATGAGCACGCTCGACCGTACGCGCATTCCCTTGGGCTTCCGCTTCAATACGCGGGCGCTGACCTCCCGGCTAGAAGACAACGCCGGTCTGCTCCATGAGGCCCAACGCCCTGGCACGCTTGTCTTCCGGATACTTGGGCCGCGCGGCGCTCGGGCGTAACGAGAAACGCTCGAACCAGCCCTCGAGCTTCGGGCAGCCCGGCAGGAGCGGCACGGCATAGAAGTCCGCGGCGTACTGCAAGGTCGCCATCGCGACGCAATCCGCAATTGTCACGCGATCGCCGGCGATGAACGCGTCGTCCGCCATCATCATGCGTTCGATTAGGCGGAGTTGTCCCGCATACCTGCTGGCGCAGACCTCGGCGACCGCCTGGCTCGTGCGCACCACTCCATGACCAAGGCGGCTACCATGGCGCGCCCAGAGCCCAAAAAACGTCAGCGCCTCATCGAACACATGAACGAACTGGCGGGTGCGTGCCCGCGCGGCAGCCGTGCTCCCGCGCATATCGGGGTCCGGCCTCTTGTCCTCGATGTACTCCAGGATCGCGAGCGACTGGCCGACCACCGTGCCGTCCTCGTCCTGGAGCATCGGCATCGAGCCGTTTGGCGCGAGCGCTTTGACCGACGCAGGCGGGACATCGGCCGTCCGGTCCGGCTCATCGAAGATGATCTGCTCGATGCCCACCGGCTCCTTCTCGGCCAGATAGATGTTGAGCCTCTGCGGATAGGGCCCGAACGCGAAATTGTAGAGCTTCATCGGCAATCCCGTTCCTCATGAGAAATCGATGGACGCGGTCAGGATTGACCAGCTGTCGCCACCCAGCCGCGAAACGAGAACGCGGCGTAAAACAGCGCCGGCTCCTCGAAACCGGCCTCACGCAACATCGCCCCTTCTTCGGCGGGGCTTAGGAGCGGCAGGCGCGCGGCCATCGCCTTTGCAGACCCCGCCGCCTTCGCAGGATCAGAGCCCGCGTGGTCTGCGAACGCGGCCGAACGGGCAAGCCAGCGCTCCGGATCGCCATCGGGCGCCGTGTGATGTGCGACCACGAGTGCGCGGCCCGGCTTCAGACGACGCCGGATTTCCCGAAGCGTCCGCACCCTTTCGCCCCCGTCGAGAAAGTGCAGCGTAAGAAGACACGTCGCGCCGTCGAAGGGACCAAGTGGCGCCTGATCGACCGTTCCGGCAATCAGCTCGACCCTGTCGGCGTGAGGCGCAACGATCCGCCGCGCAAGATCCAGCATGGCGGGCGATGGATCGACGCCTGTGAACCGCCAGCCCGGCCGCGCCTGTGCCATGGCGCGAACCTCGAGCCCGCCTCCCGCGCCAACCACGAGCATATGAGCGGCCCCAGGCGCCCGTTCGGCGAGCAGAAGTTCCGTCATCCGGTGAAGGTCCGACAGGCCCGGCACCTTTTTCGGGGTTTCACCGGCGTAGGCCGCGACAGAGGCCGGATCCAGGAATGGCGCAAGATTGCCGGTCATCGCGCCACCCCGGAGAACACAAGCACTGAGCCGGCAACAGTGGACATCGCGCGATCACCTCATGTATCAGTTATAGATACATATAGCGAGCAATCCATCACGTATCAACAACAGATACGTAAGAAATTGAATCGGATCGTCGCACACGGCGTTCACCGAACGGACATGCGAATGAACAAGGACACTAGGCTGTCGGACGTGCTGCACGTGCTGCTGCACATGGCGCAGGTTGATGAACCGTTGACCTCGGACGTGCTCGCCAAAAGCATGGGCACCAACCCGGCGGTGTTTCGCCGGACGATGGCCGGATTGCGCGAAGCGGGCCATGTCCAGTCCGGCAAAGGCCACGGCGGCGGCTGGCAACTGTCGCGTCCGCTGGAGCAGATCACGCTGCTCGACGTCTACGAGGCCCTCAATCGCCCCACTCTGTTTGCCATCGGCAATCGGAGCGAGCGCCCTGACTGCATGATCCAGAAAAACGTGAACGCGGCCCTCACGGACACGATGGCGCAGGCAGAGGCGCTGTTCGTCGAGCGCTTCGGAGAGATCACCCTCGATCAGCTTTTGCCGAAACGAACTGGTCCTGCATCGCGGCGGTGCAACTCGTAGCGCTTAGCTCTTTCGGCCTTTCCGCTTAACGGCTCCCCCACCTGCACCCGCCGATGCGCCGCCTGGCAGTCTTGCCGCAAGACCATCGAGGATGAGGCTCAGCCCGTCCTCGAAAACAGCTTCATGATCGATCGAAGGATCATCTGCCGGCGGCTCGCCCTTGGCCACGTCGAAACTGGCTTCCGCTTGCTCCTCCAGCACGCTGCCCACCGTGAAGCGGCCTGACGCAATCATCGCCGCGCGGGCATCGTGCTCCGGCACGCCGGAGGCAATCAGGAAATCCAACTTCCGGAAGATCCGCTCCATATCCTCCGTTGTGGGTCGCGAGCCGGCATGGAGCCGTGCACCGTCACGCCGCATCAGCAGCGTTCGCCGGAAGCTGCGCGTGTTCTCGCGGAACCACTCGGCCCAGTCGTCGGATGCCGTCGGAAGCGGCTTGGTCGCATGAGGCGCCATCGCCGTCGCGGCCATCGCGGCGAGCAGGTCCTCCTTCTTCCGAAAGTGCCAGTACAGCGACGGCTGCTCGACGCCGAGGCGCTTTGCGAGTTGCCGGGTGCTGATGGCGTCCAGGCCAACCTCGTCGAGCAGATCCAGGGCTGCGGCAATAACGGCTTCACGATTCAGTTTGCTCATATTGACAATCTATCAGTGATAGGGAATGTTGCAAGCTCCCTATCAGTGATAGATTTGCGGAGTTCCCCCATGTCTGAGCGTTCCAATAAGCCTTCCCTCAAGGTTCTGATTTGCGGCTGCGGCATCGCAGGCCCCGCCCTCGCCTACTGGCTCTCTCGGAGCGGCCATCACGTCGTCGTCGTCGAGCGCTTCTCGGCCCTCAGGGCAACGGGCGCGCAGGTGGATCTGCGTGGGCAAGGCATCGAGGCGGCCGAGCGCATGGGCCTCATCGGCACCATTCGGAGCAAGCGCGTCGACGAGGCGGGCGTTTCGTTCATCGATTCCCACGGCCGCACCGGCGCGACGATCATGGCCAACCGGTCTGGCCAAGGGGTGCAATCCCTGACGTCCGACTACGAGATCATGCGGGGCGACGTGGTGCGGATTCTCCACGACGCGACCAAGGACGACGTCGAGTACGTCTTCGGCACGAGCGTCGAGAGGTTCATGCAGAACGGGCGGAAGGTGCTGGCTCAGTTTTCCGACGGTACGTCCGACACGTTCGATATTCTGGTCGGGGCCGATGGTCAGGGCTCGCGGATAAGACGAGACATTCTCCCGCTCGATGCGCCCGATCCCTATCTGCGGATGGGCATCCACATGGCCTATTGGTTCATCCCCCGCACGCACGCCGACGACGGCAACATCCGCAACACCTATCTCGCCCCCGGCGGCCGCATGATCATGCGGCGAAGCCACAATCCCACGGAAACGCAGGTCTACTTCGTGCTCCGGGAAACCTCCGAGGAAGCCTCAGCCGTGCACAGGGCATCGCCCGAGAGGCAGAAAGAATTCTGGGCCAAGCGCTTCCGCGACGCCGGCTGGCAGACCGACCGCTTCATCAAGGGCATGCAAACGACGCCCAGCTTCTACTCGCAGGAAGTCGTGCAGGTCCGCACGGACACTTGGCACAGCGGGCGCGTGGTGCTCGTCGGCGACGCCGCGCATTGCGCCTCGCCGTTCAGCGGCATGGGCGTATCAGGCGCGCTGGTGGGCGCTTACGTCTTGGCAGGCGAAATCAACCGCGATGTCGAAAATCTCCCGCGCGCATTCGAGCGCTACGACAGAACGCTGCGGCCCTTCGTCAATGAAATCCAGAACATCAGCCCCACCCTCTTGCGCATGGGCATGCCCAAGACGAAGTTCGGCGTTGGCCTCCTGCTCTTGTTGGCCCGCTTAGCGAGCGCCCTTCGCATTCCGGACTTGATCGCGAGGTTCAAGTCGCACGACAGGGGCGGCGACTGGCGCTTGCCGGAGTATCCCGAAACCACGCAGAGCGACCCGGCACTCATCGAGCTCACTCGGCAGGAGCTGCCGCTTAGCGAACGAGCCCCAATGATCGAGACGAAGATCTGACGATGAGACCGCGCGTGGGGAACCGCATGGCCGTCCAACGCGGGCAGCTGTCCGGATCCCGCGCGCGTCTCGCTGCTGATGGCCGTAACTCTTGCGGCCACTCGCTATCCCGAACCGCCGCGGTGAAAACAGAGTCACCAACGCACGAAGGCACGGCCATCAAAGACCGTGCCCGCTGATACCCGACGTCTCCCAAGATGGCCGTCTCTCCATTCCGCGATCATCCTGCGAACCAGAGAAACGCCGACCGGATCACCTGCCGCTGAAGCGCTTCTTCGCCTCTTCCGTCGCCGGCATGTAGAGCGAAACCGCTGTGCCTTCAGGGTCGCGGAACTGGAACGTCTTGTTCCCCCAAGGCATAGTCTTGATCTCATGGACGAGCGGAACCTTGTCCTTGAGCCGCGCGTAGTCGGCGTCGATATCCGCCACCTGGAACTCGAGCGCAGCGGTGCGATTGGCACCGGGCTCCGCGCTCCCATCCTTCCATAGCGCCACCGTCTCGACCGATCCGATCGCGAGCGTCGCACCCGGCGTGACGATTTCCGCGAACACCGGCGCAAGCCACTGCGCCTTCTGTCCGGTCACCATTTCGTAGAACGCGACCATCGCCTTGACGTCGGCGGCAATCAGTCGGGTGGATGCGAATTTCATGAGAACCTCCATCGATTAAGACGCACGGCGCGCGGTGAGCAGGGGCAGTGCCCCGCGTGCGCTCCGTGTGCCGAGAAAAACCAGCGGAACTGCAGTTGCGTAGACAGCGACGACAAGGAGCCAGATGGCGCCCGGCCACTCCTTCTGAACCAGGAAGTAGAACGTCGAGAACACCAGCGGCGTGATGACGGACGCGAGGCTGACGGCCGACGCCAGCACGCCTTGGAGTTGGCCTTGGGACGCCGCATCGACTTGCCGCGTCGCCAACGCCTGGAACGCGGGCGTGCCGATTCCGCCGAGCGCAAAGACCGGCATGATGGCGAACACCATCCAGCCCTGGTTGGCGAAAGCCATGAGAGAAAGAGCGACGCAGGCGCACGTGAGACCGGCAACGACGGCCCAGCGCTCTCCAAGAAACTTGGCCGCGGGACCGGGCAAAAACGCCTGCACCAGCGTCTGGCAGATGCCGAACGCGCCGAGCGACAAGCCGATCCTCATCCCGTTCCACTGGAACGTATCGAACCCCCATAGCGCCCAGCACGTGCCATAGGCCTCGCCGGCGCCACTCAGCAGGAAGTAGACGAACACAATCGGCAGCAGCCCTTTCATCTGGAACATCCAGCGCAGCGGCCGCAGCGGATTGAGCGACGCAAGTTCGAGCTTCTGGCGCGTGGGCGTGCGAGATTCCGGCAGGGCGAACAGTGCCAGTAGCAGATTGCAGCCATTGAGCACGGCCGCTGCGATGAACGGCAGCCGAAGCCATTGGTCGCCGAGAATTCCGCCGAGCGCCGGTCCGATGATGAAGCCAATGCCGAACATCGCGTTCGACAGGCCGAACCGGCGGGCCAGCACATCCTCCGGAGACATGTCCGTGATGTAGGCCGCGGCAACCGAAGTGCTGGCGCTGGTCAAGCCGGCAATGGCGCGCCCGAGCATCAGCATCCAGAGCTGCGGCGCGAACGCCATGACGAGATAGTCGACCGTGGCGCCCGCCAGCGAGACGAGAAGGACGGGACGCCGCCCGAAGTTGTCGCTCAGGGCGCCAAGCACCGGCGCAAAGATGAACTGCATGAGCGCGTAGAGCGAGACCATGATCCCAATCGTCGGCGCGATGTGCTGCGTGTGGGCCACATCTTCGAGAAGCCGCGGGAGAATAGGAAAGATGAGCCCGACGCCCACGGCATCGAGACAAATCGCAGCGTAGATGACGACAAGGGGGGTGTTCATTGCGGGCTCTGAAGAGCGGGGCCGGGAGGAATTTGCAGGCGCGTCAGCCAATGGAAATGATGAGCTTTCCCGTCACGCGCCCCTCGGCGCTGATTTTTTGCGTGTCCGCGGTTTGCTCCAGCGGAAAGGCGCGCTCGATGCGCAAGCGAAAACGGCCTTCGGAATGGAGGCGCGCCGCGAAGGCAAAGATTCGTTCCGGATCCTTCGGGGGGCCGTGGGAAAACTTCGCGCCGTAGGTCTCGGCCGAGAAGTCGGCGACCGACAGAACATGCGAGGGATCGCCGACGATCGCGATCAGCTCGGGGATGACCCCGGATCCGGCGACGTCGATTGCAGCGTTCACGCCGAGCGGCGCGAGCGCCCGCACGCGCTCGGCGAGGCCCGGACCATAGGTCGTCGGGATTGCGCCGAGCTCGCGGAGATAGTCGTGCTTTTGCGCGCTCGCCGTGCCGATGACCGAGATGCCCTTGTTCCGTGCGAGCTGAACGACAGCGGAACCGATGCCGCCCGCCGCGCCGCTCACCAGGAGCGTCTGGCCGGACGACACGCCCACTTCCTCGAGCGCACGCGTCGCCGTGTCCACGATCACCGGCAGTCCACCCGCTACCTCGAAGGGCAGATCGTCCGGCTTGCGAACCCAGTACGTCAGAAGCGCGGACTCGGCCATGGTGTTTTCACCGAAGCCGAACACCGCGTCTCCAACTGCGACGCCGGAAACGCCTGAACCGACCTCGTCCACGAGGCCCGACGCCTCGACGCCGAAGCCTGCGGGAAACGTCACATCCTCGAAGGCGCGATACTGGCCATCCCGGCGCTTCCAGTCCGACGGATTGACGCCGGCCGCCCGCACGGCGATCCGCACCTGGCCTGGGCCGGCATGCGGCGCATCGATCTCGACCACGCGGACGACTTCCGGGCCGCCGTATCCGCTGAACTGAACTGCTTTCATGACCTGCTCCTGCCGGCCCTCGGCCTATCGGCCGGTAAGCCTGGAAACTCGGAAAACCTGGACGCGAGAGCGCTTCCCCGCGTCGCGCCAACTGGCGCGCATCGGGCAAAACGGCCGCCCTGGACTATTGATGTGTACTAAGCACAAAAATATACTTAGTACAGCCATGAGATGTGGTACCTATCGCCCCATGTCAACACCCACCGACCGCAGATCCCGCAAACGCCTCGCCACGCGGCAGAACATCTCCAATGTCGCCACGCGCCTTTTCTTCGAGCGCGGCTTCGACAACGTGACCGTGGACGAGATCGCGGCCGCCGCCGACGTGGGGCGAATGACCGTGTTCAATCACTTCGCCCGCAAGGAAGACATGTTCTTCGATCGCGACGAGGAGGGCCGCGATATCCTGCGGGAAGCCTTGCGAAATCGGCCGCGCCGGATCGTGCCGATCGAGGCGCTCCGCCTGCTCGCTCACCGGCTGGTGGCGGAGCAGAGCCCCTACGTCGAGTTTTCAAAACGCAGCCAGAGCTTCGTCGAAACCATCGAGCGCAGCGAAACGCTCAAGGCGCGCGCCAGGGCCATCCGCGACGAACTCGCGCAGGTCGTTGCAACCGCTATGGCCGAAAGCGTAGGGCGCGAGCCGACCGACCCCGACGCCCGACTGGCCGCCGCGACGCTCCTGGCGACGTGGGCAGTCGCGCTTCTCCAGGCTCACCTCACCTTTCGCGAGACGAGAGACACGGCAAAAGCGAACGCCGCATTCCTCGCCATCGTCGACAAGGGAAGCGTGGGCCTCAAAGCAGCGATGGCGCGCACGCCCTATGCCTGAACGCCCGCTCACATCGCCCCGACCATGCGATTGATGCTCTTCGGCGCGATCCGCAGCAACGCCGGAAGCATCCGGATGACCCCAGGCAGCGCCATCGGCCTGCGGCGCGCAAGAGCTTCCAGCGTGACGGCGGCAACCTCCGCCGGCGCCATCTTCTTTCCCTCGTGGCCCGCGTTCATCCGGGTGTCCGTCGCGGGCGGAAGAACTTCGAGCACATGCGTCCCCTTGGCGAGCAACTGCCGGCGCAGCCCTTCCGCGAAGCCGTGCAAGCTGGCCTTCACAGCACCGTAGGTCGGCGCGCGGGCCGGAGACACCAAGGCGAAGCCCGAGCTGACGAACACGATTGCACCGATATCCGGCCAACACTTGAGCACTTCGCCCGTCAACTGGATGGGCGCGGTGAGATTGAGAGCAACTTCCTGTTCGAGGTTCTCGGCAGCCTCCGCCGCGCCGGTAAAGTCTCGCTCGACGAACGTGCCGGCGTTGCTGATGAACACGTCGAGCTTCCCGAAGCGGCTGGCGATGGCATCCAGCATCGCGGCCCTCGCCTTGGCATCGGTCACGTCGGCCGGAATGGCGAGCGCTTCAGGATGCGCGGCCGAAAAGCGTGCGAGCGCTTCGGGAGATCGCCCGCAAACCGCAACGTCGTCGCCACGGCTCAGAAAGGCTTCTGCCAGCGCAAGCCCGATCCCGGCCGTTCCGCCGGTAATCAAAATCGTCTGTTTCATAAGTCCGGATCACTCCCCCTACCCCGAAAGGAGATGATCTCCCTTGGTGACATGCTGCATAGTGGGAACCACGCCGGACCATCACAAGGAGGCACGTTTTTGGAACGAGGTCACTCAGGAGAAACCGCCTCCAACTCTTGCCTCACGGCCGCCTTGGGGCGCATCGGCGAAAAGTGGACCGTGCTGGTTGTCTTGGAACTGGCGTCCGAACCGAAGCGCTTCAGCGCGCTGCGTCGCTCGATCAGCGGCGTCTCTCAGAAAATGCTCGCCAACACCCTGCGCGGCCTTGAGCGCGACGGCTTCGTCACGCGCACCGTGCACCCCACCAAACCGCCGAGCGTCGAATACGACCTGACCGATCTGGGGCGCGACATCGTCGGTCCCCTAAAAGACCTCGCGGCGTGGATCAGCGACAATCTGCATCGGATCGACAGCGCCCGACGGCGTTTCGACGCCGAGCAGGGAGACGATGACATGAACCCGGACACCGCCCCAGCGCTCGCAGGGGAACCGTGATACTTGCGCGCTCGCTGGTCGCGCTCCCGCCGCTCACTCGTTTCCGAGCAGGAAGTTCTCGCCTGACGTCGTCAGCGTGCTCGGCAGCGCTTCGGCCTCATCCTTGAGCTGCACGCCCGAAAGCCCGCGCCGGCGCGCTTCGGTCATCAGGTAGAGCAGCTTGTGCGCCGCGCCTTCGTAGGAGAGGCCCTCGCGGCGAACGTTCGAGATGCAGTTGCGCGACTCGTCCGTCAATCCGGCGCGCGGATTGAGCGTCATGTAGATTCCCATGCTGTCGGGCGAGCTGAGCCCCGGCCGCTCGCCGATCAGCACCACAACCATCTTCGCGCCCAAGAGCTCGCCCACCTCGTCGCCGACCGCCACGCGCGCTTCCTTGACGAGCACCAGCGGCGCGATGTTCCAATGCGAGGCCCCCAGCGCGGGCACCATCACGTCGAGAAACGCTGCAGCGTTCTCCTCGATGGCGAAGGACGAAAGCCCATCGCCGATGACGAAAACGACATCGTAGGGCACAGCCGGCTTCGGCGCGGCGACCAGCGCCTCGCGCGAGGCGTCGTCCAGCTTGCGGCCCTTGTCGGGCCGCTGCAGGTAGACGGGCCGGTTGCCGGCGGCACTGTGCAGCACCAGCGTTGCATGACCCCGCTTCTGAAGCGCCGCTTCGAGCGCCTCGACATTGATCTCGTGATGGACGGCGTTTCGCGCTCTCGCATGCGCCAACTGAAATTCGAGATGCGGCGTCGTCGGTAGGCTCGTGCCGGACCGCCCGAGCGCGATCCGCGCCGGCGTGTACTGGCGCAGCTTGCTCCACGGATTGGTGACGACGATGGTCTTCGGTGCGTCTGACATGGGCAGCCTCGGATGGACGCAGGATCTCAGTGCAGATGCGCGAGCGCGCGCTGGAAGGGCTTGGGCAGCGTGTCGGCCAGCTTGAGGTCGGCGCCATCCTCGAAGATGCCCGCCTGATGCAGCCACGCCTCGAACTCGGGCGCCGGCTTGAGGCCCAGAACCTTCCGCGCATAGAGCGCGTCATGGAACGACGTCGTTTGATAGTTGAGCATGATATCGTCCGAGCCGGGGATGCCCATGATGAACGTGATCCCGGATACGCCGAGCAGCGTCAGCAGCGTGTCCATGTCGTTCTGGTCGGCTTCGGCGTGGTTCGTGTAGCAGATATCGCAACCCATCGGCACGCCGAGCAGCTTGCCGCAGAAATGATCCTCGAGACCGGCGCGAATGATCTGCTTGCCGTCGTAGAGATACTCGGGGCCGATGAAGCCGACGACGGTGTTCACGAGCAGCGGGCGGAACTTGCGCGCCACCGCGTAGGCGCGCGCTTCGAGCGTCTGCTGGTCGACATCGTGGTGCGCGTTGGCCGAGAGCGCGCTGCCCTGGCCCGTCTCGAAATACATGGCGTTGTTGCCGACGGTACCGCGCTGCAGGCTTTGGGCCGCGTCATAGCCCTCCTTGAGCAGCGCGAGATTGATGCCGAAGCTGCTGTTGGCCGCCTGCGTACCGGCGATCGATTGAAACACGAGGTCGAGCGGCGCGCGGCGGTTGATGGCTTCGATGCTCGTCGTCACATGCGTCAGCACGCACGACTGGGTCGGAATGTTGTAGCGCGTAATGACCTCGTGCAGCATCTCGATCAGCGTCGTGACGGCGGCGATACTGTCGGTGGCCGGGTTGATGCCGATCACCGCGTCTCCGTTGCCGTACATGAGACCATCGACAATGCTGGCCGCGATCCCGGTCGGGTCGTCGGTCGGGTGGTTGGGCTGAAGCCGCGTCGAGAGACGCCCCTTGAGCCCGATCGTGTTGCGGAATTTCGTGACCACGCGGCACTTCTGCGAGATCAGCACCAGGTCCTGCACTCGGCAGATCTTGGACACGGCCGCCACCATTTCGGGCGTCAGGCCCGGAGCCAGCGCCGCGAGCGACGTTTCCGTGGCCGCATCCGAGAGCAGCCAGTCGCGAAATCCGCCGACCGTCAGGTGCGAAACGACACTGAACGCCTTCGCGTCGTGATCGTCGATGATGAGGCGCGTCACCTCATCCGTTTCGTAGGGCACGACGTGTTCGGAAAGGAACACGGGCAACGGTACATCGGCGAGCGCCATCTGAGCCGCCACCCGCTCCTCGTCGTCACCCGCCGCAACGCCCGCGAGATAATCTCCAGATCGTGCCGGCGTGGCTTTCGCCATCAGCACTTTGAGGGTCTCGAAGACGTAGCGGTGGCCGCCAACAGTTTGCAGATAGGACATGATGCGCACTCGCCGATGGAGGTTTCCGATGACTTAGTAGGGCGCTTCCTCGCCTGGGGCAGCCGCCACAAGATGATGCCGGCTGTAGATTGCGAAGTAGGCAACGAGGATCGCGTAGGCGATGGCCGAGAGGAAGGCGACGCTGACCGCATGATCGCCGACCATCATCTTCGTGTCGCCCACGAACACCGCCGCGAGCGCGATGCACGCCAGCACCAGCGCGATGCCCGACGTCAGCACACCGCCCGGCGTCGAATAGGGACGCGGCAGATCAGGCTCGGCAAGGCGCAGCTTGATGTGAGACGCCATCATGAGGATGTACGAAATCGTCGCTCCGAACACGGCCATCAGAATTAACTGATCGCCCTGGCCGGTCAATGACAGAAGAAAGCCGACGATGCCCGGAACGATCAACGCCACCCACGGAGACTGGCGCGCGTTGGTCAGCGACAGGCCGCGCGGCAGGTAGCCCGCACGCGACATGGCGAACACCAGGCGCGAGTAGGCGTAGATGATCGAAAAGAAGCTGGCGATAAGGCCGGCGAGACCAACGAAGTTCACGAACTTCGAAATCCAGGTCGGCCCGCCGTACGTCGCGGGATGCTCGAGCGCCGCCACCAGCGGATTGGTGTTGGCCTTGAGCGCTTCCGAGCCGACGCCGCCCGGCCCGAGGATCATGATCAGTGCGCAGAACGCCAACAGCACGAACATGCCGCCGATAAGACCGCGCGGCAGGTCGCGCTTCGGATCGCTCGTTTCCTCAGCCGCCAGCGGCACGCCCTCGATCGCGAGGAAGAACCACATGGCGAATGGAATGGCCGCCCAGATGCCGAGATAGCCGAACGGCAGGAACGACGATGCGCCGGTCGCTTCCGGATTGACGGCAATGTCGAACCACTTCGCGCTGTCGAAGAAAGGCGCCATGGCGAAGATCCAGACGATGAGCGCGATCACCGCCAAGGCCGTGATGCCGAAGATCAGCCGCAGAGCTTCACCGGCGCCGTAAATGTGAATGCCGAGGAAGATGCCGAAAAACGCCGCCGACACGACCCACTGGGCGATGTCGATCTCGAACAGCGATTTGATGTAGCCGCCGATGAACACGGCGATCGCCGCGGGCGCGATGGCATACTCGATCAGGATCGCGGTGCCGGTCAGAAAGCCGCCCCAGGGGCCGAAGGCGCGCCGGGCGAAACCGTAGCCGCCGCCCGCCGTCGGAGCGATGGTGGCGAGCTCGGCTAGGGCGAAGCACATGCAGGTGTACATGAGCGCCATCATCACGGACGCGATCATCAAGCCGCCCCAGCCACCCTGGGCAAGGCCGAAGTTCCAGCCGGCATAGTCGCCGGAAATAACGTAGGCGATGCCCAGGCCAACGAGCAGCAATGGCCCGGCCGCGCCTCGCTTCAACTGCCTTTTTTCGAAATATTCCTTGTCGACTTTATCGTACTCGACACCGCCGTGACCCGACGTTTCCATGGCATTCCCCTTGAGCACTGTTTTTATTGGGGTCGCGCTGCAATGCAGCATCGACCGCTCGACGTGCAGTAGCGATCGACGCTAGAACTGCGCTACTATGTCGTCTATCCAATTTTGGCAGGTCGTGCCTGCCGTCGACTTTAGTTCAAGGGATCCCAGCGGTCGTTCGCACTCGGTGGTCCGTGGTTCAAGCAGAGCGGCGTCACGACCTTGTCGAACCGATCGCAGAACGCGCCTGAAGGGATACCGCCGCCGCCAGCCGGCCACGCGCAGATGCACGTCGCGCGCACGCACGATATCGACGAGCAGGCTGCCCTTCTGCGCGGCTGGAACCAGACCTACGACCAGATGTCGGCCGGATCGTTCCAGGGTGCGTTTCTGGAAGCGAACATCGAGCGCGTGCAACTTTTCCGCGAGGTGACGAGCAACGCTCTCTACCAGACCGGCGTCTTGGGCGCGGGCACCGTCGCCGTCGGCGTGCCGCTGGCGCTGAGCGGCAACGCCACCTTCTGCGGCCGGCAGTGCGACGGCACGCAGCTTCACGTCTTCTCCGGCGACGAGGCTTTCGAGTTCTTCTCGCCCTGCGGCCTCGACATGGCCGGCTTCGTCTTCGCCGAGGAGAATTTGCGCAGCGTGCTCACCGCCGACGAGTGCGACGCCGTCATGGGCGTCCTGCGCAAGCCGCACCTGCGATCGGTATCGGCCCAGAACGCCGATCGCCTCCGGCAGCTCTTCGTCGATGCCTGTGACGTGCTCACCCAGTCGCCCGGTATCGCGCTCGACACGCTTCGCTTGTCGGCCATGACACGCGACATCACCGCCGGCCTTGCGAGCGCGCTTGCCCTCGAAACGGACGAAGTCGGGGAGCCGCTGCGTCCGTCGCGCCGCTCCCACATCGTAAGCCAGGTCCGGGAGCTTGCCGCCCAGGGGCGTGACGGCAGCGCTTTGACGGTGGAAGACCTATGCCGCAACCTCGGCGTGAGCCGGCGCGCCCTGCAGTACTGCTTCCTGGAGACCGTGGGCATCCGCCCGTCGACGTATCTGCGCGCCGTCCGGCTGAACGGCGCCCGCCGCTCGATCAAGCACGCGACCTCGGTGGCGGACGCGGCCGCCCTTTGGGGGTTCTGGCACTTCGGGCGGTTCGCGCACGACTACAAATCGATGTTCGGCGAGCTGCCGTCGGAGGCGTTCCGGCGCTTTCACCGCTCGAAATCGCTGCCGGTCGACTAGCCGCATCGCCCGAACACCCGGTTTCCGGCGGGCGCTCTGCGGCACACAACCCACCGAATTCGGTCCAAATCCCTCCCGATTTCCCTGTCCGCAGCCATTTGCGCGGCGGGCCTCTCGTTGTCAGGTTACTTTCATGTTGAGGAGTCATGGTGCCCGCACACAGGACCTTCGAGGGCACCATGACGCTTCCTTTGGCATCGCTTGCCGCCTCCATGATCGCCGCAGGCGGCTTGACGCTGATTTATCAGCGCAGCGGCAAGCGCAGCTTCGAAACGTTTCTGATTTTTGCCGGCCTGGCGCTGATGACCTGTGGCATCGCCATCGCCCGCGACATCGTCGACGGCTCGACGAACATTCTCTGGGTCGTGCAGCACGCCCCGCCGCTGATGGCGACCGCATCCTCGCTCTAAGCCTAGAGCGCGCCCGGGAACTTGAGCACAATCTCGAACCCGTCGGCACGCCCCTCGGCTGGCGATGACATCTCGAACCCCGCGCCTGCCTGCCGCATCAACGCATCGACAATCGCAAGACCCAGCCCGTCGCCGGGACTGCCCGGAGAACCGCCGCGGCGAAACCGCTTCTTGAGCCCGGCCAGCACATCCGGCGGGATCGTGGCGCACCCATTCGTGACGCGCACGCTGTGGTCGCCTTGCACGCGAACGGTGATCGGCGCCGTCGTGTCTCCGTGATGCACGGCGTTCTCGATCACGTTCCGGAGCACGATCGCCAGCGCATCCTGGTCCATGGCCACCCAGCACGCATCCGCGGGTGTCTCGAGCGCCAGGCGGGCGGAGACTTCTGGCCGCCACGCATATTCATCCGCGATCATATTCGTCACGGCGCCGAGGTCGCTCCGCTCCCGGCCGCGCCCGAGGCCAGCCTGGGTCCGCGCCAACTGCAGCAGCTTTTCCACGCGCCGCCCGAGCTGGCCGAGCTGCGAGGCAACGTTCTCCGCCCGCACGCTGTCGGGCGTTCCCTTGAGATTGGCCGCCAGCAACTGGATCTGCGCCCGCGCCGACGCAATCGGATTGCGCAGCTCGTGGGCCGCGTTGGCGGCAAACGCACGCTCTGACCCGATGGCCGCCTTGAGCCGCTCCATCATCGTGTTCGTGGCCTCGATGACGGACGTCAGCTCTCCCGGCAGGTCCGAGCTGTCGAGCGGATCGAGGTGGTCTCCGCTGCGCGCCTCAAGCTCGCGCGACACGCGCGCCATCGGCTCGGTCGCGCGATTGACGGTGCGCAGAATGGCGAACACCGCGAGCGGCAGCAGCGCGAGCAGCGGCGACGCCAATCCCAGCCACAGCCCGACGGCTGCCTCCGAGCGCTCTTTCAGCTCCTGCGCCACCACGATCCGCACCTTCTCCTGGCGCAGGAACTTCGAGTAGTAGCGAAACCCGCCGCTGTTGTGGAAGCCGTCCCGCAAAGACCCCGGCGGCGGCACGCCCGGCGCGCCGTCCGAGGCGACGAGCACCACGCCCTGGGGGTCCTGCAGATAGTAATGAACATGGCCGCGGCTGGCCTGAAACGACGTGGTCTGGCCCTGCCCCGCCTTCGCCACGGCCGCCTCCGGGCCCATCAGCTTGTACTGATGCAAGGCAATGGGAATGATCTGCCCGGTCGTCTCCCGCAACGCGCTGTCGAACACCTCGTCGAGTTCGTGCCGCACCGTAAGGCCGGCAATCGTCACGCCCGACACCCAGAGCACGGCAACCAGCCCGATCAGGGTTTTGAGAAGCCGCTGCCTGATGGTCCAGCGCGCCATGGCTCAGCGATCCATCCGATAGCCGAGGCCGCGCAACGTGCGGATAGACTCAGCTCCGAGCTTCTTGCGCAACCGGCTGACATAGACCTCGACCGCATTGCTCTCGATCTCGGCGCCGAATGCACAAAGCACGTCTTCGAGTTTGGCCTTCGACACGGCGGCGCCGAGACGCTGCGTGAAGCACTCGAGCACGGCCCACTCGCGCGCCGTGAGAGAAATCTCGACGCCCCCTTTTGAAACCCGGCGCGCCGTTTGATCGATCACGAGATCGCCGATGGTCTGCTGCGGGTTCGCCATCGCGATCGCCCGGCGCTGAACGGAATTTATGCGCGCCGACAGCTCGTCGAGGTCGAACGGCTTCAGCACGTAGTCGTCCGCCCCGGCATTGAGGCCCTGAATCCGGTCGCGCACCTGATCGCGCGCCGTGATGATGATGACGGGAACGTCCCGCCCGGATTTCCGCACGGAAACCAGAAAGTCGAGCCCATGGCCGTCGGGAAGGTCGAGGTCGAGCAGCACGAGATCGTAGTCGACGGTGCGCATGGCTTCCGAAGCCGCGTCCAGCGACTGCATCCAGTCGACGGCATGGAGCTTGTGCAGGTGCGCAGCTACGGCCCCGCCCAGCAGCGCCTCGTCTTCGATCAGCAGGATTCTCATCGCGCCCGTTGCTTGCAGCGTCACAGGCCCTTAAAGGCCGAACCTGACAACAAGCTGAAGGGCACGTGCGCCCGGAAATACTGAGGCGCGCACAAGCACTTGGAGAAAGAAGGCGCGGGCCCCGCCCAGCGCGTGGTGCGTCTCAGCGAACGGCGCGGTCGGGGATTTCGATCCGGAAGGCCGCGCCGAGCCCGGCATCGACCAGCTCCAGCTTGCCCCCGTGCACGCCGACCAGTTCCGATGCAATGGCGAGCCCGAGGCCCGACCCGTCCTTGCGCGTCGTGCCCTGGAAGGGACGGAACAGCGTTTCGCGCGCGCGCTTCGGCACGCCCGGGCCGGTGTCCGAAATTTCGATGAACACCCGGCGTCCGTCGCGCCACGCCTTCACTTCGATGGCGTCGGCCTTGTCATGGTCGCTTTTGCTCTCGATAGCCTGCACCGCGTTGCGCGTCAGGTTGCTCAAGACGCGGAACAAGTGCTCGTGATCGGCGTCGATCAGCAATTGGTCGTCGACGTCGGCGATCCACGCGATTTTTCCATCGCGGCTGAGCCCCAGACCCTCCGCCACCTCGTCGAGCAGCGGCTTGAGGCGCATCAGCTCGCGCCGCGGCTCCGCTTCCTCGGCGCGCCCGAACCGCAGGGATGTGTTGCAGAAGTTGATGGCGCGGTCGAGCGAGGCGATCAGCTTCGGCGCGAACTGCTGCACGGTCGGATCGGGGATCGTCGTCAGGCGATCCGAAATGAGCTGCGCGTTCGCGAGCATGTTGCGCAGGTCGTGGCTGATCTTGCTGACGGCGAGCCCGAGCTGCGCCAGCCTGTTCTTCTGGAACAGCGCCTGCGTCAACTGCCGCTGCATGTGCGCCAGCTCGCGCTCCGCAATGCCGATCTCGTCCGCCCGGCCGGACGGCGTGATGATGCGGCTCGAATCCTCTGGGTTCTCTCCGAAGCTCAGCATGTTGTGCGAGATCCGCATCATCGGCCGCACGAGCAGCGCGCTGATTGCGAAATAGACGAGCGCCGCCGTGATCAGCGAGATCATGATCGAGAGATAGACGATGTTCATGCCATAGCGGACCATCGCCCGCTTCAGCGTCTCCTCCGGCAGCACCACCTCGATGACGTCGTCGTAGCGCGGCCCGAGCAATCCCACGATGCGGATCACGCGATCGTCGGGCGCGAAGAACACGTTGACCGCATCGCCGATCTGCGACAGGCGCAGCGAGAGCTGCTGCACGAGGGTGAGATCGGTCGGCTCACGCAGGTCGAAGTGCTGGTCGATGGTGAGCTCCGTCACCGGCGGCAGCACCAGGCGGCGCGCGCCGCCGCGGCGAATGGCGACCGCGCGCACCAGCGCCGTTCGCACCAGCTCGTTGCGTAACGCCGGCGGCACCGTGCGTCCCGGAACGGCTTCCGCCGCGAGCGCCGCCACGTTGGCCGCGGTCAGCCGGTCGTTGAGCCAACTGATCCGGTAGTTAGCGATGGCCGGCAGAAAGATCAGAATTTCAGCGAGCGTGACGAACAGTGCGGTCAGCACCAGCAGCTTGGCCGAGAGCCCGATGCCGAGCCACCCATGACGCGCTGCAGCCATGCGCTCGCGGAGCCACGGCCAGATGGCCGTGCCTTTCTTCTCCGTCGGTTCGCTGACACGCTCGTCCATGTCGAAAAATTTGCTCGCTCAAGTAAGTGAGGCCTCGCGTTGCGGGCGGCCGAAGGGAGACACGCCACACGCGCCGGACGTGAGGGCTGCGCACATGCGTGCGCCCGGCCGCCTTCGGCCCGACGCGAAAAGGCGAGGCTGACTCTGACACTTCGAGCCCGTGATGTCACCCGTCGCCCGACGTCACGATGAACCCGTTACGGCAACCCTGCCTTGTATACGCCGCAACGCGCCGCGCTAACCAAGCCGGGAGAGAAGATCGATGATTCTGCGGGTCTTCGGGTTCCCGGGTAGCTGGGAAAAATGGCGCACGGCGGCCCGCTTGGAAACTTCTCCAAGGCTCGGATACGGCGCCACGTGCGCGGCCATCGCCTTGACGTGCAGTTTCTCCGCAACCGCGAGGGACCACACCTGGATCAGCTCGCTCGCGCTCGGCCCCACGATCGTCGCGCCCAGAACCTGCCCTTTGCTGCTGGTCACGATCTTCGCGTGCCCCAGCACCGTGCGATCGATCTGCGCCCGGTCGACTTCCGAGAACGGCCAGCGCAGCACGTGCACGCGATGCCGCGCGGCCCGCGCCTCGTCCTCGCTCATGCCGACTTGTGCGAGCTCCGGATCGGTCATGGTCACGCTTGGCACGATGGCCTTGTTCGCCTTCGCCGGCAGCCAGAACAGGGCGCGTTTAAGAACCACCTCCGCCTGATAGGCCGCCGAATGGTTGGACGGCGCACTGCCGTTCACGTCGCCGATGGCATAGATGCGCCGGTTCGACGTTCTGAAGCCCCTGTTGACCGCGATCCCGTTGCGCGTGTGCTTGATGCCGGCGGCGGCAAGATTGAGATCGGAGAGATTGGGCGTGCGCCCGACCGCGATCACGAGATGAGAAGCGTCCACCGTCTCGAAGCCGTGAATAGTGGAGACGTGCACGCGCACGAACCCCGCCATCTTCTCGACCCGCTCGACTTTGGTGCCCTCGCGGATGTCGACGCCTTCGGACCGCAGCGCCGCCACGACGACGGACGCGGCCTCGGGATCGTCGCGGCCGAGCGCGCGCGCTCCATCGATGACGGTCGCCCGCGCGCCGAGGCGAAGATGCGCCTGTGCAAGCTCGAGCCCCGTCGCCCCGCCGCCGATGACGACGAGATGCGTCACCTTGCGATCGACCTCCCCGATCGTGTCGTCCGTATAGAAGGGGCAGCCTTCGAGGCCCTCGATCGGCGGCACGGTCGATGACGAGCCGGTCGCGATCACGAAGCGCCGCGCCGTGATGCGATAGTCCCCGGCCAGCAGCGTGCGCTTGTCGAGAAACCGCCCAGCCGCCAGGATCACGCGCACGCCGAGCCCGGTCATGCGCTCGAGCGAGGCGTTCGGGGCCAGCGTTGAAACGATGCCGCGTACATGCGCGCTCACCGCGCGCAGATCGATCTGCGGCTCGACCGGCGCAATGCCGAATGCCCCCGCCGTCCGCATGGCATGCGCCCGCCGCCCCGAAGCGATCAGCGCCTTGCCGGGCACGCAGCCGGCATGCAGCCCGCTGCCGCCCATTTTCTGCTTTTCGACCAGCACCACCCGACGTCCGAATGCGGCCGCCGCGGTCGCAACCGCGAGCCCGCCCGCACCCGCGCCGATGACGCAGATATCGACCTCCAGCGGCTCCCCTGCGACATGCACGTCGCCTGTCGTCTCGGAGGGCGCGCCGCCACCGCCGCTCTCCGGGGAACGCTGCGTCTGCGGGGTGAAGCGGGGAGGTTGGCTCATGAACATGCGCTCCGGATCGTGTTAACCGAGATTTCCTCGGTCTTTGCCGCCAAGGCAAGGCCTTAGAGGCTCATCGACGGAGATGCGAACGACCAAGTTGGGTGCAGGGTGTGAATCCGGCTCTGAAGCCACGCATTCGGACCATTCGCCCCATGTCTTTGCACCAGAAGACCTTCGCGCCAGAAGGTCCTTGCGCCGTAAGGCACGCCGCCACCGCGGCTTGAGTCCTGCGTGCCCCGCCCTTAAAAGCGACGTTGGTGAAGGTTGCAGCACCAAAGCGCCAGGAGCTTCCCGCGCGCGACCGGATGCGCGGCCAGCCGCTGCCATCGGGCGGTCCAACGCAATTGACTTGCCGCAGCGTGCCACTTATAAGCCGCTCATCTCATCACGAGCGGCCTGGGATGGCGCATTTCGCCGTCCTCGTTGCTGTTCGCAATTGGCTTTGACTGGAGTACTCCCGTGAAACGGACCTATCAACCGAGCAAGCTCGTGCGCAAGCGCCGGCACGGATTCCGCGCCCGCATGGCAACCGCAGGTGGCGTCAAGGTCATCGCACGTCGCCGCTCGAAGGGCCGCAAGCGCCTGTCGGCCTAGTGCCGGGCGACGCCCTGGCGCAGCAGTGACCCGTTGATCGGGAGGCGGCGCCGTGGCGGTTGCAACGCTCAAAAAACGTTCGGAATTCCTGAGACTTAGAGGGGGCGCGCGGTTCGCGACGCCCTCATTCGTCGTGGAAACGCGCCCGCGCATCTCCAGCGTCGCCAGCCCTTCCTCGCCCGAAGCATCCGAACCCGCAGCCCACGCCACGCCCGCAGCCCAAGCCACGGATGGCCCCCGCTTCGGCTTCACCGTCACCAAAAAGCTCGGCGGCGCCGTGATCCGCAACCGCATCCGCCGCCGGCTGAAGGCTGTCGTCGGAATGGTCGCTCCGACGCTTGCCCGTTCCAACCACGACTACGTGCTGGTCGCCCGTTTGGCCGCTCTCGACCGGACCTTCGCCGACCTCAAGAAAGACCTTGAACGCGCATTGCAACGCGTGCATCACCCTGCGGCGGTCACGAAAAAAGAGCGATCGCCCTGACGGGGCTGATTGGGACCGCGCTCAAATCACCCGTTCCAGCACCGCCGCGCGGGATGTAAGAGAGCCGAGCTGAAATTTGCGGGGCCGCCGTCCTTGGGACACGCGCAGCCGAAACCGCGCTATCTGAGGTCTTCATGAGCCAGCGTCCGGACGACAATAAAAACCTGCTCATTGCCGTCGCTCTGTCCATGGCGGTGATGTTGGGCTGGCAGGTGTTCTACGCCGGACCCCAGATCAAGGAGCAGCAGGAGCACGCCAAGCGCGAAGCCGCCGCCAAGCAGGAGGCCGCGCGCCAGGCCGAGGCGCCCGCCGCAACTCCCGCCCTGCCCGGCGCCACCACCCCCGGCGCGGCCGTGCCGAGCACCACATCCCCGGCCCAATCGATGACGGCGCTGCCGACCGCGACGCGCGACGAGGCGCTCTCGAAGTCGGCACGCGTTCCGGTCGAGACGCCCTCTCTGAGCGGTTCGATCTCGCTCAAGGGCGGCCTGATCGACGACCTCAAGCTGGTCAACTACACCGAGACCGTCGATCCCAAGAGCCCGAAGGTCGTGCTGTTCTCGCCGCTCGGCGCAGCACACGCCTACTTCGCCGAATACGGCTGGCAGGGCGCCGCCCGCTCGCAGGTGCCGCTGCCGGACAGCGAAACCGTCTGGCAGGCTCAAGCAGGCGCTA
Source organism: Hyphomicrobium sp. (assembly GCF_019744875.1). GTDB lineage: Bacteria > Pseudomonadota > Alphaproteobacteria > Rhizobiales > Hyphomicrobiaceae > Hyphomicrobium_C. The sequence goes on along the minus strand of NZ_JAIETU010000005.1, from coordinate 891,380 downwards.
AGCTCACGCCGGAGACGCCGGTCACCCTGAACTGGGACAACGGCCAGGGCCTCAAGTTCCGCCGCGTCATCTCCGTCGACAAGCAGTACATGCTGTCCATCACCGACGAGGTGGAAAACACCACCTCGGGCGATGTCATCCTCACGCCCTACGCGCGCCTCTACCGCTTCGGCACGCCGAAGACGTCGGGCTACAGCGTCATCCATGAAGGCCTGATCGGCGTCCCCGGCGACGCCGGCCTGAAGGAGATCACCTATCACGACGTCCTCGAGGACGGCGGCGCCAAGAGCTTCGACGGCAAGACCGGCGGCTGGCTCGGCATCACGGACAAGTATTGGGCCGCGGCCCTGATCCCGGATCAGAAGGCGACCTACGCCGGCAGCTTCCGCGGCCAGCGCGCGGGCGCAGGCGGCCAGGAAGTGTTCTGGACCGACTATCAGCTCGGCGTTGTGCCCGTCGCCGCCGGTTCCACCTACAAGACCGATGGCAAGCTGTTCGCCGGCGCCAAGCAGGTGAAAGTCATCGAAGCCTACGAGGTCGAGCACAACATCCAGAAGTTCGAGCTGCTCGTCGATTGGGGCATGTTCTACTTCATCACCAAGCCGCTCTATTACGTTCTCGATTGGCTCTACGGCATCCTCGGCAACTTCGGTCTCGCCATTCTGGCCGTGACCGTGATCGTCAAGGGCCTGTTCTTCCCGCTCGCCAACAAGAGCTACGAGAGCATGGCCAAGATGAAGAAGCTGCAGCCGCAGATGGAGCAGCTTCGCGAGCGCTACAAGGACGACAAGGCCAAGCAGCAGCAGGAGCTGATGGCGCTCTACCAGAAGGAAAAGATCAACCCGCTCGCGGGCTGCCTGCCCATCCTGGTTCAGATCCCGGTATTCTTCGCGCTCTACAAGGTGCTGTTCGTCTCCATCGACATGCGCCACGCGCCGTTCTTCGGCTGGATTCGCGATCTCTCGTCGGCCGACCCCACCTCGATCTTCAACCTGTTCGGCCTGTTGCCCTTCATGGTGCCGGAATACCTGCACATCGGCGTCTGGCCGCTCATCATGGGCATCACGATGTGGGTCCAGATGCAGCTCAACCCGCCGCAGCCTGATCCGGTCCAGCAGCAGATCTTCAGCTACATGCCGTTGCTGTTCACATTTCTGCTCGCAGCCTTCCCGGCCGGCCTCGTCATCTACTGGGCCTGGAACAACGTGCTCTCGATTGCCCAGCAGTGGTACATCTCGAGCAAGCAGGGCGTGCCGGTCCACCTCATGGACAATCTCAAGCGCACGTTCGCTCCCTTTGGTCGATTGTTCGGCCGTAAGTCAGAATCAAAGGGATGACCGCCGCCGACGCCCTCTTCACGCCTGAAGACATCGAGGCCGGTGAACGCCTCGTGCTGCGGCCGTGGCAGTTCGTCAAGGGCGTGGTGGCGCTCGAAGGTTTGCCGGTCGACGGCTGGACGGAGGTCGCTTTTGCCGGCCGCTCCAACGTCGGCAAGTCGAGCCTGATCAACGCCATGGTCCGCCATGGCGGCCTCGCGCGCACGTCCAACACGCCGGGCCGCACGCAGGAACTGAACTTCTTCACGCCGCACGACGACCCGCTCTATCTGGTCGATATGCCCGGCTACGGCTTCGCCAAGGCGCCGAAGGAGAAGGTGGAAGCCTGGACGGCGCTCGTCCGCACGTACCTCAGCGGCCGCCCCACGCTTCGCCGCGTGTTTCTCTTGATCGACAGCCGTCACGGCATCAAGGCCGTCGATCGCGAGATCATGAAGATGCTCGATACGACCGCCGTGCCGTATCAGGTGGTCCTCACCAAGGCCGACAAGATTTCCGTGGCCGCCCTCGCAGCCGTGCGGACCAAGACCGAGAGCGAGCTCTCCTCCCATCCGGCCGCCTTCCCGATCGTGCTCGCAACGTCATCCGAGCAGGGCGACGGCATGGCTGAGCTTCGCGCCACGATTGCGGCTCTCCTGCGCGAGTAGCGAAACCGCCTCTTGTCGCCACCTCGCTGCCTGACGCGGCGCCCCGCGACCTCAGTTCGACACTAGATCACCTTATTAACCGGCTTGGGCGTGCGCGTTTGCGTCCCCGCACCGGGAAGTCGAGACTTCGGCAGTCTTCATCGCAGTCATGTGGGGCTCCAATGATCCGCAAGCTGAACACCGTAGCGATGACCGCTGCGGCCCTTGGGTCCAGCATCGCCGTGCTGGCCACCACTGACGCCTTCGCCTGCACCCGCGTATTCTGGAACACCAACGCGCTCGCCAAAGTCAGCGGCCGCACGATGGACTGGCCGGAAAGCACCATGCCCAAGCTCGCCGTATTCCCGCGGGGCACCGCGCGCGACGGCGGCAAGGTCGGCCCCGACGTCACCGTCAAAGAGAACGCGGCGAAGTGGACGTCGAAGTACGGCAGCATCGTCACCACGATCTACGGCATCGGCACGGTCGACGGCCTCAACGAACACGGGCTCGGCGCCCACCTGCTCTATCTGAACGCGACCGACTTCGGCCCGCGCGACGCCGCCAAGCCCGCCATTCACGCAGGTCTTTGGGCCCAATACGCGCTCGACAACGCCACCACCGTCGCCGAAGCCCTGGCCTTGCTCGACAAGGTCCAGATCGTGATGGCCGAAGCGCACGGGCACAAGGCCAACGTTTATTTCGCGCTCGAAGACGCAACCGGCGACTCGGCCATCATCGAGTACATCGAAGGCAAACCGGTCGTGCATCACGGCAGCGAATTCCGGATCATGACCAACGACCCGCCGTTCGATCAGCAGCTCGCCCTTCTGGGGAAACTCGACTTCTCCAAACCGAGCAGCGACATGACGCTACCCGGAAACGTCAATCCTCGGGATCGCTTCCAGCGCGCCGCCTACTACTCCGCGATGCTGACCGAGCCGAAAAACGAGCGCCAGGCCATCGCGCAGATCCTCGCCATCATGCGCAACGTCTCCGTGCCGTTCGGCGCGCCGTACAAGGGCTTCGGAATTTACAACACCGAATACCGCACCGCGCTCAACCTCACGGACAAGCGCTACTTCTTCGAGCTCACAACTAGCCCGAACGTCGTATGGGCCGACCTCGCCAAGTTCGATCTGACCGAAGGCGCCCCCGCATGGGAGATCGACCCCGACAACATCGACCTCTCCGGCGATATTTCGGCCAAGTTCCAGAAGCTCGACAAAGCGCCGTTCTAAGGCTCGGCGAAACCTCCGGGCCCTACAAGCAAAGCCCCGCGCGCCACATCTCGCACTTCTCGGCAAAGCTCCGCGCCGCATGCGCCGGGCTCGTCGAGGGCAGCGTCGTGACCATCACGCCCTGCGGGCAGAAGCGCGCCGCGTGCGCCTTGAAGCTCGCCGCCGCCTTACCGCCGTTGAGGCCGATGCGAACGATGCCCGGATGCGCGGCAAAGAAGGCCGCAAAGTCGTTCGGAACTTCATCGCGGATATCGGCGTCGAGGCTGCCGGGACGCACGCACGATTTCAGCACATCCCAGACGGCGATCCCGCGCGCATGGAGAATGCGCTCTCGCTCTTTGTAGTCCTTGTCGGGTCCCGCGCCGGCGATCTCCCCCATGATCCGCCAGAATGCGTTCTGCGGGTGGGCGTAGTACTGACCGGCGTCGAGCGAGGCGACGCCGGGCATGCTGCCCAGGATCAGCAAACGCGCATCCGGAGCGGCGATGGGCGGGAAGCTGCGGATGATGGGAGACGGCATCGGCCCGGAGACGACGTCAGCCGCCAAGGTGCTTGGCGATGAGAAGCTTCACGATCACGAACCCCATCTCGCCGAACTTGGCCAGCAGGCCGCCCACGACGGCAGCCGCAATCCAGCCCGCCCAGCGTTTGGCCGTGCGGCCGTAGTTCGTCGCGACCCGCACCTCGATGACCTGATCCGGCAGCGCCGTCTCGGCCGTCACGCCGTCCGCGCCGACCGTACGCGCCGACACGATGAGCTGCAGTTGCCGCTTTCCGCGCGTTCGCGGCGTCACCGTCCAGCGCCAGCTCGCGAAGTCATCGCTCGCAAGCCCCAGCACGTTCTCGATCCACTGCGTTTCGGGCGAGCGGTTTTCGATCGAGAAGCCGCCTTCCGGCGCGCGCAACCGCACCGACATCGCCTTCGTCACCACGACCTCGTGCCGGAACACCGCCCCGCCGCCCGCAAGCCCCTCGGCCAGCGCCTTGACGTCGGCGCGCGCGATCCGCGCTTCCACCACGACCGGCAGCGCCACGCGCATGCGGCGTGGAATGTTCTCGATCAGTTGCCCGGCTTCGATAAGCGGCCAGGAGCCGACGAACGGCCCTGACGACGCAGCGCGCCGCCGTTCCGAAGCGGCGGGCGGCCCAGTCCGCGGCACGTCCTGCGCACGTGCGTTCGGCACGGGAGATTGCGGAAACGGCGCAGGCGCGCGCGGCGTGTGTCGCCCGGCATCGAGCGACGGCGCGGGAGCGGCAATCGGCTCCTCGGGCTCCGCCGGCCAGGGCGCCGGAATGTTGTCGAGCCCGTCGTCGAGTTGCGCGCCCGGCGCGGTCTGCCCGAAGTTCGCGTAAGGGTCGGCCTCCGGCTCCGGCGGCGCGGCGGGCGAAGGGGCCGGATGCGGCGGGCCGCCGAGATCCGGGTAGTTCGCGCGCGGCAAAGTGACCGACCCGGAACCGGACGCGCTTTCGCGCGGATCGGGACGGTTCTGCAGCCGCTCACGCGCCGACGCCAGAATTTCTTCCGTGCTGGCAGGCTGCGTGAAATCGGTCGGCGGAGGCGACGGATAGCGCGGAGCCGGCGCAGGTGCTGGCGGCGGCGGCGCGGGAATAGGAGCCGGTGCCGGCTGAGGCTCGGGACGCGGCACGGGTGCTGCGACCGGGGGCGGAGGAGGAGGCGCGGGGGCGGGAGCCGGCGGCCGGGCCGGCGCGGAAACAGGGGCCGGGGCTGGTGCCGGACCTGGTGCTGTCGGAGCAGGAGCCGGCGGTGGCGGCGCAACCGGCGCGGCGCGCTGCAGCGCCCGGATCACCTCCTCGAACGTCAACCCCTGCACGCGCAGGAAATTCGCCGCCGCACTGGTTCCATCGCCGACGATGGCGGCGAGCACGATCGCACCGTTGATCTCGCGGCGCCGTCCCTGCCGCGCGGCCGCCGCTGCGGCTTCCAGGATGCGCCTCAGGTCGGTGGAGATGGCCGTTGTCTGGTTGCTGTCGGGCTGCAGGCGGTCGTCGGAACGGCCGAGATACTCCGACACCTCGGCCGAGAGCTGCGCCAGATCGACGTTGCTCGCCTTGAGGACGACCGTCGCCTCGGGGTCTTCCGTCAGCGCCAGGAGCAGATGCTCGAGCCCGACTTCGCGGTGGCTCTGCGCAGTTGCATAGTCCGCCGCGCGCGTCAGCGTCGCCGTCAGGTAGGGCGACATAGGAATTCTGCCGAGATCGTCGACGATCATGGTCGTCATTCAGGCTTCCCTTTGAACGCCGCCCGCCCGCCCGTCCCCGCCGCTGCCGAAAACAGGCGCAGCCAGGACAAAACGAACCGAATCTCCGCCGAATCTCCCATACGGGATATGACGTTATGATCCCAGTTCAGGCAATGTTGGACCCCAAGCCCGGCGAACTCAACGCGTAATCTTGGCGCGCGATTGTGTAGGAAATCCGTTGAGACGCGGCCCCCAACAGGTATATGTGCCTGCCGGACGCGGACCGGGCCGGAAATCCGGGGTGAGCGGCGCGCAGCAGGAGCCGAACGAACGATGGCGAACGTGAAGGATATGCCGGGCGTGGCCCAGGGCAGCTTCGATCCGAAGGAAGTTTCGGCACACGTCCAGGCCCGCATTCTTGCGGAAGCCCTGCCCAACATGTTGCGCTACGACGAAGAGACCGTCGTCGTGAAGTTCGGCGGCCACGCCATGGGCGACCAGGCGCTTTCGGACGCCTTCGCCAAGGACATCGTCTACCTCAAGCAGTCGGGCGTGAACCCGATCGTCGTTCACGGCGGCGGTCCGCAGATCGCCACCATGTTGAAGAAGCTCGACATCACCTCCGAGTTCGTCAACGGCCTGCGCGTGACGGACAAGGCCACGGTCGAAGTCGTTGAAATGGTCCTCGCCGGCCGCATCAACAAGGACATCGTGCTCGCCATAAACCGTCAGGGCGGCAAGGCCGTCGGCATCTGCGGCAAGGATGCCAACCTGATGATCGCGCGCAAGATCACCAGGATGGCCGACCCCAAGACGAACGAGATCACCGACGTCGACATCGGCTTCGTGGGCGACCCGCTGCAGGTCAACCCGCACATCGTCGACGTCATCTCGAAGTCCGATCTCATTCCCGTCATCGCCCCGATCGGCATTTCTCCCGATGGCGAGACGCTGAACATCAACGCCGACACGTTCGCGTCCGCGCTCGCGGCCCGCATGAAGGCCAAGCGCCTGCTGCTTCTGACCGACGTCGAAGGCGTGCTCGACAAGAACGGCCAGTTGATTGCCGACCTCGCGGTGGACGAAGCCCAGGAGCTGATCCGCAACGGCACCATCACGGGCGGCATGATTCCGAAAATCGAAGGCTGCATCGAGGTCGTCGAGGCCGGCGTCGAGGCCGTAGTCATCATCAACGGCAAGGTGCCGCACAGCGTGCTGCTCGAGCTGCTCACCGATCACGGCGCGGGCACGCTCGTCGGCCGCCGGAAACCCAAACCGAAGAAAGCCTGATGACCGCAGGCCGCGCCACCAAGCAACCGCCGGAAGCGGCCGGCGCCGGGAAACCGGCATTGCTCGCGCCGCGCGCAGGGCAGCTCCCGCGTGGCTTTGACCGCACCGACGTCTGGATCTTCGATCTCGACAACACGCTATATCCCGCCGAGTGCAACCTCTTCGCCGAGGTCGACCGGCGCATGGGCGAGTTCATCGCCCGATATTTGGGCGTGCCGCTGGTTTATGCCCGCCATTTGCAGAAAACGTACTACCGGCAGTTCGGCACGACGCTCGCCGGCCTCATGAAAATCCACAAGCTCGATCCGGCCGAGTATCTCGCCTACGTGCACGACATCGACCTCTCGGCGATCCAAGCGTCACCGGCCTTGCGCGCGGAAATCAAAGCGCTCCCGGGTCGACGGCTGATTTTCACCAACGGATCGTACCGCCACGCCGAGCGCGTAGCGGAAAAACTCGGCGTACTCGACCTGTTCGAGGACATCTGCGACGTCGCCGCATGCGCCTATGTCCCGAAACCGGAGGCCGACGCGTTCCAGCGCATGATCAGCCGCCACAGCGTCGATGCGACCCGCGCGGCGATGTTCGAGGACATGCCGATGAACCTTGCCGTACCGCATGACCTCGGCATGACGACAGTGCTCGTCCATTCGAGCTATCTCGACCATCCTGTCCAGCAGCAGATGAAGACGTGGACCGAGCTGCCGGACCACATTCACCACATGACGCTCGATCTCACGGCCTTCCTGAAGGAGCGCCCCGGACGGATCGATCAGGTGCATTCCAAAGAGCCTCAGCCGGGCTAGGTTTGGCGAAGCTCCGCGCGACACACGTAGAAGTTTGTCGAGGTATCATCTCTGTCTGACAGCGAGGATCGCACCATGAGCACGCAAGAAGGTCTGAACCGCCGGTCTGCATTGGCCCTTGGCGGCGCCGCACTCGCAGGAGCCGCCACCCTCGTCGCCGGCGGAACAGCCGCCCGCGCCGAGGATCCGCACGCCGGCCACGACCATCACGATCACCATGGCGCAAACGGCAAGGCGTCCTCCCAGCATCAGGCTCTCGTCGATGCGGCCATCGACTGCGTGCGCCGCGGCGAAGCCTGCGTGCCGCACTGCGTCGAGAGCCTCTCCAAGGGCGACACCATGCTCGCCGAGTGCTTGGAAAGCGTGTTCGCCATGATGCCGGTGTGCACCGCCGTCGCACGCCTCGCGGCAAACGATGCGCCTCGCTTGAAGGAGCTGGCGAAAGTATGCGGCGACATCTGCGCCGACTGTGAGAAGGTCTGCCGCAAGCACGAAGGCCATCATGAGGTGTGCAAGGCGTGCGCCGACGCCTGCGCGGCGTTCGTCAAGGAAAGCAAGAAACTGACCGACGCTTAGGGAGCTTCAGCCAAGCAGGACAACAGGAGGGACGGCGCGCAATCGCCTGCCTCAGCCCTGCTTCTCCCAACGTCCACTGTCGGCTGACTGTCGCCAGTAGGTCACGGTGCATCCGGCTGCACGCGCCGCCTGCCACTGGCTTCGCGCCCTCCCCAACGCCTCGGCGTCACGGCCGTCGAAAATGCACACGATGCGCGAAAAACCCCGGTATTCCGCGAGTTCCGCGCCGTCGACGACAAAGCGCACGCCCGCTCCATTGGGCGTATCGTCGCCGAGCGTCAGATAGACCGGTTGGCGCGCGGGATCGCCGTCGCGCAGCGTGCCATGCGGTAGAAAACTCGCATCGTCGTAAGTCCAGAGAAACAGATCGATTGCGTCGAGCCGCTCCTGACTGCCCGCCTGCACCACGGCGCGCCAGCCGCGCTCGAGCGTGCGCGCGAGAAGCGACGGCAGCACGCCCTCGAGCGATGTGCGCTCGAGGTGGTAGAACAGAACCTCTGCCGTCTCATCTGTCATGCGCGCCAAGGGTTCACGAAAGAGAGAAACGAAAACGAGTCATCGAGGCACTCAGGAAAATTGAGGCCTTGATGTTTGAGAGCGCGTCACCTATCTACCGAAGTCCGGTGCGGCGCCATCAAGTGGTGACGCCCGTGCGGGCGGTGAGTGAGGCAGCATCTTCGGGTTCGCTGCCATGCTCCCGCCCGCTGCGATTCCAGCTCGCCCCAGCCTTCCCCGCGCGATTCCTGATCACGCGACAGCCCGCGAAGACGCATCGTCTCCCGTCGGGCCAAGCAGAGACGCACTACTTCTTCTTCAGATACTTCCTCGGCACCATGCCTGCGTCCACGAGCGCGTCGAAGCACTGCTTGCTGAGATTGCCGCGCTTGCCGGCCAGCGTGATGCAGCTGCGCAGGGCCGACGAGCCCTCCTTGTAGGCCGGGCAGTGCGTGTTGTAATCGCCGCGGCACGCGTTCTCGACCTTCTTGCTGTAGGCGCTCGCCTCGAAGGACACGAACGAGGTCGCGACCATCGCGATCACCGCGGTACGAATGGCGCGCCGCACGGCCGCCGCCGGAACTGAACTGACACTTTCGGACATCGTGTTTCCTGTTTTGGTTTTTTGCTCTTGGCCGGCCGGATCCCTGCCGGAAATTAGCCCGCACGCCTGGCCCGCGCCAGCGTCATTGTAGGCGCTGTCGAAGACGTGAAATGGGCGGGAAAACGCCTCTTGCGCGGCTTGGGCCGCGCAGAAAAAGCACCCGGCAGTCGAAATTAATGCGGTCAATACAGCGCGCTAGCGAAACCACCTAGCCGCCCCGCCGTTTGGGCGCAAACGGATTGTCGCCGCTGCGCAGATTGAGGCGGATCGGCACGCCGGGCAGATCGAACGCCTCGCGCAGGCTGTTCACCAGATAGCGCTGGTACGTCTGCGGCAACGCATCGGGCCGCGTGCAGAACGCAACGAATGTCGGCGGACGCGTCGAGGGCTGCGTCATGTAGCGGATCTTGAGGCGTCGCCCCGAGGGAGCCGGCGGCGCATGACGCGCCAGCGCTTCCTGAAGCCAGCGGTTGAGCTTCGGCGTCGCAACGCGCCGGTTCCAGATTTCCGACGCTGTCACGACGGCACGGAGCAGCTTGTCGAGCCCCTTTTCGCTGGCCGCCGAGATCGGCACCACCGCAACGCCCGGCACCTGGGCCAGACCTATGCTGATCTTGTCGAACATCGCCTTGAGGAACTTCTGCTTGTCCTCGATGAGGTCCCACTTGTTGACGGCGATGACAAGCGCGCGCCCCTCCTCCGTCACGAGTTCGCCGATGCTGAGATCCTGGTGTTCGAGCCCGCGGTCCGCATCGATCAGGAGCACGACGACCTCGGCGAAGCGGATCGCCTTCAGCGAATCTCCCGCCGAAAGCTTCTCTGCCAGTTCCGTGATCTTGGCGCGGCGCCTGAGGCCCGCCGTGTCGAACAGCTTGATGGTCTGCCCGTTCCACTGGATGTCGGTCGCGACCGTATCGCGCGTCAACCCCGGCTCCGGCCCCGTGATCATGCGATCTTCGCCGATCAGAGCGTTGACGAGCGTGGACTTGCCCGCGTTCGGCCGGCCGACGATCGCCACGCGCAGCGGCTTGACGCGCTCGGCAGGCTCTTCCTCCGGCGCATCGCCATCCCGCCGCTTCGGCTTGGACTTCGCCTTGAGACCGAGCGCCGCCATTGCGTCGCGCTCGAGGTCGGAAAGGCCGAGCCCATGCTCGGCGGAAATCGCCACCGGCTCGCCAAGCCCGAGCTTGAAGGCGTCGTAGAACCCGCTGTCGGAGGTGCGACCCTCGCACTTGTTGGCGATCAGCACCACCGGACGGCCCGACGCGCGCACCGTGGTGGCGAACGTCTGATCCGTGGCCGTCACGCCCGCCCGCGCATCGATCACGAACAGCACCAGATCGGCCTGCTCGATCGCGGCCTCGGTCTGCGCCCGCATGCGGTCGGCAATCGAGCCGCGCTGCGCCACTTCGAGGCCGGCCGTATCGATCAGGCTGATCGCATGGCCGCCAAGCTCCGCCGCGCCTTCCTTGCGGTCGCGCGTAAGCCCCGGCAAATCCGAGACGAGTGCGTCCCGCGATCCGGTGAGCCGGTTGAATAGGGTCGACTTGCCGACGTTGGGGCGGCCGACGATGGCGATTTTTGGGGTCATGTCACGCTCTGCTGAGGCGCGCTTATGGCCTGAAACGGCGTGAAAAGCAAAGCGGCACAACGGCGAGCCGCCCGCAAACCTGCCAGAACCGCCGGGCCCGCGCCCTGTCGCGGTGTCCGGAAAGCCGCAAACTTGGTTAAGTCAGGCCCGTCAGACCCCGCCAATTGGCCCGAACTTGCGATCCGGCACGAGGCGAAAACCCATTCATGTCGGCCGAACGCGGATCAGACCTCGGCTCTGCCATCACTCCGCCGAAGCTTCCCATTCGTTCGAGCCGTCGGCGCACACGTGCATGACGATCTCGCATTTCTTGCCGCCGTCGTTGGCGCAGGCTTCGAGCGACAGCGTCTTGGCCGATTCGAGCGTCGTGTCATTCGCCCAGCCCGTGCCCCAATCGTCCTTGCCACGCTGGCCGCTCGCAATGGACCAGCACTGATCCCTGAACGAGGCATAGTGCGCACATCCGCCGGTTTGCGAGCGTGACGTACACTCCTTCATGGCGGCCTCTTTGGCCTTCTCCTCGTTGCCATGCTTGGTCGTGTGCCAGATCGTCGAATCCGAATCTTTCGCCACCGCGCCCCAATCGTCGATCCAGTACGTCGCGCCCGGCCCGCATTCTGCCGCCATGGCGCGGAACGCGCGCTCGAACCCGTCGGTCGAGAACGTAAGTTTCAGCGTGCCGCCGAAGGTCGAGGCGCCCACCATTTGCACCTCACCCTGGTGATAGCGCAGCGTCCGCGTCACTTCCCGCGACCACGAGCCGTCGGACTGCTGGGCCATCGTGATGTTCTCGGCGTCCACATGCAGCAGTTGATGCGTGCCTCCCGCCGTCATGCTGATCGGCAGCGACGTGTCGAACAGGTTCGATTTCGCCATGTAGATGTCGATCTCGTCCACGTTATCGGTGTTGCGCTTGCGCGAGAACATCAGCGTCGGCCGCTGCGTCAGCAGCGTGCGGCCGTCGATCTGCGTGGCGCCCGTCGAGATCGTGCACGTCTCCGAATTCTGCTCATACAGCCAGCGGCCGTCCGCGACCGCGCCCGGCACCGTGTAGGCATCGAGCTCCACCGGCTCCTCGAGGATCCGGTTGACGGTCGCCTGGTTCAGAATACCCGTCCGGTGCTCGCCGATGGCGCCCTGGTACGCCTTGAGCCCCTCGCGGATGTCGGAGATCGAGGCGGTCCCCGAGCCCGTCATGTGGCCGAGCCGGCGCAGCACCAGCTCCACGCGGCCCCATACCGCGTTTGCATCGTGGTTGGAGAAGATCGGCAGCCGCCGCTCTTCCGAGGTGTCCAGATCGGCAACCGTCGTCGAGGGCGTGGGACCGGGCGGCGCCGTCGACTTCGGGTCGCCGCCGAAGTTGCGGATCAGAAACACGGCGAGCATCACGAGCGCCGCCCCGCGCAGCACGTAGTCGGGCCATCGCAACTTACTCTTGCCGGTGTCGGCCGGCGAGCTGCCGTCCCCGCCGCCGCCGCCGAAGTAGCGCGTGACCTTGGTCTTCGTATCCTCGTCCGGGCGGTAACGCGTCGCGGCGGTCGGCACCGAACCCCGGCCGCTCGGATTGCCCATCAGCCTGCGGCGCCACTCGCGAATGGTGACGGGCCGGTTTTCCGAATCCGTCTGCAGCGCCCAGTCCACGGCGGCAAGGAAGTCGCTTCTGTAAGCCCCGCGCGCCGTCTCGCTCGCCGGCACGTAGGTATCCTTGCGCACGCGCGACAGCGCATCCGGCGGCGGCCCGCCCGAGATCACGCTGTAGATGGTGGCGCCCAACGAATAGATGTCCGACCACGCGCCCTGCTGGCTCGTCTCGCGGTCGTACTGCTCAATCGGCGAATAGCCGGGCTTCACGATCGCCGCCACCGTCTGCGTGCGCCGCGCGAGCGCCTGCCGGCTGGCGCCGAAGTCGATCAGCACGGGGCTGCCGTCGTCGCGGATCAGGATGTTGTCCGGTGAAATGTCGCGATGATAGATGCCCGCCCCATGCAGCGCTTCGAGCGCGTTGAGCAGCGGTTCGAGCACCTGGTCGAGTTCGCGCTGCTGCGGCGGCTTCGGAAACCGGTTCTCGAGCGTTTGGCCCTCTTCGAACGTCATCACGAAGTAGCCGGTGTCGTTGCCTTCGAAGTAGCGCATGCAGCGCACGATGTTCGGATGCTGCAGGCGTGCGAGACGGCGCGCTTCGTCGATGAACTGCGACAGCCCCCACTTGAACTGCTCGACCTCGCTGCGTCCGCGCGGCTGCACGGTCACCGTGTTCGACCGGCTGGCGAAATCGCGCGGAAAGTATTCCTTGATGGCGACGTCGATATCGAGCTTCACGTCGCGCGCGCGATAAGTGATGCCGAACCCGCCCGCACCGAGAATGCCGTCGATGCGATATTCGTCCGCGAGAAGCGTGCCGATGGGGAGCGAGAATTCGTGTTCCATTCAGGGCCCTGACGTGAGGAGTGTCAGCCCGCGCGACGCGAGCGGCTGGCGAAGCGGAAAGCCGATGTCATAAGTCTCGCCCCAGTTGGAACGTATATCCCACCGCGCCGAACCGGACGGATTTGCCCGGCGGCACGATAGCCTTGGTTATGCGCTCGGCGCCGATGAACGTGCCGGCGCTCGATCCGAGATCCTCGACCCAAAGCGCGTTGGACTTGTCGAGCCAGAGGCGGGCGTGGCGGCGGCTCACGCTTTCGTGCGTCAGCACCACATCCGAGCTGCGCGAACGCCCGACGATCAGAGGCTGCCCGCTCGAAAGCTTCTCGCGGTCGATGACGAATTCCGGCCCCGGTGCCCCGGGAACGAGCGTGAGCGCCTTGGCGCGCCGTGCGGGAGGCGGCGCGAGCCGTTCGCGCTTCGCCCGGTCCTGGGCAGCACGGTCGCCGAAGCCCGCGTCCGCCACCACCCGGCTGACCCGGTTGGCGACCGCCGTTACGGGCCGCACGACGGCCGGAACCTGCTTGCGGTAGGCGATGAAGAGCGAGGCGGCCGCGAGCGCGAGGCTCGCAAAGAACATCGGAAACACGAACGCGTTGGACTGTGTCGGCGTGATGTTGCAGGTGCTCGAGATCACCTTCGGCGAGAAGCTCGCGACTTCCAGGAAGCGCGTGATCTCCTTCGGGTGAATGGCATAGAACACGCCCTGCGGATCGTTCTCGACCGCGCGGATCGTGTTGACGCCGAGCACGCGCCCGCAACTGTCGATCAGCGGCCCGCCGCTGTTGCCCTGGTTGATGGCGGCCGAATGCTGCAGCGCTGGCCCGTCGATGCTGCGGAAATAGCTGAGGTTGCGCGAGGCGACGCCTTCCGTCCACGTCGGCCGGTAGAAGTCCTCGTCCTGCGGACCGAAGCGGACGGCCTTCATTTCGCCGGTGCTCTTGTCGGCGAACAGCGCCACGTCCGCCGTGCCCGGAAATCCGATGGCGATGACGCGCGTGGTGGCTTTCGTTTCGTAGCCCGCCAGTGGCAGGGCCTCGCCCGGCAGATCGCTCACCGCTTCGAGAACCGCGAGGTCCTTGTCCGGCGACCGCCTGAGCAGCTTGGCGTCGATCACCTTCGGTTTGCCGTCCACCAGCATGGCGAGATGGAAGCTCGCTCCGCCCTCAACGACGTGGTTGTTGGTCACGACGATGCGCCGGCCATGCACGATCCAGCCCGTGCCGATGCTCATCTGGTCCGGATTGGCGATCATCGGCGCCATCACGCGCACGACGCTCGCTTCGATGGCTGACGTATCGAAAGCTTCGCTGGCGGCCAAACGCCCGGCAGGAACATGCAGGAAGGTGAGGAGTGCGGCGAGGGCGAAAAATTTCCAACGCTTCGGCACGGCAGGCACCGCCATCTTCTGCCCCCATCTTGGGCCGCCCCGTCCGGTGCTCAGGAGAGTGTCGCTGAGCGCGAGGTCGACTGAAGATGAGTATAATGGCAAAGCCGTTCGCGAGGCTAGTCCGCTTACGGAGATGTGCTTACCGAATAGCGCGGCAGTAACAAGGAGGTACGGGAGGCGCGCGTGGCCCGCCGGCCACTCACCCGGCCACTCAGTTGAAGGCGATGAGCTTGGCGTCGTCGGTCAGCACGAACAGCTTGCCCTGGGCCACGACCGGCGTGATGAACACCGGCCCGCCGACACCCATCTGCCCAGTCACGCGCCCGGTTGCAGCGTCCACACCGACAAGCTGGCCGTCCTTGGAGGCGAGCCACAGCGTGCCGTTGGCCAGCACCGGACCCGCCCACGTGTTTGAATTGGGCAGCTTCACCGTCCACTGCACCTTGCCGTCGCGCCGGTTGAGCGCCATCAGCTGGCCCGTCGTATCGACGACGAACACGGAATCTCCGACGACATAGGGCGCCTGCGTGCCCGGCAGATTGAGCGACCAGAGCCGCTCGCCACTGGACGCGACAGTTGCAACCATGCGCCCGCCATGGCCGATGGCAAACACCGTGCCGTTGTTGAGCGCAGGCCGGGCCGCGTCGCTCATGGAAGCGAGCTGCGAGGTGGTGCGCGACCGCGACAGGCTTTCCGACCAGAGACCGCTGCCGTCCGAGATGCGCAGTGCAACGAGATCGCCCGAAGGATAGGGAACGACGACCACGTCGCCGTCCACCGCCGGGCTGGCGTTGAGCCCGAGGCTCGCCTGCTGGGGCAACCCGCGCACAACCCAGAGCTCCGTGCCGTCGGTCGTGGACAGGCAGTAGAGCTTGCCCTCGATGGTCAGCACGAACAGCCGGTCGGCGGCCGTCGTCGGGGCGGCGCGGATCGGCACGCCGATATTCTTCTCCCAGAGCCGCTTGCCGGTCGCCGGATCGAGCGCAATCACGGCGCCGAACCCGCTGACCGCATAGAGACGCCCGCCATCGGCCGCGATGCCGCCGCCGTAGCCGCCGCCGTCGTCGGCCGTCAGGTTCATGATGTTCTGGGTGATGGCTGAAAAGCCGGGGCCGGTCTTGTCGGTCGTGGGCGCGAGCGTAGCGCTCCAGACAGCGGCCCCGCCGGACACCGCGAACGCGGAAACCTTGCCGTCGGAATCGAGCGCATACACGCGCCCGTCATAAACGATGGGCGGCGCCGAGACGCGGCCGACCTTGTTCGTGCCCTTGCCCGCGCTGACGCTCCACGTCTGGCGCAGCGTGTCGCCGGAAATCGCCAGATGACCCGGCGCGTTGTTGGCGTCTCCGCCCGGCTGCGCCCACGCATCGTTCATGTGCGGAGCCGGCAGCACGATCGGCGCATTGGCTTCGGCGAGTTCACCGAACGCCTTTTCCTGCGCCGGAAGCACCGCGATGCGCTTGCCGGGCAGTGGCGGCACAGTCTCCTTGAACGGGTTGAGCTCGCTCATCTTCGGCAGGCTGGGCAGGCTATCGGAGCAGCCGCCCATGAGCGTGCTGGCCGCCAGCGCGGCGAGCCCACCGAGGATTGCAGCCCTGCGCGGGCGACGCGGCGTCATATTCAACCCTCCAGGACCGACCTCAGAGTGCTTTCGGAACAAGTGGGCACCGGCTTTCCAACACGAAGCACGATAAACAAAGAACGACAGATGTTCCGCGATCCACTTGAGCCGGAACGACTCTAGGGGGCAGATGCGGGCTTCTCCGAGTCTTTCGCGGCCGGCGGCGTCTCAGGCTTGGCCGGGCTTGCCGCGGGCGCCGCGGACGGCTCAACCGCCTTTTCGGCCGGTGCTGCAGCAGGCGTCGTCGGTGCCGGAGCGGCGTTCGAAAGCTCCGAAGTGGCAATCCCGCCCATCAGGCGATCGATGCGTTCTTTCGCGGACTGCGTCAGTCCGGGTTCGGCGAGCAGAGGCAGCAGAGTAGCGCGCGCCTCGTCGAGCTTGCCGGCCTTCAGCGCCGCGGTGCCGAGCAGCTCTCCGGCGATGTAGCGCCACGAGCTGCCTTCACCGGTCAAAGGCTTGAGCCGATTCTCCATCTCGGTAAAGTCGGCCTCTCCGAGACGCAGCGATGCGGCTTGGATACGTGCGAAATCTGCGAGCAGCGGATCGGTCGACTTGTCGGCGACGATCTTGTCGAAAACCGCCAGGGCTTCGGGCCGCTTGTCGGTTTTGAGGAGCGTACCGGCGTGCGCCAGCGCAGAGAGGGCGCCATAGCCCTTGGGTCCGGTCTCCGCGAGCTTGTCGAAGGCCTTCCCGGCATCCTCGATCTTGCCCGACTTGGCGAGGTCCACGGCCTGCTCGTACTCCGAGCCCGCCTGGTTGGCCGCCGCAATCCGCTGGGTCTCCCAGAGCTTGGCGCCGGCGATCACCACAACGATCGCCACAGCGGCGCCCGCGATGTAATATCCGTAGCGTTCCCAGAGCCTTGCGAGTTGCTCGCGGCGCATCTCCTCGTTGACTTCGCGGATCAGCGCGTCGTTATTGTCGACCATAAAAGCCCCGTAGCACCCATTGTGATTAACGCGTCCCCGAGCCGTGAAAGACCAGCCGTGACCACGACTGGGGGCTCCCGCAACTCGATCGGACCACCGGCCCGCTGAGATGCGCTTGATAGCGCGCTAACCCCGCCGAGAGCAAATGATGTGAACCGGGCTGCTGCCGGTTCTCAACCGCGGCCGCAAAATGCTCAGCTTTTCCGGCTTTTTCGTGACTGGGCCGCGCCCTGAGGGGGTTCCGGCTCGGGGTCGTCCTTCATGCCGTAGACGTGCTCCTCGGCCGGGAAGCGGCGGCCGCTCACGTCGTCGGCGTAGGCTTGGATGGCCTCCTCGATGGCCGTTGCGACCGCGCCGAACTTCTTGACGAACTTCGGCACCCGCGGCGACAGCCCGAGCATGTCCTCCATCACCAGGATCTGCCCGTCGCAGGCCGACGACGCGCCGATGCCGATGGTCGGGATCGGGATCGCGCTCGTGATGCGCGCCGCGAGCGGCTCCGCCATCGCTTCCAGCACGACCGCGAACGCTCCGGCTTCCGCCACCGCGCGCGCGTCGTTCTCGATCGCGGCCCACTGGTCGCGCGTCCGGCCCTGCGTCTTGAACCCACCGAAAACATTGATGGATTGGGGCGTGAGACCGACGTGCGCCATCACAGGGATGCCGCGCTCGACCAGGTAGCGCGTCGTCTCCGCCATGCGCTGGCCGCCCTCGAGCTTCACCGCCCCGCAATCCGTCTCCTTCATCACCCGCGCCGCGTTCCGGAAGGCGACCGAGGGGCTCTCCTCGTAGGAGCCAAACGGCATGTCGACCACGATCAACGCCTTCTTCGCGCCCCGCACCACGGCGCGCCCATGCACGATCATCATGTCGAGCGTCACCGGCACGGTCGTTTCGTAGCCGTGCATGACCATGCCCAGGCTGTCACCGACGAGCAGGAAATCGCAGTACTTGTCGGCAATCGCCGCCGTGTGAGCGTGATACGACGTGAGCGAGATGATCGGCTTCACCCGCTTCATGGCGGTGATGTCGGGAGCCATCAAACGGCGGCTCAGCGGATGGAGGGACATATCCTGCTGATGTCTCCAAGAAAACTCTGGGAGGCGGACCCTAAACCCCGCAGTGCAGCGACGCCAGCCGTGCGTTCGGGCATCGTCAACGGTCGCGCCATCGACATTGCAGCCACACTGATCATCCAGATTTCACACCGGTGATCTCCCGAATTGCACAGGTGGAAAATGTTCTGGTAACCTTGAGGTCTTATAAAAGACTTTCAAAGCTCAGACGCTACGCCTTGTTTCGCTTGGGTTTTTCCAGAAACGCTTGGCAGGGATGGTTGGTCGTGCCCCTTTTTGCAATTCGCAAGCCCGCAACGTGTTCCGCGCCTGTGGCAGTAAAGCCCTCGCCGGCCAGGGCCCTGTCGCTGATCGCCCTTGCGGCCGTGCTCGCCGCCGGAGCCGGGCTGGCCCCGACCCGCGCCGAAGCGCAAGGCCTCTTCGGCAACTGGGACGACGCCCCGCCGAAAGCCAAGCTGCAGAAGGTCAAGCGCCGCGCTGAGCCGGCCGTCATCGAGAACGAGGACGCCAAGCCGTCCGGCAAGAAAAAGAAGGGCTCGCAGGCGGCCGTGGAGCGCGCGGCGGCCAAAGGCCCGCTCGTCATCAACGTATCGCTCTCCCGCCAGCGCCTGGTGGTCTACGACGCGAACGGCCCCATCGCGGAATCGCCCGTTTCCTCGGGCCGCGTCGGATACAGCACGCCGGCCGGCGTCTATTCGATCGTGCAGAAGAAGCGCCAGCACTACTCCAACCTCTACGCCGGCGCCTCGATGCCGAACATGCAGCGCATCACCTGGTCGGGCGTGGCCCTGCACGCGGGCGCGCTGCCCGGATATCCGGCGTCCCACGGCTGCATCCGTCTCCCGCATGGCTTTTCTCAGAAGCTGTTCGGCATGACGAGCATGGGCACGCGCGTCATCGTCAGCCGCGAGCCCGTGACGCCTGTGCCGATTGTGCACGACCGCCTGTTTGCCGCTTTCCCTCCTGAGGCCGTTGCCACCGCGCCCGCCAACGTAAAGGTTGCCGATGCCTCGGGCGCCGCGGGCGCTTCAACCGTTTCGCAGGTCCTCGGCGTCTCGACAGCGGTCGCGTCGGAAACGCCCGACATGACGACCCCGCGATCCGCCTACCGCGAGCGCCGCCGCGCCGAGATGGAAGCCCTGACGGGCGAAATCCGCGCGGCCGGTTATGAGCGTGCCGAGAAAGCCAACCTGCTCGAGCAGGCCCAGAAAGCTTCCGCCGCAGCACGCCAGCCGCTGATCGCCGCGCGCGCAGAGGCTGAAAAGGCCAGGACGGAAATGAAGGAGCTGGAACAGGCCAAGGCCCGCGCCGACCGCGAGCTTGCCGAGCTCGAAAAGCCGGAGGCCCCGCCCGTCACGCGCGAAGAGCGTAAGTCGAAGAAATCCGCGTCCAAGAAGGCCGCCGCCAGGAAGGTGTCCGCGAAAAAGGTGGACCCGGCCGTACGCGACGCACGCATCGCCGAGCTCAAGGACGAGCTGTTGGAATACCCGGCGCTCGCCGAAGCGGCTCGCGTCGCCTGGGCATCGGCCGACGCCGCGCTCAAGGCAGCCGAAGCCGCAGCGACAGAGGCAGACGCCAGGCGCACCGCTGCCATGAACGAACTCGCGAGCGCCAATGCCCGCCTGCAGCGGGGCCTCTCGAAAGAACTCGCCGCCAAGCGCATGGAGCAGAAGCGCAACCTGCCCGTCTCCGTGCTCGTCAGCCGCGCGAAGAAGCGCCTCTACGTCCGCCAGGGCTACGAGGACATGTTCGACGTCGAGGTCGCCTTCGACAAACCCGACGAGCCCATCGGCACGCACGTCTTCACGGCGCTCGACTACACGGCGGACCGGACGGGCATGCAGTGGAGCGTCGCATCGATCCCCTACAACAAGGCAAGCGACGTCAAGAAGTCGAAGAAGGACAAGACGGCGAAGGCGAAAGAACAACAGCCCGCGCCGGTCTCTACCTCGCCTCAGACCGCCGCCGCAGCCCTCGATCGCATCGCCATTCCCGAGGACGTGCGCGAGCAGATCGCGGACGTGATGAAGCCCGGGTCCTCGATGATCATTTCCGATGGCGGCATCGGCAATGAAACCGGCGAATACACGGACTTCATCGTTCCGCTGCACTGATCGCGGCGATCAGCCCACGCGGCGCGTTACGGCGCGAAGCTGAAGCTCGTCAGCGGCACGCCGATCAGCGCGCCATGCCCGCCGAACATCAGGAATGCGTAGAGCGCAAGGCCCACGACAACGACCGCCACGTCGTTGAGCGGGCTCGTCGGCGTCGGCGGCACCGCAACGCCCGGCCGCCGCTTGATGGAAATCCGATCGTAGACGGCGAACGCGAGGAAGCTTCCGAACAGGATCAGCGATCCGAGATCGCCGTTCACGAGCAGATGCGCCAGCGCCCAGAATTTGATGGCCGCCAGCATCGGATGCTTGGCCGCCGTGCGGATGCGCGACGGGATGGCCGACGCAACGATCAGGATCATCGCCGGCACCATCAGCAGGAACGCGATGTGGCGCGTCCACGACGGCGGATCGAACAGCACCGGGTTCTTTCCGGGCATCATCTGAAGCTTGTGATACCCGGCCACGATGAGCGCGAACCCGATCAGCGAAACCACCGAGAACGCGACTTTGTACGCGCCCGCGCCGAACCGCTCGATCAACCCGTCACGCAAGCTGGGAGACGTCGGCACGAGGTGAATGGCCAGGAACAGCACGAGGCCGATCATCAGCAAAAGCATGGTCAAGATCCCCCAGAGTGAGCGGCCGGCGCGAACAGCCACGCGGGCCGAAAAATTTCGCAGTGCACCAACATTGCCCGATGCGCAGCTTTTTAGCATAATCGTGCGAAGGCGGAACGCGTCCTCGAGTACCGCCGTTGCGACAGCGGTCCGGCGTTGCGACAGCGGCAACACGTTGTGGCAGCGATAAGTGTTTGTACGCGTCCCGCACTTGCGGAGTTTTGTCGATGGCACAAGCGGGCAACAGATCCCTTAAAGCCGCACTCACCGAGGCTGGCTTCGGCGATCGCTATTCCGATGGGGCCCCCAGCGGAATGTCCGCGGCGAGCCGGGAGCTTGCAGCGCGGATGCGCGCGGCTGCTTCGGAACCGAGAAAGCCCCGGCCAGGCGACCAGAAAAAAAGTGACCCCCAATCGCGCGAGCCCAGCGCCGGGGAGCATGAAGCCTGGGAGCATGAACCGGACGACCATGACCTGGCCGACCGTGAGCGGAGCGGCGGCGCTATCGTCTCGGGCCCGAGCCACGCCAGCCTCGCGCTGTTCAAGGACCTCAACCGGAAACCGGCGTTGGTAGAACCGCAGGGCGTCGTGTCGCCGCCACCGTGGATGCGGGCCGCGCGCCGCGGACGCCGCCACGCCCGCATGATGAACACCTTCGGCTGGGTCATGACGCTCGTCGTCGCCGGAGCCATTGTCGGCGTCACGGGGCGCTACCTCGCTGTGCCGCACAATCTTCTCGGCGTTCCAGGAGCTCTCGAAGCCATGCAGGCGCGCCCGTAGCTCACGGCGGCAATCGCTGCCGCAATCCGTGTGACGCCGCGCTTCGTCGACTTGAGAGCTGCTACTTGGGAGCCGCGGTGTCAGACGCGGGCGACGGAGTCGCGCCAGCGGGCGCCGTCGGCTGCGGCGCGGCAGGCGCTGTCGAAACTTCGGGGGAAGCGGGTGCCGGCGCCTGAGCAGGCGACGGCGCCGGCGCGACCGGCTTCGGCACTACCCCGCAGGCATCGCGAATGTGCGTTTCCGCGAGCGCCTTGGTCCGGTCGAACTCTCCGGTGAACGGAATGAACGTGAGCCGCGTGAGCTTGTAGAGCTCGTTGGTGAACGTCGCCCCGCAATCGAGCACGAACTGGTGCAGGTCTGTCATGCGGCACGCTTCCAGGATCGCTTTGGCATCGCCATTGACGACCCGCGCGTCGTAGGCCTTCGTCACGCAGCGATCCACGTCGGCCATCGCCGCGATCAGGTGGTCTTCGAACAGCGGCTCCAGCGCCGAGAACCTGAGATCGCCCGCCGCCTCGCGAATGGCGAACAGGTTCAGCATCACGTTCTTGTTCCACTCCACATAGGCTTCGTCATAGGCCTGCTTGCGGTGGCGCACCTCTTCGAGATCGGCGTTGCGGCGGATAGCGGACGCGACCATGCCCGCCCGCGTGCGTCGCTCGTAAACGAGGTTGGCGATGGTTTCGATGGCGTGGCGCCGCGCCTGATAGGCGGAGTAGGTCTGCGCCAGCCACGCGCCGACGCTGGCGGTGATGATGCCGTTCAACACCGCCGACGCGAGTGCGAACGTAATGAGCTGGCGTCGCGAGAGGCGGGCGTGGCGCAGCAGTGCTCTCGACATGCTCTTCGCCCCCTACTCCACGAGCGCCGGGAAGCTCACCCCCCCGTCATGCTCATATGACGTCCCACGGCGGGCTTTTGCGCGCGCCGATCGATGACGAAGTCATGCCCCTTCGGCTTGCGCTGGATGGCCGCGTCGATCGCCTCGAACAACAGGCCGTTGTCGGGGCTCGCGCGCAAGGGCGTGCGCAGGTCGGCGGCATCTTCCTGTCCGAGGCACATGAACAGCGTGCCCGTGCAGGTCACGCGCACGCGGTTGCAGCTCTCGCAGAAATTGTGCGTCAACGGGGTGATGAAGCCGAGCCGGCCGCCGGTCTCGCGCACCGTCACATAGCGGGCGGGCCCACCCGTGCGGAACGGAATATCGTCCAGCGTCCAGCGCTCGAGCAGGTCGGCGCGGACGCGCGACAGCGGCAGGTACTGGTCGGTGCGGTCGCCCTCGATCTCGCCGAGCGGCATCGTTTCGATGAGCGTCAGGTCGTGCCCTTCGCCGTGCGCGAACCGGATCAGGTCGTCGATCTCGTGCTCGTTCACATCCTTGAGCGCCACCGCGTTAATCTTGATCGCGAGGCCCGCGCGCTGCGCCGCCTTGATGCCGTCGAGCACGGTCGCGAGATCGCCCCAGCGCGTGACGGCCTTGAACTTGACCGGATCGAGCGTGTCGACCGAGACGTTGACGCGCCGCACGCCGGCCGTCCGCAGGTCTCCGGCGAACTTGGCGAGCTGGCTTCCGTTGGTCGTCAGCGTCACCTCTTCGAGCCGCCCGGTTTCCAGATGGCGCGACAGCGACTTGAAAAGTGACAGGATGTTCTTCCGCACCAGCGGCTCGCCGCCCGTGATGCGAAGCTTCCGCACGCCCTTGGAAATAAAGGCGGAGCACAGACGGTCCAGCTCCTCGAGCGTCAGCAGGTCCTTCTTCGGCAGAAAGGACATGTGCTCGCTCATGCAGTAGACGCAGCGGAAATCGCAGCGATCCGTGACGGACACGCGCAGATAGCTCACGTGACGCCCGAACGGATCGACCAGCGCCGGTTCGGAGGCGGCGGCTTTGTCCGACGTCTGAGGTGGCGGCGAAAACGTCATTCAGCGGTCCTTGTCGGCCTGCCTGCCCGGCCGATCCTGCTCGGGATCATGCGGCGGCTTTGGCCTCGAATGCAAATTGTTCCCTATAGAGTAGCGGTGTTAGCCGCGACTTCAACCCCGCCCGGGGCTTGTTCGTCGTGCTGCAGCACGGTACTGCTAGGCAAAAAAATTGCCCGGGTATCTGGGCGAGCATAGGCTTCGGGGGACGAAACACCATGGCACAGACCAACGTAGCGGGGGGGCTGCGCGCACCCGGCTTGCTGGATCGCGAGAGAATTGTCGCGACGGCCGGCTTCAATCGGTGGCTCGTTCCACCGGCCGCGCTCTGCATCCATCTCTGCATCGGCATGGCTTATGGCTTCTCCGTTTTCTGGAAGCCGCTGCAGGGCGCGCTGACCGGCGCGGACGGCAAGCCGCTCGCCGAATGCTCGGCCGGCGCCGTCACCTTCAGCGAGAAGGCGGCCGGCACGTTGACGGCGCTCACCGCCACCGATTGCAACTGGAGCCAGTTCGATCTCGGCTGGATGTACACGTTCTTCTTCGTGCTGCTGGGCGTCTCGGCGGCGATCTGGGGCGGCTGGCTCGAACGCGCGGGCCCTCGCAAGGCCGGGCTCGTGTCCACGATCTGCTGGTGCGGTGGCCTTCTGATCTCCGCGTTCGGCGTCTACACGCACCAACTGTGGCTGATGTGGCTGGGTTCCGGCGTCATCGGCGGCATCGGCCTCGGCCTCGGCTACATCTCGCCGGTTTCGACGCTGATCAAATGGTTCCCTGACCGGCGCGGCATGGCCACCGGCATGGCCATCATGGGCTTCGGCGGCGGCGCCATGATCGGCTCGCCGCTTGCGACGTTCCTCATGGACAAGATCTTCAAGACAGCCACCGAACCCGGCGTCTGGCAAACGTTCGTCGCCATGGCGGCCATCTATGTCGTGTTCATGACGATCGGTTCGTTCGGCTACCGTCTGCCGCCTCCCGGCTGGAAGCCCGAGGGCTGGACGCCGCCGCCGAGCGCCAAGTCGATGATCACGTCCAACCACGTGCATCTCGATAACGCCCACAAGACCTCCGCGTTCTGGCTGATCTGGCTGGCGCTCTGCATGAACGTTTCCGCCGGTATCGGCATCATCGGCGCGGCTTCGCCCATGCTGCAGGAAACATTCGGCGGCGCGCTCGCGGGCCAGCCCGGCGTCGGCTATCTCGATATGAAGAAGGACGCCGTCCTCGCGGCATCTGCGGCGGCGGTGGGCGCGGGCTTCGTCGGCCTCATTTCGCTCTTCAACATCTTCGGCCGGTTCGCCTGGGCATCCGCCTCCGACAAACTCGGCCGCAAGCTCACCTACTTCATCTTCTTCACGCTGGGCGCAGCCCTTTATGTGCTGGCCGCGTTTTCGGCGGATTGGAAGATCCTGGCGCTCTTCGTCGGCTGCTTCTGTATCATCGCATCGATGTACGGCGGCGGATTCTCGACCGTGCCCGCCTACCTGGCCGACATCTTCGGCACGCAGTTCGTGGGCGCCATCCATGGGCGTCTGCTTACGGCATGGTCCACGGCGGGCATCGTTGGGCCGGTGGTCGTCAACTATCTCCACGACACCCGCTATGCCGAGGGCATCGCGCCCGATCAGCTCTACGGCCAGATTTTCTACATCCTCGGCGGCATGCTGGTGGTCGGCTTCATCGCCAATCTCCTGATCCGTCCTGTTGATCCGAAATGGCACATGAGCGACGCCGAAGTCGCCGCCGAGCAGGCTAAATTGACCAACGCGGCCGCAGGCGCCACGACCGGATCGTTCGGAATTGGCAGAGGCGGGCTCGATGCCAAGGCCGTTCTGTTCTGGCTGCTGGTTGGCGTGCCGCTTGCGTGGGGTGTCTGGCAGACCGCCGTCAAGGCGCTCGTGCTGTTCCAGTAGCATCCGGGGAGCGTTCCTCTCCCCGAGGAGAGGGACGCTCGCTCATGCGGACATCGGCCATCGTTCTCGCTTGCGCGCTCGCGCTTGCGGCGGCCGCTACGATCCCGGCCAGGGGCCCGTCCCCTGCGCCGGTCTCATCCGAAGCCGCCTGGCGCGCATCCGACGCATCGCAGCTCCGGCGCGCGCGCCTGTTCCGGAACGACGACGCGCCACACAAACAAATATCTGAAACGCGCGGGTCCGCCCGCACGATGACCGGCCTGTGGCTACTTCTGTTGTCCGGACTCGGAGCCGCGTTTTGGATCGCAGGACGCGGCGTCCGGCTTGGCTTCCCCGCCGAAACGTTTGCGAAAATCGGCGCCACGCTGCGCCCCGTCTCCGCCGGCTAGCGCGCCCCGCCCGCAGCCGAGCACAGCCGCTACCGCATCCGCCGCCGCAACGGCGGACGCCCCACGTGCGACGCGAACGAAGTTCTGCGGGCCGTCCGCGTCTGGGCCCGCAGCGTCCCGCGCCGGGGAAGCGACGAACACGAGATCCGTGAATTTCTTCGCCGCGGCTTCCAGCACGCCGACGGCCGCCAGCTCCTGATCCGAAAGATCCACAACGACGATCCGCGCCGGCGTATTGGCCGCGAACGCGATGCCCTGCCCCACCGACGCCGGATCGCGCGCATCAACGCGGATGGCGATCACGCGCACGCCGCCCAGCGCCGTCACGGCCCGGGCCGCGTTGGCGCCCTTGCCGTCGGCGAGAAATGGCAACGGATCGCGCCCGATGCTGTCCCAGGCGATCGCGACGCCTTCCCCGTCGCGCGCCAGGACGCCCGCCACCTCTGGCAGCCGATAGTCGAACCCGTCGGCCAGCACCGCCACAGCGACGCCACCCGGATCGCGTCCCGGCTTCAACGGCGGGTCGCCTGCCGAGGCCTTGTCGCCGCACACCTGCACACTACCGAACACGAGAAGGGCACTGGCCCACGCGACACGACCGAAGCTCATGACCCGCCCTCGGGAAATCCCTTGGCGAGCAGCGCCGCCGCGAGACCCGCCACGTCGTCGAGCGAGAACGTCGCCACGTCAGTCTGGACCGCGTCAGCCTGCACGGCGCTATCCGATGCCACGGCGAAAACGAGCGGATCGCGTCCCGCGAGCGGCGCGCCGTCACCCTGGCCTGCGCGGCGCACTTCGATCTTCGGGATCGCCGCCCTTTTGTAGCCCTCGACGATTACGATATCGGCCGGCGCGAGCGCCGCGACGACGGCCTCAAGCGGCGGCTCAGCCTCCTCGCGCATGACGCCTCCCACACGCCAGCGGCGCGGCGAGACCAACGCAACATCGTGCGCGCCCGCCGCGCGATGGCGGTCGCTGTCCGTGTTGGCTTCATCTGGAGAAATGTCGTGGTGCGTATGCTTGACGGTCGAAACGCGAAACCCCTGCGCGACGAGATGCGCCACCAGCCGCGCGACCAGCGTCGTCTTCCCCGAATTCTTCCATCCCGCCACGCCCACCACGAATGGCTTCACCGCAAGGATCGGAGCACAACGCTGTTCCTCCCCCCTTGTGGAGGAGGTTAGGAGGGGGGGAACCCGCAGCGTTCGCGTCGAATCCCCCTCCGCGAGCACAGCCTCTGCGAAGGCCAGTTCATCCGGCGTGTTGATGTTGAAGAACGGATCGATGGCCCGCCCCCCGACAACAACATCGGGAAAGGTCACCGAGACCGCTCCCAGCCGATCGACCATCGTCTCGGCGCGGCGCTCCCCCCGCGCCAGCGCGTCCGCAATCTCGTCCGCCGCCTCGATCCTCCAGAGGCCGATGACGTGATGGCGCCGCCCGCCTGAGCACGCCACCGCAACGCGGGCACCGGCGTCGGCCTCGAGCGCTTCGCCGAGACGCGCGACGAGATCGTCGGGAATGAACGGCGCGTCCGTCGACACGCTGGCGACGAACCTCACGCGCGGATCGAAGGCAGCGCAGAACCGCAGCGCCGCGAGCACACCCGCCAGCGGCCCCTGAAACTGGGCCGTCTCGTCTGCGACAACCGGCAAACCGAAGGCTGAGAAACGCGCCGGATCCCCGTTCGCGCTAAGCATGAGCGAGGCCACCTGCGGCTTGAGGCGCGCGATCGCATGCTGGATCAGCGGCTGCCCGGCCAGCGTCCGCAACGCCTTGTCGCCGCCGCCCATGCGCAGGCTCCGCCCGCCGGCCAGAAGCGCGCCGAGCGTCACGCCGGCCGTCGAGCCTGTCGTCGCTCTCACTCCTGCGCCAGCCGCTCGCACGACGCTTTGCTCTTACTGAAAATGAACACGCGGCCGATATCGCCCTCGCAATTGACCATCACGGTCTCGAGGTCGAGCGACGGCGTTTCATCCATCAGCTTGCATTCGGAATGCTGCTTCATCAGCACGTCCGGCGTCAGCTTGATGCCGTCGGCCTCGATCGGCGGCGAGCACTCGCGCCCGGTTTCTGTCTGCTGCAGCATCCACCAGTCGGCCGCTCCTGCCTCGGTCATGAGCTGCGGCGTCATCAGGATGAGGGCTGCCGCGGCGAAGGCGGTCTGGCCTGCGAGAGAACGACGGCGCATCGAGATAATCCCTGGCTGAAGCGGATCGGCATGCTCAGCCTACTTCAAGGGCGTGGGAGCGCAACACGGGACTCGACGGTTAGCCTTCCGCGCGGGCTGATTTCGCGCCACGATATGTCTATAGTCCCGCCGGAATCGGGACCGGGGGAACCATGACGAACGTTAATCGCCGCAAATTCCTGAAGGTGGCCGGCGCAGGCGGCGCGGCAGCCGGCCTTGCCGCATGCGACGCTCCCACCACGGCCCCGGCCGTCCACGAGAGCATGCCCAACCTGACGTGGCGTCTCACGTCGAGCTTCCCGAAATCGCTGGATACGATCCACGGCGCCGCCGAGGTGTTCGCCAA
Source organism: Hyphomicrobium sp. (assembly GCF_019744875.1). GTDB lineage: Bacteria > Pseudomonadota > Alphaproteobacteria > Rhizobiales > Hyphomicrobiaceae > Hyphomicrobium_C. The sequence goes on along the minus strand of NZ_JAIETU010000005.1, from coordinate 862,898 downwards.
GATTGTCGGCGAAATGACGGACGGACGCTTCAACATCCAGGTCTTCGCTGCCGGCGAGATTGTAGGCGGCCTGCAGGCCATGGATGCCGTCTCGGACGGCACCGTCGAAATGGCCCACACGGCATCCTACTACTACTGGGGCAAGGACCCGACCTTCGCGCTCGCCACCTGCGTTCCGTTCGCGCTCAACTGCCGTATGCAGAACGCTTGGATGTACGAAGGCGGCGGCATCGACCTCATGAACGACTTCTACAAGCGCTACAACATCTTCGCCCTGCCGAGCGGCAATTCGGGCGCGCAGATGGGAGGCTGGTTCCGCAAGGAAATCAAAACGGCCGAAGACTGGAAGGGCCTCAAGATCCGCATCGGCGGATTCGGCGGCGCCATCATGTCCCGGCTCGGCGCTGTGCCCCAGCAGATCGCCGGTGGTGAAATCTATCAGGCCCTCGAAAAAGGAACGATCGACGCGGCGGAATGGGTCGGGCCCTACGACGACGAGAAGCTCGGCTTCTACCGCGTCGCGCCGTACTACTACTATCCCGGCTGGTGGGAAGGCCAAGCCATGCTGCACCTGTTTTTCAATCTCGAGAAATGGCAAAGCCTGCCGAAGACGTATCAGGCCATCCTGCGCGGCGCCGCCCAGACCGCCAACACCATCATGATGGCCCGCTACGACACGCAGAACCCAGCAGCTCTGCGCCGCCTCGTCAAAGCCGGCGCCATCCTGAAACCGTTTTCCGAGCCGGTGCTGGACGCCTGCTTCAAAGCCTCGAACGACATCTACGCCGAGCTGTCGGCGCAAAATCCCGCATTCAAGAAAATCTACGATGCGATGACCGCCGTGCGTGCCGAGCAGTTCCTGTGGTTCCAGCTCGCGGAGCACACGATGGACACCTACATGATGATCCAGCAGCGCAAGAACGCGTTGTAGCGGCGGCCGTTAGGCCAGCAACGCGCGCACCGCCGCCCGGATCTGGTCGAGCGAGAACGGCTTGATGATGACGCCGAGGCTCGCGGTCTTCAGGGCCTGCGCCCGTTCGAGCTCCTCGGCGAAACCGGACATCAGCAGCAGTTTGAGCTCAGGCGCCGCCGCGATCGCACGCCGCGCAAGCTCCACGCCGTCGAGCCCCGGCATGTGCACGTCCGACACGAGCACATCGAACCCCGGCCCCGTGGTCAGCGTTTCGAGCGCCTCCATGCCGTCCTGGGTGATCGACACCGTATGGCCATCCGATTCAAGCGCCCGCTTGACGAGATCGCGCGTTGCCCCGTCGTCATCGGCGAGTAGGATCCGTGCCATCGTGCGCTCCCCCGAGGACCCGGCAGAAGACCTAGGTCTCTTTTTGCATCATCCGTCCCACGAACGGCAGTTCGCGATAGCGGTGCGCCACGTCCATGCCGTAGCCCACCACGAACTCGTCACCACCTTCGAAAGCGCTGAAGTCGGCGTGCACGTTGACCGCACGCGGCACCTTCTTGTCGATTAGCACGCAGGTCAGGATCTCCTTCGCGCCGCGCGCCGAGATCAGGTCCTTGGCGAACACCAGCGTGCGGCCCGAATCGAGCACGTCGTCGACCAGCAGCACGTTGCGCCCGTCCACGCCGAGATCGAGGTCGCGCAGGATCTCCACCTTGCCCGACGACGTCCGGCTCTTGCGGTAGCTCGACAACGTCAGGAAATCGACTTCCGGTTCGAGGCCCGACCGGTGCAGCGCCCGGATCAGGTCGGCGGCGAACACGAAGCTGCCTTTGAGCACGGCGACAACCAGCGGCCGTTCCAGCCCGCGCGCGATGATTTCCTGCGCCAGCCCCTCAAGACGGGTCGCGATCATGTCTGCCGAATAGATCACTTCCACGCCGGATTGCGTGTCGGATGTCAGCTCCGTCATACCTCGTACCTCTCGGCGCCTCCGGCGCACCACGCGCTGCCCCAAGGGGGCCGCGAATCATCGTTGAATCATGAGTTTGCGGGGGAATGCTTGCTCGAACCCGATGTCTGGCAAGTGTCTGGCAAGCCGCCGCAGGCCCTGCCCCGGACTATTGGGTCACGAGGCCGGGAAGGCAAGTGGGCCAGGCCAGAAGTCGTGAACACCAATCATTCTTGTACATGCCGCTGCCATATTCGTAACCAATTGATACTGCCGCCGCCTTCACGCATATAGGCGCACTGACGCCTGACCCCTCATGAGATGCCCGGAGCGAGAGACCCGTGATACGGTTGAACAATGTCGGTCTCAAATACGATCGCGGTCCGGAGGTCCTGTCGGACGTGAATTTTCACCTCCGCGCGGGCTCGTTCCACTTTCTCACCGGCCCCTCCGGCGCCGGCAAATCCTCGCTGCTGCGGCTCTTGTTCATGTCGCTGCACCCCACGCGCGGCCAGATCGAGCTGTTCGGCCAGGACGTGAGCCGCATCACGACCAGCAAGCGCGCACCCCTGCGGCGGCGCATCGGCATCGTGTTCCAGGATTTCCGTCTGCTCGAACATTTGACCACCTGGGAAAACGTCGCCCTTCCGCTCCGCGTCGTCGGCAAGCGCCTCGACGACTACAAGGAGGATGTGACGGACCTGTTGCAGTGGGTCGGCCTCGGCGATCGCATGCACGCCTATCCCTCCGTTCTTTCGGGCGGTGAGAAGCAGCGCGCCGCCATTGCGCGCGCCGTCATCGCCAAGCCCGAGCTGCTGCTGGCCGACGAGCCGACCGGTAACGTCGACCCGCAGATGGCGCGCCGCCTCTTGCGCCTCTTCATCGAATTGAACCGCCTCGGCACGTCCGTGCTGATCGCCACCCATGACCATCAACTGATGCGGCAATTCAAAGCCTCTCGCCTGGAGCTGTACGACGGTCATGTCCGCATCGTATGACAAACCCGATCGACCGATGCTGCGCGGCCTCGATCAGCCGCAACGCTACGAGTACGATCCCTATGACGACGCCTCAGTCACTCAGGGCGGCGTGGTGACTCAGGGCGGCCACACGCAGGGCACCTACGACCCCAACTCGGAAGCCGCGCTGAGGTCGGAATACGAGCGCCAGTCCCGGCCCGACATTTATGCGCCGCCCCGCGAGGCGCAAAAAGAGCAGTCGATGGCCGCGCCCATCGTGCCGGCCGGATCGGTCACGGGCCGCTCGCTAACGCTCGTCATCACGATCATGTGCTTCCTGGCCTGCCTTACCGTCGGCGCGGTGTACATGATCCGCCAGTCGGCCAATTCGTGGCTCAAGGACATCGCGAGCGAGATCACCGTCCAGGTCATTCCCAAGGACGGCACCGACACCGAAAAGGTCGTCCGCGACGTCGCCGCCTACCTCAACCAGCAAAGCGGCGTCAGCTCGGTCAAGGTGCTGTCCGCCTCCGAATCCGCGGAGCTGCTGGAGCCGTGGCTCGGCGCAATGGATGATCTCGCGGCGCTGCCGCTGCCCCGGCTCATCGCCATCGAGCTGGACCGTTCCGGCAACCCGGACGTCGACATGATGCGCACCGGGCTTGCCGCCCAGTTCGACGGCGCCACCCTCGACGACCACCGCCGCTGGCAGCAGCAGATCGCCACCATCACCAACAGCTTCTCGCTCGGCGGGCTCGCCATCCTCGCGCTGGTCGCCATGGCCACGACGGCGATCATCGTCTCGGCCACCAAAAGCTCGATGGCCTCGAACCGCGAAATCGTCGAGGTGCTGCACTTCGTCGGCGCCAACGACCGCTTCATCGCGCGCGAGTTCGAAAAGCACTTCCTGCGCCTGGGTGTCCGCGCCGGGCTGGTCGGGGCGGCGCTCGCGCTCTCCGTCTTCCTGCTGATGCCGACCATCGTCCAGATCCTGGGCGGCGGCAGCATGACGCTCACGGAGCTGCACCGCCTGGTCGGCTCCGGCGCACTCGACCTGGCGGGCTACGTCCTGATGGGCATCGTCGTGGTCGTCATCGCGGCCATCTGCATGCTCACGTCCCGATTCGGCGTCTTCCGGATCCTGAACAGCCGGCACTGAGACAGCCTGGGACAACTGGCGGGTTTGCCGCGTTTTTTGCCTGTTAATCAAGGTATTCGGTCGGCCCACCGTGGCCTGTCACAAGGCCGGCCAAATCAGCTAGTCTGCTCGTTGCTTGAGAAACACGCGTGCCCCCACGGGCGGCATGCAAAAGACCTTGAAAGCGGAATGCGGTCGAGACGCGCCATCGTCGGCTTCCTGGGACTGTCGCTGTTCGTCGTCGGGTTCGGCTTTGTGCTGTTCGCCAACGCCGTCATGCGGGAGCCGGAGGCCCGTGACCTGCGCGCTGACGGCATCGTTGTCCTCACCGGCGGCCAGACCCGCATCGAGGAAGCCGCCCGCCTGCTCAAGGACGGCCGCGGCGAGCGCCTCCTGATCTCGGGCGTCAACACCAAGATCGGCCGGTCGTCGCTGATCAAGATTTCCGGCCTCGACGAGCAGACCTTCAACTGCTGCGTCGACCTCGGCTATGCGGCCCTGAACACGGTCGGCAACGCCGACGAGACGCGCCGATGGGCGGAAGCCTTCGGCTACGACAAGCTGATCGTCGTCACCGCCAGCTATCACATGCCGCGCAGCCTCGCCGAGCTGGCCCGCGCCATGCCGGACATCGAGCTCATGCCCCACCCTGTCGCGCCGGACGACCTGCGCCACAAGGTCTGGTGGCTCGACGTCACCACCACGCGTCTTCTGGCCCAGGAATACGTGAAATTCCTGCCCGCCGCGATCCGCCTCGCCGTGACGCGCGGCATGGCCCCTTGGCAAGCCGACTCCATCACGGCATCATCGGGCACGCCGAGCAAATCGTGACGAAGTCGCGCTAGGAAAGTCGTGACGAAACCACGCTAAGAAAGTCGCGAAGCTCGGTCCGTCTCTCGGGGCGAAACCCAAGGCAACGCTGTTCGGGTTCTTGAAGGCAGCCCTGCCGGCGCAAGCCGTTTCCCAGCCATCGTCGCCGATTGGCCAACTCTCACCGACTGATCCTCGCCGATGCTTCTCCTCCGCTCTCTGCTGTTCGCCCTCGCCTTCTACGTTACGACGGCGCTGATGCTCGTGTTCGGCTCGTGGCTGCTGATCGCGCCGCGAAGCTGGGCCATGGCCGGCCTCAAGCTGCACGGCATCATCTGTGTCTGGCTGTTGCGCACCATCGCGGGCACCAAACTCGAAGTGCGCGGCCACGAAAAGCTTCCCGCAGGCGCCTGCCTCGTCGTCTCGAAGCATCAGAGCGCGTGGGACACGTTCGGGCTCATCCCGTTGTTCCGCGATCCGGCGATCGTCCTCAAGGACGAGCTGAAGTGGATCCCGTTCTACGGCTGGTTCTGCGTCAAGTTCGAGCACATCCTCGTCAAGCGCGACAAGGCCGCGAAGGCCCTGAAGCAGATGACGACCGACGCGCAGTCTCGGGCGCAAGATGGCCGCGAGATCGTGATCTTCCCGGAAGGCACGCGCCAGGCCCCCGGCGCGCCCCCCGACTACAAGCCCGGCTACGTCGCGCTCTATGAGGCGCTGGAGCTTCCCTGCGTGCCGCTGGCGCTCAACTCCGGCCTCTTCTGGCCGCGACGCACGCTGATGCGCTACCCCGGCACCATCGTCGTCGAATTCCTCGACCCGATCCCGCCCGGCCTGCCGCGCAAAGAGTTCCGCAAAATCCTCGAAGCCCGGCTTGAAGAAGCCGCGAACCGGCTGGTCGCTGAAGGCCGAAGATGAGCCGAGACTCCGGCGAGCTCATGTCCCACCCGGCCGCACCGTCATCGACACTGAAACCGTATCGCCCTCTGTGATCCCGGCGCGGCGTCGGACGTCGACTTTCACCGGCAGCAGGTACGCATCGTCTTTCGGAAACAGCGACGTTCGGAACCGAATGCCGCCGATCTCAGCCTCCACGGGGATCACGCCAACCATAGGTGGCGAACTTGGCTATGCCCCGGATCTCCGCGCTCTGCGGCGCGGGCACCGGCGCGAAAAAGAAGGGAGGCGGACCTTTCCAATGGATGATTTTGGCCTCGAAACTCAGGGTCAGCACGTCATCTCTCCTTCCTCATACGCGCTAAGGTGGCACGGAAAAGAACAAATAAGAACATAAAAAGAACATTTGATTGACGCAACGCCGCCTCGACCCTATATTTGCTGGGTAGAGGTGAGGCGCGGATGAACGACACTCCCGAATTCCTGGCCCCGATTTCGGAAGAAATCTGGCGGCTGAAATACCGCTTCGAGGGCGACGCCTCAGGCGAAAATGCCGGCGACAAAACGCTGGCCGATACCTTTCGGCGTGTCGCGAAGGCTGCGGCATCTGCCGAAAAGGGCAAGCGCGCCCGCGCCAAGTGGAATGAGACATTCTACGACAGCCTGTCTGACTTCGGCTTTCTGCCCGCCGGCCGCATCCTCGCGGGCGCCGGCACCGGCCGCGCCGTGACCCTCTTCAACTGCTTCGTCATGGGCCGCATCGAGGACGACCTCGGCGCCATCTTCGAGAACGTCAAGGAAGCCGCCCTCACGATGCAGCAGGGCGGCGGCATCGGCCATGATTTCTCGACGCTACGCCCGCGCGGCGCGCTCGTGAAAAGCATCGGGGCGGACGCGTCCGGCCCTGTCAGCTTCATGGACGTCTGGGATTCGATGTGCCGCACCATCATGTCGGCCGGTCAGCGACGCGGCGCGATGATGGGCACGCTCGCCTGCGACCATCCCGACATCGAAGCCTTCATCGACGCCAAGTCGGACCCGGCGCGCCTGCGCAATTTCAATCTCTCGGTGCTCGTCACCGATGCGTTCATCGCCGCCGTGCGCGCCGACGGGCCGTGGGATCTCGTCTTCGACGGCGCGGTCGTCCGCACCGTGCGCGCCCGCGATCTCTGGCGCCGCCTGATGCGCGCCGCCTATGATTATGCCGAGCCCGGCGTGATTTTCATCGACCGCGTCAACGCCCGCAACAATCTCGCCTACTGCGAGGAGATCCGCGCCACGAACCCGTGCGGCGAGCAGCCGTTGCCGCCCTATGGCGCGTGCCTGCTGGGCTCGATCAATCTTGCCGAGCTTGTCACGCAGCCGTTCAGCGCCGCAGCAGCCATCTCCACCGCCGCGCTCGAGCAGCGCGTGGCGACAGCCGTCCGCTTTCTCGACAACATCATCGGCATCTCGGGCTATCCGCTGCCCGAGCAGCGTCATGAAGCCAAATCCAAGCGCCGCATCGGCCTCGGCGTGACGGGGCTCGCGGATGCGCTGATCGCCCACAGCGTGCGCTACGGCAGCCCGGAGGCACAAGCGCTGGCGCAATCCTGGATGGCGATCATCGAGCGCGCGGCCTATCTCGCCAGCGCCGAGCTGGCCGCCGAGAAGGGCGCGTTTCCGCTCTATGACAAGAAGCGCTTCCTCGGCTCGCCCAATGTCGCGCGCCTGCCGGATGACGTGCGCGCCGCGATCGCCCGCCATGGCATCCGCAACGGCTGCCTGACCTCGATCGCACCGACTGGCACCATCTCGCTCTTTTCGGGCAACGTGTCGTCGGGCGTCGAGCCGGTGTTCGACTTTCGCTACACGCGCCGCGTCCTCGGCAAGGATGGTGCGCCGCACGTCGAGGAAGTCGAGGACTTGGCCCATGCACGCTTCCGCCGCGCCCGCGGCGCGGACGCCCCGCTCGGTCGCGAGTTCGTATCCGCCGCCGACCTCACCCCGCACGAGCACCTCGTCATGCAGGCGGCGCTCCAGCGCCATGTCGACAGTTCGATCTCGAAGACGATCAATTGCCCGGCCGATATTTCGTTCGAGGCCTTCGAGACGATCTATCTCGAAGCCTTCGACCTCGGCCTCAAGGGCTGCACTGCCTACCGGCCGAATGACGTCACGGGCGCAATCCTTGCCCCGATCGCAGCGCCCGTCATCGAGCAGGTCGAAACGGACGACGCGCGCAACGCGGAGATGGCGGCACCACACGCCATGCCGGTGATGCCCGCACCCGCCGCACGCCACGGCGACATCGTCTACATGACGCAGCCTCTGGAGCGCGATCCCGTCCTCGCGGGCTACACCTACAAGATCAAATGGCCCGAGAGCGACCACGCCATTTACGTCACGCTCAACGATATGGACGTCGGCGGTCGCAGGCGCCCGTTTGAAATCTTCATCAACACGCGCAACCTCGAACACTACGCCTGGACCGTCGCGCTCACGCGCATGATCAGCGCCGTCTTCCGCCGCGGCGGCGATGTGTCGTTCGTCGCCCATGAGCTGAAAGCGGTCTTCGATCCCCAGGGCGGCCGCTGGATCGGCGGAAAGTATGTCCCGAGCCTGCTCGCCGCCATCGGCGAGGTGATCGAAACCCACATGCGCCGCATCGGCTTCATGACGCCGGATGACGCGCAGGAGGCTCCGGCTGCGGTCCCGATCGCCTCCTTCGGCGACGGCGGCGCGCCGGGTGTGTCCGGTGGTGCAAGCGGCCCCGGCGTCCACGGCGGCCGTAGCTGTCCGCGCTGCGCGGCGCAATCTTTCGTCAAGGAAAGCGGCTGTTGGACATGCCGCGCCTGCGGCTTCTCACGCTGCGACTAGCCGGCGCGGCCTGCTGGAGCGGGCCCAGGAAATCCGGCGCGAGATCATGACATTTCCGGGGCAAGCGCCGGAAATCCGCCTGAGGCTCGTGGGGCAGGTGAGCAAAGATGCCGATGGTTAAGGCCATGACTTTCCGCACACGTTCCCCAGGGAACAGCCGGTCTTGGCTTGCCATTGCTAAGGTCGGGTCAGTCGCAAATGCCCAGAAATGACTGAGATGGAGCCACATTTCGGCTGAAAACTCTCAGCACTCTGGGTGGAGTTCAGTGGTTCGTATGTAGCGTCGAGCGCCGCGTAAACGGCAAAGGATTTTGGTCATGGGAGCGCGTGTCATTCAACTCGCAGACTATAGAGCCCGCCGCTCGGCCCTGAACCCCGAGCTCGCAGTCCTGGATACCACCTCGGAGCTGACCGATCGCTTCCACTTCTGGAGCGGCGCATCCGGACAGCGCTACGTGCACACCGTCTACGACCTGATCGACTGCCCCGAGTTTCCCGCGGCGAACTTCCTTCTCGTCCACCGCGAGAAGTCCGGCCGCCGCACGGTGCTCGCCATCGGCCACGCCACGCATGCCGCAGGCTCGCTCAACCTCGCCCAGATCCGCCAGCGCGCCGCGCGCCTCGGCGCCAACGAGGTCCATGTTCATCTTCTCGGCACGTCTGCCCAGCAGCGCCGCATGATCGAGCTCGATCTGCGCGCGGGCAAGATCGACGGCGTGTCGGACGACCGCATCACGGCCACGCGCCACTAACGCGACCCAGCCGGACGCCGCTGGCGTCCCGACCACGACACACACGTCGCGCCGCTCCCCCCCGAGCCGGCGCGATTTTTTTTTGGTCCTCTCTGGTCCCCGGTGCAGCCCTAAGCGAGCCACGCGCGCATCGCCCACATTCCGGCAGCCAGGCCGAGCACCGACAGCCCGACGCTGGCCACCACGTAGATTGCGGCCGCTCCGACTTCGCCGCGCTCGATCAGCGCCACCGTATCCAGCGAGAACGCCGAAAAGGTCGTGAACCCGCCGAGGATGCCGGTCGCCAGGAACAGACGCATCGACGGATCCGCATCGCCCGACGAGATGAACCACGCCGCCACCAGCCCCATCACCGTCGAGCCGAGAACGTTGATGGTGAGGATGCCGTACGGAAACGCCGCGCCAAGCCACGCCGTGACCGCCGCGTTGAGCCAGTGACGCAGCACGCCGCCGATGCCCGCACCGATAAAAACCGTAACAACCGCGTTCATGGCGTCACTCCTCGTTCGTTGGTCTCTGTCTCGCCCGCGCTTGCGCGTGCACGCACTTGGCGCGGTACCCGAAGCGATTGTCCTGCACGGTCAGGGGCACGCGGGTCGGCCGCGCGGCCCACGCCCGCGTCTGCCCCACGGTGCTGCGGGCCGCCCCCCCCTGCGCAGCCGCGCGTCCCGCCAGCGCACCCGTCAACGCCACGAGGCGGTCCATCCGCGCGTCCTGGATGCCGAGACTTTGCAAATGCCGGCGCGTGCTCAGGAGATAGTCGAGATTGGTCCCACTGCGCCCTGCCGAGCGGCGGATCAGCGTCGCCTCGCGCGCCAACGCCAGCGCGCCGGCATAGGCCGGATGGGCGCGTTCCGCGATGTAGGCGAGCGCGAACACGCTTCGCAGCGGAGCGCCAGGATGATCGCGCGCAAGCTCTACCGGCACAAACGCCTCCCGGTAGACCCCGTAGATCAATTCGCGCCGCCGCAGATAGGCCAGCGTCTCGGCATGCATCTCGGGCGCGAGCCGGAAGGCAAGGCCGTGGCACACACCCCCGCGGTCGAGCCCGAGCACCAGCCCAGGCTGGCGCGCCGTGCCGCGATAATGAACCGAGTAGATGCAGAACGCGCGATGAAAGCCGCGCAGCGTCGCAGGGCGGGCCTCGGCATAGGCAAAGCCGGGGTTCCACATCAGAGACCCATAACCGAACACCCAGGTTTCGGCCGGCCTCAGGGTCATCCTGCCGCTCCTTCTCGCTCAGGCGCCGGGCTTCTTTCGCTCCGGCTCCGCAATCCCGCGCACCGCGCCGCGCCCGAAATCGGCGCTCGACGTATCCTGCCCCGCCTGGATGACCTCACGGCGGATGGCGCGCGCGTCGGTGAACAGCTTGTGCAGCGTGTCGCCGTCGCCGAACCGGATCGCGCGCTGCAGCGTCGACAGGTCTTCGGAGAATCGGCCGAGCATGTCGAGCACGGCGTCCTTGTTATTCAGGAACACGTCGCGCCACATCGTCGGATCGGAGGCGGCGATGCGCGTGAAATCGCGGAACCCACCGGCCGAGAACTTGATGACTTCGCTGTCCGTCACCTTCTCGAGATGCGCGGCGGTGTTGACGATGTTGTAGGCGATCAAATGCGGAACGTGGCTGGTGATGGCGAGCACCAGATCGTGGTGTTCGGGCGTCATCACGTCGACCTTGGAGCCCAGCGCCTCCCAGAAGCTCCGCAGCTTCTCGACAGCCTTGCCGTCCGTGTCGGGCTCGGGCGTCAGGATGCACCAGCGGCCATCGAACAGCTCGGCGAACCCCGCTTCGGGGCCCGACTGCTCGGTCCCCGCGATCGGATGACCGGCCACGAAATGCACGCCCTTGGGGACATGCGGAGACACATCTCGCACGATCGACGCCTTGACCGAGCCGACATCGGTCAGGATCGCGCCGGGCTTGAGGCTGCGGGAGATCTCTTTGGCGATCGGCCCGCAGAGACCCACCGGCGTGCAGAGGATGACGAGATCCGCCCCTTCCACCGCTTCGGCCGCTGACACGAAACCCTGCTCGATGATGCCGAGGCGCATGGCCGTCTCGACGGTCGCGGGCGTACGCGCCGAACCGACGATGCTGCCCGCAAGGCCCGCGCGCCGCGCGGCATGGCTGATGGACGAGCCGATCAGGCCGATGCCGATCAGCGCAATCCTGTCGAACATCTTGCCGCTCATGAGCGCGCCCCCACGAACGCGGCGAGCGCGTCGATCACCTTGCGGTTGTCAGCCTCGGATCCGATGGTGAGCCGCAGCGCCCCCGGCAGGCCATAGCCCGCAACGCGGCGCAGAATGATCGCGCGTTCCTTGAGGAACGCGTCGCAGGCCGCGGCATCCTTTCCGGGCTCGGTCGGGAAATGGATGAGCACGAAGTTCGCCACGCTCGGCGTAACTGTGAGCCCGAGCTTCTCGATCTCGGCCGTCACCCACGGCAGCCACTCGTCGTTGTGGCGCATGGCGGCTTCGATGTGCGCCCAGTCCGCCATGGCCGCCGCGCCCGCCGCGATGGCAGGCGACGAAAGGTTGAACGGACCACGAATGCGGTTGAGTGCGTTCGCGACCGCGGGCGGGCAGTACGCCCAGCCGATGCGCAGGCCCGCAAGCCCGAAGATCTTCGAGAACGTGCGCGTCATCACCGTGTTGTCGGTGGTGGCGACGAGTTCGAGCCCGGCTTCGTAGTCGTTGCGGCGCACGTATTCCGCGTAGGCCGCGTCGAGCACGAGCAGAACATTGCCCGGCAGAGCCGCGCGCAACCGGCGCACTTCGTCGATGCCGAGATAGGTACCGGTCGGGTTGTTCGGGTTGGCGAGGAAAACGACCTTCGTGCGCGGCGTCACCTTGGCCAGAAGGGCATCAACATCGGCCTTGAGGTTGATTTCGGGCGCCACGACGGGTGTCGCGCCCGCCGCCAGCACGACGATGCGATAGAGCAGAAACCCGTGCTCGGTGAACAGCCCTTCGTCACCGGGGCCGAGATAGGCGTGCGCGATCAGGCTGATGAGTTCGTCGGACCCCGCCCCGCAAACGATCCGCTCCGGCGCAAGCCCGAACCGGCGGCCGATAGCCTCGCGCAACGCGACCGCCTCGCCGTCCGGATAGCGTTCGAGCCCCTTGGCGCCCGCCGCCGTAAACGCGTCCATCGCCTGCGGGCTCGGCCCCAGCGGCGTCTCGTTCGAGGAGAGCTTGATCGGCTTGAGACCGCCCGGCACCTGGCTGGCACCCGGAACGTAAGCGTCGATATCGAGAACACCCGGACGTGGCGTGGGACTGAGGGCCATGGAGAGGCTCGGCTTTCAGGCTTTGAAATTGATGACGCTCAGCGATCGCTGGCGCGGGCCCCGTGATACCGAGCGCACCGCCAAAGCGCAAAGGTTTAAGCGCCCGCGAGGCCTCCGCAGGGCCGCGAAAAAACAGCCCGCATGCCCCGATCCGCCGGCCGCCTTTACCAACTCTTAGGCGCGCTGAAGGCATGCTAATACTATGAAATAGTTCGATAAAATCATGTAGTTCTTTGCAGGTTATAGGAGTTTGCCGATGAGGCGGACGCATGCCGGAAGCAGGCGGATCGCGCCCTGCACCATGGCCGCCGTCGCGGTGGTGTTCGGATGGACGCCGCACGCGGCCGCCGATCGCGTCGGCGGCAGCAACCTTCCGCCGTCGAAGCCGTCCCTCAAGGGCCGCATCAGCGAGGACGGCGCCACCGTCGCGCTCGTGTTCGGCACCAGCGTGGGCGCCACGACCAACGCCGGGCCGACGCTGCTCGCCGAACCCAGCGGTATCCTGGAAACCACCATCGGCTACGCGCAGATCTTCAAGACGGCCGCGGGCCGCGTGGACGTGAGCGTCAATCTCGCCAACAGCCGGTACATGAGCTTCAGCGAGGCCGACGAGCTGAGCGGCACCGCCGCCGCGGCGCTGATCCACGACTGGGGCGGCGCGCAATCGTCCCTCGCGCTCACCGTATCGAGCGGCAGCGACGTGGAGGAACGGCTCACGGAAACCAGCCTGGTGTTCGAGCACGCCGTGACGGCGGGCGACACGAAGCCTTACATCCGCGCCGAAGCGGCCCTCCTGCAGTATCGCGATCTGCCCGGCCCCGCGGGTCCCTTCCAGAACCAGGACGACCGCGACCGCATCGCGTCGCGCGTGCTGGCCGGCCTTCGCCGCACGCTCACCGAGCAGATCACGGTAGAGGCCGGCGCGGGCGTCGACGTCAAAACCTACCTCGAACCCACCGATGATTTTGGGGTCGCGCGCGACAGCGTGAGCCTGTTCCCCCTGATCGGTCTTGCCTATGCCGGCGAGCACGCGAGTTTCCGCGCCGTCTATACGCCGTTTCTGCGCCTCTACCGCGAACCGCTGTTCGACGAAGCCTGGAAGCACGGCTACCAGATCGAAGGCGAGGCGAAGCTATCGGACGAATGGAAGGTGTTCGGGGCCGCGCGATACGGCTTCGAGGAGACCGACTTCCTGATCGCAAGCTCGGCCTACGAACGGGTCATGCTGGGCGGGATCACGGTGACGCTGCCGCAGGGCACGCTGACCTTCGCGGCCTCCCGCTCGTGGCGCACCTATGACGGCCTCGGCCTGCTCGCACTCGGGCGATCCGACGACAAGACGGAGTTCGCGATCTCCGGCGACCTGCCGCTCGACAAGACGATGTCGTTGAACGCGCGCCTCTCGTATCTCGCTTACGAAAGCTCGTTCGGCTTCGTGGAGACCGACGCACTCACCGCGATGATCGGCATGTCTTACGCGGTCACGCGATAACGATAGCCGGGGCGACGCAAGGAGGGCGCGCCGCCCCGAAAGGACGAACGGACGATCAGCGCCCGCCGATGCCCAGGCCGAGTCCGAGGCCCAGGCCGACGCGGGCCTTGACGACGTTGAGCACGTTGATTTTCGCAGCCGTGTTGACGATTGCGCCGAGATTGATGCTGGGACCACGGTGGCCACCGTGACCGCCGCGGCCACCGGCTTCAGCGGGAACCGCCGCAGCGGCCATCAGGGTTGCGACGAGTGCGGTGCAGGCAGGCTTCATCATTCGAAAGTCCTCCGACGTTTTTTCTGGAATGGGGGCACGTGAGAGTGAGGAGTTTGTGAGTTTGAAGAGGCTGCCAGCGCGCTTGGCACAACCTTTATGAGGCACTACAAAATGTTCCGCAATTTCATTGGGTTGCGAGAGTAAAACAAACATCGGACCGCTATTGTCCTGCGTCCGCCAGAGGACACAGGTTCTCGTACCGCTCAGCCGATAGGCGATCGGAAAAACGGACAGCGAAGTCTGTGTTACGCGCCCCGGGTCTATGCCCCGAGCCCGGCCTTGGCTTCGGCGAAGGCCCAGTCGAGCCAGGGCGTCAGCGCCTCGAGATCGGCGCTCTCGACCGTCGCGCCCGTCCAGATGCGCAGACCCGCCGGCGCATCGCGATACGAGCCGATATCGAGCGCCACGCCTTCGCCTTCGAGCTTCTGCGCGATCTCTTTTGCGAACGCGGCTTGAGCCGCGTCGGGCAACGCGAGAACCGCCGGATCGACGATGCGAAGACAGACCGACGTGTTCGAGCGCGTCGCGGCATCCTGCGCCAGGTTCTCGACCCAGCCCGTGCGCGCGATCCAGTCGAACAGCACCTGCGCGTTGCGGTCCGCGCGCGCCATCAGACCCGCGAGCCCGCCCACGCTTTCGGCCCACGACAGCGCGTCGAGATAGTCCTCCACGCACAGCATGGAGGGCGTGTTGATGGTGTCGCCTTGAAAAATGGTTGCGTCGAGCTTGCCCGCTTTCGTCAGGCGAAACAGCTTCGGCATCGGCCAGGCCGGAACATGGGCCTCAAGCCGCGCCACCGCCCGCGGGCTCAGGATCAGCATTCCGTGTGCGCCTTCGCCGCCGAGCACCTTCTGCCACGAGTACGTGACGACATCGGCCTTCGTCCAGTCGATCGGCTGCGCGAAGATCGCGCTCGTCGCATCGATCAGCGTCAGGCCCTCGCGGGCATCCGGGATCCACGATCCATCCGGCACGCGCACGCCCGAAGTCGTCCCGTTCCATGTGAACACGACGTCGCGTGAGAAATCGACGGCCGAAAGATCCGGCAGCGCCCCGTAGTCGGCTTCGAGCACGCGCACGTCCGTGAGGCGCAATTGCTTGACGATGTCCGTCACCCAGCCCTTGCCGAAACTCTCCCACGCCAGCACGTCGACGCCGCGCGCGCCCAACAGCGACCACATCGCCGCTTCGAACGCACCCGTGTCCGATCCCGCCATGATGCCGACGTGAAAGTCGTCGGGCAGCGCGAGCAAGGCGCGCGTCTTCGAAATCGCGCGCTTGAGGCGCGCACGCCCCTCCTTAGAGCGATGCGACCGGCCGAGAAACGCGCCGTCGAGCGCCGCCGTCGACCAGCCGGGACGCTTGGTGCACGGTCCCGACGAAAACTGCGGGTTCGACGGCCTGAGGGCGGGCTTGGATGTCATCGTATTGAACCGTTCAATCGCGTTTCAGGCATGGGCCGGGCAATGCGCCGCGCAGATGAGGTGCGCCGCGCGGACAGCCCGCGCGTCCGCTCGTCCGTCATAGTTCAAATGTCACGACCGTGTCGACGGCCGGAAGCGCGCGCACCGCCGCAAGCCCCTTGTCGGAGATCGGCGACGAAATGCTGATCAGCGCGATCGCCGCCTCACCCCCGCCGTTGCCGTCGATGCCGACATGCATGCGCGAGATGTTGAGGTCTTCCGCCGCCAGGATGTTGCCGAGCGCGCCGACGACGCCGGGCTGGTCGGAATGCCTCGTGAACAGGAAATGGCCCCGCGGCACAGTTTCGACATCGAAGGAGTCGATGCGCACGAGGCGCGGCGACCGCCCGCCGAGCAGCGTTCCCGCGACCGTCGTCGTCACGCCGTTCGACACGGCGCTGACCTCGATAAGCGAGACATAGTCGCGCGACTGCTCCGAGCGCGATTCGCGAAACGCGATACCCTGGGCTTTGGCCAGATGCGCCGCATTGACCCTGTTGACCGGCCCGGCGAGACGCTTATCCAGCACGCCGACGAGAGCCTCCGCCGTGATCGGCCGCGCATCGAGGTCGGCCACCGCGCCGAACAGGCGCACCACAAGTTCGCTGATCGGCCCGTCGCTCAACGCGCCGACAAGACGGCCGAGCGCATGAGCAAGCTCCTGGTAGGGCCGCGTGCGGCCGAACTGTTCGCTTGAAATCCGCGGCAGGTTGACGGCCGTTTCCGCCGCCCCGGATTTCAGGAACCGCGCGATGTCTTCGGCGATGCGCACGCTCACCGCCTGCTGGGCCTCCTCGGTCGAGGCGCCGAGGTGCGGCGTCAGCACGACGTTGTCGAGCGCGAAAAACGGCGACTCCTTCGGCGGCTCCTGCACGAACACATCAAGCGCCGCGCCGGCCAGATGCCCCCGCGTCAGCGCGTCCGCGAGTGCGGCTTCGTCCACGAGCCCGCCACGCGCGCAGTTGATCAGCCGCGCGCCGGGCTTCATCAGCGCAATGCGATTGGCGTCGATCAGATTGCGAGTCTTGTCGATCATCGGGCAATGCAGCGTCACGTAGTCGGACGCCGCCAGCAGCGCGTCGAGATCGTGCGGCTCGGCCGCCGACTGCGCCATGATGTCCGGCTGCACAAAGGGGTCGAACGCGAGCACGCGCATCTTGAGGCCCGCGCACCGCTGCGCGACGAGCCGGCCGATGGTGCCGAATCCGATGATGCCGACCGTCTTTCCGGCGAGTTCCGCGCCGACGAACTTCGTCGGCGTCCACGCGCCGCTCCGCACGGAGCGATCGGCCTGCGGTAGATGGCGGCTGAGCGACAACAGGTGCGCGATCGTCAGCTCCGCCGTCGTCGTCGCGTTCGCGTCCGGCGTGTTGAACACCACGATGCCGCGCTCCGTCGCGGCCGGCACGTCGATGTTGTCCACGCCGATGCCGGCGCGCCCGACCACCTTGAGCGCGGTTCCGGCCGCGATCACAGGCGCCGTCACACGCGTCTTCGAGCGCACGATCAGCGCGTCATACTGGGGAATTCGTGCAACGAGAGCGGCTTCGTCCAGCCCCAGCGCGACGTCGACCGACAGATCACCGCACTGCTCGAGAAGCTTGCGACCGTCGTCGTGAATGGGGTCCGCAATGAGCACGCGAAAGGTCTCGGTCATCCGTCCGTCCTTTGTTCGATGCTGAGGTCGAGCGCCGCGAGGCCACGCCATGGCATGCGATACGCTCTGCACGTACCATTGCCGCGCGACGCAGCGAGAGCAAGGTCAAACTCGCACTCTCGACTATCGTACGAGCGAAGCGACGCACCCGGGCTCGAGCATTCGGAGGCACGAGGGAACTCATCCAAGAGCGCGCTGTTGATCACGCATCGTGCACAAGGAGGCTCACATGCCGCAGGGAGATAAACGAAAGTACACCGCCAAGCAGGAACGCAAGGCGGACCACATTGCCGAGGGCTACGAGAAGAAGGGCGTCGGCACCATGGAAGCCGAGCGGCGCGCATGGGCCACGGTCAACAAGGATGACGGCGGCGGCAAGAAACCGGGCGGATCGGGACGCGGCAAGACGACGGGCCATCCCGCCGCACACAAGGGTGGAAAAGCAGGCGGCCGCGCCGCGGCGGCACGCCCCGCCGCCGCGAGATCCGCATCCGCAAGAAAAGCCGCAGCAACGCGCAAACGCCACGGCACCTGAGCAGAGCGCCGCGCAACAGAAAGCCGCGGCACCTGCATCAGGCACCGCGGCTCCCGCGTGTCGTGGACCCGGCTACGAACGCAGCCGGAGCGGTGTTAGTCGTTATCGGGGCGGGTGTTCAGAATTTCACCCGTAGCCGGATGGGCATGCCCCTCGATGCGCGCGCCCGAGGAGTTGGTCGCCTCGAACTCGAACACGCCGTCATCGGCCTCGATCTCGTGCACCTTGTAGCCCTGGGCTTCGATCTTCTGGACAGCGGCCGAGGTCGTCATCCACTGGTCGCGCGGCACGTTCGGGCCGCCCACATAGTCGTCGTCGCCCGCCAGAGCCGGAACAGCGGCTGCAGAAAGCGCGATGGACAGGGCAAGGGCGGATGCGGCCAAAAGCTTCGTCATGATATCGTCTCCGTTTATAAAGAGGGAGCGGGAGCACCAAGCACCCGCCGATGCCCCGTTATGCGGGACCCGCCCTGATCTCCCGCTGATGCCCGCCGTCAGCGTCGTGTCAGCCAGAAAAGTGCACCACTAAGCGATGATAACTTGGACAACATTGCCCCACTTGCGGACGCCCCTCTTGCGCGCGCCCCTCGCGCGGACCTTGGCCCTCGCCGCGGCGCTCGTTCTCGCGGGCTACACCGCGCCCGTTCGCGCCGGAGACGACGCGCGCGACCAGGAGATCGCGCGCAAGGCGCTTCTCGATGGGCGCATCCGCTCGCTCTCCGAGATCACCGAGATGGTCAAGCCGAAGCTTCCCGGAAAAATCCTCGCCGTCGAGCTTGAGGTCGAGGACGGCGGCCGCCTCGTGTACGAATTCGACGTCATCGACGCCCGCGGCAAGTTGCTCGAAGTCGATGTCGATGCCGCCACCGGAGCCATCCTGTCCATCGAGGATGACGACTGATGCGCATCCTCGTCGTCGAAGACGAACCCGCCATCGCTGCGGGCATTTCCTCCGCGCTCAGCGCCTCCGGCTATCAGTGCCGCGTCTCCTCCGACGGCGAGGATGCGTGGTTCATGGGCGACACCGAAGACTTCGACCTCGTCATCCTCGACCTCGGACTACCGAAGCTCGACGGCCTCACGATGCTGAAGCGCTGGCGCACGGCCGGGCGCCAGATGCCCGTGCTGATTCTCACCGCGCGCGGTGCCTGGCCGGAACGCGTCGAAGGCATCGATGCCGGCGCCGACGACTATCTCGCCAAGCCCTTCCAGGTCGAAGAGCTGATGGCCCGCGTCCGCGCCCTCATCCGCCGCTCGGCCGGACACGGATCGCCGGTCATGGAGGCAGGGCCCGTCACCATCGACACGCGCCAGATGAAGGTGCTGATCAACGGCGCCAACATCGCCGTTTCCCCGCTCGAATATCGCCTCGTCGCCTATCTCATGCACCACAAGGGTCGCGTCGTCTCGCCGAGCGAGCTGATCGAGCACCTCTACGGCGACGACGACGCTCGCGACGCCAACGCCCTCGAAGCCGTGGTGACGCGCCTGCGCAGGAAACTCGGCGCCGACGTTATCCAGACGCGCCGCGGTTTCGGCTACGTGCTGTCGGACGGTACCGAATGAGCTTCGGATCGCTCCGGTTGCGGCTGTTGCTGGCCGGCGCAGCATCCACGCTTGTCGCGCTCACGCTCGCCGCGTACGGCCTGACGATCCTGTTCGAACGCCACGCGGGGCGGCGCATCGACGCCGAGCTCAGCGTGCACCTGAACCAGATCACCGCCCACCTCGAACGCACCGCCTCGGGCCAGCTTCGGCTCGCCGCCCCACCCGCCGATCCACGCTTCGACGTGCCGCTCTCCGGTCTCTATTGGCAGATCATCCACGAGCAGAACGGCACCGTGCTTCGCTCGCGCTCGCTCTGGGATACGGATCTGGCGCTTCCTCCCGAAGCCACCGTCGATGACGCCATCCATCATCACCGCATACCCGGACCCGGCAACACGCAGCTCTATCTCCTACAGCGCCGCGTCGAGCTTCCCGCGCGCGTGGGCGGCGGCACGGCGCGCATCGCCACCGCCATCGACGCAGCGGAGATCTCGAAGGCGACGCGCGAATTCGCGCTCGACCTGACGCCGCTGCTCGCCATCATCGGCGCGCTCCTGCTGGCTGCAACATGGGCCTGGGTCACGATCGGACTGCGCCCGCTCGATGCCGTGCGCACGCGCCTCGCCACCGTTCGCGCCGGCAAGGAAAGCCAGCTCGGCTCGTCCGGCTTCCCCGACGAGGTCCGCCCGCTGGCCCAGGAGATCGACGCCCTGATCGAAGCCCGCGACGTCGAGATCGTGCGCGCCAAAACCCGCGCCGGCGATCTCGCGCACGGCCTGCGCACGCCGCTGCAGGTGCTGCAGACGGAAGTCGATCGCCTCGCCAAGGATGGCCAGACCGCCGCCGCGCTAAGCTTGTCGACCGTCATCCGCACGATGCAGCGTACCGTCGAGCGGGAGCTGGCGCGCGTCCGGCTCGCGCGCCCGCATCGCGAAGCCGTCACCGACATCGCCACCTCGATCGAGCAGATCGTCCGCGTCGTCCAGAAGATGCCGGAAGGCCAGCGCCTGGACTGGATCGTGGAGCTGCCGCGCGGTCTCATGGCCGCCATCGATCGCGACGATCTGTCGGAAGCCGTCGGCAATCTCGTGGAGAACGCGGCGCGCCATGCCGCGCACACCGTCACCATCACGGCGAACGAAGACGGCGCCGTCGCGGTGCTGACCATTGCCGACGACGGCCCCGGCATCCCGGCCGATCAACGCACCGAGGCCCTGCGCCGCGGCGGCCGGCTCGACGAAAGCGGCTCGGGCGCGGGCCTCGGCCTCGCCATCGTCACCGACGTTCTCGAATCCTGGCGCGGCACCCTGTCGCTCGCGGACGCAAAGCCCGGCCTCTCCGCCACCGTGCGCCTGCCGCGCCCAGAGCAAGCCGCGCGCTCCAGCCAGTCGAAGCCGCGCGCCTGACAATCCGCTGACACCCTCCATCAGGCCACCGTCAGGGGTCCCAAGGCATGGTGGCTCCGTTGAACGCTGGCTGGTCTATCGGGCAGCCGCCCCAATTCACTTTCAGATGGAGAACGAACTTATGCAGAAGATTGCCGCCCTCGCAGGCTCGCTCGCACTCGCCGCAACGCTCGCCGCCCCCGCGCTCGCAGACGACCGTCCCGCAACCGCCGCCGAACGCTCGAGCGTCGGCAGCGTCCTGCGCGCCAATGGCTTCACGTCGTGGCAGCGCATCGAATTTGATCGCGACGACCGCAAGTTTGAAGTCGACAACGCCCGCCACGCCAACGGCGGCGTGTACGACGTCGACATCCGCAACGGCGCCATCATCAAGCGCGAGCGCGACTAACCGCTCGCTCGGCACGCGCTCCGCGCCGAGGGGGAGAATGGCGGTCCGGAAACGGGCCGCCATTTTCGTTTTTTGGCGCCGATCGCGAGTAGACCTGAACCAAAGGTCGCAGGCGCTGCCGGATCCGAAACGGCGCTAATTGTTCTGAATGCACTTCTTCTTGACGAGCAGCGCGTTGAGCGCGTCCGACTCGGCCGACGCCTTCTGGTATTCGGTCGTCGCCGTAAGCCCGGCTCCCGGCTCGCCGAACATGCGCCCGAACGCGGCCGTGACGGTCATGGGCCGGCTTCTTTCCTCGATGGCCGCCTGCTGCGGCAACATCTTGAGCTGGCGGCTCAGCATCTCCAGGCGATCGTGGATCTGCCGGCAGGCAAGCTTCTCGTCCTCTTCGCTGACGATGTACGTGCCGTCCTTCTGATGCCCGGTGCGCGGAACGCCCGCGAAATCCTGGACAGACGCGCAGCCTCCCGCCGCCATGAGAATGGCAGCAAGCGGCAACACGACCCAAGAAATGGCGACATTCGACGGCATCGAGGCCCGACCCCGGACTGCTGAACGCAAAACGTCTCGCGAAGATGTAGGTTAGCGTCTAACCCCGCGCAATACGGATATGTGACAGAAGAGGCTCACCCGCGGCCGATAAACGGCATCTTGGTGGCCATCAGCGTCATGAACTGAACGTTGGCAGAGAGTGGCAGACCGGCCATGTAGACCACGGCCTCAGCAACGTGTGACACATCCATGCGCGGCTCGGGACGCACGGACCCGTCCGCCTGAAACGCGCCACGCGCCATCGGCTCGGTCATCTCCGTTTCCGCGTTCCCAATGTCGATCTGCGAGCACGCGATGTCGTGCGCGCGCCCGTCGAGCGACAGCGACTTCGTGAGCCCGGTAATCGCATGCTTGGTGGCCGTGTAGGGCGCTGAAAACGGACGCGGCGTGACGGCGGAAATCGAGCCGTTGTTGATGATGCGCCCGCCCATCGGCCGTTGCGCCTTCATGATGCGAAACGCCGCCTGCGCACAGAGAAACGCACCGGTGAGATTGACATCGACGACCGCGCGCCATTGGGCAGGCGTGATCTGATCGATCGGCACGGCAGGCGCGGATGCTCCGGCATTGTTGAACAGCACGTCGACGCGCCCGAACGCGCGCTCCGCCGTCTCGAAAAGATGCGCCACCGCCGCTTCGTCCGCCACGTCCGTTGGAATCGTGAGAACGCGCCGGCCTGCATGAGGCGCGCACAGCGCCGCCGTCTCGTCCAAGGCTGCCGCCCGTCGCCCCGCGAGCGCGACATCGAACCCGGCGTCGAACAGCGCAACCGCGACCGCGCGCCCGATGCCGCTTCCCGCACCGGTTACGACGGCCGCTTTGACTGTCTCCGCCATGAGAGGGCCGCGCTCAGCGCGTCGGCACCGGCTTCTCGCCGCGATAGTCGTAGAAACCGCGGTTGGTCTTGCGTCCGAGCCAACCCGCCTCGACGTACTTCACGAGCAGCGGGCACGGACGATACTTGGAATCCGACAGGCCTTCGTACAGCACCTGCATCACCGCGAGGCACGTATCGAGACCGATGAAATCCGCAAGCTCCAGCGGCCCCATCGGATGGTGCGCGCCGAGACGCATGGCCTTGTCGATGCCTTCCACCGTGCCGACGCCCTCATAGAGCGTATAGACGGCTTCGTTGATCATCGGCAGCAGGATACGGTTGACGATGAAGGCCGGAAAATCCTCCGACACCGCCGTCGTCTTCCCGAGGCTTTCGACGAACTCGCGCGCAACGCCGAACACTTCGTCTTCCGTTGCGATGCCACGGATCAGCTCGACGAGTTCCATCAGCGGCACCGGGTTCATGAAGTGCATGCCGATGAAGTGCTCGGGCCGGTCCGTCGTCGATGCGAGACGCGTGATCGACAGCGACGACGTGTTGGTGGCGACGAGCGCCGAAGGCTTCAGCTTGGGGCACAGCTCCTGGAAGATCTTGCGCTTGACGGATTCGTCTTCCGTCGCCGCCTCGATCACCATGTCGCTGTCGCCCAGCGCATCGAGGTTCGGTGCGAACTTGATGCGCGCCAGCGCGTCCTTCATGTCGCCTTCCTTGACGACACCCTTCGCAACCTGCCGGCTCAGGTTCTTCTCGATGACCGAAATCGCCTTGTCGTAGGCTTCCTTGCGGATATCGGTCAGCAGCACGTCGTACTTTCCGAGCGCGATGACATGGGCAATACCGCTGCCCATCTGTCCCGCACCGATCACGCCGACCTGCTTGATGACGGGAACGGGCCGCGGAGCCGGTTTACCCTTGGCATCGGCCTTGACTGCAACATCCATGGTGAATGTCCTTTTTGATCCGCTGCCCGGCTGGCTTAAAGGCCGGCTTTGCCGAGTTCCGCGTCGAGTTCAGGCAAGGCTTGGAAGAGATCGGCCACGAGACCGTAGTCCGCCACCTGGAAGATCGGCGCCTCGGCATCCTTGTTGATCGCAACGATGACCTTGGAGTCCTTCATGCCCGCCAGATGCTGGATGGCGCCCGAAATGCCGACCGCCAGATAGAGATCCGGCGCCACGACCTTGCCCGTCTGGCCAACCTGGAGATCGTTCGGAACGAACCCGGCGTCGACTGCCGCGCGAGACGCACCCATCGCCGCGCCGAGGCGGGTGGCCACTGGCTCGATGTACTTCGTGAAGTTCTCGCCGTTGCCCATGCCGCGACCGCCGGAAATGACGATCTTCGCAGCCGTGAGCTCCGGACGGTCGGACTTCGTGAGCTCCGCCCCGACGAACGACGAGCGCCCGACGGCGGCTGCCGCAGGCACGCTCTCGATGGCCGCCGATCCGCCTTCGCCCTGCGCCGCGAACGCGGCCGTGCGCACGGTGATGACCTTCTTTGCTTCGCCCGACTGAACCGTCTGGAGGGCGTTGCCGGCATAAATCGGACGCTCGAAGGTATCCGGAGCCAGAACCTTGGTGATGTCGGAGATCTGCATCACGTCGAGCAAGGCCGCCACGCGCGGCAGAACGTTTTTGCCCGATGCCGTCGCAGGCGCGAGGATCGTATCGTAGCCGCCAGCGAGACTGAGCACCGTCGCCGCCACTTCCTCTGCGAGGCCGTTGGCGAGATGCGGCGCGTCCGCAACCAGCACCTTGGCGACGCCGTCGAGCTTGGCTGCGGCCTCGGCCGCGGGTGCGCACCCATGGCCCGCAACGAGCACATGCACATCGCCGCCGATCGCCTTTGCAGCGGTGAGCGCTTTCGCGGTCGCGCCGCTGAGCGCGCTATTCGTGTGTTCTGCGAGAAGAAGCACAGCCATTAGATCACCCCCGCCTCAGTCTTGAGACGGCGCACCAGCTCCGCCACGTCCGCAACCATGACACCGGCCTTACGCACCGGCGGCTCGGTCGTCTTGATCACCTTCAAGCGCGGCGCGATATCGACGCCGAGGTCGGCGGGCCTCTTCACGTCGAGCGGCTTCTTCTTTGCCTTCATGATGTTCGGCAGCGACGGATAGCGCGGCTCGTTGAGCCGGAGGTCCGTGGTCACGATCGCCGGCAAGGTGAGCTTGAGCGTTTCGAGACCGCCATCCACTTCGCGCGTCACTGCGACGGCGCCAGCTTCGGGCACGACCTTCGAGGCGAACGTGCCTTGCGGCCAGCCGAGCAGTGCGGCCAGCATCTGGCCCGTCTGGTTGCTGTCGTCGTCGATGGCCTGCTTGCCGAGCACCACGAGGTCCGGCTTCTCAGCATCCACGATGGCGCGCAGGAGCTTGGCGACGGCCAACGGCTCGACCGGCGCTCCTTCGTCGGTCTCGACGAGGATTGCGCGGTCCGCGCCGATCGCGAGCGCCGTGCGCAGCGTCTCCTGCGACTTCGCCGTTCCGATCGACACTGCGACCACTTCGGTCGACGCGTCTTTTTCCTTGATGCGAACCGCTTCCTCGACGGCAATTTCGTCGAAGGGGTTCATGGACATTTTGACGTTGGCAAGCTCGATCCCCGAGCCATCCGCCTTGACGCGGATCTTGACCGCGTAGTCGACGACGCGCTTAACCGCGACGATGATCTTCATGATGCGCGACGCTCCCCGGCGCACTGCCTTCTTGTTGTCATTGGTGTCCTGGTTGTTTCCGAATTATGCCGCGAGGGTCGATGTGCGGTCGAACAGCGTCGCTCGCCCCTCTTGTCTGCCACTGGGCCAACATGCCAACCGTGTGACAATTCGAGCTCTTCGCAGTTGCGAGAGCCGAAATTACGAGCCGTTATCCCCCAAGTCAATGCGGCCAACCAAGGGCACTCGCCACCCCGGCCGATACCGCAGTGGATGGCCGCCGGTCAGGCGCCCGCGCCGAGCCCGCGGTCAAACAGCCGGACGCCGGGTCGGCGCAGGAACACCACCAGAAAGGCGCCGGCCAGAAGCCCGCCGATGTGCGCCCACCATGCGGTCGGCCCCACCTGCGGCAAAAATACCATGACGACCTGGATCGCGATCCAGATTCCGAGCGCGAAGGCCGCGGAAATGCGCAAGGGAATGGCCTTGAGCGCCAAGACCCACACCCGCACGCGGGGATGCAGCATGAGGTAGGCGGCGATCACACCCGCCACCGCCCCGCTGGCCCCGATCAGCGGAACCTCGGACGTCGGCTCGATCCAGGCGTGCAGAAGGCCACCCGCAACCCCGCAGGCCAGATAGAAGATGAGGAATTTCACGTGCCCCATCGCATCTTCGACATTGTCGCCGAAAACCCAGAGAAACAGCATGTTTCCGGCCAGATGGAGCACGTCGCCGTGGAAGAACATGTACGTCAGCAGGGTCAGCCGCTCATTGAACGCCGGCCCCGGCTGCCCGGTCGGAAACGGCAGCAGGCTGGTGTCGAACAGCTCGCTCGGGATGATCGCGAAGCTCGCGATGGCGACGTCTTCGAGACGGGTCGCCTCGAGAAGGTAAATGACGATGTTGATGACGATAATCGCCAGGGTAACGAACTGAAACCGGATCGACTTCAGCGTATTTTCGTCATGCAGCGGAACAAACATCGTGACCCCCCGTCAAAACCTTGCTCGTTCTAACGATCGTTCTAACGGTTCTGGCCCGGCACCCAGAGCACGTCGCTTTTGCCCCGGTCATTGACGTAACGTCCAGCCACGAAAAGGTAATCCGATAGCCGATTGATATACTTCAGCGCCGCGGCGCTGACCGGCTCGTTCTCGGCCCCCGCCAGCGCAACCATGTCGCGCTCGGCGCGGCGGCTCACGGTGCGCGCCACATGAAACGCGACCGACGCCGGAGAACCACCTGGAAGAATAAAGGACTTCAGAGGCTTAAGCTCGGAGTTCATCTCGTCGATCTCGGCCTCGAGGCGGGTCACCTGGCCCTCGGTAATGCG
This sequence comes from Hyphomicrobium sp., assembly GCF_019744875.1. Lineage (GTDB taxonomy): Bacteria > Pseudomonadota > Alphaproteobacteria > Rhizobiales > Hyphomicrobiaceae > Hyphomicrobium_C. The sequence goes on along the minus strand of NZ_JAIETU010000005.1, from coordinate 836,176 downwards.
CAGCGGCTCGTATTCGAGCTTCTCGCCGCGATCCGGCACGCACAGGTCCGCGCCGAGGTCGAACAGGTCGTTCTGGATGCGCAGGATCTTGGCGTCGAGGCCCGGATGGCCCGACAGATGGTGGCGCACGACGCCGAGCGTCGCGTTCGTCTCGTCGACCGTGCCGTAGGCGATGATCCTGAGATCGTCCTTGCGCACACGCTGGCCGGTGCCGAGCCCCGTCGTGCCTGCGTCGCCGGTCTTCGTATAGATCTTGTTGAGCCGAACCATGCGCCTTCCCCTCTTACGGCGCACACCCTAAAGAGCTTCACCGCCTATGCAAACCGCTTTTGGCGTCGGCCAGTTGAGCCTAGGGGGCCGGCCAGATGTTCGCGACGTAGGCGTAGACGACCAGCAGCACCACGGCCACGAACTGCAGCCCCACGCGCCAGCGCATCAACGTCTGGCTGAGGTTGGAGCTTTTGCCCCGGAGCATCACCGTCAGGCCCGCGAGAAGGACGATCGCAACAGCCACCATGAAGGCAAACGACAAAAAGGACAGCGCGGACTGCATCGGAAAATTCGCCTCGGACAAGTTGAGCTGCGACGGCTTACCATTTAGGTGCCCGGACGTTCAAATACCACGTGCCGCGGCAAAAGGCGGGGACTTCCCCAACCAGACGGAACGCGCCTATCGCTTTGGTAATCTCCATGCCCTAATTCTAACCACTTATACGGGCGTGGTGGTCCACGGAGGGCATGCGCCGCGCCGGGCCGAAACGCCCCGGGGGCGCGCCTTCTGCAGTGGACGCTTCGGGGACGGCGAACCGGCAACCGGTTTCGCTGGAATGCGTCCGGCAGATCTGACGGCCGAACATGTGCGATTCGGTTATTTGGCACGTCAATCGCGGGCTCTGGCGACGAATGAGGTGGACGAAGGCGTGAGCCGATCACAGGCGAAAAAGCAGTCCCGATGCACACGGGCTGCAACCGGACCGAAACGCCCCGAGCGGACGTTCGTGACTGCCGCGGCGCTGACCACCCTTGCGCTGGCGGCGTCGATTCCGGGTGCGCGCGCCCAGACGGCCACCCAGACGCCCCCCAAAACCGCAACAGAAACCGCAGCCACTCCGCAGTCCGCCGAATCCGTCTCGAAAACGCGTGACCGCCAGCAGCACGAGCTGGAAGCCAAGGAAAAGCGCGACCGCGAGCTTCAGAGCGACCTCGCCCGGCTGTCGGAGGACCGCCGCGAGATCAACGCGCGCCTCGTCGAAACGGCAGCCCGCGTCCAGGCCAGCGAAGAAAAGATGACGGCCGTCGAGGACCGCCTGGCGGGCTTCGAACGGCAGGAAAAGGCGATCCGCGACTCGCTGGCCAAGGAGCACGGCAAGATCTCGGGCCTGCTCGCCGCCCTTCAGCGCATGGGCCGCAACCCGCCCCCGGTCATCATCACGCGTCGCGAGGACGCGCTCCGCATGGTGCGCAGCGCCATGCTGATCGGCGTCGCGTTTCCGGGCCTCAAGGAGGAAGCGAAAGCGCTCTCGACCAAGCTCACGGAGCTGGTGTCGATCATGACGCGCATCCGCCGCGACGGCGAGACGCTGCGCGCCGAGCGCGAGAAGCTGAACGCCGTGCAAGCCCAGTTGGCGAGCCTCCTCGAAACCAAGAAGCAGACGCTGGCGGAACGGCAGACGGAGCTGCGCCAGGTCCGCGAGTCCGCCGCCGAGATTTCGAAGAACGTCAGCGATTTGAGCGAGCTGATCTCGAAGCTGAGCCAGCAGGTCAATACCGCCCCGGCCATGCCGCAGATGGAGCGCGAGAACCGCGATCAGGTGGTCGCCGTGCTGCCGCCCTCGGCTGCCCCGCCCGCCGCTCCGGTCCAGCCCGCTCCGAGCGGCCCGGCCGTGGCCCGCGATGCCGCCGTCTCGGTCCCGCCCGCCGCCGCCGCGCCTCAGGAAAAGACCGAAGAAGTCGCCCTCCTGACCCCGTCGGCCCCGCCCGCGGCCCCCGAACCACCGTCGTCCTCCATCGTCGAGCTTGCGCCGACATCCGCCGGCCTCATGCCCGGCAACCCGGACCGTATCCGTCCCGCCATCGCCTTCCAGAACGCCAAGGGCAAACTTTCCTTGCCCGCCCGCGGCCGCAGGGTCTTGGGTTTCGGTGAAAAAACCCAATATGGAGGAACGTCGAAAGGCATGGTGATTGAAACCCGTTACAGTGCGCGGGTTACGTCGCCGTGTGATGGCTGGGTAGTATACGCGGGTGAATTCCGCAGTTACGGGCAACTCTTGATCATTAACGCCGGCGGCGGATATCATGTTCTGGTGGCCGGGCTGTCGCGAATGGACGTCGGGCCAGGTCAATTTGTTTTGGCTGCCGAACCGATCGGGACGATGAGTGGTGCGCCCCGCACAGCACAACTGGCAACCGAAAGTACGGACACGAGCCAATCTGCGCCGCATTCCAGCGCGCCGGTTCTCTACATTGAATTCCGCAAGGACGGGCAACCCATAGACTCCAATCCATGGTGGGCCGCCTCTCATCAGAAGGTGCAGGACTAATGCGCAAGACCGACCTCGTATTCTGGACGTTTCTGACGATGACGGGTCTCGCGGGCGCAACGACGGTGTTCAACGTCACGCAGACCTACTCGGCGAACTCGCCCAACTCCGAGCTGTACCGTCAGCTCGATCTGTTCGGAGACGTCTTCGAGCGCGTGCGGTCCGACTACGTCGAGAAGCCCGACGACACGATGCTGGTCGAGAGCGCGATCAACGGCATGCTGGCCGCGCTCGATCCCCACTCGTCCTACATGAGCCCGAAGAACTATCGCGACATGCAGGTGCAGACGCGCGGTGAATTCGGCGGCCTCGGCATCGAGGTCACGATGGAGAACGGCGTCGTCAAGGTTGTCTCGCCCATCGACGAAACGCCCGCTTCGAAGGCCGGCATCCAGGCGAACGACCTCATCACGCATCTCGACAACGAGCAGATTTCCGGCCTGACCCTCGAGCAGGCGGTCGAGAAGATGCGCGGCCCCGTCAACACGCCGATCACGCTCACCATCGTCCGCAAGGGCAAGGATGAGCCCTTCGACGTGAAGATCACGCGCGACTTCATCCGCATCAACGCGGTCAAGGCCCGCAAGGAAGGCGACGACATCGCCTACGTCAAGGTCACGACCTTCAACGAGCAGACCCACGCCAACCTCGTGAAGGCGATGGACGCCCTCAAGAAGGAGATCGGCCCGAAGCTGCGCGGCATCGTCATCGACCTGCGCAATAACCCCGGCGGCCTGCTCGATCAGGCCATCGCGGTATCGGATGACTTCCTCGACCGCGGCGCCATCGTGCTCACGAAGGGCCGCAACAACGAGGAAACCCAGCGCGCCCAGGCCCGCCCCGGCGACACCGCCGAAGGCAAGCCCATCGTCGTGCTGATCAACGGCGGCTCGGCATCGGCTTCGGAAATTGTTGCCGGCGCCCTCAAGGACCACAAGCGCGCGACGATCATCGGCACGCGCTCGTTCGGCAAGGGATCCGTGCAGACGATCATCCCGCTGGGAGCCAACGGCGCCATCCGCTTGACGACGGCCCGCTACTACACGCCGTCGAACCGCTCGATCCAGGCCAAGGGCATCGATCCGGATATCGTGATCGAGCAGGAGCTTCCGGAAGAGCTGAAGAGCAAGACGCCCGAGAAGCCCCGCGGCGAAGCGAGCCTGCGCGGCCATCTGAGAGGCGAGGACGCCGAAGCGGCCGCCAAGAAGGCCGACGAGGCGAAGGACGCCGCCAACAAGGACGAGACCAACAAGGAGCCCGTGAAGGAAGAGTCCGGTTCGTCGGCTTACGTGCCGAAGGAGCCCGAAAAGGACACGCAGCTCCAGTATGCGCTGAGCTTCCTGCGCGGCACCGCAACCGGCGAGACGGTCGCCAAGAAACCGGCCACCCCGCCGGCTTCGAGCACCGAGGGCGCCGCCGACGCCAACAAGAGCACCGTGCCCAACTAGGGCACCACGGACATCAGCGATAATTTACGATGGGCGCTGAAAGGCGCCCATCGCCGTTTTGGAGCCACGACATGACCAAATCCGCTATCGATCCCGAAACCCTGCCGTACCGCTCCTGCGTCGGCATCATGGTCCTGAACCGGGCCTCGAAAATCTGGGTCGGCCGCCGTGCCGACGCTCCGGGCGACGCCGAAGCGACGTGGTGGCAGATGCCGCAAGGCGGCATCGACGAGCATGAGGATCCCCGCCTCGCCGCGCTCCGTGAGCTGCGCGAGGAGACCTCCATGACAAACGTGGAGTTCCTCGGAGAATCCGAAAACTGGCTGGCCTACGACCTGCCCGTCGAGCTGATCCCGAAGGTCTGGGGCGGGCGATATCGCGGTCAGCGCCAGAAGTGGTTCGCGGTGCGCTTCGTCGGCGACGAAAGCGAAATCGATCTCGGCGTCCCCGGCCACCCGCATACCGAGTTCATCGCCTGGCGCTGGTCCACGATCGAAGAGCTGCCCGCGGCCATCGTGCCGTTCAAGCGCGACCTCTACCTGGAGGTGCTGCGCCAGTTCAGCCCGTTCCTGGCCCAAAACTGACTTGGAAGAGCTGAAGCAGGGGGGCCGCGGCCCCGGGATATTCCTCACGATACAGACGGCTGGTCAAACATCCGCTATTTTCATCAGTTAGATAAGAGGTGATTCGGCCGGCGGCGCAGAGCCGCGGGAGCCATCCTTAGCTCGAACAACCGCTTTTGCAGGTCTACAGCACGCCATGAAGCACGCCACGATCGCCAACTCCGAAACCGCCCTGGTTGAGCTTCCTTACCGCTCGTGTGTCGGCATCATGGTGCTGAACAAGGCAGGCCGCGTCTGGACCGGCCGCCGCTTGCCGAAGTGGGCCGGCGATACTTCGGCCTACATCTGGCAGATGCCGCAAGGCGGCATCGCAAAGGACGAGCCGCCCGTCGAGGCGGCCATCCGCGAGCTGCGCGAGGAAACCGGCATCACGAGCGCCGACGTCGTCGACGAATTCCACCAATGGCTGACCTACGACCTGCCGGAGCCGCTGCTCGGAGTCGCCCTCAAGGGCAAGTACCGCGGCCAACGGCAGCGCTGGTTTGCCATGCGGTTCTGGGGCGACGACAGCGAGATCGAGATCCGCCCGCGGCACGGCAAGGCGGAGTTCGACCGCTGGAGCTGGCGCGAAATGTCAGAACTGCCGGATCTTATCGTCGACTTTAAGCGGCCGGTTTACCAATCCGTCGTAGAGAGATTTGCATATCTTGCTCAAACCTGAAAATAAGAGCGATATGTTTGATCAGACGGCGCCTTGATCCAAGGCGCCGTTTTAACAATGCCCGCCCTTTCGGCCGCCCATTCGATCGAGTTGAGTCCCCATGTCCGAGCGCAAGTTCACGAGAACGCTTCCGCCGTTTGCCGACGGCGCGAACTACCAGACCGGACAGCCTTTCGATCAGGCCGAGTACGACCGCATCAAGGACCTCTGGCTCGATCACATCGCAGCCGAGCACGCCGGTGACATTCCGGGGCTTCTCGCCACCCTCACCGACGACTGCGTCTACACGATGCTGAACAACGGCAAGACGTGGTACGGGCACGAAGGCGCGGCAAAGTTCTACGAAGGCTTCCTGACCGGCTTCCCCGAAAATTGCTTCGCGGTCACGAACGTGTTCATCGGCCCCCAGGGCGTGGTCGAGGAAGCTCACTTCAACGGCGTCCATCACGGCGCGGGCCTCCTGGATCTCCCCCAGACCAACCAGCCGATCGAGTTCGACGTCGTGCTGCTGTTCCCCTGGGACCCGGTGCGCAAGAAGTTCAAGGGCGAACGCATCTACTTCGCAATCGAGCACAGCCTGATCGCCAACGTCGGCCAGCTCCTGCGCCGCATCAACCGTAAGCTCGATACGGCCGAACAGAAGTAGCGCCGCCCGATCGGCGACCGAAACACAAAAAAGCGCCCGGGAAACCCGGGCGCTTTTTTAATTCCTAGATCTGAGAAGCCGCGAACCGCTTAGGCGCGCAGGCTCGAAAGCGTGGCGATCGCCTGGTTCGCAACCAGACGCTGCTCGTCGGTCTTGGCCTGCGCCAGTTCCGATTCGGCGGCCGCCAGTTCGTCGGCGATGACGGCACTCGTCAGCTCGGCCACGTCCTGCGCCTTCTCCGCCAGCACCGTCAGCCGGTCCGGCTCAACCTGCGCAAACGCCTGACGCACGAAGATGCGCGAGCGCGTGCCGCCCAGCATCACATCGATCACGCCCGGACGAAGCGTCGAGATCAGCGGCGAATGCCCGGGAAGAATGGTCATATCGCCTTCCGCGCCGGGAAGCTGAACCTGCTCCGCCTCACCGGCAAGGAGAACCTTTTCGGGGCTGACGAGCTCGAATGTAAACGTCTGAGCCATAGACTTCCTGTCCTGATCCTGAGGCCGCCCCTAGGTGGGCGGCCAGCCGCGCCGGCGTTGGCCTTACGCGTCGTCTTCTTCTTCGTCGTCGCCGGTCTTTTCTTTGACTTCTTCCGGCGTCTGCAGGCCCTTGCCGCAGAACGGGCAGAAGAACACCGGGTGATCGACCATGCCGGGCTCTTCCTCGTCGAGTTCGACGAGGCCAACCGACATGTAGAGAACGCCGTCGTCTCCAAGCGTGATCAGCGGCTCGAATTCTTCGCCGCTCATCGCGTCCTTAAGTTCTTCGCAGCACGAGCCGAATGTTCCAGCCATGTGATCTCCTGCTCCTTCGCCTGACGAAGGAACGTTGCGGTGTTTCTAAATGCGTTAGGCGGCTTCGGCCAGCTTCTCAGCCTTCGCGATAGCTTCGTCGATCGAACCGACCATGTAGAACGCCGGTTCCGGCAGGTGGTCGTAATCGCCGTCGCAGAGACCCTTGAAGCCCTTGATCGTGTCGGCGAGCGACACGAGCTTGCCGGGCGAGCCGGTGAAGACTTCAGCGACCGTGAACGGCTGCGACATGAAGCGCTCGATCTTGCGGGCGCGTGCGACCGCGATCTTGTCTTCTTCCGACAGCTCGTCCATGCCGAGAATTGCGATGATGTCCTGGAGAGCTTTGTAGCGCTGCAGGATCGACTGCACCTGGCGGGCAACCTTGTAGTGCTCCTCGCCGACGATGCGCGGATCGAGCATGCGCGACGTCGAGTCCAGAGGATCGACCGCCGGGTAGATGCCCTTTTCTGCGATCGAGCGCGAAAGAACCGTGGTCGCGTCCAAATGCGCGAACGAGGCGGCAGGCGCCGGGTCGGTCAAGTCGTCGGCCGGAACGTAAATGGCCTGCACCGACGTGATCGAGCCCTTCTGCGTGGTGGTGATGCGCTCCTGGAGAGCACCCATGTCGGTGGCCAACGTCGGCTGATAGCCGACCGCCGAGGGAATGCGGCCGAGGAGAGCCGACACTTCCGAGCCGGCCTGCGTGAAGCGGAAGATGTTGTCGACGAAGAACAGCACGTCCTGGCCCTTGTCGCGGAAGTCCTCGGCGACCGTGAGGCCCGAGAGTGCGACGCGCATGCGTGCGCCCGGCGGCTCGTTCATCTGGCCGTACACGAGAGCGCACTTGGAGCCCTTGGTCGAGCCGTTGTTCTTCTTCGGGTCCACGTTCACGTTGGACTCGATCATCTCGTGATAGAGATCGTTGCCCTCACGCGTACGCTCGCCGACGCCTGCGAACACGGAGTAGCCACCGTGCGCCTTGGCGATGTTGTTGATCAGCTCCATGATCAGAACGGTCTTGCCGACGCCGGCGCCGCCGAACAGGCCGATCTTGCCGCCCTTCGCGTAAGGAGCCAGCAGGTCGACGACCTTGATGCCCGTGACCAGGATCTGCGCTTCCGTCGCCTGCTCGGCGAACGAAGGAGCGGGCTGATGGATGGCGCGGCGCGACTTGGTCGGCACGGGGCCGGCTTCGTCCACCGGCTCGCCGATGACGTTGATGATGCGCCCGAGCGTCTCTTCGCCGACCGGCACTTCGATGGGCGCGCCCGTGTCCGTCACGACCTGGCCGCGAACGAGACCTTCGGAGCTGTCCATGGCGATGGTGCGAACCGTGTTCTCGCCGAGGTGCTGCGCGACTTCGAGCACAAGGCGGTTGCCCTGGTTCTGGGTCTCGAGCGCGTTCAAAATTTCCGGCAGATGATCGTCGAACTGAACGTCGACGACTGCGCCCATAACCTGGCGAACCTTACCAACCTTGCTAGCCATTTTCCTCTCCAGTCAAATGTTCAGGCGATCGACAGCGTGACGGGAACGTTCCCGCGCGTCGCCTTTGAGTAGGGACAAATCGTGTGCGCTTCGTCGACGAGGGCCTTGAGTGCGGCCGGATCGGCGCCGGGAAGCGAAACCTTGAGATCGACGGCAAGCGAGAAGCCGTCGGTCGTGTTCAGCGTGACCTCGGCCGTCACTTTCGCGGCCTGGCCGTCGAGCCCATGCTTCTTGGCGAGCACGAGAATCGCCTGGCCGAAGCAGGACGAATATCCGAGCGCGAAAAGCTGCTCCGGGTTGTGACCCTCGCCCGAGCCGCCGAGATCTTTCGGCAGCGCCATAGCAAGCGCGAGCTTGCCATCCTCGAGGATCGCGCGGCCGTCGCGGCCGCCCTTCGTCGTTGCTGTCGTTTTGTAAGCCATGAGACCACTCCTCGACGCTGAGCTTGAAACTCACCGATAATAGCTAGAGCGCTTCCGCGCCCGAGATGATTTCGATGAGCTCCTTGGTGATGTTCGCCTGGCGCTGGCGGTTGTACTTGACCGTCAGCTTGTTGATCATCTCGCCGGCGTTGCGCGTCGCGCTGTCCATGGCGCTCATGCGTGCGCCCTGTTCGGACGCCGCGTTCTCGAGCAAGCCGCGGAAGATCTGCGTCGAGATGTTGCGCGAGAGCAGGTAGCCGAGGATCGCGTCCTCGTCCGGCTCGTATTCCACCACGGCCTGCGCGCCGGCAGCCTTGGCGTCGTCCGATCCGTTCGCCTCCGGCAGCTTGGCCGGAATGAGCTGCAGAGCCGTCGGCTTCTGCGCGATGACGCTCTTGAACTCCGAGAAGTAGAGCGTCGCGACGTCGAACTCGACCGCTTCGAACATGGCGAGCACCTTGCTCGCGATGTCTTCGGCATTGACGAACCCGAGCTGGCGAATGCCCTTGAGCTCGATGCGTTCGATGATGTTGCGGCCGAGGTCGCGGCGCAGGTTGTCTGCGCCCTTGCGGCCCACGGTCAGGATCTTCACCTGCTTGCCGGCCGCAATCAGCTTGTTGGCGTCGGCGCGGGCAAGCTTGGCGATGTTCGAGTTGAAGCCGCCAGCCAGGCCGCGCTCGGCCGTCATGACGATCAGCAAATGCGTCTGTTCGCGCCCGGTACCGACGAGCAGGGGCGAGGCGCCTTCACGAACGGCCCGCTGGTTGAGCGCGGAAAGCACGGTGGCCATGCGCTCGGCGTAGGGGCGCGCAGCCGTCGCGGCCTCTTGCGCGCGCCGCAGCTTCGCGGCCGCCACCATCTGCATGGCCTTCGTGATCTTGCGCGTCGCCTTGACCGAGGCAATGCGATTTCTGAGGTCTTTTAAGCTCGGCATGGCGCCCTAGCTTCCTTAGCTGATCCGATCCACTACCCCGCCTTCCCGGCCGGGGCGCCGAAGCGCCCGAGCCGAGCAGGCAAAGCCATTAGGCGACGAAGTTCTTCGCGAACGTGTCGAGGAAGCTGACGAGCTTCTTCTCGGTCTCGTCGCTCATCGCCTTGTCGGCGGCAATTGCGCCAAGGATCGACTTCTCGTCGCGCAGACCCGTGAGGAGGCTAGCTTCGAACTTGCCGACGGCGGAAACCGGCAGCGCATCGAGATAGCCGCGCGTGCCCGAGAAGATCACCGCAACCTGCTCTTCCATCTTGAGCGGAGAGAACTGCGGCTGCTTGAGAAGCTCGGTCAGGCGTGCGCCGCGTGCAAGCAGCTTCTGCGTGGCCGCATCGAGGTCGGAGCCGAACTGAGCGAAGGCCGCCATTTCGCGGTACTGCGCGAGCTCGCCCTTGATCTTGCCGGCAACCTGCTTCATCGCCTTCGTCTGAGCCGACGAGCCGACGCGCGACACCGAGAGACCGACGTTCACGGCCGGACGGATGCCCTGATAGAAGAGATCGGTTTCGAGGAAGATCTGGCCGTCGGTGATCGAAATCACGTTCGTGGGAATGTAGGCCGACACGTCGTTGGCCTGGGTCTCGATGACGGGCAGCGCCGTGAGCGAACCCTTGCCGGCTGCGTCGCCGAGCTTGGCGGCGCGCTCGAGAAGACGAGAGTGGAGATAGAAAACGTCGCCCGGGTAGGCTTCGCGGCCCGGCGGGCGGCGCAGCAGCAGCGACATCTGACGATAAGAAACGGCCTGCTTGGAGAGGTCGTCATAGGCGATCACGGCGTGCATGCCGTTGTCGCGGAAGTACTCGCCCATGGTGCAGCCGGTGAACGGCGCGAGGTACTGCATCGGCGCCGGATCGGAAGCGGTTGCAGCGACGACGATCGAATACTCGAGAGCGCCGCGCTCTTCGAGAACCTTCACGAACTGCGCAACCGTCGAACGCTTCTGGCCGACAGCGACGTACACGCAGTAAAGCTTTGCGGTCTCGTCCGTACCGGCGTTGGCCGGCTTCTGGTTGAGGAAGGTGTCGAGAATGATCGCGGTCTTGCCGGTCTGACGGTCGCCGATGATCAGCTCGCGCTGGCCGCGGCCGACGGGGATCAGAGCGTCCACGGCCTTGAGGCCGGTTGCCATCGGCTCGTGCACCGACTTGCGGGGCAGAATGCCGGGAGCCTTGACGTCGACGCGCTTGCGCGTGTCGGACTTGATCGGGCCCTTGCCGTCGATCGGGTTGCCGAGACCGTCGACGACGCGGCCGAGAAGGCCCTTGCCGACAGGAACTTCCACGATGGCGCCGGTCCGCTTGACGGTGTCGCCTTCCTTGATGGTGCGGTCGTCGCCGAAGATCACGACGCCGACGTTGTCGGCTTCGAGGTTGAGCGCCATGCCGCGGATGCCGCCCGGGAACTCGACCATTTCACCGGCCTGGACGTTGTCGAGGCCGTAAACGCGTGCAATGCCGTCGCCCACCGACAGCACTTGGCCGATTTCCGAAACTTCGGCTTCCTTACCAAAATTCTTGATCTGATCCTTGAGGATCGAGGTGATCTCTGCAGCCCGGATGTCCATAACTTGACCTCGTCTTCTGGGGCGTTTTCTCTGGTTGTTTCTTCGTGCGAGCGGGCCTCAAACCGGCCTGCTCATTGACGTTCGTGGAGCGCTAGGGAGGAAGGCGTCGGGCGAACCCGGCGTCAGTGCCCTCCCTTGAGCGAAAGACTGAGATTGGCGAGCTTCGTCTTGAGGGACGAATCGACCATGCGGCTGCCGAGCTTCACGACCAGGCCACCGATCAGCGAAGGATCGACCTTGGTTGCGAGCGTCACGTCCTTGCCGACGGCATCCTTGAGAGCGGCCTTGAGGGCCGTGGACTGCGCATCCGTCAACGGATGAGCGCTGGCCACGTCGGCCGTCACTTCACCGCGCGATTTCGCAGCCAGAGCCTGGAAGGCGCGCGCCATGTCGGGCGCCGAGAACAGGCGCCGGTTGCGAGCCACCAGACTGAAGAAGTTCTTCGAGAGCGCACCCGCTCCGACCTTGTCGAGCACCGCGCTGAGCGCTCGCGCCTGATCTTCGCCCGCGATGACCGGGCTGCGCACCAGGCGCTTCAGATCGGCACTTTCGTCGTAAAGTTGCTGGAATTTGGCGAGATCCTGCTCGACCTCGGGAACTTTGTTCTGCTCGACCGCGAGATCGAACAAGGCGGCCGCATAGCGGCCTGCAACGCCGGAAACGATTGGTTGATCTGTCGCCACGTCAAGAAATCTCGCGTGCTCAAGGGGTTGTAGGAAGCCCCGCGGCCGAAGCCACAGCCCTTTTCATGAATTCTGGGAAAGCAGGCGAGAACAGTACCGCGCAAGAAACGAGCGCGAACCCCACCTGAAAACCCGCGGTTCTGTATCATGTGCGTCACGGCGCATCAACCGGCGAGGCGCAGGCGAGACGCGGCATTTGCGCGGCCTTTCAGCGCTCCACGGGCGACGGTCTGGAAATAATCGAGAACCGCCTTCCTCCCGGTGGGATTTCTACGGATGAGCCCCCACATACACGGGCATGCCCGCGCCCTCTGGAGCGCGGAGCTCGACCAAGCAACCAAATGACGAGCAAGGAGCATCAAGGCATGAGAGGATCGAGGATATTTGCCCTCGCGACACTCCTCGCGCTGCCGATGGCAGGAGCCACGGCGGTGTCCGCGGCGCCAGCCGGCGCAGGCATCGGTAAAGCCGGAGCCGCGATCGGCGCCCCGGCCGACATCGTGACTGTGCAAAAGAACATGGGCGGCTTCGGAGGCGGAGGCGGCGGTGGCTGGAAAGGCGGCGGCGGAGGCGGCGGCCCGTCTTTGGGCGGCGGCGGTGGCGGCGGCTGGAAAGGCGGCGGAGGCGGCCGCGGCCCGTCCCTAGGCGGCGGTGGCGGCGGTTGGAAAGGCGGCGGATACAAACCCGGCGGCCCCGGTCGTCCGTGGCCTGGCAAGCCCGGCAAACCCGGCAACTGGCATGGCAACCCGGGACATGGGCACCATCACCACCACCATCGTCCGCGCTGGTACGGCGTGCCGTACTACTACGACTACGGTGGCTACTATGACGATTACTACGACGACGATTATTACGTTTACGAAGATCGCGGACGCGGGGACGGCGACGCCGTAGCGCGTTGCGCGTCGCGCTATCGCTCGTTCGATCCGCGCACCGGAACCTACAACCCCGGCGGCGGCAGGCCACGCCAGCTCTGCCCCTACCTCAGATAGCGGGCAGCGCAAACGCGAACCCAGCACTAGGAAAAGCCGCGCATCTCATGCGCGGCTTTTCTCTTTACGCCTGGTAACGAAGATGAACCTAAGCTGCACGCGCCATTCAGGACGGGTTCAGTGCGCCACCGCTACCGTGATCTCCAACGTGCCAGGAAAGTCCCGGCACTTGGGATCAGTTGGTAGGGGAAAGATATGTCCTTCAAGAAATTCGCAACCTCAGCCGCAGTCATGACCGGCCTCATCGCGGCGAACCTGGGCCCGCTTGCAACCGCTGCAAGCGCACACGAACGCTGGAACGACGGATACAACCGGGGCTACGCGCGCCACTACGACGGCCCGCGTCAGTACTACGATCACGGCCCCCGCTATCGCTACGTCAAGAAGCGCCACAACCACGGCCGAGACGTTGCAAAGGGTCTCGCAATCGGCCTCGGCGTCCTTGCGGTCGGATCGATCCTGGCTCACGGCCGCTAACCGGCGCACGTAGCCGGAACGCTTCCGAGAGCTACAGGAAATTGTACGGATCGATGTCGACGGTGAGGCGCAGATCTCCTCCGATTTTCGGAAGCGCCTCACCCCACGCTCTGAGATAAGCCTGGATGTTCCTGTCGCGCGGTGCCTTCACGAGCAAGCGCCAGCGATGCCGCCCGCGCACGATCGAGATCGGCGCTTCAGCGGGCCCGAGCACTTCGATCTGCTCGGCCTGCGGTGCCCGCCGCGCGACTTCACGCGCGAACTTTTCCGCCAGATCCTTGTCGCGCGCCGAGATCACGAGCGCCGCGAGCCGCCCGAACGGCGGCAGCAGTCCGCGCCGGCGCATGTCGATTTCGCGATCGAGGAACGCGTCCCGGTCGCCGAGAATGATCGACTCCATCACCGGATGCTCCGGCATGTGCGTCTGGATGAAGCCGCGCCCCTTGGTGAGCGCGCGCCCCGCGCGTCCCGTCACCTGATGCAGAAGCTGGAACGTACGCTCGCCCGCGCGCGGATCCGCCCCCATCGACAATCCGAGATCGCCGTCGACGATGCCGACCGTCGCCAGCAGCGGAAAGTTGTGGCCCTTGGCGACGATCTGCGTCCCGATGATGATGTCCACCTCGCCGCTCTCGATGGATCCGATGATGCGGCGCATTTCATCGAGACCCGGAATGAGATCCGAGGACAGGAGTGCGAGCCGCGCCTCCGGAAACCGTTCGCGCACCTCTTCCGCCACGCGCTCCACGCCCGGACCGCACGCGACGAGTGAGCCCTCCTCGCCGCACTTGGGGCACGTCTCCGGCATCGGCAGCGAGAAACCGCAGTGATGGCAGTTGAGCTTGCGGCGAAACCGATGCTCGACGAGCCACGCCGTGCACTGCGGACATTCGAAGCGATGCCCGCAGCTCCGGCACAGCGTCAGCGGCGCATAGCCCCGCCGGTTGAGGAACAGCAGCGATTGCTGGCGGTCCGCCAGCGTATCCTTGAGCGCATCGACGAGCACCGGCGACAGCCACTGGCCCTTTTCGGGCGGATGCGTGCGCATGTCGATGGGCGTGATTTCCGGCAGGTCCGCGCCCGTGAAGCGTCCCGGCAGCACGATGTGCCGGTAGCGGCCGTTGCGTGCGTTGACGTGGCTTTCGATCGACGGCGTGGCCGACGCAAGGATCACCGGAAACTTGCCGAGGCTCCCGCGCACGACGCTGAGATCGCGGCCCTGGTAGTGCACGCGGTCATCCTGCTTGAAGCCGGGATCGTGCTCTTCGTCGACGATCACGAGCCCGAGATCGCTGTACGGCAGAAACAGCGCCGAGCGCGCCCCCACCACGACGCGCGCTTCGCCCGTCGCCGCAGCCCGCCAGACCCGCCCGCGCTCGGGCCCCGACAGCGCCGAATGCCATTCCGCCGGCAGACACCCGAAGCGCGCCACGAACCGGCTCATGAACTGGCCCGTGAGCGCAATCTCCGGCAGCATGATCATGGCCTGCTTGCCGCGCCGCAGCGTCTCGGCCACCGCTTCGAAGTAGACTTCCGTTTTGCCGGATCCCGTCACGCCATCGAGCAGCGATACGGAATAGGCCCCCGCATGCACCGACGACACGAGCGCATGCACCGCTTCGGTCTGCGCCTGCGTGAAGTCCGTCACGCGGTGATCGGGATCGGGCTCCGGAAAGCGCCGCTCCGGGATCGCCACCTCGACGAGGTTGCCCGACGCGACGAGCCCGTCCACCACGCCCGTGCTGCACTGCGCTTCAGCCGCGAGCGCGGATTTCGCGCGGATCATGCCGTCGCGCGCAAGCTCCAGCGCACGCTGGCGCGCCGGCGTCATGCGCGCCGGTTCACCCGCATCCGCCACGATCCGGACGCCGAACCGCGGCTTCACGGGCTCGAAAGCCGCCTGCGCGCTCATCATCATGCGCGCCACCATGCCGAGCGGCGTCAACGTATAACCCGCGATCCATTCGGCGAAGCGAAGCGAGATCAGGGGCAGCGCGGGCACGTCCAGCCGCTCGCTCACCGCCTTCATCTTTTTGGGGTCGACGGCGCGCGCCTCGCCCACCGGCGCATCCCACACCACACCGATCCGGGTCTGCGCACCGAACGGCACCAGCACGAAGCAGCCGGGCTCAATTTCGAGCCCTTCCGGCACAAAGTAATCGTAAGTCTGATCGAGCGGCGCACCGGGCATCAGCACGGGCACGGTGCCCCGCGCCACGTTTTCACCCTTTTCATTAAGGCCAAGAAGGCTATCCAAGTGTCCCGCCGCCGGATTAGAAGCTATCAAACGAGGTCATCAGCGATGGTGTGCCCGGAAAACGTCGCCGTTTTCCGTTTAGACGCACAAACACGACACGACAGAGATGGGGTCGGCTGACGGCCGCACCAAGACAAACTAGTTCACACGCACGAATTCGCACACACGAACGCGCATACATGGGGATGCCCCGCTCGGGGCAGCACAAAGGGCCAAGAATGAAGTTCTTCGTCGATACTGCCGATGTCAACGAAATCAGGGAGCTGGCTGCCACCGGGCTGCTGGACGGCGTCACCACCAACCCCTCGCTGATTGCAAAATCCGGCCGCGATTTCAAGGAAACGATCGCCGAGATCTGCGCCGTGCTGCCGGGCCCCGTTTCGGCCGAAGTCGCCGCCACCGACTACGACGGCATGATGAGAGAAGCGCATATCCTGCGCAAGATCGCCCGCAACGTCACCATCAAGGTGCCGCTCACGCTCGACGGCCTCAAGGCCTGCAAGGCGCTGACGTCCGACGGCACGATGGTCAACGTCACGCTCTGCTTCTCGGCCAATCAGGCGCTTCTTGCCGCGAAGGCCGGCGCCACGTTCGTCTCGCCGTTCATCGGCCGCCTCGACGACATCGGCCTGAACGGCATGGACCTCATCCGCGAGATCCGCGCCATCTACGACAACTACCAGGATTTGGAGACGGACATTCTCGCCGCCTCCATCCGTACGGTGAACCACGTCAAGGAGGCGGCTCTGATCGGCGCCGACGTCGCGACCGTGCCGCCGTCGATCCTGAAGGCGCTCGTCAAGCATCCGCTCACGGACGCAGGCCTCGCCCAGTTCGTTGCCGATTGGAAGAAGACCGGCCAGACGATCTAGCGTCCGCCGTTCAATCGAACGCCTGCGCGCCGCGAGCCAAGCACATCACAAAAAGAACAAGGCGAGCGGCCGTTCTACGGACCACTCGCCTTTTCCAAGCAAATCGGGCTTTTTCGGCCTTAGATCTGCTCTTTGAGATCCTTGGCGGCGCGGAAGGCCACCTTCTTGCTGGCCTTGATCTTGATCGCTTCGCCGGTCGCGGGGTTGCGGCCCATGCGAGCCGGGCGCTTGCGAACCTGCAGGATGCCGAGACCGCCGATGCGGATCCGGTCGCCCTTCTTGAGATGCTTGGTGATCAGAGCGACCATGTCTTCGAGCACGGCGTTGGCCTGCTTCTTCGGCATGTCGTGCGATTCCGAAAGCGCAACGCCGATGTGGCGCAGCGTGACGGTCGTGGCGGTCTTCGTTGCAGGCGCCTTTGCAGCGGTCTTGGACGCTGCCTTCGCTGCCGGCTTAGGGGCAGCCTTGGTGAGAGTTTTAGCCATGGGATGTTTCCTCGGAAAAAAGAATCAATGACCGCGAAAAGATACAATAAGAATGAGCTTTCGCGGCTACGGATATAAAAAGCCTGCGCTTTTTTGCCTTACACTTGGAGTTTCGGCCACGCTTGCACGCGCAACGGAGCGCGTTTCCCTGCCAATCAGACCGTGTTTGATGTGATGAGTGAGGGGCCAAGCATCGAAGTTGCATAGCACCGCCGCGCGTATGCGCGCAATCGAGAGCAACTGAAAAAGTTGCGATTCGCCTTTAAAACCGGGCTCTGCCGTCACGTCGCACCCATCGCGCTATCTTAAGCCTTGTCGGGCGACCTTCGAAAAACCACTGAAAACAGCCTACTTTTGATCGAATCGAGCCGCACCCGACGCAGGCTCCGAACGGACGTGACGTGTGCACCGCAACGCGTTTGCTCCGCGCTCGCACCTTCGCGCGTGTGCAAAAAGGCCCAAATCACATACGTTTCTTTTACCTCGCCACCCCGATGATGCCGCAATGACTAGCGACGGACACCCACTGGAACACCTGCTCGACGCCGATGGAGAGCTGCCGCTCGCCGGTGATTTCGTCGACGCGGCCACCGCGTGGCTCGATCACCTGACGCACGAGCGCAACCACTCGGCTGCCACCGTCACCGCCTACGAGCGCGATCTCCGCCAGTTCGCGGGCTTCCTCACGCGCGAACTCGGCCACGCTCCGTGCCTCGCCGACCTCGCCCGTCTCGACGTCAAAACCGTGCGCCGCTTCCTGGCCGCGCGCCGAAAAAGCGGCGTCACGAGCCGCTCGCTCTCGCGCAGCCTTTCGGCCTTGCGCACGTTCCATCGCTGGCTAGAAGCAACCGGCCGCATCGCCAACCGGGCGTTCGCGCAGATGGCCATGCCCCGCATTCCCCATTCGGTCCCGAAGCCGCTGACCATCGACAAAGCCAAGGCCCTCGTTGAAGGCGAAAGCGACGGCGACGACTGGATCCGCGCCCGCGACGTCGCGGTCATGCTGCTGCTCTACGGCGCGGGGCTGCGCATTTCGGAAGCTCTCGGCCTCACGCGCCGCGAGGCTCCCCTCCCCGGCCGCGACGTGCTGCGCATCACCGGCAAGGGCGGCAAGGAGCGCCTCGTGCCGGTGCTGCCGGTAGCGCAGCGAGCCGTCGAACGCTATCTCGCGCTCTGCCCTTATCCGCGCGAACCGGACGACGCGCTCTTCGTGGGTGCGAAAGGCGGCCCGCTCTCGCCGCGCCTCATCCAGCTCGCGATTGCGCGCCTGCGCGACGTGCTGACCCTGCCCGAAACCGCAACGCCGCACGCGCTGCGCCACTCGTTCGCCACGCATCTTTTGTCGGCCGGGGCGGACCTGCGCCAGATCCAGGAACTGCTGGGCCACGCGTCGCTCTCGACGACACAGGTCTATACCGAGGTCGACCGCGAGCGCATCCTCGCCGTCTACGACACCGCCCACCCGCGCGCCTGACGGCGGCGGCGGGCGTGTCCCGGCCCGCCTGCCTTGCCCGAACCGCCAAAACCGGTATCGTCTCGGATGCCATGCGCATGATCCTGCGAAACCGGTTGCTCGGTGCCCTCATTGCCATTCTCGTCGCCGGCACGGCTCACGCCGGTGAAACGGGCGTCGTCCGCTGCAATGGCTTCAATCTCCTCGACAAGCTCGCCGCAACCGATCCAGGTCTGCACGACCGCATCGTCGCCAACGCCGAAAAGATCGAAAACGGCAACGCGGTGCTCTGGAAGGTCGAGCGCGCCGGCCGCGCGCCGTCCCATATCTTCGGCACCGTGCACCTCTCGGACGCGCGCGTCCGCATGAGCGAGACCACGCGCCGCGCCATCAAGGGCGCGCGCACCATCGTCATCGAGAATTCGGACCTCTCCCCGGAAGCGGCCGCCAAGGCCTACCAGGAGGCCGAGAAAACCGCCCTCTTCGAAAATGGCCAGACGCTCGACAAGCTGCTGTCAAAAGCAGAGTTCGAAAAGCTGCAGCGCTCGGTGCGGGGAACACCAGAATCGCTTCGGCCCTATCGTCCCTGGATCGTCTCGCTGATGCTGACCGGATCGGAATGCGAGCGCCAGCGCGTCAGCGAAGGGGCGCTCGTTCTCGACATGACCGTCGCCGAGTACGCTCGCAACCACAACATTCCGCTCGCGGGATTGGAGTCGACGCAAGAGCAGCTCGCCGCCCTCTCCTCGATCCCGGACGACGAGCAGGCCGGCATCCTGCGCGCCAATCTCGCCCTCGCGGACGAAGCCGACAACCTCATGGAAACGATGGTGCAGGTCTACCTGGATCGCCGTGTCGGCGCCCTCTGGGAGCTGCAGCTTGCATTCGCCGAAAAGGCGGGCGTTGCGGCCAAGGACTTCGCATCCTTCGAGCGGGCCATCATCGTCGAGCGAAACCGCAAGATGCGCGACGGGGCGCTCCCTCACCTCGACAAGGGCGGCGCGTTCATTGCCGTTGGCGCGCTGCATCTGCCCGGCAAGACGGGGCTGGTCTCGTTGCTGCGCGAGGCGGGCTATACCCTCACGGCCATCGAGTAACCTCCGTTACGCGGCGCGCGCCTCACATGTGGATCGCGCGCTTGGCGACGGCCATCGCCGCTTCCTTGACGGCTTCCGAAAGCGTCGGATGCGCATGGCAGGTCCGCGCCAGATCTTCCGCCGATCCGCTGAACTCCATGATCACCGCCGCCTCCGCGATCAGCTCGCTGGCGTTGGCGCCGATGATGTGCACGCCCAGGATCCGATCCGTCGTCGCGTCCGCCAGCACCTTGACGAAGCCGTCCGTCGTCCGGTTGGCCTTGGCGCGGCCGTTGGCGAGGAACGGGAACTTGCCGACCGTGTAGCCCACTCCGGCGGCCTTCAGCTCTTCCTCGGATTTGCCGACCGAGGCCACTTCCGGCGTCGTGTAGATCACGTTCGGAATGACGTCGTGGTTCACATGACCAGCCTGGCCCGCGAGGATTTCCGCCACCGCGATGCCCTCGTCCTCGGCCTTGTGCGCCAGCATCGGCCCCGCGATCACGTCGCCGATGGCGTAGATACCGGTCACGTTGGTCTCGAACTGCCCGTTGACGGCGATGCGCTTGCGATTGTCGCGCACCACGCCGAGCTCATCGAGCCCCAGGCCGTCCGTGTAGGGCACGCGGCCGATGGCGATCAGCACGACGTCCGTTTCGATCTTATCCTGCGTACCGCCCTGCGCGGGCTCGAGCGTGACGCTGAGACCGCTGCCCGCGCGCCCGATGGCCGAAACCTTGGTGCCGAGCCGGAAAGACAGCCCCTGCTTGATGAAGATCTTCTCGAGCGACTTGGCGATCTCGCCATCCATGCCCGGAAGAATGCGGTCGAGATACTCAACGACCGTGACGCTTGCCCCGAGCCGCCGCCACACCGAGCCGAGCTCCAGGCCGATCACGCCGGCGCCAACCACGAGCAGCCGTTTCGGAAACTCGGCCAGCGAGAGTCCGCCGGTCGACGAAATGATGCGTGTTTCGTCGAACTCGATGCCCGGCAGCCGCGCAACGTCCGATCCCGTGGCAATGACAATCGAACGCGTCTCGAGCGTCTGGCGCGATCCGTCCTCAGTCGTGACCTCGACGCGTCCAGCGGCAGAGATGCGCCCCGCGCCATGGAACGGCGTGATCTTGTTCTTCTTGAGCAGGAACGCGACACCGTCGACGTTGCCCTTGATCGCCTCGTCCTTGAACGCGAGCATGCGGTCAAGATCGAGCTCGGGCGACACCTTGATGCCCATGCGGGCGAACCCGTGCCCTGCCTCTTCATAGAGTTCGGAGGCGTGCAGCAGCGCCTTCGAGGGAATGCACCCGACGTTGAGGCACGTGCCGCCATACGTCGCGCGCTTCTCGACGATCGCCGTCTTGAGCCCGAGCTGCGCCGCGCGGATTGCGCACACGTAGCCGCCGGGTCCGGCGCCGATCACGATGAGATCAAAGGTATCAGCCATGTGTCGCGCGTCCTCGTCATGCATGTCGTAGATCCCCACCCATCTCCCCACGAAAGGCGGGGCGACAACGAGAGGGAGCTAAAGCTCCAGGATGAACCGCTGCGGATCTTCCAGGCATTCCTTAACGCGCACGAGGAACGTCACGGCCTCCTTGCCGTCAACGAGACGATGGTCGTAGGAGAGCGCGAGATACATCATCGGCCGCGCAACGATCTGCCCGTCCTTGACGACCGGCCGCTCCTCGATGCGGTGCATGCCGAGAATGCCGGCCTGCGGCGCGTTGAGGATCGGCGTCGACAGCATCGACCCGTAGACGCCGCCGTTCGAGATCGTGAACGTGCCGCCCTGCATGTCGCCAATGCCGAGCTTGCCGTCGCGCGCGCGCTTGCCGAACTCGGCGATCTTCGCTTCGATCTCGGCAATCGACAGCTGGTCGGCTTCGCGCACCACCGGCACGACGAGGCCGCGGTCCGTGCCGACGGCCACGCCAATGTGATAGTAGTTCTTGAAGACGATATCCTCGCCGTCGATCTCGGCGTTCACCGCCGGAATTTCCTTCAGCGCCTGGATGCAGGCTTTGACGAAGAAGCCCATGAAGCCGAGCTTCGTTCCGTGGCGGCGCTCGAACAGCTCCTTATACTGCGCGCGCATGGCCATCACGGCGCTCATGTCGACGTCGTTGAACGTCGTCAGCATGGCCGCGGTGTTCTGCGCCTCCTTGAGGCGCAGCGCGATGGTCTGGCGCAGGCGCGTCATGCGCACGCGCTCTTCCCGGCCCTCTTCGCTCACGGCGGCTGGCAGGCGCACATCCGGCTTCACGAACTCGCGCATCTGCTGCTTGGCGGGCACTTGCGCCGGCGCGGGCGCTTCGGCGCGCGCTTCCGCTGCCGCCTTCTGGCCGCTCACTGCGCTGGCGACTGCGGCGACCACATCTTCCTTCAGCACCTGACCGCGACGGCCGGACCCGTTGACGTCGTCGGCCGAGAGACCGGCCTCATCGAGATGCTTGCGGGCCGCCGGGCTGGGCGGCGCTTTCGATGCCGCAGGCGCCGGGGCCGTTGCGGGAGCGGCAGACTTGGCCTCAGATTTCGCGGCGGCAGGTGCGGGCTTTGCCGCAGCGCCCTCTGCCAGCGCGCCGAGCACGGCTCCGATGGCAACCGTCTGTCCCTGCTGCACGAGGATTTCCGCGAGCTGCCCCGCGGCCGGCGCCGGCACCTCGACAGTCACCTTGTCGGTCTCAAGCTCCACCAGCGGCTCGTCGGCACGCACGGCATCGCCCGGCTTCTTGAGCCATTTGCCAACAGTCGCTTCGGCAACCGACTCTCCGAGAGTCGGCACGCGGATCTCGATCGTCATGTCTGTCCAGCCCTTTCCATGCCAGGCGCCGATGCGCCCGGCCTCCCGCACGTCAAGAAGTGATCAGCCCTTGAGCGCATCGGCCACCAGGGCTTTCTGTTCGGCAATGTGTTTGCTCATGAGACCAGTCGCCGTCGACGCCGAAGCGCTGCGGCCCGCGTAACGCACGCGCCGCCCAGCGGGCGCGAGGCGATCGGCCACCCAATTGATGTTCGGCTCGATGAAGGTCCAGGCGCCCATGTTCTTGGGCTCCTCCTGGCACCAGACCAGATCCGCGTTCGGGAAGCGCCCGATCTCATGCAGCAGCGCGCGCGCCGGGAACGGATAAAGCTGCTCGACACGCATGATGTAGATGTCGTGCAGCTCCTCCGCGTCGCGCGCGTCGGCGAGGTCGTAGTACACCTTGCCCGAGCAAAGCACGACGCGCTTGATCTCGGCGTCCGTCTTGCGCAGGTCGTCCCACAGCACGCGATGGAACGTCGTGCCGGGACCCATCTCGTCCAGCCGCGAGATGACGCGCTTGTGGCGCAGAAGCGACTTCGGCGTCATCAGGATCAGCGGCTTGCGGAAGCTGCGATGCAGCTGCCGCCGCAGGATGTGGAAGTAGTTGGACGGCGTCGTGCAGTTTGCAACCTGCCAGTTGTCCTCGGCCGAGAGCTGCAGGAAGCGCTCCAGGCGGGCCGACGAATGCTCCGGCCCCTGCCCCTCGTAGCCGTGCGGCAGCAGGCACACGAGGCCCGACATGCGCAGCCACTTGCGCTCGCCCGACGAGATGAACTGGTCGAACACCACCTGCGCACCGTTCGCGAAGTCGCCGAACTGCGCTTCCCACGCGACGAGCGCATTCGGCTCCGCCAGAGAATAGCCGTACTCGAAACCGAGCACCGCTTCTTCGGACAGCATCGAGTTGATGACTTCGAAGTTGGCCTGGTTCGGCGAGATGTGCCGCAGCGGCGTGTAGCGCCGTTCCGTTTCCTGGTCGATCAGCACGGAGTGGCGCTGCGAGAACGTGCCGCGCTCGCAATCCTGACCCGACAGGCGCACCCGGAAGCCTTCCGACACCAGCGTGCCGAACGCCAGATGTTCGGCCATCGCCCAGTCGACACCCTCGCCCTTGGTGATCATATCGCGCCGCCGCTCGAGCAGGCGCGCGATCGTCTTGTGGGCCGCGAAATCCGACGGCATGACGGTGAGGCGGTTGCCGACCTCACGCAGCGTCTCCATCGACACGCCGGTGTTTCCGCGCCGCTCGTCGTCATCGGCATGGCCGACGCCGCTCCACCGGCCGTCCAGCCAGTCTGCCTTGTTCGGCATGTAGGCTTCCGCGGCCGCCAGCTCCGTCTCGAGGAACGAGCGGAACTCGCCCTTCATGCCGTCCACTTCTTCCGACGTGACGACGCCTTCCTCGATCAGGTCCTTCGAGTAGATCTCAACCACGCTCGGATGCTTGCGGATCCGGTCGTACATGAGCGGCTGCGTGAACGCGGGCTCATCCGTCTCGTTGTGGCCGAACCGCCGGTAGCAGAACATGTCGATCACGACCGGCTTCTGGAACTTCTGCCGGAACTCGGTGGCGATCTTGGCCACGTGCACCACGGCTTCCGGATCGTCGCCGTTGACGTGGAAGATCGGCGCCTCGATCACGCGCGCCACGTCCGAGCAGTAAGGCGACGAACGCGAATGGCGCGGGTTGGTGGTGAAGCCGATCTGGTTGTTGATGATGAAATGGATCGAGCCGCCCGTGCGGTGCCCCTTGAGGCCGGAGAGTCCCAGGCACTCCGCCACCACGCCTTGGCCCGCGAACGCCGCGTCGCCATGGATGAGCAGCGGCAGCACGGCCGTGCGATCGCTCGGATCGCACTTCAATTGATCCTGCTTGGCGCGCACCTTGCCGAGCACGACGGGATCGACGATTTCGAGATGCGAAGGGTTCGCCGTCAGCGACAGATGCACCGCGTTGCCGTCGAACTGCCGGTCGGACGATGCGCCGAGGTGATACTTGACGTCGCCCGATCCTTCGACGTCGTCCGGCTTCCACGAGCCGCCCTTGAACTCGTTGAAGATGGCGCGGAACGGCTTGGCCATCACGTTCGAGAGCACGTTGAGGCGTCCGCGATGCGCCATGCCGATGACGATTTCTTTGACGCCGAGCTGGCCGCCGCGCTTGATGATCTGTTCCAGCGCCGGAATCGCGGACTCGCCGCCATCGAGCCCGAAGCGCTTCGTGCCGGTGTACTTGACGTCGGCGAAGCGCTCGAACATCTCGCTATCGATGAGCTTGCGCAGGATCGCCTTCTTGCCCATTTCGGTGAAGGTGATGTCCTTTTCATCGCCCTCGATGCGATGCTGGATCCACGACTTCTGGGCCGGCGACGTGATGTGCATGAACTGGTAGCCGATCTTGCGGCAATAGGTGCGCCGCAGGATGCGCAGCACCTGCCGGATCGACGCCGTGTCGAGGCCGAGGTAGCGGTCCATGAAGATCGGCCGGTCGAGATCGGCCTCCGTGAAGCCGTAGGTCTCGGCCCTCAGCTCCTTGTGGACGCGCCGTTCGGTGAGCCCGAGCGGATCGAGATTGGCCGCGAGATGCCCCATCACGCGATAGGCGCGGATCAGCATGATCGCGCGCACGCTGTCCTGGATGGCACGAACAGATGCGGCGGGCGTGATGTCGAGCCCGTTGCTGTAGGCCTTCGCCTGCATCCTGTCGCGTAGGCCGCGTTCGACCTCGCCGTAGTCTCCGGTCAGCGCTGAAACGAGCTCCGTTGGCGCGCCCTGGATCCGATCGAGCGGCAGTGCCCATGAGGGCTCCCGCGCGCCGCGATCTGCGTCCCCGTCGTGCGAGATCCCATCACGCGATCCGCGCATGCTCTCGAAAAACAGCCGCCATTCGTCACTGACGGACCCGGGATTCTTTTCGTACTGGCTTTGTAGCTCTTCGATGTACGGCGCGTTCACGCCGTTGAGAAACGACGTTCTGCCGAACCTGTCGTTGAGCGCCTGACGTGACATGAGTGACCCCGCCTGTCTGAACCCGGCCCGTCCCGGGCCATGGCCGTCTACTTTGCCCGGGACTTAGGCGATTCTCCGCGTTTCACATGACACACTTATGTATAGTATGTATAGGGCCGATCTCAGCCCTTTAGAACTTTCGTCAAAGTCGTCCCCAGCGAAGCGGGGCTGTCGGCAATGGAGATGCCGGCGCGGCGCATCGCGTCAACCTTGTCTTCGGCGCGGCCCTGCCCGCCGGAGATGATCGCACCCGCGTGACCCATGCGACGACCGGGAGGCGCCGTCATGCCGGCGATGAAGCCCGCCATCGGCTTCTTGCGGCCCTTCTTCGCTTCGCTGATCAGGAACTCGGCGGCTTCTTCCTCGGCCGATCCGCCGATTTCGCCGATCATGATGATCGAATGCGTATCCGGATCGGCAAGGAACAGCTCGAGCACGTCGATGAACTCGGTGCCCTTCACCGGGTCGCCGCCGATGCCGACCGCCGTCGACTGGCCGAGGCCCGCGTCCGTCGTTTGCTTGACCGCTTCATAAGTAAGAGTGCCGGAGCGCGAGACAATGCCCACCGTCCCCTTGCGGAAGATGTTGCCCGGCATGATGCCGATCTTGCATTCCTTGGGCGTGAGCACGCCCGGGCAGTTCGGCCCGATCAGGCGCGACTTGGAACCGCCAAGCGCCCGCTTCACGCGCACCATGTCGAGCACCGGAATGCCTTCCGTGATGCAGATGATCAGCGGAATTTCGGCATCGATGGCTTCGAGAATGGCGTCGGCCGCAAACGGCGGCGGCACGTAGACGGCGCTCGCCGTCGCACCGGTCTTCGCCTTGGCTTCCTGCACCGTATTGAACAGCGGCAGATCCGCCAGCTCCGGATCGGCCGGCTTGGTGCCACCCTTGCCCGGCGTGACGCCGCCGGCCACC
Source organism: Hyphomicrobium sp. (assembly GCF_019744875.1). Lineage (GTDB taxonomy): Bacteria > Pseudomonadota > Alphaproteobacteria > Rhizobiales > Hyphomicrobiaceae > Hyphomicrobium_C. Next base: position 809,971 of record NZ_JAIETU010000005.1, on the reverse strand, counting down.
TTCGTGCCGTAGGCGCGCGCCTGCTTGGTGTGGAACGTTCCCTGGCTGCCTGTCAGGCCCTGGCAGATCGTGATGGTCGACTTGTCGACGAGAATGGCCATGTCGTCTCTCTAACCCTGAAATGTCTAACGGTGGCGGCTCCGCGCTTTGCGCGAGCGCCTCCTAGGCTGCGACCTTGATGGCGGATGTGATCTTGGCTGCGGCGTCCGCGAGATCATCGGCCGGCACGATCTTGAGACCGCTCTTGGCCAGGATCTCCTTGCCGAGATCGACGTTCGTGCCTTCGAGGCGCACGACGAGCGGCACCGTGATGGCCATCTCGCGGGCAGCCGCGACAATGCCTTCCGCGATGATGTCGCAACGCATGATGCCGCCGAAGATGTTGACCAGGATGCCCTTCACCGACGGATCGGACAGGATGATCTTGAACGCCGCCTGCACCTTTTCCTTGGAAGCGCCGCCGCCGACGTCGAGGAAGTTGGCGGGCTCGGAGCCGTAGAGCTTGATGATGTCCATCGTCGCCATGGCCAGGCCGGCGCCGTTGACCATGCAGCCGATCGAGCCGTCGAGCTTGATATAAGAGAGCTCGTGGCGCGCCGCCTCGATCTCCATCGGATCTTCTTCGTTCTCGTCGCGCAGCGCCACGATATCGGGATGGCGGAAGAGCGCGTTGCTGTCGAAGCTCATCTTGGCGTCGAGCGCGATCAGGTGGCCGTCCGTCGTCACGACCAGCGGGTTGATCTCGATCAGGCTCACGTCCTTTTCGAGCACGAGGCGATAAAGCCCTTCGATCATCGCCGCGCATTCCTTGATTTGCCCGCCGGTGAGACCCAGCGCGAAAGCGATCTTGCGCGAGTGGAAGGGCTGCAGGCCGGATGCCGGATCGATCGTGAGCGTCAGGATCTTGTCGGGCGTGTCATGCGCCACCTTCTCGATGTCCATGCCGCCTTCGGTCGAAGCGATGAACGCGACGCGCGAGCTGGCGCGGTCGACGAGCGCCGAAAGATAGAGCTCGCGCCCGATGCTGGTCGCTTCCGAAAGATAGAGGCGCTTCACTTCGCGCCCCGCCGGTCCCGTCTGGATGGTGACGAGCGTATGGTTCAGCATCTGCTCGGCGAGCGCGCGCGCTTCGGCCGGCGACTTCGCGAACCGGACGCCACCCTTCTCGCCCGCTTCCTTTTCCTTGAAGTGACCCTTGCCGCGCCCACCCGCGTGGATCTGCGCCTTCACGACCTTGACCTCGGTCGGGATCGTGGCGGCGATCTTCTCGGCCTCTTCGGGCGAGAATGCCGCGCCGCCGCCCGACGTCGCGACGCCATATTTGCGGAGGAGGTCTTTGGCCTGGTGTTCGTGAATGTTCATGACGGGCGAGATCCCTCTTGGGGTGCTACAGACGTCTGGCGCACGGGCGGCGAGACAAGAGCACGTCGAATTTTGAAGAGAAGCTGGCAATTAGTAGCAACGGCACGTGACCGAGCGGCACGCAACCGGAGGGCGCGCGGAGCACGCTGCCCCGCGCAAGTGTCGTGTCCCCTTCGCGATCCGCGGGGACCGGCGGCTGGTGGGATGGCCGAGAAAATCTCCATCTCCAGCAGCACGGCTCCGAGCGGATTTCTCAAATTGGATCGCACCGGCGAACCTGTGCGATCCGAGTATCTCTACGCGCCGAGCTGCGGGTTGATCTTCACGCACGCATCGACCAGACCCTTCACGGATTCGATCGACTTCATGAGCATCGCGCGTTCCGCGGAGTTGAGGTCGATTTCGACCACGCGCTCCGTTCCGCCCGAGCCGATGATGGTCGGCACGCCGATATAGAGACCCTTAACACCGTACTCGCCGTTGAGGTAAGCGGCACATGGCAGCACGCGCTTCTTGTCCTTGAGGAAGCTCTCCGCCATCGCGATCGCGGAAGCGGCCGGCGCATAGTAGGCCGAGCCCGACTTGAGCAGCGCCACGATCTCGCCGCCGCCCTTGCGCGTCCGGTCGACGATCTGGTCGAGGCGCTCCTGGCGGATCCAGCCCATCTTGACGAGGTCCGGCAGCGGAATGCCGCCGACCGTCGAGTAGCGCACCAGCGGCACCATGTCGTCGCCGTGGCCGCCGAGCACGAAGGCCGAGACGTCCTCGACCGACACCCGGAACTCCTCCGAGAGGAAATGACGGAAGCGCGCCGTATCCAGCACGCCCGCCATGCCGATCACCATGTTGCGCGGCAGCCCGGACGACTTCTGCAGCGCCCACACCATGGCGTCGAGCGGATTGGTGATGCAGATGACGAACGCGTTCGGCGCATACTTGCGAATGCCCGCGCCGACCTGCTCCATGACCTTGAGGTTGATGCCGATAAGATCGTCGCGGCTCATGCCGGGCTTGCGCGGCACGCCTGCGGTGACGATGCAGACGCTGGCGCCTTCGATATCGGCGTAGGCGTTGGTGCCCTTGAGGTTGCAGTCGAAACCTTCCACCGCGCCCGACTGGGCGATGTCCAGGGCCTTACCTTGCGGCAGTCCTTCTGCGATGTCGAAAATGACGACGTCACCGAGCTCCTTCAGCCCGATCAGATGGGCGAGCGTGCCGCCAATCATGCCACCGCCGATCAACGCGATCTTGCTCCGCGCCATACTTGCTTTCTCCCTGAAGGCTGAGACCCTTGCGCCGGGCCCAGGTTTCCGTGCTGCAGTGCGTAAGACGGATATGTCGGTAAGTCATCTGGAGACGAGAAAATATCCGGCTTTGGTAGGACGAAATGTGAGTGCGCTCAAGTCCGACGGCTGTTGATCGCCGTGATTCGACGGAATGCGCAGGCTCCGAACACGCGTGTGCCTAATCACCGCGCAATTCCGCCGCCCGGGCAAGATAGGCCTCGCTGCGCATTTCCATGAGGCGCGACGCCGTCCGCTCGAACAGTTGCGATCCCTCTCCCTCGGGATAAAGGTGATCCGGCTCCGCCTCCGCCGACATGATCAGCGACGTCCGGCAATCGTAGAGCGTATCGATCAGATGGATCAGCCGCCGGGCCTCGTTGCGCCGCTCCGGCGTCAGCACCGGCACGCCCTCGATCACGACCGTATGGAAGGCATGCGCGATATGGAGATAGTCGAGCGCCCCGAGCGGCTTCTCGCACAAGTCGGCGAATGAAAAGCGCGCAACCCCCATGGAGGCCATCGGCACGCGCACCTGCCGCCCCTTGACGTCCAGGAACGTCGGCGCGCCCGGATGCTGACCGGTCAGCCGCACCCAATGGTCCTCGACGCCGGCCGCCGCCGCCGCATCGCACGGCGTGAAATAAAGAGGGCGCCCCACGAGCTTGTCGAGGCGGAAATCCTTGGCGGACTTGAGCTCGACCGTATCCATGTGCTGCTCCAGCAGCGCGATGAACGGCAGGAAGAGCTGGCGGTTGAGACCGTTCCAGTAAAGCCGCTCGGGCGGCGCATTCGAGGTTGCGACCACCACGACCTCACGCGCAAACAGTGCCTTGAACAGCCGCGCCAGGATCATCGCGTCCGCGATGTCCGTGATCGTGAGCTCGTCGAAACACAATAGCCCCGCCTCGGCCGCGATCTCCGCCGCCACGAAGGGAATGGGATCGCCGTCCGTGGTGGCCCGCCCGCGCTGGATTCGTTCGTGCACCTCGCTCATGAACGCGTGGAAGTGCAGCCGGCGCTTCGGCGTGAACGCCGTCGCATCGTGAAAGAGATCCATCAGCATGGTTTTGCCGCGCCCGACGCCGCCGTGCAGATAGAGCCCGCGCGGTGGTGGCACCTTGGATTTAAAAAAGGCGGCGAGCCGTCCGCCCTGCCGCTGCAGCCGCCAGTCGTCGAGCGCACGCGACAGCGCATCGAGCCGCCGCGCGGCGTCATGCTGGGCCGCATCGGGCTCGATTTCGCCGAGGGCGACGCGCCGCTCGTAGTGCTCCAGAACCGAATTGCCCAATCACCGACCCCGCCGCTGACCGCCATTGTCGCCGGGCCGCGACCCTGCCAGATGCGCCCGGCCCCTCAAACTGAATTGCGCAAGCGCCCGCCTCTGCAGTGCGAACAACGCTGCCCCGCGTTTCTTGCACTGCAGCGCATTTTCGGGGCCACAGCCCCACAGAAAATCACGGAATGGCTTAAATGTCATAGATTTGCGCCATTGTGCAGCGCACAACTCAACATATCTACAGAGCACCGCGGCGGATCCCGCTGCGCCCTGCGATACGGAGAACGGATATGGCGAAAGCTCATGCCCCGCCTCCGGGGAGAACACAGATGACCGACACGACAAATGTCCACGGCACGTTCCGCAAGTTATGGCCGCACGAACAGGCGCTGTTCCGCGACCACCTGCTTCGGCTCGACAAGACGAGCCGGGCCATGCGGTTCGCGCACGGTGTCTCGGACAGCTTCATCGAGGACTACGCGCGCCAGATGGCCGACGCGGGCTCGACTGTCTTTGCTTATGTCGAGGACGGCCAGGTTCGCGCCGCGGCCGAGCTGAAGAAGCTGGGTCCCATCTGGGGCAATGAAGCCGAAGCCGCCTTCTCGGTCGAGAGCGCATTCCAGGACCAGGGTCTCGGAACCGAGATGATGGGCCGCGTCATCCGCGCCGCCCGCAACCGCGGTGTGCACCTTCTCTATATCAGCTGCCTGGCATCGAACGCCGGCATGCAGGCCATCGCCCGCAAGCACGATGCAGAGCTCCGTTTCGAGCTCGGCGAAGTGATCGGCGAGATCGTCCCGCAGGAAGCGAACTACTTTTCGCTCTTCGCCGAGGCCGTCGAAGACCGCATGGACTTCATGATGGCGGTCCTCGATCTGCAACGCCGCGTCGGCCTCGCGGCGTAGCATTCCGCTCCCAGAATTTTCCGAATCCGAGTCCGTTTCGCGACTCGCGACGCCGTTTTTCGCGCTCGCTTTCGCGTCGCGAAGCTCACGTCGCTATGAGAAATTCGCCGTAGCACTTTCAAATATCGACAAAATTGTAGACTTGGCGCAACACTTTTGGTCGAATTCCGATGAATCTGCAGGACGAATCCACTTTTCATGTCAACAAAATCATCGAATTTGCTCATGATTTTTTTGTTCGAAATGATTCGGACGATTTAGAGGGAGAGAACCTATGGCTAAGACTGCTGTGAAGAAGGCTCCGGCTCGCGCTAAGGCGAAGAAGCCGGCTGTTCGTAAGGCCGCTGCAAAGCCCGCCGCTCGCAAGACCGCGAAGCCGGCTGCTCGCAAGGCCGCTAAGCCTGCCGCTCGCAAGGCTGCGAAGCCGGCTGCAAAGAAGAAGAAGGCCGCTTAATAGGCGGACCCGCCTCCCCGCACCTGTCTGGGCAACAGGGCGCGGGTGTCGCGGCTCTTTTTTGGATTCAGTTCCAACTTGAAGACCGGTGGCTGCGGGACGCGCCACCGGTCTTGTTGTTTTTGGGCGCGCGCTTATTCCGGCAGATGGCTGACGGCTTCGACATTGTGACCGTCCGGGTCAATGACGAAGGCACCAAAGTAGTTCGCGTGATAATGCGGGCGAAGGCCGGGCGGACCATTGTCTTTTGCACCGGCCGCCAGGGCCGCTTTATAAAAGTCCGAAACCTGATTTCGGCTTGTAGCAGCAAATGCGACATGCAAGCGGCCGGTAAATGGCTTTCCGGTTCCAATCCAGAACTGGGGCCGATCAACGCCGAAACCGCAATATCCGGCGGGGCCGCCTTCGTCCGACAAATCCTTTTCCAGAAGCAGGCTGATGCCGAGCGGCGCGAGCACCGCGGTATAAAACGCTTTCGAGCGTTCGAAATCGGAGACCGGCAAACCGATATGGTCGAGCACGCGTGATCCTCCGCTGTCTGCTGGAACGCCCTGTCGATGCGCCTTGGCTCAGACGCGCCGCTGCACCATCAGCTTCTTGAGTTCCGCGATCGCCTTCGCCGGGCTCAAGCCCTTGGGGCACGCCTTCGCGCAATTCATGATCGTGTGGCAGCGATAGAGCCGGAACGGATCCTCGAGATTGTCGAGCCGCTCGCCCGTCGCCTCGTCGCGGCTGTCGATCACCCAGCGATAGGCCTGCAGCAGCGCGGCGGGCCCGAGATAACGGTCGGAATTCCACCAGTAGCTCGGGCACGAGGTCGAGCAGCAGGCGCACAGGATGCACTCGTAAAGCCCATCGAGCTTTTCGCGATCTTCGCGCGATTGCTTCCATTCCTTGGGCGGCGCGGCCGTATCCGTCTGCAGCCACGGCTCGATGGAGCGGTGCTGGGCGTAGAAATTGGTGAGGTCCGGCACGAGGTCCTTGATCACCTGCATGTGCGGCAGCGGATAGACCTTGATCGGCCCCTTGACCTCGTCGAGCCCCTTGAGACAGGCCAGATCGTTGGTGCCGTCGATGTTCATGGCGCACGATCCGCAGATGCCCTCGCGGCAGGAGCGGCGGAACGTCAGCGTCGGATCGATCTCGCTTTTGATCTTGATGAGCGCATCGAGCACCATCGGCCCGCACTGCTCTTCGTCCACCCAGTAGGTGTCCATGCGCGGATTGTCGGCGTCGTCGGGGTTCCAGCGGTAGATGCGGAACTCGCGCCAGGTTCCCTTAAGCTCGGGCGCATTCCAGGTTTTACCCGTCTGAACTTTCGAAGACTTGGGAAGCGTGAGCTGAACCATGGAAACGAGCCTCGGTCGAACACGGTGAATGTGAGCGTTTGCTATCCATGAAACTGCGCACGCCCGCTGTCAACGAACGGATGTGCACTGCGGCAACGGCGAAAAGTCGAATACGCGCAGCGGCTTTTGCCATTGCCGAATGAGCGAGCCGGCAGGCTTTGCACGCCTACGCAGCAATATTCATCAGCCCGCTGTCAACGACATATTTTCTATTTATATCAGACTGATGATCTGTCATAAATCCACAGTCTCCACGGCCTAGAACGGTGGCGCCGAGGCAAGCGCCCCGGCAGCAACGCGCTGGCGGAGGGCCGCGTCGTTGCATAGTCCACGAGACAATGGAGATTAGCGTGAACAACAAGTTCATCGCCTTCACGACGGCAGCGGCTGTCGGAATGGGCGCGTTCGCCTGTGCGGCACTGGCGCGCGACCAGGTCAAGGTTGCAGGCTCATCCACCGTTCTGCCCTACGCCAACATCGTGGCTGAGCAGTTCGGCAAGGCCTTCGGCGATCTCAAGACCCCGGTCATCGAGTCGGGCGGTTCGTCGGGCGGCCTCAAGCAGTTCTGCGCCGGCGTCGGCGAGGACAAGCTCGACATCGCCAACTCCTCGCGCAAGATCAAGGCAGGCGAGCAGGAAGAGTGCGCCAAGAACGGCGTCAACGACATCGTCGAAGTGAAGTTCGGCTATGACGGCATCGTGTTCGCCGTGGACGAGAGCGCCGGCACCTGGAAGCTCGAGCCCCAGGACCTCTACCTCGCCCTCGCCGCTGAAGTTCCGAAGGACGGCGCCCTCGTCGCCAACCCCTACAAGACCTGGAAGGAAGTGAACGCTTCGCTCCCCGACACGCCGATCGCCGCTTTCATCCCGGGCGAAAAGCACGGCACGCGCGAAGTGTTCGAAGAAAAGATCCTGCACGTTGGCTGCAAGGCCTCCGGCGGCGACAAGCTCCAGCTTGCTAAGGCCGAAGGCAAGGACGACGACGCCAAGAAGAAGGCCGCTGACAAGGCTTGCAACAAGGTCCGCAAGGACGGCGCTGCAGTCGACATCGACGGCGACTACACCGAGACGCTGGCTCGCATCCAGTCCAACAAGCAGGGCGTGGGCGTGTTCGGTCTCTCGTTCTACGAGAACAACAAGGACAAGCTGAAGGTCGCGACCGTCAGCGGCGTCGAGCCCTCGCTCGAAACCGTTGCCTCGGGCAAGTACCCGGTCTCGCGTCCGCTCTTCTTCTACGTCAAGAAGGCTCACCTCGGCGTGATCCCTGGCCTCAAGGAATACGTCGAATTCTTCACCAGCGACCGCATCCTTTCGGCTGACGGCCCGCTCGTTGAGTACGGCCTGGTTCCGCTTCCCGATGCAGAGCGCAAGGAAGTTCAGGAACTCGTGAAGTCGGGCAAGACCCTCTCGACGGCTGCGAAGTAAGACTGGCTTGCGGCCGCTTGAACGGCCCGCAGGACATCTGATCGAAGGGGGAGCGGCGATTTCAAAATCGCGCTCCCCTGATTTTCTGCTCCACTCATTATTCTCCGGCCCTTTGATCCAAGACCTCCGGCGCAACCCACGTTCTCGGGCCCGGCCGTCTCTCAACTCGGAATAGGAACAACCCGGTGTCGACACCTCTTCTTGCCGCGGTAGTAGTCGCCCTGGGGGCCATTGGTTGGCTGCTCGGCAGTTGGCGATCGAAAGCATCCGTCGGCGGCAAAGTTTCAACGCTCCATTCGCGTCCCGGCTATTACGGCGCATACGTGCTGTGCTGGACGATCCTGCCGGCGTTCTTCCTGATCGTGCTCTGGTCTGCGATCTCGCCCATGGTTGTTTCCAACATGGTGTCGTCGCGCCTGCCGCAGAATGTGCAGGACGGCGTCACGCAGGCCCGCTCGCTCACGACATCAGCCATCAACACGATCGAGCGCGGCCTCGCCACGCTCTCGGCCGAAGATCTCGAAAAGGCCGCCCAGCCGAACACCGACGTCAAGGCTCTGCTGCTCTCCAAGGGCGCGCCGCTCGCCATCAACCCGGAGCCCTACGCCGTCAACGCCGCACTGTTCCAGCTTCAGGCGAAGCGCTCCAGCCAGCTGCTGCTGACGATCTCGGCAATCGGCCTAGCGCTCCTCTGTCTCGGCTTTGCGCTTTTCCAGGTCGGCCCCAAGCTGCGGTCGCGAAACGCGGTTGAACGCGTCGCCCTGGCCGGATTGTTCGCCTGCTCCATGGTGGCCATTCTCACCACGCTCGGCATCGTTCTCTCGATGCTGTTCGAGAGCATCCACTTCTTCGGCATCGTGCCGATCCAGGACTTCCTCTTCGGCACGGTCTGGGATCCGCGCTTCTCCGCCGCCGGCTCTTCCGGCGAGGCGGGCGGCCAGTTCGGTCTCCTCCCACTGCTCTGGGGCACGCTCTACATCTCGTTCGTGGCTCTTCTGGTTGCGGTTCCGGTCGGTCTGTTCAGCGCCGTCTACATGTCGGAGTACGCCTCCGGCAGCGTCCGCCTGATGACCAAGCCGCTGCTCGAAATCCTGGCTGGCATCCCCACCATCGTCTACGGCTTCTTCGCCCTGATCACTTTCGGTCCGCTGCTCCGCGATCTCGGCGCGCACGTCGGCCTGTCGATCTCGGCCACGAGCGTGCTCACCGCGGGGCTCATCATGGGCGTGATGCTGATCCCGTTCGTCTCGTCGCTGTCGGACGACATCATCAACGCCGTCCCGCAGTCTCTGCGCGAAGGCTCCTACGGCCTCGGCGCCACTCAGTCCGAGACGATCAAGCGGGTCATCCTGCCGGCCGCCCTCCCGGGCATCGTCGGCGCCATCCTGCTGGCCGCCTCTCGTGCCATCGGCGAAACCATGATCGTGGTGCTCGCCGCCGGCATCGCTCCGAACCTGACGTTGAACCCATTCGAGCCGGTCACGACCATCACGGTCAAGATCGTCAGCCAGCTCACCGGCGACCTCGAGTTCAACTCACCTCAGACGCTCGTCGCATTCGCGCTCGGCTTGACCCTCTTCGTGTTCACGCTCGCGCTCAACATTTACGCGCTCTACATCGTGCGCAAGTATAGGGAGCAATACGAATAATGGCGGTAGAAACAGCTCCTATGACACCAGACTCAGCACTGTCGGCAAGTCGCAAGAACGAAGCCATCCGCGCGCGCATCAAGCGGCGTTACTCCGCCGAACGGCGCTTCCGCGCTTACGGCATCGCCGCCATCCTGTTCGGCTTGGCCTTCCTCGTGGCGTTGTTCTCGACCATCTTCGCGCGCGGCTACACGGCGTTCCAGCAATCGACCTTCACGCTCAGCGTGGTGCTCGATCAGGCCGCCTTCGGCTCGTCCGCGCCGACGCCGTCCGAACTGCGCATGGCCGACTACACCAAGATCGCCAACCGCGCGATCCAGCAGGCGCTCGGCGTCGATCCGAACAACAAGGCCGACGCCCGCGCCGCCGCCGATCTCTTGTCGCAGAATGCCGACACGCAGATCCGCAAGATCGTGACCGCAGACCCTTCGCTCGTCGGACAGACGGTCAAGGTCGACGTTCTCGCGCACGGTAACGTCGACAGCCTTCTCAAGGGCCAGTTCGACCGGTCCGTCGCGGAAAGCCGCCGCAAGCTCTCCGACAAGCAGCTCGGATGGCTCGACCGCGCCATCGAGTCCGGCATCCTGACGAAGAAGTTCAACACCGGCCTCTTCACCTACGGCGCGTCCAGCAAGCCTGAAACGGCTGGCGTCGGCGTCGCCCTGGTCGGCTCGCTCTACATGATGACCATCGTGCTTCTGGTCGCCGTACCGCTCGGCGTTGCAGCGGCGGTCTATCTCGAAGAGTTCGCTCCGAAGAACTTCATCACCGACACGATCGAGGTCAACATCAACAACCTCGCCGCTGTCCCCTCCATCGTCTTCGGTCTGCTCGGCCTTGCGATCTTCATCAACTTCATGGGCATTCCACGCTCAGCGTCGCTCGTCGGCGGCCTGGTGCTGGCGCTCATGACCTTGCCGACGATCATCATCGCCACGCGCGCCGCCGTATCTGCCGTGCCGCCCTCCATTCGCGAAGCGGCCCTCGGCGTCGGCGCATCGAAGATGCAGTCCATCACCCACCACGTGCTGCCGCTGGCGGTCCCGGGCATCCTGACCGGCACCATCATCGGCCTCGCCAAGGCTCTCGGCGAAACGGCTCCCCTGCTCATGATCGGCATGGTCGCCTTCGTCGTCGAATATCCGTCGACGCCGATGGATGCCGCAACCGCCCTGCCCGTGCAGATCTACATGTGGGCGACGGCCGCTGAACGCGGCTTCGTCGAACGCACTGCCGGCGCCACGCTGATCCTGCTGGCCTTCCTCGTCGTCATGAACGTCACCGCCGTCATTCTGCGCCGCCGCTACGAGCGTCGCTGGTAGAAAATACGAAAGCTGGAGTTTCAAACGATGCTAAATGTTGAACCCTCGTCCCTTCAGCGCGCCACCGCCCAGGCCCCTCATCTCCAGGAGCCGAAGGTCGTCGCCAAGGACGTCAGCGTCTACTACGGCGAAAAGCGCGCGCTCTTCGACGTCAGCGTCAACATCCCCGACCGTGGCGTCATGGCCTTCATCGGCCCGTCCGGCTGCGGCAAGTCGACGTTCCTGCGCTGCATCAACCGCATGAACGACACCATCCCGATCTGCCGCGTCACCGGCAAGATCACCATCGAGAACGAGGACATCTACGATCCCTCCCTCGACGTCGTTCAGCTTCGCGCCCGCGTCGGCATGGTGTTCCAGAAGCCGAACCCGTTCCCGAAGTCCATCTACGAGAACGTGGCTTACGGCCCGCGCATTCACGGCCTCTCGTCGTCGAAGGCGGAGCTGGACGAAATCGTCCAGAAGAGCCTTGAGCGCGCCGCGCTCTGGAAGGAAGTGAAGGATCGCCTGAACGATCCCGGCACCGGCCTTTCGGGCGGCCAGCAGCAGCGCCTGTGCATCGCGCGCGCCGTGGCCGTCAACCCCGAGGTGATCCTGATGGACGAGCCGTGCTCGGCCCTCGACCCGATCGCCACCGCCAAGATCGAAGAGCTGATCGACGAGCTCAAGCAGAACTTCTGCATCATCATCGTTACGCACTCGATGCAGCAGGCCGCTCGCGTATCCCAGCGTACCGCGTTCTTCCACCTCGGCGTCATCGTCGAGGAAGGCAACACGGAAGAGATCTTCCAGAACCCCACTGACAAGCGCACGCAGGACTACATCACTGGCCGCTTCGGCTGATCCAGGCGAAAGTTTGTGCAATGACAACCGACCGCAAGACGCTGCTGTCCGGCTTCATGCCGTGGCGGACGTCGACGCCCGAAACGACCAAGGCAACCGCGGCCGCCTCGAACGAACTGACCCGAGCCGAACCGGCCCTGCGGCCCAAAGGAGACGACATGAACGAGCACATCGTAAAGTCCTATGAGGACGAGCTCGCACTTCTCGACCGGAAGATCGCCCAGATGGGCGGCCTCGCCGAGCACATTCTCGCCCAGTCGTTCGACGCCATCGAGCGCCGCGACCCGAAGCTCGCCGAGCAGGTGGTCAAGGCCGACAAGCAGATCGACCAGCTCGAGCGTGAAATCGAAGAGCAGGTGATCTCGATGATCGCCCGCCGCCAGCCGCTCGCCAACGACCTCCGCCATGTCATGGCGGCGCTCCGCGTCACCGGCGACCTGGAGCGCATCGGCGACTTGGCCAAGAACATCGCCAAGCGCGCCCTCGCCATCGCCCACGAATCGCATCCGAAGCCCCTCATGACCGGTATGCGCCACATGGGCGATCTGGCCCTTGCCCAGCTCAAGGAAGTGCTCGACGCCTACGCCGCGCGCAACGCCGACCGTGCACTCGCTGTCTGGCGCTCGGACGAACAGATCGACTCGATGTACAATTCGCTGTTCCGCGAGCTTCTGACGTACATGATGGAAGATCCGCGCAGCATCGGCCTCTCTACGCACCTCCTCTTCGGTGCGAAGAACATCGAGCGTGTCGGCGATCACACCACCAACATCGCCGAAACCGTGCACTTCCTGGTCCGTGGCGTGAACATTGCTGACGATCGCCCGAAGAGCGATGACACAAGCTCGACGCTCTTCTCCAAGAGCTGACCCAGAGAGACGGAATCTCAGATAGATGACCGCCAAGATTCTACTGATCGAGGACGAAGCGCCTCTCGCCGAGATGCTTCGTTACAATCTCGAAGCTGAGGGCTTCCGTGTGTCCCACGCCGAAAACGGCGAGGAGGCGGAAATCCTGGTGGCGGAAGAAAAGCCCGACCTGCTGGTGCTCGACTGGATGCTTCCAGGCGTCTCCGGCATCGAAATCTGTCGGCGCATGCGCGCGCGCATGGAAACCAAGTCCATCCCCATCGTGATGCTGACGGCACGCGGTGAGGAGGGCGACCGGATTCGCGGTCTCTCGACCGGCGCCGACGACTATGTCGTAAAGCCGTTCTCGCTTCCCGAGCTGATGGCCCGCGTGAAGGCCATCCTGCGCCGCGCATCGCCCGACCGTATGGCCGATGTGCTGCGCTTTGCCGACATCGAGCTGGATCGTCCCGCCCACAAGGTCACGCGCGGCCTGCGCGAGGTCCACCTCGGCCCGACCGAGTTCCGCCTCCTCGAGTTCCTCATGGAAAGCCCGGGCCGCGTGCTCTCGCGCACCCAGCTTCTCGACGGCGTCTGGGGCCGCGACGCGTTCGTCGACGAACGCACCGTGGACGTCCACGTCGGCCGCCTGCGCAAGGCGCTCATCCGCGGCAAGGAACGCGATCCGATCCGCACCGTGCGCGGCTCCGGCTACGTCTTCGGCGAACGCTCCGGCGCCTGAGATCGTCTCACGCCTCTGTCCCTGATTGATCGCGCGCGCACCTCCCGCGCCGATTCCGACACCGCTCGGCCGCACTCGCGACAAAAATTCCGAATACTCAGGATCCGGATCACGATGCCGGGGGCTGATCGGCTTTTATCGCGTATTGCACTTGCGTGAGAGACCCAACAACCGTCTCCCGCAAGGTCTCTTAGGACAGGTCGACTTCCATGGTGTACGCGCCGGACCCGGGGCGTTCGCGCGGACTATTTGCGCGCTCATTCAAGCTTGGATTGCTGCCGGACGCGTCGGGCGACGAGCCTGAGTCCCATTCTCCGCGCGACCTCAAAAAGCTCATTCTGATCATCGGCCTCGGCACGCTGTCCTGGGTCGCGACCTACGTCGGCATGCTGGAGCTGATCCAGGCCAACATGGGCGACCTGCCGCTGATCCATAAGCTGATCGTCGGCTTCTCCGTCGCCATGCTGATGATGATGATCGTCTGGCTGCTCGACCAGATGTTCCAGCCCGTGGGCTTCGCCACCCGCCTCGCCTACGTCGCGGGCTATCTGTTCCTGAGCCTGATCTCGGTCGGCTTCGGTTTCGGTTTTTACTGGAAGGTTCTGGAAAGCCGCTCCGAAAGCTCGCGCTCCGCCGAACTCGCCGTCACGGGCGTACAGACATCCCTCAATGTCGGCTCCACACGCCTCGAGCAGCTCAATGCGACGCTGCTTCAGGTGGCCGAACTGTCGAAGCGCAAAGCCGACATCGAGCGCGACAAGGGCACGTCGTGTCCGAACAGCAAGCCCGGCGACGGCCCCCGCCGCCGCATGCGCGAAGACGACGCCCAGCGCTTTGGATTCGCGTCCGAGTTTGTCACCGGTCGGGTCGGCGCCGTGAAAACATCCATGGGCGCCCTCGACGGCGACCTCGCCAAGATTGCCGCCAACGATCCCTCGATCATCGATCCCAAGTCGGGCGCGCGCAACGAGTTCATGAAGCAGCTCGGCCGCAAGCTCGACATGACGGTGTCCGGCTTCAACGCGCTGCGCACCGACCCGCAGCTTCAGCAGTTGCGCCAGGACCTGACCGACCGCGCCGACAAGACCACGTTCGGAGACCCGAAGGCCGGCGGCTTCTCCTGCCCCGATGCGGAGCTGGCCCAGGCCCTGCGCGGCGCCGCCCGCGCCATCGCCGAACTCCCCGTGCTCGAAACGCCGAAGATCGCCGCCGTCGAGGGCTCCGAAGCCACCATCGAAGCCTTCCGCCGCCTCACGACCACCTTCTATGGCGCGCTGTCGTTCAAGCTGCCGCCCTCGGCCGATGAGCTGCGCGAGCTGCAGAAGAAGGCCATCCGCTCCGTCGAGACCGGCGGCTCCACGCCGCCCCCGCCGACAGACGGCGGCGGCCTCTCCCAGCGCGACTACGTTCCCCTCGCCGTCGCCATCTTCGTCGACATCTGTCTCTTGCTCGTCTCCATCGGCCGCCGCGGCCATCGCCTGCACGGCCTGATGCCCAAGATGCGCGAGGCCGAACGCGGCCCCGTGATCGAAATCCTCTCGCGCTTCAACGACATCCACCGCGATCCCGAGATCCGCGAAAGCTTCGAGCTGTTCCGCCATGTCGTCTTCGACGTGCACGGCAGCTACTACGTCGCCGTGCCGCTCGACGCCCCGCCCGACGCCAGCGCCGCCGTGCGCGAGGATCTGCGCACCGAAGCCCAGTTGCTCGCCAACCTCTTCACGAGCTTCGAGAAGGATCGCATCTTCAAGCGCACCTGGACGCCCTTCAACGGCGCCGTGCGCAAGAAGCTCGCCAAGCAGGGCTCGAAGTTCGCGCGCTCCGAGGCGTTCCGGATCTACAAGTTCCGCGACGGCGCCTGGTCGGAGTTCATCCTGGGCGCGGTCATGGGCGCCGCCCGGCGCGCCGAAGCCGACGCTAACCGCCGCCGCATCGAACGCGACATCCTGCGCCGCTCGGAACCCGCCATCCGGATGGAGCCCGCGACCCGGACAGAGCCGCGATTGCGGACCGAAGGCGACCCGCGCACCGAACCCAGCACGCGCACAAGCCCGCACGAGCGGACCCGATACGGCTTCGGCCCAGCCGATCCTGTCTTCTCCACGCGCCCATCCGAGTCGCTGAAGGCGCGCGTCGAGCCCGAGTGGACCGCCGCCCCGGAATGGACGCCCGCCAAAGACCGCAAACCGGAGCCCGCCACAGAGACGTGGCAGACGCCGCGCTTCCGTTATGCGCCGACGGCTGCCGCTCAGGCCACAGGGGGCTTCGGTCCCTATGCGCGCAGTGCTGCCGCCGAGCTCGGCGCGCTCTCCGATGTCGACGCTGAAGACGCGCTCGCCGCTCCCGCCAACTCCAACACCGCCCCGCTTCGCCGTGCGGATGATGTCGCCGACGCGGCCCGGCAAGCGGCGGATGCGCCAGTGACCGGCATCCTGGCCGGGATCGAATCACCAGCCTCAGCCCAGCCCGCCACCACCGCCGGCGCCGAGGTCCTGGAAACAGCGGTTCTCGAACCTGTCGCGCCCCGGGCCGATCGCGTCGATGTCATCCTCAAACGCGAGACCGCAACCGTGTCCCTGCCGTTCGATCGCGCCGAAGACCACGGCGGTCTGATCGGCCGGCTGAGCGAAGCGCTGACCGGCATCGACAGCGCCGATGAAAAAAATTCGTCGCCCCTTCACACGGCCGTCATCGACATCACGGGCTTTGCGCCGTCGAAAATCGGCGCACGCGACAGTGAGCAGGACATGAAGCTTTTAGAACCCGTTGCGCACGACAATGAAAGTGATCTCTCAAACGA
Source organism: Hyphomicrobium sp. (assembly GCF_019744875.1). Lineage (GTDB taxonomy): Bacteria > Pseudomonadota > Alphaproteobacteria > Rhizobiales > Hyphomicrobiaceae > Hyphomicrobium_C. The sequence continues at coordinate 793,711 of NZ_JAIETU010000005.1, read as the reverse complement.
CGACGCCGCAACCATGGCGAGCCGGCTTCGTCCGGCATTTCGAAACGGTTGAGCGCGAGCATAGCCAGCTTCTCCGAACGACCCTGTGCGAAACATTTGCTTAACCGTCTTGTCGCCTAAATGACGCCGCGACTACACGATGGGACTCCGGATGCTCGTCCGCTCCCCCCTAAAGGACAAACGAAATGCGCTTCAGTCCAAATGCTCGTCTGAATGTCGTCTCCAAGGAGCAGAAAGAAGAGAGACTGAAAGCGTTTATCTCCGACCACCTTGCCACTGCCCTTGCCTCGCCCGAGGCCACCCCGATCACCTACCGCCTTCTGGCGCTGTCCGCCGAAAGCCCCGCCGCTCGCGCACTCCAGTCGCTCGCTTCCGAGCTGTCCGCCGCCGGCGTCACCGTCCAGACCGTGCTGGCCAACCGCTCGCAGCCCGCCGCCACGCAATCCGGCGAGTGCCGGTTCGTCACCGATGTCCGTCTCCTCGATGCGCACGAGCAGCTCGTGCTCGACGAGACCACCGTATGGATCGGCGACTGCATGCGCCGCGACCCGCAGCGCCGCGACACCTACGAGCTCTTCTCGGATGCCTGCCGCGCCACGGCCGCCCGCGCCGTCCGCTCCTTCGCCCAGATCTGGCGCGCCGCCGGCCCCACCGGCAGCCTGACGGGCGAGCGCCGCGCACAGGCGCCCCGCCACGCCCCGCTGTTCGATCCGTCGCTGATCGCGGGCGCCGACGCCGCACCGACGACGTTGCCGTTCCGGCACTAAGCAGAAAAGCCGTTCCGGCACTAAGAGCCAACGAGCCGTTCCGGCATTAACCGGCACGTCTTAACCGTTTCGACAGCAACCGCCGGTCCCCGCAAAACGGGCCGGCGGTTTTGCTTTTTCCGGTCGCCGCGGCATCAACCGTCAGCATTGATCGGAATTTGCCGGAAAGTTTCACCTTATCGCCAACGTTTGATCATTCGCGTCTGATGGGCTCCCGACGCCGGATGCCCTAATGCTATGTTGCATCCTGGAAATTTTGGTTGCCGGTCCATATCCGGCCAAAGCTCATCAGGGTCATCGGCGATGCGCATCCTCAAATCCCTTATCCTCGGCGTGGCACTTCTCACCGCCTCCCTCACGACGGCGGCGATCGCCCAGGAACCGGTCTTCGCCCACAAGGGCATCGCCAAGGACGCCGACCGCTACGAGACCTACATTCGCGACACCTGGAAACCGGACGGGCGAACCTCCCCCGACCTGCGGCTTGCCGCCGAAAAGCTCATGGGTCCGGATGCCCGCGCCGCCTCGCGCACGTATGCAGCCGCCGTCGTCGCCGACCGCAAGAGCCCTGAAAACTGGATTGGCCTCGCCAAGGCGCTGCTCGCCATCAAGCCCGATCCGGACAAGTCCGAAAACTACGACCTCCCCGTCAACGCCTCGGGCGCCGCCTACCGCGCCTACATGCTGAGCACCGACACCGCCATGAAGGCCCGCGCGCTCGCCGTGCTGGGCGAGGCCATGCAGCGCCGCTCCTACTGGCGCCCCGCCATCGACGCGCTGAAGACCAGCCTTGCGCTCGCCGAAACCGCGAGCGTCCGCGACGCCTATGAAAAGCTCCGCACCGAGCACGGCTTCCGCATGACCGACTACACGGCCGACGGCGACGCCGCCACGCCGCGCGTCTGCATCCAGTTCTCGGAAAGCCTGTCGCGCGGCCAGAGCGACTTCGCCAAGTTCGTCTCCGTCAACGGCCGCGACCCGCAAGCCGTCTCCGTCGAAGGCAGCCAGCTCTGCATCGACGGCGTCGAGCACGGCCAACGCTACGAGATCCAGATCCGCGCCGGCCTGCCGTCCGACGTCAACGAAGCGCTCGCCAAGCAGGTGACGCTCGCCGTCTATGTCCCCGACCGCAAGCCGATGGTCCACTTCACGGGCAAGAGCTACGTGCTGCCGAGCCGCGGCCAGCAGGGCATCCCGCTGGTCGCCATCAACACCGGCCGCGTCGAAGTCGAGGTCTACCGCATCGGCGACCGCAGCCTCGCCAACGCCATCAGCAACGGCGATCTCGATCGCCAGCTTCAGGGCTACGACCTCGAAACCCTGAAGAGCCGCACCGGCAGCCTCGTCTACAAAGGCGAGCTCGACGTCGCGACCAAATTGAACGCAGAAGTGACGGCCGCCTTCCCGGTCAGCGAAGCGATCGGCAACCTGCAGCCCGGCGCCTACGCCATGATCGCCCGCCCGGCGGACATCGCCCAGCAGGACACGTGGCGCGAGCAGGCCACGCAGTGGTTCATCGTTTCCGACCTCGGCCTCACCGCCTTTTCCGGCGACGACGGCGTGCATGCATTCGTGCGCTCACTCGCCAGCACCGATGCGGTGGCCGACGCCAACGTTCGCCTGATCGCGCGCAACAACGAGGTTCTCGCCACCGGAAAGTCGGACAAGAACGGCTACGTGCGCTTCGAGCCCGGCCAGTCCAAGGGCGAAGGCGGCAACGCGCCGGCAATCCTCGTGGCCGAGAACGGCGCGGGCGAATACGCCTTCCTCGATCTCGCGACCAACGCCTTCGATCTCTCGGACCGCGGCGTCAAAGGCCGCGACGCGCCCGGCCCGCTCGACGGCTTCCTCTACACGGAACGCGGCGTCTATCGCCCCGGCGAGGAGGTGAACGTCACCGCCATCGTACGCGACGGCACGGGCGCCGCAGCCACGCTGCCGACCACGCTGATCGTCGTCCGCCCCGACGGCGTCGAGCAGGGCCGCTATCCGCTCGCCGACGAAGGCCTGGGCGGACGCACGCTGCGCCTTCCCCTCGGCGGCGGCGCGATGACCGGCACCTGGCGCGCGCGCCTTCACGCCGATCCGAAGGCCGATGCGCTGACGCAGATTTCCTTCCTGGTCGAAGACTACGTTCCCGAACGCCTCGATCTCACGCTCAAGGATGGCGCGGGCACGCTCGCACCCGAGGAGACCAAGACGGTCGACGTGACGGGCCGCTACCTCTACGGCCCCCCGGCCGCCGGTCTCGCGCTCGAAGGCGACATCATCGTGCGCCCGTCTGCCAAGGATCTCGAAGGCTATGCCGGCTATCGTTTCGGTGAAGCCGAGGAATCCGTGAGCCCCGTGCGCCAGCCGCTCGACAAGCTCCCCCTGACCGACGACGCCGGCAAGGCCGCGCTCGCCATCGCACTCCCCGCCGTCACGAAAACCGCAAAGCCCCTCGAAGCCAACGTCATCGTTCGCCTGCGCGAAGCCGGCGGCCGCAGCATCGAGCGATCCATCCTGCTGCCCGTCAACCTCGGCGACCCCAAGATCGGCATCAAGCCGCTGTTCGAAACGTCCTCGCTCGGCGAAGGCGAGAAGGCCCGCTTCGACATCGTGTTGCTGGACGGCGAGGGCAAGCCTACCGCCGCGAACCTCGACTGGCAGCTCGTGCGCCTCGACACGTCGTGGCAGTGGTATCGCCGCGACGGCTCGTGGACCTATGAGAGCCAGACGATCACGCGCAAGGTTGCCGACGGCAAGCTCGACGCCACGACCGCCGCACCGGCCGCGATTTCCGCCGACGTCGACTACGGCCGCTACCGCCTCGAGGTCAGCGCCTCTGGCACCGCCGGCACGCTCTCGAGCGTGATCTTCAACGCCGGCTGGTACACGAGCGGCGAAACGGCTGAGAGCCCAGAAATGCTCGACGTCGCGCTCGACAAGCCCACCTATCAGCCGGGCGAAACGGCCAAGCTGCGCATCGCCTCCAAGCAGGGCGGCAAGGCACTCGTGACCGTGCTCGGCCGCGGCCTTCTCTCGAAGCAGGAAGTCGACATCGCCAAGGGCGGCGGCGACGTGGAAATCACGGTCGGCAGCGACTGGGGTCCTGGCGCCTACGCGACGGCGCTTCTTTATCGCCCGATGGATGAGACGGCCAAGCGCATGCCCAGCCGCGCCATCGGCGTCCGCTGGATCGGCATCGACCAGTCGAAGCGCACGCTCGCCGTCGAGATCCCGACTGAAGCCAAGGTCAAGGGCGCATCCACGCTCACCATCCCGGTCAAGATCAAGGGCCTCGATGCGGGTGAAGAGGCCCGCGTGACGGTCGCCGCCGTCGATCTCGGCATCCTCAACCTCACGCGCTTCCAGGCGCCCGCGCCGGAATCGCACTTCTACGCGCAGCAGAAACTCGCCCTCGAAATGCGCGACTTCTACGGCCGCCTGATCGACGGCATGCGCGCCGAGCGCGGCAAGCTCCGCTCCGGCGGCGACGGCACGGACGGCGCCGGCCTGCAAGGCAGCCCGCCGGTCGAGGAAACGGTGTCGTTCTACTCCGGCATCGTCACCGTCGGCGCCGATGGCATCGCCAACGTCGAGTTCGCCCTTCCGAGCTTCAACGGCACGGTCCGCGTCATGGCCGTCGCCTGGTCGAAATCGAAACTCGGCCACGGCACCAACGACGTCATCGTCCGCGACGAGGTAGCCCTCACTGCCTCCGCGCCGCGCTTCCTGACGCTTGGCGACGAGGCACGCGTCGATCTCTCGCTGCACAACGTCGACGGCCCGGCCGGCAGCTATGCAGCCAAGCTGATCGACCACGCCGCGACCGACCTCGTGGTGGCCGAAAAGGACATCGCCCTGGCCGCTGGCGAGCGCAAATCCCACATCGTCACCTTCAAGCCGGACGAAGTCGGCTTGCGCACCTATGACGTCAGCGTCACGGGCCCGGGCGGCATCGCCGTCTCGCGCCGCCTGACGCTCGACATCAAGCCGCCCGCGGGCGACATCAAACGCACGACAGTTGCGTCTCTCTCGGCCAGCGGCGGCAAGCTCACGGTGTCGAAGGACCTGATCGCGGGCCTCATTAAGAGCCGCACGCGCGTCAACCTCTCGGTCGGCCCAGCCGCCACCATGGACGTGCCCGGCCTGCTGACCGCGCTAGACCGCTACCCCTACGGCTGCGCCGAGCAGACCGTCTCGCGCGCACTGCCGCTGCTCTACGCCAACGCCGTCGCCACCAGCATCGGCATCGGTGCGGACAAAGCCCTGAAGGAGCGCGTGCAGGGTGCCATCGCCCGCGTGTTCGACATGCAGGACAGCTCCGGCGCGTTCGGCAGCTGGGGTCCGGGCAACACCGATCTCTGGCTCACGAGCTACGTCACGGACTTCCTGACGCGGGCCCGTGAAGCCGGCTACGAGGTACGCCAGCTTCCCTTCAATCAGGCGCTCGACCGCCTCCAGAACTTCGCCTTGAACGGCGAGGACTTCACCAAGGGCGGCGAGGATCGCGCCTACGCGCTCTACGTGCTGGCCCGCAACGGCCGCGCGCCGATCGGCGAGCTGCGCTACTACGCTGACACCCGCCTCGACCGCTTCACGACCCCGCTCGGCAAGGCCCAGCTCGGCGCCGCACTCGCGATGGTCGGCGACAAGGAACGCGCAGAGGCCGCCTTCAAGGGCGCACTCGACGCCTTCTCGGATCAGGCTGCGCTGCGCGTCGCCCGCTCTGACTACGGCTCCGACATCCGCGACGGCGCCGCCCTCGTGACGCTCGCGTCCGAAAGCGGCATCGTGAAATCGGAGACGCCGCGCCTCGTCAACGTCATCGCCAAGGCCTACCTCGCCCGCAACTACACCTCTACGCAGGAGCAGGCGTGGATGCTGCTGGCCGCACACGCTCTCGGCGATCAGGCAAAGATGGCGAAGGTCGCGATCAACGGCACGCCTGTTGACGGCGCGCTCGTCCGCTCGCTCACGGCCGAGGAGGTCGAGCAGGGCCTGACGATCACGAACTCCGGCGAAGCCTCCACCGATGTCGTCGTCAGCGTCATCGGAGCCTCGCTCACGACGGAGCCCGCCATCTCGAAGGGCTTCACCGTCAAGCGCACGTACTACAAGCTTGATGGCGAAAAGGTCGATCTGGCCAGCGCCGAAGGCGGCAAGAGCGAGATCGCGCAGAACGAGCGCCTCGTCGCGGTGCTGACCATCGAAAGCGACGAAGCCGCCGGCCGCGTCCTGCTCGTCGACCGCCTGCCTGCGGGCCTCGAAATCGAGAACCCCCGCCTCGTGGACTCGGGCGACATCAAGACCCTCGACTGGCTGCGCACGACGCTGCGTCCGGAGCACACCGAGTTCCGCGACGACCGCTTCGTGGCCGCCTTCAATCTCTGGGGCTCGACGTCCTCGGAGAGCGCGGAGGAGAACGACAACGACAGCGCGGCCTCGGACAATTCCGATGACGCAAACGAGGCGGACGACACAGCAGCCGATGCTACGACCCCGGAGGCGAGCAAACTAAAAACCGTCGCAGCGTCGGCAACCATCGCCTACATCGTCCGCGCCGTGACGCCCGGATCGTTCATCCACCCGGCCGCCACCATCGAGGACATGTACCGTCCGGAACGCTATGCGCGCTCGGGCGCGGGCACACTCGTCGTCAAGAACTAGGAACGGGCATGAACCTCTCGTTCTTCAAGAAACGGCGCGCCGCAGAGCAGGGCCCTTCCGCTCCCCCCGATCGCTCCCCGCGATGGAAGTGGCTCACTCCCCCACGCCCTCTGCGGCTCGCCGTCTTTTCTCTCGTGGCGGTGGCAGGCCTTGCCGCCGCCACGGGCGTCACTCTCGAGGTGACGAAGCAGAACATCGGCCCGCTGCCGCTCGAGGCCGCCGAGGCCACTTCGGTCACGGTGCTCGATCGCGAGAACCGTCTGCTGCGCGCCTTCACCACCAAGGACGGCCGCTGGCGCCTGCCGCTCGATGTCAGCGAAGTCGATCCGCGCTATCTCGCCATGCTCATGGCATTCGAGGACAAGCGCTTCTACGAGCACGGCGGCGTCGACTATCTCGCCATCCTGCGCGCCGGATACCTGCTCGCCCGTCACGGCGCGATCAAATCCGGCGGCTCCACGCTGACCATGCAGGTCGCGCGCCTGCTGGACGGCAAGCACGAGCGCACCGGGTCCGGCAAGCTGCGCCAGATCGCGCGCGCGCTCCAGCTTGAGGAGCGCTTGTCCAAACCCGAGATTCTGCGTCTCTATCTGCGGCTCGCCCCGTTCGGCGGCAACATCGAGGGCGTGCGCGCCGCCTCGCTCGCCTACTTCGGCAAGGAGCCGCGCCATCTTTCGGCAGGCGAAGCAGCCCTCCTTGTGGCGCTTCCGCAGTCTCCCGAAGTCCGCCGTCCCGATCGCAACAGCGAAGCCGCCCGCAAGGCCCGCAACCGCGTGCTCGACCGCGCCGTCGAGGAAGGCGTGCTGCCGAAAGCGGAGGCCGAGCGCGCGAAGGGCGAACGCATCCCGAAGCAGCGCCTCGAAGTGCTGAAGCTTGCCCCGCATCTTTCCGAATCCGAGGTCGCCGCCCATCCCGGCCGCACCATTCACCGCCTGACGCTCGACCGCGACCTGCAGGCCGCCGTCGAGACGCTCGCCACCGAGCAGACCAAGCTGCTCGGCCCGAAGCTCTCCGCCGCCGTGCTCGTCGTCGATCACACGACGGGCGAGGTGCTGGCGCATGTCGGCTCGGCCGGTTATCTCGATCCCACCCGCCAGGGCGCCATCGACATGACGGCCGCCATCCGCTCGCCCGGCTCAACGCTGAAGCCCTTCATCTACGGCCTCGCCTTCGAGAACGGCATCGCCCATCCCGAGACCCTGATCGAGGATCGCCCGACGCGCTTCGGCAACTACCGTCCGCAGAACTTCGACGAGGATTTTCACGGCACGATCACGATCCGCGAAGCCCTCGGCAGCTCGCTCAACGTCCCGGCCGTCAAGGTTCTCGCCGCCGTCGGCCCGGGCCGCCTGATGGGCCGCATCCGCCGCACCGGAGTCGAGCCCGCCCTGCCGGACAACGCACAGCCCTCGCTCGCCATCGCGCTTGGTGGCCTCGGCATGACGTTGAAGGATCTGACATCGCTCTACGCCGCCCTCGCACGCGGCGGCGATCCCGTCACGCTCTCCTGGCGGCGCGACGAGGCGGGCGCCAAGCCCGTCGCATCCGCGCGCCGCCGTCTCCTGTCGCCGGTTTCGTCGTGGTACGTCACCGACATCCTGAAGGACGCACCTCCGCCTCCCAACACGAAAGGCGGCGCAATCGCCTACAAGACCGGCACCTCCTACGGCTACCGCGACGCGTGGGCCGTGGGCTACGACGGCCGCCACGTCGTCGCCGTCTGGGTCGGCCGTCCCGATGCCGCTTCCACGCCCGGCCTGATGGGCCGCCTCTCCGCCGCGCCGATCCTGTTCGACACCTTCGCGCGCATCTCCGAGCGCCGCACGCCCTTCCGCGCCGCCCCCAACGGCGTCGTCAAGGCGACGGGCTCCGAGCTGCCCCAGCCGCTCAAGCGCTTCCGCGAACCGGGCGACGACACGGTCGCGACCGGTCCTTACCTCGAACCGCCGGTTCTGATCTCGTTTCCCCCCGATCGCTCCGAGCTCGACATGGAAGAGCGCGACGCCGAGCCACTGATCATCAAGGCGGAGGGCGGCGCGCTGCCGCTCACCTGGCTGATCGACGGCGATCCTGTGGTGTCGGACCCCCTCCGCCGAGAAACCGAGTGGCGGCCAGACGGACGCGGCTTCGCCAAGCTCACCGTCATCGACGCCAAGGGCCATGTCGACCGCGTCACGATACGGTTACGGTGACGGGCGAAATTGCCGCCATGGCCATCGCCGCCGCAGCGCGTTAAGATACTGATCAGAAAGCCTCGCTCGCTGGTCGATCTCGCAATCTGGCCCTCGGGAAGCGCGCGATGCTGCAACGCGTCGAACGGCCGGATGGTGACACCTTGATGAGAGCAGTGACCGCACGAGCCTTGGCGATCGGCGCGCTGGCGCTGGCCGCGCTCTCCCCGTGCCGTGCCGACGACGCCAAACTCCCCACGCTGCCGAACCTCGCCGCCGACCTCTCCCAGACGTCGGTGTCCGGCATTTCGTCCGGCGCCTACATGGCCGGACAATTTCAGATCGCTCATTCGAAGATCGTGGTCGGCGCCGCCATCATCGCGGGCGGCCCCTACGGCTGCGCCGAAAGCGCATTTGCCGACCTCATGCCCGGCCCCGGCGCCGCGATCCTCAACCTGTCGAAAGCCGTCAACGGCTGCATGCTGAACGCGCTCGCATTGTGGGGCGTGCCGGATGTCGACCAGCTCGTGCGCAAAACGGAAAAGCTGGCTGACGCGGGCCGCATCGACCCGATCGCAGACCTGAAGAACGACCGCATCTATCTGTTCTCCGGCACGAACGATCGCACCGTCGTGCCCGCCATCGTCGCGGCCGCCTTCGAATACTACAAGCGCATCGGCGTTCCCGAAGCGAACATGGTCTACGTATCGGACCTGCCCGCCGGCCACGCCTTCGTCACGGAAGCGGACGGCCTCGCCTGCGAGAACACCGGCAATCCTTACGTGGTCGACTGCGACTACGATCAGGCCGGCGTCGTCCTGAAACAGATCTACGGCGACTTGGCCCCGCGCAGCCCAACACCCGCCGGCACCTTCACCGAGTTCGACCAGCGCCCCTTTCTCGAAGGCGAGAACAACGACGGCATGGAGCAGAGCGGCGTCGTCTACGTTCCCCCTGCATGCCTGAAGGACGAAACCTGCCGCGTGCACATCGCCTACCACGGGTGCGGGCAAAACCGGTCCGCCACCGGCGAGGCGTTCATCAAGGAATCGGGCTATGCCAACTGGGCCGACACCAACCGGCTGATCGTTCTGTTTCCGCAGGCCTCCGTCTCGGCCGTCAACCCGCAAGGGTGCTGGGACTGGTGGGGCTATACCGGCGCCAACTACCTGACGCGCGACGCGGCCCAGATCCGCATCGTCTACAAGATGCTAGAAACGCTCGCAAAACCGCAATCCTGAGCGGCGCGCAAGGGCGCGACGCAGGAATGGTTGAGCATCGCGGCGCGATCCGCTACTCAGCGGGGCACAGCAAAATACCTCGGGGGAACTACTGATGAATTTCATCTCGGCCGCCGCGTGGACGGCGAATCCTCCCCGGGCATCCCGTACCCCGGCGCGCGTCTCTCCATTCGACGCCGCCTCCGCGCTCTTCGCTGCTGCCGCCCTCACCGCCGCGACATGGTCCGCCACGATGGAGCAGTCAGCCGAGCCGCACGCCGAGAGCACCGCCCAAAGCAGCGCGCCAATCGCGAAACTTGCCCCTCCTGGCGCCGAGTGGATGTTCGCCGGCTACGGTGGCGTGCCGTACACCTACCCGAGCGACGTCAAGCTGACCAAGACCGGCACGCACGACTTCACCGCCAAGCAGGTCGACTGGGAGGGCAAGCCGTTCGTCAATCCGATCTACTACGGCGCGCGCATCGTGCGCTTCGGCAACGGCCGCACCGGCACGATGCTGGACTTCACCCACTCGAAAACGATCGCGCGCCTGGAGAAGGAAATCGAGTTCGCCGGCACGCTGAACGGCGCGCCTGCGCCCGCCCGCGCCACGCTGCGCGACATCTTCCGCCGCCTCGAAGCGAGCCACGGCCACAACATGCTGACCCTCAACGGCTTGTTCCGGCTGCCGAGCCTGGGCCTCAGACTGCAGCCCTATGTCGGCGTCGGCGCCGGCGTCTCGCTTCCGCACGCGGAAGTGCAGATGGCCAACAGCGACAAGCGCACCTACGAGTATCAGGTTGCGGGCCCCGTCGGGCAGGCGCTGCTCGGCCTCGAAGTGCGCACGCGCCGCGTCTCGTACTTCTTCGAATACAAGTTCACGCTCGCGCCCTACGTGATGCCGCTGTCCGAGCAGGACGGAAGCTGGCTGCCGCTCGACCTCACGCGCCAGTTTCGCAACTGGCTGAGCGGGACTGAGCCACCCGGCGGCTACGCATCGACGAGCCTCGTCAGCCACCAGGGCATTTTCGGCCTCGGCATCCGCTCCGCACCCATCGCCGCCGCGCCATAGGCCGGGCGGCCGCGCTCTCTATCGCGCCGATCGGCTCTTGCGGCACGGGCACGCCGAGGCGATACTCCGTTCTATGCATACAAAGCATTTTATCATGTTCGGCGCAGTCGCCTGCATCCTCGGGATGCTGGCGTATCTGTTCGTGTTTGCGGATGCGCCGGTCGTCGTCGGCGACCCGCCGACAGTCTTGCGGTAGTCGCGCGGCCAGGGACGGGAGCAAGCCACGTCATGGCCACGTCCGCCCCTCGGCCAACACCCAGCCAGACAAGCCCTGAAAACGGCTCGGGCGAGATCGGCCTGACCGCAGCCGTGTCCATCGGCATCGGCGGAATGGTTGGCGCTGGAATCTTCTCAATTCTCGGCGTCGTGGCCCAGGCGGCCGGAAACGCCATGTGGCTCTCGTTCGCCATCGGCGGCGTGGTGGCCTTGCTCTCCACGTACTCGTATGCGCGCCTCGGCGCCGCCTTCCCATCCGCGGGCGGCGCGGTGCACTTCCTCGTCCGGAGCATCGGTGACGGCGTGCTGGCGGGCGGGATCAACCTGTTCATGTGGGCCGGTTACATCATCTCGCTCGCGCTCTACGCCACGGCGTTCGGAAGCTACGGCGCAACCTTCATCACGACCGATCCATCGCCCGTAATCTCAGATGCACTTGCGGTCGGCTCCGTCGTCGCGCTGACAGTCGTCAACGCGTTCGGGGCGCGAGCCATGGGGCGCAGCGAAACCATCGTCGTGGCCGTGAAGGTCGCCATCCTGGTTCTGTTCGCCGCCGCCGGTCTCTTTTTCATGAAGCCCGACAACCTTTCACCCACGCTCTGGCCGCCGATGCAATCGGTGCTGTTCGGAGCGGGCGTGCTCTTCATCGGCTACGAAGGCTTCGGCCTCGTGACGAACGCCGCCGCCGCCATGCGCAACCCGCGAACCATGCTGCCGCGCGCGCTCTATACGTCGGTGCTGCTCGTCATCGTCATCTATCTCGCGGTCGCCGTGACGGTCTCCGGCAATCTGACGAACGCCGAGATCGCGCGCGCCTCCGACTACGCCTTGGCCGAAGCGGCAAAGCCTTTTCTCGGCGAGTTCGGCTTTCGCCTCATCGCCGTGGCCGCCCTGTTCTCGACGGCCTCCGCTATCAACGCCACGTTGTTCGGCTCGGCCAACGTTTGCTACATGATCGCCCGCGATGGAGAACTGCCACTCGCACTGACGCGCACACCGTGGAGGAGCGCGAGCGGCGGCCTCCTGCTCACGGCAGCGCTCGTGATCCTGATGATCCTGTGCTTCGATCTTTCGGGCATCGCCATGATGGGGAGCGCCGCATTCCTGCTCGTCTACGCTGCGGTGAATGCCGGCCACTTGCGCGTGCTCGGCACAACCGGCGCGAACGCGATCATCGTCTGGCTATCGCTCCTCACCTGCGTCGCGATGTTCGTGATCCTGAGCACCTACATTTACCATCAGCAGCCCGCGGCCCTGCTGGCGCTCGCAGCAATCGCAGCGGCCTCGTTCGCGGCGGAATGGGTGTATCGGCGCCAGACGGGGCGGAAAATCCCCGCGCCATCGTAGTCCGGACCGCAACGAAAACGTCCCAACCCTGAGAGCCCCGGCAGCGTCAAAGCGGCCCCGGTGTCATCAACCAGTCACCGTGCTGTTCGGGAACCGTCGTGAATCATCGCTACCGTCCCGCCCAGGATGACGGGAACTCGACCCAGCGGGGCTGGAGCAGCGGTGAAGCACTCCAACGACATCGGGCCGAACGAGTTCGGCGCGCCCTCGCGGCGCGCGGTGCTCACGGGCGCCGGAGCGGCTCTTGCCGCTCCCATGTTGTTGCCGGCGGTCCTTGCCGCTCCCGCACTACTCCCGGCCGTTCTGGCGACGCCCGTGCTGTTCGCGACCGAGCCCGCACGCGCGAACGGAATCGCGCACGGCACTGTTTTCGAAGACACTGAACGCAAGGACGGCCAACACCGCAGCGGCATCGCCGGCGTGATGGTCTCCAACGGACGCGACATCGCCGTCACCGGTCCCGACGGCACCTGGTCAATGCCAGCCCACGACGACGATCTGATCTTCCTAATCAAGCCATCGGGCTGGACGACGGCGCACAAGCCGGGCGGCGTGCCCGACTTCTCGCGCCGTGCCGGAGACGGCCTGCTCGACTTCGCACTTCGCCGCAGCGACGAGCCCACCGCGTTCGATGTTCTGCTGTTTGCGGATACCCAGCCGTCCAACGCGGCCGAACTCGGCTACTTCCGCGACGAGATCGTCAGCGCCGCCCTCGGCATACCCGCGGCATTCGGCATCCATCACGGCGACGTGGTGGGCGACGACCTGTCGCTCTACGGGCGCTATCTCGACATGCTCGGCGCGCTGCGCATGCCGTGGCACCATTGCCCCGGCAATCACGACATGGACGGCGGCGCGCGCGACCACAAGACGGCATTCACGACTTGGCGGCGCGTGTTCGGCCCGACGCACTATGCCTTCGAATACGGACCCGCGACGTTCATCATCCTCAACAACGTCGATGTGTCTCGCTCCGAAGGATACCACGGCCGCATCGGACCGGATCAGCTTGCCTTCATCGGCAATGTACTTCGCCACACGCCGGAAGATCGCCTCGTCGTCGTCTCGATGCATATTCCGCTGACGAGCTTCAACGCGCCGCACGATCCGCGCGAGACCACGGCCGACGCGCGCGCGCTCATGGCGACGCTCTCCGCTCGGCCGAACACTGTGAGCTTCGCAGGCCACTCGCACACGACCGAGCATCACTACCTCGGACGCGACGAAGGGTTCACGGGAACCGCGCCGCATCACCACCACGTCCTCACCGCGGCGTCGGGAAGCTGGTGGGGCGGGCTTGCCGACGAGCGGGGCATTCCGACGGCGCTGAGCCGGGACGGCAGTCCGAAAGGATTTCACGTCCTTTCCGTGGACGGCGCGCGCTATGCGACCCGTTTCGTGCCGGTCAGCCGCGGCCGTGAGACGAAGATGCGGATGATGCTGTCGAAGCGATCGAGCCAACACGAAACGGCCCGGGAGCAGAGCGGCGCGCTGTACTGCCCGCTGCGGTCATCCTCGCTGTGCGACACCGAGCTTGTCGTCGACGTGTTCGACGGCGGCCCGCGCACACAGCTCACGTTTGAAATCGAAGGCATCGACCGCGCACCGCAATCCATGCAGCGGGCGCGATTGACCGATCCGCATGTCGTCGACGTGTTTGCCCGCGACCGCCACGCCTACAAGGCCTGGGTCGAGCCGGCGCCGTCATCGCACATCTGGACCGCGCCGCTGCCGGAAGACCTTTCACCGGGCGTCTATCGCGTCGCCGTGCGCGGAACGGATGAGTTCGGCCGCCCCATCGCCGACCAGATGGTTCTCGACATCGTCGCCTAGGCTAGGGCGCTAGGCCCCGCGTGCGGTACGCGCCAACGATCAGAACCGGCGCAGCAGCCGTTCCAGATAGTCGAGCTCGACCGGCGCGCGCCGCGCTTCACCGAGCCGCCGGCGCAGCTCATCCAGGATCTCGCGCGCACGCTGCACGTCGATCTGATCCGGCACCTTGACGGACGTTCCGAGGTCCGGCCCCTGCGACCGCTGCGGCCGCCCGAGAGGATCGCGCGGCGTATCGCCGGACTGGCCATAGCGCTGCGGCATGTTCCGCATCATCTCCTGCGCCATGTCCTGCGCGCCCTGGCGCATCTGCTCCAGCGCCCGCGACTGCTGCTCGGTGGCTTCGGCGACATCGCCGCGATTGAGCGCATCCTCGGCGCTCTCCATGGCGCTTTCCGCGTCCTTGAGCTGCTGGCTCGACGGCCCGCCCTTCTCGCGCATGTTCTTCTGAAGTTGCGACAGGCGATCGCGCAACTGGCGCTGGCGCTGCGACAGATCCGCGAGACCGCCTTGCTTGTCACCCTGCCCGAGCTGATCGCCCTGGCCCTGCTGACCTTGCTGCCCGCCCTGTTGCCCGCCGCGCTGCCCACGGCCCTGCTGCGCCTCGCCCGACTGGCTCTCCGGACCGCCGCCCGCATCCTTCTGCTGGCCGTCGCCGCCCATGCCCTTCATGCCCGGCGGCGGCTTCTGCCCGCCCTGCCCGGACTCCGGCTTCTCCTGGCCCTGCTCGCCGAACGTTTCGTCCATGAGCTTCTGCTGGTCGCCGACCATGCCGCCCAGCTCTTCCATCATCTTCATCATCTCTTGGTTCTTCTGAGCCTGGGCTTGGTCCTGCCGCCCGGACTGAAGACGTTCCATGAGATCCTGCATTTCGGAGAGCATCTGCTGCGCCTGCTCGCGCGATCCGCTCTTCGCCATGTCTTCGAGGTTCTGCATCATGCGCTCGAGGTCCTGCTGCCCGAGCGTCTGCTGATCCTGGTTCTGGCCATCCTGCTGCTGCTGGTCGCCGCTTTCCTGCGCCAACTGCTTCATGAACTCGTTGAGCGCCTGACGCAGCTCCTGCATCAGTTGCTTGATCTCTTCCTCGGACGCGCCGTTCTCGAGCGCCTTCGAGAGCTTGTCCTGAGCGTCCTTGAGCGCCCGCTCGGCATCCGACAGGCTGCCGTCCTCGATCCGCAGCGCGATCTGCCAGAGCTGGTCGACGACGCTCTTGAAGCCCGCGCGCGTGCGGTCCACCCGCAGGCGATGGCGCGCCGTACGCAGGCCGAGATAAACCTTGGTGTCCTCGATGAACCCGTCCGGCTCGAGCGTCAGCGCATCGAGCGCGGCCACGACCGGCGAGCGGTAGCGGCTATCTTCCATCAGCTTCTTGCGCTGCTCGACGACGGCGCGCGCCAGCGG
The DNA here is from genome assembly GCF_019744875.1 of Hyphomicrobium sp. Lineage (GTDB taxonomy): Bacteria > Pseudomonadota > Alphaproteobacteria > Rhizobiales > Hyphomicrobiaceae > Hyphomicrobium_C. The sequence goes on along the minus strand of NZ_JAIETU010000005.1, from coordinate 778,032 downwards.
CTTGGTGAACTTGCGCTCCGGCAGGATCATCTCGAACCCGGCGCTTTTGCCGATCTGCCCCGCGGCGTCCTTGGCGGTCAGCGTCATGATGACCTTGCGCCCGGCCCACGGATGCGAGGCCATCTCGAAATACGTATGCGCCTCCGTCGAATTCGCCTTCGGCAGACGCAGTTCCAGCTTGGGCGGGCGCATCAGCGGCGCGCGCGGACCCTTGGGCGCCGGCGCCTGCGCCCAGGCCTTGCTCGCATCGCGCGGCGCGTCCTTGAGGCGCTTGAGATCCGCACCAGCCGACACCACGCCGTAGTCGTCCTCGACCTTGTAGGTGAGCTTGAGCGAGCCGCGCGGCGTCAGCTCAGGAGGGCGCGACAACGAAATCTGGGGCACCTTGTCCGGCGTCACCGAAATGGTCCAGCGCGCCATCTCGCGCGCGCCAGACAGCACACGCACGGTCGACGACCGGGTCATCTCGAAGCGAACTTCCTTAAGATCGCCGGTGTCCTTCTCGGCTTTCGACTCGACACGCTCGGCCGGCGATTGCTCGCCCTTGGCCGCTGCCGGCTGCACCTCGATGGCGAGCGGCTGGTCGCCCATGCCGCCGACACGCACGATCAGCAGGCTCTTGAACGGCGCTTCGTAGACGGGCTGGGTGGCTGGCGCGCCTTTATCGGCCGCCGGCATCTGCCCGGCGCCGTCGGCCAGCATCACAGGGGGCTTGGCGGTGTACGTCGGCGGCGTGAGCCAGGCATCGAGACGCGCCTGCGCGAGCGCCGCCGTGGAGCCGAACGTGAACGCCGAACGGACGCGATCGGCAGCCGTGTGGCCGAGCAGCGCCGTGACTCCGACCATGGCCAGCATGAGCGCCGCGCGAAGCGCGAACGGATCGAACCGGTCGGTCCGCGGCTCGGGCTTCCCCGGACGCAGCCGCGCGAGCATCGCCGCCATGCGGTTGCGATGCTCCTGCCAGATCGCGAGCGTCGCCGAATCGGACGACGGCGCGCTGACGGTATCTTCATAGGATGAGGCCGGCCGATGCGGCACGCCCGAGACGCGCTCGATGCGCCGGATCGCCTCGTCGCGCGAAATCCAGGACACGCGGGTGAGCGAGATCAGGCCCGCGAGCGCAGCGAGTCCGAACAGGGCCAGCAGCGCCATGTGGGCAAAGGCGGGAAGCCGGGGCCAGAGGCCGGCATAAGACACGAGCAGAAACGCCGCCGCCACGGCCAGCAGCAGCCAGAGCCGAAGCCAGATTTGCTCAAATGCGACCGCAACGCGCGCGCGCCAGATCTTGCGCTCGAACGCCCGTTCGGCCGGACGCGAAATGGGATCCCGTTCCATTGCTCAAAACCTAGCACGAGCGCCCGGGGCGCATCATTACAAAGAGCTAACGTTCACCACCCGTTTCCGTGCCGGCCCGGCCCCACGGGCAACCTTCTAGGCCTCGGGCGTTATCCACGGCGGCAGGCGATCCAGCCCGATCATTTCCTCATAGCTCGGCCGCGGCCGCACCACGGCGTAAGCGCTTCCATTGACGAGCACTTCCGGCACCAGGCGGCGGGTATTGTAGGTCGACGACATCACTGCGCCGTAGGCTCCGGCCGTCATCACCGCCATCAGCTCTTCGGGCTCGAACGGCGGCAGCGCGCGTTCCACGGCCAGATAATCGCCCGTCTCGCACACCGGCCCGACGATATCCTGCAGCACCGTCGCATCGGAGGTGCGCGCCTCCGAAACCGGCCACACCTCGTGAAAGGCCTCGTAGAGCGTCGGCCGCAGCAGGTCGTTCATCGCCGCGTCCACGATCGTGAAGCGCTTGCCCGCACCCGCCTTCACGTAGACAACCCGCGTGACGAGAACGCCCGCGTTGCCGACGATCATGCGGCCGGGTTCCAGATAGAGCTTGGCGTCGAGATCGCCGAGGCTCGCGGCCACCAGCGCCGCATACTCGTCCGGATGCGGCGGCACCTCGTTCGATCCGCGATAGGGAACGCCGAGCCCACCGCCGATATCGAGATGGTGGATCGCATGCCCCTCGCGCCGAAGCTCGAGCATCAGGTCGCGCATCAGGCGGAACGCATCGCGGAACGGCGCGAGATCCGTGATCTGGCTGCCGATGTGCATGTGAATGCCCGCCACGTCCAGATAAGGCAGCTTGCGCGCCTCGTCGTAGAGGGACGGCGCGCGCAGATACGGGATGCCGAACTTGTTCTCGGATTTGCCGGTCGAAATCTTGGCGTGCGTTTTGGCGTCGACGTCCGGATTGACCCGGATCGCGACGCGCGCCGTCACGCCGAGCGACTCCGCGACCTCCGACAGCGCATGAAGCTCCGGCTCGCTTTCGACGTTGAAGCTGCAGATGCCCTCGCCCAGCGCGTAGGCCATCTCCTCGCGGGTCTTGCCGACGCCCGCGAAAATCACCTTGTCCGCCGGCGTCCCGGCCGCCCGTGCGCGCCGCAGCTCGCCTTCCGAGACGACGTCCATGCCCGCGCCGAGCCGCGCCAGCGTGGCCAGCACAGCCTGGTTGGAGTTCGCCTTGACCGCAAAGCAGATGGTCGCGTTCTGCCCGGCAAACGCGCGTTCGAGCACGCGGTAGTGCCGTTCCAGCGTCGCGGTGGAATAGCAGTAGAACGGCGTCCCGACATCCGATGCGAGATGCGCGAGGCTGACGTCTTCGGCGTGCAGCACGCCGTCTTTGTAGTGGAAGTGGTGCATGGGGGCGCAGGTGTCCGGAGTGATCGACACCCGAGCTATACAGGCCGCCGCGCCAACGCAACAGGAGCCTTAGCACCTGTCCGACTGAGAAGCGGCCGGCCGGGCCTCTCCGAGGCTGTGTTCGTTAGCGAACGAGCGCGTCCAGAACGGAACTCTTGTGCGGCTTGGCCGCTGCGCCCTCGGGCTTGCCCTGGCCGGATTGTGCTTCCGCCGTCGATTCCGGCGCGGCCTGAGGAGTTTCGAGCGAACCCTTCACGCCGCATCCGGCCAGCGCGAGCGCCAGCGTCGAGGCAGCCAGGAAAGTACGAACCCAACTCATCATTGCGATCAAACCCCGTGGAGCCGGCCTCGAAGACATCTTCGGGAAGCCAGCCGTCCCCGCCACCTTACCGTGCGGCCGCTTCCTTTTCCAAGCGCTTGGCCCAGCTTCGAGCCATTTTTGCGACGTTCTGTGGCGAAGTTCCCCCATAGCTCTTGCGGGATTTCACGGAGTTCTCCACTGAAAGCACAGAGAAAATCCCCTTCGAAATGCGCGGCTCGATGGCCTGCATGACTTCGAGGGGCACATTTTCGAGGTCGAGCCCCTTGTCCTCGGCCGCCTTGACGATCGAGCCCGTGACGTGGTGCGCCTCCCGGAAGGGCATCTTCAGCTCCCGCACCAGCCAGTCGGCCAGATCCGTCGCCGTCGAATAGCCGCGCCCCGCCGCCGCCCGCAGCGTCTCGGCCTCGGGCTCGACGTCGCGCACGATGCCCGTGATCGCCGCCAGCCCGAGCCGCAGCGAATCCAGCGCGTCGAACGTCGCTTCCTTGTCTTCCTGCATGTCCTTCGAGTAGGCGAGCGGCAGGCCCTTCATGACCATCAGCAGCCCGTGGAAGGCGCCCGCGATCCGCCCGACCTTGGCCCGCACCAGCTCCGCCGCGTCGGGGTTGCGCTTTTGCGGCATGATCGACGACCCAGTCGTGAAGCGGTCAGACAGCTTCACGAAGCCGAACTGCGGCGTCATCCAGATCACGATTTCCTCGGCGAACCGCGACAGATGCATGGCCGTGATCGAGGCCGCCGCCAGAATTTCGAGCGCGAAATCGCGATCAGCCACGCCGTCGAGCGAATTCGCCATCGGGCGATCGAAGCCCAGTTCCTCGGCCGTCTTCTGCCGGTCGATCGGAAACGACGTGCCAGCCAGCGCCGCCGAGCCGAGCGGACATTCGTTGAGGCGCCGCCGCGCATCCACGAACCGCCCCCGGTCGCGCCCCAGCATTTCCACGTAAGCGAGCAGATGATGGCCGAACGTCACCGGCTGCGCCGATTGCATATGCGTGAAGCCGGGCATCACGGTGCCCGCGTGCGCCTCGGCCTTTTCGACCAGCGCGCTCTGCAGCTCGCCGATAGAGCGAATGAGGCTGTCGGCCGCGTCCCGCACGAACAGCCGGAAATCGGTCGCCACCTGGTCGTTGCGCGAGCGCGCCGTATGCAGCCGCCCGGCCGCAGGCCCGATGATTTCCTTGAGACGGCTCTCGACGTTCATGTGCACGTCTTCCAACTCGCGCTGGAAGACGAAGGTGCCGCTTTCGATCTCGGATGCCACCTGGTCGAGACCCCTCAGGATCTCGCGCGCATCCGCCCGCGTGATGATGCCGGTTTCGCCCAGCATCGCCGCGTGCGCCTTTGAGCCACGGATATCCTGCGGTGCCAGAACCTTGTCGAACGAGATCGAGGCATTTATCTCCTGCATGATCTCGGCAGGCGACTGCGCAAAACGGCCGCCCCACATCTTGTTGGCGTTTTTCTCTGTCACCGGAACAGCCCCTCCGCGAGACCCAAAGCATCGGAAGTCGAAATGAACGACGGCACCCCGTCCGGCCCGCCCAAAAATAGAAACGCGGCCATCGTCGCCGTGGCCGCCGTCGCTGCAATCGCAGGCTTTGCGGCGGTATACGGCACCCTTGGGCGGCCTGACAATACCGCCGTTTCGTCGCCGGAGGCCGCCGCTCCCGCCGAGGCGACCCGCCCGCGCGCGCCGGGCCTGCCGGCCTTCGTTTACAAGTCAGCCCCCGAGGCTGTCGCAGATGTGACATTTAACGATGCGACGGGCGCGACGAAGACCCTGAAGGACTTTCACGGCAAGACGATCCTCCTGAACCTCTGGGCGACATGGTGCGCCCCGTGCCGCGAGGAAATGCCGTCGCTCGACCGGCTGCAGGCGGAGCTGGGATCGGACACCTTCGAGGTCGTCGCCCTCGCCGTCGACCGCACCGGCCCTGAGGCCGCGCGCAAGTTCCTCGACAGCGTGCACGTCAAGTCGCTCAAGCTCTACACCGACACGACGACACGCAGCGGCTCGGCACTGAAGGCTGTCGGCATGCCGGTCACGATCCTGATCGATCCGGAGGGCCGCGAGATCGGCCGCCTGATCGGACCGGCCGAATGGGATTCGGATGCGGCCAAGAACCTGATACGGAAAACCCTGGGCTCCGCGCCCGCGAGCCCGTGATCCGGCGCGGCCGGGCTTCTTCAGACCGATCTTAGCCGTTGAGCGCCGCCAGCACGCTTTGCGGCTGACTGTTGGCCCGAGCAGTCATTGCAACGCCGGCTTGCGCAAGGATCTGGTTCTTGGTGAGGCTGCTGGTATCCTGCGCGAAATCGCTGTCCACAACGCGCGCGTTGGCCGACGTGAGATTGCCGCCCAAAGCCAACTCATTGATAACGGCTTGGAAACGGCTCTCCAGGCTTGCCCCAAACTGAACCTGCGAATGACCGGCGCTCTGGGTTTGCGGGGCTGGAGCCGACGGCTGGACTTCGCGCGAGGTCCGCTCGATTGACTGCTGCAGGGCCGCCGCGCCCGCGCGCTCAGCGGCGAGCGATATCGTGTTGGTGCCGATAACGAGCGACATGTGCGCAGACCCTTGCAGCTTCGGACTGCACAGAGACTACCCAATGCCCCTTAAGGCAGGCGCCAACTCGGCCGGCAGAATTTTACTCAAGTCGTGCGGATCCCATCGCTAGCCAGAGCGCGGGGGGAGACGACCAGAATGTGGTCCGCAGGCTGCTTATCGCGCGCCCGTGTTAGCCAGCGTCAGAACGAGCTGCGCGCAGCCACGCACAACAGGCCGACAGCCAGAACCCGGAAGGCCAGGGTGGCGGCATGAAAACGCCGCGTCATCGTCGCCGCGCGGGATTCGACCCCATCAAGCTCACCGAGCTTGCGGCCAATATCGGTCAGCGACTTGAACGCGAGCCCGGCGAAGTCGCTTTTCGGGCCTTCGATTGCATCGATCCGGCCGCGCAGATCGCGCATCTGCCGGGCGGTTTCCTCGACTTTGTAATCCCTTGAATTACGGAGGCTTTCAGCCAAAGCCTGGAAGCGTCCGGCCTGGTGGGAAAGCTCGACCAGCTCCGCCACCTGCTTCTGCAGCGCTTCCTCGCGCCGCTCCAGCCGCTCGATCTTCGCCGTCAGGCGGTCGATGGCAATGGCAGCATCCGCCGCGGCGCCCTCGCGCGGCAGCCAGGGACCAGCCCTCACGACGCCATTCGGATCCCGGGACCCGAGGTCTTGCACTCCAAGCACGCCAACCTCCCGCCTACGCACTACAAAAACAAAGCTGGGAGCCCTCGGCGCGTATCGCGCAGCACTTAGACGGAGCCCCGTTCCCTCAAATTAGCGCATCCGCGTTAACACGACGTTTGCCGTGCGGGGTGCGCCCTCGGGAATTTTCGGAGCCCCGGGGCAGCATTGACAGACCCCTGGCGAGCCTCCATGAACGCCGCCTGAAACAGAACGACAAACAGAACGACGAAAACGGGGCGGCGACGCGCATGAGCGACCTTCAGACCACCATCGAAGCAGCCTGGGAAAGCCGCGACGGCGTCAACGCAGCCACCACCGGCCCGATCCGCGATGCTGTGGTCGCCGCGCTTGAGCTGCTCGACAAGGGCGAGGCCCGCGTCGCCGAGAAGACCGGCGGCGAGTGGGTCGTCAACCAGTGGCTCAAGAAGGCCGTCCTGCTGTCGTTCCGCCTCAACGACATGGGCCTGATCCCCGGCGGCCCGGCAGGCTCGTTCTATTGGGACAAGGTGCCGCCGAAGTTCGCCGGCTGGACCGAGGACGACTTCAAGAAGGGCGGCTTCCGCGTTCTGCCCGGCGCCATCGTGCGCCACTCCGCTTACATCGCTCCGGGCGTCGTGCTGTTGCCGTCGTTCGTCAATCTCGGCGCTCGCGTCGACACGGGCACCATGGTCGACACCTGGGCCACGGTCGGCTCCTGCGCGCAGATCGGCAAGAACTGCCACATCTCTGGCGGCGCCGGCATCGGCGGCGTTCTCGAGCCGCTCCAGGCCGGCCCCGTCATCATCGAGGACAACTGCTTCATCGGCGCCCGCGCCGAGGTTGCGGAGGGCGTCATCGTCGGCGAAGGCTCGGTGCTGTCGATGGGCGTATATCTTGGCGCCTCCACCACCATCATCGACCGCGCCACCGGCGAGAAGCACTTCGGCCGCGTGCCGCCCTACTCCGTGGTCGTGTCCGGCTCGATGCAGGGCAAGCCGCTGCCGAACGGCGAGCCCGGCCCGAACCTTTACTGCGCCGTCATCGTCAAACGCGTCGACGAGAAGACCCGCGCCAAGACCTCGATCAACGAGCTTCTGCGCGACTGACGGGGCTCGTGCTAGGTTCTCGCACCTCTGCCATCGGACCCGGCCATGTCGCAACCCAACGCCACGAAGCCCGTGTTTCGCTCCCTCGATCCGGGCAAAATCATCGAGACCTTGGAAACGCTCGCGCGCCGCGTCGCCGAGCGTTTTCCGGGAACGGGCCTTGAGCGCGTCAGCCGCGAGCTGACCGAGGTCGCGCGCCACACGTCGGCGACCATCGTCCAGATCGCGCGGCCGAACTATACGATCCGCACCTTCGTCGCCATCATCCTGGCGTCAGCCCTCGCGCTGCTCGGATGGCTGCTGTGGGAGGCGGTCGATCTCGAAACCTCGACCGAGCTGACCAACATCATGCAGGGCGTCGACTCGGCGACGAGCTTCCTGATCGTGCTCGGCGGTCTCGCGCTCTATCTCTCGACGCTCGAAAGCCGTTGGCGGCGCGACAAGGCGCTCAAGGCGCTGCATGAGCTGCGCGCGATCATCCACGTCATCGACATGCACCAGCTCACCAAGGATCCGAGCGCGTTCGGCGCGCCGCGCACCTCATCTTCGCCAGAGCGCGGGATGTCGCCCAACCAGCTCTTGCGCTACCTCGGATACTGCTCGGAGCTGCTGTCTCTCGCGAGCAAGGTGGCCGCGCTCTACGCCGACAAGCTGCGCGATCCCGCCATCGTCGACGCCGTCGGCGACATCGAGCGGCTGACCGCCCATCTCGGGCAGAAAATCTGGCAGAAGATCGAGCTGGTTCAGCAGCGCATGCCGACGCGCCCCGCGAACGACGCGCTCGCCCCCCACGCATAACTGGAACATGCCGATGCGCCTCTGGCATCTGCTGACCACCTTCAAAGGGCGCATCGGCCGCAAGGCGTGGTGGACCGGGCTGATCGTCTACGCAATCCTAAACATCGGCGGAGGTCTCATCCTCAATCCCGAATACTTCACGGCCGAAGTGCTTCCGCCGGCGAACATGCCGGACACGATCTGGCAGGCGATCCTGCTCATACCGCTTGCCGCAATCACCGCGAAGCGGGGCAACGACCGCGACTGGCCGGCTTGGATCGCACCCACGTTCGTAGCCGCCAATGCCTTCAATCTGGCGGCCCCGCATCTGGGTCTGGAAATCGGCGCAGGTGTGCCCGGCGCGGGCGGAATCGTATTCGCGATATTGGCGATCTTCGTGCTGACCGTCTTCGTCGACAATGGGTTCGTGCGCGGCACCCAGGGCCCCAACCGGCATGGCGAAGATCCCTTGACGCCCACCGCCTGAAGTCTCGCCCGGCAAGCGCCGGATTGCGATCGCAAGCCTGAGCGTCTATGTCTCGCGCTCCCTCAACCAGTGTCGCACCCGATGACCTTTGACCCGCTCGACCCCGTATCCCTCACGCAAGCGCTCGTGCGCTGCGAGAGCGTGACGCCCCATGAAGGCGGCGCCCTGACGCTGCTCGAAACCGTGCTCGCCGGAGCGGGCTTCACCTGCCACCGCATGACGTTCACGGAACCGGGTACGCCGGACGTCGAAAACCTGTATGCGCGCATCGGGGAAGCCGAGCCGCACATTTGCTTCGCAGGCCACACCGACGTCGTGCCGCCGGGCGATCTCGACGCCTGGACCGATCCGCCGTTCGCCGCCGTGATCCGCGACGGGATCCTCTATGGCCGCGGCTCCGTGGATATGAAGGGCGGCGTCGCCTGCTCCGTCTCGGCGGCGCTCCGCCATCTCGCATCGAAGGGCGCTGCAGCGCATCGCGGCTCGATCTCATTCCTGATTACGGGTGACGAGGAAGGCCCCTCGATCAACGGCACCATGAAGGTGCTCGATTGGATGCGCGCACGCGGCGAAAAGGTCAGCGCCTGCCTCGTGGCCGAACCCTCGAACCCGGAAGCGCTCGGCGACGAAATGAAGATCGGACGCCGCGGCTCGATCAACGGCGAGATCGTCGTCCACGGCCGCCAGGGCCATTCCGCCTATCCGCAGAAAGCCGAGAACCCGATCCCGAAGCTCGCGCGCATCATCGATCGGCTCGCCACCGCCGAGATCGATCGCGGCACGGCGCACTTCCAGCCGTCGAACCTGCAGACGACCGTCATCTCCGTGCCGAACCGGACCGCCAACGTCATCCCGGCGGAAGCGCGCGCGACCATCAACATTCGCTACAACGACACCTGGAACCGCCGCACGATCGAAACCTGGTTGCGCGACCAGGTCGCGGCGGCCGCCGCGACCGTCGATGCGCGCTTCGACCTCACCGTATCCGGAACCGGCGACGTCTTCCTCACGAGCCCCGAGGGCGTGCTCGTCGAAACGCTCGTCGCCGCCATCGAAACCGAAACCGGCCGCAAGCCCGCGCTCACCACCGGCGGCGGCACCTCGGACGCGCGTTTCATCAAGGACATCTGCCCCGTCATCGAGTTCGGCCTCGTCAACAAGACCATCCACGCCGTCGACGAGCACACGTCGGTAGCCGACATCGAAAAGCTGACCGCGATCTACGAGCGCTTTCTCGCCGGCTACTTCGCGAAAGCGTGACGTCGCCCTCGCTCCCACCCCGGACAAACGGATGACCCGGCCTTCGTGCGGGTGACGGAGCGTCCTGGGCCAGACGCGCGCCTGCGTACGGCGCGCGGGTCGTGGACCAGGAGGGGGCGTGTGAGCAGCCGCCGCTGGGGGACAGGGGGAAGCCGGCGCACTGCATGCTCCGTCACCCGGACGAAAGCCGGGTCACGCAAAACGCGTTAGAACGTCAAACCCGAGCCGCCCGAGGCTTCTATGACCTGCCCGGTGACCCAGCGCCCTTCGGGGCCGGCAAGGAAGCCGACCACATCCGCGATGTCTTCGGGCTGCCCGATCCGCTTCAGCGCCTGCTTGCCCTTGACGGCCTCAGCCATCGCCGGATCGCGCGCGAACGCAGCGGACATGTCCGTTTCGATCACACCAGGCGCAACTGCGTTGACCGTGATCGAGCGCTCACCCAACACTTGGCCGAGCACCTTCGTCAGATTGTCGATCGGCGCCTTGAGGATGGAGTAGGCCGCCGCGTCCAGAACCGGCGTGCGCACCACAGCACTCGTGAGATTGACGATGCGCCCGCCGTCCCGGATGCGTTTGACGGCTTCCTGCGTGGCGAAGAACACCGACTTGACGTTCACCGTGTAGATCTCGTCGAACACCTCCTCGGTCGTGCCTTCGAAATTGACGAAGGGCGCAACCGCTGCGTTGTTCACGAGGATGTCGAGCTTCGTCGAGCCGTTACGCGCCTTGAGCTCCTCATCCAGCGCGGAAAAGAGCACCTTCACGCCATTCTTGGCGGAAAGGTCGGATCCGATGGCGAACGCGGAGCCGCCCGCGGCCGTGATGGCCGAGACGGTTTCCGTCGCGGCAGACTGATTGCGTCCGAAGTGGACTGCGACCAGTGCGCCGTCAGCTGCAAGCCTTTGCGCAACGGCGCGGCCGATGCCGCGGCTCGCGCCCGTAACCAGCGCAACTTTGCCTTCAAGGGGACGAGACATATGAATTTCTCCAGCTTTTTCATTCGCTAATCCCGCGAAAGAGGGGGCCGGCGTCAGGGTGCGCCTGGACTGGAGATCCCCCCATCCGAAGGCGGCACCGGCGAGAGCAAAGCATCGGCTGAACCCCAGATAGGGACGGCATTCCGGTAGTTCAAGACTATCGAACTATTGAATTTCACCTAGGGTCGGCCATATATCGGGCATGCAAAGACCCCTGCTCCACCCCGCGTCGGAAGACCTGAAATTGGAAAGCGTTCTCTACGCGCTAGCCGATCCGATGCGCCTTGAGATCGTGCGGTGCTTAGCGGCCGGAGACTGTCCTCTGAACTGTTCGAAGGCCGCGCCCTCGCACGTGCCGAAGTCGACCCAGTCGCATCATTTCCAGATTTTGCGCGAAGCGGGCCTCATCCAGTCCGAGCGCCGCGGCACCGAGGTCGTGAACTCTATCCGCCTCGACGAGATCAACGCGCGCTTTCCCGGCGTGATCGACGCCATCCTGAAAGCCGCCAAGCCCCTCGTCTGCCCCGACGCGGACAAGGCCTGACCTCTCGGCCGTCCACGCAAAGCCGCCACCGAGCCAAAACAACGTCATGCCGGCGAAGGCCGGCACCCACGCCACCATCCGTGCGTGCAACGGTCGAGGTATCCGACCGGCTTGAGCCCTATCTGAAATGCTTACTCAGCTTCAGCCCCTGCGCCTGGTAGTTGCTGCCGAGGTCGCGGCCGTAGAGAATTTCCGGCACTTCCATCATGCGCTCGTAGACCAGCCGCCCGATGATCTGGCCGTCTTCCAGGATGAACGGCACCGTGTGCGAGCGAACCTCCAGCACGACGCGTGAGCCCGCACCACCCGCCGGCGAATGCCCGAAGCCCGGATCCATAAAGCCCGCGTAGTGTACGCGGAATTCGCCCACCAGCGGATTGAACGGCATCATCTCGGCCGCATGCGTCGGCGGAATGTGCACGGCTTCTTTCGACGCCAGAATGTAGAACTGGTCCGGATCGAGGATGAGCCGCTGCTTGGCGTCCGCGCGCACCGGCTCCCAGTAGTCCGCCACCGCGCACGCGCCCGGCCGATCGACATCGACCACGCCCGTATGCTTGCGCGCGCGATAGCCGACCAGCCCCTCGCCGTCGCCCACCAACGCGACCGAAAGCGCGATGCCGTCGTGGATGTCGGCCTTCGCACCCGACACCAAAGTTTGCGTAGCCTGCAGATTTTCGAGGCCCGCATCGCTCTCGCGCGGATCGCCATGGCGGAAGCGAAGCTGCGACAGCTTCGAGCCCTTGCGCACGACGATGGGAAAAGTCTGCGGACAGATCTCGGCATAGAGCGGCCCGCGATAGCCCGCCGGCACGAGATCGAACGCCGACACGCCATCCGCGATCACGCGCGTGAACACGTCGAGGCGGCCGGTCGAGCTCTTCGGGTTGGCGGACGCCGAAATCGCGTCCGGAAGCTTCAGGCTCTCCAGCAGCGGCACGACGTAGACGCAGCCCGTCTCGAGCACAGCGCCGTGCTCGATGTCGAATTCGTGCAGCTTGAGATCGTCGAGCCGGTCCGCGACCGCCCCGCCCGGTCCCGGCAGAAAACTCGCACGCACGCGGTAGGCCTTCGGCCCGAGCCGCAGGTCGACGCTGGCCGGCTGAAGCTGCCCGGGTTCAGTCGGCTCCCCGCTCGCCAGCGCCCCGCCGGAGATCAGCGCGCGAATGGCCTGCACCGGCAAAATCCCGGCGGCAGCGGCCGCCCCGAGCGGCGTCTGCTGCGCGGTATCTGCGGCGGTCTTGGCGTCTTGCGTCATCGGGGAAGCTCCCTTGCTGCTTGCGTCCTAGACGAAGCGCCTCTTGACGCCAAGAGGCCGGAGAGGCTAATCCGCTCCTATCGTGGGCCGCGCGTGACATCTCGGCCCGCATCGTGGTGATTTGGCCGGCCGGCTTGCAGCCACGTTAAACAACTCGCTAAAGAGGGCCCACGCGCGACCCGGTTTCCGGTCCGCCCTGGCTCATGCAAGCGGGGAGGACGGCCGGGTTTTTTCATGGGCGAAGGCATACGCCCGCGCGAAGGACACGAGCGATGGCAAATAACAAGACCCCGGTCTCGGCCGACCCCGCAAGCTGGAGCCCCGAGACACAGCTCGTGCACGGCGGCGTTCTTCGCTCGCAGTTCGGCGAGACCTCGGAAGCGCTCTTCCTCACCCAGGGCTTCGTCTACAATTCCGCCGAGCAGGCCGAAGCGCGTTTCAAAAACGAAGACCCGGGCTTCCAGTATTCGCGCTTCTCGAACCCCACCGTCACCATGTTCGAAGAGCGCCTGCGCCTGCTCGAAGGCGCCGAAGTCTGCCGCGCCACCGCAACCGGCATGGCCGCCGTCACCGCGGGCCTGCTCTGTTTTCTGAAGGCCGGCGACCACATCGTGGCCGCCCGCGCCATGTTCGGCTCCTGCCGCTACATCGTCGAAACGCTGTGCCCACGCTTCGGCATCTCCATGACCCTGATCGACGGCCGCGACATCGAGAATTGGAAAGCCGCGATCCGCCCTAACACGCGCGGCTTCTTCTTCGAAACGCCCGCCAACCCGACGCTCGACCTGGTGGACATCGCCGCCGTCTCCGCGCTCGGCCGCCAGCACGGCATCACCACGGTGGTCGACAACGTCTTCGCGACGCCAATGCAGCAGCGCCCGCTCGCCCACGGCGCCGATGTGGTGGTGTATTCCGCAACGAAGCACATCGACGGCCAGGGCCGCTGCCTCGGCGGCGCAATCCTGTGCTCGGAAAAATTCCTGACCGACTACCTGCAGGACTTCATTCGCCAGACCGGCCCGTCGCTGAGCCCGTTCAACGCCTGGGTTATGCTGAAAAGCCTTGAAACGCTGCCGATCCGCGTACGCGCGCAGTCCGCCTCGGCCGCCCGCGTGGCCGACCATCTGGCCGGGCTCCCAGGCATAAGCCGCGTCATCTATTGCGGGCGCGCCGACCATCCGCAGGCGGAAATCGTCAAGAAGCAGATGACGGGCGGCGGCCAGATGATCGCGTTCGAGATCGAGGGCGGCAAGGACGCCGCGTTCAAGCTCCAGAACGCATTGAAGATCATCAAGATTTCGAACAACCTGGGCGATGCGAAGTCGATCATCACGCACCCGCCGACCACGACGCACTACCGCATCGGGCCCGAGGCACGCGCCGAACTCGGCATCACCGACGGCATGCTCCGCCTCTCGATCGGCCTCGAAAGCGCCGACGATCTCGCCGCCGACCTCGAAGAGGCCGTGAAGGCCGCGCGCACATCCTGACGCGCGGCCCCGGACTGGCGGCCCAGGACTGGCAGCGAGGCGGGGCGGTTTGAAATCATTGACGTCTGCGCGTGCGTGCGTGGTAATGCTCGCGAAACCGAGAGGCAGCAGCCCCCGTGAGCGACGACATACCCTACGAGCAGGTGACGGAAGGGGTACGCATCCGCGTATCGCCCGAGTATTCCGACGAGCAGTCGACGCCGGAAGAAGCCTACTTTTTCTGGATCTACACCGTCGAGATCGCCAACGAGAGCGAGCACTCCGTTCAGCTCAAAAGCCGCCTCTGGCGCATCACCGACGCCAACGGCAAGACCGACGAAATTCGCGGCCCCGGCGTCGTCGGTCAGACGCCCGTCATCCCGCCCGGCCAGTCGTTCACCTACTCGTCCGGCTGCCCGCTTTCGACGCCCTCCGGCATCATGGTCGGCAGCTACCAGATGATCGACGAAGGTGGCCGCCTGTTCGATGTCGCCATCCCTGCCTTCTCGCTCGACAGCCCGTACGACGCGGCGCGGCGCGTGAACTAGAGCCTGACCCGTGGACGTAACCTCATCTGCAATCACCCTGTTGGATCGTCTCGTGTCGTTCGACACCACGAGCCACAAATCCAATCGCGCACTCGTCGCCTTCGTGCAGGACTACCTGTCCGGCCATGGCATCGCGTCTGAAATCGTCCCGACCGCGGACGGCGAAAAAGCCTCCGTGTTCGCCACGATCGGCCCCGCCGGCGTCCCCGGCATCGGCCTCTCCGGCCACACCGACGTCGTGCCGGCAGATCCGCAGGCGTGGACCTCCGACCCCTTTACGCTGCGCCAGTCCGATGGCCGCCTCTATGGCCGCGGCACGGCCGACATGAAAGGCTACCTCGCCTGCGCCATGGCCATGGTGCCATCGTTCAAGGCGCGCCCGCTGCGCACGCCGATCCACCTGCTGTTTTCGTATGACGAGGAAACCGGCTGCACGGGCGTGCGCCCGATGATCGCCGAGCTGGGCGACAGGCTGCCGAAACCGCGCGCCGTCATCGTCGGCGAGCCGACCTCCATGGCCGTCGTCGATGCACATAAAGGCCCGGTCCGCTGGTCGGTCGACATCACGGGCCGCGCCGCCCATTCGAGCATGGCCCCGCTCGGCGTCAATGCGATCGCCGCGGCCTCACACCTGATCGTCGAGCTACAGCGCATCGAGCGCGATCTGGCGGCGCTGCCGCCGGACCCTCGTTTCACGCCGCCCTTCCCGACCTTGCAGGTGACGGAAATCTCAGGCGGCATCGCCGCCAACATCGTGCCTGCCGCATGCCGCTTCGGCTTCGAAGTGCGCGCCTTGCCCGGCATCGACATTGACGCCATCGAGCGGCGCCTCGTGGACTTTGCGAACGCCGAGCTTCTGCCCGCGATGCAGCGCGTCGCCCCCGAAGCTTGCATCGCCATCCGCCAGACCAACCGCGTGCCGCCGTTCGCGGCGGGCTCGTCGGACATCGTCGCGCTCGCGCTCAAGCTCGCCGGGCAGAACGACACGCAGGCGGTCTCCTACGCCACCGAAGCGGGCCTGTTTCAGGCCGCGAACGTGCCCGCCGTCGTCTGCGGTCCGGGCGACATCGCCCAAGCCCACACGGCGGACGAGTGGATCGCCGTCTCCGAGATCGAAAGCTGCCTCGCTTTCATGGACCGCCTCGCGGACTGGGCCGAAGCCTAACCGCCCCTCTCTCAGCTCGCGCCCAAACAAAAACAGCGCGAAGCGCTCGGGAGCAACGCGACCCGGCGCAAATGCGCCGGCCCTCCACACAGCACAACGCCTATTGAACGACTCCACTTCGCAGCTTGCGTCCTGCATGAAAAGTGAAAAAAGGCCGCTTGGGGGCGGCCTTAGGTCGTGTTGGTTTGGAGAAATTAGGTCAGTGAAAAGTTCGGATATCCGAACGCTTGGGACACAACGCTTTCGCGACTTCGTTGAACAGAATCTGCTGACGCAAGGCACACGCGACCTGCGGGGTACGCAGGAGATCGGTCATCAGGGCCACGTGCGCTTCGAGCGTCGAAGACACGGCGGAAAGGCCCAACGCACACCACTTGGCAAACAGTGCCGTCTCGGACTCGGATAGGGCGGAAACCGATGCTTCTGCCAATCCTGCGGACGAGCCGGCGCTTGCGAACCCTGTGCCGGCCGGTGCCGGCGCACGATCCGAAACTTGCGGCGCGGCGCCGAGCGCCGCCGGAAACTCCGCCACGCCAGCACCGCCGCCGGTGCTGCGCAGAGGCTCGACTTTCAGCTTTTCGCGGAGACGCCGGATCGTCGAGGGATCCGAAACTCCGATTGCCTTGATGGCGGTGGTGGGCTTGAGGTTCGGGTCCGCCTCGAGCAGGTCCGCCACGCGGCGGAGCTGAGAACTGTCATCCAAGCCGCTACCCTTGGGGCGGCCGCGGCGGGCATCTTCGGGGGGCATGCCGTGATCCAATTGCCGATTCAATGACCAAAACCTTGCGGTCTTTTGGTCAGATTTGCAAAGGAGAAAAAGTGAGTAGAACCAAGAACAAAGACGGTCAATTTAACAAATGTTGCGAAAATGATTCTTTAACTTGTATGTCAGGCGGGAACAAAGGCGGAAAGCACTCCGCCTTTGCCGCAATCGGATCTCAGCCGATGAAGCCGCGGATTCGCGCCAGGTTTGAGAGTTTCACCTCCGAGCGCGCGCCGATCTGGCCAATGATTTCGGCCGCCGCGAAGCTGCCGAGCCGCCCGGCCGCGGCCAGGTCGTAGTCGAGCGCCAGGCCGAACAGGAAGCCGGCCGCATAGAGGTCGCCCGCCCCGGTGGTATCCACGACTTTGCTGATCGGCTCCGCCGCCACCTCGACGCGCTCGCCGTTCGAGATGATGAGAGAGCCCTTCTCGCTGCGGGTCAGCACGGCGAGCGGAGTATCCTGGGCGACCCGCCGGGCCGCCTCTTCGAAGTTCTCGGTTTCGTAGAGCGACAGGATCTCGCTTTCGTTGGCGAACAGGATCCCGATGCCGGACCGGATGAGCTGCAGGAACTCGGCCCGGTGGCGGTTGACGCAGAACGCGTCCGAGAGAGTCAGCGCCACGCGCCGGCCGGCCTTGTTGGCGATATCGACGGCCTGCCGGAACGCGGCCTTGGCCTCGTCCCGGTCGAACAGGTAGCCCTCGAGATAGACGATGTTCGCGTTCTGGATGACGGCCGGATCCACTTCGCCCTGGTCGAGCTCCGTGCTGATGCCGAGGAAGGTGTTCATCGTCCGCTGCCCGTCCGGCGTGACGAGGATCAGCGACCGCGAGGTGGCCCGCTCACCCGCCACGGCTGGCGTGTTGAAGGCCACGCCGGCAGCGCGGATGTCGTGGCGGAAGATGCACCCGAATTCGTCCTCGGCAACCTTGCCGATAAAGGCGGCACGCCCGCCGAGCGAGGCGATGCCCGCTGCCGTATTGGCGGCCGAGCCGCCCGAAATTTCGATACCCGGCCCCATGGCCGAATAGAGGGTGGCGACGCGGTCCGTATCGACGAGGTTCATGATCCCCTTGGAAGCGCCGTGACGCTCCAGAAAGCCGTCGTCGCAGCGGCCGATGATGTCGACAATCGCATTGCCGATCGCGACCACATCGAATTGCGCGCCTGTCATAAGTCTCTCCCCGTCTAACCCCTAAGCGTGCTGCAACTATACCATTGGCGCGCCGGGGGCAACGCGACGCCGGTGCGGCCTGTGAGGAGCCTCTTCGCCCGCCGGGCTTGGGGGTCCGTTCAGCCTCAGCGGGGACGCCGCGCGTCGCTCCGGCCGCTGACCATCATGGCGAGGCCCATCATGAGGCGCTCCGAGAGCGCCGCTTCGAGCGCGCCAGCAAGCCGCGCGGCCTTGGCCGCAGTCGCGATCCGCGCCAGCGCCTCCTCGAGCCGCGGCGCCGTCCAGAGACGGCATTGGGCGGCAAAGGCGTCCTTTTGCTTGAAATGCAGGGGCGGACGCATCTGCCGCAGCACATCTTCGAGCGAGCTGCCGCGATCCAGCGCCGCCCGGGTCCGGTGCAGCCGCTGGAAGTGCCGCTGCGTGGCCGCGATGATGGCCTGCGGGCTTTCACCCGAGGAGACGGCCCGGCCGCATTCCGCGACCGCACGCGCCGCCTGGCCGGCCGCGGCCGCGTTCGTGATCCGCTCCAGCGCCAGCTCGGACACGTCGCCGACGATGGCCTCCACCTCGGCGACATCGATGGTGCCGCCCGGCCCGACGTACAGCACGAGCTTTTCGATCTCGCCGCGCGACAGCGCCCGGTCCGCGCCCAGCCGCTCGACCAGCGCGTGGCGAGCGTCCGACGAGATGGTCACGTTGGCCTCCCGCAGGATGTCGCGCACGAGCCCTTCGAGGTCCTGCGCTGCGTCGGCGTAGCAGGCGATGGCCGCCGCCACGGGCGACTTCTCGAACAGCGTGCGCAGCGTGTCGTCCGGCTTGAGATTGCCGCCCTCGACGATCAGCACGCCTTCGCGCACCCCGCCCTCGACGAGCGGCTTGAGCAGCGCCGCGTTGACACGCCGGCTCTGGGCCGTCCGGATGATTTTCGGGCCGCCGAACATCGGCACGGTGTTGAGCTCGACCGCAAGCCGGTCGGGATCGCTGTCGAGATCGACGTCGTCCAGCCGGATCAGCTCACCCGGCGGATCGAATCGCTGCGCGGCCGCCTTCGCGAGGATTTGCGCGCGCTCGCTGACGAGCCCGACGTCGGAGCCGAAAAACAGCACCGCGCGGATCTTGGGATCGGGAGCGTTGAGAAACGCCTGGGCCTGATGCGCCTTGACGGCAACCATGGATCAACGCCTTCGAGAGCAGCCGCAAGGTCGCCCAAGTCGGCACCGCCTGGACCGTCGGCTCCGGAGCGGCAATGAAACCGAGAGCGGCAATGAAACCGAAAGCTTAGGCGGCGCCTGCAAGATAGGCCGAGAGGCGGGCCTTGAGGTCCTCGCCGATCACCTTCGCGGCGCGGTCTTCGGCGTCTTCGCGTGCGCGCACGTTCGAGAAGATCGAGAGATTGCGCTCGAAGCTGGCGCGCCCGAAGCTGGTGCCCGAGAGCACGACCGTCTTGTCCGAGATGCGGATGAGCTGGAACTTCGCCTCGACGTTGTAGATCTGGCCGGCCGAGTTGCCGTCGATCTCGACGAGCGTCGAGGTCACGCTCTCGCGGATGGCCACGTCGAGACGCAGGTCCGGATTGACGACTTCACCGCCGCCGCCTGTGGCGTGGAAGATCAGTTCGTTGCGGATCTGCTGGCCGACGCGGCCGGGAATGGTGGTGACGGAGACCTGGGCCAGCCGGGCGTCCGCGTTTGCGCCGATGCCGGCCGAACCGTACAGCGGCTTGAACCCGCCGTTGCCGCACGCCGCCAGAAAAGGCACGACGAGAACCGCCGCCATCGCCAGCCGCGATGCCGAGTACCATCCGCCAGTCCGGCTCGAAACGTTCCGGTTCATGACGCCTGCACGCATGGTCCCGCCCGTGTTAGGCAACGACATTCACAATCCTTTGCGGCACGACAATGATCTTCTTGGGCTGCCGCCCTTCCAGCGCCCGGATCACCGGATCCAGCGCCAAAGCAGCGGCTTTGATCTCGTCTTCCGCAGCGTCGCGCGCTACCGAAATCTCGTCGCGGCGCTTGCCATTCACCTGTACGGCAATGGTGATCTTATCGTCAACGAGCAACGCCGCATCCACGGCCGGCCAAGGCTGATTGGCGAGCAAAGTGTTGTATCCGAGCCGCGCCCAGCATTCCTCGCCCAGGTGAGGCATCATTGGGCCGATCATCTGCACCAATAGTTCGACGGCTTCCCGCAGAACCCAGGCGACATCTTGGCTGGTCTTTGTGGCGTCGCCAGTTTTGGCCAGTGCGGCAGACAAGACGTTGGTAAATTCATAGATCTGCGCCACGGCCACGTTGAACCGCAGACCTTCGATGCTTTGCGCCACCGCATGCGTCGCCTTGTGGGCGGCGCGGCGCAACGCAACGGCTTCGTCAGACAGCGTATCGGGCTGCGGCGCGCCCTTGGCCGCGGCCTTGTCGGCCAGCTCGTCCACCACGCGCCAGGCGCGCTGCACGAAGCGGCCCGCGCCCTGGATGCCCGCTTCCGTCCAGACCACGTCGCGCTCGGGCGGGCTGTCGGACAGCATGAACCAGCGCGCGCAATCCGCGCCCCAGCCGGCAATGATGTCGTCCGGATCGACCAGGTTCTTCTTCGATTTCGACATCTTCTCGATGGAGCCAATGACGGCAGGCTTACCCGTCGCCACCTCGACCGCAGACCGGCCGTCACCCTCGCCGTCGAAGCGGATTTCGCTCGGCAGCAGCCATGCGCCCGCCTCCGACTTGTAGGTCTCGTGCGTCACCATTCCCTGCGTGAAGAGCGCCGCGAACGGCTCGCGCAAGTTCTTGGTGCCGTGCCCGGAATCCGAGATCGCCCGATAGAAGAACCGCGAATAGAGCAGGTGCAGGATCGCATGCTCGATGCCGCCGATGTATTGATCGACCGGCAGCCAGTAATTCGCCGCGTCCGTATCGATCGGCGTCTCGGCATGCGGCGCGGTGAAACGCGCGTAGTACCAGGAGCTGTCGACGAACGTGTCCATCGTGTCCGTCTCGCGCCGCGCGGGCTTGGCGCACGTCGGACAGGCCACATGCTTCCACGTCGGATGCCGGTCGAGCGGATTGCCCGGCTTGTCGAAGGTCGCGTCGTCCGGCAGGCGCACCGGCAGGTCTTTCGCGGGTACCGGCACGATGCCGCAATCGTCGCAATGCACGACCGGGATGGGGCAGCCCCAATAGCGCTGGCGCGAGATGCCCCAGTCGCGCAGGCGGAAATTGACCTTGCGCTGACCGGCCGGACGGCCGCCGAGGCTGGCCTTTTCGAGCCGGCTCGCCGCTTCCTCAAACGCGGCATCCGTCGACAGCCCGTCGAGGAAGCGCGAGTTGATCATCGTGCCCTCGCCGTCGGCCGCCTCGTCGCCGATCGTGAACGTCTCGGCCGAAGCACCCGCAGGCAGAACGACAGGCACGACCGGAAGCCCGTAAGCGCGTGCGAAATCGAGGTCGCGCTGGTCGCCCGACGGGCAACCGAAGATCGCGCCCGTGCCGTACTCCATGAGAACGAAGTTCGCGACATAGACCGGCACCGTCCAGGACGGATCGAACGGATGCACGGCGCGAATGCCGGTATCGAACCCGCGCTTCTCCGCCGACTCGAGATCGGCAACCGAAGTGCCCATGCGGCGGCACTCGTCGCAGAACGCGGCCAGCTCCGGATTTTTCTCCGCGGCCGATTTCGCCAGCGGATGATCCGGCGCGATCGCCATGAACGATGCGCCGAACAGCGTGTCCGGCCGCGTCGTGTAGATTTCAAGCTCCGAAAACCCGGCAGGAGCCGTGGCCGCATCGAGCGCCCAGCGCACCAGCATGCCTTCGGACCGGCCGATCCAGTTCGCCTGCATCAGGCGCACCTTCTCCGGCCACTTGTCGAGCGTGCCCAGCGCCTCCAGCAGCTCGTCCGAGTATTGGGTGATCTTGAAGAACCACTGCGTCAGCTCGCGCTGCTCGACCAGCGCCCCCGAGCGCCAGCCGCGCCCGTCGATCACCTGCTCGTTGGCGAGCACCGTGTGATCGACCGGATCCCAGTTCACCTTCGACGAGCGCCGGTAGGCGAGCCCGGTCTTCAGGAGATCGAGAAACAGTTTCTGCTGATGCGCGTAGTAGTCCGGGCTGCACGTCGCCAGCTCCCGGCTCCAATCGAGCGAAAGCCCCATCGAGCGGAGCTGCGTTTTCATGGTGTCGATGTTGGCGTAGGTCCACGTCGCCGGATGCGTCTTGCGCTCGATCGCGGCGTTCTCGGCCGGCATGCCGAACGCGTCCCACCCCATCGGATGCAGCACGTTGAAGCCCTTGGCCCGCTTGAAGCGCGCAAACACGTCGCCCATGGCGTAGTTGCGCACATGCCCCATGTGGATGCGCCCCGAGGGATAGGGGAACATCTCGAGCACGTAGCACTTGGGTTTGCTGCGGTCGTCGGAGGCGCGGAAGATCTCGCCGTCCTCCCACGCCTTCTGCCAATGCTTTTCTCGTGCGGGCGCGTTGTATCGTTCGCTGGCCATGGGGCTTTCGGTCGTCTCGGGATTAAGGTTTGCGGCGTAATGAGCCCGAAAGGGCCCGCCCGGTCAAGGCGACCCGCTGATGAGGGCGCTGAAACGCCTCATGTCGGCGGGAACGGCGCGACCTCGTTGCTGTCGTTCATGAGCAGATCGAAGAACCGGACATGCAGATAGATGCGATCCCGGCCTGATTTCCTCTCCTGCAGCACGCCCGCTTCCACGAGATCCTTGAGATACTTGGACGCCGTGGTGCGGTTACCGACCCCGGCCTCCACCAGATCGCCGATGCGGCAGTAAGGCTTCCTGAAGATCGTCTCGACAAGCTCGCGCCGGTAGGTTTTCGGCGCCGCCTCCCGTACGTGACTGACAGTGCTTTCCATGAGCGCGCGCACCGCCAGGATCTTGTCCCGCGTCCAATGGGCCGTCGTCTCGACTGCATCGAGCATGAAGAGCGCCCAGGCTTCCCAGGCCTTCTCGGCGGTCACGCCGAGCAGCAATCGGTAATAGTCGTTGCGGCGGTCGTTGATGTAGCGGCTGAGATAGAGGACCGGCAGATCCAGCAACCCCTCCTGGACAAGCACGAGAATATTCAGGATGCGCCCGGTGCGCCCATTGCCGTCGGGAAATGGATGGATGGCCTCGAACTGGTAATGCGCGATTGCCATCCGCACCAAGGGATCCATATCGGACCCGTCATGCAGGAAGGCCTCCCAGTTCGCCATCAACTCCCGCAGCACGGCCTCGCCCTCGGGCGGCGTATAGATGACCTTGCCGCTGGCATGATTGCGCAGATGGGTGCCGGTCGTACGGCGAAGATCGAGATCGACATCCTTGATGGCGCGACAGACTTCGACGGCGGTGCGCGTCGTCAACGGCCGCTCTGCGAGGCTTTCGAAGCCCTTGAGCAGAGCCTTGCGGTAGCGCAGCGTCTCCTTGGTCGCGGGATCCGCCTGGTCCGGATCGCTGTGAGCATACTGAAACAGCCTGTCGTTGGTGGTGACGATGTTCTCGATTTCCGAGCTGTCCTTGGCCTCTCTCAGGCCCAGCAGGGGCACACTGCTGATCAGCACATCTTGGTTGGGAATGAGCGCCGTCGCCTGCTGGAGGGCGGCCAACGCCGCCCGCGCCGTCACGCATTTCTTGAGAACGCTTTTTGTTTCAATGTCATGCGGCGGTGGAAGCGGGGGCAGCGCGTTGTAGGGCTGTTCCGGATCGAACACCGTCACGTGATCTGATATGCGTAAATTTTCAGATTTTTTGCGCATATTCGGATGATATGAGCAAGCGGCGCGCATGTCCACCAAATATGCGCAAATTTCATCGTTTTTTGCGCATATTCCTCCTCACATGCACGCGCCGTGCGCATGAGGGTCCGGACGTGCGCAAAATATTTGATTTATTGCGCATATGGATTAAACCCGACCAATGACCAACCCGATCCCATCCTCGCCCGCCGCTGCCCTCGCTGACGTCCAATCCCGCCTCGCCGCCGCCGCGCGCGAGGCCGGGCGCGATCCCGCGTCCGTCCACCTGATCGCCGTCTCGAAGACCTTCGAAGCCGAAGCCATCGTCCCCGTGCTCGACGCCGGCCAGCGTCTGTTCGGCGAAAACCGCGTGCAGGAGGCCAAGGCGAAGTGGCCGGACCTGCGCGCCCGCTATCCCGACACGGAGCTGCACCTCATCGGCCCGCTGCAGTCGAACAAGACCCGCGAAGCGGTCGAGCTGTTCGACGCCATCCACACCGTCGACCGCCCCAAGATCGCCCGCGCCATCGCCGAGGAGCAGCAGAAGCAGGGCAAGCGCCTCAAGCTCTTCATCGAGGTCAACACTGGCGAGGAAGCGCAGAAGGCCGGCATCGCGCCCAAGGACACCGCGTCTTTCCTGGCCCACTGCCGCGACGACCTCGGCCTCGGGATCGCGGGCCTCATGTGCATCCCGCCGGTCGACGAGGAAGCGGCCGTCCACTTCGCCTTCCTGGCCAAGCTCGCCCGCGAGCTCGGCCTGCCAGAGCTCAGCATGGGCATGAGCAGCGATTTCGAGACCGCCGCCGAATTCGGCGCCACCTACGTCCGCGTCGGCTCCGCCATCTTCGGCGCCCGCTGACACCACCCGCTGCCCGTTGCCGACTGCCTGCTCCCCACCTACCCACAGCTTTCGCACACGCGCGGCGTCGCCGTGCCCCACGCCAACCGATGGCCGATGCTAGCCTTTCGGCAACTGTGTGATTCGCTCGAGCGGATCCGGCGGAACCATTCGGATCGCGCCGGATTCCAAAGTCCGCTCAGGCACGAAAGCTCAAGAGGAGGGAGACCGGCATGAACGCACCCGCACTCAAGGTCGTGGACGCCCGCGCCGATGCCGCGGCAGCCGACGCCGCTCGCGACGCACGCGCCGAGGCTCTCAAGGAAGCCGCCGCGGAAGTGAAGGCCGCAGAGGCCAAAACAAAGGGCACGAAAGGCAAGAAGCCGTCCAAGCGCGCCTCCGACGGCTGGAACCGCTTCGTCGTCGACATCTGGCTCACGGATTTCAACTTCACCGAGTTCGGCCTCTACCGGCGCACGCGCAATCGCGCCAAGTCGCGCCAGTTCACGTCCGACATGGATATCTTCGGCGAGATCATCGAGAACGGCGAGCGCACCGGCCTGTTCGGCTACCGCGAGGAGATCTGGAAGAAGGCGACCGGCATGGACCGCCGCCTGGTCTTCAAGCTGTTCACGCCCAACCTCGGCTGGCGCGCCACGATGGACCTGATGGTCGGCCGCTCTCTGCAGCAGACGATCGGCGCGCGCGGCCTGCCGGTGATGACCTACTCGATCAACACCGACGACGACAACTACATCATCTACCTGGAGCGCTCGGCCAACAAATGGCCGTTCATGCCCGAGCACTTCTCGTTCTTCATCATCGACGGCAAGGGCAAGCCTGAGTTCTACCGCCTGAAGCGCGCCTTCATCAATCTCGGCGGCGACTACGCGCTGATCGATCAGAACAACGAGACCGTCGGCTACATCGACGGCAAGGTGTTCTCCATCGGCGGCAAGTGGAAGTGCCAGATCCGCGAAGGCGCCGACAAGCGCCTGACGACGGTCATGAAGCTGTTCGGCTCGATGATGGTCTTCAACAGCGATTGCCGCCGCCACATGAAGCGCCTGTACAAGGGCGTCCAGTCCGGCAAGATCACGCCAGAGCTGGATCGCCAGGAAGCGGACCTCTACATGAACCCGCGCCGCGTGCGCTGACGCCACTGCCTGCTCAGCAGGCAGGCGCGCATACGAGACAGCACAACTTTTCATCATCTAGGGCGCGAGCAGTAAACGGCTCGCGCCCTTATCATTTGAACCTGCGAGAGAAAACAGCCCGAAGACCAATTGGCACAAAACTTGATCCATAGGCCCGCACAATAAGCAGGACGCGCAAAACGACGCCACCCTGCACAAGAAACACTCATGCACTGGGGGCACGAAATGGATCCAACGCTACAGGGCGCCGACGTCTTCTTTCTTCTGATGGGCGCCATCCTCGTCTTCGCCATGCACGGCGGCTTCGCGTTTCTCGAAGTCGGTACCGTCCGCCACAAGAACCAGGTCAACGCGCTCGTCAAAATCCTCGTCGATTTCGCGATCTCGACCGTCTGCTACTTCTTCATCGGCTACTGGATCGCGTACGGCGTGATGTTCCTCGCCGATGCCGCCGCAATCTCAGGCGCCGACCCGGCCTTCGCGCCCCAAGGCATGGCGCTCGTGAAGTTCTTCTTCCTCGCCACCTTCGCCGCCGCCGTTCCGGCCATCATCTCCGGTGGCATCGCCGAACGCGCGCGCTTCCCCGCCCAGTGTGCGGCAACCGCGCTGATCGTCGGCATCGCCTACCCGCTGATCGAAGGCGTCATCTGGAACAGCAACTTCGGCATTCAGGAGACCCTTTTCCTCGGCGTGCTCGGAGCCAACTTCAAGGACTTCGCCGGTTCCATCGTCGTGCACGCGTTCGGCGGCTGGGTCGCGCTCGGCGCCATCCTCTGCCTCGGTCCGCGCCTCGGCCGCTATGACGGCAACCGGTCCGTCGGCATTCCGCCCTCGTCCTTGCCGTGGCTGGCCATGGGCTCGTGGCTGCTGTGCGTCGGCTGGTTCGGCTTCAATGTCATGAGCGCACAAAGCCTCAAAGGCATCTCGGGCCTCGTCGCCATCAACTCGCTGATGGCCATGTGTGGCGGCATCCTCGCAGCCCTCATTGCGGGCCGCAACGATCCGGGCTTCGTGCACAACGGCGCGCTGGCGGGCCTCGTCGCCGTCTGCGCGGGCTCCGACATCATGCATCCCGTGGGCGCCTTCGTGACCGGCGGCGCGGCCGGCGTGATCTTCGTGGTGATGTTCCAGGTCTCGTCCAACCGCTGGAAGATCGATGACGTCCTCGGCGTCTGGGCGCTGCACGGCCTCTGCGGTCTCTGGGGCGGCATCGCATGCGGGATCTTCGGACAGACCGCGCTTGGCGGTCTCGGTGGCGTGACGATCCAGTCTCAGCTCGTGGGCAGCGTCCTCGGGGCGGGCTTCGGCCTCATCTGCGGCGTCGCGGTCTACGCTCTCGTCAACGCGATCTTCGGCCTTCGCCTGTCACCCGAGGAAGAGCGGCGCGGCGCGGACCTCTCGATCCACAAGATCGGCGCCAACCCGGAAGAAGACGTGCGCTTGGGCCGCGTCTGAGGGGCGATCATCCCTACAAAACAAACATGGCCGGAGCGCATCACCGCGCTACGGCCACTTGTCTATCCTGAGAAAGAAATCCGCGATCAATGCAGCACGGCCGGCGCCTCGGCGGCCGAAGCCTCTGCTGGCGGCACGGCGCTTGCGTCTGCCGTCTCCGCAGACAGCGACCGGTCGATCGCGCGCAGATCCTCGACGAACGCCGACAGGCGCCCGGAAATCTTCTCGATGAAATGATCGGCGAGCGACGGATCGGCCGTCATGTGCGCCAGCATCTCGGAGCGCGTGATCCTGAGCGCCCGCACCGGCGTGCGCGCCACCACCGTGGACGAGCACTCGGTCTCGATCAGCATCGTCATTTCGGAAATCAGCGCGCCCGGCGGAATGTCTTCGCTGTCGCCCGAAAGGCCGGGGCCGTCCGTCCGCACGGCTTCGCCCGAAATCACCAGCACCGCCGCGTCCGTCTCCGCGCGGGCCGTCACGATGACGTCTCCCGGCTTGTAGACGATCCGGTCCGCGCGCCGCGCGATCTCGGTGAGCTGAAGCGGCTTCAGCCCTTGAAACAGAGGCACCTTGAGAAGTGGTAACACCAGCGCATCGATCGCCATGACAACAAAAATCCCCGCAACTTGAACCCGGCATGCAATACGCGATGCCACACCGCACATTTCCAACTGCGCCACGCTGCAGAGAGGCAAGATGTCGGGCCGCACGCCCAGCCTCTTGCAGTCGGCGTAGTCAAAAAGTCGGGCGATTCGGGGGTTGGGGTCCAGGGTCAGTCGTCGGAGTGTGGACGAGCCCTGGATAACTTGTTCACGAAGCGAGTTTATAGCCGCCGGTCTCGGTCACGAGAATCTCAGCGTTCGACGGGTCTTTCTCGATCTTCTGGCGAAGCCGGTAGATGTGCGTCTCGAGCGTGTGCGTCGTGACGCCAGCATTGTAGCCCCATACCTCGTGCAGCAGCGTCTCGCGCGACACGACCTTGTCGCCGGTCCGGTAGAGGTACTTGAGGATCGCCGTTTCCTTTTCCGTCAGCCGGATTTTACCGCCCTTCTCGTCGAGCAGCAGCTTGGAGGCCGGCTTGAACGTATACGGCCCGATACCGAACACCGCGTCCTCGCTCTGTTCGTGCTGGCGCAACTGCGCCCGGATGCGCGCCAGCAGCACGGCGAACTTGAACGGCTTCGTCACATAGTCGTTGGCGCCCGCGTCGAGACCCAGAATCTGGTCCGCGTCGGTATCGTTGGCGGTCAGCATGATGATCGGGTTTTTGAAGCCGGTCTTGCGCAACATGCGCACCGCTTCCCGCCCGTCCATGTCCGGCAGGCCGACGTCGAACACCACCAGGTCCGGATGCGCGGCCTTCGCCGCCTCGATGCCCTTGCCTG
The DNA here is from genome assembly GCF_019744875.1 of Hyphomicrobium sp. Classification (GTDB taxonomy): domain Bacteria; phylum Pseudomonadota; class Alphaproteobacteria; order Rhizobiales; family Hyphomicrobiaceae; genus Hyphomicrobium_C. Next base: position 749,670 of record NZ_JAIETU010000005.1, on the reverse strand, counting down.
CCGTCCCCGCAACCGACACCTCGAACTCCTCGTGGAGCGCGAGCTGGTCGTGCAGGGATCCACGGAGATCCTCGTCATCATCGACAAGCAGGATCTTGCGGGCAGCGCTCATTCTCGGGGGCTCCGTGTTTTGCGGGATGACGGCGGATGCACCCTCTTAGCATCTGCTACCGCCCTGAGGTAGGGTGCCGTGAACCCCGAGGGTTAGCGGGGTCAGCACCGGATGGGAAAGGGAAAGTCGCATTATTGCCCATAACATCGTCGTGAGGAGCCTCGCGCCCGGCCGCACGCAGGGAACGCTCCGCTGCGGCAACCTCGTCCTGCCCTGTGCCCTCGGCCGCGGCGGCATCACCAGCCGCAAGCGCGAAGGCGACGGCGCGACGCCCCGTGGCGTTTACCGACTCGAAAGCGGTTACTTTCGCCCCGATCGCCATCGGCGGCCGCAGACCGCGCTGCGCCTTGCCGCGACGCAGAGAGACGGCGGATGGTGCGACGCAGCGGATGACCGCAACTACAATTGCTTCGTCCGCCATCCCTACCCGGAAAGCGCCGAACGCCTGTGGCGCGACGACGGCCTCTACGATGTCGTGCTGGTCATCGGCTACAACCGCCGCCCGCGCCGCCGCGGAGCCGGCAGCGCCATTTTCATGCACGTCGCAAAAGACGGATACGCGCCGACGGAAGGCTGCATCGCGCTCGCCTACGCCGACCTTCTCAAGGTGCTGGCCCGCATCGGCCCCGCCACCCGCCTCATCGTCGTCTGACCCGCCAAGCGAGATACGGCCGCTATAAAAAAAGCGCGTCAGCGCTCGCGAGCAAGGCGACCCGGCAGTACCTGAACAGCCGCTCCCAACTTGTATTCGGAAAAGAAAAAGACCCGGAGCACGAAGCCCCGGGCCGAGTTTGGAGCACGTCTAGGGGAGACGCGTGCTCGGGAGAAGATCCAGATGGCTGCAGCGCGCCGTCACGAGATCGGCGTGCTGCGGGGTCCTAGGTGCGTCCGGAAAGTGGGACCGGTCACGGCTGAGCCATTGGGCGCCGCAGTGACCGGCCGTAAGCACGAGAAACAAAAGTCGAGAGATGGTCCGCCACCAGGGCGGGACCAGCCCTAGTGGTTGTAGGCCCGCTCGCCGTGGTCGACGAGATCGAGACCCTGGCGTTCGGATTCGGCGCCCGGGCGGAGACCGACCAGGATGTCGACGATCTTGAACAGGATCGCCGACAGGATGCCGCTGAACAGGATCGTGAAGCCGACGGCCTTGGCCTGGATGAAGACCTGCGTAGCCATATCGTAGGAACCGGCGACGAGCTCACCGGGCTTCGACACGTAGTCCGCAAGGCCGGATCCGCCGAGATCGGGGCTGACGAGGATGCCCGTCGCGATCGCGCCGACGATGCCGCCCACGCCATGCACGCCGAACACGTCGAGACTGTCGTCGTAGTTGAGCAGCCGCTTGACGCCCGTGCAGGCGAAGAAGCAGATCACACCAGCAACGAGGCCGAGCACGATGGCGCCCATCGGGCCGGAGAAGCCGGCTGCCGGCGTGACGGCCACCAGGCCGGCAACAACACCTGAAGCAAGGCCGAGCAGCGACGGACGGCCCTTCACCAGCCATTCGATCAGCATCCACGAGATGCCGGCCGCAGCCGTGCAAACGAACGTGTTGATCATCGCAACGAAGGCCGTCGAGCTGACTTCGAGGTTCGAGCCGCAGTTGAAGCCGAACCAGCCGAACCACAGCAGCGCAGCGCCGACCATCGTCAGCGTCAGCGAGTGCGGAGCCATCTGCTCGCGGCCGTAGCCGACGCGCTTGCCAACCATCAGCGCGCCAACGAGACCCGCGATGCCGGCGTTGATGTGCACCACCGTGCCGCCTGCGAAGTCGATGGCGCCCCACTTGAAGAGGAGACCCGCGTCAGCGCTTGCCGCTTCGAGTGCGGCGCCGCCCGCCTTGGCCGCTTCAGCCATGACGTCAGGGCCGCCCCAGTACCAGACCATGTGCGCCATCGGGAAATAGACGAACGTCACCCAGAGGGCGACGAACAGCATCACCGACGAGAACTTCATGCGCTCGGCGAGCGAGCCGACGATGAGCGCCGGCGTGATGCAGGCGAAGGTCATCTGGAACGCGACGAACGCGAGTTCCGGAATGTAGACGCCGTTCGTGAAGGTCGCGCCGAGAGACGCGGGCGTGACGCCCGACAGGAACGCCTTCGAGAAGCCGCCCACGTAATCGTTGAGCGCGCCACCCGGCGTGAAGGCCATGCTGTAGCCGTACGTCACCCAGATGATCGAGACCATGCAGGTAATGGCGAACACCTGCATCAGGATCGACAGCATGTTCTTCGCGCGCACGAGGCCGCCGTAGAACAGCGCCAATCCCGGAACCGTCATCAGCAGCACGATGATGGTCGCGAGGAACATGAAGGCCGCATCGCCCTTGTCGACGGTCGGCGTGGTCTGCGCCAGCGCGGCACCAGCCGTCCCGATAGCAACGAGTGCGGCGGCACCCGATGCACCCGCCACGCGTGTCAGTAATCTGAGTGTCATGATCGAACTCCCTCGTATTGCCCCATTGATCGCGGCCCGAGCACGGCGATCCCAACGGCGATCGATTGCGCCGCCCCGTGCGTGTCGGCCGTGTCGTGGCCCATGATCTGCTGCGCGAAGCTCGTCCGATGCGCGGAGAGAAGCTCCCCGCGACGGCCGGTCTGGTTCTTGAAGGAAGCGAAGCGTCTGCGCGTCGAGATCATGAACTGCCCCCAGTGCGCACCGTGTTTGAAGCGCACCGCTGACTTAGTTTTCAAAAGTCATGCCAATCTGAAAAACGCAGATAGCTCGTTGAAAACGTAATGGCTTTCCCGCGCAACCCGCATCCGCGCCGGATGCGCTCAAGTCTTGGCCAGCCGAACTTTCAGGCACTTTGCGTTGGACGCCTGTTTATTGAGCGAAAGAGCCGCGCAAAAAAAATGCCGAGGTTTCGCGGGCAGCAAAACGCCCCGGGAGCGGAACTCCCGGGGCGATCGAAATACGGCCGGCGTGCGCCGCCGGCCGTTGTCGGTCTTACTGAACGGTCTCGCCGTGGAGGCCTGCATCGAGACCTTCGACCTCGATGCTCTCCGACACGCGCAGACCCATCACGAGCTTGATGACGAGCAGGATCACGAAGGTCGCGACCGCGCACCAGGCGATGGTGGCGAGCACGCCATAGACCTGCGTCCAGACCTGCCCGGGGTTGCCTTCGAGAAGGCCGGCCGTGCCGCCGATCGCTTCCGCGGCGAACACGCCGGTCAGAATTGCGCCGACGATGCCGCCCACGCCGTGGACACCGAACACGTCGAGGCTGTCATCGTAGCCCAGCGCGCGCTTCACGCCCGTCGAGGCGATGTAGCAGATCACGCCGGCCGAAAGACCGATGATGACTGCGCCAAGCGGAGTGACGAAGCCGCACGCAGGCGTGATGGCGACGAGACCGGCGATGGCGCCCGAGCAGATGCCGAGGATCGTCGGCTTGCGATGGACGATCCACTCGACGACCATCCAGGCGATCGCCGCTGAAGCCGTCGCGACCTGCGTCGAGAGAGCGACCATGGCTGCCGACGAGTTCGCGGCAACAGCCGAGCCCGCGTTGAAGCCATACCAGCCGGCCCACAGCAGCGCGGTGCCGATCATCGTCAGCACGAGGTTGTGCGGAGCCAGGTTCTCCTGCCCGTAACCCTTGCGGCGACCGAGCATGATGGCTGCGACAAGACCCGCGACGCCGGCGTTGATGTGCACGACCGTGCCGCCTGCGAAGTCGAGAACGCCGTCCTTCGAGAGGAAGCCGCCGCCCCAGACCCAGTGGCAGACCGGCACGTAGACGATCAGCGACCACAGCACCATGAACACGAGCAGGCTCGAGAACTTCATGCGATCGACGACCGAGCCGATGATGAGGGCCGGCGTGATCGCGAAGAAGGTCATCTGGAAGAAGACGAACAGCGATTCAGGGATGGTTCCCTGCAGGCTGTCCTTGGTGACGCCCGCGAGCAGCGCCTTGCTGAGCCCGCCGATGTACGGCTGCAGTTCGCCGCCGTCGGTGAAGGCGAGCGAGTAGCCGACCAGGATCCAGACGAGCGAGAGCGTACAGAAGGTGGCGAACACCATCATGCAGACGTTGAGCACGTTCTTCTTGCGCACCATGCCGCCGTAGAACAGCGCGAGGCCCGGAATGGCCATCAAGAGAACGAGGATCGAGGAAAGCAACATCCATGCGGTGTCGCCGGTATCGAGCGTGGGCGCCGGCGCCGCGGCCGGAGCGGCGTCCTGCGCCATCGCCGGAAGCGTGTAGAGCGCAAACGCGGCGGCGGTCGCAAGGGCCCCCGTGACGCGCGTGAGTAGGCTTGGCTTCATATCGTGAACTCCCCTGTCTTTCGAACTGTGTGCTTCGCGCATGATTCAGAGCGCCGCGTCGTCGGCTTCACCCGTGCGGATGCGCAGGGTGTGCTCGATCGAGGAGACGAAAATCTTGCCGTCGCCGATCTGGCCGGTCTTGGCCGCCTTGACGATGGCGTCGACAGCCTTGCTGACGAGCACATCCGCGACGACGACTTCGATTTTGATTTTGGGCAGGAAGCTCACGGCGTATTCGGCGCCGCGATAGACTTCCGTGTGGCCCTTCTGGCGGCCATAGCCTTTGACTTCGGTGACGGTCATGCCCTGGAGACCGATATCGGTCAGGTTTGACCGCACCTCCTCGAGCTTGAACGGTTTGATGACGGCAGTGATGAGCTTCATCGAGAGCACCCCTTGAGTTTCGTCCCCCCGCTATTTTTTGGAGTAGCGCGAGACAGGCCTCCGATGCCGTCAGCGGGATCCGCGAGCGGCAATCGGAGCAAGGAGAGTCAAGAGATGTGCCAACTCGGCGGAAACCCGATAGGCGTCTGAATTCGTTCAGACTTTAAAAACGTTCGACCATAAATTAGCCATCACTGCCCGCACTTTCCGCACACTTTTTGTGCAGCGGTGAGCGATTGCACGTCATTTAATCAGGTAAGCGGTCTGACGTTTGCGAATGAGCCCTTCTTGGGCAGTCGAGGCCACCAGCCGGCCGTCGCGCGTATAGAAGCTGCCGCGGCAAAACCCTCGTGCTCCGGCCGCGATGGGGCTGTCCTGGGTGTACAGCAGCCATTCGTCGGCCCGGAACGGCCGGTGAAACCACAGCGAATGATCGAGGCTCGCAAGCTGGATGTCCGGATCGAACAGCAGCTTGCCATGCGCGATCAGCGCCGTGTCGAGCAGCGTGAAATCCGACGCGTAGGCCAGCACGCACTGGTGCAGCAGCGGATCGTCCGCAAGACGCCCGTTGGCCCTGAGCCAGATGTCCTGCCGCGGCGGATGCGCCTCCCGGCTCAGGTACCGCGAGACATCGACAGGCCGAAGCTCGATCGGATTTTCACGCAGCCAATAATTGCGCATCGACTCGGGCAGGGCGTCGATCAGCTCGGACACGCGCTCCTTGGCGGGCGGCAGGCTTTCAGGCGGCGGCACGTCGGGCATGGAAGACGCATGCTCGAAGCTCTCCTCGTCCTTGTGGAACGACACAATCGTCGCGAAGATCGGCCGTCCGTGCTGGATTGCCTGGACCCGCCGCGTTGTGAAGCTGCCCCCGTCGCGGATGCGCTCGACCTCGTAGAGGATTGGATGCGTGGGGTCGCCGGCCAGCAGGAAGTAACCGTGCAGCGAATGCGCGGGGCGGCCGTCTTCCACGGTGCGCCCGGCCGCGACGAGCGCCTGCCCCAGCACCTGCCCGCCGTAGACCCTCTGCCACCCGTTCTGCGGGCTGATGCCGCGGAACACGTTAACCTCGAGCCGCTCCAGATTGAGCACATCGAGCAATCCGCCCAGCGCCGGACAAGTTTGCGCCGAACGGGACTGCTCTTGGCCAGCGGACATGGTGCCACCTCGGTTTTGATGCTAACGACGAAACCCAAACGATGGGCTGACGCGCCCGAGGGGTCAAGGTGACCGGCACCCCCCTGGCGCGCGTGCCGCAGCCTCCGATTTCGCGAGAGCCGATGTCCGACACGCGCCCGACGCACCGCTTCGACCTTGTCATTTCCGGCGCGAGCTTTGCCGGCCTCGCCTTGGCGCGCGCGCTCGGCACCGCCTTCACAAACGACCTGCGCATCGCTGTCGTCGACCGCGCGCCACCAATCGCCAACGATCGCGCCGCCAACAAGCAAACCGCCGCGCCCGACGCGCGGGCCTTTGCACTTTCGGCGGGCGCGCGCCGCATGCTGGAGACGCTTGGCATCTGGCCGGAAATCGCAGCCTCCGCCGAGCCCGTCACTGGCATCGAGATTACGGACTCGAGCCTCGAAGCGGGCATCCGCCCCGTGCTGCTCACCTACGACAACCACCTGCGCGACGACAGCCCGAGCGACAACACTCCGAGCGGCGCGCCCCGCGCACCCGCCGAGCCCGCCAGCCACATCGTGCCGGCATCGGTCCTCGAACGCGCACTGCAGAACGCCGTCGCCGCACAGCCGAACGTCACGTTCTTCATGCCCGGCGAGATCGCGCAGTTTTCCGGAGACGGCGCCGCCGTCGACATCACACTTAAGTCGGGCGAAACACTCGCCGCGCCCCTGCTGGTCGGCGCCGAAGGCCGCCGCTCCCCGTCGCGCGAAAGCGCGGGCATCAAGGCGGTCGGCTGGAAGTACGGCCAGACGGCCATTGTCACGACCATCGCGCATGAACGCGCGCACGGCGGCATCGCCACCCAGCACTTTCTGCCGGCAGGACCGTTCGCGATACTGCCACTACCGGGCAACCGCGCCTGCCTCACCTGGACCGAGGAGGAGCACGAGGCGAGCCGCATCCTGGCGCTCGACGACGCAGGCTTCCTGGCCGAGGTCGAAACGCGCGTCGGCGGCCGGCTCGGCGCGATCGAGGTCGTCGGCCCCCGCCAGTCCTGGCCGCTCGACCTGCATCTGGCCCGCGCCTACGTCGCCCCGCGCTATGCGTTGATCGGCGATGCCGCCCACGGCGTGCATCCGATCGCGGGCCAGGGCGTAAACCTTGCGCTGCGCGACGTGGCCGCGCTGAGCGAAATCGTGGCCGACAGCCTGCGTCTCGGCCTCGATCCCGGCAGCATGGAAGCCCTCGGCCGCTACGAGCGCTGGCGCCGCTTCGACAGCTTCGCCTCCGCCGCCGCATTCGACGGCCTCAACCGCCTATTCTCCAATGACTCGATGCTGGTCCGCGCCGCGCGCGATGTCGGCCTGGGTCTGGTCGACCGGCTGCCCGGTCTGAAAAGCCGCCTTGTCGCCGAAGCCGCCGGCCTCACCGGCGACCTCCCCCGCCTCTTCAAATCCGAACGGCTCTGACGACGTGACGTCAGCCGGGAGCGGACGGTAGCAATTCAGGCAATGCCGTGCTGCCGCAGAAGCGCGTCCTCGTCGCCGGATACCCAGCCGAACACCTTCGGCTCGCCGTCGTCGAGCGCCTGCACGAGGTAGTGCACGTCGAAGGGAATCTCGGTTTCTGGTTGGCCGTTGCGGGCATAGATGCCGGTCCACGCGACGTGCGCCACGCAATGCAGCACATCGATGGGGACGACGCGGACATGGCGTATCCGCATCTCCTTCGTCCCGATTGCGCGATAGCGCGCATAGCCTTCGATCATCGTCTGCTTGAGGTGATCGTCATTCTGACCCGTTATCACACCGGCCGGCGAGACCGCGATGAACACGGGCGCATACAGTGACTCGACTTCCGCCCCGTCGAAATCGCCACCCAGCGACCGATTGAAGAACCGCGCGTATCGCTCGAAGAATGTCCTCACGCGTGTCTCGTCCATCCGTCCTCCGCGTGAGGCAATGATGCCTGCCGGCGCGAAAGCAGAACGCGAAAGCAACCGAATGGATCCCGCCCGAACGCGCGCTACGCGTCGTCCGGCTCGTCCACACCCTCGTCGCCCGCGTCCACTTCATCGGGCGGGGCCAGCACGATGACGCCGCCCGCGATGTCCACGCGCCGCACCACGTCATCGGTCATGGGATAGAGCACCGTTCGGCTCGCGCCCTCGGGACGCACGTCGAGAATGTCGCCTGCACCGTAGTTCGCAACCGCCACCACCGTCCCGAGCGGCGCGCCGTCTTCGGTCTGCGCCGCGAGCCCGATCAGATCCGCATGGTAGTACTCGCCGTCTTCCGGCGGCGGCAGGCGATCGCGCGACACATAAAGCGCCGTGCCCTTGAGCGTCTCCGCGCGCGTGCGATCCGACACGCCCTCGACGCGGCAGATCAGTCCCTTGGCCGTCTCGCCCTCCACGCTGAGCACGAACGCGCCGCGCCCGTCCTCGCTTTGAAGCGGTCCATAGCTCGCGATGCCGTCGGGGTCCGCCGTATAGCTCCGCACCAGCACCGCGCCGCGAATGCCGTGCGCGCCGATGATGTGGCCGAGCAGCACCCGCCGCTTCGCGCCCTCGCCCTGATGGCTCGTCTTGTCTGTCATTGAGAACTTCGCATTTGATCTTCTAGGCTGCCGCGGAACCGGCCGACAGCGGCCCGACGAACCGCAACTCGACCTCGATGGGCGCTCCGGCCACGTCGACCACCGCCGATGACACCGGCCGTGCCGGCGCGAACCGGCCGGCAATGTCGACCACGAGACCGTCGGGACCCGCTTCGAGCCCCGTCAGCAGCATCCCGCCGGGCGGAACGGCCAGCCGCACGGCGATGACCGCCTCGCCGCAAGCCGCATCATAATGATAGCGCCCGGTGAAAACACCCCCGTGCGGATCCGAGCCGAGCACCCGGCCGCCGCGCAGCACTGCGAGCCCTTCGACCCGCTCGGCGCCGTTCATTTCGGCCGCCGTCGTGAAACTCAACCCGTAGACGCCTTCGTGCACCACGCCGATCGCCTCGCCGTCCGCTGGACCCATCCGAGTGTCTTTGTGGAAAAGCACTACCACGGATTGCAGCGCGGGCGCACGAGCCACCGCAGCCCATCCTTAAGGCCGCGCACCCGGCAAGGGCGTGAAGGCGTCGCGCAGATGCGCTGTTTACTGCAGCCGCTCAATGCGGTTGCCGATGGCGATGGCATAGAGCCAGAGCCGCCGCTCCCGGTGCGTCCACGTATCGGTGTCGGGCTTTTCGGTCATGAGTGCCGTCCCCTGGACCAGCACGTCGCTTCTCCGATCCCACCAGGCCGCTTGTGCCTCGTCGAGATTGGTCCTCAATGGCATGGAAGTCGTCCCCGTCGCTTACAGGACCAACCCGACCGCCGGACATGCCGGCCATCGCCGCTCCTGTCCCCTTCGCCTCCGCTCATGCGGGCTGCCATCCCCAAACAGCAGCTACGACGAAGCTATGACAATTCGCGCGCCCTCACGACACCCGCCCGGGTAGGCCCCGCCAAAGTTTCGTGCCTGATGCAGAATTGCAGCAGCGCCGGTATATCCGACCGCGCGCGGAACAAATCCGCCAAACAAAAAAGTGCCCGGCACCGCCGGGCACTTTCGCAGCGACATCGGTGTGTCGGACTTTATGCGTCGCCACCGGCAGCGGCAGCAGCGGCGTCCTCGGCAGCCTTGGCCTTGGCGGCAGCGCGCTCCTGCGCCTTCTTCTTCGGCTTCGACTTCTCGGGATTGTTGCGCGGCTCGCGCTTCAGCAGGCCCGCGCCGTCGAACAGACGCTCGACGCGGTCCGTCGGCTGCGCGCCGACCGACAGCCAGTACTTGCAGCGGTCTTCGATCAACTTGACGCGATCGGCGCTATCCTTCGGCAGCATCGGGTTGAAGGTGCCGATCTGCTCGATGTAGCGGCCGTCGCGCGGCGAGGCGCTGTGGGCCACGACGACGTAGTAGTAAGGGCGCTTCTTGGCGCCGCCGCGCGAAAGACGGATCTTGGCAGACATACGAAAAGTCCTTTCTCTGGTTCTTCTGTTTCGGCGGCGCACCGCCTGATGTTTTGAATCTGAAGTGACGTCTATTTCTTCTTCCCCGGGAAACCCGGGAATTTCGGAAGCGAGCCGCCGAGACCCGGCAGGCCGCCACCGCCAAGACCTGGCAGACGCGGCACCCCGCCCCCACTCAGTCCCGGCAATCCTTTCGCCCCGCCCGGAGGCAGCGCGTCACGAAGCTCAGGCGGCAATTGCGCGATCGCTTTCGGATCGAGCCGCGCGAGCTCCTCCTGCATCTGCGCCATCTCCGCTTCGGAAGGGCCCGCACCGCCGCCCATGCCGAACATGCGCGACATCATTCCGCGGTTCTTGCCCATCTGCTTCATCATGTCCGCCATCTGGCGGTGCATCTTGATGAGCTTGTTGATCTCTTCGACCTTGGTGCCGGAGCCCGCCGCGATCCGCCGCTTGCGCTTGGCGTCGAGCAGTTTCGGCGCGCGCCGCTCCTTGGGCGTCATCGACGAGATGATCGCGCGCTGACGCCGGATGACCTTGTCGTCGATGTTGGCGGCGTTGATCTGCTGCTTGATCTTGCCAACGCCGGGCAACATGCCGAGCACGCCGCCCATGCCTCCGATCTTCTCCATCTGGGCGAGCTGTTCGCCAAGATCCTCGAGATCGAAGTCGCCCTTCTTCATCTTCTGGGCGATGGACTTCGCTTTTTCGACGTCGATCGTCTGCGCGGCCTTCTCGACCAGCCCGACGATGTCGCCCATGCCGAGGATGCGGCCCGCGACGCGCTGCGGATCGAAGTCTTCGAGCGCGTCCCACTTCTCGCCCGTGCCGAGCAGCTTGATCGGCTTGCCCGTCACCGCGCGCATGGAGAGCGCCGCGCCGCCACGGCCATCGCCGTCGGCGCGCGTCAGCACCGTGCCCGTGATCGCGAGGCGGCTGTCGAACGCCTTGGCCGTGTTGACCGCGTCCTGGCCGGTCAGGCTGTCGAGAACGAGCAGAATTTCATGCGGGTTGGTTGCGGCCTTGACCTCGGCCACTTCGGTCATGAGCTCGTCGTCGAGCGTCGTACGGCCGGCCGTGTCGAGCATCACCACGTCGTAGCCGCCGAGGCGCGCGGCCTCGATGGCGCGCTTGGCGATCTGCAGCGGCGTCTGGCCGGCCACGATCGGCAGCGTCGCAACCTCGGTCTGCTCGCCGAGCACGCGAAGCTGCTCTTGTGCCGCGGGACGGCGCGTGTCGAGCGACGCCATCAGCACTTTCTTCTTGTCGCGCGTCTTGAGGCGCCAGGCGATCTTCGCCGTCGTCGTCGTCTTACCGGAGCCCTGCAGGCCGGCCATCAGGATGGCGACGGGCGGGCTCGCATGCAGATCGATCGGCGCCGCGTCAGATCCGAGCATGCGGATCAGCTCGTCGTTGACGATCTTGACGACCATCTGGCCGGGCGTCACCGAGCGCAGAACCTCCTGCCCGACGGCCTTAGCTTTGACGCGATCGATGAAGTCGCGCACCACGTCCAGCGCCACATCCGCTTCGATCAGCGACCGGCGCACCTCGCGCATGGCGTCCGACACGTCGCTCTCGGACAGCGCGCCGCGCTTCGTCAGCTTGTCGAAAACCTGCCCCAGGCGATCGGAGAGCGATTGAAACATCGTGCCTCATATGCAAAACGCTGAAAGCACCCGAGGGCGCAACGCGCTGTCGGATGTTCACCCCCCTGCCTCCCGGCCCGGTGGACCATGATCGTTTCGGACCCTATCAGTCCGAAACGTGAATCATCGGTCAGTAACTAGGCCATGTGCAGGGCGGCGGCTCTGAAGACCAGGGCCGTCGGAATTTGGGCGCACAATCTCCGATCGACCGGCCCCTGTCAACGCCCCGGCGGAGACAGACGGCGAAACGGCGCGATTTACCGGCAGTTGGCCGGCCCGAAGGTGTGTTGCAGGACCACGCGTACCCGAAAAATGGGGGCTGACCGGGTGAAATCGTTGCCTCCCGGCCTGGCCCGCAACCATAATTCCGTGCCGATCTGAGCCCAGGACACCCTGGGCGAACGTTGGGCGCGGGCAAATGAGCGCTTCCGGAAAAACGCATTCCGGAAAGATGCACGCCGGATCAAAGAGATAGGGTCTTTCCGCGACCGAGCAGATTTCCGGAAAGCCCCTTGGGGGAGAGACGTAATGTTGAAGTGGCGCTGGCAGTGCGCGTTGGCCTCAGCGGCTGTAGTCCCGGCAATGCTCGGAGGCGGCTGCTCGACGGGCATCGGTAATCCGTTCAAGGATACCAACGACTTCGACCGCACCTTCATCGGCGCCGCCCAGACCTGGGACCTCGATAAGAACGGATCCGTCGGTTGCGACGAATGGGTCCAGTACATCACGACGTCGTTCCGCGAGGCCGACACCAACGGCGACGGCTTCATCGACGCGGAAGAGCACAAGATCCTCGTCAAGAACGACCGCCTCTTCGAGGTCGCGAACATCGCCTATTACGACGCCAACGGCGACGGCAAGCTCAGCCTCGAAGAAATGACGGGCAAGCAGAACCTTGCCTTCAAGCTGCTCGACCGCAACCAGGATTGCCAGATCGACCGCACGGAAACGGTGCAGGTCCACGGCTCCGACCGCGTGAAGGCGAAGGATATGGCGCCGGACACGACGCGTCAGGGCCCGCCGTCAGGCAGCAGCCGCTACTAGAGCCAATCATTGAGCGGCGAACCCGCCGCCACGCGCAGCGTGCGTCCCACGATCCTCCCCCGTTTCAGCGGGGGAGGTGTGAGAGGCGATCGAAGCCGCCCTACTGCGGTGCCATGCGTACGATGCGGCCATTGGCATCGTCGGTGACGAGATAGATGGCCCCGTCCGGGCCTTGTTTCACGTCGCGCACCCGTTCGCCGATGTCGTCGGCGAGAATCTCCTGCGCGATGACCTTGCCGTCCTTCATCACCAGGCGCTGCACATGCATGTACTTGAGCGCGCCCACCAGAATGCTGCCCTTCCAGCCGGGAAAGAGATCGCCGGTATAGAAAGTGAGCGACGACGTCGCGATTGACGGGTTCCAATAGTAGACCGGCTGTTCGAGGCCCGGCTTGGACGTGATCCCCTCACCGACCGGCGAGCCGGAATACTCCTTGCCGTAGATGATGATCGGCCAGCCGTAGTTCTTGCCGGCCTCGGGCTGGTTCAGCTCGTCGCCACCCTGCGGACCATGCTCGAGCGTCCAGAGCTTGCCCGTCGCCGGATCGATCGCCGCGCCCTGAACGTTGCGATGCCCGATCGACCACACCTTCGGATCCCAGCCGTCGATTTTCGGATTGTCCGCGGCTGCCGCGCCATCGCCAGTGATGTGGATCACTTTGCCGACCGTGTTGGCCGGGTTCTGCGACTCCTGCCGCGCGATGTTGCGCTCTCCGGTCGTCAGAAACAGCGTGCCATCGTCCGCGAATGCAATGCGCGATCCGAAGTGGTGGAAGCTCTTGAAGGCGGGCTCCTGGCGGAAAATCACGGAGAGGTCTTCGAGCTTGCCGTTATCGCCGTCGAGCACCAGCCGGGCCCGCGCGAGGCTGGTGGCGTTCGCTCCACCCTCGCGTGGCTCCGAGTAGGAGAAATAGATGCGTCCGCTGTCGAGGTAGTCCGGTGCCAGCGCCACGTCGAGCAACCCGGCCTGATTTTCGCTCACGACCTCCGGCACGCCGCTGATCGGATCGCCAAGCGTCCCGTCCTTGGCGACCACACGAAGCCGCCCCGCTTTTTCCGTGACCAGCATCCGCCCGTCCGGCAGAAATTCCAGAGCCCACGGATTTTCGAGACCCTTGGCGACCGTCTTGAGCGTCACGGCTGTCTTGGGAGCCTCCGGCGCGTTGGTCTGCTCGGCGACTGCAGGCGGCGTCATGAGAAACAGCAAAGGAGCGGTGAGGCTCAAGCGGGGAATCATAAAGACCTCGTTGGCTGGAAAAGTGTCCCCCACATGTAGTGAGCGAAAGGCGATTGCCGAGACCCGCCACCGACGAAGTCACCCGCCGAATTGTCATTTGTGCGGGCTTTGCCCATATAGTGGCCCCATGAGCGCACACGCACCCCTCCGCTACGTCAAGATGAACGGCCTCGGCAACGAGATCCTCGCGGTCGACTTGCGCGGCAGCGGACGCACCCTTAATGCAAGCGAAATCAAGACGCTGGCCGCAAACCCCGCGACGGCGTTCGACCAGATGATGGTGATGCTGCCGCCGCGCACACCGGGCACGGCCGCGTTCGTACAGATCTTCAATACCGACGGATCCGAATCCGCCGCCTGCGGCAACGGTACGCGCTGCATCGGCTGGCTCGAGCGCGAGCGCACCGGCCAATCCGCCATGCGCTTCGAAACGCGATCCGGCCTCGTCGCCGTTTCGATCGAAGACATCTCCGCCATCACCGTCGACATGGGCGAGCCGCGCTTCGGCTGGGAAGACATTCCGTTGTCGGAGCCTTTCCACGACACGCGCGCCATCGAGCTTCAGATCGGCCCCATCGACGCGCCGATCCTGCATTCGCCGTCGGTTGTGAACGTCGGCAATCCGCACGTCGTGTTTTGGGCCGACAAGCCGGTCGACACCTATGACCTCGGCCGTTTCGGGCCGATGATCGAGAACCACCCGTTGTTTCCCGAGCGCACCAACGTGACACTGGCCGAAGTGACGTCGCGCACCGCGATCAAGATCCGCACATGGGAACGCGGCGCAGGCCTCACGCGGGCGTGCGGCACCGCCGCCTGCGCGTCCGCGATCTCGGCCATGCGCAAGCGGCTTACCGACCGCAAGATCACCGTGACGCTGCCCGGCGGCGACCTGGTCATAGAATGGACCCCCGAAAACCGCATTCTCATGACAGGTCCGGTCGAAATCGAGCATGTGGGAGAAGCCGGGCCGGCCGCGGCCGCGCCCGTGTAAGGCAACGCGTGAGGCGAATGGTAGCCTGCCCGCGATCCGGATCGGCACCTGACGCTTAAGTCTTGGAGACTACAGAATTTAATGAGCCTCGCGCGCATCCCCTACTGAGCGAACAGTCGCTACGGCGCTTCCCCGCCTTGTTCGGCGCCCTCGATTGCCCTAATCACCCGGGAACGTCGCGTGACAATGTCCCCCGAAAGACCGATGTCCGAACCCCAGATCGTAACCCTCGGCTGCCGGCTCAACGCCTACGAGTCCGAGGTCATGCGCCGCCACGCGGCCGACGCGGGGCTCACCGATTGCGTGATCGTCAACACGTGCGCCGTGACGGGCGAAGCCGTGGCGCAGGCCCGCCAGACCATTCGCCGCCTGCGCCGCGATCATCCGGCGGCGCGCCTCATCGTCACCGGCTGCGCCGCCCAGATCGAACCTGAAACATTCGCCGCCATCGACGGCGTCGATCATGTCGTCGGCAATGCCGAGAAGCTCGACCCGGCGACCTTTCGCGCCCTGGCAGACGACGGCCTCGCGCGCGTCGCCGTCAACGACATCATGGCCGTCAAGGAGACGGCGCATCACATGATCGAGGGCTTCGGCCTGGCGCGCGCGTTCGTGCAGATCCAGAACGGCTGCGATCACCGCTGCACCTTCTGCATCATTCCGATGGGCCGCGGCCCGTCCCGCTCCGTGCCCGCGGGCGAGATCGTCGCGCAGGTCCGCAAGCTCGTCGAAGCGGGCTCCCCCGAGATCGTCCTTACCGGCGTCGACATCACGTCCTATGGCGCCGACCTGCCCGGCCCCATGACGCTGGGCCGCCTCGTCAAGCAGGTGCTCAAGCACGTGCCCGCGCTGCCGCGCCTGCGCCTCTCGTCCGTCGATCAGGTCGAGGCGGACGAGCACCTGCTCGACGCCATCGCCACCGAGCCGCGCCTGATGCCGCACCTCCACCTGTCGATGCAGGCTGGCGACGATCTGATCCTGAAGCGCATGAAGCGCCGCCACCGCCGCGATGACGCCATCCGTTTCTGCGATGAGGTTCGCCGACTGCGTCCGGACGTAATCTTCGGCGCCGACCTGATCGCAGGTTTCCCGACCGAGACCGAAGAGATGTTCGCCAACACGCTGGACCTGATCGAGAGCTGCGGTCTCACGTACCTGCATGTCTTCCCGTTCTCGCCGCGCAAGGGCACCCCCGCCGCGCGCATGCCGCAGGTCGACCGCCCGGCCATCAAGGAACGCGCCATCCGGCTGCGCGCCGCGGGCGAGACCGCCCACGCCCGCTACCTCGACCGCCTGAAGGGACAACGCATCGAAATTCTGATGGAACGCGATCAGCTCGGCCGCACGCCGCAATACGCCGAGGTCCACGTCGACCGGCACGTCCCCGTGGGATCGATGCAATGGGCCACCCTCGGCAGCCATAACGGCCGTCGCGTCAACGGGACGGTCCACGCGTGAGCACCGGCGAACCGAAGAAAAAGGGACTGTTCAGCCGCTGGCTCCGGCCAGGCTCCGACGCACCCGCGGCGCCGGAAGCCCTCGCGCCCGAAACGCACGCACCCGAAGAACCCGCGCTTGAAACGCCGGCACCTGAGAGCACGTCTCAGCCTGAGCCCGCGCTCGACAGCACCGAGCTGGACGTCGCGCACGCTGACGACACGCCTCACGTCGAAGCGCCGCTCCCCATAGAACCCGAAGACCCCGAGCCCGCGACGCCACCGCCCCCGGCAGCGCCCCCCGCACGCCTCGGGTGGTTCGAGCGCCTCAAGCAGGGCATGGCCAAGACGTCGTCGCGGCTCACCGAAAGCATCACCGGCCTCGTCACCAAGAAGAAGCTCGACGCGGACACGCTCGAAGAGCTGGAGGAAGTGCTGCTTGCCGCCGACCTCGGCATCGAAACGTCGGCGCGCATCACGGACGCACTGTCCAAAGGCCGTTTCGGCAAGATGGTCACGCCGACGGAAATCCGCGAAATCTTGGCCGACGAAGTGGCGCGCGTTCTCGAGCCCGTCGCCCACCCGCTCGTCATCGATGCCAGCCACAAGCCGCATGTCGTGCTCGTGCTCGGCGTCAACGGCAGCGGCAAGACCACCACCATCGGCAAGCTGGCCTCCAAGCTCTCGCGCGAAGGCCACCGCGTCATGCTCGCCGCCGGCGACACGTTCCGCGCCGCTGCCATCGATCAGCTCAAGGTCTGGGGTGAGCGCACGGGCGCGCCCGTCATCGCCCGCGACGTCGGCGCCGACGCGTCGGGTCTCGCCTTCGACGCGCTCAAGGATGCGCGCGAAGCCGGAACGGACGTTCTGCTCATCGACACCGCTGGCCGCCTTCAGAACAAGGAAGGCCTGATGGCCGAGCTGGAGAAAGTCGTCCGCGTGCTGCGCAAGGTCGACGAGACGGCCCCGCACGACGTGCTCCTCGTGCTCGATGCGACGACGGGCCAGAACGCGATGCAGCAGGTGGAAGTATTCGGCAAGCGCGCCGGCGTGACAGGCCTCATCATGACGAAGCTCGACGGCACCGCGCGCGGCGGCATCCTCGTCGCCATCGCCGCCAAGCACGGCCTCCCTGTTCACGCCATCGGCGTCGGCGAGGGTGTCGAAGATCTGCAAAGTTTCTCTGCGAAGGATTACGCCCGCGCCATTGCCGAACTTTGACGCCGGACGTTTCGAACGGACTCCGCCTGCCGCGAACGCACAACCAGGGACGACCAAGGGACCATGAGCCGCAAAAGCCTCTATCC
This sequence comes from Hyphomicrobium sp., assembly GCF_019744875.1. Taxonomy (GTDB): domain Bacteria; phylum Pseudomonadota; class Alphaproteobacteria; order Rhizobiales; family Hyphomicrobiaceae; genus Hyphomicrobium_C. Next base: position 732,099 of record NZ_JAIETU010000005.1, on the reverse strand, counting down.
GTTCAACGCCGAGCAGACCGTCAACATTATGAGCGAGTTCGGTCCGCTGGTGACGATGTTCGTCGTCAACGCGTTGTACGGCATCAACGCCGGAACCTGGGCTCTGATCACGACCACCGTCCTCGCCATCATCGCGATGATCTACATGTTCCACCGTCCGCCGGTGTTCCCGCTGATCGCCTCGACGGTCACGATCGTCTTCGGCGCCCTGACCCTGATCACGCACGACCCGATGTGGGTGCAGATCAAGGTCACGATTTTCAACGCGATGTTCGCGTGCTTCCTGTTTCTCGGCCTCTATCTCAAGCGCAACTTCTTCCAGTACGTGTTCGAGAAGACCTTCCACTACACTGAGGCCGGTTGGAACGCCTTTACGAAGAGCTTCGCCTGGTTCTTCCTGTTCACGGCGCTGCTGAACGAAGCCGTGCGGCTCTACTTCAAGGACGATCAGGTCTACAACGTCCTGGGACACGCCATGAACGGCTTGGACATCTGGATCGCGTTCAAGCTTCTCGTCGTCCTTCCGCTGAGCGGGCTCTATGCGTGGGTCCTGACGAAGCTGATGAGCAAGCACCACCTCTAAGGCGCACCCCTCTGCACCGCCCAAAGCAGCGCCGATAAAAATGGAACGTCGATGAGCCAGACCGAGATGAAGACCGAAACGCAGGACAGCGGCACGCAGCAGCTCCTGAAATTCCTCGTCGAGCTCGGTCCGCTCGTCGTGTTCTTCATCGTCAATTCGCGCGCCGGCATCTTCTACGGCACGGGCTGCTTCATCGCCGCGACAATCGTCTCGCTGATCGCCTCCCGCTTCCTGTTCGGGCGCGTGCCTGTCATGCCGCTCGTCTCGGGCGTGGTGGTTCTCGTCTTCGGCGGACTGACGCTGTGGCTGCAGGACGAGCTGTTCATCAAGCTCAAGCCCACCATCGTCAACACCATCTTCGCAAGCGTGCTGTTCGGCGGGCTGTTCTTTGGAAAGTCGCTGCTGCGCTACCTGTTCGGCGACGTGTTCAGCCTGACGGAAGAAGGCTGGCGCAAGCTCACCTTCCGCTGGGCCTGCTTCTTCGTGCTGCTCGCGGTGCTGAACGAATTCGCCTGGCGGTTGCTGTCGACGGACTCGTGGGTGGCCTTCAAGGTATTCGGCATCATGCCGATCACGATGGTCTTCGCCATTGCCCAGGTCGGGCTCCTGCAGCGCCATGCGCTCGACAAGCCCGAGGACGAAGAGCAAACGCCGGTCTAATGGCGCGAGCGCCCATCATGGCCGCACACCGGCGGCCATGATGGATTTCGGAGCAGGCGTTACGCCGCCTTCTTGAGCATGTTGCGCTCGATCAGCGTCTCGGCGATCTGCACCGTGTTGAGCGCCGCGCCCTTCAAGAGATTGTCCGACACGACCCACATCGCGAGGCCATTCTCGGTCGTCGCGTCCTCGCGGATGCGCGACACATAGGTCGCGTATTCGCCGGCTGCCTCGACCGGGGTCACGTAGCCGCCCGGCTCGCGCTTGTCGACGACCAGGATGCCCGGCGCATTGCTCAGAAGCTCGCGCGCCTCCTCGACCGAGATCGCACGTGCGAACTCGATGTTGACCGATTCCGAATGGCCGACGAACACCGGCACGCGCACGCACGTAGCGGTGAGCTTGATCTTGGGATCCAGGATCTTCTTCGTCTCCGCCATCATCTTCCATTCTTCCTTCGTAAAGCCGTCTTCCATGAAGACGTCGATATGAGGAATGCAGTTGAAGGCGATCTGCTTCGGGAACTTCGTCGGTTCCACTTCCGTGCCCGGCACGTATTTGGCCTTGGTCTGCGACCAGAGCTCGTCCATCGCATCCTTGCCCGCGCCCGACACGGACTGATAGGTCGAAACGACCACGCGCTTGATCGTCGCCGCGTCATGCAGCGGCTTCAGCGCGACGACGAGCTGCGCCGTCGAGCAGTTCGGGTTGGCGATGATGTTCTTCTTCGAAAAGCCCGCGAGCGCGTCCGGGTTGACCTCCGGCACGACGAGCGGCACGTCCCGGTCGTAACGCCAGCACGACGAGTTATCGATCACGACGCAACCCATGGCGCCGATGCGGGGGCTCCACTCCTTTGACACGGAGGAGCCCGCCGACATCAGGCAGATGTCGACCTTCGAGAAATCGAACTTTTCGAGATCCTGGCATTTGAGTGTGCGATCGCCATACGACACTTCCGTTCCGAGCGAACGGCGCGAAGCAATGGCAAACACCTCATCGGCCGGGAAACGGCGCTCGGTCAGCACATTCATCATCTCGCGCCCGACGTTTCCGGTGGCGCCGACGACAGCGACTTTGTAGCCCATGGTCTCGATCGTCCTTTCAGCAGCGAGACGCCACGGTGGGGCGCCCAGCTAGGGAATATCCTAGGCCGTGTCGAAAAATTGGAATTTATCCTAGGCGGCGTTGACTTACGCGCCGCGGACCCCGCTTTCAAGGACCAATTGGTTGAAGCCGCACCCAGGCCCTCCGGCCGCTGCGCTTTGACACGGCTGCCGCATCACTTTAGGTCGGAGGCTCGGTTCCGGATCAGAAGGTTAGCCTTGCGGACACCTCCCCCCTCTCAGCCCGCGGGCCCGCCCGCCGTATTGCCGGATGCGTCCTGGCCGCCCGGCGTCACGCCGACCGAGCAATATGCCGCCGCCGTCGACTACGTCCGCGAGGCTGACGGGCATCTGTTCGTCACCGGCCGCGCCGGCACCGGCAAGTCGACGCTGCTGCGCGCTCTCAAGGCAACGCTCGATCACGAGCTCGTCGCGGTCGCGCCGACCGGCCTCGCCGCCGTCAACGTCGGCGGCCAGACCATTCACTCCTTCTTCGGCCTTCCCCCGCGCCTCATTCGCCCCGACGACATCCGCCGCAGCCGCAACGGCCAGGTGATGCGCAAGATCAGCTTCCTGGTCATCGATGAAGTGTCGATGGTTCGTTCGGATCTGATGTGGGCCATCGACCAATCGCTGCGCGTGAACCGCGGCCGCCCGCGCGAAGCGTTCGGCGGCGTCCGTCTCATCATGTTCGGGGATCTGCATCAGCTTCCGCCCGTCGTGCAGGAAGCCGAGGTCGCCCAGCACCTGGACTCGGAGTTCGGCGGCCCGTTCTTCTTTTCCTGTCCGGCCCTCGGAGAGGGCGCGGGAACCGCACGCCTCGAGCTGACGCACGTCTTCCGCCAGAGCGACGAACGGCTGATCTCAGTCCTGAACCGCATTCGCGACGGCGAGGCCGACGAAGACGACCTCGCCGATCTGAACACGCGCGTCAGCCCCATCCGCACCCTCAGCGAGGGCGAGCAGTTCGTCATCCTGACGCCGACCAACGCCGCCGCCCAGCGCATCAACTCGGCCTATCTCGACGCTCTCCCCGCCCAGCCTCGCACCTACGAGGCCGGCATCACGGGCGACTTCACGTCGGCGTCTCATCCAACCGACAGCGCTCTCACTCTTAAAGTGGGCGCCAAGGTCATCATCCTGCGCAACGACCCGGACCGCCGCTGGGTGAACGGCACCATCGCCCGCATTTCCCGGCTCGAAGAAACGAAGGTGTTCGTCGAAGTGGCAGGACGCGAGCACGAGCTGGAGCCCGCGAGCTGGGAGCAGCGCCGCTACGCCTACGACAAGGACCAGGAGAAGATCGTCGGCACGGTTGCAGGCACCTTCAAGCAGTATCCCGTCCGCCTCGCCTGGGCGCTCACGATCCACAAGGCGCAGGGGCTGACGCTCGACAGCGTCTACATCGACCTCGGCCGCGGGACGTTCGCGCACGGACAGGCCTACGTCGCATTGTCGCGGTGCCGGACACTGGAGGGCATGGCCCTGGCCCGCACCCTCACGCCACGGGACATTCTCTTTGATCCGGCCGCCATGGGCTACCGCGACCGCTTCCCAAGTCTTCAGCCGTAAGAGCATGATTTTTCGACAGTTTCTCGCACGTGCGAAGGGCGCGTGCTGGAGTGCTGTCATATACTCAGGATAAGATACCGATCGGTAACAGTATTTCTCCAACGGAGAATTTCGTACCGCAGGGCAGCAAATTTTAATGTTGCACCGCAGCAAAATGCTGCTATGGTCACGATCGAAGAGTTCAGACGTTGCCCGGACAAGTCGCATCGCCCGCAGACGTCACTCAGTCCCAAGATTTTGCAACAGGAGCATTCCCGTGAACGACTTTACCCGCCAGACGCAAGACTTCATCGCCGCCGCCAAGGAAGCCCGCATTCCGGAGCAGGTCCAGGCCATCGCTGAGGACAGCGTTTCCAAGGCTCGCGAGACCTACGGCAAGTTCAACACCGTCGCCAAGGACAACGCCAAGGTCCTCGAGGAAGTGCTGATCGCAGCACAGGCTGGCGCCAAGTCGATCGGCGACAAGGTCCTGAAGAACACCGAGACCAACACGGAAGCCGTTTTCGAGGCTGCCCAGGCTCTCGCTCGCGCCAAGACCTTCCCTGAGTTCCTGCGCCTCCAGACGCAGTTCGTGCAGCAGCAGTTCACGACCGCTGGTGCCCAGTCGAAGGAGCTCTTCGAGCTTTCGACCAAGGTTGCACAGCAGACCTTCGAGAGCCTGAACTCGGCTGCCACGAAGAGCTTCGACCAGATCAAGAAGGCCAGCTAATCGGCTTTCGACGTTTCACTCTCGCGCACGACGTGAAGCCCGGCGACTTAGGTCGCCGGGCTTTTTTTATGACCAAAAAATAATTGCTTCGCGTCCGGCGCGTGGAGCCTTTCACGCATCGAAATTCGCGCTATAGTGCGGGAATGTTAGGGTCGCGTTCCGATATCAAAATTCGCAAAGGCCGGCTCGCCGATGCCGCATCGGTCGCGGAGACCTTTAGGCAGTCTTGGCTGCAAGCCTACCGCGGCATCCTTCCTCAGACCCATCTCGACGACATGATCCGCCGGCGCGGCCCCGAATGGTGGGCGAGCGTCATTCGCAGCGGCGATGGTTTGCTCGTCATCGAATCCTCGCGCACCGTCGTCGGCTACTCCACGCTCGGGTTTTCGCGCACGCGCGGCCCCTACCAGGGCGAGATCTACGAGCTCTACATTGCGCCGGTCCATCAGGGCCTCGGTCTCGGCGAACACCTGTTCGAGGGATGCCGCCACGGTCTCGACCAGCGCCGCCTCAAGGGCCTCATCGTCTGGGCGCTCGCCGACAACACGATGGCGACCGACTTCTACTGGCGCCGGGGCGGCCGCCCCGTGAAGCAGGCCATTGAGAACATCGGCAGCCGCAAGCTCGAAAAGATTGCATTCGCTTGGCCGGCCTGAGGCCGCGGCACGCCCAGCACATCTCCCTTCTTACGCTTGCCTCACATCGGACTGCGCCCGGCCGCACCCTGAACCGCGGGTTCCGCCGGGCACGAGCGCTGACGCGCCACCGTATCCGCGAGCTTCCGCGCCAGCACGATGGCGTCGAGATTGGCCAGCGCATCGACGTAGGCCACCTGACAGGCTTCCCGATCCGTCACGCGCATGACCACCAGCACCTCACCGGCTCCCGACGGGCTTTCCGTGAAGTAGCGCACGATGGTGGCGTAGGGCACGGGCTGCTCGCCGCGCACCACGAACCGCCACTCGATCGTGCTCCGCTGGCCGCGCTTGTCGAACAACGTATTGAAAGCACGAAGCGTTTGCCGCGCAGCTCGGCGCTTGTGCGCATCCGGACCGACGCTCAGGTACGTGCCGCGGCTGCCTTCCGACACATAGACCGGATAGCCCGGCAGCCCCGCGCACATCCGCGCCTCGCCGGACCGGTCGCCAGGCGCCGGTTTGCAGTGCGCAAAATCAAGCGCTGTATAAAGACTTTTGACGGGTTGGATCGCCTCCGCGCGGGTGCACGAAAGTACGATCAGAAACGCCATCAGATGCGCAGAGCGCCAGCTCATCGGCAGACCTCCCACGCCAGCCTGATCCCTGGGCTTCCTTGTACACGCCATCTTGGCCAAAATCCGTGGCGCGCGCGGTTCATTCTGCCCGCAGCAGACCCTCGACCGTTGACAACCGACTCCTGGCCCAAGAGCCGCACTTCCGCTCCGCCACACACATGCTATATCGCGCGCAATCGAAACACGAGGTTGCGATGAGCGAGGTCAGAATCGCCGTGACTGGAGCAGCGGGCCGTATGGGCCGCGAGCTGATCCGTGTGATTTCCACGACGTCGGGCTGCGTCCTGAGCGGCGGCACGGAAAACCGCTCCTCGCCCCACATCGGCGCCGACCTCGGCATTCTCGCCGGCCTCCCCGCCCTCGGCATCGCCGTCACCTCGAACGCTCGCGACCTCGTCAGCCGGTCCGACGCCATCATCGATTTCACCGCGCCCGCCGCCACCATCGAAATGGCCGAGCTGGCCGGCCAGGCCGGCATCGTGCACGTCATCGGCACGACCGGACTGGACGAGCGCGACGAGACCGCAATCAAGTCTGCCGCCCGCCATGCTACCGTCATCAAGGCCGGTAACATGAGCCTGGGTGTCAACCTGCTGACGGCTGTGACGCGGCGCATCGCCGAAGTCCTCGACGCGGATTTCGACATCGAGATCGTCGAGATGCATCATCGTCACAAGGTCGACGCCCCCTCGGGGACCGCACTGATGCTCGGCGCCGCCGCGGCCGAGGGGAGAAAGATCGATCTCAAGTCGAACGCAGACATGGTGAGGGACGGCTACACCGGACCGCGCAAGCGCGGCAACATCGGGTTCGCCACGTTGCGGGGCGGTTCCGTCATCGGCGACCACACCGTCATCTTCGCGGGCGAAGGCGAGCGCATCGAGATCACTCACAAGGCCGGCGATCGGAGCATCTTCGCGCGTGGTGCCGTCAAGGCGGCACTCTGGGGCCAAGGCAAAGGACCCGGACTTTTCAGCATGAGCGATGTATTAGGAATTTGAAACGCATGTCGACGTTGCAAAGGACGAAACGGGTAGACTCCATGACGAACAAACTCGTGCTCGTGCGCCATGGAGAGAGCGAATGGAACAAGAAGAATATCTTCACCGGCATTCGCAATCCGGACCTCACCGATAAGGGCGTGATCGAAGCCCTTTGGGCCGGCCGCGTCCTGAAGTCCGAAGGCCTCCGGTTCGACGTCGCCTTCACCAGCAAGCTCAAGCGCGCCCAGCACACCCTCGACATCATCCTCGGCGAAATCGGCGGCGATGCCCCCGAAGTGTTCGAGAACGCCGCGCTGAACGAGCGCGATTACGGCGAGCTCTCCGGCCTCAACAAGGAAGAGGCCCGTGAGCGGTGGGGCGAAGAGCAGGTGCTCGCCTGGCGCCGCAGCTTCGACATTCCCCCTCCGGGCGGCGAGAGCTTGAAGCACACGGCCGACCGCGTCCTGCCCTACTATCAGGAATTCATCTGGCCGCACGTGGCCGCCGGCAAGAACGTCATCGTCGCCGCGCACGGCAACTCGCTGCGCGCACTCATCATGTCTCTCGAGAAGCTCTCCGAGGATCAGATCCTCGACCGCGAGCTTGCAACGGCAGCCCCCCAGGTCTACCGGATGACCGAAACGGGCGACGTCGCAGAATACCGCGAGCTGGTCCGTTCTGAAGGCCGCGACAGTGGCCTTGGCTGATCATCTGGCCCACGACACGACCGCAGCCAACCACCGCCGCGACCGCTGGATCGGCGTCTACATCGGCGTGCTCGCCGTCATCCTGGCCGTCTGCACGCTCGGCGGCGGCAACGCCGCCAAAGACGCCACGCTCAAGAACATCGAGGCCGCGAACACCTGGAACTTCTTCCAGGCCAAGAACTTGCGCCGCCATGTCCTGAGAACGCAGGCCGACGAACTGGAGCTGGTCGCGCTTGCGAACCCATCCCTCAGCGCCGAGACCCGCGCGGCCATCGAAAAGAAGGTCGCCGACTACAAGGCCGAGGATCGCAAGCTCACCTCCGATCCCAAATCGGGCGAAGGCCTCGACGAGCTGTTCATGCGCGGCAAGGCGCTCGAAACCGCCCGCGACCTCGCGCTCCGCAAGGACCCGTACTTCGACTACGGGCAGGCCCTTCTGCAGATCGCCATCGTGCTGGCGTCCGTCGCCATCATCTCGGGTGGGTCCGCCGTCCTCATCGCCAGCGCCGTCATGGGTGTCGCGGGCACGGTGATCACCCTCAACGGCTTCCTGCTTCTCGTCGCCGTCCCCTTCATAGGTTAACGCCGCCCGCCCGCGTCGCGGCCGTCGGGCGAGACGCCCAGGCTTAGGTCCGCTTGCAGGGCGCGAGGCGGCGCGGTAGTACGCGAGCCACGCAAACCCAACCCTCGGACGGAACCTCGACACATGACGACGCTCAAGCTGCTTCTCCTGCCCGGCGATGGCATCGGCCTTGAAACCATGGCCGAGGTGGAACGCATCATCTCCTTCTTCAACAAGAAGAGCGGCACGTCCAAATTCCAGACCGAGTTCGACCTCGTCGGCGGCTCGGCCTACGACAAGCACGGCGTCGCCGTGACCGACGCCTGCGTCGCCAAGGCCAAGGCTTCTGATGCGGTGATCTTCGGCGCCGTCGGCGGCCCGCAGTGGGACAAGGTGCCCTACGAGGTTCGTCCCGAGGCCGGCCTGCTCCGCCTGCGCAAGGATCTCGACCTGTTCGCCAACCTGCGCCCCGCCATTTGCTATCCCGCGCTGGCCGACGCCTCCTCGCTCAAGCGCGAGCTGGTCGAAGGCCTCGACATCATGATCGTGCGCGAGCTCACCGGCGGCGTCTACTTCGGCGAGCCGAAGGAAATCGTGACGCTCGAGAACGGCCAGAAGCGCGCCATCGACACGCAGATCTATACGACGCGCGAAATCGAGCGCATCGCCAAGGTCGCTTTCGACCTCGCCCGCAAGCGCGGCAACAAGGTCCATTCGGCCGAGAAGCGCAACGTCATGAAGACCGGCGTGCTGTGGAACGAGGTCGTGACCGCGACCCACAAGTCCTACGCCCCGGACGTCGAGCTGCACCACATCCTGGCCGACAACTGCGCCATGCAGCTCGTCCGCAACCCGAAGCAGTTCGACGTCATCGTCACCGATAACCTCTTCGGCGACGTGCTGTCGGACGAAGCGGCGATGGCGACCGGCTCGCTCGGCATGCTCCCCTCGGCCTCGCTCGGCGCCGAGAACCCGACGACCGGCAAGCGGCTCGCCCTGTACGAGCCCGTTCACGGCTCGGCCCCGGACATCGCCGGCAAGGGCCTCGCCAATCCGATCGCGACCATCGCGAGCTTCGGCATGGCGCTGCGCTATTCGTGCGGCATGGGAGCGGAGGCCGATCTCATCGACCAGGCCATCGCCGGCGTCCTTTCGGATGGCTATCGCACGGGCGACATCATGCAGCCCGGCATGCGCCAGGTCGGCACCACCGAGATGGGCGGCGCGATCCTCGCCAAGCTCGAAAAGCTGGTTGGCTGATCCGGCAGCAGCCTTAAACCCTGCCCCGGTCATCGAATTCGACGTAAAAAAGGCGGCCCTCCTTTCGGAGAGCCGCCTTTTCGTATGGACGCTTGGGGGAGACAGGCTCGATCCCAGGTGCGCCTTAGTCCTTGGTGATCACGAACACCTTGAAATCCTTGTCGAGGCGGAAATCGTACTGGCCGGACTTGCACTTGACGTCCTCAGCCTCGTACACGCCCGAACCCTCGGTCTCCTTCTCGTAGCTGCCGCCTTCGCAGCCCCAGGCGGCAACGGCGTCCTTGATCTTCGCCGATTCATCAGCGGTCGGCTTGTCGTCTGCAAATGCTGCGGTCGAGCAGAATGCGAGAGCGGCGGCGAGGGCTACGGTGCGCTTCATGATAGATCTCCTTGAGAGAAAAGCAGGAATATTTCCCATAATTGATTGCCGCGCCGCAGCAAGTCTAGAGGGACTTATTCCCAAAATATCCGGGAGAGCCATAATGCCTTGAAGCGTTATGCAAAATATTCCGAGCGACTGAGCCCAGACAGGCGCAAACCAGCGAGGCCGATTCGGCTCTTTGCGAAAATAAATTCCCGATTGCTCGAAATTCGATCAGATCGAATCAGAGATTTCGCAGCGCAACAGTCTTGACGCTGTGGTCCTGCGCCTTGTGCAGGATCAGCCGCGCACGCGGACGGGTCGGCAGGATGTTGTCGACCAGGTTCTTGAGGTTGATCGTCCGCCAAAGCTCCAGCGCCCGCGCCACCGCGTTGTCGTGCGTGAGCGTCACGTAGCGATGGAAGAACGACGCCGGATCCCGGAACGCCGTGCTGCGGAGCCGCATGAAGCGCTCCACGTACCACCGCTCGATCAGCTCAGGCTCCGCGTCGATGAAAATCGAGAAGTCGATGAAATCCGACACGAAAGGCCCCGCGTCCGACCCGCGCTCGTACGTGGCGGGCTGCAGCACGTTGAGGCCCTCGACGATCAGAATGTCCGGCCGGTCGATGACGACCGTCTGCCCCGGCATGATGTCGTAGAAGAAGTGGGAGTAGACCGGAGCCTCGATCGCGGCCTTGCCGCTTTTGACGTCGGCCAGGAACTTGATCAGCCGGGCCGTGTCGAAGCTCTCCGGAAACCCCTTCCGGTTCATCAGGTCGCGCGCTTCAAGCTCCCGGTTGGCGTACAGGAAGCCGTCGGTCGTCAAAAGATCGACGCGCGGATGGTCCGGCCATCGCGCCAGAAGCGCTTTGAGCACGCGCGCTGTCGTACTCTTACCGACTGCAACCGACCCCGCCACACCGATGATGAAGGGGACCTTGCAGTCGGTCCGGCCGAGAAAGGTCGAGCTCACCGCATGCAGTTTTTGCGCTGCAGCAACGTACAGATTGAGCAGGCGTGACAAAGGGAGATAAATTGTCTCCACCTCCTCGACGCTCAGCTCCTCCAGGATGCCGGATAGAATCTCAAGCTCTTGAGATTCCAGCGTCATTGGGGTGTCGGCGCGCAGTTTAGCCCACTGCTCGCGAGTAAAAATCCGGTAGGGAGAAAAATTCAGGTCGCCGCTCGACCGGCTGCGTCCGTCAGACGCCGGGCCTTTGCCCGCATCCGCGATATCCAGCGCCGTGGTCATGTTCGCACCCGGGAGCCTCACCTGGCTCCTCCTTCAAAGTTGCACACACACGGGGCCGCGCCAACCGCATCGACGATTGCCGGCCCTGGCGCGAGCCGGTCAGCGCGAACGCGCCGCCTTCTCTTCCAGACCAGATTGACCGGCCCGCTTGTCCAGGACAGCCAGCACGTCGTCCCAGGCGACACCGCGCGCCTCGAGGAGCACCAGCAAATGATAAAGAAGATCCGCCGCTTCCGCACGCAGCGCCGCATCGCCCTCGCCGGCGCCGGCCAGCACCGTCTCGATGGCTTCCTCGCCGAGCTTTTTGGCGCAATGCGCCGGACCCTTGTCCAGCAATTGCCGCGTATAGGACGCGGACGCGGGCTCGCTCCGCCGCGCCTTAATCGTCGCGGCCAGACGGGAAAGAACGTCGTTGCTCATGGTATTCGCTTTCGTGCCGGGAAGAGACCGCCGCGCCAACATCCCACCGGCGCAGAACCGGCGCGGCAGAACACGGCGTTAAGCACCGTGGGAGCGCGCTGTCCAGTCCTCAGCCTTCGCGAGCTTAACGTGCCACGCCCATTTCCGACGAAGGTAGGGCACCTCATCTTGCGAAAAAGCGAACGGCGAACCCTTTAGCCGCCTGTCGCGCCCGTCAGCCGCATGCGGATGTAGTCGAGCTGATCGAAATTCCCGTACTTGATCACGAGGTTGCCGCTCTCGCCCGAACCGCGCTTGACCTCGACCTTGAGGCCGAGCGTATCGGCCAGCTCCTTTTCGAAGGCCTTCGTATCCGGATCCTTGTCCCGGACCTTGCGCGCCCCCGTCGGACCCGCAACGCCGATCGGGCCCGCCTGCCCCAAGGCCTCAGCTTCGCGCACGTTGAGCCCCTGCTCAACGATCCTGAGCGCCAGCGCCTCCGCGTCGTCGCGCCCGACCAGCGCGCGTGCGTGCCCGGCCGTCAGCCGGCCATCGAGAACATACGCCTGGACCGGCGCCGGCAGCTTGAGAAGACGCAGAGTGTTCGCCACGTGGCTGCGGCTTTTGCCAATAATCTCGGAGACTTGCTCCTGGCTATAGTCGAACCGCTCGATCAGCTCCCGGTAGCCGTTCGCCTCTTCGATGGCGTTGAGGTCGGCGCGCTGGACGTTCTCGATAATCGCGAGTTCGAGAACTTCGCGGTCCGACAGGTCGCGGATAATGACCGGGACCATATGCAGCCCGGCCTTCTGGGAGGCGCGCCAGCGCCGCTCACCAGCGACGATTTCGTAGGCCTGGGCATCCTCAGGATGCGGCCGGACCACGATGGGTTGTACGAGACCCTTGGTGCGGATCGATTCCGAAAGCTCGGCCAGATCCTGCTCGACGAAATCCTTGCGCGGGTTGAACCGGCCGCTGCGCAACTGGTCCACGGGGCAAAGCCGCTGCTCGCCCTCCGCCGGCAGACGCGGCTGGCTTTGCGGCGACTCCCCGATCAGAGAGGCCAATCCCCGGCCGAGCCGGCTCTTGGGTAGCGCTGAGTTCATGACTTGACCCGTTTATCGTGTGTTTTAAGGCCGTTACGCAGCTTTCGTGTGACGCTCGCGTTCGATGATCTCGGTCGCAAGGCGAATGTAGGCCTGGCTGCCCGCGCAGTCGTAATCGTAGAGAAGGATCGGCTTGCCGTGCGAGGGAGCCTCCGCGACCCGCGTGTTCCGCGGGATCATCGATTCGTAGACCTTGGGGCCGAAGAAGGCCCGTACTTCGTCGGCGACTTCGCGCGAGAGCGTCGTCCGCGCGTCATGCATGGTCAGCACGACGCCCTGGATTTCGAGGCGCGGATTGAGCGTCGCCCGGATCTGATCGATCGTGTCCTTGAGCTGCGAAATGCCTTCCAGCGCGAAAAACTCGCACTGAACAGGCACCAGAACGGCATTTGCCGCCGCCAGCGCGTTCAAGGTTAGGATATTGAGCGACGGCGGGCAGTCGATCAGGACGTACTTGAAGGCCTGATCGGCGGGTTTCGACTGCGCCTGCGCCACGAGCGCCGCGACCGCGTCCCGCAGCTTGTAGGCGCGGCTGGCATCTCCCGAAAGATCGGCTTCGAGGCCGACCAGGTCCGAGTTCGCCGGTACGACGAAAAGTCCAGGAATTGCAGTCGGAACGGCCGCCTCGATGAGGCTCACGGTACCGAGAACGGCATCGTAGGACGTAAGTTTCCGGGCATCCGGCGGCACGCCGAGGCCCGTCGACGCGTTGCCCTGCGGATCGAGATCCAACACGAGCACGCGCTCGCCGATCGCGGCCAGCGCCGTTCCGAGATTAATCGCGGTCGTGGTTTTGCCCACGCCGCCCTTCTGATTGGCAATCGCCAGAACTCTGAGGTTCGAACCAGGGCCTGTCACGGGGCTAACCCTCCGACTTAACAGCCAAATTTCTCAAGATCACGATGCGCGCCTCGTCGTCGGTCAAACTCGGCTCGGTCGTGGCGTCAAACCGGAATGCGTCTGCCGCCTGGGCCAGTTCCGCCGCCGCATCGCGCCCTTTCGGGAACACAGCCACGGTATGAGGCGAAAAATACGGGAATACGAGCCCCAACAGCTTCGGCAAAGGCGCCAACGCACGCGCAGTGATCACGTCTCTTATCTGAGACTTAGCCTGAGTCGCGAATTTTTCGCTCCGCTCCGTGCGAATCTCCACAGCCACGCCGGTCTTGCGGGCCACCTCGCCCAGGAACGCGGCCTTCCGCGAATCCGATTCCACGAGCGTCATGCGGGCCGCCGGATCGCGTTCGGCCAGTAGAATGGCCAGAACGAGCCCCGGAAACCCGCCTCCGGACCCTAAATCGAGCCAGTTTCGCGGGCCGGCGCTTTTTTCTCCCTCCGGTTTGTCCGCCTCAAACGCCACGAACTGTGCCGATTCACGTGAAACAGCAAACAGTTGGGCTGAATCCGCGAAATGGCGGTGCCAAACGTCGTCCAGGGTCGACGGGGCGACGAGGTTGATCGTCCGCTGCCACGTCTTGAGCAGCGTCTCATAGGTCTTGAGCCGGTCGAGGGTTTCACGTGAAACGCCGAAAGCCTGTTGGAACGCCTCGGCGCTGCCGATGTGGGCCGGACGCGGGCTCATGAGGCCTTCTTTTGCGCCGCTTGCTTCTTCACGGCCGCCAGAATCACCATGAGCGCCGCCGGCGTCATGCCTTCGAGGCGCGCGGCTTGCGCGAGCGTGGCCGGCCGCTGCGTCGCCAGCTTGAGACGCAGCTCCGCTTTGAGGCTCGGAAGCGCCGCATAGTCAAAATCCGCCGGGATCGCGATCCCCTCATCTTTCCGCAGCGCCGCCACATCGAGCTCCTGCCGACGCACGTAAGAGGCGTACCGAGCGTCAATTTCTGTTTGCGCCGCAACCGCCGGGTCGACGGAAAGAAGCTCAGGCCAAATCTCAGCCAAGCGCGCGAAGGTCACTGCAGGATAAGACAGAAGTTCGAATGCCGAACGCCGCCTCCCGTCCTGGTTAATTTCGATTCCGATTCGTTCCGCTTCTGACGGTGTGAGCGTTTTTTGAGAAAGTAGATTAGCAGTATCACGTAATGCATTGTTTTTATTATGATACGACCGTGAACGAACGAGGCTCACGCACGCAATGTTCTCACCCAGCGGCGTTAACCTTTGATCGGCGTTATCTGCCCGCAGCCGCAAGCGAAATTCGGCGCGCGACGTGAACATTCGATAGGGCTCCGTGACCCCTCGCGTCACCAGATCGTCGATCATGACGCCGAGATAGGCATCGGCGCGCGAAACAACGAAGGTTTTGGCCCCGCCGGACGCCCGCAAGGCGGCATTGATGCCCGCAGCCAGCCCCTGAGCGCCCGCTTCCTCGTACCCGGTCGTGCCATTGATCTGCCCGGCCAGAAAAAGCCGGCCCAGGATCTTGGTTTCGAGCGTCGGCAGCAACGCGCGCGGGTCGACGTAATCGTATTCGATCGCGTAACCAGGACGCTTTAACATAACGCGCTCAAGTCCTGGTAATGTCTTAAGAAAAGCCTCTTGCACATCGGCGGGCAAAGACGTCGAAACGCCGTTCGGATAGACCGTCTCGCCGTCGAGGCCTTCCGGCTCGAGAAACACCTGGTGCGCCGCCCTGTCGGCAAACCGCACCACCTTGTCCTCGATGGACGGGCAATAGCGCGGCCCCTTGGACGCGATCTGCCCCGAATACATCGGCGATCGCGCCAGATTTGCGCGAATGATCTCGTGCGTGGCCTCCGTCGTCGCCGTTACGGCGCATGTCACTTGGCGGTTGGTGATGCGCTCGGTCAGGAACGAGAACGGCACGGGCTCCTCGTCGCCCGCCTGCTGCTCGAGCGAATCCCAATCGATCGACCGCCGGTCGAGGCGCGCGGGCGTTCCGGTCTTGAGCCGGCCCATTGCGAGGCCCAGCCCATAGAGCCGCTCGGAGAGCTTCAGCGCGGGCGCGTCGCCAACCCGACCTGCCGAATGAGTTTGATCGCCTAAGTGGATGAGACCGTTTAGAAAAGTACCAGTCGTCAACACCACAGCGCCGGCCCGGATACGCACGCCGGCCTGCGTGACGATGCCGCCGACCTCGCCCCCATCGACGATCAGATCTTCGACCGCGCCTTCGAGCACAGTGAGCCCCGGCGTCGCGCGGACAGCCGCCTGCATCGCCTCGCGGTAGAGCGTCCGGTCCGCCTGCGCGCGCGGGCCCTGCACGGCCGGCCCCTTCGACCTGTTGAGCAACCGGAACTGAATGCCGGCCGCGTCCGCCACGCGGCCCATGAGGCCGTCGAGCGCGTCGATTTCGCGAACCAGATGACCCTTCCCGAGACCACCAATCGCGGGGTTGCACGACATTTCTCCGATGGTCGCGAACTTGTGCGTGACGAGCGCCACCGACGCGCCCATGCGCGCGGCAGCGGCGGCCGCTTCCACGCCCGCATGTCCGCCGCCCACGACGATCACATCGAAAGTTGTCTCGTCCATCCGCTTTCGCCCATCCAAGAGTCCGGCGAGAGATACAGGACGCCTGCGCGAGGGTCAAAGCGCACGCAAGCCGTGGAAATCTCCGTTTTGATGTGGAAAGGGAGATTCCGCCGCTTACGGACACCTCATTTCCAGCCGACGCTACCTCGGCGTTTGTTGGGGGGAGTGCTGTATGCTGAAAGGTGTCACGGGGGTGAGCGTTGGGGTGAGCGTCGCGTTGACGCTGAGCGGCTGTGCGGGCCGCGCGCCGGAGATTTCCCCGCTCGTGCTGGCGTCCGACAAGCACGTGACGTGCGAGGCCATCGAGGCCGAGACGCGCATCAATAATGCCAAGATCACCGACCTTTCCGCCGAGCAGGGCTTCAAGCTCGGCCAGAACGTCGTTGCAGGCGTCGCGGGCATCTTCGTGTGGCCGGCCTGGATCGGGCTCGACTTCCAGAACGCAGCCGGCAAGGAGGCCGACGCCCTCTCCCAGCGCAACGCGCACCTTCTCGCGCTCGCCCGTGACCGCTGCCGCCCCAAGTCTCAGACCGCAAGCCTGCCTGATGTGCCGGATACGGTCGTCGTCCAGTCGGCATTCGCCTCCAACGCCGACATGCAGTCCGCCCTGAGCCGTTAGGCGGTTTGACGGGGCGGGCAAAGCGCTCCCTGACTGGCGATGAGACACTCACCCACACTGTCATCCTAGGCCTTGTGCCTAGGATCCAGCTCTCGGCCGGAGACGCCTCGAACGGCGAGCGCACGTCCGGCGCCGCGCGATGCGCAAGACGGGTGCCGTCGCTGATTCACGTGAAACATCGGGTGCCAGTATCCGCGCAAAAGTGGATTCACGTGAAACATTGCATGCCGATTGAGCTGCTACGCGACCCCCGTGTCGCTCCCGACGTCGCCCTTCACTGTCATCCTCGGGATCATGGCGCAGCCATGCTCGCAGGGACGCCCGAGGACCCAAGGTTCAGCATGGGAAGGGGACTCACCAGGAAGCATGACTTGGCCGCCACCTCCACGCTTCGTTGCCGCTGCGCGATGGATCCTAGGCACGAGGCCTAGGATGACTCCCAGGACGGGCGGCACCGCCAGCGCGCACAACCGGCATCAACCCCGGCAAGATTTGGATTCACGTGAAACGGATCGTGCTGGGAGACGCGATGCTCCCACGCATCGCCGCGAAAGAGGATTCACGTGAAACACATCGTGCCACGCGGGGATCGTCGCCCGCGCAATCGAACCCGACATCCTCGTACCCGCCCGCACGCCCGGAGCGCTGCGCGAAGATTGACTTGCGTGGGTCCCGACCTGCGTCGGGATGACGGACCGATGAGGATGGGTCGGTTCAGGCGCGAAATGGATTCACGTGAAACGGATCGTGACCAGCGGCGATGCTTCAGCGCGTCGCCGCAAAAAAGTGGATTCACGTGAAACATTGCGTGCCACTTGGCCGTCGCAAGCCGCAGCCAGACAAGACCAGGCCGCTCTACTTTCCGATGCAGAAGCGTCCGAACACCTGATCCAGAACGTCCTCGACATCCACGCGGCCCGTGATGCGCCCGAGCGCGTCTGCCGCAAGCCGCAAATCCTCCGCACGAAGCTCCACATCCTCCGATGCGCCGTCGAGGAAGGCCTGGAGATTGTCACGGCAGGCTTCCACGAGCCGCCGGTGACGGACTTGCGTGAGAGCAGGTTCCGCATGGTGACCGATGCGCTCGGAAGCGATCACCGCAATGCGCTTGATGAGCGCGTCGAGCCCGTCGCCAGTCGTCACCGATAGTGGCACCATGTCATCCGGCAGCGCCGCGGGTGCCGTGCCGCCCGCCATCAGGTCTGTCTTGTTGAGCACCAGCAGCGTGCGCTCGGCGAGCGGCGCCAGCGCCGGCGGCAATGCGGTCTCCGGCGCCGACGCTTCCGTGAGCCAGAGCACGAGATCGGCCGCTTCCGCCGCCACAAGGCTGCGCCGCATGCCTTCGCGCTCTACATCTCCGGCGGCCTCGCGAAACCCGGCCGTGTCGGAAACGATGACCGGCAGCCCGCCGAGATCCAGCCGCACTTCGATCACGTCTCGCGTCGTCCCGGCTTCCGACGAAACGATCGCCGCGTCCCGCCGCGCCAGAGCATTCAGCAGGCTCGACTTGCCCGCGTTCGGCGGACCGACGAGCGCCACCCGAAACCCGTCGCGCAGGATCTCACCGCGGTGACCGTCCTCGAGGTGATGGATCACCGCTTGGTTGAGCACCTTGATGACGGATGTCGCCTCGGAGAAGGTGCGCGTCCCGACATCGCCTTCATCGGCGAAATCGAGACCGGCTTCGATCAGCGCGAGCGCATCGACGAGGCTTGCGCGCCAGCCGTCGTAGAGATCAGACAGAGCGCCCGAGGCCTGCGCGAGCGCCTGGCGCCGCTGGCCTTCGGTCTCCGCATCGATGAGGTCGGCAAGACCTTCCACCTCGGCGAGATCGACCTTGCCCGCTTCGAATGCCCGCCTCGCGAACTCGCCGGGCTCGGCCATGCGCAGCCCCGGCAGCAGGCCGAGCGCGGTGAGCACCGCCGCCACCACAGCGCGCCCGCCGTGCAGATGAAGCTCCACCACGTCCTCGCCCGTGAAACTCGCCGGAGCCGGAAACCAGAGCACCACTCCGCGATCGAGCTTGTCGCCGCTCTCCGGATGACGGATGAACCGCCCGGTGGCGCGGCGCGCCTCGGGACGCGGCGCGGCCATGGCGTCGATCACGCGCCCGGCCGCCGTGCCCGAGATCCGCACGACGGCAACGCCGGCGCGGCCCGGTGCACTGGCAAGCGCAAAGATGGTTGGCTGAAGGGTGGTCGTCATGGCTAGTCTCGCTGGAACGCAACCTCGTCGGAACGCAAAGCCGTCACCCGCGACTTACCTGACACGGGCCGCAAAGCCAAACAAAGGACAGAAGGCATGAGCCGCAACCGCCTCGGCGACGAGAGCAGCCCCTACCTGGTGCAGCACCGGGACAATCCCGTCCACTGGTGGGCCTGGGGTCCGGAAGCGTTGGCCGAAGCCAAGCGAACGGGAAAGCCCATCCTTCTGTCGGTCGGGTACTCCGCCTGCCACTGGTGTCACGTCATGGCGCACGAGAGCTTCGAGGACGAGGCGACGGCCGCGGTGATGAACGAGCTATTCGTGAACATCAAAGTCGACCGCGAGGAACGGCCCGACATCGACGCCATCTACATGGGCGCCCTCCACCGGCTCGGCCAGCAGGGCGGCTGGCCGCTGACGATGTTCCTCGACGCAGACGCACGCCCGTTCTGGGGCGGCACCTACTTTCCGAAGCAGGGCGCATACGGCCGTCCCCCCTTCGTCGATGTCCTGCAGCGCATCTCGAACATCTACCGCCAGGAGCCAGAGAAGGTCGCGAGCAACGCCGCGGCCTTGGTGCACGCACTCAGTCACCGCCCGGTGACCGATGCAGAAACATCCGTCACCCATACTCTCTTGCGCGAGGTCACCCAGCGCCTGGCGCGGGTGGTGGATCCCATCAACGGCGGGATCACGGGTGCACCCAAGTTTCCGCAGTGGAGCTTCTTCTGGCTCCTGTGGCGCGGCGCCATCCGCTACAAGGACAAGTCCGCCGAGGCCGCTGTCACCAAGACGTTGGAGCGCATCTCACAGGGCGGCATCTACGATCACCTTGGCGGTGGCTTCGCGCGCTACTCGGTCGACGAGTTCTGGCTCGCCCCGCACTTCGAGAAGATGCTCTACGACAACGCACTGCTGATCGACCTGATGACGGAGGTCTGGCGCGAAACGCAAAGCCCGTTGCTTGAAGCGCGCATCGCTGAAACCGTCGACTGGCTCGCCCGCGAGATGATCGTCGACGGCGGCGGCTTCGCCTCCGCGCTCGACGCGGACTCGGAAGGCGAGGAAGGCCGGTTCTACGTCTGGTCGGCCACCGAGATCGAAGCCGTGCTCGGGCCGGAGCAGGCCGCCGTGTTCGGACGAGCCTACGACGTCACCCCCGAAGGCAACTGGGAAGGCCACACGATCCTGAACCGCCTCAACGCAAAGGGATCCGATCTGCCCGACAATGAAGCCGAGCTCGCCGCCCTGCGCGCAAAGCTCCTCGAAGCCCGCGGCAAACGCGTCCGTCCCGGCTGGGACGACAAGGTGCTCGCCGATTGGAACGGCCTGATGATCGCCGCGCTCGCGCGTGCAGGTGTCGTCTTCGATCGTGCACCGTGGGTGACGATGGCGAAAACAGCCTTCACCTTTGTTGCGGAAACGATGACGGTATCCAGTCGCCTCGTGCACTCGGTGCGTCACGGCCAGGGCCGTGCACCTGCCACGGCGAGCGACTACGCCAACATGATCTGGGGCGCGTTGCGTCTGTTCCAGGCAACGGGCGAGCGCACCTACCTCGAGACCGCCGAGGGATGGGTGAAGGTGCTCGATACCCACTATTGGGACGCGGACGGGGGCGGCTACTTCACCGCCGCCGACGACACCCAGGATGTGATCGTGCGCCTGAAGCCCGGCAGCGACGATGCCACCCCGTCAGCCAATTCGGTGATGGTGTCCAACCTGGCCATGCTCGCTCTCCTGACCGGCGACCAGACTTACCAGCAGCGCGCCGAGGAAACCGCGCACGCGTTCGCGCAGGACATGGCGCAGAACCTTGCCGCCCACACCGGACTGCTGGCGGCCTCGTTCGATCTCTTGTCGCCACAACTCGTGGTCGTGGCGAAGGCTGAAGGCGCCGACGACGGACGCGACCTGCTCCACCAGCTCCACGCGTTGTCGATGCCAGGCGCGGCCGAGCTCACGGTGGCGACCCCTCCGCCCACCTCGTCTCTCCCGCCTGTCGCCGCGCTCGACGGAAAATCGGCGATCGACGGCAAGCCGGCCGCCTACGTCTGCATCGGTCCCGAATGTGCCCTCCCCGTCACGACCGGGGCCGCCCTCAGAACCCTCATCGTCGAATTGCGCTCGACTACCTAGGGAGCATAACCTAAGCAGGAGATCTCGACGCGACGCCGGGGGTGTTTACCAACGCCGCCGAACTCGCGCTCTGAGCCGCCCGAACGAGCCTACACTCGAACGGGATTATGGGGTTCATGATGAGATCCAACGGTCTGCGCACAATCGTTCGGTACGCATACGTTCCCGCCATGGTCCTGGGGCTGAACGGCGCCGCCTACTACGCCATCGCCAACGGGCATTCCTATCTCTGGCTGCCGGCGCTGCTGGCCGTTGCCTTTGCAACCGCCTTCGCGGCCGAGCGCGTCCTTCCCGTGCACGAGGAATGGAACCACGGCCACGGCGATGGCCAGGCCAACGTCTGGCACACGATCGTCTACGAGAGCACCAGCGCCATCGGCGTGCTGATGATCCCGCTCGTGGCCTGGGCGTTGAGCATCACGCCCGGCACGCTGATTGGGCTCTGGCCCCGGGAATGGCCGATGTGGGCCCAGCTCGCCATGGCCCTCGTCGTCACCGATTTCACCTTCACGATGGTGCACTATTTCAGCCATCGCTTCAGTTGGCTCTGGCGCCTGCACGCGGTCCATCACGGTGTCTCGCGGCTCTACGGCTTCAACGGCCTTGTCCGCCATCCCCTGCATCAAGCCTTGGACATGGCCGTCGGGTCGGCGCCGATGGCGCTTGCCGGCATGCCCGTTCAGGTCGCCGCGCTGCTCGGGTTCGTCATTTCCATACAACTCATCGTCCAGCACTCGAATGTCGATGCCGCCCTCGGGCCGTTTCGCAATCACCTGTCGATCGGCAAGATCCACCACCTCCACCACGTCAACTGGGGCAAGGAGGGCGACGTCAACTTCGGGCTGTTCTCAACCGTATGGGACCGCCTGCTCGGCACGTTCGCGCCCGAGCCGCCGAGACCAATCCGCGCCGGCGACCTTGGCATCGACGAAGTGCCGGACTTTCCGACCACCTACAGCGCCCACCTTGCGTTCCCGCGTCTCTATTGCCCCGGAACCGAAATCCCGTATGCGCCGCCGCAACGGACCGCCGCCTCGGCGACGCCGGCCGCAAGGGCGCGCGGCGCTGCCAGTCCGGGAGAGATTTAATCTGACGTCTGAAACAGCAACGGAACGACCGGCGCGAAGGATCGCGCAGGATGAACTGTGCTGCGGCAATAACGTTCGTGATCGGATGATGCCAGAGTTACATGCGACATCTTAGCCCAATGAAGCAACACGCTGATCCGGATCAAATTGATCTGTCGAGCGTTACCCACCATTGGTCTTTCTCGACTGTTTACCAGCAACCGACTTTTGCATGCGCGGTTCCTGGCTCCCCGGTTAAACACGGCGACACCAACGACGCACTGAGGATGTGATGCAACCTGGACATTGGCAGACCATCGTCCGCTACGGCTATTTCCCGTTCATGGTGATCGGGTTGAACGGCGCGGCCTTCTTCATCGTGGCCAACGGCCACTCGTATGCGTGGCTCGCCCCGTTGCTGGCCCTTGCCTTTGCAACATCGCACATCGCCGAGCGCGCTCTGCCCTTCCACGAGGAGTGGAACCACTCCCACGGCGACGAGCAGACCAACATCTGGCACACCATCGTCTATGAGGGCACGAGCCTGACGGGCATCCTGATGATCCCGTTCATCGCCTGGCTGTTCAGCATCAAGCCCGGCGGACTGATCGGCATCTGGCCGCGCGAGTGGCCCCTCCTCGCCCAGCTCGTCCTGGCGCTGGTCATCGCCGACTTCATGTTCACGTTCATTCATTGGCTGAGCCACCGTTACGCGACGCTTTGGAAGCTGCACGCGGTTCATCACGGCGTCTCGCGGCTCTACGGCTTCAACGGCCTTGTCCGCCACCCGCTCCATCAGGCGCTCGACATGGCCCTCGGCACCGCGCCGATGGCGATTTGCGGCATGCCCGTCGAAGTGGCGACGCTCCTCGGCTTCGTGATCTCCGTGCAGCTCATCGTGCAGCATTCGAATGTCGATGCCGCCCTCGGGCCGCTCCGCAATCACCTGTCGATCGGCAAAATCCACCACCTCCACCACGTCAACTGGGGCAAGGAAGGCGACGTCAACTTCGGCCTCTTCCTCACCGTGTGGGACCGCATGTTCGGCACCTTCCAGCCGGAGCCGCCCCGTCCCATCACCGCCAACGACATGGGTATCGACGACGTCCCGCAGTTCCCGAAGTCCTACCGCGAGCACTTGGCGTTCCCGTTCCGCTACACGCCCGGAACCCCCTACGTGGGCCCGGCCAGCGCGCAGCCCGAACACCACGAGCCGGCCCACAGGCCGATGCCGACCACGCGCTGAACAAGACCTCTAGACGCGAAAAAGGCCGCCAGATCTTGGCGGCCTTTTTTGTTGCGAGAACGTCATAGCATCTTCATGCGGCAGATTAAGATCTGGGAATTCCTTGTCAAAACGTGGCTGAAATTTGAGCAGCGTGTAATAGACAGTGAAATATCTTTCAGGTAACGGAGGATTTGCAGCTATCAAAATAATGATTCGGGCGCTGCTTCATGTTTTCACGGGGGACGCACGATGTTTTCATCCAAGTCGACGGAGCTCGACGCGCAGCTTGCAGCCATCAATCGGTCCCAGGCGCTGATCGAGTTCTCCATGGACGGCACCATCCGGCACGCGAACGCCAACTTCCTCTCGACCGTCGGGTATTCGCTCGACGAGCTCAGCAGCCAGCACCACCGCATGCTTGTCGAACCATCCGAACACAGGCAGGCGAGCTACAAGACATTCTGGGAAAATCTCAATCGCGGCGAGTTCCAGTCCGGCGAATACAAGCGCCTCGGCAAGGGCGGCAAAGTGATCTGGCTCCAGGCCAGTTACAATCCCATTCTCGGATCGAACGGGAAGCCGACCAAGGTGATCAAGTTCTGCACCGACATCACCGAGTCAAAGCTCCGCAACGCCGATTTCCAGGGACAGGTCGCAGCCATCGACAAGAGCCAGGGCGTCATTCAGTTCAACCTGGACGGCACTGTGATTTCCGCTAACGCCAATTTTCTCGCCGCCACCGGCTACACCCTCGACGAGGTCAAGGGCCAACACCACCAGATGTTCGTCGAGAGTACGGAGCGCTCGAGCCCGCGGTATCGTGAGTTCTGGGCCGCCCTCAACCGCGGCGAATATCAATCGGCCGAATACAAGCGCATCGGACGGGGCGGCAAGACCGTCTGGCTGCAAGCAACCTACAACCCGATTTTCGATCCGTCGGGCGTGCCGTACAAGATCGTGAAATTCTGCACCGACATCACGAGCGCCGTGGAAGATCGTCTGCGCCGGGCCCGCATCCAGACCGAGATCGACTCGGATCTCGGCCACATCACCACCGAGATCGCGCGCACGGCGACCGAGGTCGTGAGCGCCGAAAGCGCGTCGTCCCAGACGGCGGCAAACGTCCAGGCCGTAGCCTCCGCCGCGGAAGAGCTTGTCGCGTCGGTGCAGGAGATCAGCCGCCGCGTCAACGAAGCATCCCAGATCTCCCATCGCGCCGTCCAGCAGAGCACCCACGCCAACGGCGTTGTCGCCGGGCTGTCCGGCACGACGGAGCGGATCGGGCAAGTCGTTGAGCTGATCAACACGATCGCGTCGCAGACCAACCTGCTCGCCCTCAACGCCACCATCGAAGCGGCGCGCGCCGGCGATGCCGGCAAGGGCTTTGCAGTCGTCGCCCAGGAGGTCAAGGCGCTCGCCAATCAAACGGCGAAGGCAACGGCGGAGATTTCGACCCAGATCGCAACCGTCCAGAGCGGCACCCACGATGCCGTGGCCGCCATCCGGGAAATCTCCGACATCATCGCGTCGATCAACGACATTTCGCAGGGCATTGCGGCCGCCGTGGAAGAACAGGGCGCCGTCACCCAGGACATCTCCGCGAACATGCAGACCGCATCCCAAGGTGTGCACGAAATCTCGGAGAACATGCGCCGCATCGCCGCTTCAGCGGCGACCGCCAACACTTCGACGCAGAAGGTGAAGACCGCGTCTCAAGCCCTCGTCGCCTGATCTCGCACGAGACAAAAAAGCGGCGGGTCGCCTGACCCGCCGCTTTTTCATGTCGCCAGAGAGACTGATCGTTTCCCGTCTCAGGTATTCATCGACTGGAAGAACTCGCCGTTGGTCTTGGTCGAGCGCAGCTTGTCGAGCAGGAACTCGATGGCGTCCATCGTTCCCATCGGATTGAGGATGCGCCGCAGCACGTAGACCTTCTTGAGCTGATCCTTCGGCACCAGCAGGTCTTCCTTGCGCGTGCCCGAGCGCGCCACGTCGATCGACGGGAAAACGCGCTTGTCGGAGACCTTGCGGTCGAGAATGATTTCCGAGTTGCCCGTGCCCTTGAACTCTTCGAAAATGACCTCGTCCATGCGGCTGCCGGTATCGACCAGCGCGGTCGCGATGATGGTCAGAGAGCCACCCTCTTCGATGTTGCGGGCCGCACCGAAGAAGCGCTTCGGGCGCTGCAGCGCGTTGGAGTCGACGCCGCCCGTGAGCACCTTGCCGGAAGACGGAACGACCGTGTTATAGGCGCGGCCGAGGCGCGTGATGCTGTCGAGCAGAATGACGACGTCGCGCTTGTGCTCGACGAGGCGCTTGGCCTTCTCGATCACCATTTCCGAAACCTGCACGTGGCGCGAGGCCGGCTCGTCGAACGTCGAGGAGATCACCTCGCCCTTCACCGAGCGCTGCATGTCGGTGACTTCCTCGGGCCGCTCGTCGATGAGCAGCACGATGAGGTAGCACTCGGGATGGTTGGCGGTGATCGAGTGGGCGATGTTTTGGAGCAGCACCGTCTTACCGGTGCGCGGAGGCGCCACGATGAGGGCGCGCTGGCCTTTGCCGAGAGGAACGACGATGTCGATGACGCGGGCGGAGAGATCGCGGATGGTCGGGTCTTCGATTTCCATCTTGAGCCAGCTCGTCGGATAGAGCGGCGTCAGGTTGTCGAAGTGGATCTTGTGCTTGGTGGCTTCGGGATCTTCGAAATTGATCCGGTTGACCTTGAGCAGAGCGAAGTAGCGCTCGCCATCCTTCGGGCTTCTGATCTGGCCCTCGACGGTGTCGCCCGTGCGGAGCGCGAAGCGGCGGATCTGCGAAGGCGAGATGTAGATGTCGTCCGGGCCGGGCAGGTAGTTCGCGTCCGGCGAACGCAGAAAGCCGAAGCCGTCCTGAAGAACCTCGACGACGCCGATGCCGGTGATGTCCACCTCTTTGGCAGCGAGCTGCTTCAAGGTTGCGAACATCAGCTCCTGCTTGCGCAGCGTGCTGGCATTTTCGACGCCGACTTCTTCGGCAAAGCTCAACAGCTCGGTGGGGGACTTAAGCTTGAGGTCCTCGAGCTTCATTTCGGTCATGAACCGCTCCATAGCAGCCACGGCGAAGGGGGGAGAGAGGGTCGCCGGTAGCCGGAAAGGTGGGGAATTGTGAGAGGTGGCTGGAAAGCCGGTTGGCCGAAGCGCGGTGCGCCTTGCAGCCAACATCCCGGCCGGAGAGACCAGGGGTCGATTCGATCCTTCTCTCTATAGCAAACGAATTTGGTGAGCGAAAGCGTTACCAGCCAAACGCAAGAGCTTTAAAACGGTTTCACGATCACGAGGATAACGATGAAGATCATGAGCGCGGTCGGCACCTCGTTCCAGAGCCGCCAGCGCGCGGCCGGCACCGTGTTGCGGTCTTCGGCGAACCGCCGCGCCGAGGCCGAGAAGAAACCATGAACGCCTGACATCGCGAAAACGAGCGCGAACTTGGCGTGGAACCAGCCCGAGGAAAAGTACCCGCCCTGCCAGGCCAACCACAGGCCGATCACCCAGGTCGCGATCATCGCCGGCGTGATGATGATCGCCAGCAGCCGCTGCTCCATCACCTTGAGCGTCTCGGAGAGCTCCGATCCGGGCGCCGCCCCGCAATGGTAGATAAACAGGCGCGGCAGGTAGAGCATGCCCGCCATCCACGAGATGACGGCGATCACATGCAGCGCCTTGAGCCAGTTGTAGGCATTCGGGCCGGCCAGATAGGCGATCACCGCGCCGAACCCGATCACGGAGGCGAACGCAATGGCGGCCCGCTTGCCGGAACTGTCACCCTGCGCTGTCTCAGCCATCGGATCGATCCTTCACCCGAAACTCCCCAGCGCGCGGGCGGTCACCCCCCGCGCCGGACCCGCTCGACCAGCTTGGCCACGTGCTCCGGCGGCGTTTGTGGCACGATTCCATGCCCCAGGTTGAATATGAATCTCTTGTCGCGCATCAGGTCGAGGATCTCGTCCACCCGCTCGTCGAGCCTCGCCCCGCCTGCCACCAGCAGCAGCGGATCGAGATTGCCCTGGATGACCACGTCCTCCTCGTCGAAGGCCTCGCTCATCACGAACGGCGGCGTCGCCGTATCGCAGCCGATGCCGTTGACGCCCGTCTCCGACACGTACCAGACCGCCGTCGCGCCCGCGCCGCGCGGAAAGCCGATGACCGGCACATCCGGGTGCATGTCCTTGAGCGCTTCACGGATCGTCCGGGTCGGCGCCACGACCCAGCGGTCGAACTCGTCATCTGGCAGAGAACCGGCCCAAGTATCGAAAATCTGGAGACAATCCGCGCCCGCTTTGACCTGCCGGTCGAGATAGTCGATCGAGGCCGCGGTCAAAAGATCGATGAGCTGGTCGAACCCTTCCGGGTCGCGATAGGCCCACAGCCGCGCTTCCGCCTGGTCCGCCGAGCCCTGCCCCTGGACCATGTAGGTCGCGACCGTCCACGGCGCGCCGCAGAACCCGATCAGCGCCGTTTCGCTCGGCAGATCCTGCCGCAGGCGCTGCACCGTCTCGGCAATGATATCGAATTTGCCCGACGTGCCCTTGAGATCGAGCCGCGCGAGGTCGGCGACCGACCGGATCGGATCGAGCCGGGGGCCCTCGCCGTCCTCGAACCGCACGCCCTGCCCGAGCGCATCCGGAACGATCAGAATATCCGCGAACAGAATAGCCGCATCGAAGCCATAGCGGCGGATCGGCTGCAGCGTCACTTCGGCGGCGAGCTTCGGATTGTAACAAAGCTTGAGGAAGCTACCGGCCTCCGCCCGCGTGGCGCGGTACTCCGGCAGATAGCGCCCCGCCTGCCGCATGAGCCAGATCGGGGGCACGTCGAGCGTCTGACCACGGAACGGTGCCAGAAATCGCCTCTCGACTGCCGAGCCTGCCCCGGCCTGTCCTCTCTCGCTCATGATCTTCCCTTCAATAAAAGATTAAGAATCTTAAGGTTATTTTTATTGTTATTAGGGCTGGGGGTTCTGGGCATTGCACCGTTTTCCCCGTGCCGTCCCAAGCCTCTCAAGCGCTGGATCGCCAACGCGCAAGACCTTGGGTGCCGTTCGGATCGGCGCCACTAGGCCCGGCAGAGGCTATGCGAGTCAACAGCTTGTCGCCCACCCAGCGCATCACGTCTCTGGGGATGCCTTGTGGATTGACCGTGATGGCCTGTCGAGGATCATGTCATCCACGGGGAAGAGCCTCGCCACAGAAATTTGCTTCACATCGGCTGTAATCGGGGTATCCCGGTGGACAACCAGCACACGTTGCCAACGGCAGGCACAACTCCGGCCGTGACGAACCGAATACAAGGCTTCTGATCCACAGATGGCCCACAGCCAGCCGAGCTATTTCCACCTCCACCTCGTGTCGGATTCTACGGGCGAGACGCTGACCACCATCGCCAAGGCGGCGTCGGTGCAATACGCGCAGATCCGGCCGATCGAGCATGTGCACCCCCTCGTGCGCAATGCGCGCCAGTTGAAGCGCGTACTGCAGGAGATCGAGCAGGCGCCCGGCATCGTGCTCTACACGATCGTCAATCTCGATTTGATCGCTGCGCTCGAGCTCAAGTGCAAAGAGCTGAAGGTGCCGTGCCTGGCGGTGCTGCAACCGATCATGCAGGTGTTCGAATCGTACCTTGGCGCGCCCAAGACGCCGCGCGTCGCCGGCCAGCACGTGCTCGACGCGGACTATTTCCGTCGCATCGACGCGCTCAACTTCACCATGGCGCATGACGACGGCCGCCTGCCGGAAGACCTCAACGACGCCGACATCATCCTGCTCGGCATTTCGCGCACGTCGAAAACGCCGACGAGCATCTATCTCTCGCAGCGCGGATACAAGACGGCGAACGTGCCGCTCGTGCCGTCGCTGCCGTTCCCCGAGCAGATCGCGAGCCAGCATTCCGCGTTCGTCGTCTGCCTGATCGCGAGCCCGGACCGGATCGCCGAAGTCCGCCGCAACCGCGCACTGCTGCTGGCCGATCGCGACCTCGACGACTACGTCGACCGCAGCCGGATCGCCGCCGAGATCACCTACACCCGCAAGCTCTGCGCCAAGCACGGCTGGCCGGTGATCGACGTCACGCGCCGCTCGGTCGAAGAAACGGCCGCGACCATCATTCGCCTGATGCAGGACCGCGAGGCGGGCGCGAGTGACGATTCGGAGACGGTGCCGCCCGAGCCGGCAAACGAGCCGACCCATGGTGAGTGAGGCGCGAAATCTGATCCTGGCCTCCGGCAGCGCCACGCGGCGCGCCATGCTGGAAGCTGCCGGCCTCGCCTTCACGGTCGATCCGGCGAACGTGGACGAAGCGGACATTCGCGATCAGGTGCTTGCGGCCGGCGGATCGCACAGCCAGGTCGCGGGGCGGCTCGCAGAAGAAAAAGCGAAAGCCGTGAGCGCCCGCCATCCCGGCGCGCTCGTCATCGGCGGCGATCAGGTCCTCTCCTTCGAAGGACGGCTGCTCGAAAAAGCAGCATCGATGCGCGAAGCCCGCGAGGTTCTGGGCGCGTTGCGCGGCAAGTCCCACACGCTCTATTCCAGTGCGTCGCTGGCACGCGATGGGGAAGAGCTCTGGCGCGAGAGCGCCGCCGCGCACCTGACGATGCGCGCCTTCAGCGACGCCGCGCTCGATGCCTATCTCGCGAAAGTGGGCGATGTCGTGCTGTCGTCCGTCGGCGCATACCAGATCGAGGGACCGGCCATTCAGCTCTTCGAAAGCGTCGATGGCGCCCACGCAACGATCCTGGGCCTGCCGTTGGTGCCGTTGCTTGGCGAGCTGCTTCGCCGGAAGGTGCTCGTGTCATGACGAAAAGCCCAAAGCATGCGTGTGTCATCGGCTGGCCGATCGAGCATTCGCGCTCGCCCGCCATTCACGGCTATTGGCTCGCGCGCTATGGGATCGACGGCACGTATACAAAGCGGGCCGTGCCGCCGGACACCGTCGAAACGTTCTTCACATCCTTGGCGAGCGAGGGCCTGTCCGGCTGCAACGTCACGATTCCGTTCAAGGAAACGGCCTTCCGTCTCGTCGATGAGCGCGACGCCTCGGCGACTGCTGTTGGCGCCGCGAACACGCTGTGGATCGAGGGCGGCAAGCTGCATGCGTCGAACACGGACACCTACGGTTACATGACCTATCTTGGCCTCGAAGCCGAGGATTGGTCCCGCCGCGACGCACCCGTGTCGATCCTCGGCGCGGGAGGTGCCGCGCGCGCCATCATTCACGGGTTCCTCGAGGCGGGCGTGTCCGAGATCCGCCTGTTCAATCGCTCCGCCGAACGCGCCGAAGTCCTGGCGCAGGCCTTCGGGCCGCGCATCAAGGTGATGCCGTGGGATCAGCGCTCGCGCGCCTCGACCGAAGCCTCCGTGCTCGTCAACACCACGTCCGTCGGCCTCAAGGGCGCCGGTTCGCTGGACCTCGATTTCACGGACTTCCATCCCGACTGCATCGTCTCCGACATCGTCTATGCACCGCTGGAAACCGGCCTGATCCGCGACGCACGCCGGCATGGCCTGCGCACCGTCGATGGCCTCGGCATGCTGCTGCACCAGGCCGTGCCGGGTTTCGAGAAATGGTTCGGCGTCCGCCCCGAGGTGACGGACGAACTCTATGACCGCATCGCCGCCGACATCGAGGGTGCGTGATGCGGATCGTCGGCCTCACCGGTTCGATCGGCATGGGCAAGTCCGCCGTCGCGGCCATGTTGCGCGCCCGCGGCGTGCCGGTGTTCGATGCCGACCAGGAGGTGCACCGCCTGTACGAGGGCGATGCGGTGCCGAAAGTCGAGGCGGCATTTCCGGGCACCACGGCGGACGGCCGCGTCGATCGCACCCGCTTGGCCGCCAGCCTTGCGCGTGACCCGGCGCGCTTCCGGGAGCTGGAACAGATCGTCCATCCTCTCGTGCGCCGCGCCGAGCAGGCTTTCCTCGACGAGATCAAGAAATGGGATGGCTCGATCGCCGTCCTTGAAATTCCACTGCTCTATGAAACCGGGCTCGACGCTCATGTCGATCAGGTCGTAGTCGTCTCCGCCCCGCCGGAGGTCCAGCGTGAACGCGTGCTCGCGCGCCCGGGCATGACGGCCGCGCGCCTCGATGCCCTGCTCGAGCGGCAACTCCCGGACGCCGAAAAGCGCCGCCGCGCCGACTTTGTTGTGGACACTGGGGGCACGCTGGCCGACAGCGAGGCCCAGGTCGATGCTATCCTGGACGCGTTGCAGTCGCGTCCCGCCGAAGCCTACGCGCGCCACTGGCGTTGAAGCGCACCGTCCTCGAACGGTCTGAGTACCCGGCGCCGGCTTCGCTCATTCCCGCTAACGACCGACCCGCCAACGACCGAGAGACCTTCATGCTGCGCGAGATCGTGCTCGACACCGAAACGACCGGCCTCGATCCCCGCCGCGGCGACCGCTTGATTGAAATCGGCTGCATCGAGCTCGTGAACCGCATTCCGACGGGCCGCGAGTACCACCAGTTCATCAATCCCGAGCGCAACGTTCCCGCCGAGGCTGAGGCCGTGCACGGTCTGTCGACGGCATTCCTGCTCGACAAGCCGCTCTTCGCCGCCGTGGCCGGTGAATTTCTGGACTTCATCGCGGGCGATACGCTGGTCATTCACAATGCCGTGTTCGACATCGGCTTCCTGAACGCCGAGCTGGAGCGCCTGGGCAATCCGGCGCTGTCGATGAGCCGCGTCGTCGATACCCTGCAGCTCGCGCGCCGCAAGCACCCCGCCGGACCCAACACGCTCGATGCGCTTTGCAAACGCTACGGCATCGACAATTCGAAGCGCATCAAGCACGGCGCCTTGATGGACTCGCTGCTGCTGGCCGACGTTTACGTCGAGCTTCTGGGCGAGCGGCAGGGCAATCTTGGGCTCAGCACCAAGAGCAGCAAGCTGCGGGGGCGTGAAACGGCGGAACGGGCGGCCGTGCGCGGCCCGCGCCCGGTGCCGCTTCCCCCGCGCATCACGGACGACATCGTGGCCGCCCATCGCGCATTCGTGGAAACGCTCGGCCCCAAGGCGCTCTGGAAGCGCTTCTTCGCGCCGAGCGAGGGCGCGGAGACCAGGCAATCCTGATCTGATCGACGGAGTTAGTTGACCGTCTTCTGACCGGCCGCGGCCATCTCGTTTTTGCGCCGCATGTAGAGCTGCGCGAAATCGATCGGATCGAGCAGCAGCGGCGGGTAGCCGCCTTCCCGCGTCAGGTCGGCCACGAGGCGGCGCAGGAACGGGAAAATCAGCGTCGGGCAGTTGATGACGAGGAACGGCTCGAGCATCTCGTTCGGCACGTTCCGGAGGCGGAAGATGCCAGCGTAGACGATCTCGATATGATAGATCGTGCCTTCCTTAACGGTGGCAGTCGCCTTGAAATCGATGGCGCTCTCGAACAGCTCTTCCTGGAGCCGCCGGGCGCCGACGTTGATTTCGAGCTTGATGTTCGGGGTTTCGCTCGGGGCGGAGAGGAACTTTTCGACGTTCGGGTTTTCGAACGAGAGATCCTTGATGAACTGGCCGACGACCTGGGCTTCGATCTGCCGGACCGGCTTTTCGTTGGCCAGCTCGTCCTCGGTGGATTTTGGATCGTTTTCGTCAGCCATCGCCTACCAGCCCTGGACGTTTCGATGATCGCGACGGATGGGAGCAAAAGCCCGGTCCGCGCGCCCCGGTTTGTTGAAAGAAAGCCGTGGCTATCACGGCGAGGGGCCGCCACGCAATCGGCCAATAACCCGATCGTTCGGGACCGGGAAAGGCCGACGCAAGAATATTGGCTTCTCCCTCGTTGTGGCCTAAGTTACGGCACATGATCAGGTCTCTCCCGACGGGCACCCCCGATCGGCCGGGAATTCGAAGCCTGGACGAACCTCATTAGCGATCTTACATCAGGGCAAACGCCCCGTTTGCGCGGGCCTTGCCGGGAAGCTGCTGACGATGAATGGCGAAATCAATCTTCTCACGCTTCTCTCCCTCGTCATTGCCGTGATTGCGATCGTGAAGCTCAGGAGCGTTCTGGGCCGCCGCACGGGTGACGACGACGCCAGGGTCGACAAGCGCCGCCGCGAGGCGAGCATGCCGAAGTCGCAGCCTGCGGCCCAGTCCGACAAGGTCGTCACCCTCCCGCGGCGCGACCGCGACGTCGAGCCGGTCGACACGGCCGTCACGGTGGCCGAGGTCGAGGCGCGGATCAAATCGTTCGCGGGCGAGGACACGGCGCTCGCGACGCGCCTCATGAGCATCCTGGCACTGGACAGCAAGTTCGACCCGGACAGCTTCCTGCGCGGCGCCCGCCAGGCTTATGAAATGATCGTCACCGCCTTCGCCGAAGGCAATCGCCGCATGCTGCGCGATCTCCTGAGCGCCGACGTGCTCGACAGCTTTACCCGCGCCATCGTCGAGCGCGAGCAGAAGGGCGAGGTCATCGACCAGAGCTTCGTCGGCATCAACAAGGCCGACATTCTGGAAGCCGAGGTCAGTTCCAAGGGCATCGCCAGCATCACCGTGCGCTTCATCAGCCAGCTCATCACGGCGACGCGGGACAACAAGGGCAACGTGATCGACGGCGACGAGACCCGCATCAAGGACGTGACCGACATCTGGACGTTCTCGCGCGACATCTCGAGCAAGGACGCGCGCCGGAACCTGAACTGGAAGCTGGTCGGCACGCAGGCGCCCAACTAATTGAGGTTGCCCACGCAATTGGCCGCTGACCCCCATGCCGCTTGGAGCCCGCACATCTGAAGTGGCAGGACAGGACATCGTCTTCGAGGCGGTGCCGTATGCAGCGCTCTCCGGTTGGGATGCAGACGATCACCTAGCCGCCTTTCGCGCGTTCGTAAGGTCGGCGCCTGCGCTTGCGCGGGCAAGCACGTCAAGCGGTGCGACGAGCGGCAAGACCTGTGTCGCCGGCGCGGCGCTCCTCTCAGCAGCACAACGCGCGCAGCAAGAGGCGCCGGGCATTACGAAGCCTGAAGAGGCCAAAGCCTTCTTCGAGGCGAACTTCATTCCCCATCGCGTCGTCCACGATCGCAACCCGGGCTTGCTGACTGGGTACTACGAGCCGGTTCTGCCGGGTTCGCGCGAAGAGACCGGACCCTTCCAGATCCCCGTCTATCGCCGCCCGCCCGATCTCGTGAACCTCGTCGCCGAGGCCGAGCGCGGCGCGCTGGCAGGCGGCCTCACCCACGCACGCCGGACGGCGGACGGCACCGAACCCTACTCGACGCGGGCCGAGATCGAAGCGGGCGCACTCGCCGGACAAGGCCTCGAGCTCGTCTGGCTGTCCGACCCGGTCGATACGTTCTTCATGCACATCCAGGGGTCGGGCCGCATTCGCCTGCCCGACGGCACGACCATCCGCATCACCTATGACGGCAAGAACGGGCATCCCTACACGTCCGTCGGCCGCTACCTGATCGACGCCGGTCTGTTCTCTGCCGACGACATGACGCTCGACGCGTTGAAGGTCTGGCTTTCGGCGGACGCCGCGCGCGGCAGCGCCGTGATGCAGGAGAACCGGTCGTTCATCTTTTTCCGCGAGCTGCAGAATGAAGACGACGGCCCGCTTGGCGCCATCGAGATTCCTCTGACGCCGGGACGCAGCCTCGCCGTCGACACGGCCTTTCATGCCATCGGCACGCCGGTGTTCGTGACGGCGCCGGACCTCTGCCCGTGGACGCCGAATGAAAGCTTCGCGCGCCTGATGATCGCGCAGGATGTGGGCTCTGCAATCCGCGGACCCGAGCGCGGCGACATCTACTTCGGCTCCGGCGACGAAGCGGGCCTGCTCGCCGGCACGACCAAGCATGCCGGTTCGTTCGTTGTGCTGCTTGCCGCGGCCGGCGGCCTCGCGTGAGCAAGCCACCCTCAAAGCCGCGTCGCCGCCACCTGAGCAAAGAGGATGAGGCGCTTTGGGAGCACACGGCGTCATCGCTGCAGCCGCTCAAGGTGCGCAAGGACCGCCACCTTGCCGAGATGCCGGACCTCGACAGCATCACGCCGTTTCTGACCGATGGGAAAGCGGCGAAACCCGGCCCCTCCAAACCCGAAACCAAACCGCTGCCGACGCCACCGCGGACCTCGGAAGCGAACGCGCCGTCGCTGAGCACGTTCGACCGCAAAGCCGCGCGCAAGCTGCGCCAGGGTCACTTCGAGATCGAAGCCCGCATCGACTTGCACGGCATGCGCCAGCACGAAGCGCACACCGCGCTGAGAGGCTTTTTGCATTCCGCGTTTCGCAAGGGTCAGCGCTGGGTGCTGGTCATCACCGGCAAGGGCGGGCCGCGCCGCCCGCGCGACGATGACGACATGTTCGGCGTGGCCGAGCGCGGCATCCTGAAGAAGAACGTGCCGATGTGGCTGGCGGAACCGGAGCTGCGCGCCATCGTCGTCAGCTTTACGGTGGCCGCGATCTCGCACGGTGGCGAAGGAGCGCTCTACGTGCAGCTCCGCAATCCAGAGAAAGTCCGCTAATCCGCTTGAGCGCTTACGGGCAGGCCGTCGCGATCGCCTGCAGCGCCTGGCCGAGCCCCTGCAGCGAATAGGTATCGACAGTCTGCGTGCCGCGCGTGGACGTGGCTTTGACGGTGAGCTTCGAAGCCTTCTTCATGGATTCGATCATCTTCAGCTCCTGCGTGGCGTCCGCCACATAGGCGCGGTCGTCCTGCGCGAAGAGCTGGAATTCGTCGTCGCCCACGGTCACGGCGATGGGTGCGTCAGCTTTGATGCGATAGCCGAGCTTGATGGAGATTTCCGACTTCACGCCTTCCTTGGGCCAGGCCGAAACATAGAAGACGATCTTGGCGCGGTTGGCGGTCGCCGGCTCTTTGGTTTTGGGCAGCGTTGCCGCAAAGCAGATCTTGGGCCCCTCGCCGCTGTTCTGGTGCACGATCCAGTCGCCGAATTTCTTCATCTCGACGGCGCCCTGGGCGAGCGCCTGCGCGGCGAGCGGGGCGGCGCCCGTGAGCGTGAAGCCCACGATGAGCGGGAGGGCGGCGAACGGCTTGATGCGGATTGGCTTCATGGAAGTTCGACAGTCCCCTTCTGGCGAATCTGCGCCTTTATACTTGGAGCTTGGTCAATTTGCCACCCGTCGGACTGCCGGCGCACCGCTCGGTCTGGCGCATTAGCCGTCGGCGCGCCCCTTGCGGTGTCCATCCGCGCGTACCGCCCCACTTGCTGGCGCGGGTCCCCCCTCGGATATCGGCCGCTCGGCGAATGGCGCCATGCTTTTCACCCGGTCGTACATCACGATGGCCCCCGCCATCGCCACGTTGACGCAAAAGCTGGTCGGGATCTTGACGGTGAAATCGCATCGCGCGAGCAGATCGTCCGAGAGCGAACCGCGCTCCGGCCCCAGCACGTAGGCGGCCTGCAGAGGATGGCGAAAGCTCGGCAGCGCCACGGCTTCGTCGAGCAATTCGATGCCGACCAGCTTGCAGCCCTTCGGCAGCACCATGTCGCCGGTCGCGGTCCAGTTGTAGTGCGGCAGGTGCCAGTGCCCCTTCGACGTGTCGGCGCGGGCTTCGAGCGCCTGGTACTGCGCTCCGATCGTGAACGTGAAGCTCGCCCCGAACGCATGCGCAGACCGCATCAGGTTGCCGAGGTTGAGCGCTTTCGAGGAGCGTTCCGCGCCGATTGCGAAATAGCCGCGTGCTTTGGGGGGCCAGGCCGTGGACGTCATATTTGGGCTCGCATGATGACGGCACTCCGGCTAGAGACCTTGGCGGACCTCGCAGATCCCAGTGGGACACAGAGGTGCGCCGCAAAGGGCGATCCGCGAGGGACAACTCACCGTCATGGTCCGCCAGAGTCCGCCCGGAGAGCAGATAAAGATACGTTTCGTCCCGGGAGGTCACACATGAAGGCGGCACTTTGCAAGAGCCTCGATGGCCCGGAGGCCGTGGTGGTGGAGGAGATTGCCGATCCCGTGGCCGGAGCAGGCGAGGCCGTCGTGCGCGTCCATGCCGCCGCACTCAACTTTTTCGACACCCTGATTACGCGCGGAAAGTACCAGACGAAGCCGTCGCTGCCGTTCTCGCCATCGGGTGAAATCGCGGGCGTGGTCGAGAGCCTTGGCCCCGGGGTGACAGGCGTCGCCGTGGGCGATCGCGTGGCCGCGGCCGTGGGCTACGGCGGCGCGCGCGAGAAGGTCGTCGTGGGCGCGGACGCGCTGATCCCGATCCCCGCATCCGTATCCGATGAGGTGGCGTCCGCCGTCAGCGTGACGTTCGGCACGGCCATCCACGGCCTCAAGGACCGCGGGCGCGTGAAGCCCGGCGAGACCGTCGCCATCCTCGGAGCATCGGGCGGCGCGGGCCAGGCCGCCATCGAGATCGCCAAGGCGATGGGCGCGCGCGTCATTGCGGCTGCTTCGTCCGACGACAAGCTCGAGATCTGCCGCGCACTCGGCGCCGATGAGGTCGTGAACTACGACGCCGTCGACCTCAAGGAGGCGTTGAAAACGCTGACCGGCGGCCGCGGCGTCGATGTGGTCTACGACTGCGTCGGTGGACCCTATGCGGAACCCGCCGTGCGCGCGCTGGCGTGGCAGGGCCGCTTCCTCGTCGTCGGCTTCGCGGCCGGCGACATTCCGAAGCTGCCGCTCAACCTTCTGATGCTGAAAGGCGCCGATGCGATCGGCGTGTTCTGGGGCGAGGCCGTCAAGCGCGACCCCGCCGGCCATCGCGCCAACATGATCGATGTCTTGCGCTGGGTGTCGGAGGGCAAGCTCGCGCCCCGCATTCAGGCGACGTATCCGCTCGCCGAGATCCGCGAAGCCA
The DNA here is from genome assembly GCF_019744875.1 of Hyphomicrobium sp. Taxonomy (GTDB): domain Bacteria; phylum Pseudomonadota; class Alphaproteobacteria; order Rhizobiales; family Hyphomicrobiaceae; genus Hyphomicrobium_C. Next base: position 694,049 of record NZ_JAIETU010000005.1, on the reverse strand, counting down.
TCGGCGTCATCGACCGGCGCGAGGCCACCGGCAAGATCGTCGTCACGCTGCGATAGCGGGCCGCGATCACACGCCGTCGAGCACGATGAGATGGTCCGGCAGCTCGTTCACATCGCACGAGCCCGGCGGAAAGTGGGTCGCCAGATGCGCGCCGACTTCGTCGATGGCGGTGACGAAGCCCTCGACCGGTTGCCCGTTCCCGAATGCGCCCGTCAAACGCGCGACGATGGATTTCCACGTGCCCTTCGGAACACGGCCGTCGATGGCCGTGTCGGCGATGATCTCGGCGTGGCGCTCGGCAACCGAGACGAAAATCAGCACGCCCGTGCGCCCAGCCGTCGTGTGCAGATTCTGCGCGACGAACTGCTCCATCGCGCGCCGGTGTGCGCGCGCGCGTTTGACCCGCGCCGGCACGAGGCGATAGCGGATCGGCCTCGGCAGCGTCAGCAGAAGCACGGCGGCGAACACCGCCACCTGCGCGAGATAGACCCACGACGCCGGCCACCACGTCCACAGGATCAGCGGCCACGGCGTCAGCAGGGCGGCGACGGATGCCCAGAGGAACGGCGCATAGAGATACGTGCTGCTCTCGGATGAAACGACGGCCACGATCTCGCCCGAGGTCTTGCGCTCGGCGTTCGTGATGGCTTCCGCGATCCGGTGCTCGTCGGTTTCCGAAAACGTCAGTCGCATGGCATCGTCCTTAGGAGTTCCATTGATGCGTCGGCCGTTCTTCCGCAGAAAGCCATCCCATACCTACCAGCTGCCGGATCCGCCGCCGCCGCCGAAATCGCCGCCGCCGCCAGACCAACCGCCCCCGCCTCCACCGCCGGACCAGCCGCCGCCCCACGAGTCGGACGCGCCGCCCGGAATGATGATCGGCCCCGCGTCGCGCATACGCCGCCCGCGCCGCCTTTGATCCCGGCTGATGGTCTGCGGGGATTGCGCGGCGTAACGCGACTGCGCGTAGATGATGTAGACGACGATCGCGATCCAGAAGGCGATCATCAGAAGCCCGATCCAGTCCGGCTCATCCTGGCCGTTGAGACCGCGCGCACGCTCCTTCACCGCTTCCGCATCGCCCAGCAGCGTATCCTTGATATCGCGCACGCCCGCCCGGATGCCGCCGCTGAAGTTGCCGCGCCGGAACTCCGGCAGGATGGCGTTCTCGATGATGATGCGGCTCATGAGGTCGGTGACGATCGGCTCCAGCCCGCGTCCGACCTCGATGCGCACTTTGCGTTCGTTGGGCGCCACGATCAGCAGCACGCCGTTGTCTTTTCCGGCCTGGCCGATGCCCCAATGGCGGCCGAGCTGATAGCCGTAGTCCTCGATCTCAAGGCCGCCGAGCGACGGCACGGTGACGACGACGAACTGGTCGGTCGACTTTTGCTCGAGCGCTTTGAGCTCGGTCTCGACCGCCGCGCGGTCTTCGGCCGTCAGCAGCTTGGCGTCGTCGACGATCTGGCCGGTGAGCGCCGGAAACGCCGGCGCCGCACGGGCTCCGGACACACCGGCGAGCAGAACCAGAGTGAGCGCCGCCACGAACGCCGCGACGGCGCCGCGGCCGATACGCCGAGAAGACGCGTGGTCAGTCATGGGCAAGCGCAGCGTCGATGTTGGCATTCGATCATCACCCCATCCGGCGCCCGCAGCGCCACCCTCCCCGTCGAGAGGGAGGGTGAAGGCGTCGCGCGCAAGGGTTCAGCTCACTTGCTCGTGCCGAAATCGACCTTGGGCGCCTTCTGCTCTTCGGCCGGAATGTCGAACGTCGCCATCGGCTCGGCCGAGGGATACATGAACGACTTCCACAGGCGTCCCGGGAAGGTCGTGATCTCCGTATTGTACTGGCGCACCGCCTGGATGTAGTCGCGGCGTGCGATGGAGATGCGGTTCTCGGTGCCTTCGATCTGGCTCTGCAGCGCCAGGAAGTTCTGGCCCGACTTGATGTCGGGATAGCGCTCGACGACGGCGAGCAACTGGCGCAGCGCCCCGCCCAGCGTGTTTTGCGCGTCCTGGAATTGCTTCATGGCCTCGGGGTTGGTGAGGATGTCGGCCGGGATCTGCACGCTGGTCGCCTTCGCGCGCGCTTCCGTAACGTCGGTCAGCACCTTCCGCTCCTGCTCGGCGAAGCCTTTGACGCTCTCGACGAGGTTCGGGATGAGGTCGGTCCGGCGCTTGTACTGGTTCTGCACCTCGGCCCAGGCGGCTTTCGCGCTCTGCTCGTAGGTGGGGATGTTGTTGATGCCGCAGCCGCCGAGAAGCAGCGCCGCAAAGAGCGTCGCGATCAGGGCGAGCGGGCGAAACGAGGGAAAGGAAAGGGCGGGGGTCATGAGAGAGATCCTCGTGAGGGGCAAAGGCGACACTGTTTTATCAGATGGCAGTGCGCTGCGATATCGGCGCCGCGAACGGCCGGGCAATGAAATCGTTCAAACCTATTAAAAGTATAAATGAGTCAACGCGTTGAGCTTAACCAACGCGGGACGTTCCTCGCTTCGATGAGAGCCTGTTGGATTAGTATCGGTCAGGGTCTTGCTCCGGAGCGAATGTCTATGTTGTCACGCGGTCGCGTCGCCGTCGCCGGTCTTTCTGCCGTCACGGGTCTTTTCATCGTTGCGGCCGCCGCCTCGCCGGCTGCGGCCTGCCGGGGTGGTGGCGAATGCTACGACCGGGTGAGCTACCCTGACGTCTACCGCACGGTCGAGCGGCCGGTGGTCGTCGAGCGCGGCTACCGGGAAGTCTACGAAACGCGACCTTCGGTTGTCGTGCGCCAGGAGCGCGTGATGCTGCAGCCGGGCCGCGTCGGCTACGCCATGACGCCGCCCGTTACGCGCACCGTGTTCCAGGAGGTGGTCGTGCGCCGCGCCGGCTGGCGCTGGGAAACCACCTACGGTCCTTACGGCGAGCGGCGTTGCAAGGTGCCGGTTCCGGCCGAGGTGAAGGTCGTTCCGCGCGAGATCCTCGTCCATCCCGGCCGACGCGTCCGCATGGTCGAGCCGCCGGTCTACGGCATCCGCAACCGGGCGGTCGCCGTTCGCCCGGCGCAACGCTATGTCGTCGATTACCCGCCCGTGATCGGCTACGAGCGCACCCGCGTGCTGGCGCGCCGCGGCGGCACGGCCTGGGTGCGGGCCAACACGCGCTGGTAGACGCGGGTTGCGACCTGGGCGGTGAAGATTGCCGCGAAGTCTCTTGACGCGAGAGACGTCATCTTTGCTAAGACCCAGTTTGCTAAGATCAGGCGGGCTTGCGCGAAAGTTCCCATGAAATGGGACGCCGTTCGCCAGACCGCCACATTCCCGACGCACATCAGATCGTGCGGAGCACGTTTATCGAATCGTGCGGAGCACATATCTGAAGTCGTGCAGAGTACGCATTTTAAAGTCGTGCGGAGTGCGCGGTCGACGTCGTGCTAAGTACGCACCGGGACGCTGTGGGACAGTACGGAATCGGGCCGGGGAGGGCTCGGATCACGATGCGCAATACCATCGCTGTCATGAACACCAAGGGTGGCGTCGGCAAGTCCACGCTTGTGCTCGCATTGGCCGAAACCCTGTCGGCCTATCACGGCAAGAACGTGCTCGTGATCGACAGCGACTCGCAGGCCTCCGTGTCGAGCATGCTGATGACGGTGCCGAACCTGCACCGCTTGCAGCAGAACGGCCTGACCATGGTGGATTTCCTGGTCGCGCGCGTTCTGCAGGACGCCGAGGCGGACTGGCTGCGTTATGTCGTCCGCAACGTGTCCGATGTCGATGACGCGCGCACCGTGTTCCTCATTCCGAGCGACATGCAGCTCACGTTGTTCGAGCGTGAGGTATCGAAGGAGAGCCTGCACGGCCGCCTGCGCAACGTGATCAGCGTGCTGCTGGCAGATGCGCGCCGCGTCTTCGATGTCATCCTGATCGACTGCCCGCCGGGACTGTCGGTTCTGACCGAAAGCTGGCTGCGCGAGGCGGACTATCACATCTCGCCGACCAAGGCGGACTATGTGTCCGTGTGCGGCCTCGAGGTCTTCCGCCGCTTCAAGGCGCTGAACCCCGAGATGGGCTTCGCCGAAAATCTCGGCGTGCTGGTCAACATGAAGGACATGGCCTCGCCGACCGAGGAGGACTATCACGCCTGGCTGCTCAGCAATCCGGACAACCGGTGCTTCAATCAGGTCGTCCCGCGTTCGGTGGCGTTGCAGGAATCGGCGCGTTTCCACGCGCCCGACCGCTCCTACTTCGCGAAATATCCGGGCGACACCGGCAAGGCCCTGCGCCAACTGAGTGAAGAGGTTCTGGCCCGGCTGGGACCGGCGCCGGCCGCGACCGCCGAGCCAGCGGCTTCTACGCCCGTGCCCCCCAAACCCGCCGTGCCGGACGGCATCTCGAACGGTGCGTCGGCGGAACAGGCTGCCTCGTAGACAGCCCTTCGGGCACGCGAAAACGCCCGGGTAGAGGCCCAGGCGGTGCGTTTCGAAGTCTGTCGAGAAAAATGGAGCGGGCGATGAGATTCGAACTCACGACCCTCACGTTGGCAACGTGATGCTCTACCCCTGAGCTACGCCCGCGTCCGGAAATGGGGTAAGTGCGCGCCGCGAAGCGGTGCGCCCGGTCTTATTGCTCAACCGACCGGGCTTTGCAAGCGTCTTCCTGATGCGTGTGCCGGACGCCCGTTTTTTGGGCCCGGCCGGGCCAGTTGCGGCGCCCCGCCGCCGCCGGCCGCCCGGACGGGGCGGCATCGATCCGAACTCGTTGCATGCCGCGGACAATTGCGGTTCAGTCCGTTCGGCAGCGTCGTGCGGCCTCGCACAGCTTTGCTCCGCATCCTATATAGCGGGCGCGGCGCCCGGACCGCAAAGGTGCGGCCGGCCGGTGCGAGGCGATCGCAAAACTCTCGAGGGGTGATGACATGGATTTGGGAGCTTTGAAGCCCGGCGGGGCAGCGTCGGCTGGCCTGATCAAGGACGGCACGTCGGCGAGCTTCGGCAAGGATGTGATCGAGGCGTCGCGCGATGCGCTGGTGCTCGTCGATTTCTGGGCCGCCTGGTGCGGCCCCTGCAAGCAGCTCACGCCCATCATCGAGAAGGTCGTCAAAAGCTACGGCGGCAAGGTTCGCCTTGTTAAAATCGATACCGATGCCCATCCGGCCATCGCCGGCCAGCTCCGCATTCAGTCGCTGCCCACCGTCTATGCCTTCCGCGACGGCCGTCCCCTCGATGGCTTCACGGGCCAGTTGCCCGAGAGCCAGGTGCGCGCCTTCATCGATCGCCTGCTCGGCGACGATGGTGAAGGCGATATAGCAGCCGTACTCGAATCGGCCGAAGGCGCGCTCGACGCGGGCGACCTGCAAGGCGCGGCGGAAGCGTTCGCAGCCGTGCTGCAGGAAGACCAGCAGAACGTTCAGGCCCTCGCCGGGCTCGCGCGCTGCTATCTGATCAGCGGCGATCCCGCGCGCGCCGAGCAGACGTTGAGCCTCGTGCCGCCGGACAAGCAGGGTAGCGCGCCCGTGCAAAGCGCGCGCGCCGCGCTCGATCTCGCCAAGCTTGCCGGCAAGTCCGACAACAGCGCCGAGCTGGAGCAGCGCCTGGCCGCCAACCCGGCCGATCATCAGGCGCGATTCGACCTCGCGGTGGCGCTTGCCGCGCGCGGCAAGAAGGATGTCGCGCTCAATCATCTTCTCGAAATCATGAGCCGCGACCGGAGCTGGAACGACGATGCGGCGCGCAAGCAGCTCGTGCAACTCTTCGATGCCTGGGGCCCGAAGGACGAGCACACGATCGACGGCCGCCGGCGCTTGTCGGCCGTTCTTTTCCGCTGAACGCATCCGGAAAAGTCGGAACCCGGGCTTGGCGAACACGTGCGACGCCACACGTCCCGATCCGAAGACGGCCCGATCCGAAGCACGAGCGTCCAATGCCGAGGAACCAATGGTATCTCTAGCCGACCGCTACCGCCGACCAGCAGATTTGCCATCGCGCATTCCGCTGTTTCCGCTACGCGGTGCCATTCTGCTGCCGGGCTCCACCCTGCCGCTGAACATTTTCGAGCCGCGCTATCTCGAAATGATCGAAGACGTGATGAGCGGCGCGCGCGTGCTGGGCATGATCCAGCCCGTCGGCTCGGAGCAACAGGAGAGCCCGCCTGAGCGTCACGTCGAGCTGCGCCGCATCGGCGGGGCCGGCCGCATCACGAGCTATCAGGAGCTCGACGATGGGCGTTTCGCGATTGGCGTCACCGGCATCTCGCGCTTCGAGATCGTGGGCGAGGCGGAGACCGGCAAATCCTATCGCGCCGCCACTGTCAGCTATGATCGATTCACCAGCGACCTCACGCGCGGCTTCGGCGAGGAACGCATCGATCGGGCGCGCCTCATCGGCGTTCTGCGGTCCTATTTGACCGAGAACAATCTCCAGACCGACTGGAGCGTCATCGATCGCGCGCCGAGCGAGTATCTCATCAACGCGCTGTGCGTCATGTGCCCTTACGGTCCGGAAGAAAAACAGGCGCTGCTGGAAGCGAGCGATCTCAAGACGCGCGCCGAAGTGCTGGTTGCTCTCGCGGAGATGGATCTTGCCGCGCGCGGCGGATCCGGCGGCACGTTGCAGTAAGCCGGTACGTTGCAGTTGAAAGTGTGAGGACACGATGAGCGAAGACACCCCGCGCGATCCCGCCGCCGAAGAGCCGGACCCCAAGCTCCTCGAGCTTCTCGTCTGCCCCGTCACCAAGGGTCCCTTGACCTATGATCGCGCCGCCCGCGAGCTGATCAGCACCAAGGCCAACCTCGCCTATCCGATCCGCAACGGCGTCCCCCTCATGACCGCGGAAGCCGCGCGCTCGCTGGACAAGCCGGCATCGCCTCAGACGAAGGGTTAACTGCCCGCGTGAGAGCACCGTCGCAAAATTGTCTCCGACTCGTGATTGATTGCGCTACGCCGACGATGAGTTCGGTTGGAATGCGGACGGACTGGAAATGACCATCGAACGTCAGGCGAAGATGCGGCGGATGGCCCGAGACATCGCCGGCCGCTGGCAAAGCAATCCGCTCCTCGCCGCCGCCCCTCGTGGACTGCTCGCCCTGCGTGAGCTGAACGAAAAGGCCCGCACGAAGGGCCTGCCCTTCATCCGCAAGCCGCCCGCGAAAATCTACGGCCGCATCGGCAATCTCGAAGTCCGCCTCGCCCAGGGCCGCAAGGACATCCAGCGCGCCCAGCGGCTGCGCTACGAGGTGTTCTACGAGGAAATGTCCGCTACCCCGAGCGTGATCGCGGGCATGCGCCGCCTCGACCAGGATCCTTACGACGCCATTTGCGATCATCTTCTCGTCGAGGATCGCAGCCTCGATGCCGCGTTCGAGCCCGAAGCCTGGATGCGCACGCGCAAACCGCACGTCGTCGGCACCTATCGCGTTCTGCGCCAGGAAGTGGCGCAGCGTTCGCTCGGTTTCTATACCGCGAGCGAATACGACATCGGCCCGATGATCGCGGCCAAGTCGCCCCGTTACCGCTTCATGGAGTTGGGCCGCTCCTGCGTGCGTCAGCCCTACCGCACCAAGCGCTCGGTCGAGCTTCTCTGGCACGGCCTCTGGACCTACATCCGCGAGCACCGCGTCGACGTCATGATCGGCTGTGCGAGCTTCGAGGGCACGGACCCGGACGCACACGCGATGGCGCTGAGCTTCCTGCACGCCAATGCGCTGGCCCCGCCCGAGTGGCGCTGCCGCGCGCATGATCGCCTGCATGTTCCGATGAACCGCATCGCCCCGGACAAGATCGACGCCAAGGCCGCTCTGAAGGCTCTGCCGCCGCTGATCAAAGGCTATCTGCGGCTCGGCGCGTTCGTCGGCGACGGCGCCGTGATCGACCGCCAGTTCGGCACCACGGACGTGTTCATCATCCTGCCGGTCGAGAAGATCGACCCGCGCTATTTCGACCACTTCGGCGCGCCGGACGAGCTCAAAAGCCGCATCTCCGTCGACATCTGATCCGGCCTCGCGGCCACGATCTGCCGGAAAATGCCCGGGATCGCACCCCGATCGCGTTGGGCGGGTTTCCATTTTCGCCGCCAACCGGCTATCCGTGTCCCCTGACAACATGGCCGGGGGCAGGCAGCGGCGGAATGGCGGCAACGAAGTCCAATCGCAAGGAAGAAACCGGCCGCGGCCCTGAACCCGCGCCCTCGCGCGACGACGCGCCCGAGACGACCCCCGTGCACGTAACAGACGCGCCTCCGAAGCCCACGGCCGGCATTGGCGAAGCCACGCCCTCGATGGCGCAGTTCCTGGAAATCAAGACCGCCAATCCGGACAGCATCCTCTGGTACCGGATGGGCGATTTCTACGAGCTGTTCTTTGACGACGCCGTGGTCGCCTCGCAGGCGCTGGGCATCGTTCTGACGAAACGCGGCAAGCACCTCGGCGAGGACATCCCGATGTGCGGCGTGCCGATCCATCGGGCCGACGAATACCTGCAACGTCTCATCAAGCGCGGCTACCGCGTCGCCGTCTGCGAGCAGCTCGAGGATCCGGCCGAGGCGCGCAAGCGCGGCGCCAAGGCCGTCGTGCGCCGCGACGTCGTCCGCCTCGTCACGCCCGGCACGCTCACCGAGGAAGCGCTCCTCGATGCGCGCGTCAGGAACTATCTGACGGCGCTGTTCCGCGCCCCAGGAGCGTCCCCCAGTGCGTCGTCGGATGCGGCGGGGCTCTCGCCCGGAACGACATACGCGCTCGCGTCCCTCGACATCTCGACCGGCGAGTTCGAGGTCGGTGAAGTGCGCGGGCCGGACCTTCCGGGCGAGCTGGTGCGGCTCGCGCCCGGCGAAGTCATCGCGCCCGATACGACCCTCGCCGACGGAGACCTCAAGGCGTGGATCGGGCGCGCGGGTGGCGCCGCAACGCCGGTGCCGGCTGCCTCGTTCGACAGCCTCGCCGGAGAGCGCGATCTCAAAACCCACTTGGGCGTCGCTGATCTCGGCGCGTTCGGCGCGTTCTCGCGGCCCGAGCTTGCCGCCATCGGCGCCCTGCTGCGCTATGTCGATCTCACGCAGATCGGCAAGAAGCCCGTCGTCCGCCCGCCGCGAAAAACGGGTGCGGGCGCGGCCCTCATCATCGACGCTGCGAGCCGCGCCAGCCTGGAGCTGGTCCGCTCGACGTCCGGCGACAAGGCGGGCAGCCTGCTCGATGCGATCGATCGCACGGTGACGGGTGCGGGCGCGCGCGAGCTGGCCGCGCGGCTCGCGGCTCCGCTGTCGGATGCGGCGGCCATAGACGCGCGCCTCGATGCGGTCGCCTACTTCGTCGACAATGAACCCCTGCGCGACTCCGTTCGCGACGCCCTCAAGCGCGCGCCTGACCTGGCGCGTGCGGTGTCGCGACTGGCCTTCGGGCGCGGCGGCCCGCGCGATCTGGCAGGCATCGCCGCCGGACTTCAGGCGGCCGAAGGGGCAGCAGCCCACCTGCGCGCGAGCAAGAATCCGATCGGCGTTCCAGGCGAAATCGCGCGCATGAGCGAGCGCATCGACGGCCGCGGAACGGAGCTCCTGGCTCTCCTCTCAGCCGCCCTTGTCGATGAGCCGCCGCACCTGCGCCGCGACGGCGGCTTCGTTCGCCCAGGTTTCCGCGCCGCACTCGACGAAGCCCAGCAGTTGCGGGACGACAGCCGCCGCGTCATGGCCGAACTCGAGACGCGCTACATCGCGCAGTCGGGCATCAAGACGCTGAAGGTGCGCCACAACAACATCCTCGGCTACTTCATCGAAGTCTCGCAAGGCAACGCCAAGCCGCTGACGGAAGCGCCGCTCTCCGACACCTTCCGCCACCGGCAGACGATGGCGAACGCCATGCGCTTCACCACCCAGGAGCTGCAGGACATCGAGGGCCGCATCGCCTCCGCGGCCGACCGGGCGCTCGCCATCGAGCAGGAGATCTTCAACGAGCTGTCGCAAGCGGTGGCGCGTGAGGAACGCGTGCTGTCGGACATCGCGGCCGCGCTTGCCGAGCTGGATCACACGGCGGCCCTCGCCCACCTCGCCCACCACGAGCGCTACGTCCGGCCCATCGTCGATGCGAGCCAGGTCTTCGATATTCGCGCTGGCCGCCATCCCGTCGTCGAGGGTGCGCTCAAGCGCGTGCACGGCGCGCAGTTCGTCGCCAACGATTGTACGCTGGGCCGCTCGTCCGCCGACAGTCTACCCAGCAGCGGGAACGACACCCGCGAGACGCCGGACGCGCGCATCTGGCTGGTGACCGGCCCGAACATGGCGGGCAAATCGACGTTCCTGCGCCAGAACGCTCTGATCGCGATCCTGGCCCAGATGGGCGCATTCGTGCCCGCCGCCGCAGCCCACATCGGCGTCGTCGATCGCCTGTTCAGCCGCGTCGGCGCCGCCGACGATCTCGCGCGCGGCCGCTCGACGTTCATGGTCGAGATGGTCGAGACGGCGGCCATCCTCAATCAGGCGACCGCACGCTCCCTCGTCATCCTGGACGAGATCGGCCGCGGCACGGCCACCTTCGACGGCCTGTCGATTGCCTGGGCCGCCGTCGAGTACCTGCACGAGCGCACCTGCGCGCGCGTGCTCTTCGCCACGCACTATCATGAGCTGACGGCGCTCTCGGGCCGCCTCGCGTCTGTCGCCAACGTCACCATGGACGTCAAGGAATGGCAGGACGAGATCGTCTTCCTGCATCGTGTGAAGGCCGGCGCCGCCGACCGCTCCTACGGCATCCAGGTCGCCAAGCTGGCTGGCCTGCCGCTGCCGGTGATCGAGCGGGCGCGCGAGGTGCTGGCTCTGCTCGAAAAGTCGGATCGCCGCCGAGGCCAGGGAGCAGGCGCGCTGGACGAGCTGCCGCTGTTCGCCGCCGCCCGCCCGGCCGAAAGTATACCCGCAGGCCCTAGCCCGGTGGAAACCGCCCTCGACGACCTGAACCCGGACGAGCTGTCGCCGAAGGCGGCGCTCGAAGCTCTCTATCGCTTGAAATCACTCCGGACGGGCGGGCCGCGCCAATGAGGGCTCTTTCGCGGCAACAGCCGCCTTGCTTAGAATGATCCGATGCAGATCACCCAATTTCCGCCGGCCCCCTACTTCGACCCCCTGGAAATGCGCCACGCGCTGACGGCGCTGCTGAACGCCAGCGGCAACCCGGCCGAGGCGCGTCCCGCCATCGTCGAACGGTTGAAGTTTCTCGTGAAGGCGGCTCGCGGCACGGCGCGCCTGCAACTTGAAGCCGACGGCAACGGACGGCGCTGCGCCACCGGCCTCGCCACGTTCCAGGACGAGCTGGTCCGCCTGCTCTACGACTACACCGTCGCCCACGTGTACCGCGCCACCAACCCTTCCGACGCCGAGCGCATGGCCGTCGTCGCGACCGGCGGCTACGGCCGCGAGATGCTGGCGCCCGGCTCCGACATCGATCTCTTGTTCCTGCTGCCCTACAAGCAGACGCCCTGGGGCGAGAGCGTCGCCGAGTACATGCTCTATCTGCTGTGGGATCTCGGCTTCAAGGTCGGCCACGCGACGCGCACCGTGGACCAGTGCATCAAGCTCGCCAACGAGGACACGACGATCCGCACGTCGCTGCTCGACATGTGGCTCATCCACGGCGACGCACAGCTCTATGCGAACCTCGAGCAGCGCTTCCGCAATGAGGTGATCCGCGGCTCAGAGCGCGCCTTCATCGACGCCAAGATGGCCGAGCGCAGCGAGCGCCACCGGCGCGCCGGCGAAAGCCGCTACAAGGTCGAGCCGAACATCAAAGACGGCAAAGGCGGCCTGCGCGATCTGCACACGCTGCATTGGCTGTCGAAGTATCTGCTCGGCCACGACGTCGGACCGGAGAGCGTCGCCAAGGGCATTTTCACCAAGGAAGAGGCCGCGACCTTCCGAAAGTGCGAAGACTTCCTCTGGACCGTGCGCTGCTATCTCCATTTCTACACCGGCCGCGCCGAGGAGCTGCTGAGCTTCGACATCCAGCCCGTGCTGGCCCAGCGTCTCGGCTACAAGGACAAGAGCGGCCTGCGCGGCGTCGAGCGCTTCATGAAGCACTACTTCCTGGTGGCGAAGGATGTGGGCGACCTCACCACCATCCTCTGCACGGCGCTGGAGATGCAGCAGCTCAAGAGCTCGCCCGCGCTCGGCAGCATCTTGAATCCGATGTCGTGGATGCAGCGCCGCCAGATCCGCGACAAGACGGATTTCCGCATCGACAACGGCCGCATCAACATCGCCGATCCGGCCGTGTTCGAGCGCGATCCCGCAAACCTCATCCGGTTCTTCGCCCAGGCCGAGAACGCCAACACGTTCCTGCATCCGAACGCCATCCGCCAGCTCCGCCATTCGAGCCGGCTGATCGACGACAACCTGCGCAACGATCCTGAGGCGAACCGCATTTTCCTGCAGTTGCTCACCGGACGCGTCAATCCGGAAGCAACGCTCCGGCGCATGAACGAAGCGGGCGTGCTCGGCCGGTTCATTCCGGAGTTCGGTCGCGTCGTGGCGATGATGCAGTTCAACATGTACCACCACTTCACCGTCGACGAGCACCTGATCCGCACCGTCGGCATGTTGATCGACATCGAGCGCGGCGGTTTCGCGAGCGAAGTTCCGCTTTCGACAGAGCTGATCAAGACCATCCAGAACCGCCGCGTGCTGTTCGTCGCCGCGTTCCTGCATGACATCGGCAAGGGCCGCATCGAGGATCACTCGATCGTCGGCGCGGAGATTGCCAAGAAGCTCTGTCCGCGCCTCGGGCTCTCGGCGGCTGAAACCGACATGGTGGTCTGGCTCATCGAGCAGCACCTCACGATGAGCAACGTCGCCCAAAGTCGCGACATCTCCGATCCCAAGACCGTGCGCGACTTCGCCGACATCGTGCAGAGCCCGGAGCGCCTCAAGCTGCTGCTGCTGTTGACGGTGGCGGATATCCGCGCCGTCGGTCCCGGCGTCTGGAACGGCTGGAAGGGCCAGCTTCTTCGTACGCTCTATCAGGAAACCGAGCCACTGCTCTCGGGCGGACACACGCAGATGCCGCGCGGCACGATTGTGCAGGAGGCACAGGACGCGCTGCGCGCCGCCCTCGCCGACTGGCCGGCCGCTGACGTGGATCGGTTTATCGGCCGTCACTATCCGGACTACTGGTTGCGCACCGAGCCGAAACGGCAGATCGAGCATGCGCGCCTCTTGCGCAAGGCGGAATCGGAAGGGCGCACGCTCGCCGCGGAGCGCGCCACGGATGCGTTCACGGCCGTGACGGAGCTGACGGTGTTCGCGCCCAACCATCCGCGGCTGCTGTCGCTCTTCGCGGGCGCGTGCGCGGCCAACGGCGCCAACATCGCAGGCGCGCACATCACGACGACGCGCGACGGATTCGCGCTCGATACCTTCCTGCTGGCGCGGGAGTTCAACGAGGACGAGGACGAGCTGCGCCGCGCCAAGCGCATCGAGGACACCATCGAGCGGCTGCTGCGCGGCGACACCTGGGTGGGGCAGCTCCTGGAAAAGCGCCGCCCGATGGCGACGCGCGCCGAAGCGTTCACGGTCGCGCCCGAGGTGTACGTCAATAACGCCCTGTCGGACGCCTACACTGTGATCGAGGTTGCGGGCCGCGACCGCACGGGTCTTTTGTATGAGCTGACCAACGCGCTCTCGGATCTTTCGCTCGACATCGGCTCGGCGCACATCACGACCTTCGGCGAGAAGGCCGTCGACGTGTTCTACGTCACCGATCTGACCGGCAAGAAGATCGAAAGCGAAGCCCGCCAGCAAGCCATCAAGCAGCGCCTCACGACGATTCTGGAGGGGCCGCAGCCCGCGACGAGTTAGAGCGGGATGACCGAGAGTGGACTGTCGTATCAGTCCAGTCTGTGTCCGACCCCAATGCGCGGAATCCACGCGCGCCGCGGATCGCAGAATAAGCCCGTCATCCCGGCGCAGGCCGGGACCCACGCAAGTCGACAACAAACTCCTCGTCATGATCGCTGGCGCGCGATGTCAGCGGGGCCAAGCTCTATTTCTCCGGTCGCCGGATTAAACAGATTGCGCCAGTCCGGGTTCATGCTTTCGATAAGCCGGACCTTCCACGCGCGCCGCCATTCCTTGAGCCGCTTTTCGTGCGCGATCGCCTCGTCCATCGTTGCGTGCATTTCGTAGTAGACGAGGTGCTTCACGCCGTATCGCCGCGTGAACCCCGGGATCAACCCTTGGCTGTGCTCGGCCATGCGATGTGTAAGGTCGCTCGTCACGCCGATGTAGAGGACGCCGTTGCGACTGCTGGCGAGCAGATAGACACAGGGTTGCTTCATCGGACGCTCCCAGCGGATGGGGCGAGTAAATCGCTGACGTCGTGCGTTTTGCAATCTGGCGTGGGTCCCGGCCTGCGCCGGGATGACGGAGAGTAGATTGGCGTCTCGGTCCCTTTGTAAGTCGTGCGCTCGCCCCTAATGCGCCGCTTCCCAGTTCGCGGCCGACTTCGCATCGACGTGGATCGGCACGCTGAGATGCACGGCCGGCGCGGCAGCACCCTCCATCACCGAGCGCGCGATCTTGATCAGCGCGTCCGCCTCCCGCTCCGCAACCTCGAACACAAGCTCGTCGTGCACCTGAAGCAGCATCCGGGCGCTCGACAGGTTCGCATCGTCGAGCGCGCCCGGCATGCGGATCATGGCGCGCCGGATGATGTCGGCGGCGCTCCCCTGGATCGGCGCGTTGATCGCGGCGCGTTCGAGGTTTCCACGGTGGCCGGGGTTCTTCGTGTTGATCTCGGGATAGTGAATCCGCCGCCCAAAGATCGTCTCCACGAAGCCGGTTTCGTGCGCAGCTTTCTTCGTCGTCTCCATGTAGTCGCGGATGCCGGGAAAGCGCTCGAAGTACGTCTTGATGTAGGCGCCCGCCTCGTCGCGTCCGATGCCGAGCTGGTTGGCGAGCCCGAACGCGGAAATGCCGTAGATGATGCCGAAGTTGATCGCCTTCGCGCGCCGCCGCACGTCCGCCGGCATGTCTTTCACCGGCACGCCGAACATTTCCGACGCCGTCATCGCGTGAATGTCGAGCCCGTCTGCGAACGCGCGCTTGAGCTGCGGAATGTCGGCGATGTGCGCGAGCACGCGCAGCTCGATCTGGGAATAGTCCGCCGAGACGAGCACGTTGCCCTTATCCGCCACGAACGCCGTGCGGATGGCGCGGCCTTCCTTCGTGCGGATGGGGATGTTCTGCAGGTTGGGATCGTACGACGCGAGCCGCCCCGTCGTCGTCGAGGCCAGCGCATAGCTCGTGTGAATGCGGCCTGTCTCGGCATTGACGTAGCCGGGCAGCGCGTCGGTATAGGTCGACAGCAGCTTAGAAAGCTGGCGCCATTCGAGCATTTTGTTGATGAGCCCGCGCGCGTCTTCTGGGATCTCTTCGTTTGCCGCCAGCTCGTCGAGCAGGCCCGCGCGCGTCTCCCACTGCCCGCTCTTGGTGCGCTTGCCGCCCGGCAGTTGCAGCCGGTCGAACAGCAGCTCGCCGAGTTGCTTCGGCGAGCCGAGGTTGAACTTGTGCCCGACGAGGCCGTTGATCTCCTCCTCGAGCCGCGTCAGCGTCTGCGCGAACGTGGACGAGAGGCGCGACAGCACGTTGCGGTCGACGTGGATGCCCGCGTTCTCCATGCCGGCAATCACAGGCACGAGCGGCCGTTCGAGCGTTTCGTAGACCGTCGACAGCCGCTCCGCGATCAGGCGCGGCTTGAGCAGATGCCAAAGCCGCAGCGTCACGTCGGCGTCTTCCGCCGCATACTCCGCCGCCTTGTCGATCGGCACTTGGGCGAACGACTTCTCGGCCTTCTTGCCCGGCGCCAGTTCAAGAACCTTCTCGAACGGGATGCAGGTGTGCCCGAGGTGGCGCAGCGAGAGATCGTCCATGCCATGCGCGCCGCGCCCGCAGTCGAGCACGTAGGACAGCAGCATGGTGTCGTCGAGCGGCGCGAGGCGGATGCCATGCCGCATCAGCACCAGCGCATCGAACTTGATATTGTGGCCGATCTTGAGCAGCGAGGCGTCCTCAAGCAGCGGCTTGATCAACGCCAGCGTCTCGCGCAGCGGCGCCTGCGGCAGGCCGCCCGCATCGCCGAAATCGAAGCCGCCCGTCGGCGGGCGGTGGCCCACCGGCACGTAGCACGCTTTGCCCGGCGCAATGGCGAGCGAGAAGCCGACGAGGTCGCACGTCATGCAATCGAGCGCCGTCGTTTCGAGATCGAACGCGAAGCGGCCGGCCTCGCGCGCGGCAGCGAGCCACCACTGCAGCCGATCCAGCGTGATGACCGTCTCGTAGGTCGCGCGGTCGAACGGCACTTTTGCAATAAGTGCCGCGTGAGCGGTCGCACCCGAAGAAGGTGTGCCCGGGCCGCCTATCGGCGCCTCCGGCGGGAAGGACGACGCACTGCCTTCTCCACCCCCCTTGTGGAGGAGGCCGGGAGGGGGGGAGGCTCTTCCGCCGGCGGCCCTCTCCTCACCCGGAGAATCCGCCGCTTCCACGCCCAGCTTTTCCGAAATGCGCTTCGTGAGCGTCGTGAACTCCATCCGGCGCAGGAAGCCGAGCAGCGTCTCGGGCTTCGGATCGTGCACGCCGAGCTGATCCATCGTGATCTCGACCGGCACGTCTTCCTTGAGCCGAACGAGCTCGCGCGAGATACGCGCCTGCTCCGCGAACTCGATCAGCTTCTCGCGCCGCTTCGGCTGCTTGATCGATCCCGCCGCGGCGAGCAGCGAGTCGAGGTCGCCGTACTCCGTGATCAGCTCCGCCGCCGTCTTGACGCCGATGCCGGGCACGCCCGGCACGTTGTCGGTCGAATCCCCCGCCAGCGCCTGCACGTCGACGACCTTGTCCGGCTTCACGCCGAACTTCTCGAACACCTCGTCAGGCCCGATTTTCTTGTTCTTCATGCCGTCGAACATGACGACGCCGGGGCGCACGAGCTGCATCAGATCCTTGTCGGACGACACAACGGTCACGCTGCCGCCAGCATCCACCACTTGCTTGGCGTAGGTTGCGATCAGGTCGTCGGCCTCGTAGCCGAGCTGCTCGAGGCACGCCACGTTAAAGGCTCGCACGGCATCGCGGATGAGCGGGAACTGCGGCACCAGCTCTTCCGGCGCGGGCGGCCGGTGCGCCTTGTACTCCTGGTAGATCTCGTTGCGGAACGTCTTCTCCGAGGCGTCGAAGATGACGGCCAGATGCGTCGGCGCCTCGGACGCCTTGGTCTCCACGAGAAGCTTCCAGAGCATGGCCGTGAAGCCGTGCACGGCGCCCACAGGCAGCCCGTCGGAGGGGCGCGTCAGCGGCGGCAGCGCGTGGAAGGCGCGGAAAATGTAGCCTGAGCCGTCCACGAGGTAGACGTGGCTGCCCTTGATGACAGGCACCGCCTCGCCGTCGGGAACGGAGCAGGCGGCGGCGGGTCTCGATGATTTTGCGACGGATTTTTCGGTCATGGCGCGCGCAATATAGGGCGGCCCGCCGCCGCGGTCAGCCCCCGGTGGACACCGCTCACGCGAATTCGTGGCGGACGTCATCGGGCGTTTGCTCCCGCATCCGGAATGCGCTATCAGGAGCGTCCTAGGCGACGGACACGCCGGGCCGGATCGGCCCGGTGCAGGTGCCGTTGCCTCAGATGGAAATGCACCCGTAGCTCAGCTGGATAGAGTGCTGCCCTCCGAAGGCAGAGGTCGCAGGTTCGAATCCTGCCGGGTGCGCCAGTCTCAAACAGAAGTGAGAACTCGGGCGGGGCTTTCTCGAAGCCTTGCGGGACCGCGAGACCCGGATCGCGCGGATCGGGGCGTCGCGCCTGCTTGCGCTGACGGCTGTCGAAGCCCGGCGCCTATGTCGACTTTTCAGGCAGTAGGCCCGAGGCGCACGCCCCGGGCCCAGCAGACAAAACTAGCGCACCAGAACGAGCGCCTTGGAGTTTTGATCGTCTCCCTCGGCGAGCCAGTAGTCCGTCGGGGCTTCTTCGCTTGCCGCTTTGGGGCGGATTTTGCGCGTCGGACCGATGACGGAGACGACGCCGGCGCCCGCCTTGTCGGTTTTGACGATGGCGATCGCCTCGCCGGCCGCAGCCGAGTACAGGCTGTAGGCGGTCTCGGGCTTCAATTTGCGCACGCCGATCTCCAGAATGTCGACGAGGCCCACATTGCGCGAAACGATGTAGCCGGCACCCGCGCCGTCCGGCGCCTTGAGCTTCAGCGCCACGTTCTCGGGCGTGTCTGGGCGCGGCGTGAGGTTGGCCTTCGGATCCCCACTTCCTGAAGCCGCGTCCGAAACGTAGACCAGCGCCTGCGGGGCCTGCCCGGAAAGAATGTGGGCGATGACCGTGTTCGAGGCGGTATCGATGACGTCAACCGCATCGCCATTCTCGAGGCCGACGTAAACCCGAGAGCCATCCCCCGAGGGCCAGATGCCGTGCGGCAGCGCGCCGACGGGGATCGTTTTGACCAGCTTGGCCTCCTTGTCCATCGTGTAGACCTTGACCGCGTTCTCGCCACCCACGGTGACGTAGCCGAGCGTTGCGCCGCCCGACTTCGCAAAGGCAAGATGGTTGGTGATCGGTCCGGTATCGATGACGCCGACGACCTCCAAGGACGAGGTGTCGATGCGCGTCACCTTGCCGACATCCTTGTGGGTGAGCCACACCTCGCGCCCATCGGGAGCGACCTGGACAAACGGCGAAAACGGCGACACGACCGGAATGGTCTTGATGGTCTTGCGTGTCGCAACGTCGATGACTTCGACAACAGGATTGAAGCTGTTCACCACGAACGCCAGCTTGCCGTCCTTGGAGAACATCACCATGCCGGGGCCGCTGGTGGTCTTGATGCGTCCCGTCTCCCGGAAGGTCGTGGGATCGATCACGGCGAGATAGTCTTCGCCGCGCACGACGATCCAGGCTTCCTTGCCGTCCGGCGTGAAGAAGCCCTCGTGCGGGTTGCGGCCGATGTAGGCGATGCCCTTCACGGCATTCGTCGCCGTGTCGATGAAGGTCGCGGAATTCGTGACCGTGGAGATGGCGATCAGCGTCTTGTGATCCGGCGAGAAGCCGAGCCCGTGCACGTTGACCTGGCCCTTGTAGAGCGGGCTCAAAACGTCGGGCCGCTGGTTGCCGAGCTTGATTTGCGCGAGCAGCGTGTTCGTCGATGGATCGATGACGGACACGGTGTTGCTGTTCTGGTCGGCCGTGTAGACGCGGTCGTGCGTCGACGGCTCGGCGGAGGCAGCCATGGGAAGAGCGAGCGCAAAAACGAATGCTGTAACGCGGCGCATTTAGTCTCCTGTCACTTCTTTGTCGCTTCGGGCGATGCCTTGAGCATCCCGTTCATCAGCTCGATCTCGGAGGTCTGCTCGGTGATGATCGATTGCGCGAGGTTGCGCATGGCCGGGTCTTTGGTGTGCAGCAGGATGACTTTCGCCATGTCGATGGCGCCCTGATGATGGGGGATCATCATGGTGAGAAAGTCACGGTCAGGATTGCCCGTCGGCTTCGCGGCGGCCATCCCCGCATGCATGCGCGCCATCGTTTCGTCCATGGCCTTGTCGAACGGAACATCGGATGACGCCACGAACGGTTGCGACATATCAGGCGCGTGATGCCCATGATGATCGTCCGCAGCGCGTGCGCCCGCAGTCGCCAGCAGGCCTGCGATCAGCGATGCCGAAAGGCAAACCGCCAGAGATCGAAATTGAGATCTGAACTGTAGCTTCATATTTCGCTTTCTATTGTTTGGTGGGTAGCGCGCTGAGGTAGGCGACGATCGGGTCGATATCGCTCTCATCGATCGGCGCCTTGTAGACGTTGATCATCTTGTGAACGACCTCACCCCATTTCTCCTTAGGCAGCGCAGGCTGCGTCAGCACCATCTCAGCGGAATGACAGGCGAGACAGTTGGTGTTGACCGGGTCTGAGCCGGGGCCGGAAAAGACCGCGTCGCCCGTAGGTAGGTCGGCATTCAAGGATTGAAAGGTCATGGGGGTCACGGCAGCGCCGCGATCGACAAACCGGCTGAACACGAAGATCGGATCGCCAGATAGAGAATTCAAATTGATTATTTGTATCGGTTCAATCAGCAGAAATGATTGATTGTGGCCTTGCGCCGGACGCGGAAATGACAGGTCCCGACGGTCCTACAAACCGTCGAGCGCGCTTCATAGATCAGCTCTATTCATAGAGCTGGAGCCAATCGCCATGGAAAAACCCACGTTCTTCGTCACCCCCGGATACGGGTCGAAACTCAGGGACCTCTTGCACTACTCGCAGGCGGTGAAGATCGGAAATCGCGTCGAGACATCGGGCCAGGGCGGCTGGAACGACGATCTGCAGATTCCAAAAGAACTGGGCGACGAGATTGCACAGGCCTTCCGAAATCTGGAGCGGACCCTGGCGACAGCAGGAGCGAGCTGGGACCATGTCGTCCACGTCAACTCGTATCATGTCGGCGGCTTCCCGCCTGAGGTCAACGAAACGATGACCAGACTATACAGGCAGTATATGCCGAACCACGCGCCTATCTGGACGCAGCTGGGTGTCGAGGCGTTGGGATTGCCGGACATGCGCATCGAGATTCGCGTGACCGCGATCATTGCATGAGCCGAAGAATTGCGAGGAAGCCATAGTGATCTACCCCGAGACCCGGCGCACCGACACCGTGGAAGAGCACTTCGGCATTGCCGTCGCTGATCCCTACCGCTGGCTGGAAGGAGACGCGCGCAGCCACCCGGACGTTGCCGATTGGGTCCGCGCGCAGGACGACCTCGCACGGTCGCATCTGGCCGCTTTGCCGGGCCGCGAACGCTTCCGCAAGCGTCTGGCGGAGCTTTTCGACCATGCCCGCCTCACGGCTCCCGAAAAGCGCGGCACGCGCTACTTTTTCATGCGCAACGCCGGTCTCGACAATCAGGCGGTTCTCGTCGTGCGAGACGGCGTGGATGGCACCGACCGGACCGTGATCGATCCGAACACGTGGTCCGAAGATGGGGCCACCGCGCTTGCGGAATGGGCCGTCAGTGAAGACGGACGATATCTCGCGTTCGCCAAGCAGGAGGGCGGCACGGACTGGCGCACCATCCGTGTTCTCGATGTCGAGAGCGGCAACGTCCTTGCCGACGAGATCGCTTGGGCGCGCTTCACCAACATTGCATGGACGCGGGACGGATCCGGATTTTTCTACTCCCGCTATCCGGAGCCACCGAGCGAGAACGCCTTCGAAGCGCCGGTGACCGCGCACTCCATCCATTTCCATGCGCTCGGCACGCCGCAGGCCGCCGACCGGCTTGTCCACGCGACGCCGGATGGGCAACTGCTCATTCAGACCGTCGGCGTAACTCCGGATGGGCGCTACGCGACGATTTCCTTCACGCCCGGCGCCGGCGGCAACGCCTTGTCGATCATCGACCTCGAGGATCCGAGCTGGACGCCGCGTCCCCTTGTTCAAGGCTACGACCACAACTGGTCCGTTGTCGGCAATCAGGGAACGCGCATCTTTCTCGCGACGGACGAAAACGCCGAGCGCGGCAAGATCGTCACAATCGACCTCGCCGCGTCCAAACTGGAGTTTTCAGATCTGGTCGAGGAGCGGAAAGACGGGACGCTGAACGAAGCCGTTCTTCTCGGCGGGCGGCTTTTCTTGACGTACCTGGTCGACGCCAAGAGTGAAATCCGCCGCCATCGTCTCGATGGCGCGCCGGACGGAGCAATCGATCTCCCGGGCATCGGAACCGCCGGCGGTTTTCGCGGACGCCCCGACGACGACGAAGCCTTTTTCGTCTTCACTGGCCACAAGGCACCGACAACGATCTACCGCTATGAGGTCGCCGGCCGGCATCTCACGGTCTGGGCCGCGCCGGATGTGGCGATCGACCTCGACCAGATCGTCGTTGAGCAGCGCTTCTACCGTTCGAAGGACGGCACGCGCATTCCGATGTTTGTCGTGCGCCGTGCGGACATCCGGACGCCGGTGCCGACCATCCTCTACGGCTACGGCGGCTTCGGCATCAGCATGGTCCCTTATTATTCGCCCGCCGTTCTCGCGTGGGTGGAAGCGGGCGGCGCTTACGCGGTTGCCAACCTGCGCGGCGGCGGGGAATACGGGAAAGCCTGGCACGACGCGGGACGGCTCGCGAACAAGCAGAACACCTTCGACGATTTCATTGCCGCCGCCGAGTATCTGAAGAGCGAGGGCATCGCGTCGGCAGATGGGCTCGCGATCCAGGGCGAGTCCAACGGTGGGCTTCTGGTCGCAGCCGTGGTCAACCAGCGGCCGGATCTCTTTGCGGCGGCGCTGCCCGGCGTCGGAGTTTTGGATTTGCTGCGCTTCGCCCAGTTCACGAACGGGCAGTACTGGACCTCGGAATACGGCGACCCGCGCAAAGAGGCCGATTTCCGCAACTTGCTGTCGTACTCACCGTGCCACACGGTCCGCGCAGGGGCGTCCTATCCGGCCATTCTCGTGACCACCGCCGACACCGATGACCGCGTCGTGCCCGCGCACAGTTTCAAGTATGTCGCAGCCCTTCAGGCCGACGATCTCGGGCATCGGCCGCGCATCCTCCGGGTCGACACGCGCGCAGGGCACGGAGGCGGAAAGCCGATTGGGAAGGCGCTGGACGAGCTGGCCGATCTTTTGGCGTTCGCCGCGCATTGGAGCGGCTTGGCCCATGGCGCTTGAGAGCGACGCCCAGGTCCCACATCGCCGCTCGCGCTTGACGAGAGAGCTTCGCGGAGATGCGCGCGTCAGCCCCGCTTGCTGCGCATTCCGGGGCTTTTCTTGACCGAAGCGTCGGACATCAGCCGTTTGTAGGCCGCGCTTTCCACCGGCACGAGCGCGACCCGGCTTTTCGCATCGTGATGCAATCCATAGCCGTGATTCTTGACCAGCGGAGAAACGCGCAGGCAGGCCAGCGGCTTTGCAAAGAACTCCTCCGCGGTTACGTCTCCCTTGCGGTCATTCTCGACGGCGAGCAGCAACTCGTCCGAGGTCATGGCATAGGGGGCGGCGGAAAGCCTCGCGAACTGCCGCTCAGCTATCGTTCCCTCCTTGGTGGGAGGCGTTGCCACCGCGACGGGGCAATCGGTCGATACCGTGATCAGAGTGTTGACGTAGTTGGTGCTGTGCATGGTTCCGCGCCGCCGGCCGATCCTGTCGGAGGCGTATTTAGGCGGGAATTCGTGCAAAGAGAAGGGCGCGCCGCAGTCCCGACGCTTCGAAGCGCCTGACGCGTCTGCTTCATGACCGTTTCGGCGGCAGATCGGTGCACACGCCCTCGTAAACCTGGGCTGCCATGCTGACCGTTTCGGACAGTGTCGGATGCGGATGAATGGTCAGCGCGAGATCGTCCGCTTCGGCGCCGAGTTCGATCGCGAGCCCGATCTCGCCGATCAGGTCGCCCGCATGCTGGCCAACGATGCCGCCGCCGAGAACGCGACCCGTTTCCTCATCGACCAGTAATTTGGTAGCCCCTTCATCGCGTCCGTTGGCGATGGCGCGCCCTGAAGCAGCCCACGGGAAGATCGCTTTGCGATAGGCGATGCCGTCCTTCTTGAGCGCGGCTTCGGTTTTTCCGGTCCACGCGATTTCGGGATCGGTGTAGGCGACGGACGGAATTTGGCGCGCGTCGAAATGGCTCGGCTTGCCGGCTGCGGCTTCGGCCGCCACGTGACCCTCGTGCGCGGCCTTGTGCGCGAGCATCGGGTTGCCCGCAATGTCGCCGATCGCGAAGATGTGCGGAACATTGGTGCGCATCTGGCTGTCGGTCGTGATGAACCCGCGGTCGTTGACGTTGACGCCGGCTTTGCCGGCCGCGATCTGCCGACCGTTCGGCGCGCGCCCGACGGCCACGAGCACCATATCGTAGGTTGCGGGCGGCAAGCCGGCCGCGCCGTCGAAGCTGATTTTTACACCGTTGGATTGCGCGTCGGCCGCTACGACTTTCGTACTCAGAAGCACCCGATCGAAGCGCGACGCGTTTTTCTTCTCCCAGATCTTCACCAGGTCGCGGTCGGCCTCGGCCACCAGCCCGTCGAGCGCTTCGACGACGTCGATGCGGCTGCCTAGCGTCGAATAGACCGTTGCCAGCTCGAGGCCGATGATGCCGCCGCCGATGACGAGCAGCCGCTTGGGAATGCTCGTGAGCTCAAGAGCGCCGGTCGAATCCACGATGCGCGGATCGTCCGGCATGAACGGCAACCGGATGGCATGAGACCCTGCGGCGATGATCGCATGCTCGAAGCCAACGCGTTGCACATCGCCGTTGGCCGAAGTCACCTCAAAGTGGTGCGCGTCGCTGAACTGACCAGTACCCTGAAGGGTGCGGACCTTGCGGCCGCGTGCCATGGCGGCGAGGCCCGTGGTCAGTTTCGAAACGACGGCTTCCTTGTGGGCGCGCAGTTTCGCGAGATCGATCCGCGGGGCGTCAAACGCGACGCCGTGCGTGGCAAGCGCCGCCGCCTGATCGATCACGGCCGCGACATGCAACAGCGCCTTCGACGGAATGCACCCGACGTTGAGGCAGACGCCGCCGAGCGTCGGATTGCTGTCGATCATGATGACGCTGAGGCCCAGGTCGGCGGCGCGGAAGGCCGCTGCGTAGCCGCCCGGACCGGCGCCGAGCACGGCTACGTCGCAGGACAACGGTTCCAACGTGGTCATTCGTGTTCCTCACAGAGCCAGTTGGCGGACGTCGCCCAGGATTTCCGCCAAGCGCCGTGTGAAGCGAGCGGCCAGCGCACCGTCGATCACGCGATGATCGTAGGACACGCAGAGCGGCAGCACGAGCCTGGGCTGGAAGGCAGATCCATCCCACACCGGCTTGATGGCCGCGCGCGGCACGCCGAGAATGGCGACCTCCGGCGCGTTGACGATCGGCGTGAACGCGGTGCCGCCAATACCGCCGAGGCTGGAGATCGAAAACGTCCCGCCCGAGATATCGGCGGGCGAAATTTTTCCTTCGCGCATGCGCGCGGAGGCGGCCGCCAGGTCCTGGCTAAGCTCGAGAATGCCCTTGCGATCGACGTCTTTGATGACCGGCACGACGAGCCCATCAGGCGTATCGACGGCGACACCGATATTGAAGTAGCGCTTGTAGATCAGCGCATCGCGCTCCGGCGCCAGCGACGCGTTGAATTCCGGGAACTCCTTCAACACCGGCACGCTCGTCTTGAGCAGGAACGCGAGCAGCGTTACGCGGTAGCCCTTCTCCTTGGCCTGCGCGTCGAGTTCCTTGCGGTAGGCTTCAAGCGCCGTGATGTCGGCTTCATCGGTGTGCGTGACGTGCGGAACGTTGAGCCACGCGCGATGCAGGTGCGGGCCTGACAGACGGCGCAGGCGCGACATCGCGCGAACCTCGATGGGTCCGTACTTGGCGAAATCCTGCGCGGGAATTTCGGGAATGCCTGTGTGGCCGCCGGATGGCGCGGCAAGACCGGCGAGTGCCGCTTTGACGTCGTCTTTGGTGACGCGGCCCTTGTCGCCGGTCCCTTTGAGCTTCGTGATATCGACATCGAGCTCACGCGCGAGACGCCGGACCGACGGCCCGGCGAGAACGTTCGAGTAGTCGACCGTCGAAGGAACCGCGCCTTCGCTCGGAACCGGCGGCAAATGCCGTTCCGGCGGAGCATCCGGATTGGCTTGCGCCGGAGCCGTCGCCTGGTTCGGCTCGGAAGGCGGCGCGGCAGACGGGGCCGGCGCAACAGCGCCAGCGCCGGTGCCTGCGCCAGTTCCGGTGAGCCGCATGATGATGCTGCCACGCCCGACCTTGTCGCCAACCTTGACGAGAAGTTCGGCGATCTCGCCGGCCTGCGGCGCCGGGATCTCCATCGCCGCCTTGTCGCTCTCGAGCGTGATGAGAGGATCGTCGGCTCTCACGCGGTCGCCCGGTGCAACGTGCACCTCGATGACGGGCACGTCTTTGAAGTCGCCGATATCCGGCACCCTCACGTCCATGTGCGACATGTTCAGTGTCCTTCCAAGGTATGTCTCATGCCCGCTCCGGATCAGGTCTGTCCGGGTCGATGCCGTATTTCTGGATGGCTGCAGTCGCGAGTGACGACGGCACCTTGTTCTCGGCGGCCAGCGCCGACAGAGACGCAACAACGATCGTGTAGCGGTCGATTTCGAAATGTTTGCGCAACGTGCGGCGATAGTCGGACCGCCCAAATCCGTCGGTGCCCAGAACGCGATATGTTCCCGGCACCCAGGCGCGGACTTGATCGGCATTGGCCTTCATGAAGTCGGTCGACGCGATCACGGGCGTGTCGCCGCGCGCGGCGAGAGAGGACGTCACGAACGAAGTTTTCGGCGGCTCTTCCGGATGCAGCATGTTCCAACGATCGGCAGCGAGCGCTTCACGCCGCAGTTCCGAAAAGCTCGTCACGCTCCAGATGTCGCTTGCAACGCCGAAGTCCGCTTCCAAAAGGTCCGCGGCGGCGATGATCTCGCGCAGGATGGCACCGGAGCCCATAAGCTGCACCTTGCGCACGCCATCGACGTTTGCGGCGCGGCGCACCAAGTGCATGCCTTTGATGATGCCGTCTTCGGCGCCCTCGGGCATCGCCGGATGGACGTAGTTCTCGTTGTACGCCGTCAGATAGAAGAACACGTCGTCCTGGTCGACGAACATGCGTTTGAGGCCGTGGCGCACGATCACGGCTACTTCATAGCTGTAGGCCGGATCGTAGGAGATGCAGTTCGGGATCGTGGCCGAGAGCAAGAGGCTGTGGCCGTCTTGATGCTGCAGCCCCTCGCCATTGAGGGTCGTGCGTCCGGCCGTGCCGCCGACGAGGAACCCGCGCGAGCGCATGTCGCCCGCCGCCCACGCCAGATCGCCGATGCGCTGGAAGCCGAACATCGAATAGTAGATGAAGAACGGGATCATCGGCACGTCAGACGACGAATACGACGTCGCCGCCGCAATCCACGAACTCATCGCGCCCGCTTCGTTGATGCCCTCTTCGAGGATCTGCCCATTGCGGTCTTCACGGTAATACATGAGCTGATCGGCGTCTTCCGGCCGGTAGAGCTGTCCGACCTGGCTGTAGATGCCGAACGTCCGGAACATGCCTTCCATGCCGAACGTGCGGCTTTCGTCCGGAACAATCGGGACGATGTGCCGTCCGATCCCCTTGTCGCGCATGAGCTTCGTCAGAAGCTGGACGAACGCCATCGTCGTCGAGATTTCGCGGCCATCAGAACCGTTCATCTGTGCGTCGAACGCGGAGGCGGGCGGCAGCGTAAGCGCTGTCGAGCTCTTCTGGCGCCGCTGCGGCAGATACCCGCCGAGTGCGGCACGCTGCGCCTGCAGGTACTGGTACTCGTCGGTGCCTTCGGGAAACCGGATCAGCGGCAGGCTTTCGAGTTTGTCGTCGGGCACCGGCACGAAGAAGCGGTCGCGGAAACGCTTGAGGTCCGCGAAGTTCACTTTCTTCTGCTGATGCGCGATCATCTGGCTCTCGCCGGCCGAGCCGAGGCCATAGCCCTTCACGGTCTTGGCGAGGATGACGGTCGGCTGGTTCTTGTGCGCGACGGCCGCGGCGTACGCGGCGTAAACCTTGCGCTGGTCATGGCCGCCCCGCGTCAACGTCCAGATTTTCTCATCGCTCCAGTCGGCCACGAGCTGCGCCGTCTCCGGATAGCGCCCGAAGAAGTTCTTGCGGATGTACGCACCGTCCTTGGCTTTGAAATCCTGGTACTGGCCGTCGTTGCACTCTTCCATCACCTGCCGCAGACGGCCCGTGACGTCGCGCTTCAGAAGGTCATCCCAGTTCGAACCCCAGATGCACTTGATGACGTTCCAATCGGAGCCGCGGAAATTGGCTTCGAGCTCCTGAATGATCTTGCCGTTGCCGCGCACCGGGCCGTCGAGGCGCTGCAGATTGCAGTTGATGACGAAGATCAGGTTGTCGAGCCGTTCGCGCCCGGCGAGCGAAATCGCGCCAAGGCTCTCCGGCTCATCCATCTCGCCATCGCCGCAGAACACCCAGACCTTGCGCTCGGATGTGTCGGCGAGACCGCGGTCGTGCAGATACTTCAGGAACCGCGCCTGATAGATCGCCATCAGGGGCCCGAGCCCCATCGAGACGGTCGGAAACTGCCAGAAGTCCGGCATCAGCCACGGATGCGGATAAGACGACAGACCGCCGCCCTCGGCCTCACGCCGGAACTTCAGGAGCTGGTCTTCCGAGAGCCGCCCCTCCAGAAACGCGCGCGCATAGATTCCCGGCGACGAATGGCCCTGGATGAACACGAGATCGCCGCCATGCTCCGCGGTCGGCGCGCGCCAGAAATGCGAAAAGCCGGTCTCGTAGAGCGTCGCCGCCGATTGATAGCTCGACAGATGCCCGCCGAGTTCGGTGCTCTCCTTGTTGGCATTGAGCACCAGCGCGAGCGCATTCCAGCGAATGACGTTGCGGATGCGTTGCTCGATCTCCCGATCGCCCGGAGGCGGCGGCTCGAGCTGCGGAGGAATGGTGTTGAAGTACGCCGTGTGCGCGGCGAACGGGAGCTTCGCGCCCTCCCGGCGCGCCGTCTCGACGGTCTTGCCGAGCAGCTCGTCGGCCCGTTGCGAGCCCTCGAACGCAATGACGGACGCGATCGCTTCCTGCCACTCGAGCGCTTCGCGATCCATCGATGGGCTGCTTTGGGGGTCTGCCGCTTCTTGCGTCATGAGACAAGCGTCCCTTCTTGATGGGTTGGTGCCGGACCTACTGCCAATGGGCGCATTTCGAGGTCTTTCCGATGCCGGGATTGAAGGCGTTGCAGGGGTCGAGTGCGCGGTAGTGCGCGGCGAGAGCGGGTCTCGCGCGATAGAGATGTCCGACATTGTGCTCCGCCGGATACTGGGCGCCCCGCGCGTCGAGCAGGTCCAGCATGCGTTCCTCAAGCTCCTCCGGGTCGTGCCCCTTCGCGACGATGTAGTCCTGGTGAAAGACGTGGCAGAAGAAATGCCCGTAGTAGAGAGAACTGATGATCGGCTTCGTAAGAGCGTCCGGGAGCTGCTCGAACCAGTCGCGGTCGTTCCGCCGGAGCGCGATGTCCAGCGCCACGATATCCTCGACATCGCGCGCGTGGATGGCCCGGTAGCGCACGGCCGCGCCCGCAACAGCGAACCGGTGCAGGAAAGCCTTGCGCGCCTCGTCTTCCGTGCATTCGAACGCGTCACCCGTCGTGGACGGAAGAACGTCGGCCAGGTACTGGCGCGTCGCGGCGATGGCGTCGTGGCCGGCCTTCAGAATGAGATGATGCGCGAAGAGCCCGCGATATCGTTTGATGCGCGCGGGCAGGTGCGACGGAAACAGCCGCGAAAGGCCCTGCAGAACACGATCGCTCAGGAATTGCGGTCCGAACGGAAGCCGCCGGACTGTCCGGTCGACCCAGTTCTTGAGCGAGAAGAAGCTCGGCAATCGATCGGTGCCGAGATACTGGATCGCAAGGAACATATCCTTGCCGTAGACCTCGGCGATGTCGAAGGCGTCCTTGTGAATGTACTCCGCCGCGATGGGCAGAGACGGAAACGTCGCCAGCATGTGCCGCCGCAACTGCGTCAGCTCGGCCGGATCGTTGGTGCCGATGTAGAACGTCGCCGTGTTCGTGTCGGAAACGAACGTATCCAAGCGCACGGCGAACACGGCGACCTTGCCGGCACTGCCCGAGGTCTCGAACAGGCGCGTCTCGTCGGCATTGAAGCGCGCCGGAGAAGGCTCATCGATCTGCCGGACATGGTTCCCGTAGTGCCGGTCGGACGCGGCGCGATTGCCGCTTTGCACGGCTTCATCGGGAAAGTCGCCGGCTTCGACGCACGCCAGAATCTCCTCGGGGTCGCCCTCCAGCGCAATGCCGAGATGATTGATGAGTTCGAGCCGGCCCGAGCCGGTAAGCCGCGCGAAAAGCGCGAGTTCCGTATAGGCGGGGCCGCGCCGGATCAGAGCGCCGCCTGAGTTGTTGCAAATGCCGCCGAGCACGGACGCGCCGATGCAGGACGACCCGATGACGGAGTGCGGCTCGCGCCCGAGGGGGCGCAATTTGCGCTCGAGAGCATGCAGCGTGGCGCCCGGCAGGCAAACGACCTGCGTGCCGTCGCGGATGAGATGAATGCCGCGAATGCGCATGGTGTTGAGAATGACGACGGGCCGGTCGTAGTCGCCGTTCGGCGTCGAGCCGCCCGTCAGGCCGGTGTTTGCGCCCTGCATGATCACAATGACCTTCGCCGCAACGCAGACTTGCAGGACACGCCATTGCTCGATCAGCGTCGCCGGACGCACGACGGCCGCTGCGGACCCGCGTCCGCTGCGGTATCCGGTCGCGAACGCCCGCATCTTGCTCTGGTCGGCAAGAACGTAGCGCCGTCCGCAAATTTCGCGGAGTTTTCGGACGAGCGCCTGCGTGTCTTCGGACATAGTGTCACTTCCGATGCCAACAGCCAAGCGGCCGTTCATCCGTTTCGATGCTGTGGTGAGACGGCCGCGGGCAACGCGCGCGTTGCACCGCGGAAGGAGCTAGACCTCGTTCTTGGCCATCAGCTCCGCGACGTGATGGGCCTGGCGGATCGCCAGAGCCACGATGGTCAAGGTCGGATTCTCCGACGCGCCGCTGGTAAACTGGCTGCCGTCGGACACAAACAGGTTCTTCACCTCGTGGGTCTGCCCCCACTTATTCACGACGCCATCCGCCGGCTTTTCGCTCATGCGATTTGAGCCGAGGTTGTGCGTCGAGGGATACGGCGGCGTCGCGAACGTCTTGAGCGCGCCGACCGCGTCGTAGATCGCGGCACCCTGCTTATAGGCGTGCGTGCGCATGGCGACGTCGTTCGGGTGATCATCGAAATGCACGTTCGCGACGGGCATACCGAAGGCATCCTTCTTGTCGGGGCTGAGCGTGATGCGGTTCGACTCTTGCGGCATGTCTTCGCCCACGATCCAAAGCCCCGCCATGTGATCGTAGCGGTCGAGGAACCAGGTGAAGTCGCGGCCCCACGCGCCGGGATTGAGGAAGGCCGCCATGAACGGCACGCCGAGCGACAGAGTTTCCATCTCGTAACCGCCGACGAACCCGCGCGTCGGATCGAAACGGGCTTCATCCTTGACGATGCCGGCCATCGTCGTGCCGCGATACATATGCACCGGCTTGTCGAACACGGCGTACACCGATCCCGTGGTGTGGCGCATGTAGTGCTTGCCGACGTGCCCCGAGCCGTTGGCTAGGCCGTCCGGGAACATGGTGCTGTGAGAGTTCAGCAGCAGACGCGGGCTTTCGATCGAGTTTCCCGCCACCGCGATGAGGCGCGCGGCCTGCCGTTGCAGCTTGCCTTCCTTGTCGGCATACACGACGCCCGTGACTTTTCCCTTGGCGTTGTGCTCGATTTGCAGGACCTGCGAATTGGGTCGCACTTCCAGGTGGCCGGTCTGCTCACCCTTCGGGATCTCGGTGTAGAGCGTCGACCATTTCGCGCCCATCTTGCAGCCCTGGAAGCAGAAGCCGAGCTGGTGGCAGCTTGTCCGGTCATCCCGGGGCTGGCTGTTGATCGACATATTGCCGGTGTGCACTTCCTTGTAGCCGATCTTGGTCGCGCCGGCGTGAAGCACCTTGAAGTTGTTGTTGCCGGGCAGCCGCGGAATGCCGTTCGTTCCGGTCGTGCCCATCTTGTCTTCGGCCTTGGCATACCAAGGCGCCATCTCGGCGCCGTCGATCGGCCAGTCGATCAGGGCCGCGCCCTTCACGTCGCCGTACGTGGTGCGCGCCTTCCACTCATGATCCTGGAAGCGCAGCGAAGCACCGGCCCAGTGCGTCGTCGATCCGCCAACGGCTTTCACGATCCAGGCAGGCAGGTTCGGAAAGTCTTTTGCCACGCGCCACGAGCCGGACGTCGTGCGCATGTCCGCCCAGGCGAGCTGGGCGAAGCTGTCCCACTCGTCGTTGATGAAATCGGAATTCTCATAGCGGCCGCCCGCCTCGAGGCAGACGACGTTGATGCCCTTTTGCGCGAGCTCGTTGGAGAGCGTGCCGCCGCCGGCGCCGGACCCAATCACGACAACGACGCTGTCGTCCGTCAAATCGAACTTAGCCATAGAACTGCACCCCTTCTTCTTACAGCCAGTCGATGTCGTTGAAGCCGCGCTCGATGTACCCGCCCTTGTCGAACGAGGACCCTTCGTAGCCAAGCTTCGGCCAGAGCTCTTTCTGATTGTAGAGAGCGGTGACGAGGCTCCCGCGCATCTTTGCGAAGAAGGCGCTGCCCTCGATCGTCCGCAACGCGGCGAGGCGATCGCTTTCGTCCGCGATGTCGACGTAGCGCGTGCCCTTCAACTTCTGAGCGGCTTCGTCGAGCGCCTTGACGCCGTCGGAGAGCAGCGTCGCAGATTTACTCGCCACCACATCGGCATCGATGGTGGTGACGGCGGTCCGGTAGAACGAATCCGCGAGGCGATCGTGCGGATAGATATCGCGCGCCATCTTGACGAGCGTGGCGGCTCCATCCGCGGACACGGTTGAAAGCGGCCCGGCAAGCGCTGAGCCGCTTGTCGCGGGCGCGATCGCGGCAATTGCCGCCGCGCCGGCAGTCGTCTTGAGGAAGCCGCGCCGGTCTACCCGGGTGACTTTGTCGATGATCCGCATGTTCCCTCCCGTTCAGTGCCGTTTTTGTTATGTTTGCTGCCGCTTATTGAAACCGGCCGTGCTTCTGTAAAACTTCGATCTTGTATCCGTCCGGATCGGTCACGAAGAAGAAGCGGGCCATCAGCGCCCCATCGCGAAAGAACTCCTTGATCGGGGTCGCCGCGATGCCGCCGGACGTGATGCGCTTGTGTTCGCCGTCGAGATCCTGAACCACGACGGCCATATGTCCGTATCCCTCGCCAAGGGCGTAGGGCGTGTCGCGATCGTGATTGACGGTCAGCTCGAGTTCGAAATCGGTTTCGGGGTTGCGCAGGTAGATCAGCGTGAACCCGTCGAACGGGTAGCGATCGGCGACATCCAGACCAAAAGCCGTGCGGTAGAACGTGATGGATCTCTGTTCTTCGAGTACCCGGATCATGCTGTGGATGATCTTCGCCATGTGGTGACCTGCCCGAAATGCCTTCGCCGTTGCGGCGATACTGCGATGCAAACGTCTGCGCTCCGGTCGTCTGCGTGTCGCCGCATACGGACAGGTGCTGAGTTCACTGGAACGCAACGCCCGTGCCAACCGCGGAATTCCTAGCGCCACAACACGTTCCGGAGCCGCGCGCGCCCGCCTTGTGTTCACAAACTACACACCACCCGCGACGCGCCGTTCTTTTGTGAGCATGACGCAGCGCGGCATCGCCGGCGCACACGTCGCGTCGCTGATTTCCGTCACGAACTTCTGCCGGAGCGCGCGGCCGAAATCGGCGTACCCCTGCGCCGCCATGAGGAACGCACCCGGCCCGCCGATGACATGATCCGTGAACCACTGGTCGAGCGTCGTTGTTTCCTTGTCGGGCTGTCGCGAGAGTTCGCGCAGGCCAAACCCCGGGGCGCGATAGGCGCCGGAGCCGACGGTTTCATTCTCGCCGGGAACGATGATCGGCAAACCGTTGATCGTTGCCGAGAGCGCGAGAACCCGGTCACGCTCTTCGTGGAGCGCGTCGCGATCGCTGCAATTGTCGATGCCGTCTCCGGAGACGTCGAGCACGACGCGGTTCGCCTTGACGGGAATGTCCGGGATGACGCGCAGCGCCACGCCGCGCAGCATGCGCGCCATGCAGGTGAACTCGCCGCCCTTGTGCGGCAGGCGGCGGACAAGCGCGGCGACGTTGTAGGCGTCGGCCTTCGAGGATATGCGCGTCCAATCGAGCACGGGAGTTGCCGAATCCGCCCAGGCGATCATCGTGATCAGGATATTTCCGTTGGCGCCGTTCAAGATTGCCGAGATCACGCCAGGATCTTCGAGCGCCTGCGCGATGCCTTCCATCTGGAGCCGGTAGCGCTCTTGATCGACCGACTGCGAAACATCGACCGCAACGATCAGCGCGACGTCGGCTTGCAGGCCCAAGCCCGCGCGGGCGGACGGGAGCCCGTTGGCCAACAGTCCAATCCATGTCGCAAGCAACAGCGACACGCCGAGCGCACGAGCGTCTCGTCCTCGCAGTGGCGGAATCATGTGCGCTCTCGAAAAAAGCGGCCCGGGGATTGCCCGGGCCGCTGCATTGAAACGACGTGTTATTTCGAGGCGGTCTTGTTCTTCAGAAGCTTGAACGTCCACGTCATGGCGCCCTGCGGGATGCCCTGGGTGGATTTGGCGACTTCACCGCCCCACAGAGGAACGGCGCCGCCCCAGCCGGACACGACGGCGACGAACTGCTCGCCATCTTCTTCCCACGTCACGGGCGAGCCGACGATTCCCGATCCGGTGTTGAACTGCCAGACCTCCTCGCCGGTCTTTGCGTTGACGGCCTTCAGGAAGCCCTCAGGCGTTCCGTAGAACACCAGGCCGCCGGCGGTCGTCAGCACGCCACCCCAGAGCGGGGCCTTGTTCTTGATCGACCAGACGATCTTGCCGGTCCTCGGATCGAGCGCCTTCAATGCGCCGATGTGATCTTCGAAAATCGGTTTGATCGTGAAGCCGGCGCCAAGGTACGCAGCGCCCTTCTTGTAGGTGATCGGCTCGTTCCACAGATCCATGCCCCACTCGTTCGAGGGGATATAGAACAGCTCCGTGTCCTTGTTGTAGGCCATCGGCATCCAGTTCTTGCCGCCAAGGAAGCTCGGGATCGTGAAGACGGAGCTGCCCTTCTTGCCGTCCGCCGACTTGGCGGGATCGGAAGGCCGGAAGTTGTCGTCGAAGATCGGACGGCCGTTCTTGTCGATGCCCTTCGCCCAGTTGATCTTCTCGACGAACGGATAGGCGTTCATGAACTTGCCGTTCTCGCGGTCGAGAATGTAGAAGAAGCCGTTGCGGTCGGCAGTCGCTGCAACCTTCTTGCCGTCCATCTCGAACGAGACGACTTCGTTGGTGCCGTCGTAGTCCCAGCCGTCGTGAGGCGTCGTCTGATAGCCCCACTTGATCTCGCCGGTTTCCGGGTCGATCGCGATGCGCGAGCAGCCCCACTTGTTGTCACCCGGACGCGTGTGGCTGTTCCAGGGGCCGGGGTTGCCGACGCCCATGAAGATCGTCTTCGTCTCAGGGTCATATGTGCCGCCGAGCCACGGCGCGCCGCCGCCCGTCTTCCACATGTCGCCCGGCCACGATTCGTTGACCTTGCCGGTCATCGTCGAGTCCTTGCCGTTCAGTGTGCCGACGTTGCCTTCGATCGTCGGGCGCGTCCAGACGAGATCGCCGTTGTCGACCTTGCGCGCTTCCACGCGTCCGACGATGCCGAACTCACTGCCTGAAACGCCGGTCACGATCAGTGGCCCGTGCGCGGCAGACGGAACGATCAGCGGAGCAGCCGTTGCCGTGTGCCCGGAGGTCGGATCGTCGATCTGCTTGGACCAGACGACCTTGCCGGTCTTCTTGTCGAGCGCGACGACCTTCGCGTCGAGCGTCATGAAGTAGACCTTGTCGCCGAACAGTGCGGCGCCGCGATTGATGACGTCGCAGCAGGTCAGCAGACCTTCCGGAAGCCGCGCCGCGTATTCCCAAAGCCGGTGGCCGGTCTTCGTATCGATCGCCCACATGCGGCTGTAGGAACCCGTCACGTACATGACGCCGTTATCGACCAGAGGCTGGGTTTCCTGGCCGCGCATTTTCTCGCCGCCGAAGGACATGGCCCACGCCGGCACCAACTGGTTCACGTTCTCTGCGTTGATGGTCTTGAGCGGGCTGTAACGCTGCGCGTGCCATCCAAGCCCGTTCATCAGAACGTTGTTCGTCGACTGCGCATCCTGTGCGAGGTCGTCCATCGTCACGCCCTCTGCGAGGGTCGCGGACGTCGTCAATGCCGTAGCAAGCGCAAACACGCTCGCGCCGAGCAACGCTCTCACCGAGTAATTTACCGTGTTGTTTTGTAGTGCGAGATCTCTCACGCGCTGCATATGTTCTTCCTCCCTGGGCTACGATTATTGCTGCAGCAGCAAACGGGCGCCGCATAAGGAAGATAAGGCGCAACCGGCGTGCCAGTTCGAAATGTCCATGGAATAGCTAGGGTATTTTCCCTGCCGCACCCGCACACTGCTCAAGATGCGAACACGTGTGAGCACGTCTGTTACGTGAGAGAACGCGCGTGCGGCGCAATACAAATCCGCACACAACGCGCAAATCCGCGTCGCGTCGAACATCGCAGGCAAGGTTTTGAGTGGCGGTTATTGCTCGGCGTTGTCTTCGAGCGCGCGATAGACGGTGTTGCGGCACACGCCGAGCCGGCGCGCCGTCTCGCTGATGTTGCCGCCGGTCTCCGCGTAGACGCTGCGCAACTGGGTGCGCTGCAGTTCGCGCAAGGATTGCTCTTGCGGCGCCGCGACAGCCGGTTTGGTCGCGAACATGGCAACCACCGATTCATCGATGACGTTGTCGGTCTCACCAGCCACGAGCGCCATTCGCGGCGATGTGGGCGATCCGCGCCTATATCGACTCTCGTCCGGAGGAGTAAGCGCGTGACACTGCGGGCGTCCCTGACCGCGCTGGCCTTCATGGCACTGGCGACAATGCTGTGTCCGGTGCATCAGGCCGTTGCGCGTCCGCTCGACGAGGTGGTCGCCGCCAAGGTCCTCCGCGTCGTTGTCTACCGGGACAATCCGCCGTTCTCCTACATGGCGGGCGAGGAGGTTCGCGGCATCGACGTCGATCTCGCCCACGCAATCGCGCGCGAACTCGGTGTGAAGGCCGAGATCGTCGCGCGCATGTTTGCCGAGGATGTCGACGACGACCTCCGGTTCAACGTGTGGAAAGGGCCTTATTCCGAGGGCGGCGTCGGCGACGTCATGATGCACGTCCCCGTGGATCGCGATCTGATGGCGCGCAATCCGCTCGCCGTGATCAGCAACGCGTATTTCCAGGAGCGCGTGGCGCTTGCCATCGATACGAAGCGGCTCACGCCGCCGATCACGTTCGATGTGTTCCTGGAGCACAAGATCGGCGCGCAATACTCGACCGTCGCCGACTACTTCTTGCTTCGCTACGCCGACGGCAAGCTGATCAACAACATTGCCCACTACACGAAGCTCGAGAAAGGCGTCGACGAGTTCTTGAAGGGCGATACGGCCGCCATGCTGGAAGTGCAGTCCTCGCTCGAGGGAGTGATGCACACCAAGGGAGCGAAGGCCGAGTTCATCGATTTGCCGATGCCCGGCTTGGCGCGCAAGACGTGGCTCATCGGTACGGCCGTCAAGGACAACAGCCGCGATCTCGGTTACGCCGTCGGCAACGCGCTGGAGGCGCTGAAGTCATCGGGCGAGCTGAAAGAGATCTTCGCCCGGCACGGCGTGACCTACATCGCACCGGAGTGATCTCCCGAGTGACCCCCGAGCGCAACGGTGCCCGAGCGCGGCCGTGACCGCAGGATCACGGGCTCGCGCGATGCTGAGAGATCAGGAATTCCACACCGGCCCGGAGAATGCCGGGGCTCAGTCCGCCGATGACGGCCGCCTGCACCGTGTAGCCGAGCAGCAGAGCGAGAAGTGCCCGCGCGAGGGGGGCCTCCTCCGTTGACGCGCCGAAGAGACCGGCCGCCTTCCATCGCGTGACGCAGCCGGCGAGCTGGCCCAGGAACGCGTCATAGAACGCCTGCATGGCCGCCTTGAGCTTCGGGTCGCGCTGGCTTTCGGCCCACCCCAGCAACGCGATGCGCTTGAGGTCGAACCCGTCGCGCTTGGTGAAGGCCTCGATCGCCTCCGCGATACTCTCGAGCAGCTCGACGGGCGGAGGTGGGCTCTCGTTGTCGAGGATCGGCCGGAGCGTTTGCGCCAGCCCCTGCATGGATGTGGTCAGGGCGGCCTGGACCAGGTCGTCCTTGTTCTTGAAATACGAGTAGACGGCACCGGCCGACAGACCCGCTTCGGCGATGATGTCGTCCATCCGCGTCGCGTGCAGACCGTTCCGGTCGAAGCACCTCCAGCCGGCATTCAGAATTTGAAGCCGACGCGCAAGCTTTTGTTCTTCAGAGAGTTTTGCCATGAACCATATCTAGAACGAACGTTCGTTCTTGACAAGAGGGCAGCATGTCGCCTATTTAGAACGAGCGTTCGTTCTAGATATGGAGGCGACTGTGATCCGCGTTATTCCCATCGAGACTGGCAAGGCCCGAATGAAGACGGCTCAGATGACGGGCCGGGACGGTCGGGGCGGCGTCGGCCGCAAGATCGATATCTTCCGCGACAAGAACTGGGTCGATCCGCTGCCGATCCTGTCGTTTCTGATCGAGCATCCCGAGGGCAAGTTCATCGTCGACACCGGCGACACGTGGCGCAATTCCGTGCCGGGCTATCTGCCGTGGTGGAATCCCTTCTTCACCAAGCAGGTGCAGATCAAGGTGGCGCCCACAGAGGAGATCGGCACGCGGCTCGCGGCGATGAACGTCGATCCTGCGCGCGACGTCGCGGCCGTCATCCTCACGCACTTCCATCACGACCACACCGGCGGCCTCGACCATTTCCCGCACAACCGCATCATCGCCCCGCGCGAGAGCTATGAGGCGTCGGTCGGTCTGAAGGGCAAGATGATGGGCTGCCTGCCGCAGCACTGGCCGATTTGGTTCAAGCCCGACCTGATCGTGCCCGGGACCCGCGCCGACGGTCCGTTCCCGCTGATCCATCCCATCACCCGCGATGGCCGCATTTTCATGGTGCCGACGCCCGGACACAGCGAGGGGCACATGTCCGTCGTCGTCAGAGGCGAGGGCGTCACCTACTTCCTGGCCGGCGACGCGACGTATTCGGAAAAGAACCTGCGCGCCGAAAAGCCCGACGGCGTGACGAACAACCCCGGCCTATCGATTGCCACGTTGCGCGCCATCAAGGCGTTCGCGGGCAGAGAGCCTACAGTCATTCTGCCGGCACACGATCCGGAAGGTCCCGCCCGGCTGGCCAAGCACGCGGTTCTTTCTTGATCCGCGAGTCGCGGATCGAACGGCCCCGCCGCGCGCAGCGGCGTAACCGAGCACCGCGTGGTGACGACCCGCGTGGCGCCACAACACGGTGTCGAGACAACGCGTCGAGACAAACGTCTTGAGCTGTCCGAGGTGATCTCTGCGATCGAGACCTCCCTGAGGGCGAGGGAAACGTCTGTCGCGGACGACAATGCCTCGGACAGCTCCAGCGTTTGCTCGGAGCCATCCGCCCCCATGGCCTCGAAGAACCGGGCGTGCAAAGCGCAAGTTGAGCGGCTGTGCGCAAGCCGCGTTGTCAGCGCGTCCCCTCCGCTTCCCGCGCAATGAGTGTGCGCTTGCGCTCGACGCCCCAGCGATAGCCGGAAAGCGATCCGTCGTTGCGAACCACGCGATGACAGGGAATGGCGATCGCGATCTTGTTGGCCGCACACGCCGAAGCCACCGCGCGCACGGCTTTCGGCATGCCGATCCGCTCGGCAATCTCTGAGTAGGTCACGGTCGTCCCGGCGGGAATGGCCCGCAACGCCTCCCACACGCGGTGCTGAAAGGCCGTGCCGCGCAGGTCGAGCGGCAAATCGAAACCGCTGCGCGGCGCGTCGACGAGACCGACGACCTTCGCCATGACGTCCTCGAACGCGCGGTCGCCGCCGATCAGCGTTGCGTTCGGAAACCGGTCCTCGAGATCGTGCACCAGCGCCTCTGCGTCGTCTCCGAGCAGGATCGCCGTGATGCCCTTGGCGCTGGCCGCGACGAGGATCGCGCCGAGCGAGCATTCGCCGACGGCGAAGCGCATGTCCGTTGCGGCCCCGCCGGCGCGAAAGTCTGAGGCGGTCATGCCGAGCGCCGCGGCGGAATCCGCGTAGAAGCGCCCGCTGGAGTTGAAACCCGCGTCATGAATGGCCTCAGTTACGGTTCGGCTTTGGGAGAGCGTATCGCGCACGCGTTTGCGACGGTGCGCCGCTGCGTAGGCTTTCGGCGTCACGCCCGTGGCAGCTTTGAAGATGCGGTGAAAGTGAAACGGACTGAAGCCCGCCCGCTGTGCGAGATCGTGCAGTGAGGGCGGCGTCTCTGCGGCCTCGATGAACCGGCAGGCATCAGCCACCGTGTTGGCGTGCTGAGCCCCGAGAGAGACCTGATCGGGCTTGCAGCGTTTGCAGGCGCGGAACCCGGCCGCCTCCGCGTCCGCGGCCGTGGCATGAAACGCGACGTTTTCGCGATTGGCACGGCGCGCCGCGCAGGACGGCCGGCAATAGACGCCGGTCGTCGCCACGGAATAATAGAATGTGCCGTCGAAACGGCCGTCGCGCGTGGTCACGGCCGCCCAGTACGCGGCCTCGGATGCGGGCCCCAGGCCTGCAGTGAGCACGCCCGCTTTTCGGGCTTTAGCTGTTTTCGATCCTGTCATGCCCTCAAGATAGGCGGCGACGGCCCGCCGCGCACTCCGCTCCTTGCTCTCGAACTCGGAAAAGTGCGCGCTTCGTCCGATCGCGAGGCGCCCGCGGGCTGTCACTGAGCACCTGCACACCAAGCTGGTTTCGCGCCGCCGCGAACACACGTAACCTCAGGGCAGCTTCCAGGCGCCAGAGGTTCGGCCGAGGGGCACGAACCGGCGCGGAAGCGTGCCAGTCGTGCGCGTCGAAACCAGGAGCGGAACATGGAAGGCATTATCATTTGGCTCATCATCGGCGCCATCGCCGGTTGGCTTGCCGGCCAAGTCATGAAGGGCGGCGGATTCGGCCTCGTCGGTGACATCGTACTCGGCATCGTCGGCGCCGTCGTCGCGGGTTGGCTGTTGCCGCGGATCGGACTTCACATCGGCGGCGGACTTGTCGCCGACATCATCAACGCCACCATCGGCGCCGTGATCGTGATTTTCCTGATCAGATTGGTCGCGCGCTAGAGCCTGCGTTTGAGCCGCGCGCGGTCAGGCTCGCGGCGAGCACGGAAACAGGCTTTCAAGCGAACGCTACACAACGTCGGGCATGGCGCTTCACGCGCCGTGCCCTTTTTCTATGGGCCGGTCGCTTTACACCCTGCGCCTGACATCGGTGTCTGCGCGGCACCGATCCCGTTCCATGTCGCCCATTGTCCCCTGTCCCCCGCAACGCCACCTATAGGTGACCAATCGAGGGAAGGAGCATCTTCGTGACGACGCCGCCTAAAACCATCGATCCCGGAACGCGGATCGGCCACGTGCACCTCAAGGTCGCCGACCTCGAGCGAGCGCTTGCCTTCTATCGCGACGTGCTGGGGTTCGAGGTCACGCAGCGCTATGGCAACGAGGCCGTTTTCCTGTCGGCCGGCGGCTATCACCATCACATCGCGCTGAACACCTGGGAAAGCCGGGGCGGAAGTCCGCCGCCGCGCGGCACCACCGGGCTCTATCACGTCGCAATCGTCTATCCGACACGGGCCGCCCTGGCGGACGCGTTGCGCCGCCTTGGCGCCGCGGGCATTCCGCTCGAAGGCGCAAGCGACCACGGCGTCAGCGAAGCGCTCTACTTGCGCGATCCGGACGGCAATGGCGTCGAACTCTACTGGGACAGGCCGGCGGACCAATGGCCCCGGCGAGCGGACGGCGCCCTCGCCATGACGACCGCGCGCCTCGACCTCGCGAACCTGGCCGCCGCCGGCTGAGCTCTGCCGCACACGAAATATGCGCCACGCCGGTTCCCCGGCGGGCGCATATCTGAATTCGTCGATTAAGATGTCCGTGCCGAGCCTTAGGCCGCGGCAGCAGCCTTCTCGGCCAGCGCCTTGGCGACGTCGCGCTTGAGCTTCAGGCACTCGGGCGACAGCTCGTCGGCCTTGGCCTTGGCGAGGAACGCGTCCAGGCCGCCGCGATGCTCGACCGTCTTGAGAGCGTGCGCGGTGATGCGCAGCTTGAACTGGCGGCCAAGCGCGTCGCTGATCAGCGTCACGTTGACGAGGTTCGGCCGGAACTTGCGCCGCGTGGCGTTCTCGGCGTGGCTTCTGTTATTGCCGGAAAGCGGCAATTTGCCAGTCAACTCGCAGCGCCTCGTCATCTCGAAAAATCCTTACCTCTCCGCCCGGCTCCCATCCACGCCGTAGGGCGGACCGGAATTCGCGGGGAAATTCAATGAAAATGGCCCGCCGAAAGGATCGGCGGGACCGTTGGCGCCTTCTATACGCGAGCCGCCGCGAGGGCGTCAAGCGGTGCGTCCATCCTTCGCCGCCGATTGGCGAGGCCGCGCCAGCGGCTTGGGGGGCACACAGAGAAATTTTACAGACGCGGAACGGAATAGAAGATTTGGGGATTAATAAGGCGAGGGTTCGTGTCAGTCCGGCGCAGCGTTGAGGGGTTTGTTAAACCTTGGGCGTCAAACTGGCCTCGTGTGTTCGATATCGTAAACCCGCTTTAACACGTCGAACGGTAGTTGCTGCCGGCGTGAGGGGTAGTGAGTAGTCATGGTACAGGTATCTTATCGTCGCGTCCGTGCGTTGAGTGTGGCGTTGGGGGCTATGGCCCTCGCAGCGGGACTGCCGCTCCGGGCGGAGGCCCAGCAGCAATCGGCGCCGGCCATTTCTCCGGCCAAGGTGCAGGCTGCCTACAAGATCTCCCTCAACGGGTTCGAGCTTGGCGACTTCAACTTCAAGTCGAACGTAAGCCGCACGAGCTACACGCTCGACACCGACGTTCAGATCTCGGCTCTGCTTGGAGTCTTCAAGTGGAAGGGCGTAACGCGCTCCACCGGCACGCTTTCGGCCAAGGCGCCCAAGCCTGAAGATTTCCGCTTCAACTACGAAAGCTCCGTGCGCAACGGGTCGATCTCCATGGGCTTCGGCCAGGACGGCCTTGAAACGCTGTCCGTGCTGCCGACGACCATCGAAGCGGCCGACACCGTGCCGCTGACGCGCGCGCACCTTAAGAACGTCGTCGATCCCCTGAGCGCGATCCTGGTCATCACCCACAGCAGCGCGGCCACGCCGTGCGGCCGCAAGGTCGCCGTTTTCGACGGCAAACAGCGCTTCGACATCGATCTGCGCTTTGCCCGTAAGGAAGCCGTTGCCGGCATCGAGGGCGAAACCGCCATCGTTTGCCGCGTGAAGTACACGCCGATCGCCGGTTATCGGCCCACGGAAGAAACCCGCGAGCTTGCCACCTCGAACGGCATTGAGATCGCCTTCCGCATGGTCCCGTCGGCCAAGTTGATGATCCCTCAGTCGATGACCCTGCCCACGGCCGCCGGCCAGGCGCGCATCGACCTGCAGAGCGTCAACATCGAAGTGCCGAACGGGCAACTCGCGTCGGCGCAGTAGGTCACGCGCCGCCGAACGATCGACTACTGAGGCAGGATTTTGAAAAAGGGCGCCCAACGGCGTCCTTTTTTGTCATGTCCAGTTTGCCGTGCCGGTTTTCGCCGTCTTGAGGCCGGAGCCAAGCGGCCTTGGCGCGCTCGCTCCGCCCTCGTCCGGGCCACGCCAACCGAATGTCCGCAGGTCCTTGAAACGAAACGCTTGATCTCGCTTGCCCGCAATGCAATGCCAGGGGCGTCTGTAATGGAGATTTCGCGTATGGCGAGTGATTTCGAAGCGCGCATTCGCAATGTGACCGCGGTTCTCGGCCCCACAAACACCGGTAAAACGTACCTCGCGATCGAGCGCATGCTGGGTCACGAGAGCGGCATGATCGGCCTTCCGCTGCGGCTGCTCGCCCGCGAGGTCTACGACAAGATCGCCGCCCGCATCGGTGCCGACAAGGTCGCGCTCATCACCGGCGAAGAAAAGATCAAGCCCGAGCGCGCCCGCTACTGGGTCGCGACCGTCGAGGCGATGCCGCGCGACATCGACGTCGACTTCCTGGCCATCGACGAAATACAGCTCGCCGCCGATCCCGAGCGCGGCCACGTCTTCACGGATCGCCTGCTGTACGCGCGCGGCCGCAAGGAGACGCTTCTGCTCGGCGCGCAGACCATGCGCGAAGCCATCCAGGATCTCATTCCCGGCGCCAACTTCATTTCCCGCCCCCGCCTCTCGCAGCTCACCTACGCGGGCGAGAAGAAGATCACGCGCCTGCCCGGCCGCACGGCCGTCGTCGCCTTCTCCGCCAATGAGGTCT
Source organism: Hyphomicrobium sp. (assembly GCF_019744875.1). GTDB lineage: Bacteria > Pseudomonadota > Alphaproteobacteria > Rhizobiales > Hyphomicrobiaceae > Hyphomicrobium_C. The sequence continues at coordinate 649,984 of NZ_JAIETU010000005.1, read as the reverse complement.
ACGCCATTGCGGAGCTGATCCGCCGCCAGCGCGGCGGCACGGCCGTGGTGCTCGGCGCGCTCTCGCCGCGCACGCGCAACGCGCAGGTCGCGCTCTATCAGTCCGGCGATGTGGACTTCCTCGTCGCTACCGACGCAATCGGCATGGGCCTCAACCTCGATGTCGATCACGTCGCCTTCTCGGCCATGCGCAAATTTGACGGCCAGAACTTCCGCAACCTGACCGCCAACGAAATCGGCCAGATCGCCGGCCGCGCCGGCCGTCACATGAACGACGGCACGTTCGGCGTGACAGGCAACTGCGAGCCATTCGACGCGGATCTCGTCGAGCGTCTCGAAACGCACAACTTCGAAAGCGTGCGCGTTCTGCAGTGGCGCAACCGCCGCCTCGACTTCTCGACGCTCGAGCGCCTGCGCGACAGCCTGCGCGAAATGCCGAACGAGCAGCGCCTGACACGGGCGCGCATGGCCGACGACGTGGCCGCCCTCGAGACGCTGTCGAACATCCGCGAGATCGCGTCTTACGCAAACTCGCCCGCCGCCGTGCAGCGCCTGTGGGAGGTCTGCCAGGTTCCCGACTACCGCAAGATCTCGTCGCAGAACCACGCCGAGCTGTGCGCCTCTCTCTATGGCTACCTGATGAGCGGCGAAGGCCGCGTGCCCGAGGATTGGTTCGCCAAGCAGGTCGCGTTCGCCGATCGCACCGACGGCGACATCGACACGCTCGCCAACCGCATCGCCCACATCCGCACCTGGACGTTCGTGTCGAACCGCGCCGACTGGCTCAAGGACCCGGGCCACTGGCAGGGCCGCACGCGCGCCATCGAGGACAGCCTGTCGGACGCGCTCCACGAGCAGTTGACGCAGCGGTTCGTCGACCGGCGCACCAGCGCCCTCATGAAGGGCATGCGCGACAAGGAAGAGCTCGCCGCCGAGATCGGAGAGGACGGCGCCATCACCGTCGAAAATCATGCCATCGGCAGCCTCAAGGGCTTCCGCTTCTCGCCCGAGACGCAAACCGAAGGCGTCAATGCCAAGGCCGCGCGCAACGCGGCTGCACAGGTGCTGTCGCGCGAGCTCGGCATGCGCGCCCGCCGCGTCGCCGCCGCCAAGTCGGAGGCGTTCAAGCTCTCGCGCTCGGCGCGCATCCTGTGGCGCGATGAGGAAATCGCCACCCTCGAAGCGTCCGACGATCCGCTCAAGCCGCTCGTCGCCGTGCTCGCCGACGAGCATCTGTCGCCGCCCGACCGCGAAAAGGTGCAGGCGCGTCTCGAAGCCTGGCGCGACGAGATCATCGCCGAGCGCCTGAAGCCGCTGGTCGACATTGCCAAGGCCGAAGACGTGACGGGCCTCGCACGCGGCATCGCATTCCGCCTGACGGAAAGCTTCGGCATGCTGAAGCGCGAGCAGATCACCGACATGATGAAGCACCTCGATCAGGAGGCGCGCGCCCAGCTCCGCAAGTACGGCGTCCGTTTCGGGGCCTTCAACATCTACTTCCCGCAGCTCTTGAAGCCGGCGCCCGCTGAGCTTGCAGCCACCCTGTGGGCACTGAAGAACGCGGCCGCAAACGGCCTCTCGCTGGAGGCCCTGCCGGAGCTGCCGCGCGCCGGTCTCACCTCCGCGCCCGCCAACCCGGCTACGCCCGAGGCGCTCTATCGCGTCTACGGCTTCCACCTGTGCGGGCCGCGCGCCGTGCGGCTCGACATCCTCGAGCGCCTGGCCGATCTCATCCGCCCGCTGCTGGCGTGGCGGGCCAAGCCGGACAATCCGGTGCAGCCGCCCAAGGGCTCGACCGGCGACGGCGGCTTCGTCGTCACGCCCGAGATGATGTCGATCCTCGGCTGCTCGCCCGATGAATTGAGCCACGTGCTGAAGGCGCTGGGCTTCCGCGTCGACCGCAAGACGGTGACGCCTTCGCCCGCGCCGGTCGCGGCAACACCCGCAGCTCCGGCGGATGCTATCGCAGCCGACGCGGTCTCCGCGAACGAGGACATCGCCGCTCCGGTGAGCGAAGCGCCGGCTGCTGAAGCCGCGTCGGAATCTGCGGAGACGGTCGAAGCTGGTGGTGCCGAAGAGGCTCCCGCCGCGCCGGTTGAGACCGCGGACGCAGCACCCGACACGACCGCTGAGCCCGTGAAGGCCGAAGCTGCCGTGCCCACTGTGATCGAGATCTGGCGGCCGAAGCGCCGTCACGACGAACGCCCGGCGCCCCGCGAAGGCGACCGCGCCGCCCGCGACCCGTCGCGCAACAACGAGCGCGGCGACCGCCGGCGCCACCAGGGCCGGCGTCCCGGCGCGCATGGCCAGCCGAATGACCGCCCGGCTGCTGCGCAGGCGCCCGCCGGCGACGGCACCGCGGCACCGCAGGACGCAAATCCGGCCTCCGCCGATGCGGCAACGCCAGGTGGCCGCCCGCAGCATCGCGACCGCGGCCGCGATCGCGGTCCCCGTGATAACGATCGCAACGCGCGCGACAACGACCGCAACCGGCCGCGTCCGCAGCGCGGCCGCGAGGGCGGTGGCAGCCAGGGCGACCGCAACCGCGATGACCATCGCCGTGACGGCCGACGTGACGATCGCCGCCGCCATGAGGACCGCAACGCACCGATGATGCGCTCGGCCAGCCCGCCGTCGAAGAAGGGCGGCGCCGTGGATCCGGATTCGCCGTTTGCCCAGCTCGGCGCGCTGCGCGAAGCGCTCGCCAAGCAGGCCCGGGAGAAAAACCCGACATGACCGAGCCCGTGTCGAGCGGTGGCCCAGGCGAGAGCGGGCAACGGCTCGACAAATGGTTGTGGTTCGCGCGCCTGACGAAATCGCGGACGACGGCCGCCGCCGAGGTGACCGGCGGCAAGATCAAGGTCAACCGTGTGACGGTGACCAAGGCCAGTCACACGATCAAGCCGGGTGACGTCATCACGTCCCGCATTTCGAAGAACATCCGCGTGCTGCGCGTCGTGGCGCCCGGAACCCGCCGCGGCCCCGCCCCCGAGGCGCGCCTGCTGTACGAGGATCTGAGCCCGCCACCGCCTCCGCGCAGCGAGGCCGCGCCCACCAGCGCCTGGGCTGAGCGCGCCTCAGGGTCCGGCCGGCCGACCAAGCGCGAGCGGCGCAAGATCGACGCCTTCAATGGCGAACGCTGAGTAGCTTGGGAGAGCGCCTGATCCGGGCGGGGATGTGGCGTCGCGGGACTTGCTATGGGGTCCGGCTTTTGGCACACCCCAGGGCCAGCGCCCATTCGCGCGAAGGCATGGTGATCCGGACCCGTCAGCAATGACCTACGTCGTCAACGAAAAGTGCATCAAGTGCAAGTTCACGGACTGCGTGGAGGTGTGCCCGGTCGATTGCTTCTACGAGGGTGACAATATGTTGGTCATCCATCCCGACGAGTGCATCGACTGCGGCGTCTGCGAGCCTGAGTGCCCCGTTGATGCGATCAAGCCGGACACGGAGCCGGGTCTTGAGCGTTGGCTTGAGGTAAACCGCGAATACGCAGACAAGTGGCCAAATATTACTTCAAAGAAGCCTGCACTGGCTGAAGCAGACCAGTACAGAGATGAAAAAGACAAGTTTGATAAATATTTTTCTTCGGAGCCCGGCTCTGGCGACTGACGTTTGACTGCGCCCGCCCGGCCCTAAGGCTAAAAATGTGCATTGCACCAAATCGGTGACTTAAGCAAGTTCCTTAAGCGCTAGATCACCTATATTCGGGCGCACCCTTCAATAATCACTGATTTTGTGTTATAAGTAATGCTCGGTGATTGTAGAACGGAATGCAAACAAACCTGGCCCATCAGAGCACCCTTCACGGACGCACCCCCCTGTTCGTGACGGAATGTTGAGGCGTGTCAAAATGCACGCCTCGCGGGCTGAGACTATTCGTCTGACGCGAAGAACACGGGCTGGCGATTTCTGCACTGCGATCCGACATAGGAGGGAGACCCTGAAACGACGGCAAACACATGGCCGCCGGTCGGGGTTTGTGTGTGACTCGACGGACGGCGGGCAAAGTCCGGTTGTATAGTATGGCTTAACCCACCCGGGGTTGAGTGTTCGTGATACGAGAGAGTGAGACGAAGCCTATGGCTCAGAAAAGCAAAGCGCACGCAAAGGCCCGCACGTCCAAAGCGCCCCCTTCGGCAAAAGCGGCCCGCCCGGCCCCCGCTGTGAAAGCGCCGGTCAAAGCTGCTGCCAAGTCTGCCGCTGTCTCATCGAACCAATCCAAGAAGCCCGGCGCAGCGAAAGCGGCCGGCGCTAAAACTGTCGTCAAAACTGCCGTGAAAGGGATTGAGATGAAGAAAGCAGCGGGCACCTCCAACGCCAAGAAGCCGACGTTGAAGGCCGTTGTTCCTCCGTCTCGAGCTGCCGCCCCGGCGGCCAAGGTTGCTGCTGCAGCGCCCAAGAAGGCCGCCGCCCCCGTTGCTGCGCCTGCTGCCCCCGCGCGCGCCGCGGTGAGCCCGGCCCGCGCCGCCGCGGCCCTGTCCAAGTCTGGCGGCCAGAAGCTGACGGCCCCCGTTCAGCCCGCGTCCCCCAAGGACATCGCCGAGAAGACGGCGGCTGCAGCCCGCGCCATCGCGGCTCAGAACGCCCAGAAGAAGTCGGTCAGCCAGCGCCACGGCTTCAAGACGAACGAATTCATCGTCTATCCGGCCCACGGCGTCGGCCGCATCGTCGGCATCGAGGAGCAGGAAATTGCGGGCATGTCGCTCGAGCTGTTCGTCATCACCTTCGACAAGGAGAAGCTGACGCTGCGCGTTCCGACCGGAAAGCTCGACAGCGTCGGCATGCGCAAGCTCGCCGACGACGGCATCGTCAAGAAGGCGATGGAGACCCTCAAGGGCCGCGCGCGCGTGAAGCGCACCATGTGGAGCCGCCGCGCCCAGGAATACGTCGCCAAGATCAACTCGGGCGATCTCATCTCGATCGCTGAGGTCGTGCGCGACCTGTACCGCTCCGAGGCCCAGCCCGAGCAGTCCTACTCCGAGCGCCAGCTCTATGAGGACGCGCTCGACCGGATGGCCCGCGAGCTCGCGGCCGTCGAGAAGCTGGACGAGCGCGGTGCAGTGCAGCGCATCACTGAGGTTCTGTCGAAGAGCGCTCGCGGCCGCCGTTTGGCCGAAGGCGCCGACGCCGAAGTGAAGGCCGCCTGAAAGGATTGACGGGCACCCCGTCGGTCCGGTTGCTATCGTGAAGTTCGAAACGCCCTGCCCTCACCGGCGGGGCGTTTTGCGTTTTTCTCCCCGCGGCTCTCCCCAGATCCGGGAACCCGTCCCATTTAATCTCCCTGCCGCGAGGGCTTGGGATGCCAGGAGGGATGGCTTTGAAACGACGGGCTTTTCGATTTAATCTCCCTGGTCGGCGGCGCCCGTGTTCGCGCCATCTAGGATTTCGATCGCGTCCACGGTGCTGAGCACGATCATCGGGCCGTTGCGCCGCTCGATCCAGCCGCGCACGCGGATTCGGCGTCCCGCCAATCCCTCGATCCGCGTGGCAACCTCGGCGCCGCCGCGGTCGACGACGGCGGTGGGCAGGCTCGCGGTGAAGTCGTCGCGCCAGCGTTCGCCGAAATTGATGTAGGTGGTCTCTTTCGTACGCGCGGCCGTCCGCACCGTGCCCTGCACGATTGCGAACCGCCCGGTCAGGCGCAACAGCGCATCCGGGTCCGCAGCGTCGTAGACCGGGAAACGGTCGTCGCTCCAGAGGCCGCGCCGGGCCAGTCGCGCCTCCGTTTCGGCCTGGAGCAGCGCCACGAGGCAGGGTGCGTCTCCCGGCAAGGCGTAGGCCCTGGCCTGTCCCGAGAGGATCATATGCTGCTGCACCCAAGCCGCGCCGGCCGGCTGCGCCACCGAAAGCTGCGCCAGCACCCGCTTGTACCGGTCCAGCTTGCCGCCCGCGAAATGCAGCGTCACCTGCCGGCCGCCCACCAGCTCTTCTAGGGCTCGGCGGCTCGCGTCCGCAGGCGGCCAGCCTTCCGCTGAGCCGAGGCTGAGATCCGGTTTGGGAGCCAGCGCCCCGATCAGACGCACCTCGCGCCCGTCGTCGAGCACCAGCGTGTCGCCGTCGATGACACGGGCAACGTAGTGCGATGGACCCGTCTCAGGCGCGCAGGCGATTTCCGCCTCGGCGCGCGCGGAGAAAAATGCCGGTGCCAGGAAAAGCGCGAGGAGAAAAAGCGGACGAATGCGAGGCACGAAGATCTGTCCCGGCGGATGGGTCTCGGCGTGGAAGCGCAACGGATGCTGTCGCAACCGTTTCACGTCAAACTTGAAATCACGAGATCGGTGGCCGGAACGAGAGCCGCCGGATCCAGCAGATCGTCGATGTCGAGATCGAGGGGCGTATCGAAAGCGGCCGCCTCGGCCCAGTTGAGCGTCACGCCGGTGTCCGCGTCAATGGTCTCATCCAGATCCCCATCCCGTGCGAGGCCGTGCGCGAGATCGGTCTCGGGCTCGGTCTCAGGCGCCCCGCCGGGTTCGGTCATCGACACGGGCCTGCGCGGGCGCTGAGGGTCGCGGCCTATGGGCTCGTCGCCGACCACAGGCGACACCGGCAGTCCATCGGACGGCGACGGCCCCGGACGCTGTCGCGCGCCAACGCCCGGACGGGCACCCACCCCCAGACCCTCTCCGAGCCCCAAGCCGAGCCCCACGCCGGGACCGGCCACAACGCGGTCGCGGCTCACGTCCCAGATGATGTCTTCGATCGAGAACAGAAAGTCTTGGCCCCGCGCGTGCGTGACGATGAAGTCGGGCGCGAGGTGAGGCGCGCCGGGCGGCGCCGCTTCGATGCGCAACTCGCCCGCCCCCGAATAGTCGACGGTGTCCGTGCCGTCCTGATCGTAGGAGAGCCCGGGCTGCCCGCCGTGGATGATATTGACGCCGTGCGACCAGCGGATCACGTCGTTGCCGCGCCCGCCGTAGAGTTTGTCGGTCTGGCCCGGATCGTCGCCGCCGATCAGCACGTCGTCGCCCGCCCCGCCCACGAGCGTGGTGAACCCGTGCCCGACCGAAAGCGTGTCGGAGCCGGACGTGCCGAGCAGCGTGCGAAGCCCGGGCGAGAGCAGGGTTCCGTGCGGAAGCGCACTGTCGACGTCGATCCCTGCGTGGAACAGCAGCGACGCGACCAGCGACGACGAGTTGATCGTCGGCAGCGGCGAGCCGGCCGGCGAAACGGCGATGTAGGGAAAGCGCTGCCCGGCGATGTCAGCCGCATAGGAGACGAGCGTCGCCCACGCTTCGAGGCTCGCGGGTCCCTCGACCACTGCGCGCGATCCCCGCCCCATCGGAAGTCCGAGCCTCTCGGTCAAAGCCTCGCCGGTCAGCCCTCCGTTGGCATCCGAAAGCGTGGTGCCCCCGTCCCAGCCTTCCACGTCGAGAACGATCCCGTCAGGTCCGGCCTCGCGCAGACCCTCAATCACAAACCATCCGTCTTGCGGCGATTTCAGCGGCTGGAGGCCGGTCTCGAAGACGATCTGCAGGTGATCGAAACCCAGCCATCCCAGTCCCAGGATCTCGACCGGCACGCGTTCGACTTTGACGGAACTCATCGCACGCTCCGATGTGTGACATCGGATCGACGATAACAACCAAAGGTTGAATATTTGGCTTATACGGGATGACTTTGGCTCACATCGGTCAAATCAGATAGCCCGGCGTTGTGGTGTGTGCGCCCTATCCAATGGGACTCGAACGGGTCAATACTTCCCGAAAACACTGCGAACACTTGCTTTCGGCCATAAAAGAAAAGGGGAGACGACAAAGATGGGATCCGTACTGAAATCGCTGCTGCTTGGCTTCATTGCCGGCGCCATCGCCATGGTGACGGTGCACGAGCTGATCAGCCAATGGCTGTACATTCATGAATATACAACGCGCATTCCGTGGTCGATGGAGCCGTCGACGCTGACCGGCTATCCGCAGATTGCGACCGATGCCGTCCTGGGCGGCGTCTGGGGCGCACTGTTCGCGCTGATTCTGGGCGCCGTGCCGCGTGGCTCGATGACCCTGCGCGGCGCGCTGCTGGGGCTGATCGGCCCGGGTGTCCTCGGCGCGCTGGTGCTGATGCCCCTCGTCAAGGGCGAGCCCCTGTTCCTCAACCAGGACATCAACCTGATCTGGCCGTTCCTGGTCACCGCAACGGGCTTCGGTGCCGTGACCGCCTGGCTGTACGGCTTCCTGTCGTCGGGGTGCCGCCTGCCCTGAACGAGGCTGCCGCCGCGTTTCACGGTGCCGTATACACCCGTGATTGATTTCACGTGAGTCACGGCCAAACGTGCATCACGGCAAGACAAGACGCCCGGCTGCAGTGCGCGGCCGGGCGTCTGCTTTTGCGGCGGGCCGCGTCAGGCCTTCGCGTTGAGGCGGTCGAGATACTCGGGCGCCGGAACGGTGATTTTGGGATCGATGGCGCCGATCGCCGCCGCGTCTTTTTTCGCGTAGTCGAGCCGGCCGAGGATCACCCGCATCGCCTCGAGGCGCGCGCGGCGCTGATCGTTGGCGTTGATGACCGTCCACGGACTGACGGCCGTATGCGTATGGCGCAGCATCTCCGCCTCGGCGCGCGAGTAGTCGTCGTACTTGTTGATGGCCGCGAGATCGATGTCGGTCACTTTCCACTGCTTGAACGGATCGTGCCGGCGCTCGTGGAAGCGCTTGAGCTGCATTTCCTGGCCGACCGTCAGGTAGATCTTGAAGAAGCGGATGTCGTCGCGCACCAGCAGGGCCTCGAACTCCGGCGCGTCGCGCAGAAAGCGCGCCACCTGCTCCTCGGTGCAGAACCCCATCACGCGCTCGACGCCCGCGCGATTGTACCAGCTCCGGTCGAACAGAACCAAATCGCCCTTCGTGGGCAAATGACTGATATAGCGCTGAAAATACCATTGCCCGCGTTCGGCTTCGGTCGGCTTGGACAGCGCTACGGAGCGCGAATGGCGCGGGTTGATCCGCTCCAGGATGCGCGAGATGCAGCCGCCCTTGCCCGACGTGTCGCGCCCTTCGAACACGACGACGAGCCGCTCGCCCTTCTCCTCGATGTGGGCCTGCAACTTGATGAGCTCGAGTTGCAGCTTTTGCAGGTCGTCCTCATAAAGCCCGCGCTTGAGCTTGTCGTCGTAGGGGTAGCCGCCCGACTTCAACGCCCGCTCGTCGAGCGCTTCCGGAAAGACGGGATCGTCGATGTCGAATACGGCCCCCGGACCCGCCTTTGCGGCCTTCTCCGGCTTGGCATCCTTGGACTTGGTCCCGTCCTTGTCTTTTCCCATGCGTCTGTCCTCGGTTCGTGACGTTCAGCCGGTGCCACGGATGAACTGTCACACAAGTGTTGTTTATCGGGTCGCCGGATTGCGATGGGCAATCCCTCCAGGCGGACGTCGATGAGCATCATAGCGACAGGGTATGAATCGCCAAGGCCAGCAGGACCGCTCACCGTAAGGGTTGAGGCGGTTGCGGCGATCGAGGCATTATGCGGTCCCATGACGGATCGCCCGCTGCTTTCACGAATTCTCCCGGCGCTCACATCCACGCTCGGGCAAACCCAGGCTGTGCTTCGCGCTGCCGGCCGCCGCATGCGCGTGCGCATGGGGGCGCTGACGATCACCGGCATGCTCTTTCTCGTTCTGATGGGCGCAGGCGATGTCCCGGCATGGGTGGCGCTCGCCGGTTTCGGGCTCATGGCCACGATCATCATGCAGCAGGCCGCGCCGGGCAGTGACGAGGAGCGCAGCGAGGAGGCTTCGCGGACTTGGTCGCCGTCGCGGCGGGATACGGGCGACGACGGCGGCTGGCGGCCACTCGTCGATGCCATGCCCGACGCCGTGGTCGCGCTCGACCACAACTTCGTCGTGATGCACTTCAATGCGATGTTCGAGGATCTCTTCCCGAGAGTGCGGGTGCAGCAGCCGCTGAGCCATGTCTCGCGTAATCCGGAACTGAACGAAGCGGTGGAACGCGCCGTGTTGTCCGCCGAGCCCGTCGTCGTCGACCTGTTCGAACGTGTCCCCGTCGAGCGGCGGATCTCGGCAACCGTCTCGCGGCTTGGCGGCCGCGACAGCCGGCAGACCGGCCTGCCCTTCCTCATCATTTCGCTGCGCGACATGTCCGAGCAGGACAAGCTTGCCCAGATGCGTGCCGACTTCATCGCCAACGCGAGCCACGAGCTGCGCACGCCCTTGGCGTCGCTGCGCGGCTTCGTCGAGACGCTGCAGGGCCCCGCGCGCGACGACGTCCAGGCACGCGAGCGCTTCCTCGGCATCATGTCGAGCCAGGCCAACCGCATGACGCGCCTGATCGACGATTTGCTGTCGCTGAGCCGCGTCGAGATGCGCGTCCATCTTCGCCCGCGCGGCATCGTCGAGCTGAACGAGGTTGCTGCCTACGTCGCCCAGGCGCTCGAGCCGCTCGCCGCCTCATCCAAGATCAAGATCATTGTCACCAAAAGCGAGTCTCTGATCCGCATTCGTGGCGACCGCGACGAGATCGTGCAGGTGATCCAGAACCTGGTCCACAACGCCATCAAGTACGGCAAGGAGAACGGCCGCGTCGAAGTCGCCGTGTCGCGCGTGCTGGACGGCACGCCGCCGCAACCGCGCGCGCTCGTGGCCATTGCCGACGATGGGCCGGGCATCGCGCCGGAGCATTTGCCGCGCCTGACCGAGCGCTTCTATCGTGCAAATGCCGCAGCCAGCCGCGACAAGGGCGGCACGGGCCTCGGACTCGCCATCGTCAAGCACATCGTCATCCGCCACAGCGGCGAGCTCAGGATTTCGAGCGTCGTCGGCACGGGCTCGACGTTCTCGCTGCTGTTCGATGAGCTGGGTTCCCGCGGCTAGCGCACCGCGTCTAGTCCGTGCGGTACTTTTTCAGCTCGCGCACGAGCGCGGCGAGCTTGTCCGCCACCTCCGCACCTGTATCGACGGAGGCCTTCAGCGTGGCGCGGTTCTGGATCAGCTTGTTGAGCCGATCCTGGCACTCGCCGAAGCCGAAGAAAATGTCCTCCGGCGCCTCGATCGTGCCGTCCTCGACGGCGCACATCACTTCGAAGGCGCTCTGCGAGGCCAGCACCAGCATCGACGCCACGTCGTTGATCGACTGCTGGTAGAGCTTGGTTGCGTCCAGCCCGACGCGCGGCCCGTGCACCCCGAACTTGAGCGGCGACGAGCCTTGCGCGCCTTCGCCCGCAAACAGTTTCGGGTTGCGCTGAAAGCGGCGGAAGATCTCGGTGAGATGCAGGCAGCAGGTCTCGAGTTCGCGCAGCGCGGTGACGGCCTTGCGCTTCGGGCGCATGCGGTCCGTGGTGCGCTCGCGGGCGGCCCAATTGATGGTCGCGATCGACGCGATGGTGCCGAGCGCCGCGATGGCCGGCAGCACCGCCGCGAACGGGTCCGGCGCAAGCCGCGAGTCGCTCTCTTCGCTCGCCGTAGGTCCGGGATCTTTGGCCAATGCTTACCTTCTGGTGCCTGTGCCCGCCTTTTGGGAGGACGGGAGGAGGCACAATTTACGTTGCCGCCGTTCGTGGCAAGGGCTCCGCTGCGCACCCGCAGCATGGAGCACGCCAGTCTGTCGAGAAGACGGCGGCTTTTTTCTTATCTTCCCGTCGTGAAAAGGGGTCCGAGCTGGCGGCCGCCAAGTCCACACGAGCGCCGCGCCGAAGCGCGCCTGGCAAGCCCGCGTCTGCCAAACCGCCCTCCTGCGCGCAGCCTGAGGCGTCAGTACACGCGCGCCTTCGGCTCGATGTAGGCGATCTCGTTCGTCAGCGTGCGCGTATGCACGGGCCGGAAATCGAGCTTGACCGACTTGTTGGCGCAGTCCGCGAAAGCGAGCGTGTGCTTCATCCAGTTCGCGTCGTCGCGATTGGGGAAGTCCTCGCGTGCGTGTGCGCCGCGGCTTTCCTTGCGGTTCTCGGCGCCGACGACCGTGACAGCCGCCTGCGAGATGAGATTGTCGTACTCCAGCGTTTCGACCAGGTCCGAATTCCAGATCAGCGAGCGGTCCGTCACGCCGATGTCGTCGGACGCCTTCCAGATTTCGCCAATCTGCTTCACGCCCTCCTTGAGCAGAGGCCCGTCGCGGAAGACCGCGCAATGCTTCTGCATCACCTTCTGCATGCGCAGCCTGAGAGCTGCCGTAGGCGAGCCGCCCTTGGCGTAGCGGAAGCGATCGAGGCGGCTCAATGCCTGCTCGGTCGAGGCGCGCGCGAAATCCGGCTGCGTGCCGCTCTTCTCGATGGTCTCGGCGCAGCGGATCGCGGCTGCGCGCCCGAACACGACAAGATCGATCAGGGAATTCGAGCCGAGCCGGTTGGCGCCGTGCACCGAGACGCAGGCCGCCTCGCCGATAGCCATCAGGCCGGGCACGACGTGGTCCGGATTGCCGCCGCGCAGCGTCAGCACCTCGCCGTGATAGTTCGTCGGAATGCCGCCCATGTTGTAATGGACCGTCGGCAGCACCGGGATCGGCTGGCGCGTGAGGTCGACGCCGGCGAACACCTTGGCGCTTTCCGTGATGCCGGGCAGCCGCTCCGCCAGGATCTTCGGATCGAGGTGATCGAGGTGAAGATAGATGTGGTCGCCCTCGGGCCCGACGCCGCGGCCTTCGCTGATCTCGACCGTCATCGAGCGCGAGACGACGTCGCGCGAGGCGAGGTCCTTGGCGTGCGGCGCGTAACGCTCCATGAAGCGCTCGCCCTGGCTGTTGGTGAGATAGCCGCCTTCGCCGCGCGCGCCTTCGGTGATCAGCACGCCCGCGCCGTAGATGCCGGTCGGATGAAACTGCACGAACTCCATGTCCTGCAGCGGCAGGCCGGCGCGCAGCACCATGGCGTTGCCGTCACCGGTGCAGGTGTGCGCCGACGTGCACGAGAAGTACGTGCGCCCGTAGCCGCCCGTCGCAAGAATGGTCCGCTTGGCCCGGAAGCGATGCAGCGTGCCGTCTTCCATCGACAGCGCGATCACGCCGCGGCAGGCGCCTTCTTCGTCCATCAGGAGATCGAGCGCGAAGTACTCGATGAAGAACTCGGCCGAATGGCGCAGCGACTGGCCGTACAGCGTGTGCAGCATCGCGTGGCCCGTGCGGTCGGCGGCCGCGCACGTGCGCTGTGCCGGCGGCCCCGAGCCGAATTCCGTCGTCATGCCGCCGAACGGGCGCTGATAGATCTTGCCGTCCTCGGTGCGCGAGAACGGCACGCCGTAATGCTCGAGCTCGTAGACGGCGTCCGGCGCATGCCGGCAAAGGTATTCGATGGCGTCCTGATCGCCGAGCCAGTCGGACCCCTTGACGGTGTCGTACATGTGCCAGCGCCAGTTGTCGGGCCCCATGTTGCCGAGCGAGGCGGCAACGCCGCCCTGTGCCGCCACCGTGTGCGAGCGCGTCGGAAAGACCTTCGTGATGCAGGCCGTCTTCAGCCCCGCCTCGGCGGCGCCGAGCGTGGCGCGCAGTCCCGCGCCGCCCGCGCCCACGACGATGACGTCGTAGGTGTGGTCTTGCGTGGGATAGGCCGCTCCGATCAGGGCCGGTCCGCTGGCCGGCTTGGCCGGGCCCTTTCCGTTGGTCTTGGCAGTCATAGTGACGCTAGCCTCCGAAGGAGAGCTTGAGGATGGAGAAGACGCTCGCTGCGGCGACGGCGATCGCAAAGAAAGTGTTGAGCATCAGCAGCGCGAGCTTTGCGCCCTCTCCGTGAACGTAGTCTTCGATGATCACCTGCATGCCGATCCGCATGTGGATCGCGGCCGAGCAGATGAAGAGAATGAGCGCGAGCCCGACCAGCGGATGACCGAGCGTCGAGGCGACGGACGCATGGTCGGCGCCAATCAGAGAAATCGCGAGGCCGACGACGAACAGCGACAGCACGAGATTGGCCGCGCCCGTCATGCGCTGAGTCCAGAAATGATCCGCGCCTTCCTTGGCCGAGCCGAGGCCGCGAACATCCTTGAGCGGCGTGCGCATGGACATCAGACAGCTCCTCCCCGAGTGAGCAGGACATAGCCCCAAATCGCGACCGTTCCCGCGAGCGAGACGGCCAGCGTGCCCCACGAGAGCAGATCGATAGTGTCGAGGTCGTAGCCGTGCCCGCTATCCCAGATGAAATGGCGGACGCCACCGGTGAGGTGATGCAGCAGGGCCCAGGTGTAGCCGAACAGCACGAACAGCCCCGGCCATGAGCCGAGCAGTCCCGTCGCGGTGCTATAGGCCTCCGGTCCGCTTGCCGCCGCGACCAGAACGGCCGCCACGATAAGCGTGCCGGCATAGAGCGCTACGCCGGTGATGCGATGGATGATCGACATCACCATGTTGACGAGCGGCCGGTAGATCTGCAGGTGCGGTGAAAGCGGCCGGGCGGCTTTCAGGGCTGCTTTCGTGTGCAGGTTGCCATTGGCGTCGGCCATTGATCCTCGATCCCCCAGATGCACGCACACATGGTCCTAAGGTCTTCGGCGCCCAAATGCCTAGGTACCTTGAGACCTTTGGCGTTTTACCGCGCGCCACCCAGCGGGGCAATTCGACAAATGCCGCACAAAGAATGGCTCGCAGGGCGTGCCGAAAATGCGATGTGACAGGTCAGATTAACGAGCTCGCGATCGCCCTGCCGAGGCCCTGACCACTTTCGTAGGCGTGTTCCGCCAATCGGCCAAGACACCAGTCGCCGCAGGTCCCGAGCTTGTAGTGCGTGGAGTAGATGAAGGATTCGCCGAGCGACTGATCGACGAGGCCGTAGCGCCAGAGATGGGCCGCCATCTGCGAGGGCTTCACGTCCGGCAGCTTGAGCTGGTTGCGCACCTCGGCCCAGATCTCTTCGGCGACGGATTGCGGATCGGCGTCCTCGGTCTCACGGCTCCAGCTTGGCGAAGCGTGGATCACGATCGTTTCCCCGGCGCTATTCCGGCCCGGCTTGGAGTTGTTCCGCGCGATCCAGCGCAGCACTTCCGACATGTCCGAATAGACGTCCTGGTCCGGCAGCACCCGTTCGTCGAGGCGCACCATCACGGCCCAGGTCGGCAGCATCCGCACGCGCGACAGCGTCTCGACCATGCCTTCGATGCGCCCGACGAGCAGGCGCGCCTCGGGCGCGGGAATGGCGACGGCCACGGCCGCGAACGGCCCGACGCTCGTCTGATCCTCGAACCAGACCATCCAACCTTTGTCGGTCTGGGTCAGCGTGTGGACCCGCTTGCCGGTGTGGACGCGAACGCTCTCCGCGAGCGGCCGCACGATCGAGCTCATGCCCGGCGTGCCGACATACCAGGTGTGGAGCTGCACGCCCTTGTTCTCGCCGGACGACATCTTCGCGTCCCAGCGTGCCGCGTAACCGGACGCGACGAGTTCGTTGATATAGGAGCGGAATTTGTCTGAGCGCGCGGTCAGGTACTGGGCGCCCGTATCGAAGGCGACGGTGCCGGTACGCAGCGTGGCGACCCGCCCGCCGAGCACGCGCTCCTGCTCGAACACTTCAACGAAGCAACCCGCACGCCGCAAATACGATGCGCACGATAGACCCGCCAGCCCAGCTCCGATGACAGCCACCTTGTGAGTCAACGCATTTGCTGGCGGCCGGTCCGCCCCTCCACGGATGAAGAGTGTTCAAAAATCAGCATAAATCAAATGGTTCGCGTCGCGGCGGGAGACCGTTGATTCGCCAACGGCCTTCACGCTCATTCATAGCGCGAATTCGAAAAGCGGCAACAGCAAGAGTGCTTCCGGAAAAGTGGGCACCCGGTCATGGCGGAGCCATGCCAATCATGGTGCCCGAGAGGAAGCACGACCCAACAGAGTGCTGCCGATGAGAAGCTCGACAAATCCAAGGGACTGGAGTCTTTTCGCGATCCGGCGAAGACCGGAAAAGACTCGCGCTACCTCCCAGAGCCCTTACTTGGGCAGCACCAGCCAGATGTCGAGATCGAGGATCACGCCATCCTCGTACTCACCGCTCTCTTTCTTAAACGGATGAGCCGCGCAGTCCTGGTTCTTGACCGCGACCAGCCGGGTCCGGAGTGCGCCGACATCGGTGCGCCCGGGTAGCTCGGCCTTCTCCAGAACCTCCGACCACGCATAGACCGTATCGCCAGCGAACAAGGGCGCCACGTGCCGGCCGCCGTTGATCGCAGCGATGTGGAACGCGTTGTTGAGGCCGTTGAACGACAACGCGCGCGCGAGCGAGATCGGCACGCCGCCATAGACGATGCGCTTGCCGAAGCGGCCCTTGGACTCGGTGTGCTGGTTGAAATGCACCTTGGCGGTGTTCTGGTAGAGGCGCGTCGCCATCTGGTGCTCGGCCTCTTCGAGCGTCATGCCGTCCACATGGTCGATCTTCTCGCCGACCGCGTAGCCGCCCCAGCGATAGGACGCGCCGCCCTGGGCGAAATTGTAGGCGCTGATGTCGAGCTTCGGCACCGCGACGCCGATGTCCTTGGGGTCGACGCGATCGGTGAGCTTGGGCACGACGGCCTCAGGCGCAGGCGAAGCCTTGTCGCGCTTCCGCACCATCACCCAGCGGGTGTACTCGAGCACGACCTCGCCGGTCTGGTTGCGGCCCGTCGAGCGGACGTAGACCGTTCCCGTCTCCTTGTTGGAGTTCTCCTTGAGGCCGATCACTTCCGAGACCGTGGACAGCGTGTCGCCCGGATAGGCGGGCTTCAGAAACCGCCCGTTGGCGTAGCCTAGGTTGGCGATGGCGTTGAGCGAGACGTCGGGCACCGTCTTGCCGAACACGACATGGAACAGCAAAAGGTCGTCGACCGGCGAGCGCGGGTAGCCGATGGCGCGGGCGAATTCGTCCGAAGACTGAACCGCAAAGCGCGGGCCATAGAGGCTGTTGTAGACGGCCACGTCGCCGGGCGTGATCGTGCGCGGCGTGGCGTGGTTCAGGATTTGGCCGACGCTGTAGTCTTCGAAGAAATTGCCTGGATTGGTCTTGGTCATCGCTCGCGTCCGAATTTGATCTCGGGCGTCCTATGCCATTTTTGCGGCGCGGACGCGAGTGCGCCAATTCGCTCGCCAAGGACGCCGCGCTGCCGGGAGGCTGGGCTGGGTTCCGCCGGCCGGCGTACCCGGGGCCCGCTACCGGCCGGGCCCTAGAACCACTCCTCGATCTCTTTGACCGAGTTGGCGATGGCGACCGTGCGCTTGGCCTGCACGAGATGCAGCCGCTCGACCATCTTGCCGTCCACCGTGATGACGCCCTTGTAGACGTTCTCGGGTTCTTCGAAGGCGCGGATGATCTTCTTCGACCACGTGACCTCCTCCTCCGAAGGCGAGAAGATCTCATTGCAGGGCGCCACCTGCGACGGGTGGATCAGCGTCTTGCCGTCCATGCCGAGCGTGCGTCCGTGCTCGCACTCGTTGCGGAATCCCTTCTCGTCCTTGAAGTCGTTGTACACACCATCGATGATGTCGAGCCCGTAACCGCGGGCCGCGACGACGGCCATGGCGAGCCACGGCACGACGGCGAACCGGTCGTGTAGCGCCCGCGCCCGGCTCTCCTTCAGAAGATCGTTGGTGCCCATGACGAGGCACACCAGCCGGTTCTCGGGGTCCGCACCGACGGCTGCGATGGCCGCCGCGTGCAGGATGGCGTGCGGCGTCTCCATCATCGCCCACAGCTTGGTCTTCTCGGGCGCGTTAACCGACTTCAGGATCTTCGCCGCGCTGATGATGTCGCCGGGGTGCTGCACCTTTGGAACCAGGATGGCGTCCGGAGCGGCGCTCGCGGCCGCCAGGATGTCGGCGGTTCCCCAGGCCGTTTCGAGCGCGTTCGGCCGGATGATGACCTCGCGGCGCCCGTATCCGCCCTCTTTGACGATCGCGCAGACTTTCTGCCGGGCTTCGATCTTGGCGTCGGGCGCGACCGAGTCCTCGAGATCGAGGATCACGGCGTCGGCCGCCAGCGATCGCGATTTCTCGAGTGCACGGTCATTGGCGCCGGGCATATAGAGAACACTGCGTCGGGGACGGATGGGAGCCATAGCGTTGCCTTGTCGGTTTTCGGTGCTGCATTGCAAAATAGAGCAACTGCGCGGCCTCACCAACGCGACCATTGTTCAGAGCGGGCGTTTCCTCAGCGGAAGAAAATGAGACTGGGATGGCCACTGTCGCCGCACTGTCCTCCTTCGTAGCCCGCGGCGCCGTGGGGCTGCGCGCCATCGTGCCCGCCCTCGAACGGATGGGCCATGAGGCGGTGGCCGTGCCCACCGTCGTGCTCTCCAGCCACCCCCGCCACCGGCAGTGGGCAGGGCACGCGGCCGACCCCGCGACGCTCGCCGATATGGTTGCCGCGCTGGACGCCAACGGCTGGCTGGCGCAGATCGATGCCGTGCTGACGGGCTATCTGCCGTCAGCGGCGCATGTCGGCATTGCTGAAGACCTCATCGCGCGCGTCCGTGCCAATCGCGCCGACGCCCTCGTCGTATGCGATCCCGTGCTGGGCGACGATCCGGACGGCCTGTTCATGGCGGAGAGCGTCGCGGAGGCCGTGCGCGACAAGCTGCTGCCGCTCGCGGATGTCGTGAAGGCGAACCGCTTCGAGCTCGCCTGGCTCTCGGGCCGCGCCGTGACCTCGCCGGAAAGCGCGGTGGCCGCCGCGCGATCCCTCGGCCGGCCGGTGGTGGTCGCGAGCTCCGTTCCGTACGGCGAGCGCGCCATCGCCAATGTCGTGGTCACACCCGACCGGGCCGCGTTCTGTGCGGTGGACCGCGAGGACGGCGTGCCGCGCGGCACGGGCGATCTGCTGGGCGCGCTGCTCACAGGGCATATTGCGTCCGGCCGGGATGCCTTCGAAAGCCTGGCGCACGCGGCCTTCCGCGTCGCCCGGATGATCGACGCCAGCCGCAGCCATCCCGAGCTGCAACTCGCCGATGCCGGGGCGTGGCAGGCCTCAGGCAGCGTCCTCTTGACGGAGATCGCGGGCTGACGCGAATTGACCCCTTCCCGGCATTCCCGCAAAAAGGCTCCCGCACCCGGACGGGATGGCGAGAAGACAGGATGAGAAGCAGATGAGCGGCAAACTCCAGGGCGCGTTGAAGTTCGTCCATCACGAGGCCGCAGGCGGCATTGTTCTGCTCTTCGCCGCCGTCGTGGCGCTGCTGCTCGCCAATTCCCCGCTCGCGGCGACCTACGACGCGCTGCTCCACACGCATGTGTCCGTCCGCGTCGGCGAGCACGGGCTCGACAAGAGCCTCCTTCACTGGATCAACGACGGCCTGATGGTCGTCTTCTTTTTCCTCGTGGGGCTTGAGATCAAGCGCGAGCTGGTCGAAGGCGAGCTGTCGAGCTTCAAGCAGGCGGCGCTGCCGGCCATTGCGGCGCTGGGCGGCATGATCGTGCCGGCGCTGATCTACATTGCCATCAACGCGGACAACGCCGTGGCGTTGCGCGGTTGGGCCATCCCGACCGCCACCGACATCGCTTTCGCGGTCGGCGTGCTGGCCCTCCTCGGATCGCGCATTCCGGTCTCGTTGAAGATCTTTCTTCTTGCGCTCGCCATCATCGACGACCTCGGCGCGATCATCATCATCGCCGTGTTCTACACCGCCAACCTGTCGCTCACCGCGCTCTCCCTCGCGGCCCTCGGCGTCGTCGCGCTCGCCATTCTCAACCTGCGCAATGTCACGAGCACGGCCGCTTACGTGCTGGTCGGCGCGTTCGTCTGGCTGTGTGTCCTGAAGTCCGGCGTGCACGCGACCCTCGCCGGTGTCGTGACCGCGTTCGCCATTCCGCTGACACGCATCGGCGGAGACAGCGCATCGGATTCGATGGCGGCCAGATTGCAGGATGCCCTGCATCCGTGGGTGACGTTCGGCGTTCTCCCGGCCTTCGCGTTTGCCAATGCGGGCGTCTCGCTCGCGGGGCTGACGGTGGAACAACTGTTCGCGCCCATTCCGCTGGGCATCGCGCTGGGCCTGCTCATCGGCAAGCCGATCGGCGCCTTCACGTTCGCGCGGGCGGCGATTGCGCTGGGCCTTGGCACGCGCCCCGAGGGCAGCACTTGGAGCCAGCTCTTCGGCGTCACGATCCTCGCCGGAATCGGCTTCACGATGAGCCTGTTCATCGGCATGCTCGCCTTTCCGGAGCCCGAGCATGCAGCCGACATCCGCATCGGCGTTCTCGCCGGCTCGGTCTGCGCGGCGGTGATCGGCTACATCCTGCTGAGCCGGCTGCAGCCCGCCGCGTCCTCGCGCCAGAACTGACGAAGAACTGACGCGCCACGAAAAAAGGCCGGAGCTCGCTCCGGCCTTTTCAGTTTGGATGAGACCCGGGATCGCTAGCGACCGGTCGCCTCCGCGCGCGCCCGCAGGCCGCTGCGGTTCTGGTACTTCTGCGTCAGCCCGTCCCATTCGATGTCGAGCGAGCCGCCGCTGATCTTGTGCTGCCGGTCCCAATTCGTCAGCAGGTCGATGCAGGCATGGTCGATGTAATCGAGATCGCCGATATGGATGCGGACCTTGCTGTTCGGCGCGAGCTGCTCGAGTTCGCTGGCGAGCAGCGGCAGGCGAATGAGCGTCGCCGCGCCCGTCAGGTGCAGGTCGACGCGGTTGTCGGCCGCGTTCTCCTCCTTGCGCACTTCGAGGTGTGAGAACGCATAGAGCAGCTTGAGCAGCGACAGCACGAGGCCGACGACCACACCCGCGAGCAGGTTGGTGGCGACGATGGTAGCGATGGTGATGAAGTAGATCGCCACTTCGCTCCGACCATACTTCATGAGCGTCGGCACGATCTTCGGATAGGCGAGCTTGTAGCCCGTGTAGACGAGCACCGCGGCGAGCGCGGAAATCGGGATGTAGCTCAGCGTGAACGGCAGTGCGCTGGCGAAGACCAAGAGCCACAGGCCGTGCAGGATGGCGGAGGCCCGCGTCACGGCGCCGGCTTCGACGTTCGCGCCGGAACGCACGATGACGCCGGTCATCGGCAGCACGCCGAGCAGGCCGCAGAGCGTGTTGCCCACGCCTTGCGCCGTCAGCTCCTTGTCGTACTTCGTGCGCGGTCCGCTGTGCATCTGGTCGACGGCCGTCGCGCAGAGCAGTGTCTCGGCGCTGGCGATGAAGGCGATCGAGATCGCACCGATCAGGATCGGCGCCTCGAAAATGCGCATCATGTTTTCGGGCGTCGGGAATACCACCGTGGACCAGATGTTGTTCGGCACCTCGACGTAGTGAATGTTGGTCAGCCCGAGAAAGCCGGCCGCGATCATGGCGACGATCACGCCGACGAGCGGCGCCGGCATCAGGCGCCAGGATTTGGGCGCGAAGGTCCAGGCGATGATGGTGAGAATGGTGAGCAGGCCGATGCCCGCGGCCTGGAGACGATGATCTCCGGCCTCGATGGCGGCCATCAGCGCGCCCGGCATGCCGAGCAGGTTCTGGATGCCGGTGCCGATCGGCTTGCCGTCCAGCATGACGTGAAACTGCGCCACCAGGATGAGCACGCCGATGCCCGCGAGCATGCCGTGGATCACGGCGGGTGACACGGCGCGGAACCACTGGCCGAGCTTGAACGTGCCGGCGGCGAACTGCATCAGGCCCGCAAACAGCACGACCACGCCCAGCATCTCCACGCCGTTGGCCTGCACGAACTGCAGCACGAGAACCGAGAGGCCCGCGGCCGGTCCGCTCACCTGCAGCGGCGAACCGGCGATGGTGCCAACCACCAGGCCGCCGATGATGCCGGTGATGATGCCGGCCGTCGGCGGCATGCCGGACGCGATCGCGATTCCCATGCAAAGCGGCAACGCGACGAGAAAGACGACGATGGAGGCGAGAAGGTCGCGGCCGATCGTTTCCGAAATGGGTTGCGTTTGCGGTGTCATTTAGAATTTCGCCGCGCTTTCAACGCTTGGCGTCCCCTGGAGTGTGCTGCGGCGTTCGGTCCGTGCGGCTCGAAGCCGCGGGACGATAGCGGCTGGTCTCACCGCCCGCAACTACAACAGCGGCGGCGCGCAGGGGGTGACGGCGCCGGAGTACGTGGGCTGCATGATCCACCGCTTCTCGCCCGGTGCGACGATTGCAAAGTGGCGTTGCGCCGCGCCTGCGCTAAAAAGCGAAGCAGCGCCCCGGCGGACCCACGTGCCGCGCCGGCGGCAAGTGTCCAGCGCCGCATGAGGATACACCCGGATGTCGAGCTTTCCCGAGGTTCTGACCGATCGTTTCCGCCGCTTCAAGCACCGCCATTTCGTTCCCAACGCTGATCAGTACGAGGAGCTTGCCACCTATGGGCAGGATCCGGAGGTCATGATCATTTCCTGCTGCGACAGCCGCGTCGACCCGGAAACCATCTTCACGGCCATGCCGGGCGAGCTGTTCGTGGTCCGCAACGTGGCCAACCTCGTGCCGCCCTACGAGACCGGCGGCCGCTATCACGGCGTCTCGACGGCGATCGAGTTCGCGGTCATGAACCTGCGCGTCAAGCACCTGATCATCATGGGTCATTCGGGCTGCGGTGGCGTCAAGGCTGCTCTCGACCAGAGCGCGGCGATCCAGACGGAAGCGATGTTCATTTCGCGCTGGATGTCGATGCTGGACGATGCGCGCTTGCGCGTTCTCTCCTCGCACCAGATGGCGCCCACGGCCGTGAAGGTGAAGATGCTCGAGCTTGAGGGCATTAAGACGTCGATCGCAAATCTGCGCACGTTCCCGTTCGTCAAGCAGGTCGAGGACAAGGGCCGCCTGTCGCTGCACGGCGCCTACTTCGATATCGCGAGCGGCACGCTGAGCGTTCTCAATCACTCGAAGGGCGAGTTCGTCCCGCTCTAACAGGTACAGCGTTCAAATGACGAACTACGCCCGCCCCCGCGAAAGCCGGGGCGGGCGTTTTTTATGGGGAAGTCTGCTGGGTGGCCTGCGCGGCCTCGATGGCCGGCAGAAGTTTCGTCTCGAGGCTCTCTTTTGAGATCGGCCCGACGTGCTTGTAGGCGATCTGGCCGCGCCCATTGATCACGAAAGTCTCGGGCATGCCGTAGACGCCCCACTCGATGGCGTTGCGCCCAGTCCGGTCCGTGCCGACGGCGGTGAACGGATTGCCGTAGCGGCCGAGGAAGCGCCGCCCCGCCTCGACCTGGTCCTTGTGATTGACGCCGAAAATGTCCACCCCGGACCGCGCCTTGAGCTCGATCAGCAGCGGGTGCTCCTCGATGCACGGCACGCACCACGACGCCCAGAAGTTCACGACAGAGACGCGTCCCTTGGCAAGGTCCGACGCGTGGAAGCCCGGCACCGGCTTGCCCTTGTCGAGCAGGCCTTCGAGCGCGGGGAAATCCGTCTGCGGCACCGGCCGCCCGATCAGCGCCGAGGGCAGCTTGGTCGGATCGCCGGACGTGAGCGCGAAGGCAAACAGGCAGGCCATCGAGACGAAAATCAGCACGGGCGCCATCGTCCAGACGCTGCTCTTGCGCGCGGGCGCGGCCGCCGCTGGTTTCGCAGCCGACGACGGGGTTGCGGACGAGGGATCAGGCGCCACGATCGGCTCCCGCATCCGCCGAGCGGCGCTTGAGGCCGCGGCGTTCCGCATCCGCCAGCGCGCTGGCTTGCCGCTTGGCGTCGAACAACGTCCAGCCGATCAACAGCCCGACGATCAGCACGAAGGCGCCGTAGGAGCCCCAGATGAAGGCCGCGTGCGGTCCGAAGTCCATGGGCTTACTCCGCCTGTGCCGTAAACAGCCGCTCGCCGCGCTCGACCTCTTGAAGCCGCATCGTCTTCACGCGCCGGCGCAGGATCTCCGTCTGCATGGCCTTGAGATGCAGCGCGAAGAAGAGCAGCGAAAACCCGATGGCCGATAGCAGCAGCGGCGTCCGCATGCTCGGGTCCACCGTCGAGGTAAACCCGGTCGAGGGCTGGTGCAGCGTGTTCCACCAGTCGACGGAGAATTTGATGATCGGCAGGATGGCGACTCCGACGAGCGCGAGCACTGCCGTCAGCTTGCCGGCCAGCGCCTCGTCTTCCAGCGACGACCGCAGCGCGATCAGGCCGAGGTAGAGAAAGAGCAGGATCAGCACCGACGTCAGGCGCGCATCCCACACCCAGTAGGTGCCCCACATCGGCTTGCCCCACAGCGAACCGGTGATGAGCGCGGCAAGCGTGAATGCGGCGCCGATCGGAGCCGCAGCCTTGGCCGACACGTCTGCCAGCGGGTGGCGGAACACGAGCAGCCCGAAGCTGGACAGCGCCACGATCGAGTAGCCCATCATGGCCAGCCACGCCGACGGCACGTGGATGTACATGATCTTAACCGTCTCACCCTGCTGGTAGTCGGGCGGTGCGACGAAGAACACGAGATACATCGCATAGCCGATGAAGAGGGCCGCGCCACCGGCGATCCACGGCAGGATCGCGCGCGAAAGCTCCATGAAGCGGGTGGGATTGGCGAGGCGTTGGGTGAGCGTTTGCATAGGCTTCATCTAATGGTTTGCCGCGTGTCCTGCAATTCGCCGATACCGCGGTGGTTAGGACATTTGAAGGCGGACGGCCGCCGCCGCCGCGAACGGGCCGGCCGCGATGGAGGCCAGCGAGATGGCGGTCAGGATCAGCAGCGACGCGCTGGCGCCATCCTGTCCAAGGCTCGCGAAGCCAATGGCCGAAATGCCAAAAATGAGCGTCGGGATGTAGAGCGGCAGCACCAGGAGAGCGAGCAGCAGCCCGCCGCGCCGCGACTTGAGCGTGAGCGCCGCGCCGATGCTGCCCAGGAAGCTGATTGCCGGCGTGCCCACCAGCATGGTTGCGACGAGCATGGGCGTCAGCGCGATATCGAGGTTGAGCATGAGCCCGAGCACCGGGGCCATCAGGGTCAGCGGGATGCCGGTGCTGATCCAGTGCGCCAGCGCCTTGGCCGCGATGGCGAGCTCGAGCGGCAGCGGCGCGGTGACCATCACCTCCAGCGACCCGTCCTCGTGGTCGGCTTCGAGCATGCGCGGCAGCGACAGCAGCGCCGCCAGCAACAACGCGATCCAAAGCACGCCGGGGGCGATGCGCGACAGCAGCTTGAGGTCCGGGCCGAGGCCCAGCGGCAGCATGGCGACGACGACGAGATAGAAGCCGAGCGCGGTGCCGAGCGCCGCCCCTTCGCGCGCGGCGAGCGCGAGGTCGCGTTTGAGAAGCGTGAGAAATCCGGTCATGCCCGCGCCTCCGGACCAGAGCTTGCCGGATTGGCGCCGAGCCTGAGGACGGTCGGCTCGTCGAGGCCGAGCGGAAGATGCGTCGCGGCAATGACGATCCCGCCGCCGGACACGTGCGTCTTGATCAGGCGCGACAGCAGCTCGGTCGATGCGGTGTCGAGCGATACGGTCGGCTCGTCCAGCAGCCAGATCGGCCGCGTGGCGACGCAGAGCCGCGCCAGACCCAGCCGCCGCTTCTGTCCGGCCGAGAGGAGCCCCGCCGGAAAATCCGAGAGCCGCGACAGACCGAACGTTTCGAGCGCATCCTCGACCCGGCTCGCAAGGCGGTCGCGGCCGCTCGCGTCCTCGGCCAGATACGCGCCCCAGAACGCGAGGTTCTGTGTCACGGTCAGATTTGCTTTCACGCCCGTCAGATGCCCGACGTAATGACAGCACTGCGCGACATCCCGATCCCCGGAGTCGCCTTTGAGCGCGACAGCGCCGCTCGATGGACGAATGAAACCGGCAAGCGTGCGGATGAGCGTTGTCTTGCCGGCGCCGTTCGGACCGACCAACAGTAGCGCTTCCCCGGCTTTAGCCGTGAAGGATAAGGCCGAAATCACAGGGCGCGCCCCGCGTTCGACGGTCAGGTTGTCGGCATGGAGAAACAAGGCTGAACCGCATGCAACTGCGCGTGAGTGCGCCTGCGACCGAAAGAAAAAGTGCAAAACCACTGAGCAGTGCTGCGCGGATCTGAACTTTAGTCGCCTATATAATTTGCTTGCTTCCCTATTCGCTACTGCAAAAAATATATGAGAGTAGTGTTCTGCGTCGCGACATGCCGGGAGGCGTGGTCCGCGCCTCTCGCCTTTCAAATTCAATCTCTCTCATGGAGATCAATGTGAGCGCTCCAACGACCGTGACGACTGCGCCGGCATCCCTCGACAGCTTCAAATGCCGCAAGACGCTCTCCGTCGATGGGCAGACCTACGTTTATTATTCGCTCCCCGAGGCGGAGAAGAACGGGCTCACCGGCATTTCCAAGCTGCCCTACTCGATGAAGGTGCTGCTTGAGAACCTGTTGCGCCATGAGGACGGCCGCTCCGTCACCAAGGCCGACATCGTCGCCATGTCGGAGTGGCTGCAGAATACGGGCAAGGCCGAAAAGGAAATCGGCTTCCGCCCCGCGCGCGTACTGATGCAGGACTTCACCGGCGTCCCGGCTGTCGTCGATCTGGCGGCAATGCGTGACGGCATGCTGACGCTTGGCGGCGACGCCAAGAAGATCAACCCGCTCGTGCCGGTCGATCTCGTCATCGACCATTCGGTGATCGTCGATGCGTTCGGCAACGCGGATGCGTTCGCCAAGAATGTCGAGCTCGAATACGACCGCAACGGCGAGCGCTATGTGTTCCTCAAGTGGGGCCAGGATGCGTTCGCGAACTTCCGCGTCGTGCCGCCCGGCACCGGCATCTGCCACCAGGTGAATCTCGAATATCTCGCCCAAACGGTCTGGACCGCGGTCACTCCCGAGGGCGACACGCTCGCCTATCCCGATACGCTCGTCGGCACCGACAGCCACACGACGATGGTCAACGGGCTCGCGGTGCTCGGCTGGGGCGTGGGCGGCATCGAGGCCGAGGCGGCCATGCTCGGCCAGCCGCAGTCGATGCTCATTCCTGAAGTGATCGGCTTCAAGCTGACCGGCGCGCTGAAGGAAGGCGTCACCGCCACCGACCTCGTGCTCACCGTCACGCAGATGCTGCGCAAGAAGGGCGTCGTCAACAAGTTCGTCGAATTCTACGGGCCCGGCCTCGATCACCTGACGCTCGCCGATCGCGCGACGATCGCCAACATGGCACCCGAGTACGGCGCGACCTGCGGCTTCTTCCCCGTCGATGGCGAAACGCTCAACTACCTTACGATCTCCGGCCGCGAGGCCTCGCGCATCGCCCTCGTCGAAGCCTATTCAAAGGCGCAGGGCCTGTTCCGCACCAAGGAGGCCGGCGATCCGGTGTTCACCGGCACGCTCGATCTCGATCTTGCGACCGTCGTGCCGTCAGTCGCGGGCCCGAAGCGCCCCGAAGGCCGCATCTCGCTTCCCGACGTCAAGGCCGGGTTCCTGACAGCGCTCGAGACGGAATACAAAAAGCCGAACGAGGCCGATAAGCGCGTCGCGGTCGATGGTCATGGCTACAAGCTCGGCCACGGCGACGTGGTGATCGCGGCCATCACGAGCTGCACCAATACGTCGAACCCGTCGGTGCTGATTGCGGCCGGCCTTCTCGCGCGCAACGCGGCTGCCCGGGGCCTCAAGGCCAAGCCGTGGGTCAAGACCTCGCTCGCGCCCGGAAGCCAGGTCGTGGCGGCCTATCTCGAAAAGGCGGGCCTGCAGAAGCATCTCGACAAGGTCGGCTTCAACCTCGTCGGCTTCGGCTGCACGACCTGCATCGGGAACTCCGGCCCGCTTCCCGCCGAGATTTCGAAATCGATCAACGACAACGGTCTCGTCGCGGCAGCCGTGTTGTCGGGCAACCGCAACTTCGAAGGCCGCGTCAGCCCGGATGTGCAGGCGAACTACCTCGCCTCGCCCCCGCTGGTCGTCGCCTACGCCCTCGCCGGGTCTGTCGTGCGCGATCTCGCGACCGAACCGCTCGCCACCGGCAGCGACGGCAATCCGGTCTATTTGAAAGACATCTGGCCCACGAACAAGGAAGTGCAGCAGTTCATCGCCGAGAACATCACGCGTGACCTGTTCAAGGCGCGCTACGCCGACGTGTTCCGCGGCGACGACATGTGGGCGACCATCCACACCAGCACGGGCCTCACCTACGGCTGGGACGACAAGTCCACCTACGTGCAGAACCCGCCTTACTTCCAGGGCATCACGAAGGCGGCGATTCCGCTCAAAGACATCCAGGGCGCCCGCGTGCTCGCCCTCTTCGGCGACAAGATCACCACCGACCACATCTCGCCCGCGGGCTCGATCAAGGCGGCGTCTCCCGCCGGCAAATACCTGCTCGATGAAGGCGTCCAGCCGGCTGACTTCAACCAGTACGGCACGCGCCGCGGCAACCATGAAGTGATGATGCGCGGCACGTTCGCCAACATCCGCATCAAGAACCATATGGTGCGCGATGCGGCGGGCAACGTCGTCGAGGGCGGCTTCACGATCCACCAGCCGTCGGGCGAGCGCCTGGCCATCTACGATGCCGCACAGCGCTACGCGGCGGACGGCGTTCCGCTCGTCGTATTTGCCGGCATCGAGTACGGCAACGGCTCGTCGCGCGACTGGGCCGCCAAGGGCACCAACCTGCTCGGCGTGAAAGCGGTCATCGCCCAGTCGTTCGAGCGCATCCATCGCTCCAACCTGGTTGGCATGGGCATTATCCCGTTCGTCTTCCAGGACGGCGCCTCGTGGCAGTCGATCGGGCTGGACGGCAGCGAGAAGGTCACGCTTCGGGGCCTCGCGGACCTGCGGCCGCGCCAGATCGTCGAAGCGGAGATCGAAAAGGCGGACGGCAGCCGGTTCACGGTGCCACTGGTCTGCCGCATCGATACCCTGGACGAGCTGGAGTACTACCGGAACGGCGGCATCCTCCAGTACGTGCTCCGCAATCTGGCGGCTTAACCTGAGGGACGCCTCTGGACTGGACCGGGCGGCGGGCTGATCTTATGACTCGATCCGAAGCTTTCTTCGGCGGGATCATGCAGCAAGCACACGCGCGGAATGCCATCGCCGTCCTCGGTCGCACGCTCGCAGCGGCGGCGATGCTCGCCGTGATGGCGGTGGGCGCCGCCGCTCAGGACATGACGGCACCCGCTGTCGCCCGGCCGGGTCCCCCCCGCGCCGTGATCGAGTTGTTCACGAGCCAGGGCTGCGCCGATTGCCCGGCGGCGGACGCGCTGCTCAAGCACTATCTCGAAAATGAGAACGTCCTCGGGCTGACGCTTCCCGTCGACTACTGGGACTATCTCGGCTGGAACGACACGCTCGCGGTGCCCCGCAACGCAGACAGGCAGCGCGCCTACGCACAACGCCTCGGCACCGGTACGGTTTACACGCCCCAGGCCATCGTGAACGGCGCGGCTGAGGTTCTGGGCTCCAGCAAGTCGGAGATCGAGCGCGCGATCAACGCCACGGAAACGGCGCTCGCCAGCAGCCGCGTGCCGCTGCACTTCTGGCACTACGGCGCCGCCATCATCATCGAGACCGGCTCGGCCCCGCGCGATGCGGAGCCTAAGGAGTCGACGATCTGGCTGGCGGTCGTCCAGAAGACCGTGACCGTGACGGTCAAGAGCGGTGAGAACAAGGGCAAGACGCTCACCTACTACAACGTCGTGCGCGAGCTGACGCCTGTCGGCCTCTGGAATGGCCGGCCCGCGACCATCCGCCTGGCGCGCGCCGCAATCATGCGCCCCGAGAGCGAAGACCTGATTGTACTCATTCAGGAGCCCGACAGCGGCCCGATCATCGGCGCCGCCCGCCTCGGCGATTGAGGCATCGTCGGTTGCCTTGAACAGGCGAAACCCTCTCGTCTGTCATCCTAGGCCTTGTGCCTAGGATCCAGCGATTCACGATTGTCTCGTGCGCATTTGGTTGCAGGTGTCGCCGCTCGCGTCCGCGGCTCTCACCTTCCACTGCCCACCGCGCCTACTTGCACGTCCACATCAGGCCGCGGTCGAAGTGGAAATGGTTGGCGTGCGACGCGTTGAAATTCGGCCCGAGCGCGACGCGGAAGTATTTGCACGCGCGCCGGTGGACCTCTTTCAGGAAGCGGCTCTCCGCGTCGTCTCCCTTCCAGTCACGCAGCACAGAGATCGAGCGCCCGTCCGCCAGCGTGAAGCCGGATATGTCGATGGCGTTGGCCGTTGCATGCTGGCTGCGTACGCCCTTCCAGAACGGATTGCCGACGATGTTGCGGCAATCGTAGGTGCCCATGTCGCCGAGCCGCGTGACCTTCTGGCCGAACATCTCCTGCGCCAGCGGCTGCACCTCGTGCTTCACCCACAGCGTCAGCGCGGTCGCGGTTTCACAAGTGAGGTTCTGCACACCGATCTCGGCTTCGCTCGCGTGCGTGAAACGCACCGCATTCACCCACCCGCAACCGTCCTTCAATGGCCGGTCGGGGATAGGCGTGGCGTCGATGTAGGGATCCTTCAGCACCGAATTACAGAGCGGCGCATCGAAGCGCAGCGACGAAAGCTTGAAGTCGACGAACAGCCCCGGCGGCTTTTCGAGCGAAATCGGACTGAACGGGCTCAGCCGCTGCGGC
Source organism: Hyphomicrobium sp. (assembly GCF_019744875.1). Lineage (GTDB taxonomy): Bacteria > Pseudomonadota > Alphaproteobacteria > Rhizobiales > Hyphomicrobiaceae > Hyphomicrobium_C. Next base: position 619,646 of record NZ_JAIETU010000005.1, on the reverse strand, counting down.
ACGAGCCCGAACCAGAACGCGCCGCACACCGCGACGAGAAACAGAAAGATCAGCAGCAGCTTCGAAAAAACTCGGCGCGGCTTTCGCATGTCGGTCCCCCGCAGTTCGGGCGCCGGGCGGACGATGGCACGCTCCGGCTCGCCCGTGGGCTGTCGCCAGCCCTCAAGTGCTCCCCGAAAAGAGACTAATGGCTTTCCCGCGCGACAGGAACCCCGCGCAAACGCCGCCGCACAGGCCAAGCGCAACGGCGGTCCGTGTCCGGATCACTGCGAAAGATGCAGGTTGGACAAGCTCTGCCCGATGACGTTGAACGCGGTCTTGAGCGCCTCTCCGTTCGATGCCGGGAAATAGTGGCCCGGCGACGTCGCGCAATCCTTGAGCAGCCGCTCGGCGGGCGCGCCGGCCATGAAGCCGACCGCATAGACGACGACGCCCTCGTTCTTCATGTTGGTGCAGAGCGACCGGGCCTGCGTCGCCGAGGCGCCGTTGCCGGACACGTACTCCGTGTTGAACTCGCCGTCCGTCATCAGCAGGACGGCCTTGATGATCTTGGTGGGCTGATAGGCTTCCGGCCGGCTGTCGGTCGGCCAGATGCTCGCCCACTTGGGCGACAGGAGATACCAGCCCCACGCCGTTCCGATATGCCCCGCCGTCTGGCCGCCCGGGCGAAGGTTGTCGATTTGCCGCGAGAGCACGCGTTTGCTGTCGGTCAGCGGCTGCACGGTCGCGCTCGGGCAGGCGACAGTCTTGTCGTAGCCGAGATAGCTGTTCTTCGCCGGCGCATCCTCGCGGAAGCGCGTCGCGCCACCGCGCTCGAACACGCAGCCCGTGCCCGTGCGCCGGTCGGTCACGGCGGTGAAATAGCTGCCCGCATTCACGCTCGCCGCGTAGGGCGCAAGCGCGATGCGCACGCGGCTCGGCCGCCCGTCGTCGGGAAGAAGCTGCTCGACGAGGCCGTTCGCAGCCTGCCGCAGATCGGCGATCTTCGACGACGGCGATCCCATCGAGCCGGTTACGTCGAGCACCATGGCGAGCTCGATCTCGCGCTGGCCTGCGATGGCCTCCGCCGCGACTGGAATTTCGACATCCTCGAAGCCGGCGATGCGCGTGAGCGTCATGGGGACGTTGACGGCGGCATCGACCTTCACGCGGCCGGCCTCGCGATCGATGTCCACGGCGAGATCGCCGACGGTGCCGATGTCGCCGTGTTCCGCGAGATTGGCGCGGAAGTAGGTAGCGGCCAGTTGCTTGATCTCGCCGTCGGTGCGGGTTCCTTCACCGAGCGCGCGCCCGGCGGCGAGGGCTGCCGCATCCGCTGCGGCCGAGACATTGAAGCGGGCGTGCAGCATGCGGGCGTAGTCGAGACCGACGCCGGCCGCCATCGTGAGCACGAAGATCGCGAACGCGAAGATCAACGTCACGCTGCCCCGGTCGTCGGAGGCGAACGCGAAGGACGCGAAAAGGGATTTCGAAGTGCGGAACCGCGTCATACCGGTGTCTCTCTTTGAGGCTGGTGCGTGCTGTGGAGCCTCCTGTTGCAACCGGGGTGCCGCGGACATGCGGAGAGGGGCGCGAACCGGACCGGCCTGTCCCGCACGTAAACAAAGTCTTACCGCTTAAAAATATGATAGCAAATACAAGGCATTGCACGAGCGTGCGATTAGGGTGCGCGCGCCGCAGCGCCCGCGCCGCGTGCGGTGCGGGTCTCATCCTGGGACATGTCCCAGTCCCCACCAGGGCTAGCGCGCCTAAGGCTGCGCGAAGCGGGTCTCGGCCGCGACCGGGATCTCGACGTCGTCGAAGCCAACGAAACGCGTGAGCGTCATCGGCAGATAGACGTCGGCGCCGATGGCGACCCGTCCGACATCGCGATCGGCTACCACGGAAAGCGCACCGACCGAGCCGAACAGACGCTCATCGCCGACGTTCGCCCTGAAATGGGATTCCGCGAGACGCCGGATTTCGCCGTCGTCGCGTTCGCCGCTGCCGAGCGAGTGTCCTGCCGCCTGGGCCGCCGCATCGGCCGCATTCTGAAGATTGGAGTGGGCGTGGAGCACGCGGGCGGCGTCCAGCGCCAGCCCCGCGCAAATGCAGACAGCCGCTTGCACCAGAAGAGGAAAGAGCGACGCGCCTTTGTGTGCGATTGGCGCGGCGGCGCTTGGAGGAAGGGGTTCGGTCATGACGGCCTCGGTGTCAGAGCTGACGAAGAGCTTTGACCGCGCCTTGCACCCGTTATGCCGGGTGCCGCGCACCGAAGAGACAACTGTCCGTAACCGTTAACGCCGCAGCGGCCTGACCATGCGGCCACCGCCGTCCGTGCCATCAGAAGTCGCTGATGATCCCGCCTTTTTCCCAGTCGCCGTAACGCGTGGGCTCGGGGCCGTTGCGCCCACCGACCTCGACCTGCCGCGCCTTCTCGGCGCGCTCGGCCGCTTCGCGCCGCTCGGCGGCCTCGGCCAACGCGCGTTCCGCGGCAGGAGAAAGTGTGCGTTCCGCGGCAGGAGAAAGTGCGCGTTCCGCGCCAGGTGAAAGCGTGCGTGGTGCCGTCGGCTCGTCGGAGGTGTCGGACGTATCCGTCATCGGTGGAACTCCCATCCCTAGGGAATCTGGTCGTCGTCGGGAATGCTTCCTATATAGCAAAGCCGGACTGACAAGAGACGCGGCCCATTGCCATGTCGCCCTGCTGCCAGTTCGAGCGCCGGACAAATCGAGCACCGGCTAGGGAGAGATTTAGGATGCCGATGAACTACGCCAAGACCGCCGCCCTGCTGGCCGCGCTGACCGCGATTTTCGTGGCCATGGGTGCCGCGATCGGCGGACAGGGGGGCATGGTCGTCGCCTTCGTCGTGGCGCTGGGCATGAACCTGTTCAGCTTCTGGAACTCCGACAAGATGGTCCTGAAGATGTTCGGCGCGCAGGAGGTCGATGAGCGCACGGCGCCCGAGTATTATGGCCTCGTGCGCGACCTCGCCCGCCGCGCCGAGCTGCCGATGCCGCGCGTTTTCGTCATGCAGAACCCGCAGCCGAACGCCTTCGCGACCGGCCGCAGTCCCGAGCGCGGCGCGGTCGCTGCCACCACCGGCCTGTTGGACATGCTCTCGCGCGAGGAGGCCGCCGGCGTCATCGCGCACGAGCTGGCCCACATCAAGAACCGCGACACGCTGACGATGACGATTGCCGCCACCATCGGCGGCGCGATCTCGATGCTGGCGCAGTATCTCCAGTTCGGCGCGATGTTCGGCGGCCACCGCGACGATCGCGGCGGCGTCGGCATGATCGGCGCGATCCTCGCCATGCTCGTGGCGCCCTTCGCGGCCATGCTGGTGCAGATGGCGATCAGCCGCTCGCGCGAATACAGCGCCGACCGCATGGGCGCGCTCATCTGCGGCAATCCGCATTGGCTCTCGTCCGCATTGCTCAAGATCGAGAACGCCGCCCGCCGCATCCCGAACGAGGAGGCCGAGGAAATACCGGCCGCCGCACACATGTTCATCATCAACCCGCTGAACGGGCACGGTATGGACAACCTGTTCTCGACCCATCCCAACACCGCGAACCGCGTCGCGGCGCTGGACGCGCTGGCGCAGGAGCTGACGCAGGCTGGCGTCAACCTCGGAGGCGCGCCCGCCTCGCGCGGCGGCGTCTCCGATGCGTCGGGGCCGTGGTCGGACAACGCGCCGTCCCGTTCCGGCGATGGTCCTTCCGGCGGCGGCTCCAGCGGCCCCTGGGGCTGATTGCCCGCGCCCGAGCGTGCGCCTTGACGCGCGGCCGGGTTGGCGCGAAGGGAAGCGGACCCTTTTGGCCCGGGCCGACCTGCCCGGCGCTTTTGCCCGCCTTCCTTTGTGAAAGATCCTGATGCCCCCTCCGCACCGCGACCAGAAACAGCGCCCCCGGCCGTCCGGCTATGCGGCGCGCGAATTGGTCGTCGAATGCCTCGCCGCCGTGCTCGATCGCGGCCGCCCGCTGGATGACGCCTTCGAAGCGGCCGTGGTTCTGCATGGGAACGATCTTCCCGCCCGCGACCGCGCCTTCGCCCGCCTGATCGTCATGACCGTGCTGCGCCGCAAGGGCGAGCTCGACGCCGTGCTGGACGCCTTCCTCGAAAAGCCCCTGCCTGCGAATGGCGGACGCATCCGGCCCATTCTTCTCTCGGCCGCCGCCCAGCTTCTGTTCCTCGATACGCCGCCGCATGCCGCCATCAGCCTCGCGGTCGATCAATGCCGCGACACCACCAAGACGCAGCGGTTTGCGGGCCTCACCAACGCCGTGCTCCGCCGCGTCTCCACCACCGGCAAGGACGTGCTCGCAGGCGTCGATGCCGTCACGGCGAACATTCCGGCGCGTCTTCTGGAAAACTGGCAGCAGGCCTACGGCGCAGACACCGCGCGCGCCATCGCGGAAGCCTCCCTCGCGGAAGCCGCGCTCGACCTCTCCATCAAATCCGATGCGCCGGCGTGGGCGGAAAAGCTCGGCGGCGTGCTGTTGCCGACGTCCACCGTGCGCCTCGCGCGCGCCGGTCGCGTGGAGGATCTGCCGGGCTACGCAGAAGGCGCCTGGTGGGTGCAGGATGCCGCCGCGGCGCTTCCCTCCCGCCTGCTGGGCGAGGTGCGCGGTCGAGAGGTGGCCGACCTCTGCGCGGCGCCGGGCGGCAAGACGGCGGAGCTCGCCGCCGCCGGTGCGCGCGTGACCGCGGTCGATGCTTCGGCGATCCGCCTCCGGCGTCTTTCCGAAAACATGGCCCGCCTCCAACTCGAAGCCGAGATCGTCGAGGCGGATGCGACCGCCTGGGATCCGGGCCGCCAGTTCGACGCCGTCCTCCTCGATGCGCCGTGCAGCGCCACGGGCACCATCCGCCGCCATCCGGACATCCTGCGCCTCAAGCGCAAGGACGACACGTCCGAGCGCGTCGCGCTCCAGCGCAGGCTGATCGCCAATGCCGCACGGCTGGTGAAGCCCGGCGGAATACTCGTCTATGGCACCTGCTCGCTTGAGCCCGAGGAAGGCGCAAAGATCGTCGATCGCTTTCTTGCCTCAGCCGAGGATATGGAACGCGTGCCGCTCACGCCGGGCGAAGGCGGGATTGACGGCGCGTGGCTCTCCGCCGAAGGCGACCTGCGCACCCTCCCCTGCCACCTTCCGCACCCGGACCCGGCCCTCGCCGGCCTCGACGGCTTTTTCGCCGCCCGCTTGCGCAAGCGGGCCTGACGTCCTGGATTTCTCCCGGAGTTTCAGCGCCGCACCTCCAAGGGACCGATTGAGGAGGCGGGGCGGCATGCTACCATTCCCTGCGCGGACGGGCTGACGAGGAGGCGCATGGCGCGGCTCAAGATTTCGGAACGCATCAGGATTACCCAGCTCGCCGCGGACAAGCTGCGGCGCGGCGCGGTGACGTCCGTGCTCAACGCGCCGCCCTTCCGCTGGCAGTTCGGCGCGTCGGCGGCCGAGCAGTTGCTCATCGTGCCGCAGGATCTGCGCACCGCCGACCCGAGCTTCCTGAACGAGGTCGAGGTTGGCCAGTACGGGCTCGCGGGCGCCGTCGCGCACGCGGACGAAATCTCCCCGTTCGACATCAAGCCGCCGAGCGAGGCGTGGGCGCGCGAGCTGCACGGCTTCGGCTGGCTGCGTCATATGACGGCGGCCGGCCGCCCCGAGGGCCGCGAGATCGCGCGCCTCCTCGCCACCGAATGGGCGCTGCGCTATCGCGGCGGCTCGGGCGTCGCGTGGGAGCCGCACGTCACCGGGCGGCGGCTGATCTCGTGGATCTCGCATTCCTCGCTGCTGCTCGAAGACGCGGACACCGAGACCTATGAAATCGTGACGGAGAGCTTGGGTATCCAGCTCGTCCGCCTCGCGGCGAGCTGGCGCAACAGTCCGAGCGGCTATCAGCGGCTCTTGTCGCTGGCCACGCTTCTGCTCGCCCAGCTCTGCATTTCCGGCCACGAGGGCCAGATTCCCGAAACGGAAAAACTGTTCGTCCAGGAGCTGCGCCGCCAGATCCTGCCGGACGGCGGCCACATCGGGCGCAATCCCGAAGTCCTCGTCGAGCTGATCCTGGATCTCCTGCCGCTCAACCAGTGCTTCGCCGCGCGCAGCCGCGCCGCCCCGCCCGAGCTCGGCAACGCGCTCAAGGCGATGCTGGCGATGCTGAAATACATGCGGCTCGGCGACGGCATGCTGGCGCGCTTCAACGGCATGGGCGTGGCCTCGCCGGCCGGGCTCGCAACGGTTCTCGTCTACGACGACAACCCTGGCACGATCCCGGCGTCCGCACCGGCCTCGAAGTACACGCGGCTCGAGCGCGGTGACTCGATCCTGATCATGGATGTCGGCTCGCCGCCGCCGCTGGAAGCCGCTGCCGAAGCGCACGCGGGATGCCTGTCGTTCGAGTTCAGCACCAAGACCGAGCTGATGCTCGTCAACGGCGGCGCACCGGGCGCGGGCAGCGCCGAATGGCGCGCGGCCTCGCGCGCGACCGCCAGCCACAATACGTTGTGCCTCTTCGAAAAGTCGTCGTCGAAGCTCATTCGCCACAAGACGCTCGCCGGTCTGGTCGGCGGCTCTCCCATTCGCCACCCGGATGACGTGCAGTCCGCCATCTACGCCCACGACGACTGCGTGGAGGTCAAGACCTCGCACGACGGCTACATGAAGCGCTTCGGCCTGATGCATCACCGCACGCTGGCGCTGAGCGCTTCGGGCCGCCGCCTGCTCGGCATCGATCGGCTGGCGGGCAAACAGAAAGCGATGCGGTTGCCCCAGGACATTCCGTTCGCGATCCACTTCCACCTGCACCCGGGCGTACGCTGCCGCCGCGGCGACAACCCCAACCTCGCGATCATCGAGCTTGCGAGCGGGGCCGTGTGGTGGTTCAGCCTGGAAGGCGCGCGCCTCGCCATCGAGGAAAGCACGTACTTTGCCGACTCGGCCGGCCCGCGCCGCGCCTTGCAGCTCGTCGCGCGCGGCGCCACCGTCGGAGAAGCAGAAATTCGCTGGGTGCTTGAAGCCCAGACGTAACCGATACATACCGAACACCAACAAGGACACGACCCGATGAAAGATCCCGATCCCCGGATCCGCCGCGCGCTGATTTCGCTCTCCGACAAATCCGGTCTCGACGAACTCGCGCACCATTTGGCCGAATGGAACGTGGCGTTGATCTCGACCGGCGGCACAGCGGCCAAGCTCAAGGGCGCGGGCTTCGCCGTGACCGACGTATCGGCCGTCACCGGATTTCCCGAGGCGTTCGACGGCCGCGTGAAAACGCTGCATCCGAAAATTCACGGTGGCCTGCTCGCCGTGCGCGGCAACGAGGAGCACATCGCCGCGGCCGAGGAGCACAAGATCGCCGCCATCGATCTGCTGGTGGTGAACCTCTATCCGTTCGAGAAGACGCTCGCGCAGGGCGCCTCGTTCGATGAGTGCGTCGAGAACATCGATATCGGCGGCCCCGCCATGATCCGCGCCGCCGCCAAGAACCACGCCTCCGTCACGGTGATCGTGGACAGCGCGGACTATCCGGCCCTGCTCAAAGAAATGGCCGATAACCACGGCCGCACCACACTCGCCTTCCGCAAGCGTATGGCCGCCAAAGCCTACGCCCGCACGGCCGCCTATGATGGCGCGATCAGCAACTGGCTCGGCGCCGTGGCCGACAGCCCCGACGGCGCGGCGACCGGCTTCCCGCCGACGCTGAGCGCGACCTACAAGAAAGCGATCGACATGCGCTACGGCGAGAACCCGCACCAGCGTGGCGCGTTATATGTCGCAAGCGACGCGCAGCCCGGCACGATTGCCGCCGCGCGCCAACTCCTCGGCAAGGAGCTGTCGTACAACAACGTCGCCGACAGCGATGCCGCGCTCGAATGCGTCAAGGCATTCGCGGATCGCCCCGCCTGCGTCATCGTCAAGCATGCGAATCCGTGCGGCGTCGCCGAAGCCGACAGCCTCGCCGCCGCCTACGACCGCGCCTATCGCACCGACCCCGAATCCGCGTTCGGTGGCATCATCGCCTTCAACCGCGAGCTGGACGCCGAGACGGCGGCGAAAATCGTCGAGCGCCAGTTCGTGGAGGTCATCCTCGCGCCGTCCGTGACGGACGCGGCCAAGGAGGCCGTCGCCGCCAAGAAGAACGTGCGCCTGCTCGTGACGGGCGCGTGGTCCGCCGAGGCCACCCCTCGCATGGACATCAAATCGGTCGCCGGCGGGCTTCTCGCTCAGGATGCCGACCTCGCCTTCCAGGACAGCATCAAGGTCGTGACCAGGCGACAGCCCACGCCCGCCGAGATGGCGGACCTCGTGTTTGCGTGGAAGGTCGCCAAGTTCGTCAAGTCGAACGCCATCGTCTATGCGAAGGACGGCGCGACAGTTGGCATCGGCGCGGGACAGATGAGCCGCGTGAACTCCTCGCGCATCGCCGCCATCAAGGCCGAGATGGCGGGGCTCGACGTGAAGGGCGCGGCCGTCGCCTCGGACGCGTTCTTCCCCTTCCCGGACGGATTGCTCGCCGCCGCCGAAGCAGGCGCGACGGCGGTCATCCAGCCCGGCGGCTCGATGCGCGACGAGGACGTGATCCGCGCTGCCGACGAAAAGGACCTCGCTATGGTCCTGACCGGCATGCGCCACTTCCGCCACTGATGGACGCGGCCGGCCATATCGCCCTGCGGCCGGCCACGCGCGCCGATTTCGATCTCATTCGCCGCTGGCTCGCCCGTCCCGACGTTCAGGACTGGTGGGGACCGGTGTCGGCAACGGAAGCCGAGGTCAACATGGCGCTCGGCTCCGGCCACGCCATCTGCCGCGTCATCGAGGTGGACGGGGTTGCGGTCGGCTATGCCCACGCGGTCGACGCCACCCTGTGGGGCGAAAACCTGCCGGACGAGCTGGAGCCCGGCACCTGGGATCTCGATCTCTTCATCGCCGCCGAAGACCAACGCGGCCGTGGCGTCGGCCAGATCGCGCTCGCGAAGCTGCGCGAGGAAGTGTTCGCGACCACACTGGCTGTGGCTGTCTGTGTGTTTCCTTCGGTCAAGAACGAGCGCGCCGTGCGCGCCTACGAGAAAGCCGGGTTCCGCTGGCAGCGCGTCTGGCACGACCCCCAGACCGGCCCCGCCTGGTTCATGGTCGCCCGCCGCGGGGAGTAGGCCGTCCCCGCAGGGAATCGCCGCAAAGGCCCGCCATCATGGGCCGCGCGGCGACAGAAAAGCCGTCATCGAACAATTCGTATATTCATTTCGACTAAAATCGCGCGCAAAGGACGCGCCGCAGGCGCTGTCCGGTCTCCGCCCGGGGGTTTCCATGAACTTTGTCCTGACGCCGTTCACGCCCCGCTACCTTTCGTTAACGGTTGCCGTCGCCGTAACGGTCGCGCTGGCCGTGCTCATGCTGGGCGGTCTCGCAGCAGTCACGCCGGTGACGGCCCTGCTGCTGGCGGCCTCCGCGTCCCTCGCCGCGCTCGGCCTGCGCGATATCACGCAGACGCGCCACGCCATTCTGCGCAACTACCCCATCGTCGCGCACATGCGCTTCATCCTCGAAGAGATCCGCCCCGAGCTGCGCCAGTACTTCTTCGAGGCCGACAAGGACGGCGCACCGTTCCCGCGCGACAAGCGCGCCATCGTCTACCAGCGCGCCAAGAAGGAGCTGGACAAGCGTCCGTTCGGCACGATGTACGACGTCTACGAGAGCCGCTACGAGTGGCTGCATCATTCGATGGCGCCGAAGCGGGCATCGCCCGAGCCGTTCCGCATCGTGATCGGCGGGCCGCACTGCGCTCAGCCGTACTCGGCATCCGTCTTCAACATTTCAGCCATGAGCTACGGCTCGCTCTCCGCCAATGCCATCCGCGCGCTCAACAAGGGCGCGGCCCTCGGCGGATTCGCGCACGACACCGGCGAAGGCGGCTACTCGCCCTATCACCGCGAGAACGGCGGCGACATCATTCTGCAGATCGGCTCCGGATACTTCGCCTGCCGCAACGCGGACGGCACGTTCTCGCCCGAAAAGTTCGCCGAGATCTCCGCCAATCCGCAAGTCAAGATGATCGAGCTCAAGCTCTCGCAAGGCGCCAAACCCGGCCACGGCGGCGTGCTGCCCGCCGCCAAGGTGACGGAAGAGGTCGCCCGCATCCGCGGCATCGAGATGGGCCGCGATTGCATCTCGCCCGCGCGCCATCCGTCGTTCTCCACGCCCATTGAAATGATGAGCTTCATTGCCGAGCTGCGCCACCTTTCGGGCGGCAAGCCGGTCGGGTTCAAGCTCTGCGTCGGCCATCCGTGGGAATTCCTGGCCGTCGTGAAGGCGATGCTGGAAACCGACATCACGCCCGATTTCATCGTCGTCGACGGCAAGGAAGGCGGCACCGGCGCCGCCCCGCTCGAGTTCATGGATCACGTCGGCACACCACTGCGGGATGGCCTCGCCTTCGTGCACGCCGCCCTCGTCGGCGCCAACCTTCGCGACCGCATCAAGATCGGCGTGTCGGGCAAGATCACGACCGCTTTCGACATGGCGCGCGTGATGGCGCTCGGCGCGGACTGGTGCAACGCCGCGCGCGGCTTCATGTTCGCCGTCGGCTGCATCCAGGCCCAGCAGTGCCACACGGACCGTTGCCCCACGGGCGTCGCCACGCAGGACCCGATGCGCCAGCGCGCCATCGACGTGCCGAGCAAGGCCGAACGCGTGGCGCAGTTCCACAAGGAGACCGTCAAGGCGCTAGCCGAGCTGGTCGCTGCGGCCGGCCTCGATCACCCGCGCCAGCTCGAGCCGCACCACTTCATGCACCGCGCTGCGCCCGACCGCGTCGTGACGTTCGCCGAGCTGTACCATCCCCTGAAGCCGGGCGAGCTGTTGCTCGGAACCTCAGACGCACGCTTCGAGAATGCGTGGGCGATCGCCACCGCCGAGAGCTTCGCGCCCATCGGCCGCGGTGGCGCCGTTATTCACGCGGTCGCCGCAGAGTAAGCGCCGCCGTTCCGGACCGGCTCATGTCCGGCCGGATCAGGTACGGACAGGTGTGCGCACGGGCAGCATCAGCACGAGGCCCGCGATCAGGAACACCGCGATCGACGCCATGCCGATGCGTTGGCTTCCGGTCGCCTGCGTCACCGCCGCCACGAGCAGCGGAGCCAGGAACGCCGTGACCTTTCCCGAGAATGCGAACAGCCCGAAATACTGCGTCATCTTCTCGGGCGGCGCGAGGCGGGCGAGCAGCGCGCGGCTGGCTGCCTGCACGGGGGCCGCCACCATGCCGACCAGCACGGCGAAGGCGAGAAACACCAGTTCGCCGGTCGACGAGAACGGGCCGGAGCCCGGCGCCTTGGGTACCACCTCGTTCACATAAAGCACGTGGCCGGCGTCGACCGACAGGATGCCGAGCGCGCCCGCGAGCAGCAGCACCAGCGACACCATGATGACGGTCTTCGATCCGACTTTGTCGTCGAGCACGCCGCCGATCACGGCTCCGACCGTGCCCGCGAGGGTCAGCACGATGCCGAACAGCCCGAGTTCGAGCGCGCCCCAGCCGAACACGGATGCGCCATAGATACCGCCGAACGCGAAGATGGCGGCCAGGCCGTCCGAGTAGAGCATCCGCGCGGCGAGGAAGTGCAGCATGTTGCGGTCGCCGGAAAGCGACCGGATGGTCGACCACAGCTCGGCGAGCGCAGGCCGCCCCGAGGCACCACCCGCGCCGCGCTTGTCCGGCACGAACAGGAAGAACGGGATCATGAACAGCACGTACCAGATCGCCGCGAACGGCCCGACGAGGCGCTCGCCCTCGCGCTGCACGGCATCGAGGGTCAGCACCGGCTCGAACCCGAGCACCGAGCGCCCCGTGGCCGGATCGGCAACGATGAAGCCCGCCATGAGAGCGAGGCTGACGAGCCCACCCGCATAGCCGATGGCCCACGCCAGACCCGAAAGCCGGCCGAGCTGGCTCTGCGGCACCAGCGTCGGCATCATCGCGTTGGTGAAAACGGTCGTGAACTCGGCCATCGCCGTCGCCGCGACGAACGCGGCCAGCACAAGAACGATGGTCGAGGTATCGGCGGCCGGCCGCGCGAGCCAGAGCGTCGCGAGCCCCGCAACGAACACGACAGAGAACAGCGCGATCCAGGGCTTCCGCCGTCCGCCGCCATCGGCGAGCGCGCCCAGGAACGGGCTGCCGACGGCGATGAGGATGCCGGCCGTGGCGGCCGCGTAACCCCAGAGCGCCTGGCCCTGCGCGGGAGACGCGGCGACGAAATTGGCGAAGTAGGGCGCAAACAGGAACGTCAGAACGAGGGTGTAGTAGGGCTGCGCCGCCCAATCGAACAGCGCCCAGGAGACGAGCGCGCGCCGCGGAGCGGCAACGACAGGCGCGCCGCCGCGCTGAGCCGCAATATCGGTGGTGGCGATTGAATCCTGCACGTAGTCCCCCCCGGAAGCTTCGTCCCAGTCTTAACCTAATCGCAGCCCGCATGCGCGCCGAAAGCACGCCGCGGTGTTGCGGGAGATGCCGCAGCCGTCGCGTTTAACATACGGAAAAACTTGTGTTTGCCGAGGCTGCAGCGTTCCGATAGATCTCGACGAAGGCAAGGGCGCGAAGCCCTCGCGTGGTTAATTCGAGTGCGTTTCACCGGGCAGGATTGCGTACCGTGTTTCTTCGTCTGTCGATCCTCGCTGTCATCGGCCTCGCCTCGTTCATCCTTTGGGGTGGCGATGAGGCGCCAGCGCCTGCGGGCTCAGCCGTGCTCGGCTCGGCCATGAGCCTGTCTGATGTCATCTCCGGCACCTACGATCGCCCGGAGGAAAACGGCCGCCGCAAGGCGAAAGTGCACCTCGCCGTGCAGAAGACCGCCAAGCGCAAGGCGCGCTGCGGCAGGGACGGCACCGCGTGCGCCAGCCGCAAGCCCAAGCTGCGTGATCTCAACGGCGGCTATCGCACGCTCTGCGTCCGTCTCTGCGACGGCTTCTACTTCCCGATCAGCGCGGCCGCCCAGCCGGGCGAATTCCAGCGCGACGAAGAGACGTGCCGCGCGACGTGCGGTTCGCCCGCCATGCTGTTCGTCTACAAGAACAGCGGCGGCGCGCCGGAAACGATGACCAGCCTCGACGGCAAGCCCTATGCGTCGCTCGCGACCGCCTTCAAGCACCGCGTCTCCTATGACGCCCAGTGCACCTGCTCGCCGAATCCGTGGACGGAAGCCTCCGCCGAGCGCCACCGTCTCTACGCGGCCGAGCAGGCGGCCCGGAGCGGCGATCCCGTAAGCGGGGCGCAGGTGGCAGCGCTCGCCACAGCTGTGCAGGAAACACGGGCGCGGGGGCGCGCTCTGACGGGCGCGGATCTCGTCACCGGCCGGTCGCCCGAGGTGCTGGCCGGGGCAACGGGCCAGCGCATCGAAACCGCGAGTGTCCGCAAGGCCGCCGCGCGCGAGCTGGTCGTGCGTGCAAAGGTTCGCGCCACGGAGCGCGTGAAGGTCCGCCTCGTGCGGCAGGCGGAAGTGCAGCCCCGCCTCGTGCGCGCACTGCGGGCCGGCGCATCGAACCGCATCACCGAGCGCCGCATTCGCGTGTCGGATGCCAGCCTGATCATCCGGCGCTAGCTCGCGTCCGCCAGGTCCTGCGATTTCGGCGCGTCACCTGCTGCGCTCGTCGGCCCAATCGGACGCATCGGCCGATCCGCCGCGCAAGCTGAAGCTGTCCTCGATCACGTACGGCCCGCCGCCCACCTTCGGCCGCGACGAATAGAGCCCGAAGCTCTCGACAGAAAACGGCTTGCTGCGATAGGCGCCAAGCTCCTGCAGCACGCGCGCGACCGCCTCGGGCCGCGTTCCGCGCAGGCGCGCCAGCGTCACATGCGGCTTGAAGCCGTGCTTGTCTTGTTTGAGGCCCGCCACGCGCGCCGCCCGCTCGTTGGCGCGCGCCAGCCCTTCGAGCCACGGGCTATCCTCGACGCCCGCCCACAGTGTGCGCGGCTGCTGCCCTCCGAACGCGCCAAACCCGGACAGCCGCAATGTGAACGCCGGCTCGTCGATGGTCGCGAGAGACGCGTGAAACTCGTTGGCAGTCGGATTGTCGATATCGCCCGCGAAACGCAACGTGATGTGCATGTCTTGCGGCTCGACCCACCGCGCGCCCGCGAGCGGCATGGCGAGGTCGGCCAGATAGTCGGCCAGTTGCTCGGGCAGCGCGATGGCGGTGAACAGGCGGGGCATTTGTGAACCGTTCAGCTAGGGGGTCGCCAACACGGGGCGCTTCGCGCGCACGCGTTCGATCAATTGCTCGACCGTGGGCAGGATGCGCGAAACGATGACGCCGACGCCCTCGCCCGTCGGATGCATGCCGTCATCTAGGTTGAGTTTGGCGTCGAGGACCACGCCGTCGAGAAAAAACGGGTAGCGCAGCGCGCCGTATTGCTCGGCCAGATCGACGAAGATCGGCTCGAATTGCCGTTCGTAGTCGTCTCCGAGGTTTTTGGGCGCTTTCATGCCGGCGACCAGCACCTCGATCTTGCGCTCGCGGAGCTTTTTCACGATCGCATCGAGGTTGGTGCGCGTCACGTTCGGCGCGATGCCGCGCAAGGCATCGTTGGCGCCAAGCTCGAGGATCACAGCTTCGGTGCCGTCGGGCACGGACCAGTCGAGGCGCGCAAGCCCGGCCGCGGTCGTATCGCCAGAGACGCCCGCGTTGGCCACGTCGACGTTGTAGCCTTTGGCCTTCAGGGCCGCGGCGAGCTGGACCGGGAACGCCTCGCTCGGCTTGAGCCGGTATCCCGCCGTCAGGCTATCGCCAAAGGCCACGATCCGGATCGGCGCGGCGTCGCTGGAGTCGAGCGCTGCGGCCTGCGCCGAGAGCGCCACCACGATCGCCAGCCAAAGGTTGAACAATGCGAGCAACCGCACCATCTGACCTGCGAGAGTTGGAGCGCTTTGCTTTGCCTTCATTTTTTTGCCTCACGACGCCGTAACACTCGGCGAGCTTGTTTCCGTTCGGGTTTGAGCCCGGGTTGAAGCGATGCGCGCCGCAGCACGCGCCGATCCCGCACCCGGACAATTCGGATGCCGACGCATTTGCGACAGATGGAGCCCCACGCCTTGTCCCAGCCGACGTCCCAGCCAATCATCAGCCTTGCCGACGTTCGGCTCAACCTCGCCAGCAGAGCCGGTCTCGTCGAGATCCTCAAGGGGATTTCGCTCGATATTGCGCGTGGCCAGTCGCTTGCCATCGTCGGCCCATCCGGGTCGGGAAAAACCTCGTTGCTCATGATCCTCGCGGGATTGGAGCGCGCCACCAATGGGCATGTGCATGTTGCCGGGCGCGATTTCAATGCTCTGGACGAGGACCAGCTCGCGCTGGCGCGCGGCGAGGATATCGGCATTGTGTTTCAGTCGTTCCATCTCATCCCGACCATGACGGCGCTTGAGAACGTGGCGTTGCCGCTGGAGTTTTCCGGCGTTGCCGACGCGCGATTCCGCGCGCGCGACCTGCTGGCCGACGTTGGCCTCGGGCTCCGCCTCGACCACTTCCCGGCGCAACTTTCCGGCGGCGAGCAGCAGCGCGTCGCGCTCGCCCGCGCCCTCGCGCCGCGGCCCAAGCTTCTGCTCGCCGACGAACCCACCGGCAATCTCGACGGCCAGACGGGACGCACCGTCGTCGATCTCCTGTTCGGGATGAAGCGCAAGTCCGGCGCCACGCTCGTCCTCGTCACGCACGACGAGCGCCTCGCCCAGCAATGCGAACGCACGATCCGCATGGCCGACGGCCGCATCGTGGCAGACGAGCAGTCCGTGGTGGCAGCATGACGGCCATGGCAGGACCCTTTACCGGCGAGCCGCACAAGCGGACGGGCCTTTCGCCCGCGCGCCTTGTTTCGATTGCGTTGCGCGATCTGCGCTCGGGCTTTGGCGGCTTCTACATTTTTATGGCCTGCGTCGCGCTCGGCGTGGCCGTCATCGCGACCGTCGGCTCCCTGTCGGATGCCTTGCGCGACGGCTTCGAGCGCCAGGGCGAGGTTCTTCTCGGCGGCGATCTGGCGTTTGCGCGCATGCACACCCGCGCCACCGATGCCGAACGGCAATGGCTGGCCGGCAAGGGCACCGTGAGCGAAGCCGCCACCCTGCGCACGATGGCGCGCAGCATCGACGGCGAGCAGCAGGCGTTGATCGAGCTCAAGGGTGTCGACGCGGCCTATCCGCTGGCCGGACGTGTGGAGGCGAAAGGCGCGTCCTTCCATGAGGCGATCGATGCTCCCGGCGACCCCGGCGTCGTGGCCGATCCCGTTCTGTTGAGCCAGCTCGGCCTCGGCATCGGCGACAAAATCCGTATCGGCCAGGTAGATTTCACCGTCCGCGCCGAGCTGGAGAGCGAGCCCGATTCCGTAGCCGACCGGCTCACCTACGGCCCGCGCGTGTTTCTCTCGATCGTGAACCTCGAAAAAACCGGCCTGATCCAGCCGGGCGCCCTCGTGCGCTGGCGCTACGCGCTAAAGCGCCCGGAGCCCACCGGCGCCGTACCGGAAGACGTCGGCGCGTTTCGCGAGCTGGCGAAGCGGGAGCTGGAGCCGTCCGGCTTCGTCATCGCCGACCGGCGCAATCCTTCGCCCCAGGTGTCGCGCACGCTCGACCGGCTGCGTCAGTTCCTGACCTTCCTCGGCCTTGCAGCTCTTCTCGTCGGCGGCGTCGGCATCGCGAGCGCCGTGGCAACGTTCATCGACCGCCGCCGCGACGTCATCGCCACGATGAAGACCGTCGGCGCGCCGAGCCGCACGGTGCTCTGGATCTTCCTGGTCCAGGTGGTCGTCATCACCCTCATTGGCGTGGCGGTCGGATTGGCCGTGGGCCTCACGGCGCCGCGCATTCTGATCGCCGCCTACGGCGACCAGCTCCCGATCCAGGCCGAATACGCGTTTTCGCCCATGACCGCGCTGATCAGCGCAACCTACGGCGTGCTCGTCGCGCTGCTGTTTACGCTCTGGCCGCTCGGCCGTGCCGAATTGATCAAGCCGAGCGTGCTGTTTCGCGATGAGGTCGCCCCGGAGCGGGTCTGGCCGCGCACGTCCATCATCGTGCTCACGGCGGCCATCGCCGCCACGCTGCTCGGTTTCGTGCTGATGATGTCGGAATCGACGCGCATCGCGCTCTACTTCTGTGGCGCGCTCGTGCTGGTGTTCGCCGTCTTTACCGCGCTCGGCTACGCCGTGACCTGGATCGCACGGCGCGTGCCGCGTCCCAAGTGGCCCGAGCTGGCGCTCGCCATCGGCAATCTCGGCGCCCCGGGCGGCTTGACGCGGTCGGTGGTGATTTCGCTCGGCGCGGGCCTGTCGCTGCTCGTCGCCGTCGCGCTCGCCGATGCGTCGCTGACCAGGGAGCTGACAAGCCGGTTACCCGAAAAGGCGCCGAGCCACTTCCTGCTCGACGTCCCCAAGTCGGACGCGGCTGCGCTGGTCGGCATCGTCGAACGCGAGGTGCCTGGCGCGCACGTCGTGGAAGCCCCGATGCTGCGCGGCCGCCTCGTCGAGATGCGGGGCCGCAAGGCGGAGGAGTTCAAGGTGCCGCCGGAAGCGCAATGGGTGCTCAACGGCGATCGCGGCCTCACCTATTCCGATACGATTCCCGAAGGCTCGACGCTGGTTGAAGGCGAGTGGTGGCCGGTAGGCTACCGCGGCGAGCCGCTGATCTCGTTCGAGCGCGACCTCGCCGGACATCTCGGCCTCAAGATTGGAGACATGGTGACGGTCAACGTGCTGGGCCGCAACGTTACGGCCCGCATCGCCAACTTGCGCGAGGTGAAGTGGGAAAGCCTGACATTGAACTTCGTCATGGTCTTTTCGGCCAACACCCTCGAGAACGCGCCGCACAACCTGCTCGCCACTGTCAGCCTGCCCGAGGGCACGGCCGTCGCCGCGGAAGCCCAGCTCGGCCGCGCCATCGGCAAGGCCTTCCCGTCGGTCACGGTGATCCGTGTGCGTGACGCGCTCGAAGCGGCGACGGCCATTCTGTCCAAGGTCATGGTGGCCGTGCGCGCCGCCGGCACGGTGACGCTGCTGGCCGGGGCGCTGGTTCTGGCCGGCGCGCTCGCCACCGCCCAGCGGCGGCGCATTCTCGATGCCGTGGTGCTAAAGGTGCTGGGGGCGACCCGCCGGCGTGTGCTGACGACGCACCTCGTCGAGTATCTGCTGCTGGCGGTGATCTCGGCGCTGTTCGCGGTCGGGCTCGGCGCGTTCGCGGCCTGGATCGCCGTCACGGAGATCATGCACATCCCGTTCTCGTTCAGCCTCGGGGCGGTGCTGATGGCGCTCGGCGTGGCGGTGGGACTGGTGCTGCTGTTCGGCGCGTTCGGCACGTGGTCGGTTTTGCGGACCAAGCCCGCCCAGGCGCTGCGGACAGCCTAGCCGACAGATGCCAGTAAAGGGCCGATCGCCGAGACTTCGGCAAAGTCTAACCGCCGCAAGCCAAGTCAAACTGCCATAGGTAAGTATACGTCAGTGTTGACCGGCGATTTACGAGAAGTCGCGCATTAACTTTCTGACCGAATTGTCTTATATAAATTTCAAGCGTCTGGCGCACGGGCGGTCGATCTCTCTTGAAAGGGAGCAAATTCGTTCCGATATGCGCTGGGGCAAATTGAGTTTGCGCTAGAAGTCTTTAAGGGGACTCGATCACGATGGCACAGTTTGACAGCAGATACTCGCACCCGACGACCGTCGGCCGCGCCGATGTGGACGCGGGTCTGCGCGCATACATGCTGGGCGTTTACAACTACATGGCGGCCGGCGTCGCACTGACGGGCATCGTCTCCTACCTCATCTACTCCATGGCCGTGACGACCGACCCCGGCTCCGCCGCGGCAACGTTGGCGAACGGCAAGATGCTGACGTCGTTCGGCGTCGCGATCTTCGCAAGCCCGCTCAAGTGGGTGTTCTTCCTCGCGCCGATCGCGTTCGTGTTCTTCTTCGCCTTTAAGGCGAACAGCATGAGCGTCGGCGCCGCACAGACCTCGTTCTGGATCTACGCCGCGCTGGTTGGCGCGTCGCTGTCGTCGATTTTGCTGGTCTTCACCGGCTCGTCGGTTGCGAACGTGTTCTTCATCACGGCAGCCACCTTCGCGAGCCTCAGCATCTGGGGCTACACCACGAAGAAGGACATCTCCGGCTGGGGTTCGTTCCTGTTCATGGGCCTCATCGGCGTCATCATCGCCAGCCTCGTGAACATCTTCATGCAGTCGAGCGCCATCCAGTTCGCGATCTCGGTGATCGGCGTGCTCGTGTTCGCCGGCCTCACGGCCTATGACACGCAGCGCATCAAGGACACCTACTTCGAAGTGGCCGGCAACGCGGAAGCCGCCGCCAAGGCCTCGATCTTCGGCGCGCTCTCGCTCTACCAGGACTTCGTGGGTCTCTTCGTGAACTTGCTGTCGCTGATGGGCAACCGCGAGTAACGACCGAACGTCTGACTGACGAAACGGGGCTCCGCCGCAAGGCGGGGCCCTTTCCTTTTGTGCCAAGCCAAAGCGACGTGCCTGCGCGCCTGGAGGCGTCGCCTCCAGCCTAGCGCCCCGCGAGCTTTACGCTTTCGCAGGCCGCCAGCACGCGCGCCAGCTCGTGGCCACGCTTCAGCACCGCCCCGCTTCGCAGCACGACGCTGTAGGCGCCCTGCCGTCGCGCCAGCCGCGGGCATTTCTCGACCCGAAACAGCGGATACTCGCTCGCGCGCTGAAAGATGGCGAACACCGCCTTCTCCCGCCCCATCTCGAGCGCGTAGTCCCGCCACTCCCCGGCCGCGACCTTGCGCGCGTACACGTCGAGGATCGCCTCCAGCTCAGCGCGGTTGAACGCCACGACCGGCGAGCTGCTATGTGCGGGGTGTCCGATGACGGAAGAAAGCGACGTTGGATTGCGCGAATGGCTGCCCGCGTCGCGCGGGCGAAAACGTATGGGATCGGATTCGCTCAATGCGTCCTCCTCGACGGTTTCATAAGGATGATCGCGCCGCCCTCCAATTTTTTCAAGACGCATGGCGCGCCTTTTTCACATGCCTGCCACAAAGCGTCCCTGGGACGGCCCCATTGCCCGGTAGTCTGCGCATCAGGCCCGGTCCAATCCCCAGCCTCGGAACCGATCCCAAGCCCCCTTCCGAGCTAGATCTCCCTGGACCGGGCCTTTCGCCTTCTAGGCCTTCCTCCATGAGTGAGCGCGCCCCCACGGGCGCGGCGACCGCGCGGCAGGCCGCGCACAGAAATTCCTTGGCCCCGCCGGAATGCCGTCGTGCCTCGGCCCTGCGGGCGCCAAGAATCGCAGGCACTCTCACATCATTGATCCCCGCTCGGTGGTCCTGACTGACTGGAACCCCGAGCCCCCCTGTCCGGTTGAGAACGGACTGCCGAGCGGGCCAATGCCCTCATCTTCTCCTTGTCTCCTAGAAGAGCCGGTTCCCCCAACCGGCTCTTTGTTTTTTTGCGCGTGGCCCTACCTTCAGGTATCGGT
The DNA here is from genome assembly GCF_019744875.1 of Hyphomicrobium sp. Lineage (GTDB taxonomy): Bacteria > Pseudomonadota > Alphaproteobacteria > Rhizobiales > Hyphomicrobiaceae > Hyphomicrobium_C. The sequence continues at coordinate 599,188 of NZ_JAIETU010000005.1, read as the reverse complement.
CACGGCAGCACGACATGACTCGTGCACATGCGAGGGCAAAGCGAATGAAGACCGCGAAGAAGACGATCGCGAAGAAGACGGCCACGAAGACCAAGAAGGCACCCAAGGCCGCAAGTGCCAACCCCCTCCTCGCGCCGTGGCGCGGACCCTTCAAGGCGCCGCCGTTCGCGTCCATCAAGCCGGCCCACTTCGGCCCGGCGTTTTCCCAGGCTCTCAAGGCGCACAAGCGCGAAATTGCGGAGATCGCCACCCGCGACGCCAAGCCGTCGTTCGCCAACACCATCGTCGCACTCGAAAAGAGCGGCGCGCTGCTGATCAAGGTCGCCAACGTCTTCTTCAACCTGTCCGGCGCCGACACGAACGATGCGCTGCAGGCCATCGAGCGCGACATCGCCCCGAAGCTCGCTCAGCACCAGAGTGCGGTGCTGCTGAACCGCCGTCTCTTCCAGCGCATCGCCGATCTCTACGCGCGCCGCGACGAGCTGGGCCTCGACGCCGAAGCGCTGCGTCTGCTTGAGCGCACCTACACGGGCTACGTCCGCGCCGGCGCCGCCCTCGACGCCAAGGCGCGCAAGCGGATTTCTGAAATCAACACCGAGCTCGCGACCCTCGGCACGGCGTTCTCGCAGAACGTGCTGGCCGACGAGCAGGCCTGGCACATGATGCTGGATGGCGACACCGACCTCGACGGCCTGCCCGCCTCGGTTCGCGATGCCGCAGCCCAGGCGGCCGTCCAGCTCGGCAGGCCCGGCAGCCACGCCATCACGCTCGCGCGCTCCAGCGTCGAGCCGTTCCTGCAGTTCTCGGCCCGCCGCGACCTGCGCGAGGACGCGTGGAAGGCATGGATCAAGCGCGGCGAGAACGGCGGCAAGACGGACAATCGCAAGACCGTCGTCCGCATGATGGCGCTCCGCAGCGAGCTGGCCCGCCTGATCGGCTACGACACCTACGCCGCCTACGTGCTCGACGACACGATGGCCAAGACCCCCGCCGAGGTCCGCAAGCTGCTCGACAAGGTCTGGCCTGCAGCGCTCCGCAGCGCGCGAGCCGAACGCGATGCGCTCGAAAAGCGCGCCCGCGCAGAAGGCGAGAACTTCAAGATCGCGGCCTGGGACTGGCGCTACTACGCCGAGAAGGAGCGCAAGGCGCGCTATGAGCTCGACGAAGCCGAGGTGCGCTCCTATCTCACCCTCGATAATGTGCTTGCCGCCGCATTCGATACGGCCGGCCGCCTGTTCGGCCTGGTCTTCGAACCGGCGCCGAACGCGCCGGTCTACCATCCGGACGTGCGCGCGTGGGAAGTCCGCACGAAGGCGGGCGAGCACGTCGGCGTCTTCTACGGCGACTACTACGCGCGGCCCTCGAAGCGCTCGGGTGCCTGGATGTCGTCCTATCGCGGCCAGCACAAGCTTGGCGGCAACAACGTTCGCCCCATCGTCGTCAACGTCATGAGCGTCGCGCAGGGCGCGCCCGGTGCGCCGACGCTGTTGTCCTTCGACGATGCCCGCACGCTCTTCCATGAGCTGGGCCACGGGCTGCACGGCCTGCTCTCGGATGTCACCTACCCGTCGCTCGCCATGACCAACGTGCTGCACGACTTCGTCGAGCTGCCGTCGCAGCTATACGAGCACTGGCTGTCGCGTCCGGAGGTGCTGAAGAAATTCGCGCTGCACGAGAAGACGGGCAAGCCGATGCCGGAACGGATCCTGAAGCAGCTCGAGGCCGCTCGCACGTTCAACCAGGGCTTCCAGACGGTCGAGTACACGGCTTCGACGCTTCTCGATCTTGAGCTGCATTCGCTCGCCGACACGTCCGGCCTCGACGTGGATGCCTTCGAGAGCGAGGTGCTGGCGCGCATCGGCATGCCGGCCGAGATCACGCCGCGTCATCGCATTCCGCATTTCCAGCACATCATCGGCGGCTACGCGGCGGGGTATTACAGCTACCTGTGGTCGGAGGTGATGGACGCCGATGCGTTCGCGGCCTTCGAGGAGACGGGCAACATTTTCGATCGCAAGACGGCGAACAAGCTCAAGACGTTTATCTACGCCGCCGGCAATCGTCAGGACGCGCTCGACGCCTACGTGGCCTTCCGCGGCCGCCCACCCGAGATCGAGGGCCTCCTCAAGAAGCGCGGGCTTGCCTAGCTCCGTACAACGCCGCGCCGCCGCGGCCCCGCCCTCTGTCATCCTAGGCCTTGTGCCCAGGATCCATCGCGCAGCGGGGGAAAGGCAGGCAGGTCGTTGTTTGCGCGACAGCCACACACCCACCAACGTCACCCCGGCGAAGGCCGGGGCCCAGAACACGTTGCAGCCGGGGTGCGCTAACGAGACGGCGAACTTGCGGAGACCGGTGTGGGTAATAAAAATGGCCGCCGTCCGAAGGGACAGGCGGCCATTTCTTTTCCTTGAAGATGAAGCGCGTCAGCCAGCCTTGCGGTTCTGGCGGTTCTCGATCAGGTCGTCGACCACCGTCGGATCCGCTAGCGTCGACGTATCGCCGAGGCTGCCGAACTCGTCTTCGGCGATCTTGCGCAGGATGCGGCGCATGATCTTGCCCGAGCGCGTCTTCGGAAGACCCGGCGCGAACTGCACCGCATCGGGCGATGCAATCGGTCCGATCTCGCGGCGCACGTGCTGCACGAGCTCCTTGCGCAGCGCATCCGACGGCTGCTCGCCCGCATTGAGCGTGATGTAGCAGTAGATGCCCTGGCCCTTGATGTCGTGCGGATAGCCGACCACGGCCGCTTCCGCGACCTTCGGGTGGCTGACCAGCGCGCTCTCGACTTCCGCCGTGCCCATGCGATGGCCGGAGACGTTGATCACGTCGTCCACGCGGCCCGTGATCCAGTAGTAGTCGTCCTCGTCGCGACGGCAGCCGTCACCGGTGAAGTAGGTGCCGGGGTAGGTGCTGAAGTAGGTCTGCACGAAGCGCTCGTGATCGCCGAACAGCGTGCGGGCCTGTCCCGGCCAGCTGTCGAGGATAACCAGGTTGCCCTGATCCGCGCCCTCGATCGTCGCGCCCTTGTCGTCGACCAGCGCAGGCTGCACGCCGAAGAACGGACGCGTCGCCGAGCCGGGCTTGAGGGCCGTGGCACCCGGCAGCGGCGTGATCAGGATGCCGCCGGTCTCGGTCTGCCACCAGGTGTCGACGATCGGGCAGCGGTGCTCGCCGACGACGCGGTGATACCACTCCCAGGCTTCCGGATTGATGGGCTCGCCCACGCTGCCGAGCAGACGCAGCGACGAGCGGTCCGTGCTCTTCACGAGGTCGTCGCCGGCGCCCATGAGAGAGCGGATGGCGGTCGGCGCGGTGTAGAACGTGTTGACCTTCCACTTGTCGACCACGTTCCAGAAGCGCGACGCCGTCGGATACGTCGGCACGCCCTCGAACATGATGGTCGTCGCGCCGTTCGCGAGCGGCCCGTAGACGATGTAGCTGTGGCCCGTCACCCAGCCCACGTCAGCCGTGCACCAGTAGACGTCGCCCGGGTGGTAGTCGAACACGTACTGATGCGTCATGGCCGCAAACAGGAGATACCCGCCCGTGGTGTGCACCACGCCCTTCGGCTTGCCCGTCGAGCCGGACGTGTAGAGGATGAACAGCGGATGCTCCGAGTTGACGGGAACGGCCGGGCAGTCGGCGTCGACCTTTGCGATCTCGTCGTGGAGCCACATGTCGCGCCCCGCCGTCCAGGCGACAGGATTGCCCGTGCGGCGCACGACCAGCATCTTCTCGTCGCCCTTGGCGCACTTCTTGAGCGCTTCGTCCGCGTTCTTCTTGAGCGGCACGGCCTTTCCGCCGCGCAGACCTTCATCGGCCGTGATGATGAACTTCGAGCCGGCGTCTTCGATGCGTCCCGCAAGGCTATCCGGAGAGAAGCCGGCAAACACGATCGAATGGATGGCGCCGAGACGAGCCGAGGCGAGCATCGCGTAGGCCGCTTCCGGAATCATCGGCAGATAGATGGTGACGCGGTCGCCCTTCTTGACGCCATGCGCCTTGAGCACGTTCGCAAACTTGCAGACTTCCTCATGCAGTTGGCGATAGGTGATCGTCTTGTCTTCGGTCGGGTCATCGCCTTCCCAGATGATGGCGACCTGATCGCCGCGCGTTTCGAGGTGACGGTCGATGCAGTTCACCGACACATTGAGCTCGCCGTCTTCGAACCAATTGATCGAAACGTCGCCGGGGCCGAAGTTGGTGTTCTTGACCTTCGTGTACGGCTTGCTCCAGTCGAGGCGCTGGCCGTTTTCGCCCCAGAATGCATCGGGGTCTTTGACGGATTGTTCGTAGAGCGCCTGGTACGCCTGATCGTCGAGCCACGCACGTTTGGCCCACTCAGGGGAAACGGGATACGTCTTTTCCGTCATTATTAGTCCTCCCGGGAGTATTTTTTTCTAGGTTCATTATGGGCAAAGCAATGAAGGCCGACAACGTCGTCCTTGGTCGAATGACAGATGAACCATGCCGTCGCACGTCATCAAGCCCCGGAAATCGCTTGAAGACTAACGATCCAAAGACGGTGTTGACCACGCTTAGGGTGCGCGGCTGAGCCGGATGCTCAGCTTCGCGTCCCGGACGTCGCCGTCCTCAAACCATTGCCCTCTGAAACAAGTCCATCCTCATCGAGGCCCGGATCGTCCGGCGGCCGGGGCGAGGTGAAAATCGCAGATCGCTCGGGGGCCGCAGTGCGCGCGGTCTTCGCCGCAGCCGATGAAGACGGTGCGGACGGCGCGCGGCCGGGTTTGGCGGCAGCTTCCGCCGGTTGCGACGCGGCGGCGGCAGGTGCGGGCGGCGCTGCGGCAGGGGCCGCCGGTTTGGCAGTCGCGTCCTGGGCGGGCGCCGGAGCGGGGCTGCGGTCGGCAGGCTCGTCGGCGCTGTCATCCGGCTCGGGCGTCGTCGCGCGAGGGGCGGACGGCGTGACGTTGCCGCTTTCGATGATCACCGTGTCGGCGCCGATCACGGTCTCGGAATCGGGACCTGTCATCAGCTCCGTGAGGCCCGCGCCGAGAATGCGGTCGTCCCCGCCGTCGAAGTCTTCGACCGGCACGCGCCACTCGAACGCGTCGAGCACGCCCGTGACCGGGGAGATCGGCGACCAGCGGTCGGAGGTGACGCCGTCGGCAGTCCAGGCCGCATCGCGCGGCGCGCTGACGGCGCGTGCGAGCCATTCGCGCGCCCGCCCCTTGTCGCCGCTGTCCTCGGCTTCGATGCGCGCCAGCAGGGCGGCCACGCGCCGCGTCAGACCCTGCTCGGTGTAGGGCTGCAGAATGCGGCGCGCCTCGTCGTAGTCGTGCGCCTCGATGGCGGCGAGCGCGACGGCAATCGAGCTTTCGATCGAATGCGGGTTGAGCGAGAAGAGCTGCTTGGCGCGGTCGAGGCGATCGCGCGGGCTGTCGCCGATCCGGGCGTAGGCATAGGCCGTCGCCAGTTCGGGATGCGGAGACTTGACCCACGTCTTCTGGATGATCTTGGCGGCGCGCGGTGTGTTACCGCGTGCGGCCAGCAGCCGGCCTGCGATGGCGGCCGCGGGAATGAGCGACGGGGCGAGCCCGTGCGCCTCGATGGCCAGCGTGAGCGCGCGCTCGGGATCCTCCTCCTCGAGCGCCTGGGCCTGTCCAGCCAGCAGCACGGCGCGGCGGCGGTCGGCCACGGGCCGTTCGATATGACCATGACGCTTCGCGAGCGTCAGCGTCTGCAGCGCGCCCTCCCAGTCGCCGGACTGGCATTGCAGCTCGAACAGCGCTTCGACCGGCCACGACAGCTTGGGATTGAGCTTCAGCGCGCGCTCCGCGAACTGCCGCTGCGCCTCGCGCTCGTTCTCGCGGCCCGCTTCGAGGAACAGGCCGCGCAGGCCGAGCTGCTCCGTGTCGGGCGAGGCCAGCATGGCTTCGAAAATGCGCCGCGCCGTGGCCTTGTCGCCGGAAAGCTGTGCCGCCTGCGCCCGCAGGAGATGCGTCAGCGGCTCGTTGGGAAGCGACTTGCGCGCCTGCAAGGCATAGCGCGTCGCCATGGAACGGTCGCCCGCGCCGATCGCGATCATACCGCTGGAGAGCGCGTCGAGACCGCGCCGTTGCCGCCTGCGCCGCAGGAAATGGCTGACAGCCGCAGGGCTCGACCAGACCTGGCCCAGCAGCGACCAGACGAACAGCGCCACGCCGAGGAACGCCGCGAAGATCACGACGGCACGGAACACGCTGGTTTCGATCTCATAGCCTTGCCAGACCACCAGCAGCGAACCCGGCCGGTCCGCGAGCCAGGCCAGTCCGGTCGCCAGCGCGATCACACCGAGAAGAAACAGAACGAGACGCGTCATAGGCGCGATCCTCTCAGTTGGGCGCGGGAGCCGCCGGCGGAACCGGAGCGGCAGGTGGTGCGGCGGCGGCCGGAGGAGCAGCAGCGGGAGGAGCAGCGCCGCCGGCCGGAGCCGGCTCGGCCGCACCCGCAAGCGATGCCTTGAGCTGGCCCTCGATGGTGGCGATGGCCTGATCGACGGCATGGCGCGCCGAAACCTTGCTCAGCCAGTCTTCGATCGGCGCCTGCGCGCGAGGCGGCAGCGCCTTCGCCTGCGCCACGACATCGCCCAGCCGGTTCTCGTTGAGCGCGGTCTCGATGCGCGCCACGATGGCTTCGGTGCTGTTGTCGCCCGCCTCGTGGCTGACCTTGCGCACGCGCACGACGGATTTTGCACCCGCCAGCAGGCGGTCGATCACGGACCCGTCGACGGGATCGAGATCGGCGTCGATGACGGCATTCATCACCGGCCGGAATTCCGTCTTGAGTTCGGGCACCGTCGTGACGCCGGACTGCGAGTAGCGCTCGAGCGGCGCGAGATCGAGACGCCCGGCGGACGCGTTGCGCACTTCCGCAAGCTCGGCGGCATAGCCCTGGCCCTGCCCGCGATCGAGCGCGCGTTTCAGGTTGGACAGTTCGAGCGAGAGCACGATCCGCTCGGCATTCTGCTTGCGGCTCTGCTCGCTTTTGACGACGCCCTGCACATTCTGTTCGAGTTCGGCGAGCTTGGTCGACACCGGATTGATGGCGGCCGTCACGTCGGCCGGTCGCGAGACGGATTTGAGCTGCGTCGCAATGGAGCTGCGCAACTCGCTGACGTCGCCGGTCAGCCGGCCCGCCTCTTCCTTCACGGCCGCAACGGCTGCCGTGAGGCGGTCCATTTCGGACTTGGCGCCTTCGTCGCGCTGAGCGCCGCGCGCCTGATCGGTGCGCAACTGACCGAGCTCGCGGTCGAGACGCGTCGCGGCGGCCTTGGCGGCTTCGCTCGCCTCCGCCGTCGATGCGAGGCGCTGATCGATTTCAGTGGGCAGGCTCTTGCGCAACTCGCCGAGCTGCGCCGTGAGCGTCGTTTCGAGGTCGGAAATCTTGCCCGTGATGGCCGCAAGCTGCGGCACGCGTCCCTCGCTCTGCGCAGCGCTGGAGGCAATCATCGCGAGCCGCTCTTCGAGCTTGGAGAGCCTGCCTCCGCTGTTTGCTTCTTCGTGGGCCTGCGTGGCTGCGGCCAGCTTCTCCTGCTCGGCCTTGAGCGTGGCGAGCGTGTCCTTCAGCGCCTGAACGTCGGCTAGGCGGCTTTCCGCGTCAGACACCTTCGAGGTGAGGACTGCGATGTCGCCGGCCGGCTGCGCCGCTTCGAGCGATGCGATCCGGTCCTTCAATTGCGAGACGGTTGCGTTCGATGCGACCGGAAGCCAGCCCGGCCCGAGGAACGCCGCGCCCGCATAAACGAGCCCGCCGCCGATCACGCCCGCAGCCAGATGCGAGAAGAACCCGCCGCCGCCTGCCGGTGCAGGCTTCGCGGTGCCGGCCGGAGGAGGAGGCGTCGCCGTGGATTTCCCGGCCGGGCCGGATGCGGCGGCCTTGGCGGCCGAGGCCGCACCGGCTTTGTCCTTGTCTTTGTCTGTTCCGGACGGCGGCGTCACGGGCGGAACGGTCGAGCTTGCCGTCGGGCCTGAGGAAGCGCCTGACGGTTTGCCCGCGTCGCCGGTTGCGCTGGAGGTCGTCGATCCCGCCGCGGCCGACGCGCTCGCGCCGGCGGTCGATGCGGGGTCTCGCACCTCCGTCGCTTTGAGTTCGAGCGTCGCATGCGGACGCTTTCCGCCAGGACTATCGGTCCGGCCAGCATCCTTTGCGGGATCGGGCTTGTCGGTCATGGGAGCAGGGTCTCCGGGAACGTGGGGGTCGGCTCGCGCGCCTGCGGGGGCAGGGCGTCATTGCTTAGGAGAAGTCTGACGCCTCGCGGGCGATAAGGGCAAGCATTTCTTGCGAATGGGGCAGGCGGGCGACAGCAACGTTGTTAACGGAACCGAGCGCGCGCAGTTCCTGCGCAACGGCGTCCGACAGGCAAAAATGTGCAAGACGCCTTGCCGCCCCGTTAAGGCCGGCTTGCGCGATCAGAGTAACGTAAACGCGGGCCGTCCGGGGCGACATCAGCACCACGCCATCGAAAGCGCCAGCCTGGAAATTCTGGACCGCTGCAGGCGGAAATGACGTCGCAGGCTCCGTTGCGTAGACCACGTGTGCGACGACATCGAAGCCGTCGGCCGCAAGCGCCGCTTTGAGGTCGAACGCAAGGCGCTCGGCGGCAAGATGCACCAGCGCGCCCTTGTCCGACTGGGCCGACGCCCGGATGACCTCGGCCAGCTCGCGGCCCGTTCCCGGCCCCTCGATGACATGCCGGAACCCGAGATCGCGTGCATAGGCGCCGGTCCCGGGCCCCACCGCGAACAGCGGCAAGCCGAACGCGGCGTCCGGAATGATGCCCGCCGCCACGGCGCGCAGTCCGTTCCGGCTGGTCACGATGAGACCCTGCACGCCGTCGAGCGGCGGCACCGTGTCCTTGAACACCACGGTGAGCAGCGGGACAGACGTCACGCGATGTCCGGCCGCTTCGAGAGCGACGTGAAGCCCGTCCCGCTCCGGGCCGCCCTCCGGACGCGTCAACAGGAGATGCATCAGGTCGTCTCTGAGATCAGAGCCCCCGCGCCGCGCTCCAGCAGCACGTCGGCCGCGGCAGTGCCCAAAGCCTCCGCGTCATGGATCGTCCCGTCGCGCGTGATCTCGAAGCATTCCGCGCCGTTGGGCGAGAACACCATGCCGCGAAACACGAGCGCGTCGCCCGCGATCTCGGCCAGTCCCGCGATCGCCGTCCGGCACGAGCCTTCGAGGCGGCGCAGGAAAGCGCGCTCGGCCCGCACGCGGATGGCCGTTTCGATGTGATGGAGCGGCGCGACCAGCTCGGCCGTCCGCGCATCGCCGGTATGAATTTCGATGGCGATCGCGCCTTGCGCTACGGCCGGCAGCATCGTCTCCGTTTCGATTGCCGACGTGATGCGGTCCGCGAGACCGAGCCGATTGAGACCGGCGCAGGCCAGCAGCGTCGCGTCCGCCACTCCGTCGGCGAGCTTGCCGAGGCGCGTCTGCACGTTGCCGCGGAAGCCGACCACGCGCAGATCCGGCCGCACGCGCTTCACCTGCGCCTGGCGGCGCAAACTCGACGTGCCCACCACCGCGCCCTCGGGGAGCGCGGCGAGGCTGGCGTACTTGAGCGACAGAAAAGCATCGCGCACGTCCTCGCGCGGCAGCACGGCGCCGACGTCGAGTCCGTCCGGCAGGTCGGTCTGCATGTCCTTCATGGAATGCACGGCGAGATCGATCTCGCGCGCAAACAGCGCCACCTCGAGTTCCTTCGTGAACAGCCCCTTGCCGCCGACTTCCGCCAGCGGCCGGTCGACGATCACGTCCCCGGTCGTCTTGAAGGTACGGATTTCGAACGCATCTTCAGGCAGGGCGTGCGCCGCCATCAGCCGCGCGCGCACTTCATGTGCCTGGGCGAGCGCCAGCGGCGATCCGCGAGTGCCGATACGAAGGACGCGAGCTTGCACGTTTCGGGCTCCGGGTGGTAGGGCGACGGACGAGATTGGGCCGGCCGGGTCAGACGGAGGTCAGACGGACAGAGCCGCCATGACGGGCCGGGCCCGGCGGCGCCATTAATGCCCGCCCCGTGCGACGAACGCAAACAGGACCGGACACGGCAGCGAAGAGAATGGCGGCGAAGGGAATGATGTGCGGCCAAAGGAGAATAGCGTGAACGCGCCGGAAGCCCCCCGCGTCGTGCTCGGCATCGAGACGAGCTGCGACGAAACGGCCGCCGCCGTCGTCGTGCGCGAGGGGCCTGCCAGGGGCCGCATCCTTTCCAATATCGTTCGCTCACAGATCGACGAGCACAGCCCGTACGGCGGCGTCGTGCCGGAAATCGCCGCCCGCGCCCATGTCGAATGCCTGGACGCGCTAGTCGAGGCGGCCCTTGAACAGGCGGGCGTGGGCTTGCGCGATCTTTCGGGAATTGCGGCCACGGCCGGCCCCGGCCTCAACGGTGGTCTCGTGGTCGGGCTCGTCACCGGCAAGGCGCTCGCGATGGCCGCCGGACGCCCGTTCCTCGCCATCAATCATCTCGAAGCCCACGCCCTGACGGTGGGGCTGACGGACGGCATTGCGCCGCCCTACCTCATGCTGCTCGTCTCCGGCGGCCACACGCAGACGCTGGTGGTGGAAGACGTCGGCCGCTACACGCGCATCGGCACCACCGTCGACGACGCCATCGGCGAAGCCTTCGACAAGACCGCCAAGCTGCTCGGTTTGGGCTATCCCGGCGGCCCCGAGGTGGAGCGGCGCGCTCGCGACGGCGATCCTGCTCGCTTTCCCCTGCCGCGCCCGATGCTGGGCCGCGCCGAGCCTCACTTCTCACTCGCGGGCCTCAAGACGGCCGTGCGCCAGCGCGCTGAAGCCGTCGGCACCTTGACCGATCGCGACGTGGCCGATCTCTGCGCCGCGTTCGAAGCCGCCGTTTGCGACATCGTCATCGATCGCGTTGCCCGCGCCATGGATCTCGCCGAAGGCGCCTTCCCGCCGAACACGCCCCGCTGCCTGACCGTTGCGGGCGGCGTTGCCGCCAACAAGCGCATCTCGGGTGCGCTCTCCGCGCTGGTCGACAAACGCGGATATCGCCTCGCCGTGCCGCCGTCGTCTCTCTGCACGGACAACGGCGCCATGATCGCGTGGGCCGGGGCGGAGCGGCTGGCGCGCGGCCTCGTCGACGGGCTCGACTTTGCCGCCAAGCCGCGCTGGCCGCTCGACCCCAACGCGCCTGCCGCCATCGGCGCCGGTGTCAAAGCGTAATAGAGCGCCAAAGCCTGGAGAGACCTGTGCACTGTCGTGCGCGTGAGACGCGAAAGATGCTAGGTAAGAGCCCCGCCAGCCACAAGAGAAAGCCGGATGGCCACGACCCTCGATAGCATTGCCGTCATCGGCGCCGGAGCCTGGGGCACGGCCCTCGCCCAGACCCTGGTCCAATCCGGGCGCACGGTGACGCTCTGGGCGCGCGAGTCCGAGACCGTGGCCGACATCAACGACCGCCACGTCAACCGCACGTTCCTGCCGGGCGTGGCGCTGGATGAGAAGCTGCGCGCCACGCAAAGCCTGGCCGCATGCGCATCCGCCGATGCCATTCTCCTCGTCTGCCCGGCTCAGCATGTGCGCGCGGTGACGAAAGACCTCGCGCCTCATGTTCGTCCCGGCCAGCCGCTGGTGATCTGCGCCAAGGGCATCGAGCAGTCGACGGGGCTGATGATGGGCGCGGTAGCGGCCGCGACCGTGCCCGACATGACGCTCGCCGCGCTCTCCGGCCCAAGTTTCGCGGCCGACGTCGCGCGCGGCCTCCCCGCGGCCCTGACGATTGCCTGCCGCGACGAACGCCTGGGCAAGCTGCTCGCCGAGCGCCTGGGAGACCGTCAGCTTCGTCTCTACTGGTCGGACGACATTGTCGGCGTCGAGTTGGGCGGCGCCTTGAAGAATGTGCTCGCCATCGCCGCCGGCATCGTCGACGGCAAGGGGTTGGGCGCGAGTGCACACGCCGCCATCGTCACGCGTGGGTTTGCGGAAATGCGCCGGCTCGGCCACGCGCTGGGCGCGCGCCACGAAACCATGATGGGCCTCTCCGGCCTCGGCGATCTGGTGCTGACGTGCGGCAGCCGGCAGTCGCGCAATATGAGCCTGGGTCGAGCGCTCGGCGAGGGCGAAAGCCTGTCGGCCGTGCTCGGCGAACGGGTAGCGGTGACGGAGGGCGTCTTCACTGCCGCCGCCGTGGTTCGCATCGCGCAGGAGAAGCGCATCGAGATGCCGATCACCGAAGCGGTGCACAGCGTCCTCGAAGGCCACCGCTCGGTCGACGACGCTATCGCCGGGCTCATGAGCCGCCCGTTCAAGGCCGAGGATTGATCCCATCTGACGCGCCGCGCATGATGATGGGCAGAAGTGAACCGCATCGACGGCGAACCGACCGAAAGAGCGAGACCGCACGGCAATGGCTTACTGGCTTTTGAAATCCGAACCCGATGCCTTTTCCTGGGACGACCTCGTCGCCAAGGGCGCGAAGGGCGAGCCCTGGACGGGCGTGCGCAATTTCACCGCGCGCAACAACATGCAGGCCATGAAGAAGGGCGATCTCGGCTTCTTCTATCACTCGAACATCGGCAAGGAGGTCGTCGGCATTTGCGAGGTCATCGCCCTCGCCCATCCCGATCCGACCGATGACACCGGCAAATGGTTCTGCGTCGACGTGCGCGCGCTCGAGCCCCTGCCGCGTCCGGTCACGCTCGCCGACGTCAAAGCCAATCCGCGTCTTGCCGCCATGGCGCTCGTCAAAACCTCGCGCCTCTCCGTGCAACCCGTGACCGACGCCGAATGGGCCGAGGTCTGCCGCATGGCGGGCGTCTCGACACCGAAGCGCGCGAAGAAGGCCACATGAGCCCATCCCCCGGCGCTGAGACCCGTGCACTGGATCCTGGAGATCGCGCTGCCGCTAGGCGCTTCATAGCTGCCAACACGCGCGTGCTCTCGCCGCCGCTCGTTCCTGAAATCCGCCTGCACCTGGCTGAGGAAAGCCTGCCCATCTGGCAGAAGACCGAGGAGGAGCTCGGCGAGTTGAACGTGCCGCCGCCGTTCTGGGCGTTCGCCTGGGCGGGCGGGCAGGCGCTGGCGCGCTATCTGCTCGACACGCCGTCTCTGGTCGCTGGAAAAACGGTGCTGGACCTCGGCACAGGGTCCGGTCTGACGGCCATCGCCTCCATGCAGGCGCGTGCCGCCTCTGTCCTTGCCGCCGACATCGATCGTCTGGCGCTGGCCGCCGTTGCGCTGAACGCCGAGTTGAATGCCGTCCCCGTCGCCGTCACGGACGAGGACCTTCTAGCCCGCCCGCCGGAGACGTTCGGGGTCATCCTCGTCGGCGATCTCTTTTATGAGCGCCCGCTCGCCGAACGCGTCACGAGCTACATCGAGGCGGCGGCCGCGGGCGGCGCCCTGGTGCTGATCGGCGATCCGAAGCGGAGCTATTTCCCGCAAGGCCGCTTCGAGCGCGTTGCTGAGTATCAGGTTCCGGTGACGCGGGAGCTGGAGGATTCGGAAATCAAGCGCACGTCGGTCTGGCGGCTGGCCGTCTGAAGGCGGTGCGGGCTGAAGGCAGGCGGACGGCGGGATGGCTCTATTGCTTGGTGCCGGGCTCGTCGTGGTGGCGAAGCAACTTCGCATGCAGCGCCCGCGCCGTCGCCTCGATCTCCCGGAGCCTCCCGTGGCGCATCTCGGCGCCCACAATCTTGATGGCCGCAGCCAGGGTCACGGGGTGCGAAAGGCCGTAGCGCACCATGATCCGCAGCGCCTCTTCATCCGCCAGATCGTGGAGCTGGATCGGCTGTCGCATGCGCGAAATGAGGTCGTCCAGAACGGGGTCCCGGGACGTCATGACCTGCTCCCCTGGTAACCGGCAGTGCTAGAGACCCCACCATAACGCATTGAGTCCCAAAGCGGGTTCCCTCAGAATTCCGCGCTGACGGCCTGGGGGCGGCCGGGTTGGTGGTCTGCGACCAAATCGGCACATGCGGGCCTTGAACAGGCGGCGAAATCAGCCTATCAAGTCCCGCCGCTCGATGGGTGGCGCAGCCGCAATAGCTCAGTTGGTAGAGCACGTCATTCGTAATGACGGGGTCACAGGTTCGAGTCCTGTTTGCGGCACCATTTCCCCAAGATCATCAGTCCAGTTCAATGCGCAGCCGCGCCATGACAGACGCCGCCATATCGAAGGCGCGATGACGCGCATCATCGCGCCAGACGGGCTTTCGAGAGAGCGCGGTGTCGGCCAGAAATTTCGGCTGAGACTTGAGGTGCCGGCACGAACAAATGCGTCCGGTCTTTACGAGCGTGCGCGACGCGAGCCATCACGGATGCGCAATCCGCAATTGCCGCATGCCCGCGGAAAGTACGCGGCTATTTCAACGCGGCGGCGACGGCTTCGAGGCCGCGCGATTGCTTCCACGCTGCGAGATCGATGACCTCGGCGCTGATGGCGCGCCGTGTGACAGGGCGGGCGCTTGTCCGACGCTGAGCGAGCCGCTGCAGAAGAACCGCCAGGCTTGTGCCGATGACGAAATAGCAAAGTGTCTGCTTGCGCATGAGATCCCCTCGGATCGAATCATCTCCCTCATATCTTCACCGCGCCGGCCCGACGCCTCTAGTGCGGAGAAACCACATCGGCGTGCAATCGGGACACTCCTGAGGCGCGGGGCCAAGGCGATTGCAAGCCCGGAAACGGCTGCGGCACGCGAGGTGTGGCCTGTGAGGCGTGGCATATGAGTTTGGATGGCTGCGCCGCGCGCGGGCGCCATGGAACGGCGGGCGGAGCGAAGGGCGGAACGAAATCGCCCCGCGCCGCGTTTTCCGAGCGACCATCCAATTCGAGACCTCACCTCACACCTCGTCGCATAAGGAGCCTCGCCACATGGGCCAGACGTATCAATCGCAGCAGGGCAATCGCTCATCCGAAGCCCAGGATGCCGTCCACCAGTTGAAGAAGAAGGCCGAAGACGCGTACGACACCGTCGCCACGGAAGGCGCGAAGGCCTACCGCACGGCGAGCGAAACCGCTGAAACGGCCATCGACGCCACCAAGCGTTTCGTCCAGCAGCAGCCCGTGGTCGCCATCGGCACCGTAGTCGCGCTCGCCTGCGCGGTCGGCGCTCTCTGGAAGTTGTCGTCGGGCCGCCGCGACCAGGATCTCATGGAGCGTGTTTCAAGCTACATCGAACCCGGCTATCGCGCGCTTCGTCGCCGCATCTGACGCGGCGACATTCGACACCGACTTCGCGTTTCTCCCGCGCAACTGAAAGACCTATGGCCCGTCCCCTCGGACGGGCCTTTTTCGTGCGGACGCCGTGCTGCACCGGAAGGTCCTCACGGATCGGCCCTGTCGGACAGGCCCGAGGAACAGATGCGCCAATCGGCGCGTTTACGGATCAGTTCAGTCGGGAGGACACCGCATGACCCGCATCAAGGCCCAGACCAAGGCCAGAACCAACGATCGGCCGGACGCCGAGCTCGAAGAGCAGCTCGACCAGGCGCTTGAAGACACATTCCCCGCCAGCGATCCGATCGCCATCGGCGACGTCACCACGGCGGAGCCGGACCGGCCGCTGCATCGCAAGCCAGCAGCGCTCGATCGCGATCTCGTCGATCGTCTCGCGCGCGAGGTCGCCAAGCATCATGAGCACGGAAACAAGGACACGACAGGCGCCGCATAAACGACGGCCCTCGGGTGACTTTCCGGCTGTAAGATTTCGTTAACGGGAATTGGGCGCGGATTCGCGCGGTAGCCTGAAACGGCCGCGGTGGGCGCTCCTTAAAGCGCAGCGCGAAATGCAGTTGCGGCAGCCTATCGAGAGCATGCTCTCGCCAGGCCGCCGCTGCATTCGCACCAAGGTACGCGGGACCTAAATCCCTGGCGCATGAGAGACATTAAAGCGCCAAATCGTTTCAACTTGGCAAACGCCGTTCGATTTTCTTACGTAGCAGCCATTCTGTCGCACTTCTTCGAGCGTGGCGACGGTCGTTGGACGCAAAGTCGGACGCTAGCGCGCCTCGCCGCCCGGGACGGCATCGGTCTCCGGCGCAGGCGCGAGCAACAGCGAGACCAGGGGCACGGTGAGCGCGTGCGGCAGGATTTTCACGGCCAAGGCCGCGGCCCAGGGTAGGAATCCCGGCACGATGACGCGTCGCCCCAACATGAATCCGCGATACGCGCTTGCCGCAACGGCCTGCGTGCTGAGCGCCGGCACGACGCGGCGATAGAGAGCGTTCTCCGCCTGCATCGCTCGATGAAAGCCCGTATTGACGGGCCCCGGTGCGACCGTGGCGATGCGCACGCCCCGCCCCCGTTCCTCGTACGCGACGGCTTCGGTGAGCGAGATCAGATACGCCTTGCTGGCGTAGTAGGCCGCCTGATGCGGGCCGGGCACCAGACCGCCGAGCGAGCTGACGTTGAGAATGCCGCCGCGCCCGCGGCGGATCATTGCGGGAAGCGCGTGGCGCATGAGCCGCGTGGCCGCGGTGATGTTGAGCGTGATGAGGGTCGTGAGACGATCCGCGTCATCCGTAGAGAAACTACCCGAGAGACCCATGCCTGCGTTGTTGATCAGGATGTCGGCGTAGAACCCGGCTTCGCGCAGCGCCGCATCCAGCCGGGCAGGCGCGTCGGTGTCCGTCACGTCGAGCGGCACGACGAGGATGGCGGGCCCGCGCCCATGGCGGAGCGACGCGGCAGCCCTGTCGAGCGCGTCGCGTGAACGGGCGACCATCGCCACCGGCCGCCCCGAGTTGGCAAAATGCGACGCGAGCGCGAACCCGATGCCCTGCGACGCGCCCGTCACGACAACGCACGGTTGGAGGCTCGCGACGTCCGCCATCGCGCCCGGCTGAGGCGTGGCGCGCCGTCCGATCCAGAGATCCGCGAGGGAAACCAACGTGTCCAGCATGTGCGCGCTCCGGGACTTGGCGAAATTTTGCGTTGAGGGGCGTCAGGGTTTAATATGACAGTTCACGGCATATGCTGTGGATAACTCCGAATGTGAACAGCACGCGCGTGCGGCCAGCGCAACACTAGTCCGCTTGGCGTTTCGCCCGCGGGTAATCCGGCGTCGCAATCGCAGCTGAAAACCTGCCGCGCGCCAGCCTGGCGGACCGAAGAGCCGGCACTGTCCTAGACATTGAAGTCCATGATCCCGGCATTTCGAAACAGCAACTTTTCAACGGAGATCGCATTACCCCGAAGTCGTGAGCAAAAAAACACGTCGCGTAGGAGCCGGCTCATGTGTGCCGGCCCACTGGTGGAGGAGCGTACGATGAATGCGAATGCGTCAAGATCGCTAGCCGACCAGGGCTTGGATAAGAATCCGGGCCTCGCCTCTCTCGATACATGGATGAGCATCAACAGGCCGATGCTGGAGGCCATGACGGAGATCAACGGACGCCTGATCGAACAGGTATCACGAGCCAACAACGAATGGCTCGGCTTCGTGAACCGCCGCATGAAGGAAGACATGGCGGCCTCGAAGCGCTTCATGGAATGCAGAACCGTGCAGGACGTCTTTTTCGCCTACTCGGACTTCGTCCAGCGCGCGCAGCAGCAGTATCAGGCGGAGTTCCAGTATTTCGCGCGGCTCAATCAGAAGCTCGCCGATGAAACCGCCACGGTGTTGAAGTCGCGCATGGAAGAAGCCGAGGCGGATCTGCGCCACTAGGCGCAGGCCGCCCCGCCGCGGCGGTTGCCCGCGGCTGCACCGAAGTTTGAACGACGACCGGCCGTTGATGCACCGGCACGCGCCCGCGTTGCCGGTTGAAGGGCGTTGCCGGTCGAGAGCAACGCGCGTCGCAGGTTACGCCGCGGTGTCGGACCCGACCGCGATACGGCGCGCCAGCGGCGAAAGCAGAACGATCACAGCGATCAGCGCGAGCGCCGCCAGCAGCAGCACGGAGAACTCATCCGCGCCCGATCCGATGTAGCGCACGATAATCGAAACCAGGATGTCGTATTTGAACACCGCGATGGTACTTGCGGCGACACCGGCGAGCTTTGCCGCCAGCTCCAGATCCTGATCGTGCTGGCGGAACGAGAACAGCAGCAGCAGCATCGCCCACGCCCCGAACAGGAAGCTCATCATCGTCACGATGGAGCGGAAGCCGCCCTTCTGCTGCACGCCGAACAACGCGTCGGCCGATTGCACATAACCCTGGCTCATGAGCGGGAAGAAGATCATCGCCGCCGCGCCGACCAGCACGCACAACTCGATGCGGCTGACGCGATCCGGATAATGCCGCTTCACGCCCGAATGGCGGAACGTCAGCATCACGCTGATGGCCAGCAGGATGAACAGGAAGAACACTTTCCCTGGCAGCAGCAGCTTGTGCACGCGCCCCGTGATCGATTGCTGCGTCGGGTCCTGATAGTAGGTGTCGATGGCGGTTTGGTACCGCCGCTGCGCCTGGCAGCACTCTGTGTCGTTGCTGAGACGCGGCGTCGCTGAAAGGGGCGTCGAGGCGAAGCAGAACCGGCGCGCTTCCTCGGCGGCATCGGGCTCGATCAGCGGTTCGGCCTGGCACGCCCGGTAGAACTCGCGCACGCCCAGGCGGCGCTGGCTCACCTCGCGCAGGTTCGCGATGCCGTCGATCAGGGCGATGCGCTCGCAGGGGCGCGCTTCGCCGCCGCATCCGGCCGGCTGGCTCTTGTCGGCCGCGAGCGTCGCCGGCTCGATGTCCCACACCGAGCGGTGCGGGTTCGCCGCGAGCCCCGAGGCGATGTGCACGGCCGCCGCCGCGAGCACGGCGAGTCCGACCAGAAAACGGATCGGCCCCAGCGTCACGTGTCGCCAGTACATGTCCACGAAGGCGCACGACGGCAAATAGAAGGCCGCCAGCGCGACGAGACCGAGCGTCGGGAAGAAGAGGAACAGGTGGCTGTCGAATGTGGCGAAGTCCATCGCCCGGTCGAGCCCGAACTCCCACACCAGCACCGCCGGCACTGCCAGGAACGAGAGCCCCAGCAAAAGGTAGACGAAGAACACGAAGAGGCGGGCGCCGAGGGACATGAATAGGGTCCTGTCGATACGAAAGGGCCGCCCCAGTATGCAAGAGGATGCAGGAAGGGGGCAAACGCGGCCGAGAGCATTTTCCGACCAAGTGGATACCGGTTCATCGCAAGACATTGCGACAAACGACGCACTAGATTCCGGGCCGCGCCCGACCAGTCAAGATTAACGGCCGGGGCTGCGATTTCGGCAGTCGAGGCGTTGCGTCGGGGCATCTCCCGAGCGGTCAGGAACCCCGCAAGCCGTTGCCCGAGACCGTTGCGAGGAATATGGACAAGACCGGGGCGCACGCCGACAATACGGCTCTTCAGCGCCAGCGAGCGAGACACAGCCTGCCCGACCAGAAACGACAGCCCGCCCTCGCGGCACCCGCCACCCGCGTGCTGCTCATCTCGGATGGCCGCCCCGGGCATTATCGGCAAAGCGAAGGCGTGGTGGCGGCCCTGAAACGGCGTGGCCCCGTCGTGGTCGATCGCGTCGAGCTGAAAACGCGGCTGCCGCTACCGAAGGGTTTTATTCCCAAGCTCGGCCGCCTCCTGCCGCCGCGCAGCGTGCTGCGCCTGCATGGCATCGATCCTCGCGCGATCTCCAAGCCGGACATCATCGTGTCGTCGGGCGGCGCCACGCTCGGCGCCAACGTCGTGCTCGCGAAAATTCTGGGCGCGCCGAATGTGTTCAGCGGGTCGACGCGCGGCTTTCCCCTCGAAGGGTTCAGCCTCGTGTTGACGCCCTATCCCTCCGTCGCCCGCCCACCGGTGGTGATGGCTGGCGCAAAGCCCACGCCCTTCGACCCGGACCGGTCGCCGCCGCCGCGCGCCATCGCGACAGCCGATGCGATGCGCGGCGCACGCGTGGGTCTGCTGATCGGCGGACCGACGCCCAACGCGGATTTCAAATCTGAAGACTGGGTGCGGCTCGCAAACTTGGTCGAAGCCCTCGCCGCGCAGTGGGCATGCCGCATCACCCTCGCCACCTCGCCGCGCACGCCTGAGATCGCCTACGCGGCCCTCGCGCCCGTTGTCGAGCGCGCCGCAGGTGCCGTCTCGATGATCGATTTTCGCGTCGCCGGTCCCGGCTCCATCGATGCCGCGTTCGATTGCGACGTGATGCTCGTCACGGCCGATTCCATGTCGATGACGACGGAAGCCGCGCTGTCGCGACGCCCGGCCATCGCGCTCGCACCGGAAATCACGCGCCCGCACCGCGACGACGAAGCCGTGGCCGGTCTCGTTGCGGAGCGATGGCTTGCCGTTCTTCCTCTCGCCGGCCTCGATGCGCAACGCGTCGCGGAGACGGCCGCGAGCCTTGCGCCGATGCGCGAAAACCATCTCGATCGCCTCGCGAGCCTGATCGCGCGCGCAACGCGCATCGGCGTCTGAACCATCCGCAACGGAGCGCACGCATCATGGCTGCATTCGATGTCATCGTCGTCGGCACGGGCGCCATGGGCGCGGCCGCCTGCTGGCAGCTCGCGCGGCGCGGCCAGAAGGTGCTCGCCCTCGACCGCTACGACATTCCAAACGCCATGGGCTCCTCGCACGGCGTCAATCGCATCATCCGCCTCGCCTACTTCGAGCATCCCGCCTACGTGCCGATCCTGCGCCGGGCTTATGAGTTGTGGCGGGAAACGGAGCAGCTTGCGGGCGAGCAGCTCCTGTGGATCACCGGTTCGCTCGACATCGGCGCGAGCGGCAGCAAGATCGTCGAGGGCGCGCTCGCGAGCTGCCGTCAGCATGGCCTCGACCACGAGGTCCTCAGCGCTGCGGACGCCATGGCGCGTTATCCGGGTTATCGGCTGCCGGAGAATTTCGTCGCGCTCCACCAGCCCGAAGGCGGCTTCGTGGCGTCGGAACGCGCCATCGTCGCGGCGGCCAACCTCGCACTGCAAAGCGGTGCCGTGCTGCGCGCCCGCGAGCCGGTGCTGGACATGACGCCGATTGCGGGCGGCGGCGTGCGCGTGCGCACCGGGCGCGGCGTATACGAAGCCGGCCAGGTCATCGTGTCAGCCGGCGCGTGGGTCGGCGAGCTCGTGCCCGGCCTCAGCGCCACCGCAGTTCCGGAGCGCCAAGTGCTCGGCTGGTTTCAGCCCAAACGCCCGGAGCTGTTCCGGCTCGGCGCGTTTCCCGTGTCGAACCTGAAAGGCGATCTCGGTCATTTCTACCAGTTCCCGGTCTGGAACGTGCCGGGCTTCAAGATCGGGCTCTATCATCACCTGCACGAGCAGGGCGCGCCGGAGCAGCTCTCGCGTGAGCCGACGGCGGCCGACGAAGCGGTGCTGCGTCGCGGCGTGGCGGAGTTCTTTCCCGACGCGGACGGCGACGTGCTGGCGCTCCGCACCTGCATGTTCACGAACACGCCCGACGAGCATTTCATCATCGATCGCCTGCCCGGCTTCGAAGACGTGATCGTCGCCTCGCCCTGCTCGGGCCACGGTTTCAAATTCGCGAGCGCCATCGGCGAGATTCTGGCCGACCTCGTAACCGCGCGCGCCGCGCGCTTCGATCTCTCGTTGTTTTCGCTGAGCCGGTTCCTCTGATCGATGTCGCACGAGCCCCGATCGTACGTTGGCATCCGAGTATGATGCAGACCTGCTCGGCATTGCCGGAATAGCGATCGTTCCGCGCGTGTGCGATGGAACGCTCCGGTCGAGAAAATCGACCGCGCATCCTTCACTCCAATGCCCGGCTGACCGCAATGACACCCTTCCATGCCCTTCTGTGCTGCCCCAACCAGGCCGTACCGCTGATCGCTCACCCCTACCTGCTCCCTCCCGCGTCGCCCGCTGGAAGCAGGCAGCCCAATGGCACGATCATCGTGACGGACGAAGCGGCGCCGTCGTTGCTCTACAAGTTCACGCCGTGGGTCGGCTCGGCGTTGGCGTTCGACGAGATCGACGCCTACGCCAGGCTGCGCGATATCGAGGATGCATCGGGCATCGTCCAGCTTGTGGGACTCTCGGGCACGGAAGAGCATGTCATTCGCGTCATGGAGCGGTCTCATCGCGGCTCGCTCGACAAGGTCCTGCGCGGGGTCGCAATGGGGACCGGCATGCTCGACGCGGATCTGGCCAGATCCATCCTGGCTGACATCGCTGAAACCATGGTGAACATCCACGCGCTCAATCTGGTCCACCGGGATCTCAAGGCCGAGAATGTGCTGGTCTTTGATCGGGACGCTAATGCCGGAGGCGGGCATGACATCCGCGCGAAGGTTTCGGATTTCGATCGCACGGTGAGTTTGCGCGATGCGACATTTCTGGAAGAACCTGTCGGATCGCTCTTTCACATGGCCCCGGAACTGCTCGCGCACGGCAAGTACGATCGGAAGGTCGACGTCTACGCCTTCGGTATCCTCATGTTCGAGGTGGTGCACGCCGGCGCGAGGCCTTATGCGAACGTCGCCACCGGCATGCCGGGCTCGCTTCCCCGCACTGAGTTTTCCGAGAAGGTCATGGCCGAGGGGTATCGTCCCGTCTGGGTGCACGACGACGAAGCGTTGAAGAGCCTCGCAGAGCGGTGCTGGGCGGAAAGTCCGGCAGATCGCCCGGAGTTCGAGGAGATCGCCGGACTTCTGAAAGCGCGCTCACCTCGGCAGAGGTCGCCCCAACCTGCAACGACCGAGCGCAAAAGCGGACCGGCTCCGATCGAGCGCGCTGGAATTGCGAGCACCATCGGAAGGCAGCGCCGCGCGATGGAAGACGCCGCATGCGTGCTGCAAACGCCGGATGCTTTGGTCTTGGGCGTGTTCGACGGCCTGCGCGGATCGCGGACAAGCACGTTTGCCGCGAGGAGGCTGGCTCTCGCGCTCGCCGATACCTTGGCTAAGGAGGCGCAGGATCCCGAACGCGCGATGCGAACCGCATTCGAGACGACGGAAGCATCGCTTCAG
The DNA here is from genome assembly GCF_019744875.1 of Hyphomicrobium sp. Lineage (GTDB taxonomy): Bacteria > Pseudomonadota > Alphaproteobacteria > Rhizobiales > Hyphomicrobiaceae > Hyphomicrobium_C. The sequence continues at coordinate 576,320 of NZ_JAIETU010000005.1, read as the reverse complement.
CGCATGATGCCCGCCATCGAATGCGGAAGCACGGCCACCGTGGCGGTGCTGCGTGGCCGCGATCTGTTCGTGTCCTGGCTTGGGGACTCGCCCGCCTTTCTCTACCGAAAAGCAGAAGGCGGCGCGGACGTCTCGCCCGTCAAGCTCGTGACCGGCCACCATCCCGATCGTGAGGACGAGGCTGCGGACGTGCGCGCCAGGGGAGGCGAGATCCGCCGCGAACAGAAAATGATGGATAGCGGCGAGCTGGTGCCGTGGGGCCCGCTTCGGGTTTGCGCGCCGGAAAGCGGCGAGGCCAAGGGCGGCATTGCGCTGTCGCGCGCGCTCGGCCTGTTCCCGTTCAAACCGGCTGTCGGAAGTGCGCCGGACGCGATCCGGATCGAGCGGCGCGACGACGATCTGTTCCTCGTCATGGGCTCGGATGGCGTATTCGAGGTGCTGTCTCCGGAACGGGTGCGCGAGATCATTGTCGCGAGCCCTTCGGCTCAGGACGCCGCGGAGGCCATCATCGACGCGGTGCTGTCGGGAGGCGCGCCGGACAACGCAATCGTGATCGTGGTCGACCTGCGCGAGCAGACGCTGTGACGAAATACTCTGTCGCGCCCGATAGGCCTGACCCATCGCGGAAATGGCTTAGGCGACTTGGCCGCTGATCAAAGCAGCTCTTGACCCTCCACTTGGTGGAGACCCTAATTGAGACGCCATGGGAGTGAAGGCGGCATATTCGATCGGTGAACTGGCCCGGCTGACGGGGCAGTCGGTCAGGCGAATCCGGTTCTATTCGGACAAGGGGTTGTTACCCCCGATGCTCCGGACCGCGACCAATTATCGTCTCTATACCGATACGGACATTGCCCGTCTCGACCTCATCCAGGCGCTTCGCGGCGCCGGGGTCGACCTGGCGACAATCCAAAGGCTGTTGACCCGTCGCCTGACGTTGAAGGACGTGCTGCAAACCCGGCTCGATGTCCTCGAGGCCGAAATCGCGTCCAAGCGTCGAGCAGCAACTGTTCTGCGTGCCACCCTTCGCCTCCCAAACCCTGCCGATGATGACCTGAGGAGGATTTGGACCATGAGCAGCTTAAGCAACCAGCAGATGAAGGCGCGGATCGAGGCCTTCATCGACGACATCTCCACCGGCTCGTCGCTCAACGATGATTGGCGACAACAGGTTCTGGATATGAGCATTCCCGAGCTACCCGACGATCCGACGCCCGAACAGTTGGCGGCGTGGGATGAACTGGCGACGTTGTTGGCCGATCCCAGCTTCGTGCGTGAGGTGCAGGAGGGCACCACCGCGTTCTGGACCGATGCGCTCGATCCGGAAGCCTATCAGCGTGTGTCGATCGAAGCCTATAATGCCGCCGCCAAGGCTTCGTGCGAGGGGCTTTCACCCGACAGTGCCGAAGCGCAGACGATCGCCAGGAAATGGTTTGAAGGATCAGCGCGGGCGATGGGAAAGACTGCGGATCGAGGCGTGCTCGATTGGCATCTCTCGCAATATGATGCCTATGCCGGACGCCTAGGGCGCTATCGCGACCTTCTTGTCATCCTGCGCGGAGAAACGTCGCCGATGGCGGCCGACCGGGAGGTCTGGGGCTGGCTGAACGATGCATTGAAGGCGCTCCCCATCGCAAGCTAATCGGCAATACGCGGCGCGCAAGCGGGGGAGTGGCGGGAGAGTGCCGTGCACAACAGAGATAAAACATCAATCTAGAACAGCAGGTTAGGTTATGATGGCGCTCACCAAAACCAACAAATATACCAACAAGCGAGCCAGCCATTAGCGGATCCACTGTTCTAGCCTGATCGGTCCACCACTCAGATCGAGGGATTGCGGCCCCTCGCAGCGACGCGCATTTCGCCCGCAAGTTGACGTAGTTTCTCGGCCACTTCGTCAGCTCCGAGTGTCCGGCTTAAATGTGCGAGCGCCTGCATTTTCACTCGGACTCCGGCTACTGTATGGGCTCTCAATCCCAGCGCTTCGTCAGCATACATCCCGACGACATTCTCCGAGACGCGCGATCCCTCCTCGAAACACTTGCCGAGGTCGAGCAACTTAAGGTCGGGCCGCCGGCGGAAGTCCGCGATTGAAAGAATAGGGAATAGCCCACTTGCCTGGGCAAGCCCGCAAACATGACGTATGAGTTCGGCCGCGGACCGTTCTGCGATGTCGTCGCTGTAAAGCGAACGCATTGACCCATCGAATTTTACCGCGTCAGGCCCTACGATGTCTTGATGTCGAAGTGCCATCACGGCAAGAGCCATAATTTCGACTGGCGTTCCGTGGAACGGTCTGGAGCGCATCTGATCTTCGAGGCAACGCAACCGCTCTTCGATCGGCCCTATGATCGCTTCGGCTTCCTCGTCTGTCTCGCATTCGAGGTACTCTCGCGCGAAGAAGTCGCGTTCCTTCGCCGCTAACTCTTGCCACTCTTCCATTTCCGGCCAGCCCGCCACGTTGGCGGTCGAGTTCGGTGCCAAGGCGGGCTCAGCTAATCCTTTCGCTTGCTTCGCTTGCCTAAGTACGCGCGAAATACCATTTCCCCGACTTCCTGCAGGGTGACGCCGTCTTCCACCGCCGAGAGCTTTAGTTTCCTGTGAAGCTCCTCCGGAAGCCACAGCAAGAGGGCCTTTTTTCCTTCCCGACTTGGCTGCAGATAGGCTTCGCGCTGGTCCTTTTTGGGAGACATGCCGACTTCCAAGATTTGCTCTGTCCATGGTGCTTCTACCCTTTCAAGAGTTTAATTGCAAACTTGTCGACAACGAAGCTATGAGTTATATTTATAACTGTCAAGCGCCCAAAAAGCCCGACAGGTGCGCGAACACCTCCGGGCCGTGTCTCAAACCCACTTCCGCAAAGAAAGGACTTTCGACATGAAACACGTAGCATCCCCGGCCGCCCTTGTCACGGGCGGCGCGTTCTGCATCCTCGGCGCCGGCGCTCTTCTCGCTCTGCAAGTCGTGCTCGGCCTCGAATACACTGCCGGCGGCTCGGCCGGCACACAACTATCGATGATCGCGGCCATGGTCGCGCTCTTCCTGTTGCCGATGTTCGTCGCACTCGCTCGGCGCCACGGCGCCGGCAAGTATGCGGCGGCGCTCTCGATCGCCTTCGTTGCCTTCCTCGCCTACAGCCTGCCCGCCACGACGGGACGCTCGGGCGAGATCAAGGAAGCCAAGGCGAGCACCGCTGAAGACGTCGCCCGCCACAAGGCCGAACTCGCCTCGATCGCGCTCACTCTGAGCGTGGCCAAGCCGGATATGCTGGCCGAGTGCGACGGCGCTCCCGACCCGCTACCGCCCGAAGGCTGGCCGAAATGCCGTCGCAAGAAAGGCACGGTGACGTCGCTCGAAGAGCGTCAAGCCAAGCTCGAAACCGAAGTGAAGGCCGCCGGCACGTCCGGCGCGACCGGCGACCTCGGGTCGACGCTTTGGGCATGGGCCCTGTCGTGGTTCGGCATGACGGCTGCCACGATCCGCAAGGTTTCCGTCCTGTCGTTCGCCGTCGGGATCGACTTCGCGATTTTCGCTCTCGGCGGCCTCGCCGAGCACCTGATCGCGATGGCGTTCGCCGTCATCGGTGAACGCAAGGCGGCACATGCGGAAACTCAGGCCCCAACCCGTCAACCGTTGTCGCCATCCGAGCAAAGCGACTTCGGCGGCTCTGACACTGACGAAGCCCGGAAACTCGGGATCGGTGGCGAGCCGGGCGCTGGCAACTGGGGAAACTCGGGCAACAGCGGCAAAAATTGCGGCAACGATGACACTGGAAACCGCGGCAACCCACCAAACGGTGGCGGAAATCGCGGAAACGGTGGCGGCAACAATGGCGGCAAGCGGGTCTACTCGCGCGCCGAGGCTCTTCTCGACGTCACCCGGCGCCTTGCATCCGGGGAAACGGTTGACGCTCAAGACCAACTCGCCGAGGCATGGGGCCGCAACAAGTCAACCGTTTCCAAATGGCTGAAACGGTGGCGGGCCGACGACCTCATTCCCACGTCGCAGCGAGTCGGTCGTTGCCATCGCCTGGCGCCGGCGGACTGATGTTACCGAAATCAATTTCGGTATCATTGTAACGCTTCACCCCGGAGGCTCACGCCTTCGGGGTTTTTTGTGCGCCGCGCGGACTGCGCGCCTCAATGCATCGTCTCGCGGCGATCAAACACGAAGCCGCGCGGCGCGTCGTCCGACATGTGCAGGGTCACGCGGTTCCCCTTGTGAAGCTCCTCGCGCACAATCTCGATGGCGTCGTTTTCGGAGCATGTGAACGACGCAAGATAGTCGAAGCCGTCCGCGCCACCCCACACGCTCACAATTGCCTTCATGTCAGCCACCTCCGCGCTCCATCCGCCGCGAGACTGACACGCGTACAAGGGGCGGGGATAACTTTCCCTCTCAGTTGAAGAACAACGACCAGAGCCCGACCACCGCGTCATACAGCCAAGAGTAGTAGACCCAAATCGCCAATGCCCCAGCAAGAGTGAGCAGAACCGCCCGAACGTGTTCAAACATTCTCTGCACGTTTCAATCTCTGCTTGTGAGGGTGTATCCCACGATATACTATTTAAGAGCAGAAGCGGTGCAGGTGGCGGATGTTGGAGAAAGTCTTCTTCCAGCTCGTGGAAGACCTGGACAACGTCGTGAGCTCCGACCTCGGCGACGACACGCTGAAGGCCATCGCCTCCAGATACGGGCTCAGCAATGCGTCCTACCTCGGCGTAAACATTCCCCGCGTCAAAGACCCAGCATACATCCTCACCAGCTACAGCCGCGACTGGGTTCACCGCTACGTCAGCCAGGACTACGTTTCAATCGACCCCGTCATCCAGGTCGGGCTGGGGCGCATTCTGCCGCTTGATTGGTCGGACGTGCGCGATCATACTCCCGCAGCGCGCAACTTTTTTGGCGAGTCGATCGAGTTCGGCCTTGGCCACCAAGGCCTTTCTATTCCGATACGTGGCGCGAACAACGAAACGGCGATGTTCAGCCTCAACGCCGATTGGACCAGCCGCAGGTGGAAGGCGGAACAGCGGCGCATCAGGCGCGACTTCCTCGTCATCTCAAACCATTTCCACAATCGGGTGCTGGAGCAGCTTGGTGCACCGCCGCCCGACTTCAAGCTCACGACGCGAGAGCTTGAATGCCTGAAGTGGGCTGCCAACGGCAAATCCGCTTTCGACATCAGCGTCATCCTCTGCATCTCCGAGAGACTGGTCCGCTACCACTTCGAATGCGTGCGCTCGAAGATGCAAGTGTCGTCGATCATCCAGGCCGTCGCGCGCGCAATTAAGCTGAACCTCATCTGAGCCGCGGTCCACTGGCAAGGTGACCAGTAGATGGTAAACGGACTTGGACGGACGATCCCCCCGCGATTGTGCAAACAATGGGGATCGCTCAATGAAAGTTCAGCTTATCTCCGGCCACGAGGCCGGCAACCACCCACACCTCATCGACGAAATGTTCAAGCTGAGAGCCCGCGTCTTCAAGGACAGGCTCGACTGGGAAGTCACGGTTGTCGACGGCCGCGAACGCGACCAGTTCGATGACCTCAATCCTCTCTATGCGCTTGCAATCGACGATCTGAACCGGGTCGTCGCAACCTTCAGGCTGCTGCAAACCACCGGACCACACATGTTGGCAGACGTGTTCCGCGGGCTGATGCCGGAGGGCATTCCAATCCGCAGCCCGCTCATCTGGGAAAGCACGCGGTTCGCAGTCGATACCTCACTGGCGCGCGATCGCGGCCCGCGCGGCCTCGCGGAGGTAACCGGGTTGATGCTCACGACCCTGCTCGAAACGGGTTTCAACTCCGGCCTCACGCACATCCTGACGGTCCTCGACGTCCGCATGGAGAAGATCGTGCGGCGGGCGGGCTGCCCGGTCGATCGGCTCACCGAGCCGCGGGATTTCGGGGGCGTGCCTTCGCTTGCGATCCTGATGGAGTGCTCGGAGGAAACGGTCGCCGAGATGCACCGCAGAAACAACGTGCCTCTGGACTGCTTTGCCGACTCTCAGCTGTCATCGCTCGGCCGCGCGGCTTAGCGATGTACAAATCCATCGTATCCAGCGTTACACAAAAGCCGCCACCGATCCTGTTCGCGATCATGGATCAACTTCATGCCATGGCGGACGACGCGAGCGTGGTTGCGACGGCTAACGACGTCATCGCGCTTGAACGCGTTTTGGCATTCGTTGCTATCGAAATCGACCACTGCGCCGGCGCAGAACCACCCCATTTGGGCGAACAATGACAACGCCCCCCGCAGCGACGCTGCGGGGGGCGTTATGGGTATGGCACACTATTGTCGAACAAGTCAGCTAGCTACAATCGCAAAGCTTCGCTTGGCTAACGACTGTCCATCGCCCAGACGTCGGCAGTGAGAAATCCGGTTGCCAGGTAGAGGCGCCCTTTGTGGTAGGTAAGGGCCGACGCATGTCGCGGTGTCCACGGGGTCGGAGTCAGTTGTTCCCACGTGTGTCCGCTTGCAGTTCGCCAAACATCATTCGACATTTTTTGTTGCGAGCGGACCGATCCGTCGGTGACATAGATGTATAGGGGTGTCGAGGTAACGGTAAAATGCGTTCTCGCCGACCAAGGCGCTCGATCCAACAATCGGACCCAATCGCGGCCGTCCGTTGTGTACCAGACATCACTATACTCGGCGGTTGTGTCCGTGCCGCGACCTGCGCCGATGCCAGACTTTACGCCGCCTCCCATGATGTAAAGTCGGTCACGCAGCACCGCAAAGCCGTGGATCAAGCCACGCGCCGCCCACGGCGCATGTTCAAGTTCCAGCTTCCATTCGCGACCGTCTTCAGATGACCACACATCGTCGAATGCGCGCACGCCTGGCCAAACCGATTTTCCATCACGGTCGATCCACGATAGTCCGCCCATCACCCAAAGGCGGCCCTTGAACGGCGCGACATAGGGTGTGTAACGCCGGCCGAACGGCGCGGCGCTGGTTTCCTCGGTCCAGTTGATGCCGTCAGGACTCGACCAAACGTCGGCGAGTTCGTCCCCCGAAATGACCCACATACGGTCGTTGAATACCACCCACCCGGCCCCATGGCGCGGACGCCAAGGAGCGTCGGCTAGGCGCGTCCACGACTTGCCGTCGTCGTCAGAGTTCCAGACTTGGTTCGTGGTGAGCGGCGCTTCCCAACCGCCGAGCAGCCAGAGCTTGCCTTTGAATGAAAGCAATCCAGCACCGTCGCGCGGTTTCGGTCCCGGCGAGTTCGTGATCAGTTCCCAGTGGTGGACAGTGACGAAAACTCCGTACTTGACCTTTTCACCATTAAGCCCAGTTAACTCATAACCGATGGCGTATGGGAATCCGACGACACCTTCCGGCGTGCGCTTCAATGAAGCGGCGTTGTGAGTAATTTCCGGCTCAAGCGACTTCGGGTCAGTGCCGTGCGGCACGTAGATCAGTATCTTTCGTTGCGCATGATCAATGTAGGTAGACGCCTTGATCCGTGGGAACTTGAACGATGTTATCTGGAGTGCGTCAGCTTCGGCGCAGGAAACGGACAGCAATAGCGCAAACCCCAAAAACAGCAGCCGTGTCATTTGTCTGTCTCTCCTTTCGATAGTGCTTTGCCGCCCGTGAGAACCACTGCGGTTTCATGACGAGTTCGGTCTCCCCAGACGGCTGCGCGCGCCCTGTAAACGCCGACTGATCGGTGATGTCGCGCATCTGCGCGATCTTGACGATGACGCTCTACGGCGGTGCCGCCTCTCCGCTGGGTGCTTGGGCGGCGGCGGGATTGGCAGTCCGCCAAAGTGGAAAACTGTGAAATGGTGGGCTGCCAGGAGCGCAAGCTGCGAACCAATCGTGCTGTCATCGATTTTCTTCCCCAAAAGCGGTGGGCGGCCGCCTCCTTGGCGGCGCATCGGCAAGCTAGAAAGCTCGGCCTCGTCGACAAGCACGCCACGTTAGCAAGTCGCTCAAACACTTCCATAAAATTCTTATGCGGAGGTCCGGAAACGTGATTTGGAGGGGGCGTCCGGCGCGGATGCGTCGAGCCCTTGTGAAGCGTGGGGGTCTGTCCCCTGCTCTCTCCTCCGCCAAGACAGCGCCACTCACGTGCGGCACACGGCTGCCGTCACCCCAGCTCCGGATGCCGCCGCGTTCCGCTCCGACAGGCAGGCCAAGGCGTCGACGCGGGCAACCCAAACGGCGTCGCCCCGAGATGAAGCAGAGTGGCCGGTAGCGGGTGGGACGCAAGCTCCCGTGGTCTTCCGAGCGTGTTGAATCTCGGCATCGAGCCGAGCGTTATCCCTGGTAAGGGAATCCGATTTAGATGCCCTCGCGATCTCAGCGTTGGTTCGCTTGATCTGTCGCTCACGCAGCCTGCTCTTCTGTGGGCTTCGGCCCGAAAAGGACTAGCAGCGCAAAGCCGCTGAGACCAAGCCACAGAAGTTTACGGACACCTACCCGCTTAAATGCTTTGCCCTCCGTCGGCTCCCTCTCCGCGTGCGGGGAGAGCAAGATTCGCCGACGAAGGAGACAACTACTTAGCGGCGCTCGTGACAGACAATCCCACGCCTTTGATCCGATGCGGGCTTATGCGGGCCCGATCAGCGGCAGCGGTGTATCCCATGACAATCGGCACGCATTTGTGCCCCGTGACGCTCATGATCGCCTGGACGCTGGCACCTGCCTCGGCGGCCGTGGTGCAGAAGCCATGCCGCAGCGAGTGGCCGGAATAGAGCTCGGCCTCGCGCTGGGCTACAGCGGCCGGCACGCCCTTGCGCTCGAAGTGTTCCGCGATGCGGCGCTGGATGATGCCGGTCACGCTCTGCGGATGTAGCCGCTCAGCGGTGATCTTGCCGCCCTTGAGGATGCGGCGGAGCACCGGCTGCCCGGGCTGGACGTCGGAAAGTGCGAGCCAGGCCTCGATTGCTTTGACCGCGACCTCGCTGCCGTCGCGCGGCACCACGGACACTAGGGGCTCACCGGTCTGCGTCTTGTGGCGAACGAGCGTGACGGCAAGGGAGTGGCCGTCGCTGGAGAGCACGCCGTCGCCGTCCCCGAGCCGACCGAGATCTAGGCCAGCCAGCTCCGAGCGGCGGCGGGCGAAGGCGTAGCCCAGAGCAAGCAGGGCCGCGTCACGAGCTTCTAGAGACGATGCGCCAAGGCCCGAGATAACATCGAGAAGAAGCCCAGCGCGCAGCGGCGCGGCCTTAGCGATCTTTTCCGCCTTCTCGCGGCGGATGCCTTTCAGGACCATGCGCAACTCTGCGGCACTGGTGTCGAAGGCGAGCCCGTTGGCCTCGTGTGCGGCCTTGATCGCAGCGACAGCGGTCCTGAGCGTGGCGATCGCCTGGCCTGCGCCGCCAGTCTTGCGCCGCTTGCCTCCTCGGGTGCCGATGTTCGCCCGGCTCGCGATCCAGTTCGCGACATTGGCCGGTAGCGCCGGCAGGGGGGCGAGCCCCAGCACTGCGCAATGCTCGCTCCAGAGCCGCCACTGCGCCGCATAGGCCCGGCGGGTGTTATCGGCCAACGAGGCGCGAGCGAAGGCGTGTGCGCTCTCGGAGAGACCGGAGAGCAATGAGACGTGGCCGTTGCCATCCGCGGTGACGATCGAATTCATGGGAGATCCCATTTGAGCCGATAGGTAGTGATAAACACCTATTGTCAAATCCAACATAGGGATATGATTTATCCCCGTCAAGGGATATGATTGATCCCTGATGAATGTCGTGATTGAACGTAGGTTATGGATGACCTGCCCACTTTCGACGGCCGCCAGCTTACGGCAGCCCGAGCCCTCGCCGAGATGACCGTCGCCGATTTGGCTGAAAAGGCGAACGTGACGCCGCGCACGGTTCATAGGATCGAGATTGGCGGGACGGTCAGTGTCTCCCCGGGCCGGCGGCATGGGCACGTCTCTGCCGATGTGTGGGATCGCATTGTCGCCGCAGTCCGAGAAGCGGGTGTCGAGCTACTGTCAGAAGACAGCACGCACGGGAGCGGTGTGCGCTGGGCGCGATCAAGAAGTGTGCGGCCGAAACTCCCGCAAGAATAACTCCCCATCGAAAACAGGGGTTTTTATTGCGGCGGTTTCAGCGCGGCGGTTTCCCAGGCGGTCGGACCAAACCGGTCGGCTTCCAAGCTACCAGTCAGGACGAATCCGACCGGATGGCCGCGCGGGAGCGGTCCGTGAAACGTTTGACACACGGGTTAACGGCCTCAGATGCCTTCAACGCTAGGTTTGCGCAACACTCGCCTGACCCGCGTAGCGGTGTTGCATACTGTTGCGTGTTGCACCGCTAGATGACGTCCGCTGGCCAGTCGCAGGCTTCCGGGCGGTAATACCCCAAGACGCGCGAGGCGATAGGTCAAGGCTAGTCAGCTAGCGAGCCTTGCGCGCTGGGTGTTGCGCTCTCGCCAAAGGCGCCACCGTAGGCGCTGAGCGGAACTGATACGTGCCCTGCCTTCCTCCGTTAGAGGTCCGGTTGATCGGCCTCCGTGAAGCTTACATCGCCCGTTCGGTGCCGCCGGCGCCTGACAGGCTCCACCGGCTCGCGTCCTGGCCTCGCACTTCATGCGCATCGGCTTCTTTAGGAACGAGATTGCCATCCGTTCCCATCGGCTGAGTTTCGGCATTCCTGTTCCGTTCGCTCGGAAGGCTTAGGGCTTCTTCGGCAGGCGCGTGCTGCCCGTCCCACTCAAGGGGATGAGAGACGTCTCCTTTTGGGGGACGGCTCACCCCCCCTTCAGCCAGCGAAAAGCGTCGTTCCGATCGAATGCTTGCGAGAGTTCGTTCCGCGCCACCCGTTGAATAAGCGGTATCAACTCCGACTTGGCGGGTTGCACGCCTTCGGGCGTTCCGTTCTCAAGCGTGATGTTCGGCGCGAAGTTGAGCGTCATCCCGCCACCGACAACGGCGGGCGCCGGCATCCGAAGGTCGACGGGGATCCGGCGCCCGTCGGGCAGCGGGACGGCCGCCTCGGGCCCGGCTTCGCCAAAGATGGCCGCCGAATTCGATACGCCGCCCTTGGCGAAGCGAGGAAGCTCAACCGGCTTGCCGTGGGCCGCAATTCCGCCGTCAGCGAAGCCGAATAGCGACATGAGCCCACCGGCGAGCCCGCCGGCCTGCGAGTTGCCGCCGCGACCCGTGAGGCCGCCAAGCGCCGTCTCCACGAGATTGTTAACCGCCATATCAATCAGCTTGTCCGAGATCCGGTCGAGACCGCTCGCAAGCGCATCCGACGCGCTCTCTCCGTTCTTCATTCCGCGCACGAAGTCGGACAGGAACGCTTTACTAGTGTTCGCGAGGTCTTCGTATGCCGCCCGCGTCGCGTCCGCTCCCGTCACTGCCTTTGCGTAGCGAAGGGAAGTCTGGTCGATGTCGGCGAGCACCTGCGGCGTGAGCTGGATGTCGTTCTCGCGTGCGGCCGTCAGGAGTTCTTGCTCTTTCCGGAGTCGCGCCACGTCAAAGGCACTCTTACCGACCGCACGCCCCTCAGCTTCCGCAGCGTCGATCTGCCGGTTAGCCTGCGCGATCTTGCGCTCGAACCGCTTCTGTCTCTTCTCAGTATCCTTGTCGGCGCCCGGCCCTTCGAGCTTGTGCGTCGGGCGCTCCTTGGAGACCGTCGTCTCGAAACCGCGGCCGAGCGCGAACTCCTTCGACTGACGGCGCACCCGGTCCATAAAGCTCTCACCGAAGGCGTCCGCAAAGCCGCCCGACGTGAAGGCGGCGAGCCGCTGTTCTTCCTCGGTCAACAGTCGCAACTGCTCGGCCGTCGCCCGAGCAACGTCCTTGAGGCTCACAAGCCCGTCGGCAGCGATGTCGACCTGATCGCCAAAGAGCGAGAGCGCAGCGGCGCCACCGCCAATGACACCGAAGAGCGCTCCGAGCGAGCCGCCAGCCACCACAGCGCCAGCGCCAAGCGCCACCATGCCACCGATGATGGCAGGCGCGAACATCGCTAAGAGACCAATGCCGGCGACAAGCGCAGCCTTGCCCACCGTGTCGATATTCGAGGCGAGGAAGTCGAGGGCGCCGGTCAGGGATTTAGAAATCCCATAAGCGCTGTCCATTTCGCCCACGAAGCGGATGATATTGTTATTCAGCTTCGTGAAGGCTTCGTCGACCGTCGTCGGCTGCATGTTGAAAACGGCGTCAATGCTCTCTTTGCCGTCCTGCATCGCGCCGACGAGATCGAGCAATTTCAACTTGCCGTCGGCGGCCATTTCAACAATTTTGCCCTTGGTCACGCCGAGGCGCTTTGCGAGCAATTCCTGAATGACGCCGGCGTTTTCCATGACGGTGCGGAATTCGTCGCCGTCGAGCTTGCCCTTCTGCAACGCCTGCGAAAACTGCAAGATGGTCGACGCCTGCTCGCTCGCCGAGGCCGAGCCCAACTTGAGCGCCTTTGCGAGCGTGCTCGTGACCTCGGCCGCAACGTTGGCGTCCATGCCGTAGTCACGCACGGCGGCCGCGGTGCGGATGAAGGTTTTCGTATATGCCTCGACGTCGATCCGCGCCTCGTTGGCAAGGTCGGTCAACTCTTCGGCCGACTTGAGACTAATGCCGAAGACGTCCGAGCCGGCGTCGATCGAGCGCGTGACGCGCGTCCAGGCGTTGGCGTAGGCGATAATCTGATCGACCGAGAGATAAGCGCCGATCGTTCCCAGCGCGGCGCCCATGGATCCGACCGAACGCGACACCGAGGCATTGGTCTGCGCGAACCGCTTCTCGATATCCGCCAATTTTCGGTTCGTGTCCTGCTGCGCTCGATTAAGGTCGCGCAGATAGGGACCATATTGCGCTTCGAGCACCGTAACGAGACGGTCAACTTCAATAGCCATCAGGCCTCTCCCTAGGATCTGTAAACGCGGAGATCTTGAACGAACGCCGCTTGCCCGCATGCATCCATCCATGCAGTTTGTTCGTTCAGGCGTGCGAGCAACCAAGCTGCGCGCTCATGGGCGCGGATGGCGTCTTCGCCGCTCGTGATGCCCCACTGTCCCGTTTCAGTGACGAGCAGGAGCGTTTCTGCGATCTCCCGAGAGGTCGAGACTTCTTCTTGAAGTGCTTCGCATCTCGGGTCGTTCACCGCTAGACTGGCCGCCGTCAGGTATTTCCGTGCGATTGCTTCCATCCGAGCGAGTTCGTCGACAAGCTCTTCACGTTGTTTCATCTCAGCAGCTCCGAGCGGTTTGACAAATGTGGTTCTAATGCTGTTCCCGGCTGAGGCCGGCAGAGGTGTAGCGTTCCGTCAGGCGCAACTTGGCAACAACCGTCGGCGGCACGACGCACCGATCATGGCCAGGCGCGTAGCCGAGCTCGGCGGTAGGCCACTTGCCATTCGCGTGCTTGCTGATCAGGTGCCCCCAGTCATCCTCGGTCAGACCGGCCAATTTGTCGGGATCTTCCCACCACGGGCGCTTTGCGGCGGCACTTCCAGGGCGTGCAAGCTCGTCGTCAAAGCGACGATCCGTGAGCCATCCCTGCGCCCATTTCGGCTTCTCGATCTTTTCGCGTTGGACGCGCTCCGCATAGAGCGCCGCCGCGGCGGTGGCGCGCGCCTGATCCACTGCGCTGAGTTTGCGCCAGGATTTTTCGAAAGCAGGCCACTTGCCATCTTTGACCGGGTAGGCCGACCAGAAGGCCTCGAAGTCGGCCGTGTAGCATCTAGGCGCGCGAGCGTTCAGATCAGGCGCTTCGATGGCCGTGCAGACCGGCACGGTCGGCATAGTCTTCTTATCTGGTTCTGGATATGGATATGGTAGAGCCCGATCGGTGCTCCCGTCGGTGGTCATGCTACGTTTGATATTGTTGGCAGTTTCGGAAACTTCGCCCGTAGGTGGCCCGTCTATGTTGCGGAACTTCTCCGAGACATCTCCTCCAACTTCTCCGAGAAGTCCGGCCGGATCTAGCGCTCGCTTGCGGTTCTCACGCTCTCGGGCAGCCTTCGCGCGCGCCACGTATTTCTCGATCTCGTCTTGCATCCGTGCACTTGAGAAACGCCCATCGGCCAACCGCTTGATCTTGCCGATCGAGACCAGCCGCTCGATGAGCCGGCGCACGCTGCGAATGTCCCAGCCGCAGTAGGTGGTCAACGCGCGCAGATCATCGGCAACCGGCCCTCCCGCCTCCCACTGCTTGCAAAGAAATACGATGAAAACACCGACTTCCTCGGCGGTCATGCCCGAGCGGCGACAGGAGTGGATGAAGTCCTGAACGTAGAATGGAAAGTATGGAGCGCGTCCGGTGTTGATCATGCGGCCACCATTGGCAAGCGGCTGCGTGAGAGGTCAGCGAACTGCGTCAGCCGCCCATCGAACATCATTGGCACGATTCCTGTGGGACCATGACGCTGCTTGCCGATGATCACTTCCGCCTTACCGGCACATCGCCGCATCGCGTCTTGCCACTCGCCGTAGCGCACGCCGTCGGAAGGGTCCGGCTCGGCGCGCTCAACATAATATTCCTCGCGAAACACGAACATGACAACGTCGGCGTCCTGCTCGATCGACCCGCTTTCCCTCAAATCTGCAAGCTGAGGCCGTTTTTCCGTTCGGCCCTCAACCTGACGGGAGAGCTGCGAAAGGGCGATGATGGGCACCTGAAGCTCTTTGGCGAGCGCCTTGAGGCCGGTCGTAATCTCCGTCACCTCTTCCACGCGGTTGCCACCTCGGCGCTGGGCGCCTGTCATCAATTGGAGGTAGTCGACGACGATCAGCGCTGTGCCGCGGCGTCGCTTCGTTCTCCGCGCCCGCGCCGCGAGTTGAGCGATGGATATGCCGCCTGTCTGGTCCACGATCAGCGGGACATCGCGAAATTTCTGTTCGGCAGCGATCAGATCGCGCATGTCCTTCTCTTCGACTGCGCCACGCCGCAGTTTCTCGCTCGGAACGCCGGTCTCTGCCGACAAAATTCGTGTCGCAACCTGCTCAGCGCTCATCTCAAGCGAAAAGAAGTGAACCGGCGCAGCAATCGGCTCGCCATCCGGCGATGCTCGGCCATGGCAGGCAATGCGCCACGCGATGTTAGCTGCGAGGGCGCTCTTTCCCATCGCGGGACGCCCTGCAATGATGATCAGGTCGGACGCTTGCAGGCCGCCGAGTTTGGCATCAAGGTCGATAAAGCCGGTCGCTAGGCCGCGCGTCGCCCCCTTCGATCGGTACGCCTCATTGGCGGCGTTGACTGCCTCCGCGGCGGCCGTGGAGAAGGTGGCCTCCGCGACCGAGTGCCGGCCGCTCTCCGCGATTTGAAAGAGCGCACGTTCTGCGCCCTCGATCTGCCGCTCTGCAGGCTCATGAATTGGCGCCTCATATGCCTCGCGGACGATCCATTGACCGATCTCGACCAATTGGCGGCGCTTCGCGAGATCGATGAGCGTTGTCGCGTAGTCGGCAACATGCGCGGTCGATGCCGCGTTGGCGGCGAGCCGTCCGAGATATTGAGGTACGGTGAGATCGTCGCATATCGGCGCGTCGCGCTCAAAGGCGGTCTTCATTGAGACGGGCGTTGCAAGCCGGCCGGCAGCGACACAGTCAGCGACCTCGCCAAAGATGCGAGCATGCAGCGGGTCGAAGAAGTGCTCCGCGCCCAGCGCCTCAAGGCGTTCGAACGCGTGATTGTGGATCAGCAGGCAGCCGAGTAGCGCCTGTTCCGCTTCGATGTTGTGAGGAAGTTCTAGCGGCGGTTCCGTCGTCATCTGGCCCTGTCGTGCAGCAGGCGCGCTTGACGGAACCGGCGAATAAACTTACCGATGCTCAAGACGACGCGCTTCCGTTTCTCGCTGGATGTAGAGAACTCGAACGCAACGCCGACACTGAGCTGGCAGGCTCAGACAGTTTTCAAAGGCACCTTGGAGCGACGCTCTCAGGTGCCTTTTCTTTCATGTGCGGCCGGCGGAGTTATCCGGGCCGATATGCGTGGACAATCGCGAAACGTGAACACATCATGCGACGCTGCGCTGGTCGCGCAGATCGGTGCGCGCGACGAGCTTTGGGCGAGCGGGCGCCAATTGGTAGCCGTATTCCCGCGCACCGACAGTTGAACGGACTCGCCGAATGCCCGCGCCGCGCAGAGATCGATCAAAGCGACCCCAACCTGTGAGCGGTCGAGTGGCGGTGATCTCGATGAACTCCCAATATCGAGAGATCAGCTGTCGACGGGTAAGCTCTCGCCACCCATTCTCGCGCAGCCAGGCGGCGAAATCTTCTGTACGCGCGATTGCAACGCGAGCGAGGATCTCTTCTGGCCAGTCGAAAGTCCATCGCCGCTGGTCAGCCATTTGGGCTGCGTCCTGAGACGAGCGCCGATATCCGGAGAACAGTCTCGCAATTGCTCGGAAGGCCGTCCCAAGTCCGAACAGCGAGCGTCCTGAGACGTGATTTTCATTGTCCCGACACGTATCGAGACGTGGGTTGGGACGGCTGCTCATGCCGGAAGCCCTTTGAGCCAATCCACGGCGTCTTCGCGCAGGATGAGGCGCTTCCGGCCGAGCTTCCGCGCTTTAAGGTCGCCTTTCTTGATGGCTTCCCAAATTTTAGTCAGGCCCGTGTCCGTCGCATGAGAAAGAGACTTGGGCGTGTAGGCGATCTTATCGCTGTCTTGCATCGTAGCCCTCGTGAACGTTGGCGATACTGCACGAAGGACGATGAGTGATTTGCTAAATCAGCGCGCCACCGCAATTGCGCGCAAAACGCTTATTATTGGCGATTTTTCCCACGTCGCATTCGCCCCAGAATGGATTCAGGATCAATTGCGGCCTCCAACCGGTGAAGCTTGAGAACGATTTCAACGGACTCCTCTAGCATCTGCTTCCGCATTGCCAGGTCGCTGATGTCATCCTGTTTATTGAGGCGCTTCCAGTCGTTAAAGAACTTCCTAGCGTCACGCGCCGCGCGTTGTTGATCTAGATTGGGCGGCGCCCCCCGTCCGCGAGTCAAGGTTTCTGGCACTATTCGAACAACGTCGGCGCCCTCTAGCTCGTCAGCGAGCCATTCTCGATCCATCATCGAGATAGCCTTCTCAGATCGCAGCAGTGCGATCAACGGCTCGCGGTTCTGCTCCACCCCGAAGGCGGCCATCACCGCGCGCGGGAATGAATTTTCCTCGTCCCACCACTTTAAAACAGGCTCGACGTGCGGGGCAATGCGTTGCCATTCCTCGCTCCGGCGTTGCTCCCAAGTAGACAGGAGTTTTCTCCCGTTTGCGCGCCAATCAGTCATTCCGCGGCCTCCCGCGCGAGCACAGCAACCTTGCCCGTGCGTTTGATCTCATCGAGCCAATCCGACCAGCGCTGCAGCATCTTTCGCCGGCCGGGTAGGTATTGCGCCGAATTGTAAGCACCGCGCACGTCGTCGCGCTCGTCATGCGCGAGCTGCCGCTCTATCCAATCGCCGGGAAATCCCATCTCGTTGAGGATCGTCGAGGCGACGCCGCGGAAGCCGTGCACGGTGGCGCGGCCGTGCCAGCCCATGCGGTAGAGCGCGAAGAGCATCGTATTGTTCGACATGCAGCCCTCGCGCGATGGCGAAGGAAACAAAAAGCCGTTTGCCCTCGCGCCCGGGAGCGCGCGAAGCTCGGCGAGCGTGGCAACGGCCTGACCGGACAGCGGCACGAGGTGCTCGAAGCGGGCTTTCATACGCTCGGCGGGAATGCGCCAAAGAGGCTCACGCCCGTCGAGGTGCTCGAATTCCTCCCAGCGCGCAGCACGTAGCTCGGTCGTGCGGACCATAGTTAGCACGATCAAGCGCAGTGCCAGCGCCGTGCGCGGATCGCCGTCGTAGGCGTCTAGCCCGCGGAGGAAACCGGGCAACTCGTCGCGAGGCATCGGCATGTGGTGCCTTTGCCGGCCTTTGGGCTTAAGAGCGCCTTTGAGCGCCGTCGAAGGGTCGTGCTTTGCCCGGCCCGTGATCATTGCGTAGCGGAAAACCTGTCCGACGCTCTGCCGCAGCCGTCGCGCCTGCTCGATAACGCCTCGCTTCTCCACGCCGCGCAGAACGTCCAACAGCTCCGGCGCATCGATCTCCGCGATTGGACGTGATCCCAGATGCGGAAAGATGTCCGCCTCCAGTCTGCGGAGGAGCTGGTCGGCATAGAGGGGTGTCAGGGTGTGGCGACGGTTGTCGAGATACTCTAGCGCGAGCGCCTTGAACGTGGCATCGCCGGCGGCGCGCGCAGCGAGTTTGTCGCGCCGCTTCTGGGCGCTGGGATCAATCCTATCAGCCAGTAGCCGTTTCGCGCTGTCGCGCATTTCTCGCGCTTTGGAGAGGGACACTGTTGGATATCTACCGAGCGCTAGCGTCCTCTGCTTGCCGGCGAACCTGTAGGCTAGCCGCCAGAGGCGCGAGTTGTTCGGCTGTACGAGCAGATGCAGGCCGCCACCGTCTGAAATCTTGAACGGTTCACCGCGCGCCTTTACGTTGCGGATCGCTGTATCGGTGAGGGGCATGAGCGGCTCCCGTCGATGTTGGTATTTCGATACGCGACACCAACGGGAATACCATCAATTTTTGCGGATGCCAACGGATGCTGGCGAACTGCGGCGCACAACTTATCCCTAGTTTTGCTAGCTATATGGCGATGTCCGCGATCCGCAGTGAACGCTGGCGAACGTGGAATTGGCGGAGAGAGTGGGATTCGAACCCACGAGACGGTTGCCCGCCTACACGCGTTCCAGGCGTGCGCCTTCAACCACTCGGCCATCTCTCCGGCGCAAAACCGATCCTAGTCTGGTTGAGAAAAAGGACCGTGCAGGCCGGGCGGAAATGCGTCGCGAAGCAACGCCGGTCCCGGCCTGAAGCGGCGCACTATACCCAGAACCGCCGGACTGGCAACACGCCAAACGGCACTCTTGCAGGTCTTCTTGCAGGCCGGACGCACGGCTAGGCAATTGCCCAGCGTCCGGCAAAGTGGGACCGGCTATCGCGGAGCCACGCAAGAGATCGTGCCGGGCTGGAAACACCGCAATCCAAAGGCCCGGAGCAGGTCCGCGATTCCCCTCGGCGCAGAGCTCCTCTAGGATGGCCGCGACCGGCGCAGCCGCGCCGCTCCATCGATCGAGAGCTTCGGAATGGCCGTTTTCCGCTTCCTGTCAGCCGTCTTCCTGTTGGTGGCGACAGTCGCCCTGGTGGTCGATGCCACCCCAGCCAGCTACGGCGTCGGCAGCTTCCACGCCACCTCGCTCGCCGGCCATTGGAAGGAGCTCAGCCCAAGCTCCTTCGAGGTCGCCCGGCGCGCCGTCGTCGAGGCGTCCCCCTGGCTCTGGGGCAACCTCATCGGGCCGCTGCTCGAGGTGCCGACCTTCGTGGCGTTCGGCGCACTGGCCCTGCTCAGCGGCTACGCGGGGCGCCGCCGCCGGACCGTGCGCATCTTCGTCAACTGATCCGGACGGCCGCGTCTACTTGCGCTTCGGAGCCGCGGTCGGCGCCAGCGTGCCCGAAATCGGCATTGCGGCCGAGGCCGTCTGGCCGATCGGCGTTTCGCTCGCGAAATCGTCGACGATGCCGATCACCATCAGAACCGCCAGCGCCCCCATCAACCCCATGACGACGTTGTGGTGCGACCGGTTGAGATCGGCGATCTGCGCGTCGTCGACGGTGTCGACCTCGCTCACGCTGCCACGCTTGAAACCGAAGAACTTGCGGCGGAAGGAGCGGCGCACGTTGCCGCGGTCGATCAGCGGCAGGCGCGCCCGGTCGGCGATCTTCTGGGCGATCTCGGGATAGGGGAAGCACGGATCGACATTGGCTTCGCTGATGTAGCCGATCGGGATCGCTTTATCGTCCTTGGTGATCAACCGCGCGCCCTTGAGCAGCACAGGCACGATCGAGCCGCCATAGATTTCGCGGCGCGTCTCGACCGTCTGCACCTGATCGTAGGGGATGTCGTAGGTCTTGTAGAACAGCATCGGCGTTGGCCCGCGCCCCGAGGGCAGCGTCATCTTCACCGACTTCTCGCCGATCTCGACACGCGCGCGCAGCGAGAACAGGAGTTCGATCACGATCAGGAACATCAGGATCGAGAAGCCGATGGCCATGATGGCGAGGCCGGCCGCGTCGAAGTAGAGGCCGTGCTTGACGCGCATGTACATCATCGCCGGCAGGCTGGCGAAGAACGGCAGCAGGATCAGGAACACGAAGGAGAAGGTCGTTTTGCGCCCGCCGGTTGCGGCATAGATGGTGGGCTCGAACTTGCCGTCCGGCCCGCCCGCGGTATCCGCCTGCGCCATGATCAGAACTCCCCTACCCGTCTTGACCGGCGGCCATCCTAATGGGCTTCCCCGGCGCGCGAAACTGCGAAGAATCTGCCCGCTTGCCCGCTAGGTCGGCCCGTCTGGCTCCTTGTGCTCCCGGAGTTCGGGCGTTGCCTCCAGCAGTTCCCGGTCGAAGGCCGCCCCGTCGCCGGAAAGCCGGGCCTCCTGGACTACGGCTTGCGCCCTTTTATCGGAATACCCCATGCTCGTCAGCGCAAAGCCGAGCAGCCCCAGGGCCACTTCCCGCGTCCCCATGATGGCGAAGCCCACGCCCTGGGACTTGAGATAGGCGAGCTCGGAGGCGCGATGCGTCCGCACCGCCGTCTGGATGGCCGGATTGGCCTCGCGCGCCAGTTCGATAATCCGCCGCTTGAGCATGCCGGGCGGAATGGCGACGATCAGGATCTTGGCGTTCGCCACGCCCGCGGCGTCGAGAACACCGACAGCCGCCGCGTCCCCGTAGATCGCGTTCAGGCCCTGCCGGCGCAGCTCCTCGAGCCGTCTGCGGTCTTCCTCGATGACGACGAAATCCAGGCCCTGCGCCTTGAGTTGCTCGCCGATCACCTCCCCCACCCGGCCGTAGCCGACGATGATGGCATGGTCCTTCAATCCGGCTTCCACCGCGCCCGCATTCACGAGCTCGTCCGCGCTCGCGCGCTCGAGCCGCGCGGCAAGGGCGGGGCGCGCCTTGATCCACCCCATGATGGGCTCGATGGCGGCAAACACGAGCGGGTTGAGCGTGATCGACAGGATGGCGCCCGCAAGCACGAGATCGCGCCCTTCCGGCGGCAGCATTCCGAGAGAGACTCCGAGGGCGACCAGGATGAATGAGAATTCGCCGATCTGCGCGAGGCTCGCCGAAACCGTGAGCGCCGTCCGCACGGGAAAGCCGCGCAGCATGACGATGGCGAACGCGGCTATCGATTTGCCGAACACGATCAGGAACAGCACGGCCAGCACCGACAGCGGATCGCGGATGAGAATGCTTGGGTCGAACAGCATGCCGACCGACACGAAAAGAGCACCGCGAACGCGTCTTGGAACGGAAGGGAGTCCGCCGCCGCCTTGTGGCTGAAATCGGATTCGCTGAGCACGATGCCGGCAAAGAACGCGCCGAGCGCGAACGAGACCCCGAACAGCTCGGCCGAGCCATAAGCAATGCCGAGTGCCGTTGCGAGCACCGAAAGCGTAAACAGCTCGCGCGAGCCCGTGCGCGCCACATGCTTCAGCATCCAGGGCACGGCGCGCGTGCCGACGACGAACACCAGCGCCGTAAACAGCGCGACCTTGCCGAGCGTCAGCACCAGCGTCAGCCAGACACTGTCGCCCGAGAGCTGGCTCGCGACGCCACGACTCCCGCCGTCCGCGCCGAGCGCCCCGGCCAGCGCCGGCAGCAGCACGAGCGCGAGCACCATCGCCAGATCTTCCACGATCAGCCAGCCGACCGCGATCTTTCCGTTGACGCTGTCGAGCTCATTGCGCTGTTCGAGCGCGCGCAGGAGAACGACGGTGCTGGCGACCGAAAGCGCGAGGCCGAACACCAGGCCAGCCCCAAGCCCCCAGCCCCACAGATGCGCCAGCGCCACGCCGAACAGCGTCGCGACTGCGATCTGGGCAATGGCGCCCGGGATCGCGATGCCGCGAACCGCCAGCAGGTCGTTGATGGAAAAGTGCAGGCCCACGCCGAACATCAGCAGCATGACGCCGATTTCAGCCAATTGCCCCGCAATGTGGGCGTCTCCGACGAACCCCGGCGTGAACGGACCGAGCGCGACACCCGCCAGTAGGTACCCGACCAGGGGCGGCAATCGCAGCTTATTGGCGATCATGCCGCCGATGAAGGCGAGCACGAGTCCCATCGAAATGGTGGCGATCAGCGAGATATCGTGTTCCATCGGGCTCCTTTTGCGGTTCGGTCGCGATTTTTTCGGCTCGGGCGCCGGAATGCAAGCGCGTTGTCCTCAAAAAAGGGCGCATGCTGCTCGAGTGATGTGCGTCGCCTCGGAACCGCCGCAGACCAACCTGCGAATCTGGCCGCCACCGCTCGTGTCACAATTGGGGGCGGCGGCTCGGGCGGTGACGGTGGACGGCGCGGCCCGGCGTGCGTACTGTTTGCTCCTCCGCCGGAGGGATTGGCTGCGGAAGATCAACGACCAAAGACGATCCAACGATCCACGACGATCAATGTGCGTTCCAGGTGATTGAATGGCAAAGCCGACATCGAAAGCTCTCTCCACCCGTATGTGGCTTGCAATGGGAGCGGCCCTGGCGCTGACCGGCGCGCCGGCCCTGGCGGCGAAAAAGGACTTCACCTTCAGCGAGAAGGCGAACGAACGCCTCGCCAAGAAGCTCAATATCCCGATTTATTTCACCGTGCCGTCCAGCACCCGCGCGCCCCTCAAGGGGCCGTTCGAGACGTCGGATGTTCTGGTCGACTTCAAGCATCCGGACGCCATCAAGACCGGCAGCGACGCAGGTCTTCGCCTCATTGTGACGCCGCGCTCCGGCATGGCGGCGCGGCTCGCCAAGAGCGGCATCGTCGAGACCGGCGACCTGCTGCTCACGTTCCGCGCCGAATGGGGCGGCGCCGGCGCCTACCCGAACATCCAGATGGGGATCAGCCACACGGGGCTCGCCTACATCAAGGACGGCAAGGTGCGGAACTTGGACAATCCCTTGAACGAGGAGTACCTCGGCAAGGGCATGAGCGCCGACCTCACCAGCGAGCACTACCGTACACTGAATTTCATTCACATCATCCGCCCGCGTGCCTTGAACGACGAAGAGCGCCGCAACATCGCCGCCTGGGCCACGCGTCTCAACGCCAGCGCCAGGAAGGTGTATCCGAGCCAGATCAAGTTCAACGACGACTACAACGCCCCGAAGTTCAAGCCCGGCCATTCGCTGGATTTCGTCCAGCGCCTCGGACAGATCGCGCTCGGGCAGAACCCTCCCGGCACGCTCGATCTCTATTGCTCGGAGTTCGCCTGGTCGGTGCTCGCGCTCAGGGACTGCGATCCGGCGACGACCGCCGACGCCTTCAAGGGCAGCCGCGTGCCGGCCTGCGTCAAGGCGCCGATGAAGCCGCTCGATGCCGCCGGCAACTCGGTTGCGAGCGAAGGGCGCTCCTCCGTCGTGGGGCTTGCGGACGGCCCGCTGACCGTCATCGACAAGCTCAAGATTCCGAATGACGACCGCAAGGAGATGCTGAAGTCGGTGTTCGTCGAAGACCCGAAGGGCCTGGCGAAGATGTCCGAAGGGCACCGCAAGGTCGCGGAGGCGATGCAGCCGAAGTTCGAGACGCTGAAGGATTATTATCTGGGCGTCAGCGGCGGCAGTATCGTCCAGCGCATGCGCGCGCGCCTGATCCGGAGCGCCTTCAATCGCGCCGTGCCCGAGAACTATTCGCCGACGTCGTATCTGCTGAACACGTTGCTGCCGCCTGACAACATCAACCGCACGATGGACTACGTCGCCACCGTCGTCATCGAGTAGGCGGCCGGTTCGAGGCGCGGCTGTCTAGTGTTGTTCTGGCTGCGATCCATCGCAGTCGACGGACACCATGCGCCAGAACTGGGACATGCTTTCCACGTCGTGGAATTCCTCGATCCTGCAGATCTTCCGGCCGCGGAACGTGAGGACCTGGCCGTAGGTGCCGCTGAGCTGGTGTCCGGTGCGCCGATGCTTGATGTGCGCCGCGATGGTCGCGTGCGCGTGCCCATCGACGAAACTGAACTCCGCCACTGACGTGCCGCTTTCAGCGACCGCGAGAATGGTGTGCAGGAACGTCCGCATGCATTGCTTGCCGTCCATCTGGAACGGCTGTCCCTGCACGTACCCTGCATTGCACCAGTAGACCAGGTCGTCCGTGTAGTGACTCAATATTCGTTCGATGGCGCCGTTGGACCAAGCGTCGTGGACAGCGATCAAAATGTTATGCGCCGTTTGCGCATCGAGTTTTTTCAAAGCCCAGTCCCACGGGTCACCGCCCGCAAATGCGGGCCTTCGAATGTCCAACGCGGCTAAGGACGCTCCGGTTCATCCAATAAATCGAGTATAACTTAACGCAACTGGACAATCGTTCTAAGGCTTTCCTGGGTAACCGTGGGCTGTCTAAGCGACAGCCTCACGATCAGATTCGCGCTTGCGCTCCTGCTTCTTGCGCTCGTTCGGATCGAGCCAGCGCTTGCGCAGGCGAATGGTCTTCGGGGTGACTTCCACCAGCTCTTCGTCGGTGATGTAGCTCATGGCCATCTCGAGCGTGAGCTTGATGGGCGTCGTCAGCAGCACGGCGTCATCCTTGCCGGACGCGCGCACGTTGGTGAGCTTCTTGCCCTTCACCACGTTGACGTCGAGATCGTTGTCGCGCGTGTGCTCGCCCACGATCATGCCGACATACACGCGCGTCTGCGCGCCGATGAAGAACGGGCCGCGGTCCTGCAGGTTGAAGATCGCATACGCGGCTGCTTCGCCGTCCGAGTTCGAGATCAGAACGCCCGTGTGGCGCCCGGCGATCTCGCCGCGGAAAGGCTCGTAGGCGTGGAACAGCTTGTTCATCACGGCCGTGCCGCGCGTATCCGAGAGCAGCTCCGCCTGATAGCCGAGCAGGCTGCGCGTGGGCACATGGAACACGAGGCGCGTGCGCCCGCCGCCCGAAGGCCGCATCTCGAGCAGCGTGCCTCTGCGCTCGGAAAGCTTCTGGACGATGATGCCCGTGTGGCCCTCGTCGACGTCGATGATGACCTCTTCGATCGGCTCGAGCTTCTGGTTCGTCTCCTCGTCGATCTTGAACACGACCTTGGGGCGCGAAACGGTGACCTCGAAGCCCTCGCGACGCATGTTCTCGAGCAGGATCGCAAGCTGAAGTTCGCCGCGGCCTGCAACGTCGAAGGCTTCGCCGCCGTCGGTCGAGGGCGTGACGCGGATCGCGATGTTGCGTTCGGCTTCCTTGGCAAGGCGATCGCGGATGACGCGGCTCTGAACCTTGTCGCCTTCCTGACCGGCAAACGGGCCGTCGTTGACGCGGAACGTCATCGAAAGCGTCGGCGGATCGACGGGCTGGGCTGCGATGGGCTCCTCGACGGAGAGATCGCACAGCGTATCCGCCACCGTCGCTTCGCTCATGCCGGCCAGCGCCACGATCTCGCCGGCGTGCGCTTCCTCCACGGGAACGCGCTCGAGGCCGCGGAAGGCCAGCACCTTTGAGACGCGGAAGCTCTCGACGACCTTGCCTTCGCGATTGAGCGCCTTGAGCTGCTGGTTCGCCTTGAGCGTGCCGGAGGTGATGCGGCCCGTGAGAATGCGGCCGAGGAAGCTGTCGGCTTCGAGTGTCGTCGCGAGCAGACGGGTCGGGCCGGGCTCCACCGTGGGCGGCGGCACGTGCCGCACGATCAGGTCGAACATCGGGGCCAGGTTTTCTTTCGGCCCTGCCGGATCGAGGGCCATCCAGCCGTTGCGGCCGGAGCCGTACAGCACCGGGAAGTCGAGCTGCTCGTCGCTCGCGTCGAGGTTGGCGAACAGATCGAAGATTTCGTTGAGAACGTCGAGGTGACGCTCGTCGGGCCGGTCGATCTTGTTGATGGCGACGATCGGCCGGATGCCGCGCTTGAGGGCTTTCGAGACCACGAACTTGGTCTGCGGCAGCGGACCTTCCGAGGCGTCCACGAGCACGACGACGCCGTCCACCATGTTCAGGATGCGCTCAACCTCGCCGCCGAAGTCGGCATGGCCGGGCGTGTCGACGATGTTGATGCGCGTGTCCTTCCAGACCACGCTCGTGCACTTGGCGAGAATGGTGATGCCGCGCTCACGCTCGATGTCGTTCGAGTCCATGGCGCGCTCGGCGACCTTCTGGTTCTCGCGGAACGAGCCGGACTGCTTGAGCAACTCGTCGACGAGGGTCGTTTTGCCGTGGTCGACGTGCGCGATGATCGCGATATTCCGGATATCCATGGGTGTCCTGATGGCCGGGCGCAACCAGAGATAGAGTGTGCGCCGCAAAAATTCTGGCGCGGAGGTAGCACACCCGGCGGCTCATCGCCAGGGACAGGGAGAACTTTTGGTCAAGGTGCGGCGCACTAGCGCCGTTTACACGCCTGTGCCCGCTTTTTCAGCTTGGTAGAGGTCGTTGAGGAGGGCATCCACCTCGGGCTTTGCGGGAGGTGCGCCATCCCGGCGCTTTTCCTGGCGGCCCTGCCGAAAGAGTGCGCGCCGCGTGGCGCCCGGCTTTTTGAGCCTCCGGCCCCTGGAGATCAGCAGCGGATGCGCGGGCTCGTCGAGATCGAGCTCTTCGAGCATGGTTTCGCGCAGCGCATAGAACGATTGCAGGATGGCATCGCGCGCGAGCTTGCGGTCCTCGGGCGGAAGGTCGGGCCGCTTGCGCGGATCGATGGATTGCAGCGCGCGGCGCATGTCGTGCAGCGGCGCATAGGGGTAAAGCCCGATCAGCGTGTCCGTCTCGCCCGCGTTCGCATAGACGATGCGCAGGTTGTCGATCGTCTCGGAGATGCGGCAGAAGGCGGCCAGGTAGTCGTCCGTCGAAACGTAGGTCTTCTCGCAGTAGGTATAGAGCGCCGACTTCGTCCGCACGATGCCGCGCCACTCTTCTTCGAGGCTTTCTACGAAGTTGGAGCGCTTCTGGAACACGTTGGCGAGATAGGCCGCGACCACGGTCACGAACACCAGCGCCATATCCTTGAGGTACTCGTAGAGATCCTGGGCGGCCGCCTCCAGCGGAGTTCCGGCGATATAGGGAATGCGGTCGGCAAACTTCGAAGCGAGCGACAGCACCAGCACGAGGCCGAGCCAGAAATAAGCACGGCGAAGCGTGCGGTTGAGCGAGGTGCGGGTCATGGGAGCTTCGGGCTGGCTTGCAGGGATTTCGGACGCAACCGTGATGGGGTCACGGCGGCAATTCAAGGGCAATTCGCAAGTCGTTCGGCTGGCAAAGAAAATGTGCCGGAGACGAGGTCTCCGGCACGATCAGATCGACTGAATGCAGCCAAAGGCGGCCTTATGGGCAGAACCAAACCGGGCCGACCATGATGCAACCGCGCGTCTGCCAGTAGGACGGACGATACGAATGGCGGTGCCAGCCCTTGGGCGCGTGCGCATGGCGGCTGCCGGCGCGATAGCCTTGTTTGAAGCCACCGTAGTTCTTGCCCTTGTTGTACTTATTGTACTTGTAATTGCCTTTCTTCTTGTACGGGCTGTACTGCACCTGAGTGGCAGCGGCTTCGGACTGAACGTTTGCAGATCCGGCGCCGGAAACGGGCGCAGCGACGGTCGGGGCAGCGCCTGCGAATGCGAGCAGGCATGCGGACATGGCGAGTGTGGCGAGTCTCAAAACAGATCTCCTTTTGGGGAACTTCGGCGTGATAAGCGCAAAACGGCGCGAGGGCCTTATTGTTCCCGAATAAGCTGAAATCGCGGCGATAAGTCCACGGACCGTTAGGCGCGCGGTCGCACCGCGTCGCGCAACGTCAACCACCACCGCAGATGCGGCGGCGCTGAGAAGATCTCACGCTTGAGAGATACAGAGTGAGACGAGCGCTGGGCTCAGTCGACTTTGAACCTGTAGCTGAAGCCGAGGCCGCCGAAGAACTGGTTCTCGTCCTCGACGATCGGGCTGTCGGCCGCGTCTCCAACCAGGCGCGAATACCGGCCGCTGAGTTTCAGCGTCCAGACGTCGGACAGCGGAACATCCGACGTGAGGCCGAGGTAGACGTCCTTGATGCCGGCACTCGCGTCATACACGCCGAGCCCTGCGACCGAAGTCGCGCTCTGCCCCGGCGTCACGGAGAAGTAGGCGTCCATATAGTCGTCGTCGGCGTAGCTGGCGCCTGCCGTCGCCTGCACCGAGATGCCGGACGTCAGCGGCACGCGCGTTTCGGCACCGAAACGGATCAGCGCGCCCGTGTCGTCGCCGCTCAACTGATGGTGATAGGACACGAACGGCTTCAGCGGCCCGAGATTGTAGGCCGCGTATCCGCCCGCGACGAAACCGCCGTCCACGTCGCCGAGGCCGCGCAGGCGCGCCGCGTCGTTGTCGTCACGATCGAAACGCCAGCCAGCCAGCGGGCCGGCTTCGAAACCGCCGAATTCGATCAGGCGGAAGCGCAGATCGTCAGGTCCGCGGAACTGCACGCGGCTCGTGTCGCCAAGCCCGGCAGGCGCAATGAATGGCGCGCCGCGGACTTCGTAGTCCTTCGAGCCTTCGTACTTCGGGGCGACGAAAACGAAACCGCCAACCTGCCAGTCGGTGCTGGCCAGATCTCCGAAGCCGCCCGCGTTTGCGACGGTAGCCGGAGCAGCGGCGATGGCAGCAAGCACTGACGCAACGGCTTTGGAACGAACGGACAGCATTCAGGCGCACCCCACGTGACAGGCAGCGATTATGCAATCCGCCCGGTGGGCTGACTACCGCGATTTGGTTAGCGGAAGCCCTACACATGGGGCCACGCGCGCGATCCCTAAGCGGATGTTGCCTATGCGCACCATGAGGGGCGGGCCGGAGCGCCGAACGTAGGCCGTTCGGTCGCAGAACGGCGCGATCACGGAGAGCCCGCTCAGTGGGCCCTGTTTAGTAAGCGCCATCTCGGCCGCAGCTATTTCCGCCTGACCATCCCGGAGTCGTCGAGGTCGTCGTAAAGCTCCGCGTCCAGCACGACCACGATGGCGGTGTCGGCGTCGTCACGCGCATCGACGATCTTGCCTTTCACGCCGACCGACATGCCGAGCATGTCATCGAGCTTCTTGAGGTCGACGGACTTCGAAAAAATCACTTCGATATCTGTAATCCCGTTCGCCTCGCCCGCATCGGTCTCGATGCACATGAGCTCAGGAGACACGATGTGCCAGTTGGTGATCAGCTCGCGCGTCGTGGGGCGTCGTGTCGTGACCTTGCGCAGCTCGCCCGCCACCGGCTCGGTTGATTTCACGCACGGCCGTTCGCTTTGCGCGCTTGCCTCGCCGGAACCGGCTGCGATCAGCGTGGCGAACACGAAGCAGACAAGCGGGCGCGAAATCATGGAGCGAGCCTCTTCCGTAGACAGACCGCCCTACCAGTAGCGGATCCGGATCCTGTTGACGACTGCCGTCGCAAGGAGCGCTGATCCAGATCTCACCTGGGCGCGACGCAAAAGAAAACGCCGGCCGCATGAAGCAGCCGGCGTGTAACAAAACCCGAAACTCGGCGTTGCCTTACTTCTTCCGGTCGCGCGCGCCGAGCGTCCGCAGACGCAGCGCGTTGAGCTTGATGAAGCCGGCCGCGTCCTTCTGGTCGTAGGCGCCCTTGTCGTCCTCGAACGTGACCAGCGTCGGCGAGTACAGCGACTTCGCGCTCTGGCGGCCGACGAGGATGACGTTGCCCTTGTAAAGCTCGAGCGTCACCTCGCCCTCGACATGCTCCTGGCTCTTGTCGATGGCGGCCTGCAGCATCTCGCGCTCCGGGCTGAACCAGAAGCCGTTGTAGATCAGCTCCGCGTAGCGCGGCATCAGATCGTCCTTGAGATGCGCCGCGCCGCGGTCGAGCGTCAGGCTCTCGATGGCGCGGTGCGCCTGCAGAAGGATAGTTCCGCCGGGCGTCTCGTACACGCCGCGGCTCTTCATGCCGACGAAACGGTTTTCGACGAGGTCGATGCGCCCGATGCCGTTGTCGCGGCCGAGGTCGTTCAGCGCCTTGAGCAGCGTTGCCGGGCTTAGCTTCTTGCCGTTGAGCGAAACCGGGTCGCCCTTCTCGAAGCCGATCGTGATGGTCGTCACCTTGTCGGGTGCATCCATCGGCGAGATGGTGCGCTGATAGACGATCTCGGGCGCCTTCTTGGCCGGATCTTCCAGCACTTTGCCTTCCGACGACGAGTGCAGCAGGTTGGCGTCGACCGAGAACGGGCTCTCGCCTTCCTTGTCCTTGGCAACCGGAATCTGGTTCTTGCGCGCGAACTCGATCAGGTCCTCGCGGCCCTTGAACGTCCACTCGCGCCAGGGAGCGATGATCTTGATGCCGGGCTCGAGCGCGTAATAGGTGAGCTCGAAACGCACCTGATCGTTGCCCTTGCCGGTGGCGCCGTGGCAGACGGCGTCCGCGCCGGTCGCGCGTGCGATCTCGATCTGCTTCTTGCCGATCAGGGGGCGCGCGATCGAGGTTCCGAGCAGGTAGATGCCCTCGTAGAGCGCGTTGGCGCGAAACATCGGGAACACATACTCGGAGACGAACTCCTCGCGC
The DNA here is from genome assembly GCF_019744875.1 of Hyphomicrobium sp. Taxonomy (GTDB): domain Bacteria; phylum Pseudomonadota; class Alphaproteobacteria; order Rhizobiales; family Hyphomicrobiaceae; genus Hyphomicrobium_C. The sequence continues at coordinate 545,865 of NZ_JAIETU010000005.1, read as the reverse complement.
AGATCCTCGATGAAGATGTTCTCTTTTTTGATGCCGAGCATCTCGGCCTTCTTGCGCGCGGGCTCCAGCTCCTCGCCCTGGCCGAGGTCGGCGGTGAAGGTCACGACCTCGCAGCCGTAGGTTTCCTGCAGCCATTTGAGAATGATGGAAGTGTCGAGGCCGCCCGAGTATGCGAGCACCACCTTCTTGATGTTCGGCTTGGAGTCTTTCGTGCTCATCGTCTCGACCTCGTTCCCTTTCTCGATTCGGCGGCACTATAGGGGCCCGCCGCTGCCCCGCAAGGCGCACGCCGTCTCAGGTGCCCACAGCAAATGTATGAGGACAATGGTCGCTCCGGGCCGGGCCTTCGGAAGCGCGAAACATCGGTCCCATCAAATGCATAGGGCGCGAGTGCGCCCGGCGGCGCCCGAGCTTTAGGACACAGATGAGAAATTCTCCATCATCTGGCCGTGTTTTTCTGCGTCAAACGGCCTAATCTCCGGGCAGAGCGCCAACAAAAGCAGTCAATCGGGGGAACGATTGTGACAATGCATCCGGCGAAGCTGATTGCCAAAAGCGCCGTCCTGGCCGCCTTGGCGTGGAGCGTGCCAGCGGGAGCCCCAGCAGGCGCCCAAGAGGTTCTTCCCTGGGCGAACCAGCCCGTGGCGCCTCAGGCGACCGCCGCTTTGCCGTCCGGCGACCAGGCTACGCTGGACGCCGCTCAGGCCCAGTGCGGGACCCTGTTCGAAGCCGCTTGCCGCGATCTCAAGACCTGCAGCTGGGTCGGCGAAGTCGCGCTGCCGGACGGATCCGTGTCGCCGCAGCGCTGCGTCGCCCGTCCCCCCGCGCCACCGAAAGCAGCCAAGAAGACGCCGAAAGCTCCGGCCGTCAAAAAGGAAGCCGCAGCCGCGCCGGGCGCTCCGGCAGCTCCCGCCGTGAAGGCCGCCGTCACGCGCGTCGAGGACGTCGAAGGCCCTGCCGAGCACAAGAAGGCCCCGGCTGAGCCCAAGGCGGTGAAGAAGGCTGCGGTGCCGGTGATCGAACCGGCCGCCGAGGCGACCGTCGAAGTGACGCCGGGGGCGGCTGAAAAGCCCGTCGTCGTCAAGCCCGCCGTTGTCGAGAAGAAGCCCGATCCGGCCCCGCAACCGAACGCCGAAGCCGCCGCGGCGAAGGAAGAGCCGAAGAAGGTCGAGACGAAATCTCCGATCGCCGCGAAGCCCTCGCAACCTGCAGCCGCGAAGATGCCGTCATTCAGCGCCGTCTCGCCGATCATGCCGGGATCCGAAAGCAACGCGGTCGTGGTGACGGTACCGTCGCGGCAGTAGTGCGCTCGCTCAGGACGCCCAGGGGAACTTGAAGGCCGGGATCGTCGTGGGGAACATGGCGGTCATGAACGACTGCGCCGGGGCCATCGGCGAAACCGCATATCCACCCTCCGAGCGATAGGACGAAAACGCGCGGTCGATCGACTGCTTGGCAAGCTGTGCGGCGTCCATGGCCGCGATGTTGGCTTCGGCGGTCGGCATGGCGACGGCGCGCGGCACTCCGGCGGACATCATGGCGTAGGCCATCGGCCAGCTAGCCGGAGTGCCCTGCAGGGGGAACATGCCCCACCAGGCCCGTGCGGGCGCAAACATCGGCGAATTCGCCCAATCGGTCGAAAACTTCAGGAACTCGCTTGGCGTCGACGGAACAATGTGGGCCGACGACACGGCCGACCGGTAAGGCCGCGGTCCCGTCACGAGCTGAAGATCGCGGCTGTCGCCGGTCGCGCCCGCATTGTAGGCCCGCGCGGCGGTCGACCAGAACGACAGCGTCTGGTCCGCCATCGCCGCGTAGGCGGCCGAAGCGGCCCGCGCATAGCCGAAAGCCGCCGTCGTGCAGCTCTTCGCAAAGCGCGTCGAAAGTTCGTGATCGTAATGACCCATCGCCGGCTCCACTCCGTTTGGCACCGCAAGCTGCGCAGGGATCGAAAATTTCGCGCAGCATCAATTATTGTGCACCGCACAATATAAGCACGAACCGGGATTCGAGCAACGGGTTGCCAGCGTGATTTTTGGGGCGGGCCGGACAAGCGGCCTTACGCGGCGGGTTTCGGCTTTTTCGGAACCGCAACAAGCACATACATCAGCCCGGCGGCGAGGCCGGAGGTGACGTAGGCGGCCAGCGCATAGCTGTTGTAGATCGTCTGCGCGCCCGCCTCGCTCACGTACTGGGCGGAGAAGCCCGCGAGCGCGATCAGCACGCCGCTGGCCACGAAAAAGAGCCGCGACCGGATTGGCAGCCAGGCTGCCACGAACGCCGCCAGCACCGCGAAGGGAAGCGCGAATACGGCCGATTGCGTGGCCGCCAGCAAGGCCAGGAAGCCAAGGCTCTCGAGCCGCGCGCCGTCGAGGGCGAGCAGGTCTGCGCCGGTCACGAACAGGGCTTGCACGGCCCCCGCTGTGAGCGCCGCAGCCACAAATCCGAGGGTGAACCTGACAATCGCAACGACAACCGACACGTGTCACCCCTGGTGTGAGCTTAACCGTACCCTAGGAGAGACGCCCGACCGGCTCAAGCGTTCCGGCCGGCGAGCAGCCAGTACGCGAGCCCGCCCGCAAAACCCGCCGTCGCGAACACATGCCACAACGCAGGCAGCGCGTAGGTCATCGTGCCGGGGTCGATCTTGGCCAGCAGCGGAATGATCGCCAGCGCGACGCCCCCGCCGATCATGTAATAGAGCCACGAGCGGATGCGGGCGACCTCGCCCGCGATGACGACCAGCAGCGCGGGCAGGATGGTGGCGCCCGAGGCAATGATGGTCCCCTGCCAGATCACGTCGTAGGCGGCCGAGATCGTATCGGCCTCGTCGAGGTTGTGCACCGCATGCGTGATTGTCTCGAGCCCGAGGGTGACGAGCACGAGCATGGCCAGCGCGGCCGCGATCAGGAACGAAATGGGCACCCAGATGATCCGCCCGATGGTCCGCAGCACCATGGCCGGTCAGTCCCCGGCGGCGGGAGACGGCGCGTCGCCCTGCCGGTCGCGCGCGCGCAGCTTCACGCTCTCGCTCTTGAGCTGGCCACAGGCCGCGAGGATGTCGCGCCCGCGCGGCGTGCGCACCGGGCTCGCATAGCCCGCCTTGTTCACGATGTCAGCGAAGTGCTCGATGGTCTCCCAGTCCGAGCATTCGTACTTCGAGCCCGGCCAAGGATTGAACGGAATGAGATTGATCTTGGCCGGAATGCCCGCGAGCAGGCGCACCAGCGCCTTGGCATCGGCCGGGCTGTCGTTGACGCCCTTGAGCATGACGTATTCGAAGGTAATGCGCTTGGCGTTCGAAACGCCGGGATAATTGCGGCAGGCGTCGAGCAACTGCTTGATCGGGTACTTTTTGTTGATCGGCACCAGCTCGTCGCGCAGCTCATCGCGCACGGCATGCAGCGAGATCGCGAGCATCGTGCCCGAGAGCTCACCCCAGCGGCCGATCTCCGGCACGACGCCGGACGTGGACAGCGTGATGCGCCGCTTGGACAGCGAAATGCCCTCGCCGTCCGACACGATGTCCATCGCCTCGGCCACGTTGTCGAAATTGTAGAGCGGCTCGCCCATGCCCATCAGCACGACGTTGGTGATCTTGCGATCCGCGTCGGGCAGCAGCCCTTTGTCGTTCGGCCGCTCCGCGCCCGGCCAGTCGCCGATGCGGTCGCGCGCCAGCAGCACCTGCCCGACGATCTCGGCGGCGGTGAGATTGCGCACCAGCCGCTGCGTGCCGGTGTGGCAGAAGCTGCAAGTCAGCGTGCAGCCGACCTGCGACGAGATGCAGAGCGTGCCGCGCGCGCTTTCGGGAATGTAGACCGCCTCGATCTCGGGCGCGCGCGCTTCATGCCCCAGCTTCGGCAGCCGCAGCAGCCACTTGCGCGTGCCGTCGACGGACACCTGCTCGGCCACGATCTCCGGCCGGTCGAGGGTGTAGAGGGCTTCCAGCGCCTGGCGCGTCTCCTTGGAGATGTCCGTCATCTGGTCGAACGACGTGGCGCCCGAAATGTAAAGCCAGCGCCAAAGCTGGACGACGCGCATGCGGACCTGCTTCTGCGGCACGCCGGCGGCAGCCATTGCCTCGGCCAGCCGCGCGCGGCTCATGCCGGCCAGCGTCGGGCGGAATGCGGTTGCGGGCGCCTGCGTCTCGCGCGGCGGCGTATGGTCCAGAACCAGGGTCATGCCGCATCTTCTAGCGATTTCTGGCCCGGGGCGAAAGGGCGAGGCCGAGCGGCAAAGTGGTAAGCTTTGCCGGTTTTGGTGCATCCGGTATAAGGCGGCTCCGCGCCTCGCGTTCTTGAGCGCATCAGCAACCCAACTCCGAAGACCTGTTCATGGCCAAGCCCGACAAGACTGCTCAGAAGCCCAAGGCGCGCCTGCCGAAGGGCATGCGCGACATCGGCGCGTCGGAATTGCGTCAGACGCACGCCATGCTGGAGACGATCCGGGGCGTCTACGAGCGCTATGGTTTCGAGCCGCTGGAGACGCCGGCCTTCGAGTACACGGACGCGCTGGGCAAGTTCCTGCCCGACAGCGACCGGCCGAACGAGGGCGTGTTCTCGTTCCAGGACGAGGACGAGCAGTGGCTCTCACTGCGCTATGACCTGACGGCGCCGCTCGCCCGCCACGTGGCCGAGAACTACCAGGACATGCCGAAGCCGTTCCGCCGCTATGCGACGGGCTCGGTCTACCGCAACGAGAAACCCGGCCCCGGCCGCTTCCGCCAGTTCACGCAGTTCGACGCCGATACGGTCGGCGCAGAGAGCGTCGCGGCGGACGCCGAGATGTGCATGCTCGCAGCGGACACGCTGGAGGCGCTGGGCATTGCGCGTGGCCAGTACGTCATCAAGGTCAACAACCGCAAAGTCCTCGACGGCATTATGCAGACCGTCGGCATCGATTTGACGAACGGCGCCGCCAAGCTCGCGGTTCTGCGGTCGCTCGACAAGCTCGACAAGTTTGCGGCAGCCGACGTGCGCCTGCTTCTCGGGCCGGGCCGCAAGGACGACTCGGGCGACTTCACAAAGGGCGCCGGCCTCGAACCCGCACAGATCGACGCCATTTTGGGCTTTGTCGGTGTCGCATCGGCCGAGACGAGCTTCGAGCCGACACCGCTCTATCGCGAGGGCCTCGCCGAACTCGACGAAATGCGCGCGCTGCTCGACGCCGGCGGTTATCGTGATGACCGCGTGCGCATCGACTACTCCGTCGTCCGCGGCCTCGAATATTACACCGGCCCGGTCTTCGAAGCCGAGCTGCTGATCCCCGCTAAGGATGAGAAGGGCAACCCCGTCCGCTTCGGCTCCGTCGGTGGCGGTGGCCGCTACGACGATCTCGTCGCGCGCTTCACCGGCCAGAAGGTGCCCGCCACCGGCTTCTCCATCGGCGTCTCGCGTCTCCAGGCCGCGCTGAACCTGATCGGCCGCGCGCCGAAGCCCGCGCTGGGCCCGGTGGTCGTGACTGTGATGGATAAGGACGCCATCGCCGCCTACCAGAAAATGGTGAAGACGCTCCGCGACGCGAACATCCGCGCCGAGCTGTACCTCGGCAACCCGAAGAAGTTCCCGAAGCAGCTCGAATATGCCGACAAGCGTGGCTCGCCCGTGGTCGTCATCCAGGGCTCGAACGAGCGCGAGGCTGGTGAGGTCATCCTGAAAGACATGATCGAAGGCGCGAAGGCCGCCGCCGCGATCAAGGACAACAAGGAATGGAAAGAGACCCGCCCCGCCCAGGTCTCGGTGCCGGAATCCGGCCTCGTCGACGCCGTCCGCGAGATCCTGGCCCGCCATACTTAACGCATCCCCGAGGTGGCGCTTGCCTCCGTCAGCGAAATGCAGGACGGCATATGTCATTGAGGCGTTCCCGAGTGCTTCCGGAAAAATGGAACCCGGTTTTCCGATAAAGGCACGACACGAGAGACGAGTCGAAACGAGACCCGATGCCCGCTGAGACGGTGAAGCACTTCGAGGCGACGGAAGCCTCCGCCCAGACGCTGCTCGGCGCGTTCACGCGCGGCGGCTATGAAGCCGTGAGCCCGGCCATCATCCAGCCCGCGGGCGTGTTCCTCGACGTTGTGGGCGAGTCGCTCCGCGCGCGGACGTACGTCTTCTCCGATCCCGACGGCGACGAGCTGTGCATGCGCCCCGACCTCACCGTGCCGGCCTGCCGCCTGCACCTTGAGCGCCACCCGCAGGCCAGTGTGCCGGCGAAGTACAGCTACGACGGCCTGGCGTTCCGCTTTCAGCCGCTCGGCAGCGGCCTCGCCCACACGCGCGAATTCCGCCAGACCGGCATCGAAGCCTTCGGCGAGGTCAACCGCGAGCGCGCCGACGCCGAGGTCGTGACGACAATTGCGGCTGGTCTCGAAGCGGCGGGCCTGGCGTCGTATCAGCTCCGCTTCGGCGATCTCGGCCTGTTGCGCGCCATTCTGAAGGCGGCCGACATGCCGCCGCGCTGGCGTCAGCGCCTGATGCACCTGTTCGTGCGCCCGCAGGCCTTCAAGGCGGAACTTGCCCGCCTCACGGTCGAGCCGGGCGCCGCGTCGGCGCACATCCCGGCCGAACTGCGCACGCTCGATCCCGACGACACGGCCGGCGCCGAGGCCGCCGTCACAAGGTATCTGGAAGCGAACGGCATCGAGCAGATCGGCCTGCGCGACATACCCGAGATCACCGCCAACCTGCTCGGCCGCGTGGCCGACGCGCGTTCCGAGCCGCTCTCGGCCAAGACGGCGCAGTTGATCGCGAGCTACGTCGCCATCGTGGCGCCCGCGCGCGCCTCCGTGCGGCGCATCCGCGAGCTGGCGACGCTGATGGGCATCCAGATCGAGGAAGCGGTCGGCGCCTACGAATGGCGGCTGGAATTGATGGCTCAGTCGGGCCTGGACCTGGAGCGCGCGGAGTTCTCCGCCGATTTCGGCCGCTCGCTCGCCTACTACACCGGTTTCGTGTTCGAGGTCGTAACGCCGGGCCTTGGCCGCCGTAGCCCCGTCGCGGGCGGCGGCCGTTACGATCATCTGCTGAAGGCCGTCGGCGCGCCCGAGGACGTGCCCGCGGTCGGCGCCGCCGTGCACACCGATCGCCTGGTCACGGCTCTGGCCAATGGGACCACGCACGCCAACGGAGGTGCGCCGTGAGCAACGGAACTCCTGACAAGCTCATCCTGGCCGTACCGTCGAAGGGCCGCCTCATGGAGCAGACGGCCGAAGCCTTTGCCGTGGCCGGCCTGACGCTGCGCAAGACCGGCAACGAACGCGGCTATCGCGGCGAGATCGTGGGCCACCCCGAGATCGACGTCGCCTTCGTGTCGGCGTCCGAAATCGCCTGGTATCTCAAAACCGGCCGCGTGCATCTCGGCGTCACCGGCGAGGATCTCGTCAGCGAGCAGATGTCGGACGCGGCCACCCGCGTCACGTTCGTAAAAAAGCTCGGCTTCGGGAATGCGGACGTCGTCGTCGCCGTGCCGGACTGCTGGGTGGACGTGCGCAACATGGACGATCTGGCCGAGATCGCCCTGTTGTTCCGGCGCACGCACGGCCGGTGGTATCGCGTCGCGACCAAGTACCTGAACCTCACGCGCCGCTTCTTCGCTGCGCGCGGCATGTCGGACTACCGCATCGTCGAAAGCCTGGGCGCGACCGAAGGCACCCCCGCCGCGGGCACCGCCGAGCTGATCGTCGACATCACCACGACAGGCACGACGCTGGCCGCCAACGGGCTCAGGATCCTCGACGACGGGCTCGTGCTGCGGTCGGAAGCGAACCTGATTTCCTCCAACGTCGCGCCCTGGACCGAACAGACGCGGGCGGCCATGGCCGACATCGCGCGCCGCTTCACGGTCTAGAGTTCTTCCTTGTCGACAAGAAGCACGGGCAACGAGCGCTTCCGAAAAAGTGGAACCCGGTCATGGCGAAGCCGTGTCAGCGACGTCATGGCGAAGCCGTGCCAGCGAAGACAATGTTCGATAAGAAGCACGAGCAACCAAAGAGTTGAAACCGGCGCGCTCCCTGGTCCACATTCAGGCGTGGTTCAGGCCGTCTGGGACACGATCGAGCGCATCCGCCATCGCCGGCGTGAAGGAATTGGGGTCGACCATGCGTTTTCCACGTCTCACCATCACCGCGAGACCGGCCTTCGGAGGCTCCGCCTGCCTGGCCGCACTCGCCGGCGCGGCGGTCTTGTCGCCGGGCACTCACGCGGCGGCCAATTGCGACATGTACGCCAAGCTCGCCATGCAGCAGCAGCAGGAAGCAGCCGAGAGCAAGTGCGGCTTCACCGGCCCCCAATGGAGCCCGGATATGAAGGCTCACATCGCCTGGTGCGGCGGCGTCGGTCCCGACCAATGGAAGGCCGAGCTGCAGGCGCGCCAGCAGAAGCTCGACGCCTGCAAATCGAAATAGCGTGGGAGGCGGGCGCGCCCTCTTCCCGAGTGCCCACCGAACGCCCGTGGCCTCAATCGCGGCATGAAAAAAGGGCGAGCCCGCTGAGCAGGCTCGCCCTCGATCTATTCGCCGATCCGCGCCGTTAGTGGACGCTGGCGATTTCCAGTTCACCGTCCATGGCGTGGCTGAGCGCGGCCTGACGCGTATCCGTCAGCGCGATCGGTGTACCGTCGGCTGCATGGAGCGCAAACAGGTTGATGCCGCGCGGCAGATCTTCGATGGCCGGGAACATCTGCAGAGCTTCGTCGGAGGACATCGTCTTGATATAGGCGACCTGTCCGCCGCCGAGCCTTGCGAGCTCGATTTCGCTCATCACAGGAACGATTGCTGCTGACCGCGTCGAGCGGCGCCGCTTTGTGGTGTTCTCTTTCATGACGCAACTCCTCCTCTCTCGAGGTATTCTCGTCATGGAAACGTTCAAGGGTGCGAAAATCCTTCGCACCTAGCTTCCATGATTGTCCGATTCCATGGATTTGGCTGTAGCGGGCGGGCATCTAGCCCATTTGAATCACTTGCCTCTCGCCCCGCTTTCGCGTCGTAAGGACGCATTAGCCTCAGCCGTTCTCGATTTCGATCCGCCGGACCAGGCGGTGCGGCTCATGGCGCACCAGATCGATCGCCAGCATCCCGTTCGAAAGCTCAGCCGACTGAACCTCGATCCCGTCCGCGAGCACGAACGTGCGCGTGAACTGGCGCGCCGCAATGCCGCGATAGAGATACTCGCGCGATTTGTCGTCTTGTTGGCGGCCGCGGACCACGAGCTGGTTGTCTTCGACGGTGATCTCGAGCTGGTCGCGCAAAAACCCCGCCAGCGCCACGGTAATCCGCAGCTTTTCCTTCTCGCCCGATTGCGCCGCAATGCGCTCGATGTTGTACGGCGGGTAACCTTCGTTCGCGCCCTTGCCGGTGCGATCGATGAGACGCTCGATCTCTTCAAACCCGAGCAGCAGCGGATTGGACAGCACAGATAGTCTGCTCATGACAGCGAAAGTCCTTCCTGAAGCGACCTTCAAATGCGAGCGGCATCCACGGGGATCGCCGCCGGCCCGGCCCTTTTCGGCTCCGGACGTAGTTGATATGGGGCGAACGAGGCGCCGTTCAAGCGGTCGAACGCGTGCCCGAAGGAGCAAGGGCCACGATGTTGCGGGAGGGTTCCAGCACCGCCTTGAGCAGGGTCGCCTTGCGCTCCAGATGCCGCGTGAGCGTATCGAGCAGGCCCGGTGATTTGAGCGGCCGGCCGACGGCGGCGATCAGCACGCCCGTGAGCTCGCTGAGCGTCTCGCGCAACGCCGCCTGGGTGAGGGACAGCGTGTCTTCGATCAGGTCCGAAGGATCGCGCCCCGGCAGCTCGGCGCCACGCGCCGGGCGCGTCCAGCGCACCGGCTTTCCGGTCGCGATGAAGCGCCCGTAGGCGGCCATCACATAGTGGCCGAGCGGCGTTAGCGCGATGGTGGCCCGGGGCGCCGTCTTGGCCGGTCCCCCGGCCTCTTTTTTACCGTCCGTCGTCGATATCGCGACCGGGGCGACGAGCCCGGCCTTGCCGAGCGACAGGGCCGCCCGCCGCCGGGCCGCGCTGAGAGACCGCGTCATGCCGGGTTCGGTGAGGACCAGGGCGCTCTGCGCGGCGGCTGCGAGCAGGATGTCACGTTCGCGTTGGCCGAGACGGAGGTGGCGGAGAGTGTCGCGGCCGGCCGCCGATGCAACGCGGCACTGGCCGCAGGGCATCAGCGAGCGAACGAAAGCTTGAATGTCGGCGGCGTCCGGGCCGGCCACGGCTTCGGCGTGCGGAAAGAAGGCCGAGAGCGCCGGGCACGGCGCGCCGGAGTGGGGGCAGGCCAAACCTGCGCCGGAGGTGGAATGGTGCCCCGCGCCGCAGGCAGAAACGTGGCCCGCGCCGGAGGTGGAGACGGTGGTCTTGGCGGAGGCGGCCGCTTGCCCGCCCTCCGGCACCACAGGATGCGAGGGGTGTGCAACGCCAGGTGCCTTTGGCACGATATGATGCATGGTGCCGCCCTCCGACCCGCCCTGATGGCGCATGTCGTTGCGGACCGCGGCACATAACGCTGCAGCCGAGCTGCATCGACAAGTGCCGGGCACGAAACGATACGATGAGTCAAAGGGTTATTGGCATTTGCTGATGCGAAGCTTGCGCTCCGCATCTGGCCCGCGTGCGAGCATATGCGCATCCGAGAGGAAGCCAACTTCCCACCGTCATCCCTGCGTCATGGCGGAGCCATGCTTCGCACGGACGGCCGGGATCCATCCAAACATCCACGAGCGCAACGTCGGCAGGATCCTCGCGCGTCAGCAGTATGAGCAACTAGCCGGGGCAAGCCGCTCAGACGAAGCGGCCGCCGCGCTCCAGCACCTCGATCTTGTAGCCATCCGGGTCCTCGATGAAGAAAAACCGGCCGAATGGTTGACCGTTATGGGTCATCTGCTTGATATCTTTGGGGGAATATCCGGCGGCCTCGATCCTGGCGCGCTCTGCCGCCAGGTCGTCCACCACGAAGGCCAGGTGCCCGTAGCCGTTGCCCAGGTCGTAAGGCTCGCTCCGGCCCTTGTTGACCGTCAGCTCGAGCTCGAAGCTGGCTTCCGCGTTGCTCATGTAGATCAGAGTGAAATCGGCAAAATCGACCCGCTGCGCCACCGCGAGGCCGAACGCGGCGCTGTAGAAGGCGACGCTGCGCTCCTCCTCGAGCACCCGCACCATCATGTGGACCGCCTTCGCCATGGACTTCTTCTCCTGAGTTGGGGGCAGCGGCCCGAGGGCAAACGCCAAGCCGCACCGGTCCGGCCTAAGCTCCCATTGGCTGGCCGCCGAGTGCTGTGCTATCCCACGCCGCAGCACGACGTGTCATCGTACATTTACATACGGGATGGGGTCTTATGAAGGAAGTGATCGAGGAGCTTGAGCGCCGGCGCGATAACGCCCGTCTGGGTGGTGGTCTCGCGCGCATCGAGGCGCAGCACAAGCGCGGCAAGCTGACCGCGCGCGAGCGTATCGAGCTTCTGATGGACGACAACTCCTTCGAGGAATTCGACACCTTCGTCGAGCATCGCTGCGCCGAGTTCGGCATGGAGAAGCAGAAGACCCCGGGCGACGGCGTGGTCACCGGCTGGGGCACCATCAACGGCCGCACCGTCTACGTGTTCGCCAAGGACTTCACGGTTTTCGGCGGCTCGCTGTCTCAGGCCCATGCCCAGAAGATCATGAAGATCCAGGACATGGCGCTCAAGAACCGCGCGCCCATCATCGGCGTGTTCGATGCCGGCGGCGCGCGCATCCAGGAAGGCGTCGACGCCCTCGGCGGCTACGGCGAAGTCTTCCAGCGCAACGTGCTCTCGTCGGGCGTCATCCCGCAGATCTCCGTCATCATGGGCCCCTGCGCCGGAGGCGACGTCTATTCGCCCGCCATGACCGACTTCATCTTCATGGTTAAGGACACGAGCTACATGTTCGTGACCGGCCCGGACGTCGTGAAGACTGTCACGAATGAAACGGTGACGGCCGAAGAGCTCGGCGGCGCCAAGGTCCACACCACCAAATCCTCGATCGCCGACCGCGCCTACGAGAACGACGTCGAGGCGCTCCTGCAGATGCGCCGCCTGATGGACTTCCTGCCGGCCAACAACAAGTCCGGCGTCCCGGCTCTGCCGACGTCCGACAGCGTCGACCGTCCGGACTATTCGCTCGACACGCTCATTCCCGACAATCCGAACAAGCCCTACGACATGAAGGAGCTGATCCTGAAGGTCGTCGATGAGGCGGACTTCTTCGAGATCCAGGAAGCCTACGCCCGCAACATCGTGACGGGCTTCGCGCGCATGGAAGGCCGCACCGTCGGCATCGTCGCCAACCAGCCGATGGTGCTGGCCGGCGTGCTCGACAGCGACGCCTCGCGCAAGGCCGCACGCTTCGTGCGCTTCTGCGATTGCTTCGAGATCCCGATCATCACCCTGGTCGACGTGCCGGGCTTCCTGCCGGGCACCGCGCAGGAATACGGCGGCCTCATCAAGCACGGCGCCAAGCTGCTGTTCGCCTTCGCCGAGGCCACCGTGCCGAAGGTCACTCTGATCACGCGCAAGGCCTACGGCGGCGCCTACGACGTCATGAGCTCGAAGCACATCCGCGGCGACGTGAATTACGCCTGGCCCTCGGCCGAGATCGCGGTCATGGGCGCCAAGGGTGCGGCCGAGATTCTCTATCGCGCCGACCTCGGTGATCCGGCCAAGATCCAGGCCCGCATCGACGAGTATCAGAAGCGGTTCGCCAACCCGTTCGTGGCCGCCGAGCGCGGCTACATCGACGAGGTGATCCTGCCGCACGGTACGCGCCGGCGCATCTGCCGCGCGCTCAACATGCTGCGCAACAAGACCCTCGAGAACCCCTGGAAGAAGCACGACAACATCCCGCTGTAGGGCAATCGACACGCGGGGAGTGGGTGAATTGCGCTTCGCATGCGTGGGAACGTGTGTGTGCGCAGGGGCGGTCCTGCTTGGAGCATGAGGGACCGCTCCGCCCGAACTTGCCTTCAGCACGCCGGGGGGCAACGAAGCTCAGCGCAATGGCGATATCGATGCGTGCTGGGACTACGCCCTGAATTCCCCTGAGGGGCGCAGTTCGGCCAACATGGTCAACGGCGCGCGGATTGTCGGTGGTGGTCCAATCGTGCTTGCCGTCATGGCGGCGGAAGACTCCGCCACGACATGCCTTTCTTGCGCTCCCACGCATGAGGTTTGCCTCATCTCAGCCGCATCTCGACCTTAGTTTTTCTTCGCGCGGGACTGGCGGAGGATGGGGCTTGAAGCTGCATCAGATCGAAATGCATGGCGTCGGCCGCGCGGTGCTGGTTCACCTCGTGATCGGCGATGAGCCGGACCCGGCTGTGTCTCGGCAATGGATCGAGGCCACCGTCGAGATCCCTGTGAAGGGCACGATGGACGAGGACGGGCTGCGCACCGCAGCCATGACCGTCCTGCGCGACACCCTGAACGCCGAAATCGCGGCCCTTAGAAGCGGCCCGCTGGGCTGAAGGTAGTTTGAAGGGCGGGCGGCCGATCTTGCTCCTATCGCGCTTGCCCGCTAGCTATATGGCCAACCGGTCTTATGCTCCGCGCGAGGGAAGCACATGGCGCAAGCACTCATGCCTGACACGACAGCCCACGAGCGCACGACCTGCGAGGTCTGCCTGAAGTCGGGCAAGACCATCGTGCCGAAGTATACGCGCAGCCCCTGGCCGGTCGTCGCGTGCGACCATTGCGGCTTCGTCTATCTCGGCACCGTTCCCGACTACGAGGATCTCTCCGTCACGTATGCGTGGGAGAAGCAGCACGCCGAGGAAAAAGAGCGGCGCAAGAAAACCAACAAGCTGGCCCGCTTCGATGCGCTCACGCGCTTTCGCCTCAAGTTCGGCAAGGTCGTGGACCGCCGGCGCCATCAGCGCGCTGTCGGGGCCGGCGGGCGTGTGCTGGAGATCGGCTGCGGCGGCTCGACCCGCATTCCAGATGGACCCACCCCCTACGGCATCGAAATCAGCGAAGGCCTGAGCCAGAAAGCACGCCCCATTTTCGAGGCGCGCGGCGGCGCGGTCTATCACGAGCCCGCCACCACGGGCATCGAGCGGTTCGACGAGAACTTCTTCGACAGCATCCTGATGCGCAGCTACCTGGAGCACGAGGCGCAGCCGCGCTTGATCCTGGAACGCGCCTTCAAGCGCCTGAAGCCCGGCGGCACGATTTTGCTGCGCTCGCCCAATTACAACTCTGCCAACCGCTTCATCATGGGCTCGGAGTGGTGCGGCTTCCGCTTTCCCGATCACGTGAACTACTTCACGCCGAAGTCGTTGAAGGCGCTCGCCACCAGCATCGGCTACGAGTTCCGCTGGATGAACTGGATGTCGTTGTTCGACGACAATCTCATCGTCGAGCTGAGAAAGCCGCGCCGCCCCGCGCAAGCCGCGGCTGTCGCGGGCGTGGCCTCGGCGGCTTGACGCTTATGAGGCCGCGAGCCTTCTAAGGGTTGAGCGCCGGCAACGTCGCATAGCGCGCCAGATACGCCGACCCGATCGCGTTGAGATGTCCGCGGTCGCGGTAGACCAGCACGTCGTCCTTGAATGCGCTGCAACGCTGCTCCGTACAGAGCAGCTTCACCATGTCGAGGAAGGTCACGCCGGGGTCGGCGCTGGCGATCTCCCGAAAGGCCATCTGCGACGCCGCAAGCGCGCGATCGATCTCGGCGCGCGGGGCCGTGCAGTCCACGTCCCTCGTCTTGTTGCGCGCCGCCGCCGCGAGGCAGGAGAGCGTGAACGTCTTGAAATGCGGGATCTGCCCGATGATGAGCACCTTGATCCCGTGCTTGCGGAAGATCTCGACTGTTGAGCGCGCGAACTCGGCGAAACTCCGCCGCTCGGGTGGACCGGCCGGCGTCAGCAGGCGGTTGGTCTCGACCGTCGTGTAGCCGCCCCACGCCGACGACAGCACGGCCACCTTGAGGTTGGGATTCCGTTTGATGAAGTCGAGCACCGTCTCTTGGTAGCGCGTGCAGGGCTCCTGCTGGCTCGCTGGCCCCAGCCGCGACGCGCCGATCAGAGCCGCGCACGCGCTCTGCGTCACCTGCCGGCCCGACAGATGGGCGTCGTGCGCGAGGGCTGCGACCATCGGCACGAAATGATCGGCATTGGAATCGCCGAAGATCGCGATGTCATAGCCCTTGGACGTCAGCGGCGCGCCGAAGGTGCAGTGGGTGTGATGGTCGAATGCGGCATCGTAGCCGTCGCAGACGCTCCGCAGCGGATTGCCCGAGGATGCAGCGTGGTAAACCTCCGCGGCCGGCCGGTCGAGGCGTTGCGGCAATCCCTCGCCAGCAATTCCGATCAGCGCGAGGCCAACGAGACCAGCGCTCGTGGCGAGTGCGCGTGCGATCAGCGGGAAGGGTGTCATGCTGTGCAGCTTGAGCGCGCTCGTGAGCTTCTGCTCGACGAGCACCCACGAGAGCGCCGCGAGCACCAGCGCGACAGCGACCAGCACGCCCGCTTCCGCAGCGTTAGGCGCCCGCCCGAGCGCATAGGTCGCCAATGCCAGCACCGGCCAGTGATAGAGGTAGATCGAATAGCTCATCTTGCCAACGAGCAGCACCGGCGGAAGCGACAGCACGCGCGACACGGGCGTGGATCCCGTGAGTCCCGTGCCGATGAGCAGCATCGACCCCACGATGGCCGGCACCGCGGCGAAGCCGGGAAACGGCGTCTGGCCCGACAGCAGGACGGCGGATCCGAGCACGAGGATGAGCCCCGCGGCGTCGATCAGCCCGCGCCCGCGCGACGGCGTTGTCAGGAACGGGAGCGCGAGCGCCAACGCGCAGCCGGCCAGCAACTCGAAGGCCCGCGACAGCGGCAGGAAGAACGCCGCCTGGGGATGGTGCGTCGCGGCATGCTGGGAATGGGCAAGTGACAAGGCGGCGAGCAGGGCAAGCGCCACGAGCATCTGCGGCCGCGTCCACTGGCGCTTGAACAGCAGCAGCAGCAGAAGAGGCCACGTGAGATAGAACTGGTCCTCGACTGCAAGCGACCACATATGCAGCAGCGGCGCCTCGGCCGCGGGTGCATCGAAGTACCCCGTTTCCTTGAAAAAGTAGAAGTTCGCCAGCATTCCCCAGACGGCAACGAGGCTCCGGCTGAACATCTCGAGCGCATCCGGCATCAGAATGACCGCGGCGGCCATCGCCGTCAGGATGCAGCAGACGGCCGCCGCCGGGATGAGGCGCCGGATGCGCCGGCCGAGGAAGGCGAGATAGGAGAAACCCCCGCTCTCCATCTCGGCCGCGAGCTGCCGCGTGATGATGAAGCCCGAAATGACGAAGAAGACGTCGACGCCGATGAAGCCGCCCGGCAGGACGCTCGGCCAGGCGTGAAACACGACGACGAGCGCAACCGCAATCGCGCGAAGCCCGTCGACGTGCGGGAGATAGCCAAGATGATCAGCCTGGTGATGAGAAGTCCGCGTCACGCGCGAGTCCCGGCGCTCAAAATTCCGTGCGGAGCATTTGAACTCGCGGGATCGCGATCTACATTAAAGACAGTAATCGTTGAGCGCGTAGGTCCGCGTCCGGAATACATAAGAACTATTGCGCGCACAGGAACCGATGCAACGCGGTTGCGTTGATAGGAAAACGTGTAGGTGCCGGTAGTTTGCATTGCGTTCCTGTCGTGGAAGTTCCTCCTGTTGTGCGGGATGGCGCAGCAGAAGGGACGATGGCGGATTAATAAGACCGTCAAATTGGTAGCGCAATGTATTGGTTATATCGCTCAACGCCAGACTATGCCGGGATCAACGTAGAAAGGAAGTTGACCATGCGAAGCTTGATAGCCGTAGCCTTGCTTGGAGTAGGCGCGGTGACATTCTCTGCGAATGCTCCGGCAGTCGCGATGCCTGCCAGCAGCGGCGTTGCGCAATCGTCCGCCGCAGGCGCCGAGAGCAGCGTGCAAGAGGTCGGACGCCGTCATTGGCGCCATCGTCATTGGCGCGGCCACCGCCACTGGGGCGGACACCACCGCTGGCACCGCCGCCACTACTATCGCCCGTACTATTATGGCGGATACTCGCCGTACTATTACAACCCGTACCGGTATCACCGCCGTCGCGGGTTCGGCCTCTACTTCGGATTCTAGCGGATACCAGATCCCCTAGGTAAACACGGCCGCGAGCATAGAGCTTGCGGCCGTTCTACTTTGCGGACGCGCACACTGCACGCGTCGGCTCGCACAGGCGCTCACTTGAAACGGCACCTGACGGGTCTTACGTCAGCTTCGGTTTCAACAGCGCAGCCGTCGGGGGGTCGCATGCTGATGCGAGATACGCTGGCGGGTTATGGGCTTGTGAGCCGCCTCATGCACTGGCTCATGGCAATCGCGATCCTCGCGATGTTCGGGCTCGGCCTCTGGATGGTCGATCTGGACTACTACAGCCCCTACTACAATTCGGCCCCTGCGCTTCACAAGAGCATCGGCATCCTCCTGCTCGTCGCTCTCGCGTTGCGGTTTGGGTGGCGTATCGCCAACGCCAAGCCGGACGACAGCGATCTCGGCCGCTTCGAGCGCATCGCTGCCCGCATCGTTCACTGGGGCTTCTATCCCCTCCTGCTGGCCCTGATGGTCAGCGGCTACCTGATCTCAACCGCCGACGGCCGGCCGATCGAAGTCTTCGGCTGGTTCTCCGTCCCCTCGCCCGGCGAGAACAAGGGGCTCGAGGATACGGCGGGAGCCGTGCACGCCTGGCTCGCCTACACCACTGTCGTGCTCGCGGCCGTTCATGCGGCGGGCGCCTTCAAGCACCATTTCGTCGACCGCAAGCAAACGCTCACGCGCATGTGGTCCGGCCCGCCTTCCGCGTAATTGTTTCCACCCCCAGAAAGGACATACCGATGTTGCTTCGCCTCGCCCCTCTCGCTCTCGTCGCAGGACTTTGCCTGACAGGACCCGCATCCGCGGCAGACTACGCGATCGATACGAAAGGCCAGCACGCCGCCATCAACTTCCGCATCAATCATCTCGGCTTCAGCTGGCTCTCGGGGCGCTTCGACCGCTTCAGCGGTACGTTCAGCTACGATGAGAAGGCGCCCGAGGCCTCCAAGGTGAGCGTTGAGATCGAAACGGCGAGCGTCAGCTCCAATCACGCCGAGCGCGACAAGCATCTCCGCAGCCCCGACTTCCTGGACGTCGAGAAGTTCCCGAAGGCGACCTTCGTCAGCAAATCCGTCACCCCTGCAGCTGCTGGCAAGGCCAAGATCGTCGGCGACCTGACGCTGCGCGGCGTTACGAAGGAAGTCGCCATCGACGCAGAATACGTCGGCGGCGGCGCCGATCCGTGGGGCTCGACGCGCGCAGGCTTCACCGGCAAGACGTCGATTGCGTTGGCAGACTTCGGCGTGCCGAAGGATCTCGGCCCGGCGTCGAAGAACGTCGAGCTGATCCTCGACGTCGAAGGCGTGCAGAAGTAAGTGAAATAAGCGCTCGGCGTCCAAACGGATGCCGGGCGCGATTTAGTCTCCGCTGCCGCCCGCGCGCCCGCCGGCAATCGCGCGGTGCAGGAGAATAAGCGGCACGAGCCCGGCCAGCACGATCGTCAGCGCGCCGAGCGCGCCGCTTTCGATCTGCTCCAGCGCCGCGAACGCATAGACATGCGTCGCCAGCGTTTCGAAGTTGAACGGACGCAGCAGCAGCGTCGCCGGCAGTTCTTTCAAGGCATCGACGAACACCAGCAGCGCCGCGACGCCGAGCGAGGGCGCGAGCAACGGCAGGTGCACGCGCCAGAGCGCGGACATGGCCGTTTCGCCGAGGGCTCGGGCGGCGGCGTCGAGATTGTGCGAGATGCGCTCGAGCCCGGCTTCGATGCCCCCGAGCGCGACGGCGAGAAAACGGATTACATACGCATACACGAGCGCCGCGATCGATCCCGACAGGATCAGCCCGGTCGAGATGCCCAGCACGCTGCGCGCCCATCCATCCACGAAGTTGTCGAATGCTGCCAGCGGGACGAGCACGCCGATTGCGAGAACTGTGCCCGGAAGAGCGTATCCGAACCCGGCCGCGCGGCGGGCAAACCGCGTGAGGCCGCTCGCGGCGACCCGCGGAGCATAGGTGAAGACGAGCGCCAGGGCCGTTGCCGCGGCCGCCGCCGCCGTCGCGAGGAAGATGCTGTTCCACGCCGCGCGCAGAAAACCGCCTTCGATCGCGACCGAAATATGCGTGAGCGCGAACTTCGCCAGCAGCAGGAACGGCAGCACGAACCCGGCGACGAACGGCAGCGCGCAGAGCGCCGCCGCCGCATAGCCCCGCCAGCCCTCGATGTCCTGGAACGGAATGGCGCGGTAGCGCCCCGTCGTGTGATGCACCTTCGCCCCGCCGCGCGCGAAGCGTTCGGCCGCGAACAACAGCACGATGAGGCCCAGGATGACCGTCGCGATCTGCGCCGCCCCGCCGAGGTTCGAACGCTGCAGCCAGGTCGCATAGATGCTGGCGGACAGCGTTTCGACGCCGAGGTGCTGCACCGCGCCGAGGTCGTTCAGCGTTTCCATGACAACCAGTGCCACGCCCGCGGCCAGCGCCGGACGCGACAGCGGCAGCGCCACCGCCCAGAACGTCCCCATCGGCGTGCGCCCGAGCGTGCGCGCGACTTCGAGCGCGCAGACCGACTGCTGGACGAAGCTCGCCCGCGCCGCGAGGTAGACATAGGGATAGAGCACGGCCGACATCACGAACACCGCGCCGCCGAGGGAGCGGATGCTCGGGAACCAGTAGTCGTGCACCGTCGTCCATCCGAACAGGCCGCGAAGCGTCGTCTGGACCGGGCCGGCATAATCCAACAGCTCGCTGTAGCTGTAGGCGGCGATGTAGGTCGGGATGGCGAGCGGCAGCACGAGCAGGCGGTCGAGCAGCACACGCCCGGGGAACCGGTACATGGTGACGAGCCAGGCCGTCGCCGTGCCGGTGGCGAGCGTCAACAGTCCGGCGCCGAGCCCAAGCAGCAGGGTTTGCCGGAGTGCATGAGGCAGAACCGAGCTTGCGAGATGCGGCCAGTCGTTGTTGGCCGGCGTCGCCGCGATCACGAGCACGGCGGCGACGGGCAGCGCGATCAGCGCCAGCAGCACGGCCACCGACAGGCCCCAGCCCGGAGCGTGGGCCGCGCCCTGGCGCGCCGAGAGCCAGCCGCGCAGCGCCTCGAACGGACCTGCGGCCTTGGGCCTCTCTGACATTGGGGGCGTAACGCTCATCGGCCGGGACCATTGCTGCCGTGGCCGCCCGCGTCAAGCGTGGGCGCCGGCGGAAAAGGCGAAGGGAGCGGCGCGCGCGCCGCTCCCTTCGGGACAGGTTGAGACGAAGACGTGTCTTACGAGCTCGGGCCGGCGTCGAAGCGCACCTTGTCGACGAGTTCGGAGGCCTTCTTGCGCAGCGCCGCGAGGTCGGAGAGCAGGATCGGATCGGCCTTCAGCTCGCCCCAGCTCTTGACCAGCTCGGACGGCTTCGCCGAGGCGATCACGGGATACTCGCCATTCGCTTCGGCGTAGATTTCCTGCGCCTCATGCGACACGAAGAATTCCATGAGCTTGGCGGCGTTGTCGCGATGCGGGGCATGGGCCGCCAGCGCCGCGCCGGAAATGTTGATGTGCGTGCCGCGGTCGGCGGCATTCGGGAACAGCATCTTGACCGAGTCCGCCCAGACCTTCTGCTCCGGGTTTTTCAGCATTGCCGCCATGTAGTAGGTGTTGCCGACGGCCAGATCGCAAAGCCCGGCTTGCACGTCGCGCACGCCTTCACGGTCGCCGCCGGCGGGCTTGCGGGCAAGGTTGTCGCGCAGGCCGATCAGCCAGGCTTCCGCTTTCTCTTCGCCGAGATGGGCGATCATCGAGGCGATCAGCGCGATGTTGTAGGTGTGCTGGCCCGAACGGATGCAGATCTTGCCCTTCCACTTGGGGTCCGCCAGCTCCTCGTAGGTGATGGCGTTCTGGGCCACGCGATCCTTGGACGCGTAGACGACGCGTGCGCGCCGCGTGAGCGCGAACCAGTGGTCTTCGGGATCGCGCAGGCTGGCGGGCACGGCGTCCTCGAGCGTCTTCGAGTTGAGCGCTTGCGTGACGCCTGCGGCCTTGGCCTGGATCAGCAGGCCCGATTCCGGGGTCAGCAGCAGATCGGCCGGGCTGTTGGCGCCCTCGGCAGACATCCGCTCGATCAGGCCATCCTTCGAATAGATGACATTGACCTTGATGCCGGTCTCTTTGCTGAACTGCTTCAGGATCGGATCGATCAGCCCCGGCTCGCGGTAGCTGTAGATGTTCACTTCGCCCTCGGCGTGCGCGGCGACGGACGGCAGGAGCGTGGCAGCGAGTGCGAGCACAGGCACGGCGAGCGCCGCGATCGCGCCGCGCAGATGAAGTGCGTGAGGCATGGTTTGAAGTCTCCAATAATCGGGGGTCAAGGCCCCGCTATCGGTCCCGCGCGCATGGGAGGTTTCGACACCGCCCGGCGGCAGAACGCTCCGCCCATAAAGCAGCGGCGGAAAACTACGTCAAGAAAGTCAACAATCGGTGATTCCCTCAGGATATTGAAGAAACTGTCACAATTGTCCGGCGGGTCGATCACGATCAGATCGGCACCACGCGATCCCGGCTGAAAACGATTGCGGCAGAGGTCCCGCTCCCCGGCGTGCTGTCGAGGGTGAACGCCGCGCCGTTGGCTCTGGCGAGGGAGACGACGAGCGGAAGGCCGATGCCATGTCCATGTCCGGTCGCGGTGCCAGGACCGGAGTGTGAGCCGGTGTGTGGGCGTTGCGAAGCGGCGCCGCGCACCAGGAGCTGGGCTTTTTCGCGCGTCATGCCCGAGCCCGTGTCGGACACCGCGATCTCGAAGGTGTTGTCGGCCCGCAGGCGCGCATGCACGTCGATCGTGCCGCCACGTGGCGTGTGCCTCAGCGCATTCGAGAACAGGTTGAGCACGATCTGGCGCACGGCCGTGGCGTCCGCGATGACACGCGGCAGACCGCGCACAGCGTGGAGCGTGAGCGCGACGCCCGCGTCCTGCGCCAGCGGCGCCAATTGGGAGAACAGCGCTTCGAGGACGCTCCGCATGTCGAGCTCGACGAAGTCGAGACCGGCCGCCGGGCCCTCGCCGGATGCGTCGCGGTCCAGCAGGCGATCGACCAGGCGCAAGGCGTGCAGCGCGCTGCCGTGAATGTCGGCGGCGTAACCGGCGTAGCGCGCGTTTCCGAGCGGCCCGAATCGCTCGTCCTTGATGATTTCGGATGCGGCCGAAATGGCTGCCAACGGCGTTTTGAGTTCGTGTGCCAGCGTTGCGAGATCAAGCGCAAGATCAGGCGTTACGAGATCCGGCATCGCGACGGCCGCGCCGGATGGATCGGATACCTCGGAGAACGCCGGTCCCCCTTCGCGGATGCGCCGCGCGATTTCCTTGAGGGTGGCGCCGTCGTCGCCCCGCAGGTTGGCGGAGCCTTGCGTGCGCACCGCTCGCTCCGCTGCGCCGCCCTCTGCGCTGGCTGCTACGATCGCTAGCGCCTGCGCGCCCGCGTGAAGGATCTGGACGCGGGCGCGGACTTTTTGCGCACCGCGAGGAGCCCAGAACGTCAGGGTCGCGGTCTTCGTATCGTCTGATGCGGCCGCCATCTCGCGCAGCTGAGACAGAGCAGGCGTCGCCGCGTCCAGCACGGGCGACGTGCCGTCCTCGGCCGGCAGTCCCAAGGATGCGCGCCCCCCGCTGTTCGCCGCCAGGATACGACCGCTGTCGACATCGATTGCCCAGGCGGCCGCGGGCCCGCTGGCGTCGAGCGCCGCGAGCACGGAGGGGGCAAGGTCGGCGCTGTACAGCGTGTGAGCGCGGCGTTTCATGCCGCAACCCTAGATCATGCCGCCGTCGGATCCTATCCTTTGCCGCAAGGGTTCGCTGCAAGGTTTTGATTTGAAATGGGTTTGCGAGTCCGCGGCATCTCGCGCGCCCCCTCGGCAGCGCTCGGCACGGAGCCTGGCGGAAACGGTCAGCCGTGTGGACCGGCAACCTTGGCAGGCCAGCACGATGAGGCCCGCGCGATGAGGGTTGCAGCCGGCAGGCGCGGCTTCTATAAGCACGTGCTTCGCCGCCTTCGCGACGCGGCCCGTTCGGGCACGCCTATCGCATCGGGCCGAAATGCCGCCTTAGCTCAGTTGGTTAGAGCGCTAGATTGTGGATCTAGAGGTCCCCTGTTCGAGCCAGGGAGGCGGTACCACGCGCCGGGTCGCGCCCGAGTGCCCGCTGATTTTTCCATCCCCAAGAGACCCGAGCGATGCGCACCGAGGTGCGGCACGCCATCTTTGGTCCTAGATCTTCCGTGAACGTTGCGGCATCGAGCGTAAAAGGCGCCCGATCGCGATGGGGAGAGGCGTGCGCGACACTGTTGCGCAGCCTCGAAGCGGAGCCATGGGCTATCCCGTTGAGACTTAATATTGACTAAGCTAGTATAGTTTCATTTATGGGGCTCGGCCGCGTAAGAACGCGGCGCGCGAATGAGCGCCAGAGCAGGTTCCGGACCGACCATGACATTGTTTAGATCTATTCTAGATCCGCTTCATCTGTCGCAGCGCGCCGTGCGCGGGGCGGTTGTTGCGGCGCTTGTCCTTTCGTCTGTGACGCAGCCGCTAACGGCCGCGCGCGCTCAGGACGCTACGCCTTCGCCGGAGGGGCCGACATCGACCCCTTCCGCTGCGACGCCTCCCGCGTCGACGACGCCCACCGCTACGGATGCGGCGCCGTCTTCGACCGAGACGCCTGCCGCGGCAGCGCCCACCCCGTCGGCTCCGGCCGCGACGGCTGAAACGCCGCCAGCCACGCCCACAACCACTCCGGCCGCTGACGCCGCAGCGCCTTCGGCCGCGCCCGCCGCTCCTCCGTCAACGGCCCCCACGGCATCGCCTTCGGCCGATGCCGCCGCCCCGTCGAGCGCACCCGCAACGCCGGTAGATCCGGCTGCGCAGGATCCCTCCGCGCAGGCGGTGCCGGCCGCGCCGGACGCCGCCGGCGCCGCGCCCACGCCCGTCGCCGAATCCAAGCCCGATACGTCTCACCTCCCGCGCGATCTGTCGCCGTGGGCCATGTTTATGGCCGCCGACATCGTCGTGAAGTCGGTGATGATCGGCCTCGCCTTTGCGTCCGTCGTGACGTGGACGGTGTGGCTCGCCAAATCGATCGAGCTGATGTGGGCGCGCCGTCGCCTGACGCGCGATGTCTCCGAGATCCACGCCGCCGCGAGCCTCGCCGAGGCGGCACAGCGCGTTGGCACCGGCAAGGGCGTCGTCGCAGGTCTCATCGAACTCGCCGCGCTCGAGCTGCGGTTGTCTGCGGACGTGCCCGACAAGGCCGGCATGAAGGAGCGCATTTCCTCGCGCCTGGATGGCTTGGCCTCCGCTGCGGGCCGCGGCATGAACAAGGGCACCGGCGTGCTCGCCACCATCGGCTCCACCGCGCCGTTCGTCGGCCTGTTCGGCACCGTCTGGGGCATCATGAACAGCTTCATCGGCATTTCCGAAGCACAGACGACGAACCTCGCCATCGTCGCGCCCGGCATCGCCGAAGCGCTTCTGGCAACGGCCATCGGCCTCGTTGCTGCCATCCCGGCGGTCATCATTTACAACCAGTTTGCGCGCTCGATCTCAGGCTACAAGGCGCTGATCGGTGAGGCGTCGGCCGAAGTCATGCGCCTCGTGTCTCGCGATCTCGATCGCGGGTTCAAGGTCAAAGCCGCCCGGGCAGCAGAGTAAGCGAACGCGAGGGTCGAGACATGGCTGGACGGTTGGACGACGGCGACGACCTGTCGGAGAACCACGAGATCAACGTCACGCCGTTCATCGACGTGATGCTCGTGCTTCTGATCATCTTCATGGTTGCCGCGCCGCTGTCGACGGTCGACGTGCCGGTCGATCTTCCGGTCGCGAGTGCCAAGCCGCAGCCCCGCCCCAACAAGCCGATCTACCTGACCGTCAAGGCGGACCTGTCGTTGGCGCTCGGCAATGACGCCATTCCGGGCGGACGCCTGGCGAGCACGCTCGACGGCGTGACGAGCTCGGACCGCACGCAGCGCATTTTCCTGCGTGCCGACAAGACCGTGCCCTACGGCGAGCTGATGCGCGTGATGAACCTGCTGCGCGCGGCCGGCTATCTCAAGGTAGCGCTGGTCGGTCTTGAAGATGCGCCCACTCCCCCGCCTCCTAAAGGCCCCACGCCATGACGACCGGCCTCGAATATCTGGAGTCGGACTGGCGCCGCATGCGCCGCTTCATGGCGGCGGGCGCGCTGGTGCTGTCGATGCACGTCGGCGGCGCTGCGGCTGCGCTCTGGCAATGGCCGGAGGAGCAGTACGAAGAGGAGCCGGAGGGCGCGATGGTGCTCGAGCTGGCTCCGATGGCGATTGCGCCGCCTGAGGAGCGCCAGGACCTGACGCCTGGCCCGCTCGCCGAGGATTCGACGCCGACGCCGCCGGTCGAAGAAATCAAGGAGAAGCGTCCGGAAGAACTCCCGCCCGTCGAGGAAGCGCCGCTTGCGCCGAACCCGGAGGTCGCGCTCGAGAAGGTGAAGCCCGTCGAGGAGCAGGAGAAGGAAGAAGAGGTCAAGCCGCAGGAGCTGGTGCAGGCGCAGGCCGTCGCATCCTCGCTCGCGAGCGCGCCGCCCAAGATCGAAGTCGCCATGCGCGACGTGAAGGCCGCTGCCCCTCTCCAGGGCACGTCACGCAAGCCCAACCAGGCGACGCTGTCGTGGCAGAAGGCTCTGCACCTCCATTTGAACCGCCACAAGCGCTACCCCAGCGAAGCCCGGAGCAACCGCGTGCAAGGCGTGGTGACGGTGACGTTCGCGATCGACAACGCCGGCAAGATTCTGAATAAGCGAGTGACCAAGGGCTCGGGCTCGGCGCTGCTCGATGCGGAAGCGCTCGAGATGCTTTCGCGGGCAAGCCCGCTTCCTGCACCTCCCGACCAAAGTGAGGCGGGCGTGCAGAATCTGTCGCTGCCAATCCAGTTCAACATCAAGTAGTGGCCGTACGGCCACGGCCTCGCCGGATGTGCCGCAGATAGCGGCCATACCGCCCGCTATAACTTGACACATAAAGTCATAATAGGATGAATGCCTCCGTAGATACACGGTAGCAAGGCAAGAGTGTGTACCCAGCCCGGTGTCGCGAAATTTTCACACTTTGGGGGAGTTCGACATGAGTTTGGGCGATGAGATGACGCGCGGCTGGACCCTTACGGGTCCAAATACCGAGGCGGGATCGTTGGGTGCAGTGTCTTTGGGTCTCGCGACCGTTTTGATGGCGTCAGGGGCTGGCGCACAGGAAAACAACAAGCAGGAAGCGACGCCGCTTCCCCCGCTCGAAGTGACAGCCAAGAAGTCGCCAGCCAAGAAGAAGGCGGTTCAGAAGACCTCTCCGACCCCGGTCGCCGCACCTGCCGCTCCGGCTCAGTCCGAGCAGAATGAAAAGCCGGACGTCAATCCGGACGCCGCGTTCACGCCGGGCTCCGGCAACTCGCTTGAAGCAGGCACTGGCATCGGTCGCTTGCCGGGCTCGGTGCAGGAGACGCCGCAGGTCGTCAACGTCATTGCGCAGCAGCAGCTTCGCGAGCAAAACACTTCATCAGTGGAACAGGTGCTGCGCAATGTGCCGGGCGTGACCGTCGCCATCGGCGAAGGCGGCGGCGGCTTCAACGGCGACCAGTTCCGCATTCGCGGCTTTGAAGCCAAGGGCGATCTCTACGTCGACGGGCTGCGCGACTTCGGCGTTTATGTACGCGACAGCTTCGCAACCGAAGAGGTGCAGGTTCTTAAGGGCCCCGCTTCCGAAAGCTTTGGCGCCGGCACAACGGGCGGCGTCATCAATCTCCGGCAGAAGACGGCACACTTGGGCGACTCGTCGAGCTTCGATTTTAGCGTCGGAACGGACAACCTGTATCGCGGCGTCATCGACATCAACAAGCAGGTGAACTCGACGACCGCCATG
The DNA here is from genome assembly GCF_019744875.1 of Hyphomicrobium sp. Classification (GTDB taxonomy): domain Bacteria; phylum Pseudomonadota; class Alphaproteobacteria; order Rhizobiales; family Hyphomicrobiaceae; genus Hyphomicrobium_C. The sequence continues at coordinate 518,897 of NZ_JAIETU010000005.1, read as the reverse complement.
CGCGGCGTCGCGCTCTACCACAGCCAGGACATGGCGGATCGCGATCACGTCGAATCTGAGCGTTGGGGCTTCCTCGGCTCGATCGGCCTTGGCCTGGGCACGGACACGTCCTGGACCGTCAACTATCTGCATCAGTCCGGCGAGCGCACGCCCGACTACGGTGTGCCGAACATCATCGGCACCGGGCAGAGATACGGAGCGCCGGTCACCGAACTCGGCGTCGATCGGTCCACATTCTATGGCCGTATCGGCGATCACGACGAGACAGATGTCGACATCATCACGTCTAAACTGCAGCATCGCGTGAACAGCGGGTTGACGCTTTTCAATGACAGCCGCTTGGCCTTCTATCAGCGTGACTTCTCGACCACCGTACCGGGCTGCACCGGCGCTTGCGCTGACAACTTCCTTGGTGGCGGAAATCCCAATGTGAGCTTTGGCGGCGGCAATCCGACCATCATGCAGGAGTCCTGGGGCTTCCAGAACATTTCAAGCGCTCTTGCTCGCTTTCAAGCCGGTGGCCTGAAACATGAATTGGTCGCGGGCGTCGACGTGTTTTATCAAGAGGACGATCGGCCAGGGTACTCGCAGATCAACAAAGTTGCGAACAGCCCCATCCGCAATCCGGGCATCCGGTATTCCAATGGCTACGATATCATTCGCAATCCTGCCAATGATCGTAACAGCGACGGTACCGAGATCGGCGTGTTCGCGAGCGATCGGGTCTGGTTCACGCCGGAGGTGTCGGTTCTCGCAGGCGTTCGCTGGACGGACTTTGACTACAACTTCAATTTGCGCGGCGGCATACCGGCACCCGGTGTCACCCCTGCTACGCCAGTTGTGCCGATTGACGGAAGCTCGGAAGGTGACTTCTGGAGTCCGAAGGTTAGCTTGATCTGGGAGCCCTCAAGCTCGCAAACCTATTACGCATCTTGGTCGAGATCGGCTTCTCCCGTCGGACAATTCGTAACGAACTCGCTCAACCCGATCACCACCACGCTTCCGCAGAACGCCGTGGAGGAGAACGAGAGCTTCGAGTTGGGCGCGAAGTGGAGCGTGCTGAACGGCCGACTCGGCCTGACGGCCGCGGCGTTCCAGGTCGAGAAAAATGGCGTGATTGCACAGGATCCTGCCAATCCATTGGCGGTGATTCAAACGGGCGAATCTCAGCGTGTCCGCGGCGTCGAATTCGGCATCGCGGGGCAGGTGACCAGGGCGTGGGTCGTGCAGGCCGGTTACACCTATCTTGACGCTGAGATTACTGACTCGACCACCCAAGCAAACATCGGTCATGATATCGGCGGCGTGCCCGACAATGCCTTCAGCATCTGGACCACGTACAACCTGTCCGAGAGCATCATCTCCGGTCCCGGCAAGTGGACTATCGGCGGTGGCATCCTCTACCAGGCAGACATGTTCTCGGTGAACAACAGCGCCAACCAGTACGTGATCCCCGAGCTGTTCAGCCTCGACGCCATGATCGCCTACGAGATCGACGGCTGGCGCTTCGCCGTCAACGGCTACAACCTGACGGACGAGTTGAACTACGACCAGTCGTTCAACAACCGCGCCACGCCGGGCGCCGGAACGACCGCCGTCTTCTCGGTCGGCAAGAAGTTCTAATCCGATTGCCGTCGGCAAAAACAGCAGAAGGGTGCACTTCGCACCCTTCTGCGATTTGCGTTTAAGGCCCGGATCGGCCTGAGAGAAAGACCAAAGGGGCTCCCGCCCTCGCGCACGCGATCGCGAAACCGGGTCGCATGTGATTTATCTTGATTTTGTAGGTCATATATTGCTGATCTGCAGCGGCAAGACCGGGCACAGGGCCGGTTGGCCGCCACCAGACAGGCACAGACAGGCGCATGAGCGCGGAAGTCAGGATCGACGACGACTTTGAGCTTGCGGTCGCCGAACAAGGGGCGAAGTTCCGCACGCTCTATGTGCGCGTTCTGCCGCCCGAAAATGCGGTGTCCGACGGCCGCCCGGCGCACGAATGGCGCGATCGCGCTCTGCGCGGCTGCCTCGAGTCCCAGACCGCCTGGGGCATGAAGCTGCTCGAAGGCAGCGGCGTCGCGCGCGATCATGAGGCCGCCGCCCGCTGGTTCAAAATGGCCGCCACGCGCGGACACTCTGATGCTCTCAATATGCTGGGCCGCTGCTACGAGTTCGGCTGGGGCGTGCCGGTCGACGGCCGCGAAGCCGTGCGGTGCTATGGCCGCGCCGCCGACCAGGGCCACGCGTGGGGCGAGTTCAACCTAGCCTCGTTCTATGCCCAGGGGCGTTTCGTGCCGCCAGATGAGAAGCGGGCCCTGACGCTTCTGGTGCGCTCGGCGCGCCGCGGCAATCCCAAGGCGATGAACATGATCGGCCGCTACCGCGAGGAGCAAGGCGTGCCGCGCGTGCGCGACAGGTCGGCCGCGCTCTGGTATCGATGGGCGGCGGAACGCGGCTGCTTTCGCGGTGAATTCCACCACGGACGCTATCTCGTTGCCGAAGGACGCATCGCCGACGGAATTCGTTGGTTCGTTACGTCATTGAGCCACGCGCCGCAGGAATTCCGCGACGACGCCATGGCCTATCTCGGCGCCCATCCACACGCGCAAGTGCGCGCGATGGTGGCGGGCGTCGAAAAAAGCGTGCCGGGGGGCAGCCAGTGAACGTCAACGTCCGCGATGTGGCCGGTGAAAGGGCCGCCCGTTCCAACCGTCGCGCGCAGTTCATGCGCCAGCTGCGCCAATGGCATTGGATCAGCGGCGCCATCAGCCTCATCTCGATGTTGCTGTTCGCCATCACCGGCATCACGCTCAACCACTCGTCGTCGTTCGAATCCAAGGCAGCCACCACGACCGCCGAAGGCACGCTCCCGCAAGATGTCCTGACGGGCCTCGCCGCGGGGCCGAAAACCGGCCGCGCCGCCGTCTCTGCGGCCCTCGCGGCGGCCGTCCTCGCAGCCATCGGCGTCGATGTCGTCGGCCGCGAAGCCGAATGGTCGGACGGCGAGGTCTACGTGTCGCTCCCGCGGCCCGGCGGCGACGCGTGGGTTTCGATCGAGCGCGACACCGGCAAGATCACTTACGAGAAGACGGATCGCGGCTGGGTGTCCTACCTCAACGATCTGCACAAGGGCCGCCACACCGGACCCGCCTGGAGCCTGTTCATCGACGTCTTCGCGATCGTCAGCGTGGTCTTTTGCGTGACGGGTCTTCTGCTTCTCCAGATGTACGCGAACGGCCGCCCATCCACGTGGCCGGTCGTGGCCGCGGGGCTTGCGCTTCCCGTTCTGCTGGCCCTGTTTCTGATCCACTGACTGTTGAACCAATCACGTCATCCAACCACGAGGCGATCAATGCGCATTCTCCTGAGTTTCGGTCTGACCGGACTTGTCGCGGCCCCGGCGCTGGCGGCCGAGATGGAAATCTCGATCGAGGTCCCGAAGCTCGACGTGTCCGAGTACCATCGTCCCTATGTCGCCGTCTGGCTCGAAAAGCCCGACCAGAGCGTCGCCGCCAATCTTGCCGTCTGGTACGACGTCGCCAACGCCAAGAAGGAAGGCGACAAGTGGCTGAAGGATCTGCGCCAGTGGTGGCGCCGCGCCGGCCGTTCGCTCGCCGTGCCGGCCGACGGCCTGACCAGCGCCACGCGCGCGCCCGGCAGCCATGTCGTGAAGATTGACGCCGCACACGCCGCCTTGAAGGATTTGGCCCCCGGCGAATATCAGCTCATCGTCGAGGCGGCCCGCGAGGTCGGCGGCCGCGAGGTGGTGCGCATTCCTGTCCAGTGGCCGCCCGCGAAGGGCACCGCCCTCAACGCCAAGGGCGAGCACGAGCTTGGCACCGTCGCCGTCAACGTCACGCCCTGATCCGACCGAGGAGACCGAACCCATGAAGACCATTTTCCGCGCCGCGGCCGCCGCAGCACTCGCCGGCCTCGTCCCTCTGTCGGCCGCGCAGGCTCACAAGGCATGGCTGTTGCCGTCCTCGACCGTGCTGTCCGGCAAGGGCGACCTTGCGGTGACCGTGGACGCCGCCGCCTCGAACGACCTCTTCTACTTCGATCACCGCCCCATCCCCTTGCAGGGGCTTGTCGTCACGGCTCCCGGCGGCGCCGCCGTGACGCCCGAGAACACGAACACGGGCAAGTACCGCAGCACCTTCGATGTGCCGCTGAAAGACCCGGGCACCTATCGCATCGCGCTCGTCACCGACAGCCTGTTCGCCCGCTACAAGGAGAACGGAGAGCAGAAGCGCTGGCGCGGCAAGGCCGAGAACCTGGCGAAGGAAATTCCGGCCACCGCAACCGACGTCGTCGTGACCCAGGCGCAGCGCCGCCTCGAAACGTTTGTGTCCGTCGGCAATCCGGATGAGGCGGCGTTGAAGCCCGCCGGCGCGGGCCTCGAGCTGGTGCCCGTTACGCATCCGAACGATCTCGTCGCCAACGAGGAAGCCGAGTTCAAGCTCGTCATCGACGGCAAGCCCGCCGCGGGCGTGAAGGTCGAGATCGTGCGCGGCGGCATCCGCTACCGCAATCAGCTCGGCGACACGACCGTGACCAGCGACGCGAACGGCGCCTTCAAGTACAAGTGGCCCGAGGCCGGCATGTACTGGCTCGAAGCCTCCGTCACCGACGACAAGGCCACGGCCAACGAGGCCAAGGAGCGCCGGGCGACGTATTCCGCGACGTTCGAGGTGATGCCGGAGTGAGTTCGTCCGCGGCAAGAAAAGTGGATACGCAGCGCCGTCCCGCCGCCAGCGAGCGGCGCGTGCTGATCCCGACCGACGTCGCGCTGCCGCCGTCGTTCGCCGCGCTGCGCGTTCTCGAAATGAAAGAGCTTGGCGGCGAGACCATGGGCACGTCCTGGTCCGTCAAGCTCGCGGTGCCGGCAAGCGTGGATGTCGCCGCGCTTGCGAGCGGCATCGAGGACGTTCTCACGCGCATCGTCGGTGAGATGAGCCCGTGGGAAGCCGGCTCGCACCTGAGCCGGTTCAACTCCGCCCCCGCCGGCACGGCTCATCGCCTGCCGCCGGGGTTCTTCAAGGTGCTGTCTGCGGCGCTGCATTGGGCCAAAACGAGCAACGGCGCGTTTGATCCCACCGTCGGCGCGGCGGTCGGCGTATGGGGCTTCGGTCCCGGCGGCCGCCGCACGGATGTGCCCGGCAAGGCCGAGGTGGAAGCGGCACGCGCCGATCGGGGCTGGCGCAGCGTCACGCTCGATCGCCCGAACCGCACGGCCGTGCAGCCGGGAGGCGTTGCGCTGGACCTGTGCGCCATTGCCAAGGGCTATGCGGTCGATGAGGTGGCGAGGTTCCTGCGCGCGCAAGGCGTCGGCAACATGCTCGTCGAGATCGGCGGCGAGCTGCGCGGCGAAGGCCTGAAGCCCGACGGCGCGCCCTGGTGGATCGAGTTCGAGCGCCCGCGCGCAACGCTGCCTGGCGCGTCGGCGCTGCCGGAAACGCTGCTCGCGCTGACCGGACGCTCCGTTGCAACCTCGGGCGACGAGCGCCGCTATTTCGATCGCGGCGGACGCCGCTATGCGCACACCATCGATCCGCGCACCGGCGCCCCCGTCACGCATGATCTGGTGTCGGTCACAGTGATCGCCGAGACGTGCATGACAGCCGATGCCGCGGCGACGGCCCTCACCGTGCTCGGCCCCGACCTCGGGCCGGCATTCGCCGAGCGGCACGGGATCGCCGCCCGCTTTGTGCGGCATGACGGCGCGGCGCTGTTCGAGCAGATGAGCCCGGCAATGCGGGCTATGCTTGACTGACCAACACGGAAAAGCCACAGGTCCGCGCAAGATTATGGCGTCAAATTCACTTGACCTGACGCAAATCCCACGGCTTTTCTCGAACCCATGCGCCAACTGGCTCGCCAGATTCTGCACGTTTTCATGCTCGTCGTCGCCTTGAGCGTCGCGGGCGTGAACGGCTATGCGTCTGCGCTTGCCTCGTGTCCGATGCATGAGCACGGCGGCGCCGTACACGCGCACGACGCTAATGCCAATGACGGCGCGAGCACCCACGCCGACCACGCGTCGCAAGATGTTGCCAGCACGGATTGCGCTGACGCAGGTGCCGATACGGCTGGCCATTCCGGCGATGAGCCGGCGTCCGGCGACGGCCCCTGCAAGCACGCCCACCTGCACAGCTGCGCGACCTTTGCGGTAGCCGCCGGAGACTGCGGTCTCTCGATTTCCGCCCATGCACGGATCACGGTTCCGGTGGGCGAAGCGCATATTCCGCTCGGCCAGCTGTCCTCGCCGCTGTTCCGGCCCCCCCGCGACTTGGCCTGATTGCGCTCGCCGTCCGCGTGATTGCGGACTCACGGCGCTCTCCCTGAGCAATCCCAGATAAGAAGCGACCCTCGTCTGCGTGCCGTTACGGCGCGCGCGATATTCGCTCCCGATCCCGCGATTGCTTGAGCTTTCTCACGAAAGAGGCTTTGAGCATGAACTTTCCCGCCAAGACGCTGATCCGCGCGGCGACCCTCGCGATTTTCACGATTGCCACGCCCGTGCTGTCCACGGCGCTGGCGCCTGCCTACGCACATGAAGGCCATGACGAGGGACCAGCGCCTCAGCAGGCCGCCGCCGTGCCGCGCCTCGTCGCGGAGGGCAGCGACATCGAACTGGTGGCGGTGGCGCAGGGCCACACGCTGACCATCTATCTCGACCGCATGGCCACCAACGAACCGGTCACGGGCGCCAAAATCGAGGTGACCGGTGAAGGCGTCCCGCCGGGCGCTGTCGAAGAACTCGGCAACGGCGTCTACGAAATCGACGCCGAATGGGTGGACGCCCCGGGCAGCAAGCCGCTGACGTTCACCGTCACGGCGGACGGCAGCGCCGATCTGTTGGCGGGCATGCTCGTCGTTCCGGAGGAAGTCGAAGCGGCGGTCGGAGGCGACGGCCTGTGGAAGAACCCCGTGCTCTGGATCGTGGCGCTGACGGCCGCGTTCGGTGGGTTCTTCCTCTCGTTTGCGTTCCGGCCCATCCGCCTTCCGCCCGACGATCTGTCCGCGCCCGCCGCGCCTGCGCCAGAGGCCGCGCCGCACGGATCGGCCACGCGCGTCTCTGCCATTCTCCTCGCGGCCGTCGTGTTGGCCGCCCTCCCGCCACCGCCTGCCAAGGCGCATGACGGCCACGACCACGGCGGCGAAGCCGCAACGCCCGTGATGTCCGGCATCGCCCCGTCGAAGCTGCCGACAGGTGAGGTCTTCCTTCCCAAGTCCACGCAGCGCCTCCTGCACGTGCGCACGCAAATCGCCAAAACCGGCAAGGCGCTCGCCGGCCGGGAACTCGTCGGCACGGTCGTGGCGGATCCCGCCCACGAAGGGCGCGTGCAAGCCCCGATGGACGGCGAGGTGGAGCTGACGCAGGGAGAGCTGTCCTACGTCGGCAAGACCGTGAAGGCCGGCGAAATCCTCGCTCTCATCGCGCCCGCCATGCCGGTCTACGAGCGCGGCACGCTGCAGCAGGTCACGGCGGATGTGGAAGGCAAGCTTCGCATCGCCGAGCAGAAGCTCGCCCGCCTGACGCGCATCTCCGGCGACTACGTTCCCCAGCGAGAGATCGAAGACACGCGCTCCGAGATCGAATCTCTGCGCGAGCAGAAGCGCGTCCTGGAGCCGAAGTCGGGCGAACGGCTCGAGCTCAAGGCGCCCGTCTCCGGCATCATTTCGGTGGCGAACGTGCGGGCCGGCCAGGTTGTGAGCGCGCGCGATACGCTGTTCGAGGTCGTCGATCCCAAGCAGCTCTGGATCGAGGCGATCGGCATTTCGGGCAGCGACAACGACGCTCTCGTCGCCGGTGCCACGGCAGTCGACGCCGAAGGGCACAAGATCCCTCTGACCTTCATCGGCCGCGCGCCCGCCCTGCGCCAGCAGTCGGTGCAGCTCATGTTCAAGGTCGACGAGGCGCATACGTCTCTCGCGATCGGCGTCACGGTCAAGGTGCTGGTCCAGCACGGCGCGCCCGTCGACGGCATCGTCGTGCCCGGCGCCTCCGTCGTGCGCGGCACGAGCGGGCTCAGCCAGGTGTGGGTGAAAGTCGAGCCGGAGCGCTTTGCTCCGCGCCCCGTGCGTGTCGTGCCGCTGGACGGTGAGCGCGTCATCGTCACGGGAGGCCTGAAGGATGGCGACCGGGTCGTCACCGACGGCGCCGAAATCATCAATCAAGTGCGTTGAGGGCCCGGACATGTTCAACGCCATTGTCCGCGCCAGTCTCTCCAACCGGCTGCTGGTGCTCGCCGCCGCCATCGCGATGAGCGTCTACGGTCTGCTCGCGCTTGGGCGGCTTCCCGTCGACGTCTTCCCCGATCTCAACCGGCCGACTGTCACGCTGATGACAGAGGTGCAGGGCTTCGCACCGGAAGAGGTCGAGCAACTCGTCACCTTCCCGATCGAGACGGCCATGAACGGCATGGCCGGCGTTTCCCGCGTCCGCTCCGTTTCAAGCGTGGGCCTCTCTATCGTCTATGTCGAGTTCGACTGGTCGACGGAAATCTATCTTGCGCGCCAGCAGGTCTCCGAGCGCCTTCAGCTCGTGCGCGAGCAGATGCCGCCGAATGTCATCGCGCAGATGGGGCCGATCTCCTCCGTCATGGGCGAGATCATGCTGATCGCCATGTCGAGCGAAAAAGTCGACCCGATGGCGTTGCGCGAACTGGCCGACTTCACGGTGCGCCCGCAGATCCTGACGGTGTCCGGCGTTTCGCAGGTCATCCCCATCGGCGGCGAGGTGCGCCAGTACCGCGTCGTTCCGGATCCGCGCCGCATGGCCGGTCTCGACATTAGTTTCGATGCCATCCAGGAGGCCATCAAGGCGTTCGGCGTCAACACCGGCGGCGGCTTCGTGGACCAGCGTACGCGCGAGTTCCTGATCCGCAACATTGCGCGCTCGACGCGTATCGAAGACCTTCGCAACCTCGTCGTCACCTATCGCAGCGGGCAGCCTGTCACCTTGAGCCAGGTCGCCACCGTCGATTTCGCGGCGCGCGCCAAGCGCGGCGATGCCGGCTACAAAGGCAAGCCCGCCGTCATTCTCGGCGTCCAGAAGCAGCCGGGCGCCGACACGGTGTCGATCACGCGCGAGATCGAACGGATCCTGCCCGAGATCCAGCGCGTGATGCCGGAGGGCGTCAGCGTCACGGACATCCAGTTCCGGCAGGCAACGTTCATCGAGGCGTCCATCAACAACGTGCAGCGCGTGCTTGTCGAAGCGCTCATTGTCGTGGCCGTTGTTCTGTTCGCGTTCCTGCTCAACTGGCAGACGACGTTCATCTCGCTGCTCGCTATCCCCTTCTCGGTGTTGACCACCATCATCGTCTTCGAGGCCATGGGGCTGTCGATCAACACCATGACGCTCGGTGGCCTGGCCATCGCCATCGGTGCGCTCGTCGACGACGCCGTGGTCGACGTCGAGAACATTTACCGGCGCCTCGGCCTTCACAGGGCCGCGGGCGCCAGGGACCCCCGCCCGACGGAACAGGTCGTCGCGGAAGCGTCCATCGAGGTCCGCTCGGGCATTCTCTATGCCACGGCGATCATCGTGCTCGTCTTCCTGCCGCTGTTCGCGCTGTCGGGCATCGAAGGCCGTCTGTTTGCGCCGCTCGGCATCGCCTTCATCGTCTCGATCCTGGCCAGCTTGCTGGTGTCCATGACGGTCACGCCCGTGCTTTGCTACTGGCTGCTGCCGCGCATGAAATCACTCGTAGAGCATGAAAGCCCGCTCGTGCGCGTGCTGAAGCGCTGGCAGAAGCGCGGCCTCGAATGGTCCTTCGAACGGCCAGCATTCGTGATCGGCATGCCCGTCGCCGCGGTCGCGGTGGCGGTCATCGGCGCGGTCATGCTGCCGCGTGCGTTTCTGCCGGCCTTCAACGAAGGAACCGTGCTGGTTGGCGTCTCCTTCCAGCCCGGCATCTCGTTGTCGGAATCGGACCGCATCGGGCGCATCGCGGAGAACCTCGTGTCCGAGGTGCCGGAGGTCCACTCCGTGGGCCGGCGCACGGGACGCGCGGAGCTCGACGAGCATGCCGAGGGCGTCCACACGAGCGAAATCGACGTCGACCTGCGCCCGTCGTCTCGCGGGCGCGAGCAGGTGCTGGCGGATATCCGCTCGCGGCTCTCGGTGCTGCCGGCCTCGATCACCGTCGGCCAGCCCATTGCGCACCGGCTCGACCACATGCTGTCGGGCGTCCGCGCCCAGATCGCGCTCAAGATCTACGGCGAGGATTACGACACCTTGCGCAGCCTCGCCGCCATGCTGGAAGGGCGGCTGAAAGCCATTCCCGGCATCGTCGACCTGCAGACAGAAAAGCAGGTGCGCATTCCGGAGCTGCAGGTCCGCATCGACTACGAAAAGGCCAAGCGCTACGGATTGAACCCGAGCACCATCACGAGCGCGCTCGAAACGCTCTCCAACGGCCGTGTCGTCTCGGAAATCATCGATCAGCAGAAGCGCTTCGATGTCGTGCTGAGGCTGTCAGATGCCGACCGAACCACGCGCGCCTTGAGCGAGATGCTGATCGAAAGCCCGGCGGGCCGGATACCGATCAGCAGCGTCGCAGACGTGTTGGAAACGGACGGGCCCAATCAGATCCAGCGCGAGAACGGTCGCCGGCGCATTGCCGTGCTGGCGAACACCGACGGGTCCGACATGGCGGGCATCGTCGAGGCCGTGCGCCGTGAGATCGCGCAGGTCACGTTGCCGCAAGGCTACTTCACGAGCCTCGAAGGCCAGTTCCAGGCCCAGGAGGAAGCCTCGCGTCTCATTGCGCTGCTCTCCGTCGTGTCGCTCACGCTGATCTTCGTGGTGCTCTATACGCGCTACCGCTCGACGGCGCTGGCCCTCATCATCATGGGCAACGTGCCGCTCGCGATGATCGGCAGCGTGGCGGCGCTCTGGATTGCGGGACAACCGTTCTCGGTTGCGAGCGCCATCGGCTTCATCACGCTGGCCGGCATCGCCACCCGCAACGGCATCCTGAAGATCAGCCACTACATCAACCTGACGCTCTTCGAGGGAGAGCGCTTCGGACGCCACATGGTCGTCCGCGGCACGCTCGAACGCTTGACGCCGGTGTTGATGACGGCGCTCGCGGCCGGTGTCGCGCTCGTGCCGCTCATGATCGGCGCCGACGAGCCGGGCAAGGAGCTGCTGCATCCTGTCGCCATCACGATTTTTGGCGGTCTCGTCACCGCCACCCTGTTGGACGCCTTCCTGACCCCAGTCCTGTTCTTGCTGTTTGGCCGCAAGCCGCTCGAACGCCTGGCGCAGGAGGCCACCAAGAACGTTCACGCCGAAGCTTTTTAAACGCAACCAAGAAGGAGTTACCGATCATGAAGCGCTTTGTAGTTGCTCTCGCCATGGCGTTCGCGCTCGGCGGCGGGCTGGCCAGCGCCGAAGAAGGCCACGAGGAAGCCCACGATCACGAGGCCAAGCACAACGGCATCGTCGTGCACAGCGGGCACCATCACCTGGAGCTCGTCGCCACTGGCGGCACGCTCGATCTCTACGTCACGCATGAGGACGGCAAAGAAGAAGACGTCAGCGCCGCCAAGGCGACCGCAACGGTGCTTGCAGATGGCAAGACCGAGGTCGTGACGCTGGCGCCAGCCACGGGCAATGCGCTCAAGGGCTCGGGCAGCTTCAATGCCGCCAAGGGCACCACGGTCGTCGTCTCCTTGACGCTGCCGGGCCACGCAACGGAGCAGGCGCGCTTCAAGATCGACTAGCGCGCAGGCGATGCCACGCACGATGACCTGAAAAACTGCCCCGGGAGGCGTGCGCGAAAAATGCGTCGCCTCCCGGCTTCTTTTCCGCGGGTTCGTTCTAGAAAACTCCGGAGCCAGAGCATCCAAGATTTTGGGAGCGAACCCTTAGAGCATTGAAAATTGGGCAGTTTCTGTTCGTTCAGCAGGCATTTTGGGCTGTGTCATGTATTGCGCGCGCAACGCGTCTTCAGTAAGTAAGATGCGCAAGCCGGCTGCGGGGAATTGCCGGTTTTTCGTAGTGACATCTCATACGCGGAACAGCGTTCCTCATGGTCGGCAAAGCTGAAAAGCGTCGTCCGTTGGCTGTAGCGATTGCCTCGCTCGGCTTAATCGGTGCGGCCCTCGTCGGACCTGTTCTGATAGGATCGCGCGGGACTGCGCCCCTGCCGGGCTCGTCCGTCCACGCGGACAACCGCGAGACCATCACCATCGCCGCGCCTCTCGAGATTTCGACCACGCCGCGTGTGGTCATCGAGAGCGGCAACGTCGCCCTGATTGGCGAGAACGCGGGCGGCAGCGCCGTGGGCAAGGTGTTCCGCGCCCTGGTGCTCGGGGGCGGCTCGGATCTCGCGCTGGACAATGCCCGCATCGTCGTCGACGGCTCAGCGTCTCCGTTGTCTCAGCCCGCCACCGACGCGGCCGATCCGCTGGGCCCGATCGTATCCGCTCTCAAGACCTTCAAGTTCCGCTCGCTCCTCTTCCTGAATTCGCAGGTCGCCGTCACGTCGCCGGCCGGAACCGTCGAGACCATCGAGAACGTCAATGCCGAGGTCGTGACGGACCGAAACGGGCTCGTGAAGGCCAAGGGCCGGATGGAGGTCCGTGGCGAGCCGCTGGATTTCGACGTCGCGTTCGCCTCGATTGCGAACGACGGCAAGGACGCCCTCGTCCGCGTGCACGCCGAAATCAATGGCAAGCTGATGAAGACCGCATTCGACGGGCGCCTGACGTTGGGCGAAAGCGCCAAGATCACAGCGGAAAATGCCGAGCTTTCGCTGCCCAATGCGCGCAAGGCCGCCGACTGGCTCGGCATCACTTGGCCGGACGGACGCGGGCTCGGAGCCTTCACCGCCAAAGGCGCGCTCACGCTGCGGCACAATTCGGTCTCGTTCGAGCACGCCGAAATCACGCTCGACGGTAATGCCGCGACGGGCGCGCTTTCCCTCAAGTCTGGCGCCGAGCGTCCGATCATCGAAGGCACCCTGGCGTTCCCGAACTTCGACGTCGCGCCGTATCTGGCCCCGGCCAGCACTTCGCCGCTGGCCCGCGCGTCGCAATGGGCGTCGGGTCTCAGAATGCCGGGCTTCGCCGAGCCCTCTTTCATCAGGGCGACGGACGCGGACGTGCGCATCTCGACCGGCAACGTGATGAACGGCTCGACGCGGCTCGGCCGGTTCGCCGCGAGCATTTCGGTCCAGGGCGGCAAGCTCTATGGGGAGCTTGCGGAAATCGAGCTTGAGCAGGGTGGCAAGGGAGAAGGCCAGCTCGCCATCGATATGACGGGGGCCGAACCGCATTACACCCTCCGCGCCGCGCTCGAGGATATGGATCTGCCCACGATCGCCGCGGGTCGCCTCGTGCCGCCGATCGTCGAGGGCGCAGGCGATATCGCCGTCCATCTCACGGCACGCGGCGCGACCGAGGCGGAGGTGCTGGACACCGTTTCCGGCACCATGTCGCTCGAAATGCCGGAAGGCGGGCGCCTCGGCATCGATATCGACGCGCTCTCCGAGGCCTCCAAGACCACGCCGCCGCGCGGCTGGGGCCCTGCAGCCGCCCGCACGACCGCCCTCAACTCGCTCGTCGCCCGCTTCAAGGCCAGCAACGGCGTCATCACGACAGATGCGGTCGAAGCCCGGACGGACGATCGCGTGCTGTCCGTGGCCGGCAGCGTGGATGTCGACAAGGGTGCGATCGATCTCTTACTCTCCATCGGACAACTGGAGACCAGCGCCGACACGAAGGCCGCCAGGGCGGCCGGCGCATTTCGGATTCGCGGGCCTTGGTCGGCGCCCGCCATCAGCCCGGCAGAGCCGAGCAAGAACGCGCGCAGCACGAGCTCCGGCCCCAATCCCGGATGAGGCCTCGGCCGGCTCCGCAGAGCGCCGCACCGGAGAGCGAAACGATGGCCCTCGCGCCAGAGGAAATCCAGAGATACAAGCGCCACCTGCTGCTGCATGACATCGGCGGACAGGGCCAGGCCAAGCTGAAGCAGGCGCGCGTGCTGGTTGTCGGCGCGGGCGGCCTCGGCAGCCCCGTGCTGCTCTATCTGGCCGCCGCCGGCGTCGGCACGTTGGGCATCATCGACGACGACCGGGTGTCCCTCGACAATCTGCAGCGCCAGGTCGTGCACACCACGGCCAATGTCGGGCGCCCGAAAGTCGACAGCGCCCGCGAGGCTCTCGCTGCCCTCAACCCGCATGTCGTGGTCGAGACCTACGAGACGCGCCTCGACGCGTCGAACGCGGCCGAGATCATCTCGCGCTACGACATCGTGGCCGATGGCTCGGACAACTTCACCACCCGCTTTCTCGTGTCGGATGCCTGCTACTTCGCCCGCCGCACCCTCGTGCACGCGGCCGTGGGGCCGTTCGACGGCTACCTGACGACCCTGAAACCGTTCGCAGACGGCGCCGATGGCAAACCCTTGCCGAGCTACCGCTGCCTCTTCCCCGAAGCGCCGCCCCCGGGCACCGTCGCGAACTGCTCGGAGGTCGGCGTGCTCGGGTCCGTGGTGGGCGTGATCGGCACGCTCCAGGCGACAGAGGTCATCAAGGAGATCACCGGCTTCGGCGCGTCGCTCGCCGGCCGCCTGCTGCTCTACGACGCCAAGGACACGCGCTTCGAAACCGTCCGCGTCGGCTGGGATCCGGACAATCCGCTGACCGGCGAGCATCCCACGATCTTCGACCTCTCGGCCTACGCCGAGCCGCGCCCTGCTGTTCCAGCCGGGACAGACTGAGGCCGCGATCTCAGGCTTCAATGGTCGCGATCACGATGCGGCGGTCCCTCGTCCAACCGGGACCGTGCATGCTTATCCTTTCACGCCGACCGAAAGCTGAGCGATGACGCTGGTCACCGATCTTCTGACATCCCTGTACCTGCTCATGAACGCCGCCGCCGATGCGCTGTTCGGCCGGAAGCGTCGCCGCTACGTCGCCGCCGTCGATATCGATGCGCCCGTCGATATCGTCTGGCGCGCCTGCTCGGCTCACGAAATCGAGTTCGACGGCCCCCAGCAGATCGGCATCAAGGTGGCGCCCCGTCCCGGAACATCGGACGTCTACGAAGGTCACGTCACGGTCGGCGACAAAGCCATCGAGATGGCCTACCGCGAGGTTGAAAACCGCCCCCGCGAGGCCCTGCTCATCGAGATCCTGAATGACGGCAGCGCGCCGAGCGTCGCGCCGGGCCGCGACCACTTCGTTGCGTGCACCTTCGAGCCGCGCGGGGACGCGACGCGCCTCACCATGGTGCATGAACTCACCCACAAGACGTTCTGGAGCCGCGTGCTGATTCCGCTCGGCGCCCGCATCAACGGGCGGCGTCTCAAGCGCTATTGCGAAAAGGAAGCCGGAACCGCCAAGCCGCCCGCTTCGCGTCTCGGCGCGGCCGTGCTGACCGGCGCGCTCACCTACGCAAGCTTCAGCTACCTGTTCAACTGGCAGTTCGCGGCCGTTCTCCTGTTGCTGCTCGTCATACATGAAGGCGGGCATGCGATTGCCATGCGCTGGGTCGGACTGCCGGTGCAGGGGGTCTACTTCATACCGTTCATCGGCGGCGTGGCCGTGTCGGCGGCGCGACACCGCAATGAGGGGGAACGCGGCTTTGTCGCGCTCATGGGGCCGGGTTTCTCCGTGCTGACGACCGGCGCGTTCGTCGCCGGCGCCGTCGTGACGGAAGATCCCATGTTCGAGGTGCTGGCGCTGGCCAGCGCCATCCTCAACGGCATCAACCTCGCCCCCGTGCTCCCGCTCGATGGCGGCCAGATCGTCGATGCCGCGCTGTCGCGATCGGACCCGGAAATCGCGTCCGTCATCAACATGCTGACGCTCATCGTGGGCGCGGGCGTCTCGGTCTATCTCGAATGGTACGTGCTGACGGCGATCCTGTCCCTCACCGCACCCATGGTGTTCCGCCCGGCCGCCTCACGCCGCCGCACCGAGCCCATCACGGAGGCAAGCCGCAACTGGCTGGTTGCGGGCTACCTCGCCACCGTGGCGTTCTACGTGCTGGTCGCTACGCACTACATGAGCTGAGTGCCGGCTGGCCGGATCAGAACATCGCCGGGTGGACCTTGTCCGGCGGCGCATGGCCGTCCAGGAAGGCCTTGATGTTGATGATCACCTTCTGGCCCATGTCGATGCGGCCTTCGATGGTGGCCGAGCTCATGTGCGGCAGCGCGACCACGCGGTCGGAGGCCAGCAGCTTGGGATTGATGGCGGGCTCGTGCTCGAACACGTCGAGACCGGCGCCGGCGATGGCGCCCGCTTCGATCATGCGTGCAAGCTCGTTCTCGTCGATCACCTCGCCGCGCGCCGTGTTGACGATGTAAGCGGTGGGCTTCAGCAGCTTCAGGCGCCGTGCCGACAGCAGATGATAGGTCGCCGGCGTATGCGGGCAGTTGATCGACACGATGTCCATGCGGCTCAGCATCTGGTCGAGGCTTTCCCAGTACGTCGCGTCGAGCTCCTGCTCGACATCGGACGAGAGGCGCTTGCGGTTGTGATAGTGGATCTGCAGCCCGAACGCCTTGGCCCGCTGGGCGACGGCCTGGCCGATGCGGCCCATGCCGACGATGCCGAGGCGCTTGCCGAAAATGCGGTTGCCGAGCATCCACGTCGGCGACCAGCCGGCCCACTTGTTCTTGGGGTCGCGAAGATAGGCGGCGCCTTCCGGCACGCGGCGCGGCACGGCCAGGATCAGCGCCATGGTCATGTCGGCGGTGTCTTCGGTCAGCACGCCCGGCGTGTTGGTGACGGTGATGGCGCGGTTGCGCGCCGTATCGAGATCGACGTTGTCGACGCCGGTGCCGAAGTTGGCGATCAGGCGCAACTGCGGCCCGGCCTGCGAGATGACCGCGCGATCGATCCGGTCCGTCACGGTCGGCACCAGCACGTCAGCGACCTTCACGGCGTCGGCGAGCTGGGCTTGCGTCATGGGCGTGTCGTCGGCGTTGAGGCGCGCATCGAACAGTTCGCGCATGCGCGTTTCGACCACGTCCGGCAGCTTGCGCGTGACGATGACGACTGGCTTCTTCACAGGGCTGGGCATATGTCTTCCACCGGCGGCAGGGAGCTTCAATCTGCGGCAACGAGCGTTCGTGCGTCGAAACCGTGATCAGGTCCGAAAACTGGGATTTGAAGCACGTTCCCGTCGCGGTTCCATGTTTTGCAACGCGAACGTGTCCTAGGTTCAGGCAGTGTCTAACAGAAGGTCATGTCCGTGACAAAGTGATGGATTGTCTGGGCGCATCAATAAGGAGTCTGTACAAAAGGGCAATGTGCGGGGCATGGGCATGAAGCGGAGCCGGAAGGCTTGGATGGCGCGCGGGGCAGTGGGCGCGGTCGCGGCCGTCATGGCCATGGCCGCTGCCGGAACAGTCCTGGCGGATGCAGCCCTGGCGGGCGCGGCGGCCCCATCGGCCCAAGCGGGCCCGGCCGCGAGCACGGGCAAATCGGAAAGCGGCCTGCCGCTGCCCCGGTTCGTCAGCCTGAAGGCCGATCGCGTGAACCTGCGCGCGGGCCCCGGCACGGACTACCCGACATCCTGGGTTTACCGACAGGCGGGGCTGCCGCTCGAGGTGCTGAGCGAGCTCGAGGGCTGGCGGCAGGTGCGCGATGCGGAAGGCGCGACCGGGTGGGTGGTGCAATCTCTGCTGTCCGGGCGGCGCACGGCGCTTGTAACGCCCTGGGACGTGAAACCGGGGCAGGCGGCGCCCCAGGTGCCTGTTCGCGACAGCGACAGCGAGAGATCGCGCGCCGTGGTCAATGTCGAGGCCGGTGTGATCGCCAACGTCCATTCCTGCGACGGGCGCTGGTGTCATGTCACGATCGATCGCTTCCGGGGCTACGTGCTCCAGAAACAGCTTTGGGGTGTTTACGAGAACGAGGTCGTCAACTGATCGACCAACGGCGCTAAGGCTTTATGGGCACCAGACGCACGACGACGTCGATATGGCTGACGCGCATGCCCTCGGGCGGCTCGGGCAGCCCGTCGACGCGGATCGTGTCGCCCGGGATGTCCATCAGCTGGCCGTGCTCTTCGATGAAGAAGTGGTTGTGGTTCGACACGTTGGTGTCGAAGTAGGCTTTGCCGCCGTCGATCGCCAGCTCGCGCAGAAGGCCCGCGCCCGTAAACTGGTGCAGCGTGTTGTAGACGGTAGCCAGCGACACGTGCTCGCCCTGTGCCAGCGCTTCCGCGTGCAGCATTTCAGCCGAGACGTGCCGATCCTCGCCGCCGAGCAGCAGCGTACCGAGTGCCACGCGCTGGCGCGTCGGACGCAGGCCGGCCCTGCGCAGGCGCTCTGCGATTGACGACTGCAGAGGCGCAAGCGCGCCCTCCGCGAGACTCTCCTCGCCGGCGCCGGAATTTAGGTCGTCCGTGACGTCTTCGATCATGAAAAATCAAACTCGCTATCCGGGACAGCGGCCTGCCCAGGGTTGTCGGCCGCGTGAACGGCTACATTATGCTACCACGTCAGTATAAAAGGAGGCGTACGCAATCGCAACCCGTAGGCGAACGGCCTTTTTTCGGGGTAAACTCCTATTCTGCCGTGAAAAAGGCGGGCCTGGGCTGCCAGGCGCCTCCGCGGGGCTCCGAGGCGCGATTCGCGCATGTCCTCTGGACAATCCGCCTCCCTTCCGAACCCACGACTTGACGGTGAGCCTTAATATCGTTTGAACGTCTGCCGGATGTGCTAGACAACGCGGCTTGGGGCGAACCCGGACGTGCGCACCTGAGAGGGATGAAACGGATCTATGGCCGAGCGCCGTTCAAGCTACGAATTCGACGATCTTCTTGCATGTGGACGCGGTGAGCTGTTCGGGCCGGGCAATGCGCAGTTGCCGCTGCCGCCGATGCTGATGTTCGACCGCATTTCCCTGGTATCTGAAGACGGTGGCGCGCACGGCAAGGGCCAGATCGTGGCCGAGCTGGCGGTGGCCGGCAACGAGCGCCTCGACTGGTTCTTCGATTGCCACTTCAAGGGCGATCCCGTGATGCCCGGCTGCCTGGGGCTGGACGCGCTCTGGCAGATGACGGGCTTTTTCCTCGGCTGGCTTGGTGCGCCGGGACGCGGCCGCGCCCTTGGCGTCGGCGAGGTCAAATTCACCGGCATGGTTCTGCCTTCGGTCAAAAAGGTAGAGTACGTTGTCGACATGAAACGGGTCATCCTGCGGCGCTTGAAGCTGGCCATTGCAGATGGAACGCTGAAAGCGGACGGTCAGGTGATCTACACGGCCACGGACCTGCGCGTCGGCCTGTTCGAGAGCGGTGAAGCGCCGGCGGCCGCGTGAGCATGAAGGCGGCAGACGTGCACGAAATGTCTTCGAGGCGAGGAAGGGGTTGTCGATGAGGCGAGTAGTCGTCACCGGCATGGGCATCGTGTCTTCGATCGGGAACACGACCCAGGAGGTGCTGGCCTCGTTGCGTGAGGCCAAGTCCGGAATCGTCAAGGCGGACAAGTACGCCGAGCTCGGGTTCCGCTGCCAGGTGCACGGCGAGCCGAAGCTCGACTGGGAAGCCCAGGTGCCGCGCAAGCCGAAGCGCTTCATGGAAGCGGGCGTGGGCTGGAACTACATCGCGATGGATCAGGCGATCCGCGACTCCGGCCTCGAGCCGGGCGAAGTCGTCAACGAGCGCACGGGCATCGTCATGGGGTCGGGCGGCCCCTCCACGCGCGCCATCGTCTGGGCGGCCGACACGACCCGCCAGAAGGATCCGAAGAAGGTCGGGCCGTTCGAGGTCCCCAAGGCGATGTGCTCGGGCCCCTCGGCCGCGCTCGCCACGAGCTTCCAGATCAAGGGCGTCAACTACTCCATCGCGTCGGCCTGCGCGACGTCGGCCCACTGCATCGGCAACGCCGCCGAGATGATCCAGTGGGGCAAGCAGGATGTGATGTTCGCGGGCGGCTGCGAAGAGCTCGATTGGACGCTCTCGGTGCTGTTCGACGCCATGGGCGCCATGTCGTCCCGCTACAACGATACACCGGCGACCGCCAGCCGCGCCTACGACAAGAATCGTGACGGCTTCGTCATCGCGGGCGGCGCGGGCGTGCTGGTGCTGGAAGAGCTCGAGCGCGCCAAGGCGCGTGGTGCAAAAATCTACGCCGAGATCGTGGGCTACGGCGCGACATCCGACGGCCACGACATGGTGGCTCCGTCCGGCGAAGGCGCGGCCCGCTGCATGCAGCTCGCCATGAAGGGCCTGGACGGCAAGGGGCTTGCTCATCCGGTCGACTACATCAACCCGCACGCGACGGCCACGCCCGTGGGCGATCTCAAGGAGATCGAGGCCATCCGGCAGGTCTTCGCCGGTAAAACGATCCCGAAAATTTCGGCGACGAAGTCCCTTACGGGACATTCATTGGGCGCCATTGGGGTGCAAGAGAGCATCTTCTCGATCCTCATGATGAACAACGGGTTCATCTGTGAGAGTGCCAATATCGAGGAGCTGGATCCCGCATTCGAAGACATGCCGATTGTCCGTGCCCGCATCGACAACACGGAGCTTAACTGTGTCATGTCGAACAGCTTCGGTTTCGGCGGGACAAATGCAACTCTGGTGTTCAATCGCTATAATGGCTGAATTCTTGCACGGCTGCGCGCCATAGGGGATCGGCCCCGAAGGACGTGCCGGGTATGAAAGTTTACAAAAATGGAAGCGGCTGGTTCGAGATCGGCCGCAAGTTTGGTGCGAGTGCGAGGACTTCCATGGCCGAATACGACCTTTCGAATCCTGGTCCCCTGATGGCGGGCAAGCGCGGATTGATCATGGGCGTTGCGAACGATCGTTCCATCGCCTGGGGCATTGCACGCGCGCTTCATGGGCAGGGCGCCAAGCTCGGCTTCAGCTACCAGGACGGCGCCTTCGGCCGCCGCGCCGTGCCGCTGGCCCAATCGATCGGCGCGGAGATCATCGAGCCGTGCAACGTGCTCGACCTCGCCACCGTCGACAAGGTCTTCGACCGGGTCAAGGAAGTCTGGGGCAGCCTCGATTTCGTCGTGCACGCGCTCGCTTTCTCCGATCCCAAGGAGCTGTCCGGCCGTTACGTCAACACGACGCGCGAGAACTTCACGAACACCATGGCGATCTCGTGCTTCTCGTTCACCGAGATCGCGCAGCGCGCCATGCCGCTTATGCCGAACGGCGGATCGCTGCTGACGCTGAGCTACGGCGGCGCCACACGCTCCGTCCCCTCCTACAACGTGATGGGTGTTGCCAAGGCCGCGCTCGAAGCGTCCGTGCGCTATCTCGCCGCCGACCTTGGCCCGCAGGGCATCCGCGTCAACGCGATGTCGGCAGGTCCGATGCGCACGCTGTCGGGCGCCGGCGTGTCCGACGCTCGCGTCATCTTCAACTTCCAGAAGGAGCATTCGCCGCTCCGCCGCACGCCGAGCCTCAACGATGTCGGCGGCTCCGCGCTCTATCTCCTGTCGGACCTCTCCGCGGCAGTGACCGGCGAAGTCCATTTCGTCGACTGCGGCTACAGCACGATCTCGATGCCGAGCCTCGATGCACTGAAGTCCGCCGAGCAGGACGAGGCAGCCGCAGGGCGTTCGCCGTCGGAAGCGGCGGAATAGCCTGCGAAGTCTTGCGATGGACATCCGGGGGCCGAGGCAGTTGACCGCGTCGGCCGTTCCCTGCCATCAGTGGCGCGCATGATTGGCGTCTTCGATTCTGGCCTCGGCGGTCTCACGGTGCTTTCGGCGCTGACCGAGCGCTTTCCCGGGCAATCCTTTGTCTATCTGGGCGATCACGCCCACGTCCCGTACGGCGACCGGCCGTCGGAAGACATCATCGACTTGACGCGTATCGGCGTCGAGGCGCTGTTTGAGCGCGGCTGCAAGCTGGTGCTGCTCGGCTGCAATACGGCCACCGCCGTGGCCGCCCGCCGTCTGCAAACGACGTGGCTTCCGTCCACGCCCTGGGCCGCGGTGGGCCACAACGTTGTCGGCATTGTTGCGCCGACCGTCGAAGCCGCCACGCAGACGCCCTGGGCCGTCACCACGCCCCAGTATCCGCAGAAGTTCCTCACCGATCGCATCGCCGTCTTCGGCACCACGCGCACCATCGCGTCCAACGTCTATGCCGAAGAGATCCGCAAGCGCTGCCCGAAGGTCACGGTCGTGCAGCAGGTCTGCGCCGAGTTGGCGGGCGCGATCGAGCGCGACGTTCCCGAAGAGAGCCTGGAGCGCCTGGTCGTCGCCGGCATCGACGGCGCGATGGCGCAGTCGGGCGGCGAGCCGCCGCATCGCGCCATTCTGGGCTGCACGCATTTCCCGCTCGTCGAGCACCTGTTCCGCCGCCATCTGCCGGCTGCCACGCGCATTCTCTCGCAGCCCCAGATCGTCGCCGACAGCCTTGAAGACTATCTCTCGCGCCACCCGCACTATCTCGGCGAGACGCCGGCAGCGGATGGCGCATCGGGGAACGCCGCACCGCCAAGCCTCGTTTTGCTGACCACCGGCGATACTGTTGAAGCGAGCGCACGCGCCCGCGTGTTCGCAAAGACGACGCTCGATTTCGAGCACCTCGACGCCGGACGGCTCGCCGCAAGTCGCGCCCCCTGACGGCGCGGGCCTAGAGTGCTTTCGGAGAGTGCTTCCGGAAAAGTGGGAACCGGTTTTCCGATAAGAAGCACGATAAAACAGAGTGCTTCCGGAAAAGTGGGAACCGGTCATGGCGAAGCCGTGCAGAGAGAGTGCCCGATAGGAAGCACGAAATTGAAGACCGCGATTGAGCTCAAGGAGATTTCGCTATGGCCGAGCAGACGCCCCTATGCGACTTCGGATGGGCCGCACCCGCCTTCCGGCTCCCGGCGACCGACGGCCGGATATACACCCTCGACGAGCTGCGCGGCCCGAAGGGCACCCTCGTCATGTTTATCTGCAACCACTGCCCCTACGTCCAGGCGGTGCTCGAGCGCATCGTGCGCGACGCGCGCGATCTCGCAGCCCTCGGCGTCGCGACGGTCGCGATCTCGTCGAACGACGCGACGGCCTATCCCGAGGACAGCTTCGAGCGCATGGCCGAGACAGCGGCCGCACACGGCTTTCCGTTCCCCTACCTCTACGACGAGAGCCAGGACGTCGCCCGCCGCTACCAGGCGGTCTGCACGCCGGACTTTTTCGGCTTCGACGCTGGCCTGGGTCTGCAGTACCGGGGCCGGCTGGACGCCAGCGGCAAGAACCCCGCCCCGGCCGGCGCCCGACGCGATCTGTTCGGGGCCATGAAGGCCGTAGCCGCCACCGGCCGCGGCCCGGCCGATCAGGCGCCCTCCGTCGGCTGCTCGATCAAATGGAAAACGGCCTGAAATCGCCGCTTCCAACGCCGCAGACCCCCGGAATCCGGCCAAATCCGTTGACCGCGCACACACCCCGAAGCTATAGACCTGCCATCGGACCAGCAATCCCGCCCAAAACGGGGTCGGCGGTCTCATCGAAAAGCCGCTCGGAACGCAGGTTTCGGGCGGTCAACGCATTTCAGCCAGCGCCTGCGGGCACGGGTTTGTCCGGGCATATGCCCCGGCGCGGAATGGATACGTCGTACAGTCGCTAAAGTCATGGAGAGGCCGCCCGGCTGGGTCTCGGCTCTCCGCAAAGAAGGAAGTTGAGATGGCCAATACGAAATCGGCAAAGAAAGCCGCTCGCCAGATGGTGAGCCGCACTGCAATCAATAAGAACCGCCGCTCTGCGGTGAAGTCTGAAGTCCGCAAGGTCGAGGAAGCGATCGCATCCGGCAACAAGGACGCCGCTGCAACCGCCCTCAAGTCCGCACAGCCCGCTCTCGTCCGCACCGCTCAGAAGGGCGTGATGCATCAGAAGACGGCGAGCCGTAAGGTGTCGCGCCTCGCTCAGCGCATCAAGGCGATGGCGTAACCGCGGGGTCTATTCACCGCTCTTTCGCTGGCTCTATTTGTCAGCACTCAACATGTCACCTGTTCGCCACAGGGAAGAGCGCCCGAACGATCCGGACTCGCTCATTCAAGACATCTAAGTGACGGTATTTCGGGGCAGCTCTCGGTCAGTCTCCCAAGACTCGAATTTCCAGCTGCTCCCCTCCGCCTCCCCACCAAACAAAAAACACCATCCGCGGCGCTCATCACACGAGCGCCGCATTTCGTTTCGGCACCCGTTGGCGGGCTCTCGAATTGGCTTTCGGGTCAAAGAGTTTCCCCACTGGTGCTGTGGATAGGACTCAAGTTTTCCACGTTGCACCCACCGCTCATCCCCCGGGTTTCGAACCGGTTCTGCGCCCGCCCGCCCGCTTGCTAAGAAGTTAGCGACCCGTTAAAAGAGTCCTCGTCAGCGCGACGGGCCGACATCGACTGTAAAGTCTAGTATCCCCCGCCGCCTCGGACTCAGGGTCTGGTTGCGTATAGTCATCCTGAATTGTTCATGAGTTCAGTTGAGTGCGAGTATTCCGTAGGTATCTTCGGAATGCGGTAGCATTTTACTGAGCGTCTACTGCATGCTTACTTCATTAACCATCTGTGTTTGGGGCGATGCTCCGAGGCTGCTGGTGCCGAGGTTGGGGTTAAGAGTTTGAACGACACCGTCAAAATTGAAGATGTGCCCGCTGATGCAACTTGGGCCCGTCTCCAGGCTGACGCCGACGCTGTTCTGGTCGATGTGCGGACGAGAGCAGAATGGACGTTCGTCGGACTCCCCGATCTGAGCTCTCTGAACAAGCGTGTTGTGACGGTTGAGTGGCAGACCTTTCCGGACTCTCAGGTCGATCCTGAGTTCGCCGACAAGTTGGTGAGCCATCTCGAAAAGTCCGGCGTACCGAAGGACGCAGAGCTGTTCTTCATATGCCGGTCGGGCGCGCGCAGCCATGCGGCGGCGCACGTCATGGCAGAGGCGGGATATCCGCGCTGCCGCAATGTTGCGGACGGTTTCGAGGGCCCTCTCGACGACCGTCGGCAGCGAGGGCAGGTGGCCGGCTGGAAGGCCGCCGGGCTGCCCTGGAAGCAAGGCTAGAGGGTCAACGAGTAGTGGCGCTGCCCGTTTGGGCGAACAGGCAGAGCCACAGGGTCATCCGTCTTGCGGAAGACGGAGCAAACAAGTGCGCGGGGTAAACGTCTATGCATGCCATCTCAAAAGCGGAGCTATCTTTTACGGCACTCGAGCGGACCGCTCGGGCCCCGGTAGGCCAGTCCGTCACCGCTCCTGCGGTGTCGAACAATGCCGTACCGGCGGTTTCGAACGCAGGTTCGAACGGTGACGTCACGGGCACGGCCGGAAAAGGCGCCAAGGTGCGCGCCACGCTGCGCGCCCGCCTGGGTGAAGATATCTACACGAGCTGGTTCAACGCGCTTGAGTTCGACGATTTCGACGGCAAGACCGTGAAGGTCTCTGTGCCGGTCGTGTTCCTCCGCAAGTGGATCCAATCGCACTATCTCGACGAGCTGCTGGCGTGCTGCCGGTTCGAGTTCAAGACGGCTGAAAACGTCGAAGTGCTCGTTCGCCAGCCCGGCGGATCGTCGTCGCGTCCGGCCATCGTACCGGCCGAGCCTGTCAAGCCGATGCGCGAAGCAACCGCCGAGCTGCGCCCGATGGGTGGGTTCGAGCCGGTTCGTCCCGCTGCCATTCCCCGCCCCGTCGCCGGGCGCACGAGCGTCGATGGCTTCGAGGGCTCGCCTCTCGATCCCCATCACACGTTCGAGAACTTCGTTGTCGGCGCTCCCAACCGCATGGCCTATGCAGGCGCCATGCAGGTCGCCGAAACGGTGCTGACCGACAGCCCCGCCTTCAACCCGCTCTATCTCTATTCGTCGGTCGGCATGGGCAAGACCCATCTCCTCCAGGCGGTCGCCTGGGAGGTGAAGCGCCGGGCGCAGAACGCGCAGGTGCTCTATCTCACGGCCGAGCGCTTCCGCTACCAGTTCGTCGAGGCGCTGCGCGCGCAGGACGCGGTCTCCTTCAAGGAGAAGTTCCGCTCGATCAACCTGCTGCTCATCGACGACCTCGAGTTCATGCAGGGCGAAAAGACCGAACAGGAATTCGACCACATCATCAACGCGCTCTTGGACGGCGGCCGCCAGATCGTCGTGGCCTCGGCCCGTCATCCCGCGCAGATCGACCGTCTGAACGAGCGCATGCGCTCGCGCCTTCAGCGCGGTCTCGTGGCTGAAATCGGCAGCTTTGACTACGAGCTGCGCATGCGCGTCGTCGAGCAGCGCGTGGTTGAAAAGCGCAGCATCGATCCGACGTTCGAGCTGTCGCGCGACGTGGTCGAGATCCTGGCCAGCCGCCTGACGGAAAGCGGCCGCGAGCTCGAAGG
The DNA here is from genome assembly GCF_019744875.1 of Hyphomicrobium sp. Lineage (GTDB taxonomy): Bacteria > Pseudomonadota > Alphaproteobacteria > Rhizobiales > Hyphomicrobiaceae > Hyphomicrobium_C. Next base: position 492,617 of record NZ_JAIETU010000005.1, on the reverse strand, counting down.
CGCGGTCAACCGTCTCTTCCTGACGTGGCAGCATATGCACGCCCCGATCACGCTCGACATCGCCGAGAACGTCGTCCGCGACCTGTTCCAGGGCGTCGAGCCGCGCCGGATCAAGATCGAGGACATCCTTCGCATCATCTCGCGCCATTTCGGTGTGTCGAAGGGGGACCTCCTCTCACAGCGCCGTCACCGCTCGGTGGTCTGGCCGCGTCAGATCGGCATGTATCTCGCCAAGCAGATGACGCATCGCTCGTTGCCCGAGATCGGACGCCGCTTCGGCGGACGCGATCACACGACGGTTCTGCATGCCATTCGCAAGATCGAAGGCGTGATTGCCGGCGATGCGGGCCTGCGGGACGAAATCGACGAGCTGAAGAAGATGATCGGCCACTAACAGGACGCTGAGAAAACAAAGAAATCGAGAATTGGGCATGGCCTGTCGAGGGAGATCGGCGCCATGTCTGAGCGGGGCGGGAGCGGTATCTTCGGATGCTGCTCCCGAAGCTTTTTGGCCGGGCGGGCGCAAATTGCCGTACCGCGACGCGAAACAGGCGGGAATCCGGGCGCGACCACTTGAAATGGTGGCCCTGATCGGGGCAAGTTGTGCGTCGCACGCCATATTTCATCCATGATGAAGCTGAGCCTTTTCACCCCTCTGGTCGTCAGAGGTCGGACGGCGAACCTTCGTCCCATCGGCGAGCCATCCTCGAGTGAGGGTGCGGCTCGCAAAATTCGAGGCAACCGATGCGGCTCGTGATCGAACGCGGTGAACTTCTGAGGGCGCTCGGCCACGTGACCAGCGTCGTCGAACGCCGGACGACGATTCCCATTCTCTCCAACGTTCTGCTCAAGGCTTCGGGACAGGCTCTCGAACTGAAGGCGACCGATCTCGAGCGCGAGGTTATCGAAGAGGTGCGGGCCGAAGTCGGCGCGCCGGGCGCCGTCACCGTTCCCGCCCACATCCTGCACGACATCGTGCGCAAGCTTCCGGACGGCAGCCAGGTCGATATCCGCCGCGACGCCGAGAAGGAGCGCCTTACGCTCGCGGCCGGCCAGGCCCGCTTTGCTCTGCAGACGCTCGGGCCGGAGGATTTTCCGGACATCAACGCCGGCGATCTCGGCCATTCCTTCGAGGTCGCGGCCAAGGACTTGAAGCGCCTGATCGACAAGACGCGCTTCGCGATCTCGACCGAGGAGACGCGTTACTATCTCAACGGCATCTATCTGCACATCGCCGACGCTGGCGCGACGTCGATGCTGCGCGCTGTCGCGACCGACGGCCACCGCCTCGCCCAGGCCGAGCTGCAGCGCCCGAAAGGCGCCGAGGGCATGCCGGGCGTCATCATTCCCCGCAAGACGGTGCACGAGCTTCATCGCCTGATCGAAGAAAGCGCCGACACCGTCAACGTCTCGGTTTCCGCCTCCAAGGTGCGCTTTGAAATCGGCCCCGTGACGCTCACGTCGAAGCTCATCGACGGCACCTTCCCGGACTACGGCCGCGTCATTCCGCAGGGCAACGACAAGGAAATGCGCGTCGCCAACGCGGACTTCATCAGCGCCGTCGATCGCGTCTCGACGATTGCCAGCGAGCGCGGCCGCGCCGTGAAGCTCAATCTCGCGAAAAGCAAGCTGGTGCTGTCGGTCAACAACCCGGAAGGCGGCAGCGCCACCGAGGAGATCGAGGTCAATTATTCGGCAGCCCCGCTCGAGATCGGCTTCAACGCAAAGTATCTCCTGGACATCGCCGGCCAGCTCGAAGGCGAGGAAGCCCGCTTCCTGCTCGCCGACGCGGGCTCGCCGACCATGATCCGCGGCGGCGAAGACCAGACGGCCCTCTACGTGCTGATGCCGATGCGCGTCTAGAGTTCTTCCTGTGCCGCGCGCCCTCTTCGTCGGGCGACGCGACGTCTCAGCGAAGAGACGCCTCGGCGAAGACATGAACAGGATGCGCGAACCCTTGTCTGCGCCATGCGAGGGCGCGCTCCGATCGAACATGCGAGATGCAACGTTTGGCCTCGGCGATCGAACATGACGCGCCCCACGCCGCGGCCCCCGCACCCCGCCTCTGGGTCGAGCGCCTGACGCTGACGGGCTTCCGCAACTACGGCGCGCTCGCGCTCGAGCTCACCCCCGGCCCGGTCGTCCTCACCGGACCCAACGGCTCCGGCAAAACGAACATTCTCGAAGCGGTCTCGTTGCTCGCGCCCGGCCAGGGCCTGCGCCAGACGCCGTTTCCCGATCTCGCGCGTGCCGGCGGTGACGGCAGTTGGAGCGTGGCCGCACGCGTCCATACGTCCGTTGGCTCCGTGGCCATCGGCACGGGCCTCGCGCCGGACGATCAGCGCGGCGAGCGCGCATCCGGCCGCCTCGTGCGCATCGACGGCGACGCCAAATCCGGATCGGGCGCGCTCGGCGACTATGTGGAGCTGGTCGGCATCACCCCGGCGACGGATGGACTGTTCACCGGCCCCGCCTCCGAGCGCCGCCGCTTTCTCGATCGCCTGATCGTCTGCTTCGACCCCGGCCACCGGACCCGCGCCGGCCGCTTCGAGCGCGCCATGGCACAGCGCAACCGGATGCTCTCCGACGGCGTAACGCGGGGCGGCGCCATCGACGGCCTCGAGCTTGTGATGGCCGAGATGGGCATCGCCATGGCCGCAGCCCGCGCCGAAGCCGTGGCCGCCCTGACGGCCATGATCGAAGCCCGCCGCGCGCGCGATCCGGCGAGCCCGTTTCCGTGGAGCGCGGCGCGTCTCGAAGGCGCGGTCGACAACGATCTCGCGCTGCGGCCTGCCGTGGACGTCGAGGATGGCTACGCCCGCACGTTGCGCGAGGCGCGCGAACGCGACCGGGCGGCTGGCCGCACGCTCGACGGCCCCCACCGCTCCGACCTCTCGGTGAGCCACGGCCCCAAGGGGATTGCCGCCAAGCTCTCGTCGACAGGCGAGCAGAAGGCGCTGCTGATCGGGCTGTTGCTGGCGCACGCCGAGCTGGTCGCTGTGCGGCGCGACGGCATGACGCCCATGCTGCTGCTGGACGAGGTGACGGCCCATTTGGACAGCGACCGGCGCGGCGCTCTGTTCGCGGAGCTGCTGCGGCTCGGCACGCAGGCCTGGATGACGGGAACGGATCATCAGGCATTTTCCAGTTTGGTCGGAGGCGCGCAATTCTGGCGCGTAGATCACGGGTTGGTGACACCTGGAGGCTGAGCCGGACACTTTACCGCCGCACCCAGCCAACGCATTGAATAGAATAAAGCTTTTAGAGCCCCAGAACGCCGGGAAAAGGTGCTTTTTTGCGCCGTTCGAAGGGGCGTTGTGGTAGACTTCGGTCGAACAGAAAAGACACGTTCCGACAGGTCCTGAATGAGCGCCCAACCCGCCAAGAAAACACCCTCACCCGACGACTACGGCGCCGACAGCATCAAGATGCTGAAGGGCCTGGAGGCTGTGCGCAAACGCCCCGGAATGTACATCGGCGACACCGACGACGGGTCGGGTCTGCATCACATGATCTACGAAGTCGTCGACAACGCCATCGACGAGGTTCTCGCCGGCCATGCCAACGCGTGCGAGGTCACGCTGAACCCGGACGGCTCCTGCACAGTGCGCGACGACGGGCGCGGAATTCCGACCGGCATCAAGCAAGACGACGACATGGATCCGAAGCGCTCCGCCGCCGAGATCGTGTTCACGGAGCTGCATGCGGGCGGCAAGTTCGACCAGAACTCCTACAAGGTGTCGGGCGGTCTGCACGGCGTCGGCGTGTCCGTCGTCAACGCGCTCTCGACGTGGCTGCGCGCGCGCATCTGGCGGGACGGCAAGGAGCATATGATCGAGTTCAACGACGGCGTCACGGTTGCGCCGCTCAAGGTCGTGGGCGACGGCAACGGCAATCGCGGCACCGAGGTGTCGTTCCTGCCGAGCCCGAACACGTTCACCAATATCGAGTTCGACTACGCGACGCTCGAGCACCGCTTGCGCGAGCTCGCGTTCCTGAACTCGGGCGCGAAGGTCGTGCTGACCGACGCGCGCCACGCCGACATCAAGCGCGAGGAATTCAGCTACGACGGCGGCACGGCCGCATTCGTCCGCTATCTGGACCGCTCCAAGCAGGCGCTCATTTCCGAGCCGATCATGATCCGCACAGAAAAGGATCGCGTCGGCGTCGAGGTCGCGCTGTGGTGGAACGACAGCTACCACGAGAACGTCCTCTGCTTCACGAACAACATCCCGCAGCGCGACGGCGGCACGCATCTCGCGGGCTTCCGCGGCGCGCTCACCCGCGTCATCAACAAGTACGCGGGCGATAGCGGCATCGCCAAAAAGGAGAAGGTTGACCTCTCCGGCGAAGATGCGCGCGAAGGCCTCACCTGCGTGCTCTCCGTCAAGGTTCCGGACCCGAAGTTCTCCAGCCAGACGAAGGACAAGCTCGTCTCCTCCGAGGTGAAGCCGGTCGTCGAAAGCGTCGTCTTCGAGGAGATGACGGCCTGGTTCGAGGAGCATCCGAAGGAAGCCAAGACCATCGTCGGCAAGATCGTCGAAGCGGCGATTGCCCGCGAGGCGGCGCGCAAGGCGCGCGAACTGACGCGCCGCAAGAGTGCGCTCGACGGCCTGCGTCTGCCGGGCGGACTGGCCGAGTGCCAGGACCGTGATCCCGCCAACACCGAGCTGTTCATCGTCGAGGGCGACTCGGCCGGTGGCTCCGCCAAGCAGGGCCGCAAGCGCGAGTATCAGGCCGTGCTGCCGATCCGAGGTAAGATTCTCAACGTCGAGCGCGCGCGCATCGACAAGATGCTCTCGTCCGAGCAGGTGACGAACATCATCGGCGCGCTCGGCACCGGCATCCGCGACGACTTCGACCTGAAGAAGCTGCGCTACCACAAGATCATCATCATGACGGACGCCGACGTCGACGGCGCCCACATCCGCACGCTGCTGCTGACGTTCTTCTATCGCCAGATGCACGATCTGGTGGAGCACGGCCACGTCTACATCGCCCAGCCGCCGCTCTACAAAGTCAGCCGCGGCAAAAGCGGCACCTACCTTAAGGACCAGCGCGCCCTCGAAGACTACCTGATCGACTCAGGCCTTGAGGACAACGTGCTCGTGGCTGGCGGCGAGGAGCGCGCCGGTAAGGATCTGCGCGAAATCGTGGATCAGGCGCGCGGCATCGTCGGTGCCATTGATCAGCTTCATTCGCGCTATTCGCGCCTCGTCGTCGAGCAGGCCGCCATCGCCGGCGCGTTCGACACGGAGCTGGTCAAGTCGTCGGAAAGCGCCAACGCCACGGCCGCCATGATCGCAGCCCGTCTCAACGAGGTCGCGGAAGAAACGGAGAAGGGCTGGCACGGCATGTTCGGCAACGACGGCTTCCTGCTCAAGCGGGAGGTGCGCGGCGTCACCGAGGCGCATGCTCTCGACCGCGCACTGCTGGCATCCCTCGACGCGCGCCGTCTCAATGAAAAGCGCCATCATCTGGCGGAGGTGTACGGCCTCGGCACGAAGCTGCGCCGCAAGGGCGAAACGCTCACCATCTTCGGGCCGCGCACGCTCCTGGATGCGATCTACGAGGCCGGCCGCAAGGGCCTGTCGCTCCAGCGTTACAAAGGTCTGGGCGAGATGAACCCGGAGCAACTCTGGGAAACCACGCTCGATCGCGACGTGCGTACGCTCCTGCAGGTCAAGATCGGCGACGTGTCCGAGGTGGACGAGATTTTCTCGAAGCTGATGGGCGATGTCGTCGAGCCGCGCCGCGAGTTCATTCAGGAAAACGCGCTCACCGTGGCCAACCTGGACGTGTAGCCGGACGGCGAGTTTCGGAGGGAACAGCCGAGACCGCCGTTTGTCAGTTGGATCCGGTTTGGATTTCAGCACACGCGGAGGTCGTCCCATGACCGCGGCTCACCCACTCCCAGAATCCCGAGGCTCCGAGCCTCGAGTCATTTCGTGGAAGTACGCCAACGCCTTCATTCCCGATGCTGAAATGAGCACGGGCGCGAGGCGCATGTTCCTGTTCGGCGGCGCGTCGGGCGTGGATTGGCTGCGCCAGCGCATGGGCGGTCTTTGGGTCGGCGGCGCCGTGACGCTGACGGAGGACGCCGTGTACTTCGGACCGAACGCCGTCAACGCCGCCGCGCATGCGGCCGACACCTCCCAGGCGGTGGCTCTCGACCGCGTCCTCTCGGTCGAGGATCGTTTCGGCTGGGTCACGCGGATCGTGGATGTCCGCGGCGACGACGGCACGACGCTCACGTTCCGCTGTTTCGGCGCGCCTGCGTTTGCCGAGCAAATCCGCAATCAGGTCGCGGCCCGCAAACACGCCGCGCCTTAGACGCAGCGCGCCCGCTTAAGCGGCGGCCGGCGCTTCCTCGCTCACCTCGTCCGTCCAGACCTTGAACGTTTTCAGCACGTGCGGACCGAAACTGTGCAGCAGCGGCACATCCGTTGCGTCGCGGCCGCGCGCGACGACGATGCGTCCGATCCGCGGCGTGTTGTGGCGGGCGTCGAAGGTGCACCAGCGCCCGCCGAGATACACCTCGCACCACGCGCTGAAATCCATGGGCGCCGGGTCACGCGGCACGCCGATGTCGCCGAGGTAGCCGTTGACGTAGCGCGCGGGAATGTTGAGGCACCGGCACAGCGCAATGGTGAGATGGGCAAAGTCGCGGCAAACGCCGACCTGCTCCTGATGCGCTTCCGCGGCCGTACGGGTCGCGCGCGCGTGCGAATAGCCGAACGTCAAACGGCGATGCACGAAGTCGACGATCGCCTGCACCCGCGACCACCCGGGTGTCACGCCGCCGAACTCCTTCCAGGCCATGTCGCTAAGCTGATCGGTTTCGCAATAGCGGCTTCCGAGCAGATAGACGATCACGTCGTCCGGCAGATCGGGGATCGGAACTTCGGCCAAATTTGTGCCGATGAAATCGTGCTCGCCCCGGTCGCGGATCGTGCCGTTGAGCGTGATGCGAAAATCGCCCGGCGGCGCCACCATGCGGCGACAGCGATTGTTGAACTGGTCGCGGTATTGCGAGTTCGAGACCTCGGGCGTCGTCACGAATGCGCTTTCCGTCAGCACGTCGGCACGTCGCCCCTCCGTGATATCGAGAAGCGTAATGATCGGAGTAGGCTGGGGAACGTTGATCGCGATCTCGAACCCGTAGTTGATGAGCATGGCATCACCCTCTGTTGGCTCAGAGAACGCGGATGCCTGCCGTCCTGTTCCAATATGCCTCCTGTCCCATGCCTCACTGAGGCGACGGAGAAACGCCTAGAATTTGGGCACTTGCACGGGGATGGGCTCTGTCTCAGAGTGATCGGACGCTTAAGGACCATAGCCCCCCGTGACCGCTCCACCGCAAACTGACATGCCGCGCCCGTTCGATGCCGTGATGCTCGATGTCGGCGATGGCCATTGGATCTATGCCGAGGAGATCGGGACGCGCGGCGGAATTCCAGCGCTGTTTCTGCACGGCGGTCCGGGTAGCGGATCACAGCACGGCCATCGCCTGTTGTTCGAGGCCGCGCGCTTCCACGCCGTGCTGTTCGACCAGCGCGGCGCCGGGCGCAGTCATCCCTATCTCGCCACGCACGCCAACACGACGCAGCACCTCGTGGCCGACATCGAACGCCTTCGCGTCCATTTCGGCTTCGAGAAAATGTTGATCGTCGGCGGCTCTTGGGGCTCGACGCTGGCTCTTGCCTACGCGCAAGCCCATCCCGAGCGGGTGGCGGGGCTCGTGATGCGCGCAGTCTTTCTCGGCACGGACGAGGAAGTGGATTGGGCGTTCCGGCGAGCCCCGCAGCAGTTGCGTCCGGACCTCTACGAGAGCTTCGTCGCAGCGCTTCCTGAGGGCGAACGCGCCGACCCGCTCAACGCCTATGTCGCGCGCTTGAGAGATCCGGACCCGGCGGTGCACGGGCCGGCAGCCCGGCGCTGGTTCCAGTTCGAACGCGTTCTGTCGGAATTCCTGCCCGGCGAGGCGGTCATTGCGGAGGGTCCCGCGGACACGGGCCGCATCCCTCCGACCCCGATTGTCGAGGCTCACTACATCGCCAACGGTTTTTTCCTGGCGCCCGGCCAGCTCCTTGACGGCGCCTCCCGCCTGGGCTCAATTCCCGGCGTGATCGTCCAGAGCCGGTACGACCTGCTGTGTCCGCCGCGCGCCGCCTACGAGATTGCGCGCCGCTGGCCGGGATGCCGCCTCGAAATCGTGCCGGCCGCCGGCCACTCCATGAACGATCCGGGCGTGTTCGATGCGGTGAAACGCGCGGTGAATGAGCTGGCCGCCATCAGGTAAGCCTCGCCTGAGAGAGCAAGCAGGATCGATAGAGTCGCGATGTCCGTTACCATCACAGCCTTCTACAAGTTCGTCGCGATCGACAATCCCGAGGCGCTGCGCGAGGCCGTGTTCGCCCATTGCGGCCACGGCGCCATCATGGGCACGATCCTGATTGCACCCGAAGGCATCAACGCCACCATCGCGGGCTCGGACGCGGCTATCCGCAGCACTCTGGCGTGGCTGCGCGCCGATCCGCGCTTCGCCGATCTGGTGAGCAAGGAATCCTACGCCGACGAAGCGCCTTTCGGCCACCTGCGCGTGAAGATCAAGCGCGAGATCGTGACCTTGCGCCGTCCAGAGGCCGATCCGAGCAAGCAGGTCGGCATCTATGTTCCGCCCGAGCAATGGAACGAGCTGGTGAGCCGCGACGACGTGATCGTCGTCGACACGCGCAACACCTATGAGGTCGGCATCGGCACGTTCAAAGGCGCCATCGATCCCGGCACGAGCGCCTTCAGTGAGTTTCCCGATTTCGTCGGCGCTAACCTGGATCCGTCGAAGCACAAGCGCGTCGCGATGTTCTGCACCGGCGGTATCCGCTGCGAGAAGGCCTCCGCCTATTTGCTCTCGCAGGGCTTTCCGGAGGTCTATCACCTCGAGGGCGGCATCCTAAAATACCTCGAAACGATCCCGCCCGAGCAGAGCCTGTGGCAGGGCGAGTGCTTCGTCTTCGACGAGCGGGTGTCGCTGGAGCATGGCGTGCGGCCCGGCACCCACGTGATGTGCCGATCCTGCGGCCTGCCGCTGTCACGGGATGCCGGACAGTGCCCGACCTGCTCGGCCGGCGAGTAGCACCTAGCGGCGCCCAGCAGTCCAACGGCGTGTCGTCGCGTCGCTGTCGTCGTTATCGTTACTGGCACCGCGAACGGCGCCCCGGCCATTGGCCCGGCCCGCGAGCAGATCTTCAAAAACCCGTACGAAACTTTCGATTGCGAGAAGCATGGCGATCTCCTTCGAATTGTTGGGAGCACCGTGCGCCGCACGACGTTTCGCTACAAACGCCAATGCTTTACATGGCATGTAAGAAATTGTTACATGGCCTCATGTCGCGAAGTCTGCCGCCTCTCAATGCGCTGAAAGCGTTCGAAGCCGCCGCCCGCCACGTGAGTTTCACGCTGGCCGCCGCCGAGCTGAACGTGACGCACGCCGCCGTCAGCCGTCACATCCGCGATCTGGAAGCGTGGCTCGGCATCAAGCTGTTCGTGCGCACGGGGCGCGGCGTCGAACTGACCGAACGCGGCAAGGGTTACGCCGCAGAAGTGACGCGCGGCTTAGATATCCTGGGTCATGCCACCGACAGCGCATCCGGCCGCCGCCGCCGGACCCAGAAGCTCGTCGTCAGTGTCGAGCCCTCGTTCGCCGCGCTGTGGATGATCCCGCGTCTCGGCCGCTTCACAGCGGCCAATCCGGAAATTGAATTGGTGCTGGACTCGACGAACCGGCTCGCCGATTTCGCGCGCGACGAGGCGGATGTTGGAATCCGATATGGCCGCGGCGGTTGGAGCGGCATCGCCGCCGACCGACTTGTCCAAACGCATATGACGCCGGTGTGCAGCCCGGCGCTGCTCGAAGCGTCATCCATCCGCTCTCCGGCTGATCTGCCCGCGACTTTGCTCCTGCAGGAGGAGTCGCGTCGGGACTGGATCGAATGGCTGACGGCGGCGGGCATCGCCCAAAGCGTGAGTCCCGGAGGGCCGACGCTCGGCTTGCACCTGACTGTCCCGGCGGCCGAGGCCGGCCAGGGGTTCGCGCTTGCCGATGAGATCATCGCAGGCGACGCGCTGGTGAGCGGACGCCTCGTGCGCCCGTTCGCCGTGACTGTCGATGGCTACGGGTACTATGTCGTGCGTGCGGCAGACCGGAAGGAAACCCGCGCCATGGCGGCATTGCGCCTCTGGCTCGAAGCCGAGGTCGCCGCAACGGTGGCGGCCGTGGCGGCCGCGACAGCGCAGAAGTCAGCGCCACGCAGGCGGCGGCCATCGTAAGCCGGCGCGGGCGTTGAAGCGCGCCTCTATGGGCTGACGCGCTTGGCCCCTCTGCTCCAGCGCCATCCGAGCGCGAGGCCTGCGATCAACCCGGCCAAGCCGCCGATCGGTCCGAACCCGAAGAAAGCCGTCATGCTGCGCTGGCCTTCAAACTCGGTCAGCCCGAAATAGCCGCCCAGCACCATCGTGGCGATGGTCGTGCCGATCCACCCCACGATCAGGCCCACGAGGCCACCGAGAAAGAGTTTCAGAGCTGTCATGCGCGCCTCATGCCTTGGTGCTGTGCGCTAGAGAATGAACTTCGAGAGATCGGTGTTCTTCGCCAGCTCCCCGACGCGCCCCGTCACGTAGGCGGCGTCGATGGTGATGGTATCGCCCGAGCGATCCGATGCCTCGAACGAGATCTCGTCCAGCACGCGCTCCATCACGGTCTGCAAGCGCCGCGCGCCGATGTTCTCGACGGTCGAGTTGACCAGCACCGCCGTATCCGCAAGCGCATCGATTGCATCCTCGGTAAACGAGATCGTGAGTCCCTCCGTCGCCATCAGCGCCACGTACTGCTTGATGAGGCTCGCCTCGGGCTCGGTCAGGATGCGGCGGAAATCCTCGCGCGAGAGCGCCTGCAGCTCGACGCGGATCGGCAGACGGCCCTGCAGTTCCGGTAGCAGATCCGAGGGCTTCGCCACGTGAAACGCGCCCGACGCGATGAACAGCACGTGGTCCGTCTTCACAGGCCCGTACTTGGTGGACACGCTCGTGCCCTCGATCAGCGGCAGGAGATCGCGCTGCACGCCTTCGCGCGAGACTTCGGCGCCGGAGCGCCCCGTCTCGCCGCGCGAGCAGATCTTGTCGATCTCGTCCAGGAACACGATGCCGTTGTTCTCGACGGCGTGCAGCGCCTCCGCCGTGATCTGTTCGGTATCGATCAGCTTGTCGCTCTCTTCGGCGATCAGCAGGTTGTGGCTGTCCTTCACGGTAACGCGCCGCGGCTTGGTGCGCCCGCCCATCATCTTGCCGAGCATGTCGCCGATGTTGATCGCGCCGACGGAGCCGCCGGGCATGCCGGGAAGATCGAACATCGGCATGTTGGCGCCACCCACGTCCGCGACCTGGACCTCGATGATCTTGTCGTTGAGCTCGTTGCTGCGCAGCCGCTTGCGGAAGGATTCGCGCGTGCCGGGCGATGCGGTCGGGCCCACGAGCGCGTCGAGCACGCGCTCTTCGGCGTTCTTCTCGGCCTGCGCGCGCACTTCTTTACGACGCGCTTCCCGCACCAGCGCCAAGCCGACTTCCACGAGATCGCGGATGATGCTCTCGACGTCGCGGCCGACGTAGCCGACCTCCGTGAACTTCGTCGCCTCGACCTTGAGGAACGGCGCGCCCGCGAGCTTGGCAAGCCTGCGCGAGATCTCTGTCTTGCCGACGCCGGTCGGCCCGATCATCAGGATGTTCTTCGGCAGCACCTCGTCCTTGAGAGGACCTTCGAGCTGCTGGCGGCGCCAGCGGTTGCGAAGCGCGATGGCGACGGCGCGCTTGGCGTCGCCCTGCCCGACGATATAGCGGTCGAGCTCGGAGACGATTTCGCGCGGAGAGAAGGTGGTCATGGTCTAGTGTCCCGATTCCGAAATTCGCGTTTCCCGATCACTACACGCGCGTCTCACGTGGGCGGGGGAACGAGAGAGTGCAAGCGGCCGAGCGGCAGGCGCGGCACGATGGCCTTGCGCAGCGAGCGCCAGCCGGCCGAAAGCGTGAGCACGACCGCCGCCAGGCTGAGCAGCGTCAGCGACAGGCCGAGGCCCTCCTGGTTGACGCTCTGCGAAAGAAGATACGCGATGGCGATGCCCGCGTAGGTGAGCCCCGAGACGAGCAGCGCCCGGCGGTCGATCACCAGCGCAACGAGGCCGAGGAGGGCGAACGCCGCCAGCATGAACAGCGCCCGGAGCGCGTCGATTTCCGAGGTGCCGGCCGTCGCGAGCGGCATCACCGAGCGCACGATCATGGGGGCTGCGAGCATGTGCAGCCAGAAGGCCACGTCCGACCGTCGCGTCACGCGTTGCGGATCCGTGGCGTCGATGCGCAGCGCGGCAAGGAAGACGCCAAATCCGAACAGCGCCGTAAGCAGGATCGTAAGGCCGCCGGACCACGCCGGGAAAGCGGCGGTCGCGCCCAGGATTGTCGCGCATATGACAGAGCCCGCCGTGATGGCGGTATCGATCGGCACCTGAAAGCGGCGCTCGTGCACGAAGGCCGCAACCGCGGATGCCGCTGCCGCGACGACGAGCGACCACGACGCAGCGGCCTCGCTTGTCACGCCCATCGCGGCGAAGGCGCCGTCCGCCAGCGATCCCGCGAGTAGCGCCGCTGCGCCTGCGAACATGAAGGCCAGCACGATCGAGGGCAGCGCCAGCCGCATCCGGCGCGAAAACACTTCCGACAAACCCCAGGCGAACACAAGCGCCAGCACCGAGAAGCCGGACGTCAATTCGAGCACGCGCGCGAGCCCGAACAGTGCGGAGATCAGAAGCCCCACGCCGATGGTGACGAATACGTCGTTGAAGCCGCCGATCAGGCGAAAACGCTCGTCATCGGGATCCGATGCGGCCTCGGCGGCGGATACGTCCGGCGCTTGCGCGCCAGTGAGCGCCTGAAGCCTGCTTGCCTGCTCGGGCGTGATGATGCCCTGCGCGACGGCAGTCGCGACATGGTCGTCGGTGATCATTGGAGCCCCGGCATGGTGTGTGTTTACTCCGATACGACTTTGAGGCCGGCGACCGAAACGTTCAGCATCGCCGGGAACAGGCGCCAGAACGTGGCCGGGTTAAACTGAGGACGGCAGGCTTTCGACGACCAGGTTGTCGTTGGTGTAGACGCAGATCTCGCCCGCGATCGCCATCGCTTTGCGCGCGATCTCTTCCGCATCGAGCGGCTGGTCCAGCAACGCACGCGCGGCCGCCAGCGCATACATTCCCCCCGAGCCGATGCCCATGACGTGCTGAGCCGGTTCGAGCACGTCACCCGTGCCGGTCAGCACAAGCGTGGTGTCGCGGTCGGCAACGATCATCATCGCTTCGAGGCGGCGCAGGAACCGGTCCGTGCGCCAGTCCTTCGCGAGCTCCACCGCCGCGCGCATGAGCTGCCCGGGATACTGCTCGAGCTTCGCTTCAAGGCGTTCGAACAGGGTAAACGCGTCGGCGGTCGCGCCCGCGAACCCGGCGATCACGCCGCCTTTGCCAAGCTGCCGCACCTTGCGCGCGTTGGCCTTGATGATCGTCGCGCCAAGGCTCACTTGTCCATCGCCGGCGATCACCACCCGTCCGTTCTTGCGCACGGTGAGAATGGTGGTGGCGTGCCAGGAGGCGCCGTCGGTCGTCGAATGTGCAGGATGGGACATAAAACCTGAGCCAAAGGAGAGGATGGGCAAAATGGGAGCGAGAACGGCCCCGAAGCGCGCCTCACGCACTGGATCGGGGCCCCTGAAGCTGATAGACGCTTGGGTCCGGCAACGCAATAATGGCGGGCCGGATGCCCGCCGCGGCGAGCGCCGCAGGCGAAGCAATACCTGGGGGAGTGCTGGAGCATAATCAAGGCTCTATCGCGACGCCCTCGATGCGCCGACGGTTCGGCTGAAGTGAGGATCTACGACGTGAAGCGCCAAGCGACCATCTCGCGCAGAACCAAGGAAACGCAGATCAGCGCGACCGTCGATCTCGACGGTACCGGCACGTTCGACATCGTGACCGGCGTCGGCTTCCTCGATCATATGCTGGAGCAGCTTGCGCGCCACGGGCTCCTCGACATCAAACTTGAAGCCAAGGGCGACCTGCACATCGATTTCCATCACACGACGGAAGACGTCGGCATCGTGCTCGGCCAGGCGGTGGCGAAGGCGCTCGGCGACAAGCAGGGCATCACGCGCTACGCCGACGTGCACCTGCCCATGGACGAGACGCTGACGCGGGTCGCCCTCGACGTGTCGGGCCGGCCGTATCTCATCTGGAAGGTGGCCTTCTCGCAGCCCAAGATCGGCGAGATGGACACGGAGCTGTTCCGCGAATTCTTCCAGGCCTTCGCCCAGAATGCCGGCATCACGCTGCACATCGAGAACCTGTACGGCGAGAACAACCATCACATCGCCGAGACGTGCTTCAAGGGCGTCGCGCGCGCACTGCGGGCGGCCGTCGCGCTGGATCCGCGGCAGGCGGGCCGCATACCGTCAACGAAGGGAATGTTGGCCTGATGCTTGGAGCGCTCATCGCCCGGCCATCGCGCATGGCGGCCTACACGATCCACGAGCCGCCGCAGACGGCCGGCTCGAAGGATGAGCGGGCCGAGAGCCTTGTGTTCATTCGCGACGGCTTTTCCTGGTCGGCCGCGATCTTCTCGCCGTTCTATCTGCTGTTTCGCGGCGAATGGCGCGCGCTCGCGCTCTACATCGTCGTCGCGGCGGTGCTGGCGGGCGTGATGCAGGCGCTCGGCGCTCAACCGGACTGGATCGGCTGGGCGATGCTGTTTCTCAACCTCATCGTCGGCCTGGAGATGAGCGAGCTTCGCCGCTGGTCCCTGTCGGCCGCCGGATGGCGCCAGATCGCAACCGTCAATGCCGCGGGCCAGGACGAGGCCGAGCGGCGCTTCTTCGAATACTGGCTGCCGGGCGTGGACGACACGCCGTCAACGGCAGGGGGCACGCGGTTTGACGATCGCAACGACACGGCCGCCCGCATTCAGCGCTCGCTGGACGAACTCTCCGCCCGCCTTCGCAGCAAATTTCCCCTAAAGCCCTGAGCCGCATGCAACGCGTCGTCATCATCGATTACGGATCCGGAAACCTGCATTCCGCCGCCAAGGCGTTCGAGCGCGCAGCCCGTGAATCCGGAGCCAACTCGGAAATTCTGGTGAGCGCCCGCGCCGAGGATGTGCGCGCGGCCGATCGCGTCGTGCTGCCGGGCGTCGGCGCCTACGCCGACTGCAAGCGCGGGCTCGAAGCCCTGCCCGGCATGACCGCCGCACTCGAGGAGACGGTGCACGGCAAGGGCCGCCCGTTCCTCGGCATCTGCGTCGGCATGCAGTTGCTCGCCTCGCGCGGCCTGGAGTTCGAAACCACCAAGGGTCTCGATTGGATCTCCGGCGAGGTCCGCGCCATCGAGCCCGCCGACCCGGCGCTCAAGATCCCGCACATGGGCTGGAACACGCTCGACGTGAAAAGCCCGCACGCGCTGCTCGACGGCATTCCAGCCGGCGCCAACGGCCTGCACGCGTACTTCGTGCACTCCTATCACTTTGTCCCGGCCGACCGCGCCGCCGTCGTCGCGGAAACGGACTACGGCGGGCCGGTCACGGCGCTGATCGCCCGGGACAACGTGGCCGGCACGCAGTTCCACCCCGAGAAAAGCCAGACCCTCGGCCTGTCCCTGATCGCCAACTTCCTGAAGTGGGCGCCCTAGCGCCGAGCCGTTTCCGGCGAGGACAGGGGCAACCGATGGGTGGACGCCCGTGCGCGGGGCGTCTATCAGCAGGAAAACCTCATTTTGGAAGATTGCCCCCATGACCAGTCCAGCCGCCAGTCCCGCCGACGCCCGCGCGCGCCTCTATGACATCGTCAAGTCGAAGTCCTTCGTGCGCGGCTACATCGTGCTGGCGTCGGGCAAGGAGAGCGACCACTACTTCGACATGAAGCCCTCGATGTTCGACCCTGAGGGCGCCGAGCTGCTGGCCGAACTGATCTATGCGCGCCTCGCCGATGTGGAAGCCGACATCGTCGGCGGTCTCGAAATGGGCGCGGTGCCGCTCATCACGCCGATTTCCATCGTGAGCCGCCGCGCGGGGCGCCCGCTGCCCGGCTTTTTCGTTCGCAAGACGGTGAAGGATCACGGGACCAAGAAACTCATCGACGGCCTGTCGGACGTGAAGGGCAAGCGCGTCGTCATCGTCGAGGACGTGACCACCACGGGCGGCTCCGCCATGAAGGCGGTCGAGGCCCTCACGGCGGCGGGCGCGGTGATCACGCTCGTGATCTCGATCCTGGATCGCGAGGAAGGCGCCGCCGCGCTTTATGAAAACGCCGGCATCCCCTTCCAGTCGCTCTTCAAAGCCAGCGAGTTCCTGAACGCGTAACGGCACCTCAAACTACGATGACAGAAGGCCAATGGTGAGGGATCCGGCGAAGCGTGTCGCTAGGACGATTTCTTCTCCGCGCCGCTCATGCCCAACTCCCGGAACCTGTCAATGGCTTCGAGCGGTCCGAAGTCGTCCAGTTCGTACAGCTGCCGCATCTCGATTTCGCAATCCTGCTGGTGCGGATTCGGAAAAAGTTTGAACCAGTGGAGCGCCTCTTCGACCGACTTGACCTTGATCACCGTGTAGCCGGCGATGATTTCCTTGGTCTCGGTGAAGGGACCGTCGGTCACGATCCGCATGTCGCCCGCATATTTGAGCCGGAAACCCTTGGACGTCGGTTTGAGGCCGCTGCCGTCAACGAGCACACCCGCCTTGGCGAGGTCCTCATGGTAGTCCGCCATCGGCCCGGCCAGGTCTTCGGTCGGCAGGACGCCGGCTTCGGAGCCAGCGGTCGCTTTCACCAGGATCATGAAGCGCATTGAAAGTCCCTCCCAGTCGGATAGTGCAGGCACGCCGTCCGGCCCGCTCCTTCCCATGACGAACGGGCAAAGGATTTCCCGACAGTCTACGCCACCTCGACCCTCTCATCGCAACAACGGGGCACGCAAAACAAGCGGCGGTGCTTCCGGAAAAGTGGGAACCGGTCATGGCGGAGCCGTGCAAGCCAATGGAGCGGCGGAGCCATGCAGCGTCAAGGTATCCGGCAGGAAGCACGCGCAACAAACCGCGTGCTTCCGGAAAAGTGGGAACCGGTTTTCCGGCAGGAAGCACGCGCAACAAAAAAGGGAGGCTCGAAAGCCTCCCTTGAAGAGCAGGACCGGGTGCGAGGGGGGGGGGGAACACCCGGCCGGCTCTGTCTCTCTACGTTCCCCGACGCGCCAAAGTTTCACGAGCCGAAGTTTCAGGCGCCGCTTAGCAGGCTTCTGCGAACGGCAGCTCCGGCTCGTCGGTCGGCCCGGCAGGCGCCATCGGGAACGCGATGATGTTGGAATCGGCAGTGATCTCGACGCCACCCTGGCGCTGCTTGAACCAGCGCACCGAGGTGTTGGTCAGCACGGCGTCTTCCTTGACGCGCTGGATGAGCAGCCCGTCGTCGGAATCGAGAATGCGCGTCAGCTTGGCCTCGAGCGCTTCCTCACTTTCCTCCGTGCGCACGAACCAGGTCTGCTCGAGCGGGCGGGCCCAGCTCTGACCGGCGGCCATGATGGCCTGCGCGACGACGTGCTTGAGAAGGTGCGGCTTGGCGAGATCGTAAGAGATGAGATAGGTGCGCATTTGAGGCTCTCCGTTGGGCGAGGAGGACGGGGTCGGACGCGGTGAGAACGTAGAGGGAACGTGGCATGAGTCGCTCACCACGTCCAGAGTCCGTTCGAATTTTGTTCTCTTGAGGGTAGCCGCGCGTTGAGACCGTGGCAGCGGTTGCCGGCGCAAGCGCTGGATTCGCTAGGCCCGGGTTCACATCAACCTAAAACATGTAAGTAAAATCAGCGCAATACGGCATAATGCTGCATGCGATGTGTAGCGGCCTCGGCAGCTAGTCGAAGAGCCTCATTTGGTCTGGATGAGCTGCTTTCGAGTGGCGCACGTGCGGTCCCGGATCGATCCGGTCGGCAAGCGAGGGAAACCGCTCGAGGAACACCGACAGTGCTTTGTCGCGGCTGCCGGCGAAGCGTTCTTCCTGCCAGATTTCGTACAGCCGCCGAGGATCGCAATCGTAGCGGCTGATGAGGTCGCGGCGGCGAATTTTGAGCCACCGCGCGATCCAGATATCGACCGCGTCGGCCTCGCACAACGGCGGGCGGGAGGCGCGCGGGTCGGCGACGAGATGGGCGGGACTGGGCATGCTGCAACACACGGACTTGACGCTAGACGGCAAGTTCTATTGATCGGGTCCAAACGTAGCAATCTGATGGCGGCACCCCGCCGCTAGAGGACAGGACAGAACGTGATCCTATTCCCCGCGATCGATCTTAAGGATGGCCAGTGCGTTCGTCTCAAACTCGGCGATATGAACGCAGCCACCGTCTTCAATGACGATCCGGCCGCCCAGGCGCGAAGCTTCGAGCAGCAGGGCTTCGGCTATCTGCACATCGTCGACCTGAACGGCGCCTTCGAAGGCCGCCCGGTCAACGCCGCAGCCGTGGATGCCATCCTGAAGGCGATCCGCATGCCCGCCCAGCTCGGTGGCGGCATTCGCGATCTGGCGACCGTCGAGGATTGGCTCGGCCGTGGCATCCGCCGAGTCATCCTGGGCACTGCCGCCGTGCGCGATCCCAGCTTCGTGCGCGACGCCTGCAAGCGCTTCCCGGGCCGCATCGCCGTCGGCATCGACGCCAAGGGCGGCAAGGTCGCGGTCGAGGGCTGGGCGGAGACGTCGGAGCTGACGGCCATCGAGCTCGCGTCTCGCTTCGAGGACGCCGGCGTCGCGGCGATCATCTACACCGACATCGACCGCGACGGCGTGCTCAAGGGCCTGAACCTGGACTCGACGGCCGAACTCGCCCGCTCGACGAGCATTCCCGTCATCGCGTCCGGCGGCCTTGCCTCCATCGACGACGTGAAAGCGCTGCTCCGCCCCGAGTATGCGATGCTCGAAGGCGCCATCACAGGCCGCGCGCTTTACGACGGGCGCGTTGATCCCAAGGAAGCGCTGGCCCTGTTGGCCGCCACTTAGTGGCGGCGGCTAGTCTCCGCCTGATCCGCCATCCCCGGGATCACCGCTTGAGTCGTGGGCCGTGCTCAGCTTGTCGGCGCCGGCGTGCCGGTCGTGGTCGGCCCTCGCGGCTAAGTAAAGCGCCCGGACCGTGTTGTATTGAGGGTCGCTTACGTCAGTTTCTTGGTACGCCTTGCGGAGTGCCACGAGCTCCCGCCGCGCCCACTCCCGTTTGAACAGCACGCCGATCGCGATGACCAAAAAGCCAAGGGCGCTCACGCCGATGAGGTACGGAACTGCGCCTAAAAATCCTTCGAAGTCGCCCATGTCTGAACAGCCCGTCTTGTGGCATCCAATCGGAATATGATACCCGGCCAACACGACTGAGCGCTGTGACGAGCGAGACAATGCTGAAAACCCGCATCATCCCCTGCCTGGACGTAAAGGACGGCCGCGTCGTCAAGGGCGTGAACTTCGTCGATCTGATCGACGCGGGCGATCCCGTTGAAGCCGCCGCCGCCTACGATGCCGCGGGCGCCGACGAGTTGTGCTTCCTCGACATCACGGCCTCCCACGAAGCCCGCGACACCATCTTCGACGTGGTTGAGCGCACGGCCGAGCGCTGCTTCATGCCGCTGACCGTTGGCGGCGGCGTGCGCACGGTGGACGACATCCGCAAGCTGCTCGAAGCGGGCGCCGACAAGGTGTCGATCAACACGGCGGCCGTGACCAACCGCGCGTTCGTCAAGGAAGCCTCGGAGAAATTCGGCGCGCAGTGCATTGTCGTCGCCATCGACGCCAAGCGGGTGTCGGCCGAGGGCGAGGCGCCGCGCTGGGAGATCTTTACCCACGGAGGTCGCAAGCCGACCGGCCTCGACGCGATTGACTATGCGCGCGAGGTCGTGGCGCTGGGCGCAGGCGAAATCCTGCTCACCTCCATGGACCGCGACGGCACGAAAGCCGGTTTCGACATCGCGCTCACGCGCGCCGTTTCCGATGCCGTGTCGGTCCCCGTCATCGCCTCGGGCGGCGTCGGCACGCTGGATCATCTGGTCGACGGCGTGAAGAATGGGCACGCGAGCGCGGTGCTCGCCGCGTCGATCTTCCACTTCGGCACGTACACGATCGGCCAGGCAAAAGAGCACATGGCGGAGGCCGGCATCGCCGTGCGTGCTGATCGCAGCGCCGCGCGGACGCCTTAGGCCCGCCCGCCCGCGCGCCGTTACGCGCCGCTGCGACTACTTCGGATACTCGGCGAGCTTGATGAGGCAGTCGGCCACGGCGCGATCGACGTCACCGCAGGGGACGGCCTCGCTGAAGAAGAAGCCCTGCATCTGCGCACACCCCGCGAAGGCGGCGCCTTCGAGCTCTTCCATGAGCTCGACGCCTTCGGCAATCGGGCCGATGCCGAGCGTCTGCGCGAGCCCCGTGACCGCGCCCATGACGGCCATCTTGTCCCGCCGCTGCGCGAGATCCGTGATCAGCGACCGGTCGATCTTGACCTTGTCGAACGAAAAGTTCTGCAGATAGCCGAGCGAGGCGAAACCGGTTCCGAAATCGTCGAGCACGACGCGCACGCCGATTGCCTTGAGATCCCGCAGCACATCGAGCGTGTGCGCTTCCCGTTTCAGCAGCGCCTCCTCGGCCACCTCGATCTCGAGGCGATGCGCGTCGAGGGCTGACGCATGCAGCGCGCGCTTTACGAAGATCGCGAGATCGCCCTTCACGAACTGCAACGCCGAGAGGTTGACGGAAACTGTGATGTGAGACTGCCACCCGGCGGCGTCCTTGCACGCCTGGCCGAGCGCCCACGCGCCGATCTCGCCGATCAACCCGGTTTTCTCTGCGATCGGAATGAACATCGAGGGCGGCAGAACGCCGAGCCTCGGATGGTTCCAGCGCATCAGCGCCTCGCATCCCGTGACCGTTCCGGCGGCGACATCGACGACCGGTTGATAGTGGAGAACGAGTTCGTTGCGCTTCAGCGCCCCTTGCAGGTCCGCCTGCAGCGCGATGCGGTCCCGCGCGATCTGCTCGTCGGCCGCCCGGTAGATGGCAGCATCGCCACGTCCGCTCGATTTGACGAGGTAGAGCGCGGTATCGGCGCGCTGCAGCAGCGTGTCGGCGTCGGTGCCGTGATCCGGGCAGATCGAGATGCCGATGCTGGCCCCGATGCCGGTGCGCGAGCCGAGCACGCGATAGGGGGCATTCAGGATCGTGACCAGCCGGCTGGCGAGGCACGCCGCCTGGTCGCCGTCGACGACATGCTTCTGGATGATCGCGAATTCGTCGCCGCCGAGGCGCCCCACGAAATCCGTGTCGCGCACCGTCGAGCACATGCGTTTGGCGACGGCCTTCAGAACGGCGTCGCCCGCGGCATGTCCCAGCGAGTCGTTCACTTGTTTGAAGTGATCGAGGTCGATCAGGTGGACGGCGAGGCGCTCGTTCGGAAGCAGGCTTTCGATCTCGTGTTCGAGCCGTTCGCGCAGATGGAACCGGTTTGCGATCTCGGTCAGCGGGCAATGGCGCGCCAGCCACGCGATACGCTTTTCCGCCAGCGTACGCTCGGTGATGTCTTCCTGGATGTCCACCCAGCCGCCGTCGGCGAGCGGCTGATTGGTCACGAGCACGATGCGTCCGTCCTGGAGGTGCTGCGTGTGCGTGAACGTCTTGCCCTGGCGCAGCTCCACGCTGTGCTGCTCGATCCAGGCCTGCTGGCGCTTCATTTCCTCGGCCGTGTTGGCAGAGCCCGCGCGGGCGGCGTGGAAGGCGATGATCGTCGCCAGCGGTGTGCCGGGCGCCGTGAGGAATTCGGGCAGGTCGTAGATTTCGCGGTAGAGCGCGTTGCAGACGATCAGGCGCTTGTCGGCATCGAACATCGACAGCCCGCGGGCCATGTTGTTCAGCGCGACTTCGAACCACGCATTGAGCGACGAGAGCTTGTTGGCCTGCTCGAGCAGGCGCTCTGTGTCGGTCGCCGCTCCGGAGCCCGGAAGGGCGGACGTGGCGTCCGGTTGAGTTCGGCACGACATCTAGACTACGGATCTCCGTATGACCGGCGCAGCACATGCGCGTCTCGGCATGAGGTTGCAGTATGCCGGCTGACGGATTTAAGAGGCGCCTAATCGGGACGCTGCAGGCGGAAATGTTGTCGGGGGTGGTTGACGACTGGTAAACCAATCCGCGGTCTGCCCGGTTTCAGGGCTCCGTGGCCGACGACTTGCTCAACCGAGAGACTTGCTCAATCGAGCGTCTTGGCGGGATAGCGGCAGATGTCCCGGATCAGGCAGGCGGGGCACTCCGGCTTGCGCGCCTTGCACACATAGCGGCCGTGTAGGATCAGCCAATGGTGGGCCGGCACGCCGTACTCGGGCGGAATGCGCGCGAGGAGATCCGCCTCGACCAGCAGCGGTGTCGTGCCGTCCGAAAGCCCGGTGCGGTTCGAGACGCGGAGCACGTGCGTGTCGACGGCCATCGTCGCCGCGCCGAACGCGACGTTCATGACCACGTTGGCCGTTTTCCGGCCCACGCCCGGCAGTGTCTCCAGCGCGTCGCGATCCTCGGGAACTTCGCCGCCGAACTCCCGGATGAGCTTCTCGCTGAGCAGGATGACGTTCTTTGCTTTGGCGCGAAACAGCCCGATCGTTTTCACGTGCTCCCGCACGGTGTCTTCGCCGAGCGCGAGCATCTTGGCCGGCGTGTCCGCCAACCGGAACAGCGCCCGCGTCGCCTTGTTGACCCCGGCGTCCGTCGCCTGGGCCGAGAGCACCACCGCGACGAGCAGCGTGAACGGGTTGCTGTACTCGAGTTCGCCTTTGGGCTCGGGGTTTGCCGCCGCGAAGCGCCTGAAGATCTCCGCGATCTCGGCCGACGTCAGCAGTCCCCGCTTGGCGGCAGCCTTGGGCTTGGCGGCCCGTGGTGCAGCGGGGCGGCCTTTGGCGGGCTTGGCGGCGGATTTGCGTGGGCGGAGCGTCGCCTGGGAACGATCCGGGACGGAGGGGCGCTTTGACAAGATCGATCTCGTAGGTAGGCTCTTCCGATGGATAGTATCGGACCCGCACCCGCAGACGCGAGTGTCTTTCGCGCCCTCCTCCACCCGCATCGCTCGCTGGAGCCGAAGGGCTTTCTGATTTTGATGCTCGCCATTGGCGGGGCAAGCTTCGTGACCGGAATGGTGTTTCTGATCATGGGCGCGTGGCCGGTGACGGGCTTCTTCGGCCTGGACGTGCTTCTGATCTACATCGCGTTCAAGCTCAACTACCGCGCCGCGCGCGCCTACGAGCTCGTGGAGCTGACCTCCAACGCCCTGACGCTGAAACAGGTTTCCGCTTCCGGCGAAACGCGCGCCTTCGAATTCAATCCCTATTGGGTCCGTCTCCTGCTCACCGAGCGGCCCGACGGCGGCACGCATCTGAAAATCGCCTCGCACGGCCGCGAGCTGGAGTTTGCCCGTCTCCTCAACGACGACGAGCGCCGCGATTTCGCCCGCGCGCTGAAGGACGCCCTGGACGCCGCGCGCCTGCCGCCGAAGGCCTGACCGGACATTGCGAAGCCCGCTCTCCCAAAAAAAGTTGGGTCGGGCACGCCCCCCGGCATGCCCGACCCATCCCCCCGGAAACTTTAGCGAGGCGTCGCCTTAGGCGTCAGCCGGCTCCTTGCTGGAGGCGGATGCGAGCGCCGGCAGGCGTTCGATCTCGCGCTCGCGGCGGCGCGGCTGCGGCGGCTGGAAGGCGCGGCGAGCATGGAATTCGCAGTAGGGCAGGCCGTTGACCTTGTTCTTACCGCAGAAGTGGAAGTCGGAGGCCTGCGGATCGCCGATCGGCCAGCGGCAGCTGCACTCGGTGAGCGTCTGGATGGAGCGGCGCTCCTTCATCGGGATGACGAGCTCTTCGGCCTGCGGCGTATAGGGCTCGGCTTCGGGCTGGTAGAGCGCGCGCAGCGCCGGGTTGCCCTGCTGGGCGAAACGCGTCTTCTGCTGCATGCGGCGCGCGCCGGCAGCCGTTGCGGCGCGGGCGCGAGGGCGGTGCGATTTCATGCGCGATGTGGTCGCGCGGCCGGAAAGTCCGAGGCGATGGACCTTGCCGATCACGGCATTGCGGGTGACGCCACCGAGGCGTCCGGCGATCTGGCTGGCGGAAAGGCCTTCCGACCAGAGCTTCTTCAAGAGATCGACGCGTTCGTCGTTCCAGGCCATTGTATCTGCGCTCCCCAAAAGGTGGCCCTCCAGGCTGACGACCCGGACAGGCAAGGCGCACGAGAAAGCGGCGGCTACTCCGGCACGGCGTGATGAACACACGCCAAGCGTGAGCGGAGCTGCTGCTACCCGCAACGCGAACTGATGATGACGCAGGAACTAGAGGCGGACCGCGGCTAAGCCGTTGATATACAAGGTCCGAACGCAACCCAGACGTGGAACACCCGATCAGCCGCTGTAAAGCGCGACATGTCGTGTCTGGATGCCGTTAACCTACAATAACTTGATTTTCTTGTACAAGGCGCCGTTATCGAAAACGGGGGTATTGACAGGGGACGAGTGGCGCTATCGCCACAGATTGAGTCGCCAGATCCCCACGGCTATTGGCGCGGCGCATCTGTCCCCGCAATTAAATTGCCGCCGGACGCTGCTGTAGTCTGTTGGCGGATGTATATTCCGGCGTCGACCGCCCGCCGCCTCGAAGCCCCCTTCAAATCCCGGACTACGTTGACTTTAGACACTCCTTCCCTTATCACGCCTGCTTTCGCGTGGCCGCCGGGAGGGCGGCTTTCGTCTTTTTTGGGGGAGCGGTGTGGGCACGATGTCCAAACCCCTCGCAGCTTCGACCGCCAGCCAGACGGGTGCATCACAGGGCCCGTCGCCTGCGGTCATGAGCACATACGCGCGACAGGATATTGTCTTCGCCCGCGGCGATGGCGCGTGGCTGGAGACCGAGACCGGCGAGCGCTACCTGGATTTCGGGTCGGGCGTCGCGGTCAACGCGCTGGGCCATGCCCATCCTCACCTCGTCGCGACCCTGAAGGACCAGGCCGAAAAGCTCTGGCACACGTCCAATCTCTATCGCGTGGCGGGCCAGGAGAAGCTGGCGGGCCGCCTCGTCGAGACGACCTTTGCCGACAAGGTGTTCTTCTGTAACTCCGGGGCTGAAGCCTGCGAGGGCGTCATCAAGGCCGCGCGCCGCTTCCACGCGGTGGCGGGCAACCCCGAGCGCAATCGCATCATCACCTGCAACGGCGCCTTCCACGGCCGCACGCTGGCGACGCTGGCGGCTGCCGGCAACGCGAAGTACCTCGAAGGCTTCGGACCCGAAATGCCGGGCTTCGATCATGTGCCCTACAACGATCTCGAGGCCGTCCGCGCCGCCATCGGGCCTGAAACGGCCGCCGTCATGGTCGAGCCCGTGCAGGGCGAAGGCGGCGTCCACGTCGGATCGTCCGATTATCTCGCCGGCCTGCGCGCGCTCTGCGACGAAGCCGGCATCCTGCTCGTGTTCGACGAGGTCCAGACCGGCGTCGGCCGCTCCGGCCGCTTCTTCTCGTATGAATGGGCCGGCGTCACGCCGGATCTGATGGCCGTCGCGAAAGGCATCGGCGGCGGCTTCCCGCTGGGCGCGGTGCTCGCGACCGAGCGCGCGGCCCAGGGCCTTACGCCCGGCATGCATGGATCGACGTTCGGCGGCAATCCGCTGGCGACGGCGGTCGGCAACGCCGTGCTCGACATCGTCCTGGCGCCCGGGTTCTTCGAGGCCGTGCAGCAGAAGGCGCTGCGCCTCCGCCAGAGCCTTGCCCGCATCCAGGACCAGTTCCCGGATCTCGTCGCCGAAATCCGCGGCCAGGGCCTTCTCGTCGGCGTCAAGCTGACAGTTGCGCCGCCCGAAGTCGTTTCCGCTGCGCTGTCCGAGAAGCTGCTGCTGGTCGGCGCCGGCGACAACGTCGTGCGCGTTCTCCCGCCCCTGACCGTGTCGGACGATGACATCGCCGAAGGCGTCGAACGTCTCGCCCGCGCGCTCTCCCGCGTGGCGAAATCCAAAGCCTGATTTTTCAACCCTCAATTCGGAACCGGCCCGAGCACCATGGCCAAAGCAAACGCTATCCGACATTTCCTTGATCTCGACGAGATCGACGCCAAGACCTTGCGCCGCATCATCGATGCCGCCCATGCCATGAAGGCTGCGGGCAAGCGCGTGCCGGTCAAGCTGCGCCCCAAGGGCATCGAAGACGATGTGCTCGTGCTCATCTTCGAGAAGCCGTCGACGCGCACGCGTGTCTCGTTCGACGTCGCCATGCGCCAGCTCGGCGGCCAGACGATCATGCTCAACCAGAATGATCTGCAGCTCGGCCGCGGCGAGAGCATCGCGGACACGGCGCGCGTTCTGTCGCGCTACGCCGATGCGATCATGATCCGCGCCAACTCGCACGAAACGCTGCTGGATCTCGCCAAGCATGCCACCGTGCCGGTCATCAACGGCCTCACCGACCAGTCGCACCCCTGCCAGATCATGGCCGACGTGATGACCTTCGAGGAGCATGTCGGGCCGATCAAGGGCCGCTCGATCGCATGGGTCGGCGACGGCAACAACGTCGCCGCATCCTGGATGCACGCCGCCGCTAAGTTCGGCTTCGAGCTGCGCGTGGCCTGCCCCGAAGCGCTGCGCCCGGAAGCCGACGTGATCGAATGGGTCCGCCGCGAGAAGGCCAACGTCACCATCATGACGGACCCCGTCAAGGCGGTCCGCGGCGTCGACTGCATCGTCACCGACACCTGGGTCTCGATGGGCCAGACCGACGCGGCGCGCCGCAAGCAGATCCTGAAGCCCTATGCCGTCGACGACGCGTTGATGGCCAAGGCGAACAAGGGCGCGATCTTCATGCACTGCCTGCCCGCCTATCGCGGCCATGAGGTCTCGGAAAGCGTGCTCGAAGGTCCCCAGTCCGTGGTGTTCGACGAGGCGGAGAACCGCCTGCACGCCCAGAAGGGGATCCTGGCCTGGTGCCTCGGCGCCGTCTGAACGCCCTGAGGTGCTGAGGGGTGCGCGCCGCATTGCGGCGTCTCCCGTGCTTGGTGTAAGACGCCCCTGGTGCAAGACAGGCGACGTACAAGACCGGCGACGGGAGGGACGATCCTGACATGACCACGCATTCCCTCGTCTCCTGGGCTCTCATTCTCGGTCTCGGCGCAGCGGGCGCCGTCTACGCGGCCGACACGCGCGAGCCGCTCGCGCTTCTTGGCGCGGCCGGCATCGTCAACCTGCTGCTGGTCGCTGTAGCCCTGAGCGAGCGGCGCACGCTGATCGCCGCCTCGGCCGCCAGGAGCGCGATCGAAAGCGTGACCGCGCGCTACATGGGCCTGATCTGGATCTGGGGCGCCATCGCCCTGGTGCTCGTCTACACGCTCGTTCTCAAGTGGCGCGAATGGCCGTTGTTCTCGGCGTTCTTTGCCGGCGCCGGCCTCCTCTGCTTCGCTTTCTCGGCGTTGCTTGCGAAGGACGCTGCCAACGGCAAGGACGATCCCACGATGCTGCGGCTGGGCCGGTATATGGCGATCGGCCAGCTCATCGGCATGATCGTGACGATGATCGGTCTCGCCATTGATCCGGACAAGGAATTCCTCGACACATCTGACGTCGACTGGGCGGGCAACGGGATTTTTCTTTTTGGCGCCTTGGCGTTGGCGATCGTCTCAGCGCACGCATTGATTGACGGTAAGAAGAATTCACCTTAGTCAAAAGCTCGCATGAACACCCACCCGCCGAGCGGAACTTACGCCCCGCGCATATCTCTGCGGCCCCTGCTGCCGTGGCTGCTGATGGCGTGTGCACTGAGCATCACGATGATGGTGCTCGGCGCAGGACGCGGCGATCATTTCCTGCCCGCCCTGTCGGCCGGTCTGCTGGTCGCGCTGCTGGTCGGAACCGGCCTCGGCATCAACGCCCCGCTCTGGTCGCGCAATGGCAGCTTCCCGTCGCGCTACGCCGGTCTCGATGCCGTGCGCGAGGCCATCCGCTGCAACATCTGGCTGGCAGCCCTCGTCTATGCCTGGGGCGCGTCCGCACTTTTCGGCGTCTACTCACTCTCGGATCTCACGTGGCGCCACGCGTTTCAGTACGGCTCGGGCGCGGCCCTCTTCGCCGCCTCGCTCGGCCTTTACGGGCTGCGTCTCGGGCGCGAGCGCAACATGCCCGTCCCTCCCCTGCTGCTGACGATCATCCACGGCGTCGCCGTTGCGCTGGGGCTCGTCTACATGATCGGCACGGGAAAGCTCGCCACCGCCAAGGGCGACTGGGCGGCCAACGAGGTGTTTCTCTGGGGCGGCGTTGCGATCTTCGCGCTGTGCGTGATGTCGGCCGTGACGCAGACGCGCATCATTCGTGCCGGAACTGCGGGCGACGTTTCTCGGTGAAGGCGGCCATGCCTTCTTTCTGGTCGGGTGTGCCGAACAGAGAATAGAACGTGCGCCGCTCGTAGCGCACGCCTTCCGCCAGCGTCGTCTCGAAGGCGCGGTTCACGCAATCCTTGGTCATCGTCGCCGCCGTGGGCGACATCGCCGCGATGGTCTCGGCCGTCTTGAGGGCATCCTCGAGCAACCCGGCCGCCGGCACCACGCGCGCCACGAGCCCGGCGCGTTCGGCCTCTGCCGCGTCCATGGTCCGGCCCGTCAGGCAAAGCTCCATCGCCTTCGCCTTGCCGACCGCGCGCGTGAGCCGCTGTGAGCCGCCAGCGCCCGGCGTCATCCCGAGCTTGATCTCGGGCTGGCCGAACTTGGCGGTGTCGGCCGCGATGATGAAGTCGCAGCTCATGGCCAGCTCGCACCCGCCGCCGAGCGCGAAGCCGGAAACCGCTGCGATCACCGGCTTGCGACAGCGGCAGACGCGCTCCCAGCTCGCGATGAAATCGCTCCTGTAGGCATCGATGTAGCTCTTGGACTGCATTTCCTTGATGTCGGCGCCCGCCGCGAACGCCTTCTCGGAACCGGTGAGCACGATGCAGCCGATCCCGTCATCGGCCTCGTAGCCGTCGAGCGCCGTGTTGAGGTCTGCGATGAGCTGATCGTTGAGCGCATTGAGCGCCTGCGGGCGGTTCAGCGTGATCAACCCGACGCGGCCGCGCGTTTCGGTGAGTATGGTCTCGTAAGCCATCGATCCCGCCTTTCAATGCTGACAGACGGGACAGAAAAAGCTCGATCGCCCGCCCTGGATGCTGCGTCGCACAGTGCCCCGGCAACCGGGGGTGAGGCAAGGCTCGCCCTCGCGCCCATAGACGCGGAACGTCTTTTGAAACGACCCCGTGCTGCCGTCGGCCTGCCGGTAGTCGCGCAACGTCGAGCCGCCCGCCGCCACTGCCGCGGTGAGCACCTGGCGAATGGTGTCCGCCAGCCGCTCCGCATGCGCCGTGGGCTTGCCCGTGCGCGTCGCAAGCGCCGATGCGCCGCGCGACGGCTTGAGGCCCGCCCCGTACAGGGCTTCGAGCACGTAGATGTTGCCGAGCCCTGCCACGTTGCGCTGGTCCATCAGGAACGCTTTGAGGTCCACCCGCCGCCCCGCCGCGCGCTTGGCGAGGTAGGCGGCGGTGAGATCCGGCGACAGCGGCTCGACGCCGAGCCCGCGCATCGCGGGATGCTCCGCCAGCTCCGCCTCCGGAACCAGCAGCATGTAGCCGAACCGGCGCGGGTCGGAGTAGATCACGCGCCCGCCGCCCTCGATTTCGAAGATGGCATGCGCATGCTTGCCGTCGTCCCCGGTCGCGGTGTCGTATTCGTAGTCGCCGAGCAGGTGCGGGCGGTTGTCGCCCCGGGCCTGCACGTGGAAGCGGCCCGTCATGCCGAGATGCATGATGAGCGCTTCGCCGCTCGAGAGATGCGCCACGAGATACTTCGCCCGCCGCGCGAGGCTCGACACACGGGCGCCGCTGATCCGTTTGACGAAGCGGTCGGGAAAGGGAAAGCGAAGGTCGGCGCGGTTCAGGATCACCCGCTCGATCACCCGGCCGACCAGCGCGGGTTCGAGCCCCAGGCGCACCGTTTCGACCTCAGGCAACTCCGGCATGACCACTCCCATCGCCTCCGCCGCGGCGGAGGATCGTTGACGTGGCGAGCAGGTAAGCGGAGACGCGCAAAAGCGCAAGTTCGGGGGCGCACCGCCAGCCGCGGGGCGAGCCCGCCGGGCGCAGGTGGACACACGTCATCGAACCAGGAACAGCGGCCCTTCGAGCTGTTCGGCGAAGTGCGCCGCGTCGGCATCGGTCGGCGTCAGCAGCCCGCCGAAACGCGAGATCACGAAGCCAGCGCCTTGGCTGCGCATCATCCCGGCAACGTCGCCGACGGTGTGGCGGGTCATGTCGACAACCTCCAGCGCCACGGCCGGATCGGCGCCGAGCACAAGGCGGATCTGGCCTTCCGTCCAATCCGGATGGCCATGCGGCTGATCCAGCAACCACAGCCGCGCATCGCCACCCGTCGCGCGCGCGATGCGTTCCGCCGCGCGCATCATGGGCGCCAGCCGTTCGAGATCTTCCACCACGGCAATCACGGGCCCGGCCGTGCGCCGGGCGTGCGTGCCCGCCACCACAATGCCGGTCGTCGCCTGCACCGCGTCGAACAGCTCGGCAAAGCCCGGACCGCCGAGGCCCGCGCCGTCGCCGCCCCGCACCGGCGCGCCGACTGTGACCACGTTCCAGGGCCCGTTCTCGGTGCACGCACGCGCCAGCGCCCCCACGGGGTCGGCGCGCATCACCCGGGCATGCGCGACAACGTCGGCGGCGTGCGCCCGCGCCAGCACGCGCCGCTGCAGCGCGGAGGCGTGCGTCTGCATGTCCTGTGCGAGCGCATCCATGGAGAACGAGCGCGTGCGCCGGCCCGACAGCGAGATCTCGCGCGCGAACGGCAGATCCGCGAGGTCGAACAGTTGCCCGTCCTCGATGAACAGGCTGTCGATTTCGGAATGGAACGCCTGCGCCAGCCGCACCGCGGCGTCGACCGCCGTATCGTGCGGTTCGCCCGACGCGCCGAGCCAGAGCACGACGCGGCCGCGTTGTTCGTCGGCGTGAGCAATGTGCGCGATCATGCGGAAGCACTGCCGGAAGGCGCCGCGTCAGCCCGCTCGCGGCCTGCCGCAAAGGCACGGGAGCGCTCCGCAAAGGCGCGCAGTCTGGCCGCCACGCGCCCGTTGACGGTCGCCGCGCCGAACCCGTCGGCGCCCTTCTGGCCCGCTTCGAGGCCGGTCATGAGCGCAATCCCCTCGTCGACGGTCTTGATGGTCGAGACGTTGAAGCGCCCCTCGCGCACTGCGGCCACGACATCCTCGCGCAGCATCAGATGCTGGCGGTTCGCTTCGGGGATCAGCACGCCCTGCGAGCCGGAGAGACCGCGCGCCGCGCAAACGTCGAAAAAGCCTTCGATCTTTTCGTTGACGCCGCCGACGGCCTGGATTTCCCCCCACTGGTTGACGGAGCCCGTCACCGCGAGATCCTGCCGCAGCGGCGCATCCGCCAGCGCCGAGAGCAGGGCGAACAATTCCGCAGCCGATGCGCTGTCGCCGTCCACGGCGTCATAGGATTGTTCGAACACCAGGGTCGCGGCAAGCGCGAGCGGCGCATCCTCCGCGAACCGTCCGGCAAGATAGCCCCAGAGGATCATGACGCCCTTGGAGTGCATGGGCCCGCCCAGCGTCGCCTCGCGCTCGATGTCGGTCACGCGCCCCTGCCCCAGGTGCACGCGCGCCGTGATGCGCACCGGCCGCGCGAAGCTGAAGCCGCTTTTCTGGGCGAGCGAGAGCCCATTGATCTGCCCGGTCTTCGATCCGGACGTGTCGACCAGCACCACGCCGCGCTCGATGGCGTCGTGCGCGTGCGTGCGCACCCGGTCCGCCCGGCGCGTCCGCTGGTCGAGCGCGCGCCGAATGTCGTCGCCGGTGATCGTCTTGCGCCCGGCTTCGCTTGCCCAGTAGTCCGCCTCCTGCACCACGTCCGCGACGCGTCCCACTTCCAGCGTCAGCCGCTCGCGATGCTCCGCAAGCCGCGAGGCTTCCTCGATCAGCCGGGCGACGCCGGCGGCGTTCGCGGGCTTGAGGCCGTGCATCTCCACCATCCGCGCGATCAGGCGCGCATAGTCGCGGTCGTTTTCCTTCGAGCGCGCGATCGTCTCGTCGAAGTCGGCCTGCACCTTGAACAGGCGCGCGAAGTCCGGGTCGGATTGCTCGAGCTGGTGGAACAGCTCCGCATCGCCGAACAGCACGACCTTGACGGCCAGCGGAATGGCATCGGGCAGTAGGCCGCTCGAAGCGGGCGCGCCCGCCGTGTCCGAGGCGCAGGGCGCGAGGCGGATCTCGCTGGCCTTGATGGCCGCCTTGAGCGTCGCCCAGACGTCGGGCGCGCCGATGACGTCGCGCGCGTCGATCAGCAACGCCCCGCCGTTGGCGCGATGCAGCGCCCCGGGCCGGATGGCGAGCGCCGGAGCGTCGGGATGGCGCGCCATGGCCGCCGCATCGAAATGGCCGGCGAGCGAGGCGACGGTCGGCAGCATAGGCAGGTCGCAGACGGGTGCGCCGGGACCATCCGCGCCCGCGTCCGCCACGACGGTCACGAGATAGCGGGCGAACACGCTTTTCTGCAGCGCGGTCGTCGTACGCGAGGGGGCGAAGTCGGACGCGAACTGCTCGCAGTTGGCCACGAGATCCGCTTCGAGACCGGCGAGGAAGCCCGCGACCTCCGGCAGGTCCGAGAAATCGGCCGAGAGCGCATCGAGCGCCTCCTCGATCGGGCGGCGCGCGGTCTCTTCGTTCAGGGCTGCCACCTGGCGGCGGTGATCCTTCTCGGCCTGGGGCCCGCGCGCGAGCAGCGCGCCGAGCTCCGTTTCGAGGGCCGCGATGCGCGTTTCCACGTCGCGCCGCATCGTTTCGGGGAGCTGGTTGAAGACTTCGGATTTCACCACCCGGCCGTCATGCATGGGCGCCATGCCGAAGCCGAGCGGCGTGCGCAGCACGGCGATATTCTGCTGGGCGGCCTTGGCGTGGATCACGGCCATCGCGTCGTCCTGAGAGCCCCGTAGCGCTTCGTCGATGGCGCGGCGGCGGGCGCGATGGTCTTCGCTGGCAAAGGCGGACGGCAGCGTCGCAAGCAGCTCACGCAGGGCCGCATTGACGCCCTCCGAAAACGCACGCGCGCGCCCCGCCGGCAGCGCGAGCGCGCGGGGCCGCCGCGGATCGTCGAACCGGTTGACGTAGACCCAGTCGTCAGGCTGGGGTGAATCCGCCGCGACCTTCGACACGTGCGCGCGCACGGCCGTGCTCTTGCCGCTGGCCGCCGGTCCGAGTACGAAAATGTTGAAGCCGTGCGCCTTCATGCTGAGGCCGAAGTCGATGGCCTTGAAGGCCCGGTCCTGTCCGATCAGCCCCTGCGCAGGTTCGAGATCGGCGGTCGTCT
Organism: Hyphomicrobium sp.; assembly: GCF_019744875.1. Classification (GTDB taxonomy): domain Bacteria; phylum Pseudomonadota; class Alphaproteobacteria; order Rhizobiales; family Hyphomicrobiaceae; genus Hyphomicrobium_C. The sequence continues at coordinate 459,112 of NZ_JAIETU010000005.1, read as the reverse complement.
TGAAGCCGAGCGCGTCGGGATCGACCGTCTTGCGCAGGTCCGCAGCCGACAGAGATTGTGCTTCTGTCCGGCTGAGCAGGGCTGGAACGGCGGCGGCCGCATTTGCTTCTGCGGTGGCGGTGCTTGGCGCGGCCGCCGGTGCGGCTTCATCGCTTTTGGCCACCACCGGGGCGGGAGGCTGCTTGTCCTTGGTGAGCCGCTTGAAGAACATGAGAACCGCGCCTTCTTGAGGACAACTTCCGGAATACTCCGTGCAGAGGCGCGGAGCGCGGATATCGATCTGAATGCGATGACCGGAGAGCCCGGGTGAGAGTTTGGTGGCAGTCCGAAATGGCAGATCAATGACCAGCACCGAGGACAATGTGGAAAACGGAATTGGTGGGCCGGATATTCCACGCGTCTCGCACGGCGGCCCGCAATCTGATGCGGCGCGCGAGATCTGCCGCGGCGTGGTGCGCGTGCTCGCGGCCCACGCGTTCGCGGCCATCGCGGAGCTGCCCTTGCCGAATGGGCGCCGCGCCGATGTCGCGGCCCTCGGGCCGGATGGCGCCATCTGGATCGTCGAGATCAAATCGTCGATCGAGGATTTTCGCTGCGATCACAAGTGGCCGGAGTATCGCGAGTATGCGGATCGGCTGTTCTTCGCGGTAAGGCCCGATTTTCCAATCGATATTTTGCCTGGCGATACCGGTCTGATCGCGGCCGACCGCTACGGCGGCGAGATCCTGCGCCCCGCGCCGCTCATGCGCATGGCCGCCCCCGTGCGCAAGGCGATGACGCTGCGCCTGGCGCGCGCGGCGGCATCGCGATTGTCAGTCACGCTCGATCCCACGCTGCGGGCAGCCGTGGGGCTCGGGATTGGCGATGTGTGAGGTTGCTACTTCGGCGCGCGCTTCGCGAGGATGCGCTGCAGCGTACGCCGGTGCATGTTGAGCCGGCGCGCCGTCTCCGAGACATTGCGGTTGCAAAGCTCATAGACGCGCTGGATGTGCTCCCACCGCACGCGGTCGGCCGACATCGGATTTTCCGGCGGTGCGGCCTTGGCGTTGTGAGGCGCGAGCAGGGCGTCCGTCACGTCGTCGGCGTCGGCCGGCTTGGCGAGGTAATCGACCGCGCCGAGTTTGACGGCCGAAACGGCGGTCGCGATGTTGCCGTAGCCGGTGAGCACCACGATGCGCGTGTCGGGACGGACGCGCGTCAGCTCGGCGATTACGTCGAGGCCGTTGCCGTCTTCGAGGCGCATGTCGACGACCGCGAATGCGGGGGCCTGCGCGCGGATCAGATCGATGCCCTCGGCAACCGAATGCGCGCTGCGCACCTCGAAGCCGCGCAGCTCCATTGCGCGCGCAAGGCGCTGCAGGAACGGACGGTCGTCATCGACGATGATGAGAGAGCGGTCCTCGGGCAGTTCGTCTTGCCGAAATGAGAGATCTTCTGTTTCCACCGCGTACCTCCCGAAGTGGGACTTATATTGTCCGATCAGCCCCGCCCTTCAGCGGTAGCGATTTTTAGCATATGTAGGCTTCCTGAAAACGCTTTCATAGTAAATGCGAGCCGGCGAACCCCCGAAAAATCGTGGTTTCTGAAAAGTATCCGCAACTCTTGCTAGAGTGAATCGCTGATCGGGTCGCCCGGGCTCGTCGGCTGGCGCCGCCGCGGCGGCGCAGGGCTCGCATAGTCGCGCAGTTCCACGGCCGCCTCGAACGCCGCGCGCGGCCAGGTAATCCGCACCACCGCGCCCTGGTCGGGCTCGGCCCGGTTTTCGAGATGAAGCCGCGAGCCGGAGCGCTCCAGCAGCGTCTTGGCGATGAAGAACCCGAGACCCATGCCAGAGACTTTGTTGCCCCGTTTGTCCTTGCGGCTGCCGCCGCGTGTCGTGACGTAGGGCTCGCCCAGATTGTCGATGATCTCGGGCTTGAAGCCGGGCCCGTCGTCTGCGACCGTCACGGTGACGGTCTGGCCGTCCCATTCCGCGCTCACGTCGACCCGGCTTTTGCAGAAGTCGGCCGCGTTCTCGATGATGTTCTCGAGCCCGTAGATCACGCCGGGACGGCGCACGCCTTCCGGCAGCCGGGCGTCGGGGCCGGTCGCGCCTTCCGTGGGTGCCGCCTTGACGACGATCGAGGCCCGCCCGCCGAGATAGGGCTGCGCGGCCTCGTGCAGCATCTCCTTGACCGTGAGGCTCGCGTGCAGCGGATCCTCGTCCGGCGGCTGGCGCGTGAGCTTCTGCAGGATCTCGCGGCACCGCTGCGCCTGGCTGCGCAGCAGCAGGATATCCTCGCGGTGGGGACTGTTCTTGTCCATCTGCCGGTCGAGTTCGTTGGTGACGAGCGTGATGGTCGAGAGCGGTGTGCCGAGCTCGTGCGCGGCAGCGGCCGCGAGTCCGTCGAGCGCATGCAGCTTCTGCTCGCGCGCCAGCACCATTTCGGTGGCCGCAAGCGCCGCCGACATCTGCCGCCCTTCGTTGGTGAGCCGCCAGACGTAGAGCGCGAGGAACGGCATCGACGCGGCGACGGCCACCAGGATTCCGAGCTTGTAGAGCGTCGGCAGCGTCAGCGGCGGGTCGACGTACCAGGGCAGCGGCATGGCATGGAACGCCAGCACGCCCGCGCAGCCGAGCGCGAGAATGCCGAGGCCGATGGTCCGGCCGAGCGGCAACGTCGCCGCCGAAACCGTGACCGGCGCCACCATCAACATGGTGAACGGGTTCATGATCCCGCCCGTCAGATAGAGCAGCGAGGCGAGCTGCACGATGTCGTAGGCGAGCAGTGCGGTCGCGAAATTGAAGGTCAGGCGGTGGCGGGCCGGATAGCGGATCGCCAGGAACACGTTCACCCACGCCGAAACCGCGATGATGATGAGGCACGGCCCGACCGGAAGATCGAAGCCCAGCCCGTAGTAGACGACGCTGAGCGCCAGAATCTGGCCGATGACGCCGACCCACCTCAGACGGACGATGGTCTGCATGCGCAGCTGGCTGTCGCTGCCGTAGACGAGCCGGGAATGAATGCGCTGGCTGATTTTTTCTTGCACCGGAAAGCTACTTCGGTTCTGAGGGCGGTAAGAAAACGAGATCGTCCGAAAACATTAGCATAGCTTGCAAGCAGGCGATGCGTGATCCAAATAGGACTTAACTGGATCTGCCGGAAAGTCTAATTGCTCAGCCGGCCATTGAAATCGCGATTGCCGGCACGAATTTGCGGCTCGCGGCAGGGAAAACCATTCATGACCAAGCAGTCCGACGGCAAAACTCCCGCAACCGTTTTGGGAGCGTCGCGAAAGGCGCTGCTGCTGTCCCTGCTGATCGGGCTTGCGGCGGGAATTATGACAGCCGTCGTGCTCACGATCATGCCCGGCGGCCCGGCGACCGCTCCGGTGGCGGATAACGCCTCGATCGGCCGCGCGGCAATCGGCGGGCCGTTCTCGCTGACGGACGGAAACGGCAAGGTCGTCACCGAGCGGGACTTCGCCGGCAAGCCGATGCTGGTGTTCTTTGGCTTCACGAATTGCCCGGACGTCTGTCCCGCAGGGCTGCAGGTGCTTGCCGCCGCGCTCGACCGCCTCGGCGACAAGGCGCAGGGCGTGGCGCCCCTGTTCATCACCGTCGATCCGGAACGCGACACGCCGGAGCTGGTCGGAAAGTACGCGAAGAGCTTCCATCCGCGCATCATCGGCCTCTCGGGCACGCCCGAGCAGGTGGCCGGCGCCGTCAAGGCGTACCGCGTCTACGCGCGCAAGCAGCCGGCCGGGAGCAGTGCCGCCGACTACAACATGGACCACAGCTCGTTTTTCTATCTGATGGACGCGAGCGGGGCCTACGTGAAGCACTTCCCGCACAACGTCGACGCCGCAAAGATGGCCGACGATGTGGCCGCGCAGATTCAGTCGACGGCGCAACCTGCAGGGCTTTAGCGTCGGTGCGCCTCGAATCAGTGCATTGTGGTGTCCTGGGGGACACCGATTTTAGCCATATTGTGCAAGTTTCGGCGGCGTTTGGCCGCGCTCCCAAGTTTGGCGATTTGACAGCGGCCGTGCGTTATACACCGGCAGAGAATTACGTGGGGCATCACCCGCGTGATCTGCTTGAATGTGGGAGCTGATCCATTGCTCTATCACTGGTACGACATGAGCCATGCCGCCTTGCAGCCCGCGCGGGCCATTGCGGAATCGCTTCGCCTTCTGGTCGAGAGCCCGTTCAATCCGATCTCGCTGACCTGCGCCGGACGCCACACGTCGGCCGCGCTGCAGGTGTTCGAGCGCGCCACGCGCCGGTACGAGAAGCCTGTTTTCGGCCTGACCGAAACGCAGGTGGGGGCGCGCGCCGTGCCCGTGGCGGAGGAGGTCGTTTGGGAGCGTCCTTTTTGCCGCTTGATCCATTTCCGGCGCGACATGCCGGTCGCATCGCGCGCCGCTGATCCGCGCATTCTCCTCGTTGCGCCGATGTCGGGCCACTTCGCGACGCTGCTGCGCGGCACGGTCGAAACGCTGCTGCCCAACCACGAGGTCTACATCACCGATTGGCGCGACGCGTCCGCCGTGCCGAAGTCGGCCGGCGCGTTCGGCCTCGACGACTACATCGACTACGTGCGCGATATGCTGACGCTCTTCAAAGGCGACGTGCACGTTTATGCCGTGTGCCAGCCTGCCGTGCCGGTGCTTGCCGCCGTCTCGCTGATGGAGCAGGATCTCGATCCGAACGTTCCGTTGAGCATGGTGCTCGCGGGCGGCCCCGTCGATACGCGCCAGAGCCCGACCGCCGTCAACACCGTAGCCATCGAGCGCGGCACGGAATGGTTTGCGAGCCACGTCATCACGCCGGTTCCGTGGTCGTATCCTGGTGCCGGTCGCCAGGTTTATCCGGGCTTCATGCAGCTTTCGGGCTTCGTGGCCATGAACCTCGAGCGCCACGCGAAGGCGCATGAGGATCTGTTCCACCACCTCGTCACGGGCGATGGCGACTCGGCCGAAAAGCACCGCGAATTCTACGACGAATATCTCGCCGTCATGGATCTGACGGCCGAGTTCTACCTCGACACCATCGATCGCGTGTTCGTGCGCCATACGCTGCCGAAAGGCGAGATGACCCATCGCGGCCGCCTGATCGATCCGTCCAAGATCAGCCGCGTCGCGCTCATGACGATCGAAGGCGAGAAGGACGACATCACAGGCCTCGGCCAGTGCCGCGCCGCGCACGACCTGTGCACGCAGCTTGAGGAGCGCCAGAGGCTGCACGTCGAATACAAAGGCGTCGGTCACTACGGCATCTTCAACGGCTCGCGCTTCCGCAGCGAGATCGCGCCGCGCATTGCTGAGTTCGTGCGCGCGTTCGATCCCCGCGCCGCGTTCACCCCGGCCGGACAGCACGGCGTCAACAATCCGGTTGTGCAGCCGGTCTCGGACTACGACCCGTCGTCGGTCGCGTTCACGTTCGAGCCCGCCAACGACCGCGGACCTGCAACCGCCTAGGTCGCCGCTGACCAAGTGGGGCACCGGATATAGAGATACGGCCAGGGAGCAATCCCTGGCCGTTTTTTTACGGGACTTAGGGGATCCAGCCCTTGTCGAGGTCCATCGCCTGGCGCGACTTCGACGCGCCCGCGGCGTCGAAATGCACGGCCGTCCAGCCGAGATGCGTGCCGGCCTCTTCTGACGAGCGCGACCGGAGGCTGGCCAGCACGCTCTCGCCGGCTTCGACGGTCATCGGTGTCCCGAGCGGGAAGAAGAGTTGCTCCCAGTGCGTGCGAGGCGCATCCGGCGCGGTCGATAGCGTCACGCCCGGAGAGAGCTCCGCCTCCCACCAGTAGGCGAACCCGTAGATCGTGGCCTTGGCCTCGAGCGACCACGACGCCTCGCCTTTGCGCGCCGCGCGCGTATCCGAGCCGAGCGTGACGACGTCCCACTCCTTCGCCGCGCGCCCGCCCGCGAGCAGGTCGTCCGCTACGAAGCTGCGCACATAGACGTTGTTGAGGCTCATCGTGCGCGCGACCGAAAGATCGATGTCGAAGCCCACGCCGTTCCACACGACCAGCTCGTTCCAGAAGCGATCCGAGATCACCGGCACGACGAACTGGCGGATGCGCGCCGGAATGATGACGCCGCCGTCCTTGAGGTGCCGTTTGCGCGCGTCGGCCAGCGTGTCGATGATGTTTTCTTCGAGCGCATAATTGCCGAGCGTTTCCGACACCACGACGTCGGCGCGCGGCGGATCATCCATCTCCGTCGAATGGCACGGCAAGAGCTGGCACGTCTTGGCGCGATTGGCCTTGAGCACCGCGGCCGCAACGCCCGCCACTTCGGCCGCTTCGTAGAGGAACACGTCGCGCGCGCCGAGCTTGGCCGCCATCAGGCCGATCAGCCCCGTGCCCGCGCCGATGTCCGACACGACCGTCTCGCCGCGCTTGATCACGGCGGCCAGCGCATCGTGAAAGGCCTGGTTGCGCACGTGGTCGGCGATCAGCGTGCGGTGATACTCGATGCGCATGAAGGAAGGTTCCGGGACGGTCAGGCTGGCGCGGCGGCGTGCCCCGGAGCGGTGACGGCGGAAAACGGCTCCGAGACGGGTGCCGTTGTGTAGCTCAGGCCGCGATCTTGCGCAAAGTGCAGCATCGCCCGCTCGGCCACGGCCGTGATGGTGAGCAGCGGATTGACGCCGAGCGAGCGCGGAATGACCGCCCCGTCGATCACGTAGAGCCCCTCGTGAACGTCGGTATCGCCCGCATTCGCGGCCCCGTTGAACACGCGGCACTTGTGATCGACGACGCCGTCGGTGCGATCGCGGCCCATGCCGCAGCCGCCGAGCGGGTGCGCGGTTGCGGGCTGATGGCCCATGACGGTGCCGGCCAGCGGGTTCTTGACGTAAGAGCCGCCGCTCGCCGCCACGAGCTTCGAGAGGATCTTGTCGAGGTGCGCGTAGACCGGCTCGTCCTTGGCGTTGGCCCACGAGAGCGCGAGCTGGTTGTCCTCGAGCGAGAAGCGGCCCGAGGCCGAGTCGTGCGAGACCGCAAAGAAGGTCTGCAGGTGCGCGAACGGCCCCTTGTAGACGCCGTTGACGAGGCTCTGCAGCGCGCCGAGCAGCCGCCCGTTCGGCACGAACAGAACCGGCAGCACCGATGCGAAAGCCGAGGGCAACGCGCCTTCCTGCACGCGCACCTCGTTCGTAAGCGTCTCGGCGTCGTAGTATTCGAGCTGGCCTGAGACGGCCGCGCCGACTTCGAGGTCGGCCACCTTGGGCGGATAGCCGATGCCGACGGCGTTGACGGCCGGCTTCGCGCCGTAGCCGAAGGCGATGATGTCGCCATTGGCCGAAAAGCGTTGTCCGAGCCTGTCCGACAGGGCGAGCCCGGCTTCGCGCGAGCGCAGAAGAATTTCCGTCGATCCGAGCGTGCCCGCCGCCAACACGACCACCGGAGCCTCGATCGTGACGTCTGACACCGTGCCGCGATCCGCGCCGACAGCGCGCGCCGAGACCTTCCAGAGGCCGTCTGCGCCCTTGCGGATGGTGTCGACCTTGAGACCCGTGAACAACTCCGCGCCGTGGCGCACGGCGTCGGGCAGATAGGTCAGCGCCACCGTATTCTTGGCGCCGACGTTGCAGCCCGCGCAGCAGTCGCCGCAGCGTGTGCACGCGGCCTGCGTCACGCCCGCCGGATTGACGATATCCTCGAAGCTGACGGCGATGCGCGGCGCCACGATGGCCCCGCCCGCCTCGCCTGCGGCGCGGTCCAGAACCTTGTATTTGGTCATCTCGCGCGCGCGGGGATCGGATGCCGGCCGCAGCCACTGCTCGGCGCGCCGGTAGCCTTCCTCGATGAAGCCGTCCTGCGCCACTTGGCCCGGCCAAGCGTCATCGGTAAACACGCGCCGGTCAGGCACGAGCGAGACGCCTGCATTGACGAGCGAGCCGCCGCCGAGGCCGCATCCTACGAGCACGTGCATGTCGCGCCCGAGGCGCACGTCGTAGATCGCCTGCTCGGAGCCCGTGCGAAAGTTTGCGCCCGTTACCTGGAATTCGTTCTTGAGCTCGGAGAATTTCTGCGGGAACTGCCCCGTCTGGATTTCGCGGCCACGCTCGAGCACGGCCACCCGCTTGCCCGCACGCGACAGGCGGGACGCCGTCACGCCGCCGCCGTAGCCGGACCCCACGACGACCACGTCATAGCGCTGCGCCAGCGCGCTGAGCGGAAGAGCCAACCTCGACATCGCAAGTCCTATTCTGATGAAACCGCCTCCCCGGCCGAAGGTGCCCTGCACCCGGCGCGGAACTGGCGGCCAACCTGCCGCGAGCGCCCCCGGAGGGCTGTTCCCGGCGGCACTCGGACCTCCTCGTCGTTACTCCCGGGCCCACCCCATTGCAACGCGCCTGGAGCCGCAAATGCACCGTCGGCGGATCGGGGTGGCATCCGTGTAACGATGTTGGCGGAAATTCTGGTTGGAAGAGTAGATTTTCGCCGGATTTTCCCCCTCTACTGGCGGCCCCTGTGTGGCGCCACGTGTCCGGGCTCTCTGAGACCCGGCTGGCGCGCTCCGCTCTGCGGCGGCGTGTTCCGCGTCTTCGGGGTTAATCGAGGCTTTAGCTCAGTGGTAGAGCGTCCGGCTGTCGCCGGGAGGTCGGGGGTTCAATTCCCTTAAGCTTCTCCAAAGGCTAGCTCAGTGGTTAGAGCACGAGACTTTTACTCTCGCTGTGGGGGGTTCGAATCCCCCGCCAATCGTTTTCCAAGCGATCTCATCTCGGAAGCCGGTTGCTACTCCCGCCGATGGTTCGCCACCGAGGCTTCGGCCGACGGGTGGACCAGAGGCAAGCGTCGAAGCGCTCCGCGTCCTTGCGGATACCGCCTCGCGGCAAAGCCGGAGCCGCGCGAAACGCGCCCGTTGATCTTTCGGGATCGGCAGGCGGCGATTGCGCGGTGGAAGGCAGAGCCGCGCGGCTCAAGCAAGGGCCCGCTCTCTCGTCGTGGCGTAGCGGCCGGTGACCTGCGATCGCGCTAGTCGCCTACTACTGAATTTTCCGCCGTCGGCCGCCCCGTCGGCCCCGCAATTTTTCTCGGAGCGTTTCATGTCGCGTTTCAAGTTTTGGACCACGGCCATCGTCAGGGACGACGAGCGCGGCATTCTGCGGCGCGACGGACGGTTCGAGAAGCTGCTCCGGCCGGGCCGGTTCACCGAGCTGGACCTGATGGGTCAGCTTTCGGTCGAGATCGTCAAGGTCCTGCGAGCCGAGATCTTGCCCGAGCAGGCGTTGCTTTTCGCCAAGACCGAGCCGGACATCGCGCGCGAGAACTTCGTCATCGTCCAGCCCGGCCCGACGGAGGTCGCCATCGTTTCGCTGGACGGCGATCCCAAGCATCTCGTGCTGCCGAACACCACACGCGCATTCTGGAAGACGTTGACGGTGGTCGCGGTCGAGATGATCGATACGGCCGAGACGCTGCGTGTCGAGAAGCGCCATCTCGATAAGCTGGATGCGGCACGCTCCGGAAATTCCATCGTCGCGACAGTCGTTGAAGCCCACGAGGCCGGGCTCCTGTTCGTCGATGGCGTTCTGACCGAGCGCCTGTCGCCCGGCCGGCATGCGTTCTGGGCCATTGGCCGCCAGGTGCGCGTGGCGAAGCTGGACCTGCGGCCGCAGCCGCTCGAAGTGACGGCGCAGGAAATCCTCACCAAGGACCGCGTCGGCATCCGCGTGACGCTGACGGCCTTCGCCCGCATCGTCGATCCCGAAAAGTCCGCGATGGCGTCAGGCGACGTCAACGCGACGCTCTATCGTCTGATCCAGTTCGCGATCCGCGAGGCGGTGGCCGCACGCTCCCTCGACGAGATCCTCGCCGCCCGCGACACCATCGACCGCGAGGTGCGCGCCTATGTGGCCGAACGCGCAGCCGCGCTGGGCGCCGAGGTCGGAGAAATCGGCGTTAAGGATGTTATCTTGCCCGGAGACGTGCGCGACCTCCTCAACAAGGTCGTCGAAGCCGAGCGCCTCGCCAAGGCCAACATCATCCGCCGCCAGGAAGAGACGGCGGCCACGCGCTCGCTGCTCAACACGGCCAAGCTTATGGAAAACAATCCGCTGCTGCTGCGCCTGAAGGAGCTCGAGGCGCTAGAGAAGCTGGTCGAGAAGGTGGGACGCATCGATCTGCACACCGGCGGCAGCGCCGGAGGCTTCGATGCACTGCTCTCCAACCTCTACAAGCTGAGCGCCGACAAGGCCGAGGGCTGAGAAAACGTCGCGGCGTGGGGCACGCCGCAGGGATTGAAATCGGCAACCGCCGAAGCGATATGACGAAACGCGCGAAGTTGCCCGCGCTCCCGGAGGAAAAGACCCATGCACGTAACGATCGACGACGCCAAGAAGATCATCGACGCCGCCCGCAAGGAGGCTCAGAAGACCAAGACCAAGATGTGTATCGCTGTCGTCGATAGCGGCGCCAACCTAAAGGCGTTTCATCGCATGGACGACGCATGGGTCGGCTCGATCGACATCGCCATCAAGAAGGCGAAGACGGCCGTGTTCTTCGGCATGCCGACGGGCGCGATCGGCGGTCTCTCGCAGCCGGGCGGTCCGCTCTACGGCATCGAGCACTCGAACGACGGCCTCATCACCTTCCCGGGCGGTCTGCCGATCGTCGACAACGAAGGCGTTCTCGTCGGTGCCATCGGCGTGTCGGGAAGCTCGGTTGAAAACGATCACAGGGTCGCCGAGGCCGGTGTGAAGGTGGTCGGCGTGTCCGATCTTCCGGAGCATCCCTGGCGCACGTAGTCCGCGTCTCGCGACACTCAGGTTTTTCCAGCCCCTTCTGCGCCTCGCAGGAGGGGCTTTTCTTCGAGGGTGCACGCGATGTCGAGGTGGCGCGCTTCCGCCAGCATCGCGTCGAGCCCGACGAGACCGAAGCAGGCATGCGCGCCGCGCCGCGTTTCGAGGCCGGAGGCAAGCCGCCGCGCCAGCGCCACGGAGGCGAGCGCGGGCACATAGGGCCCGTGACCGGATCGCGCGACCAGCAGCCAGCGCAGGGTCTTTCGCTCTCCGTCCACGCCCGTCCCGCTCATGGAAACCACCATGCCTCCGCGGTCGCTTCCCAATCCCGCGAACGACCGCTTGATCCGCAGCAGGGCGGGCGCGAGCGGCGCAAGGCTGCGAACCAGGCCGCTCCGCACGATCCATGACGCCGCCCATAGCCCGAGGTGGAACGCCGCGACCTCGAGCCCTGCCTGAAAGCGAACGGTGCCGAGCCCAGGACCTCCCGCGGGAAGCCCTGCGTCATGCGCGGGAAAGAGAACGAGATCCGGCACGTCGACGTAGCCGGCCCATCGCGTCCCGGCCGCGCCGAAATCGACCCGCTCCAGGCCCTGCCAGCCGTACACCGTCCGCCATGCGCCGCCGTCGAGCATACGCAGCGGTTGCCCCACGCCTCCAAGCACAGACGCCACGGTGGCGACGCCAGGATCGAAGGCATTGCCGGGCGAAATCGCGATGTCGAGACGTTCGAGCCGGCTGAACGCGGCGCGATGCTGCGAGACCACCGCCGACGACAGGCCCGGGACGGAGCTTGCCCCGGAAACCGCCAGCACGTCTGCCGCGCGTGCGGCGCTGTCCAGGCTCGGAAAGCGCGTCACGAACTCCGGCGCGTCGGCGAGGTCGATGTAGTGGCATGGTGCGGCGATGGCCGCCTGGGCGAGCCGGTAGTCTGAAGTCTGGAACGGACCGGAGGCGTTGATGACCAGCGCCGCGCCGGTCTTGGCGATGTCGTCTCCGCACACCTGCGTCGCATCGAGCACGGCGATGCCGGTCGAGCGCCCCGAGGCGCCCGAAAGCACCCGCGCTTGTGCGTCGAGCGCACCGCGCGTCCGCCCGCCGAGAATGACCTCGATGGCGGCGTCGCGCGCGAGAAGCTCGGCGATCCGGGCGCCGAAGGCACCCGTGCCGCCCACGATCAGGATGGGAAAGCGCTGCACGGTAAGGTCCCGCTAACCACGATGGAAGTCTGCCGAAAATAGATCAAATGCAATGCAATTGGGCAGACGCATGCGGGGCACTCTTTGCACGCGCCGGTTGCCCCACTCTGAACGCCGCGTTTTGCCGACGCAACGAGCACGCGTTAATCGCAGCTTACCGGATCCGGGGCGCTGCCCCTCGCGCGCTGCCTGCCAAATATGCATCCGCGCCTTGTCCCAAGGGCTTCCGCGCCGCGCCCCAAAGCCCAGCAATACGGCTCTTTAACAAGGTCACCGGATAGTCGCTGCAAGGGAAAATGCATCGTGCGTGGGTGCTGTGAATGACTAGGCGAAAAATCGACAGTCGGCTGCAGGGCGCCGGGAGAAGGCCTTTGCGGGCAGCGCTCAAGGTGCTGAGCGGCGACGTCGCCACGCGCCACGGCGCGGATGCGGCGGCGCAGATCTCGGAGCTCGAAGGCGCGCTCGAAACAGCCCGCACCGCGGTCAAAGCGGCGCGCACGGCGAATGCGCGACTTCGCGAGGCGTTGGAAATTCTGCCCCAGGGCATCGTGTTTCTCGACGGCGAGGGCCGCTACGTTCTGTGGAACGAGCAGTATTCAAGGATCTATCATCGCTCGGCCGACCTCTTCAAAGTCGGCGTGCGCCTTGCAGACACGCTGCGCATCGGCGTCGAGCGCGGCGACTATCCCTCCGCGTCGGGCCGTGAAGAGGAATGGATTGCCGACCGCCTCAAGCAGATGATGGCCCCGGCCGGACGCCAGGAGCAGTGGCTTGCGGACGGACGCTGCATTCTGATCGATGAGCGTCGCACCGCGGACGGCGGCGTCGTGGGCCTGCGCGTCGACATCACCGAACTGAAAGAGCGCGAAGCGTCCTTCCGCCTGCTGTTCGAAGCCAATCCCGTACCCATGTACGTCGTTTCGCAGGCCGGCAAGCAAATTCTGTCCGCCAACGCGTCCGCGCGCGAGCACTACGGCTATTCCGCCGAGGAGCTGATCGGCCGGCCCGTGCAATGCCTGCATGCCGTGGAAGGTCATGCCCACGTCGACGAGCTTTACAGTCCCGCGCCCGGTTCCCTGCGCGATCGGTACTGGTCGCATCTGAAGCGCGACGGCACCAAGATCGAGGTCGCCATCTTCTCGCAAGCAATCGTGCACGAGCGCGTTCCCGCCGTGCTCGTCGCCGCCGTCGATATCACGGAGCGCCGCCGCGCCGAGGCGCAGGTGGCCTATCTCGCCGATCACGATGCCCTGACCGGCATCGCCAATCGCGCCCGCCACCTCGACCACGCCGCGGAGCTGATCGCGTCTATCGCGCGCGATGGCGGTATCGGCGCGTCGCTCTGCATCGGCCTCGACAACTTCAAGGCCGTCAACGAAACGATGGGGCAGGCCGCCGGAGACCTTCTCCTCCAGGCCGTCGCCCGCCGCATCAGCAAGACGCTGCGCCAGAACTCGAAGGCCGCCCGCCTCGGCGGCGACGAGTTCGGCATCATCATGGCCGGCGCAAACGACATCGAAGACGTCAGCGCGCTCGCCAAGCGTCTCATCGAGGTGATCGGACGGCCGTACATGATCAACGGCCAGCCCGTAGTCACCGGCTGCAGCATCGGCATTGCCGTTGCTCCCGGCGACGCAAGCGAGGCCGACCAGCTCATGAAAAACGCGAGCCTGGCGCTGTCGCAGGTCAAGCAGCGCGGCAAGGGATCCTACCGCTACTTCGAAGCTGACATGGACGCGCGCGCCCAGGCGCGCCGCAAGCTGGAGCAGGATCTTCGCCTCGCCGTCGAGATGGGAACGCTCGACGTGCACTATCAGCCGCTCGTCTCTCTCGCGAACGGCCATACCGTGGCGGCGGAAGCGCTCGTGCGCTGGACGCATCCCGAGCGGGGGCCGATCTCGCCGGCCGAGTTCATTCCGATCGCCGAGGAGGCCGGCTTGATCGCGCGTCTCGGCGATGCCGTGCTTCGCCGCGCGTGCCGTGACGCGATGGCATGGCCCGAGCACATGCGCGTGGCCGTCAACATCTCGCCGGTTCAGTTTCGCGGTGGCGACATCTGCGCGATGGTTCGCGACGCGCTCGCGACGAGCGGGCTTGCGCCGGAACGCCTTGAGCTGGAAATCACGGAATCGCTGTTCCTCGACCGGTCGAGCGCCGTGCTCGAGACGCTGGACGCCCTGCGCCGCCTCGGCACGCGTATCGCCATGGACGATTTCGGCACCGGCTATTCCTCGCTCGGCTACCTGTGCAGCTTCCCCTTCGACAAGATCAAGATCGACCGGTCCTTCGTGAGCGGCATCTGCGGCAATGTCGAGAAGCAGGCGGTGGTTCGCGCCATCGTCGGCCTGGGCGATACGCTGGGCAAGACCATTACCGCCGAGGGGATCGAGACCGACGCGGAACTCTCATGCCTGCGCCATATCGGCTGCGAGCAGGGCCAGGGGTTCCTGTTCAGCAAGGCGCGCCCACAGGAAGAGATGCTTGCGTTCCTGAACAAACAGAAGCGCAAGCGCGTCGCCTGACGCGGCGGAAGCCCGCGCCAGGCGGGCTTCCGATACAGGGCGATTGGCGCCCGGAAATGCGCGCCGCGTGCGGCCGTGGGCGCGCGGCTAGTGATCCGATTTTCCGCCGCTCGTGCCGTGGCCCGCGATGCGGTCCGAAAGCGCCAGCAGAACGCCCGACACCACGAACACGACGTGGATCAGCACCAGCCAGAAGATGTCGCGGTCAGAGACCGTGTTGAGCGACATGAACTGCTTGAGAAGCTGGATTGCCGAGATGGCGACGATGGACGAGAGCAGCTTGAGCTTGAGGCCGGAGAAGTCGATGGTGCCCATCCACTCCGGCCAATCGCGATGTCCGCTGTGGTCGATCTTCGACACGAAATTCTCGTAGCCCGAGAAGATGACGATGACGAGCAGTGAGCCGGTCAGAGTCATGTCCACCAGCGCCAGCACGCCGAGAATGACCTCGCTCTCGGTGGAGGTGAACGCGTGCGCCGCGATGTGGACCAGCTCCGCCATGAACTTGATCAGCAGCACGACGAGCGACAGCGCGAGCCCGAGATAGAACGGAGCCAGGATCCACCGGCTCGCGAAAATCAACGTCTCAAGGGCCTTTTCGACTGGGTTGGAGGCTGGGTCCCGCATCGGATCTCTCTCGTTTACCGGCTGATCGGAGATGAGGGTGTAGACATGCGCGGCCCGCGCCGCAAGCCGCGCAAATGCGCGCTACGGAGGGAGAGGGGCGTCGCTCAGCGCGGCTTTGCGGTCTCGGCGCCGGGCGGCATCGCGGCCTCGGCGTGCGTCTTTTCCGCCGTCGTAACTGGGGGCGGGTCCGGGCAGCCCACATGCAGCGCGCCGAGCATCATGCCGCTGCGCGATTTCCCGCGCCCGCGTCGATCCTCGGTGTCGCGCTCTGCGGAGAGAGACTTCGGTCGCGCATCCTCGACGACATAGGCGCCCTTGCAGACGCTGATGCGGGGCGGCCGTCCCGTGCGCTCGAATGACGTATAGCCGGTCTGCAGCATCGACCAGAACCCGTGCCACGGACTGTCGGAGCGGGCCGCGAGCGCCGCGTCGGTCATGCGGAACGGAAACACGTGCACCGGCACGTAGCGCTGCCCGCCCTGGATCGCGGCCGTCGCGAGCCCGTGGATCTCGCTCATGACCGTATTGGTCATGGCGAAGCAACCGACGGATGAGCAGCCGCCGTGCATCAGGATATAGGAGCCGTCGCGGTCGAGCGCGCGGTCGTAGGCATTCGGAAACCCGAGATTGATGGCGCGCGGCCAGCGCCCGAGGCGGCGAAGCTGCTTCTGCGACACCGAGTAAAACCCTTCCGGCGTCTGCTTGTCGCCTTCCCGGAGCTTGGGCCCGAGCGTGCCCGACCAATGGCAGATCGGATACGTGGCGAACAGCACGAAGCGGTCGCCTTTCTCGATCCAGATTTCGAGTTCGCTCGTCTCCTTGAAGATGCGCAGCAGGATCGGCGAGCCGGATTTGACGCCCGCCGCTTCAAGCCGCTCTTTGAAGAGCGCGGTATCCGGTGTTTTGGGAAGCGGCGTGCGTCCGTCGGTAAAGGCGCGCTGGCGCTCGATCCGGTCCGCTGCGACATCCTTGAGCTCGATTGAAATCGCGTGAGCGTCGCCAGCGCCGAGGCCAAGCGCACCCGCGACCAGTCCGGCGCCAACCGCCAGCCCGGCCGCACAGCGCCGGCCCACAGTCGCAGCCGCAAAAACCCACGAGCGTGGCTTAGAGCCCGCCATCTCTCACCCTGTCGAGAAAAACACGCCACGAGATCGAACCACGCGCCGGGGCGCCGCGAAATGATAGCTGCATTTTATCGATAATTCAGTCTCGCGCGGGGCAGTCCCGCGTGAAAATGAGCGCCGTGTGGAAAACGTGCCGCGCGTTAACGATGCGGCCGGGCGCTTATGGCGCGGTGGCAGGGGCCGCCGGCGCGACCGTCTGGCAGCCCGCCTCGATGACGGAGCTGCCGTCATATCCCTCGGCGCCGGGCGCGAAGGCGTAGCTCTTGCCGCAAACGCTGACCTTGGGCGGGGTCTGGCTCGCCTCGAAAAGGTCGTAGCCGGGCTTGAGGCTGGTCCAGAACGCGTGCTGTGGCGAGCCCTTATGCCGGCTGAGGTTCGTCTCGGTCAGACGGAACGGGTACACCTGAACCTGGAAGCGGGATTGCTTGCCCCCGAGCGCGGCCGTCACGAGGCGCCAGATTTCATCGATGACGGGGTTCGTCATGGCATAGCAGCCGATCGAGCCGCAGCCGCCGTGCACCATCAGGAACGATCCTGTGCGCCCCAATGAGCGATCGAACGCGTTCGGGAACCCGAGGTTGAAGGATCGGTGCCAGGCGCTGTTCGGATTGAGAGCGGTTTTGTCGACCGTATAGAAGCCCTCGGGCGCCTGCCGGTCGCCGGTTTTGATCTTGGGGCCCAACTCGCCCGACCATTTGCAGATCGGATAGGTCGCAAAGCGGTGGAAGCGGCCGTCCCGCATCATCCAAAGCTCGAGCTCGAACTCACGCTTGAAGATGCGCATCAGGATCGGATCGCCAGCGGCCACGCCATGCGCCGCGAGGCGGCCGTTGAGATTGCCGAGATCCGGCGTGCCCGGCAGCGGAATGCCGAACCGCGAGAACGTGACACGCCAGTATCGCTGGAGCCCGATCCAGTCGCGCTCGGCCTCCACAGGGCGCGCGACGGCATAGATGCCCGCCAGAATGGGAACAGCGATCAGCAGCAAGAGGATCAGGCGCAAGCCCGCCGAGAAGGCGCTGGCTGCAAAAGACCTGGGAGCCTTGCTCACGTCTGCACTAGGGATTGTAGCCGAGCGCCGAGGCGCCGGGGAACGTCATGCCGGACGCGCGCGTATCAGGCAGCCCGCCGGTCTCGCCGAAGCCAAAGGCCTGCGAATTCGCGGCCTGCGAGTTTGCAAAGACCTCTTGCGCCCGCGTCGTCGTCACGGCGACTTCGGTTGCGTCACGTGTCTTGGGGCCCGGCGCCGTGATGCGCTCGGTGGCGAGCGTCCCGTCCGACGCGCGCGGCGAGAACGGCTGCAGTTGCGGCCGCAGGAACGTGGGGCAGCGCCCGAGCGGATCGATGCGCTGCTGGGCGGTCATCACGGCATTCACGACGTAGCGCTTTTCGCACACGGCCACGGCGGGCGGCACGCGGTTGATCTCGAAGAAGTCGTAGCCCTGCTTAAGCGTCGACCAGAACGTGTACCACTTGTGCTTCTTGAAGCGATCGAGCTTCTCCGCCGTCATGCGGAACGGGAACGCGTGCACCTGGAAGCTGGTCTGCCCGCTGCGGAATGCGTCCCGCGCGAGCGCGTAGATCTCCTCCGCCAGCGCATCCGTCATGGCGTAGCAGCCGGCGGACTTGCACTTGCCGTGCACCATGAGCGCCTCGCCCGTGCGCCCAAGCGCGCGGTCGTAGGCGTTCGGATAGCCGAGGTTGAAAGCCAGATAGAACTTCGAGTTCGGGTTCATCTGCGTTTCAGAGATCGAATAGAAGCCCTCGGGCGCCTGCATGTCGCCCTGCGCCTGCTTGGGCCCCAGCTCGCCGGACCAATTGCAGATCGGGTAGGTCTTGAAGTGATAGAAGCGCCCGTCGTCGCGCATCTTCCAGACTTCGAGCTCGGACTCTTCCTTGAAGATCCGCACGAAGATGGGTGCGCTCGTGCTCATACCCTTCTTGCCGAGCAGAGAGACGGTTTCGGGAGCCAGAGGCTGTTCGGAGGGGGGTAGGATTTCGGGCATCGCACCGCACGCGGCCAGCACGCCGCCCACGAGCCCGGCGCAGAGCGCGAGCTTCAAGCGAGAGACGATCCTGTCAGCGAGGATGTTTAGACGCACACGCGTTCCCCCTGGCGCATACGAACGACCATCTGCCCGAAACCGTAAAGATTCCATTAACGTTACGGATTTCCCAATATTTTCAGTGCGAGGGCGCGAATGTCAAGCGTGCCTGCGGAATGCGGCGTCGTTACGGCCACCAAGCTGTGGAGGCCGGGTGACAGGTCTTTTCTGTGGCCCTGAGGCGCGTCTACAACTGACGCCCGATGTCGAGGAAGCGGTCGTGCCGCAACCGCCTGATCTCGACTGGAGATTTGTCGTCGAACTCGGCCAGCGCCTTGGCGATGGCGTCTCCGGCCGTCTGGATGGCCAGCGTGCGGTCACGGTGGGCGCCGCCGACCGGCTCACGGATGATGACGTCGATCACGCCGAGCGTGTCGAGGTCCTGCGCCGTGATCTTCATGTTCGTTGCCGCGTCGATGGCCTTGGCGGAATCGCGCCACAGGATCGAGGCCGCCGCTTCCGGCGAGGCCACGGTGTAGATCGAGTGCTCGAGCATCAGGATCCGGTTGGCCGATGCGATCGCGACCGCGCCGCCCGATCCGCCCTCGCCGATGATGACGGCGATGATCGGCACGCCGATTGCGAGGCATTTGTCGGTCGAGCGCGCGATGGCCTCGGCCTGCCCGCGCTCCTCGGCGCCGATGCCGGGATAGGCGCCCGCCGTATCGACCAGCGTGATCACCGGAAGCCCGAACTTGTCGGCCATTTCCATGAGGCGCACGGCTTTGCGATAGCCTTCGGGACGCGCCATGCCGAAGTTGTGGCGGATGCGCCCTTCCGTGTCGGAGCCTTTTTCGTGCCCGATAACGACGACGGAGCGCCCGCGGAAGCGGCCGAGACCACCCATCACCGCTTCGTCCTCGGCGAAGTAGCGGTCGCCTGCGAGCGGCGTGAAGTCCTCGATCAGCTCCTTGATGTAGTCGAAGAAGTGCGGCCGGTCCGGATGGCGCGCCACCTGCGTCTTCTGCCACGGCGTCAGCTTGCCGTAGGTGTCGACGAGCGCCGCCTTGGCCTTCTGCTCGAGCTTCTTGATTTCCTCGGAGATCGACACGCCTTCGCCGCCCTCGAGCCCCTTGAGCTCGGACACCTTGCTCTCGAGCTCGGCGATGGGCTTCTCGAAATCGAGATACGTTCTAACGGCGATCGGGCGATCAGACTTCGTGGGTTCCAAGGATAGGCCTCATCCTGCCGCGGGACTAAGTTCGGTCGGAATTATTGGAAAGTCGGGGCACGTTGACCCTCCCGCCGATTTTCTGTCAACCCCCGCCCGTTTCTTCGTAAACGGCGCGGCCTACCGCCGCCCTCAGGACCGCGGGGAGCCGATCGCAGAAAACCGGTCAGTTTCAGCCCGAAAGCACGGCGAATGAGCGCCCGGGCGCCCCGGATCGGCCGGTCAGGTCCCGTCTTTCGCCAGTGGGTGATGCTCGGTCACGAGCCGCCTGAGGCGTTCTTCGAGCACATGCGTGTAGATCTCGGTCGTCGAGATGTCGGCATGCCCGAGCAGGCTCTGCACGGTCCTGAGGTCCGCGCCCCGGTCCAGGAGGTGGCTCGCGAACGCATGCCGCAGCACGTGCGGCGAGACGCGGTCGGCGTCGATGTCGGCCGCCGCGGCGGTCTCCTTGAGATCCTGCGCGAACCGTTGGCGCGTGAGATGGCCTTCCTCGGCGCGCGAGGGAAAGAGGTAGCGGGTCGCGACCGTCGCCGCCACGCCGTCCTCCGGATGCGAGCCGAGGGCCAGATAGCGGTCGAGCGCGACACGGGCTTTCGTGTTGAGCGGCACGAGGCGCTCGCGCCCGCCCTTGCCGCGAATGGTGAGCAGCCGCGGATCGCCCTTCAGCACACTTCGAGGCAGCGACACCAGCTCGGACACGCGCAAGCCCGTCGCATACAGCATCTCGAGCAGGCAATGGTGGCGCACGGCACGCACGAGGTCGCGCCCGCTCAGGCCGTCCGCCGCCCGGGCCGCCGCGTCGATGAGACGGTCCACCTCGTCGACGGAGAGCGTTTTGGGAAGCGGGCGTCCCTTGCCCGGCCCGGCGATGCCGTCCGCCGGGCTTTCGCGCACGATGCCGTCCGCTTCGAGAAACCTGTAGAGCTGGCGCACCGCCGAGAGCCGCCGCCCGCGGGACGCCGGCTTGAGACCGGCCACCGATAGTTCTGAGAGATAGCGTGACACGTCGGCCTTCCCAGCCGCGGTTAGCGCGATGCCCGCTCGGGCGAGGAACGCGAGATAGTCGGCAAGATCGCGCCCGTAGGCTTCGAGCGTGTTGGCCGCCGCGCCGCGCTCAGCCGCCATCATTTCGAGAAACGCCGTGATGTGACGCTGGTCGTCGCCGCTCATGGGAGGAGCGCCGTCATTGGCTGACCGCGCGCGGCCAGGCGGCGAACAGCCCTTCGACCGCGAGTTGCCGCGCTTCCGCTTCGAGGCCCGCGCGCTTCAGCGCACGCAGCGAGTCTCCGAATGCGATCAGGTGCGCGCCTTCCGCGCCCTGGGGCCCGATGGCGCGCATCACGAGCAGCACCGTTCGCCCGAACTCCTTCTTGCGCGATGCCTCAGCCAATTCAGACAGCACGCCCGTGTCCGGCAGATGCCCGCCCGCCGGTTGCGGCACGCGGCTGGCCTGGTCCCAAAGCGCCATCGGCACCGCGAGGTCGAGTGCATCGAGCGCCGTCGTCAGGCGATGCAGCAGCCCCGCGTCGAACCGGCCGCCGAGCGTCATGGCTTCGACAGCCGCGAGCCCGCCGCCGCGATCCGTGCCCGCCGAAGGATCGGCGAGGTCGGCCAGCACGATCCAGTGCGCCAACGGCTGCGACGCGGCAGGGTTCAGACTGTCCGCCGAACCGCTGAAGCTCGCCCACCGGCGCGCCGCGTCGAAATTGCCGGACGCGATCGCGACCTCGATGGCCGTCTCGGCGAACCACCCGATCTCGGGCACGGGTTCGAGCGCCTGGGTGGGATCGGCCATCAGTTGCAAGGCCGGCCAGTAGAGGCCGACGCGACGGGACTCGTCGAGAAACGCACGGATGAGACGCGCCTTTTTGAGGGGCGTTTTCTCACTCTCCGCAGAAGCAAGGAGACGGGCGCGTTCGATGGTGCCTGCGTCGCCCCCCGCGCCTGGCGCGCGATAGAGCGCCAGCAGCGCCTGGGGCGTGAGGATGTGAAGCTGGGTCGCGGCCTCGCCGGCTGCAAGGCGCACATCCGGGGCGGTGCGTGGATCGTGCGCGAGCGCGGCCAGCAGCGCCGGTGACGCCGCGCCGATCAGGCGGTCGCGGTCGAAGCCGCCCTTCACCGAGCCGATCCGGTAGTCGAGCGGCGAAAGCTTGACGCCCGTTGGAATAGACGGCGCGACACCCGCCGCCGCCGCATCGAGCAGATCCGCCCCGGGCGAGGCCGAGAGGTCGAGGTCGCGCAACAGGCTCGCCTGCAAAGCGGCCCCGTCTGCGTCTCCGCGCTGAAGCGCGCAATAGCCGTTGATCAGGAGGGCGTCGGCCTGGACCGGTTTCGGCAGCGCCGAACGGACCGCAAGCAGCCCCTTGCCGATTTCGCATCCCCGTTCGGCGTTGCCGAGGCCGATCTCGCTGCGCGCCGAGAGCGCCATGTGGAGCGGGTCCTTTTCTGCGGACGCATCCCGCGCCAGCACGGCGGCCGCTTCCTCGATCAGGCCCGATTGGTCGAGTGCTTCCACGCGCAGCGCCGTGAAGCGGGCGGGGCTTGCGCCCGGCGACGCGACATCCGACGCGATCAGCCGCCGCCACAGCCCGTTCAACGTGCGCGAGCGCGGCGGCAGGTCGAGCTGCGCGATGCTCTCGGCGAGCTTGTCGGGCGAGAGACCGCTCCAAAGCTCGTAAGGTAGTCCCGAGCCGTCCGGCGAAATGACAGGGTCGAGCTCTTCGCGGATCACGCCGCGCTGGGCTTCCTCGGACGCGGCGGGAGGGGCAAGATCTTCGGAGGTGAACGTGGAGCCGCCGGCATTTGCGGCACTGGCGAGCAGCCCCGTTCCCCCCGCGCTCAGCGCCAGCAGGGATAGTCCGTAGACCACGCTCATGACTGAAATGCGCCGCCGCGCGCGCATCCGGCCAGAAAGCCTCATGCTCTTACAGGGCTCGCGGCGCGGACTGGGGCGCATGGAGGGCTCACGTCACGGCTTGCGAATTTTGACGCCCGGAACGACCTTAACCACCTCGTGCCGCTGCGGCTCGAACTGGTTGGCAAGGATATACAATCCCGCCGACACCAGCGCCACCAGCGAGCCGGTGGAGATGAGGAAGCGGAAAAGGCTGGGCATAGAGGACATGTCCCCGGTCGGTGCGTCGGCGAAAGCGCCAGTATGTCGGCAAAGTGCCAGTATGTCGGCAAAGTGCCAGTATGTCGGCAAAGTGAATGTGTCGGCAAAGCCAAAGGCGGCGACGCAAACGTCGATAGATCCGCAGCAAGAGAGAACATTGCGCCGCATTTTTGGCAACCGGCCAAACTTGAAGTAAAGAGTGCGCGGACAATGGACCTGCGCCGCGACGCGGCGAAGCGGCCGGAAGACAGATACGCGATGGACCACGAAAAGGATACGATCGAAACGGTGCGCCGGGCGCTCGGCCGGAGGTCGCTCGTGCTGGTCGGGCTGATGGGTTGCGGAAAGTCGTCCATCGGCAAGCGGCTGGCCGTCCGCCTCGGTCTCCCGTTCGTCGACGCGGACGAGGAAATCGAGCGCGTCGCTCAGAAGTCGATCACGGAAATCTTCAACGACCACGGCGAGGCGTTCTTCCGCGACCGCGAGGCGAAGGTGATCTCCCGATTGCTCTCGGCCGGGCCCCAGGTTCTGGCCACTGGGGGTGGAGCATTCATGATGGCTGACACGCGCGCCAAAATTCGCGATGCGGGGCTGTCGATCTGGCTGCGTGCGGAGTTGCACGTGCTCTTGCGCCGGGTCGGCAAGCGCGACACCCGCCCCCTCCTCAAGGGGGATGCCGAGGGCGTGATGCGCAACCTGATGGCCGCACGCTATCCGGTTTATGCCGAGGCCGACATTACGGTGGAAAGCCGGGACGTGCCGCACGACACCATTGTGTCAGAGATCATCGCGGCGGTGGCGAACCACCCCTCGTTGGCGCAATCCCCTTCGATCTGATAGCTGTGGGTGCCGCAGAGATTGTAGCTGAGAAGATGACAGCCCGATGCCGACCCTAGCCCACTCCCTGGCCGCAACGACGCGCGCGAGCCGGACCGTCAACGTCCCGCTCGGCGACCGCGCTTACGACGTCCTGATCGGGCCGGATCTGCTGGCCGAGGCGGGCCGGCTCATCGCGGGCCGTCTGGGCAAGGCGCGCTGCGGCATTGTCACGGATGAAAACGTGGCGAGCCACCATCTGGCCGCGCTCGAAGCGAGCCTGCGCGCCGAAGGCCGCCACAAGGGGTCCATCGTGCTGAAGCCGGGCGAGCCCACCAAGAGCTTCCGCGAGCTGGCGCCGCTGTGCGAGCGCCTGTTGGAGCTAGGCCTTGAGCGCGGCGATCTCGTCGTCGCGTTCGGCGGCGGCGTGATTGGCGATCTGGCGGGCTTCGCCGCTGGCGTCCTGCGCCGCGGCGTACGCTTCGTTCAGATCCCGACCTCCCTGCTGGCTCAGGTCGACAGCTCCGTCGGCGGCAAGACCGGCATCAACACGCCCCAGGGCAAGAACTTGATCGGCGTGTTCCATCAGCCGTCGCTGGTGATCGCAGATACGGATGTGCTGAAGACGCTTCCCCCCCGCGAGATGCGCGCGGGCTACGCCGAAGTCGTGAAGTACGGCCTGCTCGGCGACGCGAGCTTCTTCGGCTGGCTGGAGCAGGCGCACGACGGCATCTTCTCCTACGACCAGGAAACGCTGGTGACAGCCATCGAGACGAGTGTGAAGGCGAAAGCCGCCATCGTCGCGCGCGACGAGCACGAGACCGGCGACCGCGCGCTTTTGAACCTCGGCCATACGTTCGGCCATGCGCTCGAAGCCTGGACCGGCTATTCGGACCGCCTCCTTCACGGCGAGGGCGTGGCGATCGGCATGTGCCTGGCGTTCCGCTTCTCCGAAAGCCTCGGCCTCTGCCCAGCTGGAACGGCCGAACGCGTCACCCGGCACATCGAGGCGGTCGGGCTCCCGACGAAAATCGCAGACATCCCTGGCGGCAAGGCCAACGCAGAGGACCTCGTGCGGCTCATGGGCCAGGACAAGAAGGTCAAGGACGGCCGGCTGACGTTCATTCTCGTGCGCAACATCGGCGAGGCGTTCGTCTCGCGCGACATCGACGAGGCAACCGTGCGCGCATTCCTCGAGCGTGAGATCGCAGCGGCATAGCGATGACTTCGATTACATCTCAAATTCTGATCGCGGTTTTTCTGCTGCTCGCCAACGCGTTCTATGTCGCGGCCGAGTTCGCGCTGGTGAAGAGCCGCGGCTTTCGCGTCAAGGCGATGATCGAGCGCCGCGAGACGGGCGCTGCGCTCGTGCTCGATATCATGAACAACATCGAGCCCTATCTGGCCTGCTGCCAGCTCGGCATCACGATGGCCTCGCTCGGGCTTGGCTGGGTCGGCGAACCTGTGGTCTCCGCGATTCTCAAGCCGCTGCTGGAGCCGCTCGGCCTGTCGGAGCGGGTGCTGCATTTCACGTCCTTCGTCACCGGCTTCCTCGTGTTCTCGTCGCTGCACATCGTCGTCGGCGAGCAGGTGCCGAAGACTTTGGCGATACGTCAGCCCGAGCCGGTCTCGCGATGGATCGCCTATCCGCTGCATATTTCCTATTGGCTGTTCTATCCCCTCAACTGGCTGCTGAACGGAGCGTCGCGCGCCATTCTCGCAGCGCTGGGTGTGCAGGAATCCGCCCAGCACGAAGTGCTCTCCGGAGCCGAGATCGAGGGATTGGTCGGCGAATCCGCCGAGCACGGCAAGATCGCGAGCGGCGAAGCCGAGTACATCCAGAACGTCTTCCGCTTCGGCGAGATGCAGGTGGCCGACATCATGGTCCATCGCACCAAGATGGAAACGTTCGATGCCACCGAAAGCCCGCAGGTGATTATCGACGAGGTGCTGCGCTCCCAGTATACGCGCGTGCCGGTCTGGAAGGACGAGCCGGAAAACATCGTCGGCCTGCTCAACACGAAGGATCTGCTCGGCGCCCTCGCGCGCTAACTGGGATGTCTCCAAGCTCGACATCATGAGCATCGCCGCCGAGCCCTGGTTCGTGCCCGACACGACCACCCTGAAGGACCAGCTCCAGCAGTTCCTGAAGCGCAACGCCCAGATGGCGATGGTCGTGGACGAGTATGGCGAGGTGCAGGGCCTCGTCACGCTCGAAGACATTCTGGAAGAGATTGTCGGCCAGATCTCGGACGAGCACGACACCGCCGACCTGCAGATCCGCCCGCAGGCCGACGGCACGATCAACGTCGACGGCACCGTGCCGATCCGCGATCTCAACCGCTCGATGGACTGGGACCTGCCGGACGACGAAGCGACCACGATCGCCGGGCTCGTGGTGCACGAAGCCCAGATGATCCCGGAGCCCGGACAGGTGTTCACGTTCCATGGCTACCGCATGGAGATCCTGCGCCGAAGCCGCAACAAGATCGCCGCCGTTCGCATCAAGCGGTTGGGCCAGCAGGACGCGGCTCCCGCCAAATCCGCCGACCGCGCAATGGCGGTCGCGACGCCGCGTAAATGATCGCGCATCCCTCTCGATAGCGTGAGGACGCCACAATCCCGCGGCACACTTCGCCCGCTTGGAAGCGGAGAGTTGGATGCAGGAAACGGTCCGTCCCTATGATCTCGTCATCGTCGGCGCGTCCTTCGCGGGGCTTGTCGCGGCACGCACGGCGGCCATGCGCGGCCTTTCCGTAGCGGTGCTCGACGCAAAGCCCGAAGCCGGCCATCGCGTCGCCACCACGGGCATCCTCGTCAAGGAAGCGGCCGACGAGATCGACATTCCTCATGCGCTCACGCGCCGCGTGCATGGTGTGCGGCTCTACGCGCCGAACCACCGGTCCATCGATCTGTTCGCGCCCGGCTATTTCTTCCTGACGACCGACACGGCGAACGTGCTGCGCTGGCTGGCGAGTGAGGCGATGCGCGCGGGCGCAAAAATTCTCTATCGCGCGCGCTTCGAAGGTGCCTCGCGCGATGGCGGCGTGTTTCGCTTCCACGGCCTCAACATCGCGGCCCGCTACATCCTCGGCGCGGACGGCGCCAGGTCGGCCGTCGCGCGCGCCTTCGGTCTCGGGCGCAACACGCGCTTTCTGACCGGCATCGAGGTGGAATACGAAGGCCTGTCCCGCGCAGACCCGCGCTTCCTCCACTGCTTCCTGGATTCGAAACTCGCCCCCGGCTATCTGGGCTGGGTCGCGCCCGGCCCCTCCGTAACGCAGGCGGGTCTCGCGGTCGGCCCCGGCCGCCGGCCGGATCTCAAGCGCTTCCTGGCCGCGACCGAGCCGATCTTCGGCTATGCGGAAGCGCGCGCCGTCGAGCGCCGGTCGGGCCGCATTCCCGCGGGCGGCCTCGTCTCGCCCTGGTCAGCCGACGGCGTAATGCTCGTCGGCGACGCGGCCGGGCAGGTCTCGCCCGCTACCGGCGGCGGCATCAAGCTCGCCTTCGAGCTGGGCCGGCGGTCTGCGCAGCTCATTGCCGATCATCTGCAGGATATGGGCGCGCCTCCCCCGGTCGCTCTGGCGTCCGAGCTTCCCGCCTTCACCGCCAAGAAGCTGATGCGCGCGGCGCTCGACATGGCCCCGCCAAATCCGCTCATCGATCTCGCGCTGACGCTGCCGCCGATGCGCTGGCTGGCCCAGCATGTCTATTTCCACAGGCGCGGCGGCAAGGGCCTGAGTTTTGCGGAATTCGAGGCCAGGATGCGCGAGGGCGCGGACGAGACGTCGTCCTATCCCAAGCTTTCGCCGGGCGCATAAGTCGACAGCGCGAGTGCGTGGATGCGCCCGGACAGTTCGTCCGCGATCGCCTCGTTGACGAGGCGATGGCGGCCGACGCGCGAAACTCCCGCGAAACGAGGTGACACGATGAGAATCCGGAAATGGCTCTCGCCGGTGTTCGGCGACGAGCGATGGCCCGCGTGCAGCTCGCTTTCGTTCACAATGTCGAGACGAGTAGGTTCGAGGGCCACCATGAGCTTTTCGCGCAAGCGCGCTTCCGCTGACATAGAGCATCCTTTCATTGAGAGGCGGACGGATCGAGATGTGGCAATGGCGTTGCCGCGTTCGTCTTGTGCGACGGTGTCGAGCGGATCATAATCCAAGCCATGAAACTCAATTCGAAATACTTCGATTCGATCCGCGTCGGCCCGAAACGCGCGGCTGAAGAGAAGTCCAAGCAACAGTACCCCACCTGCCAGTGGAAGGGGTGTGATCGCCCGGCTCCGCACCGCGCGCCGATGGGCCGTGGCCGCGACGGCGAGTACTTCGCGTTCTGCGTCGACCATGTGCGCGAATACAATGCCGCCTACAACTATTTTGACGGCATGAGCGATGCCGAGGTGAGCGATTTCCAGAAGGACGCCATCACCGGCCACCGCCCGACCTGGAAGGTGGGCGCGAACTCGTGGGCGCACGGCACCAGCGAAGGCGCCCCCACCGGCGGCAAGGCCCGGGGCGGCGGCGACCAGGACCCGCACGGCCTGTTTACCGAGCGCCCGCGCAAGGGTCGCGAGGAGCCCGTCGAGCGCCGCCGGGTGCTGAAGCCGATCGAGCGCAAGTCCCTCGATGCGCTACATCTGACCGAGACCGCGACGAAGGCCGAAATCAAGGCTCGGTTCAAGGAGTTGGTTAAGCGGCACCATCCGGACGCGAATGGCGGGGACACGCGGTCTGCGGACACGTTGCGTGAAATTATCCAAGCCTATAACTATCTCAAGAAGGCGGGACTCGTCTGAGCCCTTCCGACGGCGAGCGCGGCAGCTTGCTGCGCCGGATCGGACCTCCGCCAGAACCTCCCCGGGCCTCTTTGCCGTTGGCGAAGACTAGAGCGCCCTGAACCAGCCCGTCCGAACCAAGTCTCGGATGCCTCAATTGCCGATTTAGGGTCTCAATGCGCGCGCAAACCAGCACTGCCCCGGCCTCCTCCGGCCTCCCCGACATGAAGCTCTCGGTTCGTCAGGTGTTCGGGATCGACTCCGATCTCGAAGTGCCGGCCTATTCCAAGGCGGACGACCACGTGCCGGATCTCGATCCGGACTATCTCTTCAACCGGGAGGTCACGCTCGCGATCCTGGCAGGCTTCAAATACAACCGCCGCGTCATGATCCAGGGCTATCACGGCACCGGCAAATCGACCCACATCGAGCAGGTCGCGGCGCGCCTCAACTGGCCGTGCATCCGCGTCAACCTCGACAGCCACGTTTCGCGCATCGATCTCGTCGGCAAGGACGCGATCGTCCTCAAGGATGGCAAGCAGGTCACGGAATTCCGCGAGGGCATTCTGCCGTTCGCGCTGCAGTCCAACACCGCGCTCGTGTTCGACGAGTACGACGCCGGCCGCCCGGACGTGATGTTCGTCATCCAGCGCGTGCTGGAGGTCTCGGGCCGCCTGACCCTGCTCGACCAGTCGAAGGTCATTCGCCCGCATCAGGCCTTCCGCCTGTTCGCCACCACCAACACCATCGGCCTCGGCGACACGTCCGGCCTTTATCACGGCACGCAGCAGATCAATCAGGGCCAGATGGACCGCTGGTCCATCGTCGCCACGCTGAACTATCTGCCGCACGACGACGAGGCACGCATCGTGCTGTCGAAGGTGAAGTCGTGGAACAAGACGGACGCCAAGCGCAAGCAGGTGTCGAGCATGGTGCGTGTGGCCGACCTCACGCGCCAGGCCTTCATCAACGGCGACCTCTCCACCGTCATGAGCCCGCGCACCGTCATGACGTGGGCGGAGAACGCGGAGATCTTCAACGACATCGGCTTCGCCTTCCGCCTCACCTTCCTGAACAAGTGCGATGAGCTCGAACGCCCCCTCGTGGCGGAGTTCTACCAGCGCTCGTTCGGAGAAGAGTTGCCGGAGAGCGCAGCCAACGTCGCGCTCGGCTGAGGCGAGAAGCGTGGGTTCCGCCGTCATGGATGAGGATCGCGAGCGTCGCGAGGCATTGGTCGCCGCCGGCTACACCGGCCGGCGCGGTGCGATCCTGTTCGCGGCCCTGCTGACGGTTGTCGGCGCCGCATTCGGATCGGTGGTCTTCGCCATTCTGCTCCTCGTCCTCGTGCCGGGAAGCTCCGAAACCTGGAGTTCGATCGCAGGCGGTCTCTCCGGAGCAATGGCCGGTCTCGGCCTCGCCCTCCTCAAAGTCCGCCAGGGCAACCTCGAAGCGCGCGAGCTGGTGGAGGACGCGGAATGGAAGCGCGTTCTCCGGCGCGAGCGCGGCAAGTCGCTATGACGCAAAATCAGAAACGCAAGGAAGCCCCGTCCGAGCCGCTGAAGCGCGTGCTCGGCCTCGCCGTGCGCGCCATTGCCGGCGACGGCGAGATCGAAGTCACCTACGGCGGCGGCAAGCCCGCGCTCGAAGGCAAGGTCGTGCGCCTCGCCGAGCCGTCGCGCGTGCCGACTGCGGGTGAAATCGCGGTGCTGCGCGGTTGGGCCGACAGCCTCGCGCTCACGGCCGCCTGCCATGACGAGGCCGTGCACCGGAAGCTGGCCCCGCCCGCCGGTCCCGCCCGCGAGGTGTTCGAGGCCATGGAGCGCGCCCGCGTCGAAGCGCTGGGCTCCAATCGCATGAGCGGCATGGCCGACAACCTCACCGCCAAGTGCGAGGATGAATACGCCCACGGCCGTTTCGATCGCATCACGGATCGCGCCGACGCGCCGATCGGCAATGCCCTCGCCCTTCTCGTGCGCGAGCGCCTGACGGGCCAGGCGCCGCCCGACACCGCGCGCGCCCTCGTCGACATCTGGCGTCCCCACATCGAGCAGTGCGGCGAGCAGGTGTTCCGCCGCATGAAGGACACGGCCGAAAACCAGGAAGCGTTCGGCCGCCTGATCCGAGATCTCTTGCAGTCGCTCGACCTCGCCGAAAATCTGGCTGAGGGCCATTCGGAAGAAACCGAGGAGACGACCGAGGAAGAGCCGCTGGGCGGCGAGGCCGAGGCCGAGAGCGAAGACGACGGCGCCGAGGGCGGCGAGCAGGACCAGGAGCAGGATGAGCAGGAAGGTGACGCCGGTGAATCGACCAGCGCCGCCGAGCTTCCCGACCCCGACGATTTCGAGAGCGACGACGGAGATCCCGAAGCGATCGAAGCCACCGAGCCGTGGCGTCCCAACACCTCGGTGCTCGATGATCCCGAGAACTTTGGCTACAAGGTCTACACGCGCGCCCACGACGAGGAGGTCGGCGCCGAGCAGATCTCTACGCCCGAAGAATTGGAGCGGCTGCGCACCTTCCTTGATAAGGAGCTGAAGGCGCTTTCGAGCGTTGTCGCGCGTCTCGCCAATCGCCTGCAACGCCGCCTGCTTGCCCAGCAGAACCGCGCCTGGGATTTCGACCTGGAAGAGGGCGCGCTCGACGCCGCGCGCCTGACGCGCATCATCACCGATCCCATGCACGCGCTCTCGTTCAAGCGCGAGCGCGACACCGATTTCCGCGACACCGTCGTCACGCTGCTGCTCGACAACTCGGGATCGATGCGCGGCCGCCCCATCATGGTTGCGGCCTGCTGCGCCGATATTCTCGCGCGCACGCTGGAGCGCTGCGGCGTCAAGGTCGAGATCCTGGGCTTCACCACCCGCGCCTGGAAGGGCGGGCAGGCGCGCGAGGATTGGCTCGCCGCCGGCAAGCCCGGCTCACCCGGCCGCCTCAACGATCTGCGCCACATCATCTACAAGACGGCCGACGCGCCCTGGCGCCGCGCCAAGCGCTCGCTCGCACTCATGATGCGCGAAGGTCTCTTGAAGGAAAACATCGACGGCGAAGCTCTCGCCTGGGCCTATCAGCGGCTGATGGCGCGCCCGGAGCAGCGCCGCATCCTGATGATGATCTCGGACGGCGCGCCGGTGGACGATTCCACGCTGTCGGTGAACTCCGGCAGCTACCTCGAGCAGCATCTGCGCAAGGTCATCGAGGAGATCGAGACGCGCTCTCCCGTGGAGCTCATCGCCATCGGCATCGGCCACGACGTCACCCGCTACTACGCGCGCGCGGTGACGATTTCGGACCCCGGCGAGCTTGCTGGCGCGATGACCGACAAGCTCGTCGAGCTGTTTGAGGAAGAACCGAAGGTTCAGCCCGGCGCAGGCCGCCGCCGGCCGCGCCGCGCCAACGCGAAAGCGCCTTAAGTCTGGGCCACATTCTATCCTCCTGGGTCTGCGATGGGATGCTGATGGACCGCCTGAAGCCGGTGCGCACACGCCGCATAGCGAACGTTGTGACGGCGGCAGCCATGCTCGTCGCATCGCCGGTCGCGGCACAATGGAAGCCCGACACCACGACGATCTCGCCTCACGCGATCGAGATCAATGCCCGCCCGATCGCGACCTTCGCGAAGAACGGCACGCCGTTCGTCAACGCGCGTCTCGATTGGCGCGGCGGCCTGGTGCTGACGTCGCCCTCGAAAAACTTCGGCGGCTGGTCCGGACTTGCGCTCTCTCGCGACGGCAAGAGCCTGGTGTCCGTATCGGATGCTGGTCTCTGGATGACGGCCGAGGTCGACTACGACGCCGAGCGCCTCAAGGGTTTGCGTTCGGCGCGCATCGGCGCGCTCAAGGCCATCAAGGGCAAGCCGCTCACCCGCGCGCGCGACCGGGACGCCGAAGCGATTGCCATCGCCAGCGGATCGCCAGCCAAGGGCACGGCCTACATCGCCTTCGAGCAGCACGACCGCATCGGCGTGTTCGACATCTCGCCGAAGGGCATCGGCCCGCCGAAGTCCTATCTGACGCTGCCGGCAGAGGCGTCACGCATGCGCATGGATGGCTTCGAAAGCCTCACCGTGCTGGCGGGAGGACCGCGCAAGGGCGCGCTCGTCGGGTTCGCTGAAAATCCGTTGCGCGGCGAGAAGCTGCATCGCGGCTGGATCTGGATCGGCGGCGTGCCGCGCGGATTTACCGTCGCGGGCCTCGGGGGCTTCAGCATCACCGATGCCGCAAGCCTGTCCGACGGCAGGGTGGTGCTGGTCGAGCGCCGCTTCCGCTGGCTCGAAGGGCTGCGCATCCGGCTGCGCCTTCTGCCGGCCGACGCCATCAAGCCCGGCGCGACCGCGACGGGAGACGTGCTGCTCGAAGCCGACACGTCTCAGGAAATCGACAATCTCGAAGGCCTGGCCGTCAGCGAGACCGAGGCCGGGGAAACCATCCTGACGCTGATCTCGGACGACAACTTCAACCGGTTCCTGCAACGCACGGTGCTGCTGCAGTTCGCGCTCACCGAAACGAAAACGGCGCGGGCTCCAGAAGAGGCCGCGCCGTCGGAAACTGAGGCCAAGAAGCCGAAGCCGTGAAGCCTACATCGGCGCGCCGATGACGAGCGTCCAGAACGATTTGAACTCCGTCTTGGGATCCTGCACGAGGGCGAGGCCCATCTCGCTCGCATCCGCGAGCAGCAGGTTCTTGTTGTGGCCGGGGCTTTCCTTCCAGCCCTTGAGAACTTCCTTGAACGAGACCTGCCCGGTGCCGACGTTCTCGGCCGCAAGACGCGGCTTGTAGCCGGTGCGCTTGACGCGATCCCAGGGGTTGGAGCCGTCCGAGCCGTAGTGCGAGATGCGGTCCCACTTGGCGAGATCGCGGCTATGGCCCTTGGCGGCTTCCGACAGGGTCGCATTGAGCCGCAGCGGCTTGAGCCCGTTGTCGTGGCGATACTGATTGATCAGGTCGCGCGCCATCTCGGGATCGAGGCTGGTCGACGAATAGTCGCGATCGGCGAGCGCCCCCGCAGGCGCTTTTTCGTACGATCCGGAGGGCGCCTTGTCGGGCGAGTAAGCCGCGACCTGCGTGCCCTTGGCCGCCGCGCGAGGCGTGCGGTCGATGGAGCCGGTCGACGTCTGCTCCCGCGATCCGCTAAGCGGATCGATTGAGGCAGTCGTACCGCCGAGATCGTTGAAGCCGGAGGAGACGCCGCCCGTGTTGAGGCTGCAAGCCGACAGGCTTGCGCCGAGGGTGGCGATGAGGAGAAGCCGAAGGGTGACGCGATACATTCCCGTAACTCCCGCAAGTGGACGCGCGGTTCTGTTAGCGACCATCGCAGCAACCAGTTAACCCGGCGTTAAGACTAACAGGGAGACCCCCAGGATACGGGCCAGGAGACGGAAACGGACTGATCCGGCACAGCATCGAGATGACGAGTGTCGACATGACGAACGTTGCCGGAAGGGTACGTGCCCCCCTGATCCCAACTACAATTTTGCCAATGAACGTGTCGTGAATGCGGCACTCACGCGTCAAAACGCGGGTGTTGTAGAGCCGAGTAGGCGCTTGGTTTGGGCTTTCCCGAAGTCGGCATCTACAACGCTGGAAAATACCTCGCGCCGTGCCGCCGAAGCTCTTGGAAGTCAAAGCTCTCTCCCGCAAACTATCCGAATCGAGCCGGTGATTCGTGCGTCTGGCTTTTCCCCCTCTCTGCGGCCCACCGAGAAGGAGGCGTACGAAGATGTCCGCGCTCAGCAGCGGTGCCCCCATGGCTGCGTCCCGTCGTGGACGCGCGACGGCCGTTGGCCACGTGATCCTGGTGCGTGTGAGCGCGACTGGCGGCGCGACGCGCGCCGAGGCCGTAGCCGACCTCGCGCCCTTGTTTTCGCACAAGCTATCGCCCGCCGACTGGCGCCGCCTCGCGGAAAAGGAAATCGCCCAGCTTGTCGCCAGCGGCCTCGCCGCCGAGGACAAGAACCGCCTGTCCGCAACCGAGATGGGCGCCCGCGCCGCCGCCCGCTATCTGGGCCTCAAGGCGGCCGAGCCACCTTCGTGGCCGGCGTCATGGGACGAACTGCGCGACATCGCCCTCATCGCCAAGGGCCTCGGGCTCGAAAAGGAAACGCCGGCCCGCCTGAAGCAGCTCGCGCGTATCGACGGCCTGCGCACGATGATCGTGCAGAACGCCTTCGGTCTGTCGGTCAAGAAGAACGCCGCGCCCACCAAACTGCGCGCCCAGCTCGCCGTGCTGGCGCTGGAGCGCGCCTTCGGCAACCGCATCAAGGCGGGCTTCGGCAAAGGCTCGTCGCTCTCCGCCAAGGCCGGCCGCCTGCTCGCCGGCCAGTTGTCACAAAACCCGCGCGCCTTCACGACCGACGCCAAGCTCATCGCGGAGCTCGCCGCTGAAAACGCCGGCGCCCGCGACTCGACGCTCGAAGGCCTGCGGACGGGCGTGCTGCGCACCCTCGGCGCACGCGCGCTCGAAGCGGGGTCAGCGGAGCTTCCGAACCCGGACGAGCGCCCGGCCATGCCGGTTCGCGTCAGCGAGCCGGCCCCGGCGATGGCGCCGGTCGCCAACGACGCAGCCCCTGCAAAAGCGCAGCCTAAGCCCCAACGCCCGGATCTTGGGCAGTTTGCGACCGCCGTGAAAGCCGCAGCCGCCGCGCGCGCCGAGGGCTGGCCAGGCAGCCGCAAGGCGTTTATCTCGCACGTATGGGAAGCGATTCGAACGACCGAGCCGTCCTGGCAGGTCTCCGAGATCGAGTTCAAATGCATGCTGGCTGAGGCGCACCGCCTTGGCGCCATTGTTCTCGCCAATGCCGACCTCAAGGACAAGAAGTCCATCAAGGACCTCGAGAGCTCGGCCGTAGCTTACAAGAATACCGTTTGGCATTTCGTTCGCGTCGAAGACTAGCGCGGCCGAAAGGCATTTTTTCTTCGATTGGAAGCACGTCTATTCGAGGTTGGCAGAGGTTTCTTCCGAGAGTTGTTCTTTATTCGGAAGATTGCGTCCCGCCGTTACGATCGCGTTGGAGACCGCAGGCAGCATGCAGCAGGACGTCGTCGAAGCCGGGGCAACCGACAAGCTGTCCCAGGCTTTTGAGCACAGCATCACATGGGAGGACGACATCTGGCGGGCCGATCCCGTCGATGTCCCGGCCGTCCATGCGAAGGCGCGCCGCAAGTTTGAAGACCTCCTGCGTGAGATCACGACGGGCGCCCGCCAGGGTGCCGCCACGCAGCCGCGCATCCTGCTGTTTCATGGCCAGTCCGGCGCGGGCAAGACGCATCTTCTGCGCGCACTTCGCACCGCCGCGCATCGGGAAGGCCGTGCTTACTTCGGCTATGCGCAGATGACGCCGGACGTCTCGAACTAC
The DNA here is from genome assembly GCF_019744875.1 of Hyphomicrobium sp. Taxonomy (GTDB): domain Bacteria; phylum Pseudomonadota; class Alphaproteobacteria; order Rhizobiales; family Hyphomicrobiaceae; genus Hyphomicrobium_C. Next base: position 423,558 of record NZ_JAIETU010000005.1, on the reverse strand, counting down.
GCCGACTACTATCTCCGCCGCATCGTCCACTCGCTCGAAAAGCCCTACCACCCCGACCACGACGGCGAGACCGGCCTTGCCCGTCTCACCGCGCGCCTCGTGACGGATTCCGAGGTGCTGTCCGCCAAGCAGCTTGAAGAGCTGCGCGAAGGCTCCCTTTCGGACGAAGCCCTCGCCACGCTCGTGCTGCGCCTCGCCGATGAGATCGTGGCCAGCGCCAAGTTCCGCGACCTCGAGCTCGACATCAACATCGTCCGCGCGTTGCTCTATCTCGAACGCAAGGACCCGCGCATCGACCAGCGCGTGCGCCAGTACCTGTTTGCGCGCCAGTTGACGCCGCTCGCCCACCAGGCTGTCGCCGCGCTCGATCCCAACACGGGCGAAGACCGCGCTTTCGAGATCATCACGGCGCTCGGCACGCTGATGTGGACCGTTGAGCGGGCCGCATTCGTGTTCTCGATCGATCAGGTCGAGGATCTTCGCTTCTTTGACGACGCCGAGGAGCGCTTCCAGAAGGCGGCGCGCGATCTCATTCAGATTGCCAACCGGCTGCCGAACGCGATCATCATCATTTCCGTGCTCGAGGACTTCTACGGCCAGGTGCGCGGCGTGCTCGCGCAGTCCTACATCGATCGCATCGAGAAATCCGGCCCCGTGCCGCTTCTCGAAACGCGCACGCCCGAGGAAGCGCGCCTCATCATCGCCAAGCGCCTGGAGCATCTGGCGGACCAGGGCGGCGGCCTCGGCTTCCCCGATCCCGCGCAGTATTTCGGCCCCGAGTTCTTCGAAGAGTTCGGCGGCCTGTCCACACGCCGCCTGCTCGAACATGCGCAGAACCGCCTGCGCGACAAGACCTCGCCGCAGACCGACGACGAGGAGCCGTCCGACCAGGGCACCTGGACATCGACGCTGGCCTCGGTGCTCGGCGGCATCTTCGGCAGCGCCGATACGGGCAACGACACGTCCCGGCCGCTGTCGCCCTCCGTCGACTACCGCGACGCGTGGGAACGTTTCCAGAGTGCGTCCGAGGCGGAGATTCCGTCCGACGAAAACGAGCTGATGGACGTGCTGACGTCGGCGCTGTCGCTGGCCCGCGACGAATGGGGCGGCGTCATCAAGCTCAGCGTCGGCCGTCTCGAAATCTCAGACGAGGTGCCGGGCGTCGATGTCCGCATCAATCACAAGTCCGGCCACATGAGCGAGCTGCGCGTGTTTCTGTGCAATCGCCCGACGCAGGGCGGCGGCCTCAAGCGCCAGCTCGACAAGGTCATGCCGATGATCGCCGGCAAGAGCTGCATGATGCTGCGCGCCAGCGACTATCCGCCGAACAAGAAGAACCAGACGGCGCAGGCATTCCGCAAATTCCGCGAGGGCGGCGGCCGCCTGTTCACCATCCCGATCCCCGAGTGGGAGCGGATGATGACCGTGCGCGAGTTCCACGCCCACTATCGCAACGACCCCGGCTTCCAGGCCTGGTTCGAGGACGCCAAGCTGCTCTCGAACATCATCCCGATCATCAACATCCTGCGCCTCGACCTCCTGGGCCGCACGTTGCCGCGCACGGCGCGTGAGCCCGAACCCTTCGCGGAGACAGCATCCGCGCCGGCCACGGCCGCCGCGCCGGGGGCGCGCCGCGAGAACAACGCGCTTCTCCCGCCGCCGTGGTCGCTCAACGGCGAATCCGAAGAGCCGCTGCCCGCCAACGACGACGAGCTGCCTCTGTCGGTCATCCTCGACGAGACGGGCCTGAACGGCACGAGCATCTTCGCGGGCCGCGAGGTCGGCGGACGCAGCAAGCCGATCACCCTCAATATGAACGTGCTGAAGCGCCACGCCGCGGTGCTCGGCGGATCGGGCTCCGGTAAGACGACGCTCGCGCTCTGCCTCATCGAGCAGTTGCTGCTCAAGGGCATCCCGGCGGTTCTCATCGACCGCAAGGGCGACCTGTGCTCCTACGCCAACCCGGATGTCTGGCGCGCCAACGACGACGAGTTCGGCGAGCGCCGCGGGGAGCGTGAAAAGCTCGCCGACGCCATCGACGTCGCGGTCTACACGCCTGGCCGGTCGTCGGGCCGTCCGATCTCGATCACGCTTCTGCCGAACGGCATCAACGAGCTGCCGGAGCATGAACAGCAGCTCCTGGCCAACCTCTCGGCTGCCGCCCTCGGCGACATGCTGCATCTGAAGAACTCGGCCACGCACCAGAAGCAGTCCGGCACGCTCTCGGTCGCGCTCCGCATCCTGGGGTCCCGCCACAGCCGCGAGGTCACGCTCGCAGACCTCATCCTTCTGCTCGAGGATGAAGATCCCGAGCTGACCGACCTGACGCAGCGCATGGACCCCTCGGGCCGTATCCGCCGCGATCTCGTCGCCCAGCTCGACAGCCTCCGCCATCGCAACTCGGCGCTCTTCGAGGGCGGCGGCGAAAGCCTGCGTATGGAAAGTCTGCTCGGCCTCGGGCCCTACACCCGCGACGGCCGCACGCGGCTTTCGATCATCTACACGGGCTTCCTCGGCGACAACGAGAACATCCTGTTCTGGGTCTCGCAGTTCCTGTCCGAGGCGCTACGCTTCTGCCAGCGCAACCCGAACGAGGAGCTGCAGGCGGTCGTCATGTTCGACGAAGCCGACCTCTACATTCCGGCCAACGCCAAGCCCGCCACGGCCGAGCCCCTGCAGAGCCTCCTGAAGCGCGCCCGCTCGGCCGGCCTGGGCCTGATGCTCGCAACCCAGTCGCCGGGCGACCTCGACTACAAGAGCCGCGATCAGATCACGAGCTGGTTCATCGGCCGCGTCCGCGAAGACACCGCGCTCCGCAAGCTCAAGGCCGCCTTCCAGAGCGAGAGCGGTCTCGATCCGGCAGCGGTGCTTCCGGGCCAGACGGTCGGCGAGTTCCACCTCGTCCAGGAAGGCCTGGTCCGCTCGATGAAGGCGCAGCGTTCGCTGATCGAGGCCGAGCAGGTTCCGTTCGACCGCATCGAGCAGCTCGCGCACGAAACGAAAGGGCAGGACGAGCGCCAGCTCCGCCTGTTCGACGCGCTGAGGTTATCCACGGCTCGAAAATCCTGAGGGGGATAACGAGCGTGGCGTAATTGCCACAAAATCCCATATTTTGGCCGCGCGCGGATCTGCGGGCGCTGAAGATCCGTGTCCGGATGTTCTGAGTGCTTTTGCGCAAAGCTTATGAAAAACAGTCATAATTGGTCGTTTTCGAATTGAATTTGCAACGCAGCATCAAATCGCTCGCCGTTGCGAAACGAGATTGTGGCCAAAATTGGAAAACCCCGTGTGGGAATTATTCATTTGTTGTATTATCTCCAAGTTTCGCGGGTGAGGGGTCTCCGCGGGACAAGGATTACACCTGCGGGCAGTGGGCGGCTGTGCAGGTGGGCGCGTTGAGTGCGGGGTATGTAGTGTTATGCTTGGACGATCATTTTTGATGCTCGTGGTGGCCACATTGTTGGGCCCGGCTGTCGGCGTTGGCCTGTTTATGTTGCTCAACACGATGTAATAGCCGGCCGCGCATGCGGTCACGATCAAGAGCCGCACGTGCGGTCAGGATCCTGAGCCGCGAGGGCGGCCACGATTGACGTGAGCAGTGCCGGACCTCGAAGCGGGGATCTCCGGAGGCGTTTTCATCGACGCGGTTTCGCTCTGCGCTCGGGCTTACACGCCGGACAACCCGATCTCCGGAAAACACAATTTCTGACCGCCGCGTTGGCGCCCGCCGCCTTTTGCCCGACCTTCCGCCATAAACCTCCGCTACCACAGCACAATCGCCAGCCAGCCCGCTGGGCGCTCCGGCTTCTGTCGCGTCATGCTGTTTCTCTTTCGCCTTGTCGCCCGCGTGCGAGAGCTTCTGATCGGCATTCCGATGCGGATCGTGAGCCTGTTTGGCGAATGGGTCGCCTTCAATCCCCGCCTCGGGCCGCTTCGTTATGTGGCTGTCGCGGGCGCCGTCTACGTCACCTTTGCTCTCGCCCTGGTGTATGTCGTCGCGCCGTTGCGCGGCATGACGGGGCAATACGTGCTGGGCGAAAAGCTCCGCTACGACGCCGAGCGCTGGATCGCGACGGCCATCTACGACGCCCCCGGCAATTTCGTAGGCACCTTCGACGCCCGGCTCGATAGCCAGCGCGACGTCAACTACACGGACACCGCCATCGACGTCGGCGGCTACACCGCCAACCCCGATCACAAATCGATCCCCGTCCGCGATGTGCCGCCCTACTACTGGCAATGCCTCGTCCACCACGAGGACCGCTACATCGGCACGTGGCGCAATCCGTTCGGCGTCGATCTGCCGGGCGTTCTCAAAATCCCCTACTCGTCGCTGCTGCGCTCGATCGCGCGCAAGCGGCCGAGCCTCGGCGTCGGCGGATCCACGCTGCCGATGCAGCTCGTGCGCGTGATCTACAACACACCGCCGCACGCGGACGAAGGCGCCATGACAAAACTGCGCCGCAAGCTCGCGGAGTGGTGGCTGGCGCCCGTCATCTATCGCGAGCTGACCCGCGGCGGCGACGACGCGCCCCTCAAGCGGTGGGTCGCCAACCATCTCTGGCTTGCGCAACGCACGGGCGGCGCGCCGCTGCACGGCGTCGAGCTCACGAGCCGCGTCGTGTTCGGCAAGGACTCGAGCGACCTGTCGATGGCCGAGCAGTTCGTGCTCGCGTCCGCCGTCAACAAGCCGATCATTCTCCTCAAGGGCGATGCGCGCCTGAACGAGGTCCGTCTCGACCGTTGGCGCTTTATCGTCGAGGTGCGCGCGCGCGTTTGCGCGGAAGCGCTCATTGAGGACGAGGAAACGAAAAAGCAGGTTCTGTTCGAGCTGATCGCCATGGCGGGCGGGCCACCCGATCCCAAGGTGAAACCCAAGCTGCAGGCGGCGCTCGATGCCTATGCGCCCGATCAGGCGAAGCGGGCCGTTGCCAATCCGGTGGTGCGCGCCAATGCGCTCATGCCGTCGGCGCGCTTTGGATTGCGCTAGGAGATGAAGGAGGTCTTCGGCTTCGCCTGGCGCGATCATGTTCGCGGCGTCACCACCACGTTCGACGCCGCGCCCAATCTCGCCTTCCACGAGAAGATCCGCGCGGAGCTCGCGAAGATCGACGCGGCCATCCAGCCGAAGCTGCTCCCGGGCTTCACGCTCGATCCCGCGCGCGAGGGGGCGGGCCGCAGGATGCCGACCGTAACTGTCGTTGCCGCCGACGCGACGGGGGCCATCGTGCGCTACTTCGAGAGCGGCGAGACCGCGCCCTACTTCGGCGCAACCGTGGCCCGCAATCCCGAGACGGGCCTCTACGATCCCGCCCGTGACCCGCGCATGATCGCGTCGACCGGCAAGATGCTGTCCGCCATCGCCATCGCCAACAGCGGGCGAGACAGCGCGGCGTCGCTGTACGTCGATACCGCAGCACCCGATCGCGGGCTCGAAACGTGCGCGAAAGGCCAAGGCCGGCACGGCCGCCGCGCCATCGTCGCGTTCGCCTGCTCGCTCAATGCGCCGCTTCTGAATCGCACCGCGCTCGCGGGCCAGCGTCCGATGCGCCGCCTGATCGACGGGTTCGGCTTCACGATGCCGCCACGCGATGCAACGGGAGGCGATACCCCGCCCTCGACCGCCGCCGTGCTCGGCCAGATCTCGGGCGCGCCGCGCAAGGTGCATCACATGTCGGCGGTGATCCTGGCGTCTCTCATCGGCCGCGGCGCGACGCCCGTGCGCGAGCCCACGCTCATCAAGCGCTACGATTTCACGGATGTGGAGGAAAAGCGGGTTTCAGGATTCGATGTGCGCGCCCCGATCGTTCCGAACCGCCTGATCCAGCGCCGCGCGGCCCCGCTGCTGCGCGCGCTGCTGTCAGCACCGCTCTGCTACACGGCGGGCGGCGCGTCCGTCGGCACGTTGAAGTCCCTGTCGGCGTGGTGCGCGACGCGGCGGCCGGGTCTCGCTCTGCACTTTGCCAAAACCGGCACGCAGGTCACGGCCGATCCCAACGCAACCGTCGACGTCTGGGCGACGGGCGGACTGCAGTTCGCCAACGGCGCGGCCTACTCCTACGTTGTGCTCGTCGGCACGGGCTCCGGCCAGCAGCCGTGGGCGAACAAGGTGCACGCCGCCGACGCCGCTGCCCCGTTGCTCAACATTCTGCTCGCCGATCTCGAGGTGCACGCGCGGCAAAATCCAAAGCCGCACCTCGGCCCAGGGAAAGCGCGCCCGGCCCTGGCCACCAACGCGCATGGGCCTGCTGACGCCGCACGGCTTCAGTGAGAGAAGCCCACGCAGCTTCAGTGAGCGAAGTTCACGCGGCTTCAATGAGCGAAGCGGGTGCGGCCGCTCAGTGCACGCCGGGCAGGAAGCGCCACGTCCGCTGCATGAGCCCGGCATAGGGCGAGCCGAGGCGCGACGTCAGCAGCCGCTCTTCCTTGCGCGCGGCTGCGGTATAGGCCGCGATCATGGCAACCGCCACCCCGCACGAGAGCGGGTCAAACGCCGACAGCGGCAGCCAGTTCAGCCAGTAGAGAATGTAGGACGTGTAGAACGGATGGCGGATCACGCCGTAGATGCCGGTTTCGACCACGGCGCCCGGCGTCGCGTCGCTGAACGCCAGCGAAAGGCCGCCGAGCCGCGTCGCGCGGATCGCAGCCGCAAACACGGCCAGCGCAACCAGCATGAGCGCGATCGAGACCGCGATTTCGAGAGGCGTGGGGTCGGGATGGCGCAGCGCCAGCCAGACGTTGAGGGCCGTGCCGAGCACGGTCGCGGCCGTCAGCAGGCTTGCGCCGCGCGGTTCACGCTCCGTGCGCGCAAAATGCCTGAGCGACGCCCAGGCGCCGAGCGCGAGGAACAAGCCGTTGAGAGCAATCGCGAGGGTGAAGAGCATGGCGCGTCCATCCGCTGAGTGAGCACCTAGACTTCGAACACAATCGCGCCGCCCGTAAGGCCGGCCCCTGCGGCGGAGAGCAACAGCCGCTGGCCCGCCGCAAATGGCTTGCGCTCCGCCGCGAGCGAGAGCGTGAGCGGAATGGTCGCCGCCGAACTGTTGGCGTAGAGCGCGACGGACGACAGCATCTTCTCGTCGGGCACGCCGAGCTGCCGCTGCGCCGCTGCGATGATGCGTCCGTTGGCCTGGTGCGGCACGAAATAGTCGATGTCGTCGATGGAGACGTTCGCGCGCGCCATGGCGCGGCGCGCCGCATCGCCCATCATCTGAACTGCGCGCGTGAACACCGCTTTTCCGTCACGGATCTGCATCAGCAGGGCCGCCGGATCGAGGTCGGAAGAAAACGGCATGCGGCTGCCGCCGGCCGGGATCTGGATCAGGTCGTAGGTCGCCCCATCGGAGGCAAGGTGCATGCCGCGCACGCCCGATCGTGCCCGGTCGGACGGCACCAGCAGAACCGCGCCCGCCCCGTCTCCGAACAGAAGGGCGCTCGTCGGATCGTCCAGGTTCAAGCGCCGTGAAAGAATGTTGGCCGCGATCACGAGCGCGGGCACGCCGTGCTGGCGTACGAACCCGTCGGCAAACGTCAGCGCATAGAGAAAGCCGCCGCATGCGCCCGCCATGTCGATGGCGCCTGCGCCCCGCGTGCCGAGCCGGTGCGCGACCAGCGGCGCGGTCGGCGGCAGCAGATGATCCGGCGTCGAGGTCGCGAGCAGCACCGCGCCAATCGTGGAGCGGTCGATCCCGGCTTTTGCCAGCGCCATCTCGCCCGCCTTGACGGCCAGGTCGGAGAGGGCTTCGTCCGCGGCGGCAAACCGGCGCTCGCGAATCCCCGTGCGCTGTTCGCCCCAGCCCGGTTCCACGCCGAGCCGCGCTTCGATTTCGGCATTTGTAACGCGCCGCTCGGGCACATAATGTCCGAGCGCGAGAATTGCAGTTCCCATGCCTCTCCTATAAGCACGCGTTTTCCCTGCACAAGGTCCAATTCATCCGATGACCAAGCCGATCCTGCTTGTCACCGCCGCGGCGCTCGTCGATCGGGACAATCGCGTTCTCCTGTCGAAGCGGCCGGAAGGCAAATCGCTGGCCGGGCTTTGGGAGTTTCCGGGCGGCAAGGTCGATGCCGGCGAGACGCCGGAGGAGGCTCTGCGCCGCGAGCTGAAGGAAGAGCTGGGCATCGAAGTCTGCGAGACGTGCCTGGCGCCGTTTACCTTCGCGAGCCACTCCTACCGCGAGTTCCATCTGCTGATGCCGCTGTTCCTGTGCCGCAACTGGGACGGCGAGGTCGAGCCGCAGGAAGGCCAGGAGATCGCGTGGGTGCGCGCCAAGCGCCTTGCCGACTATCCGATGCCGCCGGCCGATGCGCCGCTCGTCCCCTGGCTGCGCGACCTTCTCGGCTGAGCGGTCCCGTCGACGGCCTCTTCGACGCCTTGACCCGGACTTCGGGGCTTGCGCATTTTTGACGTCTCCGATGTGTCGCCAGAAGGGTCTAGGTATGCGGGTTAAAACGGCGAAAGGATTTTGGCGGCCAATGACGAGCGCGGATTTGCCGGCCGTCTTGGCGATCGCCGACCAAGTGCATGTCAAATATCCCGAGGACGACGCGGTCGTGGCCGAGCGCCAGAGGATTTATCCGGATGGCTGCGCGGTGTACGAGGTCGATGGAAAGGTCTCCGCCTACACGCTCACGCACCCCTGGCACTACGCCAAGCCCCCGGCGCTCAACGTCATGTTGGGCCGCATCCCCGAGCACCCGAGCACCTACTACATCCACGACCTCGCATTCGCGCCCGAGGCGCGCGGCAGCGGTGCGGCGGCCGCCATCGTTCAGGAAGTGATTGCGCATGCGGGCTCGACAGGCGTGCCGAACCTGTCGCTCGTCGCGGTCAACAATTCGGTACCGTTCTGGAGCCGCTTCGGCTTCGAGGTGGTGGCCGAGCCCACGCTCGCCGAAAAACTTCTCACCTATGACGCGGACGCGCGTTTCATGGTCCGCAAACTCCCCGCCTAGAGCTTGCGCTCGGGCACGCCGAGAGCATCCGCGAGACGCGTTTTGGCCGAGCCCGGACGCAGCGGCTTGGGCTGGCTCTCATGCGGCGCCCAGGCCGTCAGCGTCAGGATTTCGAACGTGGCCGGCACGCGGCCCGTCTCGTCGATGGCGAACCGGTCTGCATAGATTTCGGCCGCCCGCAGCAGCAGCCTGCGCGTGACGGGCACCCGCCGCCGGTCGGTCAGCATATTGGACGCGCCCATGCCCTTGACGTCGCGCATGAGCGCGAGCGGATCGGCGTAGGTGACGGTTACGATGTCGGCGTCCACCACCGGCAGCGCAAAGCCCGCGCGCTGCAGCAGGCTGCCGAGGTCGCGCACGTCCGCGAAGGGCGCGACGCGCGGCGAGGCCCCGCCAAGAACTTCGTCCTCCGCGGCGAGCCACGCTTCACGCAGCTCCCGGAGCGTCTGCCCGCCGAGCAGGGCCGCGAGCAACAGCCCGTCGGGCTTCAGCGCGTGGCGGATCTGGAGCAGCGCGCCCGGCAGATCGTCGACCAGATGCAGCGCCAGCCCCGAGACGCAGAGATCCAGCGATCCCATGGCGAACGGTAGCGCGTCGAACGAGCCGAGCACGCGCGGCGCGGGCGCAGCCGAGAGCAGCGTCAAGGCCGGATCGAACGACACCACCTCTCCAACATGCGGGAGCGCCGCGATCTGACGCCCGAGCAGGCCGTGGTGTGAGCCCGCGTCGAGCGCGACGGGAAACTCGCGCCGCACGATCGCGAGCCGCTCGGTGAGATCCGCCGCCACCCGTTCGAGCAGAAAGTCGTGAGCGCGCGCGTCCGCCGCGACGCGGTTGCGTCGCGCGGCCAGAAGGGCGCTGTCGAAAATGCGGTGCGGCTCTGTCATCCGGTGCGTGCGGGTTCGTTGTCAGGGAAGGGCTATGCTATCACTCTAGCGAGCGCCAGAGGCCGCGCCATGCCTGCGGCGAATGGCAGGCGTCCAACCCAGGGGCGATTGGGGGCAACGTGTCGGACGTGGGCCGCGAGCCAGCCTCCGAAGAGGGGAAACGCGACGGCGAATGCGAGCCGCGGGTCCCGCTCGTTCCGGGCGCGCGCGACAGTCTCTTCCGCCGCGCGGTCATGGCCCTGTCGGACGTCGTCATGCCCCCCGTATGTCTCGTCTGCAGGACGCGGATCGAGACGCACGATGCCCTGTGCGCCTCATGCTGGCGCCGGATCGACTTTATCCGCCCGCCGCTCTGCGACCGGCTCGGCCTGCCGCTGCCGTTCGATATCGGCGGCCCGATAATCTCCGCCGCCGCGGCCGCAGACCCGCCGCCCTATCGCCGTGCCCGGGCCGTCGCGGCCTATACCGGGGCCATGCAGGATCTCGTCCACGGCCTGAAATTCCAGGACCGCCACGACGTCCGCCGCCTGCTCGGCCGGTGGCTTGCCGATGCCGGCCGCGACCTGCTTTCGGACTGTGACATCGTCGTGCCGGTGCCGCTGGCGCGCGGGCGCCTTCTGGTGCGCCGCTTCAACCAGGCGGCTATTCTGGCCCGCGAGGTCGCCCGCGTGTCGGGATTGACCTACGAGCCCATGGCGCTTGAGCGGGCGCGGGCCACCACGAGCCAGATCGGCCTGTCGCGGGGCGAGCGCCAGCGCAACGTGGCCGGCGCTTTCGCCGTCCCGAAGCGCCGCGCCGCCGGGGTTCGGGGGCGCCGCGTGCTCTTGATCGACGATGTCGTCACGACCGGCTCGACCGTGGGCGCCTGCGCGCGCGCCCTGAGCCGGGCGGGCGCCGCTGAGGTGGATGTCCTGGCCCTGGCCCTAGTGACGGATCGCGGCGCGATCCCGGCCTAGGGGCGCGGTTCGTCTTTGCGCGCCGGGCCAAAGCGCCGCTCGCTTAGAACCAAAGCGCGGGACACGCTGGAAAATGGCCTCAAATCCGTGAAATGGTGCCCACCTGCACTTTGCGATTTCGCCACGAGAGGTTAAATCTTCAGCACGGGATCGCGCTGGCCGCCGAGGAACGCTGAACGATATGGCCAAAGTTACCATCTACACCACCAGCCTCTGCCCCTACTGCCACATGGCAAAGGAGCTGTTGCGCTCGAAAAGCGTGGCTTTCGAAGAGGTTGACGTCACAGGGCAGGCAGGGCTTCGGGCTGAAATGCGCGACAAGGCCGGCGGCCGTAATACCGTTCCGCAGATCTGGATCGGAGAGCGCCACGTCGGAGGCTGCGACGACCTGATGTGCCTGGATCGCAGCGGCAAGCTCGATCCTCTGCTGTGCACGAGCCAATAGAGCCCGGAAAACAATGGCATCGCCCGCTTCTCCGGCGTCGTTTCGTGTCGGCCTCGTTCAGATGTGCTCCGGCCGAGACCAGGCGCGCAACGTCCGCGACGCGACCGCACTGATCCGCGAGGCCGCCAACGGCGGCGCGCACTACATCCAGACCCCTGAAGTTACGAACCTGATGGAGCTCGACCGCGAGCGCCTGTTCGCCGCCGCCGAGCCGGAAAGCACGAGCACCGCGCTGCAGCACTTTCGCGCGCTCGCGCGCGAGCTGTCGGTCTGGCTGCACCTCGGATCGCTGGTGATCAAGGCGACCGGCGAAGGGTCGAATGACCAGAAACTCGCCAACCGCGGCTTCGTCATCTCGCCTGTGGGCGAGATCGTCGCGCGCTACGACAAGATCCACATGTTCGACGTCGACCTGCCGAATGGCGAGGTCTACCGCGAAAGCACGAACTACGCGCCGGGCGACCGCGCCGTCGTCGCGCCGTTGCCTTGGGGCGGGCTGGGCCTGTCGATCTGCTATGATCTGCGCTTCCCGCACCTCTATCGGGCGCTGGCCAAGGCGGGCGCCTCGTTCCTGGCGGTCCCGGCGGCCTTCACGCGCCTGACGGGCGAAGCCCATTGGGTGGCCCTGCTGCGGGCCCGCGCCATCGAGGCGCAATGCTATGTGTTCGCGGCCGCTCAAGGGGGGCTGCACGAGCACGGCCGCGAGACGTACGGCCATAGCCTGATCGTCTCGCCGTGGGGCCAGGTTCTGGCCGAAGGGGGCGTTCACCCCTCAGTCATCTTGGCGGACGTAGATTTGGCCTTGATCGCGGATGTCAGATCCCGCGTGCCGTCCCTGCGGCACGACCGATCATTCGAAATCGCACCGGCGGAGCGCGTGTCCGCCGAGGAGATCGCGTCATGATCAAGTTCAGCCTCGTGTGTGGCGAAGGCCACGAGTTCGAAGGGTGGTTCCAGAGCGGCGCAGCCTATGAGGCGCAGTCCGCCGCCAGTCAGGTCGCGTGCCCGCATTGCGGCAGCCACGCCGTCGACAAGGCCATCATGGCGCCGGCGGTTGCAAAGCGTGTCGCGGCCGAGCCCGCGCACACCTACGCATCGAAAATCCCGCCCGAAGAGATCCGGCGCATGGTGCGCAAGGTGCGCGACGAGATCCAGGACAAGGCCGAGTACGTCGGCGGTCGCTTCGCGGAAGAGGCGCGCAAGATCCATTTCAACGAAAGCCCCTCGCGCGGCATCTACGGCGGGGCGTCTTCGGATGAGGTCAAGAGTTTGGCTGAGGACGGCGTCCCCTTCCTGCCGATCCCGCGCGTCCCCGACGACATGAACTGACGGGCCCTGAAGGACTAGCTGCGGAAACCGGCGGCGAGTTCGTCCAGCATCGACAACAGCGACGTGCGCGGGCCGGCCCCGAGCCGGTCCAGGTTGCCGGTTTCGATCATCGGAAAGGCAATCGTGGGCGCGCCCGGCGCGACGCGGATCTCCACCCCCATAGAGGCGCGCAGAGCATCCATGATCTCGCCGTGCGTGACGTTGCGGCCGAACGCGACGTTGGTGATCGGATCTGTGCCGCGCGTCGCGATGGCTTCCAGCGCCCGCACCACGTCCCCCACCCAGACGTAATCCTTTTCCGACGCCAGGCTCGTCCGAAGCGAGACGCGCCTCTCGCTCGCGGCCTCGCGCAGCACGGCCGTCAGGAAGTTCTCGGAGGCGAGATCGTGGCCGAACACGTTCGACAGCCGCGCCACGCGTGCGTTGGCGAGGCCGGACCCGAGGCAGGCCGACTCGCCCATCAATTTCGAGATGTTGTAGAGATGATCGGGATTGCCGGGTGATACCGGGATCGCGGTGCTCTCACGCGTCGTGTCCGTCGTCGCGTAGACGCGCGTCGAGGAGAGATAGACGAACGATTGGAACTGGGCTCCGCGCAGGATGCGCGTCAGCAGGCTCACGTGCGCGTCGATGGTCTCGAACGGCCGCGAGCGAAAATCGGCCGTGAGGCCGATCGTATAGAAGGCACGCCCCAGATCCGCGCCCTGCCAACTCTCGTCACCGCGCGTAAGCGTGCGGACCGCGTAGCCCTCGGCCGTGAGATGCTGCACGAGCGCGCGGCCCACGAACCCGGTCGCGCCGAACACCGTGGCCTGTGGGCGCGCCGGATCAGCCATGATTGGTCTCGATCGGCTGGAACTGGCGGAAGGGAGCCCACGCGCGGTCGCGATCCGAGATCGTGATCGGTTCAGGGATCGGCCAAGTCACTGCGAGATCGGGATCGTCGAAGGGAAGCCCCGTCGCGTGCTCGGACGAGAGGGGATGCGAGATGTGGTACGTCACTTCAGTGTCGGGCAGCAGCGTCTGGAACCCGTGCGCGAAGCCCTCCGGCACGTAGATCAGTCGGCGATTGGCCGCTGAGAGTTCCACGCTGAACCAGCGGCCGTAGGTCGCCGAGCTCGCCCGCACGTCCACGATCACGTCGAGGATGGCGCCCGCGGTCACGCGGATGAGCTTGCATTCGGCCGCCGGCGGCCGTTGCAGATGAAAACCGCGGATCGTCCCGGCATTGACGTTCTGAGAAATGCTGATCTGGTCGAGGTGGGGATTGAGCCCGCGTGTGGTGAACGTGGCGGCGCAGAACAGGCGCGCAAAGAAGCCGCGATTGTCGGCGATCGGCTCGGGATCGATCACGAACGCGCCGGCGAGCGGCGTCGCCTCGAAAATCATGGCAGGATCTGCGGCGTGGGCAGCGGCACGATGAACTTACCGCCCCAGGAGCGGATGCCGTCCGCCTTGCTCATGATCTCGTCCTTGAGGTTCCAAGGCAGGATCAGCACGTAATCGGGCTGGGTTTCGAAGATGCGGTCGGGCGCGTAGACCGGGATCGCCGTACCGGGCAGCAGCAACCCCTGTTTATGCGGGCTCGAGTCGACGGCGTAGTCGATGAAGTCGCCGCGAATGCCGCAGTAGTTGAGCAGCGTGTTGCCTTTCGCGGCCGCGCCGTAGGCGACGATGCTTGCGCCCTGCTCCTTGAGGGCGATGAGCTGGGCCAGCAGGGCGCGCTTGGCGTGACGAACCTCTGCGGCGAAGGCCGTGTAGATGTCGAGAACGTCGAGCCCGGCGGCGGCTTCCTTGGCGCGCCACGCGACGAGGCGCTCGGATGCAGCGGGGGTGCGGCCGGCGTGACCGGCGAAAATGCGCAGGCTGCCGCCGTGCGTGGGCAACTCTTCCACATCGAACACGGCAAGCGCTTGGGTTCCGAACAGCCGCTCGACAGCGAGCAGCGACAGATACGAATAGTGCTCATGGTAGATCGTATCGAAGTACTTGCCGTCGATCAGGGCCAGGAGGTGGGGGAATTCGATGGTGATGACGCCGTCGTCCTTCAGCAGCACCTTGAGGCCGCCGACGAAGTCGTTGAGGTCGGGCACGTGCGCGAGCACGTTGTTGCCGGCGATCACGTCGGCCTTCCCCTGCCCGCCATCCTGGGAGGCGACTTCGCGGGCCGTCTGGACTCCGAAAAAGCGCACGAGCGTCGGCACGCCGCGGTCCCGCTCGGCGACCTCGGCGCAGTTGGCCGCCGGATCGATGCCGAGCACGGGGATGCCCTGCGCCTTGAAATACTGCAGCAGATAGCCGTCGTTGCTGGCGACCTCGACCACCTTCGACGCGGCGGAGAGGCCGAACCGGGCCGTCATCATGTCCGCGTAGCGGCGCGCATGATCGAGCCACGACGACGAATAGGACGAGAAGTAGGTGTAGGAGCCGTGGAAATGCGCTTCCGCCGGCTGCACGTCGTCGATCTGGACTAGCTTGCAGGTCTCGCAAACGAACGTGCGCAGCGGATAGAAAGCTTCCGCCTCGTGCGCCTCGGAAGGCCGCCGCATGGCGTTGGAGACCGGCGACATGCCGAGATCGACGAACACATGCGCGAGCGGCGTTCCGCAGGCGCGGCAGGGCATCGTGCGCGTGACGTCAGCCATTGAGATACTCATCGATTTGCCGCTGCGTGAAGACGTGCATGTCGTGGCCTGCGTAGAATGCCTTGTACCAGTCGATGGTGCGATCGAGCGCCTGCGCCAGCCGCCAGCGCGGCTGCCAGCCGAGCAGCGTCCGCGCCTTCGCGCTGTCGACTTCGAGAAGGCGCGCTTCGTAGGGCTGGAAGCGCGTATCGTGGCTCCAGCTCGCTGCCCCCGCCCAGCGAGACGCAATCTCGTCGGCGATCACACGCACCGGCACGGCATCGTCCGCCGCCGGTCCGAAATTGTAGGCGAGCGGCGGCGGTAGCGACACCCCCGTCGCGAGCGCTTCCGCGAGCCTCAGGTACCCGGACAAGGGCTCCAGCACGTGCTGCCAGGGCCGCACGGACGAAGGATTGCGGATTGTGAGGCTGCCGCCGGTCGAGAAGGCCCGCACGGCATCCGGGATCAGCCGGTCTTCGGCCCAGTCGCCGCCGCCGATGACATTGCCGGCCCGCGCCGAAGCTAAAAGCGCCGTGTGCCCGTCGCCCGAAAAGTACGAGGCGCGATAAGACTCGACGACCAGCTCCGTGCACGCCTTGCTGGCGCCGTAGGGTTCTTTTCCGCCCAGCCGGTCGGTCTCGCGATAGGCCCACGGCCATTCGACGTTGTCGTAGACCTTGTCGCTCGTCACGACCACGCAGGCGGTGACGCCCGGCGCGGCGCGTACGGCGTCGAGCACCTGCGCGGTGCCGACGACATTGGTCGAGAAGGTGTCAACGGGGTTGGCGCGTGCCGGACGCACCAGCGCCTGCGCCGCCAGATGCAACACGATCTCGGGCGCGGCGTCCGCCATCGCGGCGGCCAGGCGGGTCCCGTCGCGAATGTCGCCGATGGTCGAGCTGCCGAAGCGGGAAACGTCCGCCGCGGTGAAGACATTCGGCTCGGAAGGCGGCGCCAGCGCATAACCATGCGCGTCCGCGCCAAGCCGCTGCAGCAGGCCCATCAGCCAGCCGCCCTTGAATCCAGTATGTCCTGTAACGAAGACGCGCCGCCCGGACCAGAAAGTGCGCGATAAGCCGGCCGCCGCCGTCATGCTAGTTCCACACCCGCCACGGAGCCGTGCCGGACGACCACATGTCGTTGAGGAGCTGCATCTCGCGGAAGGTGTCCATGCATTGCCAGAAGCCGCCATGCTGGTGCACGGCGAGTTCGCCCATCTTGGCGAGGCGCTCCAGCAGGCCGGTTTCGAGCGGCTCGTTCAAGTCCGGATCGAGCATGTCGAAGGCGCGGCGATTGAACACGAAGTAGCCGCCGTTGATCCAGCCCTGCGTGACCTGCGGCTTTTCCGCGAAGCTCGTGATCATGCCGTCGTCGATGGCGAGCTCGCCGAAGCGCGAAGAGGGATGCACGGCTGTCACGGTGGCCAGCCGGCCCATGCGCTTGTGCGTCGCGATCAGGTCGTCGATGTCCACGTCCGCGACGGCATCGCCGTAGGTGGCCAGGAAGGTATCGCCTTCGATATGCGGCAGCGCCTTCAGAATGCGCCGGCCGGTGAGGCTTTCGAGGCCGGTTTCAGCCAGCACCACGCGGGCGTCGAGCCGGTCGGAGTTCGTGGCACTGCGCGTGTAGATGCCGCCGGTGCGGATATCGATTTCGAGATCGTGCGAGCGCTGGTGGTAGTTGACGAAGTAGTCGCGGATCGCGTCGCCCTTGTAGCCGAGGCAGAGCACGAACCGTCCGACCCCGTGATGGCGATAATGCATCATGATGTGCCAGAGGATCGGGCGCCCGCCCACCTCCACCATGGGTTTCGGCTTGAATTCGGTCTCTTCGCGCAGGCGCGTGCCCAGACCGCCGCAAAGGATGAGTGCTTCCATGGCTGCTTGCCCCCAAACAATGCGGCCGGCAAATGGACCGCAAAATCCTACTTTTCGCGCATCCCGTGACGGAGCGACTGTTTGACGGGCTCCAATATGTACTCAAGGACCGTGCGCGAACCTGTCGGGATGATGATCTCGATGGGCGTGCCGGGGGTCAGCTTGATGTCGCCCAGGGTCTTCAGCTCGGAGGTTGGGACGTCCACGCTTACGTCGAAGAAAAGCCCTTGATTATCAACGCTTGGACGGGCATCCGCGGAGCGGTTCCGCACCATTCCGTGGATCAGCGGCAGCTTCCGGCCCTGGGCCGTCATGAGCCTGAGCTCGGCGTGCATGCCCTCGTGGATCTCGAGCGCGTCCGCCGGGCGAAGCTGGCCCTTGATCACGACGCCTGATTCGGCCGGCACGATTTCGAGCAGGCGTTCGCCCTTGGCGATCACGCCGCCGACCGTGTTGACGTTGAGCCCGAGCACAAACCCGCTGACGGGCGCGCGAATGCTGGTGCGGACCAGGATGTCCTGCGCCACCCGCTGACGCTCGCGGGCATCGGCGATTTTGTTGCGCGCGTCCTCGATTTCCTGGGCGAGCTTGAGGCGGAAATCGCTCTCGATCTGGGCGATCTGGCTTTCGAGCTGGCTGACGAGGTGGCGGAGGCGGCCGACGTGGCCGGTGTATTCCTGCTGCTGGCCGAGCAGCGCCGAGGCGGCGCGTTTGAGCTGCATCACGGCGGCGTTGGTCGCATAGCCCTTGTCGAACAGCATCTGCTTGGGGCCGAGCTCTTCGTTGACCATGCGGTACTGATCGGCTGCCGCCAGGGCCTGCCCTTCGAAGATCTCGATCTGGCTGTTGGCCTGCTTGACCTGCTCGCGCAGCGTGCCGGTCTGCGTTTCGTTTGCCTTGCGCCGTGCCTTGAAGAGCTCCGTCTGCGACAGGAGCAGTTGCTCGACCGCGGGATCCGAGCGGCGATCGGTCAAGAGCTTGGGAAACTCGAGCGAGGCCCTTGCGGCGGATTCGGCTTCGAGACGCGCAAGCACGGCCGACTGCGTCGCGACGACGGCGCTTTGGATTTCGAGGGCCGCGCGCGGCTGAAGCTGATCCAGCCGGATCAATTCCTGTCCGGCTTCGACCCGGTCGCCTTCCTTGACGAGGATCGCATCGACGATGCCGCCGTCGATGTGCTGGATCGCCTTGCGGTTGCCGTCGGCGCTGACGATTCCATACGTGATGGCGGCGCTTTCGAGCGGGCTGAGCGCCGCCCAAACGCCGAGAAAGCCGAAGAATCCGACCACCACGGCAACGCCGGCCTTGATCAGGCGGTCGGCATCGCGCGAGCTGGCGGCCTGCGGCGTGGGAGCGAGCGGCACGACGATGCCGGCCGGAGCCGGCTTCGAAGGATCGGACGAACCTGGGCCTGGCGTTGCGCCGAGAGAGGCCGCGTCCTGGAATTCCGCTTTCAGAAGCTCGAGTTTTGCGAGGGCCTGCTTCATGCGCTCTCCGCGATGCGCCGTTGTCCAATGGGGAAGCCGGGTGCGATACGCGGCATCACCCGCTCCACCGGCCCGAACTCGGCCACCGCTCCGTTCGTCAGCACGAGAACCTTGTCGAGCGACACGAGGACGCTCGGCCGGTGCGCGATCAGGATGACCGTGGTCCGGTTGGCCTTGAGTGACGCCATCAGCTTGTGCAGGGCTGCCTCGCCCTCGCCGTCGAGGTTGGAGTTCGGTTCGTCGAGCACCACGAGGCGTGGATTTCCGAACACGGCGCGGGCCAGCGCAATCCGCTGCCGTTGCCCGCCCGAGAGCGGCGCTCCGTTGGGCATGAGCGGCGTATCGTAGCCCTTGGGAAGCCCGAGAATGAGATCGTGCACGCCCGCGAGCCGCGCGGCTGCCACCACGAGCTCGGGATCCGTCTGCCGGAAGCGGGCGATGTTCTGGGCGATCGTACCTTCAAAAAGTTCAATGTTCTGCGAGACATAGCCGGTGAAGCGTCCGAACTCGGGCCGGGCCCAGGACCAGACCTCCGCCCCGTCCAGGCGAACACTGCCCGCCGATGGCTTGATGGCCCCGACGATCAGCCGCGCCAGTGTGGATTTGCCGGCAGCGCTCGGCCCGACGATGCCGAGCGATTCGCCGGGGTTCACGGAGAACGAGATCTCGTTGAGCGTCGGCGCCGATGCGCCAGGCACGGTATAGGAGAGTCCCTCCGCCACGAGCCGCCCCTCGGGCGTCGGCAGCGACATGGCGGCCGGGCGCAGCGGAATGGAAAGGATTTCCTCGACCCGACCGAGCGCCGACCACGCCGCCAGGATCTGCCGCCAGACGCCGACGAGCTGATCGACGGGCATCAGGGCGCGCGTGCAGATGAGAGAGGCGGCGAACAGCGCGCCCGGGCTGATCTCGCGCCCGACGGCCAGCCAGGCGCCGGCGCCCATGATAAGCACCTGCAACGCGTAGCGCAGGAACTTGATGACGCTGGAAATCGTCGAGTTGATCTTGCTCGCGTCCGCCTGCATGGCGATGGCCTGCACGCGGATCGCCGACCAGCGGCGCGACATCTCGGGCATCATGCCCATCGCGCGCACGGTCTCCGCGTTGCCGATGACGCCTTCCGTCATGCGGTAGCTTTCTTCGCTGAGCTTGCCCGAAGCCCCGATTTGCCGCCCGACGAGCATCTGGTTGATCACGGCCAGCGACATGACCGTCACGGCGCCGCCGAGCGAGATGATGCCGAGCACCGGGTGCAGATAAAAGCAGACGCAGAGGAACAGCGGCGTCCACGGCAGATCGAAGAGCGAGATGATGGCGCTGCCGGTGAGGGCGTGGCGCACCGTGTCGAGATCGCGAACCGCCGACCCCTTGGTTCCGAACGAGGCGGCGCTGTCGCGCTCGACCAGGCGATCGAAGAGCTGCGTCGAGAGCTGCGCATCGAACTGCACGCCGAGCGCCACGAGCAGGCGGGCGCGGATTTCCTCGAGCGCGCTCGAGACCGCGATGCCTCCCAGCACTGCAATCGTCAGCACGATGAGCGTCGCCCCGCTGCCGCTCGGCAAAACCCGGTCGAACATCTGGATAGTATAGAGAGGGATTGAAAGCGTCAGGATATTCACAAAGACGCTGAAAGCGGCTGCCCATACAAGCAGGCGCTTATATCCGGACAAAGCGGTGCGAAAAGTCGATGGCAGGGCGCGCGTCATTGGGACCAAGCTTGTTCATTGTCTGATGCCGAATCAAAGACGCCACTGCGACACACGCTACATCATTTCAAGCTGCAATCATCCGGCGCGAGCGCGGATCGCCAATTTGTAAGAAATAGAAACCGAAATGACGAGATTCATATTCAACTCGAAACGCCGTTTTTGTCGTTTTAGATGCAATTTAAAAAATGATGCAGACTCAACAGGATCTACATTGATGATAATACGATTGCTTAAGGTTGCGAACTAGCTGGTTTCAATTAGCAGTTTTATTTGAGGTGTTAAATGCACCGTTTTCCCGTAGTTTACTAATTTGAAAGCATACGCGTGCATTTATTTGAAATAGTACGGTGAAGAAGCCCGTAAAGGGTGTTTCGAAATTGGATTTCGAGTAGCTGCAAGTCGAAGGGGTCGACAAGGCAGCGGCGACTTTCATCGCGAAATGACACCGAAATGTAGAGGGTCAGTGTGTGTGGGGCCGGCCGACATGAATCGGCGGTGAGCGGGAAACGCGAATTCGGGGTCTAAAATGGCTGTCGTTAATCTGCCGAACAAGAGCAAGGCCAATCAGTATACGGCCGCAACCGTCGATACGTTGATCGGCGGCAGCTCGACCGACACCGTGGTCGTGACCGGCACAGTGGCCAACGCAAGCATCGATCTTGCGGCGGGTAGCGACAAGCTGACCCTGGGGAGCGGAACAAACACCGCGACGGTCTCGAATGTCGAGACGGTCATAGGTGGCGGGGGGAACGATACGATCACCCTCGGAGCGGCGGCGCCGAAGACGTCGATCGACCTCGGCGGCGGGTCCGACAAGCTGACCCTCGGCAACTTCGCAAACACCCTCACGGTCTCGAACGTCGAGTCGCTCGTAGGCGGAACGGGCGCTGATACCGTTACCCTGACCCAGGCCCTCACCAACTCTCAGAACATCGACCTCGGCGCCGGCAAGGACAAGGTGACGCTCGGCGCGTTCGCCAACACCGGCTCGCTGGCCAATGTCGAAACCGTGATCTCCGGCACCGGCGCGGACACCATCACGATCTCGTCGCAGATCATCAACGGCTCGATCGACCTGGGCGTTGGTCTGGACAAGCTCACGTTCTCTGACGCCGGCGCGAACTCCGCGACGGTTGCCAACGTCGAAACCATCATCGGCGGCTCGGCCAACAACACGATCACGGTGTCGACGGCGGCCGTAAAGAGCTCGTTCGACCTTGGCGCCGGCAACGACAAGCTGACCCTCGGCAGCTTCAACAACACCGCGACGATTTCCAACGCGGAAACCATCGTTGGCGGCAGCGGCATTGACACCCTTAATCTGTCGACCGCGCTCTCCGGATCGGTCGATCTCGGCGGCGGCAACGACAAGCTGACCCTCGGCAACTTCACGAACACCGGCACGGTGTCGAACATTGAAACGCTCGTCGGCGGTACCGGCGCGGATACGCTTACGATCGGCTCCGCCCTCTCGAAGGGCAATTTCGATCTCGGCGCCGGCAACGACAAGCTCGACTTCGGCAACTTCACCACCGTGGCGACCGTTTCGAACGTCGAGACGATCCTCGGCGGAACGGGCGACAACACCGTCGTTCTCGCCGGAGCGCTGACCGGGTCAAACCTGGTCGACCTCGGCGCTGGCAAGGACAAGCTGACGCTCGCAGCCGTCGTCAACGCCGGCACGGTATCGAACGTCGAGACCATTCTCGGCAACACCGGCGCAGACACGATCACGCTCGGCGCGCAGATCTCGAACGGCTCGATCGATCTCGCAGTCGGCAACGACAAGCTGACGCTCGGCGATTTCGCCAACACGGCGACGGTTTCCAACGTCGAAACCATCATCGGTGGCTCGGCCAACAACACGATCACGATCGGCACAGGCCCGACCAAGTCCGTCATCGATCTCGGCGCGGGCATCGACAAGCTCGTGCTGGGCAAGTCAGCCTCGACCGTGACCGTTTCCAACACGGAAACCATCATCGGCGGCGCGGCTTCCGATTCGGTCACCATCACGACGGCGCTGACGCCTTCGACGAGCATCGACCTGGCCGCCGGCAACGACACGCTCACGCTCGGAAACTTTGCCAACACCGGCACGCTCGCGGGCGTTGAGACGCTGCTCGGCGGCTCCGACGCAGACACGATCACGTTTGCATCGGCAGCGCCGAAGTCGTCGATCAACCTTGGTGCCGGCAACGATAAGCTGACCCTCGGCAACTTCGCCAACACCCTCACGGTTGCCAACGTCGAGACCATCATCGGCGGCACGGGCGCCGACACGGTGACGCTGGATGGCGCTCTCTCCGGTCAGTCGATCGACCTCGGCGCTGGCAAGGACAAGCTCACGCTCGACGCGTCGGCGAACAGCGGCACGATCTCGAACGTCGAAACGATCGTCAGCGGCGCGGGCGCCGATGCGATTACGCTTGGCACGGCTGTGACCAGCGGCTCGATCGATCTCGGCAACGGCCTCGACACACTCACCTTCGCTGATGGCACGAACTCGGCCACGCTGTCGGGCATCGAGACGATCCTCGGCGGCTCCGCGAACGACACGATTACGCTGGCCAAGGGCATCACGGGCGGCTCCGTGGATCTCGGCGTCGGCAACGACCGCATCACGCTCTCTGTGGCGTCGAACTCGGTCACCATCTCGAACGCCGAGACGATCGGTGGCGCGGGCTCGTCCGACACGGTCGTGCTCGGAACGGCGCTCGGCGCCTCGAACATCGTCGATCTGAGCGCCGGCAGCGATAAGTTGACCCTTGGCGACTTCGTCAACTCGGGCAAGCTGTACAACGTCGAAACGGTCATCGGCGGCAGCGATGCCGACACGATTACGTTCGGCGCGGCCGCGGTGAAGGCATCTGTGGATCTGGGCGCCGGCAGCGATAAGCTGACCCTTGGCGACTTCGCGAACACCCTCACGGTTGGTAACATCGAGACGCTGATCGGCGGCACGGGCTCTGACTCCGTGACGTTGACCAAAGCTCTGTCGGGAACGGACAGCATCGAGCTCGGCGCGGGCAAGGACAGCCTGACGCTTGCTGCGTTCGCCAACACCGGCACGATCACGAACATCGAAACCATCATCGGCAACACGGGCGCAGACACCATCACGCTCGGCGCGGCGGTCACGGGTGCGTCGATCGATCTCGACTCGGGCGCGGACAAGCTCACGTTTGCGGATGGCGTAAACACCGCAACGCTCAGCGAAATCGAGACCATCGTCGGCGGCTCTGCCAACGACACCATCACGCTGGCGAAGGGCATCACGGGCGGTTCCGTGGATCTCGGCGCCGGCAACGACCGCATCACGCTCGCGGCAGCATCGAACTCGGTCACGATCTCGAATGCGGAGACGATCGGCGGCGCGGGAGGGTCCGACACGGTCGTGCTCGGAACGGCGCTCAGCGCCTCGAACATCGTCGATCTGAGCGCCGGCAACGACAAGCTGACGCTCGGCGACTTCGCCAATACGGGTAAGCTCTACAACGTCGAAACCGTCATCGGCGGCAGCGATGCGGACACGATCACCTTCGGCGCCGCGGCTGCGAAGGCATCCGTAGATCTGGGTGCCGGCAACGACAAGCTGACCCTCGGCGACTTCGCGAACACCCTCACGGTTGGCAACATCGAGACGCTGATCGGCGGCACGGCCTCCGATTCCGTGACCTTGACCAAAGCGCTGTCCGGCACAGACAGCATTGAGCTCGGCGCGGGCAAGGACACCCTGACGCTCGCCGCATTCGCCAACACCGGCACGATCTCGAACATTGAAACCATCATCGGCAACACGGGAGTGGACACCATCACGCTCGGCGTGGCGGTCACGGGCGCCTCGATCGATCTCGACGCGGGCGCGGACACGCTCACCTTCGCGGATGGCGTCAACACCGCAACGCTCAGCGAAATCGAAACCGTCGTCGGCGGCTCCGGCAACGACACCATCACGCTGGCACGCAGCGCGACGGGCAGCTCCGTGGACCTCGGCGCCGGAAACGACCGCATCACGCTCGCGGCAGCATCGAACTCGATCACGATCTCGAATGCTGAGACGATCGGCGGTGCGGGCTCGTCCGACACGGTTGTGCTCGGAACGGCGCTCAGCGCGTCGAATATCGTCGATTTGAGCGGAGGCAACGACAAACTGACCCTCGGCGACTTCGTCAACGCGGGCAAGATTTACAACGTCGAAACCGTCATCGGCGGCAGCGATGCAGACACGATCACCTTCGGCGCAGCCGCGGCAAAGGCATCCGTGGACCTCGGCGTCGGCAGCGACAAGCTGACCCTTGGCGACTTCGCCAACACGCTCACGGTGGCTAACGTCGAAACACTGATCGGCGGCACGGCCGCTGACGATGTCACCTTGAGCAAGGTGCTGACCGGCACGGATAGCATCGACCTCGGCGTCGGCAAGGATAGCCTGACGCTCGGCGCGTTCGCCAACACCGGCACGGTCTCGAACATCGAAACCATCATCGGCAACACGGGTGCCGATACGATCACGCTCGGCACTGCCATTTCCAGCGGCTCGATCGATCTCGAATCGGGCGCGGACAAACTCACGTTCGCAGACGCCGTCAACACCGCGACGGTCAGCGACGTCGAGACCATCGTCGGCGGCTCCGCGAACGATACCATCACCCTTGCGACGGGCATCTCGGGCGGCTCCGTTGACCTCGGCGCCGGCAATGACCGCATCACGCTGGCCAATTCCCCGAACACGGTCACGATCTCGAATGCTGAGACGATCGGCGGCGCGGGTTCGTCCGACACGGTCACGCTCGGAACGGCGCTTGGCGCCTCGAGCATCATCGATTTGAGCGCAGGCAGCGACAAGCTGATCCTCGGCGATTTTGCCAACACCGGTAAGCTGTACAACGTCGAAACCATCATCGGCGGCACTGACGCCGACACGATCACGCTCGGCGCAGCCGCGGCGAAGGCATCCGTGGACCTCGGCGTCGGCAGCGACAAGCTGACCCTCGGCGACTTCGCGAACACGCTGACGGTCGGCAACATCGAGACGCTGGTCGGCGGCACGGGTGCAGACTCCGTCACGCTCGGCGGCGCGCTTCTCTCGACGCAGGACATCGATCTCGGATCCGGAGCTGACACGCTCAGCCTCGGCGCATTCGCCAACACGGGCTCGGTCTCGAACGTCGAAACCGTCCTCGGCAACACGGGTGCCGATACAATCACGCTCAAGACGCAGATCTTGAACGGCTCGATCGACCTCGACAGCGGCGCCGACAAGCTGACCTTGGGTGACTTCGTGAACCGCGCGACGGTGACCGACGTCGAAACCATCGTCGGTGGCTCGGACGCAGACACGATCACCCTCGGCGCGGCGAGCTCGAACGTCTCCGTTGACCTCGGCGCAGGCAGCGACCGCCTCAATCTCGCCAATGCCTCGAACACCGTGACGGTCTCCAACGTCGAGATCATCGCGGGAGCGGGATCCACCGACAACGTCACGCTGGGCAGCGCTCTGACGGGCTCCGTCATCATCGATCTCAGCGGCGGCAACGACAAGCTGACGCTCGGCAACTTCGCCAATACCGGCTCGGCCTTCAACGTCGAGACCATCATCGGTGGCACCGATTCGGACGCGATCACGCTGGCCACCGCGGCCGCGAAGACCTCGGTCGACCTCGGCGTCGGATCCGACACGCTGACGCTGGGCAACTTCACCAACACCGCGACCGTCTCGAACGTGGAATCTCTGCTCGGCGGTACGGGCGGCGATACCATCACGTTCGGCGGCGCGCTCACGGTGGGGCAGTCCATCGACCTGGCAGCAGGCAAGGACATCCTGCAGCTCGGAGCGTTTGCCAACACCGGCACGGTTCAGAACGTCGAAACCATCCTCGGCAACACGGGCGCAGACACCGTCACGCTCGGATCGCAGGCTTCGAATGTCTCCATCGACCTCGACAGCGGCGCCGACAAGCTGACCTTCGGCGACTTCGTGAACCGTGCGACGGTGACTGACGTCGAAACCATCGTCGGCGGCTCGGACGCAGACACGATCACCCTTGGCGTCGCGAGCTCGAACGTCTCGGTCGACCTCGGCGCAGGCGCCGACCGCCTCAACCTCGCCAACGCCTCGAACACCGTGACGGTGTCGAACGTCGAGATCATCGCCGGCGCAAGTTCCACCGACAACGTCACCCTTGGCAGCGCCCTCACGAGCTCCGTCATCATCGACCTCAGCGGCGGCAACGATAAGCTGACGCTCGGCAACTTCGCCAACACCGGATCGGCCTTCAACGTCGAGACCATCATCGGCGGCACCGACGCGGACGCGATCACCATTGCGACCGCGGCGTCGAAGACGTCCGTCGACCTCGGTGTCGGCACCGACAGCCTCACGCTCGGCAACTTCGTCAACACGGCGACCGTATCGAACGTCGAGTCGCTGCTCGGCGGCGCCATGGCCGACACGGTGGATCTGGGCACTGCGCTGTCCGCTTCGCAGACGATCGACCTCGGCGCCGGCGCCGACCGCCTGAACCTGGGTGCGTTCACCAACACTGGCTCCGTCTCCAACGTCGAAACGCTGATCGGCAACACGGGTGCCGACACCGTCACCATTGCGGCGCAGATGTCGAACGCCTCGGTCGATCTCGCCGGCGGTAGCGACAAGCTGATCCTCGGCGACTTCGCCAACTCCGTCACGGTGACCAACGTCGAGACCGTCATCGGTGGATCGTCGTCGGATACGGTTACGCTGAGTGCAGCGATCGTAAACGGCTCGATCGATCTCGGCGCCGGCAACGACAAGCTCGTCTTCGCCAACTCCGCCAACACGGCCACGATCGCAAATGTCGAAAGCCTGGTGTTCGGCTCGAGCGTCGACAACATCACGGTTGCAAGCCAGCTCGTGAACGGCTCGCTCAACCTTGGCGCCGGCAACGACACGCTGACCCTCGGTGACTTCGCAAACTCGGCGACGGTTGCCGCGGCTGAGACCATCATCGGCGGCTCGGGCGCTGACACGATCACGCTGGGCGCCATTGCCTCCAAGGTGTCGGTTGACCTCGGATCCGGCGCCGACACGCTGGTCCTGGGCAACTTCGCCAACACGGTGACCGTCAACAACATCGAAACCGTCATCGGCGGCACGGGCGCCGATAGCGTCACCCTCGCTGCCATCGCGTCGAACGTGTCGATCGATCTCGGCGCCGGTGCCGACGCGCTGACGCTCAAGAACTTCGCCAACGTCGTGACGGTGTCGAACGTCGAAACGCTGACCGGCGGCACGGCCGCGGATACCGTGACGCTCGGCGGCGCGCTAACCACGGCTGCGAACATCGATCTCGCCGGCGGCAGCGACACGCTGACCCTGGGTGACTTCAACAACAACGGCTCCGTGTCGAACGTCGAGACGATCATCGGCGGCTCGGATTCCGACAACATCACGCTCAAGACGCTGGCCGACGGCTCGGTCGATCTCGCCGCTGGCGACGACAAGCTGACGCTCGGCAACTTCCTCAACGTGGTCACGATTGCGAACGTCGAGACGCTGATCGGCGGAACCAACGCCGACAACGTGACGATCAGCGCTCTGACGGGCGTCAGCAACTCGATCGACCTCGGCGCGGGCCTCGACAAGCTGACTTTTGCGGACATCGTCAGCGAAGCGACCGTCGCGAACGTCGAAACGATCACGGGCGGCTCGAATGCCGACACGATCACGATCGCCTCGTCGCTCTCCAACGCCTCGATCAATCTCGGGTCGGGCTCTGACACCCTGACGCTGGGCAACTTCACCAACACCGTCTCGGTCGCGGGCGTCGAAACGCTTTACGGCGGCACGGGCGCGGATACCGTCACGCTTCTCGATGCGCTCACCGCCTCGTCGAGCATCGATCTCGCGGCAGGCGCCGACAAGTTGATCCTGGCAGGCGTCGCGAATACCGGCACCATCTCGAACGTCGAAACGCTCATCGGCGGCGTGGTTGACGACGACATCACCTACGCATCGCAGATCTCCGGCGGCTCGATCGACCTCGCCGCTGGCAACGACAAGCTGACGCTCGGTGACTTCGACAGCACGCTCACGGTTGCCAACGTGGAAACCGTCACCGGCGGCGCGATGAACGACAAGGTCACGGTTTCGACCGTGCTGCTCAACGGCAGCATCGACCTGGCGGCCGGCAACGACATCCTGGATCTGGCTGGTCTCTCGAACACCGTATCGGTCTCGAACGTCGAGACCCTGACGGCCGCGGCTGGCGACGACACCGTCACCATCGTCGGCGGCATGACGGATGCGTCGATCGATCTGGGCGCGGGCAAGGATCTTCTGACCCTCAGCGATGCGGGCGACAGCGCCACCATCGCCAACGTCGAGACCCTGATCGGCGGCAGCGATTCCGACACCGTAACCCTCTCGACCGCGCTGTCGCAGGTCAGCATCGACCTCAAGGCGGGCACGGATTCGCTGACCCTCGGAAACTTCGCCAACATCGCCACGGTCTCCAATACCGAGAGCATTCTCGGCGGTTCGGGCGCGGATTCCATCACGCTCGGAACGGCGCTCTCGAGCGTTGTCACGATCGACCTCGGCGCGGGCGCCAACACCCTGACGCTCGGCAACTTTGCGAACACCGGCACGCTCACGAACGTCGATACGCTCATCGGTGGCACGGGCGCTGACACCATCACCTTCGGCGACGCTCTCGCCGGCGGCTCGATCGATCTCGGCACGGGCGCAGACAAGCTGACCCTCGGCGACGCCGTCAACTCGGCGACCGTCTCGAACGTCGAGACCATCATCGGCGGCCAGGACAACGACACGCTGACAGTCGCCACGCAGCTCACGAACGCATCCATCGATCTCAGCGCCGGCAACGACAAGCTGACGCTCGGTGATTTCGTCAACGTCGTCACGGTCACCAACGTCGAAACCCTGATCGGCGGCTCGGAAGCCGACACGGTGACGGTCGGCGCGGCGCTCGAAGCCAACAACAGCGTCGACCTCGGCGCAGGCGCGGACAAGCTGACGCTCGGCAACTTCGCCAACAGCGGTTCGATTGCCAACGTCGAGACTTTGGTCGGCGGCTCCAGCACCGACGACATCACCATTGCAAGCCAGCTCTCCGGCGCGTCGATCAACCTCGGCGCGGACATCGACAGCCTGAAGCTCGGCAACTTCGTCAACACGGCGACGATCTCGAACGTCGAATCTCTGACCGGCGGCTCGCTCGCCGACACGATCACGGTTGCGACCGCCCTCTCCGAAGCCTCCTTCGACCTCGGCTCGGGCGCCGACACCATCATCCTGGGCGATTTCTCCAACGATGCCACGCTGCAGAGCGTCGAAACCGTCCTCGGCGGCAGCGGCGCGGACAGCATCACCATCGCCGGCCAGCTGGCGAACGCTTCGATCGACCTCGGCGTCGGCGCGGACAAGCTCACGCTGTCGGATGCCGGTAACACGGCGACGCTCGCACGCGTGGAATCCGTCACGGGTGGCAGCGGCAACGACACCATCGTCCTCGCCACGGCCTGGTCGAGCGGCTCGATGGATCTCGGCGACGGCGCGGACAAGCTGACGCTCGGCGATTTCGTCAACAGCATCTCGGTCGCCCACATCGAAACGCTCATTGGCGGCTCGGAGTCGGATTCCGTCACGATGATGGAAGCCCTCACCGCGGGCCATAAGATCGATCTCGGCGTCGGCAACGACAAGGTCACGCTCGGCGACTTCTCGAACGTCGGCTCGCTGTCGAACGTCGAAACCGTCATCGGCGGCTCGGACGCCGACACGATCTCGCTGGCAACCGCCGCCTCGAACGTCTCCGTCGATCTGGGAGCGGGCGGCGACACCCTGTCGCTCGGCAACTTCGTCAACGTCGTCAGCGCCTCGAATGTCGAAACGCTGCTCGGCGGCTCGGACGCGGATACGATCAGCCTCACGACCGTAGCGTCGGAGGCCTCGATCGACCTCGGCGCGGGCGTCGATAAGCTCACGCTCGGCAACTTCGCGAACGTCGTCACCGTCTCCAACGTCGAGAGCCTGATCGGCGGCACGAATGGCGATACCGTCACCATCGGCGATGTGTTCACCAACGCGATCGTCGACCTCGGCGCGGGCGCCGACAAGCTCATCCTGTCCGATCTGATCAACAACGGCTCGGTGGCCAACGTCGAGACGCTGATCGGCGGCGCGGATGCTGACACCATCGTCTACACGACGCAGATCTCGGGCGGATCGATCGATCTTGCCGCCGGCAACGACAAGCTCACGCTCGGCGACTTCGCCAACACGGTCACGATCTCGGGCTTCGAAACGCTGATCGGCGGCGCGGGTCACGACACCATCACGCTGTCCGGCGAACTCACCGGCGGCGAGGTCATCAACCTCGGCGCGGGCAACGACAAGATCACGTTCGCCAACTTCGCCAACTACGCAACGGTCACGAACACGGAAACGGTCGTCGGCGGCTCGGATGCCGATTCGATCACCATCGCAGGCGTGCTGTCCAAGGGCTCGGTCGATCTCGGCTCGGGTGCCGACACGCTGACGCTCGGCGATTTCACCAACTCGGCCACGATCCAGAACATCGAAACCATCTTCGGCGGCTCCGGCTCCGACACGCTGACGGCCGTGGGCATCGTCTCGGAAGGCTCGTTCGATCTCGGCTCTGGCGTCGACAAGCTGACGCTCGGCGACTTCGCCAACGTCGCGACCCTGGCCGGCATTGAATCGATTATCAGCGGCAGCGCCGCCGACACGATCACGCTCGCCAGCGCAATCGGCGCGACCGATGTCGTCAACCTCGGTGGCGGCGACGACAAGCTGACGCTCTCCGATTTCGCCAACTCCGGCACCGTCACGAACGTCGAGACGATCATCGGCGGCCTCGACACGGATGAAATCACGCTCGGATCGCAGGCCTCGAACGCCTCCTTCAACCTCGGTGAAGGCCTCGACAAGCTGACCTTCGGCAACTTCGCCAACTCCGCGACCCTCGCGAACGTCGAAAGCGTTCTCGGCGGCACGGGCACCGACACGCTGAACGTGGTGACGGCACTGGCCGCAACCGCCAGCATCGATCTGCGCGGCGGCGCCGACAAGATCGTCCTCGGCGACTTCGCCAACGAGGGTACGCTCGCCAACATCGAAACCATCGTCGGCGGCAGCGGCTCTGACACGCTCACCATCGCATCCAGCCTCACGACCTCGGTGTCGATCGACCTCGGCGCGGGCAACGACACGCTGACGCTTGCGAACATCTCCAACACGGCCTCGCTGTCCAACGTTGAAACGATCATCGGTGGCTCTGCAGCCGACCTGATCTCGGTCAGCACGGCGCTCTCGAACGGCTCGGTCGACCTCGGCGGTGGCAACGACAAGCTCACGCTCGGTGACTTCGCGAACGTCGCGACGGTCGGAAACGTCGAAAGCATCGTCGGCGGTAGCGCGGCAGACACGATCACGCTCAGCGCGGCGCTCGTCCTCAAGAGCAACATCAACCTCGGCGCGGGCAACGACAAACTGACGCTCGGCGACTTCGTCAACGTCGGCTCGGTTGAAGGCATCGAAACCCTCGTCGGCGGCGCCGATGCGGACACGATCACTTTCTCCGGTGTGGCCTCGAACGCCTCGATTGATCTCTCGAACGGCGAAGACACGCTCACGTTCGGCAGCTTCGCGAACATCGCGACGATCGCGAACGTCGAAACGCTAATCGGCGGCACCGACGACGACACCCTGACCATCTCCACGCGCCTCGACGGCAATGTCAGCATCGACCTCAAGGCCGGTAACGACAAGCTGACGCTTGGCAACTTCGCCAACACCGCGACCATCTCGAACGCTGAGAGCATCGTCGGCGGCTCGGCAAGCGACAACATCACGCTCGGCTCGGCTCTGACCAGCGGTTCGCTGATCGATCTCGGCGCGGGTATCGATAGCCTCACTCTGGCGAACATCGCCAACGCGGGCTCCATCGCCAACGTCGAAAGCATCCTTGGCGGAAACGGCGCAGACGTCATCTCGATCACGACGCAGCTCTCGAATGGCAACATCGATCTCGCGTCCGGCAACGACACGTTGACGCTCGGCAACTTCGCCAACAGCGCCACCGTCTCGAACGTGGAAACCCTCACGGGCGGCACGAGCGACGACACCATCACGATCGGTGCATCGCTCTCGAAGGCTTCGATCGATCTCGGCGCAGGAAATGACAAGCTGACGCTCGGCGACTTCACGCACTTGGCATCGGTCTCGAACGTCGAAACCCTGATCGGCGGCGGCCTCGGCGACACCATCACCCTGACCACGGTCGCATCGAACAGCTCGATCGACCTGGGTGGCGACGTCGACAAGCTCGTCCTCGGCAACTTCGCCAACCAGGCGACGGTCTCGCGCGTCGAAACGCTGATCGGCGGCTCGGGTGCCGATACCATCACCATCGGCGCGGCGCTCGACAACACCAGCAGCATCGATCTCGGCGCCGGCTCGGACAAGCTCGTCCTCGGCAACTTCGCCAACGTTGGCACGATCTCGAACACCGAGACGGTGCTCGGCGGCACGTCGTCCGACAACATCACGCTCGCAACGGTCCTCACGACCGCCAACAGCATCGATCTCGGCGCGGGAAGCGACAGCCTCACGCTGGCCAACGGCGCCAACGAAGGCTCGATCGCCAACGTCGAAACGGTGATCGGCGGCTCGAACATCGACACCATCACCTTCACGGCGCAGGTCTCTAAGGGCCAGATCGATCTCGGCAACAGCTCCGACACGGTCACCTTCGGCAACTTCGTCAACACGGCGACGCTGCAGAACGTCGAAACCATCGTCGGCGGCAGCGATGCAGACACGATCACGCTCGCCACGGCGGCTTCGAACGTCTCCGTCGACCTGGGCGCAGGCGCCGACAAGCTCACGCTTGCCGACCTGTCGAACAAGATCACCGTCAGCAATGTCGAAACGCTGATCGGCGGCGTCGATGCGGACACCGTGACGCTCGGAGCCATCCTCTCGAACGGCTCCGTCGATCTCGGCGCAAGCAACGACATCCTCAACCTGGGCGACTTCGCCAACGTCGGCACCATCTCCAACGTCGAAAGCATCGTCGGCGGAAGCGCCGCGGACACGATCACGATCGGCGCGCAGGCGAACTCGATCTCCATCGACCTCGGCGTCGGCTCCGACAAGGTCACGCTCGGCGACTTCGTCAACACCGCGACCGTGTCCAACGTCGAAACGGTCATCGGCGGCTCGGCTGCGGACACCGTGACGCTGGCCACAGCGCTCTCGGGCTCCAGCAGCGTCGATCTCGCCGCCGGCAACGACAAGCTGGTCCTCGCGGACCTGGCGAACTCGGGCTCGATCGCCAACGTCGAAACGGTCGTGGGCGGCTCCAACACCGACACCATCACCTTCACGACCGCCGTCTCCAAGGGCCTCGTCGATCTCGGCGCCGGCTCGGACAGCATCACGCTCGGCAACTTCGCCAACACCATCTCGGTCGCAAACGTTGAATCGATCCTCGGCGGCACCGATGTCGATACCGTCACGGCCACCACCGCTCTGTCGAACGCGACGATCAACCTCGGCGGCAACAACGACAAGCTGACGCTCGGCAACTTCGCCAACACGGCGACGGTCTCGAACGTCGAGAGCATCGTTGGCGGCTCCGCGGCCGACGCGATCACGCTCGCCACGGCTCTGACGGCAACCGACGACATCAACCTCGGGGCCGGTGCAGACACGCTGACGCTCGCTAACGTCGCCAACACCGGCTCGATCTCGAACGTCGAGACCATTCACGGCGGCACGAACGTCGATACCATCACGCTCGGCGCGGGCATCACCAACGGCTCGATCGACCTCGGCGGCAGCAATGATAAGCTGACCCTCGGCGGCTTCACGAACTCGGTCACGGTGGCAAACGTCGAAACGGTCATCGGCGGCTCCGCCGGCGACACGGTCACGCTCGCGACGGCCCTGGGCGGCTCGAGCAGCGTCGACCTCGGCGCGGGTTCCGACAAGCTGACCCTCGGCGACTTCGCCAACACGGGCTCCGTCTCGAACGTCGAAAGCGTCATCGGCGGCTCGGATGCCGACACCATCACCTTCGCGACGGTTCTCTCGAAGGGCAACGTCGACCTCGGCCTCGGCGCCGACAAGGTCACGCTGGGTGACTTCGACAACTCGGGCACGTTCTCGAACGTCGAAACCATCATCGGCGGCTCGGATGCGGACACCATCACCATCGCCTCGCAGCTCAGCAACGCCAGCATCAACCTCGGCGCTGGCAACGACAAGCTGACACTTGGCAACTTCGCGACCGTCGCAACGGTTGCGGGCGCCGAGACGATCATCGGCGGCGCTGATAACGACACCATCACGCTGAGCAGCGGCATGAGCGGCACGGAGTCGATCAACCTCGGCGCCGGCGACGACACCCTCATCCTTGCGAACGCCACCAACACCGGCACCGTATCGAGTGTTGAGACCATCGTCGGCGGCTCGGCTGCGGACACGATCACCATCGGCACCATCCTGTCGAAGGCCCTGATCGGCCTCGGCGCCGGCAGCGACAAGCTCGTCCTGGGCGACTTCGCCAACGTCGCAACGGTCACGGATGTCGAGACCATCGTTGGCGGCACGGGTGCAGACACCCTGACGCTCGGCAACGCGCTTGCGGCAAGCCACGATATCGACCTCGGCTCGGGCTCCGACAAGCTGACCCTCGGCGACTTCGTCAACACGGGCTCGGTCTCGAACGTCGAGACGCTCGTCGGCGGCTCGGCCGCGGACACGATCACCTTCGCGACCCAGCTCTCGAACGCCTCCGTCAACCTCGGCGACGGCGTGGACAAGGTCACGCTCGGCGACTTCGCGAACTCGGCCAACATCTCGAACGTCGAAAGCATCGTCGGCGGCTCGGATGCGGACACGATCACCATCTCGACGCAGCTCTCGAACGGCGTGATCGACCTCGGCGCCGGCTCCGACCAGCTGACGCTTGGAAACTTCAACAGCACCGGCACGATCTCGAACGTCGAGACGCTGATCGGCGGCAACTCGTCCGACAACATCACGCTCGGCACGGCGCTCTCGGCGACCGACAGCATCAACCTCGGCGGCGGCAGCGACGTGCTGACCCTCGCGAACGTGGCCAACACCGGCACGCTGTCCAACGTCGAGACCATCATCGGCGGCTCGGATGCGGACGTCATCACGATCGCCACGCAGGCAACCAAGACGCTCTACAACCTGGGCGCAGGCTCGGATTCGCTCACCCTGGGCGGCTTCGTGAACTCGGCCACGGTCTCGGGCGCAGAAACCCTGGTCGGCGGATCGCTGGCTGATACCGTCACGCTGGGCACGGCGCTCGGCGCAAGCGACAGCATCGACCTCGGCTCGGGCGCGGACCAGCTCACGCTGGCCGATGTCGCCAACACCGGCTCTGTATCGAACGTCGAAACGCTCATCGGCGGCATCGATTCCGACACGATCACCGTCGCCACCCAGGTGTCGAACGGCTCGATCGACCTCGGCGCCGGCACCGACAGCCTGACGCTCGGCGACTTCGCCAACACGGCCACGATCTCCAACGCCGAAAGCATCCTCGGCGGCTCTGCGGCCGACACGATCACGCTCCGGGCCGCGGCCTCGAACGCGGTCATCGACCTCGGCAGCGGCGCGGATACCCTGACGCTCGGCAACTTCGTCAACGTGGCGACCCTCTCCGGCGTCGACACCGTCATCGGCGGCACGGGCATCGACACCATCGCCTTCAGCGCGCAGGTCTCGAACGGCTCGGTCGATCTCGGTGCAGGCGTCGATGCGCTCACCTTCGGCAACTTCGCCAACACGGCGACCGTGGCCAACACGGAAACCGTCATCGGCGGCTCTGCCGCCGACACGATCACCATCACCACGCTCCTCTCGAAGGGCCTGGTCGATCTGGGTGACGGCACCGACAAGCTGGTTCTCGGCGACTTCACCAACACCGCGACGATCTCGAACGTCGAGACGCTGACCGGCGGCTCGGATGCCGACACCATCACGCTCGGCGCAGGCATTGCCTCCAGCGGCAGCATCGACCTCGGTGTTGGCGCAGACAAGCTGACCCTGGCGGACGTGTCGAACACGGGCTCGATCGCCAACGTCGAGACGCTGATCGGTGGCGCAGACGCGGATACGATCACCTTCACGACGCAAGCCTCCAACGCCTCGATCAACCTGGGCGGCGGCTTCGACACGATCACGCTCTCGACCGCGGCCAACGTGGCTACGATCTCGAATGTCGAGAGCATCGTGGGCGGCTCTGGCGCCGATACGATCACCCTCGGCGCAATGGCGACCGAAACCACGATCGACCTCGGCCTCGGCAACGACATCCTGACCCTCGGCAACTTCGCCAACTCGGTCACGGTGTCGGGTGTTGAAACCCTGACCGGCGGCTCGGCTGCAGACCAGGTCACGCTGGGCACGGCGCTCGCGTCGACCCACGCCATCGACCTCGGCCTCGGCAACGACATCCTGACCCTGGGCGACTTCGCCAACACGGGTACGGTCCAGAACGTTGAAACGCTGGTGGGCGGCTCGGCCGCGGACACCATCACCACGGTGTTCTCGTCTCAGAAGGCCTCGATCGACCTCGGCGCAGGCGCCGACAAGCTGACCCTCGGAACGGCCGATGCCGTCACCGTCGGCAACGTCGAGACCCTGATCGGCGGCGCAACGGCCGATACCGTGACCTTCGTCTCGGCCATCAACGCCTCGGACAGCATTGACCTGGGCGGTGGCAACGACAAGATCGTGCTGGCCGACGTGGCCAACACCGGCAGCTTCTCGAACGTCGAAACCATCATCGGCGGCGCCGATGCCGACACCATCACCTTCGCCACGCAGGCTTCGAATGCCTCCGTCGAGCTCGGTGCTGGCTTCGATACGCTGACGCTCGGCAACTTCGCCAACACGGCGACGGTGGCCAACGTCGAGAGCATCGTCGGCGGCTCTGCGGCTGACACCATCACGCTCTCGGCAGCCGCAAGCGACGCCGCGATCAACCTCGGCTCGGGCAGCGACGTGCTGACGCTCGGCAACTTCGTCAACGTCGCGACGGTATCCGGTGTCGAAACGCTGGTCGGCGGCTCGCTGTCCGACACCATCACGCTCGGCAGCCAGTTCGTCTCGACCAACAACATCGATCTGGGCTCCGGCGCGGACAAGCTGATCCTTGGCGACTTCGTCAACAGCGGCACGATCTCGAACGTCGAGACCATCATCGGCGGCGCTCTGGCCGACACGATCGTGATCACCGGCCAGATTTCGGACGCCTCGATCGATCTCGGCGACGGCTCCGACAAGCTGACGCTCGGCAACTTCGCCAACACCGGCACGATCGCTCATGTCGAGACGCTCGTCGGCGGCACGGCGAACGACACGATCACGCTGGCCTCTGGCATCAGCGGCACCGACAGCATCGATCTCGGCCTCGGCAACGACAAGCTCATCCTGAGCAACTCGGCCAACACCGGCTCGGTCTCGAACGTAGAGACGCTGATCGGTGGCCTGGATGCCGATGCGATCACCTTCGCGGCGCAGGCCTCGAACGCCTCGATCGATCTCGGTGGCGGCCTCGACACCCTGACCTTCGGCAACTTCGCCAACACGGCGACGGTGTCGAACGCGGAAACCATCGTCGGCGGCTCGCTGGCTGACACCATCACGCTCGCGGTGCAGGCAATCGATGCCTCCATCGATCTCGGCTCGGGCAGCGACGTGCTGACGCTCGGTAACTTCAACAACACCGCGACGGTGTCCGGCGTCGAAACGCTGAACAGCGGCTCGGGTTCTGACACCATCACGCTGGCAAGCCAGTTCACGTCGAACCTGATCGATCTGGGCGCCGGCAGCGACGTTCTCCATCTTGGCGGCTTCGTCAACTCGGGCTCTGTCACCAACGTCGAAACCATCATCGGTGGCGCGCTGGCCGACACGATCACCGTCACCAACCAGTTCTCGAAGGCCTCCGCCGACCTCGGCGACGGCGCCGACAAGCTCACGCTCGGCAACTTCATCAACTCGGCCACGGTGGGCAACGTCGAAACGTTGGTCGGCGGCTCCGACAACGACACGATCACGTTCGTCACGGCCCTGGGCGCGACCGACTCGGTCGATCTCGGCGCCGGCAACGACAAGCTCACGCTCGGCAACTTCGGCAACTTCGGCTCGATCGCCAACGTCGAAACGCTGGTCAGCGGCAGCGACTCGGACAGCCTGACGATCACCACTCAGGTGTCGAACGCTTCGATCGACCTCGGCGCCGGCTCCGACACGCTCGTCTTCGGTAACTTCGCCAACACGGCGACGCTCACCGGTGTCGAATCGATCGTCGGCGGCACGGCGGCGGACACGATCACCTTCTCCACGGCGGTCAGCAACGTCACGGTCGACCTCGGCCTCGGCAGCGACAAGCTCACGTTCGCCAACTTCACGAACACCGCGACCGTGCTCAACGTCGAGACCGTCATCGGCGGCACCGGCATCGACACGGTGACCTTCGGCAGCCAGGTTTCGAACGCCTCCATCGATCTCGCGGCAGGCAACGACACCCTGACGTTCGGTGACTTCATCAACACGGCCACGCTGTCGAACGTCGAAACGGTCAATGCCGGCGCACTGGCCGACACGATCAGCATCGCCGCGCAGATCACGAAGGGTATCATCAACCTGGGTGACGGCGCAGACAAGCTGGTCCTCGGCGACTTCGTCAACACGGTCTCGGTCGCCAACGTCGAAACGCTGGTCGGCGGCTCGGCTGCGGACACCATCACGCTCACGTCGCTGATCGAGAACGCCGACATCAACCTCGGCGCCGGCAACGACAAGCT
Source organism: Hyphomicrobium sp. (assembly GCF_019744875.1). Classification (GTDB taxonomy): domain Bacteria; phylum Pseudomonadota; class Alphaproteobacteria; order Rhizobiales; family Hyphomicrobiaceae; genus Hyphomicrobium_C. The sequence continues at coordinate 384,407 of NZ_JAIETU010000005.1, read as the reverse complement.
CACCTTCGGCGCCTTCGCCAACGTCGCGACTGTCACGAACGTCGAAACCATCGTCGGCGGCTCGAGCATCGACACCGTAACGCTCGGCAACGCGCTCACGACGAGCATGTCGATCGATCTCGGCGGCGGCTCCGACTCGCTGACCCTGGGCAACTTCACCAACACCGGCTCGGTCACCAGCGTGGAGAGCCTGCTCGGCAACGGCGGCAGCGACACGATCACCTACTCGACGCAGGCAGTCGGTGCCACCATCGACCTCGCCGGCGGCTCGGATACGCTCAAGTTCGGCAACTTCGTCAACACGGCCTCTGTCAGCAACGTTGAAACCATCCTCGGCGGCACCGGCGTGGATACGATCACCGTGCAGACTCAGATCGTGAACGGCTCGATCGATCTCGGCGCATCGTCGGATAAGCTCACGCTGGGCAACTTCACCAACAGCGTGTCGGTCTCCAACGTTGAATCCGTCATCGGCGGCGCGGGCAACGACACCATCGTCGTCTCGGGCGGCACCAGCCAGATCCGCGGCGGCGGCGGCATCGATCACGTCACTGGCGGCGCCGGTGTGGATACCTTCGTCTTCGATCAGAATTCGAGCGGCAACCACATGGTGATCCACAACATGGGCACGGGCGCCGACAAGATCGGTCTCGACACTAACACGAGCTCGACGCTGAACGGCAACACCTACATCATCTCGGGTGCGCTCTCGAACAACGTCAACATCCGCTCCGTGGCCAACGAGAATGCCCGCGAGGGTACGATCCTGAGCACCGGCGGAAGCGGCGGCTTCACCTACCAGCAGGACACGGGCGAGCTGTACTACAGCGCCGACGGCGACTTCACCTCCGGCGGCACGCTGATCGGCGTCATTACCACCGACGGCTCGACGCCCTGGACCTACGACTTCACCAGGTTCCAGGCGGTCTAAGAAGCGCAAGGCCGGACGCCCCGCGGCGTCCGGAAACCGCGCCGGTCTCCCAGGAGACGTCAGGCGCAGGCAGATACAAGTCGGGCGGCCGCATCTCCGGGTGCGGCCGCTTCGCGTTTGCGCCCAAGGTCCGCGTTCAGGTTGAGACAAGCCAAATCGCATGGAGATGGAACGATCCATCTTCCTGTCGAAAAAGGCTGATCGTCTTCATGCTGAAAATAGATGAGGCCCGTGGCATCCTGATCGCCGAAGGCCCCGAAGGCGAATCCGTTCATCCGCTCGAGAGCGCGGAGGCGTTCCGGCTCATTTCGAGGGCCTGGGTGCGCTGCGGCTGGGATACGAAATACGTCTATTCTTTCAGTTGGATGGGCCGTCCGGTCATTCAGCTTCCCGAGGACATGCTGCGCATACAAGAGGTGATCTACCGGGTGAAACCGGACGTGATCATCGAGACCGGCGTCGCCCACGGGGGCTCGCTCATTTTCTATGCCAGCCTGTTCGAGGCCATGGGCCGCGGCCGGGTCATCGGCATCGACATCGAGATCCGCCCCCACAATCGCGCAGCCATCGAAGCGCACGAAATGTTTCCGCGCATCACGCTGGTCGAGGGCAGCTCCGTTGCGCCTGAGGTCGTAGCTCAGGTGGGCGCGCTGGTCGCCCCGGGTGAGACGGTTCTGGTGCTGCTCGACAGCAATCACACCAAGGCCCACGTCCTGGCTGAGCTCGAAGCCTACGGCCCGTTCGTCACGCCGGGGTCCTACATCGTCGCTACCGACGGCATCATGAAGGAGGTCGTTGGCGCACCGCGCACCTCGCCCGACTGGAGCTGGAACAATCCGCTCGATGCCGCCGCCGAGTTCGCCGCCTCCCACCCCGAATTCGTTCTCGAAGAACCTGTGTTCCCGTTCAACGAAGGCGTCGTGACGGAGCGTGTCACCTACTGGCCCAAAGGCTTCCTGAAGCGCGTCGAGGGGACGACCTGATATGCAGCGCCAGCCGATCGCAGTTGCGCACGCGAGCGATGGCGAAGCCGTATTGCAGCGGGCCATGGCCGCGCTCGACCGTGGCGACATCGCAACCGCCGCAGCCGAAGCCCAGCTCGCGACCGATCTCAATCCATCGTCGGCCCTGGCGTGGGAAATCCTGAGCCTTGCCCTGCATCGGGGCGGCGCTCTCGAACAAGCCATTTCCGCCGGTCGCCGCGCCATCGAGCTCGAGCCGTCCGCGGCGAGCTATCATGCCAACTTGGGTGTGGTGCTGCGCGCGGCGGGCCGCGCCGCTGAGGCCGAGGCGTGCTACAGCGCGGCCATCGCACGTGACCCGCGGTTCGCCCCGGCCCACAACAATCTCGGCAACATTTTCCGCGATCAGGGCAGAACCGTCGAAGCCGAGGCGAGCTACCGCAAAGCGGCGGAATCCGATCCGGCCTACGCGGAAGCCTGGCACGGTCTCGGCATTGTGCTCCAGCGTCAGGAAAAGCTCATCGAGGCGGTCAGCGCGCTCGAACGGGCGGCCACGTTGCGCCCCCGGCGCGCCGACATTCTGTCGGATCTCGCCGCCGTTCTCATGGGGCTGCAGAAGTTTCCGGAAGCCTCGGCCCTTCTGATGAAGGCCATCGCGATCGATCCGCAGTCCGCAATCGCGCACGGCAATCTCGGCGCGTTGAAGCTGCGCGTCGGCCATATGGTCGCCGCCGAGCAGGCCACCGCGCGCGCCGCCGCACTTGCGCCGAACGAGCAGCGCTGGGTGAGCAATCTCGGCGTCATCGCCAAGGACCTCTCGCGCTATTCTGATGCGGAGGCGTTGTTCCGTCGCGCATTGGCGATGAAGCCGGATTATTCGCTGGCGCACGCGAACCTTCTATTCTGCCTGAACTACCACCCGGACCGCAGCGCCGAGGAGATCTTCGCCGAGTACCAGCGCTTCGATGCCGCCCACGCCCGCCCTCACATGCCGGCGGCCGTGTCGTTCGGAAACGATCCAACCCCCGGCCGCCGCATCCGCATCGGCTTCCTCTCGCCGGACTTCCGCGAGCACGCCGCCCGCCACTTCCTCGACCCCCTCCTGCGCCACCTCGACCGGAGCCAGCTTGAGATCGTCTGCTACGCCGAAGTGACGAACGAGGACCACGTCACCCAGGCCTTCAAGGGCATGGCGGACCACTGGTGCTCGACGGTGGGTCTGTCGGACGACCAGCTCGCCGAGCGCATCCGGCAGGACAAGATCGACGTGCTGGTGGACTTCGGCGGTCACACGTCTGCGAGCCGTGTTCTCGTGATGGCGCGCCGTTCGGCCCCGATCCAGATCGCCCATCACCTGGGCCACGGCTACACGTCGGGCATGTCGGCCATCGACGTGTTCCTGTCCGATCAGGAGATGGCGCCAGTCGGCAGCGAGCACCTGTTCTCGGAAAAGATCGTGCGCCTGTCGCGCATCCCCGTGGCCTACCAGCCGCCCGAGGGCATGCCGGCCGTTGCCCCGCTCCCGGCTCTGAGGACCGGCATCGTGACGTTCGGCTACTTCGGCCGCACGGAACGCATCAACGACCGGGTCGTGGCGGCATGGTCGGCGATCCTGAAGAAAGTCCCGAACAGCCGCCTGCTCCTGAACGCGAAGGCGTTCTCGGAGGCCGCATTCGCGGACCTGATGGCGCAACGATTTGCGGCCCACGGCATCGGGCGTGAACGCCTCAGCATGGTCTACACGAGCCCGCAGCCGAAGACGTGGTCGGCGTACGGCGAGGTGGACATTGCCCTCGACCCATTCCCGCACAACGCTGGGACAACGACCATCGAAGCTCTGTGGCTGGGCGTGCCTGTCGTGTCGGTCGAGGATCGACCGTCTGTGGGTCGCTTCGGCGCGAGCAATCTCGCGGCAGTCGGCCTGCGCGACTGGGTTGCGAAGGACGTCGCGGGCTACGTAGCGCTGGCGGCTGCGAAGGCCTCCGACCTCGACGCACTCGCCAAGCTACGCACCGGCCTGCGCGCCCGCATGGCGGCCTCCCCGCTCTGCGACGGCCCCGGCCTTGCACGCGAGATCGAAACCGCCGTCCGCAACCTCTGGACGGACTGGTGCGGAAGGCAGGCTCCCGCCCGCCCCGTTCTTTCGCAGACCGTCATCGAACGCCGCGCCGCGGTCATGAAAGACGCCCATCGCGCCGATGCCGCAGGACGCCCGGCTGATGCCGCTGCAGCACTTCTGCAGCACTGGTCGAGCGATCCCGCCGACAGCGACGCGGCGACGTATCTCTCCGATCTCTACCGCCGCCTCGGGCGCCTCTCCGAAGCCGAGGCCGCCGCGCGCGCCGCTCTGCACGCGATGCCGAAATCGTCGTCGGCGTTCAATGCGCTCGGCAACGCGCTCGCCGCTCAGTTCCGCCTCACCGAAGCGGAAGCGGCCTTCACGGATGCCATTTCCAACGCGCCCGATCATGCCGAGGCGCTGAACAATCGCGCCCTCGTGCTCATGCGCCGCGGACGCCTGTGCGCGGCCGAGCGCGACTTGCGCATGGCGCAGCGCCTCCGCCCGGACCTCGTGGAAGTCGGCTTCAATCTCGCCAACTCGGTGCAGGACCAGGGCCGCGCCGCCGAGGCCATCGAGATCTTCCGCGAGACGCTGAAGCGCTCGCCGAACAACCCCACCGGCCACGGCATGATGCTGTTCGCCGTGACCTATCACCCCGGCCTCACCGGCGAGGAAATCTACGCCGAGTTCCGGCGCTGGAACGACCTGCACGCCGAGCGCCACGCGCCGAAGAACCCGGTCTGGTCGAATGACAGAACCACCGCGCGCCGCCTGCGGGTCGGGTACGTCTCGCCGGATTTCGCCACCAAGTCCTCGCGCCACTTTATCGAGCCGATCCTCGTTGGCCACGATCGCTCCAAGGTCGAAATCTTCTGCTATGCCGAAGTCCCGACGCCGGACGGCGAAACGCAACGCCTGAAAGCGCTGGCCGAGAACTGGCGCTCGACCGTCGGCCTCACGGACGACCAGCTTGCCGACCTCATTCGCCGCGACGCCATCGACGTGCTGGTCGACCTCGGCGGCCACACGGCTCGCAACCGCCTTCTGACGTTCGCCCGCAAGCCGGCCCCCGTCCAAGTCGCCCATTTCCTGGGGCACGGCTACACGTCCGGCCTGTCGGTGATGGACGCCTTCCTCGCCGACGACGCGCTCGCGCCCGAAGGCTGCGATCATCTGTTCTCCGAGCCGGTCGTGCGCATGCCGCGTATGCCGGTCGCCTACGAGCCGCCGCAGGGCATGCCCGATGTGGCGCCACTCCCGGCCCTCAAGAACGGCTTCGTCACGTTCGGCAACTTCGGCCGCGCCGTGCGCCTGAACGAGACGGTTGTCGCCACCTGGTCGGAAATCCTGGCCGCCGTGCCGCGCTCGCGCCTCGTGCTGAACACGGTCGCATTCCGCGATGAGGAAGTCTGCCGCCGCTTCCGCGATCTCTTCGCGGCGCATGGCATCGGCGCCGAGCGCATCGATCTCACGTTCACGACGCCCCAGCCCAAGACGTGGGACGCTTACGGCGAGATCGACATCGCGCTCGATCCGTTCCCTCACAACGGCGGCACCACCACCATCGAGGCGGCCTGGCTCGGCGTGCCGTCGGTGTGCCTCTCCACGCGCCCATCGGTCGGCTGCTTCGGTGCCACCATCATGGGGTCGCTCGGGCTCTCGGATTGGGTTGCGAGCACGCGCGAGGAGTATGTCGCGATCGCCGTCGACCGCGCCCGCGATGTCGAAGCGCTCGCCGGACTGCGCGCCGGATTGCGCGCCCGCATGGCGGCGTCTCCGCTCTGCGACGCGAAGGGTCTCGCGAAGGAGCTCGAGCGCGTCTATCAGCGGCTCTGGCAAGGCTTCGTCGACCGCGAAGACGCCATCGAAACGCTGCAGAAGGCGGCCGGTTGGGCTTACGGTCGCGGCAATTCCATCCGCGCGGTCGAACTGTTTGAGGATGCGGCGCGACGCAGCCGGCGGCCGACGATCCTGTCGAATCTCGGCGCGGCATTGCGCGCCTGTGGTCGCGTCGAAGAGGCGGAAGCCGCCTACCGCGAAGCCATCGCGCGCGCCCCCGACTTTCCGAACGCTTATGGCAACCTCGGCAATCTGCTGCAAAGCCGCGGCCGGCTCGTCGAAGCGGAAACCATGCTGCGCCGCGCCAGCGAGCTGTCGCCGAACGACCCGCAGGTGCTCCGCAGCTTCGGCCTGTGCCTGATGCGCCTGTTGAAGGCGGCCGAAGCCGAGGCGGTCCTGCGCAAGGCCGCAGCGCTGCTGCCCAACGACGGCGACATCCTGGACAACCTGGCCCAGTTGCTGCGCCAGAAGGGCCAGCCCGCCGCCGCCGCTGCGATCTATGCGAGCGTCTCGGATGTCATTGCCAACAACTGGCGCGCCATCGGCAATCAGGCGCTGCTGCTGCAGGACCTCTCGCGCTATTCTGATGCGGAGGCGTTGTTCCGTCGCGCCTTGGCGATGAAGCCTGATTATTCTCTGGCGCACGCGAATTTGCTGTTCTGCCTGAACTACCACCCGGATCGCAGCGCCGAGGAGATCTTCGCCGAGTACCAGCGCTTCGATGCCGCCCACGCCCGCCCTCACATGCCGGCGGCCGTGTCGTTCGGAAACGATCCAACCCCCGGCCGCCGCATCCGCATCGGCTTCCTCTCGCCGGACTTCCGCGAGCACGCCGCCCGCCACTTCCTCGACCCCCTCCTGCGCCACCTCGACCGGAGCCAGCTTGAGATCGTCTGCTACGCCGAAGTGACGAACGAGGACCACGTCACCCAGGCCTTCAAGGGCATGGCGGACCACTGGTGCTCGACGGTGGGTCTGTCGGACGACCAGCTCGCCGAGCGCATCCGGCAGGACAAGATCGACGTGCTGGTGGACTTCGGCGGTCACACGTCTGCGAGCCGTGTTCTCGTGATGGCGCGCCGTTCGGCCCCGATCCAGATCGCCCATCACCTGGGCCACGGCTACACGTCGGGCATGTCGGCCATCGACGTGTTCCTGTCCGATCAGGAGATGGCGCCAGTCGGCAGCGAGCACCTGTTCTCGGAAAAGATCGTGCGCCTGTCGCGCATCCCCGTGGCCTACCAGCCGCCCGAGGGCATGCCGGCCGTTGCCCCGCTCCCGGCTCTGAGGACCGGCATCGTGACGTTCGGCTACTTCGGCCGCACGGAACGCATCAACGACCGGGTCGTGGCGGCATGGTCGGCGATCCTGAAGAAAGTCCCGAACAGCCGCCTGCTCCTGAACGCGAAGGCGTTCTCGGAGGCCGCATTCGCGGACCTGATGGCGCAACGATTTGCGGCCCACGGCATCGGGCGTGAACGCCTCAGCATGGTCTACACGAGCCCGCAGCCGAAGACGTGGTCGGCGTACGGCGAGGTGGACATTGCCCTCGACCCATTCCCGCACAACGCTGGGACAACGACCATCGAAGCTCTGTGGCTGGGCGTGCCTGTCGTGTCGGTCGAGGATCGACCGTCTGTGGGTCGCTTCGGCGCGAGCAATCTCGCGGCAGTCGGCCTGCGCGACTGGGTTGCGAAGGACGTCGCGGGCTACGTAGCGCTGGCGGCTGCGAAGGCCTCCGACCTCGACGCACTCGCCAAGCTACGCACCGGCCTGCGCGCCCGCATGGCGGCCTCCCCGCTCTGCGACGGCCCCGGCCTCGCACGCGAGATCGAAACCGCCGTTCGAAACCTCTGGACGGACTGGTGCGGAAGGCAGCGTCAGGCCGGCGAAAAGGCTGTCCAGTCGCAGTTCGAAGAGGCCATCCAGGCCTTCCAATCCGGCAATTTCCCGCGCGCCTTGTCACTGTCGGACGCTGTGCTCGCCGCGTCTCCCGACTCGACCGACGCGCGCCATCTGCGCGGCGTTGCGGCCTACAAGCTGGGACGCCTGGCCGAAGCGGTGGGCGATTTGACGAAGGCCATCGCCGGCGCGCCGGACCGGGCGGACTTCCGCTGGAATATCACGCCGATGCTGCGCGGCCTCGGCCGTCTTGCTGAAGCCGAGACCCACGGCAAGGAAGCCGTCCGCCTCGCCCCGCAGTCTCCGGAAGCGCACAACAACCTCGCCAGCGTCTACAAGGATCTCGGCCGCGCCGCCGAAGCGGAGGCGCACCTGCGCCATGCCCTGACGCTGCGGCCGGACTATTCCGACGCCTGGTCGAACCTGTCATGGACGCTGTCGCTCGCGGGCAATGCGCGCGAAGCGGAAGCCGCCGCCCGCCGCGCCGTGGAGCTCAACCCCCGTGACGCCAACGCGCTGAACAACATCGGCACGGCGCTGATGCAACAGGATCGCCTGCCGGAAGCAGCCGACTGCTTTGCCGGCGCCGTCAAGCTCAAGCCCGATTTCGCCATCGCCCATTCGAACTATCTGTTCTGCCTGAACTACCGCACCGACATGACGCCTGACGCCATTTTCGAGGCCTATCGCGATTGGGATCATGCCCACGCCGCGCCCTTGATGCCGTCGAACCCGGTGCATTTCGGCTCGCGCAATCCCGAACGGCGCCTACGCATCGGCTACATGTCGCCGGACTTCCGCTACCACGCCGTGAGCTTCTTTATTGAATCCCTGATCGCCGCCCACGACCGCGAGCGCTTCGAAGTGACCTGTTACGCCGAGGTCGCCAATCCGGACGCCGTGACGGACCGCTTCAAGCGCCATGCCGCGCGCTGGCGCTCGACGGTCGGCCTGTCCGACGCCGAGGTGGCGGACATGATTCGCGCCGACGAGATCGACGTGCTGGTCGACCTTGCGGGCCACACCTCCGGCAACCGCCTGCTGACGTTCGCCCGCAAACCTGCGCCCATCCAGGTTGCCCACATGGTCGGCTCCGGCACCACCACGGGCCTGTCGGCCATCGACGCCTTCCTCATCAACGAGGCTCTGCTGCCGATGGGCGCGGAGCGCTATTTCGCCGAGCGCCCCATCCGCCTGTCACGCATGCCGCACGTCTACGTGCCGCCCGAGGCGATGCCCGACGTCGCGCCGCTCCCGGCGCTCAGGAACGGCTTCGTCACGTTTGGCTGCTTCAGCCGCCCGGCCCGCATCAACGAGGATGTCGTCAAGGCCTGGACGCGCATCCTGCGCAGCGTGCCGAATTCCCGGTTGGTCATGAACAGCAAGCCGTTCCGGGAAGAAGAGAATTGCGCCGCCTGGCATGCCCGCTTTGCCGCGGCCGGCCTCGAGCCCGGCCGCGTCAAGCTGGTCTACACCTCGCCGCAGCCGCGCACATGGGACGCTTACGGCACCATCGATATCGCGCTGGACCCGTTCCCGCACAACGCCGGCACCACGACGATCGAAGCGCTGTGGCTGGGTGTGCCCGTCGTTTCGCTGGCGGATCGCCCGCCGGTCGGCCGTTTCGGCGCGTCGATCCTCGGCAGTCTCGGTCTCGACGACTGGGTTGCGCACGACGTCGACGCCTACGTCGCCCGTGCCATCACGGCGGCCAGCAACATCGAAGCCTTGTCGCGCATGCGGAGTGGCTTGCGGGCGAAGTTTGCAGCGTCTCCGATCGGAAGCGATGCCGCCGGTCTCGCGCGTGAAGTCGAAGACGCCTATCGCAGCCTGTGGCGCGCGTACTGCGCACGCGGAAAAGCGTAAGCGCGTTTTGCTCAGTATAAGCCTCGGATAAGCCAGTGCCGCCAGGGTCAATTGCAACGCACGATGAATCTTAAAGTCGTCGCGGAATAAGTTTTGGGAATGAGGGGCTGACGGGTGACGACAATTCAAACGGCTTTATCTGCAGCCACGACGATCAAGCGCCGCGACGTGCTCACGCGCCGCGAACGTGCGTGCCTCGTCCTCACGGGACGCGGGCAATCGGAGAAGGAGGTCGCGCAGAAGCTCGACATCAGCCCGAACACGGTTCGCGTCCACATCGAGAACATCAAGCGCAAGCTCGGCGCGTCGAACAAGAGCCACGCGCTGATTCTGTCGCTGCTGCTCGGCGAGACGGAGCTGAACGACTTCGACGACGCAGACGCGGCGCTGCAACTTTAGCAGCAACCCTCCAACAGACATCGCCTTTCCGGATCTTCCGGATCAGTTGAGATTGGCGCCGAGCGCGGTGCGAATGCGCATCCCGATCTGATCGAGCGGCAGCGCTTCATCCGAACCGCCGGCCTCCACCAGCGAACGCGGCATGCCGTACACCACGCAGGACGCCTGGTCCTGCGAAATGTTGTAGCCGCAGAGCTTGCGCAGCTTGGTGAACTCAGCAGCACCGTCCGCGCCCATGCCCGTCAGCATGACGCCGAGAATGTTCTTGCCGAACGCGGCACGCGCGCTCTCGGCCAGAACGTCGACCGACGGCTTGTAGAGGCTCTCGCCCTGGTCGGCCGTCACCTTGAGCTCGGTCGCGGTCACGCGGGTCTGCATGCCGCCGGGCGAGATGTAGACCGTGCCCTTGACGAGCTGCAGTCCGTCTTCGGCTTCGACAACCCGCGGCTTGCAGGTGTCGTTCAGGCGCTGCGCCAGCGCCTTGGTGAAGTTGGGCGGCATGTGCTGGGCGACAACGACTGGAACCGGCAGGTTCTCGGGAAGCTGTGACAGAACCGTCTGCAGCGCCTGCGGTCCGCCCGTGCTCGATCCGATGATGCAGATCTTGGCGCTGAGACGCGCGCCTGCGGTCGGACGGGGCGGCCCCGAAGGACGGACGACACCGGCGGGCCGGGCAGCCAATGCCCGGGTCCTGTGAGATTTGGCTTCGACGGCCGCGAGCAGCTTGTCGTGGATGCGCTCGACGCCGTTCGACTTTGGAATGAAATCGACAGCGCCGATCGCCAGCGCCTCGAGCGTGATGGCCGCGCCCTGCTCGGTACGGGCGCTCACCATGATCACGGACGCGGTGCTGACGCGGACGATTTCCTTCAGCGCGTCGATGCCGTTCATCACCGGCATGTCGATGTCGAGCGTGACGACATCGGGCTTGAGCGCGATGGTCTTGTCGATCGCTTCTCGCCCGTTGGCCGCGATACCGACGACCTTGAAACGCGGGTCGGCTTCGATTTTGGTCGGAAGGACGCCGCGCATGAAGGCGGAATCATCCACGACCAGAACACGAATAAGAGGTGCGGACATGCGAGCAGCTTCCTTACGGGCCGCTGGAGCGAACGCCGGACCCCAAAGTTGGGGCGGAATCCGGGCACCAGCAATTCATGGAAACACATCGTTAACAGCGATTGGTTTCCATTCCGTTACGCGGATGGCGAACTGCCGGAGTGCGGCGCGCGCGATACATCTGATGAATGAAAGGTCCCATTAATCTAATCGCAAGCAATCCTCCGGCATAGTTTGGGCTCGGATGCAGAGGTGGATTGCGCACGATCCCATGCGGCGGGGTTGGCGCCATTGACGGGTAGTTGAAGGGGATTGGGTTATGAGCACGAACGACATGCCTGTACTCGTCGTGGACGATTACAGCACCATGGTGCGGATTATCAAAAAGCTTCTGAAGCAGATTGGCTTCGAGAACGTCGACGACGCGGCAAGCGGCGAGGCAGCCCTGCAGAAGATCAAGGCGAAGAAGTACGGCCTGATCATCTCGGACTGGAACATGGAACCGATGACTGGCTATGAGCTGTTGAAGGCCGTCCGCGCGGACGCCTCGATGAGCGACACGCCGTTCATCCTCGTCACCGCCGAATCCAAGCAGGACAACATCAACGCCGCCAAGAGCGCCGGCGTCAGCGGCTACATCATCAAGCCGTTCAACGAAAAGGTGCTGAAGGAGAAGATCGATCTCGCGCTGGCTACACCCGTCGCCGCCTAAGTCGACCCCTCTGACAGTCATCGGAAGCCCTGCGCCGCAAGCGCAGGGCTTTCTGTTTTGTGCAGCCGGAGTTTGCGGGTCCGCTTACATGTAGCCGCGCTGCATGAGATCCTTGCTGTGCAGCACGTCGACCACGGTGTCGCCGGCATCCACGACGACGACGTTGGCGATGCGCCGTTCCTTCATGAGCGAGACCGCCGCGCTCATCAGGTCGTCGATGGCGACCGTAAAGGGCCGCACGGTCATGATCTCCTGCGCGGTCTTTCCGAACATGTCCGGCGAAAACGCGCGCCGCAAGTCGCCCTCGGTGATCAGCCCGAGCAGGCGATTGGTGTTGGATTCCGTCACCACGACGCAGCCGCGTTGCCCTTCGGCGAGACGAATGACGACATGGCCGAGCAGCTCCTGCGGCTCGACGGTCGGCACCTTGTCCTTGAACTCGTCCGTGTAGCGGCGCACGGAGGACAGCAGCAGCCCGAGCCGGCCGCCCGGATGAAGCTTGCCGAAGTCCGCATCCTCGAACGAGCGCTGCTCCATGAGCAGGATGGCCAGCACATGCCCCGCCGCGAGCGTAATGACGGCGGACGACGTCGGCGCGAGATTGTTGGGGCAGACTTCCTTCACCTTCGGAAGTACGAGTGCGATGTCCGCCTGCCGCGAAAGCCGGCTGGACTCGTTGGCTGTCATCGAGATGACCTTCGTGCCGTTGGCGGCACAGAAGTCGAGCACCGGAAAAAGCTCTTTCGTCATGCCGGAATTCGAGATCGCCAGCACCACGTCCTGGCTCGTCACCATGCCGAGATCGCCGTGCGAGGCTTCGGCGGCATGCAGAAAGAAGGACGGAGTGCCCGTCGAAGCGAACGTCGCTGCGAGCTTGGCGCCGATGTGCCCGGACTTGCCGACGCCGGTTACGACCAGGCGTCCCGTGCAGGCATGAATGAGCGTCACGGCCTGCGTCAGGGTCTCATTGAAACTGTCGCGCAACTGGACGAGCGCTTCGATTTCCTGATCGACGATGCTGCGCGCTCGTTCGAGGGCCTGTTGGACGTTCGGTTGTCGCATCGAGGACGCCTCTGTCGGAAGAATTTTGCGGGCCAGCGCTAAAGTCACAGTCGCGGCTGCGCAACCCAACGAGCGCGGCAGCGCCTGCACATACATGCGCGGCAGCGCCCACAAGAGCGGCGCGGCGCCGCGTGCGAACGAGCGCGATAGCGTCGTACTGATCACCGCGGTCCCACCCTGTCAAGCAGGCTCGCGCGGTTATGAAGGGCGTATTCGCCCCGGGTGGCTAGCCCCCGCTGGAAGCGCGATAGGTTCGGTGCGAGAGCGCGCGTCCATCGTGGCCGCAGTCGTCGAAAGTAGAAATGGGTTCCCTTGCTTCGGTGATGGAAACCTTTGTTTGTCTGCGATCCAAGATCGTTGTCTCTCTTTGCCACCCATTGTAGCGTGTGCCGAGAATTTCGCCTGAGGGGCGTTCGCGCTACCGGCCAATGTCATTCGTCCAAAAATGAAATTGTGAAAGCATTCATGCACCAGCCGCTGAGCAGGCTACGTCTTGGGTGGGATGGGGCGACGCGGCATCGCGCGCTTCTCCTGAGCGTTGCGGCGGCAGTTGCGACGCTTCTCAGCGTCATGGTCCCGCGTATCGGACCGCTCGTGATTGCGATCCTCACGATGAGCGCGGCTGCGGTTCTCTCGGTTCAGGATATGCTCAAACCCGGCGCGCGGGACCGCGCGAAAGCTTTTTTCCTGCGGCCTGAGCTGGCGTTCCCCGCATGGATACTGATCGCATGCGCGTGGTCCGTGACACCGCTGGATTCGCTGAGTGAAGCCGCCTTCCTCAGCGTGCTGATCGTGCATGCGCTGTTTCTCGCGACTGTGTTCGATCGGATCGAAACGGAGGATGTCGCTGCGGTCGCTCGAGGATTTCTGGTGGGCTTCGTCCTGGCGGGGCTCTTCGTCTGCTACGAAATCTGGATGCAACAGGCCCTGGTGCGGCTGGCCCTGACCTACTTTCCGGAGCTGGAGCGAGGTCTCAGCAAGCACGCGACGATTGTGAACGGGCAGGTCGTCTGGATGACAGGCGGCATCGGAAATCGTCCGATAACGGTCATTTCTTTGCTGTGGGGGCCCGCCGTGCTCGCGGCGCGCCTCTATACCGAGGGGCGTGTGCGATGGGCGGCCTATGCTGCCGTTTTCGTCTTTGCGTTCATCGTCCTGTTTCATCCGAAATCGGAATCGCAGTCTGCTCAGCTTGTGACGGCCGTAGCCCTTCTTGCGCTGCCGCTGGCCTATGTCCTGCCGCGCGCGTCGTACTGGCTGTGGAACCTGGCGTTCGCCGGTTTGCTGTTCCTCGTCATCCCGCTCTCACTCGGGCTCTTTGCCTTCGATATGCATAAGAATCCCAGTCTATTCGCGTCTGCGCGCGCGCGCGTGATCATCTGGGACTTCACGGCGAAGCGGTACCTGGAAAGCCCGATCCTCGGAGTAGGCACGAGCGCAACTCGCCCTCTCGACGAGGAGCACGTCAAACAGGGGCTGGTGACCCCGCCGGATTTTGTCGTCGCGCCGCAAACGCGTGCGCACCCGCACAATATCTACCTTCAGATTTGGTATGAGCTCGGCATCCCGGGCGTTCTGGCGTTCGCCGCGCTGGGGTTTGCCCTATTGCGAAAGCTGTTGCTGATGGGGACGCGCAGCTACCCGATGGGCGTCGCTCAGGCTGCCGTCTGCATGACGATCCTCGTGCCGGTTTACGGTCTTTGGCAGAACTGGTTTCAGTGCGCCATCGTCGTCTCGATCCTGACGCTGGCCCTGTTCGCGGCGCCCGACGTCAAACAATCCACAGATTCTGATCTCACGTAGTTTCCTAACGGGAAATTTGTGTTCACCTCGGTGTGATGCAACGAGTCATCAGGTCACCGAAAACTTCGTCAGCAGGCTCACGAATTGTCGCGCCAACCGGGCGCTATTTTCAAATAAATGACATATTTATCAATTGAATAGAGATATTCAACAGTCGACGTACTTTTTTGCGGCCGAAGGGCCGATTCACGTTTGCCGTCACGGTGTGTTCGGGTAACGTCAAGGCGATATGTGAATACGCTTCCACCGGAGGGCGAGTCGGGTCCCAAATGCTCTTCTGGCGCAAATTCGGATCGCGAACGCGCCCCAGAACAGGATTGAGCTCCGACGCAGATGCTCAGCAAAGCCTGGCGGGAACCTATTGCGAACCGGTGTTGCTGCTCGCGCAGCGCTGTATGGGTTGAGGACAGACGTTGACATCGAAGCGTGACATGGGCGGCGTGCCCGCTCGCCTACGTGCTTGGCTTCTGAACAAGCCTCGTTACCACAAGCGTGCCGTCCTCGTTGTCGTCGACCTCATCGCTTTGAGCTTTGCCTTGTGGCTGGCACACGCCTTCCGTCTCGGGGTGGGCTATGTGCCGAAGAGCGCGGCCACGATCGCGCTGCTTGTTGCCGCCCCGCTGATCGTTTGTGCGACCCTGTGGTGGTTCGGCGTCTATCGCCTCGTAACGCGCTTCATCGGATCTCGCGGCACCACCCAGGTCTGGATGGCGGTCGGCCTGGCGACGCTCATCTGGTCGCTTATCGTCTTCCTCACCGGCCAGAACAGCATTCCCCGCTCGGTCATCATTCCGTTTGGCCTGTGCGCGGCGATGTTCCTGACCCTGACGCGCTACGCGATCAAGTTCGCTCTCGAAAGTATCGACATCCGCTTGCCGCTCATGGCGCCCAAGGTGCCGCCGAAGCCGACCATGATCTATGGCGCGGGCCACATGGGTCTTGAGCTCTTGGTCAACGTGCGGCGCGCGCGCGATCGTCAGATTGTGGGCTTCATCGACAACTCGCCGACGCTATGGCGCCAGTACGTCAACGGCGTGAAGGTCTACGCGCCCAACCGCCTCCCGCGGCTCGTCGAGCGCGAGGGCGTTTGCGAGGTGCTGGTCGCCATTCCGCATCGTCGCGACCGCCGCGATGTGCTGCGCTCGCTCGAGCGCCTGCCGGTCGCCGTAAAGGTGCTGCCGGCCTACGAAGACATCGCCTCCGGCAAGGTCGACGTGAATGACTTGCGCGACGTGGAAGTAGGCGACTTGCTCGGGCGCGATCCGGTCAAGCCGAACATGGAGCTGATGACCCGCAATACCAAGGGCAAGTCCATTCTTGTCACCGGTGCGGGCGGTTCGATCGGCTCGGAGCTGGTTCGCCAGGTGATCAGCCAGGGTCCGCGCCAGATCGTGCTGTTCGATGTGTCGGAGCCCGCTCTCTACAAGATCGAGCTGGAAGTGACGGAGCTCGTCGCCGGGTTCCCGGAAGGTACGCCACGGCCAAAGATCCGCTCCGTGCTGGGCACCGTGCTCGATGCCAAGCTCGTCAAGGAAACGATCGTCGAGAACGCCATAGAGACGATCTTCCACGCGGCCGCCTACAAGCATGTGCCGCTCGTCGAGCACAACCCGGTCGCAGGACTCGACAACAACGTGTTCGGCACCCGCATCGTCGCGGAATGCGCGCGCGACGCCGGTGTCGAGCGCTTCGTTCTGATCTCGACAGACAAAGCCGTTCGCCCCACCAACACGATGGGCGCAAGCAAGCGGCTCGCCGAGCTCGTTTTGCAGGCGATGGCGGCGGAGCAGTCGTCCACGGTCTTCACCGTCGTACGCTTTGGCAACGTGCTCGACAGCTCGGGTTCCGTCGTACCCCGCTTCCGCCAGCAGATCCGTGCCGGCGGGCCGATCACCGTCACCCATCCCGAGGTGACGCGCTATTTCATGTCGATACCGGAAGCCGCCGCCCTCGTCGTGCAGGCCGGCTCCATGGCCAAGGGCGGCGAGGTGTTCGTGCTGCAGATGGGCGACCCCGTCCGCATTGACGACCTCGCGCGTCTGATGGTGCGCCTGTCGAACCTCGAAGTGCGCGACGACAACAATCCGAACGGCGATATCGAGATCGTCTATTCCGGCCTGCGTCCGGGCGAGAAGCTCTATGAGGAGCTTCTGATCGGCGCCCACACGGAGGCGACGGAGCACCCGCGGATCTTCAAGTCGGATGAGCCCTTCCTCGAATCCGCCGAGCTCAAGAAAGAGCTGGACGGCCTGCGGGCCGCCATGGCGGCCCGCGACATGACGACGGCACGCGCCGTCCTTCTGCGGACGGTCGAAGGCTACCGCCATACTCCCCACACGGCCCCCGAGCGGCCGGCCGCGACGGCCGAAACGCACTGGGTCGACGTCGTTCCCCAAACGCTGCATTGACCAACATCGACAGCAGTTGTTAGCAACGGCGAGGCCGTGCGCGAAGATGCGCGCCGAGCTAGGGCCGGCCGGATGCTGACTATCGCGCCGGCCGCATGTCAGCGGAAGCAGAAATCGGCATGTGGGCGATAACGCCGGAAGAGATGGTGGCCATCAAGCTCTCGCTGCGCGTCGCCACCGTGGCGATGCTGGTGAGCCTGCCGTTCGGCATCCTGGTCGCCTACATCCTTTCGCGCGCCCGCTTCCCGGGCAAGATCGTGCTGGACGGCCTCGTCCACCTGCCGCTCGTCCTGCCCCCCGTTGTCACCGGCTACATCCTCCTGGTGCTATTCGGGCGCCGCGGCACCTTCGGCGCGTTTCTGGAGCAGACCTTCGGCATTGTCCTGTCGTTTCGCTGGACGGGGGCCGCGCTGGCTGCCGCCATCATGAGCTTCCCGCTGATGGTGCGCGCCATCCGCCTTTCGATGGACGCAATCGACCGGCGGAGTGAGGACGCCGCCGCCACCCTCGGCGCCTCGCCTTTGTGGGTGTTCTTCACCGTCACCTTTCCCTTGGCGCTGCCGGGCATCATCGCGGGCGCCATGCTGGCCTTCGCCAAGGCGATGGGCGAATTCGGCGCCACCATTACATTTGTTTCCAACATTCCAGGCGAGACGCAGACCATTCCCGGCGCCATCTACGCCTACACCCAGACACCAGGTGGTGAAGCCGGCGCCTTCCGCCTCTCGGTCGTTGCCGTCGTCATTTCGTTTGCGGCCCTCATCGCGTCCGAGATCATGAGCCGGCGCGCCGGCCAGCGCAGAGCGGGCTTCGAATGATCGAATTCTCCTGCCGCCTCGCTCGCCCGCGCTTCACCCTAGACGCGAGCTTCAACGCCGCGAGCGGCTGCCTGGCGCTGTTCGGCCCGTCGGGCTCAGGCAAGACGACGATCGCCAAGCTGATCGCCGGTCTCGATCATCCCGACAGCGGCCGCATCGTCGTAGGCGGCCGGGTGCTGGTGGATACGGATGCGCGGGTTCGCACGCCCGTCCACCGCCGGCGCGTTGGTTTCGTGTTTCAGGACGGCCAGCTCCTGCCGCATCTCACCGTGCGGCAGAACCTCGACTACGGGCGCTACTTCACGCCGGACGACACCTCCATCGCAGGCTTCGACGCCGTGGTCGATCTGCTCGGCATCGGCCATCTTCTGGGCGCGCGCCCGTCGACGCTCTCGGGCGGCGAACGCCAGCGCGTCGCCATCGGCCGCGCGCTTCTTGCGTCTCCGCATCTGTTGATCATGGACGAGCCGCTGGCCTCGCTCGATGCCGATCGCAAACTCGACATCCTGCCCTTCATCGAGCGTCTGCGAGACGAGCTGGCGCTGCCGATGATCTATGTCTCGCACGCCATCGAGGAGGTCGCGCGCCTCGCCACCAAGGTGGTACGCCTCTCGCAGGGCCGCGTCGTCGCCGAGGGCCCACCGGCCGACGTCTTCGCGAGCGCCCTTCCGGAGGCAGGCGGCGACCGCTTCGAGTTGGTATCGTTCCTGACCGGCACCGCTGTCCGCGAGCTGCCGGACTACGGCATGACGGTGCTGGCCCATCCCGCCGGAGAGATCACGCTGCCGAGCCAGTTCGGGCCGCCGGGAAAATCGCTGCGCGTCGCCGTGCGCGCAACAAACGTCACGCTGGCGATCGAGCATCCCCATGGCCTGAGCGTCAGAACGGCCTTGAAGGGGCGCGTGCGGAGCGTGGCGCTGGGCGACGACGCCTCGGCGCTGGTCGTAGTGGAGCTCGACGGCGGAGATAAAATTTCGGCGCTCCTGACCCGCCTCGCCGTCGCCGATCTCGGGCTGACGGAAGGACGCGAGGTCTATGCCCTGGTCAAGGCCGTGGCCATCGACGAGCGTGCGGTCGGGTCGTTCTGATCGGGGCAGCCACGGTGCCGTTTCCTCGACCGTGTCTATGAATCAGTATTTGGTTCGCCGACATGAACTTCATCGGTCAGGAACTGAATCAAGCTATCGGCTGGAACGGCCAAATGATGAGTGCCAACAACGTCACTGGCCGATCGAAATTCGCTCGATTGGACAACCACACCAACCACACCTCCATGCTCTAAGATTATTGGCCCCCCGCTATTTCCAGGAGCGACAGAACAAGAGATCGCATGATACTCGTTGCGATCGAACTTGTTCACGACGTTGCCATTGATCTGCCCTCGATGAGCCATCAAGAAAGGCTTCTCCGCAACGGCGATCTTTGGATATCCAAATGCTATTACGTCCTGAAGAACTTTGCCTCTGCTTACGATGAAACCATGCGCTCCAGGTGGCGGGGTCACGTCAATGGCAGCGAGATCGAATCGACTAGACAAAGTAAGCCTTGTCCATCCATAAGCATGTCCTTCGGCCTCTATTGCCAAAATAGTATCAATTTGCTCACCCTCCGCGACATGCTTATTAGTTATTATGAAGCACTGACCAGAAGGATGACGCAATAAAAAACCCGTTCCAATACCCAAATCTCCATTCTTCAGGCGGACTTCGATGAAAGGTATCGACGGCCTGTATTTGTCGATCAAGAAGTCGATTGAGTAGCAAATGTTTTCAGCCAGTGAGCGCGACCATATGTTGGCTGACGCATTTATTGGCCTGAATTGGTCATCTCCGCGGCTCGTTTTTGGGAGGCGCTCGATAAGACCATATTCAACGAGCCGCTGCAGTGCATGGCGTATCAGTTCACCGGAATGGGTTGTGGATGTGAGATTATGCAGTTTCAGGTGAAAATCAATTACACGCTGTGCATCAAAGAGGCCGAGTTTCAGAAGTTCACGAACATCCCGCTGTGCATCGAGTTGATCCGCTACGATGTCGAATTGCGATTTGTGAAGTATGTATAGGTCTAAAAAATCAATGATCGCATCAATGTCTGGCCTACGGCGAGACAACTGGTGGTCTAAGAAGGTTCCTCGGCTCATCTAACCCCGCTTGAAATTTCTATGAGGGATTTTGAGCGGCGAATCCAAGGCCGGAAGGGCCGGGCGCCGACCCACCTAACCCCACTCGCGTCAGGCTTGCTCTGCTGAAAGAGCAAATTTTATACTGACAAGCAGCAACGCTAAGGGAAGGGATGACGGGCATTCACACCTTTGTTTCTCCTGTGCCAGCATCTCGTTCTCAAGCGGGGGCCAAGGTAGCTTAGTTGGTAGTCGCGTACCTTCATCCGAGGCGTAGCCGAGGACGATGAACATGAGCCTGCGAGTGTGTCGAGGGTGGGGAAAGAGCGAGGCGTCAGCCGAGCGGGAGCGTGCGGATCGCTAGGTGCGTGAGGGGTGTGTGTGGGAGATCAGCTAAGTGCAGGACGGGAGAATGGTGCCCAGGGGGTGAATTGAACACCCGACACTGCGATTTTCAGTCGCATGCTCTACCAACTGAGCTACCTGGGCTTTTTGCTTTGAGAGACGGCATCGCCGTCGAAAGCTCGGGCTTTATAGAGTGGTTCAGTTGAAGTGTGAAGCGCTTTTCCGCCGCGCCCCGCGAGAACGCTAAAATGATGCGCGGGCAGGTGGTTGCGGCTGGCAGGCCTTCCGAAACGGTCCTCAACGCTCCTCGTCGGGATCCTCGCCGTGGTCGAGCGAGCCCAGCTCCTTGGCGATGCTCTCGTCGCCGTCTTCGTCCGCATCGCTTTCGCCGCCGGCGATGACGTAGCCGCCTCCGACCCACCGGCCGAGGTCGATGTCGGCGCAGCGCGCCGAGCAGAAGGGGCGGATCGCATGAACCGTCGGCTTGCCGCAGATCGGGCATCGCCCGCCGGGCGCCTTTGGCGCGTTTGGATCGTCGGGCGTCGTCATGCCGGCCTCATTCGGCATCGGCCTCCGCAGCGCGGAGCCAGTTGAAATGCACCGGGAAGCCTTCGCCGATCAACATGCTCACGACCTCCGTCAGCGGCAGGCCGACGACGTTCGTGTAGGATCCCGTGATGGTGCGCACGAAACAGCCCGCGAGCCCTTGGATCGCATACCCGCCCGCTTTGCCGCGCCACTCGCGCGAGGCGATGTACGCCTCGATCTCGGGCTTGGTGAGATGCTTGAAGCGCACGCGCGTGTCGATGATCTTGGTGCGGATGCGGTCGTCCGGAGTGATGAGGCAGACGCCCGTCAAAACGCGGTGCGAACGCCCGGATAGCCGTTCCAGCGTCGCGACGGCCTCCTCGATGTGCTCGGGCTTTCCGAACACGCGCCGCCCGACGGAGACAACCGTATCCGCCGCCAGCACGTAGGCGTCGGCGATATCCGTATCGTTGGCGATCTGGTCGCGCGCCGTCTCCGCCTTGGATCGCGCCAGCCGCGTGGCGAGCGAGCGAGGCATCTCCGCGAGGCGCGCGGTTTCATCGATGCTGGCCGGCCGCAGCGCAACGGGCTCGATCCCGGCCTGGGCGAGCAGCGTCAACCGGCGCGGGCTTGCGCTTGCAAGCACGAGCTTGTGCGCGCCCGGCGGGCCGCCCTCGCGGGCACGCTCCCGGGCAAGCTCGCGCCGGAGCGTTTCACGGCGCGGACTGTCGGTGCGCTTGAAGGAGGAGAGGAAACCGGCCTTGACCGAGCTCATGGGGGTCCGCTTCAGATGTTACGAACGGGCATGATGTGCGTGCAAGGCTGTGGCGGGACACGCGAGCCACAGCCAGACTTGGACGCGCGACTATGACGGAACGAGGGCAGGGGCGGAGCCCCGAAACGCGGGGTGACGACAAGAAACCCCTTTGAATTCCGAGCGGAGAATGCAGAGAGCTTCCCCGAAAAGCAAGAAGCACGTTGCCATTCCTCCCGGTTCCCGCGAAACTCCGCGCCGTGATTGGTAGCTGTGCGGAGCACGGTGATCGATGGCTGTGCGGGGCACGGCAATGGTCGCCGTGCAAAGCACGGCGTTTGGCTGCGGTCTGGAGCACGCAATGATCTCCAAGGAAGCTCTACTCGAAATGCTGGGCCGGACGGCGCTGTTCGGGGCCCTCGAGGAGGGCGACAAGAAGGCTGTCGCGCAGGAGATGCGTGAAACGTCCTACGACGCGGGACAGTCCATCTTCGCGCGCGGCGACGCCGGCCGCGACATCTATCTCGTGACGGCCGGCCGCGTCCGGCTCTCCGTTCTGACGGCCGAGGGCCGGGAGCTGTCGTTTGCCCATTCCGAGCCCGGGCAGGTCTTTGGCGAAATCTCCGTTCTGGATGGCGGCGTCAGAACCGCCGACGCCACCGCCGTCACCAAGGTCACGGTCATGACGCTTTCGAAAGGCGCGCTGAACCGCCTGATCGAGCAGCGCAGCATCGTGCGCGAGTCGGTCATCAAGTTCCTGTGCAGCCGCGTTCGCGAGGCCGACCACCAGCTCGAAGGCATCGCGCTCTACCCCATCGAAGTCCGCCTCGCCCGCTTTTTCCTGGCCGCCGCACGCCAGAAGTCCGAGTTCAAGCCGGGCGCGAAAGTGGTCCTCGATCTCCCGATCTCGCAAAGCGAGCTTGCGCTCCTCATCGGCGCCAGCCGTCCGAAGGTGAACGCGGCGCTTGCCATGCTGGAAGACCGCGGCGCCATCGAGCGCAAGGAGAGCCGCTTTACCTGCGATATCGACGAGCTCGAAGACACCGCAGGATCATGAGGGGGCGTGCACGTGCCGCCACCGAAGGAGCCTGGGTTGGACCCCGCATCGCGGCCCGGAAGATCCGTGATCCGTTTGTGGCCGTCGCACCGGCTGGCTGATCTCGGCCACGGGCTGAACCGCCTGGCAAAGGCCGGCACGCACGGCTATCCGCCGGATACGCAGCGCCGCCTCATGATCCTGAACATGATCGCCTACCTGATCGTGGTCACGACGCTGATCTATGCGCTCCAGCAGACCTTCCTCGACTACGACCGCTTCTGGCCGATCATCCACATCAACTTCGCCATCGTGGTGATCGTCGCCGCCGTGCCGCTGGTGCACCGCTTCGGCCCCGTGGCGGCCGCGTTGCTGATCTTGATCACCGAATGCGCCGCGCTGTTCGCCCTCACATACTATCTTGGGCGCGACTCGGGACTGCACATCCAGTACATCGCCTTCTCGGCTGCTGCGTTCGTCGTTTACGGGTTGGGCCGCGTCTGGCTGATCCTGCCGTCGATCCTCGTCGCGCTGGTGCTGCACATCGTGTGCTGGTTCTGGTTTCCAGTTCCAGCCCTGCCCACCGATCAGAACGTTCTAGATTCCCTCTACGTGCAGGCCGCCATCACCACCTTCGGCCTGATCGCGGCCGCGGTATTCTATTCGTTCCGGCTGGCGGAAAATGCCAAGGCCGAAACCGAAGCGCTGCTGCGCAACATCCTGCCCGACTCCATCGTCGAGCGCCTGAAGGAGAAGCCTGCCGAGCACGTCGCGGATACCTTCACGGACACCTCGACGCTCTTTGCGGACATTTCCGGCTTCGTCGCCCTCGCGCGCAGCCTCGGCGCCGGAGAGACGGTGTCGCTGCTCAACACGCTCGTCACCATGTTCGACGATCTGGCCGAGCGCCACGGCGTGGAGAAGATCAAGACGATTGGCGACGCTTACATGGTCGCCTCAGGCGTGCCGGTGCCGACCCCGGACTTCGCCGCCCGCCTCGCGCGCATGGCGCTCGACATGCAAAAGTCCGTGGACGAGGTGCGCGCTGCGACCGGCTACCAGATCACCATGCGCATGGGGCTCGCGACCGGCCCGGTCATGGCCGGCGTGATCGGGCGGCAGAAGTTCAGCTACGACATCTGGGGCGACGCCGTGAATCTCGCCGCGCGGCTGGAAAACACGTCGGTGCCCGGCCGCATTCACGTCTGTCCCGACACCTATGCGCTGCTGGCCCGCGACTTCGAGTTCGAGCCGCGCGGTGAAATCGACATCAAGGGCGTCGGCAAGCAGACCACCTGGTTCCTGCTCGCAGAGCGGAAACCTGCGCCGCGCGCAATGCTCTGAGCTGGCGCTCTCCCGCGCCGTCTCCGTCACGGGCGAACTCAGGACACGCTAGATCGAAGGACCGCCGCCGGCCGGCAGGAAGCGCGTCTTGACGCGTTGGAACAGCGAATCCCGCACGGCCCGGTACGCGGTCATGATCTGCTCGCGGTCTCCACTTTCGAGCATCACGGTCGCGTCGGGCGTCGGCCAGTATTCGATCTCGGCGGGAATGACGCGGGTCAGCTCCACGCCGTGGTGATGCGCTTCCGGCGACAGCGTGACAATCAGGTCGAATGTCTCGCCCTCGATCGCGTTGAGCGGCGCAGGCTCATGGTCCGACATGTCGATGCCGATCTCGTCCATGACGGCCACGGCATAAGGGTCGAGCAGTCCGGCCCTCACCCCCGCCGAGGCAACATGGATGCGCCCGCCGATAAGGTGCTGCAGGATGGCTGCGGCCATGGGGCTGCGCACGGCGTTCAAGGCGCACGCAAATAGCACCGAACGAGGCGCTTCGCGCTCGCGGTCCACGCCACTAACCTTTCCAGTGCAGGGCCGATATCAGAGTGAAAAGGCGGCGCGCGGTGTCGAAATCGAGAGTGATCTTGCCGTCCAGCCGCTCGATGAGAACGCGGCTGCCTTCGTCGTGGAGGCCACGCCTCCCGACGTCGATGGCCTGGATGCGCGACGGCTGTGCCGTCCGGATGGCCTGGTAGTAGCTGTCGAGCACCAGGAAGTAGTCCTTCATGATGCGCTTGAACGGCGTCATCGAAAGCAGGTGG
This sequence comes from Hyphomicrobium sp., assembly GCF_019744875.1. GTDB lineage: Bacteria > Pseudomonadota > Alphaproteobacteria > Rhizobiales > Hyphomicrobiaceae > Hyphomicrobium_C. The sequence continues at coordinate 359,697 of NZ_JAIETU010000005.1, read as the reverse complement.
GTGACGAGAGGTTCGTCCTGCGATCCGGACGCCGCATAGACCGACAACGCCAGCCTGTCGTCCACGATGCCGATCGTCAGCTTGTAAGGCCCGTCCTCGCGTCCTTCGAGCTCGAACGAGTTCTCGTCCAGCAGATCGTAGATCGCGACTTCGCGCTCGTGCTCGATGTTGGCATTGCCGCGCCCGATCGATGCTGGGTCGAGCAGAACTTCGCTCAGCCTGTGCGTGGTCGCGACGGGCTCGGACGATGCTTCGATCATGCCTTGTCCCTTTTCGAAAGCCGGATGGCGACGGAGCGGCGATGGGCGTCGAGCCCCTCGGCGGCGGCCAGCGTCATGGCGGCGGGAGCGAGCTTTCCGAGCGAACCTTCGTCGAGCTTGAGGATCGACGTGCGCTTCATGAAATCGAGAACTCCGAGTCCCGACGAGAAGCGCGCGCTGCGCGCCGTCGGCAGAACGTGATTGGAGCCGGAGACATAGTCGCCGATCACTTCAGGCGTATAGGCGCCAAGGAACAGCGCGCCGGCGTTGCGGATGCGCGCGCCGAGAGCGTCCGGATCGCGGGTCGCGATTTCGAGATGCTCAGCCGCGATGCGGTCGGCGAGCGCGGGGGCCTCTTCGAGCGACGACAGCAGGATGATCGCGCCGAAGTCGCGCCAGCTCGCCGATGCGATGTCGCGCTTCGGAAGCTCCTGGAGCTGCCGCTCGACGGCCGTGGCGACCGCGTCGGCAAACGCGGCGTCGTCCGTCATCAGGATCGACTGCGCCGCCGTGTCGTGCTCGGCTTGCGCCAGCAGGTCAGCTGCGATCCACTCCGGATCGTTGAAGCGATCGGCGATCACCAGCACTTCCGACGGCCCGGCGATGCTGTCGATCCCCACGGTGCCGAACACCTGCCGCTTGGCAGCTGCCACATAGGCGTTGCCCGGGCCGACGATCTTGACCACGGGGCGGATGGTCTCGGTGCCGTAGGCGAGCGCGGCGATGCTCTGGGCGCCGCCCACGCGATAGATTTCCTCGACGCCCGCCATCTTGGCGGCGGCCAGCACGAGCGGGTTGAGCTCGCCGCGCGGCGACGGCACCACCATGACGAGCCGCTCGACGCCGGCCACCTTGGCCGGAATTGCGTTCATCAGCACGGAGCTGGGATAGGACGCGAGCCCGCCCGGCACGTAGAGGCCGGCGGAGTCGACCGCCGTCCACCGGTGCCCCAGCGTCACGCCGGCGGCGTCGGTGTAGGCCTCGCTGGACGGCAGATGACGCTGATGATGGGACGTGATGCGGTCGCTCGCGAAGGCGAGCGCGTCCAGCGTGTCCGGGCTGCAGGCGCGGAACGCGTCCTCAACCTCGCCGGCCGTCACGCGAATGCCGCGCTGGGCGAGGTCGACGGAATCGAACTTCCGCGAGAGATCGATCAGCGCCTGGTCGCCGCGGGTGCGGACGTCGGCAACGATGGCGCGCACGGCCACGTCCACATCGTCGGACGTTTCCCGCTTCGTGGCGAGGAACGCCTCGAAGGCGGTGGCGAAGCCGGAATCCGACGATGTCAGCCGCAGCGGCATTGAAGCTCCGTATACGCGCCACAAGCGCAATTAAAACCGCGCCACCGGCGCAACCGAACCTGCGCCACCGGCGCAAAGAGACGCGCCCGTTATAGGCGACCCCCGCCGAAGGCGAAAGCGCACTTGAGTCACAGGCTTGCGCAACTTTGAATGTGGGATCCGGGAGGCGGTTCCCGGGCTGCGGCCGGGCGCGCTAGGCGCTAGTCCCCGGCGTGCTCGGGCTTGCGCTGAGTTTCCCAGGCCGCTCCGAGGTCCGTCATGGCGGCCTCGATGCAGTCCACCTCGAGCCGGATGCGTCCGCCGCCCGCAAACGTCAGCAGCATCGTGCCCTGGGGCGCCTCGCCCGGCTCGAACGTCAAGGTTAAGAGGGAGAGCACCTGGTCCTTCTGCAGGAGGTCGATGCCGGAAACCTGCGCGCCCCGCACGTGCTCCACGCGCACGCCCGCCCGCCTCCGAACGAACCGTTCGAGCTTGGATTTCGACTTGGACTTGCCAGACTTCGCCCCGGACTTCGACTTGGCCGTCTCGGCTTTGACCGCAAGGCTCCAGTCGAAGCGATTGACGACGAGCGCGAACCGCCGGTCAGCTTTGAGGTAAGCCATGTCCTCGACCCGGATCACCGCATCCTGGAGATGGGCTCCGATGATGGCGAGATCTTCGTCATCGAACGCGATCAGTTTGAGGTCGGCCATTGGCTTGGATCTCTTTCGGGGCAAGACCACGGGGAGTTAGCGGGCGCGCAACGGACATGCCCGCCGGTCTTGCATACACGCCAGCCCGTTAACGGATCGAAAGCTCCGCCACGCCGATCGCGAGGTTCAGTCCGGTCTGTCCCTGCACGCTGAGCGGCTGCAGGACGATCGATTGGTTGGATCCGCCGACCAGCACCTTCGCGCCGCCGCCGAGGCCCAGAGCAACGTCGGCCGATGCGCCGGCGTAGTTGCCGGTGAGGCCGCGCGGCTGGATCGCGTCGGTCGATGCGAGCACCGTCCACACGATGACGCTGTTCTCGGTCACGCCGATGTCGAGGCCGATCTTCGTGATCGATGCCGCGTAGTTTTCCGAATGCCGGCCCGAAGCGGATTCGTAGGTGCACGAGTACTGCTTCTTCGATCCGAGCACGAGCCCGACGCCTGCGCCGCCCGAGCACGTCAGCGTGCCGGCGCGGATCTTGGCTTGCGCGAGCGCGGGGCCCGTCCCCATCAGCATCACGGCCGCAAGAGATGCGAGTGTCGAAGCTGCGAGCGTCGTTGCAATTGGTTTCACGTGAGTCTCCCGATCGGTCACTGGGCTTCCGCCCAAACAAAAATTTCGCTCCGCGCCCGGCCTTGTGGCCTTGAGGCGTGACCGACTTTGCGCCTTAGGTCTTTGACCTTACTCAATGATCTTAAAGTATGGCGGCAGCCGGGCAAAGCAAGCGAGAACCTGCGGCAAGCTGAACGAGTAACCGTCTTTTTCGCCCCGCTCAAGCTTGCGCGCGCAAGGTCCGAGCCGCTTGGCATTGCCAAATAGTCTGGCCCCGCCGCGCGAGGCCCGGCGACACGCGGCCGCGGCCGAGCTATAATTTGACGGTCGCCGGTGATCATCGGCAAGGGTCCGGTGTGGAGTTCGGCCATGTGGGGCGCGCCCTTCGACTTCGACTTTCTCGAGCGTTTCAAGATTCCCCTGAAACGCTATGCACCGGGCGAGAAAATCTTCCTCGAGGAAGATCCTGGCGACTTCATGTACCTCGTCATCGAGGGCAAGGTCAGCATCGTCACCTTCGGCACTGTGCTCGAAAACGTCGGTCTGCACGGGACCTTCGGCGAGCTGGCGCTGATCGACAACGCGCCGCGCTCTGCGGCCGCCATCGCGGCCGAGCCGACCGAGCTCGCGCTCATCAATCGCGACACGTTCCTTGAGCTTGTGCGGCACAATCCCGCTTTCTCGCTCTACGTCATGCGCCAGCTTGCGACCCGCATCCGCCGCATGAACAAGAGCCTGTGAAGGCTATCGCTGCCGCAAGCGCCGGGCGCTATCCCGCCGACAGACGCTCGATCTGCGCGCCGCAACGCGACAGCTTTTCTTCGAGCCGCTCGAAGCCGCGATCGAGGTGGTAGACGCGGTTGATCGTCGTCTCGCCTTCCGCCATCAGGCCCGCGATCACCAGCGAGACGGACGCGCGCAAGTCGGTCGCCATGACAGGCGCGCCGCGCAGCGCCTTCACGCCGTGGATCGTCGCCGTGTCGCCGTGCAGCTTGATGTCCGCGCCGAGACGCGCCAGCTCCTGCACGTGCATGAACCGGTTTTCGAAGATCGTTTCGCGGATCACGCTTGAGCCCTCGGCGCGCGCCATGAGCGCCATGAGCTGCGCCTGCAGGTCGGTCGGAAAGCCCGGAAACGGCTGCGTTTCCACGCTGACTGGCGCAAGGCCCGCGCCGTTGCGAACGATGCGCAGGCCGTCTTCGGTGTCCGTCACGGAAGCCCCCGTGAGGGCCAGGGTTTCCAGCGCCGTCGACAGCAGGTCGCGCCGCGTTCCCTGCAGCACCACATCGCCGCCCGTCGCCGCGACCGCAAACGCGAACGTGCCCGTTTCGATGCGGTCGGGCAGCACGGCGTGTACCGCGCCTTCGAGGCGCGACTTGCCCTGCACGCGCAGCGTCGAGGTGCCTATGCCGTCGATCTCCGCGCCCATCTTGACGAGGCAGTTGGCGACGTCGCCGATTTCCGGCTCGCGCGCGGCATTCTCGATCACGGTCTCGCCCTTGGCCAAGGTCGCGGCGAGCAGCACGTTGTGCGTCGCGCCGACCGAAACCATCGGGAAGATCACGTGCCCGCCGGTGAGGCCTTTCGGCGCCCGGGCAATGACGTATCCGGCGTCGATCTCGATTTCCGCGCCGAGCTTCTTCAGGCCCTGCAGGTGAAGGTCCACCGGCCGCGTGCCGATGGCGCATCCGCCCGGCAGCGAAACCTTGGCCTGTCCCATGCGCGCCACGAGCGGACCCAGCACCCAGAAGCTCGCCCGCATGCGCGACACGAGCTCGTAGGGCGCGGTGGTATCGGAGATGTCGCGCGCCGTGAGATGGAACGTCTCGCCCAGGTGCGCCGTGCCGCCGGCCCGCTTGCCGTCCACGGCGAGATCCACGCCGTGGTTGCGCAGGATGCGCGCCAGCAGGTTGACGTCCGCCAGGTTGGGCACGTTCTTGAGCGTCAGCCGGTCATCGGTGAGCAGCGACGCGATCATCAGCGGCAAAGCGGCGTTCTTTGCTCCCGAGATCGGGATCGATCCCTGGAGCCGCGCGCCACCGGTGATCTTGATGCGGTCCATGCGTGTGAGGCCCTTATGATGTTGGATCGTGGGGCCGATGCGCGCGTCGAGAGAGGCGCATGGTGCCGCCGTCGGAGGTCGTGAATGGGATCATGGCTGAGATGACTAGTCGGTCCCGGCTGGTCTGCGCAATCGCTGTTCTTCGCGAAGTCACAACGGTCCGCCGTCGTCCCCAGGGTTTGCCGGGTCTCCGGCGACGTCCTCGGGCGCCGGGCCTTCCCCCTCGGCTTGGGCTTTTCTGGTCCGTACCAGCGCTTTGCGGCGCGCGAGATTTTCGCGCAAGGCCTTGGCGAGCCTGTCTTCCCGGGTCGGCGGACGGGGCGGGTTTGGGGGCTTGGACGTCATGGACAGGGCTGCGTGAACCTTGAGATCGGACGCACGACCCTATCCCCGGCGAACGCCGGAAGCCAATACCGGAGAGGCGGGCAGCCGGAAATGGCAATCAATACCGACATGCAACTTATGATTGATATCATCAATTTGTTATCTGACAATCATTGACAGGATTAACCTTAACGGTCTTTGCTGATGCCTTTGCAACTTCGCCGTGTCGCGCGTCATGTGGGGTTGGGGGCAAAGTGTTCGCTGCTGCGCGTTGTGCCGCCGCCTTGGCGCGTGGCCCCTGATCGCTGCTGCCGCAGCCCTCGCCCCCCTTCCGGCCACGGCCGACCAGAAGCCGGAAAGCGGCCGCCAGGCTTGGGTTGGGGCCGACGTCGCCTCCAACGTCTGGCTCCTGTACTCCGGCGTCACTCTGGCGCCGTGGAGCGGCATTCATGATCCCGGCCTGCGCTTCCGCGCGGCGGGCGGCTACGGCGGCTACAGCTACGACCGCGACGCGGACGTGACGCCTGATCCGAGGCGGCGCCCCCGAGCAACGCATCTGACCGCGCAAACCTATTTCGCCGACATTCTGGTGGGCTACCTCGCGCGCTATGGCGAGCTGACGGCGAAGGGCTTCGTCGGCGCCGCCATCATCAGTCACGAGATCTCGCCGAAAGACGAGGAAACCGTGGCGATTGGCGAAGAGGTCGGCATCAAGGGCGTTGTCGAGCTGTGGCTCAACATGGGCGAGCGCGGCTGGGGTTCGCTCGATTTGTCCTGGACCTCCGCGCACAACACGCGCACGGCGCGCACCCGGCTTGGCTATCGCGTCTGGCCGAAGCTGTCGCTCGGCCTCGAAGGCGGCCTCAACCTCGACTCCCAGGGCGAATGCCGCATGCAGGGCCCCAGCGTCTCGGGGTGCTTGCGCGACCCGACTGACGACGGCCGGGCCGAGCTGCTCGACTATGCGCGCGCCGGGGTGTTCGCCCGCTACGAGTGGGGAACGGGCGAAGCGTCGTTGGGCGTGGGTGTGCTGGGCGACTCCTTAGGCGACGACGGCACCGAACTCTCGCCCTACGCAACAGTCAACTGGCTCACCCAGTTCTGACCGGGCCGTCCGAGCCATCCCAGAGCGCGCCAATCACCCGCATGAAGCTTGCGCGGATTCCGACCGCCCGTGCTCATGGCGCCGCCACACCTCACTGTCATCCTAGGCCTTGTGCCTAGGATCCATCGCGCAGCGATGACGAAGAGCGGATGGGGTGGATACGCCGCGCCTCGATTGCGGACCGCTTTCCCGTGCTGAGCCCTGGACCCTCGGGACAAGCCCGAGGATGGCGCCCGCAGACAGTTTTACCAGCAAGCGGATAATCAGCCGCACGAGCAAGGCCGGACGAGACGCCACGCGAGACCAAAAGTGCCTTGACGCAGCCACATTCCGAGTCAACAAACAAAACGAACATTCGTTTTGTTTCACAGGGAACAGCCCGGAATTGCGGGCCCGGCGACACTCGGAGCCCGGTCGGAAAGCGTCTCAGATGCCCAAGCTCACACCTGCCACACAACAAGCGCGCCGCGCGCGCATCCTCGATGCTGCGGAGCTGTGCTTCGCGCGCTCCGGCTTTCACCGCTGCACGATGCAGGACATCTGCAAGGAAGCCGGCATCAGTCCCGGCGCGCTCTATGTGTACTTTTCCTCCAAAGAGGACTTGATCGCCGGCATCGTCGAGCGTGATCGCACCAAGCTCGCCGCGAAGCTTGCGGAGCTATCGGATGCTCCGGATTTGCTCTCCGCTCTCTCGAAGCTCGGCGAGCACTACGCCATCGAAGAGCCGCCCCATAAGCGAGTGCTCAACATCGAGATCGGCTGCGAGGCGACCCGCAATCCCGCCGTGGGCGAGACGTTCTATTCCGTCGACGAATTCTGCCGTCAGAATTTCGAGCGGATTTTCGAGCGCGCCGAGCAGGACGGCAAGATTGCCCCGGCGCACGATGCGCGCACGCTGGCCGAGGTTGTCTCGCTGCTGGGCGATGGCCTGTTCTGGCGTCGCGCCGTGGATCCCGCATTCGATGCGCAGAAATTGCTGCCCGTGCTTGTCGGCCTCGTGAGCGCGCTCCTCAACCCCGTCGAGAATCGCGCCGCAAGTGCCGCAGGCACCGCCTCGCCCGCGCCCAAAGCGCCCGCACCCAAAGCGAAAGTCAAATCCGAGGCCGCCCAATGAGCGCCTTGAAACGAGTGAGCACCATGAAAACGCGCGTTTTCATCTTCGTTCTGGCCATCCTCGGCGCCGCCCTGATGGCGCATCAGTTTGGCATGCTGGAGCCCTATCTGGCGGCCCACCGCGCCAAGCCGGAAGCCGCCGCAGTCGCCGAGACCAAGGACGTGGTGCCGGCACCTGCCGTCTCGGTGGTGAAGGCCGTCGAAGCGGACTTCGTCGAAACGGTGATGATCACGGGCTCTTTCGCCCCGCGTGAAGAAATCATCGTCGCCCCCGAGGTCGATGGCCTGCGCGTGCTCGAGCTGAATGCCGAGGAAGGCGACCGCGTCAAGAAAGGCGATCTCCTGGCCGTGCTCGTCACCGATCAGCTTGAAGCCCAGCTCGCGGCGAACAAGGCGGCCCGCGGCAGCGCGTCCGCATCGATCGAGCGCGCCAAGAGCCAGATCAAGGAAATGGAAGCACGAGTCGCGGAGGCAAAGTCGCAGTTCGAACGCGCAAAGCCGCTGGCGAAATCGCAGTACCTCTCCGAAAGCGTCCTCGATCAGCGAGAGCTGGCCGCCAAATCGGCAGAAGCCCAGCTCGCGTCGGCCAAAGGCGGGCTCGCCCAGGCGGAAGCCGAGCTGGTTCAGGCCGAAGCGCAGGGCCGCGAGCTGCAATGGCGTCTCGACCGCGCCGAGGTCCGCGCTCCGGCTGATGGCATCGTCAGCCGCCGTGGCGCGCGCATCGGCGGTCTCGCGCTCGGCAATTCGTTCTCCGGCGGTGATCCGATGTTTCGCATCATCCAGAACGGAGAAATCGAGCTGAATGCCGACGTGGCCGAAACGCATCTCTGGAAAGTGAAGGCTGGCCAGAAAGCGCGCGTTACCTCCGCCAGCGGGCAGGAAGTCGAAGGAACGGTTCGCCTCGTGGCGGAGGAAGTCGATAAGGCGACGCGCCTCGGCCACGTTCGCATCTTCCTCGGCAGCGGCCATCCTGAGCTCAAGGTCGGCGCGTTCGGACGCGGCACCATCGAGACGGGGCGCGGCCGCGGCATCGCCGTGCCGCTTTCCGCCGTGCTCTATTCGAACGACGGGCCGAGCGTGCAGGTTGTCTCCGACGGCAAGGTCTCGACGCACGCCGTCAAAACCGGGCTTGAGACCGCCGGCATGATCGCCGTGACGAGCGGTCTTACGAGCGGCGATCTCGTTGTCGCCAAGGCCGGCACGTTCCTGCGTGACGGCGACGCCGTGCGCCCCGTCGAGCCCGATGCGGTCCTCAGCAGCAAGGGCCATACCACGACCACCGGCACGAACGCGGTTGACCGCGAGGCCATGCGATGAACATTTCCGCCTGGTCCATCCGCCACCCCGTTCCCTCGCTCGTTCTGTTCCTCGTGCTTCTGGTCCTCGGCCTCGCGAGCTTCCGGTCGTTGCCGGTCACGAAGTTTCCGAACATCGACTTGCCGATCATTCAGGCGCGCATCTACCAGTCCGGCGCCGCGCCCTCTGAGCTCGAAACGCAGGTCACGAAGCGGGTCGAGGATGCCATCGCCGGCATCAACGGCGTCAAGCACATCACCTCGTCCGTGACCGAAGGGTCGTCCGTGACGACGGTGGAGTTTCGCCTCGAAATCGACCCCGACCGTGCCTTGAACGACATCAAGGATGCCGTGCAGCGCATCCGCACCGATCTGCCGCGGACCATTGAGGAGCCGGTCGTTACGCGCGTCGAGATCGAAGGTCTGCCCATCGTCACGTATGCAGCCAGCGCCCCCGCCATGACGCCCGAGGAGCTGTCGTGGTTCGTGGACGACACGCTGGTTCGCCTGCTGCAGGGCGTGAAGGGTGTGTCGGAGGTGAGGCGTATTGGCGGCGTGCTGCGCGAGATCCGCGTCAACCTCGATCCGGACCGCCTGCTCGCCTATGGCGTGACAGCCGGCGACGTCAATCGCCAGGTCCGCGCCTCGAACGTCAATCTCGCGGGCGGACGCGGCGAAATTGCCGGACGCGAGCAGGCCATCCGCACGCTTGCCAGCAAGCAGACGGTCGTCGAGCTCGCTCAGACCGCCATTGCGCTGCCGGGCGGTCGGAAGGTGCGGCTCGACCAGTTGGGCACCGTGACCGACACCATCGAGGAGCCGCGCACTTACGCCAAGCTCGACGGCCAGAGCATCGTGGCGTTTTCCATTTCCCGCGCCAAGGGCGAGAGCGATACGACTGTCGCGGCCGCCACCGCCGACAAGATCGAGGAAATCAAGAAGCTCTACCCGGATGTCGCGCTGAAGCGCATCGACAACACGGTCGACTACACCTTCGGCGTCTACCAATCGACGATGAAGACGCTGCTCGAAGGCGCCGTGCTGGCGATCGTGGTGGTGTTCATCTTCCTGCGCGACTTGCGCGCCACGGTCATCGCCGCCATCGCGCTGCCGCTGTCGATCATCCCTGCCTTCTGGGCCATGGAGGCGATGGGCTTCTCGTTGAACCTCATCAGCCTTCTCGCCATCACCATCGTCACCGGCATCCTGGTCGACGACGCGATCGTGGAAATCGAGAACATCGTCCGTCATATCCAGATGGGCAAATCGCCCTACCGCGCCTCCCTCGAGGCGGCCGACGAAATCGGCTTGGCGGTCATCGCCATCACGGCCACGATCATCGCGGTGTTCACGCCGGTCTCGTTCATGGGCGGCATCGCCGGGCAATATTTCAAGCAGTTCGGTCTCGTCGTCGCCGCCGCCGTCTTCTTCTCGTTGCTTGTCGCGCGGCTCATCACGCCGCTGCTCGCCGCCTACTTCATGCGACCCCACGGATCGGCCCCCGAGGAAGGGCGCCTGATGCGCACCTACACGCGCATCGTCGGCTGGTCGGTGCGCCACCGCATCAAGACGGTTGCTCTCGGATTCCTGATTTTCTTTGCGTCGATCGGGAGCTTCTACCTCATCCCCAAGGGCTTCATTCCGCAGGAAGACTCGGGCCGCATGCTGCTCGGCGTCGAGTTGCCGCCCGGCTCCCGCATCGGCGACACCGACCGCACCACCACCGAAGTGACGCGCAGGATCAAGGCGCGCGCCGACGTCGACAACGTTTTCGTCATCGGCGGCACGCTGCTCGGCAGCGGCGAGGAAGTCCGCAAGGCAACCCTGATCATCACGCTGAAGCCGCGCGACGAGCGCAAGCTCAAGCAAAGCCAGATCCAGGAAGAAATTGGACGCGACATCTCGGATATGCCCGATATCCGCTACTTCTTCGTCGAGGACGACGGCCAGCGCCAGTTCCAGCTCGTCGTCACCGGACGCGACGGCGACGCCGTGACGAAAGTCGCAGCCGACCTGACGAGCCAGGCCAAACGCGTCCCATCCCTCGTCAATGTCGTCTCGACCGCCGAGCTGGATCGGCCTGAGCTGCGCGTCTATCCGCGTTCGGAAGTAGCGGCCGAGCTCGGCGTCAACACCGAGGCGATTTCCGAAACCGTGCGCATCGCAACCATCGGCGACGTCGGCGCCAACCTCGCCAAGTTCGACATCGGCGATCGCCAGGTGCCGATCCGCGTGCAGTTGAAAGAGGGCGCGCGCGAGAGCCGCCAGCTGATCGAAGAGCTGAAGATCGCGACGACCTCCGGAGCCGCCGTTCCGCTCTCGACAGTCGCCACGTTCGACTATGGCCAGGGCCCGACGGCCATCGACCGCTATGACCGCACTCGGCGCATCGTGCTCGGTGCGGGCCTCGTGACGGGCACGCCGCTGGGCGACGCCGTCGACGCTGTGATGGCGCTTCCCGCGGCAAAAGATTTGCCCGAAGGCGTCGAGATCAAGCAGTTCGGCGCCGCCGAGGTCATGGGCGAGGTGTTCGAGAGCTTCGAGAAAGCCATGGGCTCCGGCCTGATGATGGTCTACGCCGTGCTGGTGCTTCTGTTCGCGAGCTTCCTGCAGCCGATCACGATCCTGTTCTCGCTGCCGCTCTCGATCGGCGGCGCGATCACAGCGCTCGCGATCACCGGAGATTCGATCAGTCTGCCCGTCGTCATCGGCGTGCTGATGCTGATGGGCATCGTGACCAAGAACGCCATCATGCTTGTGGACTTCGCGGTCGAGGAAATCCGCCGCGGTGTCGAGCGCAACGAAGCGATCATCGATGCAGGCCGCAAGCGCGCCCGCCCGATCATCATGACGACCATCGCCATGGTCGGCGGCATGCTGCCGTCAGCGCTGGCCTTGGAGTCAGGCGGCGAGTTCCGCGCGCCCATGGCCGTTGCGGTCATCGGCGGCCTGATTTCGTCGACCGTGCTGAGCCTTTTGTTTGTGCCGGCCGTGTTCGCGCTGATGGACGACTTTGCGAAGTGGATCTGGCACTTCTTCAGCGGCCAGATCGGCAGTGCCGACGAGCCCGAGGAAGCGCCGCGCCTGCTTCCCCGCCCGAAGGCGCCACACCCGGCGGAGTAACCCCGCGCCGGATGCAACAAGTCAGAGAAGTGGAAAACGGTGCCGTGGAAGGCGGCCGCTTCCTGGGGGCGCCTACTTTTTGACGGGCTGTGCCGACGCCGAGGCTTCGTGGCGGAAGAAGGCATCGACCCGCATGCCGGTGAGCAGCGGCGGCGTGCCGTCGAGCCCGATCAGAACTTCGAGCACCTCGACGTCGTTCGGACGGCGCGGCCCGCGCGTGGTGATGCGCGGCGGCCCGAGCGCGGGCGCAACCTGCGTCACGACACCTTCGAAGTCCTTGTCCGGATACCCGTCTGCGCGCACGACGACGCGCTGGCCGACCCGGATCTTCGTCACGTCGCGCTCCTCGACCTCGGCGCGCACACGCATCGACGAGACATCGCCGAACAGCACGAGCGCGGCATCGTTGGAGGGAGCGGCCATTTCGCCAGGCTTGGCCCAGACGTTGAGCACGGTGCCGTCCTGCGGCGCGCGCACGCGCGTGCGGTCAATGGCATTCTCGACCTGCGAAAGATCCGTGCGCGCGACCAGCAGCGAAGACTCGACGCGCGTCGGCAGCGGCTGGTCCGGCTTGGCGAGCACCGCCGCCAAGGCCTCCCTGTCGGCGCGCACTTTTTTGGTCGCCTCTTCGAGAGCGTCGCGGGCAGCCTTGACGGGCGTGGCGTCGCCACCGGCCCGCTTGCTCGCCACGTAAGCGGCATCGAATGCCTGCTGCGCCTGGAACAGCGCCCGCTCCGAGGTGTTGACCGCGTCTTCGGCGTTGCGCCGCTCGAGAGCAGGACCGGTCGCCGCCTCTTCGTCGCGTTCGAGCACGCGCACCAGCGCTTCGGACTGGGCCGCGATGAGCTTCTGCGCCAGGTCTCCGCCGTCGAGCGTCACCAGCACGTCGCCGGCCTGCACCTGATCGTTGGTGGTTGCACTCACCTCGACGATGCGTCCTGGCATCTCGGCTGCGATGCGCACCTCGCCGTCCTTCGGCTCCACGCGTCCGGTCGCGGACGCGGCCCAAACGGGCGGCGTCTTGCTCTCGCCCGCCGCATAGGCGTTTCCGCCGGCCATCACCTGCGTTTCGGCAGCAAGCCGCGGGCTGAGCTGGTTCAGCATCACGCTCGTCGCGATCGCGGCCACCGCGGCCGCGGCGACAGCCGAGAATGTGGGGTCGAGTTTAACCATTCGCTTTGCGCCTCTTTGTGAGGTCGGTGATTTCCGGCGCGTCGAGGCCAGCGGGCCTGCGCTCCTCACCGACGATAAGTCCGTCCTCGATGCGCACGACGCGGTCGGCGTATCCGAGGGTCCGGGGATCGTGAGTCACGGCCAGAACGCTGCGGTTCTGGTCCTTGGCGATGCGCGCCAGCAGTGCCATCACGGCGTGACCGTTTTCACTGTCGAGAGCGGCGGTCGGCTCGTCCGCGAGCACCACCGAGGGCGAGGCCGCGATGGCGCGTGCGACGGCGACGCGCTGCTGCTCTCCGCCTGAAAGATTGGAGGGATAATTCCGGAGCCTGTTGCCGAGACCGACCTCGCGCAGCACCTCTTCGGCGCGCGACGAAGCCTGGTAGCCCTTGCGCCCGATGACGTCGAGCGCGATGCGGACGTTCTCGAGCGCCGAAAGGGTCGGAAACAGATTGTACGACTGGAAAATGAAGCCGATGTGCTTGCGCCGCAGCTCCGCCAGCTCCTCTGGCCCCTTGCCAGCGACTTCCTCTCCCGCGACGCGCACGATGCCCGACGTGGGCGTGAGAATGCAGCCGAGAATGGAGAGCAACGTCGTCTTGCCGCTGCCGGACGGACCCATCAGCAACGTCAGCTCGCCTTTGACGAGCGACAGGTTCACGCCCTTGAGGGCCTGCACCTTGCCAGCGCCCTTGCCGAGTTCCTTGACGACGTTTTCTGCTTCGAGAACCGGGATCGTCATCTGCTGAACACCGTGGCTGGATCGATCTTCGTGACCTTGATGATCGCCGAGATTGCGGAAACTGCCGACATGAAGAGCGTGAGACCGAACAGAGCGCCTGCGAGCCCGGGCGTCATCACCAGCGGCAGAGGCGTGTTGCGGCTGATGTAGAGAATGCCGAGCGAGATCAGAATTCCGAGCACGTACCCGATCACGGCGCTGAGCCCGGCCTGCGCCAGGATCACTTTGTAGATGTAGCCCGACGACGATCCGAGCGCGCGCAGCGTCGCGAATTCGTTGAGATGATCCTTCGTGCTCGAATAGAGCGTCTGCGCCACGATCACCGTGCCGACGAGAATGCCGAGCAGCGCGCCGCCGATCAGCGCCAGGCCCGCGCCCGTGCGGAACAGCCATTGGCGCAAGCTGCGGTCTTCGAATTCGGCCTTGGTGAGAACCTCGGCGCCTTCGAGCCGGTTGCGCAGCTCCTGGCGCACCGCTTCAACATTGGCGCCGGGTTCGAGCTGGACGAGATAGAACGTCGCCTTGTCGCTGTCCGTGCCGAGCAGGCTTCTCGCCCGCGAAAGCGTCGTGAAGACGTAGGGCGACTGCGTGAACGAGCGAATGCGATGGGTCAGCGCTTTCACTTTCACGCGCCCCATGGCGATCTGCGCCGTATCGCCGATGCCCTCGATGCCGAGTTCCTTGAAATACGTGTCGTCGGCCGAGATGGCGTCGGGCGATTTGATGTCCTGCCAGGTGCCCGACACAAGCGACCACGGTTCGAGCGCGCCGTCCTCGGCATCCGTGCCCACGAGCACGACGCGGGTCGATCCGCCCTCGGGCTTGCGCCATTCCGCGAACGCGACGACCAGCGGCACGACGGCTTTCACGCCGGGCGTCGCGAGGGCCTGATGGCGCTCGCGGTTGGACAGCAGCATACCGCCTTCCTCGAAGCTCTTGGCGCCGAATGCGGTGATCCAGAGGTCGCTGTTCGAGCGCTCGATCATCGCCGTGATCATCTGGCTCGAGCCGAGGTACATGCCGAGCTGGATCGCAACCAGCACGATCGAGAACAGGATGCCGACCAGCGTGACGGCCAAGCGGATCCGATCGTGGAAAAGATTGCGGAACGCGAGAGTGAGAATCATGGTCTCAAGAACCGATCGGGTTGCCGGACTAGCTTACGAAACAGGGCTGACAAGGACGTGGCGCACCTGATGGACTGGCGGAAAATCGAACCGGGCCGTGTCGAATGGCCAGAGCGCAATGGGCGGCCCAATCCGACAGGCACATCCGGACTTTTATGGCCGCCTGTTGTGCCGGAATATAGGCTTAGAAAGTGTTGCGCACTACCCCCGGCACGGAAAAGCTTCAAAAACAAAGTCCTGGGGTAGAAAAATGGTAAGCGCCCGCCGCCCCTTGATGTCCTGGGGCACTTGTCCGATAACGCATTACTCGTGTTTTTGCCGCTTTTGATTGCAGTGTAGGCTTCCTGCGACGAAGGGACACCGTTCGGCGCAGGCGTGTTCAGTGAAGCCGCCCGATTAGCCATTAGGTCCCCACATCAGGTCCCCCCACATGAGACAGAGATTGCTCGCCTTCGCCCGTCCCGTCGCGCGCGCCCTTCCGGCGCTTTTCGTCGGACTGGTCGCGATGTCCACATCCAGCCAGGCCGCACGCCCGGAACTCGGCGTCTGGTACAACGACAGCGGCGAGGGCGCCGTTGAGGTTTACATCTGCGCCGACAACGCGAACCGCCTCTGCGGCCGCATCGTCTGGCTCAAGGATCCCTTGAACGCCGAAGGCGTGCCGAAGCACGACCGCTACAATCCCAAGCCGGAAAATCAGGCGCGCCCGATTTGCGGTCTGCAGATCCTCGGCAACCTCGGCCTGATGAGCGACGGCGGGTTCGACGGCGGCTGGATCTACGATCCGAAAACCGGCAAGCAGTACAGCTCCGCCCTCGTGCTGGCCGCCAAGGATCAGTTGACCGTCACCGGCTATCTCGGCGTGAAGATGCTCGGCAAGTCGTTCGCCTGGCGTCGCGCACCGGCCGATCTGCCGCGCTGTGAAGGTGCCCCGCCGCCGGCCCAGTAAAAGGGCTGTCGCGGCCGGAGAATTCGCGCGCTGGCCGCAAGCGCCGATCAATGAAAAACAAAACCGGCCGGTACATTGCGTACCGGCCGGCTTTTTTATGCGCAAACGTTGAAACCGAGAACGGCGGGCGGCTTACTCAGCCACGCCCGAACCTTTCACAAGGCGCGAAACCGCGGCCTTTTCCTCGATGCCGCGCGTCAGGCGCTGAACGAACTCGACCGTGCGGTCGACGACGAGCGAGCGCTGACGGTCCAGCGTCACCATGTGATAGCTGTCGTCGAGCACCGTCACTTCGACCGTCCCGCCGAGCTTGCGCTGCAGCTTGAACGCGTTCGAAAGATCGCTCTGATCGTCGAAGCGCGGATGAAACACGCACGCGTGCTGCGTGATCTCGCCGAGCCTGCGGCGCACATCGCGCGCCAGCGCCTTGAATTCCCAAACCAGCCCGCCGCCGCGGCCGAACAGATCCTCGAGCGGACGTCCCTCGCTCTTGAAGCTGTCGATCACGAACTTGCGGATGCGCTCGTCCTTGATGCCGTAGGGCGCGCGCTGCTGCAGGCGCATGAGCGAGGCAACCCACTTGTGGTAGACGAGCTTGAAGAAGATGAAGTGCATCGGAATGGCCCAGCCGTTCGGCCAGATCGTGGGCGCAAACAGCAGCAGACCATCGACATCCTTTGCGCGCTCGCGGGCGAGCCGCAGCGCAAGCATCGAGCCCGCGGAAAGACCGCCGACGATGACGACGTCGCAATGCGCTTTGAGTTCGTCGTGCGCCTGTTCGAGCGCCGAATACCAATCCTGCCAGGACGACAGCCCAGACGTGTCCGTACCGCCGCCAAGTCCCGGAACGAGCGGGCAATAAACGGTGTGGCCGAGGCGAGCAATGCCCTGCGCCACGAACCTCAATTCGACGGGATTTCCGCCGAGGCTATGCACCAAAAGCACGCCCACGCGGCCGCCCGGAATAACCAAGCTGCCCCGAAAGGCATTGAATTTTTCTTTCTTATTCATGCAGTTAGGACTTACCCGCTGTGTGACCCGCCGAAAGGAAATAAAGCCGATTAATTGGGAGATGCCAAGCAGAGAGTTGCCATCTCATTAATCACGCATACGAAATGCAATCTTTAATTTCCTTCGAAGCAGCCCTTATTATCGTTGCGCCAGAAGAGTAATCGAAGTGTAGCTCCGTTAAGCAGCCCGTGAAGTTCCACACGGCACCGCCCGGTCTTAACCCCGGCCTTTACCATGTCGCTGGCGACGAGAATTGAATTCAAAGGTTTGAATTCGCCGCCTTTGGTCCGCGACCGCTCCGGCGGCTCGGCAGGTCGACCTTAAAGGCCCCGCCATCCCCGTCGGTCACTACCTGCAACTCCCGCACCAGGGTTGACTATGGGGCTATCGGTCGCAACGTTAAGTCGGCAAATTACATCTGCATTTGCAGTGTCACATTCGAGTGACTTCTCAACTTGCCGAGTAGGTGCCGACCAGTGGCGCGGCACCGGTTGGGGTGGTCGTCCCTCGGGATGGCGAAAATGTGACTGGGCATCGCAAGCGTAGGCTGATCATCGGTTGGCGGCGGGCCGAAAATCGAACGCGAATGGGTTTGGATTTTCTAATTTTTCTCGGCCGATTGAACGGCGCATCGGCCTATTTTTAGGGCGCCTGCCAGATTGCCGCACCCTGCCATTGTAGGAGCGCATATGGCACACGTTGCACGTTTGCATCCTCGTGCGTGGCCCCGGGGTGCCGCCCCCGTGGCTGCCTCACCGCAGAGGTGACGGCACGGCGACACAGCAAGACTTTCTGAAATGTCACTGTGCCCAAAAAGTCCAAGAGATTATAGTGAACGGAACCGGTGTTGGATCGGCGGCCGCAGTTCGCGGCCAGAGGGGGCAACCCGCCCGGAAAGCGGGGCAACCCGTCCGGAATACGGGGCTGCAGCCATGAGGACGTGGAGTTGTCGTTGACCGGGTATCTGCGTCCCGCCTGCACGGCGATCCTCGTATTGGCCATTGGCGCACGAGACGTCATCCCGGCGGCGTTCGCCGCCACACCCATGACGCGCGCCGACTATGAAGCCTGCCAGGCCGCCGACGAAGCCGGGTTTCGCCGCGCCATCGAGACCCTGTCCCTCAAAACCCTGCAGGAGGGGCTCAAGACCGTAGATTATCGCGCGCTCGTCGACGCACAGTGGCGCCGCCAGGGCATGGACGGCGTTCTCGCCAAGCGCGTCGACAAGGCGATCGAAGAGGTCCGCAGCGAAACGAGCTGGGCGGGCCTTGCCCAGACGCTCATCAATTCCGAGAAGGCCCAGGAGATCTCGACCGCCGTTGCCGAGCGCGTCTATCGCTCGGACGAGATGAAGACCGCCATCGAAAGCCTCGTCACGGGAGTGGGCAACGATGTCGGCCGCACGCTGGAGCTTGCGAGCACAGACGCCATCGCGCCCTCGCTCGAATGCCTGCGGGCGTTTCTCGGCGACCGCTACGGCTCGACAGTCACCGGCGTCGTATCGGCCGACGTCGAGCACGATTTCGGCGTCAAGGCGTCGGCTGGGCGCGCGCCGATCTCGTCGGGCGCGGTCGTCTCCCAATCCAGGGACGGCATAGCGGGCGCCGCCCTGCTGCTCGTGCGCCGCCAGCTCGCCAACATCGCCGCCCGCCTCGGCCAGCGCCTGGCCGGCAGCATCGTCGCGCGGCTGGTGTCGGTCGCCGCGGGAGGCGTCGGCCTCGTACTCGTTGCCAAGG
This sequence comes from Hyphomicrobium sp., assembly GCF_019744875.1. GTDB lineage: Bacteria > Pseudomonadota > Alphaproteobacteria > Rhizobiales > Hyphomicrobiaceae > Hyphomicrobium_C. The sequence continues at coordinate 341,131 of NZ_JAIETU010000005.1, read as the reverse complement.
ACATCTGGGAGCTGCGCAATGGCGTACTGCCCATCATTGCCGACGAAATGAAGTCAGATGCAACGAAGGGCATGGTCAAGGACGAGATCGCGAAGTCGATCGGCGAGCAGATCGGCACGCACCTGAACGAGATCGCCGCCAAGTCGGCCGATCGCGTCATGGAAATCTGGCAGACGTTCCGCAAGGCGCATCAGGCCGCGCTCGAACTCGCCGCGAAGAATGACGCATTCCGCAAGTTCCTGGATACCGTGAAGCCCGAGCAGTTGGCGCGCCTCGACGAGGTCGTGGCCCTCGTGCTGGCCTCCGGCGGCGAGGCCGGCGTGCTGCAGCGGCTCGAAGACGGCACGCTCAACGAGGCCGTCCGCTTCCTGCCCGAAACGTCGATGACAATTGCGCGCGACACGCGTTCGCTCGATGCGGCGCTCGGCTGGCAGGCCTTGGCGGGCGAGCAGCTTCCCAAGGTGATCGAGCACGAGATCTATCGGCACGCCGACCCGCAAGGCTTCACGCGCCCGACGTTGGGCAAGCTGCTCGCCATCGAAGATCATGTCGCGATCACGCGGCTCGCGTCGCTGACGCCCGAAGCGCGCGACCGGCTGCTCGAGCTTCCCGCCATCGATCTCAAGCGTCTGGCCGCGAGCTTCTCCCAGGCCGAGCTGGACGCGCTCTCTCGCTACCTCGATGGGCTCGACCCTCAGACGCGCGGCCGCATCCTGGCCGCGCTGGCCGCCACGCCCGGCAAGATGCAGGACCTGGCCGGACCGCGCGTCCGCAACGCCGTTCTGGCCAGCCGGGATCAGGCCCGGGCCGTCGACATGCTGCTGCGCGACGGCAGCGGCGGCGCGACCGCCATCATCGAGGACGCGAAGGCCGCATGGGAGGGGCAGATCGCGCCGATCCTGATTTGGGAGAAGCATCCCGTTGTGGTCGCCGGTCTCGGCGTGGCGATGCTCTTTGTCCTGCTTCTCGTGCGTCGCCTCTTCCGCCCGCGCCGGCCACGCCACCCGGCCGGCCCCGCCCAAACGCCCGCCTGAGCGAAATGCCAGCGGGATGTTGCGGCCGGATCGCCCGCAATTGACGCGCCATGCCCTGCCCCATACGTTGCGCGCTCCATTGATTTGCCGCCAAACTCGAAGGCCTTCCCGATGTCCGACGCCGCAAGCGATTCAGTCCTCTCCGCCCTGGCGGACGCAAGGGCATGGCCCTTCGAGGAAGCGCGCCGTCTGATCAAGCGCATCGAGAAGCGCAAAGGCTTCGACGGGACCGTTCTGTTCGAGACCGGCTATGGCCCGTCGGGCCTGCCGCATATCGGAACGTTCGGCGAGGTCGCGCGCACGACGATGGTTCGCCGCGCATTCGAGGCGCTGACGGGCGGCCAGATCAAGACGCGGCTGCTCTGCTTCTCGGACGACATGGACGGCATGCGCAAGATCCCGGACAACGTCCCCGATCGCGCCGCGCTCGAGCCCTACCTGCAGATGCCGCTGACGGCGGTGCCCAATCCGTTCGGCGGCGACTATCCGAGCTTCGGTCATCACAACAACGCGATGCTCCGCCGCTTCCTCGATACCTTCGGGTTCGACTACGAGTTCGCGAGCGCCACCGAATTTTATAAGTCCGGCCGCTTCGACGAGGTGCTGCTGCGCGCCGCCGAGCGCTATCAGGCGATCATGGACGTGATGCTGCCGACCCTCGGCGCCGAGCGCCAGGCAACCTACAGTCCCTTCCTGCCCATCTCGCCGATCAGCGGCCGCGTGCTCTACGTGCCGATGAAGGAGGTGAACGCCAAGGACGGCACCGTCACCTTCGCCGACGAGGACGGCCGCGACGTGACGCTGCCGGTCACCGGCGGAAACGTGAAGCTGCAGTGGAAGCCGGATTTCGGCGCGCGCTGGGCCGCGTTGGGCGTTGATTTCGAGATGTTCGGCAAGGACCACCAGACCAACGCGCCGATCTACGACAAGATCTGTCAGGTTCTGGGCGGCACGCCCCCCGAGCACTATGTCTACGAGCTGTTCCTCGATGAGAACGGCGAGAAGATCTCGAAGTCCAAGGGCAATGGCCTCACGATCGACGAGTGGCTGACCTACGCCTCGCCGGAAAGCCTTGCGCTGTTCATGTTCCAGAAGCCCCGCAGCGCCAAGAAGCTCTATTTCGACGTCATTCCGCGCGCCGTCGACGAATACCTGCAGTTGCTCGCGGCCTATCCGTGGCAGGAAGGCAAGGCCAAGCTCGACAACGGCGTGTGGCACATCCATGGCGGCACCCCGCCCGCAACCGAGCTGCCGGTGACGTTCGCCCTGCTGCTCAATCTGGTGGCGGCTTCGAACGCCGAGGACAAGTCCGTGCTCTGGGGCTTCATCAAGCGGCACTTCCCGGGCACGAGCCCGGAAGCCTCGCCGTTGCTCGATCAACTCGCCGGCTACGCTGTGCGCTACTACACCGACTTCGTGAAGCCGAAGAAGCGCCATCGCGCCGCCGACGAGGTGGAACGGGCCGCCCTCACGGCCTTGTCGGACGCGCTCGCCAAGGCGCCATCCGGCGCGAGCGCCGAGGACCTGCAGGCGATCATCTACGACGTCGGCCGCGCCGTGCCGCGCTATCAGGATTTCGAGGCCAAGAACGCCACGCCCGAAAAGCCCGGCGTCTCGAATGCCTGGTTCAACAGCATCTACGAGATCCTGCTTGGCGAAAGCAAAGGGCCGCGTTTCGGCTCGTTCATCGCGCTCTATGGCGTAGCCGAGACGCGTGCGCTGATCGCGTCCGCCCTCAATGGCGAGCTGGTTGCGGCGGAAGAAAAGGCGTCGTAATCGACGGCGGCGCGCAGCCTAGGGCTTGATCTCCCATTCGCTGCACAGGACGCCGATCATCTCCTCGGTGCGCTCGACGATGCGTGCCGGCGACCAGACCGGGGTGTCGGCAAGCTGGCGCGATAGCACGCAATTCGAACGCGAGAGGATCTGCCGCTTCCTCTCCCAGTCGAGCGAGGCAGCCGCCTGGTTCTCGGCGGGCGACAGCAGCGCCAGATTGCCGAGCCGGTGAGAATACTGGTGGACGGCTCTCGCGTTCGGAAACGCATCGACCCAGCCGTTTTTCGCCGAATAGCTGCGCGGCAGCACATGCTCGAGCGTGAGCGTATTCTTTTCGATCGGCCCGGGATCCTGTCCGAGGTTGAGACAGATGCGCCGGAGCACGCGTCCGCAATAATGCTTCTGGTCGAACGTCGTGCTGCGCAGGTTGGCCAGCGCGGCAGTGCGCAGCGCGCCCGTCACGTCGAGCGCGCGCATCTTCACGACATCGTCGGTTCTGTCGATTTCGCCGAGCAGGTCGATGATCCGGTTGGACTGCTTCGTCGGATCGAAGCCCGCGATCTTCATCATCCAGACGAGCCGGTCGAGGCGCTTGAAGAACAGCGCCGTCTGCGCCTCGGCGCGCGGGCGCTGCAACCAGAGCAGCGCGGCGGGAACCCAGAGCTGAGGGTCGATCCAGCTCAGGCGCTCCGTGTGGGGGCGGATCGTCACGTCGGCCCCCCGTCGCAGATTGGCGAGCTGCTCCGCTGCCGGTTGAAGGCCGTTGCGTAGAAACGAAAGGCAGGCGCCGGGTTTGTTGAAGGCATAGCTTTCGGCGATGTCGCTTTCGATCGGCTTTCCGCTCATCTTGCGCTTTTTCAGCGTCCGCAAGTGTCCGAGCAGGGCGTGCATGTCCTCGGCGCCGATCGACGCCTCGCACGCACTCCAGATCGCCTGGCATTCGTTGCGCTCTTCGGGCCGCGCGATGGCGAACAGGTGGAATTTCGCCCGGTCCGCCTTGCTGAAATCGACCCGCGTCTCTTCCTCGGTCTTGAGGAAATGCCACGCTTCTTCGACATCCTCGACCGACGAGACGATGACGCAGCATCTCTCGGCCAGGTAGGTGACGAGCGCGTGGCGCATTTCCGGTGTGTAGTCGCTGGACGAGAGCTCCGCCTTGAGATGATCGCGGTTGTCGATCACGTTGCGCTCGGTCTCGGACAGGGTGTCGCGATCCTCGTCGAAGTCGAGAGACGTCGCGCCGGGCGCCTGCACGAAGCGTTCGCAGGTCAGCGCCATCGCGTCCTGCGGCGTGAGACGTAGCGTCTCGCCGCGAATGAAGCTGCTCAACAGCTCCTGCCGGCGGGGATCGCTTTCGAGGTCGCGCAGCACCGCAAACAGGATCGTGAGCGACATAACGCGCTGATGCCCGTCCACCAGGGCGGTTTCCGGCTCGCCCTTTTTTTTCGCAACCGAGAGTTTGCCGAGAAAGTAGCCGCGCTGTCCGTCGTCTCGCAGCATGGCCGCCACGATGTCGGTCAGCAGCCGTCCGATTTCGGCGGTCTGCCACGCATAGGCGCGCTGGAAGTAGGGGAGCTTGAACTGGTAAGCTTCCGAAAACAAAGTACCGAGCGTAACAACGCTGACTGAAATCCGTTCGTGCACGCTAGGGACGCCCTTGGCTTGGTCGCTCGTGGTAGATCGTGGCTTGGTCGTTCGAGTGTTGGTCGTTTCGAGTGTCGTTCGGTCGTGATCCTCCGGCCGGCGGTCGCATCGGGCGCCGCCACAATCAAACGCAGAGCGATGAGGCAGGGCATGAGACAAAATGCAGGGCGAGCGCACGCCCACGTCAGCGCTGAAAATCCACCGCGTAAAAAAGCTGTCGATCGAAGCGCCGAAAATTGCGCTTAGCCGAGCTCAGTGTATACGAAACGTATGCGTCGGCACGAGGATATAAATTCCCGATACGACGAAAGCGCATCGACATGTGTCGAACAAAACGCGACGGCCGGCAGAGAGTGAAACGGAATGCGCGCAGAGAAAATCGTGTTCAAGCTTGTAGCCCGCGAGGCCTGGGCCGAGGCGTGCCGGGACGGCGCGTTCAAGGGCTCGCCCGACGACGCGCGCGATGGCTACATTCATTTATCCGCGCCGCATCAGGTCCGTGCGACAGCGGAAAAGTACTATAGGGGGCGAGAGAACATCCTGCTGGTTGCGTTCGACGAGCAGGCGCTTCCCGGTTTGGTTTGGGAGCCCGCCCGCGGAGGCGATCTCTTCCCGCATCTCTATACGCCCTTGCCGACGGCGCTCGCGCTGTGGGAGAAGCCGGTGACGCTCGCGCCCGACGGCGCGCCGATCATCCCGCAGGACATGCTGGCGTGCTGAACGCGCTCTCAAATCTCGCCCGGCCCATGCTGCTCGCTTTCGAGCCGGAGGTGGCGCACGAGCTGACGCTGCGCGGCCTTGAGCTCGGCGTTTACCCTCGTCCGCCATCGGCCCCGGCCCGCTCGCTGGAGGTGGCGCTCTGGGGCATGGCGTTCCCAAATCCCTTAGGTATCGCGGCCGGTTTCGATAAGGACGCCCGCGTGCCGGATGCGGTGCTGGGGCTCGGATGTGGTTTCGCGGAAATTGGCACCACCACGCCGAAGGCGCAGCCGGGCAATCCCGCCCCGCGCGTGTTCAGGCTGCCGTCCGAGGGCGCGGTGATTAACCGCCTCGGCTTCAACAACGCAGGCCACGCGGCCGCGCTCGAGCGTCTTCGCGCGCGCCCCCGCCGCGGCATCGTCGGCATCAATATCGGCGCCAACAAGGACAGCGCCGACCGCATCGCGGACTACGTCGCGGGGCTCGATGCCTTCTACGACGTCGCCAGCTATTTCACGGTCAACATCTCGTCGCCCAACACACCGGGCCTGCGCGATCTCCAGTCGCCCGAGGCGCTGGAGGCGCTGCTGTCGCGCATCATGGCTGCGCGGGACGCCAAGATCGCGGAAGGACATCCGAGCCGACCCATCGTCGTCAAGCTCGCGCCCGACATCGCCGATGGCGACGTCGCCGAGATCGCCGCCGCGCTCATGGCCCATCGCGTCGACGGCATTGCCGTCTCGAATACCACTATCGCCCGTCCCGGCGTGTCCGGCCAAACGGCGGCTGAGGCGGGCGGATTGTCCGGCCGTCCGCTGTTTCATCGTGCCACGGTCATGCTCGCGCGGGTGTTCCGGGCGACAGAGGGCCGGGTGCCGCTGATCGGCATCGGCGGCATCGACAGCGGCGAAGCCGCGCTCGCCAAGATCGAGGCTGGAGCAATGCTGCTGCAGCTCTATACGGGGTTGATCTACGAGGGCCCGGGGCTGATCGCCCGCATCCACGCCCATCTCGCCAAAGCCTGCGCCGACCGAGGCGTCGCCTCCATCGGCCAGCTCACCGGCACGCGCGCCGACGAGTGGGCCGCCAGACCGCTGGATTAGGCGCGCCTACTCCGACTTCGACCGCGATGCGCCCGCGAGCCGCGCGATCAGCCAGATCGGCACCACCACCAGCGCGCCGAGCAGCATGTACTCGACGATCCACTCGATAGCCCCAAACCCGAGGTCGTAGATGTTGCGCAACAGCTCGTTGATGCGCTGGAAGAAATTGCCGAGGTCGATGCCGAGCGCCTTCATCACGATCCCGACCACGATCGAAATCAGCGCGAGGCGAAGCAGCACCCCGAACGGGTTTCCGCCGAAAATCGTGTTACGGTCCATGCAGTCGGGATCCATCAATTGCGGGTCGGCTCGAAGGGCCAGCTCTCGCGGTGAAAATCGAACGGCCAAAGCCCCTTTAACATAGGGGCCGTCCGGCCGCGAAGGAAGTCTGAGACGCGTGCGAGGCGTAAGGGAGAAGGCAAAACGGGTATCGGCCGATCCCAGGCGGCGCGCCGCACGGCGGCCCGCTGACGAGGCGGCGTCCCCGCGCGCCGTCGAGGCGGCGCTTCCGGCCCCGTTCGACGCCTGGTTTGCACGCCGGGGATGGAGCCCGCGCGCCCATCAGCTCGCCTTGCTGGCCAAGGCCGAGGAGCGGCGCTCGACGCTGCTGGTCGCGCCCACCGGCGCGGGCAAAACGCTCGCGGGCTTCCTGCCCACCCTCGTCGCCCTTGAAAAGCAGCCGCGCCGCCGGTCCAACGACGCCGGGAGCGGCCTCCACACGCTCTACATCTCGCCGCTGAAGGCGCTGGCCGAGGACATCGCCCGCAATCTCGTGGCCCCCATCACGGAAATGGGCCTGCGCGTCTCCATCGAGACCCGCTCCGGCGATACCAGCGTCGCCCGCCGCGCCCGCCAGCGCGCGCGCCCGCCCCACATCCTGCTGACGACGCCGGAGCAGATCGCCCTGATGCTGGCGAGCCCGGACGCGTCCTATGTCTTCGGTTCGCTCGACACCATCATTCTCGACGAGCTGCATGCCCTTGCGCCGTCGAAGCGCGGCGACCTGCTGTCGCTCGGACTGGCCCGACTTCACACCCTCTCTCCCGGCCTGATGACCATCGGCTTGTCGGCGACGGTCGCCCGCCCGAGCGAGCTCCTTAGCTACCTCATGCCGCAAACCCAGCCGGACGACCGGCGCACGATGGCCGACCTGGTGGTGGCGCGCGGCGGCGCCGCCCCGGTCATCGAGATCCTGGAAATCGAGGAGCCGGTGCCCTGGGGCGGCCACTCGGCCCGCTACGCCATGCACGAGATCTACCGCGCCATCGCCGCCCACCGCACGACGCTGGTGTTCGTCAACACGCGCATGCAGGCGGAGCTCGTGTTTCAGGAGCTGTGGAAGCTCAACGAGGCGTCTCTCCCCATCGCGCTCCATCACGGCTCGCTCGACAAGACGCGCCGCCAGAAGGTGGAGCAGGCCATGACGGAAGGCCGCCTGCGCGCCGTCGTCGCCACCTCCACCCTCGACCTCGGCATCGACTGGGGCGACGTCGATCTCGTGGTCAATGTCGGCGCGCCGAAGGGCGCCTCGCGGCTGACGCAGCGCATCGGCCGCGCCAACCATCGCCTCGACGATCCTTCAACCGCGTTGCTCGTTCCCGCCAACCGCTTCGAGGTGCTGGAGTGCCGCGCCGCGCTCGATGCCGCCAAGGCCGGTGAGCAGGACACGACCATTTCCAGGTCCGGCGCCCTCGACGTGCTCGCCCAGCACGTCATGGGCACGGCGTGCAACGGCCCGTTCGATCCGGATGCGCTGTATCGCGAGGTGCGCGCCGCGACGCCCTATGCCGGGCTCACGCGCAACCGCTTCGATCGCGTCGTCGATTTCGTCTCGACCGGCGGCTACGCCTTGAAGGCCTACGAGCGCTTCGCCCGCCTGCGCCCCACAGAGGACGGCAAGCTCCGTCTCTCGCACCCCTCCCTGGCGCGCCAGTACCGCATGAACGCGGGCACCATCGTCGAAGCGCCGATGATCAAGGTGCGCCTGGTTGGCCGGCGTCGCTCCCGCAAGCCGGGCGCGCCACGCCCGTTGGTCGGAGGGCGCGTGCTTGGCGAGGTGGAGGAATATTTCGTCGAGCAGTTGTCGCCCGGCATGACGTTCGTGTTCGCCGGCGAGGTGCTCCGCTTCGAGGGCATGGAGGAGACCGAAGCCTACGTCACCCGCGCGCCGGGCGCCGACGCCATGATCCCGAGCTACGCCGGCGGCAAGTTTCCGCTGTCGACGCATCTTGCCCGGCGCGTCCGCGCCATGCTGGCCGATCCGAAGCAGTGGTCGGGCCTGCCCACGCCCGTCGCGGAATGGCTGACGCTCCAGCAGCGCGTCTCCCAGCTTCCCGGCGTGGATGACGTGCTGATCGAGACGTTTCCGCGTCGCGGCCGGCATTTCATGCTCATCTATCCGTTCGAGGGCCGCCTTGCGCACCAGACGCTCGGCATGCTGCTCACCCGCCGCCTGGAACGCGCGGGCGCCCGTCCCCTCGGCTTTGTCGCCAACGACTACGGCCTTGCCGTCTGGGCGCTGGGCGATCTCGGCCAGCACATCGCGGATGGCACGCTGGACCTCGCGGACCTGTTCGCCCAGGACATGCTGGGCGACGATCTCGAATCCTGGCTGGCCGAGAGCGCCTTGATGCGCCGCACGTTTCGTACCGTGGCCGTCATTGCCGGGCTGATCGAGCGCCGCCATCCGGGGCTCGAGAAGAGCGGCCGTCAGATCACCTTCTCCACGGACCTGATTTACAATGTGCTCCGCCGCCACGATCCCGGCCATATTTTGCTCGAAGCGGCATGGGAGGACGCGGCAACAGGGCTATTGGATATTGTCCGGCTCGGCCAATTCCTGGCCCGCATCCGTGGGCGAATCAGGCATCAACCATTGGTGAGCGTGTCGCCGCTTTCTGTCCCGATCCTGCTCGAAATCGGAATTGAGCCGGTCGGCGGCGTGACGCGCGAGGATATTCTGCGGGATGCGGCCGCCGAGCTGATCGCGGACGCGACGCGGGCGGGGAACGGGGAGGCCACGTGAGAAGCGCGACACAGCGGCTCGAACTCAAGCCTGAGCGCCTCGACGTGGGCGAATTCAGCCGCCAGCCCCTTTCGATTGCGGGCCGCTCGTTTGTCGCCGACGTCTCGGGCGCGCTCTATTGGCCCGCCGAAGACGCGTTGATCGTCGCCGATCTCCATCTGGAAAAGGGCTCGTCCTTCGCCTCGCGAGGCATCCTGCTGCCGCCCTACGACACGGCGGCCACGCTGGAGCGCCTTGCCGCGACGCTCGATGCTTACTCCGCTTCTACCGTGATTTGCCTCGGCGACAGCTTCCACGATGTCGGAGCCGCCGACCGCATGAGCGTCCGCGATCGCGAAACGCTTGGCATCCTGCAGGAAGATCGCACCTGGATCTGGCTGAACGGCAATCATGATCCGAAGATCGCGTCCTGCTTCGGCGGCCGTGTGCTGTCGGAGATCACCGTTTCGGGCATCACGTTCCGCCATGAGCCGACGGCGAGCCCAGTGACGCACGAGGTCGCGGCCCATCTCCACCCGGCGGCGCGCGTTTCGTTCCACGGCCACGTCATCCGCCGTCCGTGCTTCGTCGCCAACGGCAACCGCCTCGTCATGCCGGCCTTCGGCACCTACGCGGGCGGTCTCAATGTGCTGGACGACGCCTTCGCGCCGCTGTTCGGCAACGACGGTCTGTCAGTTCTGGTCATGGGCCAGGAAGGCCTCTACCCGATTGCCGCCCGTCTTCTGAAAGAAGACTGAAGGAAAGAAGTCTTCTGAAAGAAGACTGACAAGTCACACTTTACTGCCCACTGCCCACTGCCCACTGCCCACCTTCACGCCGCATCTCGGCGCCGGAACACCGTCGACGCGATCAGTCCGGCCGCGACCGCAACGAACACCGCAAACAGCCCATAGAGCACCGGCTGGCGCATCGCGAAGCGGTAGAGCCACAACTCGATGCCCTCGCGCTCGAACTTCACGCGCGACGAAAACGTGCTGAGCAATTCCCCCTCGCGAAACAGATAGACGCGCGCCGTCAGCGGCCCGACCGGCACGTTGGCGGGCAGCGTGATGGAGCTGCGGAATAGGCTCTGGCCGATGAAGATGACGCCATAGTCCGCCTTGATATAGAGCCCTTCCTTCTGCTTGAGCCGGACGACCGCTTCCTTGAACGCCTTGAGGTCGCTCGCTTGCGTTTCGATGGCCGAGCGGGCGGCCGGCGCGAGGCGCACGAAATCGAGCCCGATGGCGTGGCGTTCGAGCAGGTCTTCGTCGGCGATCTCTTCGATCGGCCGCGTCGAGACGATGGCGTAGTAGCTCGGCGCTCCTTCGAACCCGACCGAAGTCGTGTTGACCCAGAGCCCCGCAACGTTCGACTTGCGGCGCGCCAGCAGCGGGGTCGCCATCGCTTCCAGCACGACGACGACGTCGTAGTAGCCCGCCTCCGCGCTGGTCTGGCGGCTGTTGACGACCGAGCCGAAGACCACGATTTCCGTACCCGTGAAGCCCGACGTGACGGCGATGGTGCGCGAGGAGACATCCGCCTCCACGCTTTCCTTGGGCGCGCCCGCAGGCGGCTTGCCCGGCAGCGGTTTGCGCGGGCGCTGGGCCAGTTCGATGTTGGGCGAGGCGGCTCGGGCGGGCGCGGCTTCACGCGACGTTGCTGAGGGCTCCGATGGCGCGGCGTGCGCCGGAGCCGCGACCGCGGCAAGAGCTGCAAAAACAACGGAGAGCGCGATCCAGCGACGGGTCATTCCGGAGCCCCCAGCGAGGTCGTGATGCTGAACAGCTCCGGCGGCGTGACGACGAGATCCCAGCCGATGCGGATGCAGACCAGTAGCACCAGCGCCGCAAGCAACAGCCGCAGTTGCTCGCCCTTGAGACGAGCGCCGGCCGCCGCGCCGTACTGCGCGCCTACGACGCCGCTGACGATCAGCAGCAGCGCCAGCACCACGTCGACGCTGTAGTTTTCCGACGCCTGCATCACCGTCGTCACGGCCGAGACGAACACGATCTGGAACAGCGACGTGCCCACCACGACATTGGTCGGCACGCGCAAGAGATAGATCATCGCGGGAACCATGATGAAGCCGCCGCCGGCCCCCATGATGGCGCCCAGGAAGCCTACGAACGCGCCGATCATCAGCGGCGGCAGTGCGCTGATGTAGAGCTTCGAGCGATGGAAGCGCATCTTGAACGGCAGCTTGTGGATCCAGGAATGCTGTCCCGGCTGACGCCGCGCCCGGGGCGCGCCGCTGCGCGCGGCCTGGATGGCGCTGGCGCTCTCGATCAGCATCAACGTGCCGATGACGCCGAGGAACGTCACGTAGGCGAGCGCCACGAACAGGTCGAACTGCCCCGCCATGCGCAGGATGCGCACCATTTTGACGCCGATGACCGAGCCCACGACGCCGCCTGCCAGCAGCACCACGCCCATCTTGATGTCGACGTTGTTGCGCCGGTACTGGGCGACCGCGCCGGATACTGAGGCCGCCACGATCTGCGCCGCCCCCGTGCCGACCGCAACCGCCGTCGGGATGCCGGAGAAAATCAAAAGCGGCGTCATGAGAAACCCGCCGCCGACGCCGAACAGCCCCGAGAGGAACCCCACCGCGCATCCCATGCCGAGAAACAGCAGCACGTTGGCGGACATCTCGGCGATCGGCAGGTAGATATGCATACTGTACGCTGAGACCCGTTTCGTCGCAGTGAGCGTCATAATGGGGAGCAGAACGAAAACCGCCACGGTGCGCGGCGGCGAAGCGGCCCCAGACCGAGCGGCGAAGCGGCCCGGAGGCAGAGCCGCTCTCGCGCCGCATCGTATTGAACCTTGTGGGCAAGTGCTAGAGCGCTTGCCGGACCGGCCGATCGGATTTTCGCCAAGCCGTGCGCCAAAACAACGGGATAGACGCGCGACCGGCGGGCGATCGGATTGGATCGCGCCGCCGGTGGCTCAAATCGTCGGACTGGTACGGAAGACCTTGAGCGGCTGCTAGCCGTTGCCGTTGTTTGCGCGCTTCTTCCAATCTTCACCGGCTGCGCGCGCATCGTTGGCGAGCGGCGTGGCGCGGCGGACCTTGAAGTCGGCCACGAGGCGATCGGCCGCCTTCAGGACTTCAGGCGTGAACGCGGCTTTCAGAGCATCACGCCGTTCCAGCGCGTCCGTGTCGCCGTTCTTGGCCGCCAGCGCATACCACTTGTAGGCGTTGGCCTTGTCGACCTTCGTGCCGAGACCGTTCTCCAAGAGCACGCCGAGATTGTACTGGCTGTCGGCGAGGCCGTGCTCGGCCGCCTTCACGAACCACGACCTGGCGCCCGCATAGTCCGGATTGCTGCTGTCGCCGCCGGCGGCAAGCACGGCGAGATTGTGCATGGACTTGACGTTGCCCTGCTCGGCTGCACGCGTGTACCAGACCTTGGCCCGCTCCACGTCCTGCGGCACGCCGAGCCCGCGTTCGTAGAAGGTGCCGAGGCGATACTGCGCCTGCGCAAAGCCCTTGGCAGCCGAGCGCTGATACCACCGCAGCGCTTCGCCGTAGTTCTGCTCGGTGCCCTTGCCTTCCGCAAGCCGCGCCGCGACTTCGAATTCAGCCGAGGCGTCGCCGTTGGCGGCCGCGATGCGCAGCGAGAGCGGTCCGACCGAGACAGGCGGCAGGTCGAGCGCGCTTGTGCGATCACCAGCCGCGCCGTCCTGGGCGGCGGTCGGCGAATGAGCGATGTTGTCGATGCGTCCATTGGCGTCGGGCAGCAACGCATCCGTCGATTTTCCGGCGACTGCATTTCCGAGCTTGCCGGAAAGGCTGGCGAGCACCTGCTGCTGGTAGACGTCGGCGACCATTTCGTCGGGCATCGATCCCGCCGGACGCGCGATCGTCATGCCGCTCGGAACGAGGGCGGCCGAGCCGTCGAGCGTCGTGGCCGCGGGCGGATCGAGAACGTCGTCCTGCAGGCCATAAGGCGTCGCGGCCGTATCGGTATCCGCGGGCGGCTCAACCTCGGCGAAGCCCGTGCCCTCGCTTCCGGTATCGGAGCGCGGCCCCGGATCGGCGGCAGGACCGGCAGAAGGATCTGCGGCGGGCGCATCCGGTGCGGCAGCGGGGTCTTGCGACGGCTGCACGATCACGGGAGGAGCCGCCGCAGGCGTGTCCTTGCGGTTGAGCAGCAGCAGGCCGCCGTTGATGGCGACGATGAGCGCGAGCGCGCCGGCCAGCAGCTTCGGCGAAGCGCCGAACAGCTTGCCGCCCACGTTCGGAAGTTGAATGCCGGCCACCTGCGCAAGCGCGGCACGCGTCTTGTCGACGCCGCGGCTCTTGGCCGGTTCGGGCGTGCTGGACACGGCTTCGGCGCGGTTGGCGGCCGCCTTCATCTTGGCGCGGCGGGCGTCGGCGACGAAATCGCGGCGCATGCGGTCGAAATGCGGCTCGCCGTCGCCGGCTTCCGGAAGGTCGGCGGGGAACTCACGCGTGGCGGCGAACGGCGCGGGCTCGGCGTGAAACTCGCTCCGCTGCGATTCGTCAGCTTCATAGGTGGCCATCACGGCGCTGCGCGGCGACGGGCGGAATGCGTCTGCTGAGCCGAAGCCGAAGACCGGCGCGGCGGGCTCTGCGGCCATCGGCGCGACGGCCATCGCTGCCGAGACCGGTTGACGCTGCTCCAGCACGTCTATGCGGTCGAGCACCTGCACCAGCGCCTGCTGCAGCGTGTCGAGCATGCCGATGGCGGTCTGCTCGCCCTGGCGCTGCTCCTGCGTTGCCTGCACGATCAGCGCTTTGAGTTCGTCGTAGCGGTCGGCCTGCGCGCTCATACGGCCCGACAGGCCGTTCACGAGCGTGGCGGCCTCGGCTTCGGCCGCCCGGCGATCCTGGATCGAGGCTTCGATCATGGCGCGCAGGTCATCGTGCGCGCGCGTGTCGGGCTCGTGCGTGCCGCCGAGGCGGGCGTGAACTTCCTCGGCCGCGCGGCGTGCGACCGCTTCGAGGTCGGCGGTGAAACGGGCGTTGCCGTCGATCAGCTTGGCGATGCGCTCATCGGAAACCTGTTCGATGACGCTGCGGACGTCGGCTTCGATGCCGTCGAGCCGCGCAACCTGGCGCTCGAGATCGACCAGTTTGTCGCCGAGATCGGCAACGTGCGCTTCGATGAGACGAATGCCCTCGATATCCGAGCGCCGCACGACGTCTTCGAGCGCCAATGCGATGTGGCGCTGGAACTGGTCCAGGCGCTCTTCGAGCAGCGCCATCGTGCTGCCGGGCTTGAGGTCGGTCAGCGTGCGGCGAATGCGGTCCGTGACATCGCTGAACCGATGGCCGATCCAGTCCTGGGCGCTGTGTGCGGGGCCGGCGCCGTAGTGGGGCGCATGGCCGCTCTGGTCGGGTCTGTAGGCCGGGCCGTATCCGGCGCCGTGCGGGGGGGAAGCGGCATGCGCTTCGTAGCTCTGCATCAGGGCTTCGGCGTTGGCCGCATCCCAAGGCTCATCGCCTGCCGGAGCCCGCACGCTTTCCGGCGCAGCGCGCCGTGCGGCGGCGTTCGCTTCGAGCGCTTTCAGGCGGCCCATGATGTGCGCGATGCTGTCGCCCTGGCGGCGCTGCATGTCTTCGATATCGCGCGCGAGGGCCTGGATGGCAGCGCCATCAGGTCCCATGGAGATGGCGTCGCCATCAAATCCCGTGGCTTGCGGCCAGCCATAGGCGCCGTGCGGCGCTGGCCAACCCTTTTGGTCACTATGCAACATCGCGGTCCCCACGGTGGCAGTGCGGCGTTCGTCGCCGGCCGTTCCCCAGTGGAGGGGGTAGAGCGGTCAAAACCGCTCCGGTGTGCCGGGTCGAGACGCGTTCGAAGGGTCAGACGAGGCACAAACCAAAAACCCGATCGGGTTCAAGCTGACAGCCGCCAGTAAACGATGCGTTAAGTCGTGCTGCGCGGGCACAAATCGGGGCTTTCCGACCGCTTTTCGGCTGGGGAGGGACGAGGTGATTCGCACAATCGGCCGCCGGCAGGCCGGACGCGGTCACAATCGGTTGCTAAATCAGAGGGAATTTGGAGCCCATCCGGGGCCGGGAAGGACCGGCGCGCGGACGTGTGACGTGGGCCCGTATTTCTGTAATGGAGAGCAGCGGTGGAACACTGGAATGGTCGCCAAGGCACGGTGCGTCTTTGGCTGGTCGCAACCCTCTTGGCGGTATTGGCAACCCCGGCCGCTGCGGCCGGCGAGGAGGCCGGTCGGTACTCGATGATGCCGGCGGACGGCGGCGTCATTCGCCTCGATCGTGAGACGGGGGCGATGTCGTTCTGCACCGGCAAGGACGGCGCGTGGTCCTGCAAGGATATGCCGGTGCAGGAAAGCGAGCTGAAGAAGCGCGTCGAGCAACTCGAAGCCGAAGCCCGCGCGCTCGAAGCGGAGAAGCGCCTGCGCGACGGACCGCTCGGCGCGCCGTCCGCAGGAGATGCGGCCCCACCGCCCCCTCCCGGCGATTTGCCCGTACCCAACGAGCGCGACGTCGACAAGATGTTCGACTACGTCGAGGGCATGGTGAAGAAGTTCAAGGAGCGCATCGACCGCCTGGAGCGGGAAGCCAAAAAGCAGCCCGAAGTTCCGCTTTGAGGCTCTGCTCCGCGCGGCGGTCAGGCCGCGGCGGGGCTCGCTGAGGAAGCCGGTCTGGCGTCACGGCGCGACTGCAGCCGGAACGCCGCCGGACGGGTGAACAGGAAGCTCAGGCGCGTGCCCTTGAGCGCCCACTGCATCGCAAGCGCGCCGACGACGCCCGCGAGCGCCGAAGCAACGGCGATGGCGGTCGCCGCGTCCGCGCCGATGAGCTTCAGGAGCACGATCCGCACCGGCCCCATGAACAGCGGGAACGCCAGGTAGACCGCGATCGAATTGCGTCCGCAGTACCCGAGCACCTGCCCGGCAAAGCGATGCGTGATGGCGACGCTGAGCGCGATGACGGCGCCGATGCCGATGAACGAGAACGCGAGGTCCGGGCCCGCCAGATGCGCCGCGCCGGAGGAGACGGCAACCGCGTTGAACACGGCCCACACGCCGAGCCCGGCCGCGATGGCCGCCACAGGAACCGCGCGCACGCGGTCGGCGAACGCGAACACCTGAGGCGCCAGCGCATAGCCTGCGAAGAAGAATACGAAGCGGCTTGCGAACTCGTCGACGATGAAGACGTCCGTGTGCGGGGCGAAAACGTGCAGCGCAGCCGCGCCCGCCAGAACCAGCCATTTGGGCAGCGGCCGAAGCAGCTTCGCAACCACGAAGTAGACGGCCAGCAGGTAGATGAACCAGAGCGTGCCGAACGGCACCACGAAACTGGTGAGGTAGTCGGCGAGCGTCGCCGCCGCCCCGTTCTCCTGCACCATGCCAGGAGCCTTCATGGCGAACTGGATCGTGAGCCAGAGCACATAGAAATACGCGAAGTGCACGACCTTCGTGTCGAGATAGCTGCGCCACGGCCGGTCGATCCGCGCGGCAAGGAAAAGCCCCGAGATGAGGAAGAAGTCCGGCATGCGGAACGGCCGCGCCCACTCGATGAAGCCGTGCAGGCCGGTGTCGAAGCCCACGGCCTTCTCGACGCCGAGGGTCGCGTGCATCAGCACCACCAGCAGGATGCAGAGCCCCTTGGCTACATCGACCCACGCCAACCGGGTGTCCTGTCCGGCTTCGCTACGTGCCATTTTCGCGCCTCATACCTCGGCCGGCGTCTCACGGCGAGACGCTTCGGCACTTCTGCCCGAGCATGAGCAAAAGCCGTTCCTTTTTCGGATGCATGCGGCGGAAGCCGTTAGAAAAGCAGCCGATAGCGGACGAAATCGTCGGCCACGGTAAAGCGATCGTAAACGCGGCGCGCGTTCGCGTTCGAGGCGCGCGTGTGCCAGTAGAGGCCCGACCACCCCTGGCTCTTGGCCATCGCCACAAGATCGCGGATCAGGGCTTCCCCGATGCCGCGGCCGCGCTGCTCGGGAGCAACGAACAGGTCCTCCAGGTAGCAGACGGGCGTGAGGCTCCACGTGCCGGCATGCAGCACCGAAAGGCTGAAGCCGCAGATCGTGCCGTCCGCTTCGGCGACCCGGCACACGAGCCCGTCCTGCTTATGGATCAGCCGCTCCCAGGTCCGGGCGGTGACGGCCTCGGCGACGTCGGCTTCGTAGAAGGCGACATAGCCCGCCCAAAGCCCACGCCAGGCGGCTTCGTCGCTCGGTACGGGATGGCGGATGAGCATTCTCTGGGGCCTCTCGTGAACGGAAGGGCCCGTCATCATTTGCGCTTTCTGCGCGCATGGCCAGCGGCTTGACGCGACCGGCCCCGCATAAAAAAGCGCGACGGCCGCACGTGGCGGCCGCCGCGCTAAAGACCGAAAACGATCGACGTTAGATGATGTCGATCTCAGCCGGCAGGTACGAGGTAACCTCGAGGCCGACTTCCTGTTCGCGAACGGCAGGCTTCATCCAGGTCTTCATGAGTAGTTCCTCCTTGGATTTGAAAAACGCGCTTCGAAAACAACGTCGCGCACCATGATAAATAGGGAGTCGCGGCCGGAGTTGCCAATCGTATTTTCAATTCAAATCCATCAGTGCGTCTGATGCTACTATGTAGCGTTTTGCACGAGAGGCGCGCGCTCACGCGAAAAGAGAAAGGCGGAGCGAGCCGGCGACGTTTCGCGGGAGCGGAAATCGGGGAGAAGGCGACGGAGAAGGCGACGTGGAACGCCTGGGCCAGCAAAACCGGGCACAAGTCGCGCATCGAGCAATGATGCGATCCGGTGCATGGCGCCGCCGGTAAATGCGCTGAAAGCGCATGCGTCGCCTAAGGACCATCGAATTCGAAAGGTCTGAAGTCGAAACGATTGCGCGGCGGAAAGGTTCGGCGAAAACCGCGGCGGAGAAGCGTTTGAAGGCGCCACAAAAGAAAACGGCGGCCGCTTTAGCGGCCGCCGTTGAATTCGACTGAAAGCCGATCGACGTTAGATGATGTCGATCTCAGCCGGCAGATACGAGGTAACCTCGAGGCCGACTTCCTGCTCGCGAACCGAGGGCTTCATCCAGGTCTTCATGATATATTCCTCCTAAGTTTTGGTGCTCAGCGGGCCGCCAGCCCGTCTGTCGCTGGTAGGTATATAGGCAAGCACCCCAATAACGGCAAATCGCAAGTTCGTGATCCGTGCATCAGGGAAAATTATTGCAACTTATAGATATGCTTATCGACCGGACGGATGAGCGCTCAGGAAAGGCGCGCCATATCAATCGGCTGGCCTAGATATAGGTCAGCGCCACGGCTGCGGCCGGCAGGGCGAGCGTCACCATCGCGAGCGCAATCGCTGGAGCCCGGTCGGCGAGAGCGAGCATCATGCCCGGGATCGTCAGTCCAAGGAGCGGAGCCAGGATCAGAAGCGCAGTATCTGGGCCCGCCGCGTCCGAAAACAGCATGAGGTGGGCCGAGAGTGTGAAGGCGATGACTTCGAGGCTTCCGGCGACGAGCGTCAGAAGACGCAGAACGGCCGGGGTACGTCGGCTGTCGAGGCTGTCGGCGTCATGGGTCATGCGGGCAATTAGGTCATGCGGATATCGCGGTGCGGGGCCGCCACGGGCGGCACGCCTCTTCGCTTAGCGGCTCGCATGACGGCGCTCAAGTCGGACGATCGTGCGGGTGCCTAACGGGGTTACTTCGAAACGTCCTGCTCGCTCGAAAACTCGGCCTCGAGCGCCGCTTCGAAATCCAGGAGATCCTGAGGCACCGGCATCCCGAAGGCGCGCAGCTCGTTCAGCTTCTCGCGGAGCTGCAGATAGATTTCATGCCGGTCTTCCGGCTCGTTCTGCATGCGTGTGAGCAATATGCCGGCTTCCGCCGTAACGTCTTCGAAGGCCATGGTCGTCTCCCAGAGCTAATTTCACCCGCAATAAGAACGCGCAAGCCGCGTTATGGATCCATGCGCGACGCGCTTTTCCGGCCGCTCTCGTCACAGCGAGGGCATATTCTTGATGTGGGTTTCCCGAAGTTGCGATGCAATCGGCAACGGACCGCTGGGGGGCGGCGGATAGGCTCACCGCAGGGGGGACGATGACGAAAGGGATCATCCGCAGCACGATTTTTGGGGGACTGGCGTCACTCGCTGCAGGGTCGCTCGCGGCCGGGCAGCCCGCGCGCGCCGAGGAGGCCGCACCGGCCCCCTCGCAAACATGGGCTGTGACAGGCGTCACATCGGACGATGTTCTGCATATGCGGGACGTGCCGCATGGCGACAGCAAGATCCTGGCGGACATCCCGCCGACGGCGAAGGGCCTCAAGGGCTTCGGCTGCATCACGCCCGAGCCGAGTTTCGACCGCTGGGCCGAGATGACGGCGGACGAGCGCGCCAACGCCAAGCTTCCGTGGTGCCGCGTCGAGTATCGCGGCCACCAGGGCTGGGTCGCCGCGCGCTTCTTGAAGCCGGACCGGTGAATGGCCCAGCACACGGGAGCTGCGAGACACGTGCGCAACAAGACAGTGGACGACACGATGTGATGACGGCGCGCACGTGCTAAGCTCAAGGCCGTGTGCGGGATGAGTGGGGACTACGTGGCAATCGCTGAGGGGCTGTGTTGGCCGCTCTGCGTCCGGTTGGAGGGCTTCCGGCAGGAGGCGCGGCCGGAGTCCAGTGTATCGGTGGGTGGCGTCGATGCGTTTCGATCCTGCAGCTTTTTGGCATTCCATTGCGGATCGCCTTCCGGCGCGCGATGCGCTGCCAAGTATAGGACTACCAAGCCTCACGATCCCAAGCCTGCGGCTTCCGAGCCTCGCGTTGCCGAGTCTAACCGCAATCGTGGCGAGCAGCAGCGCCGTGCTCGCGACGGCGATTGTCGGCTACGTGGTCTGGACCGGGGGTGAAAGCCCTCCGAGCGACGAGGTGGTCGTCAACAGCCCCGTGTTCAAAACCGTCGCACTCACGCCGCCCATGCCCGTCCCGGCCGCTCGTCCCCGCGCGCGCGATGCCGCCGACGCGCCGCACGACGACGACACAGCGAATGCGCAAGGCGCCGACGGCCTGGCCGACCCCGATCGCTTCGCGGATCAGGTGTCTGTCGTGCGCGCCGTCCAGCAGCAGTTAAAGCGCGCGGGCTGCTACAGCGGCCGCGTCAACGGCGTCTGGTCTCCGTCGACGCGCAAGGCCATGGCCGCTTTCACCACCGTCGTGAACGCGCGCCTGCCCGTCAACCGCGCCGACCCGGTTCTTCTGGTGCTGATCGAATCCAATCCCGCCGCGCTATGCTCGCCGGACTGCGCGCGCGACGGCGGCGAGGCCTGCGGCGCGCCCGCTGCCGCGCAAGATGCGAGACCACAGCTTGCAACACTGAAAGAAGGTCGCGAGGACCGTTCCGCCGAGCGCACGGTCGCCGACGACACGCCGGAGGTTGCGCCGCCCGCCCTGACTGACGAAGATCCCGCCCAGCCGGAAAGCCGCGCAGAAGCACCACTGCCAAGCGCGCGCGAGACGGAAACACGCGAGACGGAAAACCGCGAGATGGCCGCGGTCGATCCTGAGCCGTCCGCGTCCGAAGCGGGCCTCGAAACGGCGGCCCTTCCTGCTGCGGCTGCCGCCGCCGCCGTCAGTCGCAAGGCCGCACGTCCCGATCGCCCACGCGTCGCGCGCCGCTACAAGAAGCAGCCGTCCTTCTCGCGTCAGGTGTCGAAGGGCTTCAAAAGCCTGCAGCGCAGCCTCAACAAGCTCTTTTGAGGCGACACGAAAAACCTGGGTCGAGGATCAGCCCGGCTTTCGCGCCCACGCACCGAACACCAGCTCCCAGAGGCAGATGCCGTTTGTCGTCTCGCGTTCGGCGGCCAGCCGCTCATCCAGCGTCGCCACCTGAAGCTCGTCCGCCGTCGCCACGCCCGCGGCTACCATACGGCCCTCCATGGCTCGCACGATCGAGGCGATGGTATGCGGCTGATCCCGCGTCACGACGGTTGCTTCCGCGCGCACGCGCTCGACCCCGAACCCCGCCTGCTCCAGGCGCGCGGAGAGATGCAGGCCCATCTGCACGTCGGCCCCTTCGCTCCTGACGGTCGCCCACATCCAGGCGTGCACCTTTTCGTGCAACGGCATGGCCGGCTGGCAGAGCGGCATCGACGTCGAGTCATGCTCCTGCAGCACGATCAGGCCGCCCGGCGCGAGCACGGCCGCGAGTCGCGCGAGGCAGGAGACCGCGTCGGGCTGGTACATGAGAACGCGCCGTCCGACGACGGCATCGAACGTGCCGAGTTCCGGCGACAGCGTCGCCAGATCCGCCCGCGCAAAGCGAACACTGTCGAGACCGCGGTCGCGCGCTCGGGCGCGGGCCGTCTCAAGCGGCGCCTCGCTGCGGTCGATGCCGAGAACCTGTCCGCGCGGCCCAACGAGCTGCGCCGCCAGAAACGCGACGTCGCCGAAGCCGCACCCAATGTCGAGCACGCGCATGCCTTCGCGCACGCCTGCATCGGCCAGCAGTCGCCGCGTGAAATCCTCTGCCACGTCCGTCATGGGAGTTTCGTCATGGATGATCGCGCCCCGTGCTGCTGCCACTCCGGCCGTAGATGGCGAACAACACGCACAATCACAACCCCGAAGCATAGTGAGCGGTGCACATCGCCGATCAAAGCAATGTAACCGCTACGGGGAGAGCTACCTAGCAAGCGACGCGGCGCCTCCCTCCGTCATCCCGGGGTCATGGCGAAGCCATGCTGCGCATGGACGACCGGGATCCATGCAAGTTTCCGCAGATGCGCGCTTAGTGTGGAGGCAAGGCATTGACCGCCTCACCGTCGGCATGCCGAAAAACGATCAGCCAATTTGCTGGGTGCCGTAGATCCCGGCCTCCGCCGGGATGACGGAATCAAGACGGCATCGTTCAAACCGACATCATCGCGGTTGTGAAGCCGAAGGAAAGGTGAAGCATCGTCAGCAGCGCAATCCGACTAACATTAGAACGTTAGCGGACTATCCTTGACGATAGCCGAGTCATCTTCTTTTATTGTCGACGGTTGCCCGTTCGCAATTTCGAGAGGTCTCAACACTATCGCGTAGCCTATCGGCGGGGCATGTCACGCTTCGCTCAGCACGTGTCAGTTGTTCCAACCGCTTTGCGGCGCGCTCCAAGTCATCCTTGAGCCAGCCCGCGCTTGATTTCATTTCCGTTGACATCTGCGAACCCCCTCTTGGTGTGAGCCAGAGTAAGACGCCTATCTCCAACCAACTCAACATTTAAATGTAAGTTCCCCCCTTCTATTCCTTCCTTCCTCCGAGGGCGTTGCATGGATGAATCACTTGAATCTGCACCCGAACTGGTTTTTGGGCTCGTGGCACCTATTGGTGTGGACCTCGATCTCATAACCGACATCCTGAAACAAGAGCTGTTAGAGATGGGGTACGGTTCTCATCTTTTGAAGCTTACGGAGATAATGACGGAAATTGATGGCGAGCCGCCGATTGTCGCGTCCGCATTCATAAAATCGTATGAGGAGAAAATTGCTTATGCCAATGCTGTGAGGGCCAGACTGGGTGACGATGCACTAGCTGCGCTGGCAATTGGTGGAATACGAAAGTTCCGAGCAGAAGAATGGCTTCGAAGGCAGCCACATTCTGAGATGGCACAGGGACAGGACAACGGAAAAGATCCGAGAGAAATCCCCCTTCCCAATCAGGCTTACATTATTAGGCAGCTGAAAAGGCCCGAGGAGGTCGCCCTTTTGCGTCGAGTGTACGGTAGGCAGTTCATCTTGTTGTCTAACTTCGCACCGCAATCAGCGCGGATACGGAGAATCGAGGTTAGCGAAAAGAGGTCGTGTGGAGGGCTCACTAAGGACGTCGTAGTGCGCAACAGCGCTTTCGCGCTTGTAATGAAAGACGACAACGAAGGGACCGATGTGCACGGTCAGAAAGTTAGAGACGCGTTCCATCTCGGCGACGTCTTCATCGATGCAACATCGCAACCAGCCGCTGAGGCGAACATAAAGCGTTTCGTGCAGCTGCTTTTCGGCGACAACAGTGTAACGCCGAATCGAGATGAGTACGGAATGTATATGGCGAAATCTGCTTCGCTCCGTTCAGCCGATCTTTCTCGTCAGGTCGGTGCCGCGATATTTCGGACAACGGGAGAGGTGATATCGCTGGGTTGTAACGAAGTGCCGAAGGCGCGAGGAGGGACATATTGGGCCGGCGATGCGAATGATGCGCGGGATTTTGTCCTAGGTTGCGACCCGAACGACCAAAAGAAGTTTGAAGTGTTCGTTGATCTTGTAGAAAGGATGCGGGTTGGAAGTTGCTTGTCACCGGAGTTATGCGCCAAGGGTGACGCGTCGGAGATCGCGAAAGAGCTGTCGCGGAGCGCCGTATTTAAAGAATCGAAACTCATGGATATATTGGAGTTCGGACGCGTTATTCACGCGGAAATGTCTGCTATATGCGACGCTGCTCGAAGCGGCCTTGATACCCAAGGCGCAACCCTCTATTGCACAACGTTCCCATGTCACATGTGTGCAAAGCATATTGTTGCCGCAGGAATTGATCGCGTTGTTTACATTGAACCGTATCCAAAAAGCTATGCGACCGATCTCCATCAGGACTCGATTGATATCGAGGGGGCCGATACGAAGAAGGTGCAATTCGAGGCATTTAAAGGTATCTCGCCTTTTCGGTATAGAGATCTTTTTGAAAAGCAAAAAAGAAAAGACCGTTCCGGCATCGCTCAGAGATGGTATCGTGGAGTCGCGCGACCAAGAATCGAGACCTACCAGCCGAATTATTGTGAGATCGAGCTAAAGGTACTTAGCAAACTTAAATCGGCTTCTTCGTCCAGTTAGTCTATCCCCTTCCCACCTTCCAAACCTCCTCCTGCACGGCGATGTCGGCGAGCATGCGGTCGAGCAGCAGACACGTCCGCTTGAAGAGGTCGCTGCCGCGCCGGTAGTCGGCGGTGGCGTAGAAGTCCACGCGCCCCGCGCGGAACAAGTCCAGGCAGGTCGCGTAGCCGCGGCCCTTCTCGGCCGGATGCACGGCGATGGCGTGCCCGCCGCTCTTGCGCATCAAGGCCATCGACGGCACGTCGGTCTCGCCGTCGCCGAAGTAGATCATGTTGCGGAACGGGATCGGCCGCTGTTCTTCCGGCATGTGCGCGTTGATGCTCTCGCCGAGATCCTCGATGCCCTTGTTGATGCGGAACAGGTACTGCGTCTTGCCCGTGTCGGTGATCACGCGCTTCGGGTACGGCAGCTCGTAGGCGTCGAACCAGTATTCCGAGGCGAACACGTTGTGGAAGTGCGGGCGGATCTTCGTGCCCTCGATGATCTCGGTCAGGCCCGATGAGACGAGGTAGTGGCGCAGCTCCACGCCGGCGCTTTCGGCGCGGATCTTGATGTAGTCCGCAATGGCGTCGAACCACGTCTCGACACCCGGAAACAGCTCCACCGATGCACCCTGGCGCACGAGATCGGCGCGGTCGATGCGCAGGCCCTTTTCCTTGGCCTTCTTGTACATCAGGTGCATGTAGGTGATGAGCGGATCGGCGCCCTGCGCGCGCGCAACCTGCGTGCACTCGTCCCAGAATGCCTTCGCCTCGATGCCGAGCTGCGGCAGAAACGAGTATTCCTGCATCGGACGCGGCGAAAGCGTGCCATCGAAATCGTAGACGAGCGCGATGGTTTTCTTGTTGAAGGTCTCGGCCGGCTTTGGCTTCTTCTTCGATTTCGCGGCGGTCGAAGTCTCGTGCTCGGCCGAAACCTCGGTCTCGCCCCGCTCTTTGCTCTGCCCCGTCGCGCGCTCAGTCATCGTCATCCTGCCTCTTGCCAACTGGCAAGACAGTCCCCCGATTCGGGTGGCGTGCTGAAGGCGGCGACAGGCGGGATGCACAACTTGAACGCCGCGCAATCACGGCGTTTTTATCAGGATACGGCTTGTTTCCGTCGCAATTCGCTCGTAGAAGCCCCGCTCTCGCGAACCGCGAAAAAAGAATTGCCGAAGGAGACCTCCATGCGCCCAGCCACCAACGAGACGCTGATCACAGCCGTCCGCGGTGGCGTCATCGCGGGCATGGATACCTCTGTTTTCTTCGGGCTTCCCAATGGGCAATTCGAATTCGGACACGCTGCATAGCGGCACGCCGCACGGCAACGTCCGCCTTTTTACTTCCGACAAATCCTGGATCGAGGGCGCGGCCCTCGCACAATTGAACCACACCGCAGGCCTTCCCGGCATGGTGATGGCGGCTGGCTTTCCGGATCTGCATCCCGGCAAGGGCATCGCCGTCGGCGCCGCGTTCGTCTCGCGTGGTCTGTTCTATCCGGCGCTCGCCGGCAACGACATCGGCTGCGGCATGAGCTTCTGGGCAACGGATCTTCCCGCCCGCAAGCTCAAGCTCGACCGGATCGAGAAACGCATCGCGGGGCTGGAGCAGCCGTGGGACGGCGACCTCGATCCCTGGCGCGCGCGCTTCCAGCTTGCGCCGTCGCTCGCGGATGCGGGCCTCGGCACCATCGGCGGCGGCAATCACTTCGCCGAGCTGCAGGTGGTGGAGGAGGTGCGCGACGCAGCGGCGTTCGCGGGCCTCGGCCTCGACAAGGCCAATGCGGCCATCCTGGTCCACTCGGGCAGCCGCGCCCTTGGCCAGGACATCTTCCAGGAGCTGATCGCGCGTCACGGCGCAAACCCGCTCGAAGAGGGCAGTGAGGCGGCCTCGCACTATCTCGCGCGCCACGAGCATGGCCTTCGTTTCGCCCGCGCCAACCGCGCGCTGATTGCCCATCGCTTCGCGGGCGAGATCGGCGCGGAGGCGCGCGGCGTGTCGGACGTCGCCCACAACATGGTGACGCGTGAGGAGTTCGAGGGCGCACCGGCCTGGATCCATCGCAAGGGTGCCGCGTCGACGCGCGAAGCCCTCGCGGCGGGCGCGCTGATGATCCCGGGATCGCGCGGCACGCCGAGCTATCTCGTCCGCGCGACAGACGCGGGCGAAAAGGCCGCCTGGTCGCTCGCCCACGGCGCGGGCCGCCGCTGGCAGCGCGGCTATGCGAAGTCGCGCCTCTCGCACAAGTATCGCGTCGAGGACTTGCAGCGCACGGAACTGGGCGGCCGCGTCATCTGCGAGGATCGCGAGCTGCTCTACGACGAGGCTCCGCAGGCCTACAAGGACATCGCCCAGGTGATCGCGGATCTCGAAGCGGCCGACCTCATCACCACCATCGCCGTCTACCGACCGGTCTTGACGTACAAAGTGCGGAGGGCGAGCGATGAGTGAGCTTCTGTGGCTGCACATCACGTCCGGACGCGGCCCCGCCGAGTGCCAGCTCGCCGTGACGAAGCTCGCGCTCGTCCTGCAGAAGGAGGCGGTGAAACGCGGCCTCGCCTGCGAGGTGCTGGAGACGGTCGAAGGCGATGCTCGCGGCGCGCTGCTCTCGGCACTGCTGTCTCTCGAAGGCGAAGGCGCGAGCGATTTCGCGCTCAAGAACCGGGGCAGCGTGCTCTGGGTCTGCCCGTCGCCTCTGAGGCCAACCCACAAGCGCAAGAACTGGTTTGTCGGCGTCGAGGCGCTGGCGCCGCTGGACACCGGCAACACCGCGCTTCGCGTGTCGGACGTCACCTTCGAAGCCATGCGCGCGTCCGGCCCCGGCGGCCAGCACGTCAACAAGACGGAGAGCGCGGTGCGCGCGACGCACAAGCCCACCGGGCTCGTGGCGACGGCGCGCGAGGAGCGCTCTCAGGCGATGAACAAGAAGCTCGCGCTGGCGCGTCTGGCGGGCTTGTTGGCGGCAGGAGAAACCGCCGCGAGGCGCCACGCCGAGCACGACCGCTGGGCCCAGCACGATGCCCTCGAACGCGGCAAGCCTATCCGCACGTTCGAAGGCGCGGCGTTTCGGGAGCGTCGCTAACCGCCAGCATTCCCCTCTCTCCGGTCCATGCGGAGCATGGCTTCGCCCCATGCGGAGCATGGCTTCGCCCCATGCGGAGCATGGCTTCGCCACGACCGGGGAGAGGGAGGGACGCCTCAAGGATCGTCTCGGAAGTCGACTAGCGGGAGGCCTTCGCCGTGGCGGCTTTCGCCTTGGGCTTGGCGTGCTCATGGCCGTGATCGTGCGCATGGTCATGGCCACCGCAGCACCCGCCGCCTTCCGCGTGGGCATGCTCGTGGCCGTGCTCGTGATCGTGCGCGCCATGTCCGCCGCAGCAGCCGCCACCTTCGGCGTGAGCGTGCCCGTGGTCGTGTCCATGGTCATGCGAATGACCATGATCGTGACCGTGGTCATGCCCGCAGCCGCAGCCATCGCCATGATGGTGATGCTCGTTCGGATCGGTCAGCACCGCCGCGAGCCGGCGCTCGAGCGCAATCGACTGCTCGCGCGGCGCATCGCGCGCCTCGATGGTGAGCGCCATCACCTCCGCGCCGATGCGGAGATCGTCCACCTGGCCGAGATAGTGCCGCCGCAGGCGTCCCTGCCGGTCGAAGACCAGCACCGACGGCGTGCCGCGGATTTCGTAATCTTCCATCGTCTTCGGCAGCGAGCCCTTTCCGCCGGTCTTGTCGAGCGCGATCGGGAACGTGAACTCGTTCTCGGCGACGAACGCTTCGAGCGCCGCCTTGTCCTGCTTCTCCGGCTCCTCGAACGGCGTGTTGAGACCGATTACGACCACCTCGTCGTCGTTGAAAGCGGCCGCCAGGCGCGCCGCCTGGGGCAGGCCGTGCTTGAGGCATCCGGGGCAATGGGTCTGGAAGGCGGCCACGACCACCACGCGCCCCTTGAGGCCCTTCAGCGTCAGCGGCTTGTCGACGTTGAGCCAGGCGGAGGTCTGGATCTCGGGCGGATTTTCAGGGTCGAACATCGGTCGGTCCTTTGTTGGCCTCGGGGGAGAGGCGGATGCGTTGGCGCCACCTTAGCCGGATTTCCCCGAGGCGTCAGCGGCACAACCTGCAACCCTGCCCCGCTTGGGGATGGCGGCATGCAATCGTTTGAAAAACCTCACACTCCCCGCTGCGTTGCGAGCGCCTTGCGGTCGAGGATCTCGATCCTGCCGCGCGAGGTGCGGATCCATCCGGCCCGTTCCCATTCGCCGAGATAGCGGCTGATGACTTCGCGCACGCTGCCGAGATCGAGCGCGATCTGCTGGTGGGTTTTAGCCACGCAGCCCTGCGCGTCCGCTTCTGCGATCAGGCGGCCGGCGAGCCGCTGCTCGAGCGACGCGAAAGCCATCTCGTCGACGAGCGAGATCATGGTTGCGAGCAGCTTACTGTAGTCGTCGAGCACGAACTGCCGGAAGGGCACCGATTGGCCCATGAGCTGATGGAACGCGGCCGAGGGAAGGGCGGCGAGCCGCGTCGTGCTTTCCGCGACGCTCTCGGCCGGAAACGTGCCGCCCGCCAGCAGGCACTGCGTCGTGAACACGCACGTGCCTCCTGCCGCCACCTTGTAGAGCAGCAACTCGCGGCCCGAGCTCGAGGTTTTGAAGGTGCGCGTGCCGCCGCCCAGGCACATCACGTAGTTCGGGCAATCCCACCCCTGCCGATAGGCCGCATCGCCTTCGCGCAACTCGGGGAAGCGAACCTGGCTCAGCGCAAACGACAAGTGCTCGGGCGCGAGCGCGGCGAGCGGCGGAAAAAGCGCGAGCCAGCGCTCCTCAAGTTCGGCTGTCGTCATTGCGAGAGGCGTCCGTGACCCAGGTTACAGATGCGTTTCTATAGCTCGAATACCCAACTCTCTCACGGCAGAAGTGATAAAATCCGGCCACGGCGCCGTCGACTTGAGAAAAAAGAGAAGGAGCGCTCATGCCCCGCATGTCGAAGGTCCTGCAAGTTTCAATCGCGATCGTGCTCGCGGTGGCGTTCAATCCGGCCGCTTCTCCGGCCCAAAGCATGCTCGACATGGTCGATCTCTCGTCCGACCAGTTCACGAAAGCCGAGATGAGCCGCGCCGACATCGAGGCCGCCATCGCCAAGCTGGCGCCCGGCGAAAAGCTGGATCTGTTCGGCAAGGCCTTGAACAAGCTCGACCTCTCCGGCATGGACCTGCGCCGCGTCAGCCTGCAGGCCGCCCGCCTGATGGGATCGGATTTCTCGAACGCCAACCTCGAAGGCGTCAACCTCGACTCCGCCTGGTCGCTGAATTCGAAATGGACCGGCGCCAATCTCAAGGGCGCGAGCCTGTTCGGCACGCAACTCGTCGGCGCCAACCTCGAAGGCGCGGACATGACGGGCGCGCGCGTCGCGGGCGACTTTTCAAAAGCGAACCTGAAGGGCGCCAAGCTGGACGGTGCTGATCTTTCGGCCGACGAGAAGAACCAGTCGATGGGTCTCATGCGCGGCACGTTTCGCAGTGCCGATCTGACGGGCGCCTCGATGAAGGGGGCGAACATGCGTCGCGTTCTGATCGAATACACGGTGCTCAATGGCGCCGACCTCACGGGCGCGTCGCTGGCCGGCAGCGAGCTCGGCGGGTCCGACTTCACGGGGGCCGATGTGACGGGCGCCGATTTCGAGGGGGCCGACGTCAACTCGGCCCGCATCGGCGCCATGAAGAACGCGGATCAGGCGCTCAATCTCGACAAGTCAAAGAATTTGGACCGCGCGATCCGCAATTGACGTGCAACGCGAAACTGAAGCCGCCCGGCCGCGTATCCATTGGCGGACGCATACCGGTCGGGAGACAAATCAAATCCGGCCCCCTTGGGAGAGAATACCATGATCAAACGCCTTATGATGCTCGCCGCCGTGATGCTGTCGTTCGGCCTCGCCGTGTCGGAACCGGCCGCCGCCCTGGAAAGAAAGACCTATGACGCCGCCGCCGTCGCTGCCGATCAGGCGGCGGGCAAGGCCGTCGTGATCCATGTGTCTGCGCCCTGGTGCCCAACGTGCACTGCTCAGAAAAAGGCCATCGACACCATCAAGGACGAGCCCGCCCTGAAAGACGTGGTGCTGTACGAGCTCGACTTCGACACCGGCGGCGCAGCGCTGAAAGAGCTGAATGCGCGCAGCCAGTCCACGCTCATCGCCTACAAAGGCAAGACGGAAACGGGCCGCTCCGCCGGCGACACGAGCGCCAAGGGCATCGAGGCTCTGATCAAGTCGGCGCTTTAGGTGGATCGGTCCAACGACGGTCTTGAGGCATGACACTCGGTGCTCTCGCCCTCGCCGCGCTCGCAGGCGTCTTGTCGGTGCTGTCGCCCTGCGTGCTGCCGCTGCTTCCGATCGTGCTCGGCGCGGCGGCGGCGGAGCACCGTTGGGCGCCCGCGGCGCTTGCGCTGGGCGTGGCGCTGTCCTTCACGGTTCTGGGCCTGTTCGTCGCCACGATCGGCTTTGCACTCGGCCTCGATGCCGGGCTGTTTCGCACCATTGCGGCTGGGGTCTTGCTGGTCATCGGGCTGGTCCTCGTCGTCCAGCCGCTGCAGGTCCGGCTCGCCGCCGCCGGCAGCCCGTTCGGAAACACCATCGAGGAAACCTTCGGCCGGTTTTCGACGCGCGGCTCTCAAGGGCAGTTCCTGCTGGGACTGTTGCTCGGCGCGGTCTGGGCGCCGTGCGTCGGCCCGACGCTGGGCGCGGCGTCGCTGCTCGCGGCCCGCGGCGAAAATCTCGGCGAGGTCGCCGCCACCATGGCGGTGTTCGGCATCGGCGCCGCCCTGCCGTTGCTGCTCATGGGGCTTCTCTCGCGCGAGGCCATGATCCGCTGGCGCAGCCGCCTGATGCAGGCGGGCAGCGGCGGCAAGGCGGTGCTCGGGGCTCTGTTGATCGCCGTCGCGCTGCTCATCCTGACCGGGCTCGACAAGTCGATCGAGGCCGCGCTCGTGGCGGCGTCCCCCGCCTGGCTCACGGAGCTTACGACCCGCTACTAGGGCCGCTCTTCAGTCTCCCGAACCGGCCGATTAACGGAATATTGATCACGCCCGCGAAA
Source organism: Hyphomicrobium sp. (assembly GCF_019744875.1). Taxonomy (GTDB): domain Bacteria; phylum Pseudomonadota; class Alphaproteobacteria; order Rhizobiales; family Hyphomicrobiaceae; genus Hyphomicrobium_C. The sequence continues at coordinate 309,992 of NZ_JAIETU010000005.1, read as the reverse complement.
GCGGCGCCCCCGGCGGCCGATGTTAACGGTTCCTGGCCCGTATTCCGCATAACACTGGCGGTGAGATACCTCCGTATTTTGTGCAGACAGAATGGGTACGGGAACAGCGCGTGTCAGTTACCGCAGCGGACCAACGGATCTTTGACGTCGTCATTGTCGGCGCGGGCCTTGCCGGGTCCATCGCCGCGACGATGCTGTCGCGGGCGGGACATGCCGTCGCCGTCGTCGATCCCCATGCCGTTTATCCGGCCGAGTTCCGCTGCGAAAAGCTCGACTCCGAGCAGATGGCGGTGCTGCAGAAGACGGGCCTGGCCAATGCCGTGCGCGCCGCATCCACGCATGACGAGCGCGCCTGGGTCTCGCGCCTCGGCCATCTGATCGAGAAGCGCTTGAGCGACCAGCACGGCATCGACTATGGCCGGCTTGTGAACACGCTGCGCGCCGAGATCCCATCCAATGTGGTGTTCAAGCGCGACAAGGCGACGGACGTCGCCAACGGCCCGGATCTCCAGCGCGTCACGCTCGCATCCGGCGAGGTTGTGACGGCGCGTCTCGTCATCCTGGCGAGTGGCTTGGGCAACGCGTTGCGCCAGTCGATGGGCATGGACCGCATCGATCTCGCAACAGGATTTTCGGTGACGATCGGCTTCGACGTCGAGCCGGAGCCGGGCAGCCGCTTTCCGTTCCGCGCCCTCACGCACTACAGCGAGCGCGCCCGTCACCGCGTCTCCTACATCACGCTGTTTCCCATCGGCCAGCGCATGCGCGCGAACCTGTTCGTCTACCGCGAGGTCGGCGACCCATGGCTGCGCGCCTTCCGCGACGATCCCGAAGCGACGCTGAACGCCGCCATGCCGCGCCTCGCCCGCCTGACCGGCCCGATGCGCATCGCAGGCCCCGTCAAGGTCCGCCCCATCGATCTTTATGCAACGCGCGGCTATCGCCAGCCCGGCGTCGTGCTGATCGGAGACGCGTTCGCGACGGCGTGCCCGGCCGCCGGCACGGGCGCCCGCAAGGCTCTCGTCGATGTCGAGCGCCTGTGTAACGGCTACGTCTCGGACTGGCTCGCAACGCCGGGCATGGACGTCGAGAAGATCGGGCGCTTCTACGACGACGAAGCCAAATGCCGGTCCGACGCCCGCTCGTTCGCGCTTGCGCTCCGCATGAGGGCGATGGCGCTCGACACGTCGGCGCTCTGGTCGGCCCGCCGCCTGGCAGCGGTTGCGCTGGGCCTCTCGCGGTGGGCCATGCATACCGTGCGCGACGCGATGCAGCGGCTCGCACCAGAGGCCCGCGCCAAGCAGGCGAACATCGGCGCCGCGCCGGACGTCGCGGTGCCGAAAGCCGCCAGCGATCTAGGCTAGATCGGCGGCGGGCCATATCTGGAAGACGGCGTTCGAGGTGCTGCTCATCGCTTCCACGACGGCCATGTTGTCGAAACCGGCCAGCCGAGCCTGCATGGACTGCAGCAGCGCAGGCTCCCCCTCGGCGCCCATCGGCACGATCAGGGACTGCCGCCCGTCGCGGTCCGTCACGATCCAGAACAAGTCTGCCTCGAAGGGCCCAGCGTCGGTCGTCAGAACGGAAACGTTGCCGACCTCGGGCCACGTCATGGAAACCGGCGCGCTCGCGCCATCGTTGACCGTGATGAGCTTATCGTCGTGCGTGACGCGCACCGGCGTCGCGACGATGGGTTTTGGCGCCGCGTCGGGCGGGCGCCGAAGCATCCTGAGAAGCCAGTTCAGCATCGCATTCGCCCACGGAACCGCCAATGACGATCAGCGTGTCAGATATCGGAACACGCGTCGGACGAAATCGCGCCGAAGCGTGAAGCAGACCTGAAAACTCTGACAGGCCGAGGGCGCCCCGCCGCGCACTTGGATGCCTAATTTTAGATCACGATTCATGGCGCAGAGCGAGTGGCCAGCACGTCGAATTTGTCGCGCCGAGCACGGAGCAATGCAAAAAGCCCCAGACTTGCGTCCGGGGCCGCTGCAGGTGCGTCGATGAGGAAGCCCCCGGCTCAGCCGAGCCGCTGCTCGAGCGCGGTGAGTTCGGCTGCGAGCCCTTGCGGAAGCTTGGCGCCGAACGTCTCGAAATGCTCCTTGATCGATGGCAGCTCGGCCTTCCAGCCTTCGCGATCGACCTTCAAGAGCTCGGCCATGGCGGACGGTTCGACCTTGAGACCGTCGAGATCCAGCGCGCCGTCGGCCGGAAGTTTGCCGATCGGCGTTTCGATCGCCTCTGCCGTGCCGTCGCAGCGCTCGAAGATCCACTTCAGCACGCGGCTGTTCTCGGCATAGCCGGGCCACAGGAACTTGCCTTCCGCGCTCTTTCTGAACCAGTTGACGTAGAAGATCTTCGGCATGGTCTCGCCGCCCTTCTCCCCCATCTCGATCCAGTGCCGGAAGTAGTCGCCCATGTGGTAGCCGCAGAACGGCAGCATCGCCATCGGGTCGCGGCGCAGGTCGCCGATCTGCCCGGCTGCCGCGGCGGTCTTTTCGGATGCCATGATCGAGCCGAGGAACGTGCCGTGGCGCCACGACAGGGCTTCGGACACGAGCGGCACGACGGACGCACGCCGGCCGCCGAACAGGATCGCATCGATTGGCACGCCCGCCGGATCGTCCCATTCCTTGGCGATGACGGGGCACTGCGCGGCAGGCGCGGTGAAGCGCGCGTTGGGGTGCGCGGCAGGCCTGCCGGCCGATGGCGTCCAGGGCCGTCGCAGCCAGTCGGTCAGTTGGGCCGGGGGCTCCTTGCCCATGCCCTCCCAGTAGATGTCGTCGTCTTCGGTGAGCGCGACGTTCGTGAAAATGCAGTTGGCGTCCAGAGTCTTCATCGCATTGAGATTGCTCTCGTTCGATGTGCCGGGCGCGACCCCGAAGAAGCCGGTCTCGGGGTTGATGGCGTAGAGCCGCCCGTCGGCGCCGAACTTCATCCAGCAGATGTCGTCACCGATGGTTTCCGCCTTCCAGCCGGGAATGGTGGGAACCAGCATCGCGAGATTGGTCTTGCCGCAGGCGGAGGGAAACGCGGCCGCGATGAACTTCGATTTTCCTTCGGGATTGGTGAGCTTGAGGATCAGCATGTGCTCGGCGAGCCAGCCCTCGTCGCGCGCCTGCGCCGAGGCGATGCGGAGCGAGTGGCATTTCTTGCCGAGCAGCGCGTTGCCGCCATATCCCGAGCCGTAGGACCAGATCTCACGCGTCTCGGGGAAGTGCGCGATGTACTTCGTTTGATTGCAGGGCCACGGTTCGTCGGCCCAGGTGGCCTTCTTGAGAGGCACGCCGACCGTGTGTAGTCCCCGAACGAAATCTGTGCCTGTGCCGAGCGCGGCAAGCACGGTGTCGCCCACGCGCGTCATGATGTGCATGCTGGCGGCCGCGTAGGCGCTGTCCGTGATCATGATGCCGATGCGCGCAATCGGCGAGCCGACCGGGCCCATCGAATACGGCACCACATACATCACGCGCCCCACCATGGCGCCGTCGAACAACTCGCGCAGGTTGGCTTTCATCTTGGCGGGGTCGGACCAGTTGTTCGTCGGCCCTGCGTCGTCGGGTGATACGGAGCAGATGAAGGTCTGATCTTCGACGCGCGCGACGTCGGCCGGGTCCGAACGGACGAGAACGGAGTTGGGGCGCAGCTCCGGGTTGAGCCATTGCGCCGTTCCGGTCTTCACCATGGCGCGCAAGAGATACTGGTATTCGGCTTTGCTGCCCGTGCACCAGATGACGGTATCCGGCTTGAAAAGGTTCGTCGCTTCATCGACGAACGCCAGCACGGCGGGACAACGTTCACGCAACTCGCCAGGCCGCATTGCGTTCATTGGGCGCTCCTCCGCACGAATGAGACTCGGTTGTCGGTGATTTCGGCTCCTTCTTATGGTGGCGGGGGCGTCGAATCTATCATCCGAAAGAACAACACGACAAGCGCACAAGAAGTAAGCAACGCCGCTTACTTCTGGGCATTTCGGGCTCGGGCCGCCGCTGCGAAACGAATGAGCTGCTCGCGCGCCCCGTCGGGCGAATGCACAGGCGTGGTGAACGGCAACCGGGCCGTAATGCCGTCGCAGACGAGGTCGATGCCCTCAGGGTCGATCCCGGTCATGCGCCAGGCCCCGCCCGGCGCACCGGCTAGCTCGGTTGCGTAAAGCTCGATCGCCGCGGCGTGGTCTTCGTTCATGTGCGAGACGACGTCGTCATGCCCTTCGACCAGCGCGGCCGAGCCGGACAGGTCGACCAGGAGGTCGCTCGGCGCCAGGTCCACGATGCGCCCGAACCCCCCGATGTAGTGCGCCCGCTCGGGCACCAGCTCGTAGAACGCGAAATCGGGAAACCCCGCATACCCGCGCGCGGCCTCGTGGCGGGCGAGAAAGCGCTCCGGCGCCGTCGGCCGCCGGGACTTGGCCGCTCGCCCGATCAGCGTGACGCGCCCGCCCGCCAGCGGGTCGCCCCGCCCGTCCGTCCCGTCGAACAGCAGGCTGATCCGGTCGTCGTTAGCGATGTTTTTCGTGTGCAGCGCGAGAGTTGAGATGAGAAACAGCGGCGTGCCGTCCACGTCGGTTGCGATTGTGACCAGCGAGGCGTAAGGATGGCCCGTCCCCGCATCCAGCGTTGCGAGCGACGCCTTGAGGGCGCGGCGCACCAGCGTACGGGCAGCCACGCCAGGGGAGGCCTTGGCCTCGGCCGGCGGCTGCGGGAGATCGGGATCTTGGGCTGCCATGGGATTGCCTCGTGGTTCCGTTTTGCGCTTGTGCCTGTTCAGTTTTGGTTCAGGCGCTGGGGCATAGTAAGGTTCCCGCCACAATTGATCCACCTTGGAGCCATAAAGCGCCATCTGGGCTCTAGGGTGCCGCTAGGAAAGTCGGAACATGAAAGAGAAAAGCACGATCGCGCTGGTCGATGACGAGCGCAACATTCTCACCTCGCTCGGCATGGCGCTCGAGGCCGAGGGCTACAAGGTCCGCACCTACAGCGATGGCGCCTCCGCGCTCGAAGCCCTGACGGAGGATCCGGCCGACCTCGGCATCTTCGATATCAAGATGCCGCGCATGGACGGCATGGAGCTTCTCCGCCGCGTTCGCCAGCAATCCGACATGCCCGTGATCTTCCTGACCTCCAAGGACGAAGAGATCGACGAGCTGTTCGGCCTCAAGATGGGGGCCGACGACTACATCGCCAAGCCGTTCTCGCAGCGTCTCATCGTCGAGCGCGTGCGCGCCATCCTGCGCCGCCTGTCGCCCAAGGATGGCACGACCCCGGAGCCGGTGGTCGCCAACATCCTGGAGCGCGGCAAGCTGAAGCTCGATCCCGAGCGCCACACCTGCCATTGGGACAACCGGCCCGTCACGTTGACCGTGACCGAGTTCCTGATCCTCCAGGCGCTCGCCCACCGTCCCGGCGTGGTCAAGACGCGCGACGCGCTCATGGACGCCGCCTACGACGATCAGGTCTACGTGGACGATCGTACGATCGACAGCCATATCAAGCGCTTGCGGAAAAAGTTCAAGCAGGTCGACGACAACTTCGATGTCATCGAGACCCTGTATGGCGTAGGCTACCGCTTCAAGGAAGCATAGCGCCGGCAGGCCCGCTTCGCGCACTCCCCGGAGCGCGCGTACTGAGCACGTCAAACCACCGGCCAGCCGGATAGTCCCGGGACCGCACTGGAGGTCTTATGGCGCTCGATACCGAGCGATCGCCGACGTTTGCAGCGGGCTCCGAGGCCATCCTGGCCGGAGCGCGCCGCGCCGCTGGGACGGTGGCCCTGCCCTTGCGCTATCTGCGGCGCAAAAATCCCCTGCGCAAGCAGACGAAGGCCGGCGCCGCCATGGCCCGGTGGTGGCAGGCGTTTCCGCCCGTGCGCTTCGTCAGCGCCAGCCTGCTGCGCCGCGTGCTGGTGGCCAGCCTCGGCGGCCTCGTCGTGATGATCGGCGGCATCCTCTATTTCTCCGAGAACAACGGCTGGCTGATCGACGCCAAGCGCGAGTCCCTGCGCGTCCAGGGCGAGATCATCGCCGCCGCGATCGCGGGCAACGCGCGTGTCGAGACGGGCCGGATCGTCATCCATACCGACAACATGGCCATGCCCGACGCCGACGACGGCGGCTCGGGTGAGGACGCCTTCGCCGCTCATGAGCTGTCGATCCGCCCGGAGCTCGTGGCGCCCATTCTGCGCCGCCTGATCGAACCGACGACGCGCCGCGCGCGCGTTTACAGTCAGGACGGAACGCTGGTCATCGACTCGGCGACCCTGCTCAGGCGCGGCCAGCTCACGCGCCACGAGCCCAAGGTCGCCAGCGACAGCCGCATGCGCCCGAAGGATTTCTGGACGCGCCTCAAGTCGCGCATGATGGGCGAAGACCTGCCCGTCTATAAGGAGATCGGCAACGCCAACGGCACGTCGTATCCGGAAGTGCGCAAGGCGCTTCAGGACGGAACGCCCTCGGCCATGCTCCTGCTCAACGACAAGGGCGAGCAGATCGTCTCGACGGCCGTGCCGATCAAGCGCGCCTCCGTCGTCCAGGGCGTGCTGCTCATGTCGACCCGCCCGGGCGAGATCGACGACATCATCGCCGACCAGCGCGACCAGATCTGGGTGCTGGCCGCCTTTGCGTTCCTGGCGTCGCTGTTGAGCGCGTTCCTGCTGGCGCGCACCGTGGCGGGCCCGATCCGCCGCCTGTCCGCGTCCGCCGATCTCGTCAGCCGCAACATCAGCGCCCGCCACGAGCTACCGGATTTCTCCCAACGCAACGACGAGGTGGGGCAGATGGCCTCCGCCTTTGCCGCCATGACGGCGGCCCTCTACCGGCGCGTCGAAGCGAGCGAAAGCTTCGCCGCCGACGTCGCCCACGAGCTCAAGAACCCGCTGACCGCTGCGCGCTCGATGTCCGAAGCGCTCGCCTACGCCAAGACGGACGAGCAAAAAAAGGAAGTGGTGCGCCAGATCCAGAACGAGCTGAAGCGCCTCAACCAGCTCATCACCGACGTCTCGAACGCCTCCCGCCTCGACGCCGAGCTGGCGCGCCAGCAGATGGGCCCCGTGGACGTCACCAACGTCGTCACGAGCGTGGCGCAGATTTTCCGCGATATCCTGTCCGGCGACACCCGCCGCGTCGAGATTGCCGTCGAGCCGGCCGCCTTCGACGGCGCCTATCTGGTCAACGGCCACGACGGCCGCCTGGGCCAGGTGCTCACCAACCTCGTCGACAACGCGGTTTCGTTCTCGCCCGAAGAAGAGGTGGTGACGGTCAGGGTGCGCCGCGTCGGCCCGACCGTGGAGTTGACGGTCGACGACCATGGCCCCGGCATTCCGTCCGATCGCCTGACGGTCGTGTTTGACCGCTTCTACACCGACCGCCCCGACACCGAAGCCATTCGCGGCAAGAACTCCGGTCTCGGTCTTTCGATCTCGCGCGAAATCGTCCGCGCCCACGGCGGCGAGATCACCGCCGAGAACAAGACGGCCGTCGACGGCGTAGCCGGTCGCCCGAAAGGCGCGCGCTTTGTCGTGCGCCTGCCCGGCCTCCTGGCCTCCGCGCGATCGGGCCCCGCCGGCACCCGCCGCCCCGCATCGGATCGATACCATGACCCCCTCCGCGAGCGCGGTTGAACTCGTCCACGCGACCGCTTTGGCTCTCGATGGCAAGGCCGTTCTGATCCGCGGCCCATCAGGTGCCGGTAAATCCGATCTCGCGCTCCGCTGCATCGCCGCCGGACCGGTCATCGGCCTGCCGCGCGTCGAGCTGCTCTCCGACGACCAGGTCTGGCTGACCCGCAACGGCCGGGGCATCATTGCCGTGCCGCCGCCCGCCATCGCCGGCAAGATCGAGGTGCGCGGGCTGGGGATCGTCGAGGTTCCCTACTGCTCGGCAGCCAGCGTGGCGCTGGCGATCGACCTCGTCCCGCCCGATCTCGTGCCGCGCATGCCCCTCGAAAAGCTGACGACAGAGCTTCTTGGTGCGGCGGTTCCCCTGCTCCGGCTCGCGCCCTTCGAAGCGTCCGCGCCGTTGAAGGTGATCTTGGCTCTTGCGCGCTCTCCTGAGGCGTTAACTCCCCCGTGAGCGGCATTAGGAAAACCCTTGCGTTGCCCGCGAACCCCTGTAAGTCTCCGCCCGCGTGAGAGCGGTTCGGGGGCGGCCGCCAGCACCATGCCACACGGAGAATATCGTGACGCCATGGAGAGTTAGTGCGGGTCTCGCGGTCGAGGCCTGTGCTTTGGAATTTCCAACTCGAAACAACTTCGGCACCGACAGATGATCGGACTGGTGATCGTCACGCACGGCGGCTTGGCAGTCGAATTCCGCGCGGCGCTTGAACATATCGTTGGGCATCAATCCAACCTCGAGACGATATCCATCGGTCCCGAGGACGATATGGAAGCCCGCCGCGCCGAGATCCTGGACGCGGTACGCCGCACGGAAACGGGCTCCGGGGTCATCATTCTGACCGACATGTTCGGCGGTACGCCTTCCAACCTGGCCATCTCCGTGATGGACGAGGCACGGGTGGAAATCATCGCCGGCATCAACCTTCCCATTCTCGTCAAGCTCGCAGGTCTTCGCAGCGAGTTGCCGCTCGATGAAGCGGTCACGCTTGCCCGCGAGGCCGGGCGCAAATACATCAAGGTCGCCAGCCAAGAGCTGTCGGGCGAACAGTAGCGCGGCGGAAAGACGGTATGCCGGAGATACGCGATAGCAAACGTCCCGAGGCCGTCGTCACGGTGGTCAACCGCAAGGGATTGCACGCGCGCGCTTCAGCGAAATTCGTCAAGCTCGCCGAGACCTATAAGGCGACCGTCACGGTCACGCGCGACGGCCAGACTGTCGGCGGCACGTCGATCATGGGCCTGATGATGCTCGCAGCGGGGCCGGGATCGGTGCTCTACATCACCGCCGAAGGCAAGGAAGGGCCCGAGGCGCTCGAAGCGCTCGTCAATCTCGTCGAAACAGGGTTCGGCGAAGAGCTGGCCGAAGAAGACTGAGAGCCTGGCCACGGCGCTCGCGCAAGGCTTGGCGCGGGCAGCAAGGCCCGCCGCGCAATCGCGCTATCGCACCGAAAACTTGAACGGAACCGAGACCACCATCGACTCGTCTGTCGCGTCCTCGGGCATCTTGGGGAACGGCGCAGCCCGCTCGATCGACTGCACCGCCGCATCGTCGAGCAGCTTCGATCCGGAGCTCGTCGCAACCTCGCGCGAAAGCAGTTCGCCCTGCGGCCCGACCTTGAAGCGCACGACGACGGTGCCCGCGATCTTCGAGCGCGGATTGACCTTCTTCTTGGAGATGTGCGCAAACAGCCTGCCGCGGTAGGCGGACATGGCAGTCACGCTGCCGCCCGACTTCTTTTCGCCGGTCTCTTTCTGCTCGTCGACGGCGATTTCCGTCGGCTGGGCGACCGCGACCTTCGGCTCTTCCTTCACTTCGGGAATGTCTTCCGGCTTCTCCTCGAGCACGATCTTGTCCTGCTCGGGCCCGGCCTCGGAACCGATGACGTGCGGAACGTCCTCTTCGACCGGCTTCACTTCCTCGACAGGCTTGGCGGCCAGCGGCACGGGCGGCGGCGCCTCCACCGCTTCGATGCGTTCGCTATAGACGCCCTGCTCGACGATGAAGGTGTCCTCGCCGGTTCCTTCTTCGAGCGCAGCCCCGCCCGTCGACACGAGGAAGAAGCCCACCACGGCCCCGTGCAGGAGAAAGGAGATCATCCATGTCAGAGCGCGTAAGCTCATGAACGTGCTCACCTCGTCCCCACCTAAACTCTCGCCCTACTGCGCGCCCTTCGGCTTCGGCTGCGACAGCAGCGAAACCCGCCCGTATCCGCTTTCTCCGACGCGGCCCAGCACGTCCATCACGTCGCCGTAGTTGCTCTTCTTGTCGGCGCGCACATAGACCACCGTGTCGCCTTCCGTGGCGCGCAGCTCGCGCAGGCGCGGCACCAGCGAATCCGACGACACCTGCTCCTCGCGAATGTAGAGCGCCCCGTCTCCGGCCAGCGACACCACCATCGCCTTCTTCGATTGGCTGACGCGCGCGGCCGACGTGTTGGGCAGCTCCAGCGGCACGCCGGCCACCATCAGCGGTGCAGCGACCATGAAGATAATCAGCAGCACCAGCATCACGTCGACCATCGGCGTGATGTTGATCTCGGCCATCGGGCGATAACCTGCTTCTTCGTCGTCGCCCGCGGGCGATCCGTTTCCGGCCGCCATGCCCATCAGGAAGCCGTCCCCGTGCGCAGGGCTTCAGGGTTGCTGCGCGCGAACGTTTCACCCGGGGTGCGCGACAGGCGCTTGGCGAGTTCGGAAATCGTAGACCCGGCGCGATTGGAGGCGCGGCCGAGCGAAACGGCAATCATGTTGTAGGCCATGACGGCGGGGATGGCGGCCGCTAGTCCGAGCGCGGTTGCAAACAAGGCTTCCGCGATGCCGGGCGCCACGACCGCGAGCGACGTGTCCTTCTGCTGGGCGATCGAGGTGAAGCTGTTCATGATGCCCCACACCGTGCCGAACAGGCCGATGAACGGCGCCGCCGAGCCGATGGTGGCAAGAAACGGCAGCCCGACTTCGAGCCGGTGCAGTTCCGAGCGGAGCGACGAGCGCATGGCGCGTTCGAGGCGCCCGCGTAGATCGGAGCGCGTTTCGTTGCGGCTCGCGCCCTCTTCGGCTTCGTGATGAGCCGCCGTCAGCAGCGTGCGCACGAGACCGCGCGGCGCGTCAGCCGGGCTTTCGTCGCGCACCGTGCGTTCGAGCCGCTTGAGGTCGCGGCTGAGCGTGCTGAGGCGAACCATCTTTTCGAGGATGATGGCCCAGCACGCGACCGACGCGATGACGAGCATCAGCATCACCGACTTGACGATCGGATCGGCTTGCAGGACGAGGCCGTAGATAGAAAAATCGTGACCGGTTGCGACGGTAATCTGCTCCACGACGGATACCCTTTACTGCTTCGTCGATTGCGTTACTTCGTCAACTGGACGTCGCCGAGCGACTTGACCGTCGTTCCTGCGAGACAATTCTCGACCGGCCCGGCGTCCGACTTGCAATCCACCACGTCGTTGATGAGGAAGCTGCCGATCTTGTCGCAAGAGATGTCGTCGAGATCGAACAGCTTGACCGTGCGCTTCTTGGCCTTGAGCGGGGCGAGATCCATGGCGAAGCGACGCCCGATGATGCCATCCTTCTGGAACAGCACGAGATCGAGCTTGAAGGCCTGGTAGGCCGTCTCGTCATCGTTCTGGACGACGACGTAGGCGCGGCAGCCGCCGCCCTGCGGTTCGAGCTTGTTGAGTTCGACGGTCAGCGCCTTGGGTCCTGCAGCAGCGGCTGGGGCGGGGGCGGCGTTTTGAGCTGCCGCCGGGCCGAACGAAAACGCGGCGAGCGCGGCGAAAGCAAGCCACGGGCCATGAGTGCGAATCTGACGGATCAAGTACGTCCTCCTAGACTGACAAAACTGGCCTTTTGGAGTGTCGCCCAGGCCGTGTCAGGGCATGGAAGATCCGTGGCCATTGAGATGGTTCATTATAACCTGACACCAGACCGCCGTCCTGCGGGTTCTCGGGGGAAGCCGAAAAGCCATGACCGAGCTCGCGAAGAGTTGTGAAGGTTCGTCGCTGGATTGTCGCGGCTCAATATCGCGAAATCACGACCCAAATCAACTGAGAGGCGCGAGGTTGCTTGAAACCTGTTTGGCATTTGCGGGACTCGCGGTCGTGCGCCATCAAAACAACGTGTGAAACTACCGATGGAGGATTATCAGCAACTCGAAAGCATCTACGCATTTATAGCTTGAATATTCAAAAAGCGGAGTAGTTCCCGAAATATCGGGAAAAATTCCCGATGCTAATCAGTCACATAAATCGGGAAAACTAGATCCAAACACGGGTTTTACTTCCTGCGTCGTTGACCCCCTGGAAACAACACAAGTACCTTTGCGGGGGGAACGACCGTCGATAAGTGGCCCTGGGCATCGCTCAGCCTACGACGGGATACAAGGGGAGTTAATCGTAATGAGAACCAGATTTACCGCCGTCGTCCTAGGCGCCCTGGCTGTTGGCCCATCGATGGCGAACGCTCAGGATGCGGCCGCTGAGGCAGAGCTTCCGGCGGTCGATGTCGTCCAGGAGACGCCGGTTCAGAAGGCAGCTCGCGCCAAGAAGAAGGCCGTCGCCGTGTCGCCGCTCAGCAGCGCGCCGGCTACGACCGTGGCACCTGATAGCTCTGCCGGCGGCGGATCCGCAGCGGCAGGCACGGGCGTTGACGGCGGTCTTGCGCCGCCCGCCACCGTGCCGAGCGCCGTCACCAACGTGACCGACACCCAGATCGAGCGCGAAGGAACGTCGAGCGTCCAGCAGGCTCTGCAGCAGAACGTGCCGGGCATCATCCTCTCCGACGCCGCCGGTAACCCGATGCGCGCCGAAGTCTCCTATCGCGGCTTCGACGCCTCTCCGGTCAGCGGCCGCTCGCAGGGCTTGGCCGTCTATCAAAACGGCGTCCGCATCAACGAAGCCTTCGGCGATACCGTCCAGTGGGACGTGCTGCCGAGCAACGCCATCGCCTCGCTGTCGGTCGTCTCGAACAACCCGTCCTTCGGTCTCAACGCCGTCGGCGGCGCCGTAAGCATTCTGATGAAGGACGGCTTCAGCTACCAGGGCGCAGAAGTCGACGTCATGGCCGGCTCGTTCGGCCGCGTCCAGGTTGGTGTCCAGGCTGGTGCTTCGAGCGGCAACGCGTCCGTGTACGTCGCTGCCGAAGGCATCAAGGAAGACGGCTTCCGCGACTTCTCCGAAAGCGAGATCAAGCGCTTCTACGGCGACATCGGCCTCAAGGGCAGCATGGCTGAGCTGCACTTCAGCCTGACCGCCGCAAAGAACGAATTCGGCGCCACCGCGGCCGCTCCCATCGAGCTGCTGCAGCGGTCGTGGAGCAATACCTTCACGTCGCCGCAGACCACCAACCTCGAAGTCTTCATGCCGACGATCTCCGGCACCGTGAAGGCGACCAACACGCTGACCTTCTCGGGCGTCGGCTACTACCGCAGCTACAAGAATGCCGTCGTCGACGGCAACGTCACGGAGCTCGAGGAGTGCGATGACAACGGCGTCGAGCGGCTTTGCTCGGACGACGATGACAACTTCATCCGCAACGCCGTCACTGGCGAGCTGCTCGAAGCCGATGATTTCCCCGAGCCGCTGGGCTCGATCGAGCGCCTGAACACCAAGAGCGAAAGCTGGGGCGGCGTCATCGAAGGTCAGGAAAAGTCGCCGCTGTTCGGGCGCCCGAACGTGCTCATCGCCGGCGTCTCCTATGATCACGGCACCTCGAACTACCGGACGTCGAGCGAGCTGGGCCAGCTCGGACCGAGCTACGTGGTCACGGGCTCTGGCGTCACGATCCGCGACGAGGAAAACGAACTCGCTCCTCGCGATCTCGACTCCGAGAACACCTACTGGGGCCTCTACTTCTCGAACGCTTTGGATGTCACGGATCGCCTGACGGTCACCGTCGGCGGCCGCTATAACAACGCGACCATCGAGCTGCACGACAACACCAATCTCTTCCCGAACCTCAACGCGACCAACACGTATGAGCGCTTCAATCCGCAGGCCGGCCTCAACTACAAGCTGATGCGCGGGCTCTCGGTCTTCGGCGGGTACTCGGAATCGAACCGCGCACCGACGCCGGCCGAGCTGGGCTGCGCCGAAGAAGCCAATCCGTGCCTCATCGAAAGCTTCCTCACGGACGACCCGCCGCTGAAGCAGGTGGTCGGTCGTACGGCCGAGGTCGGCTTGCGCGGGCAGGGAACGTACATGGGCGGCCAGTTCACCTGGGGCGCCGGTCTGTTCCGCACGCTCGCGTCCGATGACATTCTGCCGGTCACGGTCACGAATGCCGGTGGCGCGAGCCGCATCTTCTTCGTCAACGCGGGCGATACGCTGCGCCAGGGTGCCGAGCTGTCGGCGACCTACGAAACGCGCCGGTGGAACGTCTATGGTTCGTATGCCTTCGTCGATGCCACGCTCGACACCTGCGACGATCCCAGCGGCCAGTGCGCCTTCCTCGAAGCTGGCGATCGCCTGCCTGGCATCCCGCGCCACCGCTTCAAGATGGGCTTCGACTACTGGCTGACCTCGAAGTGGAAGTTCGGTGCGGACGTCATCGCGTCCAGCAACTCGCCGTACTTCCCCAACGAAGTGTCGGAAGACGAGGGGCTCAATGCCTTCCTGCCGGGCTACACCCGCGTCGACCTGCACACGTCCTACGACATCACGGACAACATCCAGGTCTATGGCCTCGTGAAGAACCTGTTCAATCAGAAGTACGGCCTCTACGGCACCTACTTCGAGTTTGACGAGGTTCCCGACCTCAGCGGCCCGGGCTTCACCGATGCCCGCACGATGTCTCCTTCGATGCCCTTCGCCGCCTACGGTGGCGTGAAGGTGAAGTTCTAGACTGCACGTAAATCCCGTCTGCAATTCTGAGCGCCCGGCAGAAATGCCGGGCGTTTTTTCGTGCGCGCGATGCGCGCTTCGGGGCGTGGATTTCTCTCCTGCAAACGGCCTCCTGACCGGGCTTGGGCCGCGAAACCCGTCGACTCACCCGCAATTCACGCCGTTCAGCATCGTGCAGTCCTTGCAACCTCGGCAAATGTCCATCAGGGCAAAAACCTCGTGTCATCCGTATAAAAACGGACGGGTTACCACGATCTAAGTGATTGTTTTTGAATGATTTTGATGCTGTACAGCAACAGAGCACTACTTTTGGAGGTGACCCGGCGTAATCGGGAAAAAGCGCCCGTTGTTCCCAACCCTTCCCTTCGACATTGCTGAAAGTGACCAGAAAGTGGCCGACGGCATGCAAACGCCCAACGGCCCACCGGGGGGAATGGGTTTTGAGGGAGTGGATCGGGATGTTTAGTCAAAGCAAGCTGACGCGTGTGGCACTCATGGCGGGCGCCGCCTGCATCGGATCGGCGTCGGCCGGAGCGCAGCAGGCAGCCCAGCCTGCCCAGCAGGCGCTGCCGGACGTCGAGGTCGTGCAGAAGAAGGCACCGGCCGCCAAGAAGGCCGCGCCCGTGGCCAAGAAGCAGGCCGCCTCGCCCGCGCCGCAGCCGCCTGAACCGGATGTCGTCGAGCAGCAGACGCCGCCCGCCGATCAGAACCCCATCTACGGCTCGCCCGCCAGTGCCGGCGCCGCCGCGCGCGCAACCCAGTCGGCCCAGACGCCGGTCAACCCGACCGCGCTGATCCCGACCAACCTTGATGGCTTCGCCTCGGCCGCCACGAACCTGACGCCGGAAGTCCTGCAGCAGAACCAGCCGCGCAACGTCAATGAAGCGCTGTCGCGCGTTCCCGGCGTCATCATCATCAACGACGACGGCGCCGCCCACCATGGCGGCGTGGCGGTGCGCGGCTCGCCCGCCCGCCGGTCGCGCAAGGTGCTCGTCATGGAAGACGGCCACGCCGTCAACCTGGCGCTCTGGCTCGACCCATCGGTCCACTACTGGGGCCCCATCGATCGCTTCGAAAGCGTCGAGGTGATCCGCGGCACGGTCATCACGCACGGACCCAACAACAACTTCGGCGTCGTGAACGCCCGCAACATCTCGCCGTTCGGACCCAACGAGACCGTCATCAGCTCCGCCATCGGCGTGACGAAGAGCCGGGCCGGATCCTTCACGGCCTTCGAAGGCGACGGACCGGGCAGCGGTCCGGAACCCGACGGCCCGACCATCTTCGGCAGCTCCGACAACGACATCTCGATGCGCTGGCACACGCACACCCGCCAGTCGGTCGGCAACGTCGGCATCGTCGCCTCGTACACCGGCGGCAACACGCAGGGCGTCTGGGACACTGAGCGTCTGCGCTTCAACGACTTCTATGGCGCGATCGGCTGGAAGGGCGTCAGCTCCGACCTCGTCGTCTCGTCGTCCTATGCCCGCCAGCGCGACAACTATGACGAGCAGAACTTCCTCGGAAACTATGAGCTTGGCGATTTCAACGCCGTGGACGAAGACGACGCCGAGGCACAGGCTGAGCAGGTCGCCGAGCAGTTCATAGGACTGGCCGAGCGCCAGTTCCTGACCGGCAAGCACTGCAAGACGTGCTTCGCGCCGAGCTCGGGCCTCAACACGTACGCCGGTGACATCTGGCGCGGCCAGATCGTGCACAACGCCTACCTGGACGACGACACGACCATCACGACGCGCTTCTATGCCGGCCACCACACGCGCGACCGCTACCAGCTCATGTCCTATGGATCCGAGCCCGATGGATCGGCCGGCGGCCTGCCTCCGGTGTTCGACGTCGACGTGCCGGCTCCGGGCGATCTCGAAGACAGCTCCGTCTACTTCGGCGAGAACACGATGTTCGGCCGTCTCCGCACCTTCCGCCACGTCGGCGCAGAGGTTCGCGGCGAATGGGCCAACCGCAACATCCTGGGCTTCAACCAGACGATCCAGGCGGGCGTGCGCTACGAATACCAGGACATGACCAACCGCAACTTCATCGGCCTCGAGGACGAGATCCTGAAGGAAGGCGACAAGGCCGGCGCGACCATCTTCGATCGCGAGCTGGACTCGAACGCGGTCTCGGCCTTCCTGCAGACCAACGTCAAGGTGGCGCGCGACTTCAACGTCGTGCCCGGCATTCGCTTCGAATATTACGAAACGAACCGCCGCAATCGCGTCGTGGCGCGCGAAGAGAGCGAAGCGGGTGGCGGCGATTCCGCAGACTGCCTGGCCAACTACGGCGATGCCGATTGCCTTGAGATCGATGGCCTCGTGCTCAACCCGAACCCCGCGACGGAGAGCTTCGACAACTTCCACGCGCTCCCCGGCGTCGCCTTCGCCTACACCGGCCTGCATCGCACGACCGTGTTCGGCGGCTACCACCGCGGCATGTCGACCGGCGTTCTCCGCAACGAGGACTTCCCGGTTAAGGACGAGATCGGCGACAACTTCAACATCGGCCTGCGCTCGACCGCCATCCGCGGCCTCGACTTCGAAGCCTCGGCCTTCCACCAGCGCCTGCAGGACTATCAGTTCGGCGCCACGTTCAATGCGGCCGTGGACCGTTCGTTCGGCCGCGCCAACGAAGCCGAGATCAGCGGTTTCGAGCTCTACAGCCGCTTGAACTCGCAGCCCTTCACCGGCGGTTCGCTGAACCTCTTCGCCGAGGGCAACTACATGTACTCGCGCGGCATCTTCAAAGACACGAGCAACCTCGGCGAGGATTTCTCCGGCAATCGCCTGCCGGAAGTCCCGCTCCACGTGGCGGCTCTGACGCTCGGCATCGAGCAGAAGCGCGGCTGGCGTTGGGACGCGAGCATGACCTGGACCTACCGCGGCTCGTTCTTCACCGATGAAGCGAACACGCGCTATGGCATGGGGGGCGAACTCGAGTGCGAGGAAGAATCCCCCGGCCAGTACGAATGCGAGATCGAAGAGGCGGGCGAAGATGGCGAGGTGCCGAGCATCTGGCTGCTGTCCGCGCGCTTCAACATGGACATCGGCGAGACGGGCGCCAGCATCTTCATCGCCGGCGATACCTGCTCGACAAGATGTACATCTCGGACCGTGAGGACGGCATGAAGCCCGGCCTTGGCCGCACCGTGTGGGCCGGCTTCAAGTACAAGTTCTAGCTTTCGAATTCCGGGCGGGTGCCGCGTGCGGCGCTCGCCCGGATCTCGCCTGCTTCTCCCGCATCGGCGAAACGGCGCGGCACCCGACGGGTGCCGCGTTCGCGTTTGGGCGCGAGCGTGGAGGGAAAACGGCCCGGCCAGAAGTGGCCCGGTGTGAACGGCCCAGCCTGAAACGGCCTACGAGCGGACGATTTCGGCCGTGTCCGCCATGAGATCGTAGGCGCAGGAGACGCCGTTCTCGCCGGATAGCATCAGATACGGCTGGCGGAAGCGCGCATCCCAGAGTTCGTGGTCCAATTGCCAGAAGTGCACGGGCACGGACGGCTTTCCGATCGTCACGTGGGCGTTGTCGTCCTTCAGCCAATTGATGGCCGTGCCTTCTGCGGGTGCCGCGGGAGAGGCGGAGGCGGCACAGGCCTGGGCAGCGCGGGCGCGATAGGCCGCCACCAGCGCGTCTTGGGTCGCGGACCTGTAAACGCTGTCCTGAACCCAGATCTTGATGGCCACAAGCAGCGCCAGAAAGAGCACGAACGCCCTCATAGATCTATCCTCGTCCCGGCCACGCCCGCTGGCTCGGCGCCCGGCTGTCGCCCGCGCCCGGCATCAAAAAACATGAGAAAACACTGCCCACGTCATGGTGAACAAAGGATTATCGGGCCTGGGCTCGGCGCCCGTCGCCGCGATCGCGCACCGCTTCGCGTTTTCGCACCGCGGCAAACCTGCGCGCTTGTCGCAAACGCCCCGGAAAGGCTTGTCAGAGCGTGCCGCATGCGTCATGGATCGCGGCCAGTCCCACACTAAAGTCGAATTCCGGGAAGGACACGCGAGACATGACGAAAAAGAAGATTCTGATCACCTGGCCACTGCCGGAAGCCGCGATGGCCCGTGCACGCGAGACGTATGACGTGATCGCGCACGGCGACAATCCGAAGATCACCGTCGACGAGATGCTCGAGACGGCGAAGTCGGTCGACGCGATCCTTCTCACCCTGAACGAGAAGTGCCCCAAGGCCGTCATCGATCGCGTTCCCGAAAACATCAAGTGCATCTCGACGTTCTCGATCGGCTTCGATCACATCGATCTCGAGGCCTGCAAGGCGCGCGGCATCAAGGTCGGCAACGCGCCGCACGGCGTCACGGTGGCCACGGCAGAGATCGCGATGCTCCTGCTGCTCGGCTCGGCGCGCCGCGCCGGTGAGGGCGAGGCGATGATCCGCACGCGCTCCTGGCCCGGCTGGCAGCCCCTGCAGCTCGTCGGCCAGCGCCTGGACAACAAGAAGCTCGGCATCTACGGCTTCGGCAAGATCGGCCAGGCGCTCGCGCAGCGCGCCCGCGGCTTCGACATGGAAGTGCACTACTTTGACATCTACCGCGCCAAGCCCGAGGTCGAGGCGAAGTACAACGCCATCTACCACGACAGCCTGGACAGCCTGCTTTCCGTCTCGCAGTTCTTCTCGATCAACGCGCCGTCCACGCCCGAGACGCGTGGCTTCTTCAACAAGGCGACGATTGAGAAGCTGCCCCAGGGCGCGATTGTCGTGAACACGGCGCGCGGCGATCTCGTCAACGACGCGGACATGATCGCGGCCCTGAAGTCGGGCCGTCTGGCCTACGCCGGCCTCGACGTCTTCGCGGGCGAGCCCAAGATCAACGAGGGCTACTACGACCTGCCGAACACGTTCCTGTTCCCCCATCTCGGCTCGGCCGCCATTGAGGCGCGCAACCAGATGGGCTTCGAAGCGCTCGACAATATCGATGCGTTCTTCGCCGGCAAGGACATGCCCTTCAAGCTGGCCTAATACACAAGGTCTGGAATGCAATCGGGGCAGCCGGCGGTTTGATCCGCGGGCTGCCCCGAATTGTTTTCAGGCTCTGAGAAGAGAGCTTACTGGTTGAACGCGGCCTGGCGCTCGCGGCGCACGCGGGTCAGCATGTCCTTGGCCATGTCGCGCGAGGCGGAATCGCAGGCATCCGGGCTGCTGTAGATGCGATCGTAATCGCGCGCCAGGATCGGAAACACGCTCTCGCCGAAACGCTGGTTCGCCTTGCTGCCCATCATAAACGCCGTCTGGCGCTCGTCGATGTAGGTGTCGAGCTCGGCGATTTCGGCTTGCGTCAGCGCGACCGGCAACGTCGGGCGGCTGCACTTGACTGCGATGATGCGCGCGGCGATGGCGCCGCCGATCGAGGCCGTTGTGCCCGGCCAGCGCTCAGCTTGGGCGGAAAATCCAAAGGCCGATGAGAACGCCAGCGCGAGCATCACCGTCGAAGCGCGGGCCCAGGTGGTCATCATGTCTTACTCCGTCGAAAAATGACTGGCCGCGCAGAGCTTGTCTGGCTCGAGGACCGGGTTCCGGCCGGCGCGTCGCAGTCACGTACTGGAAGCAGGGGACCCACTGTCACGCGCGTTTGTCGTGTGCCGCGGGACCTGCCTATGATGCGCAGAGAAGCTATCTCTGAGGCCTGATCATGGCAGACGGCGACGCGTATTGCAGTGCGGCAAAAGGCGGAGAGGACCCGCCGTCGATCGGGCTCGTGCTGGGCGGCGGAGGCGCACGCGGGCTTGCGCATATTCTGATGCTGGAGGTGTTTGACGAGCTTGATATCAAACCAAAAATCATCGCGGGAACGTCGATAGGTGCAATTTTCGGCGCGGCTTACGCGGCCGGACTCTCGGCCCGCGACATTCGCGCGCACACTGAGGAAACGCTCACCAAACGCTTCAGTCTCGTGCGGGATCTGTTCGCCGCCCGCGCGCCCCGCTCCGGTCGCATCTGGGATCTTTCCGCGCGCACGGCGTTTCTTGCGCCCGGCGCCTTGCTCGATCTCATCCTGCCGGACGGCGTGCCGGCCACGTTCGAGGAGCTGCCAGTTCCGCTGCGCGTCGTGGCGAGCGATTTCTACGCCATCGAAGCCCGCGTGTTCGAGAGCGGCGCGCTTCGTCCCGCGGTCGCGGCCAGCATGGCGCTTCCGGCACTGTTCGAGCCGGTGTTGATCGACGGCCGCAGCCATATCGATGGCGGTCTCACCAATCCCTTGCCGTTCGACCTGATTGCGGGCGAAGCGGATATCGTCGTTGCCATCGATGTCTCGGGATCGACCGTACCGTCGCCCTCGCGGCCGAACCCGACAGCGCTCGAGGCGCTGTTCGCCGCGCCGTTCCTGTTCGAACGCTCCATCGTGCGCGAGAAGCTCAAGGCGCATCGGCCCGACATCTACATCGATGCCGGGACGGGCCGCTTCCAGGCGCTGGAGTTCCTGAGGCTGCCCGAGATCCTCGCCGCCGCCGAGCGCGCCAAGGACGAGCTGCGCGCCAAGCTCACACGCGCATTGGCGCGCACAGCCTCGCCCGCGTGAGGCGATCTCACTCGGCGCGCCGCTCGGCGAAGAAGTCCGTCAGCACATCGCGCGCTTCGACCTCGCCCAGCCCCGGATAGACATCCGGCCGGTGGTGGCACGTGGCGTGGTTGAACACGCGCGGGCCGTGCTCCACGCCGCCGCTCTTGGGGTCGCTCGCACCGTAGTAGAGGCGGCGGATGCGCGCGTAAGAGATCACGGCGGCGCACATCGGGCAGGGCTCCAGCGTCACGTAGAGATCGTGGTCGATGAGCCGCTCGCTGCCGAGCGCCGCCGCGCCCGTGCGGATCACGAGCATTTCGGCATGCGCCGACGGATCGGACAGCTCGCGCGTCCGGTTGCCCGCCCGCGCCACGACGAGCCCGACGGGGTTAACGAGCACCGCGCCGACCGGAACCTCCCCGCGCAGCGCGGCCGCACGGGCTTCCTCGAGCGCCAGTTCCATGTGGCCGACGTGGGCCTGTGGTGCCATAAGGGCGTCTTCCTGATTGCTTCGAGGCCAGACTTACATGCGCAAATCCTTTTTCGGTCAACGTCCTCCGCGGGGCAAGCCTTCTGGCGGCCGGCGTGGAGCGCCGGGAGGAAGCGGACGCGGAGCGCCGGGAGACGGAGCAGGTGCGGGCGAGGACAGGCGCTCGTCCGGCGGTGCGCGGGGCGAGGGCAAGCGCCCGCACGGCAATGGCAACTTCAAGACTCGCGACAGCCGGGACGGCGGGCGCGATGAGGCCCGGAGCGGTGGCGGCCACAAATTCCGCAAGCGCCCCGATGGCCGCGGCTCGGAAGACCGGCGCGACAAGCCGCGCGGCGAGCGCAACGAGAGAGGCCGCAGCCACGATGGCGGAAATCGCGGACCTGGCGCCAAGTTCACCTTCAAGAAGCGCACGTCGCAAGGCGGCGGGCGCGACCGCCGTGGACAGGAGCCGCTCGATCGCAACAACCAGAAGAGCACGCGCTTCCGCACGCGCCCTGCGTTCGGCAGCGGCAGCACGGGCGGCGCGCGCGGCGGTGGCGTGAGCGGTCCGCGCGAAGAACGCGGCGGCAGAAACGAGCAGCGCGAAACGCGTGGGCCAAAGCCGGGCGGCCGGTTTGGCAAACGCCCGTACGGCACGCACGGAGGCCCCGCGCGCGCCAGCAGCACAAGAGACGAGCGCGGAGAACGCAGCGAGCGTGGCGGCAAGCCCGGCCATCGTTTCCGCGAGCGCCCCGGAAGCGGCGGACAACGCGGCGATCGAGATCACGGACCGGGCGCCTATGCCGGACGAGGCAACCCGCCTCCGGGCGTCAAGGTGCGCGCGCGTCCCGAGACGAAGGGCTCGCGCTACGACCGCATGGACAGGCCCGAGTGGCAGGCCGCCAGAGCCGAGCGTCCGGGCAAAGGCGGCGGCGGAAAACAGCGCAACCAGCCGCACGTCCCTGCCGTGTCCGAGCCGATGCGCATCGCCAAAGCCATGGCCCGCGCCGGCCTCTGCTCGCGCCGCGACGCCGAGCGCTGGATCGCCGACGGCCGCGTCAGCATCAACGGCGAAGTTCTGAAATCGCCCGGCATCGAGGTGAAGCCGAAGGATCGCGTGCTGGTGGACGGCGTGCCGCTGCCCGTCGCCGAGCCGTCGCAGCTCTGGCGCTACAACAAGCCCAAGGGCCTCGTGACCACGCACGACGACCCGCAGGGTCGCCCGACCGTGTTCGACAATCTGCCGCCTGGCCTGCCGCGTGTCATTTCCGTGGGCCGCCTCGACTTCAATACGGAAGGCCTGATCCTGCTCACCAACGACGGCGAGCTGGCGCGCCACTTCGAGCTGCCGTCCACCGGCTGGCTGCGCCGCTATCGCGTGCGCGCCATGGGCCGCGTTACGCAGGCGGAGCTGGACGCGCTCAAGGAGGGCGTCGAGATCGAGGGGGTTCGCTACGGTCCCGTCGAGGCCGCGATCGACACCGTCCAGGGCGCCAACACGTGGCTCACCGTCGGCATCCGCGAAGGCAAGAACCGCGAAGTGCGCAAAGTGATGGAAAGCATCGGCCTCGAGGTCAACCGGCTGATCCGCGTTTCGTTCGGGCCGTTCCAGTTGCTGGATTTGGAGCCCGGCCAAGCCGAGGTCGTCAGGCGCCGCGTTCTGGCCGATCAGCTCGGGCCCCAGCTCGCAGCCGAGTTCGGTCTCGTCGACAAGAGCGACGACAAGGCCGGCGGCCCGAAGAAGGGCGGCAAACAGCACGGCGGCGGTGGTGCGCACAAGGCGAAGCCCAAGCACAAGCCCACGCACGACGGCGAGGACGACTGATGCGCGTCGTTGCTGGAACGCACCGGGGGCGGGCGCTCGCCACGCCGGCCAACGACGCCATTCGCCCGACATCCGACCGCGTGCGCGAAGCCGTCTTCAACATCCTGGCGCATGGGATCAATGAGTTTGCGCTCGATGGCGCACGCGTCATCGATCTGTTCGCCGGCACCGGTGCGCTCGGCATCGAAGCAATCTCGCGCGGCGCGGCGTACTGCCTGTTCGTGGAGGAAGCGCCCGAGTCGCGTGCGCTCATCCGCACCAACGTCGAGGCGCTGGGCCTCACGGGCGCGACCCGCATCTTCCGCCGCGACGCGACCGACCTGGGCCCGTGCGGAAACATGGAGCCCTATGCGCTCGCGTTTCTCGATCCGCCTTATGGTAAGGGCCTGGGAGAGAAGGCGCTGGTCGCGCTGCGCGACGGCAAATGGCTCACGCCCGGCGCAATCGTTGTGCTCGAAGAGCGCGCCAACGTCGAAATCGTCTTGCCCGATGGCTTCACGGAGCTCGACCACCGCACCTGGGGCGACACCCAGGCCATCTTCGCGCGCCTCGCGTAGCGTGCTCCTACTGTCATCCTCGGGCTTGTCCCGAGGACCCAGCTTTCCGCTTGGGAGAAGAGATGTTGTTCGCGAAGCGCAGCAACTTCGACGCCGAAATGGACCCTAGGCACAAGGCCTAGGATGACAGCGTGAAGCTGCGCGTGACGTCGTTTTTTGCCGAATAGCCCGTTGCCTCACGTCCCGCGTGGCTTGGCGCGGGCGGTCGGCGGCGCGTTGGCGGGATCGTCCGGCCAGGGGTGACGCGGATAGCGGCCTTTCATGTCGGCCTTCACGGCAGCCCACGATCCCGACCAGAAGCCGGGCAGATCGCGCGTGATCTGGATCGGCCGGTGCGCGGGCGACAGCAAGTTGAGCGTCAGCGGCAGCTTGCCGCCCGCAATCGCGGGATGCGCCTTGAGCCCGAACAGCTCCTGCACGCGGATGTGCAGCGCAGGCGCCCCCGCACCCTCGTAGTCGATGGCGTGCCGGTTGCCTGTCGGCGCCTCGAAATGCGTCGGCGCTTCGTCTTCGAGCCGCCGCTTGAGCGTCCACGGAACCAGCGCGTCGAGCGCCGCGCCGAGGTCTTCGGCATCGATCTCGTCGAGCCGCGTCTTGCCGGAGAGAAACGGCCCAAGCCACTCGCCGAGCGTGCCCGTGAGTGCCGCGTCGGAGAGATCCGGCCAATCCCCGCTTCCGGCGGCGCTGAGAAACGCGACGCGGTCGCGCAGTTGAAGCTGGGTCTTGCTCCACGGCAGGCGCGCCGAACCGAGCGCGGTGAGCCCCGCGACGAACGCGGCTTCCACGTCGGGGCTAGGGTCGGCGGCGCGTGGCTCGCTGGCGAGTTCGAGTGCGTCGAGGCGGCGCGTCCGGCGCACGCGGACGGAGGCGGTCGGCCGGTCGAATGCAATCTCGTCGCGGTTCGTAACGCGAGTGCCCGCGAATGCGAGAACTTCCGCCTCGGTCGTCGGCGCGGCGAGAATGATGCGCGTCGCCGCCGCGCTGCCTTGCAGTTCCGCGACAACGAGAAACGGCGCGCGCGCAAGGCCGTCGGCCGCGTCGACATGCGCGCCGCGCCCGTTGGCGAGCAGAAACTGGCCCCGCGCGCCACGCGCCTTCGCGATGCGCTCCGGATACGCGAGCGCCAGCAGCGCCGCGGTGGAGACGTCGTCTCCTCGCCGCGTCCTTGCACGGGCGTGCGGATGAGCGTGATCGTTCCCGCCCCCCTCGCGCTTCACGTCTCCTCCCCCCTTGTGGGGGAGGCCGGGAGGGGGGGATTGCAGAACAGCCGATGGTGGGCGTCCCCCCACCCCCAACCCCTCACCACCAGGGGGAGGGGAGCCGCTCCGCGCCGTGCGCGCCCACCCCTCGGCCATGCGCCGCATGTCGGTCGCGCGCCGCGAACGATCGCGGCGGAACAGTTCGAGACGATGGTCGAGCGACGTATCGTTGCCGCCGATCCCGCGCTCGACGAGCACGGCCGCGATCTCGGCCGCCTCGTTCTCCGCACCGATGTCGGCGGCGGCGATCAGCATGGCCGCAAGGCGCGGCGGCAGAGGCAGCGACCGCAAGCGCCGCCCCGTCTCCGTCAGGCGTCCCGCGTCGTCGATGGCGCCGAGCGCCGCCAGCTCCTCGCGCGCCGCGTCGAGCGCGGACGTCGTCGGCGGGTCGAGCCAGGCGAGCGTGCGCGGATCGGTGACGCCCCACTCGGCGCAATCGAGCACCAGCGGCGCCAGATCGGCGGCGCGAATTTCCGGCTCGCTGAAGGCGGGCAGGCTCGCCGTCTCGGCCTCATCCCAGAGCCGGTAGCAGACACCCGGCTCCATGCGGCCCGCGCGGCCCCGGCGCTGGTCGGCCGAGGCGCGCGACACGCGCACGGTTTCGAGCCGCGTCACGCCGACGTCCGGATCGAAGCGCGGCACGCGCGAGGTGCCGCAGTCCACCACAACGCGCACGCCCTCGATGGTGAGCGAGGTTTCCGCAATCGCCGTCGCCAGCACGATTTTGCGCTGACCGGACGGCGCGGGCGAGATCGCGAGATCCTGCTCGCGCCGGTCGAGCGCGCCATAAAGCGGCGCGAGGATCGCCGCGCCCGGATCGATCCGCTCGCGCAGGCGCTCTTCCGTGCGGCGGATTTCGCCCTGCCCCGGCAGGAAGGCGAGGATCGAGCCCGTGTCGGCGCGCAGCGCCCGCTGGATCGCATCCGCCATGCGGTCTTCGAGCCGCAGCGCCGGGTTCTTGCCGAGATAACGCGTTTCGACCGGGTAGCTGCGCCCCTCGCTCGAAATCACCGGCGCCCCGCCGAGCAGCTCCGAGACGCGGTTGCCCGCGAGCGTCGCCGACATCACGAGCAGGCGCAGGTCGTCGCGCACACTGCCCTGCGCATCGAGCGCCAGCGCGAGCCCCAGATCCGCATCGAGCGAACGCTCGTGAAATTCGTCGAAGAGCACCGCGCCAATGCCGTCCAACGTCGGATCGTCGAGGATCATGCGCGTGAAGACGCCCTCAGTGAGCACTTCGATGCGCGTCTTGCGCGACACCTTCGTTTCGAGGCGCGCCCGGAGGCCGACGGTCTCGCCGACTTCCTCGCCGAGTGTCGCGGCCATGCGGCGAGCGGCGCCGCGCGCGGCCAGCCTGCGCGGCTCGAGCAGCAGGATCTTGCGTCCCGCGAGCCATGCCGCGCCGTCGAGCGCGAGCGGAACGCGGGTCGTCTTGCCCGCTCCAGGCGGCGCGATCAGAACCGCCTTCGACCCGCGCGTGAGCGCATCCGCGAGCGGCGCCAGCGCGTCGTCGATCGGGAGAGGTGGTGCGAATCGCCGGGAGGCGTGTGAAGCTGTGGTGTCCGTCATCGTGGCGGGCTTAGCACGCCCGGCGCCGAATGCGGAGCCACCGCGACGAGCCGCCTTTACAACACTGCCAAGGTGGCCGATATCCGGCCTGTCCTGCCATGCGGCCCCACCGAAACCTGCGGGCCCCTTGGTCCCTCACTCAGGAGACGTGCATGCTTCGTCTGGCGGCCCTTCTCACTGTCCTGTTCGCAGCGGCGGCTCAGCCGGCCTCCGCCACCGAGCTTGACGGGTTCTGGATGGACTCCCACGGCGAGGTCGTGCTCGAGGTTGGGCCGTGCGGCGCCGCGATGTGCGCCAAGGTGGTCTGGCTGCGCCTCCCTTACGGACCCGATCGCCTGCCGCTGACGGACTATCGCAATCCCGATAAGGCGCTGCAGTCGCGGAAGGTCTGCGGGCTGCGCGTCATCGAAGGCTTCACGAAGCAGCCGGATGGCACATGGGGCGGCGGCAACGTCTACGTGCCCGACCTCGGCATGGGCTTCAGCGGCTACGCACAGGTGCTGAGCCCGACGCAGATCGAAGTGCGCGGATATGTTCTGCTGCCGCTGTTCGGCTCGACCGAGGTATGGAGCCGGGTGCAAAAGCCCGCCTACCATTGCGAGAAGGACGGCGTGCCGCCGGCGCCGCCGCTGCCCAAGAGCGAGTGAAGCGGCCGCTCGCACGGGATGCGCGCAGGCGCGACTGCCGGTCTACCTCAACGTTTTCAGATAGGCGACGATCGCCAAAACATCTTCCGGCCTCTTGAGACCTGCGAACGCCATCTTGCTGCCGGGGACCGTTCCTTTGGGATCGGAGAGAAATCTGGCGAGGGTCGGATCATCCCACGTCAGTCCGGACTGCACCATTTTGGCGGAATAGTTGTAGCCTGGTCTCGACCCGGCCTTGCTGCCGTAGACACGGGCGAGCGATGGCCCGATGCCGGGCGCGCCGCTGGCCGGAGAATGGCAGGCCGCGCACTGGCGAAATGCGGCCGGAGCTTCTGCCGCCGCAGTGTCATGTGCCAGCGCTCCCATCAGAACCGCCGCAATCGCTGCAGTTTTCCAGGTCATTCCACCCCACCTCGCTCATCAGCGTCTGCGGGGGTGTATACTGATAAAAACTTAACAGGGCCTAGTCGCCGATCCCACGCTCGCGCTCACGCGCGATGTACTCGCGTTGCGTGTCGGTGATGTAGTCGCGCACGATCGGCACCGCGTCGCGCTTCTTCGAGAGCTGCATGTGGAACACGAGCTGGCTTCCCGTGCGGAACATCATTTCCGCGCTTATGAGATAGAACTCCCACATCCGGCAGAAGCGCTCGTCGTACATCTCCGCCACCTTGGCCCGGTTGGCCTGGAAGCGCTGCTCCCAATGCGCCAGCGTCTTGGCGTAGTGCACGCGCAGGAATTCGCAGTCCGTCACCCAGAGGCTGTTCTGCTCGACGGCCGGGAACACTTCCGATAGGGCCGGAGAATAGGCGCCCGGGAAGATATACTTCCGCATCCAGGGGCTCGCCGTGCCGGGCGGGCTCATGTGCCCGATCGAATGCAGCAGCATCACGCCGTCATCGGTCAGGAGCTCGTTGACCTTGGCGAAGTACTCGCCGTAGTGCGCCACGCCGACATGCTCGAACATGCCGACCGACACGATGCGGTCGAACCGCTCGGTCAGCTCGCGATAGTCGCGCAGCTCGAAGCGCACGCGGTCCGCGAGGCCGAGCGCCTTCGCCTTCTCGTTGGCGAGCTTGCACTGCTCGCGCGAAAGCGTGACGCCGACCACCTGCACGCCCTCCGCCATGCGGCCGAGATAGAGCGCCATGTCGCCCCAGCCGCAGCCGATGTCGAGCACCTTCTGGCCGGGCTTGAGGTCGAGCTTGGAGGCGATGAGGCGCAGCTTGTTCTGTTGCGCCTGCTCGAGCGTGTCGTCGTCGCTGGTAAAGTAGGCGCAGGAATACTGCATGCCCCGGTCGAGGAAGAGGCGGTAGAAATCGTTGCCGATGTCATAGTGATGGGCGACGTTCTTCTGCGCGCGCCCGACCGGATTTGCCTGCTGGAACCGCTTCACCCCGCGCGAGGCCGCGCGCAGCACCTTCTGCAGCGGGTACGAGCCGAGCGAAAGGCGGTTCTTGGAGAACAGCGTGAGGAAGTCGCGCAGCGTCGAATTCTCGAAGCTCATGCGCCCGTCCATGTACGCTTCGCCCGCCGCCAGCTCCGGATTGAGGAACAGCGAACGGTAGAGCGTCGGATCGGTCAGCCGCATCGTGACGTCCGGGCCCGCCGCGCGGCCGCCGAAAACGTGCGTGCGCCCTTCAGCGTCGATCACCTTGAGCGTGCCGACTTTGACGAACGACTTGAGCATGTGCGAAAGCGGAAACATGTGACCTCGTTTGGCAAGGCGAGGGGCGTGCCCCCAGGCAAGGCAGGGCGAAAAGTGCCCTCAAGCAGCGGATTTCGCGAGCCGCGCTTTTTCGGCCGCGGTGCGGATGGCGGAGATGTTGGCGGCGTAGCTGTCCTTCGTGCCGCCCTTGAACACGGCAGAGCCCGCGACGAAGGCGTTCGCGCCGGCCCTGACGACGTCACCCACGGTTTCCGGCGTCACGCCGCCGTCCACCTCGATGTCGATCGGCCGGTCGCCCACCATGCGGCGGATGGCGCGGATCTTTTCGAGCTGCGCGGGAATGAACGCTTGCCCGCCAAAGCCCGGATTGACGGTCATGACGAGAATGAGGTCGACGCGGTCCAGCACGTGCGCGATGGCGCTTTCGTGCGTGCCGGGATTGAGCGATACGCCGGCCTTGCAGCCGAGCGCGCGGATCGCCTGCAGCGAGCGGTCCAGGTGCGGGCCGGCTTCGGCATGCACGGTGATGATCTCAGCCCCCGCCTTCGCGAACGCTTCGAGGTAGCGGTCGGCGGGCGCGATCATCAGGTGGCAATCGAAGATTTTTTTCGAGCTGCCGCGGATGGCGCTGATGATGGGCGGACCGAACGTGATGTTCGGCACGAAGTGCCCGTCCATCACGTCGAGGTGGATCCAGTCTGCGCCGGCGGCGTCCACGGCCGCCACTTCCGCGCCGAGACGCGAGAAGTCAGCCGAGAGGATCGAAGGCGCGATGATGAGGGGCCGGGTCATGTGGTCCGCCATGTGGGGGTCGCTGGTCCCCCATGGCCTACACGCCGAGGCCAGCCTCGACAAGTGCGCAGCGCGCGCCATCCCGCGCCGGGCCCGTATTTCCGGCGCTCCGGGCGGGTTGCGTGGCGAATTCGAGGTGGTCTCGGACGTCGCGCGAGACCGCTTTGCGGGGCGGCCCTAGTGGCCGTCGCCGTTCTTTCCGTTTCGAGACAGGGCCACCTGTCCGAGATAGTCGACGTAGGCGATGCCCATGGCCGAGAGAATGAAGGTGATGTGGATGATGGTCTGCCACATGACGCCCGCCTCCGTGAAGCGCGCGCCCTCGGCGCCGAGGTTGCCCGCCTCGATGAAGGTCTTGAGCAGGTGGATCGACGAGATGCCGATGATCGCCATCGCGAGCTTGATCTTGAGCACGCTGGCGTTGACGTGGCTCAGCCACTCGGGCTGGTCGGGATGACCTTCGAGCTTGAGGCGCGACACGAAGGTCTCGTAGCCGCCGACGATGACCATCACGAGCAGGTTCGAGATCATGACCACGTCGATGAGGCCGAGCACGATCAGCATGATCTGCTGTTCGCCGAACTCGGTTGCGTGTCCGATCAGGTGAAAGAGCTCCTTCATGAACAGGAACACGTACACGCACTGCGCGATGATGAGGCCGAGGTAGAGGGGCACCTGCAGCCAGCGCGATCCGAAAATGAGGTTCGCGAGAACACGAAGCACGGAGCGATCGTCGGGATGCTGGGTCATGGGGTCCACATGCGTTGCGGTGAGGCGCCGGTCGATAGCACCGCCGCATGACGTGCGAAAGCGGCTAGCGCGGGGGTGCGGCATATGGTTGGTGTGATCTGAATACCGATGCAAGTTCCCTGATGGATGGGGTGGCGCAGGAAGCCGCTGGAATTCCAAGGGGGTTGCCCCGCGCCACGCCGCGCCGCCCGTGCCACGATCGAGGATCGACCGTCGTGTTCAGAACCGTATCCCTGGACGAATTCGACGCGCTGCTGGCCGCCGCGCCCGCCAGCCCCGCGTTTCGCGAGGAATTTGCGCGCTACGAGTTCGGCTATGACCGCCGGGCGATCGATGCCGCCGTGCACGACGGCCCGCTGCGCCTGGAGACGGCCTTTCGGACGCCCGCGTTCTGCACGCTCGTCGTTGGCGATCTCGACGTGGCGCGCGAAGTCGATCTCCGGTCCAGCTACGAATGCGGCGGACTGTTCATCGTGCTGGGGGACGTGCGCTGCGAGCATTTCATCAGCGAGTATGACGCGGCCATCTTCATCGATGGCGATATGCAGGCGGACGGCGCCGTGCTGATCGCTTACTCGGACTCGTCCTTCAGCGTCATCGGCTCGATGCGCGCGCGCCTTCTGATCGGCAACGACATGTGCGCGTCCGTGGGCTCGGGCGCCATCCTCGACTACGGCATCGGCTACTGCGCGTCGCTGGGATCGAACGGCGCATCGGGCATCGTCAAGCCACGCTACGATCAGGCCACCACGATCGAGGCGTTGCGTATGGAGCCGAAGGCCGAGGGGTATCCCTTTGACGCCGATGAGCTGGCGGATCTGATAAGAGCCGGAGAGCCGATCTTTCGCTGAGGCGCGGCGGCAACGACTAGGGAGCGGACAGCGTGACCATCACGATCTATCACAATCCGAAGTGCGGCACGTCACGCAACACGCTGGCGATGATCCGCCAGAGCGGGGAAGAGCCGCGCGTCATCGAATACCTCGTAACCCCGCCAACGCGAGCGGAGCTGGTGGCGCTGATCGGCGCGATGGGCATACCGCCGAGCGACCTCTTGCGCCGCAAGGGCACGCGCTTCGAAGCCATGCCGCCCGGCGATCCCGCCCTGGCCGACGACGCGCTGATCGACGCCATGATTGCGGATCCGATCCTGATCAACCGGCCCATCGTCGTCACGCCGCTGGGCACGCGCCTGTGCCGCCCGTCGGAAGCGGTGCTGGATATTCTCCCCAATCCCGAGATCGGGCCGTTTACCAAGGAGGACGGCGAAGTCGTTATTGGAGTTAAGCGCTAGCGCCACGGAAGGTCGGCGTCTCTCCCGCCGGCAACCGGAACCCGTTCGAACCCAAGGACATTGTTTGGGCAGTCGGGACATGTCGCAACGGAGGACTGCCATGATGAGAGCTGGCATCGCAGCAGCAGCATTGAGTATGGCTCTGATGACCTCGGCCGATGCGCAGGACGTGTATATCGACGCGGACGCGTATGGCGACCGCGCCTATGTCGATGAACGCGGTTATGCCGACGAGCCGGCCTACGTCGACGAGCAGGTGATCGATGATGTCAACGACGTCGATCCGGGTGATGGCGTGATCGTCGGGCCGCGCGTGTATGGATACACCTACGAGCTTCGGCCCGAGGATTGCGGCACGTTCAGATACTGGAACGGCGAATATTGCGCCGATGCCCGCTTCGAGCCGCCGCCCGAAGACTAAATTTTAGCGGTTCCGGCATTCGAGCCGGAATCGTATTTTTGCAGGCCTATGGTTTGCTCAGGAGCGCGTCCAGATGCGGCTGCGGTCGATGTCCGCCAGCGTGCAGCAGCCGGTCAGCGCCATCGCCGCTTCGAACTCATCGCGCAGTAGCCGCAGCACATGCGCGACGCCGAATGCGCCGGAGACGGCAAGCCCGTGCACGATCGGCCGTCCCACCAGCACGGCCGACGCGCCCAAAGCCAGCGCTTTGAGCACATCCGTGCCGCGTCGGATGCCGCCGTCGAGCAGTAGCGGCACGCGGCCCGCAGCAGCCTCGGCCACGGCGGGCAGCGCATCCAGGCTCGCGACAGCCGTATCGAGCGTACGCCCGCCATGGTTGGACACGATCACGCCCGCCGCACCCGCTTCGATGGCGCGCACCGCGTCGTCCGGCGCCAGGATTCCCTTCACGACAACCGGCAGCTTCGTCTCGGAAATCAGCCAGGCTAGATCGTCCCACGTGGGCGCGGCGGTCATGAACCGGTCGAAAATCGCGCTCTCGCCCTCCGCCAGCGGTGTGCTGTCGCTCGCCTCGAGGCCGCGCAGGTTTTCGGCCGCGATGCCGGGGGGAAGCTTGAAGCCCGCGCGATGCTCCCGGTTGCGTACGCCGTTGATCGGCGCATCGACTGTCACGACCAGCACCGCGTAGCCTGCGTTCTCGGCGCGCCGCACAAGGGCAAGCGTCGCCGCGCGGCTCGGAAGAACGTAGAGCTGAAACCAGCGGCAGGTCGCCCCCGCGCGCGCCGCGTCTTCGAGCGTCACGCTGGCCTGCGTGCTGAGCACCATCTCGGCATCTTGCGCCTCCGCCGCGGCCGCGGTTGCGCATTCCCCCGCCGGATCGGCAAGCTTCTGGTAGGCGACCGGCGCGACCAGGATGGGGTGGGCCACGGCGCGGCCGAACAGGGTGAGCGCTGTGCTGCCGCCCGCGCCGCCCGCCAGCACGCGCGGCAGCAGCGCCGTGCGGTCGAACGCCTCCCGGTTCCACCGGGCCGTGATCTCGTCGGCGGCTCCGCCCGCAAAATAAGCCCAGGCTCCGGCGCTCAGGCGCGCTTCCGCCAGCCGCTCGTAGTCGGCCAGCGAAACCGGAAGCGAGGCAGGAGCCGTCACGGCCTCAGGTCTCCGACCAGTGGCGGATGAGGTTGTGATAGTGGGCCGCGAGACCGACGACCGCCGGATCGTCGTCCGGCAGGCGCGAGCGCACGCTCATGATCGACATGTCGAGGTCGTAGAGCATGTGCCGGCGCCAATCGTCCTTGATCATGGATTGCGTCCAGAAGAACGAGGCCCAGCGGCTTCCGCGCGTCACGGGCGTGACGCTGTGCATGCTCGTCGCCGGATAGACCACCATATGTCCGGCCGGGAGTTTGACGGTGTGCGTGCCGTAGGTGTCGTGCACCACAAGCTCGCCGCCGTCGTAGTCCTCGGGCGGCGTGAGGAACAGCGTCGAGGAGACGTCTGTCCGCATTCTCTGTCCCGAGCCCGGGATCGCGCGGACCGAACCGTCGACGTGCGCCCCAAACGTCATGCCCACATCGTAGCGGTTGAACATCGGCGGCAGAACTCGGAGCGGAAGCGCCGCCGTCATGAACTTGGGATTGGCCGCCAGCGCCCTGAGAACGATCTGCCCAAGCTCCTGCGCTGCCGGCGCGTCGATGGGCACTTGGAGGTTGTTCTTAACCTTGGCCGCCTGGTCGCCGGCGGTCGCGCGCCCGTCGACCCACGCCGTGCCCTCCAGCACGCCGCGAATTTTCGCGACCTCGTCCGGCGTCAGCACATCGGGGATCGTCACAAGCATCGGGGTTCCTCAAACGCAAGAAGGCCGGGCAAGCCCGGCACTTCATATCCTATCGTTGCTGCCCGGGCGAAAAAAGCACGCCCGGGCCAGCGATGTCCAATGATTGTTTCCGACAAAAGTCAGAAATCGAAGGCGGTTCCGATGCGGAACGTCCGCGGCGCGCCGAGCGTGGCGCGTGTGCCGTTCCAGTTCGTCGTGACCGCATAATCCTCGTCGAAAAGGTTATCGACGTTGAACTGAAGATTGACGTTGTCCGTCAGCTCGTACGACGCCATCACGTTGACGAGGAAGTAGTCGGGCAGCTTGCCGTAGACGCCGTTCTTGACGATGCGCAGCGCGTCGTCCGGACGGCCCAGCCACTGCTCGCCGACATACTGCACGCCGCCGCCGAAGGTGAGCTTGTCGGTCACGTCGTAGGTCATCCACAGGGTGGCCGAGAAGTTCGGCGTGAACGCCAGCTCGTCGCCGTTGGTCGTCAGCGCGCCGCTGTAGTCCGCGCCACCGCCGCCGCCGCGCGCGGCATCGTCCACGTCCTGCCCGTGCTTGAGTTCGCTGTCGAGCAGCACGAGACCGCCGAACGCCTTCCAGCGATCCGTCAGATTGCCCGCCACGCCGAGCTCGATGCCTTTGACGGCCTGGTCGCCGTAGGCGAAGTTGGCGAAGCTGCCGCGCGGCACATCCTGCTTTTCGGTGTAGAACGCCGCGGCCGTGGTCGACAGGCGCCCGCCGAGCCAATCCCACTTCACGCCGACTTCGTAGTTCTCGATGCGGATCGTCTTCGCGCCGGGAACGAGGCCGGGGAACGCGCCCTCACCGGTGCGCGAGATGTCGGGGTTGGAGAGGTACGATCCCGGCGGCAGCGCGGATGTGCCATAGGCGGCATAGAACGTTCCGTTCTGCACCGGCTTGTAGACAAGCCCCACCTTTCCGCCGAGCGTGGTCTCCGTGTCTTCGAAGCTGTCGGCCGCGATGGGCACGCCCGCCGCCGTCGCGCCGCTGATCGCGACGTCGTAGTGCTCGGCGCGCAAGCCACCGACCAGCTCGAGTTGGCGCGTGAGCTGGATGGTGTCGTAGAAATAGACGCCAACCGTCTCGATTTCGACGGAGTTCGTCGAGGTCGGCTTGGCGAACGGCCCGTTGTAGCGGTCCGGGTTCGGATTGAAGAGATCCGGCTGGCCGCCCGGGTTGTTGAGCGTGCCGAACCGATCGGCATCGGACGTTTCGTTGGTGTATTCGACACCCGTCGAAATCGTGTGCTTGAAGCCGCCCGCGACAAACGTTCCAGCCAGGTTGGTCTGGTTGCTGAAGGACTCGCCCACGCGGCCATAGTACTGCAACTGAGTGGTCGCGCGGGTCGCCGCGGCGTTGATGCCGGTCGGAACCGTGTAGCGCGAGTCGCGCGTGGCGCGTTCCCAGACGGACTGGTTCGTGATCGTGAAGTTGGCGTTGATGTCATGCTCGATGCGGGCCATGACGCGGTCGCCCTGCACATCGTCGAAGTCCGAGTCCAAGCCGTAGAAGGTGTCGCGGCTGGCACGTCCGGCGGCCGGCACGAAGCGATCCAGGCCGCTGACGGTCGCGCCCGGCACGCCCCAGTCGGGAAGGTCGTTCCGCTCGAGATGCTCGTAGGAGAAGATCGCGCGCGTCTCGGTGCCGAGACCGAAAGCGATAGACGGCGCCAGGCCGTAAGCGTTGGCCTCTGCCACGTCGCGTCCCGCGACGCCGCCGTTCTCGATCATGCCGTTCATGCGGATGGCGACGGAGCCGATGCGCTGATTGACGTCGAGAGTCGACCGGAACCGCGCGTCGGAGTCGTACTCGTCGAAGCCGATGCTGGCCTCGCCGCGCACGAAGTTCTCGAGCTGCGGCGTCTTGGTGACGAGATTGACATAGCCGGCCGCGCCGCCGCGTCCGTTGTCTGCGGCTGCGCCCTTGATGACTTCGACCTGATCGACGTTGAACATGTCGCGCGCGAAGCTGCCGGAGTTGCGCACGCCGTCGACGAAGATGCTGCCGCTGGTGTCGAAACCGCGGATCTTGAAATTGTTGGTCGACGTCGAGAAGCCGTTCTCACCGGCGTCGAACGTGATGCCGGGCGTATTGCGCAGTGCCTGCGTCAGCGTCGTCGCGCCGCGCTCGGCGATGATGGTGCCCGGAATGACGGTGACCGTCTGCGGCGTATCGAGCAGCGGCCCCGTCATCTTGTTCGAGGTCACGTAGTCGGCCTTGTACTCCCCGGGCGCGACCGGGCCGGCCTGGCCGGGCAGAGGTGGCGTCTGCGGCCGGTCGGTCACCTGCTGCTGCGGTGCCGGAGCCTGCGGAAGGGGCGAAACGGGAGCGGCGGATTTCTTCGCGGCGGCGGACTTCTTCTTTTTCTGGGTCGTCTCGACGACGAGCGGCGGCAGATCCGCGGGCTCGGCCGCCTTGTTGCCTTCCTGTGCAACGGCGATCGTGGCCGGGCTCGCAGCCAGCATGCAGAGCGCCGTCAGGATGCGCGTCGCCGCCTGATCGCTACGCAGGCCGCCATTGGCCGGAGCGAGGTCGGGCGTCAGGTCGGATGCAGTCATGTCAAAAAGAGACGAGCCAAGCGATGCGCCGGCGTCGCGATTGAAAGTCATAGGTTGGTCCCCCACGCGTAGAAAAAACGGTAGGGACAGAAAAGTGATACTAGACCCGCGGAGTCAACAAACGCGCACCCCTGCGTAGTTTTCAAATCCCCTAAGGAGGATTCGACGTCACAACTGCGACCTAGAAGAAGGTGCGCCGCTTCCGCTCGATCAGCTGCAGGATCATCGGCGTCAGGATGAGTTGCATCGCGAGATCCAGCGTGCCGCCCGGAATGACGATCGAGTTCGCGCGCGACATCCAGCTGTTCTGGATCATCGACAGCAGGTAGGAAAAGTCGATTCCACGGGGGTTTTTGAAGCGAATGACCACCATCGACTCTTCCGGCGTCGGGATCCACCGGGCCACGAACGGGTTCGACGTATCGACCGTCGGAATGCGCTGGAAGTTGATGTCCGTCTCCGTGAACTGCGGACAGATGTACTTCACGTAGTCCGGCATTCTTTGCAGGATTACGTCAGTAATCGCCTCCGGCGAATATCCGCGCTCCTCCTTGTCGCGATGGATCTTCTGGATCCACTCGAGATTGATCACGGGCACCACGCCGATGCGCAGATCCGCATACCGCGCGATGTTGACCTTGCTCGTGATGGCCGCGCCGTGCAGCCCTTCGTAGATCATGAGGTCGGTGCCGTAGGGTACCTCCTCCCACGGCGTGAACGTGCCTGGAGGCGAGCCGTAGATTTCGGCCTCGGCGTGGTCGTGAACGTAGTGGCGCGCGCGCCCGGTGCCGATCTCGCCGTAGGTCTTGAACAGGAGTTCGAGCTCCTGCAGCAGGTTCGCCTCCTCGCCGAAGTGGCTCGGCGTCGGGCTGCCGTTGGCGCTGGCGGTCGCGAGCGCGGCGTGCATCTCTTCGCGGTTGTAGCGATGGAACGCGTCGCCCTCGACGAACACGGCCGAAATCGTCTCACGCCGGAAGATCTGGTCGAACGTCCGCCGGACGCTCGTTGTACCGGCGCCGGAGGAGCCTGTGACGGAGATGATGGGATGCTTGGCGGACATGAGCTTCGTTCTTTTTCAGTTTGACGGTGCGCCGTCGGAGGGTGTGGGCGGGAGACGTTGCGCGACGCGGAAAGACGCTAGGTTCGAAAAAGGCCACGCCGCCCGAACAGCGGCGAACGCTCGCCGAGCCCGTGCGGATCGCGGTGAAGCCGCACGACATAGTCCACCTCGGTGCGCGATCCGGCGATAAATGGCGTTCTTTGGTGAAGAGACGTCGGCACGAGATCGAGGATGCGCTCCTGCCCGGAACTCGCCGCGCCGCCCGCCTGCTCGATGATCCACGCGAAAGGCGCTGCTTCGTAAACCAGCCGCAGCCGGCCATGGGCGTAGTTTTCGCGCATGTCACCCGGGTAGAGAAAAATGCCGCCGCCCGTGAGCAGGCGATAGATGTCCGCCACCGGCGAGGCCGTCCAGCGCATGTTGAAGTCCTTGCCGCGCGGGCCGTCGCGCCCGCGCAGGCAGTCATCGATGTAGGTGCGGACGGATTCGCCCCAGAAGCGGTAGTTGGACGCGTTGATGGCGTACTCGCGTGTCGCGACCGGAATTTGCACGCTGCGCTTGGTCAGTAGGAACTGGCCCGACGCGCGCTGGAGCGTGAAGATGTGCGTCCCCTCGCCAAGCGTCAGCACCAGCGAGGTGAAGGGGCCATAGACGACGAAGCCGGCGGCGAGCTGGGCGTGGCCCTGCTGTTGGAAGCTGGATGTGTCGACGCCGTTCGCGCGCGCCGGCAGGATGGTAAAGATTGTGCCGATCGAAACGTTGGCGTCGATGTTGGACGACCCGTCTATGGGATCGACGGCCACCGCCAGCGGCGCACCTGGATTGATGGGCAGCGCCCACTCGAGTTCTTCCGAGGCAAGCGAAGCGACCGGTGCATCCTTGAGCGAGGCGACGATCAGGTCGTTCGCCCGGACGTCGATCTCCTTCTGCCGGTCGAAGCCGCTCTGGCGGCCGGTCTCCGAGCCGAGCGCGCCGGCGATCGAGCCGAGTGCTACGAGATTGCCGATCCTGCAGCAGGCATCCGACAGGCGAACCACAGTCACTGCGATGTCGCCGCGCGCTGGGTCTCCCTTCGCCCAGAGATCCAGGAACGTGCCTAGATCGATCGGCTCTTCCATTCTTCTGCGTCTCCGTTGTCCGGCCTGCCGCCCGCGGGGCGGCGCCGAAACGCGTGTTTTTGCTTATGGCCATTCGACGGTGCGCCGTGGCGTTGCGCAAGGTTCATCTTTCACCTGCGGGCCCGTTACTCAGGTTTTGATGAACAATCCTTAGAAAATGATACGGGACTGGCCAGTTGCCGTATGTCTGGGGATCGTGCTATGAGTAGCGCCGCCACGGTGGGGGCGACTCAGGCAGGGTCGGGAATATGCAAAAACGCCTCGACGTCTTGTTTACCGTTCTGCGCAAACGGCCCGCCTATAAGTGGGCCTGGGCTATTCTCAGCGCAGTGGGCTTCTACGATCTCATCGGCGCACAATTTGTATCTCAGCAGTGGGCCGAAAAAATGCCCACTGTGAACGATTTTCTGAGTAACACGACTGGATTTCTTCCGTGGTGGGGTTGGGTCATCGTAGCGCTGACAGCGGTTGCGCTCGCTTGCATTGAGTATGCTGTCCGGCTGGAGAGACCAGCGCCGGCCCCCATCGAAAAACGCGAGTATGTCGTCCGCACTGTGCAACTCGGTCAACTCTCCCGAGAACAACAGCTAGCCAGGGCGTGGGATGCTGACCGAAAGTATGGCAGAGACAAAATATTAGAGCTTCGTGAGAGCGTTAAAGAGATCGAAGCGATGGCAATGGGGCACGGGCCGAACGATGATGCCGTCACTCAACGTTTCCAGTCGATCTCTCGTGACTATTTGAGAGATGACACGTTGAATCCGCTGATCAGCGATTTGTTTTTAGCAGCCACGCTGTTGAAGCACGCGACCGGGCCGGATCGCACAGATGAGCTTATGAACAAACTCCTCAAAGCGAGCCAGAGGCTGCTAGATGAGACCTCTTGGGTGATTCACGGAGGCTGAATATGTCTCGCGGCAAATACCTTAGCCTTGAAGAAGCTCGCGAGAGCGGCGACTTCAAGCGGTTCTGCGATCAGCATCCTTCCGAGGCTGATCGCGAGCGCTTCTTGAAGCTCCTGCGGGTTATGAGCCAAGGCGCTTTAGTAGGAGAGGAAACATCGCCTCGGGAGAGTGCCGGAGATTCCACCGGAACTCGAACTCCGCGAGGTACTTAGGCAGGTGGCGCGCTGAAACCTGAACGTGTGTGCCACGGATCGAGCGC
The DNA here is from genome assembly GCF_019744875.1 of Hyphomicrobium sp. Taxonomy (GTDB): domain Bacteria; phylum Pseudomonadota; class Alphaproteobacteria; order Rhizobiales; family Hyphomicrobiaceae; genus Hyphomicrobium_C. The sequence continues at coordinate 270,015 of NZ_JAIETU010000005.1, read as the reverse complement.
TTCAGAAGCGACCAGAACGCCTCAATGGTGTTCGTGTGATGCACGCCGCGCACCCATTCTTCAGTCGTGTGGTTCACGACGCCGTGGTTCGGGTAACCGAGTTCCTTCAGATAGTGATACTGCTTCGCCTCGTCCGTGCTGACGGTCGAGTTCGGTGTGACGTTCTGAAGAACGTGCTGCACAAGCGTCGCGCTCTTGTTGTCCGGCACGACGCGGGCGATCACGTCGCCGCCACGCTCGGCAATACCGACAACGATGGTTTTGTTGTCGCCCTTGCGACGGCCACGGCCCTGCCCCTTCACGCGACCGCCGACATAGGTTTCGTCAACTTCGACGTGGCCAGACAGCGGCGGGTCGCCGTCTACGAGCGCGAGATACTTCCGGATTTCATGGCCCATGCGCCAAGCGGTCTTGTAGTTCACCGAAAGCTGGCGCTGAAGCTCCTTGGCGGGAACGCCATGGCGCGTCGTGGTGAACAGGTACATCGCATAGAACCACTTCTGGAGCGGCGTGTGCGACTTGTGGAACGGCGTTCCGACCATGGGGTGAACGTGGTTTCCGCACTGGCAGGTGTACGCAGGCATCTTGGTCAGCTTTTTCCACTTCCCGGTCTCGCCGCAGCGCGAGCACTCGTGATCCGCGCCGAACCGCGCCTTGAACAAGTGGTCCAGGCAAGCGTCGTCGCTCGGGAAAAGCTTCATAAATTCAATGACGTTCATCGGCTTGGCCATAGTGGCTCCCTCCATCTACAGCCAATATAGCGCAGCCCGTCACATACGTCAACTGGTCAATCAGGCCGGTTTCCCCGCCTCGCGGTCGGATTCGTTTTGACAGCCGTCATGCACTGTGGCAGACCCCGCTATCCCAAATTCACTGCTGAGCAAAAAGCCATGGCGACGAAACAAGCGCGCGGGACCAAGCGTTCCTGCCAAAGCAACGAATGCGGCGCGCGGTTCTACGACCTCAACCGCAACCCGATCACATGTCCGATCTGCGGTTCGATCTACGAACTCGCGTCTTCGCCGCTGGCGCTTGGCGCCGGCGATGACAAGCCGAGCCGCCGGTCGCGCAAGTCCGACTTCGCCGAAAAGCCCGCACCCGCCGAGGTGGCCGAGGCCGATGTCGATGAGGCGCTGCCAGAGATCGAGGACGCCGAGGACGACGTTGCGGCTGAAGAGGACGAGACCTTCCTCGAAGAAGAAGAGGAAGAGGGCGGTGACGTCTCCAACATCATCGGCGGGCCGGTGACCGAGGGCGACGAAGAGCGCTAAGCGCTGCGATAAATCGGCGGCCTCACCTTTTGTTGGGACCGCCGCCAATTTCGCACTTGCAGATTCGAGGCGATCGGCCTAATGAGCCGGTCTTCTCAATCGCGTCCGATCCAAACGATCTGACGCGTGCGGACAAGGGAGTTCTCCCGACGTCCGTTCCCATGGTCAGGGGCCATAGCTCAGCTGGGAGAGCGCTTGCATGGCATGCAAGAGGTCAGCGGTTCGATCCCGCTTGGCTCCACCAAACCATAATTGCCACCCTTTAACCTCTGAAAAACGGGTCATTCCGGCGGTTTGACACCCTCATTTCTGCGGTAGAGCAGTGGTCCATCAAACAAAGCAGTTTGGGGGCCACTCTACGGTCGGGCAATCGCTCATAAGCCCGCAGTTTCCTTGGGTTCTCGACAAACTGAGGGGATGACCATCCAGCTTGCCCCGCTGCCCGTCGATCATCGCAGGCAAAGTCCTTCGGCGTCCTGAATGCGCTCCTGCACCGTGCGGATAGTCACGGGACCATGCTGGATGCATATGACAAGAGCGCCTGATTACCGCGATCCATCAGCCGCAGCCTTTCTGGTGCTCGCCGGACGGTTGTGCGGTATGGCAGGTGACAATGCCGCCGGGCGGCACGGGATCGTAGCGCGAACAGGCCGTTACTGCAGCCAGCATTAGCAGTAGCACCATGATTCGCACGGCATCCCTCACCTTTGCCAGAGCGCCACAATAACCTCTCAGCGTCCAACCCGGAACATAACCCCAACCGGCCGCTGAAAGTGAGGTTTGATCGTCCGCAATTATTTCGGAGTGTGGATGATTGAGGGCAACGCTTTCCATCCTCGACATCGCTGCCGCCCTTGTCCTCTGTGCCGTCTCGGCGGCGAATGTTCTGAAGGCGCTGCTTCCCTTCTTCGTCGCATCGATCTGGGCGGCGAAGCGCATGATGCCACCGTGAGCGGCACGCTCGCCTTCCTGTTCTTCGAGTTGCCGCCGCCGCACTGTGAAGCCTTGTGGATCATCCTGGCCTACCTTTCCCGGATGCCCAGCGCCTTCGTTAGCAGGGCTTCGATCTCGGCAACGTCAGTGCAAGCCTGCATATGGCCGCCTCCATCTCCGGTGTAATCGGAAAAACGCCAAGCCGCGCAAGCCGTGCCAGGTCCTATAAGCCGCCGGACGCCCTCCGTGGCCCCAAGCCTGGCCAGAAAGACGGCCAGAGCCTGCAGATCCTTTCGGTTGTTACGCGGGGCACGGGACTTCATTCGCCGGAAACAACATGTCCCGCGCATAGTCGCTGACCGGCCGCGGCCCCGCACGCCGGGTTCGGCCTTGAGATCGAGCGTGAGCGGGATCGACAGGATCACGCGACTGGTTTGCTTCCGATGGTTCTCGGGCATCATGCCGGCAAGATGCCAGGAATGACTACAAAGTTTGGGCCCCGATTAAGCTCGGCGGCCAACCTGAGGTCAATAATTTACAATTCCGCACGCCATCACGATCTGCATTCCAACCATTGGATTGCTCGTTACGACATTGCGTACGACCTCACGATCATAGATATTTTCATAGATGTTTGGCACGACAGCCTGGGCATTCTTGGCAAAGCATTCGCATTTGTCAGCTGGCATCGATTGGGAACATCCCGCCAAAAAGGTAGATGGTCCTCCGCTGGGGCCTTTTTCGTTGGCGCGCAACGTCGATGCCAAACCCGATGCTAATTTCTGAACGTGCGGTGATCCGCATGGTAGCAAGCTACCAAAAGCCTTTCCTTTGGCCATGGAAGAGACCTCAGTTAATCTCGACTTCGCAGCCTCCCCAAAGTCAACCTCAGAGCCGGGTGGTTCCATCCGACCTGTTACGAAAACAGCGGCAGACTTGATGAACCCCGAGATTACCTGTTGCTCAGCGGAGTTCGATGGCAGGCCGCAACGAATTTGAAGTTCCTCAGCAAGGCCACCCACAAAAACCATGCTTTCATTTGAGAACTGAACACGTTTTCCAGAGTAGATCGACGCGATGACGCGGCTATGCTCAGTTGGAATGCCTGGAATGTCTGGAACAGCCATTTGTTCTGGGTTTTCGGAAGACTCTTGAGGTGACAGCGTTGTTCCCAACCGTTTGGCTAAGTACGGCATGAACACACTTTGCCGTATACGGTCGTAGAGAAGCGTCCTGCCGGTAGGGTGGTGAATGCCCCTGGCTGGGTTCGGTTTGTCTCTCAAAGCAATCCAGGCGGCTGCGCCGGAAAAATATCCTTGAGTTTGTTCAACTGCTTTCATGCCTTCTGCATCAAGGGTCAGCGGGTCCGAATAGTCAGTGCCAAACATGGGCGGTCCGACGTCCTGAGTTTTCTTCCTGTCTTTGCAATACGCAGGCTTCGGGTCGCCCGTGCCATCGCAGTCACCAAGATGGCCAGCCCCGAACGCAACCCACTGCGGAACGATGCCGAACTCTTCCTTCCAACCATCCCACTCGAACTGAGTGCTACCGCAATTGGAGTATCCGTTTTTCTCCAGCACTCCGCAGTTAAAAGTCGATTCGCAGTACTTGGATGGATAGTAGGGTCCACCGGTGCATGCTTGGAGCCCCAGCTCTGCAGCCTTAAGTTCAATTGCTTCACGCCTAACGCGCTCAAGGTCTTCGCGATGGGGCGTGAGTTTGCCGTACCAGAGGGCCGATGAAATCTGCCGCTTCTCAATACCCAACAAATCGGCGTACTCAAGAAATTGGGATAGAGCAGAGCGTCCCGGATCGAAGCGGTCATCGATCGTACCCTCGCCGAATTTTGGCTTAAAGCCTTTGGCGCTATCAAGACCCAACGGCCTCTCCTTCAGAGAGGCTGTGACACCCGGATTATCCGGAACGCTGCTGCCTGCCACCTCGGGACGAGTTTCACCTTGGGCGTGTGGCAAATCGATAAAGAAGGGCTTCTCAAAGAACTCAACCTCGGTGTCGCTCACGATTTCGAACGGCATCTTGCTCGTGCCAAATCGCGAAATCTGAGCCTGGAGACCGAGATACCCTTTGGAGGGCTTGTATGACTTGTCGCGGATACGAACAAGCAAAGCATCTATCTGCTGCCTGCTTCCATGCGTTCGAAGGAACTCTCCAGCGCCTAACCCTGAGTAGCTTTTGTAAACTTCGGACAACGAAATATAGTCACCTTCCTTGATCGAGGCGTCGTTCTCGCCTTTCGGTCGGGCTTTAGCGACAATCCCATCAGGGGTGATCTTATCAATTCGCAGGGCGTATCCATTCTTAGACGGAAACTGCACTTCCGTTGCGCGAATGCCCAAGGCTTCTAGATCCTGGGACTGTCCACTCTCCGAGGAGGTTTGCGCCGGAGTGCTTTCCGCCCAGTTTTCCCGAATGTTGGCTATGTGTTCGCAAATCTTACAGGAGCTACCAGGAGAGTGATCGCCGTAGGCCTGCTGTGCAGACAAAAGCCCAACGAATACAATTAGGGCGGATAGCAGTCTTACAATACCTTTGAGCTCCGACCACATGGGCTCCCCCTACGCGGTACCCCGCGACTATGACTATCAGTCAAGCTTCTGCCAGCCCGAAGCTAGCTTTCGGAAGGTGCTGAAAGCATCTTCAGTCTGAGAGCAGGCCATCTTGAACAAGGCGTTGGCAAAGTCATTCGCTGATGTCCCGCAGTCAGCGTGTGGCCGCCACGTGCACGAGAAGTCGGTTGCGGACATTTGAATGCAATCCTTCACTGTCGCACCTGTGAAGCGAACGCAGCTCCGAACCCCGAACACTTCCGTGCAAGTCTCGCCCGGCAGCGTGCTCAGGACATCTGCTTCCGTTGGGGGGGGCAGTTCCTTGTAAATTTCAATGCCATCTGGATTAAGCTCGCGTGCCGCTACTGCGGCCGGTTGGTATCCCTCGTTGGCAGCCTGCATATATAAAAGGTAGGCATCGATAAATGCATCTTTGTCGGTGCCGCTCGTGAGAAGCATTGTTGCCCTCAGATTGAGAGCGGCAGGATAGCCCGCGTCCGCGGATCCCGAGACGAATGGCGCAGCTTGCTCGTGATCCCCAGCCGTCCATAGAAGTCGGCCGAGTTGGTATTTCTGGCGGGGATCATCCGGTCGCTGCTCTACGGCGGCGATGCAAGCCTCCAATCCCCGCTCGAGCATTCGAAAATCGAGCTTTTCGGAGTCGAACTCGGTGCCTGCGCCGAGCTTCTTGGGATCTTGGCGGTCGGCTGCGTGGTTATCGCAATCCGTGCGGCCTTCCCCATCCGGCAAGCCAGTGGAGGGAGGGCGAACCATATCGCGTGCGAAATCGAGCCATTCGGCCTCGGTCAGCGACCGAGAGCTTGAGCCTTCGGGCTGGCTAGACGAGCCCAATAGGGCACCCTGGTGCTTTGAATCGCTCGATGGCGCCAACGCGACGTAAGTTCGCTCGCCATCTCTATGCTCAAACGTAACGCCTACTTCACTTTTGATCAGTCCGGTGATCCAAGTCCACGTCGAGTCATCTTTGACGAGTGAGTTCCCAACAGCGGCGATATCGCAAACGAACCTCCCCATCGGGATTGCTTCTTCCGAGATGAGGATCGTCTTCCTGAGATGCTCATCGGAGCCGAACTGCTTGGCAGAATCCCGGCAAAAACCTTCGCCTATTTCTTCGGCTTTCAACTGTGCCAGCTCCCGGTATCGACCAAACGCCGGAACCTCGACCTCCAACTCCTCGTAGTCACTAGCGGCTTCCAGCAGTTCCGCCCGGCTTTCCATCGTAACAGGGAGCTGCTCGATCTCGCCCTCGAACTGAGCGTAACCCGCACCAACAAGTTCATTCACCCGGCGCGCAATTGCTTCCTTCAGGTTCCCGGCCGCATGAGTATCGCCCGCGGCGGTAAACTTACCGGCTAGCGTATCGGCATAGCCGATGATTGCTTCGAGATCACCGATCTCGCTGCCAACTTGCTCGACTTCAGCGAGATGGATCTGTTGGAGTTCAGCGAGAATCATTTTTTGACGCTCTTCGAGCGGTGCAACGTAAGCGGAGAGTGCATCTACCGTCTTTGCGTCTTGCCTTACCTTTGTTAGATCATTGCGCAACTTCGAGAGACTATCCCAGTCCACTGTGTAGTTTTGGATGGTGTGCAAGAAAGTCGGCGATTCCGCTTGAACCTGCGCTTTGACGTCGGCAATGGTCTGTGAAACGAGTGGGCCGAGTTCCGCGATCTTGGAGCCCCAGGTGCCCTGAAGCCTGTTCGCCAAGTCGACGGTGGCAGCCGCATCGCGCCAACCTTTGGGAGCAGTTGCGAGGGTCCCCCGAAAATCCTCAAGTAATTTGATGCCGATAGCGCGCCTACGGCTCTCCCTGATCTCCTCGAGCTTTGTAATCTTGTCCCGAGCGCTGAAGTACAAAGATTGATAGAGCTTGGAGCCAAGTCTCTCTAAGGAATTGTATCCCTCTATCGTCTCCGGCACTTTCTCGACTTCAGCCGCGAAACTCGACAGCTTCTCATCGGCGAGCGCAAATTTTCGCTCATCAATTTTAGCCTTCAAGGCTCGCGCATCCGGCGTATCACCGCCTCCAAACGCTCTTTCATGCTTCTTGAGTACTGCATCGAGCGATTGAGTGTTTTCAAATGTGGCGCGCTGCTTCTCAAGATCCTCGATCGCGATCTGAAGCGGTGTGCGGTCATGCGATATGGTCCAACCCTGCGCGGCAGAAGCGCGACCGCTGTAGACAGTTATAGTCTGACCCACACCCTGGATCTCGATGTCTTGCACCTCAGGACAGGCTTGTTGGATGTAACCGACAATCTGCGACCACAGCGCAACAAGCTCTCGCTGATTGTTGGCAAAGAAGCTTTGCTTATTGGTCTGAAGGCGAATCTTGATGGCTGGCTGGCAACGGGTACCGCTTGCCGGGGACATACGCACGCCATCTGAGCCTGCACCGAATTCATGCCCGTGAAGCGTTTGCCTTCGCTGCTCCTGAAGTCGGTTGAACCTCTCCTGCCTTTGCATTTGGCGTTGTTGTTGAAATAGCTCTCGGGCGGTTTGAGCTTGAGCGGATGTAGCAGCTATCATCGCTAACAGTAATATGTGCAGCATGAAGTGGCTGAGCCTTTGAACCCAGCTACCATGCGCCGAAGCAGTCCGGCTGACGTACGGCTGAACGGTGCTTGCAAAAAACCTGTCAACCTTGACCATTCTGGATCACCTCAGCCGTGGATTTTATTGCGCGTTCTTATCCAGGTTTGCTAGTTGTTGATCGGGGCTCCAGTCAGATGGCGGCTTCTGTGCCGATGACCACCAGTGACATCCTGCCGCCACCCAATTTGCTCTTAGTTCATCAAAAGACTTCGCAATGTCGTCAAAACCAAATTCAGTGCCGCAGCTCGGACAAATTTCGTACGACGCACCACCGCTTCGATTGTAAGGCGGCTCTAAAAGGTGCGGATAACCGCAAACGGGACAAAGAAATTGATTTTCATTGCGCATTAAAATAATCCATATTCGTATTGTGCTTGTGTTTTGTTTTATCGAGTTTAAAATATGTCCTTATTATTCCATCTTGAGATACTACGCCAAATTCGTTCGTTTTGCTATTGTAACGGACAGTGTCGCCGTCACTGCTTCTTTTTTTTTCTACAGTGTCGGGCCCGATGGATCCGGTAAGAAATTTATCTGCCAAGCGGCGGTAGTGAGCAGGCGTTCTTGCGTCAAACTCCGCTCCATGCTTTTTGAAATGGTCCTTCAATAGAGATGCCGAGCGGAAGTTCGTACTCGCTCCTTTCTCGGCCGTTACTGCAAAGCGTGCGATAGCGATGCGAGTCGAGGCATTGAGCCTGATTGTTGGCCTCGCGCTATCTCCACCGTTCTTGCCCGCGTGCTTCCCGAACTCGTCCTTGAGCCGCTTTTCCGGTGGGGTGCCACCGCTCCCTCCGGAGTTGTTACCGCCTCCACCGGACCCAGGCGCCGCTGTACCAAGCTTACCTGCGCGTTGAAGATGTTTGCGGTGTTGGGCGTCAGTCTTGAGATTGGGCAATCGCTCAGAGAGTGAAGTGAGGCGTCCCTGTAGTCGAGCGGGAACGACTGTGGCCGTCAACACGGCAAGATCGGTCCCTTTTGAGGCCGCATTCTTCGTCCGCTTTGTGTCGTCTTGTTGCTGCTTACGGCGAAGTTGATCTTGCTGCCGATGCTGAGCCTGGCCTTGCTGTTGGGCCTGTCTATCCAGCAGACGCTGACGTTGGGCCTGCATTTGCTGCATGCGTTGTTGTTGCAGGCGCTGCATCTGGATGCGCTGCTGCTCCAGACGCTGACGCATCGCCTGTTGCTGCTGCTGCATTCGTTGCTGTTGGAGTTGTTGCTGGCGTAGCCGCTCCTGCTGGAGCTGCTGTTGTTGAAGGCGCTGCTGTTGAAGCTGCTGCTGCTGTTGTTGCCTTTGCTGCTGTTGTTGCCATTGATACTGCTGTTGGTATCGTTGGGCTACGACATAGCCCTCAGACTTCACCCGAACGGTCCGCGCTGGCGGGGCGCTAATGCCAGTCGCCTCCCTGCCGGGGGATTGGTTCACCCAAGCTGCAATTGCCAAGAATGTCGTTAGAACAAGCTTCGCGACTGCAGAATAGCGCATTGGTCCCCCCAAGCCGCCTGCCGATCGGAAAACACTGGCCTGTAGCGCTTTTCAGTACCCAGAAAGCCTTGCGGGAGAAGTGTAATCATCCCCATGCGGCGTATGCAACCGTAAGTTAGCGGTCTGGCCACGGCGCGAAGAGGAGCTACCTCTGCCGGGCCGAGACTGATCTCCCGAATTGTCGATATGATTCAGCGAGCGCGTGAAATTTCGCGTTTGCTTGCGGAGCGGTGTCGGTTCGGCGAACGTTGGATCGTCTTCAAGGCACCCACACCTGGGATCGAAGATCCAAAGCGAGAGGACCGGAGATGATCGCGAAGAACACCATCTGCATCTGGTACGACAAGGACGCCGAAGCCGCGGCCCGCTTCTACGCGGAGGTGTTCCCGGACAGCCGTGTCACGGCCGTGCACCGCGCGCCGGGCGACTACCCTTCGGGCAAGGAAGGCGACGTGCTGACGGTCGACTTCACAGTCGCGGGCGTCCCCTGTATCGGCCTCAACGGCGGGCCTGCGTTCAAGCACAGCGAAGCGTTCTCGTTCCAGATCGCAACCGACAACCAGGAAGAGACCGACCGCTACTGGAACGCCATCGTCGGCAACGGCGGCCAGGAAAGCGCTTGCGGCTGGTGCAAGGACAAGTGGGGCATCAACTGGCAGATCACGCCGCGCGTGCTGACCGACGCCATGGCCGCGGGCGGTGCGGAAGCCAAGCGCGCGTTCGCGGCGATGATGACCATGCGCAAGATCGATGTCGCAGCTATCGAAGCCGCGCGGCGCGGCTGACGCCTCGATACCGCGCATCCGCACCGTAGTCGGCGGCACAATGCGTAGGCGTTGATTCGGTGACTGCGGCGGCGTGTGCGCTCAGCCGTTTGTGCGCAATGCGTGCTTGGCCGAGACGTGCGCGGAGGCACGCGACGACGCTGCCTGACCGCGCGCACGCTGCGCATCCCACTGATGGCCGCGATACGACGCGTGCGATCGCGAGCCCGCCTTGCGGACGGCGCGTCGCCAGAAGAGACGGTCTGTAGCCTGCAGCACGTCGACCGCGAGCGTGAGCGGAGGCGCGACCATCAGGTAAAGCATCTTGGTGTCGGTCGCGCACTCGGACCATTCGCGGCGAGCGATCCAGAGCGACCGCGCCACATAGACTGCGGCGAGGGCCAATATGAACGCCCAACCGGACATCAGATAAGAAAGCGGAGTCGTGAAATCTGAGATGTTCACCAGGGTGCACCGTCGCGTGTCGTATCGTGGGAAAGAGGTCAGTCTCGGTTGTAAACCCTAACATCGAACCGCGCCTGCAGTTCCACCTTGCCGAACCCTTAGGGATTTTCCAGCGGGCGTTATTCACATGCTGCCTTGCAAAAAAGTCTGGCGCGGCAACGGGGTCGCACACGTACGTTTACCGTGAAACATTTGGCGTCCGGCGCGCCGCGCGACCCCGCATGACGATGGCATCGAACATGCAGCCCAAGCGGCATGACCCGCACACATCCCTTCTCCGGCCTGTCCCGTTGTCTCGTATTGGGACTGCTCGCCGTGCTAACGCCCGCCGCAAGCCGCGCCGCGCCGGATCGCGACAGCGCGCCCGACACTGGCTATGAGCTGCTCGCGTTCGAAGCTCCGGGCTGCAACTATTGTCCCGTGTTCCGCCGCGACGTGGAGCCGACCTACGCCGCCTCGCGCGCCGGCAAGACCGCGCCGCTGCGCTTCATCGATGTCAACGATGCCCAGGCCGGGAGCTTCGAGCTTTCCAGCCCGGTGACAATGGTGCCGACCCTCGTGCTCGTCCACAACCGGATCGAGATCGGACGCATCAACGGCTACTTCGGCCGCGAGAACATGCATCACATGCTGAACGCGCTGCTGCCCGCAGAGTAGCCTCAGACCTGGCGTGATCTACGACTGGACGCCCCCCTAAGACTGTGCGTTCTGGCCGTAGGATTTGAACCGCTCGAGCACGACCGCCATCTCGTCGTCGTCCAACAGCCGTGGCGCGCCGAGCGTCAACACCTTGTAGTATTGCTCGGCCAGCACCTCGACCTCGTGGGCCAGCTCCAACGCGCGTGACAGCGTTTCGCCGAGCGCGATTGCGCCATGGTGCGCCATCAGGCACGCGCGGCGCTGTGCGAGTCCTGCTGCGACGTTGGCCGCAAGCTCCGGGCTGCCGAAGGTCGCGTAGGGCACGACCGGAATGTCGGTTCCGCCCGCGACGGCAACCATGTAGTGGAACGACGGGATCGGCTTGCCGGCACACGACAGCACGACCGCGTGCAGGGAATGGGTGTGGACGGCCGCGCCCATGTCGGGGCGGGCCGCGTAAGCCGACAGGTGAAAGGCCCACTCGCTCGACGGCTTCTTCTGGCGTCCCGGAACTGAGCCGTCGGACGCCACGAACACGATATCCTTCGGCCCGATATCCTCATAGGCGAGGCCGGTCGGGGTGATCAGCATGCCGCCCTCGGTGCGCGCCGACACGTTGCCGGAGCGCCCCGGCGACAAGCCGCTGCGGCTCATGGCCAGCGCCGTATCGATGATCTCGCGACGCAGGCGGGTTTCGCCCGGACGCCGGATCTCGTCCGGATTCTTTTCGCGTTTCGATTTTCCGGACTTGCTCATGCTGCGGTCTCGCGGCGTTCGGGGTAGAGGCTGTACAGGCCGTCGCGGCTTGCGGCGGCGATGCCGCGCTCGGTGATGAAGCCGGTGACGAGACGGGCGGGCGTGACGTCGAAGGCGGGATTGGCGGCAGGCGAGCCGGGTGCTGCGATCTCGACCGGCACGACGGAGCCGTCCGCGAGGCGGCCCTGCATGACGAGAACCTCGTCGGCACCGCGCTCCTCGATGGGGATGTCGCGTCCGTGGTCGAGCGTCCAATCGATGGTGGAGAACGGCAGCGCCACATAGAACGGCACGCCGTTGTCGTGGGCTGCGAGCGCCTTAAGGTAGGTGCCGATCTTGTTGGCGACGTCTCCGTTGGCGGCGACGCGGTCGGTGCCGACGATGCACAGATCGACCTCACCGTGCTGCATCAGATGCCCGCCGGCATTGTCGACGATCAAGGTGTGGGGCACGCCGTGGCGTCCAAGCTCGTAGGCCGTCAGCGCGGCGCCCTGGTTGCGGGGGCGCGTTTCGTCGACCCAGACATGCACGGGCACGCCCGCGTCATGCGCGTGGTAGATCGGCGACGTTGCGGTGCCCCAGTCGACGCAGGCGAGCCAGCCCGCGTTGCAATGCGTAAGGATGTTGACCGGTTCGCCGGGACGCTTCTTTTCGGCGATGGCTTGAACGAGCGCTGCGCCATGAACGCCGATGTTGCGGCACGTCTCGACATCATCCTCGGCAATCGCATGCGCCTTGGCGAAGGCTGCGGCCGCGCGCGCGGCGGTCGGCAAGGGCTGCACGTGACGGCGGACCTCCTCCAGCGCCCACTTCAGGTTGACGGCCGTCGGCCGCTGGCGCGCGAGGTGGTCGATGGCGTGTGCGAGCGCGCCATCGGACGCGTCCGCCTGCAATGCCAGCGCCAATCCGTAAGCCGCCGTAGCGCCGATCAGCGGCGCGCCGCGTACCTGCATGGTGAGAATGGCGCGCGCGGCATCGTCGGCGGTGCGCAGCGTGACGGTTTCGAGGCGATGGGGCAGCCGCGTCTGATCGATGATGACGACGGACGCGCCGTCGTCTCCGAGCCAGATCGTCCGATACGCCGTTCCGTCGATTTTCATCGCATGTCTTTCAAGAGCTGGCCTCGCGTGAGCGGGGTTCGCGGCTGCCGCATCGCCTCGACGGGGTCGGTTCGCGGCGGCAAGCCATCAGTCCTCTCCCCTCAGTCGTCTCCCATGACGGGCGGCCCCAGCGGGACATGGATGGTCTCGTCCAGGCCGCACCCCGCGCACGCGAGATGATACCACTCGGCATAGGGCCGCGCAGACCTGTCCGTGACGGCAAGACCCTCGCGGTTGCAGTGCGGGCAGGACAAGCCCGTCCCGGCATCCGCCCGCGCCTTCGCGATGCGCTCCAGGACCAAGCGGATCTCGCCCGCCGTCAGCGCCATCAATGGCCCTCGAACGCTACCAAAGCGTGACAGTCGATGCCGTGACTTTTCAGAAGCTTGAGGCCGCCGAGGTCGGGAAGATCGATGATGAACGTGGCGCCGACGATCTCGCCGTGGCTGCGGCGCAGAAGCTTCACCGCCGCCTCCGCCGTGCCGCCCGTCGCGATCAGGTCGTCGACGATCAGCACGCGCTGGCCCGGCGCGATGGCGTCCTCGTGGATCTCGATGACATCGACGCCGTATTCGAGCGTGTATTCCTGGCCGATGGTCTTCCAGGGCAATTTGCCCTTCTTGCGGATCGGGATGAAGCCGCAACCCAGGCGGTCGGCAATGGCGCCGCCCAGAATGAAACCGCGCGCCTCGATGCCGGCGACGGCGTCCACCTTGAGATCCAGGTAGGGTGCGGCCATCTGGGCGATGGCCTCCTTCAGTCCCTCGGCATTGCCCAGCAGCGTCGTGACATCTCGAAACAGGATGCCCTTTTTGGGATAGTCGGGAATCGTACGTATCAGATCCTTCAGCACCGCCACGGCCACCTCTCCGTCAAAATCGCGGCGCAACTTAACAATAACGTCGCTAGCAAGATAGACGGCACGCACCGGGGTGGATCGCGCGCAGGACGAGGCTTCGAAGCCTCGCTTTTTCAGTTCAGGTGTAGAGATGGCGGACGCAAACTTTCCCCTTACGGCCGATAGCGAATTCGATGATCTGCCGCGCACGTTGCGGCGCGAACGGGACCAGCGGGCAAGACAGGCGCGCGAGATCAAGGAGCGGGAGCAGCAGGAGCGCGACGGGCGCGCGATGGCGGCCTCGATGGGCGACCCTCCGGCGTATCTGTCGCGCGGACGGCCGCAGGCGCCGATGTACGGCGACGAGCCGATCCCGGCTGTCGTGCATCGTTTCGACGTGCCGTTCCTGCGGCTGGCGATGTTTTTCATGAAGGCCGTTCTGGCCGCCATTCCCGCACTCATTCTGCTCGGCGCCATTCTCTTTTTCATGGGCAAGGGGCTCGAGGCGTATTTTCCGGAGCTCGTGCGCATGAAGATCCTGATCACGTTTCCGCAGGGTTGATCGGGTCCAGGAGACCTGATTAGAGCGCGTCGCGCCGACGGGTTCGGCGGCCGCTCCATCCGCGTGCACAAACAAACAAGCCCGCCGGTGATCGCTCACCGGCGGGCTGTTTCGTGACGGTCGCGCGCTTAGAGCGTCTTCGACCAGTCGTCGAGTTCCTTCTTCACCTGGTCTTTGCCGTAGCCGTAGCGCTCCTGGATCTTGCCTTCGAGCTGCTCACGCTTGCCGTTCACGACATCGAGGTCGTCATCGGTGAGCTTGCCCCACTTCTCCTTGACCTTGCCGGAGAACTGCTTCCAGTTGCCTTCGATACGATCCCAGTTCATGCGAAACTCCTCTTTGTTTCAGGACGTGCAGGGTGGTGCAGCAGGCCATGCTCCGCCTCCGTACGGGCGCTCGCCCGTGCGTCGTGCTCGGTCATGATCCTGAAGCTTGGGGCGGTTGCGGACCCGGCCAATGGCTCGGGCTCGCAACGCAGTTCCATTTACGCTCGGCGAATAAATCCGAGCACGAGTGAGATAACCAAAAACACGATGGCTACCCAGAAGAGAAGGCGCGCGCCCTCCATAGCCGTACCAGCAACGCCACCGAAGCCGAGAAAGGCCGCGATCAGCGCGACGACTAGGAAAACCACGGCCCAGTGCAGCAAATTGCCCATTGAACCAACTCCAGATCGTTCGTGCGTCCTCGATGGGCAAACAACGATGTGAACGGGGTTTGGTTCCACGCTGCACACGCGCGGGAGTGGGCGGCGCATGGACAGGCAGCGCACTGCGAGATGCGCTTTAACCGGCTACTCTCTTTCGCAAGCGAGCCGGCGTGGCAGGCAATCCGGCAGTCAGCGCGCGCTTAGGATCAGCCGCTCGGGCCGATCGGGAAGGAGCGCGTCCACGAGCCCTGGCTCGTATCGCGGGCCGTGATTGTCATTTCGGACGCACCGTTCGTCACGTAGTCGAACGAGACGGACGGGTTCTGCGCGACCGTGATCGAGCCTGTCATCTCGAAGACGAGCTCGTCGCCCTGGCGGGCTTCGATGTGGTCGACCATCAGCAGCGGAATGTAGAGCAGCGAGATGGGATCGAGCACCATGCCGGTGTGGTTCGGATGGTTGAGCGCCACGCGCGCGCGCGCCGTCTGGTGGGTGCCGTTCGGCTTGGCGCCGACGCCCGCGAAATCCATCTTGCCCATGTTGGCTGCGATCTCAGCCGGGTCTCCAACGGGCGGCGCCGAGCACGAGGCCTGGCCGCCGGCGAACTTCACGAGCTGCTCCGACATGTAGAGCGTGCCGTCGTCGGCTTCGACCACGACGCGCACATCCGACTGCTGGTCGAGACGGAAGTTAATACCGAGATGGGCGCGGCTGCGCTTGCCACCCATCTGAAACGTGGCGGCCACGGGCGACGGGTTCATGTCGACGACGAAGTAGACGGTCTTGATGGTGTGGCCTTTGCCGAGCGTCACGTCGGCTTCGAAGGGCACGCTGCGCACGTCGTCGGGGCGATAGGGAGCGCTCAACGCGATGACACCGGCGCCGCTCTTCATCGGGCGTCCGCCGAAGGCCTCGGCATGGATGCCCGGCCACGTGTCGCTCGCCTGCGCCGCGCCGGTCAGGAGTGCCGTGGCGGCGATGGCGGCGAATGCGAGGTGCGTTGCCAAGCGGCGCGGAGAGCGGACCATTGCGTGTTTTTCCCTGCTCGAAACCCGTATCCCGAGAGCCCGCCTCAGATCGGCGCTTCGGGCGCAGCACACACAATCGGCCGGCGAGGCGCCGGCACGACTCTGTGTGCGTATACTGAGGGGACTTTCTCCCTCGGCCCGCGGGAAGTCAACCGGAGACGCGCACGCCTCCTCCCGGCTGATCCAGTCTCAAGTGGCAATCTCAGTGGCGCCGCGCAGGACGCCTTCAGTGGCCCGCGACGGGCCGGAAACCGGCCTCCGCCGCTTCCTTTTCGGAGCAGAACCAACGCTCCCCCTTGGCCGGCTCAACCTTCACCTTGCCGTACCAGGCGCTCCAGGGCGTGTGATAGATGCGGCCGTTGGAAGTGATGTTGCCCTTGATCGCGCACCCTTCCGGCGCGGCGGTCTCAGCCACCTGCCAGCGCTGTTCGCGGTAGAGCCAGGCGGGTTGCGCGTCGCCCTGCCAGATGCCGACCTTGGCTTTGCGCGCCTCGGCCTCGATCGCCTCATAGCGGCGCGAATATTTGACGAACGCCCAGGCGTTGCCGGTCGTCACCATCTCGGCGTTGACGTCACGGCCGTCGATCGCGCACCAGCCGAGCATGCGGCCATATTTATCGCGACCGGCGGACTGGCAATCGACACGGCGCGTGCCGACGATCTTCTGCAAGGCGGCTGTCGCGGCCGAACCGCAGCTCCACGTGCCGAGCCATCGGCGTCCGCACGTCTGGCTCGCTTCAGGGGCATCGATGCCTTCGAGGCGGATGCGCTCGCCGGAAATCTCCAGCGTGTCGCCATCGACGACCGTCGCGCGGCCGCTGATGGTTTGGGCGCCCCTCGCGCCAAGAGAGCTAGCTCCAAGAAACTCTGGGGGGGCCGGACGGGCCGCCACGTTGGAGGGAGCCTGAAGGTAAGCCGCCAGGGTCAGCGCCAAAGCCACCGAGCCTGCGGGACGTACAAAACCGCGCAATACACTCATAGGTTGCAAATTAGGTGATTCGGTTGTCGGGACGAAGGTGCGGAGATGACGCGAATGCGGGGAAAATCTGTCTGAGAAATGGCTTAAGTTGTGTGTAGAATTGATTTTATGCTGCAGACCCGCTTACGCCCCGCGCCTACGCGCTTGAGTTGCATATCTGTTGCGAGCCCGGTCGCCGAGCCCCGGGGTTGCCGGTGGATAAATCGCCTTGCCGCGGAGACGAGGCGGGCCGCGCGCTGACACAATTGCTTCGTATGTGCTGGAAGGTTGAGCCGGCGGGCAGATTCGGGGACTGCGCATGCGCCCCTAAAGCCCGCCCGAGGTTGGGATCCAATGACGAACAAACCGCCGCCGCAGGGAAGGCCGCCCCGGCTCGATCCCTATCGTCCATCCGACGAGCGGGCACGGCCGCCCCAGCAGCGTGGCGGCGATCCGTACTTCGATCAGACCTATCCGCCGCGGGACGGCGGACGGACGGGCTATCCGCAGGATCCTTATGCGCCCGCCGCGCACCCTCAGCAGCGCATGGCACCGCTCCAGACCGGAGGACGATCGGGCGCTCCCGACCCCTACTACGCGCAAAACAGCCGCGCGGCCCGGCCGCGCGAGCGCTCCGGCTTCGGGTCTGCAATTTTCTACAGCGTGCTCGGCCTGATCGCGATGGCGGCGGGCGCGGTTGCATTCGCCGTAGTGGCGCTGCCGGCCAACTTCGTGCGCGACCGGGTCGTGCTCGCCGTGAAGGAAAAGACCGGACGCGACCTCGTGATCGCCGGGCCGGCCTCGTTCTCGATCTATCCGACGCTCGGCATCTCGCTCGCCGACGTTTCGCTCTCGGCCGGACCCGGCTTTGCGGGGCAGGCGCCGCTCGTCACGATGAAGGCGCTCGACGTCAGCGTCGCGCTTTGGCCGCTGTTGCAGCGGGACGTGCGCGTCAGCTCGCTGGTGCTGCGCGAGCCCGTGTTCACGCTCGAGGTCGACGCCAACGGAAACCGCTCCTGGGATTTCGCCGAGGCGGACACTCGAGGCGCGCGCGTGCGGTTGGCGCAAGCGGGCGGGCTCGCGCGGCCCGACACTCAGATCTCGGATGTGCCGCAGAGCACACTTCCCGCCGAGCGGGCGCGCGAGCGTTCGATGCTGCGCGTTTCCGACCTCAAGCTCGAGGACGTCCGGATCGACAACGGCACGCTCCACTGGCGCGACCAGCGCACCGGCGGCGCCTCCGAGTTTTCAGCCATCAATATCAAGATGGCGCTTGCCGCCATGTCGGAGCCGCTGACGGCCGCCGGTCACCTCGACTGGAAGGGCAAGACGGTGCGCTTCGACGGCGCGCTGACTTCGCCCGCCGACATCGCCGACGACCGGCCCGCCAAGCTCAAGATGGTGCTCGGCGCGGACGCGCTCGACGCGACGTTCGAAGGCTCGACGAAGCTCAAGGGCGATCTCAGCGCCGAAGGCATCCTGTCGGCCAAGTCGGCGTCGGCGCGGGCGCTGGCGGCATGGTTCGGCGGCGATCTGCCGCCGTCGCAGGGTTTCGGCGCGCTCAAGGCCAAGGGCCTGCTGCGCGGAACGCCCGGTCAGCTCTCTTTCTCGACAGCCGAAATCGAACTCGACCGGACCACGGCGCGGGGCGACATCAAGCTCGATACGCGCGGGGCGCGTCCGAACGTGACGGCCACGCTCAAGCTGACGGAACTCGACCTCAATCTCTATTCGTCCAACGGGGCGAGCGACTCGCCGCCGCCGCGCGCGCCGGCCGCCGACGTGGGTGGCGGTCAGGCCGCTGGTCCCGCTCCGGCCAAGACCAAAGCGACCTCGATCGACGATCTTCTGCAGGACAGCGAAATGCCGGCCGCGCCGGGGCCGCGCGTCAAAGGCTTCACGAAGCGGGATGGCTGGGGTGACGAACCGCTGCGGCTCGCCGCGCTCGGCAGCCTGGATGCCAACGCGCGTCTTTCGATCGGCAAGCTCACCGTCAGCACAGTGCGGCTCGACCAGTCCGACGTCACGGTGGCGCTGAAGAACCGGGTGATGACGACGACGCTCAACGATGTGCGTCTCTACCAGGGCACGGGCCGCGGCACGATCACGCTCGACGGAACGCGTGGCACGGCGGCCCACATGACGGCCAACGTTTCGCTCGACGGCATCGAAGCGCTGCCGCTGCTCAAGGACACGGCCGAGTTCGACCGCCTGACCGGCAAAGGGCGGCTTTCGTTCGCCGTGGCGGGCCAGGGCGCGACCGAGCGGGAGATCGTCGGCACGCTCAACGGCAAGATCGACGTGGCGTTCCACGATGGCGCGATCGTGGGCATCAACGTCGCGGAGATGCTGCGCGGCGTCAGCCAAGGCAAGTTCGGCGGCCTCTCCGGCTCGCCCACCGACAAGACCGACTTCAGCGAGATGACGTCGACATGGACGCTCACGTCCGGCGTCGCGGAGAACAAGGATCTCAAGCTCGTGAGCCCGCTCTTGCGGGTCGGCGGGGCGGGGCGCGTTTCGCTGCCGCCGCGCGAGGTGGACTACATGCTGCGCCCCAAGCTGGTCGCGAGCCTGCAGGGCCAGGGCGGTGGCGCCGAAGCGCTGTCGGGGCTCGAAATCCCGGTCCGCGTGCACGGCGCATGGGACAATCCCAAGTTCACGCCGGACCTCTCAGGCGTTCTTAGCGATCCCAACAAGGCGATGGAGACGATCAAGCAGATCGGCGGCAACCTCAACGGCAAGAACGCGAACGAGATCGTCGACGGCCTGATCGGCGGAACGAAGGAAGAGCGCAAAGCCAAGAAGGCGCAGGGCAAGAAGCTGCTCGAGCAGTTTTTGAACCCTCAGTGACGACCGCGTGATTTGTTTTCGTAGCTCACGCAGCGCCTTCCGATTTTGCCGTCAGAAACGGCGCGAGGATTCGTTAAGAAGGGTGCGACGACCGCGCGCGGAATTTTGATCCCGCAGGGGCAAATTTCTACTTGCGATGGGGGGTCACTTGCATCATATCACTCGTCTCCGTTCGTCCACCTGCCCTTAAGGTCAAGGACTTCCATCCCCACACCCCCAGGTAAGGAGCGTTCGGGTTAAATCTGTCTGCTGGTTGGGGAGGGTCATATGGCCTTTAATGACACCCTCTTCCAATTGGGGATGGACTTGACTCGTTCAAGCCCCGCCCAAAAGGAAGATCTTTCCGCGTCTGCGCAGGGTGCGCACGCGGCACTTGAGGACGCTGCCAACGACCGCATTAGCGGCCGTCATTCTGGCCGCCATCTCCTTGTCGATCTCTACGGTGCCCACAATCTTGACGACACCGGGCATGTGGAACGGACTCTCAGAAAATGCGTGGACGCAGCCGGCGCAACGCTGCTGCACCTCCATGTCCATGCGCTTGAGCGCACGGGCGGCGTCACTGGCGTCGCCGTGCTTGCGGAGAGCCATATCTCGATCCACAGTTGGCCGGACCAGGGCTATGCCGCGCTTGACGTGTTCATGAGCGGCGACGCCGATCCGCAGCGCGCCGTCTCCGTGCTCACGGAGGCGTTTGGAGCTGCCCGGGTGATCGTCAAGACGCATACCCGTGGCGAGGCTCCAGGCAAGGCGGCAACCTGCAAAGCCGGCGCGAAGGCAGGCAAGGCGCCGAAGGGCGCTTCCGTCGCTAAGCCCCGCGCTGCACGGAAGGCGAAGGCCGCCTGACGGCGGCAACGCTTCAAGCCCGACAACCTGTCAGACAGAGACAGAGACGCGGGTCCGGACCACCGGACCCGCGTTTTCGCGTGTCTGCATTTCGGTTGTTTTCGCGCGTTCGCGCACGGCGTTGACTTCGCGCGTTCGCGCGCTGGCTTGATCAGTGTTTGCCGTTGGTGAGCTTCTTGATTTCCATGATGCCGCGGTTCACCTCTGCGCCAAGCAGGATGATGACCGCCGTCACCTGGAAGAAGATCATCGCGATCATGAGCTGCGACAGGCCGGCGTAGAACCGCGCATAGTTGCTGATCGAAAGATAGTACGAATAGAAGCCTGCGATCGCGAGCCAGAGCACGACCGAGAACGCAACACCTGGCCATACGTCCGCCAGGCGGCGCTCTCCGGCCGCGAGCCACAGGTGGAAGGCGAGGAGCTGGGTGCCGATGACGGCCGCGCCGAGCGTGTAGCGCACCGCCGGGGCGAGCCACGTCGAATCGAGGAATGACCTGATCAGCGATGGCTCCACCCACGAGGGCTCGAACTGCGCGGCGAGCGCGGGGCCGACGACGACCGCCCAGGTCAGCACCAGCATCGAGGCGCCGCTGATCAAGACCAGCAACATGCTGAGCGCGAGGCACACGGGATAAGGCCGTGTCTCCGAGACGCGGTAGGCGCCGTTCAAGGCCGCGCGCAGCGTCTCGACCGCGCTGGTGGCAAAGAAGAGAGCCAGGAAGCCACCGAAGGTCAAAAGATCGATGCGGGTCTGGCCCATGATGGCGTCAACCTGCGGGGCCAGCGCCTTGGCGACATCGGGCGGCAGGTTCCGGAAGAGCTGCGAAACGGCCTCCGCCGCCAGCTCCCGGCCGCCGAACAGACCCGCAAGTCCACCGAGGAAAATGCAGAACGGGAAGAGTGAGACCACGAAAGAGAACGCAACCGCACCCGCCATCGCGAAGCCCGAGTGCTCGTAGAGGCGGTAGAGGGCGGCCAGGAACTGTTTGTAGCGCTTCATTCGTGGGCGATCTGATCGTGGATTAGGCTCGTCGGGGGGTGACCGTAGTCCATAGCGCGCATTGAGGTCCATGTCCTGCCGGACACGCATCTCCATCAAATGCCCAGTTTTGCCGAACGCCGGTTTGCCGAACACATGGGCACCGTTAACGCTCCAGGCCTCCGCATGCGGCGTTCCGGCACGTGTCCCGGCGCTTCTGGCAGCGTGCAACGCTGTCGCGCCGTCGCGAGATGTCTTGACGGCTGGGCTCGGAAATTTGCACATGACAGCCGGAATTGACGCCCCCGCCGAGCCTGCCGGTCCGAAATGGCCTCGGGGTCGTACCCGCACCCAAGAGCAAAATCATCTGAGGAGACTGATCCATGGCGGCTGTTGAGCTGAAGTCGGAGAGCGACCTTCTGGCGGCAGGGCCCGAACGCCTCATCGCACGTACGGCCGAGGTGGTCGAAGCCGCAGATCGTATCCTCGGCCTCGCCAAGACGGGCGCGCGCGCGCGGATCAAGGCAGTCGGCGGCGTCGATGAAGCGCAGCACACGGCGCACGGCCTCGCCTGGCTCGCGACCACGGTGGAGGCGCTGCGCCAGATGAACCTCTGGGCCGCCCGCCTCAAAGACGAGGGCGCCTTCGGGGAGCCGGAACAGCTCATCCTGCTCGCCGCCTTCGCCGAGTACGGCGCGCAGATCGCCGGCGGCATTCCCATGAGCCAGCTCGAAATCATCCGTCCGGATGCGCTCGGCGTGCCGCGCGCGGACGTCCGCAAGTACGAGGACGCCATCGCCGACGTGGTCGAAGCCGGCAGCGCGGAAAGCGTGAAGGCGAAGCTCGCCGAGTTCATCAAGCATCAGCAGGGCGCCACGACATTCGGCAACTCCGGCCTCGACGAGACGATGGCCGCCATTCACGAGCAGATGCGCACCTTCTCCGAAGCCGAGGTGGTGCCGCATGCCCACGAGTGGCATCTGCAGAATGCCTACATCCCGCTCGAGATCGTCGAGAAGGTCGCCGAGCTCGGCGTGTTCGGCCTCACGCTGCCGGAGGAATACGGCGGGCTCGGTCTCGGCAAGCTCGCCATGTGCGTCGTGTCGGAAGAGCTGTCGCGCGGCTATATCGGCGTCGGCTCGCTCGGCACGCGCGCCGAGATCGCGGGCGAACTGATCCTGCACAACGGCACGGCCGAGCAGAAAGAAAAGTATCTGCCGAAGATCGCCACCGGCGAGATCCTGCCGACGGCGGTGTTCACGGAACCGAACACGGGCTCGGACCTCGCCTCGCTCAAGACGCGCGCGGTGAAGAGCGGCGACACCTACAAGATCACGGGCCAGAAGACGTGGATCACGCATCCCGTCCGCGCCGACATCATGACGGTGCTGGCACGCACGAACCCGGACGAGAAGGGCTACAAGGGCCTCTCGATGTTCATTGCCGAGAAGCCGCGCGGCTCGGACGAGAACCCGTTCCCGGCCGACGGCATGACCGGCGGCGAAATCCACGTGCTCGGCTATCGCGGCATGAAGGAGTACGACATCTCCTTCGACGGCTTCGAGGTGCCGGCTGCAAACCTGCTCGGCGGCGCCGAGGGCCAGGGCTTCAAGCAGCTCATGAACACGTTCGAGGGCGCGCGCATCCAGACCGCGGCGCGCGCTGTTGGTGTCGCTCAGTGCGCCATGGACCTCGCGCTCAAGTACGCACTCGACCGCGTACAGTTCGGCAAGCCGATCTACTCGTTCCCGCGCGTCGCCAACAAGGTGGTGATGATGGCGGTCGAGACCATGATCGCCCGCCAGCTCTCTTACTTCGCGGCACGCGAGAAGGACGAAGGGCATCGCTGCGATCTCGAAGCTGGCATGGCCAAGCTGCTCGGCGCACGCGTCGCCTGGGCGAACGCGGACAACGCGCTGCAGATCCACGGCGGCAACGGTTTCGCGCTCGAATATCCGGTGAGCCGCGTGCTGTGCGACGCGCGCATCCTCAACATCTTCGAGGGCGCAGCCGAAATCCAGGCGCAGGTGATCGCGCGGCGCCTGCTGGAAGAGAAGGCCTGATCCGTCCTTTCGTCTTTGCACAAGAGGGGTCAGGCCACCGGGTCTGGCCCCTTATTTTTTGAAAGTCTACCGAAGTGCTCATTGCGCCCGCGTGGCTCTGGATCGTGTTCACGGTGGCCGGATCTGCGGCGCAGACCGCGCGCACGGCCATGCAGCGCGAGTTGATCGACGTGCTCGGCACGATCGGCGCGACGCATGTGCGCTTCCTGTTCGGCCTGCCGTTCGGGCTCCTGTTCCTCGCTCTCGTCGCGCTTCTGATCCGTGACCCGTTGCCGCCCATCACCGCGCCTGCCCTCGCCTGGATCGCCGGGGGCGCGATTTCACAGATTGCCGCGACGGCTCTCATGCTCGCGGCCATGCGCGAGCGGTCGTTCGTGGTGGCGACGGCGCTGGTGAAGATCGAGCCGGTCTGGATCGCGCTCGCGGGGGCCGTATTCCTCTCTGACCCGCTGACGCCCGCGGTTCTGGCCGCGATCCTGGTTGCAACGCTCGGCGTGCTGCTGACCTCGTGGCCGCGACCAAGCCACGGCGGGCGGACGCCCTCGGCCGGCTCGGCGGTGCTGGGACTTGCGGCGGGCGCGCTGTTCGGCTTTGCCGCCATCGGCTATCGCGGCGGCATCGGCGCGCTCGGCGGCACCTCGTTCGTGGCGGCGGCGACGCTGGCGCTCGCCATCGCGCTCATGCTGCAGACGGCGCTGCTCACAGGCTATCTGGCGCTGCGCGATCCGGGCACACTGCGGGCGATCGCGCGCGCGTGGCGGCCGTCGCTGTTCGCCGGTTTCATGGGCGCGCTCGCGTCGCTGTTCTGGTTTCTCGCCTTTGCGCTGCAGAGCGCGGCGCTGGTGCGCACAGTGGCGCTGATCGAAATCCTGTTCGCCCTCTTCGTGTCGCGCGGGATTTTCCAGCAGCGGCTCGGCGCGCGCGAAGGCGTCGGCCTGCTGCTGCTGGTGGCGGGCGTGGCCGCCGTTCTCAACGCCGCGTGACGCGTTGCGGCCCGTATCGCGCTCAGATCACTTTCCACTTTTCCGGAAGCACTCTAAACACCCGGTATGACCCAAAAATCCATTCTGATCACAGGGGCGTCGTCGGGCATCGGATTGGCCTCCGCGCGCCTGCTCCGGGCCAAGGGCTGGCGCGTTCTGGCCACGGCGCGCACCGAGGCTGACCTCACCATGCTGCAGCGGGACGCGGGCGTCGAAGCCCTGCATCTCGAACTCGCGGATCCGCGGTCTGTCGCGTGGTGCGCGAGCGAAGCGCTCCGCCTGACGGACGGAAAGCTCACGGCGCTGTTCAACAACGCGGCCTACGGGCAGGTCGGCGCGGTGGAGGATCTCGATCCGGCCGTCCTGCGCCAGCAGTTCGAGGTCAACCTGTTCGGCACGCACGATCTGACCCGGCGGGTGATGCCGGCCATGCGGGCCAACGGACACGGCCGGATCGTGCAATGCTCGTCCGTGCTCGGCATCGTCTCGGTGCCGTATCGCGGCGCCTACTGCGCGTCCAAGTTCGCGCTCGAAGCCTTGAGCGATGCCATGCGCCACGAGCTTCGGGGAACGGACATCCACGTCTCGATCATCGAGCCGGGGCCGATCCGCACGCGCTTCGTGGAGCGCGCACTCGCGACCTTCCGCGCCACGGTCGATATCGAGAACTCCGCCCATCGCACCACGTATCTGGCGCGGCTCGCCGCCATGGAGCAGGGCGGCAAATCCACGTTCAAGCTCGAGCCCGAAGCAGTGGCGTGGAAGCTCGTGCATGCCGTTGAAAGCCCGCGGCCAAAGCGGCGCTATGCCGTGACGATCCCGACCTACATCGCGGCCGTTAGCAAGCGCGTTCTGCCGGCGTCGCTCGCGGACTGGATCGCGCAACGGATCTGACACAGCGCGCGGAGCGGCGTCGAAAAACCGTCAGTTCACCATTCATCAACATCTGACAGATATCGTATGTCGACGGATGTACAGTGTGCACCATGCGCATATGGCGCTGCACGCGGGGTGGGTATTCGATCATGTCGTTACTGGACACTCTCACACGCACCTTGTTCCCTAGCAAAGCGGCGGCCGCTCCCAAGAACGCCGGCAAACGCGGCGAGGATCTTCGCAGCGTTGTACGCGTTCCTCAGCGGATGCGGACCGGCTTCGTGTGGAACGAAAAGCTAATTACGGCTCGCCCGTGCATGTTCAAGGACCTGTCGGTCAAGGGCGCGCGCGTCGAAATTCTTGGCGATCCCATCAAGGCCAGCCTGCTTGCCGAAGGCGTGCTGGTTTACTTCGACACCGAGAAGCACGAGATTCTGTGCTCCGTCGCGTGGTCGAGGGGTCCGGCGCTCGGCCTCCGGTTCGAAGGCCGGCCGCGTCCGCCGTCACGCAAGTACGGCCGCTAGACGGTCCGAAGCCGCGCCTCAGTTGGCGAAGCGGAAGTGCATGACGTCGCCGTCCTTGACGACGTACTCCTTGCCTTCGAGGCGCATTTTGCCCGCTTCCTTCGCACCCACTTCGCCGTTGGTCGCAACGTAGTCGTCGTAGGCGATCGTTTCGGCGCGAATGAAGCCCTTCTCGAAGTCGGTATGGATCACGCCCGCGGCCTGCGGCGCCTTGGTGCCGCGCGTGATGGTCCAGGCGCGCGCTTCCTTCGGCCCGACCGTGAAGTACGTCACGAGATCGAGGAGCTGATAGCCGGCGCGGATGAGGCGGTTGAGGCCGGGCTCGGCGAGCCCCATCTCGGCGAGAAATTCGGCACGGTCGTCTGGGGGCAATCCGGCAAACTCGGCCTCGATCTTGGCGGAGATCACAACCGTGACGGCGCCTTCGGCCTTGGCGCGTTCGGCGACGCGGGCCGAGTGGGCGTTGCCGTTGGCGGCCGAGGCTTCCTCGACATTGCAGACGTAAACCACGGGCTTCGACGTGAGCAGTTGCAGCTCGACGAAGGTCTGGCGCTCCTCGGGCGTGATGTCGGCCATGCGGGCGGGCTTGCCGGCGCGCAGGGGAGCCAGCGCCTTCTCCATCACGGCGAACAGCGCCTTGCTGTCCTTGTCGCCGCTCTTGGCCTTCTTCTCGACCGGCCCAATGCGCTTTTCGAGGCTTTCCATGTCGGCGAGCATCAGCTCGGTTTCGACGACCTCCGCGTCGGCCAGCGGATCGATGCGGTTCTCGACGTGGGTGACGTCATCGTCCTCGAAGCAGCGCAGCACGTAGGCCACGGCGTCGACCTCGCGGATGTGCGAGAGGAACTTGTTGCCGAGGCCTTCGCCCTTGGAGGCGCCGCGGACGAGGCCCGCGATGTCGACGAAGGTCAGCCGCGTGGGAATGATCTGGGCGGACTTGGCGATGGCGGCGAGCTTGTCGATGCGCTCATCGGGCACGCCGACCTCGCCGACGTTCGGCTCGATGGTGCAGAACGGATAGTTCGCCGCTTCGGCCTGCGCCGTCTGCGTGAGCGCGTTGAAGAGCGTGGACTTGCCGACGTTCGGCAGACCCACGATGCCGCATTTGAATCCCATGGGACAATTGCCTTCGGGGTGAGGTTCGATTGGTCCGAGGCCGTACACCGGCCCCGGCCGGGGATCAATGCAAAACGGCCGCCGGGGCGGAGGTGTCGCGGCGATACCGGGTGCGGGCGCGCAAACAGCCGAAACGGGCGGCCGATTTAAGTAAAAAGGCGGCCGCCTTCGCGGTCGCCTCGCTTGCGGCCCTCAACCGGCCGTCATGTCACTCGCTGTCGTCTTCGCCCATCACTTCGTCGGAGGCCGTCAGCAGACCGATGCTCGGGTTCTTTCCGCAGTACTGGCCGATCTTCTCCATGTCGGCGACGAACTCGTCGGTGTCGAAGATCTTGTTCTCGGCGTCGGACGCCTGGTAGCCCGCGATCCACATCAGGATGAAGCCTAGGCCGTCCTCGTCCTTGGCAGACGTGCTGGTGGCTTTCTCGCATGTCAGGGTGGCGAGATCGACCGCGCCGGCCCCGTGCGCCGTGGCGTTCGCGCCCAGGTTCTTGCCGGCAACCGTCAGGAGCCCGAGCTTGGGCTGCGCCTTGCAGGCGGCGAGGATCTTGTCGAAATCCTTCGCGAGGCCGTCGAAGTCGATGACGGAGCCCTGTTCGTCCGTGGTGGAGTAGCCGGCGATCCAATAGAGGATGCCGCCCATGCCGGACTTGTCGTTGTCCGTGCCCT
This sequence comes from Hyphomicrobium sp., assembly GCF_019744875.1. Classification (GTDB taxonomy): domain Bacteria; phylum Pseudomonadota; class Alphaproteobacteria; order Rhizobiales; family Hyphomicrobiaceae; genus Hyphomicrobium_C. The sequence goes on along the minus strand of NZ_JAIETU010000005.1, from coordinate 242,477 downwards.
TGTCGATGCTCTCGAGGAGCTGCGAGCAGCTCACCGTGGAAATATCGACCTTCTCGGCCGACGCCGGCGATCCCGAGCTTCCGATCATCGCCAAACCAATGGCCATCACGGCCAACAGACGCTGCATGTTGTCATTCCCCGCTTGTCTGACCACGGCCGCGATGGGTCGCTGGCCCGCGCAAACGCTCCTAATGCGGATGGCTTTTCCGAGCCTGACCAGGAATGTGCCAAGCGGTTACCCCCGGCTGATCAACGGACTTTCGTCAGCTCAAAGGCCGAGTAGCTTGAAGGGCTTGGCAGCTTGTCTTTGTCGGTCATGGCGTCGGCCAGGGCCTCGGCGAGGTTCGTGCCCTCTTCCATATCCTTGACCGCGATGACCATGAACGGGCGCTGCCATTCGGTGGCGGCGCCTTTTGCGCACGTGGGGCAGGGCTCGCGATACTGGCCGAGATTGAGCGCTGAAATCGCGACGGTGTCCTGCACCGCGCCCTTGACGATTTCGGCGGTGCGGAGTGCGCGACGTCCGGCGCGGGCCAACTCCTCGGCGGGATTGCCTTCCTGCGACGCCGTCCCGACGGCTACGATTTCGCGCGCGCTCGACAGACCGTCGCGAACCTCCTGGTCGAGCACATCGCGGGCGAGCTCGTCGCCGGTGATCACGCGGCCGTCCTTCTCCAGATTGTCGGAGCTGCCGCGCACCCAGAGAAACTGCTTCTTGGCGACAACCACGTCAAACGTGCCGCGCCGGCCGCTCTTGTCATAGCCCTCGATGGCGAAAATCAGCGTGGTGCGCGTCTGCCGCTCGGGCTCGGCCGGCGGCAGGGGAGCGATCTCCGTCTGCACGAAGGGCGCGGCGTAGGGATTGACCACGGTGTTGTGCACGACCACGGCTGTCGTGGTGGCGACGACGGTGGAGCCCAGCGCCACGGCGGCACCTGCCTTCGTTTGCAGGAACGAGGCGATCCAGTTGTACCAATCCTGCCAATTGCGGATGCGGTCGAACCACTTGTAGGTGCTCCACGCGCGTCGCGCCTTCTTGGATTTGCGGAATTGCTCCTTGAGCCCGCTGGTATCGAGAGGCATGGCTTCCCCCGTTCGCGTTAGAGTCGTGCTTCTCACCGGAAAACCGGTTTCCACTTTTCCGGAAGCACTTTTTTGTCGTGCTTCTCACCGGAAAACCGGGTTCCCACTTTTCCGGAAGCACTCCTGCCGTTTCTTCCCTGGACGCAGCCTAGCGCGGCATCTCAACAGAAACGAGACGCGGCGCCACGCAGATCCGCATCAATCGTCGGTCTTGCGGCTCGCGAGCCACTTCTTGAGGTTTTCGGCGATCGCATTGGCGCTTTTTCCCGCCCGCTCGCCGGCCGGGTGGCTGCGGGGCCGGGCGGGCCTGACCGGCTCGCGCGCAGGTTCTTCTCCGTCGGGCTTGGAAGCGGCCTTGTCTTTGCGCGCGTCAGGCTCTTTGCGCGGATCGGATTGGCCGAGGTCCTTGGCGACGTCCGTCAGGAAGCGGGATTGATCGTTGCGCACCAGCCGCGGCGCGGCCTTGGCGATGGCCTCCAGCAGCGGGGCGAGCCAGGCTTCGTCGGCCTTGGCGAAGTCGTTCAGCACCCAGCGCGCCACCAGCTCCTTCACACCCGGATGGCCGACGCCGATGCGCACGCGCACGTAGTCGTTGTCGAGGTGGGCGGAGATCGACCGCAAGCCGTTGTGGCCCGCGTTGCCGCCGCCCGTCTTCACTTTCAGCTTGCCGGGCGCGAGATCGATCTCGTCGTAGAACACGACAATGTCCGCTTCCGCGATCTTGAGGAAGCGCGCGGCTTCACCGACGGCGCGGCCGCTCTCGTTCATGTACGTATCGGGCTTCAGCAGCAGCACTTTTTCGCCAGCCAGCTCGCCGTCGGCAGCCTGGCCCTGAAACTTGCGCTTCCACGGTCCAAACCCGTGCGCGCGCGCGATCTCGTCCACGGCCATGAAGCCGACGTTGTGGCGGTTGCGGGCGTACTGGCTGCCCGGGTTTCCCAGGCCAACGAAGAGCTTCATTGCGCTCCTACTACTCGGATCGAGACCGATATCGATGCTCCGGGGCGGCGCCCGCGGGGCGAACTCAAACGACGTGCGACCTCAAAAACGAAAAAGGCCGGCTCCCCGTATAGCGGGGCGCCGGCCTTTCGTGCAAATGCGCGTGCGGCTTACTTCTTGCCAGCGGGCTTGGCAGCGGGAGCCGCCTTGCCGGCTGCAGCGGCGGGTGCACCCTTGGCAGGTGCCGCGCCCTTGGCGGCCGGAGCGGCGCCCTTGGCTGCGGCAGCGGCCTTCGGATCGACAGCAGCGGCTTCGCCAGCAGCGGCGGCAGCTTCTTCGTCGTCCTTGTTCTTGGCGCCTGCGATGGTCGCGATCGTGAAGTCGCGGTTCGCGATCACCGGCTTCACGCCTTCCGGCATGGTCACGGCGGAGATGTGGATCGACTTGCCGATTTCGTAGCCTTCGAGATCGATCTCGAATGCCGCCGGAATGCGGTCAAAGGGGCAGAAGATCTCGACGTCGTGGCGCACGATGTTGAGAACGCCGCCGCGCTTCAGGCCAGGCGACTGAGCATGATTGACGAAGCGGACCGGCACCGAGACGCGGATGACGCCGTCCTTGCCAATGCGCAGGAAGTCGACGTGGATCGGGTGGTCCTTGACGGGATCGACCTGCACGTCGCGGGGAATGACGCGGATCTTGTTCGAACCAACGGCGATCTCGAAGACCGACGAGGTGAAGTGGCCCTTGATGTACTGCTTCCAAAGATCATTGCCGTTGATGGCGATGATTTCGGCGGGCTGATTGTCACCATAGATGACAGCAGGAACGTTTCCTTCGCGGCGAGCTTGACGTGCGGCCCCCTTGCCGGCACGTGGGCGCGCCGTGGCCTTGATCTCTACGATCTCAGACATGGCATTTTCTCCAATGAAAAAAGGGCCTTAATTCAGGCCCATGGGCTGCGGCCGGCCTCCAAGGGTGCCGGGCAGGTCTCGCGCAGGTGCTTGAGATGGGCGGCTTATACCCGTGGCGCGCCCGCTTGGCAATCGGCCACGGGGGCCGGCGGGCCTGCCGGCACGGCCCAATCGGGCGCCCGCGGGCGGGCCTCGGGCGCGGTTAACCCCGGGCCGGGGCGGCGCCCTGACCCTGCCCCGCTCCCTGTGCTATCATTGCGGCAACGCATGACACGAGACGCCGCGGGCTTGATCTGGCAACACGTCCTCGCCGACACTTTCGCCAACAGGGCCGCCACCGACAACGCGACTGGACCCATTTTTCGAGATGAACCGCAAGACGACCAAACGCCGGCCGGCTCAAGAGCAGGACCAGCTCATCTTTTCGGCGCTGCAGGAGTCCGGGCGGCCGGTCTCGGCCTACGAGCTCATCGACCAGCTCCGCGACCGGGCGACGCTGGCACCGCAGACCGTTTACCGCGCGCTCGACCGGCTGATCGCATCCGGCTCGGCCCATCGGCTCGAATCGCTCAATGCCTTCGTCGCGTGCTGCCAGAGCGCGCATGAGGGCACGGCGGTGTTTGCGATCTGCGACGAGTGCGGCACGGTTTCGGAGTTCGCCGAGCCGAGCGCGGTCGAGGCGCTGGCGGGTTGGGCGAAACGGTCGAACTACACCGTGCGCGCGATGACGCTCGAACTCCGGGGCCGGTGCGCGACGTGCTCGGCGCGCGCCGCGTGACACCGGTGCGGCCCGTCAGGACCATCGCTCTCTGAAATGAAAAAGCGCGGCCCAGTGGACCGCGCTTTTCTATTCTTCGTCTCGTCGCCGGAGATCAGGCTGCGCCGTGGCGCGCCTGGCTCGCTTCCATGACGTCCTCGAACGTGCGCAGGCCCGTCGTCGGAGCGGAGACCAGCACCGCCATGTTGCCCGGCTTGTGCTCGTTCTTCATCATGCGCATGTGGGCCTTCGGGATCTGGGCCCAGGCGAAGACCTCGGACATGCACGGATCGATGCGACGCTCAACCACCAGCTTGTTAGCCTGTGCGGCCTGAGCGAGGTTGGCGAAGTGCGAGCCCTGCACACGCTTCTGATGCATCCAGAGGTAACGGGCGTCCATGGTGAGGTTGTAGCCGGTCGTGCCGGCGCAGATCACCACCATGCCGCCGCGCTTCACGACCTGCACCGACACGGGTATCGTCGTTTCGCCGGGGTGTTCGAAAACACAGTCGACGTTGACGCCCTTGCCCGTGATTTCCCAGATGGCCTGGCCGAACTTGCGCATTTCCTTCAGCCACGTGCCGTATTCCGGCGAGTTGACCTTCGGAAGCTGGCCCCAGCAATTGAACTTCTTGCGGTTGATGACGCCCTTGGCGCCGAGCTGCTTGACGAAGTCGAACTTGTCGTCCTCCGACACGACGCCGATGGCGTTGGCGCCGGACGTCGCGCAAAGCTGCACCGCGAACGCGCCGAGACCGCCGGCTGCGCCCCAGACGAGCACGTTGTGGCCCGGACGCAGGACGTGCGGACGATGGCCGAACAGCATGCGGTAGGCGGTGGCGAGGGTCAGCGTGTAGCAGGCTGCCTCTTCCCACGTGAGGTGCTTCGGACGCTCGAGAAGCTGGCGGTCCTGCACGCGGCAGAACTGCGCGAACGAGCCGTCCGGCGTCTCATAGCCCCAGATGCGCTGGCTGGTGGAGAACATCGGGTCGCCGCCGTTGCACTCCTCGTCGTCGCCGTCGTCCTGGTTGCAATGGATGACGACTTCGTCGCCGACCTTCCAGCGCTTCACCTTCGAGCCGACGGCCCAGACGATGCCGGACGCGTCCGAACCTGCGATGTGATACGGCTGCTTGTGTACGTCGAACATCGAAATCGGGGTGCCGAGCGAGGCCCAGACGCCGTTGTAGTTGACGCCGGCGGCCATCACGAGAACGAGCACGTCGTGGCTGTCGAGCTCCCAGGTCGGCACGACCTCGACTTGCATAGCCTTATCGGGCTCGCCCTGACGGTCGGCGCGGATCGCCCATGCGTACATGTTCTTCGGCACGTGACCGAGCGGCGGAATCTCGCCGATTTCGTAAAGATCCTTCTTGGCCGCAACAACCGCAGGCGCAGCCGGTGTCGTTGTGCTGCCTTTGGTTGCGGCGCTTTGGCTCGACATGTTCTCGTGTCTCCCTGACGCGAAGATGCTTCCAGGCCTGCAGTGGCGGCCCGGCGGGGTTCTCCCGTATCTTGTCGGCTCGTTTCAAGCACTTTTTCGCGCCGCAATAAAGGGGCTGTGGCGCAGAGCATCACCGCGATCCTCAATTGCGCGCATTCGCGGGCCCGCTCAGAGGCCAAATCCGCCCGCCGTATGGGCTCCGACGCCCGGGAAAGAGTTCTCACGAAGAGTTAATGAAGGCGCGCTAGAACTGCTGGCTTGGCCTTTTTTCCTAGCCCATCGGAGGACGCCCCATGATGTTGGAAGACATCCACAAAGCCTTCAGCGACATCATCATGGCCGACTCGCTGAGCTACTGGATCGTGGGAGCGCTGACGCTGCTGGCTTTTCTGGTTATGCGCGCGATGTTCCCCTCCAAGTCGCTCGCCATCGTCTATGCGCCCGCCCTCTTCTGGGGCGGGCTCGCTGGCATCTACATCGCCAATCAGGCCGGTTTTTACGTCGGCACGGAACGGAGCGCGCAGATCGTCGTGTCCTCGACTTTCGGCATGTGCGCGGCGCTCTTGATCATGATCGGCCTCACCCGCCTGGTGGACGCCATCCTGCGCATCCGCTCGCCGCTGACCAACGCCACCCGTATGAAGGCCTAAACCTCCCGCCCCCGTGACGAATTAGAGACTTTTGCCTTGCACCCGGCGGCCGGTACGCTATGGGACAGCGGATATGCGGGCGAGGGTTTTATGATGTCGGACAAATCGGGCAAGGACGTTGGGAAGGGCGGCGAGCGCGACAAGCCGTGGCTGTTCCGTACGTATGCCGGCCATTCGAACGTCGCCAAGTCGAACGAGCTGTACCGCAAGAACCTCGCCAAGGGTCAGACGGGCCTTTCGATCGCCTTCGATCTCCCGACCCAGACCGGCTACGACAGCGACCACGAGCTCGCGAAGGGCGAAGTCGGCAAGGTCGGCGTGCCGGTCTCGCACCTCGGCGACATGATGACCCTGCTCGACGGCATCCCGCTCGACCAGATGAACACGTCGATGACGATCAACGCGACGGCGGCGTGGCTGCTGTCGCTCTACATCGCTACGGCCGACGCGACGGGTGCTGCGCGCACCAAGCTCACCGGCACGATCCAGAACGACATCATCAAGGAATACCTGTCGCGCGGAACCTACGTGTTTCCGCCCGAGCCGTCGCTGCGGCTGATCAAGGACACGATCGTGTTCTCGTATCTCGAGGTTCCGAAGTGGAACCCGACGAACGTCTGCTCGTACCATCTGCAGGAAGCCGGCGCGACGCCCGTGCAGGAACTTTCCTATGCGCTCGCGACCGCCATCGCCGTGCTCGATACGGTCAAGGCCTCGGGCGAAGTGCCGGACAAGGACTTCGGGACGGTGGTCGGGCGCGTGTCGTTCTTCGTCAACGCGGGCATGCGGTTCATCACCGAAATCTGCAAGATGCGCGCGTTCAACGAGCTGTGGGACGAGATCACGCGTGAGCGCTACGGCGTGACCGACGCCAAGAACCGCATGTTCCGTTACGGCGTGCAGGTCAACAGCCTCGGCCTCACCGAGCCGCAGCCGGAAAACAACGTCTATCGCATCCTGCTCGAAATGATGGCGGTGACGCTGTCGAAGAAGGCCCGCGCGCGCGCCGTGCAGCTTCCCGCCTGGAACGAGGCGCTCGGCCTGCCGCGCCCGTGGGACCAGCAGTGGTCGCTGCGCATGCAGCAGATCGTGGCCTACGAGACGGACCTGCTCGAATACGGCGACATCTTCGACGGCTCCGAGGAAATCGCGCGCAAGGTCGCCTCGCTCAAGGAAGAGGCGAAGGCCGAGCTCGCCACCATCGAGCGGATGGGCGGCGCCATCGCGGCCATCGACTACATGAAGCGCCGCCTCGTCGAGAGCAACTCGTCGCGCGTGCGCCAGATCGAAACCGCCGACCAGATCGTCGTCGGCGTCAACAAATGGACCGAGACGGAGCCGTCGCCGCTGACCGCGGGCGAAGGCGCCATCATGGTCGTCGACCCGGCCGTCGAGGCCGAGCAGGTCGGCCGCCTCAAGGCGTGGCGCGAGCAGCGCGACGCCAAGGCCGTGGCCAAGGTGCTGGCGGATCTCGAATCGGCGGCCAAGGAAGGCCGCAACATCATGGAAAGCTCGATCGCCTGCGCCAAGGCAGGCGTGACGACCGGCGAGTGGGGCACGACGCTGCGGCGCGTGTTTGGCGAGTACCGGGCGCCGACGGGCGTTGCGCAGGCGGCCCCCGAGCGTTCGAGCGGACAGCTCGACGGGATCCGGGCCGCCGTGGAGGACGTGTCGACGAAGCTCGGCCGGCGCATCAAGTTCCTGGTCGGCAAGCCGGGCCTCGACGGGCATTCGAACGGCGCCGAGCAGATCGCGGTGCGCGCCCGCGACGTCGGCATGGAGGTCGTGTACGAGGGCATCCGGCTGACGCCGGCCCAGATCGTGCGCGCCGCCGTGGACGAGAGCGCGCACGTGGTCGGCCTTTCGATCCTGTCCGGCTCGCACGTGCCGCTGGTCTCGGAGCTCATGGACCGCATGCGCAAAGAAGGTCTCGGCGACATTCCGGTCGTCGTCGGCGGCATTATTCCGCCCGAGGACGAAGTGAAGCTCAAGAGCTTCGGCGTCGCGGCCGTCTACACGCCGAAGGATTTCCAGCTCAACGACATCATGGCGGACATCGTGCGTCTCGTCGAAGGCCACGAAAAGGCTGCCTAGAGATCCGTTCCACTTCGCGTGGAACTTTGGGGCGGTCTTGTGCTTTGTCTTGCGTCTTATCGGAAAACCGCTTCTCACTTTTCCGGAAGCACTCTAGGCCTTGTGCTTTATCGTGCTTCTAGTCGGAAAACCGGTTCCCACTTTTCCGGAAGCACTCTAGGCCTTTGTTTTATCGCGCTTCTTGTTGGGAAAGCCTGATCCGGCTTTTCCAGAAGCATTTGAGGCAGCGGCGATTGAGCCCGTTCTCGAAGCGGCCTGAGTTTTGCCAAGAATCAGGCGCAGTTACGCCTCGTGCGGCGAACTCCAGGCACGGTTGTGCGGTCTCAGGAGGATGCATGCGTGACGAAACGCGAAAGCAGCTCGATCGGCTTCAGAGGCTGGACCTGACGGGCTGGCTTCCATCGCTGGCCGTTCTGCTCGTGCTGTTCGGGGGGCTCCTGGCCTTCCACACTACCGTGCGCAAAGAGCGCGAAATCGGCGGCACCGTGCTCAGCGCGACGTGGCGCATCAATCAGGATACCGGCCAGCGCTACTCGGACATCCACGTGGCGCTGGACAATAAAACGCAGGTGCGCGCCGCGAGCCTTGCGCCGACGCTGCCGGAGGTCGGAGCGCGCATTGCCGTGCGCAAGCGCGCCATGCTGCTCGGCTACACGACCTACCAATGGGATGGGCCGCCGGCTGTGGCGCGCGCCTCCGCGACGGGCCTCGCCGTGCAACCGGCGCCGACGCCCATTTCCAATCCCTGATGAGGGCTGAGACCGGGGTTTGACGGCGGGCCTTCGCATCCTACGTATGCTCCGCTAGAGCCTTCCTGTTTTAGCCGTAAGACGGAAGGCTCTAGCGCTCTGTTTCGTCGCGCTTCTTACCGGAAAACCGGTTCCCACTTTTCCGGAAGCGCTCTATACAGACCGCGCATTTTGCGTCCGAGACACCTGTCCCGGAGCGCCAATCACCCTCAAGGACACGTCCCATGCGTGACGAAACCAAACGCCGGCTCGACCGCCAGCTTTTCCTGCAGAAGGTCAAATGGGCCGGGGCCGGGCTCGCCGTCGCCGCCTGCCTCGCGGGCGGCCTCTGGTTTTCCGGCCTGGATGCCTCGGTCAAGACGCAACGCGTGGCGGGCGTCGTCGAGGCAGTCGGCCCGCTGGTCGGCGGCTCGACGCGCGCCATCGAGGACGGGCTGGGCGTGGACGTTCGGCTGCAGGACGGGCGGCGCGTGCATGTTGCCGTGCTCAAGACCACCGATCCGCATGTCGGCGACAACGTCGAGGTGGCCGAGCACGTGCACGGCAGCGGCCGGGTGACGTTTTCCTGGAAGTAACCGCGCGCAGGCCCCGCGATCTCAGGGCCCAGGACGCCGCGTTGACTGAGGAGGGGCCGTCGCTATAGTGCGCCTCCGTTCCCGTTCGTTCTCGTGTGTGCAAGCCTCTGTGGCGGAATCGGTAGACGCGGCAGACTCAAAATCTGTTGTTGGCGACAACGTGCCCGTTCGAGTCGGGCCAGGGGCACCACGAACACTTCGCGCGACGAACACGCCTCTCACATCGTCGGCTGCATAGGACGATCCGCTCTTGAGCAAAACGCGCCAGCCAGCCACGAAGACCGCGCCCACCGCGAAGCGTTCCAAGCGCGCCGCGCAGAAGGGCGTCGAGAAGGCGCGCAGCGCGGCCACCGACGATGCGGTGTGGTCGGACGCCGAGGTCAAGCCGTTCTGGGAAGCCAAGCGCTTGTCGCAGATGACCGCCGACGAGTGGGATTCGCTCTGCGACGGTTGCGGGCAATGCTGCCTCAACAAGATCGAGGAAGAAGACACCGGCCGCATCTATCTGACCCGCCTCTCGTGCAGTCTTCTCGACATCGATAGCTGCCGCTGCAAGGACTATACGAACCGGTTCCAGCGCATGCCGGACTGCCTCTCCATCGACATGAAGGCCGTCAAGAAGCTCAAGTGGCTGCCGGAAAGCTGCGCCTATCGCCGCCTCAACGAAGGCCGCGGGCTGGCGTGGTGGCATCCCTTGATCTCAGGCGATCCGGACACCGTGCATCAGGCCGGCGTTTCGGTGCGGGATTGGGCGCGTTCGGAGGCCGGCGTGCCGCTGGACGAGATCGAGCGCTACATCATCGGCGAAGCGACCTCGTAATCGAGCGATCGCTGCTGGAACTCTCTTCAGACTGCCGCGTTGTAACAGCAGACGGGCGCCAGCACTGGCGACCGTCAGGCGCCGAAAGGTGCTGCCCCGTCCCGGAGCCGCGAGGCTCCCGGCGGGGTTGGCGCGTTTAGGCCTTCGCGCGCCTGCTCGCTCATGCGTCTGCTCAGTCGGGCTTGTGGTTCAGGCAGACCGAGTTGATGCAGTAGCGCTTGCCGGTGCCCGTCGGACCATCGTCAAACACATGGCCGAGATGTGAGCCACAGTTCGCGCACGTGACTTCCGTGCGCACCATGCCGTGAGAAATGTCGGTGTGGTAGGCGATGGCGCCGGGCAGAGCCTCGTCGAACGACGGCCAACCCGTGCCGGAATCGAACTTCTTGTCCGACGCAAAAAGCTGGTTGCCGCACGCCGCGCAGGTGAACTTGCCCGCCTCGTGGTTGTCGAGATGCTTGCCGGTAAACGGCCGCTCGGTGCCCTTCTCGCGCAGCACGCGGTACTGCTCCGGGGTCAGCTTGGCGCGGTAGTCCGCTTCATCCTTGTTCATGGCGCTCTCTCCACTCGTACTTTGTTTTCGTTTCCTGTGCGGGGCTCCGCTATGCCGTGCTCTGGTGCCCCGACGTTTGGCGCGCCTGTTGTCCGCTACGGTTCGGCGCCCCTCGCCTCGCGCGGCTCAGAAGCAGCGCGGCGACGATGGCCGCGTAGATCAGCGGTTCGGCCTGCCACGTCTTGACCAGCATGACAAAATGCACGGCCGCGGCCGCCGCCGCCAGATAAACCCACCGATGTAGTTTCTGCCACGCCGCCGCGCCGAGCTTTTTGATCATCGTCGCGTTGGAGGTTACCGCCAGCGGGATCAGGATCAGAAACGCCAGCAGGCCTACCGTGATGTAGGGACGCTTCCAGATGTCCTTCAAGATCGCGGTGAGATCGAGCGACTGGTCGAGCCAGACATAGACGACCACGTGCAGCAACGCATAGACGAACGCCAGCACGCCGAGCGTGCGGCGGTAGCGGATGAGGTTCGGTCCGCCGAAGCGCCGCAACGGCGTGATGGCGAGGCCGAGCACGAGAAAGCGCAGCGCCCAGAGGCCGAGCGAACGCTCCAGCACCTTCAGCGGATCGGCGCCGAGCTGATCGGAGACGGCGAGATAGAAGGTCCACGCGGCGGGCACCAGGCCCAGCGCATAGAGACCCCAACTGCCCGGGCCGACCAGCACCGTCCAGTACGGCTTTGCACGCGGCGTCCGCGGCGCACCAACGGCGTTCTCAGTAGTTCGCACGGAGGTCCAATCCCGCGTAGAGCTGCGCCACCTGGTCGCCGTAGCCGTTGAACATGAGCGTCGGGCGGCGCTTGGCGAACAGGCCGCTGCCTTCACCGATGCGGCGCTCCGTCGCCTGGCTCCAGCGCGGATGATCGACCTCAGGATTGACGTTCGAATAGAAGCCGTACTCGTCCGAGGCGAGGGCCTGCCACGTCGTCGGCGGCTGCGTTTCGAGAAGCGAGATGCGGACGATCGATTTGATGGATTTGAACCCGTACTTCCACGGCACGACGAGGCGCAGGGGCGCGCCGTTCTGGTTCGGCAGCGTTTCGCCGTACATGCCGGTGGCGAGCAGCGTTAGCGGATGGAGCGCTTCGTCGAGGCGCAAGCCTTCGCGATAGGGCCATGACAACGGCTGGAACAGGCCGCGCTGGCCGGGCATTTCCTCGGGCCGCACGAGCGTTTCGAACGCGACGTACTTGGCGCTGCCCAGGGGCTCGGCGCGCTTGATGAGATCGGCCAGCGGAAAGCCGAGCCATGGAATGACCATCGACCAGCCTTCGACACAGCGCAGGCGATAGACGCGCTCCTCGAGCGTGACCGGCTTCAGGATGTCTTCGAGCGTGAGGGTGGCGGGCTTGGCGACGAGGCCGTCGATCTTGACCGACCACGGCGCGGGCTTGAGCGACCCCGCGTTGGCTGCGGGATCGGCCTTGTCGGTGCCGAACTCGTAGAAATTGTTGTAGCTCGTCGCATCGGCCTTGCGGGTCGGCGTCTCGTCGGTCGAAAAGGCGCTGCGCTTGGCGGCCACGGGTGCTGCGGCCAGCCCGGAGCCGAAGGCGGCGAGACCGGTCAACCCGGCGATGCCGGCCAGGATCTGGCGGCGCTGAAGATAGACGGATTTCGGCGTTATTTCTGAACGCGGAACATCCGGGGCGTTGCGGATCAGCACGGGGAAAGCCTCATTCTGCGTTTGGCTGAGCTTACAGGTTTTTGTACGTTCCAAATTCAATTCGGTTTCACCCGCCGGCTTTAGATGGGGTGTCACGCCCGGGGATACGAGCAGCGGTGCAAGCCGGCTCATAAAGGGGGCCGGCCGCGCGGCCGGGGGGACATGAAGCTCAGCAAGACGAACTACCTCGTCTACCGCGACTGCGCCCACAACGCGTGGATGAAGGTGCACCGGCCCGACGCCTACGCCGCCCAGCCGCTTTCGGTATTCGACCAGGCCATTATCGAGACCGGCAACGATGTCGACGTGCGGGCGCGCGCGCTCTTTCCCGGCGGCGTGCTGATCCGGCGCGGCGACGCGGCCGGCACCGCCGAACTCGTTGCTGCCCGTACAAGCGTGCTCTACCAGCCCGTCTTCGAAACCGAGCGCTACACGACCGCGTGCGACATCCTGGCGTGGAACGACGCGCTGCAGGCCTACGACCTTTTCGAGGTCAAAGCCTCCACCAGCGGTGATGACCGCCGCGCCAAGGACGATCTCTACGCCCACGACATCGCGTTCCAGGCGCTGGTGCTCGAAGCCTGCGGCGTGCCGCTCGGCCGCCTGCACCTCGTGCGTCTCAACGGGGCCTACGTCTCAGACGGCACGCTCGACATCGCGCAGCTTTTCACGCGCGAGGATTTCACGGAGCGCGCGGGCGCGCTGTTCGAGGCGGTGCGCGCCGAAATGGACGCCGCGCATGACGTGATCTCGCTGGCCGAGATGCCGCCCGCGCCCTGCGCCTGCATCTACAAAGGCCGCAGCAGCCAGTGCACCACGTTCGCCACCATCAATCCGGGCGTGCCGGAGTACAGCGTCCACGACCTCACGCGCATCGGCGCCTCGCCGAAGAAGCTTCGGGCGCTCGTCGACGACGGCATCCTCGACATCCGCGAGGTTCCGGCGAGCTTCGAGCTCACCGTTCCCCAGCGCCATCAGGTGGAGGCCGTGCAGCGACGGCAGCCCTACGTCGATCTGGCCCCGCTCGGCGCGTTCCTGGCCGACATCCGCTATCCGGTGGCGTTTCTCGACTACGAGACCTATCCGTGCGCGCTGCCGCGATTTGCCCGCTACAGCCCCTTCAATCACGTGCCATTCCAGTTCTCGCTGCACACCGTCGAGGCGCCGGGCGCGGCCCCCGTGCACCGCGAGTTCCTGTTCACCGAAAAGGGATGCCCGGACCAGCCGTTCGTGGACGCGCTGGTCGCGGCGCTGCCGGCCGAGGGCAGCATCATCGCCTGGAACAAGCCGTTCGAGAGAGGCATCAACGCCAAGCTCGCCGAGCGCCTGCCCGCGGACGCGGCCCGGCTGGAGGCGATCAACGCCCGGTTCATCGACCTGATGGACGTATTCAGCGAGCAGATGGTCGTGCACCCGCGTTTCCGCGGCAAGACCTCGATCAAGTGGGTGCTGCCGGCGCTGGTGCCGAAGCTCTCCTACAAGGCGCTCGCAATCCAGGAGGGCGCAACGGCCAGCGAGACCTGGAACGCCATCGTCACAGGCGAGCTCGAGCCGGACCAGGCGGACGAGGCGCGCCGCAACCTGCTCGCCTACTGCGGGCTCGATTCACTGGCGATGGTTGAGATCTGGCGCGCGCTCATCGACATCCAGGCGGCGCGCGAAATCCGCGAAGCCGGCTAGGTCTCTCTTACTTTGTGCTTTGCGCGAACCGCGCCGGGGATACTTTGCGCGGCGCGCAGCGGAGCGGCTCCAGGCCCCGCAAATCGCAAGCCTGCCGGGTCGGCTTGCTCAGCGTTTACATCCTTGACCGATTTACTGGGCCGGCTTGCACGGGCCGACTTCACCCGGCTGATCGGGCGGCTTCGGACCGAAGTTCTTCAGGTATTCCTTCGTCGCCTGATAGGCGAGGTGCTGGCCCTGGCACGTCGGCTGGGCGATCGAGCCCGTCTCGATCTCGTCGTCGTCATCCTCTTTCTCGAGCTTGGCGGCGCGCTCGGTTTTTTCCGGAGCTGCGGCACGCTTTTCGCGCGGGACCTTGGCCACGTGGGCCTTGGGATGCATGCTGTCGTCCTTGAGCGATCCCATCTCGCGAATGGTATCGCGGCAGCAGCCGGCGAGCGCCAGGGCGGCGAGGAGAACAGCGGCGTTGAGGAGTCTGGGCATTGCGATCCTTGCAGGGCAGAAATTGGCCTACGCAATACCGGCGCCGCGCATCGGCGGCTTTCAGAACTCCCACGGTTGTTCGCTGAGTCGGGTGAGACGATCCACAGGCTGTGGATAAGAATCCACAGTGTTTGTCGGGCCTTGAGCACTTTTCAGTTCAGTCCGTGGACGGCCTGCGGCTTTCCCGCCTCACCTGCCTGACTTACCCGACCTGCCGCGCCCTCACATCGATGACAGGTCCGGACGCGGCATCCCGGCGGACGTGGCCGTGCTTGGCGAGGTGCGCCTTGAGCAGGTTGACGTTCTTGCGGTTGGCCCGGAAGGCGACGTCGAACGCGTCGCCGACGAACGGCACGATGCCGACGACCGTGTCGATCGCCGTGTTGACGCACATGCGGCCGATGACGAGGCGCGACACGCCGAGCCGGCGGGCTTCCCAGATGAGATAGCTCGATATGGCTTGCGATATCAGGTCGCCCACCACGGGCACGAGGCCTATGACGGCGTCCAGGCCGACGCGCGTGCTGGTGCCCGGGATGACGAACCTGTCGTCCATCAGGCTTGCAATCGCCTCGATGCGGGCTACGGCCGCTTCGACTTCGGGATCTGCGTAACGCTCGACAGTGCTCGTTTTCATGCTGCTTTCTTCGAAAGCCCCCCGAAACTCGGGACGCTTGTCTCCTTGCGCCACCGGCCGTAACTTGAAACGCTATGCGGCCTTCAAGGCTGCAACATGTTGGGACGGCGGGGGTTCCACACAAGATCAGGGGAATGACACTCCGCCGCGGATCACATCCGGGCGGAGCGGGCGGAAGGGATTGCACCATGCTGTTGCGTCTGCTGCTGGGCACGAGCACGATTTTTCTGTCTCTCATCCTCGGCGCGTTCGCGCTCGCGCTGGTCGGCTACAATTCGCCGGAGACACTGTCGCGGATGCTCGGCTGGGCGCGCGACCTCAAGGGCATCATCACGACCACGGGCATCGACCCCAAGTACAACATCTGGGTCGAGCTGCTGCTGGAAGAACGCCAACTGCTGTTCATGTTCTTCACGATCGCGGCGCGCATCGTGCTGGCGCTCATCGCGGCGCCGTTCGTGAGCCGGCGCTGAGCCTGCCCGGTCTTCGCGTCGCGCCATCGCGCCGCACGTCTCTCCTCATGTCGCCCCTCACATGATGGACGCGGTTAACGCCGCGTTAGTCCGCGCGCGCGCATAATTGCGCCGGGCCGCACGGGTCTTAAAACAACAGGCGTCGTGCCGCTCCTCCTGAAACCGTGTCGACCGGCTTCGCGCGAGGGCTCGAAAGGGCATGGACTACGACGGGCGAGACCACCGGGCGCCGTATCAGCCGGATCGACCGCACTATCAGCATCCGCCGCAGAGCTATCCTGCGGAGGCGCCGGCCCCGCGCGCGTGGTCCGGCCGCTTCTCGGACCTGCCGCTGCGGTTCCGCCTGCTTGTGATGGGACCCATCCTGGCGTTCAGCGCGGTCGCGGCCGCAATGGGCGCGCTCTTCATCTATTACACTGTCGTGTTTCCCGATCCGCTGTCGATGCGCCTCAAATCGACCGGCCCCGTGATCCGCATCGTCGGCCACGACGGCAGTCCGATCGCCGAGCGCGGCGTCTCGCGGGCCTACGTGCCGCTCGACATGCTGCCGGCGCGCGTGACCAACGCCGTCGTCGCCACCGAGGACCGGCGCTTCTTCGCTCATCACGGGCTCGACCCGCTCGGCCTCCTGCGCGCCACGCTCGTGAACCTCAAATCCGGCCGCCTGACGCAGGGCGGCTCGACGATCACGCAACAGCTCGCCAAGAACCTGTTTCTCTCCTCCGACCGGACCTTCGCCCGCAAGGCGGAGGAAGTGGTGCTGGCGCTGTGGCTCGAGCTCAGGCTTTCGAAGACGGAAATCCTGGAGCTCTACGTCAACCGCGTCTATTTCGGCGGCGGCGCGCACGGCATCGAGGCGGCGTCGCAGCGCTATTTCGGCAAGTCGGCGCGCGAGCTGACGCTGCCCGAAGCGGCCGTGATCGCGGGGCTGCTGAAGGCGCCCTCCAAGTACGCGCCAAGCTCGAGCCCGGTGCAGGCCGTGGCGCGCGGGCGGGTCGTGATCGGCAAGATGCTCGATGCGGGCTTCATCACTGAGGAGGACGCGCGCGAGGCGCGCGCCGCGGACGTGCGCTTCTCGCCCCTGATGCGCGTGCCGGACCAGGCCGACATGGCCTACGCGGTGGACTATGTGCTCGATGCGTCGGCGCCGTTCGAGGACAGCGACCGCGACGAGATCGTCATCGAGACGACGCTCGACGCGGGCTTGCAGCGGCGCACGGGCGAGATCGTCGAGAAGACGCTTGCAACATCTGGCACCGAGCTCAACGCGGGACAGGCAGCCGTCGTCGTGCTCGCGCCCGATGGCGGCATCCGGGCGCTCGTCGGCGGGCGCTCCTATGCCGACAGCCAGTTCAATCGCGCCGTCAAAGCCCACCGGCAGCCGGGTTCGGCCTTCAAGCCCGTCGTCTACCTCACCGCGCTCGAACGCGGGCTGACGCCAGACAGCATTGTCGAGGACCAGCCGATCTCGGCTGGGAAATGGTCGCCCAAGAACGACAACGGCCGCTATCTCGGCACGACCACGCTGCGCAACGCGCTGGCGCACTCGATCAACACCGTCTCGGTGCGCCTGCTGCTCGATGCCGGAGCGGAGACGGTCGCGGCTACGGCGCGGCGGCTCGGCATGACCTCGGCACTGAAGGTCAACGGCTCGCTGGCGCTCGGGACATCGGAGGTGTCGCTGCTGGATCTCACGGGCGCGTATGCGGCGTTCGCCAACGGCGGCTACGTCAATGCACCGTACGCGATCCGGCGCATTCGCACGGGCGACGGAAAGGTTCTGTTCCAGCGCATCGCGGCGCGGTCGGCGCCCGCCATTCCGCGCCGCTCGGTGGGGGCCATGAACGACATGCTCTCCACGGCGGTGCAGTTCGGAACAGGGCGGCGCGCGGCAATCGCCGGGCACGCGGTGGCCGGCAAGACCGGCACGACGCAGGATTTTCGCGACGCCTGGTTCATGGGCTACACCGCCCACCTGACGGCCGGCGTCTGGGTCGGCAACGACGACGGCAAGCCGATGAACAAGGTGGTCGGTGGCTCGCTTCCGGCGGAGATCTGGCGCGGCGTCATGGAAGACGCCCATCGCGGACTTGCGCCGTTGCCCCTGCCGGACGCATCCGGCACCAGTGCGCCGACGGGCGACACGGACAAGGCGCACCCGGTGGCGCGGATCGAAGCCGATTTCATCGCCAAGGCGCTTTCGGCGAACGCAGCTCCGGAGGCGGCTTCTGGCGCGCCCGAGGTGACCTCGAACACACGAAGCGAACTGGCGGAGGCGGCGCAGAGTGGCCGGGACCGTTCACCGAGCGAGGGAGCGGCAGGCGAAACGACGGTGACGCAGAGCGGGCGCATCGTCGTGCGGCCGCCGCAGGCCGACTGACCCCGCCGGAACGGCGAGCGGGCTCGATCTCCCGTATCTCGGATTGTCTGGCTTTAGGCTTCGTCCGACACGGCGCCGTAGCGGTGCAGGTCCATGCCGTAGATCTGCAGCCAGCGCTTGGCGTCATCGAGCGCCGGCATGGCTTGGGCGACCAGCGCCCAGAAACGGGGCCCGTGGTTCATCTCGCGCAGGTGCGCGACCTCATGGGCGGCGACATAGTCGAGAATCTCGGAGGGCGCCATGATCAGGCGCCACGAAAACGAAAGCACGCCCGTAGTGGAGCACGAGCCCCAGCGGCTGCTCTGATCGCGCACCGCAATGCGCTTCGGCGAAACGCGCAGGTGCTTGGCGTGGACCGCTACGCGCGCGTCGAGATCGCGATGAGCTTCCTTCGCCAGCCAATCCTTGAGACGGCGCGGGGCGTGTTCCGGCTGGCCGGAGACATGCAGCTCCGGGAAGCTGCCGGTGAGCTTGCGCTCGACGGGCTGACGGCGGGATGGACCCGCGTACACCACGCGGTGCGTCTCGCCGCGCAGGGGAATGAAGACGCCATCGTTGAACGGCACGGCGGTGGGCAGGCTGTCGAGGCGGGCGCGCACCCAATCGATGTTGCGGGTGATGAACGTGCCGGCCTCATCGATATGGCACTGAACCGGCAACGTGACGATGACCGTGCGCCGCGAGCGGCTGATGCGAAGCGTGAGGCGGCGCGCACCGGGATGACGGCGCACTTCGACGGGCGCTCCCAGGGCATCGAGTTTGTCGCTCTTGAGCGACGGAGACACGAAGCTGCTTGTCTTCCGCATTGATGACTTTCGGAACCGGCGCTGATTTTTGCGAACGCGACGCGATGTTGGTTGCGATGGACCGAGCGATGCTCAGATGCTCCGGCGCGCTTCGCGCCACTCTCGATCTCATGCTCTCCACTTAGCAACAGACTGAACCTCATCACCAGTCTGAAATTGTGACGCGTCCCACAGATTCGACTACTGTTGCGCCACTGCCCCATGCCTCAGCGTACACAACGCACAGTGCGCAACACTCCAAGCGACGCGCATTTCCCTTGCGCGTGACGCTTCTTTGCGCTCGGCGCGCGAGACCGTTGGCGTGGAACGATTGCAATTGCCGCGGAAGCATGGCGGAACATCGCGCGCGCCTGTTGCGGCAAATGTCGTTCGCGTCCGACCGCAAACGGCGCCGCAATTTTCAGCTGCAAGACCTTGAATGCACGAGCGGGCCGGGCTTAGCGTTTTTCTTCACAGTCTTATCGCGTATTGCGCGGCATCTCGCGTTCCGGCGCGGTGAAGCTCGGCAGCTCGCGCATGTCCAGCGTCGGTGCGCCATCGTTGACGCCCGGCGCCTCGCGTGCGCCTTCGATCCATGGTGGGGAGGCAGGAAGCGAGAATCGCCCACTCTCCAGGGCCGGCCCCGCGGACCGCTGCGATGCGGCAATCGGCGCGGCGGCGTGCGGCGCATCGGGCTTTCTCATCACCAGCGACGGCGCGGCCATCAGGATGGCCACCATCACGAGCTGAATGACGAGGAACGGAATGGCGCCCCAGTAGATCTCGCTGGTCTTGACGGGCGGCATCATGCGCCCCGTCACCTTGTCGCGGTAGGCCTCGCGCGGCGCGACGCTCCTTAGGTAGAACAGCGCGAACCCGAACGGCGGGTGCATGAAGCTCGTCTGCATGTTCACCGCCAGCAGGACGCCGAACCATATGATGAAGGGCGTGACGTCGGCCACGTGCTCGCTGACCACGCCGGCAGCGTCGGTGGTGCTGATCACCGCCATTCCGAAGCCCTTGGCAATGGCGATCGCCTCCGGGGAATTCCGGAAGATGGCTTCGGCCGCTGGCTTCAACAGCGGCACGAGAATGAAGCACAGCTCGAAGAAATCGAGGAAAAAGGCGAGCAGGAAGATCAGGATCATGACGGCGATGAGGAAGCCGTACATGCCGCCGGGAAGCGACGTCAGCAGGTGCTCGACCCAGATGTGTCCGTTGACGCCATAGAACGTGAGCGAAAAAATACGGGCGCCGATCAGGATGAACATGACGAACGCCGAGAGCTTGGCCGTCGCCTCGGCGGCCTGGCGCACGATTTCCAAGTTGAACCGGCGGCGGTCGCCGTCGCTGTAGCGCTTTCCGGCGGCCAGCAGCAGAGCGCCGACCGCGCCCATCGCGCCGCCCTCGGTCGGCGTTGCGATGCCGACGAGGATCGTGCCGAGCACGAGGAAAATAAGCAGCAGCGGCGGCACCATCACGAACGTCACGCGCTCGGCCATGACCGACAGCAGGCCCCGCCCCGACAGCAGGCTCAACGCGCGGTTTGCGAGAGCCGCCGCGAGCGCGAACGAGATGCCCCAGGCCATGGCAAGGATCGCCCGGTCGATGCCCTGGTAGCGGCTGCCGTCCATCATCCAGGTGGCGAAGCCGGTCGACATCACCGCTAGCACGAGGAGCGAGAGCAGCCCGCGCGAGCCGTCGGGCTCGCGGTGTCCGACGGCCTCAAGCGGAAGGCCCGGCGCGGAGCCCGGCTTGATCAGCGACGCCACAAACACATAGACCGCGTAGAAGCCGGCGAGCATCAGGCCCGGCATGATCGCGGCCTTGTACATGTCGTCGACCGAGCGGCCGAGCTGGTCGGCCAGGACGATGAGAACGAGCGACGGCGGAATGATCTGCGCCAGCGTGCCCGAGGCCGCGATGACGCCCGAGGCCAGGCGGCGGTCGTAGCCATAGCGCAGCATGATCGGCAGCGAGATCAGGCCCATCGAGATGACGCTGGCGGCCACGACGCCGGTGGTGGCAGCCAGCAGCGCGCCGACGAAGATCACTGCATAGGCCAACCCGCCACGCACGGTGCCAAAGAGCTGGCCGATGGTTTCCAGCAGATCTTCGGCCATGCCGGAGCGTTCGAGAACCAGCCCCATGAACGTAAAGAAGGGGATCGCCAGCAGCGTATCGTTGCGCATGACATCGAAGATGCGGCCCGGCATCGACTGCAGGAGATGCCAGGAGAGCGTGATGGCGCCGTCCGAATAGGGGGCCAGTTCCACGCCCGCGACGAAGAAAACCAGCCCGACCGCGCCGAGCGAAAAGGCGACGGGATAGCCGAGCAAAAGGAAGCCCACGAGCGCCAGGAACATGATCGGCGCCAGATTTTGCGCAAGGAAGGCGGTCATGCGGCTGTCGATTTCCTGTTGCTCATCTGGTTTCTCGTCGTCTCAGTCCGGCTGGGCCCTGCGGGCGATCATGTCCGGCCGGCGTGTGGCGCCGATGAGCCGCCTCCCGCATCGGGCTCATCCGAGCCTGCCTCGATTGCCGCCTCGTGGTAGGTGCCGTGGACGATCGGCTCGGCCATGTCGCCGCGCATGATGGCGATGCGCTTGATCAGCTCGGAGATCCCTTGAGCGAACAGCCATGCGAACGCGATCGGGATCAGGATTTTGACAGGCCACTGCGGCAGGCCGCCCGCGTTCGGCGATTGCTCGTTCTGGGCGTAGGAGTTCGCGAAGAAGATCGACGACGTGTAGACGATCATGGCGGCGGTCGGCAGAAGGAAGAGGGCGTGGCCGATCAGCTCGATGATGTTGCGTGCGCGTTGCGACAGGCGGCTGTTCACCACGTCGATGCGAATGTGCTCGTTGACGGACAGCGTCCACGGCGCGGCCAGCAGGAAGACGGCGGCGAACAGCCACCACTGAACCTCCAGGAGCGAATTGGCGCTCCAATCGAAGATCTTGCGCACCACGGCGTTGGTGGCGCTGATGACGGCCGCGACGACGATGAGCCACGCGACCGAGCGCCCCAGCGCTCCGGACGCGCGATCGATCAGGCGGCTCACGGCGAGCAGCTCCTTCACATCGTCCTCCCCATCGTGCCCCCGCGGCTTGTTGTCCAGCTTCCGAGCCCCCGGTCAAGGGTGTGCGGCCCGGCGCTGGCAGCCTTTCTATATCCGGACGCTTTCCTATATCTGAAGGAACGGCCGGGGAGAACTCCGGACGCGTCCTTCCACGAGACCCACGTTTGGCGTTCCCCACGACCACCGTTGCACGTTTCCCGCCGTTGACGTAGGGCAGTAGGTCCAGCCCGCCCGGCCTTTTGCACCGCCCCCAAGGGCGCGGCCGATTGCGATCTCATGACCCAGGAGCACGTCCATGTCCGATTTGAAGGCGCAGGTCATCGAGCGGCTGCGCCGCGTCAAGGGTCCGGATCTCGACGGCAATATCGTCGATCTCGGACTCGTCTCGGATGTCCTGATCAAGGACGGACGCGTCTATTTCTCGATTACCGTGCCGGCGTCGCGCGCCGAGGAGCTGGAGCCGCTGCGTGGCGCCGCCGAAAAGGTCGTGCGCGAGATCGAGGGCGTTACGGGCGTGGTCGCCGTGCTGACGGCGGAAGCGGCTCCCGGACAGCGCCGCCCGCAGGCGCCCGCTCGGCCGACCGCGTCGTCGACTCCCCCTACGGGAGCCGCACGCGAGCATCCGCGCGTCACGGCCGCGCGCGCGCAAGGCGTGACCGGAGACGGCGCGCGTCCCGCAGCGCAAAAGGCAGCCCCCCCCGCGCCCGCTTCCGGCGTCAAGCAGACGGCCGGCGTTCCGGGCGTCAAGCACATCGTGGCCGTCGCCTCCGGCAAGGGCGGTGTCGGCAAGTCGACGGTCGCCGTCAATCTCGCGCTCGGCTTCCAGGCCATCGGCCTCAAGGCCGGCATCATGGACGCCGACATCTACGGGCCGTCGCAGCCGCGCCTGCTCGGCATCACGGGCAAGCCGACACAGGCGGACGGCAAGAAGCTCGTGCCGATGGAAGCCTACGGCCTCAAGTCGATGTCCATGGGCTACATGGTCGAGGAAGGCACGCCCATCGTCTGGCGCGGGCCGATGGTGGTGGGCGCGCTGAACCAGATGCTGCGCGAGGTACTGTGGGGCGATCTCGACGTGCTCGTGATCGACATGCCGCCCGGCACCGGCGACGTGCAGCTCACCATTGCGCAGCAAGTTCCGCTGGCGGGCGTCGTCATCGTTTCGACGCCGCAGGATCTCGCGCTCATCGACGCGCGCAAGGGCCTGGCCATGTTCAAGAAGGTCAGCGTGCCCATTCTCGGCATCGTCGAGAACATGAGCTACTTCATCGCGCCCGATACCGGCGCGCGTTACGACATCTTCGGGCACGGCGGCGCGAAGGCGGAGGCCGAGAAGGTCGGCGTGCCGTTCCTCGGCGAGGTGCCGCTGACGATGGACGTGCGTGAAACATCCGACTCCGGCCGCCCGATTACCGCGACCGCACCGGACAGCGCCCCCGCGCAGGTTTTCCGCGAAATCGCCGCCAAGGCCTGGGGTGAACTGGAGCGTGCAGCCGGACGCGGCATGAAGCCGCCCGAGCTCGAAGTGATGCATGATGGCGAAGCACTGCGCGTCGGCTTCGCGACCAAGGACAATCACGAGCTATCGGCCGAGTTCCTGCGCGTGCTCAGCCCGTCGGCCGAAGTTCAGGGGCATTCGAAAGAGCAGCGCGTGACGGTCGGCGGCAAGAAGAACGTCAAGATCCGCGAGCTGCGCGGCGTCGGCAATTACGCCGTGCGCATCGTGTTCGACGACGGGCACGACACGGGACTGTTCACGTGGAGCTATCTCCACATGCTGTCGCTGCAGAAGGACAAGAAGTGGGGCGAATACCTCGCCGAGCTAAAGGCGAAGGGGTTGAGCAGGTAGGGGGAGGAGCGGCTCGGGACGATGCTGGCGCGTGCAGCGACGGCTGCTTTTGACCCGTAGCGGACTTCGCTGCCGGCCTATCGAGGCGTGCGAACCTTGTTAAGGAAGGATATGCCGTGACGCCCACAGGACGTGCGCAGGCCGAAATCAAACGGTTCCTTTTGACTGAAGATGCGGAGACCCTGTGCTTCAGCGGCCATTGGGGCGTCGGAAAGACCTACACGTGGCAGACTATTCTTAAGCAGGCTACGAATGCCAACGAGGTCGGACTCAAGCGTTATGCCTACGTGTCGTTGTTCGGCATCAATAGTTTGAACGATCTGAAGCTTACGATCTTTGAAAATTCAGATTTCCTGTTGAAGGACGATTCAACTAGGGCGGGGCTGGCGAAGGAAGTAGGCAACTGGCTCTTTGGGTCGTTGCGCAAATCGACGCCAATGGCGAGCGAGCTGCCGTTGATCGGTAAACTCGTCAAGAGCGGCGGCGCGTTGTTCTTTTCGACCGTCCGTGACCAGATCGTATGCATCGACGATCTGGAGCGACGTGGATCGGGCTTGGCTGTCAAGGATGTTCTAGGGCTAATCAGTTTCCTGAAAGAACAACGGGGCTGCAAGGTGGCGCTGCTGCTCAATGAGGACGAGCTTGACGATGATGGACGCACTGAATTCACCGGCAATCTCGAAAAAGCGATAGATGTCAAGCTCGCGTTCTCCCCCTCCGCTGGCGAGTCTGTGGCGATCGCGCTAACGACGCCTGGCCCAACGAATGATCAGCTAGCAGAGAATTGCACGCGGCTTGGCATCGCCAACATTCGTGTAATCAAGAAGATCGAGCGCCACGCACGGCAGCTGGAGCCGCTGTTGGTCGGCTTGCATGAGGGCGTGACCCAGCAAGCTTTGCAAGCGCTTTGCCTGTTCGCCTGGAGCAAATACCAGCCAGAAGTGGCACCCCCACTTGATTTCCTCAAATCCAAGAAGGGTGGTGACTATGCAGGGCTCGGTGGCCGCGACGAGCCTTCCCAGGAGCAAGCATCATGGAACGCGCTGTTGGAACACTACGGGTTCGGCGTGATCGACGATTTCGATGCGGTCATCCTGGACGCAATCGAAGTCGGATACTTCGATCCCGAGCGGGTCAAGACGGAAGCCGAAAAGGTGCATCGTGAACGCCTGCGGCAAGACCAGGATGGCGCCTTCAGCGAAGCGTGGAACCCATATCACGAAAGTTTTGGCGACAATGCCGATGAGGTCGGACAGTCACTGTATGACTCGTTCAAGGCCAATTTCGCTACCATATCGCCAAGTAATTTGCACGGAACAATCGAAGTGCTGAAGGGTATTGGGCAGGCAGATCGCGCACGCGAGTTGCTCGCCCTCTATACCGCGGAGCGCACAGAAGGGCGAGACTTCTGGGATCTGGATCAGCATCGGCTCTTTCGCAACTTCACCGACGCCGACATGGTTCAGGCATTTGCTGACAAGCATGCGTCATTTGCGGTGGCAGTCGTCAACCCAATCGATGTGCTGGTCAATATCGCTCGGAACGATAGTTGGAATGATCTTGACCTCGACCTCCTGGCGGGCCTGTCTGTCGATGAGTATGAGCGCATCTTTATGGAAAACACAGGCCAGCGGCTGCGAGCTGCCGTATCGGCAGCACTGCAATTCAGCCGCATCGGTAATGCCACGCCTGCCATGAAGACGATACCCAATAAGGCGCGGGAGGCGCTTCAGCGCATCGCAGGGAAGTCACCGCTGAACGCGATGCGCGTGCAAAAGTATGGCATCCAGGTCGCTCCGGAGCCGAATCAGGACTGAGAGATCGCTATCGTATGCAGGCGGAACTGCATGCCGCTTCTGGCCTTCACCCGACATCCGCAAAACCTTATCCCCGTCTCCCCATTCTACGCATACGCTCACCGCATCCCGCTCATCCGGGGACCGGCGTGAGCTGGGCGTTTGGTGAGTGGGAGCTGCGCCTCCCTCAAACTGGTACCATCAGCTAGGCTGGAAAGGTGCGGAGCGGATTTCTCGGTTGGATGGACCGTGAAAGCGAACGTGTGCACGGTGGATGTTCGGGCATGCGGCTTCGCGCCGGTGAGGTTGCGTCATAGCGGGGTCCACGCGTTCGGACATCAATTCGCGATGGCGTGAGCAGCAGCGGAGCGGCCAGGCCGCATCCCGCTCGTTCCCACGGCCTACCGCTCCGCTCCCCGGAAGGGGATCGAGACCTCAGCACCACCGCTCTTTGAGACCATATGTGACATGCACGCGAGACCGAGTCCTCGCGGCTATCGAGCCGTGCCTTGCGCGCGCGCCGCTCTAGGACAAACGTGTGGTGTCTGCGCTTTGTCGGGGAGCGACGCCGGGAAGAGGTCGGGCGAAACGCGTACCAATGCGTTGCTGCCGCAGCGAGAAACCGGGAAAATAAGCTGCGTCCACCATCTCCCTTATGCCCGGTTGACACCCGGCGTGCAGTTGACAATGCCTCGTTCTGGGAAACGGTTCCACGGAGCGTCGAGCTGTCAGAGTTGTCGACGGCATCCCGATTTCTGTCGAGCCCTGCCTCGAAGGCCCCTCACTCCGCGAACGGCACCACGGTCTGGCGCTGGAGGCCGAGGCCTTCGATCTCGAGCTCCATCACGTCGCCGGCCTTCAGGTACTGCGGCGGCTTCATCACCGAGCCGACGCCGGGAGGCGTGCCGGTGGTGACGATGTCGCCGGGCTCCAGCACGCAGAACTGCGTGACGTAGGCGACGAGATAGGGAATCGAGAAAATCATCGTCGCGGTGGAGCCCTGCTGCTTCACCTCGCCGTTGACCTTGAGCGACAACTTGAGGTTCGCGGGATCGGGGATCTCGTCCGGCGTCACCAGCCAGGGGCCGAGAGGCCCGAACGTCTCGGCGGCCTTGCCCTTGAACCACTGGCCGTTGCGCTTCATCTGAAAGCGCCGCTCCGACACGTCGTTGCAGATGGTGAAGCCCGCAACGTAGTCCATCGCGTCCTTCTCCTCGACATAGCGCGCGCGCTTGCCGATGACGAAGGCCAGCTCCAGCTCCCAGTCCATGCGGTCCGAGTTCTTCGGATACATCACGTCGTCGAACGGGCCGGAGACCGTGTTGCCGAGCTTGTTGAAGATGATCGGCTCGGAGGGAATTTCGAGGCCGGCTTCCTTGGCGTGGTCGGCATAGTTCAAGCCGATGGCGATGAAGTTCCACGGCCGCGCGACGGGCTGGCCGATGCGCACGCCCTCGGGCGCGAGCGGCAGCACCGCCGGATCGAGCGCCTTGAGGCGCGCCAGCATGGCGGGCGCCAGCGTTTCGCCGGTGATGTCGGCCACGTGCTCCGACAGATCGCGGATCTTGCCGTCCTTATCGACCAGGCCCGGCTTCTCCGCACCCTTCTGTCCGAATCTCACGAGCTTCATGTAACTTCCCTCGAATTCTCGTATTGCCTAAAGTCGGGCGGAGGACCGCCAAATGTTCGAAGGCTTTACATCACACGCCGTTGCGGTGAGCAACGGCATTGAGATCGCAGCCTGGACGGGCGGATCCGGGCCGCCGCTGCTGTTGCTGCACGGCTATCCGCAAACGAGCCTGTGCTGGCGCAAGATCGCCCCGCGCCTCGCGGAACGCTTCACCGTCGTCGCGGCCGATTTGCGCGGCTACGGAAGATCGAGCAAGCCCCCCGGGGGATTGTGCCATGCCGCCTATTCCAAGCGGGCGATGGCGGCCGATCAGGTGGCCGTGATGCGGTTCTTCGGTTTCGACAGGTTTCGGCTCGTGGGTCATGACCGGGGCGGGCGCGTTGCGCATCGCCTCGCGCTCGATTATCCGGCGGCCGTCGAGCGGCTGGCGGTGCTCGACATCGCGCCGACCGCAGACATGTATGCCGCCACCGACAAGGCGTTCGCGACGGCCTACTACCACTGGTTCTTCCTGATCCAGCCGGCGGACATGCCCGAGCGCCTGATCGTCAACGACACACATCACTACATGCGCCACACGCTCGCCTCGTGGTGCAAGACGGAGGGCGCGTTCGACGAGGCGACGATCCGGCACTACGTGGAAAGCTGGTTCGATCCGGCCGCGGTTCATGCCGCGTGCGAGGACTACCGGGCCGCCGCCACGATCGACCTCGAGCACGATGCGGCGAGCCGGGCGGCGGGCGACACGCTCGCCATGCCGCTCCTGGCGTTGTGGGGCGGACGCGGGATCGTCGGCAAGCAATTCGACGTGCTGGGGCTCTGGCGCGCCGCGTCGCGGTCAACCGTCGAAGGCCATGCCCTCGACTGCGGGCACTTTCTCCCCGAGGAAGCGCCCGACGGTACCTTGAAGGCGCTGCTCGATTTCATGTGACCTCTGTTTCTGTGATGTCGGCCCACAGCCTCATGCACAGGGGAAGCGCGCCCTCGCCTTCCCGAGGGACCCCGACTCGGCCCAGGTTGCAGCGACGCAATTCGCAGGCGAAATTCTGCTGACAGGGGCTCGGTATGTCGTTGCTGTTCCGGATCATTTACGCGGCGCACGCCAAGGGCACGCATCACAAGCTGGCGCTCGACGCGCTCAAGCAGCTCACGAGCCCGGAGACGGAGCGCTGGCAGCGCGTGTTCCTCAAGCACGCGGAAACCTATCTTGCGGGCTCCAAGGCGCCGGACGACCAGTTCAAGGACTTCAAGAACCACGTGCTGCACGTGCGCGACGGGTACTGGGGCGGCGCGCTCGGCAAGGCCGACGAGTGGTATGGCAAGCTGTGCACCGCGCTCAAGGCCGAGGACTGGGAGGGCGTCGCCTGGAGCGCGGGCGTGCTGTCGCATTACATCACCGATCCGATCCAGCCCTTTCACACCGCGCAATCGGCGGCCGAGAACAGCATCCATCGCGCGGCCGAGTGGTCGATCTCGCGTTCCTACGACGCGCTCAGGACACAAGGGCTCGCAACGTCGGGCGATTTCATCATCACCGCGGGAGACGGGCCGAGCTGGTTGCGCGACCTCGTGTGCCAGGGCGCGGAAAAGGCCAACGTGCACTACGAGACTTTGATTGCGCACTACAATCTCAACGCGGGCGTCATCGATCCGCCGGCCGGGCTCGATGCGCTGAGCCGCAAGATCCTGGGCGACCTCGTGGTCTGCGCGGCGGCGACGGTTGCGTGCGCCCTCGACCGCGCGTTCGTCGAGACGGGCGCCGTGCCGCCCGATGTCGATCTCGGGATCGATACCGTGATCGCGGCGCTCAAAATCCCCGTCAAGGTGCTGGCCAAGCGCCTGGCGGACGCGGAAGACAGGCGCGTCGTGTCGGCGATGTACGACGAGCTGCTCACAACCGGGCGGGTCTATGCGACGTTGCCCGAGGACGACCGCGTCGTGCAGGATCTCTATGCCGTCGAGATCGAGGCGCCGCGCCTCGCCAAGCGGGCCGAGCAACGTGCGGTGGCTGTCCAGGTGGCGGCGCCCGCTGCCGCGAAGGCTGCCGCTCCGCCGCCGGCTTCTGCAGGCGCGCGCGCAGTTGCGATGCAGGCGGCGCCCGTCGCGATGACGGCGGCTCCTCTCGCGAAGCCGGCAGAGCCTGTCGCGATGCCGACCGCACCGGCGCGTTCGTCGGCCACCAAGCACTATCTGGCCACTGGCGACGCCATCGAACGGGCGCCGTCCATCGGACCCAAGACGGCGGACCGGATGGCGCCGCTCGGCGTGACGTCGGTCGCGGATTTCCTGGCGGCCTCGCCCGAAGCCATCGCCTCAGGGCTCGGGCAGCGTTCGATCACCGCGGACACGATCGCGCTGTGGCAGGACCAGTGCCAGCTCATGCTCGACATTCCGGGCTTGCGCGGCGGCCATGCCGAGCTGCTGGCTCAGGCGGGCTATCGCAGCGCCGAGGCCCTGGCCGAAGCGGACGAAGCCTCGCTCTGCGCGGGCGTGCTGGCGTTTGCCGCGACGGCGGCCGGCCAGCGCATCCTGCGCGAGGGGACGCCGCCGGACCTGGAGCGGGTCAAGGGTTGGCTGGCTGCGGCAAAGACGGTTCTGGCCGCCTGACCAGGCCGGATCCGCGCGGTTGCGCCCCGTTTTCCGCCGACTTTACGGATTGACACTTTCGGCAGTCGGCCTATCCCTTGAGGCAGACGCCGAGCCGGGCGGCCTTTGGGCGCCGCATCCCGGCCTTTCCCGTCGCACCGGACACACGAAAAAGGGGACACGACCGTGACCAACGCACCCTCCGCCACCACCGCTTCGGCCGGCACTTCCGCCGGAACGGCCATCTGGATCGCTCTAATTGCTGGCCTGACCGTGATCGGCAGCTACGGCTATGCGTGCGCCGCGCCGCTCGCGGCTGTGGCCGCTCTGGCCGCTCTCAAGATGGAGCGCACAGACGGCCTGATCCTGGTCGGCCTGGCCTGGGTGATCAATCAGGCGGTTGGCTTCCTGCTGCTGAGCTATCCCCACACCACCGAGACCTACCTCTGGGGCGCCGCCATCGGCTTCGCCGCCTTCGCCGGCTTCTTCGCCGCCCGCGCCGCTGCGCGCATCAACGTCCCTTCGCTCGCCAGCTGGGTGATCACCTTCCTGGTCGCGTTCGTCGGCTATCAGGTCGCTCTCTACCTCGCGAGCCTGACCTTCACCGATCCGTCGAGCGGTTTCACGTCGGCAGTCGTCACTGAAGTGTTCACGATCAACGTTGGGGCCTACGCCGGTTTCGCCGTCGTTTATCTCGCAGCCGTCGCGCTCTCGCTGTTCGTTCCCACCCGGCGCACTCCGGCTCAGGCCACGCCCTCTACCGCCGTCTCGGCCTGAGGACGACTACGCTTTGCGGCGCTATCCGGCTCGCCGCCTGATCTGCCTCACCGAGGAGACGGTCGAAACCCTCTATCTCCTCGGTGAGCAAGACCGCATCGTGGGCGTCTCCGGCTATGCCGTGCGCCCGCCGCAGGTGCGCCGCGAAAAGCCGCGCATCTCTTCTTTTCTGTCGGCCGATATCGACCGCATCGCAGCGCTCGAGCCCGATCTGATCCTCGCTTTTTCCGACATCCAGGCGCAGGTGGTGAGCGACCTCGCCCGGCGCGGGCTTCCCGTCTATCTCTTCAACCAGCGCAACCTCGCCGGCATCTTCGCGATGATCCGGACCCTCGGCGCGTTGATCGGCTGCCAGGACAAAGCGGAGACGCTGGCGAGCAGCCTCGAAGGGCGCGTGCGTGATGTCGCGAGCGCCGCGCAAGGCCGGGCGCACCGGCCGCGGGTCTACTTCGAGGAGTGGGACAGCCCGATGATCTCCGGCATCGGGTGGGTGTCGGAGCTGATCGAAATCGCGGGCGGCACCGACATCTTCGCGGATCTCTCCACGCAAGCCGCCGCCAAGGACCGGATCGTCACGTCCGAGCAGGTGATTGCGGGGCGGCCCGACGTGCTGCTCGCCTCCTGGTGCGGGAAGAAGGTTCGCGTCGACAGCTTCAAAGCGCGCGAGGGGTGGGATGCGGTCCCCGCGGTGGCCTCGGGGCGGATCGTGGAGATCAAGTCGCCGCTGATCCTGCAGCCAGGCCCTGCCGCTTTGACGGACGGTCTCGACGCCATTTGCGCCGCGCTCGCGTAAGCGTCTCGTGCTCCTCGTCGCGAGGTGACCGCTACGGCGCAACCGACATCGTCATCGGTGCGGAGCTGATCTGATCGCCGCCGTCGAAGGTGCCTTCGTCGCGATTGTAGAGATCGTTGCGGAACTGGACGACGCCGTTCTCCGTCCAGGCCGTCAGATAGATGAAATGCACGGGCACGGCGGCCTTGGGCTTCAGCGTTGCGCGCTGACCGCCGGCAACGGCGGCCGCCAGAGCATCCTGCGTCCAGCCGCCCTGGCCGGCCAGCACCCATTCGGCCAACGCGAGATAGTTCTGCACGCGCACGCAGCCGGCGCTGAAGGCGCGCTCGTGCTGATCGAAGAGGGTCTTCATCGGCGTGTCGTGCATGTAGACGATCTGCTTGTTGGGCATATCGAAGCGCATCACGCCGAGCGCATTGTGCGGACCGAAGTCCTGCCGGAAAACATACCGCTCCGCCTCGGGCCCCCACCAGTTGACGAGCGCCGGATCGATCTCCTCGCCGCCGAAGGAGGAGAAGACGCGGATGTGCTCCTTGTAGAGGTACGCGGGATCCTTGCGGACGGCGGGGATCAGCGCCGCGCGCGCGATCGACGACGGGACATGCCAATAGGGCAGCAGGTTGATGGCCTGGATCGACGCGCTGATGACGGGCGTTGGAGTCGCGCGCTTGCCGGCGACGGTGCGGCTTGTCAGCTCGACGCGGCCGCCGGCGATGGCCTGCAGCTCGAAGCTCGCCGAATTCATGAGCACGAGGCGCGGCGCCGACATTTTCGGCAGAAGCTCCTGCATGCGCGCAAGGTTGCGCTCGAGCTGGCGCACGCGCGTTTCGGCCGGCACGTTCAGGATCCGCTGCGTGATGCCGTAGACGATGCCGTTCGGCTCGACGCCGTTGCGGCGCTGGTAGCGCTTGACGGCGGCCTCGACGGCGTCGTCGAACACGTAGGAGTTGCCGCCACCGCGCAGGTCGCCCGTCATCGCGAGCTGGCGGCGGAGAATGGCGACGTTGGCGTCGCTGTCGCCGAGCCTCAGCGTGACGCGGCCTGGCAGCGTCGGCCAGCCGCCCGCCTGCGCGATCGACCGGTAGGTGGCGATGGCGTTGCTCATCTCGGCAATGGCGGCGGGGCTTACCCACGCGATCCTACTCGGCTCGGGCGGCGGAATGCGCTGGCGTTGCGCCAAAGCGGGCGCAGCCGTTCCGAGCGCGAGCGCAAAGGCGGACAGGATTGCTGCGGCGAAGGTCCGCGGTTTGCCGGCACTGCGATACGGGATCTGAGGCATGCGCAGGGATCGTCCCTCGAGCTTTTCCAGGACGGACCTCACCACATCGGCGGCGCGGACAGGATGCCGCCGCGCTTCCATAATGCGTTGAGGCCTCGCTCCATGCCGAGGGGGCTTTCCTTTCCGACGTTGGCCTCGAACATCTCGCCGTAGTTGCCGACGGCGGCGACCGCATCGCGCAGCCACGCCTTGCCGAGACGCAGTTTCTCGCCGCTCGCTCCCGCGCCTTCAACGAGCCGCTGGGCATCGTCGGTCAAGGCACCCGTGCCCGCGGCGGAAGCGCGGTCGAGACCGACCTCCTCGGCGTTGACCAGACCGGCCAGCGTCCAGCGCACGATCTCGGCCCATTCGTCATCCGATTTCAGGACGACCGGGCCGAGCGGTTCCTTCGAGATCACCTCGGGCAGGATGGCGTGCTTGGCGGGTTCGGGAAGAGAGGCGCGGGCCGAAAACAGCGCGGAGCGGTCGGCCGTGAACGTATCGCACGTGCCCGACGTGTAGGCCTTCAACGTTTCCTCGCGCGTCGAGAACGTCATCACCTGCGCTTCGATCTGATGGGCCTTGAAGAAGAACGCCATGTTCTTCTCCGACGTCGTGCCGGATTCGACGCAGACTTTCGATCCGCCGAGCTGCTGAGCGGAGACGAAGCCGCGATCGTCGCTCGTCATGAACCCCTGGCCGTCGAAATAGAGGATGCCGGCGAAGCGCAAGCCGAGATCGACCTCGCGGTTCATGGTCCATGTGGTGTTGCGCGACAGCACATCGATCTTGCCGCTGGTCAGAGCGTCAAAGCGTTCGCTGTTTTCGAGCGGTACGAATTCGGCCTTGTCGGCGTCGCCCAAGACCGCCGCGGCGAGCGCGTGGCAGAACGTGACGTCGAGGCCCGACCAGACGCCCGCTTCAGTGCGCGCCGAGAACCCGAGCAATCCCGTGTTGACGCCGCAGATCAGTTTGCCGCGTGCGCGGATCTGATCGAGCTTGCCGTTTGTGGAAGACGGATCGGGAAGCGCGCCTGTGGTTTCCGGCGGCGCGGGGGAAACAGCGGGCGTTGCGGCGGTTTCCGGCGGCGGCGCTGCCGCTGCGGGAGCACCCGCGGCGGCCGGCTGCTGGGCTGCGGCCTGCGCCGGCTCGCTGGTCGGCGGCTCGCTCGCGGCAGGAGCGGCAGGTGCGGCCGCTGCTTCAGCCGGCGATGCCTGGGCGGCTGCGCCCTCCTTCGGGGCTGCCTCGGCCCGGCAACGGCTTTTCGAAACCGTCGTGAACTGGCCCGGGCCATCGCCATCGCTCTTGCACGTGCAGGGTCCGCGAGGACCGTCGCGCAAAGCACAGAGGCGATAGGCTGCATGAGAGGGGGCGGCCGACGCCACGGCAAGCGCCGCGACGAGACCGACAGTCAGCGCGACAGCGCGTGAACGTCTCGACATGTGATCTTTCCCAACCGGCGGACGCTGCTGCGAACCTTCTTCGTGAACGCTGCGCTTCAACTTAGCGCTTCAACTTAGCGCTCCAACTTAGCGCTTCTGGCGCGATAGCCAAGCCGCATCTCGGACGCCTGCACGTTCAATGGATGTTCTCGGCTTGCGTCATGCACGCGTTGCTGCTCCGGGCTATCATCGCCGTTGCTCAACGCGGGAGATGCTCGGCGGGATGGCGCACATTCAACATCCACGGGACGCCTCATCGTCCGTGCACGCGCTCCTGCGCCGCATCGTTGCCATCGAGCCCGGCGAAGCCCTCGCCGCGATGGGGTCGTTCGCCACGTTCGCCCTCGTACTCGGCGGCTACTATCTGATCCGCCCGGTGCGGGAGAATTTCAGCGCCGAGGCAACCTCCGATCAGCGCCAGCTCTGGTTCCTGCTCGTCTTCCTGGTGATGCTCGCGGCCGTGCCGGCGTTCGGCTGGCTCGTTGCGCGGTTCTCGCGCGCCTGGATCCTGCCCGCGCTCTACGCGGCGTTCGTGGCGATCATGCTCGGGTTCTGGATTGCATTGCGGGCGGGCGCGGGCCCTGAGCTCAGCGGCGCGTTTTTCGTGTTCGGCAGCGTCTTCAACCTGTTCGTCGTGTCGCTGTTCTGGATCCTGATGTCGGATCTCTACGACAGCGCGCAGGCCAAACGGCTCTACGGCTTCATTGCGGCCGGCGGGACAACGGGCGCGGTGCTCGGCCCAATCTTGGCGAGCGGGCTGGTTCCGATTGTCGGACAGGAGAACCTGCTGCTCGTCGCGGGGCTCGCGCTGCTCGCGGCGGCCGCGCTTTCGGTCTGGCTCAGGCGCAGGGTTCTGCCCGCAACGCTCGCCAAGAACAACGTGGCGGAGGCGCCGCCCACGCTTCGCTCGCTCGTCTCGGGCGCGGAACGCGTGGTGCGCGATCCCTATCTCCTGCGCATCGCGCTCTATGTTCTGATCGCGAACCTGCTCTCGACGTTCTTCTACCTCGAACAATCGCGCCTTGCGGGCGCAACGATCCTCGACGCGACGGAGCGGGTGCAGTTCTTTGCCGAACGCGATCTGATCACGAGCGTGCTCACCGTGCTGGTGCAGGTGGCGCTGACCGGGCGCATCATGTCCCGGCTCGGGATCGGCGCGGCCGCGTCGGTTCTTCCTGCCCTCACGCTTGCGGGTCTGGCGCTTTACGCTGCGATGCCCGAGTTGCATGTCGTGGCGGGCATCATGGTGGCCGAGCGTGTGGCGGCCTTTGCTTTGTCCAACCCCGCGACCAAAGTTCTATACACGGCGGTGGGCGTCGACGAGCGCTACAAGGCTCAGAATTTCATCGATACCGTCGTCTACCGCGGGGGCGATGCGCTCTCCGGCGCCGTGTTCAACGGTTTGACAAAAGCGATGGGCTGGCCGCTCGCCGCGGTCGCAGTGGCGTCGATTCCGCTAGCCGGCGCATGGCTTTGGATGGCGTCGGGCTTCGACAAAGCTCTGCGCCAGCGCCAGGAAAACGCGCGCTAATCCCCCCTCTCGATTTCCATTTTTTTATCGAAACAGGCTCTGCAACTGTACATTTTTGTAAACGTCCGATTTCGTCCTATTTGCTCAAATCCAATACAATGCATTTACCAATGGCGGGCAAACTTCCCTAGCGTTTAATGCTTGAGTATCTATCTGTTGCGCTATCTGGCTCATGCAACTTATGACGCGTGCATTCTGTTATTCTGGGGATTCGGGGCCATGGCTTTCCTTTCGCAATTTCGTGTTTTGACAAAGATTCTCGCCGTTATCGGCGTCATGGCGGCAGTCGCCGTCACGATCACCTATTTCGGCACCACCTCTCTCAGCAGCCTCAACGCTGCTACGGATCTCATGGAGAAGAAGGCCGGCGGCGCACTGCTTGCAGCCCGGCTGGCGCGTGACGCCATCTCTCTCAATCGCGCCGAATACATGCTGGCGGCGAACCCGACTGAATCGACCCGCACGACCGTCCGGAAATCCGTCGATGCCGATCTCAAGGAGTTCAAGGAACGCTTCGAGAAGATGAAGGAGGCAACCAGCGAAAAGGACGCCGCGCACATTGCCGCGATCCAGTCCGCGTTCGCCGAATATGAAAAGGAACTTCTGCAAACCTTCGTGGTTGCCGAAGGGGTCGTCGATTTCACCGCATCCACCGAAGTCCAGAAACTGCAGGCAACTGTCGCCTCAAGCGCGACGGCGGTGCAGCACCTGCGCGACTCGATTTCCAAACTCTACGGCGCGCTCGATGCGGAGGTCAGTAGCGTGTCAGCCGCGGCGACCGATGAGTACAACCGCACGGTTCGTTTCATGCTGATCGTAGCGACCTTGGGCATCGGCCTCGGCCTCGCGATGGGCTTCGTCATCGGACAATTCGGCATCGTCAAGCCGCTCCGCGATATGGTGCGGGTGCTGCAGAACCTCGCAACCGGCAACTTCCAGGTTGAGATCACCGGACAGGAACGTGGCGACGAAATTGGCGAGGTCGCCAAGACGGCCGTCGTCTTTCGCGACAACGCAGCCCAGAAGGTGCGGCTCGAAGAAGAGCAGGCGGCATCCGAGAAGCGCGCGGTGGAAACCCGCAAGGCTGAGATGCGCAAGCTGGCCGACTCGTTCCAGAGCGCCGTCGGCACCATCGTCGAAGCGGTCTCCAGTGCGTCGAGCCAGCTCGAAGGGGCGGCCACGTCTCTGACCTCAACCGCCGAGACGACGCAGCAGCGCTCGGGAATGGTCGCTGCCGCGTCCGAACAGACCTCTGTCAACGTGCAGGGCGTGGCGGCAGCATCGGAACAGCTCGCTTCGACCGTCACCGAGATCGGCAGGCAGGTTCAGGAGAGCAGCAACATCGCCGCTCAGGCCGTGCACCAGGCTTCCAAGACGAACGACCAGGTGACGCAGCTTTCCGAAACTGCAAACCGGATCGGCAACGTCGTCGGCCTCATCAACACGATCGCGTCGCAGACCAACCTGCTCGCGCTCAACGCCACCATCGAAGCGGCCCGCGCAGGCGATGCCGGCAAGGGCTTCGCCGTCGTCGCCCAGGAGGTCAAGGCGCTCGCCGCGCAAACCGCCAAGGCGACGAACGAAATCGCGGCTCAGATTTCCGGCATGCAGACGGCAACCGACGAAGCTGTCGCGGCAATCCAGGAGATCACGACCACGATCGCCAAGATGTCCGAGATCTCGGGCGCAATCGCGGCCGCCGTGGAAGAGCAGTCGGCGACGACGCAGGAAATCAGCCGCAACGTCATGGAAGCGGCCAAGGGCACCAGCGAGGTCGCCATGTCGATCACCGACGTGAGCCAGGGCGCAAGCGATACGGGAACGGCCTCGGCGCAGGTTCTCTCGTCGGCACGGCAGCTCTCGTCCGACAGCCGGTCGCTGCGCGAGCAGGTCGACAGCTTCCTGCGCACGGTTCGCGCAGCCTAACGATCAGCGCTCAGATATTTGAACGAACGGCGGGAGGGGACACATGTCTCCTCCCGCCTTTTTTATTGGCCTTTCGCACATGCTAGTCCGCGCGCCAGGCCGCGCGCGGCAGTCGGGCACACCCATTCGCTCTCATTTTTCGCACTGACGAGGAAACTCTACCGAGGGGTCGCCGTTTGATGATCAACGGCACCGGGCGGCCGCCGGCCATGTCGGCCGCGCCACCCGTGGAGCCGGCACCACATGAAAGGACACATCATGAGAGCGATCACACGCGCGTGCGTGGCGCTGACGGCTCTTCTCGGCGCCGCTTCCTTCGCGGCCACGGCTGAA
Organism: Hyphomicrobium sp.; assembly: GCF_019744875.1. Lineage (GTDB taxonomy): Bacteria > Pseudomonadota > Alphaproteobacteria > Rhizobiales > Hyphomicrobiaceae > Hyphomicrobium_C. The sequence goes on along the minus strand of NZ_JAIETU010000005.1, from coordinate 204,788 downwards.
GCCGGCGGCCATGGGCATGGCGGTTTCGGGCATGGCGGTTTCGGCGGCCATGGTCACTCCTTCGGCCATGGCCATCACGGCTTCGGCCACTATCACGGCGGCTGGGGTCCGAGAGTTGGGTTTGGCTTCTACGCGCCTGCGTACAGCTACTACGACGCCTACGATAGCGGCGACTGCTATCGCGTTTACCGGCGCGGCCGGTACCGGACTGTTTGCGACTAGCTGCAATCGACTTGCCGCTGTTCATGGCCGCTTGTCTCAACGCCCCCGGCGCGCCCGCGCCGGGGATATTCGCGTGACGCGGGCGGCCGCCCGCACGTGCCACGCGGCTTAGCCTTGTTTCCGCATCCGCTGCCCCTCATCTCTTATTCGAGCCAACGCTCTGGAGCCGACCATGTCCAAAAACCCGCACCGGATTTCGGGGATCGACAGCGAAGAGAGACAGCCCGCGCATACCAGCGACAAGCGCGCGCCCACCGAAACGTTCGACCAGAAGCCGCATATGGCGAGCCAGCCGTTCAGTTGCGCGCGCCAGACGGCGCGGAGGAAAGCCGTTGCCGGCGTCGAGACCTACAAGGGGCCGGCCGGCGGCTGGGGTGCCCTCAAGGCGGTGGCGCGGGCGCTCAGCAGCGAGATGGCCGTGCCGCGCGAGGTGAAGGGTCTCTTGACCATGAACCAGCCCACCGGCTTCGATTGCCCGGGCTGCGCGTGGCCCGACCCGCGGCATACGTCGTCGTTCGAATTCTGCGAGAACGGCGCCAAGGCTGTCTCCTGGGAAGCCACGAGCAAACGCGCGACACCGGAGTTCTTCGCCGCACATACGGTGTCGGAACTGTGGAACTGGTCCGACCACGCGCTCGAAAGCGAAGGCCGGCTGACGCATCCGATGGTCTACGATCGCGCCACCGATACCTACCAGGCGATATCATGGACGGACGCGCTCGAACAAATTGGCGCCGCGCTGCGTGCGCTGCCGGACCCGAACATGGCCGAATTCTATACCTCCGGCCGGGCGTCCAACGAAGCGGCGTTCCTTTATCAGCTCTTCGCGCGCGAATTCGGCACCAACAACTTCCCTGACTGCTCGAACATGTGCCACGAGGCGACGAGCGTCGGATTGCCGGACTCGATCGGTGTCGGCAAGGGAACGGTGACGCTCGAAGATTTCGACCACGCCGATGCCATCTTCTGCATCGGCCACAACCCCGGCACCAATCACCCGCGCATGCTCACCACGCTTCGGGACGCATCCAAGCGCGGATGCAAGATCGTTGTGTTCAATCCGCTTCGGGAACGCGGGCTGGAGCGCTTCGCCGCACCGCAGAACGCGTTCGAGATGGTGACGCTGGGATCGACGCCGATCGCGTCCTCCTACTACCAGGTCGGCATCGGCGGCGACGTGGCCGTGCTCAAGGGAATGATGAAGGCGCTGCTCGACATGGATCGGGTGGACCTCGCGGCCGGGGGCACGGGGCTTCTCGACCGGGAGTTCATCGCCCAGCACACGCGCGGTTTCGAGGCGCTCGTAGCCGATATCGACGCCACGGGCTGGCCGCTGATCGAGAAATTCTCTGCGCTCAGCCGGGCTGATATCGAGGCGGCCGCCAAAGTTTATGCGGAGGCCGAGCGCGTCATCATCTGCTACGGCATGGGTATCACCCAGCATCGGCACGGCACGTCGAACGTGCATCAAATCGCCAATCTGCTGTTGCTTCGCGGCAATATCGGCAAGGAAGGCGCCGGCATCTGTCCCCTGCGCGGGCATTCGAACGTGCAGGGCGACCGCACGGTTGGCGTTACGGAAATCCCGTCGAAGGCCCTGCTCGACAACCTCGAAGCCGTGTTCGGCATCCGTGCGCCCCGCGCGCCCGGCCACAACGCGGTGGAAGCCATCGAGGCCATCTCTAACGGACGCTCGAAGGCGCTGATCTGTCTGGGCGGGAATCTGGCGGTCGCCATGTCCGACCCGGACGTCACGTTCGCGGCCATGCGCGGGCTCGATCTCGCCGTGCACATCGCGACCAAGCCCAACCGAACGCACCTGCTGCTCGCCAAACAGAGCTTCATCCTGCCGTGCCTCGGGCGCACGGAACTCGACGTGCAGGACACCGGGCGGCAAAGCGTGACGGTGGAGGATTCCATGTCGATGGTGCACGCCTCCTCCGGAGGACTGAAGCCGGCCTCCGAGCATCTCAAGTCCGAGCCCGCGATTGTGGCCGAGCTGGCGCTGGCGACGCTGCCCGACACGGTCGTGCCGTGGCAGGCGCTCGTGGCCGACTACGGGCGGATCCGCGACAAGATCGAAGCCGTGCTTCCGGATTTCTCCGACTACAACGCGCGTGTGTCGGAGCCGGGCGGGTTCCGTCTCACCGTGCCGGCGTCGGGGCGCGTGTGGAAGACGAAATCTGGCAAGGCGGAATTTCTCGTGGTGACAGGCGTGGAGGAAGACCCGCGATGCGAACAGGATGGCGCGCTTTTGCTCGCCACGGTGCGCAGCCACGATCAGTACAATACTACGATCTACAGCCTGGACGACCGCTATCGCGGCATCACCGGGCGGCGCGATATCATTTTCATGAACGAGACCGATCTGGCGGCGCGCGGCCTGCGGCATGGCGACGTCGTCGATGTCGAGACGCTCTGCAACGAGGAGGAGGAGCCGCGCACGCTCGCTGGATTGACGGCGGTCGCCTTCGACATCGCGGCCGGATCTGTTGCGACGTACTACCCCGAGGCCAACACGCTGATCGCCATCGACCACTACGACCGGCGCAGCGGCACGCCGTCGTACAAGTCCGTACCGGTCTCCGTGAGGCGGGCGGCGGCTTAGGCTACTCGGCGGCGAGCCGGTAGCCGATGCCGGGTTCCGTCAGAATAAACTCGGGCGCGCCGGATGTGGTCCGGAGCTTCTGGCGCAACTGGCCGATAAACACGCGCAGGTACTGCAGGTCTTCCGTGTGGGCCGGACCCCAGACCGCGGTCAGAATCTGGCGGTGCGTCACGACCCGGCCGGCATTGCGGACCAGAACCGCGAGGAGGTAGAACTCCTTGGGCGTGAGCTTCAGAGGGACGCCAGCCCATGTCACGGAATGCGCCAGAACGTCGATTTCGAGCGCGCCGGATTGAAACCTGGACTGCTCGCCGGAGGCTTGCGCGGCGTGCCGCAGCGCCGTCCGCAATCGCGCCGTCAGCTCACCGATACCGAACGGCTTGTTGATGTAGTCGTCGGCGCCGAGATCGAGGGCCGCGATCTTTTCGGCCTCGCGATCGCGCGCCGAGAGAACGAGGATCGGCGTCTTGCACCAGGTGCGCAGCTCGCGAATGACATCCTTTCCGTCCATGTCGGGCAAGCCGAGGTCGAGCACGATGACATCGGGGGCCCGCGTTGCCGCGGCTTTGAGCGCCTCGCCGCCTGTCGCCGCCGCGACCACCTCGTAGCCGGCGGCCACGAGGCTCGGCTTCAGGAAGCGCAAAATCTGCGGCTCGTCGTCGACGATCAGAACGCGATGCCCGGTCATGCGGTGGCCATGGGATTGCTGGTGGGATCGAGCCCGGTCTCGTGCGTGGGAAGCAGGATCGCGAACTCGGTGCCCTTGCCGTTTGCGGCTGGGCTCGTGGCCGCGATCGTCCCTCCCATCGCCGACACCAGCGCTGCCGCGATCGAAAGGCCGAGGCCGGTGCCGGGCGCGCGCCCGTCGCCACCGGCTACGCGGTAGAATTTTCCGAACACCTTGCCGAGCGCCTCTTGCGGGATGCCGATGCCGTCGTCCGTGACCGTGATGCGCAATGCGCCGTTCGCCGTCAAGCGGGCGGCGATGCGGGTAACCGACTCCGGGGGGCTGTATTTGTGCGCGTTGTCGAGCAGGTTGAAGAGCACTTGCTCCAGCAAGGCCGCGTCGGCCCGCACGAACGGCAATCCGTCGTCGAGCGAGATCGCCACGCGCCGCTGCGGAAAGATCTTGGCCGTTCGCGCCACGGCGCCGCGAACGGCATCTCCGACATCCACCCAGTCGCGGCGGATGTCGAGAGCGCCAGCCTCCAGCCGCGTCATATCGAGCAGGTTCGACACGAACGACGACAGACGGCTCGCCTCTTCCTCGATGGTCGCCAGGAGATCGGCGCGGTCGCTTTTCGGCATGCGATCGCCGAGCTGGCGCAGGCTCGTCGCGGAGCCCAGGATCGACGCCAGCGGCGTCCTCAGATCATGCGAAATGGACGACAGCAGCGCGCCGCGCAACCGCTCGCTTTCTGCTTCCGTCGCGGCCTTCGCAGCCCTTTCCACCAGGTGCGTTCGCTCGATGGCGGTTGCCGCCTGGTCGGCAAACGACTGCAGCGCGTTCGTGGTCGCGTTCGGCAGCGCATCGTCCTCGCTGCCGGGTGCCACGCCGAGCACACCGAGCACGCCGGCCGACGAGATCAGCGGGCGAAACTGATACGTCGCGGACGGCAATGTGCTCGTGAGGCGGCCTGCCGGCTCCCGCTTCTCATTCGCCCAGCGTGCCGCCGCCCAATCCGCAGTCGACAGCGTGTCCTCGGGCGGCCAGGCGCTTTCAATCGAGAGGTCGCCGTCCTGTTCCAGAAGCACGATGGCCTTGCCCTCGACGACGGCGGCCGACTGGGCGGCCAGCAGCCAGAGGACGTCGTCGATCTTCGGCACGCCGGCGAGCTTGCGCGAGAATTCGTAGAGCGCCTGCGTTGCTTCGGACCGCTCGCGCGTGGCGGCGGCCTGTTCGCGCAGGCGCGCGGCGAGCCCTCCGGTCACAACCGCGACCGCGAGGAAGATGAGCAGCGCGAAGAACTCGTGCGGGGACGCGATCGTCAGCGTGTTGCGCGGGGCGATGAAAAAGAAGTTGTAGGCAAAGAACGACAGCGACGCCGCCGCCACGGACGAGAAGAGGCCAAACCGCAGGGCGCACAGGAGCACCGCGAACAGGAACAGCATCGACAGGTTCGGCAGAGACGTAAACCGCTCGATCAGCTTGCCGGCTGCCACTCCCACGCTCACGGCCGCGATTGCCGCGATGCCGCCGGCCCACGTCGGGTTGATCTCGGGCAGCAGCGGCCAGACGTTGCGCTGTGGGCCGTTCGAGGCCACCACCGTCACCGAGATGCCGGAAGCTTCATCCATCAGCGCCTGGGCCAGGGAGCGGCCGAACAGGGCGTTCATGGGGCTGCGCCGGGCGCGGCCGACGACGATCTGGGTGATGTTGTTGCGCTTGGCATACGCCAGCACTTCGGAGACGAGCGCCTCGGCGTTCAGGCTCACCGTGGTCGCGCCGAGCCGGTCGGCGAGCCGCATCGCCTTTTCCATGCGCCGCACGGCGCCGCGATCCGTCGTCTCGCGATCGCTCTTCACGAGATGGATGGCGATCCAATCCGACTTGAGGGCGGCCGCCATGCGCGCGGCCGCGCGCACCACTGCTTCCGACATCTCGTCGCCGCCCACGCAGACGAGCAGTCGTTCGGCGGTCGGCCACGGCCCCTCGATGCCCTGGCGTCGAAGCTGGGAGATCATCTGCTCGTCGACGCGATCGGCCGTGCGGCGGAGGGCGAGCTCGCGCAGGGCCGTCAGGTTGCTGAGCTGGAAGAATTTGCCGACGGCGCGGCGCGCGTTGTCCGGCAGGTAGACCTTGCCATCCTTGAGGCGCTGGATCAGCTCCTCGGGCGGCAAGTCCACCACCACGATCTCGTCGGCGCGCTCGAGCACGCGGTCGGGCACCGTTTCGCGCACCGTGATGCCGGCGATGCGCTCGACGACATCGTTCAGGCTTTCGAGATGCTGGATGTTGAGCGTGGTCCAGACGTCGATCCCGGCGTGCAGCACGCCATCCACGTCCTGGTAGCGCTTGGGGTGCACGAGCCCCGGCGCGTTCGAATGAGCGAATTCGTCGACGAGCAGAAGGGCCGGACGGCGCGCAATTGCGGCGTCGATGTCGAACTCCATGAGGGTACGATTGCGGTAGGGAACGGTGCGGCGGGGCAGAACTTCGAGCCCATCGAGCAGGGCGGCCGTCTCGGCCCGTCCGTGCGTTTCCACGACGCCGACCACGACGTCGACGCCCTCCGCCTTCAGGACCTTGGCGGCGGCAAGCATCGCATAGGTCTTGCCCACGCCCGGCGCCATGCCGAGAAACACTTTGAGCTTGCCGCGACCTTCATTCGCGGCAAGCTCGAGCAACGCTTTCGGCGAAGGGCGCCCCTTCTCCTGTGTGGTCGTATCAGCCATGCGTCATCCGGAGCCCGTGCCGAGAGCGGCGTCAAGTGCGAGGTTCAGCTCAAGAACGTTAATGCGCGGCTCGCCGATGATCCCGAGGTCGTCGCCGGCCGCATTTCCGGCAACGACAGCGCGAACGCGATCCGGACTGACGCCGCGCGCCTTCGCCACGCGTTCGACTTGCATATCGGCGTAAGCGGGACTGACGTGCGGATCGAGGCCGCTGGCGGATGTCGTGACCGCATCGGCCGGGATGGCCGCGGTTCGGCCGCCGCGCAGCTCGGCCGCGTCGTGCTTGACGCGGTCGAGGAGCTTTGCGGACAGCGGCCCGAGGTTCGAGCCGGACGATGCCGCCGCGTCGTAGCCGTTCTGGCCGGCCGCGGAAGGACGCGGATGGAAGTAGCGATCCGACGTGAACGGCTGGCCGATCAACGACGAGCCGACGATTGCGCCGCCGCGCTCGATCATACTTCCGTTCGCCTGGTCCGGAAGGACGATCTGGACGATGCCTGTCATGGCGAGAGGGTAGGCTATGCCGGTCAGGATCGTGAAGGCTCCGAGGAGCACGACGGCCGGTCGTAGATGTGAGGTCATTGAGTCGCTCCTTTAGGCGAGTCCGAGGGCAGAGACGGCGAGATCGACGATCTTGATGCCGATGAAGGGCACAACGAGACCGCCGAGCCCGTAGACGAGCAGGTTGCGCCTGAGCAGCACGTCTGCACTTGCGGGGCGGTAGCCGATGCCCTTCAGCGCGAGGGGGATCAACGCGATGATGATCAGCGCATTGAAGATGACGGCCGACAGGATCGCGCTGTCCGGCGAGGCGAGGCCCATGACGTTCAAGACGCCGAGCTCGGGATAGGTGGTGACGAACAGCGCGGGAATGATCGCGAAGTACTTGGCGACGTCGTTGGCAATGGAAAACGTCGTCAGAGAGCCGCGCGTCATCAGGAGCTGCTTGCCGATTTCCGTGATCTCGATGAGCTTCGTGGGATCACTGTCGAGATCCACCATGTTGCCCGCTTCACGCGCGGCCTGCGTGCCGGTCTGCATCGCCACGCCGACGTCGGCCTGTGCGAGGGCCGGCGCGTCGTTCGTGCCGTCGCCGCACATGGCAATCAGGCGGCCCTTGGCCTGCTCGGCCTTGATGTAGGCGAGCTTGTCCTGCGGGGTTGCTTCGGCGATGTAGTCGTCGACGCCGGCTTCGGACGCGATGGCGGCCGCCGTCACGGGATTGTCGCCGGTGACCATCACGGTCCGGATGCCCATCTCACGCAAGGCGGCAAAGCGGGCCTTGATGCCGGGCTTCACCACGTCCTTGAGATGGATGACGCCGACCACCTGCTTGTCCCCGACGACCGCGAGCGGCGTGCCGCCGGTTCGTGCAATAGACTGCACGGCTTCGCGGAAGGCCGGAGATGTCGTCTCGAGCGTCTGCCCGGCGAAAGCGAGCGCCGCATCGACCGCGCCCTTGCGGATGCTGCGGCCCGCGAACTCGACGCCGGAGATGCGCGTCTGGGCCGAGAACGGAATGACGTTCGTGGATGTGGCCTCGATGCCGTCCGTGAGACCGTAGCTGCCGCGTGCGAGCGCCACGATGGAGCGGCCTTCCGGCGTTTCGTCGGAAAGCGATGCCAGCAACGCCGCCTCGGCAACGTCTCGCTCCGAGCGACCGGGCACGGGGATGAACGCGGTGGCGAGGCGGTTGCCGTACGTGATGGTGCCCGTCTTGTCGAGCAGCAGCGTATCGACGTCGCCTGCCGCCTCCACGGCCCGGCCGGAAGTCGCAAGCACGTTGAAGCGGATCAGGCGATCCATGCCGGCGATGCCGATGGCGGACAGAAGGCCGCCGATGGTGGTCGGGATCAAGGTGACGAGCAGGGCCACGAGCACCGTCACGGAGAGCGTGGTGCCCGAGTAGCCGGCGAGCGGCCAGATCGTCACGACCGCGATCAGGAGGATCAGCGTCAGGCCCGAGAGCAGGATGGAGAGCGCAAGCTCGTTCGGCGTCTTCTGCCGCTCGGCGCCCTCGACGAGCGCGATCATGCGATCGAGGAACGACGAGCCGGGCGCCGCCGTGACGCGCACCTTGAGCCAGTCCGACAGCACCACGGTGCCGCCGGTGACGGCCGAGCGGTCGCCACCGGATTCGCGGATGACGGGCGCGGATTCGCCGGTGATGGCGGATTCGTTCACGGACGCGATGCCTTCGATGACCTCGCCGTCGGCGGGGATCGTGTCGCCCGCCTCGACGAGCACGACGTCATCGGGACGGAGATCCTGGGCCGAGCGGGGCTCCCACGGATCGTCTTTCGTATCGTCCGAGTGAAGCAGGAGCTTCGCCGTCGTGTCGCTCCGCGTGCGGCGCAGAGCATCCGCCTGCGCCTTGCCGCGGCCCTCGGCCACGGCTTCCGCGAAGTTGGCGAACAGCACGGTGAACCACAGCCAGACTGCGATCTGGCCGGTGAAGGCCAGCCCGTCCCGTCCGGTTGCGAAGTCGCGGAAGAAAATCGCGGTGACGAGCACGGCCACGACGCCGGTGGTGAACATCACCGGGTTGCGAACGAGCTTTCGCGGCGCGAGCTTGCCTACGGCATCTTTTGCGGCTTGCCAGGCTATCGAAGTATCCAGCAGCCCTGGTGTCGAGCGCTTGGTCATTGGAGTCTCCTTAAAAGGTCTTGCCGGCATTCATGAGAACGTGCTCGACGATCGGGCCGAGGGCGAGAGCCGGGAAGTACTGAAGTCCGCCCAGGATCAGGATCACGGCCGCGAGCAGGCTGACGAACAGAAGGCCGTCCGTCGGGAACGTGCCCGCCGACGCGGTCGTCTTCGGTTTCGCAACCATCGAGCCAGCGATCGCCATGACCGGCACGACATAGGCAAAGCGGCCGAACAGCATCGCGAGCGCGAGCGTGGTGTTGAACCAGGGCGTGTTGGCGTTGAGCCCCGCGAACGCAGAGCCGTTGTTACCGGCGGCCGACGAGTAGGCGTAGAGGATCTCCGTTAGCCCGTGCGGACCCGCATTGGCGAGGCTGGCGAGCGCCACCGGAAGCATGGCGGCGGCCGCCGTGAAGCCCAGGATGAAGAACGGCAGGATGAGAAGCGCCAGCATGGCGAGCTTCATCTCACGCGCCTCGATCTTCTTGCCGAGGTACTCGGGCGTGCGGCCGACCATGAGACCGGCGACGAACACCGCAAGCAAGGCCATCACGATCATGCCGTAGAGACCGGAACCGACGCCACCCGGCAGGATCTCGCCGAGCTGCATCATGAACAGCGGCACGAGTCCGCCGATCGGCGTGAGGGAGGCGTGCATGGCATTCACCGCGCCGCACGAAAGGCCCGTGGTGGTGACGACATAGAGAGCCGTCAGCGCCTGGCCAAAGCGGATGTCCTTGCCTTCCATGTTGCCGGCGGATGCATCGACACCGGCGGCGACGAGCAGCGGATTGCCCGCCGTTTCCGACGCATAGACAATGGCCGTTCCGGCGATGACGAACGCTGCCATGACCGCGAGCAACGCATAGCCCTGGCGGCGGTCGCCGATCATGCGACCGAAGGTGAACGTCATGGCTGCCGGAATGAGCAGCATGCTCCAGATCGACAGCGCGTTCGACCAGGCGCTCGGATTCTCGAATGGGTGGGCCGCGTTGGCGTTGAAGAAGCCGCCGCCGTTCGTGCCGAGCTGCTTGATGGCCTCCTGGCTTGCGACCGGGCCGAGCGCGATCGCCTGCTTGGCGCCTTCGAGCGTGGTGACGTCGATGCGGCCTGCCAAGGTCTGCGGAACGCCCATCACGGCATAGGCCAGCGCGACGACGACCGCGAGCGGGATCAGCACATAGAGCGTGGCGCGTGTGAGATCGACCCAGAAGTTGCCGATCGACTTCGAGGCGCTGCGCGAGAAGGCGCGCGTGACGGCGACCGCAAGCGCGATGCCCGTCGCGGCGGAGACGAAATTCTGCACGGTGAGACCGGCCATCTGCACGAGATGGCTCATGGTCGTTTCGCCACCGTAGGACTGCCAGTTGGTGTTGGTGACGAAGCTGATCGCCGTGTTGAACGCGAGATCAGGGGCGACGGCGCCGAAGCCCTGCGGATTGAGGGGAAGCGACCCCTGCAAGCGCATCAGGCCGTACAGCACGAGAAAGCCCACCGCGTTGAACGCGAGCATGCTCATCACGTAGACAAGCCAGGTCTGCTCCGATCGCGGGTCGACGCCCGCGGCGGAAAAAAGCGCGCCCTCAACCGGCGATACGCGCTCACTCGAAAAAATGCGTGCCATGTAATTGCCGAGCGGCCACGCCGCCAACAGCACCGCGCCCAGCACGAGCGCGATTTGCAACCAACCAACGGCTGTCATGAAAAGGCCCTCCAAGGCCTAGAACTTTTCCGGTCGAACCAGCGTGTAAACCAGGTAAACGCCGAGCCCTGCGGCAACGACGAGGGCGATCAGGGGATCTGTGATCACGGGTCTCACTCCACCATGGCGCTACAGTCGGCCGCACAGCAGGGCGTATCCGGCCATGAGGCCGAAACCACCCAGACCGACGGCGAGATAAATGAGGTCAAGCATCTGTTTTGCTCCTGTTGCCGACAGGCGGAACATGATGCTGCGGAAATCAAATCTCGATTGGGAAATGGCCGCGACGGCATAAGGATCGCATAAAGATTGGGCGCCGCCGCGCGCCACTGCGTTGCCGACCCTGGCCTAAAGGCTGGTTGACGAGCCAGGCAAACGGACCCATCTTCGCGCTGTCTTCCGAAGACTGCGGAAGAGTTCGGGTCGCCATAACGGCCCGGCGCCGAAGGAGCAACCGCCCCGGAAACTCTCAGGCAAATGGACCGCAGTCCGAACGACACTCTGGAAAGCGGTGACGCATCGTTTCGCGATCACCCACCGAAGATGACAAGGCGCTGACGGCCGCATTGCGGCGTTGCTCCTAATCTTTCAGGTCTCGCGACAGAGGGGGCTCAATCCGGCACGCAGCGCGTGCCGGCGAGAGCATAGGAGCCCCTTTGACGTATACAACCACACACACCCTCAAACGCACGCCGCTGTACGATCTCCATGTGACCCATGGCGCGCGCATGGTGCCGTTTGCCGGCTACGACATGCCGGTTCAGTACGCTCCGGGCATTCTCAAGGAGCATCTGCACACGCGCGCATCGGCAGGCTTGTGCGACGTTTCGCACATGGGCCAGTTCGCGCTCCGTGCGAAATCCGGCCGGCTGGCGGATGCCGCGCTTGCGCTCGAACGGCTCGTGCCGATCGATGTTCTGGGCCTCGATCCCGGACGCCAGCGCTACGCGTTGTTCACCAATGCGGAGGGCGGCATCCTCGACGACCTTATGGTCGCCAACCTTGGTGATCACCTCTTTATCGTCGTCAACGCGGCCTGCAAGGAGGCCGACGAAGCGCATCTGCGGGCAGCCCTTTCCGACGTGTGCGATCTCGAACGGCTCGACCGCGCGCTGATCGCGCTGCAAGGGCCGCAGGCCGAGGCCGCGCTCGCGCGCCTGGCTGCGCCCTGCCGCGATATGCGCTTCATGGACGCGCGGGAAATCGCAATTCTGGGCGCCGATTGCGTGGTGACGCGTTCCGGCTACACGGGTGAGGACGGGTACGAAATCTCTGTTCCCCGTGATCGCGCGCACGACATCGCGACGGCCCTTCTCGAAGATCCCGCCGTCGCGCTCATCGGGCTCGGCGCGCGCGATTCACTTCGGCTCGAGGCTGGCATGTGCCTTTACGGCGCGGATCTCGACCCCACGACGACACCCGTTGACGCCGATCTCTCTTGGGCAATTCAGGCTGTGCGACGGCGCGGCGGCGCGCGAGCCGGTGGATTTCCAGGCTGCGACGTCATTCTCCCGCAAATCGAAAGCGGCTCTTTGCGCGTGCGTGCCGGCTTCCTGCCGGACGGACGCGCGCCGGTCCGCGCCGGGTCGCTCGTCTATGACTCCGAAGACGCGACATCCGCGATCGGCATCGTCACGTCCGGCGGCTTCGGACCAAGCGTCGATCGCCCGATCGCAATGGGCACCGTGCCGGTTTCGATGGCGATGCCCGGCACGGCGTTGTTCGCGGACGTGCGCGGCCGGCGCATGGCGATGACCGTCACGGCGCTGCCGTTCGTGGCGCCGAAGTACAAGCGCCGCGATCGGCGTTGACACCAGACATGACAGTGCAAATGGAGACCGATCCCATGAAATTCACCGATGAACATGAATGGCTGGTGCGCGACGGCGACGTTGCGACCGTCGGCATCACGGAGCACGCCACCGTACAGCTCGGCGACCTCGTGTTCGTTGAACTCCCGAAAGTCGGTACCGCGCTTCAGAAGAGCAACCCCGCCGCTGTCGTCGAATCCGTCAAGGCCGCGTCCGACGTTTTCGCCCCCCTCGATGGCGAAGTCGTCGAGATCAACGACGCCGTGGTTGCCGATCCCTCGCTCGTCAACTCCGATCCGCTGGGCAAGGGATGGCTCTACAAAATGAAGCTCAAATCGCCTGCGGATTTCGACAGCCTGATGGATGCAGACGCCTACAAGCTGCTGATCGGCTAACTCGCATTGCCAGGCCACACACTAGCCAGGAGTCCGCCCATGACTGGGTCCTACGATCCCTATGATTTTGCGAACCGCCGCCACATCGGACCTTCGGCGTCCGAGATTGCCGAAATGCTGCAGGTGGTCGGCGCCGAGAGCCTGCATGCCCTGATCGACGACACGGTTCCCGCCGCCATCCGCCAGACATCCCGCATCGACTTCGGCAAATCGCTGTCGGAGCGGCGTGCGCTCGACAAGGTGCGTGCAACGGCGAACAAAAACCGGCTGCTGACGTCGCTGATCGGCCAAGGCTATCACGGCACCACGATGCCGCCCGCGATCCAGCGCAACATCTTCGAAAATCCGGCGTGGTACACCTCGTACTCGCCCTACCAGCCCGAGATCAGCCAAGGGCGCCTGGAGGCGCTTCTCAATTTCCAGACCCTTGTGCGCGACCTCACCGGTCTCGACATCGCCAACGCGTCCCTGCTCGATGAAGCAACCGCCTGCGCCGAGGCGATGGCCATGGCGCATCGTGTCGCCACGTCGAAGGCGACGACGTTCTTCGTCGATCGCGACTGCCTGCCGCAATCGATCGCGGTCCTGAAGACGCGCGCCGAGCCGCTCGGCTGGACTGTGGTGGTCGGCGATCCCACGCGCGATCTCGTGCCGTCGGATGTTTTCGGCGCGGTGTTCCAGTATCCGGGTGTGAATGGGGACTGCCACGACTTCACCGACGCAATCGCGCGACTGCATGCGGCCGGCGCAATTGCCGTCGTCGCCGCCGATCCGCTGGCGCTGACGCTTTTGAAGCCGCCCGGAGAAATGGGCGCCGACATCGCCGTCGGATCGATGCAGCGCTACGGCGTGCCGATGGGCTATGGCGGGCCGCATGCCGCCTACATCGCAACACGCGACGCGCACAAGCGCACGATGCCGGGCCGGCTGGTCGGCGTCTCCGTCGATGCCAAGGGCAACCGCGCCTATCGCCTGGCGCTGCAAACGCGCGAGCAGCACATTCGCCGCGAGAAGGCGACGTCGAACATTTGCACGTCGCAGGTGTTCCTGGCGGTCATCGCGTCGATGTATGCGGTGTTCCACGGCCCTCGCGGCCTCAAGGCCATCGCCGAGCGCGTGCATCGCGACGCCGTGCGGCTGGACGAGGGGCTCACGTCGCTGGGCTTCAAGGTCAGCCCCGCGGCCTACTTCGATACCATCACCGTCGAGGTGGGCGCGTACCAGGGGCTGATCCTGAAGAACGCCGTCGATAACGGCGTTAACCTCCGCAAGGTCGGGAACGACCGCATCGGCATCACGGTCGACGAACGAACACGCCCCGACACGCTCGAAGCGGTCTGGCGCGCGTTCGGCGGCTTCGATCTCACCTACCAGGATGCGTTTCCGGCTTCGCGCCTGCCGGAGACCCTGATCCGGACGTCCGAGTACCTGACGCATCCGATCTTCCACATGAACCGCGCCGAAAGCGAAATGACGCGCTACATGCGCCGCCTCGCCGACCGCGACCTGGCGCTCGACCGCTCGATGATCCCGCTCGGATCGTGCACGATGAAGCTCAACGCGACGGCCGAGATGCTGCCGATCTCCTGGCCCGAATTCGGCGAGATGCATCCGTTCGCGCCCGCCGACCAGGCGCTCGGATACAAGGAGCTGATCGACGATCTCTCGGCCAAGCTCTGCGAGATCACCGGCTACGACGCGATCTCGATGCAGCCGAACTCAGGCGCGCAGGGCGAATACGCAGGACTGCTCGCTATTCGCGCCTATCACCGCAGCCGGGGCGACACGAACCGCGACGTCTGCCTCATTCCGTCCTCAGCGCACGGGACCAACCCGGCATCGGCCCAAATGTGCGGCATGTCCGTCGTCGTGGTCGGCACGGACGCCAACGGCAACATCGATGTCGCCGATTTCCGCGCCAAGGCCGAAAAGCATGCCGGCCGCCTCGCCGCCTGCATGATCACCTACCCGTCCACGCACGGCGTGTTCGAGGAGACGGTCGTCGAGCTGTGCCAGATCACGCATGCCAACGGCGGACAGGTGTATCTTGACGGCGCCAATCTCAACGCTCTCGTCGGGCTCGCGCGGCCCGGCGACATCGGCGCGGATGTCAGCCATCTCAATCTGCATAAGACGTTCTGCATTCCTCACGGCGGCGGCGGCCCGGGCATGGGGCCTATCGGCGTCAAGGCGCATCTCATTCCGTTTCTGCCCGGACACCCCGAGACTGACGGCCGGGAGATGACGGTCTCGGCCGCGCCCTACGGATCGGCGTCCATTCTGCCGATCTCGTGGAGCTATTGCCTGCTCATGGGTGGGCGCGGCCTGACGCAGGCGACGCGCATCGCCATTCTCAACGCCAACTACATCGCCAAGCGCCTCGAGGGCGCCTATCCCATTTTGTACAAGGGACGGACGGGGCGCGTTGCGCACGAGTGCATCATCGACACGCGGCCGCTGCTCGAGAGCGCGGGCGTGACCGTCGACGACATCGCCAAGCGTCTGATCGACTGCGGCTTCCATGCGCCGACGATGAGCTGGCCGGTGGCCGGCACGCTCATGATCGAGCCGACCGAGTCCGAAACGAAGGCGGAGATCGACCGGTTCTGCAACGCCATGCTCGCCATTCGAGAGGAAGCCCGCGCCATCGAAGAGGGACGCATCGACAGGCTGAACAACCCGCTCAAGAACGCGCCGCATACGGTCGAGGACCTCGTCGGCACTTGGAACCGGCCGTACTCGCGCGAGGCAGCGTGCTTTCCGCCGGGAGCGTTTCGCGTCGACAAATACTGGCCGCCCGTCAACCGGGTGGACAATGTCTACGGCGACCGCAATCTCGTGTGCTCGTGCCCGTCCATCGAGGCCTACAATGACGCTGCCGAGTAGCGAGCGTGCGGCCGTCCGGGCTGCGCCGTTGCTCGTGCGTTTCAGCCGCGGAAGCCGCCGCGGTTCAGGAAGTCCGCTTCCTCCGCCGTCGTGGCGCGGGCGAGCATGGGATTGCGGTGCGGAAAGCGGCCGAAACGCCGGATGATGTCGCGATGTCCTTCGGCGTGGGCCAGCCACGGCTGGCCCAGCTTGGCATTGAGACGCACGGACACGTCCTGATCGAGGATGTCTTCGGAGTGCGCGAAGGGCAGCGCGAAGAACAGGCGCAGCTCGGGCGCGACATGATCCATGTGCTTCGCGTCGAGCGCCTGGCGCGCATAGAGGCGGGCCAGCGGATCGGTGGCGTACATATGGCCGGTGTCGCGAAAGGCGTTGCGCGGGAACTGATCGGTCAGGACCAGGAGGGCCAACGCCCCTTCGGGCGTGGCCATCCAGCCGTCATGCCGCCGCGCCGCGACCGCCATATGCAGGTCGAGAAACCGGTCGCGAAAGGCGCGATCGAAGCTCGCGTCTTTCGCAAACCATTGGCCTTGCGCGCCGGCCGCCGTCCACAACGCGACGACGGTCGCGCTCTCCCGATCGGTGTCTCGACCTGCCGGTTTCGCCAGCCGGTCGCGCAAAAACCCGCGCATCGCGCTTTCCTTACTTCGTGGTGTAGCCGCCGTTGACGAGGATCGTCTGGCCCGTCATCCACCAGCCGTCCGAGACCATGAAGCGGACGTAGGGAACGATATCCTCGATGTCGGTGAGGCCGGTCTTCGAGAAGCCCGAGAGGGCGGCTGCGGTTTTGTGATAGGCGACAGCGTCCGCGCCCTCAGCCGGATAGAAGAAGGGCGTGTCCATCGGGCCGGGGCCGATTGCCGTGACCGAGATTCCGCGTGCGCCGAACTCCTTGGAGGCTGCGCGCGTGAAGTGCTCGACCGGCGCCTTGGTGCCGGCGTAGCTCGCGTAGAAGGGCGTGTAGGCGCCCAGCAGCGAGGTCACGAGTGTCACGAGCTTGCCGTTGTCGTTGAGGTGCTTGCCGGCTTCCTTGATGAAGAAGAAGGCCGACTTCGCGTTGACGGCGCTCATCTCGTCGTACTCGGCCTCGGAAATCTCGACGATCGGCTTCTTGAGCACCTTGCCGACCGTGTTGATGGCGATGTCCGGCCGGCCAACGGCGGCGACTGCATCGGCAAAGAGCTTCTCGACGGCGCCGGCCGTCGTCAGGTCGGCCTGAATGGCGACCGCTGCAGCGCCCGCAGCCTTCACCGCCGCAACCGTCGCCTCGGCTTCGGCCTTGGAGGGCGCGCTGTTGTAGTGGACGACAATCGCCTTCGCGCCGTGGGCTGCGAGATCGCGGGCGATCAGGCCACCAAGGTTTTTCCCGCCGCCGGCGATGATTGCGGTTTTACCTTTGATGCTGTGGTCAGTCATGGCGTGGGCTCCTTTGCCGGTTGGCGGCCGCGGCGGCGACCGCTTTCGCGAGGGGAACATATCGTCTAGAATTGCGCGATAAAGACAGCCATTCTAATTTCACCTGTCACAAAATACGAACAATCAGGCTCCCGTTCGCCTTGGACCGCATCGACCTGTTCCGCATCTTCGCCCGCGTCGTCGAGTGCTCGAGCTTCACGCGCGCGGCCGACACGCTCGGCGTTCCGCGCTCGTCGGTTTCAGCGGGTATCCAGGAGCTTGAGGCACGCGTCGGCGCGCGCCTGCTCCATCGCACGACGCGCAAGGTCTCGCCGACCCAGGACGGCATCGCCTTCTACGAGCTCTGCCAGCGGCTAATCGCCGATGTCGAGGACGCCGAGAACCTGTTCCGGCAGACGGAGGCGCAACCGTCGGGCCGGCTCAGGGTGGACGTTCCCGGGCGGATCGGGCGCCTGATCGTCGCGCCGGCGCTTCCGGACTTCCTCGATCGCTATCCGCAGATCGATATCGATCTCGGCGTCACGGACCGGGCAGTGAACCTGGTCGAAGACCGCGTCGATTGCGTGCTGCGTGTCGGACCGCTCAGCGATTCCGGCCTGATCTCGCGGCCGATCGGCAGGCTGCCGCTGATCAACGTCGCAAGCCCCGCGTATCTCAAGCAGCACGGAACGCCCAGCACCCCGGACGACCTCGGCGGCCATTGGGCGGTCAACTATGCCTCGCCCTCCAACGGGCGGATCGAAGACTGGGAGTGGATCGAACACCATACGCTGCGCACGATGGCGCTCCGCGGGCGCGTCACCGTCAACAGCGCGGAGGCCTACATCGCCTGTTGCCTCGCGGGGCTCGGGCTGATCCAGATCCCGGCCTATGACGTGCGCGCCCATCTGGAAGACGGGGACCTGGTCGAAGTGATGCCGGATCATCGCGCCGAACCCATGCCGATGACCCTGCTCTATCCGCACAGGCAGCACCTCTCGCGCCGCCTCCAGGTGTTTGCAGATTGGCTCGAAGCGCTGCTTAAGCGGCAGCTCCTGGACTAGCGGGCCTGCTGCGTGACGGCGCGCTCTGCACGCGGCGCCTGGATACCGCAACCGGCTCACCGCCGCAGGGAAAACCACCCGGCGCAGGCCACTAGGGACCCAAGTGCGATCCAGCCCGCGAGATCGGACATGCCGTCGCCGGTGAGCGCGATCGCAAGTCCCCCCGCTCCCACGACAAAGAGCAATACGGGAACTGCATACACTGCCGCGAGCGACCGGACTGCGTTCGTTGCCAAGACGGCCTCCCTCAGCTCAATCGTCGTCGATTTCAAAGTCGTCGGCCGACGACCGGTAGCGCGCGAACCAAAGATAGATCCCACTGCCGAGCACGACGATCGCGATGGCGTCGAGCAGCGCCCAGAGAATCTTCAGCGGCATGCCGCCGTAGTCGCCGAAGTGCAGCGGCTGGGAGAGCAGCAGCACCGAAATGTACCACGCCATTTCGCGCGTGGCCGTTAACTCGCCCGTGACCGCGTCGATAAGCGTTGGCGTCAGCAGGCGCGCCGTCAGCGGGGTTTCGCCGCGCATGAACACCGCAAAGTGGCTGTCGCTCGTGAGAAGGGAGCCCGGCATCGCCACGATGTATGGCACCGTGTTCGGCACCGCCTCCCGCGCCCGCGCCACCACATCGTCGAGCGGCACCATGCGATCGGGCAGGGGGCGGTTCTTGTAGGGGCCCGTCATTTCGCTGAGCTGGTCGTATTGCCAGAGCTGGATCAGCAGATCGGCCCACGCGTTCATCACACCTGTTCCGCCCACGACGAGCATCCAACTCAGCACGGAGATCCCGAGCAGATTGTGGAGATCGAGCCAGCGGATGCGCGTGCTCCGGTTCCGCCGCACCGTACCGAAGTCGATTTTGCGCATGAACGGGCCATACAGAACCGCGCCGGACACGATTGCCGCCACGAACAATAGCGCCATGAGGCCGAGGACCAGCTTGCCCGGCAGGCCTGCAAACATCTCCGTATGCAGCTTGAGCAGAATGCCTGTCACGCGGCTCGCGGCCTCGTCGCCTTCGATGACGGTGGCCGTGCGCGTATCGACACGGACGCTCGTGTTGTTCTCAGGCGATGCCTTGCGCGATGCGGCCATGCTGAGGAGCACGACGTTCGAGTCATCTCGATCCCAGACGACGAACTGGACGTGCTCGCCCGGGCGCTTGGCGTTGCCGGCCGCGACGATCGCCTCGATGGACGGTCGCGCGGCGGTCGCTTGCGTCGCCGTCGCGTCTCCCTCCGCGCCGAGGAAGCGGTCGATCTCGGCACGGAACACGAGCGGCAGGCCGGTGACGCACAGCATGAGAAGGAAAATGGTCGAGACAAGGCTCGACCATTTGTGCACCCAGGACCATCGGCGCAGAGCCTTGCGCGTCATCTCTAGTATGTGATCCTGAGGCTGGCGCCCGCCGTGCGGCCCTGGCCTAACTGATAGACAGGACCGATGGGGAAGCCGGCATCGAAGCCGTAGGTCGTGTAGATTTCATCCGTGATGTTCTCGACGAAGATCTCCGCCGACACGTTGTCGGACGGCTTCCACGTGAGACCTGCGTCGAGCAGCGTGTAACCGCCCTGGCCGATGGTGTTGCTTTCGTCGAAGTAGATCTCGCTGAGATAAGTCACGCCGAAATGCGGCACGGCGAAGCCGAGGCCGTATCCGAGAGGCACCGCATATTCAAAGTTGGCGTTGGCGGTCACCTCGGGCGCATAGGGCAGCGTGTTGCCCGTAAAGTTCTGCGTCGGCACGTCCGGGTTGCTGTACTTGGTGAAGGTCGAGTCGTTGAGGCCGAGGCCCGCCGTCACGCGGAAGTTCTCCCACGGCTCAACCTTTGCCGTGAGGTTGATGCCCTTCGATTCCACCTCGCCGGCATTGCGGATGTACTTGCCCGTCACCGGGCCGACGGAGAGCTGATAGTCGTCGCTGACGTTGTAGTAAGCGGCAGCCCAAAGCTCGATGCGGCCGTCCCGTGAACGGTACTTCGTGCCGACCTCGAAGTTGTCGGTGAGCTGCGGGTCATACGTCACGCTGGTCAACCCGGGCGTGACGCTGCGCACGATGCCGCCCGGCTTGAAGCCGGTGCTGTAGAGACCGTACACGCGCCACGGCTCGGAGAGCTTGTAGCTGAGCGCGATCTTCGGGCTCCAGGATTCAGAGGTTTTCTCGACATCGAACGTGTTGACGCCGACACCCCCGCCGTCCGCGACCTCGTAGTCGTAGCGTAGGCCCGGCGTGACATCGAACCGATCCGTGACGTGCCACGTCACCTCGCCGTAGGCCGCGTACGAGTCGATTGCCTGGCTCGTCGTCTGGAAATGGAACGGCGTGCGGCGCTCGAAGTCGATGTTCTGGAAGTAGAGGCCGAACACGTAGTCGACCGGGTTCCTCAGGCGGGGATCGGACGCCAGCGTGAACTCCTGGTTGAACGTCTCCTGGTCCTCCGGCGTGTAGTCACCGAACACCGTGCGATCGAACTTGCGATCCTGGTAGCCGGTCAGCGACGACACTTTCGCAAAGCCCAGATCATAGCTCGCCGTGACGCCGAAGCTGTCGGTCTCGAGTGTGTAGTGCGACGGCAGCGGGAAGGCCAATCGCCGTTTGATGAACGGCTGCTGCACCAGACGCTCCTCGTCGGACTCGATCTCGCTGCGTCCCGCCATGAGCATGATGTCCACGGGGCCGCCCGTCGGCGCATAGCGCAGCCGGACGCGGCCCGAGCGATCCTTGGTGTCGCCGATGTCGGCCATCGTGGCCATGTCGACGTATTCGCCATCCTCGGCGCGATAGCCGAGCGCGACATCGCCATAGAGCACATTCTTCACGATGGGCGCGCTGGCGAGCACTGCGGCGCCGCGCTCCAAACCGCTCACCGTGGCGAGGCTCTCGAAATGAGCCTCGTTGCCGGGCTTCCGCGTCGTGATGTTGAGCACGCCACCGACGGTGTTGCGGCCGAACAGAGTGCCCTGCGGTCCATAGAGCAGCTCGGCTTGCTCGAGCCCCAGCGGCAGGAGCTGAGCGAAGGAGATCTGGTCCTGCGGCAGTCCGTCGATGTAGATGCCGACCGTCGGATTATAGAAGTCCACCGCCGATTGTCCGCGCACGGTGATGTTCGTGTAAGCGCGCGTTGAACGCGAACGGATGTTTACGTCCGGAAAAACACGGTCGAGATCGCTGATGGACGCCATGTTGCGCGTGGCGAGCTCTTCCCCCGTCACGACACCGATGCCGGCCGGCACATCCAGCCGATCCTGCGGACGTTTCGATGCGGTGCTCGTCGTGGCCGGCGCGTCGACGGGAAGTCCGGTGTTGGCGGCCTGAGGTTCGGGCGCCTGCGGCTGTTTCGGCTGGATCGGCTGCACGGCCTTCGCCTTTTTCGGCGCCTTGGGCTTGGCGGGCTTTGCCTCCGTCGTCACTTCGATCTTGTCGAGCGCGGTCGGGGCCTGCTCCTGCGCGCCTGCGCCGGCGGGCGCGAGCATGAGGGCCGCGCCGACTGCCCAACCCGTCCACTCCGCGTGCTTGCTGCCTTGCGTGCGCCCGTTGCCAAACCGACGTGCAACGCCCAATCGTTTCCCAATACCCATCGTCACTTTGGCTGCTCCCCACTTTAGTCCCCGCGATGGCGACACTACGGGGAGGTTGGAAAGGCGAGCCACCGCGTTCCGGTCGCCCCTATCGGGATCCGGACGATTTCTATACTATTGCGATCAATATTGCGTTTTTTGCCACACAGGATGGATTGGACGTCATGCCGGGTGGTCATGGGAAGCCCACATCTCTCACGCTCGAAGAGCGGCCGCTTCGCCACGCGCATCTCGAAGCGCCTGCCGCCATCGACACATCGCTCTCGGAGCGCTTCGCCGTCCATCCGCAGGTTCTCGGCAAGATCAAACGCCTCGCCGTTCGCCCGGGCTTCAACATCACCGCTTTCGACGTGAAGTCTGCGGACGTGTTTCGTGGATTTGCGAGTACCGAGCGATGCCTCGCCATCGTCGTGCTGCTCGATTGCTCCGGATCGAGCCGGATGCTCACGCCGGGCTGCAACCGGGCGCTCGAATTCACCTACACGCCCGACACCACGATCCTGTTCTTTGCGCGCACGGCGGTTCAGGGCGAGTTCGCGGTTCCGACGGGGGCGAACTTCAGAGGCGTGGAGGTGCGGCTCTCGGTCGATCAGCTCAGCCGCCTCGACGCGCTAGAGCTTTTCGCTGACGTCGACGCCGAGCACTCCTATTGCCGTGCCGCCAATGCCGACGTCTGGGTTGGCGGAATTCCCACCAACACCCTGATCCGGGCGCGCGCAGAGGCCGCGCTGGATGCAGCGCTCGGCTCCGACGGTACGGACCTCGAAATCGAAATCGCCGGGCTTGCCATTCTGACCGCCGCACTCGAGCAGATGCGGTCGCGCGGATCGGTGTTGAGCGCGCGCCAGCGCCACCTGTCGGGCAAACTGGACCGGGCCCGCAGCGTTCTCCTGGAGGATGTCGCTCGAAGCTGGACCGTGAGCGATCTTGCCGAAGCCGTCGGCCTTTCAGAGCGGCAGCTCAAGACCGGCTTTCGCACGCGGTTCGGCGCGCCTGTCTACGAGTACCTGCAGAACGCGCGACTTTCCAAGGCCAAGACGCTGCTGGCCGATGGCGATCTCAGCATTACGGATGTGGCGTTGACCGTCGGCTATGCCAACCCAAGCCACTTTGCCTTTCTGTTCCGTAGAACGTTCGGCATCCCGCCGTCGCAGCTCGCGCGGCCGAAGCGATAGCGATCGAGCTGTCGCAAGACGCTGGAGCCTATCCTCGGTAGGCTTATGATGGTTCATCAGACCATCTCAGCGCGCCCGACCTGACGCAAAAGCCCCAGCGCTCACAATGGAGATCGCGATGATTTTCAATGCGGGAACGCGCATCGCCCGGGCCGTGCGCGGCCTCGGGCTTTCCATCGCGGTCACGTCGGTTCTATTGCACGGGGACGCGTGGCCCGCTTCGGCGCAGACGCATTTCTATCAAGCCTCCCCTCAAGAGCTGGCCGGGCAGCCCGGCACCGTCATCCGGCAGGAGCCGGTCAGCGGAGGGCCGTCCGATGCGAGCGCTTACCGGGTGCTCTACCGGTCCACCAGCTTCGACGGACGGCCGATCGCCGTGTCCGGTATCGTCATCATTCCCAACGCTCCCGCGCCCGTGGGCGGCAGGCCCGTGGTGGCCTGGGCGCATCCGACATCCGGCATCGTTCCGCATTGCGCGCCCTCGCTGGCGACATTCAAGTTCATGCAGATGCAGGGGCTGCGCAGCCTTCTCGACCTGGGCTACGCGGTTGCGGCCACGGACTATCCCGGCCTCGGCACGGCGGGGCCGCATCCCTATCTCGTGGGCAAGAGCGAAGGCTATGCCGTGCTCGATTCCATTCGCGCGGCGCGCGCGGTTGCCGTGACGGGCACCATTCATCGCACGGCGCTTTGGGGGCATTCGCAGGGCGGGCAGGCCGTTCTCTACGCGAGCCAGCTCGCCAAGGGCTATGCGCCCGAGCTGGAAATTGTAGGCGTGGCCGCGGCCGCGCCCGCCACCGAACTCCGTACGCTTCTGGATGACGACATCGCATCGCCAGGCGGAAAGAACCTGCTCGCCATGACGTTGTGGTCGTGGTCGCGCGTGTTCAACGTGCCGCTGACCAATGTGGTCAACCCCGAAGCGATGGCGACGATCGATCGTCTCGCGAACGTCTGCCTCGAATCCCTCATCGACATCGAGCCGCGCGCCCGCGCGGGGAAGGAACTGCAAGAGCGTTTCCTGACTGTTGATAACCTGACCGCGCTGGAGCCCTGGCGATCCCTTCTCGCCGAGAACACCATCGGCGCGCTGCCGCCCGCAATCCCAGTGCTTCTTCTTCAGGGATCGGCCGACGACACCATACGCCCCGCCGTCACGGAGGACTACGCGCGACGCTTGTGTGAGGCCGGAAGCCGCGTCGAGTTGCTCACCTATCCCAACGTCGGGCACGGGACGATTGCGATGAAAGGCGCGCGCGACGCCGTGGCCTGGATTTCAAACCGGCTTGCAGGCAGCAACGCGCCCAGCCAATGTAAGTAAGCTGCGGAATGGCCTCGAGGCGACAGCGGATCATCTGCCGGGGGTTCGGCGTGCCGCCGTCCTTTTCCGAAACGTCTCTCAAGCGCCTGCTCGTTGACCCGTGAAGCACTTTGATTGTGAAGCTCGTTGAATGTGAACTAGGGACTTTAGCAATGCTGCGATATTTCCTGCCGTCCGTCGCGACGGGCATCCTTGTGCTGATGGCGGCCCTGCTCCCCCACTCCGCGCGAGCCAACGACATCCCGGTTCAGATCACGGTCGGCGACACGACCACACTGGAGCTCGACGGCGATCCCTCCACCGGGCACCGGTGGGTTCTCAACGAGCCGCCGCCGGCGAACATCGTAACGGTCGACATCCAGGGCTTCGTCAAGCCGGGGCCGGGGACACCGCCGCCGCAGCCCGGCGCGCCCGCGAAATTCGTGGTGTTGCTGACGGCCGTCGACGCGGGCCGCATCTATCTCGTGTTCGACTACGTCAAACCAGGCGAAGCGAAGCCTGAGAAGACCCAGGCCTACAAGGTCGAGGTTCTGGACGACGCCAATGCCGCCCAGGCTCTCCCCGACGATGGTTCTCCGCGCGGCAAGCGCCGCGATTTGTTCCCGGACCAGAACGATTTGCAGGACGCTGGCGGCAACGACGATTGATGCGGCAGCGGCGGCCGCACGGCGTCGACTGTGCGCGCCGGATCAACCGACTGACACGCCGCCTTGCAACGCTCTGATATTGCTAAATATTTGAATGGGAATTGGCGGAGAGGGAGGGATTCGAACCCCCGGTACGGTTGCCCGTACTCCGCATTTCGAGTGCGGCGCGATCGACCACTCTGCCACCTCTCCGGCCGTTCGGATCGCGCGGGGAGATGGTGGTCGCATCACCCCGCGAATTTCGAACCGAAGCGCAGCTGAATAGCGGGTGATCGCGCCGGGCGCAAGCGGTTCTAAGCCTCCTGTTCCGGAGCCTGTTCAGGGGCGCATATGGGACGGGCGGACGATGCGGGTCTTGACGTCGGCGTCGTCAAACAGTGGCGCGGGCTCGCGCGGCGTCTGGCGGCGCGGAATTATCGTCTCCGTGCCCTGCCAGGCATCGCAAAATGAAAGCACGCCCTTCAGCATGGCCACCTTCTTGGCGATGGCGGCAAAGCTCGCGTCGCGGTCGCGCTCATCCCAATGCAGGTGAAGCTGGACGACCTCTTCGTAGAGTTCGCGGAACTTTCCGCCGCGGCCTTTCGGCTCCATGCTTTCGGCGAGCAGCAGAAACTGGGTGAACTCCATCACCACGGCTTCGGACGGACGGGGGCCATCCGGATCCGCGTAGTGCGCTTCGAGATAGGCCAGCGTTTTCGCCATGACGCGCGCCCGCGAGGCCATGGTGCGCTCGTCCTGCTCCTTGTCGAAGCCGAGCAGCGTGGCCCAGTCCTTGGCGGCCGTCATCATGACCGTGCTGCCCGACGGTTCGGAGCCCGTTCGATTGTCCTCATGGTTCCCCGCAGTTTCGTCTTTCCCCACACTTTCGTCCCGGCCAGCTTCGCGCTGACCGCCGCCAACGAGCGCGACCGGCACGGCAACGTCCCCGGCGGCCGTCTTCCCATTGAGGAGAACACGGAGGGTCCGGATGAGCGCGCCGTTGCCGAATGACATCGCAGACCATAGACATGCGAATCAAGGCGGCGCGGGGGCAAACGGCAGGTCCGCACACGCCGTCCCGAACCAATTTGCGCCATCCCGCGTTGTGACACATGACGTTTTCAGGAGGTTGTCCATGCGCTCCAGCGCTCGCGCTCCCAACTTTTCAATCCTCGGCGTGCTCGCACTCCTAACACTGGGCGCGCTCTTGCTAGGCAGCCTCACGTTTTCTTCGCACGCGTTCGCCCAGGCCGGACAAGGCCAGGCCTGCGGCGGAGCGGCGGGGCCCTCTTGCTCGGTGGGGTTCTTCTGCGATACGGCGCCCGCGACCTGCGGCCAGGACAATGCCGAAGGCCAGTGCGTCATCCGCTCGGAAATGTGCACGAAGATCTACCAGCCGGTCTGCGGCTGTGACGGCAAAACCTACGGCAACGACTGCGAACGCATTTCGGCCGCTGCGCGCAAGGATCATGACGGCGCGTGTAAGGATGCCGGCGACACTTCCGGCGCCGCCGATCCGAAGTAGCCGTCAGGCGTCGCGGAAGCGTGCAGCCTGGTAGACCAATTCTCCGAGCCAGGGGTGGGTGAGCGCGAGCGTGAAGAGAAACGCGCCGCCGCCCTCGTCCTTGTGCACCACCTCCATCCGTCCCGGCTCCAACAGCCGGGGCAGGCGCATGCGCAGCCTTCCAATCGCGAGCACATAGCGCGTCGAACGGAAGACGAGCGCGCCCTCGCGCTCCGTGACGGCGAGCGACATGCCAACCCCGTAGCCGACGTATTCCTCCAGCCCGGTGGGGCCCGAGAAGCGCTTGGCGGAGTGGATGACCTGCGGGAAGCGGCCACGGCGGGCGTACATGCGCGTCCAGCACTGGCCGCTCATGCCCTGGCCACCCAGGCCTTCGGCCTCCGTGACCGTGACGACAGCCGCGCCGGTCATGCCGTTTTCGAGGGGAAGCGGCGCGCCGATGGCGCGCGCGAGGAACGCGGCGATCCGGCCGACGCGCGAGAGCCGCGTTTCAAGCACCTCGCCTGCGTAGACCACAGCGGCATCGCGCGACAGACGCTTCGAGAAGCGCTTCTGCACGGCGGCAGGCAGCCGCGCCCAGCTTTCCTCCCCGACCAGCGCGCGGAACCGGAGATCGACGACGCTCTCGCCGGTGGAAGACGGGCGCCGATCGGGCGTGCCGGCCATCGCTGGCACAGCGTTCGCCGGAGCGGTGCTTCTGGATGGCAAGGCGATCATCGAACGTCCTCCCCGTCTCTGCGTCTTCGTGCCCGGCCGAGGGCGCGACCTAAGCCTTCGTCTTGTCCGGCTGGGCCGGCCGCTTCGCGCTCCGGCCAGTTGTGAGGCCAGCAAGCCGAACTACGGCCGCGCCCATCTTGATGAGCCGGGCCAGCACCGGCGTCGGCAGGCCGATCACCTCGTCGAAGCTGCGCGAGACCTCCTGCGTCACGTCCAGCATGGCGCGGAAACGCTTGCGGGCGCCGGCGGAGACCCGCGGGTCGTCCTCGGCGGATGCAAGGCACTGGCTCAGCGCCGCCACGGCGGGATCGATCTCACGCGCCTTCCGGTTCGCGGCGATGCGGCGCAGCATCTCGAAGACGTCCGCCTCGGCTTCGTAGAAATCCCGCCGGTCGCCGAGCGCGGAGACGCGGCGGATGAGCGACCAGGCCAAAAGCTCGCGAAGCGATGTCGACACATTGGAGCGGGCCAGCTTCAGGCGCGCGGCGATGTCCTCGGCGGAGAGCGGCTGGTCTGCGATGTAGAGCAGGGCGTGGATCTGCGACACCGACCGGTTCACACCCCACGTCTCCCCCATCTCTCCCCACGCGACGACAAAGCGCTCGACGGATTGAGGCAGACGATCTTGGCTTGCTGTTATTTCTGTCATGACAGAAATTAAAGAACATACCGAACCCCTCGTCAAGCCCTCTCGTCACGTGTGCGAGGCAGGTCTCGGGGTCACGGCCGGGTCTGCGTAATTGCCGGCGCCTCAGGCAACCTTTTGGCGTGACTGGGAATTGATCTGGTGCTGCCAATTTTCCAAGCAAATGACCAAACCGCGGGCAGAACGGTTTTTCTTAGCTTATGATATTCAAACGTTTTCTTGTCTCCGATGGATTGGCCCGGCTCTTGCCTATCAGTCCTCATGGAGCAAATCAGGGTCGCGGATTTGACGCTCGCCTTCGACGAAATGAACGGCTTCGGACAAGACGTCCGGGAGCCCTACGCCCAGGTTGCGGCTTGGCTCGACTCGGTCCGGGTCGAAGAGCTGAGGAAGAAAAGCGCTGAGGCCGAGCTCTTGTTCCGGCGGACCGGCATCACGTTCGCCGTCTACGGCGATACGGAAGCGACCGAACGGCTGATCCCGTTCGACATGATCCCGCGCATCATCTCGGCGGCGGAATGGCGGCGGCTGGCGGCGGGCATCGAGCAGCGTGTGAAGGCGCTCAACGCCTTCATGTACGACATCTACCACCGCCAGGAGATCATCAAGGCAGGCCGCATCCCGGCCGAGCTCGTGATCCAGAACAGCGCGTTCGTGCCGGAGATGATCGGCGTCGAACCCGAGCTTGGCATCTATTCGCACATCATCGGAATCGACATCGTCCGCACGGCGGAAAACGAATTCTACGTGCTCGAGGACAACACGCGCACGCCGTCGGGGGTCTCCTACATGCTGGAGAACCGCGAGACGATGATGCACATGTTCCCGAACCTGTTCGCCGAGAACCGCGTCGCGCCGATCGAGACCTATCCCGACAACCTGCGCAAGACGCTCGAAAGCGTCGCGCCGCGCCGGCTCAGCAAGGATCCGACGATCGCGGTGCTGACGCCCGGCATCTATAACAGCGCCTATTTCGAGCACGCGTTCCTTGCCGACCAGATGGGCCTCGAGCTTGTCGAGGGATCGGATCTCGTGGTGCTGGACGGGCATCTCAACATGAAAACGACGGAGGGCCTGCGTCCGGTGGACGTGCTCTATCGCCGTGTCGACGACGCCTTCCTCGATCCGCTGACGTTCGACCCGACCTCGGTTCTGGGCGTGCCGGGGCTGATGGACGTCTACCGCGCCGGCAACGTGACGATCGTGAATGCGCCTGGCGCCGGCATCGCCGACGACAAGGCGATCTACAGCTACATTCCCGAAATCATCGAATTCTACATGGGCCGGCCGCCGATCCTGAAGAACGTGCCGACCTACAATTGCCGCAAGCCCGACGCGCTCAAGTACGTGCTCGAAAACATGGCCGAGCTGGTCGTGAAGGAAGTGCACGGCTCGGGCGGGTACGGCATGCTGGTGGGACCGGCCTCGACGGCGGACGAAATCGAAGCCTTCCGCGCCCGCGTCAAAGCCCGCCCCGACAACTACATCGCGCAGCCGACGCTCGCGCTCTCGACGTGCCCGACGCTGGTCGAGGACGGCATCGCGCCGCGCCACCTCGATCTCAGGCCGTTCGTGCTCATCGGCGACGAGGTGCGTCTCGTGCCGGGGGGATTGACGCGCGTTGCGCTTCGCAAGGGGTCGCTGGTCGTGAACTCCAGCCAGGGCGGCGGAACCAAGGACACTTGGATTCTTCAAGACTGAGATTTTTCAAGACTGACGGCTCTTCAGAACTAACGGCTTTCGCAAGCTGAACAATAAAACGCCGATAGAACGGGTCGCACGAACACCATGCTAGGGCGAACGGCAAACGATCTCTTCTGGTTGTCACGCTACATCGAGCGCGCCGAAAACATGGCGCGCCTGATCGAGGCGGGCTATCGCATCGCGCTCCTGCCGCGCGCCGACGGCGACAACAACGAAGAATGGGCGTCGACGCTCAAAAGCGCGGGATGCGCCGATCAATACTATGCCAAGCACGGCACGCTCTCGACCAAGCACGTGGTCGATTTCCTGCTGTTCGACGCGACCAATTCCTCAAGCATTCACGCGTGCCTCGCCACGGCGCGGCGCAATGCGCGCGCCCAGCGCACCGCGCTCACGCGCGAGATGTGGGAATCCCTGAACGGGTCGTGGTTGGAGTTCCAGCAGATCAAGCCGGACTCGCTCAGGCCCGACGCGCTGCCGCGCATCCTCGACTGGATCAAGGAACGCTCGGCCGGGTATCGGGGCGCGCTCCTGAACACGATCCTGCGCAACGACACGTTCTATTTCAGCCAGCTCGGTACGTTTCTCGAGCGCGCTGACAACACGGCGCGCATTCTCGACGTGAAGTATTACGTGCTGCTGCCTTCGACGAGCATGATCGGCAGCAGCGTCGACAATGTCCAGTGGGAGGCGATCCTGCGGTCCGTCTCCGCTCATCGCAGCTACCGCTGGGTCTACAAGGACAGCTACCGGTCGTGGCGGATCGCCGACTATCTGATCCTGAACCACGCCATGCCGCGCTCGCTGCATGCCTGCTACAGCGAAATCGATTCCGCGCTCGACGGCCTGTCCGAAGTCTACGGCGAGGCGAAGCCCTGCCTCGCCACTGCGAAATCAATCCGAAAGATGCTCGACCAGGGGCACATCGACACGATTTTCCAATCCGGGCTTCACGAATTCCTGCTCGACTTCATCGCGCGGAACAATCGCGTGGCTCACGAGATTTCTGAGGCCTACCACTTTACCTCCTGAGGGGCGGATGCTGATCGAAATTCGCCATGTGACGACCTACACCTACAGTACGCCAGCGCGGTACTCGATCCAGAGTCTGCGGCTGACGCCGCCGTCCTACGACGGCCAGGAGGTCGTCAATTGGACCATCACGGCACCGGGTTTCGACAAGCGCATTGAGTATCGCGACGGGCTCGGCAATCTCGTGCACCTCACGGCCCTGAGCGCAGCCCACGACGGCATGACGCTGGAAGCGCACGGCGTGGTCGAGACGGAGGACCGGTGCGGGATCGTGCGCGGGTTGAACGAGATGGCGCCGCGGCGCGTGTTCCTGCGGGAGTCGCCCAAGACCGCGCCCGATAAGGCGATCCGGGCGCTCGCACATACGGTGAGCAACGGGCGCGTGCCGGCGGATTCGCTCGATTGCCTGCACGCCATCATGCGCGTGGTGCAGAACGCCATTTCGTATGAGATCGGCTCGACGCACGAGCACACAACGGCTGCGGAGGCGCTGGCGTCGGGCAAGGGCGTCTGCCAGGACCACGCGCACCTCTTCATCTCCGTGGCGCGGGTGATCGGCATTCCGGCCCGCTACGTCAACGGCTACTTCCTTTCCGGCACCCTGGCGCCCTCGGAAGCCCATCACGCCTGGGCGGAAGCGTGGGTCGACGGGCTGGGCTGGGTCGGGTTCGACCCCGCCAACGGCATGTGCCCAACGGAGCGCTATGTGCGGCTCGCCTGCGGCTTCGATGCCGCCTCGGCCTCCCCCATCCGCGGCACCCAGAAGGGTGGCCTGCACGAGACCCTTGACGTCCGGGTCGAAGTTGATCAGCAAGGCGGTCAACAACAGCAATAAATCGCCATGGAAGGATCCGCGCGATGACATATTGCGTCGCGATGAGACTGGACCGCGGCCTGGTGTTCGCCGCAGACACGCGCACCAACGCCGGCGTCGACAACGTGGCCCAGTACCGGAAGCTTCACTACTGGCGCCAGCCCGGCGAGCGCGTGATCGTGCTGCTCTCGGCCGGCAACCTCGCCGTCACGCAGTCCGTGGTCAGCAATCTCAACGAACAACTGGCCGATCCCAATCCGCCGGGCGCGACGCTGTTTACCGTGCCATCGATGTACCGGGCGGCGCGGCTCGTGGGCGATGCCGTGCGCGACGTTCGCCGCCAGGACGGGGCGGCGCTGGAAATGAGCAAGGGCGGCTTTTCCGCCTCGTTCCTGCTCGGCGGTCAGATCGCGAACGAGCGCCCGCGTCTCTACCAGATCTATGCGGAAGGCAACTTTATCGAAGCGACCGACGACACGCCGTTCCTGCAGATCGGCGAGCACAAGTACGGCAAGCCAATTCTTGATCGCGTGGCGCGCCCCGAGATGAGCCTGGGCGAAGCCGCGAAACTGATCCTGCTTTCGTTCGACTCCACGCTGCGCTCCAATCTCTCGGTAGGCATGCCGATCGACATCCTGCTCTACGAGCGCGACAGCCTGGACCTCAATCGCGAGGCGCGCATCGGGCTCGACGACCCATATTTCAAGCAGCTTTCCGCGTCGTGGTCGGATGCGCTGCGGACCGCTTTCGCCAGCATCGACGAGTTCAAGATCTAGCGTCGCCTCATGATACGAGGCGGCGGTAGCTGTCGCGCGCGGCGGCGAACACGCGCCAGTACATCACCGTGACGTCGAAAATCGCAAACGCGCGCGCCATGATGAACGACGCGGCGACGAGGGCGCCGGGGCTCATCATGTCGCGGCTCACGAGCAAAGCGCTGAGCCCCAGGCCGCTCATCTGAAGCGCCACGCGCAGGCCACGCCCGACGGCGGCGAAGGTCATGGCGCTTTCGGCGACATCGAGCTTCTGGCGAAAGTAGGCGCGGGACATCCCGCACCAGTCCGATGCGTTCACGGCGCCACCCGCATCGGCGCGCGAGCGCACGCGGCTGTGGCGCGCGAGACGGCGGCGGAGTGCTGCGGCCGTTGCATCCTGGCCGCCCCGGCCGGCCCGTTCAGAGGCGACCGCCAGCGCCGCCTGCACGACGAGTGCGGCAGCGAGGAAGAGCCCGAGTGCGGGATGGAGGATCGCGCTCGCGACCAGGCAGGCGGGCAGCCACACGGCGTCTAGGAATGCGGCCGGGCCGGCACTGCTGGCAAAGCGCGCGATGCGTTCGAGGTCGGTGATGATCTCCCGGCCCTTTGCCTCGCTAACAGAGTGCATCACGCGCGACATGCGGTCATCCAGGCCCTCGACGAACGCGAGGCCGGCGCGGCAAAGGATGCGCGAGCGCGCAGCATCCAGGCAGACGAACGCCAAAAGCAGGCCCGCAACCAACCCCGTCGCTCCCGCGAGCGAGGCGGCCGCCTCCGTCGTCAGCACCTTGTCGTAGAGCCTGAGCATCGAAAACGAGGCGGCGAGTTGTAGCGCCGCCAATAGCGCGGAGATGGCCAGGAGGCCGACCGAAACCGGCGTCCGTGCCGTTGACAGCACCCGGCTCCGGCGGCTCTATGCCGTGGCTTTCCAAGGCGGCCGGACATTCTTCAGATATCCGTGATCGCCTCTCCTCCGCTCAAAGATCAGGCTCCCGCACCCGTGACCCACGCCGGCCCCTTTCCGCTATCCGCCCTCAAATCCGGCCCGCTCAGCGGCCGTTTTCGCGTGCCCGGAGATAAGTCCATTTCCCACCGCGCGCTCATGCTGGGTGCGCTGGCAACCGGCACGACGCGTATTCGCGGCCTTCTGGAATCCGAGGACGTTCTGAACACGGCGCAGGCCGTGACGGCGCTCGGCGCGCCGGCTGGCAAAACGGGCGACGTCTGGGAGGTGCGCGGCCGCGGCACGGGCGGCCTCGCGCAGCCCGCAGGCCCGCTCGATTTCGGCAACGCCGGCACCGGCTCGCGCCTCATGATGGGCGTGGTCGCGCCCCACGACATCGCGGTGACGATGGTCGGCGACGCCTCGCTTTCGAAACGCCCGATGGGCCGCATTCTCGGTCCGCTGAAGCAGATGGGCGTGGAGGTCGACGAAGACCGTGACCGCCTTCCGCTGACCGTGCGCGGCTCGTCCCGCCTCGTGCCGATCGTCTATGAGCTGCCCGTGCCCTCGGCACAGGTCAAAAGCGCGGTCCTGCTGGCCGGCCTCGGAACGGCGGGCGAAACCACCGTGATTGAGCGCGAGCCGACCCGCGACCACACCGAGCGCATGTTGAGGCACTTCGGCGCCGAGGTGACGTGCGTTGCCGACGGCGAGACCACGCGCATCACGATCAAGGGCCAGCCCGAGCTTGTGGGCCGCGACGTCACCGTGCCCGCCGACCCGTCCTCGGCCGCCTTCCTGATCGCCGCCGCGCTGATCGTCCCCGGGTCCGACGTGACGATCGAGGGCGTGCTGATCAACCCCACGCGCACGGGGCTTTACACCACGCTCAAGGAAATGGGCGCCGACATCACCTTCCTCGACGAGCGCGAGGAAGGCGGCGAGCCGGTGGCCGACATCCGCGCGCGCCATTCGAGCCTGACGGGCGTCGACGTCCCGGCGGCCCGCGCGCCCTCCATGATCGACGAATACCCGATGCTGGCTGTGGTCGCCGCCTTCGCCAACGGCGTCACGCGCATGAACGGCCTGGCGGAGCTGAAGGTGAAGGAAAGCGACCGGCTGGCCGCGACCGCCGACGGCCTTGCGGCCAACGGCGTCCGGGCCGAAGCCGTGGGCGACACGCTGACCGTCCCCGGCACCGGCGCAGTGTCCGGCGGTGGCACGGTCGCGACGCATCTCGATCACCGCATTGCCATGGCCTTCCTGGTCATGGGCCTGGCGAGCGAGCAGCCCGTGAAGGTCGACGACACGGCCATGATCGCCACCAGCTTCCCCGAGTTCCGCACCCTCATGGAACGCCTCGGCGCCCGGTTTGGCGAGGGCGAGGCATGATCATCGCCATCGACGGACCGGCGGCGTCGGGCAAGGGTACGCTGGCCAAGCGCCTCGCGGCACACCTCGGGTTTCATTGCCTGGACACCGGGCTGCTCTACCGCGCGGTCGCGCGCGACGTGGCGCGCAACGGCTTCCGGCTTGAGGATGCCTGGGCGGCCGTGGTCGCCGCCCGCGGGCTCGATCCGTGTGAGCTGGAGGACGCCGACCTGCGCGGCACCGCCGCCGGCGATGCCGCGTCGATCGTCGCCCGCATCCCCGAAGTTCGCGCCGCGCTGTTGGAATATCAGCGAAATTTCGCCCGCCGCCCGCCCGGCGCCGTGCTCGATGGGCGCGATATCGGCACCGTCGTCTGCCCGGACGCGAACGTGAAGATCTTCGTCACCGCAACCCCGGAAATCCGCGCCAGCCGGCGGTTCGCCGAGTTCGAGGCCAGGGGGGATGCCGTTGCCTATGAAACTGTTCTGGCGGACATCCTGGCCCGCGACGCCCGCGACACCGGCCGCACCAGCGCGCCCATGATGCTGGCGGCAGATGCGGAGTTGCTTGACACCAGCAACTTGAGTATAGAAGCCGCATTCGACGCCGCTGTCGGATTGATCAAGAGGAAGATCAGCCACTAGGGACGTTTGCATGGCAAGCGTCTCAAATTTCACTGGCGGGCTTGAGGCCCATCACGGCGGCGCTGAGACCAAGATCACCAAAGACGTGCCGGGAGACACCGTCCGTGCGTGCTCATGCATGCGCCGCCGGGCTTTCGGCCTCACCTAATCCGCGCCGCTGCAGCCCGTTCAACGATGGGCTACGGCGGTTAAATCCCATTCATATCAACACACCACCAGGAGTTTGAATGTCCGCTGATTTGAGCAAAGACTATTCGCCGTCGCGCGATGAGTTCGCAGCGATGCTCGCTGATAGCCTCGCCAAGGACGATCTTTTTGAAGGCAGCGTCGTCAAGGGCAAGGTCGTCGGCATCGAGAAGGACCTCGCGGTCATCGACGTCGGCCTGAAGATGGAAGGCCGCGTACCGGTCAAGGAATTCGGCATCGGCGGCCAGCCGGGCAACATCAAGGTCGGCGACGTCGTCGAAGTCTACCTTGAGCGCATCGAGAACGCGCTGGGTGAAGCTGTGCTGTCGCGCGACAAGGCTCGCCGCGAGGAAAGCTGGACCCGCCTCGAGAAGCTCTCCGAGAAGGGCGAGAAGGTCACGGGCGTGATCTTCAACAAGGTCAAGGGCGGCTTCACGGTCGACCTCGACGGCGCCGTGGCGTTCCTGCCGGGCTCGCAGGTCGACATCCGCCCCGTGCGCGACATCGGCCCGCTGATGCACCAGCCGCAGCAGTTCCAGATCCTCAAGATGGATCGCCGTCGCGGCAACATCGTCGTCTCGCGCCGCTCCGTTCTTGAAGAGACCCGCGCCGAGCAGCGCGCCGACATCGTCGCCCGTCTCGCCGAAGGCCAGATCATCGACGGCCTCGTCAAGAATATCACCGACTACGGTGCGTTCATCGACCTCGGCGGCATCGACGGCCTGCTGCACGTGACCGACATGGCCTGGCGCCGCGTCAACCATCCGTCCGAGATCCTGAACGTCGGCGACACGGTGAAGGTGCAGATCATCCGCATCAACCCCGAGACGCAGCGCATCAGCCTCGGCATGAAGCAGCTCCAGTCCGACCCGTGGTCGGCGATCGAGGCCAAGTACCCGATCGGCGCGCGCTTCTCCGGCACCGTCACGAACATCGCCGACTACGGCGCGTTCGTGGAGCTGGAGCCGGGCGTCGAAGGCCTCATCCACGTCTCCGAAATGAGCTGGACCAAGAAGAACGTCCACCCCGGCAAGATCGTCTCGACCAGCCAGCAGGTCGAAGTGCAGATCCTCGAGGTCGACCCCGCCAAGCGCCGCATTTCGCTCGGCCTCAAGCAGACCCAGGACAACCCCTGGGATGCGTTCCTGGCTCAGCATCCGAAGGGCACCGTTGTCGAAGGTCCGATCCGCAACATCACGGAGTTCGGTCTCTTCATCGGTCTCGACGGCGGCGTGGACGGCATGGTCCACCTCTCCGATCTCGACTGGCAGAAGGCCGGCGACGAAGTCATCAAGGACTACAAGAAGGGCGACACCGTCAAAGCGATCGTCCTCGACGTCGACAGCTCGAAGGAGCGCATCTCGCTCGGCATCAAGCAGCTCGGCGGCGATCCGGCGGACGCTCTTGCCAAGTACAAGAAGGGCGACCAGGTCACGTGTGAAGTCATCCAGGTGCAGGAGAACGGCATCGAAGTGAAGATCGCCGACAGCGATCTCACCACGTTCATCAAGCGCTCGGACCTCTCGCGCGACCGTTCGGAGCAGCGCTCGGAACGCTTCACCGTCGGCCAGAAGGTCGATGGCGCAGTGCTCACGGTCGACAAGGCCGCACGCCGCATCACGGTCTCGATCAAGGCGCTCGAAATCGCCGAAGAGAAGCAGGCTGTGGCGCAGTACGGTTCGTCGGACTCGGGCGCTTCGCTCGGCGACATCTTCAAGGCCGCCATCAAGAAGCGCGATGCGGATGCCGATTCCGACTCAGACGAGGAGTAGGCGGCTCAAAGCTGCCTGACTTGAAGTTTACCAAGATGCGCGGGACGAAAGTCCCGCGCATTTCCATTTTCCGGCCGACTTCTGGCCGCGGCAAGCGAAGCGCCATTGCGCGAGATGGCGGGGTTACCTAATTTGCGGGCTTGAACCCGGGAGTGCACTGAGACATGTCGCTTGAACTCGAAGCCGTCCTCGATCGTCGCCGGATGCGCAGGCGCATTTCGTTCTGGCGCAGCGCCGCCGTGCTCTTCATCGGCCTCCTCCTCGGCGCGATGGTCTTCGGCAGCTCGGACTTGTCCACGCTGGCCGGCACCAAGCAGATCGCCCGCGTCGCCATCGAAGGCACCATCACCGACGACCGCGATCAGATCGCGATGCTGAAGAAGATCAAGGACGCCAGCCACGTCGAGGCCCTGATTGTCTTCGTGAACAGCCCCGGCGGCACCACGACCGGCGGCGAAAGCCTGTATCTGGCGCTGCGCGACGTGGCGCAGACGAAGCCCGTGGTCGCCCAGTTCGGCACCATTGCCGCGTCTGCCGGCTACATCGTCGGCCTCGGCACGGACCACATCGTCACTCGGGGCAATACGATCACCGGCTCGGTGGGCGTCCTCGCCCAGTGGCCCGAGGTGAGCGAGCTGCTGGCCAAGCTCGGCGTCAAGTTCAACGAGGTTAAGAGCGGCGATCTCAAAGCCGCCCCGAACCCGTTCGAACCCGCCACCGAAGGCGCCAAGCGCGTCATGCAGGACACGATCGACGACGGCTTCCGCTGGTTCCTGTCCCTGGTCCAGGAGCGTCGCGGCATCGACCCGGCAACGGTCGACGGCCTGATGCAGGGGCGCATCTTCTCGGGCCGCCAGGCCCTCGAACGCAAGCTTGTGGACGAGATCGGCGGCGAGACGGAAGCCGTCCGCTGGCTGGAAACCACGCGCGGCATCTCCAAGGACCTGAAAGTGGTGAACTGGAAGCCGACGGCCGAGGGCACCTGGGGCGGAGTGACCGGAGCGGCCACCTCGGCGGCCGGCGCCCTGGCGCTCGGCGCGATCGCTCGGACGGCCGAACTCGTAACCCTGTCTCCATCCGTTGGCAGACTCGGGCTTGACGGCCTCGTTTCCGTTTGGCAACCTCCGGAAAATTGAAGAATAACAATACTTTTCCGGGAGGTTCGTACCTTGATCAAATCTGAGCTGATCCAGAAGATCGCGGCGTCGAACCCGCACCTCTACCATCGCGACGTCGAGCGCATCGTCAACGTCGTGTTCGACGAGATTGTCGACGCGCTGGCGCAAGGCGATCGCGTCGAGCTGCGCGGCTTCGGGGCCTTCACCGTCAAGCACCGCGCCGCCCGTCAGGGCCGCAACCCGCGCACCGGCGATCCGGTGCCGGTGGCGGAAAAATTTGTCCCGTTCTTCAAGACGGGCAAGGAGCTGCGCGACCGGCTCAACACCAACGACTGAGCTGCGTTGCGGTTTTGTCGGCGGCGAGCCGAGGCAGCATGACCGGCGCAGAGCCGGTTGAGAGGCCAACGCAGTATGACCGGCGTAAAGCCGGTCGAGAGGAGAGTGCGTGCTCAAACGGATCATTTGGCTGTTGATCGCTTTTCCCGCCGCCGCGCTGCTGGTGACTCTCGCGGTTGCCAATCGCCATTCCGTTCGCCTGGTGCTGGATCCCTTCCGTCCTGAGACGCCCGTCATCTCCGTCGTGATGCCGTTCTACGGTTTTCTCTTTGCAGCCCTTCTGGTTGGCGTTCTTCTCGGCGGCGCGGCCGTCTGGCTCACGCAGGCCCGATGGCGCCGCACAGCGCGCGTGCGCACGAGCGAGGCCAAGCGCTGGCAGATGGAG
This sequence comes from Hyphomicrobium sp., assembly GCF_019744875.1. Taxonomy (GTDB): domain Bacteria; phylum Pseudomonadota; class Alphaproteobacteria; order Rhizobiales; family Hyphomicrobiaceae; genus Hyphomicrobium_C. The sequence continues at coordinate 166,015 of NZ_JAIETU010000005.1, read as the reverse complement.
TCCGACAGGCTGATGCGCGAACGCGATGCCGACGTCGCAGCCCGCGCCAAGGCCATCGCGCCGCCCGACAAGCGCAACGCGGCGTAACGCATCCCACTTGATCTTGCGAAGCTCGGGCGCAGTGTCCGTTCGGGCCGCGACAGCGAAAAAACCGCTGCGACAGCGATTGAAACCATGACCACGCGCGTGAAAATCTGCGGATTGCGCACCGAGGCCGCGCTCGACGCCGCACTCGATGCGGGTGCCGATCTGGTCGGCTTCGTGCTGTATCCACGCAGTCCCCGAAACGTGAGCGTCGAGCAGGCGGCCGCGCTGGTGAGCCGCGCCCACCAGCGTGGGCACTCAGGTACGGTCACGCTGCTCGTTGACCCGGACGATGCGCTCGTGGACCGCGTGGTCGAGGACGTGAAACCGGATGTCATTCAGCTCCACGGCTCCGAGACCATCGCGCGTGTGAACGAGATCCGCGCGCGAAGCCGGACATGCGTTTTGAAGGCCGTAGCGGTGGCGACGCCCGCCGATGTCGGGGCAGCGTTCGACTACGCGTCTTCCGGACAAATCATGCTGCTGTTCGACGCTAAGCCGCCCGCCGATCCATCTGCGCTCCCCGGTGGCAACGGCCTCGCCTTCGACTGGCGCATTTTGGAAGGCGTCGCGGACCGTGGGCCATTCGTGCTTGCGGGCGGCCTGACACCCGAGAACGTGGCCGCGGCCATCTCCCTGACGAGCGCCGCCGTTGTCGACGTCTCATCGGGCGTCGAAAGCAGCCCCGGAGAAAAAGACCCCGAGCTGATCCGCCGCTTCCTTCGCGCCGCAAAGGCCGCTAATCAAGCGTGAAAACATCGGGCTGCGGGTCGTTCCCGCGGGGCCCGAACCGAAAGGACAAAGGCCGATGGCCTCGAAAGACCAGAAGACCACGGAAGCGAAGGCGAACTCGCTGCGCGCAGGCCCGGACGATACCGGCTTTTTCGGCATGTTCGGCGGCCGCTTCGTGGCCGAAACGCTGATGCCGCTGATCCTCGATCTCGAGACGGCCTACACCACGGCCAAGAACGACCCCGCCTTTCAGGCCGACCTGAAGGATCTCCTGCTCCATTACGGCGGCCGTCCGAGCCCGCTCTATTTCGCCGAGCGCTTGACCGAGCACTACCGTGCGGAAGCCAAGAAGGCGGGCAAGCCGGGCGGGGCAAAAATCTACTTCAAGCGCGACGAGCTCAATCACACCGGCAGCCACAAGATCAACAACTGCCTGGGCCAGATCCAGCTCGCGCGCCGCATGGGCAAGACGCGCATCATCGCTGAAACCGGCGCCGGCCAGCACGGCGTTGCCGTGGCCACGGTCTGCGCCCGCTTCGGCCTGCCGTGCGAGATCTACATGGGCGCGACCGACGTCGCCCGTCAGTCTCCGAACGTCGCGCGCATGCACATGCTCGGCGCGAAGGTCAATCCCGTCACGTCCGGCGCGGGTACTCTGAAGGACGCGATGAACGAGGCGCTGCGCGATTGGGTCACCAACGTGCGCGACACCTACTATCTGATCGGCACGGCGGCGGGCCCTCATCCCTATCCGGCCATGGTGCGCGACTTCCAGGCCATCATCGGCGAGGAGACGCGCGCCCAGATGCTGGAGCGCGAAGGGCGTCTCCCCGATACGCTCGTAGCCTGCATCGGCGGCGGCTCGAACGCCATCGGGCTGTTCCACCCGTTCCTCGATGACGAGAGCGTCAAGATCTACGGCGTCGAAGCAGGCGGACACGGGCTCGACGTCGAGAACGGCCACGCCGCCTCGATGAACGGCGGCCGTCCCGGCGTGCTGCACGGCAATCGCACGTATTTGCTGCAGGACAAGGAAGGCCAGATCCTCGAAGGCCATTCCATCTCGGCCGGTCTCGATTATCCGGGCGTCGGCCCCGAGCATTCGTGGCTGCGTGACTCGGGTCGCGTGAACTACGTGTCGATCACGGATCAGGAAGCGCTGACGGCGTTCCAGCTTTCGGCGAAGCTCGAGGGCATCATCCCCGCGCTCGAGCCGTCGCACGCGCTGGGCTGGGTCACGAAGCTCGCGCCCACGCTCCCCGAGGACAATCTGCTGGTGATGAACATGTGCGGCCGTGGCGACAAGGATGTCTTCGCCGTCGCGGGCTATCTGGGGATCAAGCTTTGACCAAGACAATCGAAACGCGCATTGACCGGCGCTTCGCGGCGCTGAAGGCGCAAGGCCGCGCCGGTCTCGTAACCTTCGTCACGGCGGGCGATCCCGACCTCGAAACCTCAAAGGCGATCCTCGCCGGATTGCCGAAGGCGGGCGCGGATGTCATCGAGCTCGGCATGCCGTTCTCCGATCCGATGGCCGACGGCCCCGCGATCCAGGCGTCGTCGCTGCGCGCGCTGAAGGCCGGCCACACCATGCGCGACACGCTCGACATGGTGCGGGAGTTCCGCAAGACCGATAACGAAACGCCCATCGTTCTGATGGGCTACTACAATCCGATCTACGTCTACCCGGCCGAGAAATTCCTCGATGACGCCGCCTCAGCCGGCGTCGACGGGTTGATTGTTGTGGATGTTCCCCCCGAAGCCGACGACGAGCTGTGCCTGCCCGCCGTCGAGCGCGGGCTCAACTTCGTCCGCCTCGCCACGCCCACGACCGACGATAAGCGTTTGAAGACCGTGCTGAAAAACACCTCCGGTTTTCTTTACTATGTTTCGATCACCGGCATCACGGGCTCTGGCTCCGCCGATCCCGCCGACGTACAACTGCAAGTGGCGCGCCTGAAACGCGCGACAACTCTTCCCGTCGCCGTCGGATTTGGCGTAAGAACGCCGGATCAGGCGCGGGCCATCGCCGAAGGCGCGGACGCCGTCGTTGTCGGATCTGCCCTGGTGCGGTCCATCGAGGACAGCCTAACGCAGGATGGCCGCGCGACTGGAAATACGGCCGCGTCCGTCCTAAGTTTGGTCGAAGGTTTGAGCGCGGCGTTGCGCGCCTGATCGACCGGCTGCCGGGCGCGCGCTGATGGGTCGTCCGCTTGCGATAGCGATACGGATTTTTCTAGGGTGTCCCACGATCGGCGGTGCCCCAGGATCGGCAATGCTCACAAGGCACGCCGGCAAGGCACTGATGAACGGGTTTTCGAGGAGCAGTGAAGCGTGAACTGGATCAATAGCGTCGTACGGCCCAAGATCCGCAGCTTCCTGACGACGAAGCGCGAAGTGCCGGAAAACCTCTGGGTCAAGTGCCCGGAGACCGGCCAGATGGTCTTCTACAAAGACCTCGAGGCCAACCAGTTCGTCGTCCCCGGATCCAACTATCACATGAAGATGGGCTCGCGCGCCCGTCTCACCAGCCTCTTCGACGGCGGCACCTTCGAGCAGGTGTCGGTCCTCACCGTGGCGCAGGATCCGCTGCGCTTCCGCGACGGCCGCCGCTATACCGACCGCCTCAAGGATGCGCGCACCAAGACGGGCATGGAAGATGCTCTGCTCGTCGGCGAAGGCACGCTGGATGGCCGCCGCGTGGTGGCTGCAGCGCAGGACTTCGAATTCATGGGCGGCTCGCTGGGCATGGCGGCAGGCGAAGCCATCATCGCCGGCATGCTGCGCGCGGTGGCCATCAAGTCGCCGTTTATTCTGTTTGCAGCATCGGGCGGGGCGCGCATGCAGGAGGGCATTCTGTCCCTGATGCAGATGCCGCGGACGACCATTGCGGTCCAGCGCCTGCGCGAAGCCAAGCTGCCCTACATCGTCGTTCTCACCGACCCGACCACGGGCGGCGTCACGGCCTCCTACGCCATGCTCGGCGACGTCCACATCGCAGAGCCTGGCGCGCTCATCTGCTTTGCCGGCCCGCGCGTCATCCAGCAGACCATCCGCGAGCAGCTTCCGGATGGCTTCCAGCGCGCCGAATACCTTCTCAGCCACGGCATGATCGACATGGTCGTGCACCGCCACAAGATGCGCGAGACGCTGAGCCGGATCTGCGGGCTTCTCACGTCGGGCACGGCCACGGCCGACAAGACCAAGGCGCGCCGCGGCAACGGCAAGGCGCAGGCCAATGGCCTCGCCGACGGCAAGCTCATCGAGCAGGCGCCGATCGAGGTCGAACCCGTCGACGATGCGCAGCGGTTCGTCGCCAAGCCGGCCGACGCGTCGACCGAGCGTCAGGGCGATACCTCCGGTACGCGCGCCGGCACCACGGGCAACCCGCCCAAGAACTAATTCCGGCATTCCGTCACGGCGATTTCTGTCGACCTTGGCCTTCGTCTCGCGGATTGTCGCGGAGGCTGACGAGGCGCAGAGGAGGGGCTCAACATTTTGACCAGCGAACAGCTCCTCGCGGACATGAAGCTTCTGCATCCGAAGCTCATCGACCTGTCGCTCGGCCGCGTCGAGCGGCTGCTGGCCAAGCTCGGCAATCCGCATACCAAGCTGCCGCCCGTGATCCACATCGCCGGCACCAACGGCAAAGGGTCCGTGACGGCCTACCTCAAGGCCATGCTGACGGCAGCCGGCAAGCGCGTGCACGTCTATACCTCGCCCCATCTCGTGCGCTTTCATGAGCGCATCGAGCTGGCCGTGTCTGAGGGCATCACGCGCCCGATTGGCGAAGCGGAGCTGGTGGATGTCCTGTCGCGCACGCTCGCCGTCAACAGCGGCGACGACATCACGCAATTCGAAATCACGACCGCAGCCGCCTTCCTCGCCTTTGCCGAAACGCCCGCCGATGTCGTGCTGCTCGAGGTCGGATTGGGCGGACGCCTCGACGCGACGAACGTCATCGACCGCCCGGCGCTGACCATTCTCACGCCGATCTCGCACGACCACGCCGACAAGCTTGGCAACACCATCGAGGCCATCGCGTTCGAAAAGGCCGGCATCCTGAAGCGCGGCGTGCCCTGCATCGTCTCGCAGCAGGAAGACGCCGCCCACGAGGTGATCGCCCATACGGCCGCGCGCGTCGGCGCCAAGCTCATCGTCTGGGGCCAGGACTTCGACGCCTTCGAGCAGCGCAGTCGCCTCGTCGTGCAGAAAGAAGACCAGCTTCTCGACCTGCCGCTGCCCGCCCTCATCGGTCGCCACCAGATCATCAACGCCGGAACGGCCGTCGCCGCCGCGCTGGAGCTCTCCGACGTCGTCATCGACGAGCAGGCCATCGAGCAGGGCCTCGAGACCGTGCGCTGGCCGGCGCGCATGCAGCGCATCGACAGCGGCCCGCTGCCGTCTCTGCTGCATCCGGGCGCGGAGCTGTGGCTCGACGGCGGGCACAATCCGGCGGCCGGTCAGTTCCTGGCCCAGTCGCTGGCCGACCTCGAGGAACGCTCTCCGAAGCCGCTCTATCTCGTCGTCGGCATGCTGGGGCTCAAGGATGCGGCCGGCTTCCTCGGCTCGTTCCGTGGCCTCGCGCGACACGTCATCGGCGTGCCGATCCCCGGCGCGCACGAAGCCCCGTTCTCGCCTGACGGGGTCGCCCAGGCGGCGCTGTCGGTCTCGCTCAGCGCCGAGGCGGCGTCGTCTGTCGAGGCCGCGCTCCGGCGCATCGACGTGCTGCATCCCGGCCCGAAGCGCATCCTCGTCACCGGCTCGCTTTACCTCGCCGGCCACGTCCTGGCTTTGCAGGAAGGCGTCGAGCCGCAGGCCAATTGAGCCGCACGAGCCGAACCGAACGAGCAAACAAAAAGGGCCCCGCGAGAGGCCCTTTTCGGTTTCAGCAATCTGAGTGCGCGCGACTTACGCCTTGGCGATGCTCTCGCCGATCTGCTGGCCGATCCACTCTTCGAGCTTGCGCTTCTGCACGAGCGCGCCGACGTGCTGGCCGGCCACCTGGCCGTTCTTGAACATGATCAGCGTCGGCATGGCGCGGATGGCATAACGGGTCGTGATACCCGGGCTCTGGTCGACGTCGATCTTGACGACCTTCACCTTGCCCTTCTGCTCGGCCGCAACCTGCTCGAGCGCCGGCGCCATCGCCTTACAGGGACCGCACCACTCAGCAAAGAAATCCACCAGAACGGGTTCGCTCGACTTCAGAACTTCAGCGTCGAACGTTTGATCGTTTACGAGTGCAGTCATGGGTGTCTCCTGTTGCGGCGCAACGGGCGCGGGAGCGCCCGGGGCCTGCGGCCCAAAAGGATCGGGCCTGCGGACCGTGAACGTAAGAATGCCCCCTCAGGTCGTCAAGGCGGACTCACGGTGCCAGAGTGTCCAGCCGCCACAGCTCCTGAGTGGCTGAATCGAGAATTTCTCCTGGAATTTCCATGAGATGAGGCCCCTGCGTCCAGAGCAGGGCAGCTCTGACCGTACGGCCGGGCACGATCTCCTGTACAGCCAACCGGTAGGCGGCAAGCTGATAGAGATAGGCTTGCGATACCCCCGCGAGCGTGCGCGGCGCGGCCGCGTTGGTTTTGTAGTCGACGATCAGCACGGAGGTCTCGAGTACGGCCAGCCGGTCGATCTGCCCCGTGATCCGGAGCGGCGGACCGGCAACGCCATCCGGGCGCGGGATGACGGCCACGATCGGAACCTCCGCCTGGCTCTGCGCACCGAACACCTCGGCAAAGGCCGGATCGCCCAGCACGGCGATGGTCTGCGCCGCAATGCTCGCGCGCGTGGCCTGCGACACACCCTGGCCGTGCGCGGCGAGATAGGCGTCTGCCGCCCGCGGCCACGCATCGCGAGGCACCCCCGGCAGATGCTCCAGCAACGCGTGTGTCAGCGTACCGCGCAGAAAGCGGTTCTGTTCGGATCCGCGCGGGCTGGTGGCGGCGGGCTTGGCCTGACGGTCTTTCGGCGGCGGCGCGGCGAGCGGCTCGCCCTCGTCGTCGGTGTCGTAGGGGGCGAGGCGGGACGGCGCGAGCGGCACGGTGAGCTGCGCCTCGCGCGGCACCGGTGTGGCGGCCCAGGCGGGCAGATCGGCAGCCGCGCGCACGGCGGTCAAGGCGCCCTTTGGCGCCTCTGCACCCGTGAGTTGCGGAGACGCGCGCCGCAGCACCTCGCGGCCCTGATCGTCACGGGTGCGTTCCAGCGTGCCGTCGAGGCCCGCGCGCGCGAGCTCATACCAGCATCCGGCCTCGGGCCCGCGCGGCCCCGCGAACCCCGCGATGTAAAGCCGGTCGCGCGCGCGCGTCATCGCAACGTAGAGCAGCCGGTCGCGCTCCTCGCGTTCGCGCAGGCGCAAGCTGTCGCGCGCGTCGCGGATCTGCGCCAGATCGCTGGTGCCCTTGACCGGCCAAACGAACGGCGGCGGCATGCCGGCCGGACGCTCCATGTCGAGCCGGATCGGCCGCCCGCCCTGGCTCGCCGCCGAGCCCGCGCTGCACGTATCCGGCAGGAACACGATCGGGGCTTCGAGGCCCTTGGCGCCGTGCACGGTCATCACGCGCACCTCGTTGCGGCCGTGCTCCATGTCGCGTTTGATGTCGCGCGTGCCGTCGCGCATGAAGGCGAGGAAGCCCGCCAGCGACGGCGGCGCGCCGTCGTCATAGGTGAGCGCGAGATTGAGGAACTCGTCGAGCGGATCGGCGGCGTCCGGCCCCAGCCGCGCGATCAGCTTGGCGCGCACCCGGTCGCGGTCGAGAAGGTCTGCGAAAAACTCGAACGGCGGGCGGAAGTCCGCCGCCTTGCGCCAGCGCTTGAGCGTTGTGGCCGCCTCGACAAACGCGAGCTCCTGCTCGCCCGCGTCCAGCAGCGCCTTCCAGAGTGTCCGCTTGCGCCGTTGCGTGGGATCGGCGCGGTCGAACGCGAGCGTCGTGAGGTGGGCATCGTCGAGCCCGAAGATCGGGCTCTTCAAAACCTCTGCGAGCGCCAGATCGTCTTCCGGCAATGTCAGGAAATCGCCGAGCGAGAGAAGATCCTGCACCGCGATCTGCTCCGTGAGGCGCATGCGGTCCGCGCCTGCAACCGGAATGCCGCGCGCCTTGAGCGCCTGCACCATGGGCGTCGCGAACGGCTGGCGCTTGCGCACGAGGATCAGCACGTCGCCGGGCTCGATCGCCCGCCCGGTGGAGTCGAGCTTTTCCCCGCTGTCGATCCAGCCCTTGATCGTGTCGGCGATGCGATTGGCGAGGCGCACGTCCGGCGCGTCCGCGGAGGTCTCGTCGAGCGGCGACCACGCGTCCACCGAGGCGACGTCCGCGGGCGGCTCGACCGGCCAGACCTCGACGAGCCCCGCGTGGCCGAGACGCTTGGCGATATGCGGCGCGGGCGCGATGCCGGTCGTACGGAGCGGATTGGCAAACACGCTGTCGACAGCCTCCAACACAGGCGCGACGGTGCGGAACGAAAGTGTAAGTGGGATGCGCCGCCAGGGCTGGCCTGCACTCGCCGCCAAAGCCTCGAACCGGTCGCCCATGCGCGAGAACATTTCCGGCGCCGCACCCTGGAACGAGTAGATCGACTGCTTCTCGTCGCCGACCGCGAACAGCGTGCGCACGACATCTTCGCGCGCGCTATCCCCGGAGAAGAACTCCGTCGCCATGGCCTCCACAACGCGCCATTGCGAGGGGCTCGTATCCTGGCTCTCGTCGACGAGAATGTGATCGAGACCGTTGTCGAGTTTGTAGAGCACCCACGCGGCCTGTTCGCGCGACGAGAGCAGGCCCTTCGTGCGCGCGATGAGATCGTCGAAGTCGAGCGCCGCGCGGCGCACCTTCGCTTCCGTGTAGCGCTGTTGCACGGCATCGGCGAGACGCATCAGCGCCATTGTCGCTTCCACGGCCGCCGCGCCCTGTTGCTCGGCCCAGAGCGAGAGGAAGCGCGACTGCGCGCGCGACAGCATCGCGTCCACTTCGGGATTGCTCGCCTTGAGAGCGTTCGTCAGGAACTTCTCGCGCGGCTCCCCGTCGCTCTTGAGGAACAGGCCCGAGAGCGCGGAGGCGCGCTCGCGGTCGGTCGCGGCGGCCAGGATGTCGGCAACGCGCGCGGCCATGCCCTGGTCGGTCTTGCCGCCGCCCATGAGAACGATGCGCACATGGTCGAGGTCCCGCGGCCCCATGACGGACGCGGCTTCCGCTTCGATTGCGGCGCGCGTGATGTTCGGCCGAACGCCAAAGTGGCGCCGGTAGAGCGCGTCCACGGCGTCGAGGCCATCGGCAGCGCCCGGTGCCGCCGCCGGTAACCTCAGCGCCGCTTCGAGCCAGTCGCGCTCCCGCAACGCATCGCCCAGGATGTCGTCGAAGCGGTCGTCGGCCGCATAGGCGATGGCCGTTTCGAGCGCACGCCCGAGCACGCTCGCGCGCGACCGCGCCGCGTCACCAATGACGTGATCGGTCGCCTCCCGCATCAGCTTGCGCGCCGTATCGTCGTCGAGAATGCTGAAGCCCGGCGTCACGCCCGCTTCGAGCGGAAAGCGCTGTAGCAACCGCTCGGCAAAGGCGTGGATCGTTTGCACGGCAAGGCCGCCCGGCGTTTCGGTGGCGCGCGTGAACAGCGTCCGCGCCAGCGCCGTCTCATCGGTGCTCGGGTCGCGGCCGAGGAACTCACGCAGCACGCGGGCAAGCTCGGCGTCGGGCAACATCACCCACCGGGCGAGGCTGTCGAACACGCGCTTCGACATTTCGGCGGCTGCCGCCTTCGTATAGGTGAGGCAGAGGATACGCTGCGGGGGCGTGTTGGCCAGCAGCAGGCGCAGCACGCGCATCGTAAGCACGTGCGTCTTGCCCGTGCCCGCGTTCGCGCTGACCCACACGGAGGCGGCGGGATCGGCGGCGTCGGCCTGCCGGCGCGTCGTGCGGTCGAGTTCCGTTTGCAGGGATGCCATGCGGTCCGACATGCTCAAGCCTCCTCGCTGAGCGATGCGCCGGACGACCATTCGGCCACCCGCGCCAGGTGCGCGTAGTCATCGTAATCGTAGCCGAAGCGCGCGCGCCGTACGGGCCGATAGGGCGTGCGCACGTCGTCGAAGCGCGCAACGAGGCGCTTGAGGCCATCCAGCGTCTCGGCCGCGAGCGCCGCGATGTCGCGGCTTTTCACGTCGCGCTCGTCGCCCGGCGGCTCACCGCCCGAGGCGCGGATGTAGCGCAGCGTCGCCACGGGACGCTTGGCGATTTTGTCGAACCCGAGATCAGGGTCGAGCGCGATCGCCGCTTCGAGCGGCAACTGCGGCGCGACACCCGCCATCACCTTTGAATCGGGCGGTGGCGAGCCGGTCTTGTAGTCGGAGATGACGAGCACGTCGTCGCCGATGTCGATGCGGTCGGCGCGCGCCGTGAGCGTGAAGGGCCCGGCGGGCGCGGCGAACACCAGCACGCCCGAGACTTCGGCGGCCACCCTGCGGATGTCCTCGCGCCGCCGTGGCTCAGTCGCGGCAAACCAGGCCGCGAAGCGCTCGAAGCGCGGGATCCAGAATGCCGCGATGCGCGGGTGCGCCGCGTAGGAGTCGAGCGAAGCCCGCGCGAACTGAACCAGCTCCCGCTCGATGTCGCGGGGCAAGGTGTCGGGATACGTCTTCGCGAATTCCGAAAGCGCGTCGTGAATGATGCTGCCGCGCAAGGAAGGCCCGGGTTGCTGGCCGAGCGGATCGAGCGGTTCGAGCCCCAGCACCTCGCGCGCGAAAATGGCGTAGGGATTGCCAATCCAGGTTTCGATGCGCGAGACCGAAAGCTTGCGCGGCCGCTGGGATACGGCCGGCCTCGGCTCGGGGACGGGAAGACGCGGCACGGCCGCCACCGCATCGCGGCGGCGCGCCCAGGCCAGCCACGGCAGGCGCGGTTCGAGCGCGTTGGCCTGTCCCATGCCGTCGAGCAGCGCCTTGAGGCGCAAAAGCCAGCGCGACGGCACGGTCGGCACGCCGTCCTTCTTTTCGGCGCGCGTCAGGATCACTTCGGGCGCGGCCAGCAGCGTTGCGAAATCGTGCGCGGACTGGCCGATCTTCTCCTCGGGCGACGGCAAGCCGAGCGCTTCGCGCATCGGCCGGTTGAGCCACGCGCCGGGATCGGAAGACTTCGGCCACGTGCCGTCGTTGAGAGACCCGAGCACGACCACATCGGTCTGCTGCAGGCGCGCTTCGAACGGACCCCAGATGAACAGGCGCGGATGCACCGGGCCGCGCGGGCGCACCGTTTCGGTGGACGCAAGGCTGCGATAGAGATCCGCGTAGTCGGCCGCCTTGAGATCCACTTCGGGCAGATGCTCGTCGATGAGGCTGGCGAGGAAGCGCGCCGCGGTTACGCCCGCTTCGTCACGCCACAGCGGGCTTTCATCCTCTGCAGCGTCCCAGTTTTCCGGCAGCCGCGCCACCGCCTCGGCCACAGTCGTGTGCGCGCGCGCCACATCCCGCAGCGTCGTCGTGTCTGCGCTGTCGTAGACGGCGACGAGCGGGCCGAATGCCTGCCTCAGGCGCGCAAGCAGATCCCGCGCCCCTTGCCAGTCCTCGGTCCACAGCCGCTTGACGGCCGCATGTGCACGCTCGCGGCGACCTAGCGCAGCGGCGGCCTTTTCGAATGCGGCCTCGATGCCGTCCAGGCCGTCGCCGAGATACGGCGCGCGGAACGTTGTGAGTTCGAGCGCTCGCGCCGCGCGTCGTGCAGCAAATGGATCGAGGCCGAGACGCGTCAGCGGATGCTTGAGCAAGGCCACCACGTCTGCCGGCGCAAAGCGCGAGGATACCGCGTTGATGACGAGATCCAGAAACGCGCCCGGCGGTGTCTTGATGAGCGGCCGTCCAGCCGAGTCGTCGACCTTGATGCCCCAAGCTTCGAGACGGATCGCAACGCGCCGCGCGAGCAGCCGGTCGGGCGATACGAGCGCCGCCGTACGGCCCGGCGTTTCCGCCGCCTCGCGCAGAATGAACGCAATTGCTTCCGCTTCGTCCTGCGCGGTCGGCGCTTCGATGAGGCTGAGACCCGACGGCGCGCTTGCCGAAGGATTGGCGCGCGCAGCCGCGGCAAACGTTTCCCAACGCTCCGTCGTGCCGGCCGGACGCATGGTCTCCGCCACCAGCCGATTGCGGGCGCGCACCTGTGGCGACGGCCGCCCGCCGAGCGATGCGACATCCGCGCGCGCGCAGCCGAGCGCGTCGAGCAGCATCTTGAGGCCGTACTGCGGATGCTCGGGATGGCGATCCTTGGATGCGCTCGACGACGCGCTGAACGACGCATTTGATCCAATGGCGTCCCAGCTTTCCGCATCGAGCTCCGTGTCGAGCGCCGGCAACACGATGGCGCCGTTCGGTAGCCGCGCGACCGCGCGCATCAGCTCCACTGTCGCCGGGATCGAACCCGTGACGCCCGCGACAATCACCGGGGCGTTCGGCGGCGACAGCGTGAGGCGTTCAGCCTCAGCGCGGATCACGGCATTGCGGCGCGCGGCGGGCGAGATCAAACCCTGCTCGGCCAGATGCGCGGGCCAGTAAGCGGTGACGATCTCGAGGAACGTCAGCGTCTTCTGCCAGTGCTCGGAGAACGTCTCCGGCACGAGCTTGGCAAGACCGTCGAGAGAGACGTTCTCCGTCTCGACCATGTCCATGAGGTTGGCGAGTTCCTTGGCCAGCACCGCGGCCTGGGCGGGCGTGCTGGCGCCTGCGGCCGCGAACGGCTCTCCGTCGCTCTCGGCGCCGCGCGCCGCATGCATCGCCTCCGTCCAGCGGCGGATGAGGCTCGTCAGCACGAGACGGCGGTCGAGTTCGCCGATGGCGGGCGCGATAGCGAGGCCCGATGTCGTCTCGCTCCGCGCAGCGCCCGCGATGAGTGACAGGTCCTCCTCGCCTTCCGAGATCGGCACGATCTTTGGCAGCAGCAGCGCGCGCCCGCCCGCGACGCGCAGAAACGCATCTTGCAGCGCGCGCGTGGCGCGCCGCGTCGGCAGGTAGAGCGTCACGCGGGCGAGGTCGAGCGCCGTCGGCGCAGGGCCTCCCTCAGCGGGCAGGCGGCCGTCCAGCAGCGCCGAAGCAAGGCTCTCCAGAAACGGACGCCCGGCTTCCACGGTATAGATGTTGGCGCGAGCCGTCGGCGTCATGGGCGGGCGATGCTCCGGGACATGCGGCCGGGTGTGTGGCCGCAGTTGAACAACCATCCGGGAGCCATGCGCGTGCGCAGCTAAATCCGGAGCCCAGGGCGTGCGTCGCCAACGCGGGAAAACGCGATCGAGTGTCCCGTATAGCCTGCAAATGAAGCGCTTAGACGGCGGCGGACCGGTCTATCCACTGTTCCGCGTCCTGCACCGACTGCGGCGTGCCGACATGCATCCAGGAGCCGTCCAGACGAAGCCCGAACAGGCGCCCGCGCGCGATGGCGCGGTCCCACAGCAGGTTGAGCGAGAACGGCCCCTCGGGCGCGCCCGCGAACAGGCGGGGATGGGCAATCGAGACGCCCGTGAACACGAACGGCTGCTCGCGCCGCTCGCCGGGGCGCGCCAGCAGGCCGTCCGGCGCCATGGAAAAATCTCCGTGGCCGTCATAGCCCATGCTCGTTGCGCCGAGCGCCAGCAGCATGAGGCTGTCCATGCGGTCGGGGTCGAATTCCGCGATCAGCCGGGCGATGTTCGAGCTGACGCCCTCGATCCAGACCGAATCGGAATTGTGGATCACGAACGGACCGTCGCCGAGCAGCGGCAGCGCGCGCGCCACTCCGCCGCCGGTATCCAGGATGGCGTCGCGCTCGTCGGAAATCACAATCGAAGGCCGCCGCGTGCGGCTGGCGAGATGCGTTTCCAGCATGTCGCCCAGGTAGTGCACGTTGACGACGGCGCGCGTGATGCCCCCGGCGGCCAGCCGGTCCAGCACATGGTCGATCAGCGGTTTGCCCTTGAGGGGCACGAGGGGTTTCGGCATCGCGTCGGTCAATGGCCGCATGCGTTTGCCGAATCCGGCCGCAAGCACCATGGCCGTCGTCACAGGGTGGGTCATGTAGGGGAACTCTTGAGGGTCGGGATGTTGAGCGGCACCTCGCGGATCGCCTGCGGGAAATGCGCATCGAACCAGCGGGAGAGCGCGGCAAGCTCCGGATGGGCGAGCCCGCGCGCCAGATAGCCCCATATGCGAGGGATGTGACGCAAATACGCGCGCTTTCCGTCGCGGGCGGCGAGACGCGCGAATATCCCGAGAATCTTGGTGTTGCGCTGGACGCCGAGCGCCGCATAGGCGAACTGAAACCGCCCCGCATCGAACCCGGGCTCAACGGCCCCGCGCATGCGCAGATAGTAGGCGAGCAGCTTGTGCTCGAGCTTGTCCGGCACGTCGAGGCGCGCATCCTGCAGCAGCGATACGAGATCGTAGGCGAGCGATCCCTTGAGCGCGTCCTGGAAGTCCAATAGCCCCGCGCGCTGATAGCCCTCTCGCTCGGGCAGCCAGACCAGGTTGGGGGAATGATAGTCGCGCAGCACCCAGCCCGCGGGCTCGCCGTCGAGGCGGTCGAACACCGAGCTCCACGCCGCGTCGAAGTCTGCGCGGACGTCAGACGGGATCGGCCCGCCATGCACCGCCGGCCAGTACCACTCGGGCAGCAGGTCCACTTCGATGCCCAGCACGTCGCGATCCTGCGCGGGCACGCGGTGCACCTCGCCGTTCGGAAGCGGGATGGCGTCCGGCACGGGGATCGTGCCGAGCACCAGCAGCGCTTCGGTCGCGGCCCGCCACAGCTCTTCCTGGGATGCGCCCGCCGCGAGCTCCGCCCCGTACACGCGGTCGCCAAAGTCTTCGAGCACGAGGAATCCGTTGTCGAGATCGGCGGCGAAAATCTCCGGCGCGCTGAGATTGCAGCCGCGCAAGGCCGATGCGACGGCCACGAACGGGCGCACGTCCTCCGCAAGTCCTGCGATGCGGCTGTAAGGGCGTCCATCACGGATCGGCGGGCCGTCCGGCTGGCGCGGCTGGTCCATCAGGATCGCGCTCTGGAATTCCCCTCCCCCCACGGCTCCTGCTCCTCCCCCCTCGTGGGGGAGGCCGGGAGGGGGGGACTCACGACCGTCAATTGTCGGGCTTCCCCCCACCCCACAAGGGGCAGGGGAAGAGGTCGCGAGCCGCGCATACGCGCGCGCAGAAGCGTCGCCCTGCAGGTAGGCGCTCGTCGCGCGGGCCCACTCGGGCTCACCATCGAGAAAGCGCGACATCTGTTCGATGCGGCCGAGCCGCTTGGCCCAGGATCCCGATGCTGAGAAGCGGATCGTGCGCAGGTCGGGCTCAGAGCCTTGCGTGAAATGGATGTCGAGACGCGCCGACGCACGCAGGTTCGGCGCCCGCTCCGGCCATTCGATGATTGCCGCGCCGTGGGTCAGGATTTCGTCGAGCCCGAGTTCGTCGAGTTCGTCCTCGCCCGCAAGCCGGTAGAGATCGAGATGCGCGACCTCGAAACGAGGCGCTGGGTAAACCTGGACGAGGGAAAACGTCGGGCTCGGGATTTCGGCCGCCGGATCGGCGAGCAGCGCGCGGATGAGCGCGCGCGCGAACGTTGTTTTGCCGGCCCCGAGATCGCCCGAGAGCGCGACCACATCGCCAGGCGCGAGCTTCAGCGCGATGCGCTGCGCAAGCAGGCCTGCTGCGCTTTCCGAGGCGTCAGTTACGCGCCAATCGTGCTGCGGCAGGGTGTGTTGCGTCGGATCCGGTGCTGGTGGGGACATTCACGTTCTCTTCCAAGCCGCGTTCGGGGAAGCGTACCGTGACCTTGGTTCCTCTTCCAGGCTCGCTGTCGAGCACGGTGTCGCCCCCGTGGAGGTCGACGAGGCTCTTGACAATGGAAAGTCCGAGGCCCGCCCCGCGATGCTTGGAGCCCTGGCTGCGGCTTTCGAAGCGCTCGAAAATGCGCTGCTGCTGGTCTTTCGGGATGCCGACGCCCTGATCCTCGACCATGAACACCATCTGGCCGTCTTCCCGCCAGCACGAGAGGTGCACGACACCCTCGGGTTTCGAGAAGCCAACGGCGTTCGAAAGCAGGTTTTGCAGCACCTGCCGCACCCGCTGCGCATCGGCGAGAAACGTCGTCGCGTCGTCGGCGATGGCGATGTCGAGGGTCAGGCGCGCATGCGCCGCCCGTTCGCGCACGCTCACGATGGCCTGGTCGATGACGGCCCGCACGTTCACCGGCTCCAACGTCAGTTCGAGCCCGCCCGCGTCGATGGTCGCGAGATCCAAGATGTCGTCGATGATGGCGAGCAGCGTCTTGGACGAGAACGAGATGTCTTCCAGGTATTCCCGCTGGCGCCCCGTCAATGCGCCGAAGATCGGGTTCGCCAGCAGCTCGCTGAAGCCGATGATGTTCGTCAGCGGCGTGCGCAGCTCATAGGAAATATGGCTGATGAACTGGTTCTTGAGCTTGTCCGCCGTGATGAGGGCTTCGTTGCGCTCGATCAGCGCGCGCTCGTAGCGCTTGGAATCCGTCACGTCGACGAACGTCAGCAGCGTGCCGCCGTCGGGCAGTGGCGTGACGGCGTAGTCGATCACGCTCTGGTCCGGCCGCAGCATCTGCCCTTCGAGCGCCTCGCGATCCTCGAACGAGGTCACGGCGCTCTTGATTTCGATCCACATGCTTTCGCCGCCGTGCAGCGCCTGCGTGATGGAGATGAAATCCTCGATGTGCGGGCTCTCGTCGTCCAGCTTCTTCGGCGAAAGCTTCCAGATCGCGGCGAACGACGAGTTGTGCAGCTTGAGGCGGCCGTCGGTACCGAACACGGCGACGCCTTCCTTGAGGCTGTCGAGCGTCTCGCGCTGCACGCCGATGAGGGCATTGTAGTCGCTCTCGAGCGCGAGGCGTTCCGTCTCGTCCTTGTAGAGGTAGGTCACGCCGCCGTCCGGCCGCTGCGCCGCCATCACGTGCACGACGCGCCCGTCCGGCAGATGCCACCAGTCCTCGTGTTCGCTCTCTTCCTTGTAGGCCCTGAGCAGGCGCGACTTCCACTCGCGATAGTTCACGACTTCAGGCAGACGTCCACGCTCACGCAGACGGTCCAGCACCGCCCCGTCGCCGGGCGAGGTCGCAAGCCAGTCCGCATCGAGCTTCCAGAGCTTCAGATACGCCGCATTGAAGAACGTGAGCTTCTGCTCGGAGTTGAAGATCGCAACCGCGGTCGCCACGCGATCGAGCGTGCGGTCGTAGGCCGCCACCTGGCGATCGAGCTCGCCCTTGGCGGATTCGAGATCGGCAACGTCGATGGCCGCGCCCGCCGTTGCGTCTCCGAGCGGCAGCACGGTCACGGCGTGCACCTTGCGCTCCGAGCCGATGACGAGGGGAATGCGGTCGTTGTAGGTCTGGCCCGACTTGAGCGCGCGCGCCACGATCTTGCGCTGGCGCGACTCCAACAGCGCGATCTGGCCGTCGATCACCTCGGCTTCGCTTTCCGCGTCGACCGCCTTGACGTAGGCGCTGTTGACCCACGTCAGCCGGTCGGATGCGTCGCTGAGCCAGGCCGGATGCGGCAGCGCGCTGAGCAGCGCCCGGCTGGATCGCACGTCGCGCGCCAGGCGCATGTGCTGGTCGAGAATGACCGAAAGGTCGCGCTTGTAGCCCGCGACATCCTTGAAGCGCAGCACTGCGCGTGCGCCGGCCGCCCGTCCGTCCGCCTCGATGTGCCCGCCGGCCGCCGTCTTGAGGATGAGGTTGAAGGCTCGCCCCTCGGACAGCAATCCGTCGAGCGCGGACTTGAGCGCCGCCGTGCTCTTCTGATCGAGCCAGAAATTGAAGCGCACGAGCTCGATGGCGTTGCCCGGCAGTCCCGGCACGCCGTTGAGCGTATTGGTGACGACCGAAAAGCCGCGCCCCTGCTCCCAATGCATGAGCACCTGCGGCTCGGACTTGATCAGGGCTTCCGCGGCCGCGAGCTGACGGCGCAGGTCGCGCGCCTCGTCCTGGGCGCGGCGCGCCTGCGTGCGCATGGAGGTGATGGTCTGGTAGAGGAGGTAGATCGTGCCGGCGCCGCCCGCGGCCACGAGCGCGGCGAGCAGCCACGTTCCGCCCGGCAGGCCGCCGGATTCGATCAGCCTGCGGCCGGATGCCAGCGTGGCGGTCAGCACGGCAACGCACGCGAGGCTCGCTAGCACGAGCATGGCGATCTCGACTCGCGTGTTCTGCCGCTCTGGTGTGGGGCTTCTGATTGGCTTTGATCCCGGAATTCGGCGGTGTCGTCGAAATGAATAACGGCACGAACGCGCGCGCATGAACTGGCAGCCGGACGTGGCGTCGGCCGTGCGAATCGCTGTCGAATTATGGGGAGCTTCTGGGACCGATGCCAGTCCCGCCGGGGCACAGTGGTGCCTCTCCCCGCCGACGCGGCCCCGCGGCCACGATCAGCGGGGAGAGGAAAGTCGTCTTAGTAGCGGTAGTGCTCGGGCTTGAACGGGCCGTTGACCGGCACGCCGATGTAGTCAGCCTGGTCGGGGCGCAGCTTGGTGAGCTTCACGCCGAGCTTCTCGAGGTGCAGCGCCGCGACCTTCTCGTCGAGAACCTTGGGCAGCGTGTAGACCTTCTTCTCGTACTTACCAGGGTTCGCCCACAGATCGATCTGCGCCAGCGTCTGGTTGGAGAACGACGAGCTCATCACGAACGACGGATGGCCCATCGCGTTGCCGAGGTTCACGAGGCGGCCTTCCGACAGCAGAATGATGCGGTTGCCCGACGGGAACTCGATCTCGTCCACCTGCGGTTTGATGTTGGCCCACTTGAAGTTCTTGAGGCCCGCGACCTGGATCTCGTTGTCGAAGTGGCCGATGTTGCAGACGATGGCGCGGTCCTTCATCTGGCGCATGTGATCGACGGTGATGATGTCCTTGTTGCCGGTCGCCGTGACGTAGATGTCGGCGCGGCTGAAGGCGTCTTCGATGGTCGCGACTTCATAGCCTTCCATCGAGGCCTGCAGTGCGCAGATCGGATCGACTTCCGAGACGATCACGCGCGCGCCGGCCTGGCGCAGCGAGGCGGCCGAGCCCTTGCCGACGTCGCCGAAGCCCGCAACGAACGCCACCTTGCCGGCGAGCATCACGTCGGTGCCGCGGCGGATGGCGTCCACCAGTGATTCACGGCAGCCGTAGAGGTTGTCGAACTTCGACTTGGTGACGCTGTCGTTGACGTTGATGGCGGGGAACAAGAGCTTGCCCTGCTCGGCGAGCTTGTAGAGACGGTGCACGCCCGTGGTGGTTTCTTCCGATACGCCGCGGATCGACTTGGCCGCCTCGGCGAACCAGCCCTTGGGCTTGTCCTTGAGCAGGCGCTTGATGAGAGCGAAGAAGATCTCCTCTTCCTCGGAGCCCGGCTTGTCGAGGAAGGCGGTGTCGCCCTGCTCGGCCGTCAGGCCGTGGTGGATGAGCATGGTGGCGTCGCCGCCGTCATCCAGGATCATGTTCGGGAAGCCGCCGCCGTGCCAGTCGAACAGCTTTGCGGTGAAGTCCCAGTATTCGACCAGCGTCTCGCCCTTGAACGCGAACACCGGCGTGCCGGCCTTGGCGATGGCGGCTGCGGCGTGGTCCTGGGTCGAGAAGATGTTGCACGACACCCAGCGGACGTCAGCGCCGAGCGCCTTGAGCGTCTCGATCAGCACGGCGGTCTGAATGGTCATGTGCAGCGAGCCGGCGATGCGCGCGCCCTTGAGGGGCTGGCTGGGGCCGTATTCGGCGCGGATGGCCATCAGGCCGGGCATTTCCGTTTCCGCGAGATCGATCTCCTTGCGGCCGAAATCCGCGAGCGAAATGTCTTTGACGATGTAGTCGGTCATTGGGGCCTCATGTGCGCGCGTTTGCCGGGAGCGATGGCGCCCGGCCCGAGAGTCGGCCCTCGTATAGCGTCGCAGACCGCACGCCGCAATAAGATATAAACAAGTCCTTATGTCTTCTGCGTATGGGCGGCACAGCGCCTGGAATGCGCGGCTTGAGCCGCCAATTTCCGGCGTTCATGAAGGCCCGAGAGTCCCCTGTCAGCGCGCAATATCAGAGCGCATGTCCAGCCCGTGTCGCCGAATCAGCGCCGGTTGTGATAAAATCCAAAACAGTATTGCCAGCGTCGAATGCGGCTGCTAGTACGGATAATATAACATCCGTTAGCGGCGAGGGGACTGGGATGCGGAGCAAGGTACATGGGCGCAAGACGCGCGCGGCGGGGATCGCTTGCGCGACCGCGGCGCTGACCTCGGGCGTGCTTCTGGCAGCCCCGGGCAGCCGTGCGCAGGAGCAGCCCTCGGTCCAGGAGCTGCCGCCGGTCGAAGTGACGACCTCGAGCCCGGTGGTGAAGGCCAAATCCCGGCCGAAGAAGAACGCGTCGGCAGGAGCTGCAACTCAAGCATCGCCGGCGGCCGAGCAGGTCGCGGTTCCGCCCGGCACGGTTCTGGACGACCACGCGTTCGTCGCGGTCACCACCGTGACGGACAGCGAGATCGCGGCCTCCAACGGGCCGACCCTCACCGATGCGCTCGCAAACGAGCCCGGCATCTCGTCCACGTCGTTCGCGCCCGGTGCCAATCGGCCGATCATCCGCGGTCTCGACAGCTACCGCGTCCGCACCCAGGAGGACGGCATCGGCACGCACGACGTCGCGGCGATCTCGGAAGATCACGCCGTGCCGATCGATCCGAACTCCGCCGACAGGGTCGAGGTCGTGCGCGGCCCGGCAACGCTGCGCTACGGCTCGCAGGCTATCGGCGGCGTCGTTGCTGTAGAGAACGAGCGCATTCCAACTTTCGCGCCGAAAGGCGGCGTGAGCGGCGTGGTGCGCGGCGGCCTGACGTCGGTCGATGACAGCGCGGATGGCTCATTTGCCGTCACGGCCGGCACGCCCAACGGCATCGTCGTGCACGCGGACGGGTTCGCGCGCAACGCCGAGGACTACGACACGCCGCGCGGCCGTGAGCTGAACTCGTTCGTCGACAGCAAGGGCGGCTCCTTCGGCGTGTCGCGCGTCGGCCCCGACGGTTTCATCGGCGTGGCCTTTGCCCATATCGAAAGCCTGTACGGCATTCCTGGCGACGAGGCGCGCGAAGGCGTCGTGCCGCGCATCGATATGGAGCAGCAGAAGGTGCTCGCCCGCGGCGAATGGCGCGTTCGCGACTACGGCCTCGAAGCCGTGCGGTTCTGGTTCGGCGCATCCAACTACGCGCACGACGAGCTCGCGATCCACGATCCGGGGGTCGAAAACGAATTCGAAATCGGCTCGCGGTTTACGAACAAGGAGCAGGAAGCGCGCGTCGAGCTGCAGCATCTTCCGGTCGGCACCGTTGTAGGCGAATTGACGGGTGCGTTCGGCGCGCAATGGGGCAGCCGTGATACGCGCGGCCAGAGCTTCGAAGGGGAATCGCTGCTCGAGCCCGTCTCGACCGACAGCGTCGCCGCATTCTGGTTCGAGGAGCTGAGCCTCAGCCCAACGATGAAGCTCCAGGCCGCCGCCCGCATCGAGCATTCATCGGTGGATGGGCAAGGCTGGGACGCATTCACGGAAGACCCGGGCGATCCGGATCACTTCCTGCCGAGCACCTTTACAGGTGAACGCAGCTTCACGCCGACCAGCGCCAGCCTTGGCCTGCTGCAGGCGCTTCCCTTCCAGACCGTCGGGCGCCTGACCGGCCAATACGTCGAGCGTGCACCCGATGCGGCCGAGCTGTTCTCAAAGGGCATGCACGAGGCGACCGGCACGTTCGAGGTCGGCAACCCGTTCCTCGATGTCGAACGCGCAACCACGCTCGAAGCTGGCTTGAAGCGGTCGACGGGCGCTTTCCGCTTCGACGCCTCGGTCTACTACACGCGCTACAACGGCTTCATCTACCGCCAGCTCACGGACCGCGAATGCGACGGCGCTCCCGAGGCCGGAGGCGAATTCCACTGCGAGGTTGCGGGTGGAGGCGGCGGCGGAGGCGGCCACGCGCACGAAGCTTTCGACCTCGTTCACTTCCAGCAGCGCGACGCACGCTTCTACGGCATGGAGGTCGCGGGCCAGTATGACGTCGCACCGATCTGGAACGGCGTTTGGGGCATCGACGGGCAGTACGACTTCGTCAATGCCGAGTTCGAGAACGGCGAGAACGTGCCGCGCATTCCTCCGCATCGGCTCGGCGGTGGTCTCTACTACCGCGACGCCAACTGGTCCGCGCGGGTCGGCGTTCTGCACGCCTTCGATCAGAACCGGATCGGCTTGGAAGAGATTGCCACGCCCGGTTACACGCTTGTCTCCGCCGAAGTGACCTACACCTACCAGAGCGCGGACGGCGGCGTGTCGGCCCCGGTCTACACCATCGGTCTCAAGGGCGAGAACCTGGCCGATGACGAGGTGCTCAATCACGCCTCGTTCAAGCGGCGCGAAGACGTCCTCGGACCCGGCGCTAGCGTGCGCCTGTTCGGTTCCGTCAAGTTGAACTGAGCGACACATCACACGAGCAGAGGCCGTGCGTGGCTGGACCGCGCATGCACGGCCATGCGTGAACGCGCGCCCTTTCGCGCAACCCAAATGACCCCAGACACCTCCAGGAGCCCCCCCCAATGGACAGCAAGCTTGCGGAGCACATCAAGAGCAACCCGGCCCGCCAGGATCATCGCCTGCCGGTCACGGTACTTTCGGGATTTCTCGGCGCCGGTAAAACGACGCTGCTCAATTACGTCCTGAACAATCGCGACGGCCTCAAGGTCGCGGTCATCGTCAACGACATGAGCGAGGTGAACATCGACGCCGGGCTCGTCGAAAAGGGCGGCGCCAACCTCTCGCGCACGGACGAGACGCTGGTCGAGATGTCGAACGGCTGCATCTGCTGCACGCTTCGCGACGATCTCTTGAGCGAGGTGCGCCGCCTCGCCGAAGAACGCCGCTTCGACTACCTTCTGATCGAATCCACCGGCATCGCCGAACCGCTTCCCGTCGCCACCACCTTCGAGTTCCGCGACGAGAACGGCTTCAGCCTGTCGGATGTCGCTCGCCTGGACACGATGGTGACGGTGGTCGATGCGGCCCACCTCCTTCAGAACTATGCCTCGCAGGATTTTCTCGAAGACCGCGGCGAGCGCGCGTCCGAGGACGACGAGCGGCCCCTGGTGCAGCTTCTGGTCGAGCAGATCGAGTTTGCCGACGTCATCGTGCTGAACAAGATCGACATCGCAACGCCTGAGCAGATTGCCACCGCGTGGGCGATCATCCGCGCCCTCAACGCCGATGCCCGCGTGATCCAGGCGTCCAACGCGCGCGTGGACGCAGCCGATATTCTCGATACCGGCCTGTTCGATTTCGACACCGCCCATCGCCATCCGACGTGGTTCAAGGAGCTCAACGGCTTCAAGGATCATCATCCCGAGACCGAGGAATACGGCATATCGAGCTTCGTCTACCGCGCACGCGCGCCGTTTGAGCCGGCCAAGCTGCATGCGTTCTTCAACACGTCCTGGCCGGGCGTGATCCGCGCAAAAGGCTTCTTCTGGCTCGCGACGCGCCCGCAATGGGTGGGCGAGCTTGCGCAGGCGGGCGCCGTGGTGCGCCATGAGGCCATCGGCTACTGGTGGGCGGCGGTGCCGAAGAAGAACTGGCCCAACGACGAGCACATGGTGTCACGCATCAAGGGCGCCTGGCACAAGCAGTGGGGCGATCGTCGTCAGGAGATCGTGTTCATCGGCACGCGCGAGATGGACGAGGCTGCGATACGCCGCGAGCTGGATGCTTGTCTGGTGACGGTGCCCGAAGGCGCCAAGCCCGACCCAGTCTTGTGGTCCGAGCTGCCGGATCCGTTTCCGCCGTGGCGTCGCGAAGCCGCGTAGGCGGCAAAGCTTCGCGGCAGGGCAGCAGCGGGCAGGGGCTTCAGTAGAATAGGCTCGACACGCTTTCCTCGCGCGACGTGCGCAGGATGGCTTCTCCGAGCAGCGGCGCTATCGACAGCACGCGAATGTTGCGCGCGGCCTGCACGGCGGCGGTCGGCAGGATCGAATCCGTGATGACGAGCGACTTCAGTCGCGAGTTCTGGATGCGCGACACCGCCCCGCCCGAAAGCACGCCGTGCGTGACGTAGCACATGACGTCGGTGGCGCCCTTCTCGAGCAGCGCGTCGGCCGCGTTCACGATGGTGCCGCCGCTGTCCACGATGTCGTCGATCAGGATGCACTGCTTGCCGTCCACGTCGCCGATCACGTTCATGACCTCGGACTCGCCCGGCCGCTCGCGGCGCTTGTCGCAGATCGCGATCGGCACGTCGATCCGCTTGGCCAGCGCGCGTGCGCGCACCACGCCGCCGACGTCCGGCGAGACGACGACGAGGTTCTTCGTGTCGTGATGCTCCTGGATGTCGCGCACCATGACGGGCGCGGCGAACAGGTTGTCGGTCGGGATGTCGAAGAAGCCCTGGATCTGGCCGGCATGCAGGTCGACCGTCAGAACGCGGTCGACGCCGGCGCGCTCGATGAGGTTGGCGACCAGCTTGGCCGAGATGGGCGTGCGCGGGCCGGGCTTCCGGTCCTGGCGCGCATATCCGAAATAGGGGATCACGGCGGTGATGCGGCGCGCAGACGAGCGCTTCAACGCATCGATGAGGATCAGGAGTTCCATTAGGTTGTCGTTGGCGGGGAACGACGTCGACTGGATCACGAACGCGTCCTGGCCGCGCACGTTCTCCTGGATCTCGACGAACACTTCCATGTCCGCAAAGCGCTTCACCTGCGACTTCGCAGGCGCGACCTTGAGATACTGGGCGATGGCATCAGCCAGTGGCCGGTTGCTGTTTCCGGCTACGATCTTCATAGTCTGGCCGCCTCTGCCCATGCCGTCACGTGCATCGAATGGCATCGAGTGTCCTCATACGTCCCTTCGATGGCGCGCGTTCTAACGCGCGAGCCCGGGTGTGTAAACCACCCGGGCTCGGCATGTTTAGCAGACTCTGTTGATGTGTTGCCGCGGTCCAACGAGTGTGGCCGCGGCGTCATGCGTCAGTTGACCTTCGTCTGAGGGATGAGCTTCAGGATTCCCTGAGCTGCTGCCGAGGCCGCAGCATCGGCGGTCTTGCCCCAGGCTCCGTCCAGAGACCCCTGCGGAATCTCGTTCTTTTGAGAAACCGTGCCGAGCTTCTTGCCCTTGGGATCCTTAACGTCCCAGTCGATCTGGATCGGCTGCTTGCCGTTGGCGCCCTGGCCGACCACGACCTTGCCCTCGACCCGGTAGGTCTGATCGGAGGGCGCGGCCGTCAGCGCGATGCCGCTGCGCGTCAATTCGCGCTGGATGGCGGACGTGAGAGCCACGCTGCCGTCGCCCGGTGCGCCGACGACGCTCGGCACCATGGCGTTCACCGCGCCGGACCGCTCGATGCTGCCGGTCGTGGGACCGCCTGCGGCCGAGGGAGGTGCGATGGAAGCCGAGGGCGGCGGTGCCATCTGGCCGCCCGTCACGACGGCAGACGTCTGCACGGCGCCGGCTGCGGCGTTCGAGACATGCGTGTTGGCCTGTGCGCCAGCCGAAGCCATGGCCCCGCCGGCGGTCTGCGTCGGCAGCCAAGTGGCGAGCGAGCCCGCCGTCTTGCTGGAAATGGTGTCGACCACCTGCGGCGTCACAGCGGCCCAGGGATCCTTCGACTGCGCGCCGGAGAGAACCTCTTCACCGGTAATGCGGTTCACGCGCTTGCCGGCCGGGTCGGTCACGTCCCAGATGTAGGAAACCTTCGTGCGGCCCTTTTCGCGAGCCGAAACGACATAGCCGCGCACGGTGTATTCGGCGGTGTCGGTCGGCGCCTTCGCGACGGTGATCCGCTGGCCCTCGATCGCGGTCGCAAGCTGCGCCTGGAGCTGCTTGGCCACCGTGTCGGGAGCGCCGATCACGGGCGCGATTGCGATCTTCGCGGACTGCGCGACCGGGGTCGCCCCGCCATTCGTGCTGATCGAAGTGCCGGGATCGCTGGCTGCCGGGAACAGGCTCGCGCCCGTCTCGCATCCGCCGAGGCCGAAACCCATCAAGGTTGCGAACACTGCGAACACGATGGACTTGTTTCCACGCCATGTCGCAGCAGCATCAATGGTCGTCACGATGACGTCCCCCTATGAATGATCCGCTGTAACCCGGCGGCCGGCGTACATACTTTGCGGCCATCCACTCCCGAACTTTTGCCGGTACCCACTATCGAGTCCTGTAACTACACGACTGCGGTGCGTCCAGACGGAATCGAGGTGAAAACGGTTTCGTGGCTAATTCTATCCGCAACATCCACAGCGAGACTGTGGATTTTGCAGTTAGGCCACAACAATGGCGGAGATTTGGCGCCCGTAATCGGGCTCTTTTCGATGCGTAGAGCGTCGAAAGCTGAAGAACATCGATTCGTTCTCATAGGTGCACGGCGATTCGCGCTCGGCATGATGAATGCCGAGCTTGCCGAGCCGGTCCATCACGAACGCGGGCAGGTCGAAATGGGGCTTGGTTTTGCCCTTGGGAACCGCGAAGAACCGTTTGTTTTCGGCCGAGGCAGCTTCGAACTCGGCCACGAATTCGGGGCCTACTTCATACGACTTCTGACTGATTGCCGGCCCCAGGGCCGCGAAAATCCGTGACCGCTCAGCGCCCTGGCTTTCCATCGCGGCGACGGTGGCCTCGAGCACGCCGCCGATCGCCCCGCGCCAGCCCGCGTGCGCGCACGCCACCACACCCGCCTCGGGGTCCGCGAACAACACCGGCGCACAGTCCGCGGTGAGAACACCGATGGCGAGGCCCCGCGTGCGCGTGACGAGCGCGTCCGCCTTGGGCAGGCTCTCGCGCGGCGCGAGCGCATTAACCACGTGCACGTCGGCGCTGTGCACCTGATAGATCGTCTGCACGTCGTCGTGGAAGCTGCCGAGGTGCTGCGCCACCCGCGCGCGGTTCTCGATCACCGCCACCGGATCGTCTTTCGAGCCCGCGCCACAATTGAGGCTCGCATAGAGCCCGCGCGATCGTCCGCCCTGCCGCGTGAAGAAGCCGTGCCGGATGCCGGGGAGGATGGAAAGACTGTCGGCCTGAATGGGGCTCAGCATGAAGGCTCGCTGTCGTTGGGGCCAAAGTCCTTGGGATCAAGTCTCGAAACGCGGTTCGTCTCGCGTCGCTTCGATTTAGGCAAGACCAGGTAGAGGCGCAAGCTCCGCCGACCGCACGCCGAGCGCGAGAAAGCGTGCGCCCATGCCGGTGGGCGCCAGCAGCCTTTGCACGCCCGCTTCCACAGCGCCCGCCTTGTCCGGATTGACCGACATCAGGCGCGAGGCACGCTCGACGATGCCGAGCCGCCCCAGGAACTCGGCTTGCGGAACCGGACCATCCACCGCGAGCCCGGCCCCCTGGCATCGGCCTGCGAAGCTCTGAAAGTCGACCTGCGCCGAAAGATCGGTTTCGCCCGGAGCATCGAGAGGCGAGGCATAGCGATGCCCGGCAACGCCCTGCAGCGTGTCACCGAAGCCTGAGGCCGCGTGTCCGTAGTCGATGAACAGCGCTGCGAGCGGCGCGAACCCCGCCCGCGTCCGGAGCGCAGAGGCGAGCGCATCGATGGCCGGCGAAAACTCGAAGATGTCGCCCTCGGCCGGTCGCAGGGTGTCCGGCGCCGGATGAGGCTCAACCACTGAACGCAAGTCAGGCTCGAAGCAAAGGCCCGCCTGCGCCGCGTCGAGCACGACCAGACGCCTGCGCCAGGCGCCGCCCGCGAACTGCACCTGCTCGACGGGCATCGCGTCGAGAAACTCGTTGGCGAGCACGAGCGTCGGCTCGCTGGCAATCCGAGAAGGAAGAAGCAACGCGTCGCAAGCGTCGGCATGAAAGTGGAGCGCCACGCCGCAGTCCGCCAGCGCCGCCTGCTGCAGGTCGCGAAGCGTTTCGTTCCGGTCGACGAGATGCACATCCAGCGCGTCGCGAAAGCCCGGCACGATCCGCGCCGCCCGCAACGCATCGCGCATCAGCGTGCCGCGCCCGGGTCCGAGCTCGACGAGGTTGAGCCGCTTGGGCGAACCCATCTGCTGCCAGACGACGGCGCACCACAGCCCGATCAATTCGCCGAACACCTGGCTGATTTCCGGCGCCGTGACGAAATCCCCGCCCGCGCCGATCGCGGGCCGACGGCGGTAGTAGCCGTGTTCCGGGTCGGTGAGGCACGCCGCCATGAAGCCGGCGACGCTCATCGGCCCGTCACGGCGGATGAGCGTCTTGATCTTGGCCCCGAGCGCCGTTTCGGATCGTGGCGCCTCCGTCATCGTACGCCGGGCGTCGCCTCCTGGCGCGCGCGCCAGATGAGGTAGAGCCCGCCCAGAAGCATCGGCAGCGAATAGATCTGCCCGGCCGTCAGCGGCCCGATGTTGAGCGCGTGATGGATGTGCGGCTCGCGGAAGATCTCGCCGAACGAGCGCGCCAGCGCATAGCCGGTGAGGAACGTGCCCGTCACGAGGCCCGGCGATTTGAGCGCGCCGAACGAATGCGTGAGCAGCCGGATGATGGCGAACAGCACGAGGCCTTCGAGCGCGGCTTCATAGAGCTGGCTCGGATGGCGCGTCGCGGGCTCGACGTCGGGATGCAGGTAGCGCGCGTGCGGAAACACCATCGCCCACGGCACGTCGGACACGCGGCCGAACAGCTCGCCGTTGATGAAGTTCGCGATGCGCCCGAAGAAGATGCCGAGCGGCACCGCCGCCGTGCCGAGATCCATGGCGCTGAGCGCGCTGACGCCGTTGCGGCGGCCGAACAGCCAGACCGAGAACGCGCAGCCCGCGAGCGCGCCGTGGAAGCTCATGCCGCCCTTCCAGACCGCCAGGATGTCGGCGGGCGCGGCGAGATAGGTGGCGGGTTCGTACAGCAGCACGTAGCCGAGGCGCCCGCCGAGCACCACGCCGAGCGTGATGTAGAGCAGGAGATCGTCCACCTTCGCCACGCTGAACGGAGGCGTGTTGTTGCGCCAGAGAGTGGGTTGGCTCAGAAGGCGGCGAATGTAGATCCAGCCGATGACCAGTCCGGCCAGATAGGAGAGCCCGTACCACTTGATGGCGAATGGCCCAATCGAGAGGGCGACCGGATCGAAATCCGGAAAAGTCAGCGCGAAAATCGTCATGGTGTTTGCGCCCTTTAGCTCTTATCGGGTCACCCCGAGAACCGGGTGGAATGGCGGCGGGACGCTGCCGGGTCTCAGGAAGCGAGTCAAGCTCTGGCACATGGGGCCCATCGCCCGTAAGACAGCCGCGGCGCTTGAACGGAGCCGCCCGAGCCACCATAGTCCGCCCTATCTCCCTTGAGGATGTCGCCATGGCCGCGCACGTGCGGCGTGAGCGCCCACCACGACGTGAAGGACACCCGATGACCCAGACCTCCAACCGCCTGCTCGATGAAGTCGCCAAGCTGATGACCGACGCGGCGGGTGCGGCCCAAGGCGTTCGCCGCGAGGTCGAGGGCGTCATGCGCGGGCAGGCCGAGCGGATGCTGCAGTCGATGGACATCGTCAAGCGCGAAGAGTTCGAGGCCGTCAAGGCGATGGCGGAAAAAGCTCGCGCCGAGAATGAACGTCTCGAGGGCCTCGTCTCGGCACTCCAAGCCCGCCTCGCCGCGCTCGAGGCGGCCTCCAAAATCTGACCTTCGCACCCGCTTGGTTTCGTGATTTGCGCACACCCGCGCATTTGCGCGCGCGTGTCGAGCGCTAAGCGCCGCGTGTCCACACCGGCGACGCCCACGGTGGTGAAAAAGTCTCGAAATTACAGATGCTCGTGGACAAGAGCGCCTTCGGCTTGCGACTCGCACGCCCCTCTGTTTTCGTCCCCGCGACTGAGGACAACCGGGTATTTGCCCCATTCCCGACATGGGAAGACGTGCAGGTGTCGGCGAAACAGGGCGCACGCAGCACCGGCTGTCGCGCGAGGTTTGAAGGAGCCAGGATGGCATCGTCCGAGAAGGCCTACGAGCGTGTGATCCATCCGATCGATTTGGTGGAGCAGCTTGCGGTCACCTACGACTGGGCGACCGATCGCCAAGGCGACGACGAACTGACGCTGGTCGTCGGCGGCAATTGGACGGACTACCATGTCTCGCTGAACTGGCGCGACGACCTCGAAGCCCTGCATCTCGCATGCGCCTTCGACTTCCGCGTTCCCGAGCAGCGCCTCAACGAAATGTATCGCCTGATCGCCCAGATCAACGAGCAGCTCTGGCTCGGCCACTTCGACCTGTGGACCCAGGAAGGCCTCGTCATGTTCCGCCACGCGCTGCTGCTCAACGGCGCGGTGGTCACGCCCGCCCAGTGCGAGGCGATCCTCAAGGCGGCGCTCGAGTCGTGCGAGCGCTACTACCAGGCCTTCCAGTTCGTCGTCTGGGCGGGTAAGGAAAGCCGAGAAGCTCTCGTGTCGACCATGTTCCAGACCGAGGGCCAAGCCTGAGGCCGGCGGAGCTGGGCCATTCGGGTGCCCATCCCCTTCGCTCCGCATCAGGTTGACAGCCATGGCATTTACATTCGACGGGCCGCTTCTTTTGGTGGGAGCGGGCAAGATGGGCGGCGCCATGCTCGAGGGCTGGATCGCCCGCGGGCTCGACCCGTCCCGCATCCGCGTGCAGGATCCCGCCCCGCCCCCGGAAATCGCCGCGCTGCTGTCGCGTTTGGGCGTCGTCGCGGAACCTGTTATCGGTGAGATGCGCGAGCCGCCCGGCGTCATCGTGGTGGCGGTCAAGCCTCAGCTCATGGATGCGGTCTTCCCCTCCGTCGCGCGCCTTTCTGGTCCCGGCACGCTGACGGTCTCGATCGCGGCCGGCCGCACGCTGGCGAGCTTTGAACAGCATCTGCCTGCACGCGCCGCCATTGTTCGCGCCATGCCCAATACGCCCGCAGCCATTGGCCGGGGCATCACCGCCTGCGCGCCCAACCCGCATGTAACTGCTGACGGCCGCGCGACATGCGAAGCGCTGATGGCAGCAGTGGGTGAGGTGGTGTGGGTGGATAGCGAGGCCGCCATGGACGCCGTGACTGCGGTCTCAGGCTCGGGCCCTGCCTATGTGTTCCTGCTGGCCGAGTGCCTGGAGAAGGCTGCCATCGCGGCCGGGCTCGATCCCGCGCTCTCGAGGCGTCTTGCGCGCGCGACGGTCTCGGGCTCGGGCGAGCTTCTGGCACGCTCCGACCTGGACGCGTCCGTCCTGCGCCAGAACGTGACCTCGCCCAACGGCACCACGGCCGCAGCGCTGGCGGTGCTGATGGCGGAAGGCGGCGTCGAGGATCTGATGAAGAAGGCCGTCTTGGCGGGTGAGGGGCGCAGCCGCGAGCTGGCGAAGTGATCATGGCGGGTCACACGACCCATACTCGCGGCTACGTATCCTCATTCGAACCCGGCGCGCCCGAAGGGTGAGCACCGGATCCCTGCGATCTCGATACGGGGCGATCTGGCCGACAAGGAGGAGAGCCGGTTTCGATCACGCGCGCCGTATTGAGTTTCACGACCGTTGGGCAGGTGGCGGTCCCGCTTTCCGGCTAGCTTGAGCTTCGACGCCGCTGCAAGTGCAGCATCACCCTCGCTGATCAAGTTATGCTATACTGTTACAGTTGATGCAACGCGGCATTTTTCCCGATCACGGACTTGTGTAAGCGCCAGGATCAGCCACGAAAAAGCGGGCCACGCCGAAGCGAGCCCGCTGAAATAATTACGAAAAAGCCTAAGCGGCTTAGTGCGATGCGCGCGGCGTGATATCGCCCAGAATGCCGGTTTTCGGGTCGCAGACGACTTCGTAATCGAGGCCGTTCGTGCGCAGCACGAAGCGCAGAACAGAGCGCCCGTCGGGCGCGGTTTCAGTCGTGTGGCCCATGCTCGCGCCCATCGCATCGACGTTTTTCGTGCAGGCGTCGGCATTTGGCGTTTCCTGCGAAACGGGCGTCGCGGCCGAGGCGGGGCCGGCCAAAACGAGCGCAACGGCGGTCGCCAGGGAGGCTGTGATTGCTCGGATCATGTTCGTTAGGTCCTTCCGATGCGGGACGGTTTCCCGTCCGGTCAGGAAATAACGTTACAAAATCGAGTGGTACAAAGTAACTCAAGTTCGCGTGAAGGCCGCGTTCCCCTGAGACGTGTTCCCGTGAAGGGACTGAAGTTCCACGAAGAACGCGCGCGGCCCGGCGCTTGCGGCCAGAAAGGGCGAGCTGAGGCCTACCGCTAGAGCGGAACGGAGATGATGGCCCTGAGCCCGCCCATCGAGCTTTCGCCGAGCGTGATGTCCCCGCCGTGGCTCTTGACGATGTCGCGCGCGATGGCGAGGCCGAGCCCGCTGTTGCCGTCGTTCTGATTGCGCGACCGGTCGATGCGGTAGAACGGCTTGAACACGTTGGCGCGCTCGGACACGGGAATGCCCGGCCCGTTGTCATCCACCTCGACGCGCAGCCACTGGCCTTCCGTCGCGGCGCGAATGACGATTTGGTCGCCGTAGCGCACCGCATTCGACACCAGGTTGGTGATCGCCCGTTTGAAGGCCTGGCGCTTCAGCGGCAGAACGATGTCGCCACGGCGCTTGCGCAGCTTGAGCTCGATCGACGTGCCGTAGACCTGCGCCTCCTCGTGCACGTCTTCGAGCAGCTCGGTGAGGTTCGTGGGCGTGGCTTCCTCGCCGCCGTCGCCGCGCGCGAAGGCGAGATAGTCTTCGAGCATATGCTGCATCTCGTCGACGTCGTCCTTCAGCGACTGCACGTCCGGGCTCTCGCCCATGAACGCGAGTTCGAGCTTGAAGCGGGTCAGCACCGTGCGGAGGTCGTGGCTGACGCCGGCCAGCATGGTCGTGCGCTGCTCGACATGCTGGCGGATGCGGTTGCGCATCTCGATGAAGGCCGCCGCCGCCTGCCGCACCTCGCGCGCGCCGCGCGGCTGGAAATCGTCCGGCACCGGCCGTCCCTTGCCGAACGCGTCCACCGCCTCCGCCAGCCGCAGAATGGGCCGGATCTGGTTGCGCAGAAACAGAATGGCGACGGTGAGCAGGATGACAGACGAGCCCACCATCCAGAGCAGGAAGATATGCGAGTTCGATGCATACGTTTGCGTGCGCACGGCCAGGAAGCGGAGAATGGCGTCGACGTGCTGCACGCGGATTTCGACGTGGCGGGACTGGCCGACGGTATCGATCCAGAACGGCCGTTTCACCTGGCGCGAAATCTCGCGCGAGAGCGCCCGGTCGAGCAGGTCGAAGAACGGCTTCTGGCGCGCTTCCGGCAGGTCTCCCGGCGACAGGATCTGCATCGACAGGTTCAGGCGGTCGCGCGCGATGCGGATGATCTCGTCGTATTCGTTGGGCGTGGACGCCTCGTAGATGTCGATCAGGGCTGCGATGTCGCGCGCGGTCGTCTCCGACAGGCGGCGCGTCACGTTCTGCCAGTGCCGTTCCATGAACACGAAGGCGATCACGCCTTCGAGCACCACGATCGGCGCGATGATGATGATGAGCGCGCGGGCATAGAGGCCCTTCGGCATCATCTCCGCGAGCACGCTGAGGAAGCCGCGGTGGATCACCTTGAGGCGCTGGGCCGCCGGCGCCGACGCCCCCGTGAGCGAGCGGAATGCGCGGGCTGCTTTGTTCGATGCGCTGTTGAAGGGGCCGAGCAGGTCCACGACTAATCAGTGTACAGAATGTACCCTTTGCCGCGCACGGTCTGGAGATAGACCGGGTTGGAAGGGTCGGTTTCGATTTTCCGGCGCAGGCGGTTGATCTGCACGTCGATGGCGCGATCGTTTCCGGTCGTATCCTCCGTCGCCAGCTCATGCCGCTGGATCGGCAAGCCGCGCTTCTGCGCGAACTGGCGCAGCAGGTCGCGCTCGCGCTCCGTCAGCTTCACCGTCTCGTCGTTGCGGCGCAGCTCGCCGCGCGCGATGTGGAACACGAACGTGCCCATGCGCACCTCGTCCGATTGCGGCTGCGCAGGCGCGAGCGGCACGCCCTGGCTGCGGCGCAGGATGTTGCGCAGCCGCAGCAGAAGCTCCCGCGGCTCGAAAGGCTTCGGAATGTAATCCTCGACGCCGATTTCGAGGCCCTCGATGCGCTGCTCGGGCTCGGCGCGCGCCGTCAGCATGCAGATCGGAATGTCGCGCTCGCGCTTGATGATGCGCGCCAGCTCGAGCCCGCTGATGCCGGGCATCATCACGTCGAGCAGCACGATGTCGAAGTCGAGGCCCCGGAGCGAGGCCTGCGCCATCTCGGCGTCGGCCGCCGTCGTGACGCGGAAACCCTGTGTGAAGAGGTAGCGCGCGAGCAGGTCGCGGATCTTGAGGTCGTCGTCGACGATCAGCACGTGCGGCGCGTCGTCGGGCAAGGGCTCCGCGCGTTGACCGGATAGCGTCATGTCCCGTCCTTTCCGCCGCTCTCGCCGTCCGTCGCCGATGCGCGAACCAGGGCCTTCACCTGATCGCGATCCTCTGGGGAGATCATGGCGAGCAGGAACTTCTTGGTCGCCGCTTCCGCTTCGGGCCCCACGGCGGCCAGGGCTTCGTCCACCCGTTGCACCTGGAGCGCCATCAGCCGGTCGGCCAGGCGCGTCCCCTTGCTGGTCAGGTAAAGCAACCGTTCGCGGCGGTCCTCAGCTCCCGCACGTTGGACGATAAATCCGTCGCCAATGAGCTGCTTGAGAACCCGCGCGAGCGATTGCTTGGTGATCTTCAGAATGTCGAGAAGGTTGGCAACTCTGAGG
Organism: Hyphomicrobium sp.; assembly: GCF_019744875.1. Lineage (GTDB taxonomy): Bacteria > Pseudomonadota > Alphaproteobacteria > Rhizobiales > Hyphomicrobiaceae > Hyphomicrobium_C. Next base: position 131,536 of record NZ_JAIETU010000005.1, on the reverse strand, counting down.
CCGGGATTGCGGCTGACGAAATGCAGCACCCTATGGTGCGCCCGCCCGAACCCGAATTGATCCAAAACGGCGTCCGCGTCCCCCGTGAAGTCGCGGTAGGCGAAAAACAACAGCTCCACGTGGGCGATCAGGCTATCGCGCGGCTTTCCGGGCGCGGACTGGCCCTCGGCCGCCGCGGCAGAGGAGCCGTTGCGCAGGTTTGCGGAGGGGTCGCGAGTTATGTCAGCCATGTTGACATATTTGAAGCCCATTGATACGTCTTGCAAGTCATTTCAAGCGGCCCCCGCGCCGCCGAGCGCAACGCTCCGTTCTTTCCGCATTTGGCCCCGCCCCGTCACGCTACGAGTGACCTGCCGCGTGACGTTACGGAAATCAGGAGCCGAACAGGACGTCACCATGGCTGAGATCGTTCCTTACCACGACCGCGACGGTTTCATCTGGATGGATGGCAAGCTCGTACCGTGGCGTGAGGCAGACATCCACATTCTGACCCACGCCCTGCACTACGGCAGCGCCGTGTTCGAGGGCGAACGTGCCTATGGCGGCGAAATCTTCAAGCTCACCGAGCACACGGAGCGCCTGATCGAGAGCGCCCGCATCCTGGAATTCGAAATCACGCAGAGCGTGGCCGAGATCGATCAGGCCTGCCGCGACGTCGTGGCGGCCAACAAGCTCGTCGATTGCTACGTCCGCCCGATCGCCTGGCGCGGCAGCGAGCAGATGGGCGTGTCCGCCCAGAAGACGAAGATCCATCTCGCCATCGCGGCCTGGGATTGGGGCTCCTACTTCCCGATGGAGCAGCGCCTCAAGGGCATCCGCATCGGCTTTGCCAAGTATCGCCGCCCGGATCCCGCCACCGCGCCGACCAAGGCCAAGGCCGCCGGTCTCTACATGATCTGCACCATCGAGAAGCATCGCGCCGAGCGCGCGGGGCTGGCGGACGCGCTGATGCTCGACTTCCGCGGTCGCGTCGCGGAATGCACGGGCGCGAACATCTTCTTCATCAAGGACGGCGTCATCCATACGCCCGAGGCCGATTGCTTCCTGGATGGCATCACGCGCCGCACAGTCATCGCGCTCGCCAAGAAGCGCGGCTACGAGCTGCACGAGCGCGCCATCATGCCGGACGAGCTGGGCGGCTTTACTGAGTGCTTCATCACGGGCACGGCAGCCGAGGTGACGCCGGTCTCCGAGATCGGCGAGTTCCGCTACACGCCGGGCCAGATCTCCGAGACGCTTCTCAACGACTACATGGCGCTCGTGCAACCCGACAAGAAGCTCGCCGCCGAGTAAGCCTGCGGTCTTTCGATTTTACACATCAGCCGGGGCGTCTCGATCACGAGGCGCCCCGCTTGCGTTTCGGGGATCGGAGCAGCGCTTCCCGGTGGAGGCGCTACGATATTGATTTTCGGCCTGCTCGGCATTCGGAAGCCGGGCGGCGGTCATCGCTGAGGCACCTGGCCGGCGCTGCTTGGCAGTCGCCGGCCAGGCCTGAGTGCGAACGGAAGCCGTCGTCGGAAGTCGATCGTCTCGCGGCTTCGATGAGGCGTCACTTCGCGGCTTTTTCCACCAGGGAGTCGATGCCGGCGGCATAGACGCCGTTGATCGTCTTCACGGCGTCGGCATCGGACGCGCCCTTTGCGTCGAACGAGCCAGACCAATCGTATGCGGCGCCGTCTCCCTTTGGAACGACCTTGAGTGTCGATTTGTAGTTAGCCACCGGCAGGGCGCCCTCGATGATCGTGTACGTCAGCGTCATCGCCTTGTCGTTCTGCTCGACGAGTTGCTCGAGAATGGTGCCGCCGCCTTTGAGGCTGAGCGTCCGAAACGTAGCGCCGTCTTTCTGCGACAGCTCGCATTTCTCGACCGCCGGATGCCAGGCCGAAATTCCGCAGAAGTCGCCGATGCCTGCCCACGCCGTGGCGGCAGCGGCCGGCGTATCCTTGCTGTAGTGGGCGTCCAGTGCGAAAGCCGACGTGGCGCCAAGTGCGGTCATAATCGCGATCAGGGCAATTTTTTTCATGTCCTCATTCCTCCCAGGGCAGCGGCGCGGCGCATGGGGCGCGGCGTCCGGCTGACCGCGCGACGTTGCCTTATAGCCGGACATCGTTGGTCAGACGCCTGGAAGGCGGTTGTAAGAAAATTGTCAGGCCCCGCCGCGTGGCCGCCTCATGGGTCGAAGCGATACCCCGCCCCATGCACGGTCACGATAATGCGCGGCTCGGCCGGGCGGGCTTCGATCTTGCGCCGCAGAGCGGAAATGAACTGATCGAGCGCCCGGCTGTTCGAAAAATGCTCCTGACCCCAGCAATGGTCGTAGAGCTCATTGCGGCTGACGACGAAGCCCGCCCGCGTATGGAAGAATTTGAGAACCGCCGCCTCGCGCGGCGACAAGGCGATGACGGTCGCGTTGCGATAGGCGCGCAAGGCGCGCGGGTCCACGCGCAGGTCGCACATGGCGAAGTCGCTGGAGCCCTTTGGTGCATCGGGCGGCGCGACCGCGCTGCGCCGGCTGATCGCCCGGATGCGAGCAAGCAGCTCTTGAGTGCTGAACGGCTTGCCCATGTAGTCGTCGGCGCCGAGCCCCAAGCCCAGGATCCTGTCGATTTCCTCGTTGCGGGCGGTGAGAAACAGGATCGGCACACGGGGATCCTTGTGCCGGATTTGCTTGCACGCTTCGAATCCGTCGACGCCTGGCATCGACACGTCGAGCAGGCAGAAATCCGGAGACGATGCCGCGAACGCGGCGATGGCGGTTGAGCCGCACTCGGCGGTGATCGTGGCGAACCCTTCGAGCTGCAACAACTCGGCGAGGCCGCGCCGAAGATTGGGATCGTCCTCGGCGATCAGGATCAGCATGCAGAGGGCTCCTGCCCGACGCGCGCTACCGGAAAAGACTGCATGGTGAGAACGAAGCGGGCGCCAGGGCTCTCGGCCTCCACCCAGCAATTGCCACCGTTTTGTTTGGCGAGCAAGCGGACCGCGGCGAGCCCGAGGCCAAAACCGGACGCCGCGGTCGCAACACCCCGCTCCAGCGGCTCGAATATCTGCTCGCGTTGGTCTGCGGCGATGCCGGGACCGCTATCGCTCACGTCGAGGCGCAGCGTATCTGAACTCTGCATCGTTGCGATCTGGATTTCCGAACCGGGGGCATACTTGCGAGCATTGTCTATGAGATTGACGATGCAGCGCTCCCAGGACGTCCGGTCGAAGCGGCTCGCGAGGCCGGCCCCCGGAGTGAACTGAACTCCGCAGCGTGCATCGGCCAGCGTTGGCTCGAATTTCTCCAGGATGGCACGCAAGCAGGCGTCCGGTATGGCGGTCTCGAGCCGTGGCGTTGTCATGGCGCCTCGCGCGACCGAAATTGCGTTCTCCGCCAGATTGGAAAGCCGGTCGATCTCACTGTTGAGGACGGCGCCATACCGCTCGACGGACGCGGCATCCATCGACTTTCGGAGCAGCAGCTCGGTGTGGAGCTTCAGGTTTGCCAGCGGCGTCCTGAGCTCGTGAGCGAGCTGGGCGATAACGTTGGCGCGCGCCGCCGCAGTTTCCTCCCTGAGCATGGAAGAGCGGTACAACATCCACGTCATGGCGATCCAGCCCACGATCAGTGCGACTGCCGCAAGATACAGAAGGAGCGGCGGCTGCAATCCGTCGCCGGCCGACGCCGGATCGACGGCGCGCAAGCTCCAGCCCTGCAACAGCCCCTCGAGGGGCTGAGAGGTCGCACTGAGCGGGCCGGTTTTTGGTTGTCCGATTTCCAATCCGTTTGGATCGACGAGAGCGACATTCGTCAGGCCCGTGCTCTGCGTGACGCGATCCATCGCCGTTCGAAGCGCTCCGGTCACGTCCGCGCTGTCGACTGCAATGCAGACCGAAGTGTCCATCGTGCCGGCCGAGCACCGCACGATAGAAAACCCCGATCCGGCAGGCGCCAGTTGTGTAGCCGATGACCGCGTCTTATCGAGCGTGACGACCAGGGACTGCGCCTTGTCCTGCAGCACGCGGGCAATGTCGTACTGATGCTCGAGCCCAGTCGCCGAATACAAGGGCGCGCCAAGCTCAAATACGAACGCGTATGTGAAAACGCGTTTGCGGGCCAGCGCCGAGAGCGCATCGCTTCCGCCGGCGGCATACGCCGCGTGTGTCTTGGTGAGCGCCTCCGATCCGAGACTTTCAAGCGGCGCGATCACGAGCGCTTTGGCTGCGTCCATGCGCTCCTTGGCCAGATGCTCGCGGCGCAATTTCAAGCCGTCGTATTCCAGCGCCAGCGTGCGAACCGCAAGCAGCGCCAGCACCGCGACGGGGACCAGGAGCACGATTGCAATCAGGGGCAGGGGTTTGCTGGATATCGACATCAGGCCGGCGGGATCAGCGTCTTGGGGGAGCGAGCTCGTTCCACCTGTAGGCCGGTGCAACTCTGCCGTCCACGAAGAAACTGGCGAGGCGGGTGTTCAGCTCTGATGGCGGCTTCACGCCACTCCCCGAGATTTTAGCTTGGAGGTGGCAAGGTGGTCGGCATCTATCGCAAGCGGCATCCCGCGATCAGGTGGTCGGAGCGGGCGCGTTTTCCTACGCCACCGCCTAAACCCGGGCGTTGTAGCAAAATTCGAGAGGCGGCGTTTCTCGTTTGCCGCGCTCGACCAGCTCGGCAAGATCCTCCACCATCCATTGGAAAAGCTGCCGGCCCTGTTCGACGGTGGCCGTGCTCGGCGTCCCCGTCACGCCGTTGAGGCTGGTCCGGTTGACGGGGTGGGAGAACACCAGGCCCTCCGTGCGATCGGGATCGTCCGCGGTTGCATTGAGTTCAGGTCGGGCAATGTGAGGCGCCACCGCCATCATCAGCGCGGTCTCGGCCGCGTTCGCATGCCAATCGTCACCATCGGCGAAATGGGCTTCGCGCACGCGCGCGCTGATGTGCGCGCTGTTGATGACCGCGACCTTGAGCTCGTCGTGCTCCGCCCGCAGCATCTCCAAGGCGCAGCGCAGCGGAGCGGCGTTCGTGACGTGACTGTTGACGATGAACAGGCGCCGCACGCCGCTATGGAACGCCCAGTCTCCGATCTCCTTGACCAGGTTGATGAGCGTGATGGGCTGAAGGGCGATCGTTCCGGGCCATCGGCGGCTGTGGCCGATGGAGCAGCCGTAGGGGAGAAGTGGCAGCATCGGCACCTGCGTGCGTGCCGCCACCTCTCTGCAGAGAACATCCGCAAGCACGAAGTCCATGCCTGTGGCCAGATGCGGGCCGTGCTGCTCGGTCGCTCCGATCGGCAGCAGCGCGCTGTAGTTGGCCGCTGCCAGATCGGCAGGCAGCTCGGTCCACGTCCGTTCGGCCCATTGCACCGGGTGTGCTCCCTCGCGGTTGGCGTGCGCCTCAGTAGAACTTGAGGTAGCGGGACTTCTCCCAGTCAGACACGTGGTTGATGTAGCTCATCCACTCGTCGCGTTTGAAGTCCAGCCACGACGTATGCATCGCATCGCCGAACACGGTGCGCGTCAGTGGGTCGGCCTCGAAGGCGTCGAGCGCATCTTCCAGAGTCTTGGGGAGGCGCGAGATCCCGAGATCCTTCAGCTCGGCTTCGCTCTTGAGATACATGTTGTCCGTGTGAGGCTCGCCGGGATCCAGCCCCTGCTCGATGCCTTCCAGTCCCGCGGCCAGCACGAGCGCGGCTCCGAGATACGGATTGCAGGCGCTGTCGGCGGCACGAAGCTCGACGCGCCCGCCGCCCAGAGGAATGCGCAGCGTGTTGGTGCGGTTGTTGTCGCCGTAGCATGCCCAGACAGGCGCCCACGTGAAGCCGGACATCGATCCCTTGAGCACGAGCCGCTTGTAGCTGTTGACCGTCGGCGCGACGACGGCGCAGATCGCCGGCAGATGCCTCATGACACCGGCCAGGAACTGATAGCCGAGCTTCGAGAGGCCGCAGCCGCGCGGATCGTCCGGATCGGAGAACAGGTTGCGCCCGGACTTGAGATCGGCGAGCGACATGTTGAAGTGCGCACCGCTTCCCGCGCGATCCCCGTAGGGCTTCGGCATGAACGTGGCGAAGCCGCCGTGCTTGCGCGCGATCTCATGCGCCATCAGGCGGAAAAACACGAAACGGTCGGCCATCGACAGCGCGTCGAAGAAGCGGAAGTCGATCTCGAACTGACCCGTGCCGTCCTCGTGATCGAAGCTGTACACGTCCCAGCCAAGGCCGTTCATGGCCTGCACGAGTTCGTCCATCCATCCCATGTTGTCGAGCATGCGCGAGACGTCATAGGCGGGCTTGTCGAGGTTCCGGCGATCGGACATGGGGCGGTAGCCGAGCGCGGGATCGTCGCGCAGCACGTAGAATTCGGCCTCCATGCCGAGGTTCATGCCGTATCCCATGCCGGCCGCCTTCGCGAGCGAGCGCTTGAGGATGTTGCGGCTGCAGGCCTCGAACGGCTTGCCCTTGCACCAGAGGTCGCTCGCGAACCAGGCCACATCCTGCTTCCACGGCAGAACGGTGCATGAGGCGGCGTCGGGATGGGCCGCGACTTCCTCGTCGCTTACGTCCTGCGGCACGCCATCGAGCGCTGCTCCCGTGCACAGCTCCGAGCCAGTCATCATGCGGTCGAGATGCGCGACCGGAACGACCTTGCCCTTGGAGACGCCGTGCATGTCGACGTAGCTGGCAAGCAGGTACTTCACGCCTGATGGCCCGAGCGTTTCGCTCAGTGCGTGCGGTTTCTTATCGGCGGCGGCGTCCACGGCAAGTCTCCGTTGTTTATGAAGGTACGCGGGTGTGTGGGGAGGTGAACGGCCTCATCCGGAGGACGAGGCCGTTCCGGTCACTCATTTCGCGGCGGCGAGCTTATCGACGAACACCTTGGTGAAGGTATCCTCGACCTTCGGGGCGGCCGTGATCTGCTTGCGCGCCATGAGAACTTCCGCGATCAGGTTGCCCGTCGTGTAGAACGACTTTGCATCGTCGCGGGGACCGAAGTAGCCGGCCATCTCGGAGACGGGCACGTTGTAGACGCCCTTGGCCTGCTCCTTGACGTCCTCGACCGTGGTCGAGAAGTACTTGGCGACGATCGCGTAGGCTTCCTCGGGGTTCTCCTTGAGGAACTTCATGCCGTCGATGTAGCCGTTGATGACGGCTTCGACGGTCGCCGGCTTCTTGGCGATGAAATCGGCGGGGAAGTAGAGAACGTCCGTGATGAGGCCCGGCGCGGTTGCCGACGTGTAGATGGCGTGGAAGCCGTCGCCGACCTCGAGCTTGAGCGATTTGCTGACGTTGGGCTCGTAGGTCGCACCCGCGCTTGCGCCAGCGGCGAGGGCTGCCGGCACGTTCTCCGGCGTCGTGTCGATGCCCTCGACGTCCGCTTCGGTGAGCCCGGCCGACTTCAGAGCGTAGGCGACGAGAAGGTTGTCGCACGTGGCGAACGGATAGGCGACCTTCTTGCCCTTGAGGTCTGCGAGCGACTTGACCGACTTGCTCGCGATGATGGCGTCGGCGCCGTTCGAGTAGTCGATCGGCATCACGACGCGGTAGTCGTTGCCGTTGGCGACGAGGTTGATCACCTGGTCGTAGGTGTACATGGCGCCCTGGATGCCGCCGCTGGCGAGAGCGGCAGGGATGAGCGCGGGATCTGCGAAATCCTTGAGCTCGACCTTGACGCCATGCTTGCTGAACAGGTTCTTTTCGACGGCCACGTAGAAGGGCGCATAACCGATCCAGGCGACGGTCGCGAGCGTCACGCTCTCTTCCGCCCGCGCCTGCGGCACGCCCGCACCCGCGAGCACGCCGGCAAGTCCGGCCGCAAGGATCGAAGCCTTTCGTAGGCCATGAGCGAGTTTAGCAAGCATAGGATACTCCCTTTCTTGAGAACGCTGCGGCATCGCCTCAGCTGGATGAACTCGGGTCTGCGCCGTCGAACGAGGCGGCGGCGGTCTCGCGGACGCGAGACGTGATGCGTCGTTTGAGCTCCATGAATTTGGGCTCAAGGCGGATGTCGTCTGTGCGCGGGGAAGGCAGCGCCACGTCGTAGATGCTGTCGATGCGCCCCGGGTAAGGGGCCATCAGCACGACGCGCGAGCCGAGATAGATCGCTTCCTCTACGTCGTGCGTCACGAACACGATGGTCGTGCCTTCCTCGCGCACGACATCGAGCACAAGGTCCTGCATGACTTCGCGTGTCTGGGCATCGAGGGCGCCGAAGGGCTCGTCCATCAGCAGCACGGCGGGCTTTGACATCAGCGCGCGGGCAATGGCGACTCGCTGGCGCATGCCGCCCGAAAGCTGCGAGGGGTAGGCGCTCTTCACCTTCGACAGGCCGATGAGCGACAGCAGATTCTGGGCGCGCGCTTCCTCGGCTCCACGTTCGAGGGCGAGATTGTCGTCTTCGTTGGTCGAGAGCCGGCGGCTGAAAAGCACGTTGTCCATAACGCTCAGCCAGGGGAACAGGCTGTAGTCCTGAAACACCATGGCCCGCTCGACGCCAGGCCCTTCAATCGGGTGGCTGCTGCACGTGACGCTTCCGGCATCGGAAAACTCGAGCCCCGCGAGAATGCGCAGCAACGTGGACTTGCCGCATCCGGATGCGCCGACGATGGTGACGAACTCGCCGGGCTCGATGACGAAGCTGACGTCGTCGAGAACGCGCGTTTCGCCAAACGCCTTCGTGAGATTCTGAACAGAGAGGCCCTTTGTCATGATCAGCGCCCCTTGAGGTAAGGAAAGAGCACGGCACGAAGGGCGCGCATGAATTGGTCTTGCAGCAGGCCGATGAGGCCGATCACGATGAGACCGGCAAAGATCTTGTCGGTTTGCAGGAAGCGCTGAGCCTTGAGGATCGCGTAGCCGATGCCGGAGTTCGCAGCGACCATTTCGGCCACGACGAGGTAGGTCCAAGCCCAACCGAGCGTCACGCGCGACGTGGTCAGCAATGCCGGCGCCGATGAGGGAAGGATCACGCGAAAGAGGATCTCCCGCGACGTGGCGCCCATCGTCTGTGCAGCCTCGATCTGCTGCATCGGCACACGGCGCACGTCGTCCGCGAACATCAGCAGCATCTGGAAGAACGTGCCGATGAAGATGACGGAGACTTTCGAAGCTTCCCCAATGCCGCACCACAGCAGCATCAACGGCACGAACGCCACGGCGGGCATGTAGCGGACGAAGTCGAAAGCGGGCTCGAGAAAGGCCTCGCACGGCTTGAACGTGCCGCACAGCAAGCCCAGGGGCAGAGCGATCGCGAGAGAGAGCGCGAAGCCGAGCGTGACACGCTGCACGCTGATCCAGAGATCGGCGGCAAAGCCCTCGTTGGTCACCCAGTTTGCAAAGCGCCCGACCACTTCGATGGGTGCCGGCATGAACAGCTTCGGAACGGCGCCGAGCGAAAGAAGGCCGATCCAAAGAAGGAACGGGAGCGCGATCCCCAGCACGGCAATCGCAGCGTAGGTCTTGGAAGACAGGGTTCCGCGGATCGCCCACAGCCGGGGGCGGCGACGGTTCGGCGGTGTGCCGGATCCTGCGGCAGGCTCCAGCTCCCGCGGTTTCGTTGCCCTGCCTGCGTCCATCGCGATCATCCGTCCGTCCCAGGCGAAGAGGTTCTCGACCACTCACGCTGCTGCGTTTTGTGTATTTAATTAACTGCTGAAATAATTTATGCGTTCAAGCGAGAAGTCGTTGAAAAGCGCCCATTTTTCGAACAGAAATTGCACCACCGTGCACAAACGTGCGGCGTCGCTGCAAACGGATCGAGTCTGATACAAGAGGACGCGTGCGCGCGCGGAGAGGCGAGGGAATGGCCCGGGAAACGAGAAAAACGCAGGAACGTTCGAAGAAGAGCGGCGAGGGCGTTCCGCGTTCGAAACGCGCAAGCGGCGCGGGGCGGCCGAAGCTCTCGGTGGCCACGCCGGATGCGCAGCTGCGGATCAGAGAGGCGGCGCTGGAGCTGTTTTCGAAGCGAGGCTTTTCGTCGGTGACGACGAAGGACATCGCCGACGCCACGGGCTTCAATCCGGCGCTGATCTACTACTACTTCGGCAGCAAGGAAGATCTGTTCCGCCAGTCGGTCACGCTCGCGGTCGAGCGCGCGTTCGAGCAGTTCCGCGCTTCACGTCAGAGCCTGGAGCGGCCGGGCGATATCATCCGCAGTTGGCTCGACACGCACATCGTGCAGTTCGATGCGATCGCGAAGCTGATCATGATCTCGATCGACTACTCCAAGACCGCCCCACGCAAATCGCGCGTCCACGAAGTCATTCACAGGTTCTACGACGAGGAGCGCGAGGTGCTTCGGCAGACGCTGTCTGCGGGCATCGCGTGCGGGGATTTCCGCAAGATCGACGTCGACGAGACCGCAACGTTCATCTCGACCTATCTGGACGGCGTGTGCGTGCGCGCGGTCATCTTGAACAAGTTCGACCCTGTCGCCGCTATCCATCAGTTGCGGTCGTTCCTCGACACGCATCTGAAGCCCTAGGCACGAGCGCGAAGCGCGTGTTGGCGGGGGGGGCTCCTGGCAGCCTCCCGCGGGGGAAGCCGCGCAAGACCGCCGTTAGAACTTGAGGTTTGCGCCGAAGCGGGCGTTGAGAACCGTGTCGCCCTGGCTTTCGAGGGCGCCTTCGAGGCCCGCGAACAGCGCCATGCCGGCGGTGGGGCTCCAGGTCACGTCGGTGCCGAGGAAGACAGCAGCCGCATCGTCGTCACCCTGGATCGCAACGTTGAACGCGGTCGTATTGGCAAGCACGCCCACGAGATCGTCGTCGCCGATGTTGCTGCGCCCCTTGACGCCGCCGCGCCACATCGCAAGCCAGCTTCCGAATGCGTCCTCCCAGCGTCTGCGCAGCTCGACCTGAAGCCGCCCTTCGACGATCTCGACGTCGCGGCTCGCGAACGCCACCGATGCCAGCGATCCGCTCTCCGTGAAGCCATCGAGAAAGTGCGCCGCATAGCCGACGCTCGCCGACGGCACGACCAGCACGCCCATCATCGGCAATTCCATGCCGACGGTCGCTTCCGAATTGACGAGCCAGCCATCCCGGCTGCCGGTCGCGGTCTCGACGCCGTCGGCATCGAGGTTGTTCAGGATCCGCCGGCGCGACTCGGACTCGGTCGAGCCTGCCGTGACGATGATGTCGGTGTAGACCTGCCCGGCGAACGCGCGCCCGTACGCGCCGCCGAACCAGCCGTCCTGCTCGATCGCATGGCGCCGCGTCGCGCCCCCGATGCTGTTTGCGAACGCGCTCTCGAGGTCGGCTTCCGCATAGCCCGCAAACAGGCCGCCGCGCGCCCAGGAGGCGAGCGGCAACGAGAAGCCGGCCAGTCCACCTGTGAGGCGGACGTCGTCGCCCCCCGTGCCGCTTGCGTTGCCGCTGCTGCTGCGGGTGCTTTTGAAGCCCTGCATCCAAACGTAGCTCGCCGGGTTCCCGGACGTCAGGCGGTCATGCAATGCGGAATTGATCGCGCCCGTGAGATCCGAGAGCGCCTCGTCCTCGATGCCGAACAGCGTGGTCGCCGCGTCGAAAGTCGCAACCGTCAGCCCGCCGTTGAGCAGTGCGAACGGCCGCCCGCGTGTGTCGAGCGTATTGCCGCCGAGGGTCGGGTCCTGGTTGAAGGTCATGAGCCAGTTCTCGCCGCGCCCGAGCGTCACCGCATCGGCGTCGATGCCGAGCCGGATCCCTCCGGAGATGCGCGAGTTCTGCAGAAGCGTCAGCGTATTTGCGCCGTCGCCGAAGCCGATCGCGCTCGCTGTCGGTCCGGCGGCGATGACGGTGCCGCTGTTGATCATCGTCCCGTCGGAAAATGAGAACAGTCCGATGTTCGAGGCGCCGCCCGTGGCCCTGACCTCGCCGGTATTGATGATCGCGCCTGATGCGAAGCTGTAGATGCCGATGACTTCCACGGCGCTGGCGCCGGTCGCGGTGACGACGCCGCTGTTCGTGACGGAATTGCTGTTTGCGCCGAAGATGCCGAACACCCCGGAACCGCCGCTGGCGGATACCCTGCCGGTGTTCGTTACGGAATTGCCAGACCGGATGAGGATGCCAGCAACATCGGAGAACGCCGCGCCGGATGCGGAAACGCTGCCGCTGTTCGAGACGGTGTTGCCGTCGCGGGCATAGATGCCGTACGCGTCCGCGCCGAGCCCGCCGGTCGCGGTGATCGCCCCGCTCGTCGTGATCGTGTTGGTGTTGAGGGCGTTGATACCCCGCACGAGCGGTCCGCCGTCGCCGGCCGACGCGGTGATCGATCCGCTCAACGTCATCGTGTTGTTGTTGGCGACGCCGATGCCCGTGACGTTCGAAGCGTTTCCGCCGATGGCCGATACCGCGCCACTGCCGACGATTGTGTTGAAGTCGTTGGCGGTGATGCCGGCGGCCACGCCTCCGTTGCCGGCGGCGGCGGACACCGAGCCGTTGTTCATGATGGAGTTGGTGTCGGTCGCATCGATGCCGGTCGCGGTGGCGGCGTTAAGGACGTCAATCGCGCCGCCCTGCTCGATGGCGCAGGAATTGGCGCTGCCGAGCGTGGCTGTCGTGGTCTGCGTTTCCCCGCTGGCGACGCCAGTAGGGCACGCGGCGTGCGCAGCGGACGAGGCTGAGAGCACCAGAGCCGCAGTCACGGCAGATGACGCAACGCGCGTTCTCAGCAAGGTCGTCTCTCCGGACATTTGTGACAGGCCAAAGCCCGCTTGCTGCTTGCAATTCGTACAAGGAGCGTAAGTGCCGTTGGTCGAGCGGGGCAATAGTCAGTTTACCCGCAATTTTTGAATTCGAGCCGTTGATGCATCCGGGCAACGTCTCCCGCCCGATCCGGAGGGAAAACGGCCTCCCGTTCCGCCTGCCGGTCGCCAGCCGGCTACGGCACGGCAATATCGAAGTGGAGAACGGTCTCTCCGCACCCGAGCTTCGTGTAGAGCGCAATGGCCGGATCGTCGACGAGGTCGGCCTGCACGAAGATCACGTAGGCGCCGCGCGCCTGCGCGAGGGTCTTGAGCGCTTCGATCAGCGCCGTCGCCACCCCCTGGCGGCGATCCGCGGCCGCAACCGCAAGATCGTAAATGTAGAACTCGCTGCGCGCCCGCTCGAACTTGCGCAGTTCGTAGCCCGCAAGCCCGCCGGCAACTGCGCCGTCCCGCATCGCCGCGAGCGCCACGAACGTCTCGTCGCCGAGAAGCCGCGCGAGATAGGCGTCGTCGGGTTGCGCGGCCGTGTACGCGTCGCGATCCTCGAAGGCCTCGCCGAACATGTCCAGCATCTGCCGGAAGAGCGCGAGGTCTCCCGCCTGAAGGTGGCGGATCGAATAGGCGGGATCGGGAGCCATGGAAGAGACCTGCCTTCGCGAAATGACTGGAGCGCGAGCAAGCATGCCGGCCCGTGGGCGCGGCGCAAGCGTCGATCCCTCTTGCGGGATGCCGAAATGTGGCAGAAAGTGGGCCGATCGGATCCAGCAGCGCGGCCATCGCCATGAGAAACCTGCGCAAAAATCTGTTTCGCCTCGCCGGCCTGGGGGCATTCTCCCTCGTCGCGGTTTTCTCCATCGCTCTGGCCACGGCCGCCGGCAGTTCCGCTCAGGGAGTCAACCCCGGCCGCGATTGTCAGACCATCACCACCTGCCAGTTCCAGAGGGGCGGCAGCTATCGGGGATGCCTCTCGTCCTACAGTTGCCGGTATTGCCGCTACGTTGCATCGACGTGCGTGATCGGCGGTGCTCGCAAGCGGTGCAGCAAGTCGGTCTGTACCTGGGGGTGAGCGCGATGTAGGTCTCCGTAAACGCAGCGCGTTTCCGGAGGGACACTCGTGCACGATGTGGCGATCATTGGCGGCGGCCACAACGGCCTGACGGCCGCGGCCTATCTGGCGGCCGCTGGCCTCGATGTCGTGGTGCTCGAGAAGAATGCCCACGTGGGCGGGGCGGCCTTCACGGAGGAGTTCCATCCGGGCTTCCGCAATTCCGTCGCCGCCTACACCGTGAGCCTGCTCAATCCGAAAGTCATTTCGGATCTCGATCTCCACCGGCATGGCCTGCGCGTCGTCGAGCGCAAGGTCGCCAACTTCTGGCCCGTCGACGAGACGCGCGCGCTCGTGATGCCCTACGGCCTCGCCGCGCGGCAGCGAGCCATCGCCGCCTTTTCCGAGCGCGACGCCGCCCGTCTTCCCGCCTACGATGATGCCCTCGAAGCGGCCGCCAACGTGCTGAAGCGTCTCGTGCTCGAAACGCCGCCGAACGCGGGCGGCGGGCTGGCGGCGCTCTGGAAAGGCGCGCGCCTGTCGCATTCCATTCTGAAGCTGCCGCTCGAGACGCAACGCGATCTGGCCGCCCTCTTCACCGAGAGCGCGGCCGACTACCTCGCGCGCTGGTTCGAGAACGAGACGGTGCGGGCCGCGTTCGCCTTCGACGGCATCGTTGGGACCTACGCGGCGCCCTCGACGCCCGGCACGGCCTACGTGCTGCTGCATCACTGCTTCGGCGAAGTGAACGGCAAGACCGGCGTCTGGGGCCACGCCATCGGCGGCATGGGTGCGATCAGCGCGGCGATCGCGTCCTCTGCGCGCGAAAAAGGCGCCACGATCAGAACTGACGTGCCGGTGGCCAAAGTCGTCGTCGAAAACGGCCGTGCCGCCGGCGTGAAGCTCGCGAGCGGAGAGGTCGTGCGCGCGCGCGCCGTTGCCGCAGCCGTGCCGCCGAAGCTGCTGTTTTCCCGCCTCGTGCCCGAAGGGGCCGTCGCGCCGGATCTGCATCATCGCCTGAAGACCCTCAAGTCGGGCTCCGGCAGCTTCCGCATGAACGTGGCGCTTTCGGAGCTGCCACGCTTCACCTGCCTGCGCGGACGCGGCGAGAATGACGGCACGCTCGGCGCCGGCATCGTCATCGCGCCCACCATGGATTACCTCGAGCGCGCCTATCTCGATGCGCGCCGCGACGGCTGGTCGAAGGAACCGGTGGTCGAGATCCTGATTCCGACGATGCTCGACACGACGCTGGCTCCCGACGGCCGCCACGTCGCGAGCCTGTTCGTCCAGCACGTCGCGCCTCATCTGCCCGCGCCCCGCTCGTGGGCGGACCCCGCGGAAAAAGAAGCCTTCGCCGACCTCGTGATCGAGACCGTGACGCGCCACGCGCCGAACTTCAAAGCGAGCGTCCTCGGCCGTCAGATCCTGTCGCCACTCGATATCGAGCAGCGCTTTGGCATGGTCGACGGCGACATCTTCCACGGCGCGCTGTCTCTCGATCAGCTCTTCTCGCTCCGGCCCGTGCTCGGCCACGCCGACTACCGCATGCCGCTCGACGGCCTCTACTTATGCGCGTCGGGTGCACATCCGGGCGGCGGCGTGACGGGCGTTCCGGGCCACAACGCGGCGCGCGAAATCCTGCGCGATCTGCGCAAGCGCCGCTGAGCCGGGCAAGGTGGACTTGTGCTCTAAATGATAGCGCACAAAGTATGTCAACTATCTGATATATATAGGAAAAAATAATCCAGCGCCGATGCCGCATTAATCTTTTGGTAAGCGAATAAATCGAGCCTTCACCCATGTCTGAAAGGCACGGTATTGGGGAGAAAGTCCGATGGGAAAGCTATCCGAGTACATTTCCATGAAGCGCGACCTCGCGTTTGACTACGAACGCGAACTGCGCGCCGTTCGCGACCTGATGCACGGGCTCACCCGCCTGTCCGGCTCCGATTGCACGATCGATCTGACCGCGTCCGAGGGCTACGTCGCCGGCGGCCATGCGCGCGCGGCATTCTCGGATGCGCTGCGGGTCGCCATTCACGACACGCTGCTGCAGTACGCCCATGACCTCGCGTGCGAGGGGCTCGATCACGGCATGGACCAGGACATCGTCAGCAACGCCCTGAGCGGCGCACCGGTCACCCTGGTCCGCCCGCACATGACGGCCGGCGAGAACGGCAAACCGGTTCGTCTCGCGGCGTGCGCTTGAAGCCTTCGGTCGTGCGCCCCACGTGTCATCTGGGCCCGGCGCTGCGATCGTGCATCCGGACACGTCGATAAGGCCGGAGACGGATGCGGCTGTTGATTGCGGGCTGGCATGGACTGGTGGCGCGGGCCTTGATCGAGGCGGCGCCCTCCCGGCCGGAAATCAAGGCTCTGGCGGCCGGTCGTCCGGCGCTCGATGTGCGCGACCCGCGCTCGATCGAGCGTGCCTTCGGCGATCTGTCGCCGGACATGGTCATCAACAGCGCGGCTTACACCGCCGTCGACAAGGCCGAGCACGATCGAGACGCCGTTTTTGCAATGAACCGGGACGGTGCGGCGCTGCTGGCGCGCGCCGCCGCCCGCCGCAACATCCCCGTCATCCACCTCTCGACCCACTACGTCTTCGACGGCGGCAAACCGGCCGCCTACGACGAGCACGACCAGCCGTCGCCCGCCACCGTCTATGGCCGCTCGAAGTATGAGGGCGAATGCGCCGTTGCGGACGCGAACCCGCGCCACGTCATCATTCGCACGGGCTGGGTGTTCAGCACCGCCCCCAACGGATTTGCCGCCCGCATGCTGGCCCAGGCTCAATCCGGCGAGCACCTGCGCGTCGTTGCCGACCAGCGCGGCAACCCGACCTACGCGCCGCATCTCGCGGCCGCCATTCTCGAAATCGCCTGCCGCCTGGCTGCTGCCCCGTCTGAAAAAAATGGCGCCTCCGATGCAATGCCCTGGGGCACCTACCACGCGGCCGGCAGCGGAGAAGCGACCTGGCATAGCCTGGCGTGCGAGCTGATTGCCCGCGCCCCGGCCGCAAGGCCCTCAGCCGCGCCCGAGGCGATTGCATCGTCGGACTACCCGGCGGCCGCGCCGCGTCCCGTCAACGCAACGCTGAACTGTGACAAGTTCGAGCGCGTATTCGCGCTCCGCCTGCCGCCCTGGCAACGGGGTGTGACGGAGTGCGTCGCCGCGCTGGCCGCGCGCTGACAAAAATGCAGAGGAGCGGAACGCACCGGGCGCTGGTTCAGGCCGCCCGGTTTGCGCGCCGCACCGTGAGAATGGCCTTGATGAAGAGGCCGAGAAACGCCAGCAGCAGAACGACGAACGGCACGCTGATCCAGATATCGAGGCTGCGCGAGACAGGCTCGCTCAAGACACCGAAATGGGTCGCGAGCCTCTGAATGGCGGTGGCGCACACCGCGAGCAGGAACAGGTTGCTCGCCAGCATCAGGCGCGGCTCGGCCAGGTAGTACTTCGCGAGGAACATGTTGGGGGGCGGTGGCGGAGAGCCCGCCACGAGCGATGAAACGGCCAGTGGCAGAACGACGAGCGCCACGAAGCCGGAGACGATGAGGTCGAATAGGGTCACCACGAATGCCTCCATGAGATGGATTTGCTGACCATGGCCCATCGGGCGGCAACCGTCAGTCCCCGGCGATACACACTGCCCAGGCGGCGCGGCCGCCGCCACATTCCAGGTTTCCTGGCCCGGGAACTCTGCTAAATCCCAGCCATGCTGGATATCGACGACACCCTTTCCATCGACGACCGCGAGCTGGAGGAGCGCTTCATCCGCGCATCCGGTCCCGGCGGCCAGAACGTCAACAAGGTCTCGACCGCCGTCGAGCTGCGTTTCGACGTGCGCCATTCCGGCAGCCTTCCGCTCGCCGTGCGCGACCGCCTCGTTAAGCTCGCCGGCCGGCGCATCACGGACGAGGGCGTGCTCGTGATCCGCGCCGAGCGCTTCCGCACGCAGGAGCGTAATCGGGATGACGCCCGCCAGCGTCTCGTGGAGCTGGTGAAGGAAGCGATGCACGTTCCGAAGCGGCGCATCGCCACCAAGCCGAGCCGGGCCGCCAGGGCGCGCCGCGTCGACAGCAAGGTGAAGCGCGGCGGCGTCAAGAAGCTCCGCCAGTCTCGCCCGTCCCACGATTAAGCCTGAAGATTGAACCGCGCGATCGAGTGCCCATGCCCCGCTTTGCCGCCAACCTCAGCTTCATGTTCATGGACCTGCCGTTTCTCGACCGCTTCGATGCGGCGGCGAAAGCGGGCTTCAAGGGCGTGGAGTTCATGTTCCCCTACGCCGTGCCCGCCGCCGACATCCGCGCCCGGCTGGATGCCAACGGTTTGAGTCTCGTGCTGTTCAATCTTCCGCCCGGCCACTGGGACAAAGGCGAGCGCGGCTTTGCGGCGCTGCCCGGCCGCGAGGACGAGTTTGCGTCCGCCGTCGATCTGGCGCTGAACTATGCCGAGGCGCTGGGGTGCCCGCGCCTTCACGTCATGGCCGGGCTCACGACGCACGGCGCGACGCGCGAAGCCTACGTCGCGAACCTGCGCATGGCGGCGAGCTGGGCCGCGCCGATGGGCATCGACCTGGTGATCGAGCCGATCAACACCCGCGACATGCCGGATTATTTTCTCACCCGCACCGCGGACGCCCGCGATGTGATCGCCGAGGTCGGCGCGCCCAATCTGGGCCTGCAGTTCGATCTCTATCACCGCCACATAATGGAAGGCGGCGTGGAGGCGGCCATCGCCGAGTTCGGGCCCCTCGCGCGCCACTACCAGTGCGCCGACCCGCCGGATCGCGGCGAGCCGAGCCTCGCCACGCTCGATTACGCCCGCCTGTTCCGCGCCATCGACGCGAGCGGTTATACGGGTTGGATCGGCTGTGAGTACAAGCCGCGCGGCGACACGCTTGCGGGCCTCGGCTGGCCCGCCGCCTGCGGCGTCACGCTGGGGTGATGCCCCCGCTCCGCACACGGGTTCAGAGAGCAAATTTTTACGGCCTTCTCCAAATCCGATTGCCCGAGCGCTGATTATTGGCGACGCTGATGCCCTCATAGAGACACAGACGGGGCCGCCCGCTGCCCCGCGCCCACGGCTGAGGGAGCAATGCATGCGCGCGCTGAGATCTTGCAACACGGCCCGTGCAGCTTGGCTCGCGTTGGCGCTCGCGGCATCCATCCCGATGATGACTGTGCCGGGCGCTGCCGCCGAGGACCCCGCCGCCACGCTCCAGAAAGCCAACCTCTACATCGAGGTGTCCCGGTCCACCGAGCGTGCCCGCGACTCGTGGGAGCGCTATGCGAGCTGGGTCAACATGAAGACCGGCCCGACCGGCAAAGAGCGCTACATTTCCTACGGCATGTACGACGTCCACGACATCGCCGGTCTTTTGACGGAAGTCCGCAACAGCGCGAGCCTGAAGCCCGACACGCCCGCGCTCGACGCTGCCATCGCGACCTACCTCGCAGCCTACGAGGCTCTGGCGCCGGTTCTGAACGAGGCGAATGCCTATTACGAGCGCGAGGGCTATCGCACGGACGGCATGAAGGCCGGCAAGGCGCTCCACGTCCGCATGGTTCCCCTGGCCGAAGACTTCCTGGCCAAGCGCGAGGCGATGCTGCGCGAGCTGCGCCCCTTCGTGCGCGCGGCCGAAGGCATGGAGGTGGCGGCGATCGAGGCAAGCGAAGGGCGGACGCTCAGATGGCAGGCGGCGAACGTGCTCCACGCCGCCAACCGCATCATCGACACCTTTCCGAAAACGCGGCCCCAGCCCATCGACGCCGACACGCTCGATCAGATGATCGGCAATCTCGGCCCGAACAGCTCGGGAGCCGAGTTCGACCAGATCATCGCCGGCGTGGTGCCGCCCAAAGGGGTCGTCATCGACATGGCGCTGTTCGATCCCGCGATGAAATCCTACGCGGAGGCCGTCGAAACGTTCGACAAGTTCGCGGCCGCGAAGCCCAAAGGCGCGGAAGATCTCGAAGACTTCAACGGCAAGCCGCAAGCGCTGCTCGCCGCTCTGCGCGAGCTGCAAAAGCCGCTGCAACAGAACCAGGGGAAGGACTTCGAGAACTCTGGCCCCTTGGTCAATCAGGTCGTCCAGACCTACTTCGACATGTTCAACGACGGCAACGGCCTCGCCCAATCGCAGCTCCGGACGCTGTTGGAGTAGGGGGCAAGTCGGCAGGAGCTGCTGCGCTTTTGACCCGGTCGGATCCGCCGCTTCTGCGCTGACGTCGGCGGGCCCAAAGCGGCTCGGCGCCACGGAGGTTCGTGATCAGCGCCCCCTTGCACACTCACGTCCGTGATCGCGCGTGAGGGAAGCTGCGCTGCGCCTCCTGTTGCTTCACGACGCTGCCCAATCCCAGCATCGCACAGGCCGCTTGATGCAACGACACAGCAACACCAACGCAATACATTTAAGTAACGATAGTCGCCGCACCCCTAAATATGCGCTTATCGATCCGACATCTCAAATTTCACGTCAAGTAATCAAAAAGTTATTGTCCGCAAGTATCGAAAAATAAATTTCAGTTTATTTTGAGAAATGACATAATTCAAATGAAATAGCGTGACATAAGTTGAAAATAAGATTTGGGAACGTCCCAGATTATTTGAAAATTACTTAAGGAGATTTCTGATGACAAATGCACCCCAGGCGACAACTCCAGCAACTCCGCAGCCTGACAAGGCTGCCGGAATGCGTAGTGAAATCGCGCAGAAGTGGTCGAAGTTTAACGCCACGGAGATCGCCGGCCTCAAGGACAAGGACGACCTCGTCACGCAGGTCCAGGCGAAATACAGCCTCGACAAGGGGCAGGCCCAGCGGGACGTCGATGCTTTCGCGAATGGCCGCCAGCTCTAGTTCCAAGCTGAAGAGCCACTGAGACTCGCCCTCGGGAATAGCCGGGGGCGACCTTCCGCTAGGCGAACCCCATGATCGAACGAACAGCTCAAACGTCCGTTCAATTTCGCCGCCCGTTTCGGCTGGCCGGCTTCGACGAATTGCTCCCGCCCGGGACATACGAGATCGAAGTGGTGGAAGAGCAGATCGACAGCCTTTCCATCGTCGGTTGGCGCCGGACCTCGACCACGATCACGGTGCAGGCACCGACGGCGCTATCCCGGCAGCTCACGACGATTGATCCGGCGGATCTCGCCGCTGCCCTTGCGAGAGATGCGATGGACGAGGATGACCGGATGTGAATTTCAAAGTCGGTCAAGTGGTGTGCTTTGTCGGCATGACGCGCGATTCCGCAGCGGCACGCTTCGTTGCCTACAAGATACTGCGGCTCCGGCCTCGGCATGGGCGGGGTCCGTCCTATTGCGTCAAGACGATCCTCGAACCCGACGAGCGTTTTGCCGATCATGAAGAGTTGGTCTTGCTTTCCACGCTTTGGAATTCGAGCGTCACCGCCTTCCCCGAAAGGATAAAGCCATGACCCACGATCACGTCGAGGCATCGGTCAGAGAAATTCACGTGGTGCACGGACCCGGCGAATCCTGGCGGGTCAGAGAAGGCGGACAGATCCTCGCTTCTTCAAGCTACCGCCTACGTGCTCATGCCATGGCTTTCGCGCGCGCGGTTGCCTTTCAAGTCCATGCGGACATGATCGTTCACGATCGTAGCGGCGGGCGTACACGTCACGGCCGGGCGTCACTCAGCTACCCGACATCGCTAGATTGATGGGTCGGAGAATCCGACAGCCACGGAACGCCAGGTGACAATGCGTTCTCAAACGGCGCTCCGAAGCGCTTCGTCGACAAAAAGGGGCGATGATTGCAATGGCCGTCCGGCAAGATCGCGCGACCACCTTAGCTTTGGTTTTGCTGGCATGTTCGACGAGCATGGCACATTCACCTGCTCGTGCCAAACAGCCGCTGGGCCTGCCCGTTGACGCGCAAATCGAAAAACCGGCCGCGGAGACCAGAAGCTACGCGCCGCCGACCGAGGCGCAGAAGCTTGCTTCGTGCATGGATCTCTGGGAGCCCGCGACGCACATGAGCAAGACGTTATGGAAGACAGTGTGTGAGCGCATCCACACACAGAATTAGCCGTCCTTTGCGCCAGCGAGACGCCAGAAGGAGGATCGCTCTATGACCCTCACCTTTCCTAACCTGAGCCGGAGCTACGATGAGCGAGGCCGCCGCGTGCGTTTTTGGGGCTACGACGGAACGTTTGAGATCAATTTCTTCGTGGAGCAGCGCGCGTTCTCTCGCATAGACCCCAGCACGAAGCTGGATGAAGCCGGCTTCCTAAACACGTTCGATCGCTACAGGGATCGAATTCTTAAAGTGGCCTCAAATGCCTATTCCGACCGCCACCGAGACGCATACACGCTGGTCGTCGCTGATTTCTGACATGCATTGAAGCGATCTGCTCATCCCGCCGTGGACCAAGTATCTATGTCGGCTTGTGACGCCGAAGCCGACGTTTTCTTGGCTGAGCTCTCGCCACCGCCCACCCTACGCCGGCGTCGCGCGCATCGCCCCGAAACGGCTATGGGCTTCAAGTGCGAGCCCCGTGGCGACCGAACCGAACGCATCGCCTTCGACGATACGGGCATTGCCGAACACCTTGCGCAAGGTCGCAAGCAGCAGCGGTATCCGCGACGAGCCACCGGTCAGAAACACCGAGCCGATGGCGTCGGCGGCCACGTTGCTCTGGCTCAGGGTGTTTCTGATCGTCTTGTGGATCTGGCCGATCTGGTCGGCAATCGCGCCGTCGAACTGCTTTCTCGTGATGTCGATCGGCTCGATGCCGGCGAGCTTCTGCAAATCCATCGCCACGAGCTTTGCGGAGGAGAGCTGGATCTTGACGTCCTCGACGGCGGTCAGCAGCGCGTGACCCTTCCTGTTCTCCAGGACCTCGAGCAGCCGGTCGAGCTTTTCGGGCTCGAACACATCTCGGCGTACCCGGCGAATGTCGGCAAGGATCTTGTGGTCATAGAGGACGTTGATGCGCTGCCAGGTTGCGAGATCCTGGTACCACCACGAAGGTGTTTCCATGTCTTTGTGACGAAGCTTGGCGCCAAGCCCGAGATAGGGAAGCACGGCCTGGAGCTCAAGGCGACGGTCGAAATCGGTGCCGCCGATGTGCACGCCCGAGTAGGCGAGAATGTCGGATTTGCGGTCCACTTTCCCGCGCCGGTGCGGAGAGACGCGGACAATAGAGAAATCCGAAGTGCCGCCGCCGATGTCGACGACGAACGCGAGTTCTTCGGCGCCGGCTTGGCGCTCATAGTCGAGGGCGGCAGCGATGGGCTCGAACTGGAATTCGATATGCTTGAAGCCTGCGTGTTGCGCCGCCTGCCGGAGCTGATCCTCCGCACTCTTGTCGGCGACCGGGTCGTCGTCCACGAAAAACACGGGGCGGCCCATGACGACGGACGACGGTTCGTCGGCGGCCTTGCGCACGTAGCCGAGGAAAAGCGAGATGATCTCATCGAACCGGATGCGCTTCGTTCCAACTTGCGTCTGCTCGTGGATGAGCGAGGATCCGAGCACCGATTTCAGCGACCGCATCAGGCGTCCATTCTCGCGCTGCAAGTAGCGGGAGACCGCATCTCGGCCAAAGGTGACGCTTCCGTCCTCGAAGCTGAAGAACACTGCGGTGGGGATCGAAGCGCGGCCGTCCTGCAGGGGGATCAGAGAGGGATGAGCTTCAGCGGCATGGCCGATAGCGCTGTTGGATGTGCCAAAGTCAAGGCCGCACGCGCCGGAGGCAAGTGTCACAATCATGTCCTATGAGGATTAGGAGGCGCCGCATGCGGTCCGCGAGCAGACGCTCAAGGGCGAAAACACATGCGCGATTTCGCAAGGTCGCATGAGTTAGCAAGTTGCGAGGGTGCCTACAAGTTGATGCTTCGGTGAGCTTGTTCGCAAGATTGGGGCCTCAACGCGCCGTGCCGCAATGGGGCAGGACTGCAACAGGTGACGCTTCGTGCAGCCGCTGGACTGTGATCGGGACTTGTCCAGGGGCGGCGAGGTGCCCTATCAGGGCTAAGGTAATCAACCGGTTGCGGAACGCTTATGGAAATGCGCGCAACGTGTCTGGCTTTGGCGGCCTGTGTCGCGCTGATGGCGGCGCCGGCGAACGCGCAGTTCAGCGACTCTGTCGCTGAACATGATGCGCAAATGAAGGAAGCGGAGCGCCTCGAGCGCGAAGCGCGCCGTGCAACCGCCGAGCCCGTTGTCTATCCCAAGCATATGGATGGCGGCGAGCGGCCGGACATCGCGCCTGTCGCGCCGCCGATCGTCTATTTCGACCGCAGCGAGGAAACCGGCTCCATCATCGTCGATACGCAATCGCGCAAGCTGTACTTCGTGCTGCCGAACAAGAAGGCCTACGAGTATCCCATCTCGGTCGGCCGCGAGGGCTTCACCTGGACGGGCACGCAGCGCATCAGCCGGATCGCGTCCTGGCCGTCGTGGACGCCGCCGCCTGAAATGCACGAGCGCGTGCCGGGCCTGCCGCTCACGGTTTCGGGCGGGCTCAAGAACCCGCAAGGCGCGCGCGCGCTCTATCTCGGCAGTACCGTGTATCGTATCCACGGCACGAACAACGATCGCACGGTCGGGCGCGCGAATTCGTCGGGCTGCTTCCGTCTGACGAACGAGCACGTCGTGCACCTGGCCTCGATTGCGAAGGTCGGCACGAAGGTGAGCGTGCTTCAAGCTTACAACGGCGGCGTGAGCGAGACCGCGCCGTTGTCATCTCTGTTCGACTTCGGCTTTTTCGGCGACCCTCCCGAAAAGCCAAAAGTGAAAAAGCCTGCCGCGGTCAAGAAGAAGCCAGCGGTCGCCACGACCGCGGCGACGCCGAAGGCAGCACAGCCCGCTACAGCGGGCACCGCCGCCGATCCTGCGCAGAAGAAGTGACCGGCGGCAGCCGCTAAGCCGACGTGCTTGCGGGCTTCACTTTCAACCGAGGTCCGCTGTCGGCTCCATGCCGGCGTTCTCTATCGGCTGAGCCTCGCCAACTACACCCTACGCCGGCGTCGCGATATGGCCGGCTTCCACCAGCCCCTTGAGCATCACCGCCGCGCCGCACTGCTTGGAGACGGCGTTTCCGTCCCACACGTTGTCGGCCACGAACTTGCCCTTGCTGTAGTGGTTCGAGAAGCTCCAGAGATACGGCGTGTTGATCTTGTAGAGCACGCGGCTGCGCCAGCCGTTGTAGCCTTCCCAGCGATAGAGAATGCGCGGCAGGCTCCAGTCGGACTGCTCGTGCAGCTTGTCGTACTTGAGCGCGTCCACCGCGCTCGACACCCAGTCGGACGGCGGCAGCCACGGATTGGGCCGTCCCTTTGGCACCTGCCAGGTCTTTGCCTTGATCGAGTCGCCGTTGTGGAGATGCGAGTTCATGTCGAACGAGCATTCCATGCCGTGGATGATCGCCACCACGTACCACGGCACGCAGGTTTCCTCGAACACCTGCTCGTAGGCCTTGCGCCGCGTCGGATCGGCGATCTTCGACACGTACCACATCACCTCGGACTTCTTTTCCGGGCGGATCACGCAGGTGTCGAACAGCTTGCGATAATCGTCTGCGATGGCTTCGAACTTCGGCGCCGTGACGGCAGCCGCCTGCGGACCTTCCGGAATGTCGCGCTGTACGCGTTCCGCGTTGCGGCTCGTGCGCAGAATCTCGGACGCGCGGTCGATCAGGCTGCCAACGTCGGCGGACGTTGCTCCCGGCGCATCCGGCGCGGACGCGCTGACACCGTCCATGAAGTCCACCAGCGCGGGCTGGATCTCGGTGAAATCGTCACCCCCCGATGACGGCGCGAGCCCCATGCGCGGAACCGACAGCCCGAGCCGCTGGGCTTCCTCGGCGAGCGCGGTAAGCTCCGACCAGGGCCCCCGGCCGGTCTGCGCGAGCGCGGGCGAGAGGCTGAGGCGAGGCGTGAACGGCGCGGCCATCGCGGCGGCAAGCCCCGCGGCGATCTGGCGGCGGTCGAGATTGACCCGTGTCATGCTCACTCCCTCGTGCTTCTCATGCGTGCGTCAACTTCAGTTCCGGGTCATGTCCGCCGTTACGACGACGTCACTCACGACGACGGCATTTCAAGCCCCACCGCGCGCTGCGAGGCGATCACCTGCTCGCAGTCGGCCGGGATCAAGCCGCCGATCTCGCCGCTCGCGAGTTCGAAACAGCCCTCGACGAACGCGTTCGCCGCATGCGCCAGCGTCGAGCTCTGGTTCATGCCGACCGTCATGGCGCGATAGGTGATGCGCGCGAGCTTGTAGCGTCCGATGCCGCGCACCGTCATGCCGCGATGCGTGCCGCCCTCCGAGATCAGGTAGGCGAACTTGTTCAGGATGCCGCTGTTGAAGTGCACGCAGCCGTTGTCCTGGTAGGCCGTCGAGCCGCATTGCGTATCGTCCGGCGTGAGCACGTCCGCGTAGTGATCCGGCTGGCCGCGGTTGGCGAGTGAAAAGCGCGCCGCCCGGTTGAAGAGCGAGAGGCCGTTGCTGTCCTTGAGGTTGGGGTCGGCCAGGCTGCGCAACGGCGCCGTCACGGAGAAGCCAGGCGAGGCTTCGCCGATCAGCCAGTTGCCGCCGTCGCCCTTCGCGTCGAGTTCGATCAGGGCTGCGAAAATGTCGGCGAGCGATTCATTCACCGCCCCCGGCTCGTTGAGATAGAGCAGGTTCTTTTCGTGCGCGATGATGCCGTGCGTCATTTCATGGGCCACGATGTCGAGCGCGCCCGCGTAGCCCGGCCCATACACCATCACGTTGCCCTTGGGGCAGTCATAGGATTTCGTGGTGCACCAGTAGGCGTTCTGTGTGCGCCCGTGCTGCACGTAGGCTTCGAGCGGCGATCCGCCCGATCCGTCGCGATCGTCGAAGCTGTTGCGGCCGAACGTGAGAAAGAAGTAGTCGCGCACGATGCCCGCGTTGCGGAACGCGATCAGCGTTTCGGGAGAAAGCTTCTCGGCGCGCGTGCGGGCGTCCTCGTCGATCCCGATCGTGCCGGGGAACGTGGTCGTCTGCGCCAGATCGTAGATCCGGCGCAGCATGCCCGACGGCTGGTCGCGGTAGTAGTAGAAGGCCTCGCCCGTCGCCGCGTCGACAAAGATGCGGAACGAGTCGATCGTCACGAGCCACGCGAGCCGTGTCGGGCCCGCCTTCGCCTTGCCGACGAGCGCGGGGTCGAACACGGTGAGTTCAGGCTTCGCCACGTCGGCCTTCTGCGGATCGGGCGCGAGCGGGAACGCCCGCGAGGCGTCCGGCGCACTGCGCAGCACCTCGCTGAGCTTGGCACGTGCGGCCGCCACCGCCTCGCCCTCGGCGATCTTCGGCTTCGTGGTCTCGACGGCGGCATTGGAGGTCGTGCCGCTGTACTTCGTCACGCCGAGCGAGCGCGACACGGTAAGCTTGGCCGAAGATCCGAACACAGGCACGCCTTCGATGCGCTGCTCGACCTCCGCCACGTAGCGATCCGGAAAATCCGGATCCTTGCGGCGGTCGACATACTGCTGCTTGGCGCTCTTGTTCTTGCTCGGGAACAGCGTGCCGAGGCCACCCGTACCGAAGTAGCTCTCCACGGCCCGCTTGGTCTCTTCTTCCGAGAGATCGCCCGAACCGCTTGCCGCGCCGAGCCCGGCCGTGCCGCCGGGTTGCGGCGAAAGCCCCATCACGGTGCTCGGCAATCCGGTCGCCGGGTTGATCGTGACGTGCAGGTTCGGATGCGTCTTGCGCAGCTCCGAAATCGCCGCCTCGACTTCGCTGCGCACCGCCGCGGCGTCGCTGGTGGACGCGCCCGCCGTCGTACCGGCGGTCGCCGCGATCGGTGTGCCGCCGCCCGTGCCGGTGGGCTGCGTGGGACCGGTGGCCACGACGTTCGAATTGATGAGACGGCGGCACTGCGTCACCGGCTCAGGAGTCGACTCCGCCACCGCATAGATCTCGGGCGGCGTCGTAAGGCCGGCCGCCGCCATGGCGGTTGCGAAGGGCGTAGCCGAATCCGACCACAGGAAGTCCATCGCGGCGAGATCCGTGCGCCGCGAGCCGCTGAGTAAACGCGCGTCCCTCGGCGTCAACGCGCCCTGTCCGCTGCCGTTGATGTCGATCTGCGGCCAGAAGCACTCGTTGTCGTCGACTACGCCATCGCCGTTGAGGTCCTCGGTGAAGGCTGCGTTGGCCGTCGCCGCGTTGGCGAGCGATGCGATCTGGCGCGAGAACAGCGCAAGGTCGCTCGGCCCGACCGCGCCGTCGCCGTCGAGGTCCGCGACCAGGCGCGCCGCCTGGGGAGCCGCTTCGCTGACCGCTTCGAGCGCGTCGATGGTCGCCGCCTGCGCCGCGCCGGAAGGCGGCGGGGTCGCGCTTTTGCGCAGGATCGCTGCGATCTCGGCTGGCTTCTTGTCGGGGGCGAGCTCGAACAGGATCGCCGCCAGCGCGGCCACGTGCGGCGCTGCCTGCGAGGTGCCGCTGCAGACGCCGAACGGCACCTTGTCGGCGGCGAGCGTGCTCATGATGTCGACGCCGGGCGCCGCGAGATGCCCGCCCGTGTTGGAGAAGTCGGCGCGAAGTCCATTCCGATCGACGGCTTCGACGACCACGATGTTGGGCGGGCTTTCACCGGTTGCGGATTTCTGCGTGCCGGCCCAGGCGAAGGGCGAAGCCCACTTCGCGTCGATCGGTGTCGTGCGGCCTTCGGAATCGTTGCCCGCCGCGACGACGAACAGCACATGGTCCTGCACGCGACTGGCCATCAGGCGGATGAGGTTGGCCTGATGCGTGACATGCAACGCGAGCCCCGGCACCTCGTCCGGATCGTCGTCGCCGAGCAGATCGCTGGCCACGAAATTGTAGCCGAGGCTGACATTGATGACCTTTAGCCCGTCGGGCTGCATCAGGTTGGCGTAGACGTAGTCGAGCGTCTTGGCGAGCACGTCGTCGAACAGCAACGCGTGCACCTGCCAGCCCTCGTCGACTCCGGCCTGGCCCGAGTCGCCCACGATCTTGTCGTCGACGGCGATCGCGTCCATGCGCGCGCCGGGCACGATACCGTTGATCCCGGGTTGATCGCCGGGGTTGGCGCCGATGATGCCGGCCACGTGCATGCCGTGATGCGTGCCGCAGCTCGCGGTGTGGAACACCAGCGGATTGACGTTCTGCATCGAAGCGAACGGAACCATCGCGTTGGTCGCGAAGCCGCCGTCGATGATGCCGATTTTCGGGCGCACGGCCTGCGGGTTCGCCTTGCGGTAGCGATCGAGAATGGTCCAGACGGGCGGCAGCCGGATGGCCTTGAGGCCCCAGTTGCCGTCGAACGTGTCACCGGCCTGCCAGCGCCACGAGAACACTTCATCGCCGACGACGATCGAAGCGCCCTTGCTCTTGGGCAGATGCTTGGCCTGCATCGTCGAGTTGACGAACGCGCCGTCGACGACCTTCTCGTCGCGCAGATCGCGGATCAGCTGCGGCTCGAGCACGTTCTGGAGCTGGGCCTTGCTGTCGGCCGGCGCCGCGCCGGGCGCGGGCGATGTCACGGGCGCACGCCGCCTCGCGCTCTCGTCGACCTCGACCGTGATCACGCCGAGCGGCGCGATCATCTTCGTGATCTTGAGGTGGTACTTCTTCAGGAGGTCTTCGATGTCCTTGTCGGTGGCCGTCGGACTGAGCTGGATCACGTAGCTGTTCGGCTTCGCCACCGGCACGCGGCGCTCGCTGCTCTGGTCCCTCGGCTCCTGGCGCGAACGCGACTTGCGCGGATAGAGCGAGCGGAAGATGGACGGCTGCCGCGACGTGTCCGCCTCGGAGGTTTCGCTGAACGCGCCCTCCGGCTGGGCGGCCGAAGCCGCAGGCTCGTCGGCGAACTTCGAGGAGAAGAACGCATAGACCTTCTCGCCCCACGAGGCGTCGGAGCGCTTCTCGTTGGAGCCCTTCTGATCCTTGTTGCCGGGATCGATGTAGATGAAGTCGTCCTGCTTCTGCTGGCCGCCGCCGGATTGGGAAGGCTTCGGCTGCGGCGTCTTTTTCGGCGCGAACTTCTCTTCGAGCGATCGCTGCAGCCGGTCGTACTGCGACGGCGGCAGTTGCGCTTCGGCGGCGGCGAGCGGCGCGGCGATCGCGATGAGCATCGCCACGGCAGAAGCTGGCGTATGTCTCGGCATCAAGCGACTCCTAACTCAACATTGAACGGCATCGTCGTGGATCAGGGCCCCGTGGCCCAGTTCCACCAGGAATTCCAGTTGTCCTTGGTCGACTGCCACCAGCCCTTTTCAGGACCGGGAGCAGGTGCAGGTGTCGGAGCCGGCGTCGGCGCAGGCTTCGGTTCCGGCGTGGGAGCAGGTGAAGGCGCAGGTGTGGGCGCGGGAGCGGGCTCTGGCGCAGGTGTAGGCGTCGGAGCAGGTTCCGGCTTCGGTTCTGGCGCAGGCGCGGGCGGTTCCGGCTGAGGCGCAGGTTCCGGTGCGGGCGCCGGTTCCGGCTCGGGCTGCGGAGCAGGCGGCTCGGGCGTCGGTTGCGGCGCGGGCTCTGGCTGCGGCGCAGGTGCGGGCTCGGGCGCCGGAGCCGGAGGCGGCGTGGGTGTCGGCGCAGGTTTGGGTTCCGGCGCCGGAGTGGGCGGCGTGGGCGGCGGCTTCGGCGCGCCGATCTCGAGACCGGCATCGACGATCAGATTGCCGGACGCGTCGATCCCCCCGTCGATCCCCTTGGAGCGGCGCAACGCGGCGATGAGCGACGTGAACGTCGGCACATAAACCTGCAGCGTCTTGTCGCCGACCTTCACGCGCTGGCGCACCTGCAAATGCAGATGCAGGCTGGTCGCGATTTTGCCGCCCATGTAGCGCGACACGCGGCCCAGAACCTGGCCCTTCTTGACCTTCGCCCCCGTCTTCACGGTGATCGATTTGGGGTGCATGTGGAGGTAGTAGTAATCCGTGCCGTCGGTCGCTTTGAGCTGCACGGTGGTGTTGCTCGTCACGTTGACGATCTGACCATCGGCTGCGGCGACGGCTTCCCAGAAATTGTCCTTGTAGGAGGGCGGGCGGATGTCCTGTCCCTGGTGGCCTGCGCCGCCCGGGCACATCGGCATGTCCCAGCCGCGCACTTCGCAATAGTTGTCGCGCTGCTTCATGGGATCGTAGTTGCGCGGATCGCTGTCGCTGCCGCCGGCCGCGCCCTTGCCGTTCCAGCCGCCGCCGCCGTAACCCCAGATCTGGGAGTTCATGTGCGGATACTGGCCCTCGGCGAGCTTCAGCGGGAACAGCATATCCGGCATGTAGACGAAACGGTCGACGCGCCCGCGCCCCTGGTCGCGTTCGAAAAGCGATCCGGGCGGGTAGTAGGCGAAGCCTGCTTTTTCGGTCGGCGTCGGCGCGGGCGGCTCGCCGGGCGTCGGCGGCGTGACCGGGCCTTCACCGGTCTCGGGCGGTGTCGGCGTGGGTGTCGGTGTCGGTGTTGGAGTAGGCGGAGTGCCTTCCGGCGGCAGCAGGCTGCAGCGCGCGAGGTGCACCAGGCTGCCGCTGTCGTCGCGCCCGTAGCAGGACCCGTCATCGGCGCGCATCACGCCGAAACCGCCGCCTGTCCGAGCACCCGCGAGGCTCTGCGCCAACGCATACGTTGTTGGATCGCGGCCCACGAGGGCGCGTGTCGCCATTTCGATCGAGCGCGGCGTCGGAGGAACGGCGACTTCCGCCGGTGCGCGGACTGGAATGAAAAGGAGAAGTCCCGCGCATGCGGGAACGGCCCACAACGCAAACCTACGAACCACTCTCACGCGACATCCCCCGTTCCCAATGCCGAAACACGCATCCGGATCCCCGGCCGACTATGCCCCAAACAGTCCGGTCCTGGCAACGCAACCGCGGGTGCAACCGGTGCGCCGAAAATGCTCGCCAAACTAAAAAATGCAGTGGACCGTCAAAGACTAAATCACAATCAAGAGAACCCGGTCATCGCGGAGCCATGCGGTTTAACAGTGTCCGACAACAAGCACGACGAAACTAAGGCGTGCCACCCTCCGGAGTTCCACTTTCGGGCGCTGCTTCCTCGGGAGGCAGCAGAGATTGGAGCATTTGCCGAGCATCCGGTGACAGACGGTCCGGCGGAAGATCGGCCGCGAGCACGCGCCGGATCGCCGCCTGGACGTTTGCGGGCGGCGGCTCGGGCGAGGCGGCCAGCGCCTGCGGCCCGCCCAATCCCGGCGACGACGAAAAGAGCCCGCCCCAGTCGATCCCGACGGACGGCTTGGCCCAGTCGCCCGAAATGCGCACGGGGATCGGAAACGCCGTCGGCGGCGGAATGGCTTTGACGCGGATTTCCTGGTTGAGCTTGCGCGCCGGCACGTTCACCGAGCCGGTGGAGTTGATCTCGACCTCGGGCCCGCCCATCGAGAAGCCGGGCTCGCTGCGCATGATGCCCTTCTTGATGTCGTATTGGGCATCCAGCCGCTCGAATCCCGTCTTCATGGCGAGATCGAACTTCCAGCTCTTCCACCACTCGAAGATCATGCGCCGCACGTCGAAACCGCGCAGCGCGCCGCGGCCCATCTGGAAATGCGCCTTGCCGTCCAGCGTCGAGGCGAGCTGCGCCTGGTTCTGGCCGGCCGCCGTGGCGTTGATCACCACATCCGAGGTGCCAGAGAGCAGCGGCTTGCCGGTCAGCTCCGTCACGATCGGCTCTGCGGCGACCTTCGAGAGATTGAGCGCCACTTTCGCGCGCGGCGGCGATGCGCGGCTGTCGACGTTGACCGTGCCCTTGGCCGAGCCGTCACCGACCGCCAGCTCTTCGATGGTGGCATCGAGCACGCCGTCGACCAGACCGGCCTTGACGCGCCCCTGCTTGAGATCGAGCTGTCCGTAGGAAATCTGGGCGGCGCGGATCTCGACATCCATGTCCACTGAACGCAGCGATTTGAGATTGAACGGCTGGTCGCTCCAGCCGCTTGCCGAGCTGACGGCGGCGGTCGGCGCCGCTTGCGCGACAGCCGCGGCCTGCGGGCCGCTTTCGAGCGTGTTGAGGTCGTTGAGCAGTTGCTCCCACGACGGTTTGACCAGCGGCTCGAAATCCTCCTGGATCGCTTCCGGCGCAAGCGACGCACGCGGCGTGGCCCCTGTCAGGCGCCTGAGGTCGACGTGCTCGCTCGAAACCGCACCGGAGATCTTCGGGCGCTCGCCCGCGAGATCGAGCGTGCCGTCGAAACGCCCGCTGGTCGTGTTGACCATCACGTCCGTCTCGGTGAAGGCGATGACGTCGCCCGCAGCCGCGATCTTGCCTTCGAGCGACGTCCTGAGCGGCTCGCCCGAAGCGGCGGCATCCGCTCCGGCCCACTGCGCAAGTCCCACGAGAGACGGCGTCGATGCCACCACGTTGCCCTTGAACTCGGCCGTGGTGGAAAAAGAAGCATCGCCAGAAACGCTGGCCGTGAGCGGGCGCGCGTCCATCCGCGCCACAAGCGTGGTCGTCTTGACGCTCGTCAACGCCGTGTAGTCGCCGAGCGCGACGTCGAACGCGACGGTTTCGCCTCCGGCCGTGAGCTGGCCCTTCGACGTGACGGCGCCCGAGATTGCATCGAGCGTCTGCACCGAGGTGATGGCGCTTGCGGCTGCCTTCGATCCCGTCAGCGCGCTTTGGTAGGAGACCGCCCCGGTATCGATCGTGATCGCCGGCGGCAGCGTGAAGTCGGCGGCCGGTGCGGAGGTCGTGGGCGCAGGGGTGGACTGCGCAGCTTCCGTGGGCGCGGCTGCCGCCGCGGCCGGCGCGCTCGTGGCGGCAAACACCCAGTTGCGGTTGCCCGCCGCGTCTTCCTCGAGCGCGAGGGCAGGCTGGACGAAGGCCAGCGCCTCCATGCGGACGCGGCCTTTGATCAGCGGCAGCAATTCGACCGTCGTCGTGATGATCTGTCCCGTGAACAGGTCGCGGACGGGCATCCCCTCGGGGTTGGCGACGGTCACGTTATGCAGCTCGACATCGAGCCGCGGCTTTTCGAGCTTCAGCGGCACGCTGAGCCGCAGGTCGCCGATCGTGACCTTGCGTCCGATGGCGGATCCGATGGTCGCGGCAAGCTGGTCTTTGAGAAGGCCAGTGGGCGGGAATGCAATCAGCAGTGCGGCCGACACGACGGCGCCGACGAGCACGGTCCGGAAAATTCGCCAGGCCATTGGGCACTCCACGCACAACTCAGACCGCAATCCGCCCTGTGTCCGCCAAATCGCGCGCGTGCGCGAACCAGCGTGCAGGAGATTGCGGCGCTCCCCCCGGGGAGCGTGGTCCCAAGCGAATACTCTTTGCGGCGTAGGCATTCAACCGGCAGCAGCCGACGAAGTGCGCGTGCGTGGCAAGTGGGAGACGCTTCACAGGGATGGACTTGATCGCAAACGCCACCGCCGGGTAAGGTCGCTGCCGCGTGCGGCCAGCCCAATTGCAGGTCAGCGCCATAAAGCGCGCGCGTTCGGTCGGTAAAACGACTTCGGTTGATAAAACAAGGATGTGTTCGCATGCCGATCAATCGTTTGTCGCGTCCGGTTTCGCGCGCCGCCCCGAGCGTGTGCGCCGCGCTCGTGGTGTGCCTCGGCGTGACGTCGTCTGCCTCCGCCAACGACAAATTGATCGCGGTGCAATGGTCCGATCCTGAAATCAAGAGCTTCGTCTCGGCCAATGCGGGCGGGTCCGCGCGCTCGCTCGGGCCTACGGAAGACGACAAACTCTCCAAGCTGAAGCTGCCCGTGCTCGCCTTCGGGGCGACGCCCGGCGTGGTCGAAAGCACGTTCCGGCTCGGGCCGCGCCCGGCGACGGAGCGCGATGTCGTCGTCGATGAGGAAAATCCCGTCTGGTATCAGATTGTCGAGCGCTACGGCGACGTGACGGTCTCGGTCTCGGCCGACCTTCGCGTGCAGCACGAATTCACGCCCGAGCAACTGCCGCTCTACGAGAACAAGAGCCCCGGCGCGGCCCCGGCGGCCGGCCCGGCCGTAAACGTGTTCGACGACCGCAATGAGGGCGGCGAAGAAGGCCTCTTGGCCGAATACACGATCATGCGCTTCGGCGTGCCGTACACCGTCACGGTCGAGTGCACGCAGGAAGCCAAGGACGAGTGCCGCGACACCGGCCAGATCTCCAAGGACAGCGAGCTGCTGAAGCTGATCAGCGCAACGCCGCCGCCGCCCGCGCCGTAGAGTGCTTCCGGAAAAGTGGGAACCGGTTTTCCGATTAGAAACACGACAAGCAGAGTGCTTCCGGAAAAGTGGGAACCGGTCATGGCGGAGCCAGGCAAGCCACCGTGTCCGATAAGAAGCACGAAAAAAAAGAGCTAAACGGCGAGATTTCCGCTGATCGCGAGGCGGCTTCCGGCCGGCACCTCGGCAGACGCAAGATCCGGCCCGTGCGCCTGTCCGTGGTCCATGGCGCGAATGGCGCCGTCGCGCGTGTTCGAAATCATGTTCTGGCTGATCAGGCACGCGCCCGCTTTCGGGTCCGACGATACCATGATGCCGATCCCCGCCTTGCGAATGAGATTGCCGGTGATCGCGACGTCGCGCAGGTAGGGTCCCCATCCCGCCGAGATACCGGCCGTCGGAGCATCTTCCACCACGTTGCCGCTCACCGCCGCGTCCGCCTCGATGCCGATTCCGATGCCGCGCTTGTCGACAGGCTCCTGTTCGCGGCGGAACAGATTGCGGACCAGATTGCCCTGCACCACCGCGAGCCGCCCGCCTTCGTTGAAGTTGGTCACGGCGATGCCGTTGGCGGCTTCGTCGATGACGTTGGTCGCGATCAGCGCGCCCGCGAACGAGAACTCGGCGTAGAGCGCCACTTCGCCCAGCTTCCGGCAGGCGTTGCCCACCATCTGAATGTTCTCCGCGCTGTTGCCCCGAATGGCGGAATAGGCGCAGTCCTCGATGCGGTTTGACGCCGCGAGCACCCCGCCGGCCCGGAACACGTTGATGCCGTTCCCGTTCTGGCCGCTGCCGCCGGCCTTGGCCGCGATCCGCGAGATCCGGTTCGAGACCACCGTCGTGCCGTCCTCGCCGGCCGCGCTGCGCCAGACCTGGATGCCGTTGTTGCCGCAATCCATGACGGCGTTGTGGGCGATGTCGAGGCCGCGCGCATCGAGGCTGAAGATCCCCGCCTGCGACATGTCCCGCACGTCGCAATCGCCGATCCGGCCCGAGCAGTGCGTGAGCGCGATGCCGTTCATGAGGCCGCGCCGCACGTCGAGATCGACGAGCGAAATGCCGTCGCTGTCGGAGAGCGAGATCAGGCCGGTGCCGAGCCCCGCATCCATGCCGAGCAGGCTGCCGTCAATGACGAGGCCTTCGAGGCGCAGCCCCGGTGCTTCCTCTCCCGTGAGGAAGGCGGCGCCGCCCGTGAATTCGAGCACCGACTGGCGCGCCGCGCCGATCAACCGCAAGTTGGGCCGAAGCTTGATGTGGCCGACGCGGAAAAGCCCTGCGGCAAGCGTGAGGGGCGTGCCGCGCCGGGCGGCGTCGTCGATTGCGGACTGCAGACGAGCGGTCTGGTCGCCGTCGCCATCGGGCGCGAAAACGGGCTGAAAAGCTGCGGTCGCCGTCTCGTCCCGCGCGCGCGGACCGGCCGCCGCAGCAGCCGTTGCGAGGCCGGCGGATGCGAGTCCAGTCGAGAGCAGGGTGCGGCGGTCGAGCGGCATGGTGGCCTCCAGGGGCGCATCATGCCGGATGGGAGTTAAAGGAACTTAACGTGTCGCCGGGAGGGTGGCGGACGGCCGAGGCAGGTGCGCACGATCTCGAGCCCGCCAAGCAGCGCCGAGCCCCAGTCGAAGCGCATCTCGCGCCGTTCCACCTTCGATTTCAGGAGCGCGGGCGGGATCACGCGCGGAATATGGAAAAACCCGACGCCGTCGATCTCCTGCTCCTCGGCGAGTTCGAGCGAGCGATAGAGAACGGCGTTGCACAGGTAGGATCCGGCGTCGTCCGATGTGGTCGCCGGTATTTTGAGTGCTGTCAGGCGCGCCACGATATCGGCGGCTGGAAGCGGCACGTCGCGCCGGTCCGGACCATTGGGCTCGAGCAGGCGGCCCGCCGGTACGGCGCCGACCGCGTCCTCGGAAAGCGAGCAGGCATTGCGGGCGGTGGTCTCGACCACATACGCGGTCGCGTTGGCGGAAACGCCGAAATGCAAAACCAGCTTCGGGCGCTCGCGCTGATAGAGCGTCGCCAGCCGTGCGGGTCCCCGTTCCCATTCGGTGGGCAGGATGCGCGCCACGACCCGATGCGCACTGAAGCGGCGCGCTGCGAGATGCGCGAGCTTGGCCACGAACCGCTCGCTGGCGTTTTCTTCGACGCCAGGAAACGGGCCGAACCCCGTCAAAAGGATAGTGTCTCGCCGCCGCATCTGGCCTCAGGAAATGATCAATTGAATGGCCACCCGCGGATTGGGGAGGCCAGTGTGTTCACATTGATCTCGTATTGGATCGGTCTTACGCTCCGCCACATGAGGCGGTCCGTCTGTAGGCAGGTGGGCACCCGACTATGATCCTTCAATGGCATTCTATGGCATCGGCGTGTGGGGAGGCGTATTTGCGCAAAATAGGCATTGGGGTGCTTTGCTTTTTCGCCCTCGCTCTGGCCTCGTGCGGCGAGGCGCCACAGAAGGCGAACGCACCGGAAAATTCGTCTGGCGCAACACCGCCTTCCACGGAAAGCAAAACGCCATCCGATGGCGTCAGTTCCGCGCCGAAGCCCGCAGAGCCCGCGCCCGCCGAGTCTCCGGCCGCCGAGTCCGCACCCGAAGAGCTTGAGCCCGGTTCGTCAGCACCCACGTCGCCAGCGCCGAGCGCGCCAGTACCCAGTTCTCCAGCACCGACTTCTCCCGCACCGGGCGCTCCTGCGCCAGGCGCGGGCTCCGACGATCACGGCGCAAATGGATCCTCTGCGCCCCGCCCGCGTGCTTACGCCCGTCCCCCCTCTGCCGGCGCAGAGCAGCCCCCGGCTGGCGGCTCCCCGCCACCGGCAGGCCCGGATCCTGTCGGCGGCTCCGGCCCACCGCTCGGCGCAGGCCAGGGCGCGCCACCCCCGATGCCGTCGCCGCCTCCGCCTGCCGGCGGCGTGCCCGCCGATGCGGCCAAGTCCGAGCAGGGCGAATGGGACGTCGTCCCGGTCTATTACGGCACGGACCGCACGCAGGCGCCGAACGAGAACCGCCTCGATTACGGCAGTGAGCGCGGCCGCCGCCTCGAGCTGGGCCGCGCGCTGGTAACGGTGCCGAAGGCGCACAAGGTGCCGAACGTCGAGCGCCCGTGGGCCATCAAGGTGTTCAACATCACGCTCTACCAGGAGGCAGAAGACCCCGATCGCCACTTCACGATGAAGGAGATCAAGGCGATGACGGAGGACGAGCTTCTGGCGCAGGTGCGCGAGCGGTTGGCCGCGTCGCAGCGCTACAAGGATCACGCCTTCATTTTCATCCACGGCTACAACACGACCTTCGACTACGCGCTCTACCGCACGGCCCAGATCGCCTACGACCTCAAGTTCGACGGCGCGCCGTTCGCCTACAGCTGGCCTTCGGGCGGCGGCCTTGCGAGCTACACCTACGACCGCGAAAGCTCGGGGCAGTCAGAGCCGTACCTGAAGAAGTTCATGGAGATGGTGATCAACAAATCCGGCGCGAAGTCGGTCAGCATCATCGCGCACAGCATGGGCAACCAGCCGGCGCTCCAGGTGCTGCGCGATCTGCGCCGCTCGAAGCCGGACCATGTGCAGATCAGCCAGATCGTTCTCGCCGCGCCTGACGTAGACCGCGACAATTTCGAGAACATCGTCTCGGAAATCCAAGGCCTGGCGAACGGCATCACGCTCTACGCCGCCGGCAACGACCGGGCGCTGCGCGTGTCGCGCAACTTCTACGGCGGCATTCCGCGCGCAGGCGACGTGCCGTCGACGGGACCGCTCGTTCTGCCGGGCATCGACACGATCGACGTATCGGCGGCAAGCACGGACAGCTTCAGCCTCAACCACTCGGGGTATGCGGAAAACAACGCGCTCCTGACCGATATCGGCGCGCTGATTGCGACGGGCACGCGGCCGCCCAAGCTGCGCACGCCGTTGCTCGATGAGGTAGCAACAGACCGGGGCGCCTACTGGAGGTATCCGGCCAAGACGCCGTAAACTGGGGCCGCAGCAATTCGTTAACCCCGCCTTGCGACAGTGCCCCATCGTGGAAACTGTTGCCCAGCGGAGCGTGACATGCGTGGCCTCAGCATTGGCGGAGTGATCTTGAGCGTGGCCCTGCTTGCAGGCGGCATCGCGCCGGCCAGCGCGGCGGAAGACACCGCGTCTCCCGCCGGCTCTGCCGCGTCTCCGCCCGGCGCTGCCGCGACCGCCGATTACTATACGCGCCGAGCCGAGAGCGTGATCGAAGCGGAAAAGAAGGGCGCAGCAAAGCAGCACCCGCTTGCCGCCGCACATCCGGGATTTGATGTCGTGGTTTGCGAGGCCGGCTGCCCCGTCGGCCAGACACCCGAAATCGTCTTCGCGCGCCGCGAGACCGAACGCGAAAAGGCCATCACGCAGGGCGAGATGGTTCCCACGTCGTCTGGGGCGGGTGCAAAGCCGGGCGATGTCGAGGAAAGCAACCTCGCCTGCATCGCCGGCTGCTACGACAAAACCGCAGCCGTGGACATGCGGGAAGAAGCGTCGGCCTGGTCGGCATCGGTCGTACCGGCGGCCGCGCCCGAAAAGCACGCACCCGCTGCCCCCGTTCGCGACAAGCTCTCTCCGATCCGCTGATCAGCCGGCGAGCGCCGCCCTGATCTTCGCGGCGTTCGCGGCGAGCACCGCTCCGTCTTCCATGCCGCCCGTGTGCGGCTTGAGCGGCACGCCCTCGTGGCGCGGCACGACGTGAATGTGCAGATGAAAGACGCTCTGGCCGCCCGCAGGCTCGTTGTACTGGAAGACGCTGACGCCGTCGGCGGCGAACGCGGTCTTCACGGCGCGCGCGACCTTGGCGGCCACGGGCAGCAGTTTTGCGAGCGCCGCGTCTCCGGCATCGAGCAGGTTGCGAGAGGCGGCCTTCGGCACCACGAGCACGTGGCCCGGCGCTTGCGGCATCACATCCATGAACACGACGACGTCGTCGTCCTCCAGCACCTTGTGAGCCGGAATTTCACCGCGAAGGATCTTCGCGAAGACGTTGTTGGTATCGTAGGCCATGGTGCGCATGCTCTCTTGGAAGGAAACGCTGCCCCTTAAGAGCATCGCGGGCGATGCGCCGCAAGCCCCTAGGTCTCGCCCGTCGAGCCGCCGTCCTTACGGAACGGCCCATGCTCGCGCAGAAGCTCGTTGACCTCCTCGACCTGATCGCGCTCGTCGGCGAGATAGCGCGCCACGGCCGCTTCCAGGCTCGGATTGGCCAGCCAGTGCAGCGAATACGTCGTCTCCGGAAGATAGCCGCGCGCCAGCTTGTGCTCGCCCTGTGCGCCGGCCTCCGCCCGCGCCAGCCCGTGCGCGATCGCATATTCGATGGCTTGGTAGTAGCAGAGCTCGAAATGCAGCGCCGGATGATAGGACGTTGAGCCCCAGTAGCGGCCGTAAAGGCAATCGCCGCCGATCAGGTGCAGGGCCCCCGCCACGAGAGCATCGCCCTCACGCGCGAACACGAGCAGGCACCGGTCCGCCATTGCGGCCCCGAGCTGCGAGAAGAACGCGCGGTTGAGGTATGGACGCCCCCACTTGCGCGATCCGGTGTCGAGGTAGAACGCGAAGAACGCATCCCAGTGCGTCTCCGTGATGTCGGGTCCGGTGACGCTGAAGATCTCGACGGACGAATGCGCCTCGGCCCGCTCCTTGCGGATCGCCTTGCGCTTGCGCGAGGCGAGCGTCGCCAGAAAATCATCGAACGAGCGATAGCCGGCGTTGCGCCAGTGGAACTGCTGGCCGGTGCGCTGCAGAAAGCCCTCGCCCGCAAGGCGCTGCCATTCGCCTTCGGTGAGAAAGGTGATGTGCACGGACGAGGCATCGATGCGGGATGCGACCGCGCGCGTGGCGAGTGCCAGCAGGCGCTCCGTTTCCTGCTGCTGCGGCCCCGGCCGGGCCAGGATGCGGCGGCCGGGAACGGGCGTGAACGGCACGGCGCCCTGCAGCTTTGGATAGTATCGGCCCCCGGCGCGATGCAGCGCATCGGCCCAGGCATGATCGAACACGTATTCGCCTTGGCTGTGGGTCTTGCCGTACAGCGGCATTACGCCGGAAATCGCGCCGTCCACGCCCTCGATAACGAGGTGATACGGCGTCCACCCTGTCCCGGCTCCGACCGCGCCGGACTCTTCCAGCGCCTTGAGAAACGCATGCGCGAGAAAGGGATTGTACGTCGCCGGGTCCGGATTGGCGCAGGCATCCCAGTCGGCAGCGGCGATTTCGCCGATGCTCGGGACGACTTTCACGATCCTTGCTTCGGCGTCGCCCAAGTGCTCCTCCGGCAACACGTGCTCTGCGGGAAGACGCGGCCCGCTCAAGACGAAGTCGCGCGCCTGTGAGCGAAGTCGCGTCCCCGCGACTTGGCTCCGATACGCCCTAGGAGATAAGCGCGGCGAGACGGCGATCAATCGGCTTGGGTCGCGACGCGTCGCCTCGCTTGGGATCGCGGTCCTAGCTCGCGGCGTCTGCCCCCACTGCACGGCTCGCAGCCTCCGCACGCCCCGTCGTTTCGATCCAGCCGTCGAAGTCCGCCAGCGCGCGGCGCGACATGATGCGCTTTTTCTCCGCCCCGCGCTCCTTGCCCTTGAGCTTGCGACCATCGGAACCGGCGGCCGGAGCTGTCTCCAGCGGCGGCAACAGGCCGTAGTTGATATTCATCGGCTGGAAGGACGACGCCCCGCTCGCCTCGGCTTCCAGAAGGTGCCCGCCCGTAATGTGCGCGAGCAACGCGCCGAGCGCCGTCGTGGCCGGCGGCGGCGCAAGCGTGGCGCCGAGGCGCTCGGCAGCGGCGAACCGCCCGGCCAGAAGCCCGATGGCCGCGCTTTCCACGTAGCCCTCGACGCCGGTGATCTGCCCGGCGAAACGCAGGCGCGGCTGCGCCTTGAGCCGAAGCTCCGTGTCGAGCAGCTTCGGCGAGTTGAGGAACGTGTTGCGATGCAGCCCGCCGAGGCGTGCAAATTCCGCCTGCCCGAGGCCCGGGATCATGCGGAACACGCGCACCTGCTCGGCATGCTTGAGCTTCGTTTGGAAGCCGACGATGTTCCAGAGCGTGCCGAGCGCGTTGTCCTGTCGGAGCTGCACGACGGCATAGGGCCGCCGTCCCGTACGCGGGTCCGTGAGGCCGACCGGCTTCATGGGGCCGAACCGCAGCGTTTCGCGCCCACGCTCGGCCATCACCTCGGCCGGCAGGCAGCCGTTGAAGTAGGGAGTGTCGGCTTCCCACTGCTTGAAGACGGTTTTGTCGCCGGCCAGCAGCGCGTCGATGAAGGCTTCGTACTCGTCCTTCGAGAACGGGCAATTGATGTAGTCCGCGCCCGTGCCCGCAGGTCCCGCCTTGTCGTAGCGCGATTGGCGCCACGCGATGGTCTCGTCGACGGTCTCGATGTGCACGACGGGTGCGATCGCGTCGAAGAAGGCGAGCTCGGCTTCCCCCGTGAGCGCCCGCACAGCGCTGCTGAGCGCAGGCGAGGTCAGCGGCCCGGTCGCCACCACGACGTTGTCCCAGTCCTCAGGCGGCAGACCTTCGATCTCGCCCCGCGCAATCGTCACGCGCGGATGCGACGTGAGCCGCGCCGTGACCTCGGCCGAAAAAGCGTCGCGGTCGACGGCGAGCGCGCCGCCCGCCGGAAGCTTGTGCCGGTCGCCGGCCGCCAGGATGAGCGAGTTCGCACGCCGCATTTCCGCATGCAGCAGCCCGACGGCGTTGGTCTCCCAGTCGTCGGACCGGAAGGAATTTGAGCACACGAGCTCCGCCAGCCCGTCGGTCTTGTGGGCCTCGGTGGTGCGTACAGGGCGCATTTCGTGGAGTACGACGGGCAGTCCGCGCTCGGCGATCTGCCAAGCGGCTTCCGAGCCGGCAAGTCCGCCACCGACGACGTGAATGGGATGTGATGTCATGGAGTGACGCTATCACAGTCCGGAAGGGGCTGCGTCAACCCCGTACGTTGCAAGAATTGAACGGCGATTATAAACTTGCCCCTCACACTGATGACACCGTAGTCATTGAGTGGTGAGAACGAGGTCGGAAAGAACCGATGTCAGTTATCCCGCGAAACGGCGAGATGCGTGC
Organism: Hyphomicrobium sp.; assembly: GCF_019744875.1. Classification (GTDB taxonomy): domain Bacteria; phylum Pseudomonadota; class Alphaproteobacteria; order Rhizobiales; family Hyphomicrobiaceae; genus Hyphomicrobium_C. The sequence continues at coordinate 88,635 of NZ_JAIETU010000005.1, read as the reverse complement.
CGGTAAACCGGTGGTGGGCGTACTCATCGTCGAAGATTCCTGGAACGTTGCGCTTTCCCTCAAGGGCATCGTCGAGCAGGCCGGTGCGCGCGCCATCGGCCCGGTGCCGACCGTGCGAGAAGCGCTGCGGGTCGTCGAAACGCAGCCGATCGCGCTGGCCCTCGTCGACATGAACCTCAAGGATCACTTCGCCGATCCGCTGGTCGATGTCCTGATCGCCCGCAACATTCCGTATGCCATCATAACGGCTTACGACGCGTTGCCGACGGATGCGGATCGCGCCGCGATCGACCGCATGAACAAGCCGCTCGACCACGCCCGCATCTCGGCGCTGATCGCGGCCTTCACGGGAAATCAGCCCGGCAAGAGCATTGCGTGATTGCAGGCGATGTCGCTCTAGGTGAGTGAAAGACCGGGCTCTGAGAGCGGCAGCCGGATGATGCACAGCGCGCCCGGCGGCGGGAAGGTCAGCTCGACCGTTCCATCGGTTTCATACTGAAGCAGCTCGCGAATGGTCGAAAGGCCGAACCCCTCGGGTCCGATGGCGCCGAGGGCCGAGGCGCACGTTTCTCTCCAGGTTATGACGAGCGTGTCGCTCTCGTCGGGTCCTGCCGTCTCCACCACCCAGCCGACGCTGACCTTGCCGCCGGGTTGCGACAGGGCGCCGTATTTCGCGGCGTTGGTGGACAACTCGTGCAGCACGAGATTGACCGACTGAGCCAGCGAAGGCCCGAGCACGACCCGCGGTCCGCGCACCATCTGCGCGTCGAATGCCTGGTAGGGCGCGAGCTCGGCTTCCACCAGTTCATCCAGCGCGAGCCCGTGCCAGCGTTCGCGGCTGAGGAGCGAATGCGTGCGGGCCATCGAGCGGATGCGCCCTCCGAGCGCAACGTAGAAATCGCCGAGCGATGACGTGCTCTCGCGCGACCGCTCCACGACGGCCTGCACCACGGTCAGTGCGTTCTTCACCCGGTGATTGAGTTCGCGAACCATGAGCGTTTGCCGGGTCTCGGCCGCCCGGCGCTCGGCGATGAGCGCGCTGAGGGCGAGCGAGCATCCGGTGAGCGAGACTATTGTGAGCTGCGTGCTGAAAATGTGCAGTGCCCCCGTCGCGCCCTGTTCCGCAATGACGGACCCGACAATCACCAGCGCGACCGCCGATGCGCCGATCGGCGAGTAGGTGAGGGGGTGGCGGATCGCGAGCAGCAGCAACGACGGAAAGATGAGCGCGATGGGGAGATCGATCGCCGAGGTCGATATCTGCGAGCCGCCGGGCCCGATGGCATAGGCGGTCGCAACGACGACGCCCGTCAACGCGATCCCCTCGAGGTGGTCGCGCCACGTCGCGGGCGTGGTGAAGAGCGTGCGCATCCCGACGATGAGCGGCGACAGTGCGATGATGCCGATCAGGTCCGAGCGGAACCAGACATGCCAGTCGTCGGCCCACGACGTCCAGGAGCGATCGGCGAGGTAGAGCGCGAACGTGGCGAGCGCGCCTCCGAGGCCGGCGCCGATGATCGCCGCCTGAAACACGCCGAACACGCGCAGCAGGCTATCGAACTGAAGCCGCGCCCCGAGAACCCGGTGCACGAGCAAGGCCACCGTCACGCACTCGACCACATTTGCCATGGCGAACGATGCGGTCAGGAAATACGAGCGTCCCGCTGTGATGTTGGCCGCTAAGGTGGCCACGGCCACCCCGACGGCGATCGGGGCCACGCTGTGGCGCCCGCCCGCCAGCAGCGCGCCGACGGCGACGCCCGATGCGGGCCAGAACACGGCCACGCCCGCGTCGTCCAGCAAGGCGAGGCCGACGCGTGCCGCGACATAGTACGTGACCGCCATCAAGAGGGCGATCGAGAGGAAATGCACGGCCTTGCGCGTCCGGGACGGCCCGTCGCCGGTCGCGGTCAACTGTTGGATCAGCTCTGACATTGGCCGCTGGCGTCGAGATCGTTTTTGATCGCGTCGACGGAGTCGAACTCGCCGACCGGCCCTTGCTCCGTCTTGCCGCTCGCGTCGAAGAGCCAATACCAGTCGAAGCTGCCGCCGAATTTGAAGTAGCGATGTTGCTGGGCGATGATCGCGTCCTTGAGGGCCGAGGTGCACCAGGAGAGCACCACGAAGTCGTTGGCGGGCATCACGAAGCGCGCGGTTTGCGAGTCCCGCGAATAGAGATGCAGCCCCGAGGACGTCGCCCACGCGGGCGACAGGAAGTAGATCGTGCGTCCATCGGACGAGAACTGCTTGTTGTGGAAGCCGCAGAGCGCCTGGCTCGGCTCAGATCCCGTGCGCCCCTGCAGCAGAAGCACGTCTCCGCTGCCGTCGGTCTTCACCTGTCGCAGCTCGTCCGAACCCGAGAGGGAGGCGCAGTCGGTCAGCGCATCGTCGGATGGATCGGGCGGCGGCTTGGCGCTGCGCGTGAACACGACCCACTGTCCATCGGGCGTGAGCGAAGGAGCGCTGTCGCGGCCCGTGCCGGTCAGCACCTTGCGCACGCTGCCTGAGATCAGGACGATGTTGCCGTTCTCGGCCACAACGCGGCTGCTGCCGCGCGGGTCGGCAAACGCGGGCGCAGAGGCCGCGCCGAGCGCGCACGCCATGAGGAGGCCGCGCCGCATCCCGGTGAGCTTGGCAAGCTCGAAGCGCATGATGAAACCCGCTCGAAAACTGCCGGCTCGTCGTCAGTGATAGCCTTCGCCGGCGCGCACCTTCCCGCGGAAGGTGTAGTAGACGAAGACAGTGTAGGCGAGAATGACCGGCACCAGGATCAAGACGCCGATCAGCATGAACAGCTGCGACGAGGGATGCGCGGCCGCCTGCCAGACGTCCAGCGACGGCGGGATGACGAGCGGCAGGTTCGAGACGGCAAGTCCCAGGAATCCAAGCAGAAAGAGCGCGATGGTCGAAACGAACGGCCGCGTGTCGTGGCCGCTCTGCAACCCGGACCAGCACGACCAGGCGGCATAAGCCGTCAGCAGCGGCACCGGCGCCAGCAGGAAGAAGTTCGGCAGGCTGAACCAGCGCTCGTAGATGCGCGGAATGGCGAGCGGGGTCCAGAGGCTGACGATCAGCAGCGCAAGGAGTACGGCGGGCAGGAGAAACTTCGCCTGCTCGCGTGCCTTCGCCTGCACCGGCCCGTCGGTCTTCATCACGAGCCAGGTCGCCCCGATCAGCGCATAGCCGCCCACCACCGCAACGCCGGTCAACAGCGAGAACGGCGACAGCCAGTCGAACGTGCCGCCCGCATAAGCCCCGTCGCGCACCTCGATGCCTTCGAGCAACGCGCCGAGAATGAGCCCCTGCATGAACGACGCGACGATGGAGCCGCCGGCGAATGCGATGTCCCACATCTGATGATGCGGTTTCGCGACCCAGCGGAACTCGAACGCCACGCCGCGAAACACGAGCGCGAGCAGCATGAACATGACCGGCAGATAGACGGCCGGCATGAGGACTGCGTAGGCCAGCGGGAACGCGACCAGCAGGCCGCCGCCGCCGAGCACGAGCCAGGTCTCGTTACCGTCCCAGAAGGGCGCGACCGAGTTCATCATCTGGTCGCGATGCGCTTCTTCCGGGCTCGCCGGAAAAAGAATGCCGATGCCGAGGTCGAACCCGTCGAGCACCACGTAAAGCGCCACCGCCACGCCGAGCACGACGAGCCAAATCAACGGCAGCCAGTAGGCCATGCCCTCCAAGCTCTCCATGCCTCAGCCCTTCTTGTCGATTGCTTCGTGCGCGGCTTCTTCGGCGGCCGACAACGGTCGCGACGGTACGCCTTCAGACGGCTTGACGGAGGCCCCCGTCGGTCCCTTCTCGATCAGCCGGTTGATGTAATAGATGCCCATCGAGAAGACGATCGAGTAGACGATCACGAACGCGACCAGCGTGGTCAGAACCGCTTCCGCCGAAACGGGCGACGCCGCGTCTTTGGTGCGCAGAATTCCATACACGAGCCACGGTTGGCGCCCGGTCTCCGTCACCCACCAGCCGGCCAGGATCGCGATGAAGCCCGCAGGCCAAGCGAGAGACAGCGGCCAGAGATACCAGCGCGCATTGAACAATAGCCCGCGCCACCACAGGAACGCGCCGATGAGGCCGGCTGCGATCATGAGCATGCCGATGCCGACCATGACGCGGAAGGCGAAGAACACGGGCTTCACGGGCGGCCGGTCCTGCGGCGCGAAGTCCTTCAGACCCTTGAACAGGCCGTTCACGTCGTGAGTGATGATGAGGCTAGCGATGTTCGGGATCGAGATTTCGTAGTCGTTTCGCTCCTCGGCTTCGTTGGGCCAGGCGAACAGCACGAGGTCGGCCGGCTTGCTGCCGTCCCAATGCGCTTCCATCGCGGCGACCTTGACCGGCTGGTGCTTGGCCGTGTTGAGGCCGTGCGCGTCGCCGATCACGAGCTGCAGCGGAGCCAGCACCGCCACCATGCCGATGCCCATGCGGAGCATCGTCTTGGATTCTTCGACGAACCGGCCGGCCAGCAGATAGCGCGCGCCGACCGCCGCCACCACGAGCGAGGTCGTCAGGTAGGCGGCCGTGAACATGTGCGAGAAGCGGTAGGGGAAGCTCGGATTGAAGATGATCTCGAGCCAGCTCACCGGGTAGGCGATGCCGTCGCGCACCTCATGTCCGGCCGGCGTCTGCATCCAACTGTTGGCGGCCAGAATCCAGAACGCCGAAATGGACGTGCCGATGGCCACCAGCACGGCCGCCGTGACGTGCAAGTTGGGCGACACGCGGTTCCAGCCGAACAGCATGATGCCGAGGAAGGATGCTTCGAGGAAGAACGCGGTCAGCACCTCGTAGCCGAGCAGCGGACCTGTGACGTTGCCCGCCACGACCGAAAAGCGGCTCCAGTTCGTTCCGAATTCATACGAAAGCACGATGCCGGAAACGACGCCCATGGCGAAGCTGACGGCGAAAATCTTGGTCCAGAAGCGCGCCAGGCGATGCAGGTGGTCGTGTCCGGTCATGCGCCAGCGCACCAGCAGCGTCGCGATGAACGCCGCGAGGCCGATCGTGAAGCTCGGAAAAATGATGTGAAACGAGACCGTAAAGGCGAACTGGATGCGCGCCAAAAAGGTTGCGTCGAAGTCCATGGGCGCCATCTCGGAAGCGGTTGGAAGCAATCACGATCACCGGACGAACCGGATAACGCATTGTGGCTTGTGTCACCTCCGCCGTCGAGCCTTTCCGTAAGGGCTCGCGACCTTGCGCCGCTTCGTGGCGAGTGCGACCAAAGCGTGATATGAAAGGCGCTCGTGTTGCTTGGAAACACGGAGGAAACGCTATGGACACAAAAGTCGTTGTTGCGATCGCCGCGGCCATCGCTTTGGCCGTCATCGCGTACACAGCACTGACGCCTGCGCCGGATGTGGCTAAAGACGCAGCGCCCACGCCTGCTCCCGCTTCCGATACCTCGACGCCTGCACCCACGCCGCCTTCCGAACCGGCGCCCGCCGCGCCCACGCCGCCGCAGCCCTAGCACCGTCCGTCGAGGGAAGGCCGATACTGGATTGCCGATGATGCCGCCGCGCCGATTTCGCGGCGCGATGAGCTGCGGCCTATGCAACGCCTATGCAACGCCTAGGCAACAGGGATCACATGCAACGCGGCTCGGGCTTGGGCTGTGGTCCGCCACCGCCCTTGGCCCATCGCGTTCGCCAAGCGTTAAGCACGCTCGCAAGCCGCTCCCCGCGGCCTCGAGGAACCTCTGGCGCTTGGTCATCGTCGCGACATAATACTTCGGTGATCAGTATGCGGTCTGGCTCGCATCCGGATTGCTGAGGCAGCGCCTCGCACACTCCTCCCGTCGTCCGAGCCCGGACTGAACCCTCAAGGTCCCTACCCATGTGGAGCTACCGAAAACGTATCGACCGCGACCTCGTTCGCTGGCGCGAGGCGGGCTGGATTACGCCCGAAGGCGAGGCGGCGATCCGCACCGACGTCGAAAAGGGCATTCGCACGCTGGGTCTCGCCAATGCGCTCGCAATCCTGAGCGCGGTGCTGATCGGCTTTGCGGTCATGAGCTTCGTGGCGTCGAACTGGCAGGAGATGCCGCGCATCCTGCGCCTCGGCCTGCTTCTCGCCAGCCTTTGGGCGTCCTACGCGCTCGCCGGCGTCTTCGCCCGCCGCGGCATGGACGGCTTCGCGCATGCGGCCGTGCTGCTCGGCGTTGGCATCTTCGGCGGGTCCATCATGCTGATTTCGCAGATGTACCACATGGATGGCAATCCGGCCGATGCGATCCTGCTCTGGGCCGCGGGCGCGCTCGTCGCGGGCGTGGGGCTGCGGTCGAATCCGGCGCTCGCCTTCGCCATGATCCTCGTCACCTATTGGGGGATCTCCGAAGCGCTGCGGTTCAACACCGTCTTCTGGCCGTTCCTCCTCCCGTGGGCCATCGTCTCGGCGGCCTTCTATTGGCAGCGCTGGCGGCCCGGCCTTCATCTGTCGGGCATCGCGCTGACCGGCTTCATCGTCAGCCTCGGCTACCGCCTGAACGACGGTGACGCGCACGGCCTGGTCACGGCCGCGGGCCTCGGCGTCATGGCCGCCGCAATCGCGGGCGAACGCCTGAAGCCGGAGCTGCCGGCCCTTTGGTCCGGAACGTTCAACTACGGCCTCGTCATCACGCTGGCCGGATTGTGGGCGCTGCAGTTCTTCAAGTCGCCCGAGCTCGACGTGTTCACGCTGCTCGCTGTTCTCGCCATGGCGCTGCTGATCGCATCCATCTTCTGGGGATTGCAGTCGGGCAATCGAGGCGCGCTCTGGCTCGGCTACATCGGCTTCTCGGTTGAGATCCTGGCGATCTACGTCAAGACCATCGGCACGCTGCTCAACACGTCGCTCTTCTTCCTCGTGGCGGGTCTGATCGTGTCGGCGCTCGCCGCCCTCGCCTATCGCATCCATTCACGCGCAGAACCGCAGCTTCAGGGAGGCGCGTCATGATCAAGCTTCAACCGGCGTCGTGGGTGGCCATCGCCATCGTGGCGGCCATTCAAACGGCTGCGCTGGCCTGGATGGTCTACGGCCGCGTCAGCCTGCTGCGCGACGGCCGCGAAATCGTGGCCGAGGTGATCCCCGTCGATCCGCGCGACCTCTTCCGCGGCGACTACGTCGTCCTCGGCTACAGCTTCGGTCGCGGCGAGGTGCCGGTGCCGGTGAGCACGGTTCAGGGCGACACGGTCTACGTCACGCTGAAGCCGACGGGTCCCGGCCAATGGGAGCCTGTTTCGGCCGAAGGGTCGTATCCTTCGCTGACGGGCGGCCCGGATAATGTCGTGCTCAAGGGCATCGTATCCTACGTCAGCCAGGCCACGCCCGCAGAGCTTCCGAAGGCGTCGGTTCGCTTTGGCATCGAAAGCTATTTCGTGCCCGAAGGCACCGGGCTCGCGCTCGAGCAGATGGTGCGTGACAAGAAGATCTCGGCCGTCCTGGCCGTCGGCGGCTCGGGAGACGTCGCCATCAAGGCGCTCGCCGTGGACGGCAAGCGTATCCACGAGGAGCCGCTCCTCTAGCGCTGGGGCGCCCCCGTCCGCCCGCGCGAGGCTCTGGCGCTGCCCGCCATCCTTTGCTAAGCGGTCGGCCGAAGTCACCCAACCGGAGCACCTCCCGTCATGACCATCACGCGCCACGAGCAGACCGAAATCTATTCCAAGGCCGCCGAGGCGAATGGATTTGTCTTCACGGCGGGCATCGTGCCGGCAGACCTCTCGCGCGACGTGAAGGGCCAGACCGAGGAAGTGCTGCGCGAAATCGACCGGCTGCTGGCGCTCGCCGGCACCTCGAAGTCGAACGTCGTCCAGGCGACGATCTGGCTCAACGACATCCGCCACCGCGAAGCGATGAACGAGGCCTACAAGGCCTGGACCGGCGGCAAGGACACGCCCGTGCGCGCCTGCGTCGAAGCCAAGCTCGTCGATCCGCGCATGCTGGTCGAAATCAGCGTCGTCGCCGCGAAGTAAGCCGACAAGCAACCGGGCCCGGCCCTCCGCCGCTCTTCCCGAACGACAGAACATGTTCCTGTGGCGTCTTTGCCTCGGGCTGAGCCGATTCGCGCGCCCGCAGCGCAAGGTCTATCGAGACGGTTCGGTGAATCATGCAAACTTCGCGCCTCATTAGACAGACGTCAAATAACGGCGAAGAGGCGGAAATGTCGGCACTTCGGAAGACTAAAGCTGTAGCGGCGGCGGGCCTGATGCTGGCGGTCGCCGCGCCTGCGTTCGCGGATGACTCGGGCTTTGCCTACATGCACGATCTGCGCAAGGAAGGCGGGCGCACCTGCTTCACCGACCACTACCACTACGGTAGCGGCAGCGGTGCGAACAAGGCGCTCGCCCAGAAGGCGGCGATCGGGTCGTGGTCGAGCTTCACCGACTTCGAATACGGCAGCGACTGGGCGCGGTTCTCGCGCGCGGCCAGCAAAAGCATGAAGTGCTCGAGCGGCACCAGCAGCGTCGATTGCCAGCTCGAAGCGCGTCCCTGCAAGTAGGCCGAAATTGATTCGGCCGGCCGAATTCAAGGCGCGGCAGCATCACGGCCGCGCGCGATAGCGCATCCTTGGCCTAAAGGATGGAAGAAGCAATGCAAGCGGGTGGCTTACGAGCCGCCCGCTTAGCGTTTTGAAATACAGCAATAAATTGATGTTGCACGATGCGTCGTGTGGGGCACGGCGGGTGGTGCCTAGTTGTTGTGCTTGTATTGCAACGCTCTGGGTCTTTTGGCATGGTCCCGCGCGCGCCCTGCGAATCCGTCCGGGGTGAAGAGATCAGGCGGGTTTCTGTTGTCGCGCACACCGGCCTCGCGCGACGTTGCGGCCCACGAGCTGACCAAACAGGGGAAACACTTCAATGACAGAGATTCTCTGGGGGATCGTCGCGTGCGGCGCACTCTCGATTGTCTACGCGGTCGTGACCATTCAGTCGGTCATGAAATCCGACGCGGGCAACGCAAAGATGCAGGAAATCGCAGGCGCCATCCGTGAAGGCGCGAGCGCGTACCTCAACCGCCAGTATCAGACCATCGCTGTCGTGGGCGCAGCCATCTTCATCCTCGCCTGGGTTCTGCTCGGCGCGCTTGTTGCCGTCGGCTTCCTGATCGGCGCCGTGCTGTCTGGTCTTGCCGGCTACATCGGCATGAACGTCTCGGTGCGCGCCAACGTCCGCACCGCGCAGGCCGCCACCGTCTCTCTCGGCAAGGGCCTGGATATCGCATTCAAGGCCGGCGCCGTGACCGGCATGCTGGTCGCCGGTCTCGCGCTGCTCGGCGTCGCCATCTACTACTACGTGCTGACCGAAATGCTGGGCTACGCCCCGGCTGACCGCGTCGTCATCGACGCTCTCGTCGCTCTCGGCTTCGGCGCATCGCTGATCTCGATCTTCGCCCGTCTCGGCGGCGGCATCTTCACCAAGGGTGCGGACGTCGGCGGCGATCTCGTCGGCAAGGTCGAAGCCGGCATCCCGGAAGACGATCCCCGCAATCCGGCGACCATCGCCGACAACGTGGGCGACAACGTCGGCGATTGCGCCGGCATGGCCGCCGACCTGTTCGAAACCTACGCCGTGACCGTGGTCGCGACGATGGTGCTCGCCGCCATCTTCTTCGCCGGGCAGCCAAACCTCGCCGCCCTCATGGTTTATCCGCTCGCCATCTGCGCGGCGTGCATCGTGACGTCGATCGTCGGCACCTACTTCGTCAAGCTCGGCGCCAACAACTCGATCATGGGCGCGCTCTACAAGGGCGTGATCGCCTCGGGCGTGCTCTCCATCGCGGGCCTCTACGGCGCCACCGAGTACGTGCTCGGCGGCTTCGGAGACGTGGGCACCGCGAACGGCGTCGTCATCACCGGCCAGTCGCTGTTCCTCTGCGGCCTCATCGGTCTTGCGCTCACCGGCCTGATCGTCTGGATCACCGAGTACTACACCGGCATCGGCTACCGCCCGGTTCGCTCGATCAGCCAGGCGTCCGTCACCGGCCACGGCACGAACGTCATCCAGGGTCTCGCCGTCTCGCTTGAAGCAACGGCGCTCCCGACCATCGCCATCGTCGCCGCCATTCTGGCGACCTACAACATTGCGGGTCTGTTCGGCACCGCGATCGCAACGACCACCATGCTCGGCCTGGCCGGCATGATCGTCGCGCTCGACGCCTTCGGCCCCGTCACCGACAACGCCGGCGGCATCGCCGAAATGGCGGGCATGCCGAAGGACGTTCGTCGCTCGACGGACGCGCTCGACGCAGTCGGCAACACCACCAAGGCCGTCACCAAGGGCTACGCCATCGGCTCGGCCGGCCTCGGCGCGCTCGTGCTGTTCGCCGCCTACAACTACGATCTGCAGTACTTCATCGCCAAGGCCAACGAAGCCGGTTCCACGTCCTTCCAGTACTTCAAGGGCGTCGAAATCGACTTTGGCCTCGACAACCCCTACGTCGTCGTGGGCCTGCTGCTTGGCGGCCTGATCCCGTACCTGTTCGGCGGCATCGCCATGACGGCCGTCGGCCGCTGCGCGGGCTCGATCGTCGAAGAGGTGCGTCGTCAGTTCAAGGCCAAGCCCGGCATCATGAAGGGCACCGAGCGCCCCGACTACGCGCGCGCGGTCGACATCCTCACCAAGTCCGCGATCAAGGAAATGGTGATCCCCTCGCTGCTGCCCGTGCTCTCGCCCATCGTGCTGTTCTTCGCCATCGAGGCGATCGGCGGCCGCGGCGCGGCGTTCTCGGCGGTCGGCGCGATGCTGCTCGGCGTGATCGTCACCGGTCTCTTCGTCGCCATCTCGATGACCTCGGGCGGCGGCGCCTGGGACAACGCGAAGAAGGCGTTCGAAGACGGCTTCGTCGACAAGGATGGCGTCAAGCATCAGAAGGGCTCTGAGGCGCACAAGGCCTCGGTGACCGGCGACACCGTCGGCGACCCCTACAAGGACACGGCCGGCCCCGCCGTGAACCCGGCCATCAAGATCACCAACATCGTGGCGCTGCTGCTGCTGGCCGTTCTGTCCCACAGCTAAGCCGCCAACGACGCACAAGACGAAGAAGCCCCGGAGCCTGCGCTCCGGGGCTTTTTCTTATGCACCAGTTGTTTGCCGGTCGCGTTTTGCGGTCTACGTCGGATCGCGTGCCTGCAGGCATGCCCGCGAGCCGCAGCGAAAGGCCGCGCGGATCGTGCATGCAGGTCTCTCTCAGGCTTGTGTGCCGACGTCTCCTATTCGCCGAAGATCTGCTTGGCGCCGAGGTTGCGGAAGAGCTGCTTGATGATGCCGTCTTCCTTGCCGCCAGGAGCCGGCGTCGTGCGCGACACGAAGTCGAACACCTTGCCGTCCTTGAGACCGTAGTTCGCGATCCTGTCGACGGTCTGCGTCGGCGTGAAGTAGACCGCGAGCACCTGCCGGTCCACCTCGTCGCTCTTGAAGAACGCCGTCTTCTTCTCGGTGCTGGAGATGTAGTAGTAGACGGAACCCGAACCGGTCGTGGTGGTCGTCGTCGGCGTGCCGAGAACCAGGCGCACCTGCTCCTGCCCCATGCCGGGCTGGACCTGGGCAATATCCGTCTCGCGGAACAGGTGCCCGTGCTTGGTGATTTGCTCGCTGCAGGCGGAGACCGTGATGGTCATCGCGATCAAAACGGGGATGAGCGTGCGGCGCGCAAGATCGGCGCCACGGTTGCTCTCCGCACGCCGCTGCGAGGTGTCAGACGCGCCCTTGCGCCCATTGCCTAACGCGCCCTGGCGCATTTGACCTGACGCGCCCTGGCGCGATGCGTCCGAACGGCGCATGCTGCAACGACCCCCTTGGAGACTCATGATTTCCCTGCGCTCATATCCCGCCCTTAGCTTAAAAGGCGGGCAGTAGGCAACTGCACGGCCACCGCCATCCCCTGACATACGAGACGGAAAAACCTGCGTGTTCACCTGGTTGAAAAGCCGAGCCCAAGACCGACGCACAGCAATCGACCTTTATGGCGCGGTCGTGACCCAGGCCAGGCAGCCGGCGTTTTTTGGCAGCCAGGGTGTCTCGGATACGCCAGAAGGCCGCACCGCGATGATCATCGCCGTGATATTTCCGGTGCTTGAGCGTCTGGGGACCGAGGGGCGGCAAACCGCCCGCCTCGCGAGGTACTTGAGCGAAACGTTCGTCACCGATGTCGACGACACGCTGCGCGAGATGGGCGTCGGCGACATGTCCGTGCCGAAAAAGGTCAAGCGCGCGGCCCAGGCGCTGGGGGAGCGCTGCTTGGCCTATCGCCGCGCCGTGCAGGCCGCCGATCCGGTCGCCGCGCTCAGCGCCGAGCTTGCCACCTCCGTTCCAGGCCTGGACGCGAGTTCTGAGGGCGCCGACGCCATGGCGCGCCGGATTTTGAAGTTCAAGGATCACCTTGGTACCGTGCCGCTCGATCGGCTCGCAGCCGCCGTCGCGGATTTCGCGTCGCCTCGCGCCGAATAATTCCGGGAGACCCGCATGACCGCCCTGCGCGACTGGACCCACGAGATCACGGAAATCGGCGATCACCGCACGCTGAGCCGCACCCGCCAGGCCACCGAAGAGGAGCGCATCGAGCTGGCGCGCGAGCTCGACATCCTGGCCTGCGACAGCGTCAGCGTGGACTACGCGATCAAGTCGTTGGGCAAGGACCGCTATCGCTTTACGGGATCCCTCGAAGCGACCGTGTCGCAGGCCTGCGTCGTGACGCTCGAGCCCGTTCCGGCACGCATTTCAGAGACGTTTTCCATCGACTTGGGCCCGCCCGAGGCACTTGAAGACGAGCCCGCGCCCGCCGGCGACCGCGAGATCCTGAGCATGCCTGACGTCGAGCCGATCGAAGACGGCCGGATCGATGTCGGAACGATGGTTTTCGGCATGATTTCAGCGGCTCTCGATCCCTATCCGCGCAGCGCCAATGCCGAGTTCGACTGGGTCGATCCCAAGATCAAGGCGGATCCCGAAGCCGCCAACCCCTTCGCGGCGCTGGCCAAGCTCAAGCCCAAGCCGTAGCGCGGGAAAATGCGCAATCGCAGCCCGCAGCCCCACGCCGCGGGCTCTCCGAGGCATATTTGTCGCCCTGTTCGCAACTGCGGAAAGTGGTTGTCTCGGGGAAGCAAACTTGTATTTTCCCGCAGGCTTTACCTCGGGGGATGGCTTCGGCGCGGGGAACGCGAGCCGCCGGCCTCAGAGCCGTGCCGGGCACGAGCCGTCGCTTCGTTGCAGAAGTCTCGATGCGGAAGACCGTTGCAGAAGACCTTACACTCGGAAGTCCGGGCCCAGTTCGTTGACAGGTTGAAGATCGCCACATGGCTTTGCCGCGAACACTAGCGCTCGACGCCATGGGGGGAGACCACGGCCCCGAAGTTGTCGTTCCGGGCGCGGCGCTGTCGCTTGAGCGACACCCTGCGTTGAGTTTCATCTTCTTCGGCGACGAAGCACGCATCGCCCCGCTGCTGGCCGAACGCCCGGCGCTCGCGGCCAAGTCGCGCGTCGTGCACACGTCCCAGGTCGTCTCGATGCACGAGAAGCCCAGCCAGGCGCTGCGCCGTGGCAAGGGCTCCAGCATGTGGCTGACCCTCGAGGCGGTCAAAAAAGGCGAAGCGCACGCTGCGGTCTCCGCCGGAAACACCGGCGCGCTGATGGCCATGGCCAAATTGATCCTGCGCCCCATGGCCGGCATCGAGCGGCCCGCGATTGCCGCGCTCTGGCCCACGATCACCGCCGAATGCATCGTTCTCGATGTCGGCGCCAACATCGGCGCCACGGCACGCCAGCTTTGTGAATTCACGCTCATGGGTGCCGCCATGGCGCGCGCGCTCTTTCACATCGAGCGCCCGACAGCCGGCCTCCTCAACGTCGGCGTCGAGGAGATCAAGGGCGCCGAAGAGGTCAAGGAAGCCAACGTCCTTCTCAAGGCCGTGGAGCTGCCCCTCGATTATCACGGCTTTATCGAAGGCAACGAAATCGGCCAGGGCCGGGTCGATGTCGTCGTGGTGGAAGGCTTCGCCGGCAACATCGCCCTCAAGACGGCCGAAGGCACCGCGCGCCAGATCGGCCAGTACCTCAAAGACGCGATGATGCGCACGACGCTGTCCAAAATCGGCGCGTTTCTGGCCCGCGGCGGCTTCCGCGTGCTGAAGGACAAAATGGACCCGCGCCGCGTAAACGGCGGGACTTTCCTGGGGTTGAACGGTATTGCCGTAAAGAGCCACGGCGGCACGGACGCGCTGGGCTTTGCGAGCGCCGTCGATCTCGGTTACGAGATGTCGGAGAGCGGGCTGCTCGAGCGCCTGGCCGCCGACCTTGAGGCGTTCCACCACCGCCTTGACAGCGCGGTGGCGTCCGAGGCGCAAGCCGCTCCGGTAGGCTCTCACGAGGAAAAATAGCCCGAAGCGGCTGGAGAGGACGAGGACACCTTGGCAGTCATTCGATCGGTCATCCGCGGCGTGGGTGCGCATCTCCCGAGGCGCATCATGACCAATGCCGATCTGGCGAAGATCGTCGATACGACGGACGAGTGGATCGTCGAGAGAAGCGGCATCCGCGCTCGCCACATTGCCGACGAAGACGAGCTGACCTCGACGCTGGGCATCGGGGCAGGGCGGCAAGCGCTGGTGCGCGCCGGCATCGATCCCGTCGACATCGATCTCGTCATCTGCGCGACCGCCACGCCGGACCGCACGTTCCCATCGACGGCCGTGCGCATTCAGGCCGGTCTCGGCATCACCAAGGGCGCCGCATTCGACGTGCAGGCCGTCTGCTCCGGCTTCGTCTACGCCATGACGATCGCCGACAACTTCATCAAGACGGGCCAGTCGCTTCGCGCGCTCGTCATCGGCGCCGAAACCTTCTCGCGCATCCTCGATTGGAACGATCGATCGACGTGCGTGCTGTTCGGTGACGGCGCGGGCGCTGTCGTGCTCGAGGCCCAGCCCCAGCACAACGGGCGCGACGATCGCGGCATCCTGTCGACGCTGCTCCGCTCGGACGGCCGCTTCGAGGATCTTCTCTACGTCGACGGCGGCGCCGGCTCCACCAAGACGGTCGGCCACCTGCGCATGAACGGCCGCGAGGTGTTCCGCCACGCGGTTCAGAAGATCTCGGGCGTGATCGAGGAAACGCTGGTGGCGACAGGCTATGCCGCCGACGAGATCGACCTGTTCATCCCCCACCAGGCGAACGTCCGCATCCTCGACGGGATCGCAAAAAAGCTCGGCGTCGCACCGGAAAAGATCGTTAAGACGCTCGAAAGGCACGGCAACACGTCGGCCGCGTCCATCCCGCTTGCGCTCAATCACGCCTTCGAGGAGCACCTCGTCAAGGAGGGCAGCCTGGTGCTCATGGAGGCCATGGGAGGCGGATTTACTTGGGGCGCAGTGCTTGCACGCTGGTGATTTTGCAATAGCGAAGTCGCGACTTCGCAGCGCACAAATCAGACGGCTGACAGCAGAAAATTGCACCGTATAAGGGATGTCTAAATCCCCCTGCGATATCAGTTGCTTGTTTGCGATCTGTTATTGACCGCTCGTCTTACTGCCGGTAGCATAAGGAAAAATACCTAGCTACGGGGAGGCCTGAAAGTATGAGCGGCGGCAAGACATTGACACGTGCCGATCTCGCAGAGGCAGTAGTCCGCAAGGTCGGCCTTCCGAGAAACGAATCTCAAGAGCTCGTGGAGCTCGTTCTCAATGAGATTTCGGACAGCTTGGCTCGCGGCGAACAGGTGAAGCTGTCGTCGTTCGGCTCGTTCGGCATTCGCAAGAAGGGCGAACGCATCGGACGCAATCCGAAGACCGGCAAGGAAGTGCCGATCACGCCGCGTCGCGTGCTCGTGTTCCGGCCCAGCAACATCATGAAAGACCGGATCAACGCCGGACGCTCGCGTCGCCCCAAGGCAGCCGAGTGATCCTGACAAGTGATCCTCGGTTACACCCCGGCGACACGTGCCCTCATCTTCCGCCGGGCTCAGCCGCTCTGGCTGCTTGCGGTCTCTCCGCTTGTGAAGTCACACGTCCCCTCGTGAGCGGACGCATCGCTGCAATCTCCCGCAGCATCCGCGCCTTGCAGGCTTCAGCCCGCTCGTCTCCCACGACCGCCGCATAACCGCTTCGCGCCGCCGTGCAAATGTGTCGGCGTGCAAATGCGTCACAGGCAAGCCCATCGTTGGCCCCCTCTCATTCGTTTTGATTGGCTTTCAGTTGCGCATCGACAATGCGAACGCGCATCGGTGCGTCAGGAAAAAAGCTGTGGCCACAGTTACGAATTGATCGAGACGGCGCGAAACGTTGCAGGTATCATTACCAACACAAGGCTGTAGCGTTGGCGTTTGTGCATCTGAGGGCGAAGTGCCGGATGTATCAGGGGGCCAGGCCGCTGGGTTGATGTGAGGCGGCGCGTCAGCGGAGCGGGAGCAACGTGGGGCGCGGCCGTTCACAAAACTGAGCCAAGGCATCGAGGGGTAACGATGAGCAAGGCAGCAGAAGCATTTCGCACGATCAGCGAGGTCGCTGACGAGCTGGACGTGCAGAAGCATGTGCTGAGGTTTTGGGAAGCACGCTTTCCGCAGGTTCGTCCGATGAAGCGCGGCGGTGGCCGCCGCTACTATCGCCCGGAAGACATGGAGCTGCTGCGCGGCATCCGCCATTTGCTGCACGCTGAGGGTTACACCATCAAGGGCGTGCAGAAGATCCTGCGCGAGCAGGGCATCGATCACGTGAAGCAGCACGGCCGCGAGCCGGGCGATACCGAAACGCGCGCCGTACTGCGGGCAGCCGCTCCCGATGCGCGCGCTCTGCCGGCCAACGTCGCCGTCGCCTCCGCGGCCCGCAATCCCGTTCCCGCACGTCGCGCGGCTCGTGGGCGTGCTGGCGCGGTCAGCCACCTTGCGGCCATCGAAGCGGCCATCAAGGAGCTTGAGGAGTGCCGCTCGCTTCTGCTCGAAACCATGGGCAAATCCGAGCAGGCGCGTCCCACCCGGCGCGCACGCGCCGTTGGCGCATAACGCGGCGCACGCGCTGTCGGAGCCAGATCGTGAGGTGCGAGCGTCCAGCTCGCACCGAAGGCGCGATGAGCCGACGAGCCGCAGACGGCGCTCCCGCTAAGCGTTTTGCCAGCCGGGCAGATAGAGCTATCTTCCACGCGCGGCGAAGGAAGAAGCCCTCGCGGCGCGAGGGCTGGCAATGTCTGACATGGAGCTTTGGCTCGTCGATCTGGTTTCGTGCGCCGCCGGCCTGGAGCAGGTCGAGGCCGCGACCCCGCGCCTGAGCGAAGCCTGCCGATGCCAGCTCGACGCCATGGCGGTGGCGGACGCGCGCCGGGACCGGCGGCTCACGCATATCGCGCTTCGTGTCGCCCTTGAACGCACGCTCGGCGCTCGCGTGCGCGGCGTCGCCTTTGAGCGCAGCGCGAGCGGCGAGCCGAGCCTCCCCGATCGCGCCACCAACTTCAGCATTGCACACACGCATGGGCTCGCGCTCATCGCGATCTCCGGCGCAGGTCCCATCGGCATCGATGTCGAGAAGGTGCGAACCGTCCGCATGCCCGCCCTACGCCGCGCTCCAATCGAGGTCGAGGCGATCCGCCTCGCGGACGGAGCCGCGCTTGGAGGGCACGACGCCGACACGCGCTTCCTGCGCGCCTGGGTGCGCATCGAGGCGGTGGCCAAGGCGCGCGGCACGGGTGTGGGCCCGCTGCTCGAAACCGTGCGCCCGCGCAGCGCCGCGAGCGGGGCATCCGCTCCCGATGCAGTCGCTCCCGAGAGCGGCGCCGCCATCATGGCCCACGACCTCGCGACGGCGCCCGGAACGTTCGCCGCGGTCGCCTTTGCGGGCGCCCGCCCACCGCCGCCCCTGGTCGTCTTTCCGGCCGGCGCGGAGGCGATCGAGGCCCTGGCCGGGCCGAAATAGATTGTCATAGGAGATTCAATCGCCGCCCCCGGAACGAGGCGTTGACCGCGGCCTCATTGCCGGACATAAGGGGGGCCGAAGTCGGAGCGTAGCGCAGCCTGGTTAGCGCACCAGTCTGGGGGACTGGGGGTCGGAGGTTCAAATCCTCTCGCTCCGACCAATTATTTCAATCACATACAGAAATTGCCCGGTCCCTGACCTGCGGTCATTATACCGCGGATATACCAAGGACGGGCGTATCCGCGGGTAATCCGCGCCTACAAGGCCGGCAGCCTTGACATCCCGTATATCAACGCCCATCTTGCTTGATATACTTAGCAGGCGCGTTGTTATTGCTTGAAATATCGAGCGCGCTCGCTATATAATGAAGTGTGATCGAGAGCGAGTGAAACACGGTCACCCTGCCGGGTAAAACCGGTCCCTGCGGCGCGCAGGCGATTAAGAGGGTCTCGCGGGGAGCGAAAGCTCCAAGGATAGGCCCTGCGGGGCCTATTTTCTTTTCAGCGAATGCCACCTGGTTTTGAGATCGTCGGTTTCTCGCCGCGCGCTGTTTTGGCGATGAGCATAGGGAAGCGGATAGGAGACGCCTGCTTTGCCATGCCCGGCTTTGCGTAGGCGCTGACGATGGTCATGACGACATCGGCGACGCCCTTGTTGCCGCGCTTCACGTCGAAGAAAATCGTATACGGCACGACCTCTCCCTGGTCGTCGACCTGCTCGATGTAGACGTAGTTGCGCTCCCAGGTGAAATAGACGCGCTTGTTGCCGATCTCTCGGATGATGTCGGGCAGGCCCCTTGAGAGTTCGTAACGAACCGGGCAGAACGCGCGGCGTTCGTTCTCATGGACGTAATGGTAGTCCGGCGTGTGAATCTGATCGTCGAGTTCTTCCGTGAAGCAGTGGCAGCTGAAATTCACCAGCACCTTGTAGGTGCGCGCCTGTGTGTCCTTGCCTGCGGTCACTTCAATAGTGATCGGAACCAGATGTTCGAAATTATATTCCGCACCCTGAATTGTTATGGATTTAAAAACTCTCAAGAGACCCGCTCGTCTTAAAAGTTGCCCGCCTGCTTGAAGCCGGCAGGCAGGATGACGGTGGTCGTTGTCAGCGCCTTTTGGGGATAGAGCAGGATGATAATATTGTGCGTGGTATCGAAGGATTCCGCAATACACTCTTGGCGCTGACCATTTAGGTCTCGCATGGCAAGAGAGGTAGGTTTGACCATGCGCTGTCCGTGCCGGGGAAGCAGCCTACCGAGCGGGTGATCTAGGGTAATCCACTCGTCCGTCGGTATCGGAAACTTGGCCCTAAAGGACGGCGACGGCTCGATCCGCCTGACGGATGCTCGCATCCCGGCGCCATTGATGTATTCGGCGCGGTTGAGCACGACCACCAGACAGTCGCGATGATTGGTTCTAGCGAACTCGCGCGCCGAGGCGTAGATCGACGCCCCGAACTTTGTAGCCAGCTTCATCGGTGTCTTGATCAAGAGCGGGCAATCGGCGGCCATGGCCGAGAAGGCGCCTCCTTGAAACAGAGCGAAGCGGGCAAAGTTGTTGGCTTCTCTTTCGAACAGGTCCGCGACTTCCGGCGCGAGCGTCTGTTCGCAATCCTGAAAGAACCGAAACATCTTCCGGTGAGCCGGAAGCTCGTGATGACCGGTCTCGTGGAGTTTGAGGAAGTTCTGTTTCGAACCGGAGACGGTGTCGTCGATGTGGATGATGGAATCGCCGGGATCGTAGATGCCGAAAACCTTGGTGAGTGCCGATTTGACGGCGCTCAGTGTCTCGGCGGCTTTAGTGGCGATGTGCGCGGCCTTGCCGGCGAGATACGCCATGAACCCGTCGGCGTCCTGAAGGCATTTTTTTTCGACCCGCAGGTTCGCCGCGGCAAGAATGTCTTCGATGGGCGTCGGAAACCTGTCCCAGACTTCTGCTCGGTTGAGGAGGGCGCGTGCACGCTCTTCAACCGAGCGCAACGCGCTCGGATCGAGGCTGCAATCATCAGCTTTGATCACCTGGCTTTTTCCTTCCCCGAATGAACTGAAGGTATTCGACCAGCGCGGATTCCTCCGCGCCGGTGAGGTTGTATTCGGCAAACGTTCCGACTCGGCCGTGTCGAGCGTCGCCCGTGGAGTTGGCTGAAGATCTGACGTATCCCGCCATTCGCATCAATTCCTGAAAGTCTATCGCGTACAATTCAGCCAGAGCGTTGAGTATGTTGGGCGACGGCTGTTTGATCTTGTCGTTCTCTATTTGCGATAGGTAAGCATTCGATACCTCCTTGTTCGTCGCCTCCTCAACTTGCCGGAGGCTGAGCTTCTTACCAGCACGAACCTGGGCAAGATGCTGCCCCAAAGTAACCCCGGTTTCTTCGTTTTGCTTCTCGTTCGACATCCGCGCACTCCTCCGAACGTTTTGATTATTCAGGCTATTTTGCACCGCGCCGCTTGCTAAGTCAAGCGCGCAAAGTAAACGCTTGATATATCAAGCACGCTCTGTTATCTATGCAGATAAGGCCCCATGAGGGGCAGGAAACGAACAGAGGAGTGCATCATGAGTCACGGAGTGAGCGGCGTTGCCGCGGATATTGCCGAGGCCGCCCATCCTGGCGGTGCCAAGGCCGAGTTGTTCATCAACGGGGACCGCGTCCATCTGACTGACGCCGTTCCGACAGCCCGCCAGCTGCTGTCGGCGGGTGGGTTTGATCCTGCTTCGGACCACGTGCTGATCCGGGCTCTGGACCGGGCATCCGTCTCCATCGGTCTCGATGAGACCGTGGATATGCGCCGCGGCGGCGTGTTCACCTTTTTCGCCTTTGCCAGCGACCGCGTGTTCAGCTTCACGGTTGACGAGCGCGGGTACGAATGGGGAGCGGACGAAATCGCGGAGGAGCGGCTGCGTGAACTCGCCAGTGTCCCGGACACCAAGGTGATCCTTCTGGAGCGCGAGGACGCACCCGACCGCGAACTCGAGCCCGGCGACACGGTCCGGCTCGGCAAGAAGGGGACGGAGCACCTCAAGACCCGCAAAGGGACGGTGACGGTCTCATACAACGGGGATGATCGCGAGATTCCCCGCGGCGTCTACACGACCGAAGAACTGATGGTGCTCTTCGGCGTCGAGAACGGCTACGTGCTCGACGTCATGAGGGACGGCCAGCTGGTGTCGTTGAAGCCTGGCGATAAGGTCCGCGTCAAGCAGGGCATGAAATTCATCAGCCAGGCGCCGTGCGGAGGCTCGTCATGAGTCCGGAAGCGGTAGGGTTCGATGCGCTTCGCAAGCTGCATGCGGACTGCGCACTGATGAAGGAGGGCGGCGTTCCTGTCGTCCTTCTTCGGGACTTCGCGTTTCGCGCCGGAGATGCGGATCAGCGAATGGATCTGTTGCTCTTTCCGGCGCTGCACAGTGGGTACATGACGCGCCTGTTTTTCGAGCGGCAGGTTCCGGGAAAAGGTGCGAACTGGAATCGTTTCCGTGTCGCTGAGCGCGAGTGGTTGGCTCCGTCGTGGCAGAACGTGCCTGAAACGATGGCGTGGCCTTCGATGCTGTGCGCTCATTTGAGGGCGGTGGCATGAGGGTTCGGTTCAAGATCACGCAGGCGCTGCTCGCCGAGATCCGCAGTGACCTGCAAAGGCCGCACGCGTTTGCGCATGAACGCGTGGGTTTTGTCTCGGCGGGACTCTCCACGATGGGGCGGGACCTCCTCGTTTTGGCGCGAAGCTACCGCGGGGTGCGGGATGAAGACTATCTCGACGATCGCTCGGTCGGCGCGATGATGGGGCGCGAGGCCATTCGGCGGGCGCTCGAATGGTCGATGCAGAACGGGCACGCGATCTTCCACGTTCACACGCATGGCGGCCGGGGTATCCCGGGCTTCAGCAGCGTTGATATCCGCGAGAACAAGAAATTCGTGCCCGACTTCTTCAAGGTCGCGCCGCAATGCGCGCATGGGGCGCTTGTCCTGAGCGATCAGGCGGCGCGCGGTCAGATCTGGCTCAATCGCGCTTCAGCATCGGTGGAAATCAACGATTTCGTCGCGGTGGGCGCGGCCATGATGAAATGGAGTCCGGCATGAGCAGGTTGGTTAGGCAGGAATTTCTGGGCGCGAAGAGCGAGAGCGTTCTGGCCTCGACGAAGATCGGGATCGTTGGTCTCGGTGGCGGCGGGTCGCACGTCGCTCAGCAGGCCGGACACATTGGCATTGGCCGGTATGTGCTGGTTGACCCCGACCAGATTGACCTCAGCAACACGAACCGCCTGGTGGGCGGAACGCTGTTGGATGTACTCCGACGGGCTTTCAAGACGGCGATAGCGGCGCGGACGATCCGAGGCGTCCATCCCGGGGCGCACATCCTGGAAGTGAAGAAGTCGTGGCACGACGCGACGGAAGAGTTGAAAAGTTGTGATCTCATCATCGGCGCCGTCGACACGTTCAGCGAGCGAGAACAGTTGGAGCGCTTCGCCCGGCGCAATCTCATCCCGTACATCGATGTGGGCATGGATGTACACGACATCCAGCCCCACGGTTTCCTGGTGGCCGGTCAGGTCGTGCTCTCGACGCCGGGCTATCCTTGCCTGCGGTGCTGCGGCGTGATCACGGACGAGCGTGTGGGCTTTGAGGCGGGGAAGTATGGTGCTGTCGGTGGACGGCCGCAGGTCGTCTGGCCTAACGCTGTGCTTGCCTCGACCGCCGTCGGGCTGATGATGCAAGTGTTGACCCCCTGGCACCGCAAGCCGCTTGCATTCGCCTATCTGATCTATGACGGGAACAAGGGGACGATGGTGCCGAGCCCACGGGCAGACGTCCTGCAGGGTTCGGTATGTCCTCACCACCCGGCGGATGAAGCGGGTGATCCGTTATTCGACATTCGGGCCCATCTGCGCCGCCCGCCCCAGGTCGCAGCGCGTGCGTGGCCGCGCTGGGTGAACTGGCTGCTCTCGCTGGCCGGGAGGTAGTCCATGGTCTTTCCTCTTGTTGCCGTGGTCGGGGCCGATGATGTATCGGCGAAAATGCCTTCATATTCGTCCACGCGAGTTGTCCGCAAAATCAGCTCTGGTGAACCCTGTGGACGAATTTTCCATCGTGGCTTTGAGGAGTCGTCCATCGGCATGTATGCTGGTGGGGACATGACCGATAAAAAACCCGATGTTGAAGCCGACTTCATCCACCTTGCGAAAGTCGCCCTTTCGGGGCGTGGGCAGGACGTGCAATTGGCGGTGCACCGCGCCGCCAAGCGCCATCGCGATTCCTCGCCGCGACTGGCGGCTGAGTTGACCCAGCTTCTGCGGGAGATTCCCTCCAAGTGTTCGCCCCTGCGGCGACACGCGGACGTTCCGCTCCCTGTCGATATCGATTCCCGCCTTCAATTGATGCGGGTTGAGGAACACCCGGAACTTGACCATGAACCCGTTCTTCATGCTGCCATCGAAGAGCAGCTGGTGCGCCTTATCCGGGAACGCCGCAAACCGGAAGCGCTGCTGAAGGTAAACCTGTTGCCGACCCGAAGCGCCATTTTTACTGGGCCTCCGGGTGTCGGTAAGACGATGGTCGCTCGGTGGATTGCGAGAGAGCTGAACAAGCCGCTCCTCATACTGGATCTCGCGGCCGTCATGAGCAGCTTTCTGGGGCGTACCGGAACCAACCTTCGGTTCGTGCTCGATTACGCCAAATCGCTTGATTGCGTACTGCTTCTGGACGAGCTCGACGCCATCGCGAAGCGCCGCGATGACAAGGGTGAGATCGGCGAGCTGAAGCGGCTTGTCACAGTTTTGCTGCAGCAGATCGACGACTGGCCTTCCACCGGGCTTCTGCTGGCGGCGACCAACCACGATGATCTGCTCGACCCTGCCGTGTGGCGCCGCTTTGAAGCGGTCGTCAAATTTCCGCTGCCCGATCAGGCTTCGATCACAAACATGGTTGGACAGCTGTTAGAGCCACATACGAATAAGGCGTCAAGCTGGGCGAAGGTGCTGGGAATTGCCCTGGCGGGTCACTCATTCAGTGACATCGAACGGGACATCCTCACGGCCCGGCGGATCTCGGCGGTGATGGAAACGCCGCTCGATGACAAGCTCGAAGCCCTCGTGCAGATGGACAAGCGCTCCAAGGCGGATCGCATTGCCATGGCGACAGCGCTGGTGCACCAAGGGCTTGTTTCGCAACGGCGCGCACACGAGCTAACCGGCGTGTCACGCGACACGATCCGCAGCCGCGCGACGAAGGGGGACGATCCGAAGTCACGGGGAAGGCGGGCGTCGAAAGCTAATCTCAGGCTCGTGCGATGACCAATTATCTTCTCGGCAAGGGCGAGCGTCTGGTTCAGGAAACCATTGGCGTCAGGGGTGGCGGTGAGAAACATCACGTCTACACCTTCGCCGAAGCCCGGAGTCGGCTGCGTCCGATGATCGGGAAGGTCGCCAGGAGCATTGATGAGCTTCCTGCCGAAGCATGTCCTGACGACCAGGCGGTCGCGGCCCTGACGATCAATCCAGAGTACATCGCGAAGTCATATTACCCTTCCGATCTGATCAGAGCCGTCGGCCTCACCACGGTCGGTAGCCGCCCCCGAAAGATCCTGCCGGCCAAACGCTCAAAGAACCGCGAGCCTGAGGAAGCGCTGACGACCCAGCTTTTTGTCATGGGCCGCCGAAGCGCGTTTCGGGAATGGGACGCCGGCCTTCTGAACTGGGGCAGTGAAGGGGCCGTCGCGAAAGGGTTCACTACGATCGAGGAGATCCATGCGCCGACGGTCGAAGAGAAAATAAAAGGCCAGCTGCCGGAATCGGGTGAGATCGTATTTGAAATCGTGCTGCACGCCGGCGAGACAACGGGTGCCCGGCGGATCGTTCCGATGTTCCAGAAATACCTGGGACGACTGGGCCTCAAACCGCGGTTTGAGCGTCAGTTTTACGCCGGCGGTCTTTGCTTCGTCGATCTCGATGCCCCAGTTGACCTCGCAGATGAGATCGCGCTGTTCACGCCGGTGCGCGCTGTGAGGCAGATGCCGAAGATTCGGCTGCTTCGCCCCTCATTTCGAACGACCGGTTACTCCTCGAAGGCAGTCGCCATGCCGGCGGTAGGGCCTGTCGATCCGAACCTGCGCGTAGCGATTTTCGATGGCGGGCTCCCGGATCAACATCCTCTTTCGACCTGGGCTACGCCAATTGACGCCACCGGCGGCGGCGGGACAATTCCGGAATTTAGCGAGCATGGCACGGCCGTGACGTCGGCATTCCTGTTCGGTCACATCGAGCCGGGAAAGCCGCTTCCGCAGCCCTATACGGCGGTGGATCATTATCGCGTGTTCGACACGACACCGGGCCAGGACCCTCACGAACTAGCGGTCGTTCTCGCGCGCATCGACAAGGTGCTCAATAGCCAGCATTACGACTTCGTGAATTTGAGCATCGGTCCCAAAGTGCCGATCGAAGACGACGACGTCCATCCCTGGACAGCCGTGATCGACGACCGGTTGGCGCGGGGAAAGACGCTGGCGACGATTGCCGTGGGCAATGGTGGCGCTGAAGGTGCCGGACGCGACCGTGTCCAGGTTCCTTCGGATTGCGTGAACGCGATGGCGGTGGGAGCGTGCGACAGCCCGGACAAGCCGTGGGCCCGTGCGGCCTACAGCTCTGTAGGACCCGGCAGAAGTCCGGGCATTGTAAAGCCGGACTTGGTCGAGTTTGGCGGCGATATCCTGCAACGGCCGTTCGTGGTGCTTTCGGCCTCGACGACGCCCGCACTGGAAGGCACCGAAGGCACATCGTTTGCGGCGCCAAGCACGTTGCGGCTCGCGACCGGAATTCGCGCTCACTTCGGGCCAACGCTTAGCACGCTCGCAGTTCACGCTCTCGTCGTTCATTCACTTGAGCCCTGCACCCATCATTGCTCCGAAGTCGGGCGGGGAAGGGTGGCGAGATCTCTCCACGATGTGGTGGAGTGCCCGGATGACACGGTGCGGGTCGTCTATCAGGGCGAGATATCAGCGCGACAGTACATTCGCGCTCCAGTGCCGGTTCCACTCGGCGCGCTGAAGGGGATGGTCACGATCAAAGCGACTTTGTGCTTTTCCACGGACGTAGACTCCCACCATCCGGGAAACTACACGCGCGCAGGTTTGGAGCCGGTGTTCCGCCCGCATGATGGCAGGCGAAAGAAGCCTGAACAGGTCCACGCCGATTCAAAGAGCTTCTTTGGAAAGACCCAGAAGGGGATGACTGAGGACGAGCTGCGGCGCGATGCCTGGAAGTGGGAGAACTGCCTACATGCGTCGAACCGGTTTCAAGGCAAGAGCCTTAGCAACCCGGTTTTCGACATTCATTACGTGGCACGCCTCGAGGGCCGGGATTTTGAACCGGAGCTGCCATTGACCTATGCGATGGTCATCACGGTGCAGTCGAAGGCGATTCCCGATCTGTACAATCAGGTGGTCAGAAAATACGCAACCCAGCTAGAGCCACTGCGTCCCGTCATCGAGATCCCGGTGAGGACCTGAGCAAGAAGCAGGAATATCCTGTTGGCACAAGGCAACGCGATCCCGAAGGAACGACGATGCGCGAGTTGATCGAGGACGAGCTTCGATTTTCGGCATCGATCATCCTGGGCGGCGAGGAGATCGTGCCTCGGTTCCGTGTCCAGATGCCGGACGGTTCTGCACTCTTGGTGTTTGTTCCGCTTCCTGAAGATGCCGGGGAGCGACGCTGGCGTCTTGGCATGGTCAGTGCCTTTTTGGCTTGGAAAGGTGCCGCTGGCTTCGTCATGTCGACGGAACTTAAAGAACCGGATGGTGTTGTTGCCGTCGGCGTTACGCGAGAGATCGTCGTTGGTGGATTGCGTTTGATTTTGCGCAAGCCGTTGATGCTGGGGCCGGTGCAATGGCTCGAGCGGGCTGCAATTGGAGACGACATTCCGAGCCTTTTGCCGCCGCGCGAGGCATTGCTGTCGGATGATATGATGCGGGACCTGGTTCGGGTATTTGGCCCTCAGGGCGAATTCCGGGTCGAGAAAGCGGTGCAGTAGTAGGCAATCCCTTTTGCCTTTTCAGATGCAATCCGTACGCTGTATTATATGCGCGTGAGATATTGCATTTACGCCATCATCGATCCTCGCGATGACGGGATCTTTTACATAGGGCAGACCTCGAGTTTTGCGGCCCGAAAGGCGCAGCATGTGGAAGGTACGGATCAGCTATCGGGCTACGTCGTAAAGCAGATGAAGCTCAACGGATACGTGCCGTTGTTCACCGTTCTCGAACGTACCAAGACCAAGGCAGCGGCACTCGCCGGAGAGATTTTCTGGATCGAGATGTTTCGTACGCGCGGTGCTCGGCTTCTAAATTCTCAAGCGGTGGGGGGCTTCGTCGGACGCGGAAAAAAGCGGGAAGAGCTGTCGTCGGGCCTCGACAAAATGGCGAGTTCGCGAATGTCCTCGCTGGAGGACATTGCCAATGGCAGGTCTGCGCGTGAGCGCGATGCGTGGACGCCGCGGGAAATCCGTCGTCTCATTGGCATGAAGAATAGCAAGATGTCGGTCGAAGCTATGGCGGATGCACTCGAGCGCACGCCTCAGAGCATCAAGAGCAAGCTGAAGTATCTGAGGTTGACGTAAGAAAAACCCCGCGAAAGCGGGGTGCCGGAGTCATTGGGAGAAGGGGGATGTCACCTTTGCGGTGAACTTAGGATCGAGCTTCTTCATGTCACGATTCGGGGGGCTTCACCTCGCTGATTGAAGCCCCCGATACGAAGCTGGCTAGCGGCAGGACGTGGGCATGGCGCGATAGGCTTCCTTGAATCCGGCAAGATCATAGGTAGCAGTAACTGCGATGTTGTTACGTGCCGTGGCGCGCGTGACGAGCCTGTCGCTCTGGCCGATAGCGCGCAGAACGACCTGCGCATCCCATGTCAACCTGACGTTCTTTGCCTCGGGCAGAAAATCCCCGAAGATCCCATTGAGAATTGCCGCGGTGCCATCAGCTACGGCACCCCCTTTTGATTGTGAGAGCACGGTCCAGTCTTGAGACGGAACGAAGGTCAGTTGTACGGGATCGTCGTTGTCGACTTTGAGGATCACGTGGACGAAATCGAGCGTGCCGTCCGGGGCGGCATCTTTCATCGGCTGCTTGTAGTCGAAGGCGATGAGCGGCTTGCCGCTGCTGCACTCGATGATCAGGGTCGGCGGAATATTGGTGCCCGTTAGCTCGCTTGGGTGACCGTGAGCATAAATACCCTTTGTGCCGTTGATGGGATCAGCCCCGGTGCTGATCCGCCAGTTCGCTGAGCCGCCGGCTGTCGAGGTGGTTGTGGTGGAGTCGAAGATGCCGTGCTTGGCGGCAAGTCCTGCGAAAATGAGGACGCCAAGTGCCGCTGTAGACCAGGAGAACCCACCGGCATTTTCATGCGCCTGTTCGGATGTGGCCGGAAGGCGAGCGTCGTGCAGTTCTGTGATCTGGTTGACGATCTTGTACAGGAGCAGCATCGCGGTGACATTGATGATCTCCAAGAAACTGGAGATGACGGCGCCGACGTTCGCCACGTTCTTGATGGCGAAGCTGTCGCGACGAACGTAACTGACAAAGACGAGTAGGCCGATACTAAGGATGAGGCCGATCCAGAACAGAATCCACCACGTGCGCAAAGCGCGCGGAGTTTGCCCATTGATCCAGTCTTGCCCGTACAGTGACCCGCGCCAGAGTTGGGAGAGCGCGGCGTAAGGTTTCCAGAAGAATGCAATCGGGACGAACCACCAGCCGACCGCGCCTATTGGCCAGATACTGAGCGGGGCTCCGATGCGTTGCAAATTCTGCGTGCCGCGGTAGAGCCAATAAAAGAACACTACCGCGAGAACCAGTCCCGCCAGCCCCTGAAGCTGTGAGAGGATATCGTCCGATACGGCGCCGATGATGTCCACGGCGGCAATCGCACTTGCCTTGTCATTCTGCGAGGCCAGTGCGATGACCTGTATTTGAACCACAGCGGCGAGCAGGCACGAGATAAGGATCGCGCCGCGTAGAATAGTGGCAATCGGGCCGAGCGGGCGCGGGGGGAGGTCGTTAAAAGGGGCTGCACGGTGATTGGGCGCGAGTATAGGCGCTATATAAGTGGGCTCTGCCGTCTTGGTGATCGTCGCGGAAAGCTTCTGATACTCGTCGAGTGTGATTTCGCCTTTGGCGAGGCGGGCATCAAGTATGTCTTGAGGCTTGTCCATGATCGTTGATCCAGATGAGAGGGAACCGCTGCCCGACACGCGGCGCGGTTAGCACTGGCGGCAGTACCGCGTGACGAACTCCTCGAAGTCGCAGTAGACGCGGTTGTTGCTGAGCAGAGTGCGCCGCGCGTCGATGAACGGTTTCAACGTCTCGAAGGCATAGCGGAACGTCGATTTGCGCTGGCTCAGGACGGTTCGCCGGTCCAGATCACCCCGCATGAAGGCAGCGGAGAGGAACTCGTAGTAGCCGAGGAGCTGGAGAATATCTTCGCGCTCGTTCGTTTGAACCGTCGCGTAGTCGGGCTGGAGGTTCTTGATCCGGTAATTGACGACTGCGTCGTGAGTCTTGAAGAGACGGTCATTGGCGAGAAGGGGGGCAAGGACGTTGAGGGTGTACTCGCGCCGGTGCCGGTCATTATTCTGGCGATATCCGAAGAAGCCGACGATGACCGCGGTTAGAATCGAGAGAACGGTAGCGGTTGCTTCAGGGTTGGAGAGCAGGTGGTTGGTCATGTGCGTCACTCATAAAAATGGCTGTCAGTGTGTGATGCGGTAGGTCGCTGTGGCGACGGCGCGTTCTTCTTGCGGGAGCGCTTGCAGGCCCTTCGCGATGCTGTCGATCCAATACCCGGGGATGGTCCACGGGCTCGATCTTTGGATGTCGTTCTGGGGCTGGCCGGGGATGTAGATCGGGTTGCGCGTCCAGACGGCGAACAGTCGGTAGCGTCCCGGATCGCCCGTAACGACGATGGTGGGATATTCGTCTGAAGTCGGAATGCGTATTTCCTTCGTGTCGACGGTGCTCGAGGGTGCAAGCACCGACGGCATCAGGCAGGTGATGGCTGAGAGATTGTCGGAGACGACGAGCAGGTGTCCGGGTCCGGGCACAGTTGCGGTCAGGATGACCTCGTCGTCATAGGCGCAGACAACGTCGCGGGCCGGTTTGCCGAGTGACCGGAGGCCAAGCCCGTGTGCATGTCCGTTTGACGTGCGCACGATTTGAAGGGCGCAGCGCGGGCTGCGCTTCTGAGCCAGGGCAAGAAGCGTCTTGCGACCGTGCGATCCGGCCTTGAGGCCGTATGTTCCGACGCCGGCAGTGCGCAGAGCATCTTTGAACTTCGGCATCTCGAGGAGGAACACGGTGTAGTCGAAGACGTCTCCGAGATCGAAGATTTTGATCAGTACGGAGAGCTCGCGGAAGTGAACGGCTTCCTTGCCGATGCGCTTGCGGCGCATGCTGGCGTCGTTGGTTCCGAAGATGCGAGCGAGATAGTTGCTCCGGAACATCATTGGCTCGTGTCGGTAGCCAATGATCCCCGCGAGATGATCGATTTTTTTTCCGAAGTCATTGTCGACGTAGGAGCCGTCAATTTTCGGCATGGTTGGTCCTCAAAAAGGCAAGTCAGAAAATTCGTTTTATTGGGCTGGATGCGGATGCAACTGTAAAGCTCAGGGAATCTAACGAATGCGCCATTTTGGAAATGGCATTCTTTATTTTTCTAGCCGACCACGGGAAAACCATTCTACTTTTCGCGTTAACTAGTTTCAGGTTCCAGCGCAGCCAATGCGCGCGGCTTAATTTGAGGCGCAACGGCGGGGAGGCCCTAGCCGGTACTCCTGCGCTCATTTGGGGAATTCAGTCGGGCACGACTGATGCCGGGAGGATGCCTGCCGCGTACGTCGGACCGGGCTCGGTCTCGTGGATCGACGTTTGTGTCATGTGCGTCCCTCTAGGTCGGAGATCGGACCGAGCGAAGGGCCGCAAAGTTCCTGCCTGTCGCCCCCCGTGCATGCGTTGAAGCTCGCGCGTTGGGGCGCATGCGAACAAGAGGAGGGAAGTAGAGGTAAATTGTTCTTTGTAACGAACACCAATGCCTGCGCGGCGCGCGCGAGTGCTGCCGTGTAAGCCTCCCCGATCTCCGCGAAGCGGCGGCGAACGGTTTCTGCATAGAGGGACACCTGATGAGGCCAGGCCGATGTATGGCCGCTTTGGTGATCTCGCCTTTACGCCTGAACACGACGTCAGGCCCCTTGTCTTCCGGCGGTCTGTTCCCATTTCGTTCTGTAGCACTAGGATGTCAGTATTGGCGTGTGACGCGTGAGGAGCGGATGGATGGCCGGGGTGACGATGATGAAAGGATGCGATCGCGGTTCGATGGTGTCGGGGGTGTAAAGCCACAGCAGAAGATCGAGCGCGTGCAGAAGAATTTGTCGCTCGAGAAGCGCGACGTGGCGCGTCTTCTGGCACTGGCCAGACGAGATGCGATCAGTCAGGCGCAGCTGATGAAACGAGCGCTCGATGCGTACGAGGACCTGTACGGCAAAGCGGAGGTCTGATTCCCTTGCGTGTGCTTCTGACAAGCCTCTGCGTGATTGCAGCGGTAGTGATGATCGTTGTCTCGGGGGCTATGAACTTCCTGTTCATGCGCTCGCTCGCTGCGACGGAGATGGAAGGCTATGTCTTGGGCGGGGCGTCTGCTGCGGCGGACGTGTTGAAAGCCAGCCTGCCGTGGTTCATCGCGATCGCCTACCGCAGCAGGCGGTATGTGTTCACTGGTTTTGGCAGTCTAGTCTTCGCCGCATTTTCTCTGTTCTCGCTTGCTTCCGCGCTGGGCTTTGCCGCGGACGCTAGGGGCGTATTGGTGGGGTCGCGGGAGGCTGCAGCTAAGGAGCTTAAACGTCTCGAGGCAAAGTCCGTTGAACTTGGGCAGGAACTTGTGATGTTGGGCCAGGTCCGCCCGGAGAGTGTGATTTTGTTAGAGATGGCGGCGCTGAAACAGGACCGTCGTTTCACCACGTCGAGCTCCTGCACGAACGCGACAGCACGGACGTCGAGAGAATTCTGCGCACAATATCTTAGAGTCGATGCTGATCGCCAACGCGCGCTCGAATCTGTGCGCGTCAAAGCAGAGCTGACAATGATCACTAGCGCTATCGCGAACCTCGAAAAGCGCGGCGCGGGCGGGGAGGCTGATCATCAGGTTGCAGTGCTGGCGACGCTTCTCGACAAGGAACGGGACTCAATCAGAACCGGTTTGGTGGTCGCGGTTGCCTTTCTGGTTGAGCTGGGTTCAGGTCTTGGTTTGTGGCTGGCGCTGGGTCATTCAGATCAGCGCGGCGCGAAAACGGAACGTGACACGCGGCTAGTGGCTTCGGCATCTGCGTCTTCTGCTGCGCACATCGAACCGAAGCCCCAAGCGAGGTTGTTGCCGCCGCCGCCGATCGTGAGGGCTACCGGTGCAGTCATCGATTTCGCGCTTGAGCGTGTGCAGCGCAGCCAGAGGGGCGGCGTGACGCTGTTCGGCCTTTACCGCGGCTATGAGAGTTGGTGTCGCGATCGCGATTTTGATCCCATTACTCAGGCCGATTTCGAGCAGGCATTCGTCGCCATGGCGGAGACGTGGGGAATCCCACGCGAGGGCGATCGCTATGTGTGCGTTCGCATCGGGCAAGCGCTCGCCTAGCGGCGAAGTCGCGGCGCGCGGGAAGGGTCGTCGCGAGTTGGCTTCGACGGATCTTGCTCACGCGCGCGCTCCCGGGATTTCTCCTGCGCCTTTTCATGCGACTGCTCGGGCGTGCGGGCACCGTCGAAGCGTCGGCGCATCTCTTCCATCTTTTGGTCATGGCTGCGCGTGTCGGTCATGGGAACTCCCCTAGGCTGTGTCGTAGATAGGCGCGAGAGTTGTTGCATTCAACGGTTAGCGACGCCTGCGTCTGCGCCGTGGCTGATCGGGTGACGGCTCTGCGCCTTCGTCGCGCACATAGGGATTGCGCGGGCGATGCGGTCGGTCGGGATTCCGGCCCTGTGCGCGGGTCCATTTTTTCTGTACCGCGGTTTGCTCTTCGCCGTCGCCGGCGAGTGAACTCCGTGTATCGACGGTCGTTGCGCCGAGACTACGCACAACAGACGCCAATCCGTCGTCCTTGCGATCACGAGTGGCTTGCGCGTATTGCGCTTTAGCCAGTTTGGTGGCGCGCTTTTCGCCTTCGGACTGGCGACGCTCCCGGGTCGCAAAATATTGTTCGTCACGCATCAATTCTGCGGCGTGGCGGAACTGCATGCGCTGACGTTCGAGGCGTAGCGTTCGCGCGAAAGGTGCGCGCGCTTCCGTAAGGCGGATCTCGACGTTGTCGCGAGCATTGATCAGTTGTTGCAGGCGGCGCTTGTCGGCCGCTTCCTGACCGGTGAGGCGCTTGACCGCGCGGGATGCGATCGCGAACAGCCCGGCACGGCTCATGCGCTGGGAGAGGGTAGCAATCTCGATGTCGATCTTGCGCTTGTCGCGACCGTAGCTCTCGGAGAGGTGCTTTTTGAACAGGGCAACGGCGCGGCGCTGACGATGCGCCAGTTGCTGCCGGTCGCCTTCTTGCTGTGCGCGCCGCTCACGTTCAACCTTGCTACGGGTTTTGCCACGGTAATTGCGCATCAACGCCCAATCGGCGCGCGGCACCTGGGCATACTTGACGAACTCTCCGCGCTTGCGACGGGCGTTGTTCTCTTCGCGCTGGTGCAGGATGGTAAGCTGGTGCTCGCGCGAGAACTTCTGCGCGAAGCTGGATAGCTTGTAGAAATCCTTTTGGCGGCTGATCGTCTGTCCGGTCTTCGGATCGATGGGGCAAACGAGTACGTGGACGTGGGGCGGGACGGAATCCTTGTGTTCGAGGATGACCGCCTGGCAGCGTTCCATGCCGAGCGCCTTCAGCGCGCCGTGCGCCGCGCGCTTCAGCATGGCGGAGTCGACGCGCATGGCATCGTCCGGAGCAAAGCGCAGCGAGAAGGAATAGACCGGCTTGGATAGCTTTCGTCCGGGCCGGTAGGGTGTTGCCGGCGAGAGCTGGTGATGGTGCTTACGCTTGATGTCGTCCTGATGGATCGCCGTCCAGGCCATAATGGCACCTGCGCGTTCGACATCGCGTTGCCGATCGGCGCCGGGAATGATCGGCAGGTTGACGAACTCGACGAAGCCAAGGCGCTCGGCTGTCGAAGCCCCGACGTCGTGACTGAAATAGAGGAGGGCTCCCTTGTAGGATTTGCCCGACTTGGCGACGCGCGGAATCATGGGCCTGGTTCCTCCGGGCTGGGCAGACGTGCCATGAGGGCGGCGATGTCGGCGAGCACGCCGTGTGTGTAGGGGGGCAGGGCGGTGTCGCCGTCGCGCCGCTTGGCTATGGTGTTCACGGCGCGGGTAATCTGATTGAGGTTGCGGCCGACGTGGGCGAGCTCTGCGGCAAGACGTTGCTGCGCCGCTCGTGCATTGTCGGCTGCGTCAAGCTGGGCCATCAGCCTGTCGGAAAGATTGGTGACAGCCGTGAAGGCGGCGAGGGCTTCGGCCGGCAGGCGTTCGCCCCTGCCGAGCTTCGCCGCTTCGGCAGCGATGACGAGAGCGATGTCGTTGAGCTGGGCGATGTGCGTCATGTCGGCGATAGAGGCCGCGCGGGTCACTTGGGTGCCGAGCGCGGCCTGACGCACGAAAGAGGTAAGCGGCATGCCGGCGTCAAGCGCGTGCTGCTCGAGCTGATGGCGCTCGACTATGGAAACCTTGATGGAGAGAACATTGGTGCGGGCGCGGCCATGCGGCAGCGGCTTGCGGCCCGTGTAGCCAGCAGGCGGGCGATGCGATTTTAACCCGGTCGGGTCGCTCGCCGCCGCCCCTTGAGACACAAGGCGCGGTGTTGTTTTCGGTGACGCATTACGCATGACAAACTCGGCTCAAACCGGCGCATCGGTGATCCGCCGTGACACGCCATGACCCTAGGGCATGTGCGGTGTCTGGCCTTGGGTACAGGTTCAGGAAAGGGAGCAGCGCCTGCGCTCCCTTGGTTCCTGACCAGAACGTTTTGGGCTTCCCAAAACATATCTGGCTACCCCTTAGCCCTTTACCATGAGTTGTGCGGCAAGTCCACTGTTTGTTCACAACAGTTCAGGTTGCGTTCAGGGTGAAGACGGGCCAAGGGGTAGGCGCGCATGAGCTAAGAGCGATGCGCGCCGGCGACGACGTTGGTCCCGCTGCGGCGGGCCTCGTCGTGCCATTCGGTCGCTTCAGCGACCGTGTCGGTGCAGCCGTGGAAGGGCATGTGAACGTCTCAAGATCCATCGTAAGCGGATACCAAAAAATCGTACTTGGCGGTGGCCGCACCGACAGCCCCGCCGGGCCGTCGCTCAACTATGGGTCGTGTGAAAAGTCGTCGCCGGTCGCTGGGCCCGGCGGGGCGAGGGGCGTCGCCCAGATGCCCCCTCGGGGCCTGCGGCGCCTCTTGCGAGTGACCGGAAGCGCATCGGAAATAGCATCGCTCCGCGTCGCGGTGGAACAAGCTAGGACTAGCACTAGTGTGTTTGGTCACCCGCATTTTGGCGGCCGATGCGGCCGCCGCTGGCCCCGAAACGGGGCCGGTCAAGGGACATGTCTAGTCCTAGTGCTAGAGGCCGATGATGAGGATCGACCGACGGGGTGTCTCTATCTGGTCTCCGCGATTGACCGACACAAAACGGGCGGCGCCTTTGCGACGGCCGATTGCCGCCTGCGCTTTATGGGGCGGCGGACGCGGCGCGGCAATGCCGCGCCGCGAGTGCGCTCCGCTTAGGCGGTGCCGGCCAGAATTTCCGAGACGGTGGCATCGTCTGCTTCTGCGAAAAAAGCGGTGATGTCGTCGGCGTCGATGGCGAGCGTGGCTGGCAGGCGGTCGTAAGTCGTAGGCATGAGATAGTCTCCTCTTTGTTGTGTGCGGCCGGACTAGTCCAGCCGATGCGCCATCTTCATCGCGGCGGAACAAGCCCGAAGTCCACGCACCGAAACGTTAGCGAGCCCGGCGCAAGCGCGCCGTTGGCGAGGTTATGTTTCGCAGGCGTTGACGAGGGCGCCGCCGCGATAGGCGCAATCGGTGAGGCTGGACGCCAGTCTGGATGCACCCCGACGAAAAGACGGAGATCCTACGTTGGCGCGTCGATCAGCCGCCGGCCTGAGTGCGCGGCTTGAACGGAACGACATTGGTGGCGGGCGTGATAGCAACGTGCGAACGAACCACCGGCCATCGCCTGAGCGCGGCCATCGTTTCCGCGAGCGGGGCACTGGCCAATTCCTGTGCCAACTGATCGCCGAGACAAAGCCAGACGTTCCAGATGCTGTGCGGGCCGTTGTGGTCCTTGATCGGCAGCTGTTCGCCGAGCCGTTCACCGCGCGTGTGCCCCATGAGTTCGTCAATGTCTGGCGGGTTTTCGTAGTCGTATCCCAGAACCGCCCAGCCCTTCTTGCGGCAGAAGCTGGCGATGTCGCGATCAGGCGTGTTCAATTGTTTGAACATCGACAGGCCAACCAGCCACTCGGCGAAACTGGACGCGAGTTCGTCATCGGTGACGTGCCGCGGGCTAAGAAGCCGTACGAGCGCGTCGGGCAGACTCTTATCGGGTTCGTCCACTACGGGCTGCTCCTCGATTTATCGCTTTGGTCGTGCCATCGGCGGGGCACGGCGATGCGACGACCGGCGCGGCGATTGCCGCGCCGGTCGGCCGAGCGATCACCACCAGCTATCATAGAAGACGGTGAATCCATTCGCCAGCGCGCCGCGCGCTTTGCGGATGAACTCAAGATCGTCATCCGTTTCGTCGCCAAGCGATTCTCCGAGGAAGAATCCAGATGTGGGTGGCAGCTTTCCGCCTTTGATGGCTGCCTCGAGCTCGTCGAGATCGAACGGGGTGATCTTTAGGGTGCAGCAATTGAACGATTCCTCCGTGCCACCTTTCAAGCGATAGCGTTGTTCCATCCAACCGTGAAGGTTTGGATGCTTGCGCCAGTAGTGCAGGTCTATGCACTCAATCGTCGGTTCGAAATCAACGTCGGTGAAGAACCGTTCGTTGGTGATGTATGCATACATGTCTAAGCCCATGGTCGTTTCCTTTTTCTTGTTGTTGGGCTGCGCTGCAGCCGATTTGTTGACGAAAGAAAAACGCCCCGCTTTTAGGCGGGGCGTTTTCGGTTAGCCGGGTTGCGGACCCTTCGGTCGAGGCTTGTTGAGGAAGATCACTCCATCGGCCATGTTCTGCGGCACGATGTTGAGCCGCATGATCGCCCCCTCCTTGTCGCCAGAGCGTCCCCATACGGCACCGATCTCGACGGCGTTTGACAGCTTGGGATTGCCATCTTTATCCGTCTCGCTCGTCGGCGAGCAAAACGAGACTCGGTAGAGCGGTTGTTTTTTTGACATCGGTTTTTCCTTTCATATGCGATCCGCACCATTGCGGTCGTAAACCCGCATCGACGCGGCGGGGTAGCGCGACGCGCAATCGAAACGAACGCCTAGTCCGCCCGGCCGATAGGCCGGATGGCGGGCTTGTGTTTGGGCTCGATTGCGCGAAGGCTCTGCCTGATCGTGCGCGCTGCGTCAGGGTCACGACAGACTGCAATGGGTTGGGGTTCGGCTCGTGATCGAAGGAAAAGCCGAGATCAGGATAAGCGGCCATTCCGGCATCGGTCAGCTTCGCGATGAGCGATGCTCAACGGTGACGACGTGCTGGCGGGCGCGAAGTATGGATTGACGGCCACGGTGCGTTCCAAGGTGGTGGTCCCGCACGGCGTCGGGTTCATTCGATCCAGAACGTGCCAACTGTCATGCCGTCGCTATCTTTCAGCACTGTTCGCACCTCGCCCCAGAGTTCAACTCCGAACATAATGTTCCGAAGAATTCTTCCAAGTTCGGATGCGGGCGCGTCTTCGAACGCGCGGCTGTCCATGTCGACGACGATCTTGGCTTTCATTGTTCGCCTCCCGTGTAGGGGGAATCCATCGTCGGCTGTCCAGCATGACCGGTGATATTCATGTTGTCTGTGGGGGCAATGAAGAGCGGTATGATCACGACCTTGTTGCCCACCATATCCACTAGCCCGACTGCGGTCGTGGCCTTACCATCGACAAAGCAGGGGTAGGCGACGACGCGCTCTTCAGGCGCGTTCATGATGGTTCGTAATGCCATTTCGTGTTGGTGCCGGAGCATCGGGTAGTTGTCGTGTGCTGCATTGAACAGCAACGACATGAAGCCCGCTGGTGGCAGGTTTTTCGGATTGTGCGAGGTATCGTGTTTGTAGTGCATGGTATGGTTCTCCTTTCGATTAGTGTTCGGATGCGAGGTAGATGGTCAGCACGTAGCAAGTGACGGCCGGGTCTTCCGGGTTTTCGGAGCCGCTTCGCATGTCGCGGCTGTAGTAGTCGATCTTCCAGAACACCGTCGGGATGTCCGGAAGCTCGATCATGCCGAAGTCGTGTTCACCGTGCGGGTCGTTGTCCTCGGTGAAGACGTTGAATTGCTGCACGGCGTGTAAGATGCGAATCTGGTCGCATTGATTCAGCGAACGGATACCTTCGGTGGTAAGGACTCGGCCGCCCAGAAATGTTGTGCGAAGCCGGTCGTTCCGATCGCTTAGTGATAGTGTCTGTGTCACAGGACACCTCCCGCGACCGTGGTCATAATGAACTCACTAAGTAGTTGAGCTCTTACGTCGTGGATTTTGCCGCCACTGATGGGCTTGAAGCGCAGGAAGTCTTCGCGCCAAATCTCCACCGCTTGTTTCTTTGCATGAGCTTCGTTCGCGGCTTCGACTTCGATCGTGTATCGGACAGAGTCGGTCAGCGCGACGACGTAGATTGATGTGGTTTTCATCGGGTTCCTTCGGGTTGGCCGACTGCACCATTGCAGTCGTGATCCCCGACGACGCGGCGCTGAACCCGGCGCGCAAGCAAAACGAACGGTTAGATCGCCCCGGCCCTTAGAGGCCGGAGAGGCGATCTTCTGTTGCGGGCTTGCTTGTCGCGAAGGCTATGCCTGTCCGGGTGTGCCGTGTCAGGGTCACGTCAAGACTGCTCATCTGGTGCAGCGTGTCCGCCAACCAGGTATCCGATTGAAATGGAAGTCAGTGTAAGTGGCGCTCGCCGCTAGGCAGTTCCGCGGTCATTCGACCGCAGAACAGCGTAAAAGCTTATGGGGAGCGGTGGCCGTCAAGGACCTGCTCGGACGGCTTCCGATGTCGGCAAGAGCGTCCTCCTCGGGTCCTTGACGGATTTGAACTTGGCGATGGCTCATCGGCATTCACTCTCATCGCAGAACTGTGAAGATACCGAAGCATACGGAACAGTATGCAGGGGGCGGATTATCGCTCTATCGTATGACCGGAAAACTGGAGCGGGGGGGCGGCGATGGAAGGCGGACTCTATGCGGGGATTTTCATCGAACGCGAGCGTGTTCGTGTATGCGTGGCGCGTCATACGGGTAATGATCATGTGAGTGGTGGGAGTCGTCCACGCGCCGAGGTCATCGACGGTAAGACGTTCACTAAGGGCGCCGCCGACATGCTGGCCGCGGCCGGTGAGTGGTTGGCGCGAAATCATCCTGAAGTGGCGGGGATCGGGATCGGAGGGTTCGGCCCGTTCGTATCGCTCGATCCAGTGGATGCCGACGAAGATTATGCTGGCGGCACCTACGGACTTGTCGACCCCAGACGCGCGGACCAACCGTTTCGCGGGGTCAATCTTCCTGCTGTGATTTCGGATGCATTCATAGAGCAGGGCGTCCCGGTGCCCGCTATCGCCGTTCATACGGATGCGTGTGTCGGCGCGCTCGGGGATGCTTGGCTTCGTGGGGTGACCGATTGCGAAGCGAACAACGTCACTGTGTTCCTGATGCTGACCGATGGCGTGGGGGCGGGTTACGTCTCGGGCTTGTCCATCATCCGCGGCGGACTTCATCCTGAGATGGGTCTGATCGACGTATCCTTGTTCGACGACGACCCGCTGCTGAACACGGATCTCGGTGACAG
Source organism: Hyphomicrobium sp. (assembly GCF_019744875.1). GTDB lineage: Bacteria > Pseudomonadota > Alphaproteobacteria > Rhizobiales > Hyphomicrobiaceae > Hyphomicrobium_C. The sequence continues at coordinate 48,739 of NZ_JAIETU010000005.1, read as the reverse complement.
ATCGGACCTGGGCTGTGTCGCGAGTGCGCGTGCCATGATCGAACGCGCTAAGGAACTAGGGTTCGACGTTGAGAGCATCGATGACGTCTATGACATCGAGCATAAGCAGCTATGGCCTGTGTGGGCACGCTACGTTGCGAGGGCCTGCCTCGTCTGCACGGCGATGCTTTCCCCTAAACGCATCGCGCTGGGCGGTCCGATGATGCAAAACAAATTTGCGTTGAAAGCGATCCAGGCGCGTTTCCATGATCTCTGGGTCGACCGGTGTGATGGTCCGGCATTCGACTACGAGGGTCTGCACGAGATCGATTATATCGAGAAGGCAAGCCGACAAGGCGATCTCGATGCTATGATCGGCGGCGCGGTGTGCTTGGCGATTTCGGCGAAGCGGCCTACATCTTGGACCGGTCAGAACGTGGTCCCGATCGTGAAGAAGCGAAGCAGCGGTGACATCGAAGCCTGAGAGCCGAAGTGATCGAAAGTCAGGGCGGACGCCGTCGACGCCTGTAGGCCTGGGCGGGCCGATTGACGGCGACACGCGGATTCCGGGGCTGCGGGATAATCCTCCCGCAAAGAAAGGTGTTGCATACAAGTCCCCATATGTGCCAAAAAAGACACATATGGAAAGCCGCTTAAGGGAGGAATTTCGGAAGTCGGTACGGACCTTGTTTGTGAATATGAGCGAGGAGCAGGTCGACGCCTATGTGGAGGAGGGGTTCAAGCTGGATGCTGGGGCGCTGAGAGCAGCGACTTTTCTGGCGAAATCTCGCGCTCAACCTGACCGCCCGCTGCTCTACTCCGAACGGCCGCCGGGCATGAAATTCGAGGAGTTCATGCGCCATGAGTACGCTGAAAAAGGGCTTTTAGCTGATCCTAGCTTCACGTTGAATTCATTGAGGAAAATAGACAAAGATCTTGCGCAGGCATATTCCAATCAATCGCTGCGGAAAGATATCCCCGAAGATATCCGGGTGAAAAAGGCAACCGCCCATAAGAACAAGCGCGAGCGCTCGGCTGGCTCGGCTCAGCCCTAAGATTTTTGCAAAAATTTCGCAATCTTCTTGACGATTAACCCTTAACTGTGTGATTATCGCAACGTCGGGGAAAGTTCCCCGACGACGGTGGCGCCACCGTCTTCTCACTGATCGGATCTGCGGCGGTTTGTGCCGGGATCGACCATAGGAGAGGACGCATGAACCACATCGTTCCCGGGTCCGACTTCGGACCGGCCCCCAAGCCCCCCAGAAAAACCCTGAGCGTCGCAGAGCTCCGTCGTCTTCGTCGGCAGAAGGTTCGCGAACAGAAGAAAGCAAAGCCTCGCGAGCCCTATTTTCTGCCGTTGGTTCTGCAGGCGTGCTTCGCCTGCGCGATGCTGCTGCTCGCCGTCTGGACGCTGCTCACCGACCATTCGGTGGAAGGCAAGCTCAAGGCGCTTTTGATCGCCGGCGGCGGCGCGATTGCGAGCTACCTCATTAACACGCTCGCCATTCATCAGGGCGCCCGGCAATGGGCCTACGGGTTCCACGTCGCCGGCATCGTCTCTGTTTTGGCAATCGGCTTCACCGGCGGCGCATTGTTCGTCGCGACGGCGTCTGGTCTGACGCTGAAGGATGTCGCGGGTGTGATCCTCGCTGAACGAGCTCAGGTTCAGGCGCATGTGGTGTCGAGCCGGGTAGAGTCCGCCCGCCGTGTCGAACGATATGTCGCGGCGGCTACGTCGATATCCGTCGATCTCAAAGGCTTTGTTGCCTGCGAGGATTCCGATGCCTGCATAAGCGGCAAGCGCGCCGGCCGGGGTGCGGTCACGAAAAAGCTCGAGCTTCTGAGCACGCGCGCGGACCAACTGGTCAGCCAGCTTCAGGCCGGCCAGACGACGGGCGCCGCCGCACTTGCATCGATCAACGGCTTGCTTGAATCCTATCAGACGACGATCGCATCCGGCGACGATGTATGGGCCCGGTGGGGTGCGGCGAGCCTGATCGACGCCAAAATCGGACAATCGCTCGCAACCGTAGAAGAGAGCCTGCCCATCTCCGCTGTCCACGCCTACGCGGGAGAGTTGGAGGCGGGTGCGGTCATTGACGGCAATCCTGTTGCGACAGCACGCATCACGCAGATCCTGCAAGGGCATGGGAAGCGGCTGCGGGAGGTCGACGTCGGTGGCGCCGAACGCGCCGCTCTGCCGCCGTTTCCGGCGCGACCGGGCGTGACGACGGCTTTGAGCTACGGCCTGATGTTCCTTCCCATACTTGCGCTGTGTTTCGTCACGGATCTGGCGATCCCTCTCTGCCTTTTCCTGCTGAGATACACCCAAGAGCGCCGCGAGATCGAGGAGGAGTTCGGGCGTTACCCGAACGATGACGAAGCGCTCGTTCCAGGAGAAGCGGCGCCGGCTTTCACCGGCATGCTTCAGACGAAGCTCTTCGGCGGGCGTCCCTCGGAATGACGATGTGGCAGGTACGGGCTGAGCGGGCAATTGTCTCGCTCTCCCGGGGCCTGCGGCTGCTGGCGATCTCTGGTGCGGCAGCCATGGTCTTTTTCGCGATGTTCGCCTTCATTCTTTGGGACGTCGATCCCATGGAGGGACGCAGGCGGCTCGAGCAATGGCGCCTCGCTTGGTTCGGCTCGGGGAGTGACGTGACGGCTGGCGATGGCGTGCACTTCATCGCCCGAGAAGTAGACGGGATCGCGTTCCGGACAGGTGTCAAAAATCTCGGCGGTGTTGAACTTCGTCACTGCTATGCGTGGCGCAATAGTGAGGGTCGCCCGGATCAAATCGTTCAGTTGGCGCAGGGTGGCGGTGTCGCGGGCTCCCCGCTCGTGATCTGGAACGACGATATCACGGATCAACAGTCCGGAATCTTCGGAAAGTCGCCCGAGGCGCTGATCTCGGTCGCGAAGCGCGGCTGTGTGTTCGAGGGAGCAAGCGATGATCAATTCTGATGTCTCACTGCCAGGTGCCGTCGTTGCCGCGGTTCTCGTCATCGGAGGGCTTTCCGTCGCCGTTGCCCCGGAGGTCGGCGAGAGATTGGCGCGCAACTCCGGAGCGATTCAACTTTGCGAGAAAGGACTGCTCAAAGAACTTGAAGCTGCGGCGATGCGTGAAGCGAATGCGATCGAAACGCCGCCGGCACCCAACATCGATCTTGGAGTCGTCTTCGGCGGCTTGCTGGGAGGACGACCAGGTTCGGATGCTTACATGGAGCGATACGGTCCCCAATTTAAAAATTTGGGCGATGCCATCACCGCTCCGATGAGGCAGCAGGCCGAACAGGCGCGTGAGGTTGCGCGGCGCAAGATCGAAGCGATCGAAGCGCAATTCCGGAAGGACGCGGCGACGGGTGCGAGCCAATGCGAATGCAGAGCGATCGCGGCTGTCAACAAGGGCCATACGTCGCTCGCGGTTTTCACCGCAAGCGGCGGGTTGGTGGCATGGCCACCTGTAGGAAATTTTCCAGCCGCTATGTCGGACCCAACAACCGTTGCTGAATGCAAGGGAGTGTCGTGATGAGAGACAGTCAGAAAGAGATATTCGGCGTAGCCGCCATTCTGGGATTTTCGGCGGATTCGCTCGAGGAGTTGAACCGCTTGTACCCGAACTGGCGCGCGGATCTGCGCGAGATTCTGGAAGAGCTGAGCACGGCCGGGAATGTGGATCACGAGTTGCGCGTGTTGGCCGTTGAAGCGCTGCAGGTGTACGCGGAGTGGGAGGCGGTCCGATGAACCGTACGAGCGAAGAGCAGGAATGCTGTGCCGAAAGACCGACGCTTCTGGTGGTCGATGCGGGGCCGGTCGACATGGATCTGCTGATTGCCGTGATGCTTCTTGCCGGTGTGAAGAAGGCTGGGCTGCTCAGGCCCGACGGCAAATTCGAGGCCCTGATCTAGGGAGCGACTGGAGGAGCGGCGGGGCGACTGAATTCGTCGCCGCGCCGCCCGGGACGAGCTGTTCGAATATCGGGAGTTCGATGATGAGCGAAGAGATTTTGTTTCAGAGCGGGAAGTGGTCAGTGACACGGCGGCTGATCTCGACTCCAAGCAAGGATTGGAAGGCTTCCGAAGTGATGGCCGTCGAGCTTTCGCGGATTCCACTTTGGTCGGCGGTGGCGGTGGCTGCAGCTCTGGCGCTGATGGTGCGCGGGTTGTGGACGATCCTTTACTGGCACGAGGTCGCGATTGCCGTTGTCGTCATCGCTGCGTTGCTTGCTGCGGGGTCGATCGGCCTGCTGCGGGTGTCTATCGAGGCCGTGCGCGGCAGCGAGACGGGGGGCCGCGTTTATGGCCCGATGTACGTCCTGATTCCCATGCGCGCTGCGATCCGCAAGGTGTTGCGGGAGAGGGAGTGATCGAAAATGGTTCCAACACGAAAGGCTCAACGGGAAGCGGACAGGTTGCGGCAAGCGCGAGACGAATATTTTTACGGGAGCGTTCGCGAGCGGATGCGAACAAGTACCGAAATTGAAGCCGAGCGAAGGCCCAAAAGTTGGCTTTGGGATCATTTTATCGAACCGAAGCCATTGGGTGGGCGATAGCTGAAATGGCCACAGAGTCGGAGGAAGCTCGCGGAGAAGGCTTTGTTTACGAGAAGGGGAAGGCGCCGCCCCGGGTGACGACATGGGAGCGGGTGCTTGAGTTCAACGTCAAGGCATTCGCGGCGTGCGTCTTCGCCTTGATGGGCTGGGAGCTCTGGAGTTGGGAGGGTCAGTATCCCCATCTCTATATGCTCGCGGCTCTGCTCTTTGCAGGCGGCGCGTTCATTTCTGTCGATGCCGGCGGCGTATTGCTGGGAGAGTGGCGCAAGCAGAATGCGTTCAACAAGGTTTGGGCGGAGGCTGCGAGATCGGACACCGCGCAGTTTCTCTCAACCGAAAAGCTCGAGGCGGCCGGCTGCTACGAAGGCGGCCGTTTAATCGGCATCGACTTTAACGGCAGGCCGTTGTTTTCCCCCACGCGCATCGAGCAGAGTCATTCGATCGTCATCGCATCAGCCGGGTCTGGAAAGACGTCATGCGGGGTCTTGCCGTCTCTCATCTCTCTTGCGCACGAGATGAAGGCCGGGGCGAAGATCAGCACGTTCGTGTGTGACAGTAAGGATGGTGAAATCGTTGCTCAGATGGCGCCGATGCTTGATGAACTCGGCATCGAGTACGCCATTCTCGACGACTACGATGTCATGAAGGGTCATCCGAAGCGGGTGTCCATGAACCCGTTTGGAGAACTGATCCGGGTCAAGAAAGAGGAACCGCGCTCGTTCGCGGACATGGTGAGCAGCGCAATGTTCACGCTGCATCCGTCGCCTCCCGATGACGGTGGAAAAAACGAATACTTCTATGACTCGGCGCGGGGCCGCGGAGACGTGATCATTCACGATGTGGCGAATATGGAGGGCGTCACGCTTCACCCCGGGGCGATCTGGACCATTTTGAGCGATCCCGATTTGTACGAAGAACGATTGATCCATATCGCAAATAACGGCGATGTGGCGCAGCAGGGGGTCGCCAAGAAGATCCTGCAATACATGGAGGACAAGCACGAGCATGAAGCCGCGCATGTCGGGGCAGCCATGCAGGCGTTCTCGGCGTTCGCCGCAGGGAGCTGGCTCTATGATCTTGTCCCGGAGAACGGTCCACTACCGGTCCTTGAACATCGCGATCTCATGCGCCGGCCGATGATGTTGTTCATCGTCGGTCGTGCCGACCAGGCAACGCGCGCGAAAGCGTATTTCGGACTGCACCTTCAGGCAGCGATGCACGCGCAGACCGTAATGCCCCGTCACATCGTGCATTACATAGCTGAAGAGGCCGCAAACACCCCCCTGAAGGAGATGACGACGAAACTTCAGCTTCTACGCGGGCAGGGCGCGCGCATCATGATTGTGGCGACGTCGGAGGCGGGGCTGCAAATTGCTTATGGCGCGCTGGCTACTCGGGTCATCATGCACGAAGCGGTGGTGAAGCAGTACTTTTCTTTCACGTCATATCAAGAGGCGAAGGCGGTCAGCGATGCGCTCGGGCAGCGTGTTGTGATCAAGCCGTCGCTGAGCCAGTCGTCGGACAAGTCCTCGTACGGCACAAGCTGGTCGCTCTCTCGGGAACCGATGTACCCCGTTGATCGCCTGATGTCGATGCCATCGGATTATCAGATCATTCATATCGGACGATTGGGCTTTATCCTTTGTCTCAAATGTCACTCGTCTCACATTGGGCCATACGCGGCCCAGCTGGGCCGCAATCGGGTCGAGGACAAGGATGCGGTCGTCAACATCAAGTTCAATTTGTGAGGAGGCATTCTTGCGGTTCTATGTGTTCGTGCCTGTTGTGATCGCGATCTATGCGCTTGTGAGCTGGCTGGGCTGGCCGCATCCGATCTGGGCCTATGAGTACCATGCGGTCGACATGCACCCCTTGAGTAAGCGGCACTATTTGTCCTGCACGTTCGTAGGCCCAACGTACGGACGTTGGACGGAACCTGCAGAGGACGGTCGGTGCGCGTGGGTGCGGTGGAGGCGGGCCGAATGAGATCAGTTGACGGTTGGCGCGGCAAAGACCGGCAAGTCGTAAGCCAATGCGTATTCGGTACGCACGGCGCACTTCAAACGCTCGAGCGCCAGCCGGGGCGGGATGATGCCAAAGCCCGCGAGTTCGGAATAGACGTCAAAGTAATCCTCGGGAGTGGGGATAAGCTTGTGTGGCCAGTCTTTGAAACTGGTGACCTCCGCAAGTGCGTCGTCGAGATCGGCCTTGCTTTTGACAGGGGCGTTTTCAGGCGGCTCAGCGATAATGTCCAAGTAGAAGTCATGGCACAACCAGAACAGGTGATCGTAAGGGTCTATCTTTTCACGCTCGAAGTGCGCGGCGTAATAAGATTTGCGCCGCGGGATTTCAGCGGCGGGGACGTAGTTCGCGATCCACTGCCAGAATTCGTCTGGGGTGTTCAGCCTCCTGAGCTGCTCCACAACTGGAACGCGTCCATCGGCGTCGCTATCTGTCAAAGCATAGAGCGGGTGCACGACACGACGGTACCCGAAATTGCGTCTCCACTTCAAGTAATCCGTAAACGGAGTTATGGATATGACGATCCGGATGTATGACAATTTCGTTCTCGCGACACTGCGTGACTATGTTCAGGACCTGCAGAAATTACGCGGGCAGGCGGCATCCCGCTTGTGGCGCGAAGCGCGCGAGGTCATCGACACGGCGGCTCGTCTCAGAGAGGAAGAACTGACGCTACATCGGCGGTATTATAAAGATCGTGTCGAACAGCAGGAGGATGTGGTTCGGGATGACGACAAGCCACCTCACAGAAAATTCGAACCCTGGGGCTTCGGAGGAGCGCAGTTCGATGAGGGTCGGGTGACACGTGTCGCCAAGGCGCGCGTCGATCAGGGCCATACGATGCGTATGGCTGAAATCACCCGCAACGAGATCGAGGGCTTGCGGGCGATCAAGAGGGAATCCCGATCGATCGTGCGCCTATGGGGCAGAGCGCGGAGAGATTTCAATGAGGCGGCCGAGCCGGCGCGGCCGCGTTCGCTCCGCATGAGATTCCGCAGGCACAGAGACTAGGGCGTACCATAGAGGGCAGCGAGAGTTAGTCAGCGGCTTGGGGTTAACAAGGTACGTAGGAGTGCGGCTTTGAAATCCGCAACTCCGGCCCAAGTGATGGACCGCAGAGCGAAGGCGTTTGAACTGGACCAGCCCAATCAAAAGAAGAACAGTCCACAATTCAAGCCGGTGTAACCTCTACGCCTGCCAAATGCCGGATCGCCGGTCCCCATGTGGAACCGCTTTAAATCGAGGTGGTTGTGTTCCAAGGCGCACAACCAAGGAGGCCATCATGGCACAGGCTGACCGGATCAAAGAACATATGGAAGTCAAATCCTCCGACGGCGAACACGTCGGAACGGTCGACCGTCTTGAAGGGTCGGATCGCATCAAGCTTACCAAGAGCGACGCCGGCGCTCATGCCGGTCACCATCACTTCATACCGCTCTCGTGGGTCGATCACGTCGATAGTCATGTCCATCTCTCGAAAACGAGCAAGGACGTGACCGCGAATTGGGACCATGGCCACGGATAAATCGTGGGGATGTTACTGGACGACAAGCAGCGTTGAACTTAGAAGGAACGTCAGGAACCGAAGAGTTGGTTGCTTGCTTACCATCAGCAATCGACTGACTCCTCGGTCCGCATATGACTCGACGCCCAATTATCGACATGATGCCATGGCCGCTTATCTAGGCTGAATCAACCAGATCGATTCACATGAGCCAAGCTCGCCGACTAGCAGCGTCTGTCCTCCTCATCCTCCTGGTGCCTTCCATGGTGCTTGCAGCGTTACCGCTGCGGTATTGCATTGGACCCTCGGGACATCAGGCAATCGAGTTTGTTATTGAAGGCGTTTCTCACGGCGGCGCCGACGCCAGTCACACGCAAGCAGCTCAGGAAGTTGACGGCTGCGAGGGCGTTGCGGTATTCGCCGACACGGAAAAGTGCACCGATAAAGCGCTGATGGATACGGCTTCGGCGCCGCCATCTGTCGATCTGAAGCTTTTGTCTCTAACGGCTGTGATTGCCACCACTCTGGCATTGCCGCCATTGCCTCCCACCCTTTCAATACATCAAACCGTTGCCACGCCCATCCGGGATGACCGACATGTCGATCCGCGAATGGAAATCCGCCGCACGGTCGTGCTCCTGATTTAGAGCGCGCGCCCGCCCGCCTTAGGGGCGCGGCAAGCATCGCAATCACTTCAAAACAACGATCCGGCCACCATCGGGCAAGTCCGATGCGCTGCGCAGCGACCGACGCTTGGATTCATCCGAGGCCGGCAACGATTGCTCATGCGCTTCGCGATGTCTGACAAGAACGGCCGTCTCGCAATCAAGCGCGGTGAGCTATGGCGCACCGATCTCGACGGAGTTTTCAGATGCCTAAAGCCTTCAAGATTTCACTCGCTGCGGCAGCACTTCTGCTCGCAGTGCCCGTGGCGGCTGTTGCGCGGCCGACCAGTCTTTATCAGCCCCCGTACAAGGCGCATGCCGCAGGCGACATCCATCAGATCTCCAAAAAGCACCACGGCAAGCACGCCAGACGCAAAGGCTGCCGACTGACGCATGACGGTCTGGTGTGCGGCGGCGGGAGCAATCATGGCGGTGGCCACAAGAACCGTCATGGCAAGGGACACGGCAACGGACATGGAGGGAACAAGCACTAATCGATACGTCAAACGTAGTGGCCGAATAGGCTGGTCTTACTCAACGACAACAACATTTAAATCTGGAGACAACAATGAAGACGACTGCCCGTATTGCTGTTCTTGCACTCAGCCTGGGTGCGCTCTCGCTGCCTGCGTTTGCAGGCGATGACCATGGCCACTGCTCTGGCGCGAACGTGTGCGCGGGCGACGCCGCATGTGAAAAGCAGGGCTACAAGGAGCTCTCGAAGGATGAGTGCTCCAAGATCGATGGCGCCAAGTTCGAGGCCTCGTCCCACGCGGGCGAAGACCATAAGGACGGCGACCACGCCAAGCACGATCACGACAAGAAGTAAGTAACGACATGGCCACGCGGCGTTCAACGAGCGCCGCGTGGCTACCCGTTCAACGGGTCGCAACAGGGAGTACGCACCATGCGAGGATTAGCAACTCTGAGCGTATTGTTTGCAGGCCTCATGGCCGTGCTCAGCCCGGCATCGGCGAATGTCGGCTCGGGCATACTCGGAAAAGCCATCAGTCTGGAGAGAAACCTCACGCAACGCGACGTGATCCAGGTTCGTCATCACCGTCATTGGCGCAGATACCATCACCATCGCCGTTGGCGTCACCGGCATCACCGGCGTCATTGGTATGGCCTGCGCATTCACCGCCATCATCATCATCGGCACCACCATTAGAGCGCACGAAGCGTCTGGATTCTTCTCCATGAGGATTCGCCATGCAAGGAAGACATAAAATCCTGTCCGTCGCGGCGATCGTGATGTTCCCATTGCTCGCCACTGCGCCTTCCGCAGCTGCACCTATGCAGGCTGTCAAAGGAGGATACGACAATCACTTTCAAGGAAGTGTCGAGCAGATCGCCCGGCGCTGCCGATATGACCGGCGCGGCCGTCTACGTTGCCGCGGGGCTCGATATCGCATCTATCGCCCGTACTATTATAATCCGTATCCAGATTACGGCTATTATCCGAGATATTGGGGTTATGGATTCGGCCATCACCACCATGGCTTCGGGCACGGCCATGGACACCACGGCCATCACGGTCATCACTAAGACAGCACGGATGCGGGGATCGTCCTCCCCGCATCGCGGCCGCCGATCATGGAAGGTGAATCAGATCCGGTATCCATCCGTAGTGACGCGCGAGCTCTATAGCGTCGACGGCCGGGATCGCGACTAGGAAATAGCTAGATTCCAAAAACGTCCGGTAGACGGCTTTTGGCTGGATGGTTAGCTGATCGACGTCTCGGTAGATGCTAAGTCTTGGCAGAAACCGTGGAACGCGCGTCGCGTAATCATTAAAGGCCCCACCGAATTTTGTTCGGAGATACTCTTCTTCTCTGGATACAACCACCATCAGCACGCAAGCCACGATGAGGGGGCAGACGAGCGTCACGATAAGAGAGCTCGTCTGCGCGCCGATGCCGGCAGCTCCAATCAGGGTGAACAGATAAAGCGGATTGCGCACGACGGAGTAGGGCCCGGTATCGATAAGCTTGATCTTCTTGCTTCCCCCGATGTGGAGCGCGCTCCAGGTCCGGCCGGCGATGGCGATGAAGATCAAGAAAATGCCCGCGTGCTCTATCTGTGCGTAGAATAATGGGTTCGAGTGGAGCCAAACGGCACAGACGAAGGGAAGCAGTAGCCCAAGGAACAGAATGACAATGCCGAGGGCAATGCGCCGCCGCCACTGCACTAGTCTGAGATCAATTTCCGATTGCGTAAAAGTCAGCGACATGACGAGCAGCCTATTCGTTAGAGATGCTGCTTGCTCTTCGCAAATTGCGGCACGAATAGGATCAGCAAGTGCCGACTCGCCGCAATAGAGCATTCGGATTGTAAAAGTTGCGACCTGGAATAGTCAGTTAGCTCTCTATCGAGCACACTTTTCGCTCGGCGAATGGACGCTCTGGCCGATGACCACACAATTTGCGTGATGGTGATGAGGCTGTGTAGCGCTCCAGTCAACTCGCTTTGTGCAAGAGCCTTTGGCGCAAGATCCGAAACTCTTCAAACGCTGTACTCCCGCACGCCAAGGCAGAACGTGGGCTTCGGCGGCGGACATGGCACAGAGCCATGCAATGACTGTGAAGGCCAGAATTTGTACTTTCATGCCAGCAGCCCTTATCCCGCTTGCGTACACAATGCTCCGCCCTGCCGTGCGGCCTTGCAAGCTTATTCAAACGCTTTCTATCAGGAACTTAGTGCAAGCCGTGGTGATCGCGCCCGGACCGGCAATCGGTGCGCTCGACCTGAAAGGTCGTGTGATCAATGTCGAATTCTTCGTGCATTGCTGCTGTCGCTGCCGCGCTTGTGATTTCAGGATCAGATCCATCCGTGAGCACAAGATGCGCTGAGAGCGAGGGCATGCCACTTGTGAGCGCCCAGACATGCAAGTCATGAATGGAGGCCACGCCAGGAATTGAAGACAGGCGCGCGGAGAGTTTGTCGAGATCAATGCCTTCCGGCACGCCTTCAAGCAGGATGTTGGTTGTCTCTTTGAACAACACCCAAGTGCGGGGAAGAACCCAGAATCCGATCGCGATGGCCACGAGGGGATCAACCCAGGTCCAGCCGGTTAGCCAGATGACGAGCGCCGCCGCAATCACACCCACGGAGCCCAACATATCACTCCAGACCTCAAGGTATGCGCCTTTGACGTTCAGGCTCGATGACCGGCCAGAATCCAAGATGCGCATGGCAATGAGGTTGACGACGAGGCCCAATGCCGCGATCACCAGCATTGGCAGCGACTGGATCTCGGAAGGCTCGACGAAGCGCTTAATGCCCTCGTAAAGGATGTAGGCGGCGACACCGAATAACAGCAGCGCATTGAACGCAGCTGCCAGAATCTCGAAACGCTTGTAGCCAAAGGTCCGGCGGTTATCGGCCGGACGAGCGCCGATCCGCACCGCGGCAAGCGCTATGGCAAGCCCAGCCGTGTCAGTCATCATGTGAGCGGCGTCGGATAACAGCGCCAAGCTGCCAGTCAGGATGCCACCCACCACCTCGGCCACGAGAAACGTGCCGGTGAGCACTAACGCCTTGGTCAGCGCGCAGGCGTTGGCATTTCCGGTATTGTGGTCGTGTCCCGCACCCATCTCGTTCCTAAAGATATTTCGCAAGTGAGCGCATCTGCCCAATGGCTTCGGTGGAGGACATCGTGCTCTTCGTCAGCGCATCATCCATGCAGTGACTGATGTGATCATGGATGAGTTCCCGCTTAGCGTTCGTAATCGCGGCTTCCACGGCATGAAGTTGTTGCGCAATCTCGAGACAATCGCGGCCGTTCTCGACCATGGCCACAAGAGCCCGCAAATGCCCTTCCGCGCGCCTCAGGCGCTTGGCGATGGAAATATGTCTTGCGTCGGTCATTACCCGTATCCTATCCTCCGGGATAGGATACGGCAAGGTGTCAGTTTTTCTACATGTTGCTGTGCCGCGGATGCAATTGTGCCGAGCTAACGACTCGTTTACCCTTGCATCGCAAACTGTAGTGGCGACCGGATAAAAATGAGCCTTTGGCAACGCGCCATAGCCATCTTCGTTTTGATGGTGTTCACGCCGGCATCCGTGCTGGCGGGTACGCCATTGCGCATGTGCATTGGATCGGACGGTCACCGCGCGATCGAGTTTGTGCTTTCTGCTGAGCATCATTCGGAAGCTCAGCACGCACATTTAGGTGATTGCGGTCCGAGCGCGCGACATGTCGCGCCGTCACCGGAATGCACAGACAGCCCGCTTCTGAGCGTGGCGCAAAAACCGAACTTCGCCGCTCAAGCCAAGTTCACTATCCCGCTCGACGATCTACCGGTCCTTGCTTTGCCGCCGGTGAGTTTGAAGTTGCCCGCATTTGCGGATGCGCCGACCGGCGAACTGCATTCCGCATCCGTATTGCGTCGTGATTCACGACTCGACGCGCTCAGGACGATCGTCCTTCTCATTTAAATCCTGGATTCCCCATCCAATCAAAGCGCGTCGGCGGGGGCTGACAGCGCTTCTCAACCTTATTTTGTGGGGGAATTCATGCCAGCCCTTTCTGGCTTCAAGTCTGGACTCTTTGTAGCGCTTGCCTTCGCCGTGATGGCGGGTGGCTGCGGCTCACTTGCGCAAGATCCCGCAACCGGCGGTCTACCGTCGCCCGAAGCCTATGCGTCGGATCGCGACTTGCCTTTGCGGCCTGCAGTACCCCCAGAGATGCCCGTACCGGGCGCTGTCGGAGAGCCGGGATACGCCGACACGCTGACCCTAAGAGACGCGGTCACGCGGACGCTCGCCTTTAGCCCCGCAGTCAAAGCGGCGTTCATCGAGATAGACGCGCGGCGCGGGGAGGAAGCCCAGTCAGCTGTCCGGCTTAACCCGCAAGTGTTGCTCGAAGTCGAGAACTTCGCAGGGAACCGAGACAAAAACGGGTTCGATAGCGCCGAGGAAACCCTGAGCCTCGCTCAGACTATCGAACTTGGCGACAAGCGCCTCAGACGCCTGCAGGCCGCCCATCTCGATACGTCGCTTGCAGGATGGGATCACGAAACCATCCGGGTGAGGGCGGCGACGGATTCGGCGCAAGCCTTCGTCGACGTTTTGATCGCTCAAGAGCGATACAAAGTGCTCGGCGAGTTCGTCTCGCTCGCGAAAAAGACGCGCACCAGTGTCGACGCCAGGGTCACGGGCGGCAAGGCGAGTTCCATCGAGCTAGATCGGGCGAGCGTGGCCCTGGCGCGAGCCGAGGCCCTACAGAAGGGCGAGAAGGTCCGTATTGAAGCCTCCAAGCGCAAGCTCTCGGCCCTTTGGGGATCTCCGAACATCGATTTCGGCAGCGCTGTCGGGCGTCTGGGCAACGGATATGCCGCGCCCAGCCCTGAAGCGCTGATCGCTCTTCTCGACAACAATCCGTCCCTTGCGCGTTGGGGCGACGAAATCAACCGCCGCGTGGCGCAGCTTGACCTCGAGCATGCCAAGGCAATCCCCGACATCACCGTCGGCGCCGGCGTGAGGCAATTCCAGGAGAATGACTCGACCGCGATGGTGGCATCAGTGTCGATGCCAATACCGCTCTTCGACCGCAATCAGGGCAATATCGCCGCCGCCGAGCGACGCATCGCCAAAGCCGAGAACGAGCAACTCGCCACGCGTAACGACCTCTACGCAACACTGGTCGAAGCACTCGGTGAACTCAATGTTGCCGCAACCGAACTCAAGGCCCTCGAGAAGGACGTTTTGCCAGGCGCCCAACGCGCCTACGACAAGACGAAGATCGGCTTCGATGAAGGCAAGTTCGACATTCTGAACGTTCTGGACGTTCAACGCACCGTCTTCGAGTCGCGCCTCGAAGTGCTGACGGCGCGCGCGAACTACGAAAAAGCGCGGGTCAGAGTCGAAGCCCTGGTCGGGCGCGACCTCAACGGAATGTGAGATTTGAGGATTGTGATGAGCTGGAAGACGAAATTCATTGTGGCTTTGATGATTGTCGGCGTTGCCATCTTCATCGGATTGAGAGAGCTCAAAAGTTCCTGTGCTCCGGCGCCAAAGGCGGACGAGCACGGACACGGGCACGGCGAATCCGAACAGCATGCCGACGAGGGCTTCGGCACCAAGGTCTGTGAAGAAGGCTTCTTCGGCGCTATTCAAGACTCGCTCGGATTCTCCGAGAAGACGGCAGCGAAACCGACCGCGCCGTCCGCCGAGGGCGAGCATGCGCATGCCGAAGGCGAAAAAGAAGGTCATAAGGAAGGCGAAGGCCATGCCCATGGCGGCGAGGAGAGCTCAGAAGGGCTGATCAAGCTCACCGCCGCTCAAATCAAAACGAACGGGATCGATATGGCGCCGGTCATGTCGGGCAAATTGGTCAAAGAAATCGCCGTGCCGGGCCGCATCGCCATCAACGCGAACGCGCAAGCGAAAATCGTTCCCAAGCTCTCCGGCACCGTTGCTCGCATCGAAAAGCAACTCGGCGAGCAAGTGAAAAAAGGCGACCTTCTGGCCATACTCGAAAGCCGCGAGATGGCAGACGCGAAGGCAGACTATCTTGCATCCTGGAGAGCCGAAGAGCTTGCACGTTCGATTTACGAACGCGAAGAGCGTCTCTGGAACCAGAAGGTCACCGCCGAGCAGGACTATCTCACGGCGAAGAACGCTCACCAGTCGGCAAAGATCAAGCTCGATTTGGCGCATCAGAGGCTGGATACGATCGGTCTTTCGCACGACGAGATCGAGGCGCTTCCCAAGCAGTCGGGTGAAAACGGCTTCCGCTTTTACGAGATCCGTTCGCCTATCGCCGGAAGTGTGACAGCACGAGACGCGGTACTCGGCCAGATGGTCGGGACCGATCGTGACATTTTCACGATAGCCGACGTGTCCAGAGTGTGGGTGGAACTGGCCATAGCGCCGGGCGATCTCAGCTTCGCCCGTGAAGGCCAAGACGTGCGCGTCGAAGCCGGTACTCAAAAAGGTGTCGCTAAGATCGTCGCGCTCAGCCCATTGATTGATCCTGAAACGCGCTCGGCCAAAGCTATCGCGGAGATCGACAACGCCGGCAATGTCTGGAGGCTCGGTGACTACGTCAACGCACGGTTGATGTCTGGCGAGCAGGAAGCGGACCTCATCGTGCCGCAAGCCGCCATCCAAACGGTGAATGGAAACAAAGTCGTCTTCGTCAGCGAAGGCGGAGGTTTCCGTGCGCGCCCTGTGACGACCGGACGTTCTGATTCGACGAATGCCGAAGTGCTCTCGGGGCTCGAGTTCGGAGAGACGATCGCGACATCAAACACCTTCACGCTCAAGGCAGAGCTCGGCAAGGCCGAAGCCGAGCACGAGCATTAGAGGAACGGCCATGATCGAACGCATTCTCGGCTTTTCCCTCACCCACCGTTTCCTTGTGGTGCTTCTCGTAGCTGCGGTTGCCGCCTTCGGCATCCGCTCGCTCCAGCAGCTTCCCATCGACGCCGTACCGGACATCACCAACAATCAAGTTCAGATCAACACCGAGGTAAGTTCGCTCTCGCCCTTCGAGATCGAGAAGAGCGTTACGTTCCCGATCGAGACGGCGCTCGCCGGTATTCCGGGTCTCGAATACACGCGCTCACTTTCTCGAAATGGTTTCTCGCAGGTGACCGCCGTCTTCAATGACGACGTCGACATCTATTTTGCACGCACACAGGTCACCGAGCGCATTTCTCAGGTCAAGGGAGATCTACCCGCGGGGGCCGACCCTCGCATGGGGGCGGTCTCCACAGGTCTTGGCGAAATCTATATGTGGACGGTGCATTTCGATCATCCGCGCGGCAAGGGCGCTGAGATCAAGGACGGACAACCGGGGTGGCAAAGCGATGGCAGCTATCTGACGCCAGAAGGCCTGCGCCTCACGAAGGATTTTGAGTTCGCCATGTACCTGCGCACGGTCCAGGACTGGATCATTCGGCCGCAGCTCAAGGGAATCGCAGGCGTAGCGGAAGTCGACTCGATCGGTGGCTATGAGCAACAGTTTCATGTCCAGCCCGATCCGCAGAAGCTGCTTTCGTTCGGCCTGTCATTTGCCGATGTGATCGCCGCTCTTGAGAAAAACAACAGCGGTGTCGGCGCAGGCTACATCGAGCAGAAGGGAGAATCCTACACGGTTCGCGCTGACGGCCGTCTCGAAACCATTGCGGATATCGGGAACGTCATCATTGCCAACAAAAACGGGGTGCCCGTTTTCCTCAAAGACGTTGCCGAAGTCGGTATCGGTCGGGAACTCCGAACGGGATCGGCGAGTGAGGACGGGAACGAAGTCGTCGTCGGAACCGCGATGATGCTCAAAGGCGGCAACAGTCGCATCGTCTCAAGCCTTGTCGACGAGAAGATGCAATCGATCGGCAAGTCGCTCCCACCCGACATCGCAATCAAGACGGTGTTAAACCGGACCCAGCTTGTCGATGCGACCGTCAAGACCGTGGCGAAGAACCTGGCAGAAGGCGCCCTGCTTGTCATCGTGATCCTGTTCGTAATGCTCGGCAATTTGCGCGCAGCCCTCATTACGGCACTCGTTATCCCGGTAACGATGCTGATGACGTTGACGGGAATGCTGGAAGCAGGGATCTCGGCAAATCTCATGAGCCTCGGGGCGCTCGATTTCGGTCTCATCGTCGACGGCGCCGTAATCATTACAGAAAACGCCCTCAGGCGTCTCGCCGAGCGACAGCATCATGAGGGGCGGCTTCTAACACTTCATGAGCGCCTTCACGAAGTGATGGTTGCGAGTAAAGAGATGATTCAGCCCACAGTGTTCGGTCAGGCCATCATCATAACCGTGTATCTGCCGCTCCTAACCTTCACGGGCGTCGAGGGCAAAATGTTCGAGCCCATGGGGCTGACGGTGATAATCGCGCTTATCTGCGCCTTCGTTCTCTCTCTGACATTCGTTCCGGCGATGCTTGCGATTTTCGTCACCGGCCGCGTGGAGGAAAAGGACAATTTCATCATTCGCACGGCCAAGGCGCGATACGAACCCGTTCTCAGGGGTGCGCTGAGCGAGCCGCGCTTCGTGATGCTATCAGCGGCGGGCCTGTTCGTTTTTTCGCTACTGCTGTTTACGCGTCTGGGGCAGGAGTTCATTCCACAGCTCGACGAAAAGAACCTAGCCATGCACGCCATGCGCATTCCGTCGACGTCGCTCACCCAGTCGACCGAGATGCAGCTAAAGGTCGAAAGTGTAGTTCGCAGTTTCCCTGAGGTCGCCTTCGTGTTCTCGAAGACTGGCACGGCGGAAATGGCTGCAGATCCCATGCCGCCACACGTGTCTGATACGTTCATCATCCTCAAGCCGCAGTACGACTGGCCGGACCCATCCGAAGCCAAGTCGTCGCTTCTGGACCGGATCGCCGAAGCATTGGGTAAGCTGCCTGGCAACAACTACGAGTTCACACAGCCCATCCAGATGCGCTTTAACGAACTGATCTCCGGCGTTCGCAGCGACGTGGCGGTCAAGGTGTTTGGCGATGACTTCCAGCAGCTTGGAGATACAGCCAACAAGATCGCCGGCGTATTGCGTTCGGTTCAGGGCGCAGCGGACGTCAAGGTGGAACAGACGACCGGCCTACCGATGCTGAACGTCAGACTCAACAAGGAAGCCGTCGCCCGCTACGGGCTCAACGTTAGTGATGTGCTCGATGTCATATCCATCGCGGTCGGCGGCCGTGAAAGCGGTCTGATCTTCCAGGGCGATCGTCGCTTCGACATCGTCGTCCGATTACCCGACGATCTGCGTGACGATATGGCAGAACTTGAGAATTTGCCTGTTCCCGTGCCGGATACGGACGGCGAATCTGGAAAACGCCCGACGTTTATTCCGCTCAAGACGCTGGCGAGCTTTGTCGTGGAAGAGGGGCCCAACCAAATTAGCCGTGAAGACGGGAAGCGCAGGGTTGTCGTCCAGGCCAACGTGCGCGGGCGCGATATCGGGTCGTTTGTGACAGAGGCGCAAGAGAAGATCGACACGCAGGTTAAAGTCCCGGCAGGCGAGTGGCTGACTTGGGGCGGGCAGTTCGAGAACCTTCAGGCCGCCCGTGCTCGCCTCATGATCGTCGTGCCAGCTTGCTTCTTCGTTATCTTCCTCATGCTGTTCACGGCACTCGGGAACGTACGTCAGGCCCTATTGGTGTTCTCTGGAGTACCGCTTGCCATTACAGGCGGCATTCTCGCCCTCTATTTCAGAGACATGCCGTTCTCGATCTCCGCCGCAGTTGGCTTTATCGCGCTCTCCGGCGTTGCCGTCCTGAACGGCCTCGTGATGGTCACTTACATCAATCAGCTCCGTGAAAAAGGCCTTCCGGGAGATGAAGCAATTTTCGAGGGTGCAATGACGCGCTTGCGGCCCGTGCTCATGACCGCGCTCGTAGCATCGCTCGGGTTCGTTCCGATGGCAATCGCAACCGGCACCGGCGCGGAAGTGCAAAAGCCGCTGGCCACGGTCGTCATCGGAGGCTTGATCAGTGCCACCATCCTGACCCTTGTCGTCCTACCGGTCCTTTACAAGCGCTTCATTCTGCCTGAAGCGCCCAAGGCCCAAGAAGAAGCACCAACCACTAAGGAGTACGCATAGATGATTATCAGAGCCAAATTGCTTGCCCTTGGAACCGTCGCCGCCGCGGTTCTCTCTCTTCCTGCTTTCGCTGAAGGTTACGATCGCGGGCTTGAGAAGCACCACGGCGTGATCGTCTCAGCGAATGACGGTCATGATCACGGTAGCGACGCCCATGATCATGGGAAGGACCACGGTCATGAAGATAAGAGCCACTACGACGCCAAGACATTCGCATCGGTGAAAGACGCCTGGGCGTTCCTCGGCACAGCCACGGCGAATGCCGAAAAACTGGCGGCTGAAGGAAAGATCGAACCGATCCACGAGCTGGCAGAGCAGATCGGCGCGGCCGTCCACACGCTCGAAGACAAATCCGACATGGTGACAGGTGACGCCAAGAAGAAGCTCACAGCCGCGTTGAAGCAACTCGACAAGGCTGCGGACGAACTGCACCATTCCGCAGAAGGCAAAGACGCTGACGCCACTTCTCTCAACCTGAAAAAGGTCAAGGGACTGCTGCCGCTGATTCAGGGCCTCTACCCAGCCGGGGCGCTGTAGTTTCCAGAGGATGCCGCCCCTTAAATCCCCGGAGCGGCATCCTCGCCTTCCAAAGAGGCGAGCCATGATAACAAAATCGACATGGTTGTTGCTTGCTACGGTCGGCGTTTGCGCCTTAAGCGCGCCTGCTTCACTCGAGGCAGTGACCAACGATCCATCTCCCTTGCGCATCAACGATACGGGAGAAGAGATCCATGAACGCGCCGCGCAAGCGGTGTTGCAAGGACGGCTCTTTGAAGCCTTACGCGGCTTCGATGAAGTGCTCGCAAACAACCCCACGAATGCCGCTGCATACTACAACCGCGGGAATGTGCGCTATTTGCGCAAAGAGTTCGAGCAGGCCGTGAACGATTTCACATTCGCGCTCAAATACCGACCCGGATTTGCTGCCGCGACCATGAATAGAGGCGTCGCCCTATCAAATCTCAATCGCCTCGACGAGGCCATCGTCGATCTCAACAAAGCCGCCGAGCTTGACCCCGCAAACCCGGACGTGTTTTTCAACCGGCTGATCGTCCATGTGAAGCGCGACTCCATGGATGAGGCCCTTGCAGATTATGACAGAATGGTTCGCCTCGACGGCCCGGGTTTGAATATTCCCGAAGCCAGAACGCGGCTCAAAGCGCTTCTCGGCCGCGTCGATGAAATGGCCGTAGTTGGGCGCGAGCGCAATCGGCGCATCGTCGCCGAGATTGACCACGCAAGGACCGTCGAACAGGTGCTCGAGTTCACTGAGCGGACTTGCATCCGCCACGGAGACGACACTTCGGCTCTCACGACATTAGCTGAGGCGGACGGCTGGAGCAGCGCAACCGAGACGCAGCTTAAACAAGGCAGTACGCCAACCGTCAAACTTACCGCAGGATGGACGCTCACGAACCGTCTTGGGAGCATTGCAGTCATTCAATCCCGTTCCCTCCGATATCCGAACCAAATCGCCTGCTCGATCACGGCTCGGCTCGGTGACGCGCATTGGTTCGATGACTTTGCCACGCTGTTCACAAGCAAATTCGACTCCCCCCCGTCTGGTCATCAAAGAATCTGAAGGCAGGCGGGAAAGCAAACTGGTCGTGGTGAGAGCAGATCAAGCGCGCGTCGAGGTAACTCTTTTGCAGCTGACAGAGAACCGCGTGTTCTCCGTAGCCACCATCCACCGAAGGGAAGGGAATCCGCCGCATCGGTGAATTGAATGCGTCTATTCCTTTAGGATTCTAATGAAGCGCCAAAAACAATCGTCGATCCCAAGCCGATCTCAGGGTGACAATCCCTATGATCTGCTCGAGCTCCGAGGACTTACGTCGAGCCATCGCAGTGCTCTCAGGGCGGTCATCGCGCTCGCAGGCTCAATGTTCGTCATTGAAACTGCCGCAGGCCATTATTGCGGCTCGCACGCGCTTCGGGCTGACGCTCTAGATTTCTTGAATGACACGCTGCTCTATGTGCTGAGCCTCGCCGTGTTGGGAAAAGGCGTCCGCGCCCGCGCTGGCGGAGCAGCCGTGAAGGCCGCTCTGATGTGCGTAGCAAGCGTTTGGGTGCTTGGGTGCGCCGTGTATCACTTCGCGGCACCCGAGCTTCCAAACGTCGGGATCATGGGAATTTTTGGTGCGCTCGGCATCATCACGAACATTGTTTGCCTCGCGATTCTGGCGCCTCACACCGGGCAACGCCGTGTACTCCGGGTCTATGAGGATGAGAAGAGCGGACCCGATATCCTTGGCAGCTCAGCCGTGGTCGTCACGGCCGCAGCCGTATGGATGCTTCAGTCCCCATGGCCAGATCTTTTAATTGCGGTCGTCGCGTCCGCACAGCTTTTCTGGCTTGCAGCAAAACTATTGGGGCCGGCACTTGCGGTCTATCAGGCGAACGAGCCCGAAACCTAGGAAAAACAAAAAGGGGCGCTTGTGGAGGCAGAATGCCATCATATAGCAATCGCGCCGTCCGAATCTTGACCGGCAATTTGCCTCGGGACTGGCCAGTTGCCGTATGTCTGGGGATCGTGCTATGAGTAGCGCCGCCACGGTGGGGGCGACTCAGGCAGGGTCGGGAATATGCAAAAACGCCTCGACGTCTTGTTTACCGTTCTGCGCAAACGGCCCGCCTATAAGTGGGCCTGGGCTATTCTCAGCGCAGTGGGCTTCTACGATCTCATCGGCGCACAATTTGTATCTCAGCAGTGGGCCGAAAAAATGCCCACTGTGAACGATTTTCTGAGTAACACGACTGGATTTCTTCCGTGGTGGGGTTGGGTCATCGTAGCGCTGACAGCGGTTGCGCTCGCTTGCATTGAGTATGCTGTCCGGCTGGAGAGACCAGCGCCGGCCCCCATCGAAAAACGCGAGTATGTCGTCCGCACTGTGCAACTCGGTCAACTCTCCCGAGAACAACAGCTAGCCAGGGCGTGGGATGCTGACCGAAAGTATGGCAGAGACAAAATATTAGAGCTTCGTGAGAGCGTTAAAGAGATCGAAGCGATGGCAATGGGGCACGGGCCGAACGATGATGCCGTCACTCAACGTTTCCAGTCGATCTCTCGTGACTATTTGAGAGATGACACGTTGAATCCGCTGATCAGCGATTTGTTTTTAGCAGCCACGCTGTTGAAGCACGCGACCGGGCCGGATCGCACAGATGAGCTTATGAACAAACTCCTCAAAGCGAGCCAGAGGCTGCTAGATGAGACCTCTTGGGTGATTCACGGAGGCTGAATATGTCTCGCGGCAAATACCTTAGCCTTGAAGAAGCTCGCGAGAGCGGCGACTTCAAGCGGTTCTGCGATCAGCATCCTTCCGAGGCTGATCGCGAGCGCTTCTTGAAGCTCCTGCGGGTTATGAGCCAAGGCGCTTTAGTAGGAGAGGAAACATCGCCTCGGGAGAGTGCCGGAGATTCCACCGGAACTCGAACTCCGCGAGGTACTTAGGCAGGTGGCGCGCTGAAACCTGAACGTGTGTGCCACGGATCGAGCGCTTCAGAAGCGACCAGAACGCCTCAATGGTGTTCGTGTGATGCACGCCGCGCACCCATTCTTCAGTCGTGTGGTTCACGACGCCGTGGTTCGGGTAACCGAGTTCCTTCAGATAGTGATACTGCTTCGCCTCGTCCGTGCTGACGGTCGAGTTCGGTGTGACGTTCTGAAGAACGTGCTGCACAAGCGTCGCGCTCTTGTTGTCCGGCACGACGCGGGCGATCACGTCGCCGCCACGCTCGGCAATACCGACAACGATGGTTTTGTTGTCGCCCTTGCGACGGCCACGGCCCTGCCCCTTCACGCGACCGCCGACATAGGTTTCGTCAACTTCGACGTGGCCAGACAGCGGC
Organism: Hyphomicrobium sp.; assembly: GCF_019744875.1. GTDB lineage: Bacteria > Pseudomonadota > Alphaproteobacteria > Rhizobiales > Hyphomicrobiaceae > Hyphomicrobium_C. Next base: position 25,595 of record NZ_JAIETU010000005.1, on the reverse strand, counting down.
GGGTCGCCGTCTACGAGCGCGAGATACTTCCGGATTTCATGGCCCATGCGCCAAGCGGTCTTGTAGTTCACCGAAAGCTGGCGCTGAAGCTCCTTGGCGGGAACGCCATGGCGCGTCGTGGTGAACAGGTACATCGCATAGAACCACTTCTGGAGCGGCGTGTGCGACTTGTGGAACGGCGTTCCGACCATGGGGTGAACGTGGTTTCCGCACTGGCAGGTGTACGCAGGCATCTTGGTCAGCTTTTTCCACTTCCCGGTCTCGCCGCAGCGCGAGCACTCGTGATCCGCGCCGAACCGCGCCTTGAACAAGTGGTCCAGGCAAGCGTCGTCGCTCGGGAAAAGCTTCATAAATTCAATGACGTTCATCGGCTTGGCCATAGTGGCTCCCTCCATCTACAGCCAATATAGCGCAGCCCGTCACATACGTCAACTGGTCAATCAGGATTTGCCTCAACCTCCCTCCGCTTATCCGCCGTCCCCCGCTCGTGCTTATTCGTTAGAGGCTCGGCGACTCTGGAGTGGATAAACATGCGTGGTGCTTGTGTACCTATCGCGGTCCTGTGGTGGCGTGTTGTCGGGTGGGGGGCTGTCCCATTGGCGGGTTTGGCGGGGACAGCGAGGGCTGACAATCCGCAAGCGGTTATCGAAGCCACGGCTGCCCGAGAAGATTTCTATTTCGAAGCCGTGATGGAAACGCTTTCACTCCTTTTCACTGGGGCGGGGGAAGAAGAGAAAGGACTTTGCATCACCGACTCGTACTTCGGCTCGCCGCTCGGGCAGAGAGTCGTGCTCTACAGTCTGTGGATGCATCGGGACAAGCTTCCCGAGACGGTCGCCATACCGCTGTTCGACGAGATGTGCGCCGAACCGGATGGTGCGACCTCGAAGCCTTCAGCGGCTGAGTGGCGTACCGCCGCGATGTCCCAGGCATCGACACCGAGCTGGGAAAATACCGATATGTCGATGGTCCTGTTTGCTGGGATGCGGACCATGTTCACGTTCGCGGCCGTCCAGTTGAAGAATCCCGCTCTCGCGCAGTGCATCGTTGAAAAGTACGACGACGCCTTAGAGGCGAAGATATTGGGTGCCGGCCAAACGCGGCCACCGCTGCACGCGCTTTATGATGAGATGCGGTCACTCTGCACGCTGTTTCCGAATGGCCCGGCAAGCAAGAACATGGTGATGACGAAAATCCCGGACATTGATGGGGCTGCGCGCGAGCGCCTGCTGACGGTGGCGGAGCTCAAGGCGTGCGATCGGTATTCGGGATCGTCGCGGAAGGAATGCGCCGAAGATGCGTTCAAGGCGCGGATGAAAGCGCTCCGATAGGCGAGCGCATCACGGTGGCACATGGTCTACTCCGAGCAGGAAGCGTTCGTGTTGGCATGGTTCTGGGGGCCGGACGACGACGTTGACAAGCTTTTCGATGCGCTTCTGCGGATGAATCACGCCCGCACCGGCAAGCCCGCCACGCAAGCGTCCATCGCTGAATTGATCCGGTTGATCGACGCGACCATGATCACGCTGCCCCCGACGGATATCAATCGATGGCGGGCGCTGCAGTGGTGGGATATGGCGGACTCTGTCCTATCGTGGCGGCTCATGATGACGGTGTACTGGCCGCGATTGAAGCCGGACATGAAACAGCTTGTTTCGTGGCGCATTGAAATGCATCGCGACCAGTCGTGGATGCACGCGATGATTTGGGAGCGGCAATCTCTATTCGGTTTGTGATGCGTGGAGGGGTGCATGGCAACGCAGATGTCACGTCGCGCGGCATTGATCGGGGGCGGAGCGGCTATCGCCGTCAGCTTTCCGGCAGCGAAGACAATCTCGACCGTCTCCATTGAACATCCGGATTACTTCGCGGTGTCCGGCCATGTGAGTTGGTTTTGTGAGAAGTGGGGGCTGGGATCGATAAGGGGGAAAGGACCGGACGGAGAACGCATGCGGGACCTGGTTTTCACGCCGCAGCTGTTGGAAGAGACAGGCCACACCACGACGCGGATGGGAACTCGCGTGGCGTGCATTGCCAAGCCCATACCGAAGTGTAGTCCCCAAGTTGTCCAGATTATAAGCATCGACGGGGCGCCTGATCCTCTGTGGGAGCAGAGCTATCTCGTCGACATTATCGGGTACGATCTCAGGACCGAGCGCATTCGTTCCATCACGTCGGAGACAGATGAGATGGGGTGCCCGATCAAGGTGCTGCTGGCAGCTGGGATCGAAGAGCTGCCGCTGCCGACGTTTGCGCGGGTGCGCCTAGCCTACGATGTGAATGGCCATATCCAAATCAAAGCGATCGAAAAGCACCGTCCGGGGACCCGGTGGTATGGTAAGCGACCCATTGCGGACAAATACAGGTCAAGACCGGTTGTGCGCCTGACCGATCGGGTTGCCGCCTGATGGGGTTCCTGGTGCTGCTTGCGGTCACGACGGCGGCTTTTTTCGGCGGCGAGCCGTGGTTGATCTTGCTTGGCGGTACCGGCCTGCATCTCGAGTCGGTCGGCAAGTACTGGTCACTCGTGTTGAGGGCACGAACCGCGGAGGCTCGTGGGGTCATGATGAGGGGGTGGGCGGTGTCATTCGGGCAGTGCCTTTTGTTTTCCTCTCTGGCCTTTGCACTTGGATACGCCCTTTCTTTGCTGGCGTAAGGAGTGCGGTTTGACATGAAGGAAGAAGCCATGCGGCTGCGAGTTGAGAAGTGGTTCGCGGATACAGGTGATAATCCGCAGGATCTTCTCGATAGCTTTCTCGACCGGTTTGACGATCCGACGAGCTCGCAAGCCCGCGATCGCGAGCAGGATGTCATTCTTGCCATTGATGATGTCATCGAGGCAGCGCCCAGATCGTCAATCAATCGCGTAAGGGCCGTAAACTGGGCGAAGGCGCAGCGCACGTTGATCGGCGTCAGCGTTCTTCTCTCGGTTCACTGGCCTGATCTATCGGCTGATGAGCAGAAGCTGGCGGAATACGAGGCCGCTGGCTTCGACGATGTCTATCATTCGCGTCTGCTCGAGATGCGCGAGGAAGCCTTCGGCGTTTAGCGTGCGGGGTGTGCGATGATCAATCTTCTGACGCGGCGGCACGTCACAATGGGCCTGGCGACATGTGCAGCGGCTGCGGCGCTGCCGTTCTCCCGTTGGCGAGCGGCCGGCGAACCGGAGCGTCCGGGTCTGGTTCGCTTCACCGGGCGCATCAAATGGTACGACCCGGTGAAGGGTTATGGATTCATCGTGCCGGACGGCGATCTGGTAAGTGCAGACGTGCTGCTGCATCGCGTGTGCCTGGAGAATTCCAGGTTAGTGGAAGTCCCGGAAGGCGCGAGCGTTATTGCTCATGCGGTGAGGAGGCCCAAAGGCTGGCAGGCGTTCCTGATCATTTCGCTCGATGTCAGCACGGCGACGCCGGAAGCGTCGCGCCCCAGCCGTCTGCATCGGCGGCTGAGCGATATCGAGGTTGCGGAATTGCAGGCATTCGGCAGGTCACGACTGAGCTGGAATGGATGAAGGCGAGCCTCAAAAGAGCTCGAGCTGCCCTTTGCCGCGCGGCGCGCCGGCCGCTTTGGGCGCGGAATCGGCGATGATACCCGTCACTTTGTCTGGCTCGATACGGAATCGCCAGCCGCCAAGTACGCGCGCCGGCGTGTGCCAATGGCTCCATTCCTCGAGCGTGAGGGCGTTCCCGTGCACGATAACGGCCGGGATATGAAGCAGCGACAACTGTATATAGGCCATGTGCACGGCACGGATGTCGACGTCGACGGCGGTGACGTGGAGCGTTTGCTGCTGGTTGAAGCCCGCTTCGCGCATCGCGTGGGCAAGTGCGATTTTCATGGCGCCAGAGCCGACGCACGGCTCGCTCGCGTGAATGAACCCACGATCCTTAATCGTTTGCTTGAGGTCGTCGGTGAGAGAGATCCCAGCCATCAGGCGACAGATGTGATCCGGTGTGAAGAATTGCCCGGCCCATTTGTTCTGAAGTGACAACTCGTGGAACACGCGGCCGAGCACGTCACTCATGTCGTCTTCGAGTGCGAGGGTCAATTCCGCGAACGCTCGCGGAAAGACTTCCAGATCTTCCTTGCGATCGTAGCGTTTGATGATGGCCATGTACGCGGCTTCCCGGGCGGCGCTGTTAGTCCTGTCCACGGCGTTGCTGATTGACGTTGCGGTCATCGCGACGAAGTCGCTGAAAACCGTGAATGTGTCGTGGCGGGGCGATAGTCCAGTGAGCAGCTTTGAGAGGGATTTGATGCGGTCATTCATGTCGTGCCTTTCGCTTTGCGCCCCGGGATTGGGGCGTCGGGCACGAAAGGCGCGCGGCGTTGCCGCCGGCGTCACAGGACCGCCGCGTGCGGCGGAGGCGAAGCCGGTGCCTTGACGCGGTGAGGCGGCCGAACGCGCGCACAGTGCCCGCGTGACGCCCACCGGGAGCATGGAGAGAGCAGGGCAGGGCGCGAGAACGCCCGCCAGCGCAGCGGCTCCCGTGATCGGAGATGATGGAAAGAGAGAGCGGCCCGTCATTCGGGCGGCTGGAGGGACTTCAGGTAGGCGACGGCTTGCGAGGCCCGGGCGGCGGCGGTGAAGATTGCCTTCGGGTCGTCCTTCAGGATTTGCAGCCAGTTGGCGAGGTACTGCGCGTGATCGGGACGCGTGTCCTGAGTGATGGCGAGCTCAGCGCAGAGGAATGCGGCCCCAATTTCGGCGACAAGTTCCTCGGCGGCATAGGCATCGCGTTTGAACCGCGGCTCGAGATTTCGATCGCAGCGGTGCTTCGGAAGAGTCCAGTGAATCGCCTCATGACAGAGGACGGCGAAATAGCCTTCGTCACGAGTCATCGTGTCGGTGCCGGTGAACAACTCCTCGTCCGGCATCTGGATGTGATCGGTCGACGGGCGATAGAAGGCGCGATCGCCGCCGTGTTTGACGATGGCTTGCGTATTCGCGATGAAGCGATCGACGGCATCAATCCGCTCGATAGGCCCAAGGCGCACAGGTTCGGGCGGCGGCGAGAAGCCTTCGACCTCAGCGGCATTGAAGACGAAGGACGCGCGCGCGACGCGGCGTTTGCCGTCATCGTCGGCAGTATCGGGCGCAGGCTCGACCTCGAATTCCTTGTAGAAGACGACGAGTTCGCTCTTGGCGCCCTTGACGACCTGCGCGCCGATCTCGGCCCACTGCTTGTAGGTAGCCCAGACTGGCGAGGAGAAGCCGCGCGTCTCGGCGGCGACCCATAGGTTGACGACGTTGATGCCGTTGTAGGGTTTCTTCGACATCGCGTTTTCCGGCATCCACAGCGGTGCGCCGCTTTTTCGCCAAGGCATTTGCGGCTTGCCGGGATCGGCTTCGATGGCGGCGACGAGCCGGTCGGTGATGGTTTGATGGAGATCGCGCTTCGGCGCGTGTGTGGCTTTCAATTTCGTCGTCATGCTCAAAGTCCCTCCGGTTGCACCGCCCGGGATGAGCGGTTTCGATGCGAACCGGGGGCGGCGGATAAGCGGGCGCGGAACCCGAGCTGGGGCGAGGGCGGCCTGCGTGAGCAGAGTCCGTGCGGAGCATTGAAGCGCCCGCGCGCCGGCGCAGAGAGCATTGTGAAGAAACCGCTGCTCCGGGCGGCCGAGTGAGGGTCAGTGGTGCTTACGGCGTAGAAAGGCCATCGGCACGTGAGATGGGGGTCAAAGACCGCTTAGGTAGGCCGACAAAGGTGACCGATGCAGGCGGAGAACAGGCACAGCGAAACGACGACGTGTGGAGGAGCGATGCGAAAGATTTCAAGGCGGACGTTGATGCTGGGTGTTGCGGCCGTGGGAGCGGTGGCATCGGTGGGATTGCCGCGACTGGCGGCGGCAGAAGAGGTTTGCGAGGAGGCGCTGTCGTGGGCGGCTCGTCTCGGCAGTGTGGCGCTCAATGCGGGTGAGCGTCTTGAATGCGGATGGTGCCGCATGCATTTCGGAAGTTCGGCATTTCTTGTCTCGGATCGGTTCGTGCAGGCGACGCTGCCGTGCGCCAACGGTTATGACGTCCTGTCGCCGGGCGGAAGCCGCGTGTTGCTGGCGACTCGGCACGAAGAGGTTGGGGACGGTATCGACCACGTTCCGATACGTGTCGTTGATGTCCTTGCGCGCGATCATCCGCAGTCAGTTCTAAAACGCCGGGAGGCAGACGCGGCGGCGCGGCGCAATGCCTGGTGGCATCGATTTCAAGTCGATGCCGCAGGAGCCTATTGGGTTAAGAGGTTTCACGACGACAGGATGATGGTGTTCGCCGAGATGGTGCGTTGCGAGGAAATATCGAACAAGAGCGAGACCATGTGGGTTTTGCTCGGCGAAAGCTGGGACGGCGTTCATGTTTTTGAGGTTCGTCGCGGCGCAAACGCGGTCGTCAATCCGGGCATTGATTGGTGGCAAACCTGAGCGGAGCTCATGACCCCAAAAAGTTCGAAGTGATCCGTGCTAGTCGGTCAGGTGCAGTCGGATCAGCGATCCCGTTTATATTGCTCTCATGCCGTCACCGGTTGCGCTTTGTTTGTTAGGTGTTTAAGTCCTTCATCCACTCGCTATTTCGCGCAGTAGGCAAAACATTCAACGCCGTTCTGCCCTGTGCATGCGCATGCGGTGCTGCCAGATGGCGAAACGTCCAAGTTTCCGGAATTTCCGCTACAGCCGGTCCGAAGATAAGTGGCCGGGCAAGTGGCGGTACATGATTGACTGCCCAGGCCGGTCTTGAGGCATGTTGCCGTCGTTACCGCCAAAGCACCACTCGCCGGCACGGCCCACGTATTATCCCCGCGAAGGAAGGTCGTGGCGCTTTTTGTACCGGTTGCCGAGAGCTTGGTCGTCGCCACGATGGTCGCGTTGAGAATCTCGGTGTTAGTGATCGAGTTCGCCGCGATTTTTGCCGTGGTGACGGAATCCGCCGCCAGATCTGCCGTGGCGATCGTTCCATCGAGGATTTCCGTCGTCGTCACTGCGCCCGTTGCGATATCCGCCGTCAGGATGGAGTTGTCGGTCAACGCGCCCGCCGTGATCGTGATCGGCCCGCCGATGGTAACGCCGGAGGCGTATTCGCCCGCATAGTTCAGGTGGAGCATTCCGGCCTCAGTCCCGAGCAATGCCAGCCTCCGCGTCGCACCGCTTGTACCCGAACCGCCCTGTATCCAGACGTCATAGGTGTTTCCGGCACCGGCCTGGTCAATTCGAACTTGGCCGGTGGTACTCACGGAAATACCTTCGGCTCCCGAATCTCCATTGATCCAGTTTGTGCCCAGCACGAGAGTCTGCGTCGCCGTGTGGTTACCAAGGTCATCGCCACCCGAGATGGCTGCCCATGTGCCATCACCGCGCAAATACGTCGTCCCGTCCGCGGTACCAGTCCCGAGGCGCGCGGTGGGCACGGTACCGGAAGCAAGGTTGGAAGCATTCAGGGATGTCAAGTTCGCGCCGGACACAGCAGGAAGTGTTGCAGGAAAACGTGCGTTGGGAATTGTGCCGGAGCCAAGGTTAGATGCGTTGAGCGCCGTCAGCGCCGTGCCGACACCGGAAAATGATAAGCCCGTGATCGCGCCGGCGTTGGTAACCGCAAAGCCGCCCATGTCGAGAGCTTGCGTGGCCGTGTGGTTGCCGAGGTTGTCGACGGTTCCGGCAAAACTGACGCCCAAGTTGATCCAGTTCGTGCCGTCGCAGAACTGAACGCGTTTGTAGGTGGTGTTGTAATACATGTCGGCTTCGACCCCGGCGGGCGTCGTGCAGTCTGCTTTCGCTGCGAGAGGCGCGAGCATCACCAGCGCAAGCGCGGCGATTCCCCTCAGCCGGATCAGCGATCCCAATTTCTTCCCCGTTTTTTCTGCTCTCATGTCTCCACCGTTTCTTTGTTTTGTTGGACCGGAGTTCCGGTTGAAATATCTATCCGCGCGGAAACCCGCCACGCGCCCGGACTATTGAAGGCAAACCGCGTAGCAGGTGGAACTATTCGTATCGTATGAACATTCGCACCCGTTTGTGCCGACCGGTCTTACTCCCAAAGCTGGCTCTGCAGAGCCTGAGGAGAATGATCCGTTCGGTGTATGACTGCAGCTGACTCGAATAGTGCCAGCCGGGCAGCTGATGGTGGTTCGTGTACGAAATAGGTTTTGAGAAACTATCGATGCCGTGCCAACCAGACCGCCCGTTGCAGGCACGGCCCATGTATTGTCCCCGCGCAGGAAGGTCGTGGCACTCGGCGTACCCGTCGCCGAAAGTTTGGCGATGGTGACCACGCTATCGGCGAGTTCCGAAGATGTGACCGCGTTCGGTGCGATGTCTGCCGCCACGATCGTATCTGCCGCAATCTCTGCCGTCGTCACGGCGTTGGCGGCGATGTTCGTCACCGTCGTTCCCGCCGTCATCGTCACGTCGCCTGTTAGGGCTGGCATACGCGCCGCCGCGACCGTGCCGGCGTTGAGGTTCGAGACATCGCGGTAGTAGGCACTGTCCTGACCGTCGAGCAGGTCTGCGTCTAGGGTCGAGCCTGTTCCGTCATTGGCGGCATGCCAGACCTTGTGCGCCGCCGCTCCCATGCTCCATCCGCCGATCTTGAGCTGGTTGTCGGTATCGAGACCGAAGTAGACGGCATATGAGCCCGGACGATGAAATGTGACGAATGCCGCGCCCGCTGTTCCGCCCGTACCGAGCGATCTTGCTTCAAAGGCCCCCAGTGAAGAAGTTGCGGTGGCCATGGCTTGCGATTCCGCCAGTCCTCCCGTCGAAATAATCCGTCCGGTTGTCGATCCGCCAGCTCCCAGATTATCTCCGCCAGACACGGCGGCCCACGTGCCGTCACCGCGCAGGTAAGTCGTGGCGTTCGCCGTACCCGTTCCTAGGCGTGCCGTCGGCACTGTCCCCGACGCCAGGTTCGACGCGTTCAGAGTTGTCAGCGACGCGCCGGAGCCCGCAAAGGATCCGCCCGTCACCGTGCCTTGAACCGACAGGTTTGTGGATGAGCTTCCCATGCTGAACAAATGGAGCGTATTTGGCGAATTACTGGTGTTGAAAATTCGGAAGTCGCCTTGATGAACGTCCGTCGACCAGACGGGGTAGCCTGTGGCACCGGACCAATTGATCTGCGCACCTTCGTTCGTGGCAGCTTCTGCGCCAAGATTCACCACACCGCCGGACGTCGCCCCCCCGACAGTGAGAGCGGTTGCGGATAGCTGCATTTGCTGAGTGCCTGTCGACACGGATGTGCCGCCGATGCGCCATCTGTGGTTCGTACCGGCCCAGTTGGTGAGAGTGCCGGATTCAACCCCCGTCCCATAGGTGTTGGAATACCAGAGAACCTTGTCGGTGGCCGCTTCTGAGAAATCGACGACGTTTGCGCCCATGAGCAGGGTCGTAGTCGCTGTATGATTGCCGAGATCATCGCCCGTGCCAGCAACGACCGTCCCTGCGGAACCCGTGGCCTTGAACAGGCGAACGCTTTGCGTCGCGATGTGATCCCCAAGGTTGTCCGCGACGCCGCCCGATCCGCCGCCGACATAATTGAACGCTTTATTCTCGGTATAAAGCTGGGCAATGGTTTTGCTTATGCAGTCGTAACCCGCCATACCCGTATGCGTTTGATAAGCCTGTGTGCTGCCATTGAACTGAACATTGTAGCTTGCAGGACCGAACGGGTAAGCGTACAGCCCCCTGTCTGCGGAATTTACCTGAGAGGCCACCAACACCAGTTGGACGGTGCCATTAGTACACTTGATCGCATCCGGCCAGTTTTCAATAACCGTGCTGCCGGATCCACCACTGCCCCCGCTGGCGTTATCCGCGGCGCAGGCCCAGGCCGTGCCGTTCCATTTGGGAACCTGCCCGCTAGAACATGACAGACCCGACAGCGTATCCGCGGGGACAGGCATGTTCTGGTCGCAGACGATGGCCGAGCCGTCGTTGTTCCCGATACACCATTTCGAAGACTGGATCGTGCCCACCTGCGGGTCGGCTTCGGTGAAGCCCGTGCCCGATGCCACGCGCGCATCGACGTAGGCCTTGGAGGCCGCGTCCTGCGCCAGCGTCGGATCGAGCAGGTTGGTGATCTTGCCTGCCGTCATGTCCAGCGTGCCGCCGACCGCCGCGTTGTTCGTCACCGCCAACGCATTCAGTGTCGACAGGCCGGTTGTTTGCAGGGTGGAAAGCGTCGTCGCGCCCGTGACGCCCAATGTGGTGTCGATGAGGGCGGAATTGATCTGCGCCGCACCCGATGTCGTTAGCGAGGTCAGCGTCGTACCGCCGGTCACGTTCAACGTGCCGCCCACGCCCGCGTTCTGTGTCACGCTGGCGGAGTTCAAGGTCGCCAGACCGGACGTAGTAACAGTGGAAAGCGTCGTATTGCCCGTCACGCCCAGCGTGGAACCGACCGTGGCCCCGCCCGTCGTCGTCAGGTTGTTATTGACCGTCATATCGCCCGACGTCGCCAGCGCGCCGTCATCCGCAACTTGCAGGCCTTCGTCGCCGCCGTCGTTGGACAGCCAGAAACCTTTGAGCTGGATATTTTCTGTGGCTTCGTGGTTGCCCAGGTTGTCGGAACCGCCGGACGGAACCCAGATGGACCCGTCGCAGCGCACCAGCGTGTCGGTGGCGGTGTCGAACGCGAAGGAATCTTCTTCTGTACAGGCATCGTTCAGCGCGATGCTGTCGCTTTCAAACTTCAGGCCGCCGGTTACATCCAGCGGGCCGCTTTTGCCCGCGATCGAACCGGTGGTCAGGCCGATGAAATCGCCCAAACCGCTTTGCGCGTCCAACGCGAAGGTCACGTTGCCGCTTTCATCCTTCACTTCGAGGTTGCGGTTGATCTCCGCCGTTTCGGCGTCGCCCGATTTCAGGTTCCACAGACCTCCGGCCAGCGCAGAGGCTTCACCGTACGTATAACCCAGCACGATATCGTCCGTGCCCGGCGTCTTGTCGAGCGCCGCCGCCGAGGGATAGGCGTTACACGCCGTTTGGAATTGTCTGTCCGGACCCGCCGAAATCACCGCGATCGCATATCCCGTCGCGCCGTTTTCTCCCGTCAGGTAGTTGCCTCCGCCGCAGCCCGCCGTAATCGCACCGTGGTCCCAAACACAATACCCGTACCGCGTATCCCACGGATCGTTCATCGCCGCGCCGATCGCGGCGGGAAGATGTCCCCCGCCGGCCGGTGCGCCGGTGGCGGAAGCTTCGAAGGGGATCGGTTCGACATAGCCGTCGGCGTCGCAGTCGCCGGAATCGGATTGGGAGGTGGCCGCGATCAACGCCAGCTTGGCGGAGGCGATCATGTTGTTCTCGGCGACCGTGCGCTTGGTCACCTCGGACATCGATCTGACTGGTCCCTTCATGATCTGCATGGAGGATGCGCCGACGACGCCGACGAGGGCGACGGCCCCGAAGAGCGCGAAGAACACGTTCCCCGATTGCGAGTAGCGAATGGTTTCGACCATGTGGCGCAAGCTCATGCGTATCTCCCTGCCGGAACGGTTTTGGGGGCAGGTGGTATTGAGAGTAGAGAGAGGCGGCCTGCTCCTTGTTGATGGTGCTGTCGGTTAGACAGAAGGTTGTCTGCCTTCGCGGCCGGCATGGAGAGCAGGACGCTGAGGGAATAACGGCCCGGATACGCGTGCGCGATATCGATGCGGGATTCGATCCGCGCCACCGCATAGGTCAGGGCGGCTGGCATGGAAATCAGAAGATGGGCAAGGGTGCCGCCGGGCTGCGCGACGGCAATCAACGCTTCGAGCGGAGCCACCTTTGTGGCGATGTTGGCCGGGCTCAGCGCGAAGATCGGCGGTGATTTGAGGGCGGCTTCAACACAGCGCGCGAAGGGCACCCGAAGGATCGCAGAAATCTCGGTCAGGCGCGCGACAAGGGTGCCCGGTGCGCAGGTCGCCAACTGCGGATACCGCAAGACTGCCGGAACGATCGTCTCCGCCGAAAGGGAGAGCGCGTCAGCAATACCATGAACGTTGCGGATGATGGTTTCAGGATCGGCTGTGAGAATATCCGGATACTTGATAGCCGCGGTGACGATTGCGGCTTTGGGCACGCCGAAGGACCGAGCAAGATCTTCCAACCGGACTTCCATGGTCGCGCGTTTGACGTTGGCGAGGCTCGGACGGGCAACAATGAGGTGCACCGCTGCCTTCAGCTCTAAGCCAAGCAATTCTGCGAGATTCTCGATGCGTTGCAGGGTCGCGGCGGCAGGAACCTCGAGGATCGTCGCCGTTTGGAGAGCTATCTTTTTGAGATCCGATGCCGCGATCGGCAGGGCGTCCGTCAGAGAATTGAAGCGGTCGATAAGTTTTTCCGGATCGCGCGTGAGAACGTGCGGAGACCGACGCCAGAGCTGACGCGCCTCCGCGGGCGTAAGCCCAAGGCCGTCCGTCAAGCAATCGAGAGTGGCCTGTATGCGCTGCGGCGTGAACGACAAGAGAGAGGACGCGCGCCGGGCAGCGTGGACGATATCGTTAACGGGGGCATCGAGCCGGGCGGCGATTTCCGCAAGACGATCCTTCAAGGCCGCAGGCGATGTCAGCAATGTCGTGGGATTGTTCAGGCCGAACGCGACACATTCGGTGCGTGGGAGGTCGAGGACGCCCTGCAACTCGGTAACCCGGTCGGCGACCGTGTGCGGCGCTGCCACAAACAATCCGGGTGACCGGAGCGCAGCGGAAATCACGGCCGCGCGATCGATGCGCAGTTCGCCAGCGATCTTGCAGATCCGTTCGTCGACGGTTGCCGGTGATTGGTAGAAAAGGGCAGGGTTCTTGAGAGCGGCCCGGAGGTAGATACCTGCTGTTAAATCCAGGAGCGCAGATACTTCCGCGATGTTGTTGCAAAGCGTTTCCGGGAGAAGGCGGAGCAGACGCGGATGGCGGCAAGCGGCGCCTGCCAGTACCTCGGGCGATATTGTAGTTCCGGCTAACGAGGTCAGCAGCTCGGCGAGTGTTCGCAAGCGAGCGACGTGCTGAGCAGGCAGCGCGTCCAGCAATGGCGTAGTCGATAAAACTTCGTGCAGTCTCCCTCGCCCCCTTTCCCTCGCTCGCCGTGCATAAACGGTCGTTTCTGGGATTACGCTTAATTCTACTATAATTCAAATGAATGAATTATTAATAGCCTTTCAATCCACGTAAATCATTGAAATGGCATTTCCCTATTTGATCACCTTTCCCAACGTTACGTCAAAAACCCTCGCATTCAAAAACGACCGTTTTTGGTTGCGCCGGATCTTTATGATCATGTCCCGAGAATGCTGGGGTTGGGGCGGCTCAACATGAAGCTTGGCCGAAGTGTCGGATACGCGCGTGTCTCGACCGATGATCAGAACCTGGATCTCCAGATCAACGCCCTGCGCTCGGCGGGATGTGACGTGATATTTCAAGATCAGGGGTTGTCAGGTCTGGCGCTCCGTCGGCCGGGGCTGGAGGAGACGCTGTCGTCTTTGTCGGCTGGTGATGTGCTCGTCGTCTGGAGATTGGACCGTTTAGGACGCTCTCTACTCGATCTGCTAGGAACCATCGAGAGGCTTCACGTCAGAAAGGTTGGCTTTCGCTCTTTGACGGAGACGATCGATACGACCAATGCCACCGGCCGGCTCATGTTTCAGATCATGGGCGCGCTTGCGGAGTTCGAACGTTCGTTGATCGCGGAGAGGACGAAGGCCGGACTCAATGCAGCCAGAGAGCGGGGAGTGCGTCTTGGTCGGCCGAGTGCGATCACTCCCGAACAGATAGAAGCGGCCCGGGTTCTATGTGATCAGGGCGTAAAGCAGGTGCAAATCGCATCGGCACTTGGAATCTCGAGTTCGACGGTGTCTCGCATCGTCTGTGTGAAGGAGGGACGGACCGGTTTGAAAAGCCCCCGCAAAGAACACAGTGACGCAACGTAACGAGCCACTATCGGCCATTTTGTTCTGGCGCACAGCAACTGGTCCCGCAGCACGGCGTCGTGTCAGCCACGGGGGCATCGACTTCATGCGTCACCGCAGCCGTGAAATTGACGCGCCTTGAAAGCTCCTCGGCGCTTTCCTTGCGCTCGCTGTAGCGATCGACGAGATAGGGTGCGCGGCCACGAAGCAGCAGCGTAAATTTGGCGAGTTCCTCCATCACATCGACCACGCGGTCATAATATGATGACGGCTTCATGCGCCCGGTGTCGTCGAATTCGTTGAAGGCTTTGGCGACAGAAGATTGGTTCGGGATCGTGAACATGCGCATCCAGCGACCAAGGACGCGCATCTGGTTCACGGCATTGAACGATTGCGATCCCCCGCAGACTTGCATGACGGCGAGCGTCTTGCCCTGCGTCGGCCGGACGGCCCCTACGGACAACGGAATCCAATCGATTTGAGCCTTCAATATTCCGGACATGGCGCCATGCCGTTCTGGTGAACACCACACCATGCCTTCGGACCACGCGGCCAGTTCGCGCAACTCGCGCACCTTCGGGTGGGTGTCGGGCGCACCATCGGGCAACGGCAACTCCCGCGGATCGAAAACTCGCGTGTCGCAACCGAACAACTCGAGGAGACGCTGCGCCTCGAGCGCCAGGAAGCGACTGTAAGATCGTTCGCGCAGAGATCCATAGAGCAGAAGTATACGCGGCTTGTGCGTGAGCGCGGCCTTCTTCTCCGCATCCGCCGCGCGGGGGATGCGCAAAGAACCGGCTTCGATATTGGGCAGGTCGCTTAATGCTGACACTGTGAACTCGTTCATTCGCCGTTCCTTCCGGGCACCAATTCTCCATCCTCCTTGGTGAAGTCACCGATCGAAGGATTGGGCAGGATGTCAAGCACGGCTTCGGATGGGCGGCAGAGCTTGACGCCAAGCGGCGTGACGACGATGGGGCGGTTGATGAGGATCGGATGCGCCATCATGGCGTCGATCAGCGCATCATCGCTCAACGCGGAATCGTCGAGACCAAGCTCGTCATAGGGCGTTCCCTTACGGCGCAGCAAATCGCGCGCGGTGATTCCCATCCTGCCAATAAGGTCGACCAGCTCCGCCCGGCTGGGAGGTGTATTCAGGTACTCGATAACCTGAGGCTCAGCGCCGCTCTGGCGAATCATGGCCAGCGTGTTGCGGGAGGTTCCGCAGGCCGGATTGTGATAAATTGATATCTCTGGCGACGTGCTCACGAAACGTGCTCCAGGGGCTGCTTGTTAGACGCCTTTTTGATGCCGTCCTCGTACCAGCCCTTCGAGGCATTCACGATGTAAACGACAGACAGCATCACCGGTACTTCGATAAGGACACCCACGACGGTTGCGAGTGCCGCGCCGGAATTGATGCCGAAAAGGCTGATGGCTGCTGCGACGGCGAGTTCGAAGAAGTTGCTGGCACCGATCAGCGCAGACGGGCCGGCCACGCAATGCTGCTCGCCGACAATCCGATTGAGCAGATAGGCCAGTCCGGAATTGAAGTAGACCTGGATCAGGATAGGCACTGCCAACAGACCGATGATGAGTGGCTGCTCGATGATTTGCCGTCCCTGGAACCCGAACAGCAGGACCAGCGTCGTCAGAAGCGCCAGAAGGGAAATTGGCTGCAAGACCCCTAGAATCTTCGACAAGGCTTCTTGCCCGCCCCGCGGAAGTATGGCCTTGCGGATTATCTGAGCGATCAGAACCGGGATGACGATGTAGAGGACGACGCTAAGGACAAGCGTTGCCCACGGCACAGTGATCGCCGAAAGCCCAAGGAGCAAACCCACCAGCGGCGCAAACGCGAATATCATGATGGTGTCGTTCAGGGCTACCTGAGACAGCGTGAAATGCGGCTCGCCCCGGGTGAGGTTACTCCACACAAAGACCATCGCTGTACAGGGCGCCGCAGCCAGCAGGATCAGCCCCGCCATGTAGGATTCGATCTGATCGGCTGGAAGATAGGGCCGAAAGAGGTAGCCGATAAACAGCCAACCAAGGGCGGCCATCGTGAACGGTTTCACCGCCCAATTGATGAATAGCGTGACGCCGATGCCGCGCCAGTAGGACTTGACCTGATGCAGGGCGGAAAAGTCGATCTTGACCAGCATCGGGATGATCATCAGCCAGATCAGCACCGCCACTGGGAGATTGACCTTGGCAATCTCGGCGGACCCTATCGCCTCGAACACGCCTGGCAGAAAATGGCCGAGCGCAATTCCGGCGACCATGCACAGCACCACCCAGAGCGTCAGGTAACGCTCGAAGAATGGCATTGATGGCTGGGCTGAAACAGACTCGTGTGGGGCCGTCATCTCGCGCTTCCTTTACTCGTTGCCAGTGTTTTGGCTTTCCGAACCGGAGCCCCGCAGAGTTCCGGCTGCCCCTGACAACAGTCTTCGGTCAAAAAATCCAACAGCCTTCGCATGCCTTCGACGTGAACCGCGTAGCGGATGTAGCGCCCTTGCCGGGTCGCATGGATCAAGCCAGCCCTATCGAGCTCTTTCAGGTGAAAGGACGCGCCGGTCGGTGTCGCACCGACCTGCTCGGCTATCTCTCCTGCGGGGAGGCCATTGGGACCCATCCGCACGAGAAGACGGAAGATGCGAAGGCGGTGTTCGTGCGCCAGCGCGGCGAGCGAGGAAACGGCGGTATCGATATCCATATCCCAACACTACAACGATTCTTGAAACGTGCAAGAAAAATCAAATCACTTGTCGATAACTCTGGACATAACGACAAAGAACTGCTACCTGCGCCCCGATATGTCGGCATCTCTCGACATATCAAATATCGGCTTTCATACCGATCAGAGAGGGAGCGACATGAGTTTCAAAGCGTTCATCGGCGGAATCGCGTTTTCCGCCTCGCTGTTGACCGTCAATGCCGCCATGGCACAGACCATCGTGGCAGCGGACGGCTCGTCCACGGTGTTTCCGGTGACCGAGGCGATGGCCGAGGAGTTCCAGAAGGCAAACCCGGACATCAAGATCACGGTCGGAATGTCGGGTACCGGCGGTGGCTTCAAAAAATTCTGCCGGGGCGAGACAGACATTTCCAACGCCTCGCGGCCGATCAAGGCGGAGGAACAGAAGGTCTGCAAGGAAGCTGGCATCGAGTACATCGAGCTTCCTGTTGCACTCGACGCACTGACGGTCATTGTTCATCCGTCGAACACATGGGCCGAACAACTCACTGTCGCAGAGCTCAAGAAGATCTGGGAGCCGGAGGCCCAGGGCAAGATCACCAACTGGAACCAGGTCCGCGCGGGTTTTCCGGATAAGCCGCTTGTTCTCTTTGGCGCCGGCATCGACTCGGGCACCTACGACTACTTCACTGCGGCGACGGTTGGAAAAGAGCACTCGAGCCGCGGCGATTTCACGGCGTCCGAGGATGACAACGTCCTCGTCCAGGGCGTCGCAGGCGATCCCAATGCGCTCGGCTTCTTCGGCCTCGCTTATTTCGAGCACAACGCCGACAAGCTGAAAGCGGTGAAGATCAAGGCGAAAGATGATGCCCCGGCCGTAGAGCCTACCGTCGAGAACGCCCGCTCGGGCAAGTACCAGCCGCTTTCGCGCCCGATCTTCATCTACGTCAACAAGAAGTCGGCGACGGAAAAGCCGGCCGTAGCCAAGTTCGTGGAGTTCTACCTCAATACGAAGAACGCCATCGAGCTTGTGAAGGAAGTTGGCTACGTCCCGCTGCCGGAGAACGCCATCGAGGCGTTCAAGCAGCGCTTCGCAAATCGCGAGATCGGAACAGGCTTTACGGGCTCCAAGATCGGCGTGTCCGTGGACGATCTTCTGAAAGAGCAGTTGGTCTACTGATCTCGTTGCTGGCAGGGAGCCCTCCGCTCCCTGCCAGTCTTTTCTCAATAACATAAAGGAGCGCGACCTGTGGTCTCGCAATCCCATGCCACCGCTGCCGCCGATCCGTTCGAAGTCTCCGAGGCGTTTCTGAAGCGCCGCCGTTTGGTCGATCTCACCATGCGCTGCATTCTGTTCCTGGCGGCGAGCCTTTCGATCCTGGTCACCGCCGGCATCGTCTATGTGCTCGTCAGCGAGGCAGCGCACTTCTTCGCCCAGGTCTCCATTGTCGATTTCCTCACCGACACGCAATGGACGCCGGTCTTCCAGGAGAAGCACTTCGGGATCATGACGCTTGTGTCCGGCACGCTGATGACCTCGGCGATCGCGCTGATCGTTGCCGTTCCGGCCGGTACGATACTTTCAATCTATCTGAGCGAGTTTGCGCAGCCGCAGGTGCGGGAAGCAATCAAACCGATCCTGGAGCTGATCTCCGGCGTCCCAACGGTTGCGTTCGGCTACTTCGCGCTCCTGTTCGTCACGCCGCTGTTCCAGACATTCATTCCGGGACTTTCGGGATTCAACCTTCTCGTGCCCGGCATCGTCATCGGCATCATGATACTGCCATTCATCGTATCCGTGAGCGAGGATGCCATGCGTGCGGTGCCCAACTCTTTGCGGGAAGGCGCTTACGCGCTCGGTTTTACCCGCCTTCAAACAAGCGTCAGGGTCGTCATTCCGGGTGCGTTCTCCGGCATCACGGCCGCCTACATCCTTGGCATGTCGCGGGCGGTCGGTGAGACAATGGTCGTTGCCATCGCCGCCGGCCAGCAAGCCAAGATTGCGGTCAACCCGCTCGAGGGTGCGGCGACGATCACCGCCTATATCGTCCAGATCAGCCTTGGCGATCTCCCGCACGGATCGATCGCGTACCTCACCATCTTTGCGGCAGGGCTGACGCTTTTCGTCATCACCTTCCTGTTCAACATCCTCGCGTTCTGGCTGCGCCGTAAGTACCGGGAGGTCTACTGATGACCGAGCAAGCAATCGTGACGCAAGAAGCGCAGGCACGCGCACTGTCGGACGATGAGATCGTGCGCAAGGCACATCGCTCGGAGACCAGATTTGCCCTCATCGGTCTTACTGTCCTTATCGTCACTATGATCGTTCTGATGGCCCTGATCGTCGATTTTGCCATCGATGGAATGGCGCGCATCGATAGGGACTTCCTGACGAGCTTCCCATCCAGGCGACCGGGCGAGGCGGGCATTCTATCGGCGTGGGTCGGTACCGCGCTTGTGATCCTGGTCACTGCCGCGATGGCCGTGCCGCTCGGCGTCGCCGCCGGTCTCTATCTTGAGGAGTACGCCAGGACGAACTGGATCACCGACCTCATAGAAATCAACGTCTCCAATCTCGCGGGTGTGCCGTCGATCATCTACGGCTTGCTTGCGCTCGGTCTCTTCGTCCAGACCTTCCAGTTGGGACAGACCATCTTCGTGGCAGGCCTGACGCTCGCGCTGCTGATCCTTCCTATCATTATCGTCGCAACGCGGGAGGCGGTCCGTTCCATTCCGCTCGAAATCCGCGAAGCCGCCTACGGTCTCGGTGCCGACAAATGGCAGACGGTCAGTGGCTACATCCTTCCCGCCGCTCGGCCCGGCATTCTCACGGGAGCTATCGTCGGGATGTCCAGGGCCATTGGAGAGACAGCGCCCATCATCACAATCGGCGCACTCACCTTCATCGCCTTCCTGCCGCCGTCGCCAATTCAGTCGACCTTTCCCTACGTCAACGCCGACTGGCTGAACTCGCCATTCACGGTGCTGCCTATCCAGATGTTCAACTGGATTTCGCGTCCTCAGGCGGGATTCCACGTCAACGCCGCAGCGACGGGCCTGATCCTTCTCGCGATGACGCTGCTTATGAACGGGCTCGCGATCTGGCTGCGCTACAAAATTCGCAAGGGCATCAGATGAAACCCGAATTTACCCGACCGGAGACATTCATGCACGGAAGCGTAGACGGAGTGGCTCAGGCCGACCTGGCGCACAACGCGGCTCAGTTGCGCGCTGAGGTCAAGAAGCTGAGCTTCTACTATGGAACTAGCCAAGCCCTAAAATCCGTCGATCTCCCCATCGTCGATCGCCAAGTGACGGCGTTGATCGGCGCTTCGGGATGCGGCAAGAGCACGCTGCTTCGTTGCTTCAACCGCATGCACGACCTTTATGTTGGCAATCGATATGAAGGCAGCATCACCCTCTATCCGGAAAACCTGGATATTGTTGGGCCCGGGGTCGATCCGATGCTGGTCCGCCTGCGCATCGGCATGGTGTTCCAGAAGCCAAATCCTTTTCCGAAGTCGATATTCGACAACGTCGCTTCCGGGCTCTACATCCGCGGAGTCAAGACACGAGCCATCGTCGAGCAGCGTGTCGAGCAGTCCCTGCGTCAGGCTGCGCTCTGGGAAGAGGTAAAGGACCGCCTTCACCAGTCTGCTTACGGCCTTTCGGGCGGACAGCAGCAGCGGCTTTGCATCGCGCGTGCGCTTGCACCCAACCCGGGCCTGATCCTCTTTGACGAGCCGACCTCCGCCCTTGACCCGATTGCGACGGCGAAGATCGAGGAACTCGTCGATCAATTGCGCCTCAACTACACGATCGTCATCGTCACCCACAACATGCAGCAGGCCGGCCGCATCTCGAACTTCACGGCCTTCATGCATCTCGGTCAAATGCTCGAATACGCGCCTACGAAGCAGTTTTTCACGGCACCCGAGCACCCGAAGACGCAGGAATACATCACCGGCCGGTTCGGCTGACGTGCAAAGTTGAGAGGCCGGCTCGTATGCAAAATCCACACACGGTGCGCTCTTTTGACGATGAAATCGGAGGCCTGAGAGCCAAAGTCGGCATCCTGGGCGAAAGGTCCGCCGAGCAGCTCTCGGGCGCGATCAAAGCCCTTGTCGACCACAACGTCGACCTAGCCCGCCTCACGGTCCTTGAGGATGACACAATCGATCTGCTTGACACACAGATTGAGAAAGAAGCGGTGACCCTGATCGCGCGCCGTCAGCCCATGGCGATTGATCTGCGCGAAATCGTTGGCGCGTTCCGGATCGCGGCGGAGCTTGAGCGCATCGGCGATCTTGCAAAGAACATCGCCAAGCGCGCCGAAGCGCTGGGTCCACACCCCCTCCCAGATCACCTCGCCGTCCGTATGGACGCCATGGCGACAATGGCCTCTCATCAACTCTCGCAGGTCTTGCAGGCCTATGATCACCGGGATCCTGAGGCGGCCCTCGAAGTTCGCGAGAGCGACGTAAAGCTGGACGAACTCCACACCGAATTCTTTGCCGATGCGCTTCGCGTGATCGAAAGCGACGGAAGTCGGGCAGCTCAGACCGCCCACCTCTTGTTTTGTGCAAAGAACCTCGAGCGCATCGGCGATCACGCGACGAACATTGCCGAGAGCGTCTACTTGATCTCAACCGGCATTGACCCGACGGAGAAGCGTCGCAAGCGCGACGACAGCAGTACGCTTATGCCCCGCGTTCACAGCACGTGAGTTGATCCATCCAGCCTGAAAACGGCTTGCCATCGTCCACAATATATCGATATATCTCGACATAAAGATACTTATGAGGCTCGTATGAACCGTCCTTACAATGTGCTCTTCCTCTGCACGGGTAACTCCGCTCGCAGCATCCTGGCGGAAGCGATCATGAACCGTGAAGCGATCGGGAAGTTCAAAGGCTACAGCGCCGGGTCGATGCCCAAGGGTGAGGTGCATCCCTATACGCTCGATCTGCTCGGTAACCTCAACTATGACACGAGCAAGTTTCGCTCGAAGAGCTGGGAGGAATTCTCAAAACCCGGCGCTCCCGAACTCGATTTCGTGTTCACCGTCTGCGACAATGCCGCCAACGAGGCATGTCCGCTCTGGCCGGGGCAGCCGATGACCGCCCATTGGGGTGTCCCCGATCCGGTTGCTGCTACCGGTACCGAGGCCGAGCGCCGCTTTGCGTTCGCCGATACCTACCGGATGCTCAATCAGCGTATCTCGATCTTCGTCAATCTTCCGATCCACAGCCTTGACCGGTTGACCTTGCAGAAGAGGTTGGACGACATTGGCAGCACCTCCGCGGAGACAGCTGCCGCATCTTGAACACGGACCGACCAGCAGGCATGAACGGAAACAATCGGCTTTCGGCAGCAGAAACCGCTGCCATCTTCGCGGCATTGTCTCAGGAGACACGGCTTGAGGCCTATCGGCTGCTGTTGCGCTACCAGCCCTTCGGGCTTGCCGCTGGTGATATCTCCCGTCTGCTAGCCGTTCCTCACAATACGCTGTCCACGCATATGTCCTTGCTCCAGAGTGCTGGGCTCGTGCGGTCGAGGCGCGAAGGCCGGTCCATCATCTTCGCGGCCAATCCGGTCCGGCTCGCGGCTGCCGAGGCATTCCTGGATCAGGGGCGGGCGCGACCACGCAAGGCTTCCTCAACAACGCAAAGCCAGGCCACGACTTTCCCCCGCAAACGCAGCGAGGAGGATCTGAACAGGAAGCGGTACAATGTGCTGGTGCTCTGCACAGGCAACACAGCGCGTTCAATCATGGCGGAGGCTATCCTCAATCGTGAAGGCCAAGGCCGCTTCCACGCTTATTCAGCCGGCAGTAGTCCAAAAAGCAAACCCCACCCCAACGGTCTCGAGCTGCTTGGCGATCTGGGCTACGACACCCGTGGCCTCCGTTCGAAGTCGTGGATGGAATTCGCGGAGCCCGGTGCGCCGAAAATGGATTTCATCATCACCGTCTGCGACAGAGCGGCCGGTGAGGCGTGTCCCCATTGGCCTGGTCACCCTCTTGTCGCGCACTGGGGCATCCCCGATCCCGCCTCTGTGGCGGGCCCCGTTGAGGAAAAGCATGCTGCCTTCCAGGAAGCGTACCGACAGCTGATGAACCGTCTTACGGCCTTCCTCAACCTTCCATTCGATGACTTGAGTCTCTCGGATCTCAAGATCCGTCTTGCTGAGATCGGGCAAATGGAAGGAGCCACGGAAATGACCGTCACCGGTAGAGCGGCGTGAGCCCGCACTCTCTGACACGTGACCGTGCTTGGGCCCGGACGCGCTCTATGACTTGCGCCGAGTCCGATTCGGCGCGCGGCGAAAGCGGTCAATAACTCCGCGAGCGTATGCGCATGCAGCGGAACTGAAGGGAATTCTTCAATGCAGATTGGGCATCGAAGTGTGATCTGGATAACGGAACTTGGAGCAGGTCGCGTCTTCGAAGTTCGCACGGCGGAAGGCTTCGCAGCAGAATACGGCGCCGATCCTGCAGCTCTAGTGGCGTCGAACATAAAGGATGGGCGACCGCTTGCAGATGCCTTTGAGATCGCTGCGGGCTATGAGGCCGCACTGGAGATACAGAAGCGAAAGGGGCAACAGGTAGCCTTTAATGACGTAATCGAGGTTGAAGGACGCAAATACCAGGTAACACATCGCCCCGGAGGATATGCATGGGACGAGGTGGAACTGCTGTCGCTCCCCTGATCAAGACTTGTACCGTTCTTGCCTCCCGTGAGGCGCACCGGACGATGGATCAAAGGTAGCCGTTGGCGCTCGTAGGCTCATCGTGCGGGGCCAAGCACCCGTGCGATCGTTTCGGCGCGCGAGAGTGAAAGCGTGTTCTGGAGCTCGCAAATGCGGGCCGCGACGGCCAAAGGCGAATTCGCAAACAATTTGGAGATCCGCGATATAATCGGCGGTATTACAAAAAGCCGCCTCGCTTGCGCAAGGCGGTTGCAGCCAGTCGATGTCAACATGTTCAGGCGGTTGGCTTGCGCCGGTTCGTCAAAGGGCGATCGGTATAGCTGGAGGCGGGAAATACCATCCACCGCGGTTGCCAGTCGGTGACTTTCTCCCGGCCGTCGCCTGCGAGCGCCTTGCGGATGATGGTCTTCTTCTTGGTGCCGGTGTCAGTGAGATAGGTTTCGGCGTGGATCTTGCCGATGACCTCGATCAGCATTTCATTCAAAACCTGCTTGTCGCGGACAAGCTCGAAGAAGATGTCATCGGGTTCCCATGTCTTCGTCACGTCGACGTTCATGGCAGTGCCAAGGGCGTCAACGATCTCGGTACCCAGGGCGAGCGTTTCGGCGGTGACAACAGCGAGCAGGCGCAGCACGTCAGCATCGGAGAGTGTCTGGAGATGGGCAAAGATGATGCCGGTGCGGCTGTGGTCCCAGGAAGAGGCGGTGAGGGCATCGTCTCCCGAGGTTTCATCCTCGCCCTCTTCGGTGGGTTGTTGGGGCAGTAGGGCAATAACAGCGGCGCGCTGTTCGGCAAACGCGCGGTCGGCCGGGAGGGCGGAAAGGGCTGCAGCAATTTTGTCGGTGGTTGCGCGGCGGGGTTCACGCTTGATTAGCCAGTGGGTCGATCCGGCGGCGAGCTGAGCGACGGCAAGCCGGAGCGCAAGCTTTGGCGTTGTGGCAAGCTTGGCACGGACGGCCGAGTGGCGGACGAGATCGATGTAGTTGGCAAGCGGTTCGGAAAGCTCCGGTCGTTCGGTGGTCGCAGGCTCGTCGGCCTCGTCTCCGTCACCGCCGTCATTCTCGCCATCGCCCTCGCTTGCAGCCGTTTTGTCGACCTTCTTAGTGAAGCGGCGTAGGTCGTCGTTGTGCACAAGACCTTTCGTGGTCTCCACGCTACCGTCTGCGGAGACATTGATGACGACATGGCCTCCCTTTGCCTTGGTGAGAGGGCTGTAGTTCCAACTTTGATAATGCTCGGACGGGTCGATGACATGTACGGCGGACCAGCCGCTCGCTTCCAGTTGCTCCTTTTGTGCGGCAATGGCGGTGTTCTGGAGCTGCCAGAATTCTTCGGCATCCGAGAAGTAGGCGTCGTCACCGAACAGGTCGTGTGCGATGGGCGCTTTGTAGTCGGCGATGTCGAACAGTGCGACGGATGTTTTGATTGCTGCGCCGCCCAGCAGCCACGCGCGCAACTGCCACCTCGGCGGAACATTCTCGCCGTTCTGGCGGGCCGTTGCGTAGGCGCGCTGCTTTTCTTTGCTGGCGAGGGTGAGTAGCTGAACGTCGGCACCGCTAAGGTCTCCCTGTCGGTAGAGCTTCTTGATCTCGGGGATCAGGGCACCCAGGGCGAGGCGGCGGTTGACCAGCTGCTCAGAAATCCCAAATGCATGGGCGATGTCCGCAACGCTGCGGCCCTTGTTCTTGAGGGCGAGAAATGCGTCCATCTCGTTGAACATCTCTATCGGCAGCCGTTCGACGTTCTCGGCAAGCGAAGCTTCGATGGCCAGGGCGTCGTCTCCGGGTTCGAGGATGACGGCGGGGATGGAGTCGGTGTCGGGGTGTCCGGCCTTGTTGAGATTTTGGAATGCGAGCGTGCGGCGCTCACCGGCAACCACTTCGTAGGTGGTGCCGTCCGTGTCGAGGCGGACCAGAATGGGGTTCAGGAGGCCGACCGATGCGATGGTGGCGGCAAGCGAGGACACATCCTTGCTCTTGTACTTCCTGACGTTGATTTTCGAAAAATTGAGGCAGGCGAGGGGGACGTTCTTGATGGGGCGGGTGACGGGTCTGGCGGGGGACTTTTCGAGGACGTTTGCGGTCATGAGATGTCCTTTACGCACTGATACAAAAGAGCCTGAAAACTGGCTTTCTCCAGTCTCAGAATCCTAGCATATGTTCCCTGTTTGTTCTAGTTTCAATGGTGTTTTCAGAAAAGTTTCTCAGGGGCTTCTCGACGAGAATTGCCCGTATCGGGGCATGGTTTTCGGAGCTACCGTAATTGAGCGAGCAAGCGGGACGGTGATGTGGCTTCCTCGTAGTCTGGCGAAAAAAC
>NZ_JAIETU010000002.1 GCF_019744875.1 Hyphomicrobium sp. | reverse complement strand
AGCAGCACCCGCTGCAGAGGAAGCGCCTGCCGAAGTCGTAGCCGAAGCCGCGTCCGAGGAAGCCGCCGCCGAAGCAGAACCCGCTGCAGAGGAAGCGCCTGCCGAAGTCGCCGCCGAAGCCGCATCCGAGGAAGCCGCCGCCGAAGCAGCACCCGCTGCAGAGGAAGCGCCTGCCGAAGTCGTAGCCGAAGCCGCGTCCGAGGAAGCCGCCGCCGAAGCAGCACCCGCTGCTGAGGAAGCACCTGCCGAAGTCGCAGCCGAAGCCGCAACCGAGGAAGCCGCCGCCGAAGCCGCACCTGCTGCGGAGGCCGCAGTCGAAGCGGAAGCCGAGGCCGACGTGATGGTTGCGCCGGAAGTCGTCGCACACATCAACGGCGCGGCTGAAGCACCGGCCGTCGCAGCACCGTAACGATAAGAAGACGAGAAATGCCGTCCTGTCGTCCTTGCGCAGGGATGCCGGGAAGGGGAGTGAGCCAACAGACAAGGAGGGCGAGCCAGCTGAGGGCCATCAGTCGGTTCGCCCGACCGCCGCGCCATCAGGCGCGCGCAACTCCCGCACAATCACCAGCACGAACGCGACAAGCCCGCCGCGCATCCGAATGCGCAGCGCAAGCCGTCACGATGATGCCTCGCGACGAGCGGGCCGGCCGCCGCCCTGAGGCGTTTCAAAATCAGATGATGCTGCGCGCGTAGAGGTCCGTCCGGCGGTCGCGGAAAAAGCCCCAGTCGGCGCGATAGCTTTCGATCAGGCCGAGGTCGAAGGTGTGCTTCAGAATGCCTTCGTCGGCCGCGCCGAACTGCTCGACCAGCTCACCGCGGTGATCGCTGATGAACGAGTGCCCGTAGAATTTCTGCTTCACGCCCTCGTTGTCCTCGAGGCCGATCCGGTTCGATGCCACGATCGGCACGGCATTCGAGACAGCGTGCCCCTGCATTGCACGCTGCCACTGCAGATGCGTATCGAGCGCATCGTCATACGGCTCCGAGCCGATCGCCGTCGGATAGAACAGCACCTCCGCACCCTCGACCGCCATCGCGCGCGCGGTTTCCGGGTACCACTGGTCCCAACAGATGCCGACGCCGATATGTCCGCGCTTGGTCTTCCAGGTCTTGAAGCCCGTGTCGCCGGGCCGGAAGTAGTACTTTTCCTGATACCCGGGCCCGTCCGGAATGTGGCTCTTGCGATAGACGCCAAGCAGCGCGCCGTCCGCGTCGGCAATGGCGACGCTGTTGTAATAGCGCGGCCCGTCCTTCTCGAAAAACGAGATCGGAATGACGACGCCGAGTTCACCGGCGAGCTTCTTGAGCGCGATCACGCACGGATGCGCATCGACCGGGAACGCCGTCTCGAACCACTTCGGGTCTTGTCGTGTGCAGAAATAGATGCCCTGGAACAGCTCGGACGGCAGCACGACATCGGCGCCGCCGCGCGCGGCTTCGCGCACGAACGCTTCCGACTTCGCGATGTTGGCCGCGAGATCCTGGCCGTAGCTCGTCTGGATCGCCGCGACCGTAATGCTGCGTGCTGTCATCAAAGGGGTTCCTGCTGGGTGATGCAATGGAAGGAGCCGCCGCCGGCTTCGCCGGAACCAAGCAGACCGCGCGACGAGACGCCGATGACGCGGCGATCGGGAAACACGTCCTGCAGCGCGGCCAGCGCGGCCTCCTGCGTGGGCGTGCCGTAGACGGGCACCACCACCACGCCGTTGGCGATGGTGAAGTTCATGTGTGAGGCCGGCGAGATCCCGCCTGCCGCGTTCTTGTACAACCCGGCGCCCGGAATGGTGACGACGTCGAGCTTGCGCCCGGTGCTGTCGGTCGCCTCGCGCAGCCGCGCGGCGATGGCGTCGAGAATGGCGGCGTTCGGATCGTCCGCACCCGAAGGCGCCTGGCACACGACGCGGCCCGGCGCGACGAAGCGCGCGATGTTGTCGATGTGTCCGTCGGTGTGATCGCCGATCAGGCCTTCGTCGACCCAGATCACCTTCTTGGTGCCGAACGCATCGCGCAGCGCCGCCTCGGCCTGCTCGGCCGTCCAGCCATTGCGGTTCGGATTGAGCAGCGTCTGCTTGGTGGCAAGCACGGTGCCCTGGCCGTCGTGATCCACCGCGCCGCCTTCGAGCACGAAGTCATAGCGCCGGATGGGCGTGCCCGCCATTTCGGCGACCGTATCGCCGACGGTGAGATCGTCCGGCAGATCGTACTTGCCGCCCCAGCTGTTGGTCTTGAAGCGCAGCGCGACGCGGTCGTTGCCGACGTGCGCGAAAATCGGACCCGTGTCACGCAGCCAGATATCGCCGTACTTGGCCGACACGAGCTCGGCCGCCTGGCCGACCGCCGCCAGCGCCGACGCGGCGGCCTCCTCGCCGTTGACGAGCACGCGCACGAGGTTGCTCTCGGCAAGCGCGAGCACCAGGGCAGCCACGTCCTTGCGGGGCGCTGTGAGGTCGCCGTTCCATTCGCCGGCGTCAGCGGGCCAGGCCGTCCAGATGGCGGCTTGGGGGGCCCACTCGGCGGGGACGATCGGAGATTTGATGTCGGTCATCGGGTTCGGAATCCTGTGAGGTCGCCGCTCGTTGCGAGGCACATAGATGGGAAAGTCCGTGATGCCTGCAAGATGCTGTCGGTGCAAGCCGTTAAGGCGCGACGACCGGCGGCATTCGGGCACTAGGCCGTGCGGCCCGTGCGCGCGCTTCACATCGGGCGCCAAACGCTCTACAAGTCAGCCTGCGAGATGCACCGGCGCCATAGCTGGGGCATCCATGTAACGTCTTGATGACGATACGTTTTGCGGGTGTAGTTCAGAGGTAGAACGTCAGCTTCCCAAGCTGAATGTCGAGGGTTCGATTCCCTTCGCCCGCTCCAGCAACTTCAAAGACTTCCGTGCATCGAAGGACTAGCGGTTAGCCGGGTGTGGCGAACACCAGGCTAACATGGCCGGCCGTATCTGACCGTGGTTAGCGCGGTAAAGTCGTATCTGCCGGGGAATGATTAGTTACGGCCTGCCCACCTTGCAAGGCCTTGCCGGCTCGATGTGAGATCGCGCACGGGAGGCCTCAACCATGTCGATATCCCTTCGAGAACGCTTCGCGGCCCTAAGGGCCACGGTTGAACAGCGAGCCCCGCCGATACTCGCGGCACGGGGCAAAGCAAAACGTCTTCAACTCCGCATCCCGGACGAGCTGCTGCTGCAGCTGGCGGTGATCAAGGTGGCGGAGGGCGTTTCAACCAACAAATTCTGCGAGGCACAAATTGCTGAGGGCGCGGCAAAGCGGATTGCGGAGCTTCGGGCCCGCTTCACTCAAGACACCTGGGAAGCGATCGTTCATGCCGCGCAAGCCGCATGGCGCCAAGACGCTGCTGATTGACGGGCTGATCGTTCTCGGTGTCCTGGGAAGCCTTGGCCTGGTCGCCGTCTCGACGTTGCTCAACTACCGGTTTGGATTCCGGCTTGGTGGCACCGACGAAGTGGAGCGGCAACTTTACGGGCTTGGGTTTGGGTGCGCCGACATTGTGAAGGCCCTCATGCCGTTCTGCTTCGCGCTGGCCCTCGTCAAGCGGGACTATCTGGCGGCGGTGGGGGCGGGCGTGTTTTTCATCGTGGCCAGCGTGAGCTCCTTCTACGCCGGCATCGGACTTGCCGCGGAACATCGTCTCGCCAACGAAGGCACGAACAGCGGCATTCTTACGAGCCGTACCAACCTTCAGGCTGAACAGAAACGCCTGGAAGGGCGGTTGGAGGTCATCGGGCGCCTCGGCACCCCGAAGGAGGTCGAAAACGCAATTGAGGCGGCGTACGCTCAGCCCTATGCCCCTGGCCAGCGGACGGTCGCGGTCCACTCCGACCGCTGCCGGAAGAACATGGTTTCGACAAGGGAAGCCTGCGCCAACATCGCGGCGCTCAATGTGACGCTGGAGCAGGCCCGCGAAGCGCAAGAGGCGCGCAAGCGCCTTGCGGAAGCTCAAGCCGCGCTGGGGATGCTGGATTCTTCTGTACAAAGCAAAGACCCGCAGCTGGATGTGATTGACCGGGTGCTGCGGTGGTTCGATGTTCCCGTTGAGCAGGCGGATATCCGTACCGGCCTGCTGCTGGGGCTTGGATTGCTGCTCGAGCTGGGGAGTGGATTGGGGCTGTACACGGTGACGACGCCGTGGCGGCACCGTGAAGGGGATTTCAGAAAGAAGATGACAATATTGGGTGATGCGGCTGTGTGGGCCGATGAGCGGTTGCAGGTGGTGCAAGGTGGAAGATTGACCGCCAACATGGTGTTTGCCGATTATGAGACGTGGTGCCGCGCGCGGAATTACGTTGCCATGCGCGAGGGCGTTTTCGTCGACCAACTGATGACGCTGGCCAGCGAGGTGGGCATGCCCATGGAGCAAAGCGGGTCGAACCTTGAATTCCGGGATGTGGGGTTGGGTGCGGGCCTTCCCGGCTAAGGCTGAGGTTTTAGTTTGCGTCGGGTCTCTCTGGCCCTCAGAAGATATAACTCGTCCTCGATGGCCTTGAGCTGCTTTTCGTTGTTTTTGATACGAGCGTTGATTGCTTCGATTTGGTCGGCAACCTGGTCGGCCTCTTGGTGTCTACTGGCCTCCCTGAAGGCACGGCATTGCTTGGTGAGGGCGGGAAGTATTTCTGCTTTTTGCTTGTGGGTTTCAGGGCCAAGGCTAATGAGTTGCTGTTCAAGCGTGTTGATACGTTCGATGTTGCTCATGGGGGTAGGCGGCTACGCGACGTTAGCAAGCGTGTTCCCAACCATTTGATGGCAGGAAAGTGCGATTTCCGCGATTTCAAAGTTGTTTCTGGAGACGGTGAGCATCTTGTCGATGATGGACATTTCTTCCGGCGATGCTCCCACAGACAGCTTTTCCAACGTGGCGATGGATTGAAGCGCAGATTGCTTCATTTCGAGGAGGCTTTGTTGGTCCATGTAGCCACCTTGCGCTCGTGTGGGGTTGTTGTCCAGCTGTGGTGGATATTTTGTCGGCATCGGGCGATGGGGGTGTGGCAAAACCCGCTTTCCTTTTCCAGTAAACAGCGGCGCAGCCCTTTTCTGAAATTCTGGAAGATGTATTGAAGAGAATGTTCAGCGCCTGTTAGGGAGAATGTACAGGAATGTTCTGTTCTATATATAGCGACTACCGTTTATGCGCTCATGAGCCTACCGTTTATGCGCCACTCTGCTACCGGTTATGCGCTTCTCCGCTACCGTTTATGCGTTGAGGCGGAGGGGTTTGCTACCGATTATGCGCCGCCCTGCTACCGATTATGCGTTGGGCGCGAAGGTTTCGGCGGTTTTGTGCGGATTCGAAAAACGGGTTTTGCTACCGATTATGCGTTGTCATCGGAACGACGGCGTTGCTACCGTTTAAGCGTTCCACGCGAGAATGTGAAACCCCCTCCCCTGCTACCGATTATGCGTGCCGCGCGGATGGTTGCGGGAGGCGGGAGTGGCTGTATTTGGCCAAGCATGGATAGCAGGCTGTTACCGTTTATGCGCTCACGTCCGGTGTGACGGAGCTACCGATTATGCGCTGATGGTGTGACGCGGGCGGTGAGAGCTGACAATCGGTGACGCGGGCGGGTGCTAAGTGTCAGAATAGATGAGACGCGGTAGCGAGATGTGCTGGAGCGGCGCGCTGTACGCAACGGGTACAGGCTTGATGGGATTTCAAGGGATTGGGTAGCGGCTTGCTACCGATTATGCGTTCCACGCCGCAACGTGGAACAGCGTGCCGCTACCGTTTATGCGTTGTCGTGCTGAATGGTTTCAATCATTTGTGCGGAACGGCCAGCACCTCCGACGATCCTGGGTGGATGACGCATCCGTTTTCGCTGAGGAAGACGGGCAACTTCGGGAACACGTCCTTGATGTCCGCAATCTCCAGCGCGAGGTCGCGCTTGAAGTTGTTGAAGCGGCTGTATCCGGCGCCCCATTGGTCTTTGAGGTTTTCCCAGGACAGGTGGATGTCCTCTTTGGCCGTGTAGATGCGGTATCCCAGCCACCACATAAGGTCGATTTTGCGGGGGCTGTTGGAAAAGGCGCGCATGGCGTGGGTGCTGACCGGCAGGGCGTGCTTGGAGAGCGACGTATAGAACTCGTGGCTGAGCTTGAGTTCGGTTGGCCAAAGGGTTCGCTGGTTGGGTTCGTCGTTGAACATCTCGGCTGACATGGAGGCGAATGGGCTGGTGTTGAGTGTTTTCCCCAGGCGTCCGTCCTGCCAGCCTATCTGCATGTTGCAGGCGGCAAGCGCGTTGATCTGCTGCTTGAAGGACGTGATGGTGCCGTTCTTTCCTCCCGTGGGGGAATAGCCAAGCGCGCGGATGAACCCGCAAAGCGTATCCTCGACATGGACGGTGGCGGAGTTAGTGCGGATGGCTTCGCTGCAGACGTGCATCATCATCATGCGGGCGCGCGTGCCGTAGGGAACCGGCTGGTCGACCCAATTGCCGTCGGGGCCCATGAGGCGTCCGGCGGAGACGGAGAGCTTCATGCGGCCCTGCTGGGATTCCCATTGCCGCTTGTTGTCGGGGAGTTTGTTGTAGGGAAGCGAGCAGATGGCAAGCACGGAGTGGATGTGCCGCAGTGAATCGCGCGAGGGGGCTGCGGCTTCGGCGATGGCGTGGCTGATCTTGGCGCGGCGGCGCTGGATGGGCGGCATGGCGACCAGAGCATCGCGCTTGGCTTGTTCCGTGACGCATTGCCGGTAGACGGTGTCCCGTAGGAAGCCTGAACCGGTGATGCGTGCGAGCAGGTCGGGGTCGCGCACTTCGGTTTCGATGAGCTGGGGCTGCTGAGATGTCATGTGCCCCGCTCCGATCGGCATTCGGCAATGACGGCTTTGGCGATGGCAACGAACTGCGCCGCGCGCGGGTTGGCGTTTGCGGAAGCGATTATGCTATTGCCAGTGAACTCGTAGCCGCTGGCTTTAGCTGCGGCGCGGGCGCAGCGATCCAACACGGGCGACGAACGGGCGAACGACCGAACGGGCGAACTGGTGTTGGTGCTAGGCATCGGCGCCTCCATTCAGCACTTCGCCGCTTTCGGTGATGTCGATATCCTTCACCTTGAGGCCACCAGCCTGGAAGGCTTCCAAGACGACGCGTTTCTTGGTGACGCCGCGGCTGAAGGCGAGCTGGTGAATTTCGTGAATGACGTAGAGGGGCAGGTCCACCGAGCAGCGGCGCACCGGCGCGGGTCGTGCCCCCCTTCCCTTCTTGTCGGAGGCGGGAAGCGGAGCCGGGATGACAGCGACCGGGACGGCGGTGGCGGCAACAGGTGCGGGAGCTTGCTCAATCACCTGCTTGTTCTGCGGATAGACGCTGGTGGGTACGTTAGTTTCGCGCGCGACTTCCTGGGCGGCCGCGATGGACTTGGTGATCATGTCGGCGTCGACGCCGAGGTTCATGCGCTTGGGAGGCGTGGATTTCATGGGCGCGGTGCTCATGCGGCGGCTTTCTGTTGTTCGGGTTCGAGGATGATGCGCACTTCGTTCATCAGCGCGTCGATTTCCTTGAGCGCCTTGCGGTCTGGTGCTTCCGCCATGTGGGGCAGCGTGCCGCGCGAGAAGGATTTGCTGTAGGCGGAACGGCGGTAGATCAGTGTCTGGAAGCGGCGCAGGTTGCTGTCGTCGATCTGCTTGATGAGGTCCACCTCGTCCTTGCTGATGATGCCGGGCACCTCATTGAGAAGGATCAGATGGTTGATGGGCTTGCCAAGGCGCGCGGCAACGGCGTGAAGCTTCTGCGCCATCTTGTTGGCTTCGATGATGTCGGGCTCGCTAACCTTCGCCGGAGTGATGGTAAGGGTTGCGAAGGCGGCGATCATGAGGGTGAGGTCGGTCAGCGCACCCGCGAGATCGAGCAGCACGTAGTCGGTTGCGGTGGCGTAAAGCTCTTGAATGAAATTGCCGAGGTTGTCGATGGGCCCCTTCTCCACCGTGAGGTTGGGGATAGCCTGTGCGGTGGGGCTGGTGGAATACCAGCGCCAGATGGTTTCAGTCTGGTCGAAGTCGATGATGTGCACTTTCTCCCCTGCTGAAAGGAGCGCACCGGCGATGGCGAGGCATGAAGTGGATTTGCCCACGCCGCCCTTGGGAGATGCGAAGGAGATGAACTTGGCGGTGTCGTGGTGGCTCATGGCGCAACAATGCGTATGCGGATGACTGACGTCAATTGAGGGCGCCGAAATGATGGGCAGTTGTGTGGTGGGGGTGTTGCAAAATGAACGGGCGAACGGACGAACGCCCGAACGGGCGAACGCGGCCAATGCAGCATGAATGCAAGTTTAAATGGATGGATGGCGATGGTGATCGAACGGGCGAACGGACGAACGGGAGAACGCCCGCACGCCCGAACGGGCGAACGGACGAACGGCAGAAATGGCGCGGAAATCCGTGCAGTCCCGGAATGGGGAAAAACGAACGGGCGAACGCCCGAACAAACGAACGCCCGAACGGAAGAACGGGCGAACGGGAGAACGGACGAACGCCCGAAGGGGCGAACGCCCAGGTTAGCAAGGGAGACTGGGAGCAATGCGAGTGAGCGAACGTCCGAACGGGCGAACGGATGAGGCGCACAGCGCCGTGCGGTGCAGCGATGTAACAGTACGGAACGAACGCCCGAACGCCCGAACGGGCGTTCGCCAAATGCTCACGCGGCGAGCAGCAGCGATGTGCGTGGTCTGGCAACCGGCCGGGCGTTTTTGTACGGCGCGGTGCGAAGCCACTTGAACATGGTTGGACCGTCGTACCCGGCGTGCCAGACCAGCCAGCAATAGCGTTGCTGCAAAATGCTCCGGGTGGCCTTGTTCGGGTCGCCGTAGGGATAGCAGGTGCAGTCGTCAACGGCGTAGATGATGGCGGGCGGATGCTTCTCAAAGAAGGGCGTGCGCGTCGGGTGGCAGAGGCTTTGCACGGCTACCAGCATGGCAACCTTGCCTCCGGTTTTGGCGGTGAGTTGCAGTGCGTGAAGGCAGAACGCATCGGCGAGGCCACGGCCATAGGGTGGGTTGGTGATGATGTTGCGGGCCAGCGGCTCCCGCTCCACGAGGAAGTCGCGGCCTCGTTGGCCAAAACCGTAGTCAATCAAATCCGTGGCCACTACGTCATGGTGATGCTCGGTTAGCACCTTGGCTATATGGCCCTGGCCGCACGCTGGTTCCCAAATGGACCCTTCGAAGCGTTCCGCTGCAAGCAGCGCGCGGGTTGCTTCAAGTGGTGTGGGGTAGAATTCATAGGCGGCGCGGTTGGGGTGGAATGTTCCCGAAACGGGGAAGGGGCGCGCGCCCCGGTATGCATCGTTGTTGTTACGTGGGTTGAAGAGAAGAACGGTCACGGAATTAGCTTTCGTTAGTTAGTCTTGAGGCCAAGGAAAATCTGGATGGCCAGCTCGACGTCCTCGTGGACATCCAGCAA
Organism: Hyphomicrobium sp.; assembly: GCF_019744875.1. Classification (GTDB taxonomy): domain Bacteria; phylum Pseudomonadota; class Alphaproteobacteria; order Rhizobiales; family Hyphomicrobiaceae; genus Hyphomicrobium_C. The sequence goes on along the minus strand of NZ_JAIETU010000002.1, from coordinate 1,403,469 downwards.
TTTTGCGTGGAGGTCCAAGCCGACGGGAAAGGTGACGGTGCCGTTCCGATTCATCACCGCCGAGCTCTTTGCGTTTACAAACCAAGGGAGGTTCACGAGCTGTTGGTGGGTTTCCTTGCTGATTGTGATGGTGGTGAAGTCGCTGTTTTTCACATGTCGTGCATTCATTGGTTGATGGTGATGGTGACGTCGGGCAGCAGATCGATGCTGTCCGGGTCTGTTTGCTCCAGCGCCCAATGGCCGATGCCGGTTTTGACGATGGAGAGGTAGTCCAGCCCTCCTGATTGGCAGTAGTGGCCGATGTTGGCGATTAGGTCGCCGGCTGCTTCCTTTATCGAGAGGGCGGGACCGGTGAGGTGGACGAAGTGGTTTAGGCATACCTCGGCGGTGTACGCACGATCGAGGTTGGTCATGAGGGATAGCTTTCATTGGGGAGGTGTTTGTCGAGGAAGTCGGTAATGACTTCGTTCGAGAGGGTCGAGACGTCTATGTCGCGGTAGGTCGCAAGTATTCGTAGGCGTCGCTTGCTTTCAGCAACGCGCTGCGGCTCCATGTAGACACGAAGCTTCAAGGCCGGATATTTGAGATCCTGGGGATGGGTCATAGCCTCACCCCTTCAGCTGCCGGTAGCTTTTCGTCGAGAAGCGTGACGATCGCGGCGGGCAGGAATTTTCGGGGATCATCATACCCGACTTCGGCGGTATCGGGAATCTGCTCTATTTCATCTTTTTTGATGGAATGGATGACGTCGTTGTGGAGCCCCCAATAGTCGTGGTCCACGGTGTAGCCGGCGTCCTGGAGCAGAGTGGCGACTGTGGATGTTTCCACCTGGCCGTCGCCGTCACCGAATCCAAACTTGTCGAAGGCGTCTTCCCAGATCCAATGGTAGGGACCGCCGCATGTTTCGCAGATGCAGCTAGGCATTGGTGTGCACTTTGTCGTGCGTGCTTGCATCCCGATCCGTGGTGCCACCCCGGTTCATGTCGATGGAGAAGCCATCGTTGGTTTCGTCGTCATGGTCGTAAGCGGGATTGTTGCTGTAGTGGTCGTTGGCGAACCAGGTATCGAGTGCGTGGCCAAGTGCCGCCCCGCTCAATCCCCGAACCGGAAGCTCGGGGAAGAGCGATTGCAGCGCCGCGCGGTCAGCGGACGAGAGGAGCATTATTGGGGCTCCCCTTGACCTTCGGTGGTGGTTTCAGCGTCGGCTTTCGGTTCATCCACGCGGATGACGATCTTGCCTTCGCCTGCGGGAACCAGGTCGAGCATGATGTTCAGGCCTTTGCTGTCGTCGTGGAGCCAACCGGCGCCGATGCGGGTCCAGAAACCCTTGCCACCTTTCTTGCCTTCGCGGACGAAGAAGACGCCGTGGGTGGGTTTGCTGCCTTTGGTTTGAGCCATTGTCGTTACTTTCGATGGTTGGTTTGTTCGAGGCTGCATCCATTGCGGCCTGTCGGGGTCAAAAGCGGCTACCGGGAATGACGGCGGCGGGAAGGGGAGGGGCATCACCCGGCTGCACGGCAGGAAGCTGGGGAAACCCCTTCAGGGCGACGGCCCGTGGCCGATAACCCTCGACATGAAAGGGCGCATGGCGTGTCTCGCCTCGCCAACCACGCGAAAGGGCAATGGGAAAAGAGCAGCGCCTCCACGTCGGCTTTCCGGCGCGGCAGAAAGGGCTGGTGTGTGTCTGGATTGGTGGCGACAGGTCCAAACAGCCGGTGCTGTCATCATGTGCAAGTGTGGTTTCAGGCGCGAAGGGATGCGGTAGGCTTTGCGGATGGCAAAGACCAAGCTCGCAGACGGAGTGAAGGGTGAAGAAAAGACCCATTGGACGCTTCGATTTGAGCGCGCGGCGCAACGGGAACGGTTGCGCGCGTTCGCGGTGGAAGCACTGAAGTCGGTGCGCCCGGCCAAAATGATGACCTGGGCCATGCTCGCCCAGGCGCTTAACAGGAAGAAGGTGCGGAACCATCTTGGACACGTATGGAACGGGCCGATGGTTTCGGGCTTTGTGCGCATCCATGAAGCGATGACGGGAGTGCGGCTTGTTCCTTGGATGGGCGAGGCCGGTTCGAGGCGCGGGGCGTTGAGGCTGGTAGCGGGAAGGAAGGCGTATCTGCTGCGCAGACGCAGGCTGAGGGAGGAACGTGCTGATGCGATCAGGAAGTATTGCGTGGCTGCTAAGACCTATTCAGAAGGAGTGAGGGTTCTGAATGTGCGCGGCATCCGCACGCAGTCGGGTAGGTGGACCGTGGTGCGCTTGGGCGACTTCGTGCGGCGGTACAGAGAGCAAACCGGTGAAAAGTTGATGCCCCTGGTGGAGTTGAAGCCGGGCCTGCAAACGGGCGGCAGGCGGCTAAATGGCCTGAGGGAGTGATGCATTTGTAGGCAGGAGACGCCCGGCCACCGTTAGACCATCGGGGGGGACGGTGGCCGGGTTCAGACAGGAGAATACGTGGCGCCGGTCTGCACACATACGCTTCGGCGGGGGAACACCCCATCAACAACATCGCCACTACCGGCACCACGCATTTGATAATGACGGACCGGATGGGCGTTGGCAATCGCGTGATGGAATACCCGTAGTGTTAGACGTGGAACTGGTAGGAAGAGCACCAGTGCGGGTTTGCACGATGAAAGTGAGCGAGTGATGCCCGGCCCAGCAATAAGTTGCCGCGATTGTATGCAGCTCCCTTTCATGTAATCGCATGATCAGGCATCTAGGGTTATAAGCCGCGCATGTATTCTGGCCTGTGCTCTATTTTCCGGTGTGACCCGGATGCGAGGATTTGGAACTTGACCGGCACGCCTATTACCCCGTGACGATAGATGAAACGGTTGTGGTGCGGGGGTGTGACGGATACACGCTTGGCACTGTGCGCGTAGACAACAAGGATGGAACGTCGGCCATGTGTATGCCGCTGAAGGCGGGATGCAATGACACGCGCGAACCGGGTTGCGGCGAAGGAAGGTTTGTCGATCACGTGTCCGGGGAGGATGCCGGACCGTAATGAATACAATGTGGGCAGAGGTTCTTTGCGGACACGGGGCATTGTGCAAGCATCGGGCATGATTGCCGATGTTCCTCCTTTCTACGTGCGCTTCTTCAAATCGGTGTTCTTGCCGGTGCCGCTGCGCAATCATCAATCTCCAGAGGCCATAGTTGGGGCATCTCCGCCAGAGCCAGTGCGGCTGCTTCCCAAACCCGAGCCGAAACGGCTGCAACAAGCCGCGACGGCGTTGAAGGCCTTGTCGCTGCCGGAGCAACCGAAGCCGGATGTGCTGTCGCTTGCCGGCTGCGACTACCTCCGAACCGTGGTGCCGGATTACGATCACGTTGTATACGAATAAACGGCGTCGCCCGCATGCAGGAGAAACGTAGCCTCTCGCAGGGCAATCCGCGCGGTCCTTCCCGGTGGCGTCCTGTGGATTGTTGCGTCGCGCGGCTTATGGCCGAATTGTCCTTGTGCGAAGGTTGGACCTGCTGAGGAAACGGAGGTGAGCCTGTGCTGAAGGAGGGGTGTTTCCTATTTCTTGTTTTGCTGGCCGGCGCGATCATGGTGTCGTCGATGGCGCAAGCCGACGATAGGGAACAGAGGTTGCGGGAGATGATCGGTCATCATCGCCATTTGGCTCAAACAGTTGGGCAGGGCATCGATACGTCGGAGGCGGGGAATCTTGGAACCGCCTTCAATGAAATGGGCGTGAACGAATTCAGGTGTGCCGCACTGGCCTTCCTGTTCGGCAAGGATGAGATTTTCAAGAGACTCGGGAAGATTGAGGAAACGCCGCGCCAGACATATCTCGAGACGCCGTTGGCGGTGCTCGGCGATTCTTTGCTTCACACCAACTGGGCGTTGGCCGCTGACGGTGTTCTTGTCCTGTCGGAACGTAACCGCGTGGAAACGTGGAACCTCGATTGCGTGAGGCAATACGATATCGGGGAAGAACATGCGCGCGCGCGGATAGCGCCTGCCGCGGAGTTCGAGATCCATGAGGACCAGCTTCATGTTCTCGGGGATATCGATGAAGGCTTCTACGATAGATTTGCAGCGTTCCTGTCGGGGCATCCCGGCGTGAAGTATGTGGCGATGGGAAGTGGCGGCGGAAGCGTGCGAGACGCAATCCTTGCGGGGATGCTGATCAGGAGGAGGGGGCTTGAGACCACGCTTATGGCCGATTGCTACTCGGCGTGCCCCTTGCTGTTTCTGGGAGGCGTAAGCAGAACCGTGTGGTCGCCGTATCGGCGGCTCGGTTTTCATCAGGTGTCCCGGAATGGGCAGGCGTTGCCGCTCGATGACGACATTTACGGCGTGATCCGGAAATACACGGAGAACATGGGGGCGAACGGTGCCTTTGTCCTGAAGAGCATGCAGAGCGCTGCACCCAGGGATATGTCGTACCCGGACGTGTGGGATCTTTGCGAACCGGGAATAACGACGTGGGTGCAGCGCGGATGTTGAGCCGAGGGCGTGCGGGGAACCCTCGTCACTTCCTCACGGGAATGTTCGAGGATGACCACTGGGTTGCGAAGGGATGGGCGAGGTTGCGGTTTGGGCACATGAGGTGACTTCTTTTCGAGCAGGGTCATGGCGGGGCATTATCATTCCCGTTAGAATCTCCGCAAAAAGATTGCATACCCTTGCGCCAATGGTTCTCCTCCGCCGTGGTTCTGCTGGTCATACCGGCAGCCGCCGCATGGTTGGCGTGGGACTTCCATAAGAGCGCATCCCTTAATCCGGGCGCCTGCATCGAAGGCACGTTCCGCACCAACGACAATGGAAGTCCGCAAATCTGCGTCACGCGATAACCCGCTCCGCGATGACGGCGCTGCTGGCGCTCGCAGCCGCATGGGGGAACGCGCAAGACTGGGGCAACATCGCGGTCATCTCCGATACGCTCGGTAATCACGCCGGACGCCTCTGTATCGGTGAGGGCTTGCGCGTCAGCGACATCGGCTGTCCGACCTATGCGCCAAGCGTTTCAACCGCCGGCCACGTAAGCATCACCGGCAACGTCTCTGCACAGAAGTTCATTGGGGATGGCTCTCTCCTTAGCGGTATCAGCACCGCGAGCGGCGATCGCATCGTATCAGGCACGAACGATGCCACCCGCATGGTGGCGATTTCGGACACCGGATATATCAGCATTACGCAGGCGGGTGCGAACAGCGGGTGGTTTAGCCCCTACACCGGTTTGGTGACGTTGGGTGTGAGTAGTACCGGCGGGATTAGCGGTACGACGGGCTATTTCAGCGGAAATGTGGGAATTGGAATGAGCGCGACTGATGTCACGCTTCATGTCAATGGCATCGCCCAGTTGGCCGGTTCGAATGCTCAACACAACAATGATGGCATTCCTCTTACGAGTTCAACTTTGTGGCTTCGCAGAGGAACTGCCGGTTCCGGGAACTATGCAGGACTACGCCTCGGCACCAACCATGCCGATGGCAGCACTTACCTCTTCGGCAACCAAACGGGGATGCTGTTCTACACAACAAGTGGTGGCACCTCCAGCGAACGGATGCGCATTGCTGGCGGAGGCAATGTCGGCGTCGGCATCATTTCACCCACCGCGACGCTGCAAGTTTCCGGTAGCTTCACCGTCTCCACCAGCGGGCAGACCACCACGCCGACCATTCAGGGTTTAGCGAATGGCGGCGTGGGTATGGGTATGCTCGCTGATGCGGCGTGGCCCTTATCGGTGCGGAACTGGATAAGGTTAGAGTCGGAAGACACGGAATTCAATGGGATCGGATTCGGTGGCGTCGGTGGTGCGCCAAACAAGTTTTACATCGGGAAACGAACAGGCGTCTCCTCATCGGCACTGGCTATTGTGTACGGATCGGGGCCTGCAAACAGCAATGGCCTGCTGCTATCACAGAACGGCAAACTCGGAGTGAAAACGTTTGCGTTGGCTGATCTTGATGTCGCCGGCACCATCTCCGCCTCTGGCGCCATCCAAGTCGGCACCAGCAGCCTTGCCTGCAGCGCAGGTATTCCCGGAGCGATGCGTTATTCATCCGGCAACATACAGTTCTGCAACGGCACGACGTGGACGGCGTTGGGCGCGGCGGGTGGCGGCTTGGAAGACCGCATCGTTAGCGGCACCACCAGTGTGATTGCTTATGAGGACCGGAGCATCACCTTTAGCATCGCCGGTGCGCAGCGGATGATCGTGGGCGAGAACGGCGCGGTCGGCATTGGTTTGGCAGAACCTGTTTCGGGCTATGCCCTGAGTGTCTCGGGATCAATATATTCTTCAAACTCCACCCCTTCGCTCGCGAATATTCACGTCACCAACTTCGGTGGAAACGCCGCGTTGTGGGCAAACACCTATAATGCCGGTTCGGATGCCATGGTGTTGTTGCGCACCTTGCGGTCGGGAGCGAGCCATTACTGGAACATGGGTTCGGACAGCAGCGATGGGAACAAGCTCAAGTTCGGGCAAGGCTCGAGCGTCGGCAGCGCTGTTGCCATGACCATCGATTCCTCGGGTAGCGTTGGTATCGGGACAGTGACTCCGGTTGCGACGTTGCAGGTGAGTGGGACGTTTATCGTGAGCCGTACCGGGCAGACGAGCACGCCGACGTTCTATGTGGGCACGGACGGCGTAGTGGGTATTGGAACAACGACGCCGACGGTTGCATTTTCAGGGGGCGGACTTGAGATTGACGGCCGTGTTGGAGGTGGTTCGGGCGGGGCTGGATTACGACTTACCAATTCCTTGGGTATTTGGGATATCACATCGCCTGGCAGCAATGGCAACCTAGGGATCTATGACGCTTCGAACAATCGGTATCCATTCTATATCCGGCAAAATAGCGGGAACGTAGGGATTGCGACGACCCTTCCCAATGCGGCGCTGCAGGTGAGTGGGACGTTTACGGTGAGTAAAACGGGGCAGACCGCACAGGAACCGAGTTTTGTGGTGGACAGTGATGGCGAGGTTGGTATCGGCACCAGTGCGCCGACAGCGCCGCTGCATGTCTCGGGAACCGGGCAGATGATCCTGCTGGGCACTTCGAGCGGCATTCCCCACTACTATATGACGTTCCGTGACCCTACCGTTGGAGGCATGGTCGGATTTGATGCTGGGGGCGGCATGGGGAACTCGCTGAACAGCAACCTGCGAATCCAAGGCGGCACCAATAAGGGTATTGTGTTCGACGTGCACAACGCCGGTGGGTGGGGTACGGGGCCGGGCGCGATGTTCCTTTCAGCCGCCGGCAACCTAGGGATTGGCACGAGCAACACCCTGCCGAAGGCCCGGCTTGACGTCAGCGGAACGATTTCGGCAACCAATGCGATTCAGGTTGGGCAGAGCAGTTTGGCTTGTTCCAGCGGTATTCCGGGGGCTTTGCGTTACAACGCCAGCGCCATGCAGTTCTGTAATGGCACCACGTGGACGACGCTGGGGAGTGCGGGGGCTGCCACGGCGGCCAGCAGTACGGGGGCTGTTCAGTTTAACGTGGGGAATGCGCTGGCGGGCGATACCTCCAACTTCTTCTGGGATGACGCCAACAACCGTTTGGGGATTGGCACCAGCACGCCGGGTTATATCGTTCATGTCTCGGGTTCGAGCCCACGTCTGGCTATCGCCAACGGCGTGGGTTCCACCTATGCGGAAACCGTGCTGCTCGATGAGACGGGAAGCGCGAAATGGTCGACCGGTATTTACGGAGACAGCCATTCGAACGCGAGCCTCCGTAACGGCTATTACATTTACCAGTACGAGGATGCATCGGACGCGATGGTGAACAAATACCGGTTCTTCATCAACGATGATGGCAACGTTTCAGTCGGCGGGTCGGTAACGCCCATCGCGACGCTACAAGTCTCCGGCAGCTTCATCATCTCCACCAGCGCGCAGATCACGACGCCTACGATGATCGCTTATGATAGCGGCACCATCTCGATAGGCACAACGAGCACGACAGCTGGTTTTCCTGCCCAAGTCTTTATTGGCAGACGGCTCGGGCGTGTGGGTCTCACCATATCCAGCGTTGATGGCAGTGCTCAAAGCGACCTTGTTCTTCACAGCAGCGGCAACCCGGCCGATGGCAAAAGCCTTCAGTTCGTTAATACGGCCACCAGTGGAGGGAATTTTTACTTGCGGGTGCTTTCGGATGACTATCTGACGATCAAGCACAATCTTCTCACGGCCACTTTGGTTTCGGGCACCTTGGGCATAAGCAATACCAATCCTCTTGCAAAACTCGATGTCGTCGGCACGATTTCGGCGAGCGATGCCATTCAGGTTGGGCAGAGCACCTTGGAGTGCAGCGTAGCTATTTCGGGCAGCATCCGCTACAACGTTACCAGCAACACCATCCAAGTCTGCACGGGCGCCACGGGGTGGAAGAGCCTTGCCAGCAGCACGGTTGCAGCGGGGTCTGCCACGGCGGCGAGCAGCACCGGTGCGGTGCAGTTCAATGTGGCGGGTGATTTGGCTGGCGATACAAACAACTTCTTCTGGGATGACACCAACAACCGGTTGAGCATCGGGACAAGCACTCCCGCGAACTTTGGGCAGTTCTATGTTTCCGGTTCGATTGGCCGGATGGGAATTGCGGCAGGAAACCCGACGCAATTCTCGGAGTTGATGTTCTTTGATAATACGCCGGTGGCAAAATGGGTGTTAGCCCACTACGGTGACAGCACCGCCAACACGACGCTCCGCAACTCGTTTGGTATCTACCAGTACCGCGACCAGTCGGACGCTTCGGTCAGCCGCTACCGCTTGTTCTTCAATGATGATGGCAATGCGTCGTTTGGAGGTTCTGTTTCACCCACCGCGACGTTGCAGGTGAGCGGCACGTTCACGGTTTCCAACAGTGCGCAGACCACCACGCCGAGTTTGTTTGTGGGGACGGATGGGAATGTCGCGATTGGAACGACCAGGCCAAGCGCCTCGCTGCATGTAACGGGCGGCGCAAAATTCGGCAATACCGGCGCATCTCTCAATTATGTGGATCACACTGTTATCCTTTCGGATGGCGGTACCGCATTTGAGGGCGGCCTATTGATCACCAACATTGACACGCTTGCCGGAACGAGCGTGAAAATGTCAGCGGCCTTTGGTGCTGGTTCTGCTGATTTGCGTTTAGGCATGGTCAGCAACAATGCGCCCAACACGTTTGTACGAAATTGGATTTTCGGCGAGGGCTCCAACGGTAATGTAGGGATCAGTCAGACCACACCATTGGCGAAGCTTGATGTCGTCGGCACGATTAGTGCCAGTGACGCGATTCAGGTGGGTAGTAGCAGCTTGACCTGCAGTAGCGGCATTTCCGGTGCCATCCGCTACAATTCAGGGAGTCTTGAGCTCTGCGATGGCACATCGTGGGGCGCACTCGGTGGCAGCGGTGGCGGTACCGCCCTTGGTGACCGCATCACCAGCGGCACGTTGGCCATGGTGGTCAACAGTGCAACCAGCTATGTGAGCCTAAGCACGGCGGGGACGGATTGGGGCTACCTCTCCAGCGCCGCGACGTATCTGCCGAACCTGCGCAGCAACAGCATCAGCGCAACGCTGGTGAGCGTGACGAACGTTTCGGCCACCTACATCCAACTCAACAGTCCAAGTACCGTGCTTGCTTGCAACGCTGGCTTTACCGGCGCCATGCGCTACACCTCCGGCACCATGCAGGTGTGCGATGGTTCCAACTGGGGTAACATTGGCCTGGGTGTGCCAACAGGAACGATCTCGGCTTTTGCGGCAACCAGCTGCCCGTCCGGATGGACCGAATATATTCCTTCGCGCGGTCGCTTCTTGCGCGGCTATGACAACAGCGCGGGCAATGATCCGGACGGCAACCGTGCTGTCGGCGATTTGCAAGACGACGCGATGCAACAGATTACGGGGTCGATGGGCTTTAACCGCACCGCGGCAGCCAACCCGGTTGGAGCTTTCGTGGCAGGAGGAACCGCCGGTGCAGCGGGGGCTACACCCGGTTCCAGTGCTGCCGGTTCAATCGCTTTCAACAGCGCGAACTCTCCGGGTGCGCGTACTGCAGCTGAAACCCGTCCAAAAAACGTGATGGTTATCTTCTGTAGCTATAGCGGTTTCCAGAGTGCCCCCGGGCAGACCATTCTGACAACCTTGGCCAGTTTGACCGATGTGAACCTTGCCGGAAACGCAGTCGGCAAAGTACTGGCTTATAACGGTGGCCAGTGGGTGGTGAGCAACAGCGCTGCTGGCAGCGATAATCTCGGCGACCACACGGCCACTCAGGACCTGAACATAACCGGTTCGTACAAGATATCGTTCGGTTCGACGGTGTCGGACAAAGCCCTGTGGTATGGCAACACCTTCGGTACTGGCATTGAAGCTAGCACCCTGACCAACTGGAGCGGATCGCAATTCCGTTGGCGCACGGGCGGCACCACGGCCTCGGGCGGCACGGAGCGAATGTTACTAACGACAACAGGTTTGACCGTAACGGGCTTTGTATCCACCACGGGTGTGATCGACGTCGGAACACAGGTTCTTGGCAACGGCGGCGACAGCGCCGCAACGCCGACCTACAGTTGGACAGGCGACACGAATACGGGGCTGTTCACACCCGGAGCGGACCAGGTTGGGCTTAGCACCGGCGGCGCGGAACGACTGCGCGTAACAAACACTGGCCTTGGCATCGGGACCACTGCCCCCTCCACGTCTCTGTATGTGAATGGTCAGATTGGTGGCGGATTTGGTGCCGTCACTACCGCTGGTACCCTTGACTTCAACGATATATCAAATGCTCGACCGGGCAGCGGCTACACCTTGCTGCGCGGTAGCACGGCTACCAACGCGCCGAATGTGACCGCCAGCTATTGGCACCCGTTCTCATTCGAATATAGCAGCAAGGTGGGTAGTGGAAACCTGACCCAATTCGCCATCCCGTACACTGCGGCCTCGGGTATGTATTTGCGGTACAGGACATCGGGCACGTGGACGGGATGGTACCGGTTCATCGTCGAGGATGCGTCCGGCAATGCCACGGTTACAAACAACCTGACCGCAGCGGCTTTCCTCTACAGCTCGGATAAACGGCTCAAGAAGAATATCGAAGCCATGACCGGGGGGTTGGCGAAGCTTGACCATATAACTCCTGTGACGTTCAGCTACATCAGCGACACAACCAACCGCGAGCATTTGGGTGTAATCGCGCAAGACGTGCAGAAGGTCTATCCGCAAGCGGTGGTCATGCAGGACGACGGCTTCCTGGCGGTGGATTACCCCGCGCTGGTGCCCGTGTTGATCGATGCCGTGAAGGAACTGAAGGCCGACAACGACCGGTTGGCGGGTGAAATGAAGGACGTGGAGGAACTTCACACTGTTGGTCTTACGACCATCGGGCGCTTGAACCGGGAAGTCGAAGAGCTCCGCAGCGCCAATGATAACTTTGTACGCCGTCTGGAAGCGGTAGAGACAAGGAAAGCCGCGTCCAGGTGAACAAACGTATGATGGCCGTATTGTTGAGGCTGGCGGTCATTCCGCTGGCCTTTTTGTTGGTTTCCGCGACCTCGTACAAGGTCGACAACGGTACCAACCAGAACATCACCGAACACACGGTTTGCAGGAACGTCGCCAATAATCACTCGAGCGGGAGCGATATATTCGTCCCGACAAATACCTCCACTGAGTGGAGCACTTTCTACGGCAATCCGCCTGCGGGTGTTGTTGTAGCCGCATGCTGCGGTGGCACGGCCACGATTTCTGCCAACGCTAGCAACGTCAACCTGTTCACGTTGGCCGGTTCACCGTCGTGCACCGGCGGTACGTGGACCATTACCATCAACAACAACATCGTCGTTAACTCCACAAGCGCGGCCACCGCTGCGCTCGTCACTGGAACATGGCCCGCAGGCTCAACCGTCACGCTGGTCAACAATGGCGAGATTTATGGCAAGGGTGGCGCCGGCGGCGTAGGTGGAAACGGTGATACCGGTCCAGGAACGGCAGGATCAGCCGGAGGGGATGCCATATCCCTCGGCGCCAACATCACCATCAACAACACCGGCGGCAACATTTTTGGCGCCGGCGGTGGGGGCGGGGCCGGAAGAGGGTGCGGATCCGGCGGCCTGGGCAATCGCCGCGGAGGCGGCGGCGGTGGAGGCGGGCAAGGCTCAACCAACACTCCTGGTGGCGCCGGAGGGACGGGCAACACCGCCGCCGGAACTGCTGGCGGTACGGGATCCGTGGCCAGCGCGGGGATCGGAGGGGCTGGCACCGGCGCTGGCGGTTGCAGCACCTCGGGCTCGCCCGATGGTGGCGCTGGCGGAGCATGGGGAGCGGCCGGAGCGGCCTCATCAAACGCCGGCGGAGCGGCAGGCAAAGCCATCGACCGGAACGGCTTCACCGCAACATTCACCGGCGGGAACAACGCCACGCAAGTTAAGGGCGCCGTGAACTAGCGGTCTACCGGCAGGGGTTTGACCGTTGGGGGTGTCAAGAGCAAGCTCGGCTGCATGCTTCGGTTTGAATGCGAGCTATTGGAAGGCATGTGCCTGCACGCGGTGATAATTGCGGGGGGCAGGCTTGGACGACGCTTTGCCTTCATTTTTGGCCTGCCGGATAAATCACCGGTGGCAAGGAGCGGTTTGGTGCGAGCCTCCGGTGAAGGTTATGTGGGCTCTGGCATCCGCCCGGAAAGGGCGGTGCAAGCTGGCCCTGGTATCATGTTGGTACTTTATTTTCCGTCGCCAATCTTCAGCACGGTTTTGGTCAGCTGGTAGGTGGCGGTGATCCCCGTGATCTTTGCGCTGGTCATCAGGTTGTTGGTTTGGGCCATTTTGGCTCTCACGGTCAGCTGCTTGGACGCAGCACTATAGGACCACGCGAAGAAGCTGCTGCGGTTCGGGGAATTGTCGTAGTGGCATGTGGCCTCGGTGGTGGCAACGTTGGTGTTTACGTTGGCGATGTTCAAGGTTTTGGTGCCGGTGACCCCGGAACAGCTGCCGGTGAAACCTGCAAGAGTGCCGATGACGGAAATTGATTTCGCACCTGCTTCCACGGCGTCTGACAGGTCGATTGCGCGGGTGGAGGAACCGATGAAACCCTTCTTGTTCTTGGAGTAGTCGGGGTAGCTGTTGAAGGCAACGTTGGGCAAGTTGACCTTGTGATTTGTGGTGGTCGTAGTGATGGCAGCCCCCACACAGCCGTTGGCGTCGGCGGTGGTATCGAGGGGTTTGTAAAACTTGTTCATCTTATTGCACTTGAGGACGGCGAGGATGTCTTTGTTCACTTTTGTTATTGCTGCGGTGAGCGCTGCGCTCTCGGCGTTGATGCGGATTTCGCTCGAGACGGTTTTGACGTCGCGGGCATTGGCGCTGGTTTCCAAAGAGGTTGCGTGTTGCGCAAACGTGGTGGCCAGAAGGACGGTTGCAAATAAGGCGTATTTCATGGACGTGTCTTTCATTGATTACTCGACGGTAACGGTAACGGTAACGGTGATGGGGATGCAACCGTTGGCATCTGCGCCGACTTCACCGGGTGCGTAGAAGCGGCCTTTGGCGGTGCAGGCGAGGATGGCGTTGGCTTTAGATTGCAAGCTTGCGACTTCGGCGATCTGGTCGGCTCGTGTTTGGGTGAGATGCCGCATCATGGATCGGTCGCTGGCTTGGCCTCCGGGGGCGGTGGTGGCTTCCAAGGCGAATGCATGTCCGCAAAGCGCCGGGCCTGCGACGAGCAGGGCCACCGAGAAAATTACCTGACGTGAGTGCATGATTGCTCTCCCTTGTTCCGTGTCATTATGCGGAGCGGGGTAAGGCAACCTGACATCGAAGGGCGGCATACGTGGAAGAGCAGGATGTGCCGACCGAGCGCGGGGATGTTTTGAAGGCTCGCCGGAGGACGTGGAACTTGAACGGCTCGCGGATGTATTGGATGCCGCTGGAAGGTGAGTTTCAACCGAAGTGGTAAGGAATTAATAACCAAGATAATTGTGGGGGTTATTTACCGGTGGTTCTTACCCCGTGCCGACGGAATGTCTTGGTACGGGGTGATTGCAATGGCGGAGTTCGGGAAGCGGCGCGCGCAAGGCGCATCGACGGTGCGAACGGGGAGTAGGGTTCCAGAAGCGCGGACGGCGGCGGAAGGAGCTGCGATTGGTGACGCTGCTGAAACGCCGGTGCGCGAGGATGGTGTATTTGACAGCTGGATCAAACGACATCCCTTCATCTCCGGATTTGTGTTCTTGGCGGTCCTTGGTTCACAACTGCAGAAGAATACGGGCGGTGAACTTGTGACCCGCACCAACGAGGGGAACTGCAGCGCCACGCAGCGTGACGCGGCTCAGGGGATGATACGGGCCTATGGGTATTCGTGTGCGCCCGTGAACTTCTGCCTGCAGTCATCCTGGGACGGGAGCTACCGCGTAACATGCAACAGCAATCGGTACGTGTACCGGTTGGAAGACCGCGGCGGAAACTGGACTGTCATGCTGAAGTGAGGGTTTATGCTTAGCGTGAGTGCTAGATGATCTATCTGCGCTTTGCGTTGGTGAATGCGCCAGTGACCGCCATGATGATGGTCTGGCTGCCCGCACCGTGTGGCGGAACGAGAAGGCCCCGCTCGATCTTAAACCCTTCTGCGCGTAGCCCCGCGAGGGTTTTCTGGTGAAGGGTGTCATCGTCCTGGCCGGCCAGGGCCAAATGCGGATAACCCGCTATGGGAAGACGTTCGGATGCCATGCCGCCGTTGGTAGTGGCGATCGAGGGATTCGGCAAGAACCCAGCAGGTGTAACGGGGAGCTTTGATGATCACTGCGCTTCGTTGACAACGCCTTCGATAAATCCATTCTCATCCAGCAAGCAGCGGATACTAAACTTGAGCTCCAGGTTGAAACTGTTCTTCGCGGTAAACGACGACAGGACGGTTGTGCGGCCGTTCGCGTGTTCGTTGACTGCAATGTCGAGGAAGCGTGAAAAACTGACAGTGGATGGGTGGGTGGCCTGGGATTTGGCGTAGGCTTCACAAAGCTGAATCGCTTGCGGCCGGTTAAGATGCGAAGGTGCCGTGAACGGTTTTTGGTCGTTGGCGCGCGCTGCATCGAAATAGACGGTCACGACTTTGATGCCGTCGCCGCAGGTGACGTAGAACACAGGTCTGCCCTTAACCTTGGACTGATGGGCGGATTTCGCCACGGATGCAGGGGAGATGCTATCCCGGCATCGGGCGTCCTCCCGGCGGATGCGATTTACCGCCTTGATGATCTGGGCCTTGGCTTTGCTGGTGTCGCCATCCCAATGGAAATCATTGGCGGCGAACTCGCGCGTCTGTCCGCCGGGCAACTTGAAGGCGAGCACTCCAGCCTGAACCCATCCGACCTGATGCTTGAGCCAGTCGGGGTCCGTGATCTGAACGCGAATCCAATCCCCATCGCGGCATTGGACCTGAACCTTGGTAGAATTGTCGATGGATTGGTAGACGGTGCTGCCGATGATTGCGGTCGCCTTCTCGTTTACGATCGTCTCTCCGTTGGGTTTCTTGCGGAGTGGGTGGGAATCCGCACCGATCACTTCGACCACCGCGCCATCGGCAGGCACGCCGTGTTCACAAGAGAAGCGGGAGGCGACGGGGATTGGATTCGCAGCGGGCGTTGAAGGGGCGCGTGGTGCTACCGTGGTGGCGAAAGCTACGAAAATGACCGCCACGGCGGCAAGAACCTGTGCGGTGTTGCTCTTGAAGAAGGAGACGGCACGCGCGAGGGCGGCGCCCCCTGGTGGAGAGAGAAGAATGGAACCGGCCAGGATCCAGGCACCGCCGATAAAACTTTCGGTGGCCATCACTTGAACGGCAACCATGCCGAATAGGATGGCGAAGGCCCAGCGGATGAGAGAAGTGATCACGGCCATGGCGATATCCCTTGGTTCGGCCAGCGAAAGTACGTGTGCGAATCGACAGGCGTGGGAGTATTTTGGGCAGGATGCTTATGTCCTTCAAGTTACCGGGGCAAGAAAGGCGATTTGTTCAGCGGTAATCTCGATGGAGATCTGTGAGCCGGTGTTCGCGTCTATCCATTCCTGGACTTCGTTGAGAGGGAACTGTTCGGCGCCGTCGTCTCCTCCAAAGGTGGCGCTCTTTTCCATCCACCAGTTCTCGTCTGTGTTGGGGTTGCAGCCATTCGCGTAGACGCAGGTGCGCGGTGGCTTTTCACTTGGGTTCATGAAGTAGACCCCGTGGTCTCCCACAAGCATAAGGTGGGCGGCGGGGGCTTCTCGCGCTCGTTTGATGAGACGCAGAAGGTCCGCACGGCGGAAGGAAAGCCTAGCCATTGTTTCTCTCCGCTTGTGCGGGGAGGGCTATTTCGCGCAGCGTGACGTGAAGGTCTGGCCATTCCTCGTATTCGATGGCGTGGGTGATGACGCGGGTGGTGTACGCAGAACAGACGCTTTCCCAATCGGCGTCGATGAGATCGTTCCAGGGCGCGTGTTCGTAGCTGCATTCGAACTGGCTTACTGCGTTGGCCATTCGCTGGATGAGCTCGTACATGCGCAGCATTCCGCCCATGCGGTTTACGAAGCTGAAGCGGTCAATCTTGCATTGCTCGCTCAGCAGCAAGTCTTCGGTGATGTAAATGGCGTTTAGGGCGAGGCCATCGGGGTCGATGTGCCGGACCAGGTAAGGTGCCGGTTGAATATCAGGCATGGCGAGATGCTTTCGTTATCCGGTGCCGCGTTATCGCGGCTCCATCCCGCGAAACATGCACGGCGATGTCGGCGGGCGTGCCGGGCTGTAACCGAAGGCGCGCGTTACGCGCGGCCCTTGGCGCGGACGCGGTGGCCGGGCAGCATCGCGTTGGATGGGGCGTGCAACTTGCGGACCCGGGCGAATGCTGAGCCTTGTGGCTCAATAGGCCCTGCCGGGGGTTATCGACCCTTGGCCTTTTGATATGCGCCCGTGATGTCAGCGATAAGCTGTGGGACCCATGGCGCGGAGCGCGCGTGCGTGCATTTTGAGCACAGGGATGGCCGCTGACTTGTTCATGTCGGTCAGTGTGGGTGTGGGTCGCTTGGATGGCAATACGCAGGTGATCGAACGGAACCTGCCTAACTCTTTTGCACCAACGGCGACGGTATGATTGTTGTACGTTTGTCTTGGTGGCGCGGAGCAACATCCCACGCCATGATGTGAAAGATGGCAGGGGAAGCCGCCCGCGTAACGAAGCTGGGGAGCGACGCCCAGCTTTCGCATACGGAGACAGCACCCCATAGCGTGCAGGCCGAACAAGCCCTGATCGGCGCCATCCTCGTCAACAACCGCTTCTATGACGAGCTCGAAGGGAGATTGAAGCCTGAACACTTCTACGTGCCGATGCACGCGGCGGTGTTCGAGGCGATCGAGACCATTATCGACCAACGTGGTGGCGACGCGAACCCCATTACCATTGCCGAACGCCTGCGCGGTTCACCCTTCGATGCTGACAAGGCGCTGTTTCCGCACCTGTCGCGGATGTTCGAGAACGCCGCGCTGACCGCCGACGCGAAAAGTCTAGCAGAAGTGATCATCACCGCGTTCCGGCAACGCCAACTGATGGGTCTTGCCGAAAACCTCCACAAGGAAGCCCGCGCGGCGTCAAAACCCGAAGACGTGGAAGGGATGTTGGAAGCGGTGGGCAGCGAAGTGTTCCGCCTCACCGAAGCGGGTGGTTCCAAATCAACGGCGCGCGGCATGCGCGAAAATCTCATCGCGGTTATCGAACAGGCGGCAGCCGCCAAGCAAAGCGGCACCGGCATCACCGGCATCACGAGCGGTTTCCTCGATTTGGACAAGCTGCTGGGTGGGTTCCAGAAAAGCGACCTCATCATCCTCGGTGCGCGGCCGAGCATGGGGAAGACCAGCTTGCTGGTGAACATCGCGCAGGCGGTGGCGATGCGTCACCTAACAAAGCAACCCAACTGTGGCCCGGTCGGCGTCTTCAGCCTCGAGATGAGCAGCGAGCAGCTGACGCAGCGCATCCTGTCCAACGCATCCAAGATCAACGCACAGCAACTCGGTAGCGGACAAATCAGCGATTCTGAAATGATGCGGGTGATGAAGGCGGCGAACGACCTTCACACACTGCCGCTGGTCATCGACGACACACCGGGGCTTTCGATTGCCGCGCTCCGGGGGCGTGCGCGCCAGATGAAGCGCCAGCACGGGATCGGGCTTATTGTTGTCGACTACCTGCAACTCCTAACCTGCCCCTTGAAGGGGGATTTCAACCGTGTGCAGGAAATCAGCCAGATTAGCCAAGGGCTGAAGCTCGTGGCGCGCGAACTGAATGTGCCGGTGATCGCGGCGAGCCAGCTATCGCGGCAGGTGGACAGCCGTGACAACAAACGGCCTTTGCTCTCAGACCTCAGGGACAGCGGGACGATCGAACAAGATGCTGACGTTGTGCTGATGCTCTATAGAGCCGAGTATTACCTTTCGCGGGCGTTGGGTGCCGATGACGGAGCAAGCGCCGCGGGCGATGCGGAACGGAAACGTATCACCGAGACGCAACAGCAACTTGAAGCGGTGCGGGGGATTACCGAATTGATTGTCGCGAAGAACCGCAAGGGCCCGACTGACACGGTGAAGCTGCGCTTCCGTGGCGAGACGACCACTTTTGAAGACTATTCCGGTCGCGGGGCCGGACTAACATTTTAATCGGAGGAGGGATTGATTGGAACGCTCAACGATATTTCTGTTTCAGTGCATCTTGCGGTTTGTGCTCTTGGTATGCACCGGTCTCGTTGCCCTGGGTCACCAGTCCCTCGCCGCTCGTTTTTGATCTTCAGCCAGTAGTGCAGGTAGCGGATTGCGTCCGGGCGGTCTGGGGTAAGGCGGTAGTGCGCGAGTTCAGACCTATTGAACAGGGTTCCGGCGCAGTGCCCGAGGATAAGCGTGTCATAGAGGAGATGGCGGGGGTCGGTGCATTCCTCGAATGTGGACAAACCGTCGCTCCAGAGCAGCGTCCGTTCCGGCATCGCGTCGCTAAGGGCGTACCACTGCTTGGCGCGTTCCTTGGCGAGGTATTGTTGGTGTCTTCTTAAAATGGAGATCAGGCTTCCTCGCCCCTAAACCATGTGCGGCGAATGCTTGATGGCATGGATGAGGGGAATGATGGGGAAGAAGAGAATGGTGTTGGATGTTTGCTTTCCCGTCCGCGTGAGATGCCAAAGGAATTTGACGGTGAGGGGGGGGACATCCTCCAGTTCGAGAACCCTGTGGCAATGGCAGAGGATGAGCCTGAGTTGGTGGGCTGCTGCATTCCGGGCGGGTACATCGTGTGTGAAGGACACGGACGTTGCGATGGGAGCGGTGCCATCGGCCGTGGAGGACATTGGCGATGGCGTTATGCGCCCGAGAGAGGTTGTGGAAGTGCTTGTCCGTCAGCATGCAATAAACTCCGACGGAGTCGTGAAAAGGTATTGCCGGAAACATGAATAGATAATCCAAAGAGTATTGAAGAGGGTTTTTGTCTTAAGTTGGGTTGGCGTGGCTAGCGACGGGGGCGGGTTTGCGGCGTCGTGTATTCTCCGCCGAAGCGCTCGATGAAGCGGTCGGCATCTTCCTTCCGCGAGAAGCACTTGACGTTCCACCATTCGCCGTCGCGCACGAATGCATGCCCGCGGGGTGACACATCGAGGGCATTGCAGAATTCGTGCTGTGGTGGCCAGTGCTCCCGGCATGAAAGCCGTTCGGGCAGCGCCACCTGGTGGGGCCACGTGCTGTCGATTGTGGACTTGCTGCGCTCGCCCTTTCTTCTCACGGGAACCTCCATCTTGACGCCGAACCCAAATAGGAACAAAAAGTGAACACAAATCAAGAGGGAGTTGTTCCATGCGGGTCCATGACGTCGAAAAGCGCACAAATCTGGCGGTTCCATTGATGGCGGCACCGGTTGCCGCGGGGTTCCCGTCGCCGGCGGAAGAACACGAGGATCGCCCTCTGGATTTCAACGAGTTGCTGGTGAAGAACCCTGCCAGCACCTTTGCCGTGAAAGCGCAGGGCGACAGCATGGTGGGCGCCGGCATCCACGACGGTGACATCTGCGTTGTCGACCGTTCGCTGAAGCCCGTAGACGGCTCTGTCATTGTGGCGCTGGTGAATGGTGAGTTCACGATGAAGCGGCTGCGCATGAAAGCGGGGCGCGTGTGGCTTAAGCCGGAGAATAGCAACTACCCGGATATCCCGATCACCGAAGGGACCGAGTTTGAGATTTGGGGCGTGATACCGAAAAGCGTGCGGATGCACACGGCATGATGGTCGGCCTGGTCGACTGCAACAACTTCTATGTCAGCTGCGAGCGCCTGTTCCAGCCGCAACTGCGCGGTCGGCCGGTGGTAGTCTTGTCGAACAATGACGGTTGTGCCGTGGCCCGCTCGGAGGAAGCGAAGCAGCTTGGTGTCAAGATGGGCGCTCCGTGGCACCTTCACCGCGCAGCGTGGAAACAAGCTGGGGTGACTGTCCGATCATCCAACTACGCGCTCTACGGCGACCTGAGCAACCGCGTGATGTCGATCCTGCGGATGCTCACGCCCGGTATCGAGGTGTATTCCATCGATGAGGCGTTCATAGATTTCGGTGGAATGGGAGGCCGGGAGGAACAGGTAGCCCGCGAGCTGCGGGCGACGATCCTGCAATGGACCGGCATTCCCGTGTCGATCGGCATTGTGCCAACGAAGACGTTGGCGAAGGTTGCAAACCGGAGCGCCAAAAAAGTTCCTGTATCCGGCGGCGTGCGGGTGCTGCTGACGGACGAGGTGCAACAGCAGGTGTTGTCCAAGCTGGAGGTCGAAGATATTTGGGGCGTGGCGACAAGGCTCGGCCGCCGCCTCCGCGCGCTGGGAATCGCAACGGCCGCCGACATGCGGAATGCTGCGCCGGAGGCACTGCGGAAAGAAGGCGGGGTTGTTTTGGAGCGTATCGGGAGGGAACTGCGGGGCGAACGGTGCCTTCAGCTAGATGATGCAACGCGGTCTGCAAAAAGCATCATGGCGTCGCGGTCGTTTGGGCGCCCGGTGACGGAACGATCGGAGCTTGAGCAAGCGGTGGCTTCATTTGTGAGCCGGGCGGCGGAGAAGCTGCGCCGCCAGCATCTGACGGCCGGTACTGTGACCACCTTTATCCACACCTCCCCTTTCCGGCCGACTGATAGGCAATACGGTGCATCGGCGTTGGTGCGCCTGTGTGTGGCTTCATCGAACACCCCGAAACTCATTCAAGCTGCGTTGCAGGCCTTGCGGGAAATCTACCGGCCGGGGTTCCGCTATGTGAAGGCGGGCATCCTGCTTGATGCCTTTGAACCGGCGGGGGAGGAGCAGACTCACTTGTGGGCAGGCGGCGATAGCGAAAACGAACGCGGCTTGATGGCGACGATGGATCGGGTAAACCGGATATGGGGCCGCGGCACGCTCAACATGGCGGCTTGTGGTGTACGAAACGGGTGGTCAATGCGGGCGGAACACCTGTCGCCGCGTTACACGACGCGCTGGCAGGATTTGTTGCACGTTGCGTGAGGGAACAACCGAGAGGTAACGGGGGCGACATGTGGAGAAGTTGGCTGGGGTTGTTGGTGTTCCTTGGGTTTGTGGATGCGGCGGGCGCCGCTGATCAATTTCTGTGTGTTTCTGAACAGTCGACGGGGTTTCGTTGGAAGGACGGAACTTGGCGGCAGGAGGAGTTCAAGGTTGGTGAAAAGTATCTTGTGGTGGCAGTCCCGGAGTACCAGCACGTTGGTGAAAAGGTGAATTTTGAGATCCGGACATTCGGAAGCGACAAGGTTGAGCACAGGTGTTGGGGCGATGGCCCGGTTTCGAGTGAATTCGGGACGCGGATCATGTGTGGCGGCGTAGGGTACGGATTGACGATGGACACAAAATCGATGCGGTATCAGGAGGTGTTTAGCCTCGGTTATGTTGAGGGGTGGGACAAGCCTGAAAGCACACCTGCCATTACGATTGGCACCTGCTCGCGGTTGAATTGAGCCGATGTGTAATCTCTACAGTCAGACGAAAGACCGCATGACGGTGATGATGCGGTTCAAGCTGCAAGAAAACCGAACCGCATGGTTCGAGCCGAAATCTGCGATCTTCCCCGGTAACCAGGCACCCATCATCCGCGTGGCGGATGATGGCGAGCGCATGCTCGAGGAAGCGTTCTGGGGTTTCGTGCGCCAGCCGAAGGGCAAAGCCCCCGGCCGCGTGGGGGAACGTGAGGAACGATACCATATTGGCCAACAAGTTTTGGACATCCTCATTCAGGGAACGGCGCTGCCTTGTTCCCTTCAGCAGCTATTGCGAACCACTTGGATTGAAACCCGCGTCGTGGTGGTGGCACGCTCTCAACGACGGCGATGAACGCCGCCCGCTGGGAGCATTTCCGGGCATCTGGAAGGACTACACCGGCCCCATCCGCAATGACGGCGAAAACGTCACACAAAGGGTTTTCTCTTTCATGACCTGCGGTCCGAACCAGCTTGAAAGTGCTCAAGCCCATGAAAGGATGCCGGTCCTGCTGCATACTGATGAGCAGTTCGAGAGCTGGCTGAAGGGTGGCGATGAAGAGGCTATGGCGCTTGCCCAGCCCTACCCGGCCGATGCGATGCGGATTGTTCAGAAAGGGTCGGCGCGGAAGGACATGCTGGATGCAACCCTGAGCTAAAGGGAAAGGTTCTTCTTGCGCTTGGGGGACTTTTTCATTGCGGGTTCAACTTTGCGGGCTGTTTGAAGGAATAATTCAAGCGGTGTCGGTTCAACACTCTGGGGTTGGGTGTCCAACGGTGGTGCTCTGCGGATCAAGACTCCACGCCGTTCCGCAAGAGGGGGCGTCGATGGCATCATGCGCTGGCTGCGCAGGAGGTCATCCAGCCGTGTTTCAGCCTGGGTGCGAACGGAGCGTGTGGTATCGGCCTGCTGCTGGAGGTCGTTGATGAGCCGGTCGAGGGTTTCAATCTCGACGCCGTCCGCTTTCCATTGTTCGCTTTTGTAGTAGTCGTGCGCTTCCTTTAGATTGCGCGCGGCCTTCTGCTCGGATTGCTTGAAGTTCCTGACCAGCTGCGCGGTATGAAGGGCCTGTGTCTCCTTGTAGTCTTCGCTCCAGGTGGCGAAGGGGTCTGTGCCGGTCATCGTGACAGCCCCAATGATTTCTTGCGCTTCGGCGGCTTGTTCGACATCTGGCGTTCCCGATCGGCGCGGCGTTGGAGGTAATCCTTCCTGATATGCTGCTCTCGGTCATCCTGTGCCCTGCGCTGGTCTTGGATTGTGCGGAGGGCGGTTGAGATAGCCGGCTTGAATTCCGTCAGGTGTTGTTCGTTATAGAGGTATCTGTTGTTGGCGCGTTCGAGCTCGGCAAGCTTGCAGCGCGTGTGGAATTCTTTGTCGTAAATGTGCCGCCGTTCGAACATGATCTCGAGGAGTGTGTCGAGGCGTTCTTCCTTGGAGCGTCCCGGGAGGCACATGCGATGGCGTTCGGACCACGTCGGGCGCATGAGCAACAGTTTTTGCCGCTCAAATGCGGACAGCCCATGCAGTGGGTCAGGTAGCGGTTGTCTGGATTGCGCGACGAGATCTTGGTAGCCGCGGGTTACTTGATTGCTCATAGGGACATCCGCTTTCCCTTGCGGCGCCTGTTTCGGTTTTCCAATTCATCGGTGGCGGTTAGGGGCGGAAGCCCAAGCTTGTCGCGGCGGTGGTTCTCGGCGGCCTGACGCAGCGTCCAATCGTTCTTGTCGTCTTCCATGCGCTGGTCAGCTGTTTCGGAAAGCGCCGCGTTCATGAGGGGCTGGTAGCTTCTGAGGCGGTCGTCGCTCATGAGATTGCGGACGGTGGGTGGCTCTACCCCGCTTTTCGCGCAGGCCTGTTTGAAGCATCGCTCATAGAGGCGGCGGCGCTCGAGAAGGATGGTGAGCAGCAGTGCTTCACGCTCTTGGGTTGTCAGGCGTGGGTTCCGCATCCTGTAGCGTTCAGACCAACTCGGCGCCATCGAGAGGATGAGCTTCTTTTCGTAGGCGGATAATCGTTCAAACGGGTCATGGGGTGCCTTGATGTGGTCAACCATGAAAACCTGCTTCTATGAACCTCTGAAAAGTATGGGGTTATGTTGGTTAAGTGATAACCGGACCGCAAGGGGTTGGAGGGTATGCGGGCTATCTGTCCACAGCCTATGCCGGTGGGCAGATAGCCATCTTCTCAATACCGGCGCGGAAGTTGCTGGAATAGGTGAGCGGAGTGGCCTATACGTCCGCAACAGCAGGATAATATTGTAAGAGGTAATCCCATGGCTAAGGCTGTGCGTTCCGTGGACCGCAATCAGGTGAAAAGCTGGTTTTCCGGCCTGGAGTTCGAAGTGCAGCAATCCGTCCTGGATGACCTGAGCAAAGCGCTCGAGTCGTCGAAGGAGGAGCGGATCTCTGTGCTTGAGAGGGAATTAAGTGCGCTTCGCGGGCGTTCACAAGCCGGAAGCTCTGCGCCTGCTGCGCGTAAGGAGGCGTCACCGAAGAAGGGTGTAAAGGTCGCGCCGAAGTACCGGCATCCGGCGACGGGTGAAACGTGGGCCGGGCGCGGCGTGCATCCGGTCTGGGTTCGGGATTACTTGAAGAAGCGCGGCAACAAGCTGGATGACCTGCTCATCGACAAGAAGGCTGCGAAGTAGTCTCTGACACGATGCGAATTCAAAAGAGCGGCGCCGGAAGCGGCGGCCGCTCTTTTTCGCGGGCGGTGGCGGTCAGTGGAGAAGGAGTTGGGGCAGCGGCGTATGGAAGGGATGGGGCGCCGCCAACCCTTTGAAGACCTGGTCGAGCAGGTAGTTGGGCCGCTTGACCATGGCGATGTGGCGACCGTTGAAGAGAAGCTGATTATCATCGGGTATGCCGGTATCCGGGTAAGCGTTGCCGAGGAACTTTCCAAGCGCCTTGCAGGCGGGCGGGGATTTCGCGCCGAAGTATTGTTGGACGGCGCTGTTGTTGATGATGGATTCCCAGTCCTTCGGGTAGATCGCTTTCAATTGCGACAGGTCCTGCCAGAACGTCCAGACGCGCATCCCGTAGGAGCGCATGAGGGTGAGTGCGGTTCTCAATTCCGACATGGAGCCGAGCTGCGCGGTTTCATCGATGAGGAACAGGGTCGGCTGCTGGGGTGCGCGTTTGCGGCGCGCGATGGCGGCAATCATCACGCCGATCCACAGCCGCAAGAGCTTGCCGTGGGTGATCAGCTTGTCCGGCGGCAGGATGATATAAATGGTCTGCATCGCCCCAGCGGTGATGTCGTCGAGGGGAATGGTGCTGCTGGTGAGCGACGCATGGACGGCGGGCGAGCGCAGGAACCCCATGTGCGCATGGGCTGTGGCCATAATGCTGGCGCGTGTCTTGTCGGATGAGAACTCTGAAGACGTAATGACATGCCGGAGCGAAATGCCCCGTTGTTTGGGCTTTTCGGCATCATGGGCTTCCATCGCCTCCTGCAGGGAGTGGGGGAAGTCGTCCGAGACGGGTGCGCCCTTGATGGCTTCCTGCACGTCCTTGAGCGTTGGTTGACGCTTCAGCACCCGGAACAGTTCGCAGATAACGGCGACGATCATGGCGGTGGCGCGTTCGTCCCAGAACGGGTCCTGCAATGACGCATGCTCCTGCATGCAAAGCTTGGCGACCACGGCGGCGTTGTCTTCGAAGCAATCGTCATTCGGGTCGATGAGGTCCATGGGGTTCAAGGAATCCCCGATATCATCGCCTGCGACACGGAAGGGGTCGAGACGGTGAACCAGGTGCCCCATCTGCCTCCGGCGCTCGGCGGTTACCGCGTAATTCTCGCCCTTTGGATCAACGACGATGGCTGGGCCTCTCCATGTGAGCAAGGCAGGGATGGCACACGAGATGCCCTTGCCGCCGCCTGTGGGGGCAATGGTGAGAAGATGCCCCTCGCGGCCGGTGTCCCAGATGGGGGAGGGGGCGTTCGCTTCCCCGTTCTCGGACCATCCGAGCAGAAGGCCGTTCGAAAGGGTATCGGTACGCGGTACACGGGTTTTCATGAGTATGTCCTGGAGTATTGACCATTAAAAAGAAACCTAGCTGGTGGTTTTGGTCAAAACTAAGGAATGCACGCTGATACATCTTAAATTGTTGCCTCTGCGCGACAGGGCGCGCGGCCAAGCAGAGGCGCGAAGTGGACGCCAGACATTTGCACGGGATAATTTGCGGGCGAAGAAAGCCCCTGCGCATGAGCGTGATGAAGAGCCCGGCCGATACGACAGCGCTGAATGCGCCCTGGTCGTCGGAGGAATATGACCGCTGGCAGCGCGTGCAAGACGAGAAGGACGCGGCGGAATGCGAAGCGGCGAACATCCGCATCCTCCAGCGCTTCGACCCGGAGACGGAAACGGCGGTAAGGGCTTTGGAGGAAGGATGGGGGCGAAGCAGTCACGGACGAACTTTGTCTGGTATGCGCTGAGGCTCCGTCCTTGATCGGTTGCGCCCGTTCCACGATGCGGCCGTTTTCGTTGGGTATGCCTCATGCCTTTAGGGGTATTGCATGCGGGTATATTCGTGCGCCGGGATGGGGTGGCTTGTCCTTGCCTCCATCATTTTCAAAAACCCTGTTTGGGGCATCGACCGTGGTTGGGAAGCGCACCGGACTTGCCGCGCGCACCTGAAGGACAACTTGCTCTGCAGGAAGTTGGCGGTAGACACCTTTGCCAAAGCGTTCCCCGCCCTCACCTATGAGTGGCCGACCTGCGGGAAGGACGGCTTGGCGGAAGCGCTGCTATGGGTGTCGATCCACGACCGAGTATTCGTCCGCCGCTACATGGATCAGTTTCGGAGGTTGTGCCCCTAGTGGCAGGCTGGTGCTGAGGAAGCGGCATCTTGAGCTGAACCGTTCAAGCCAGAAGGTCAGTATACCTGGGTAGTGTTCTAGTTTGAGGGTGGGGTGCTCACCGCTGTTACACTTTGCCAGCCTTGGTCCGAGGGCTCCGCTTGATTCCGAGCGGAACCGCTCGTGTGCTAGAGGCGTTGGGCGACGCCTTCAATTTCTTTGGCTAGGACTTCGTAGATGTGGTCGAGGATTTTTCCGTAACCTGCGGCTTCCTCGCCAAGTGTGACATCAAGGCGTTCCAGTTCCTTTGCCAGCCGCGCCGCCACATCACCAGCTTTATGGGCTTTCAGGATTCTCACATCGTGGAGGGCGAAAAGGCGCGCTATGGGCTGCGCCGGCTGCGTGCCTTCGGTGGCAAGTCGGCCCCAGAGCACCGCGCCATCGGTCGCAAGGTTCAAACCTGTCGCTCTAGCGCTCTGCGCAAGCCTTACGATGGCGTCGAGCAACTTCAAGGCTCGAAGGTCCTTGATTTCCTTTTCGGGCACGCCCAAAGCAAGTAGCGCTTTCCGCAGGTTCGCTTCTGACAGCCCCTCAATGATGAGCTTTTCCAAGCTCATGCAACGATCCAAGAAGGCATCTCGGCCTAGGTTGAGGGGAACATGATGTGAAACGGCTTTCGGCCCATCGAACGTCCACCATCCGTAGTGATCAAGCGTCTGCCTCCGCAGTGATACAAAACTGGCTGTTGATGGCGTGTCCGAAAAACCAAGCAATGAGTGCGACGGCCGCGGAAAACGCAGCCCACTTCAATATCCGCATGCTGACACTAGGTCCCCCGTGTTGGCAATGGGGATGGTAGACGTGAGGTGCGGCGTTTGACTACCGGGTTTAAGGGGGACCTGGGGCAGGGGCATGTGCTGAAGGCGTTTTGACGCGGATCCAGCGGCGTTTGACGTGATTTTCCCGGTCGAGGGGTGAGGGGGTGATAGGGCGGGGGCGTCAAAACGGGTAATGCGGGCGTCTGAAGCGGTTGGCGGGGCACAACTCTCAAATAAAAAAGGCCGCTGGGCGGCCTTGGTGCAGGTTTTAGCGGCTTTGACTCCAGGGAAGCCCTTCAGGCAGGACAGGCTCTTCCATGAGTTCTGTCATCAACTGCTCAGAGGTTCTGCGGAATAGGAGGCGGTCGAGTTGCGGTGAGAGGGATGCGCGATCGATTTTCTGAGTGAGATTGTGGATGAGTGTCCTGACGGTCTGTTCGGCTTCTTTGGCGGCGCCGAGGAGTTCTTTTTCCTCATTGGTTCGATCGAGGGAAGGCTCTTCGTACGAGTAGGTCAGGATGGTTCTGGATTTGTGCAGGAACTCGAGTGCTTCAACGACCGATTTTTGGACGTGGGATTGGGCGAGGGGCGTAG
Source organism: Hyphomicrobium sp. (assembly GCF_019744875.1). Taxonomy (GTDB): domain Bacteria; phylum Pseudomonadota; class Alphaproteobacteria; order Rhizobiales; family Hyphomicrobiaceae; genus Hyphomicrobium_C. Next base: position 1,375,292 of record NZ_JAIETU010000002.1, on the reverse strand, counting down.
GGGTGGTGGACGCAGGGTAATCCATTCATGATGCTTTCCTTGGTGGTTCCATGATGGGGCGGCAGGGAACGAGTTCAAGTGTCAGTTTTTGGATCTTCGATCCGCCCTAACGCCGGAAAAGATCACCCTGCCGGTGGCCGGCAACGGCATTGAGGTAAGCAGGGTTGTTGGAATCGCGGTCGGCCCAAGCCCGGAAATACGCCACCGTTCCCCCTTCCGCATCAAGCTTTGCCTGCTCGAGGCCATGGCGGCAGTATCCCCGGACACCAAGCGGAAACGGCACATCCTCCGGCGCCCTCAACGTGATGACGGTCCAGCCATCGATGCGATGGTCGCGCGTGGTGCAGACGCGGCAGGTGATGCCGCGCCAGATGAGGGTCTCATAGATGGCCTTGGAGCTACGCGGCATCGGCCACCTCCTTGCCCATAAAGCCCATGAGGTAGCGGGTGGCTTCAGATGCCTTTGAGGCAGCCGTGAAGATGGCTTTCTTGTCAGCCTTCATCACGCGCAACCAGTGGGCGAGGTATTGGGCGTGGTCGGAGCGCGGTTCCGAGGATATGCCCAATTCCGCACACAGGTAGGCCGCTCCCAATTCGGCGCACAATTCTTCAAATGCGTAGCTGTCGCTTCCGAAGCGGCCGGAGAGGTCGCGCGCGAGGCGTGTCTTCCCTCCCGCCCAGTGGGTCAATTCATGCCCGGCCGTGGATTCGAAATGATAGGTGCGCTCGGCCGCATCGGTTTGGCGGAAGCAGCGGTCATCCGGAAGCTGGATGTAATCGAGGGAAGGGACGTAATAGGCGCTCTCACCACCGATGCGGACGTCAGCGCCGGTGGCCCCGATCAGGCGCTGCATGGCTTCACTGCGTTGCAGCGGTTCCATTGGCTGCAGAGTGGGTATGTCGAAGCCGTCGACCTGGCTGGCGTTGAACACGTAGGAGTGGCGGGCCGCGAGCCGTTGCCCGTCATCATCCTCGCCGGACGGCTCAACCTCATACTGCTTGTAGAAGACGATGAGGGTTCCCTTCTCGCCGGCACGTACTTTTGCTCCTACCTGCTGCCATTGCTTGAAGGTGGCCCACAGCGACGTCGGGTACTGGCGTGCCTCGGCCACGCACCAGCACATCAGGATGTTGATGCCGTTGTACGGGGCCTTGGTGACGGCGTTCCGGGGTAACGAGGCGCCCAACCCGCTGCGCTGCCAGGGCATGCGGTATTCACCCGGCTGGGCTTCGATGGCGGCGACAATCGAATCCGTCACCTGTTGGTAGATGTCTATGGGCGGCTTTCTGGTCATTTCATGCTTCCTTCCTTCAAGCCGCACCCAACGCGCGGCTCGTGCGCCCCTGGAAGCCGGGGCGCGCCGGGGTCCCCGCATCCCTTTAGGGACGAGCCGTAGGCGAGAGGCTTTGCCTTGCGGGGTGGCGCGACCGGCTTAGGCGCACGCTTTCGAGCCGCGCGGGCGGATAAGAAGGTGGTGTTGATAAAAGGTGACTAATGAAGTATACAAATGTCGCATAATGGAAGTGATTGCATTGAACGATACCGATCGTGCGGACCTGTACCGGACGAACCCTGAGCGCTATGCCACAACTGGATTGAGCTGGGCCGAGCCCGCCCATCACGTGACAATGGCCAACGGCCTGTTTCAGGTTCTGATGATGGTGATGGCCGAACAGCAGGGCGTACGCGATGATGGCTTACGCCGCGCACTGCGTAAGCAGCAGGCCCGGGTCGAGCAGCGGTTGTCGGTTGTTGAGCGCGCCGCTTGGCGCGAGAGTATCATGCTGGCGCGGCGGGCGGACGACGAGGTGGTGGTTTACAGCCTCGAGAAGATGGCGGATGCCTTTGAAGAGGGCGCTGGAGCCTGGACGAGGCGCGATGAACGGTTCGGGTTCAATACGCTGGCCGGAACGATGCTTGGCGCGGCGGTGGGCTTTGCCGCCTCGACCCAGAACCATCGCGCAGGCGAGCGTTTTTCTGTGGGGCCGTTTGGCGGACTATCAAAGATAGCTCAACTGGTAACCCGCGGGGACGTGCTGGTGGAGGTGGAAGACCTGCCCGCACTTGATGCATTGGTCCAACAGGCAAGGGCCATCCCAGCTGGGCATGCCGTGTCGCACGAGAACGAGACGTGCTTTGCTTTTTACGAGGCGGTCGATGGCTTGCAGGCCAAGCTGCAGAAGCGGGATCGGGAGCACGGCTGGACCTGCTGAATAGTTCGAAGGCAGGTGAAAGGGGTTGCAAGGCGGAAATCGATGGGCATTGGATGAATGTCCGCCTAGTCCCATATGCGGAAGTCGGGCCGATAGTCGTCCTGGGCACTGTCGATGTTTAGGCCGATGTCAGCTTCCAGCGGATTAGCGGTCGCCACAGATTAGTGGTCCGTCCCTGACCCCGAACGGATTCTGTGCGGGCGCTCAACACCCATGTTGCGATAGTGTGGAGATGGGCGCGATCACTAGGTGCGCCGCAACGCCTCCGAGACGGCTTCCATTCACATATACGCGACGGATCTCCTCCGCTACATCGCTGGTAGCAAGAGCAGGAACTGCGTTGCCTAGCGCCGGGTCATTTCAGGTGCTCGTCGATTGCTAGTCGAGTTTAATCGGTCAGCTCGAAGCGACGCGGACAGCAACGACGCCACAGCCGCGCAGTTTGCGGTCGATCGAATAGCGCAAGGACTCGATCCTTGCCCTCAGTGGCGGCCGAACCATCATGGTGCATTTCTTACGCGGCTTAGCGCTCGCGGCGTTTGCCTAATCGAACTCGTAACCCACCATTGTGCGGATGATCGTGTCCTCGCTGTCGCCAGTGAGACCGAGGGCAATGCCCGTGCCCACTTCTAGGCCGCCTCCGAATTCCGCCAGGATGTTCAGTCCCGCGTACTGCTCTGTCTTCGACCAGCCGAAGGTCAGGCCTTCGTCGCTATTGCCGAGGCCGCCGTATAACTCGAGACCAAGCTTAAATTCCTTGCAGCCGAACGGGCAGCGCTCGCCCTGGTCATTCTCAGATTCATAAAGCACATAGTTCAAGCCGGTGGCGTAGCCGAATTCCCAGTTTCCAGTTTCGAGGTTCGCCTCGTTGATCCAGTTGAATGCCACGTTGATGCGATTGGAGATATCCTGCCCCAGGATCAGCTTGGTTTCGAGCTCATGCTCGGTGCCTTCCTCCTCCTCGTCTTCGTCACCGTGAGTCCTGCCCGTAACGGCGCGCTTGTATCGATGCGCGGGCTCAAGATGTTCGTACTCGACATAGAGGACGGGATTGAACGGAACCTCTTGCTCGAACAGGCGTACCCTATTCTCGAAGCGCCAGCCGCCGAAGTCATAGGATTCGCCGTCGATCGCGACCCCCTCGAAGTAGAGCGAGGTCGTCCAACGGTCCGCGACGCCATACTCTAGCTCCAACAGCTGAGCGGCATAGCCTTCTTCGACGCCCGCATGCGAGAAGTCGGAGTAGAGCTTGATCTCCTTTTCGCCCTGCTCGGCAGTGTGATGATTGTAGGTGACGAAGTTGGCGCCGCTGCCAGCTGTCGCGCGGCTGGTCTGGGCGATCAAGGCCGCTCCGGCCATCAGTCCTATTAGGGCGAACTCGAATCTGTCCTTTAAGAACGCAGGTTTCACCATTTACTTGCCCCCGGATAACTCCCTGGCGGCAAGCTTAGCATTCCGACCATTGCCCGGCCAATGTGGCACGCAGGACACCGCCGTTCTGAGGACATCGTGTGGATTGTTGCGGAAGGTGATCCGCGTGGCGGCAAATTTGGCGGCGAAAGGTGGGCGATTGCAGACTAAACATCAGTGAAATCAAGCTTCGCCCTTGGCCTGCAAGCCTTTCAGATGCGCTTCAGGTCGACCGTCTAGGGTTCTTTCCATCCACCGCATATCGGTGCAATCAAAGAGGAACTCGACAATGACGAAAATCATTCCAGCAATCGTTGTGCTTGGCGCGCTCGCCACGAGCCCGGCATTCGCTTCAAGCTATTCGGGAACATGCACGACGGCCCCCAAAGCTGAATGGATGACCGAGGCTGCCGCGCAGGCCAAACTCATCGAGGAAGGCTACGCGGTTTCAAGCTTCAAGACGACGCGCGCAGGCAACTGTTATGAGGCGTACGTGACCGACAAGAGCGGAAAAAGGATGGAGCTGTTCCTCGATCCAACGACCGCGAAGATCGTCCACACCGCATGAGCGCAAAATCGTCAGACGTGAAAACTCGCACGAGTGGGGCCGACCGCGCCGGGCGGTCGGCCTTAGTTAAAGTGTGGGATCCCCTTGTACGCATTTTCCACTGGTCCTTGGCTATTCTATTTGCTGCGGCATGGTACTCAGGCGGGATCTGGGACGCGCCGCATCTCGTGGCTGGCTACGCAGTTTTCGCATTGATTCTTGTGCGCGTTGTCTGGGGCTTTATCGGCTCTAGACATGCGCGATTTTCTGACTTCGTGCGGGGACCGGCGACGACGATGGGCTATATGGCGGATATGGTCCGCCAGCGGGCGCCGCGTTATCTTGGGCACAATCCGGCCGGTGGCGCTATGGTGGTAGCCCTGTTAGCGATGATCCTTGTGATCTGCGCCAGTGGGGTGATGATGACCACCGATGCATTCTGGGGCGTTGAATGGGTGGATGATCTCCACGAGATGGCCAGCACGATTGCGCTCCTACTAGTTGGGCTGCATGTCGGCGGTGTGATTCTGGCTGGCATCGAGCATAGCGAAAACCTCGTCAAGGCCATGTTCACCGGTCGGAAACGAGCTGAGTAGGGATTGATCAAGTAATGAGCCGCCTCAAGTCGCATACCGAGAATCACCTGGTCGACCGAATTGGTTGGCTGCGGGCCGCAGTGCTCGGCGCAAACGACGGCATTGTTTCTACAGCGAGCTTGATTGTCGGTGTCGCTGCGGCATCTGCCAAGTCCAGCGACATCTTGATCGCCGGCGTAGCGGGTCTTGTGGCCGGGGCAATGTCGATGGCAGCTGGCGAATATGTATCTGTGAGCTCGCAGTCCGATACCGAGCGAGCCGATCTCGCGCGAGAGAGCAAGGAACTCACCGAGGATCTGGATTTTGAGCGCGAGGAGCTTGCCCAGATCTACGTAAAGCGTGGCGTTGACCACGATCTGGCCGTGAGGGTTGCCGATCAGCTTATGGCCAAAGATGCGTTGGGTGCACATGCCAGGGACGAACTCGGCATATCGGAAATTACGACCGCGCGGCCGGTGCAAGCAGCTTTAACATCGGCGGCGACGTTTGCTATCGGCGCCGCGATGCCACTGCTCATGGTGCTCATTTCACCTGTGAGCTACCTTATACCAGTCGTCACTGCCGCTTCCTTAGCTTTTCTGGCTCTCCTTGGCGCTATCGGGGCGCAGGCTGGCGGGGCGGATATTCTCAGAGCGACCGCTCGTGTTACGTTCTGGGGTGCTCTCGCGATGGCACTTACGGCAGGCATTGGAGCCCTCTTCGGGACAGTCGTCTAGTAACGCCCTTTTTTATGCCGTGACATATTCAAGCGCTCTTCTGAAAGCGGCGATTTACATGGCGGAGCTAATTGACGACCGCATCCTCCGCCGGGCTCTCATCGCCATAGCTTTGGCAGGTCTCGTCGTCGGACTTATAGCCTGGATCACAGGACAGAAAGCCATCGCGAGTTGGGTGTGGGGAGCGGGCACCGTCCCAGTGGTCCTTGGGCTCGCTGTGTCGATATTCCGGGATTTGATGTCAGGCCGAATGGGCGTCGATGCGGTCGCTTTTGTTTCCATGTCTGCAGCGCTCCTGCTTGGTGAAGCACTCGCAGGTGCAGTCGTTGCCGTCATGTACGCCGGCGGCAACGTGCTCGAAGACTTCGCGGTTTCTCGCGCGGAGCGGGATCTGAAATCTCTTGTGGATCGCGCGCCCCGTCTGGCTCACAGGCGGACCGGAACGTCGGTGGAAGACATACCGATCGATCAGGTAGTGATCGGTGACACTATCCTGGTTCGTGCTGGCGAAGTCGTTCCTGTAGACGGCCTTATCCTGGATACCAGCGCAACACTCGATGAGGCTGCACTAACAGGCGAGCCCATACCTGTGACCCGCAATAAAAGTGATCAGGTTCATAGTGGGATCGTCAACGCGGGCGAAACGTTTTCGCTGCGAGCGACCTCAACTGCAGGTGAAAGCACCTATGCCGGTATCGTGCGTTTGGTAACCTCGGCCCAGACTGCGAAAGCGCCTTTTATCCGCCTTGCGGATCGTTACGCGTTGCTCTTGTTGCCCGTGACGCTCGTCATCGCAGCTGCTGCATGGATCTTATCGGGAGACCCCATACGAGGGCTTGCTGTGCTCGTCGCTGCTACTCCGTGTCCGCTTATTCTTGCTGCCCCTGTTGCCTTCATCGCGGGCGTCTCCCAAGCTGCACGACTTGGTATACTAATCAAAGGCGGTGGGCCGCTCGAGGCACTGGCGCGGACGAATACTGTCATTTTCGACAAAACAGGGACGCTCACCGTTGGCGGCGCACGGCTCGTAGGGGTAGAGGTTGCTCCTGACGAGAGTTCCGATGAGGTTTTGAGACTCGCTGCGTCGCTCGAGCAGGCATCTCATCATGTGCTGGCCAGTGCCATCGTTTCGGCAGCGCTGGCCAAAGGACTCACGCTCGTGTCTCCGGAACAAGTCCACGAAACAATGGGCTCTGGCCTAGAGGGTCAAATTGCAGGCAAGCTCGTCAAGGCCGGATCTCAAGAGCTCGTTTGCGGGCAAGCAAAGCCAGCCGCCTGGGCAGTGCGCGCGCTCAGACGCGCGTCCTGGCGCTCGGCCTTGTGTGTTTTTGTGTCGGTTGATGGACGGACAATCGGCGCGGTTCTCCTTGCCGACGAGTTGAGGCGGGAGACACCGAGGGCCGTACAGGCCCTCCGCTCGGCTGGAATATCGCGGATCGTTATGCTTACCGGTGACCGCGCGGACGCGGCGGAGACAATCGCTGCAGCGCTCGACCTTGATGTTGTTCTCGCCGACAGGACACCATCCGACAAGGTCGAAGCAGTCGCTGTCGAGCAGAGACTGCATCCAACGCTCATGGTCGGAGACGGAATTAACGATGCGCCCGCCCTAGCCGCGGCGGACGTCGGTATCGCAATGGGAGCCCGCGGAGCCAGCGCTTCGTCGGAAGCAGCGGACGTCGTCATTCTCGTTGACCGTCTCGACAGGGTCTCGGATGCCGTTTCCATCGCGCGCCGCGCGCGCCGCATCGCCCTCCAAAGCATTGGCGTCGGTATGTCTCTATCTGGCGTCGCCATGGTTGCGGCCGCCTTTGGTTTTCTGACGCCGGTGGCAGGAGCTCTCACGCAGGAAGCAATCGATGTCGCCGTTATTCTCAACGCGTTGCGGGCTCTGACGCCGGGCCGAAGGAACGGGCGCCCTGCCTTGGCCACATCGGCGGCTCGAGCCCTTCATCAAGATCATCAAGAGCTAGGATCGGCTCTAGATCGGCTCCGCGAAATCGCAGATGCTCTTGACGATTCCGATCCAAACGTCGCCGTCAGGCTGATTTCAGAAGCAAACACTATCGTCGTGCAAAAAATCGCCGAGCACGAACGTACCGATGAACGCATAGTCTATCCGAACCTCAGCACGATTCTTCATGACGGGCACGGCCTAGCCGCCATGAGCCGTGCTCATCGAGAGATCCTGCATCTTGGGCGTCTCCTGGCGCGACTATCTGGCGGCTTGGACGTTCGCGACATTGACCGGTATCTCATTCGGGATGCGCAGCGGGTCATCGAGTCGATCGAGTCTCTTGTTCGCCTGCACAACGCGCAGGAAGAAGACATTTACGAGCACGCAGCTACCGGTTAGGTGTCGTAACGTCACCGATTGAGCGCCCCTTTTTCTAGCGGTTTATTTTGTGGTCCATTGCGCTAGGCATAGGTAGGTCAAGCCGCGCCGCGAGCCCGCCCAGCTTCGACGTTGCGAGGGAAACATCACCGCCATACAGACGAGCCAGGTCGCGAACGATGGCCAGTCCAAGACCTGATCCGGCCAGACGCGAATCCCAACGCTCGCCGATGTTGAAAACAATTTCGTGAGCTTCGGGTGGCAAGCCAGTTCCGTCGTCCTCTACAAGCAGTCGGACGAACCCGTCTTTCTCAGTGTTGACCGAGAGCCTCACCAACGAGGCAGCATGTTTGCATGCATTGTCGACAAGATTGGCAAGCATTTCGTTGGCGTCTTGCGCGTCGCACGCGATGGTCAAGCTTTCATCGGCTATCGTGTTCTCAATCCGAAGCATCTTATCCATGTGCAGTCGCCTGAGTGCGCTGGCGACTTCGCTTGCTGCAAGCTTCACGGAAGCCACCGTACCAGGCGACGACCGCATGGCGACGGCGCGAGCACGCGCAATCTGAAAGTCGATCTGCGTTTGCATTTTTCTGCATTGGTCGAGAATGGTGCCGGAGGATTCGGGCAGACCTTTCTCTTCGATCCGGTAGGCCTCGTCGGTCAGGATGGCCAGCGGCGTCTTTAGGCCATGAGCGAGGTTGCCTGCTTGCGTTCGCGCCCGTTGGATCAACTCGGATGTCGAGGTGAGCAACGAGTTGAGGTCATCGACCAGAGGTCTCACCTCAGTGGGAAAGTCGCCTCGAAGCTGCTTTGATTGCCCGGCTCTGATCACGGCAAGCGCCCGGCGCAACTGACCTAGAGGTGCAAGCGCATACAGTATCAGGAGCGTCGCAGCTACGACCATGGACAGGCCGAACACTGTCAGCGAATAGGTGAGTGTCGTGTCGAACCTGGCCAAGACGGCATCGAGGTGGCGTTGATCAGTGCCAATGATGAACCGAACAGGTGGCTCATTGGGGTCCTTCCAAACAGCACGCTCCGCCACCAGCAGTTTGCCCGTTGGCCCCGAAATGGCGTGCGTATGGACATCGACATCTTTAGGTGCGTCGGGAGGCGTTTCGAGAGCGGCGCCTTGCAGCGATGATGATCGCGCTAGCACGTTGCCCGACTTCTGGATCTCCCAGTAGAACCCTGATAGCGGCACATCGTAGCGCGGATCGCTGAGATTGCGCTGAAGGTGAGATCCCTTGCTGTCGAATTCCGCGAGCCGTTGTAGCTCGTCGAGATGAACGTAGAGTTCATCGTAAAACTGTTCCGTAACATGGGTTTTGAAGACGGCCGATAGTACAAAACCGGCCGCGATCATGCCAATCGCAATCCACGCAGTGGCAGCGGCTATCAATCGGCTTTTGAGGCTCAGCATTCGCACAGCGCTATTCCATGCGGTAGCCGAGACCACGGATCGTGGTGATGAGATCAGAGCCGAACTTGCGACGGAGGCGGCTAACATAAACTTCGATGGTGTTCGACTCTCGACTATCCTCAAGCGCGTAGAGGTGTTCCGTAAGTTCCGATTGGGATACCACGCGCCCTATCCGGTGCATAAAGTAATTGAGCATCTTCAGCTCCCGCGCCGTCAAGTCGACGTTTTCACCGTTGAGCGAAACCCGGTTTGCGCCTGTATCGAAAACAATACCCCGGTGGGTCAGCATTGCGCTTGCCAGCCCTGATGAGCGCCGGATGAGAGCCTTCAACCGAGCGGCGACTTCGGGAACATGGAATGGCTTGGTGATGTAGTCGTCTGCACCTGCATTGAGCCCATCGACCTTTTCGGACCAGGTACCTCGCGCGGTCAAAATGAGCACTGGAACCTTTCGCTGCTCTGCGCGCCAGCGCTTCAGCACATCGAGCCCTTGCATTTCTGGCAAACCGAGATCGAGGATTGCTGCGTCGTAGGCTTCGTCCGCGCCCATGGCGTAGCCGTCCGCGCCATTGTCAGCCCGGTCCACGGTGAAGCCGGCGGGAACGAGACCCGCAATCAGCCTCCCGGCAATGTCGTCATCGTCCTCAACCAGCAAAACGCGAATGGAACCCTCCCGCGACCGTTCTGAGGGATATCTATCACGATGCACCTGAATTCGGCCTGAAATGCTGTTTCAGACAGTTGCCAGCTTGCGTTCAGATCCCTTTCAGGTGGGCAAGTCACACCCCGGGCAATGCAATCCTGCAGCTCGAGGGCCTTGTCCATGTCTGCACCTGACCTGCTCACTCCACTTCTCATCTTGGCCTCGATCCTGATGCCGACCATGGCGCAGGCCAACGACGTGACCATTACGCGCGAACAGGTCGAGCGGATGGAAATCAAGGTCGAGGCGGTTCGTCCTGCGATCACAGAGCCTGTCGCGGTGCTGCCTGGCACTGTTGTGCCGCCGATGAATTCTCGTCTCGTTGCAACTGCGCCGTTTGGGGGCACAGTCATTCAGGTTCACGTCCTGCCCGGACAGCGCGTTACCAAAGGAACGCCGCTTGCCACAATTTCTAGCCGCGAGTTTCTCGAAGCCCTGAGCCAACTTGCTCAATCGGAAGCTGAGCTACAGCTGGCAGAGGCGATCGCCCAGCGTAAGCGGTCACTGGTCGACAAAGGTTTTCAAAGCTCGACGCTCGCCGCAGAAGCGGACGCTCAGGTTGCAAAGGTTCGGGCGGTTATTGCGCAGCTCAAGCGCACGGCGTCCCTCAATGAGATCATTCGCGGGGATGGAGGAAACTATATAATACCTGCGCCTGCCGATGGCACTGTCGTGGAAGCCCGTGCCATGCCAGGTGACATGGTTCCTGCCATGTCTGCCGCAGTCAGCATTGATACGACCGACTCCCTATGGGTCGAAGCTCAAGTCCCGGCTGCGATCGTGGCGCAGATCAAGCTCGGCGACCGGGTGCAAGTTGTGGATGGCCCCGAAGGGCGCGTGGTTTCGCTCGGTGGATCACTTGATCGGCTGACTCGCTCCGCAATGCTGCTTGCCAGCTTGCCTGCCAATTCCGAGCTCTTGCCAGGGCAAATGGTGTCACTCAGCATCCAACGGCCGGCTGTTTCGGGTGCCATCACGGTGCCTTTAAGAGCAGTGGCGCTAGTCGACAACCAGCACGGTGTCTTTGTTCGCAAAGACCACGGCTTCACGCTCGTACCCGTCGCACTGCGCGGAAAATCTCCGATCGGCGCGACCATTACCGGTGCGATCCAGACTGACGCCCAGGTGGCAGCGAGCGGTTTGCCGCAGCTCGAACAGATGCTGGCGGGAAACTAAGGCATGCTCCGACGATTGATCGAGTTCTCCCTCACGCAACGGCTGTTCGTGCTGCTCGTTTACGGTCTTTTGGCCGGAGGTGGAGCTTTCGCCTTCCGCACCATCCCGATAGATGCCTTTCCCAACATCTCGCCCGTGCAAGTGAAGATGATTATGAAGGCACCGGGTATGACACCGGAAGAAGTCGAGACGCGAGTCATTACGCCAATCGAAATGGAGCTGCTCGGCATCCCTGGCCAGACGATCCTGCGCTCCGCTGCTAAATACGCGGTTGCGGATATCACCCTCGATTTTATTGATGGTACCGATATCTATTGGGCACGCCAACAGGTCAGTGAACGCTTGGCTAGCGTTCGCGGAGATCTTCCGGCAACCGTCACCGGCGGACTGGCCCCTGTTTCGACGCCGCTGTCCGATGTCTTCATGTTTACGATAGAAGGCGGCGATCTCAACCTCGAAGAGCGGCGGAGCCTTCTCGATTGGACCATCCGCCCAGCATTGCGCACCATTCCTGGGGTAGCCGACGTCAATACCCTCGGAGGCATGGTCAGGACGTTTGAAGTCAGTCCAGATGGAGCAGCCCTTGCTGCTGCAGGTCTCGGCGTCGCGGACCTGGTGGCTGCCATTGATGCAGGCAACAGGAACGACGGAGCGGGACGTCTCAGTGAGGGCGAAAAGGCACTCGTCGTAAGGGCCGAAGGCGCCATTCAGACGCCAAGAGATCTGGAGCAAATCGTTCTGAAAATGAACGGTTCTCGCGTACTGCGGCTGAGCGATGTTGCCAAAGTCCGTATCGGCAGCTTGACGCGCTATGGCGCGGTCACCAAGGACGGCGAAGGCGAGGCCGTGCAGGGGCTTGTGCTATCCCTACGTGGCGCCGACGCGAGCGCAATCGTATCAGCCGTTCGCCAGCGTCTTGCGGACCTGAAGCCAAGCCTCCCCGAAGGGGTCCGTCTGGACGTCTTCTATGACCGATCCGATCTCATCACGAGTGCCGTAGGTACGGTCACAAAAGCTCTCATGGAAGCCACGATCCTCGTGGTGATCCTTTTGTTGGCCTTTCTCGGCAATCTGCGGGCAGCGCTCGTTGTTGCCGTGACGCTGCCTTTCGCTGCTCTTGTGACGTTCGTCATGATGCAGTTTTTCGGAATGTCGGCCAATCTTATGAGTTTGGGCGGTCTCGCCATCGCCATCGGCCTCATCGTCGACGCGGCTGTCGTAGTCGTCGAGAACACTGTCGAGAGGCTCCAAGTTTGCGGCGAGAGCTCCTCAGTCCCGAAGCTGCATTCGATCTATCAGGCCGCGAGCGAAGTCGCGACACCGGTTACTGCAGGCATTTTCATCATCTGCCTCGTGTTTCTTCCGCTCCTTTCGTTGCAGGGCCTCGAAGGCAAGCTCTTTGGTCCCGTCGCTTTGACGATCATATTTGCCCTCAGCGGTTCCCTGGTCCTGTCTCTGACGCTCATTCCCGTCCTGGCGTCCTTCGTACTGAAAACCGGTCAGCATTCCGAGCCACTGCTGATGCGGCTGCTCAATCGCGGCTACCGCCCGCTTCTCAAGGCTTGCTTGGCTTTTCCGCTTCCCGTGTATGCCGTTGCAGCGGCGGGCATCGCGCTCGTGCTGGTTGCCTACGGTGCCATCGGCAAGACCTTCATGCCGACGATGGACGAGGGTGCTGTAATCATGCAGATCACCAAGCATCCGTCGATCAATCTGCAAGCGAGTATCGATGGCGACCTTCTGATCCAGAGGGCGCTCATAGAAAAAGTGCCCGAAATTGAGCGCATCGTCGCTCGCGTTGGCTCCGATGAGTTGGGTCTCGATCCCATGGGCCCTAACGAGACCGATACGTTCATGGTCTTGAAGCCGAAGAGCCAGTGGCGCGTTCCGGACAAAACATGGCTGGTCGAGCAGTTGCGCGAAGCCATGGCCGATCTGCCAGGTGTTGAATTTGCTTTCACCCAACCGATTGAAATGCGTACGGCCGAAATGCTGACCGGTGCGCGCGGTGATCTGGCCATCAAGATCTTTGGGCCCGATTTGAAAATACTCTCCAACCTCGCCGGCCAAATACAGTCAACGCTTGCAGAGATCAAAGGAGCATCCGAAGTCTCAACAGTCGCAAATGACAGCGTCGATTATCTTCAGATCAACGTCGACCGCTTGGCCGCTGGCCGGACCGGCCTGTCCGCAAGCAAGGTTCAAGACGAGCTGCGGGCTGTCCTTGAAGGCACTTCGGCAGGGCTTGTGGCCGAACCCGGCCGCCGAACCCAAATTGTCATTCGCGGCGCCGATTCAGTACGCGATTCGCCGGAGATCTTCTCCGCCACCCAGTTAGCGGCAGGCGACGGGGGACTTGTTCGCATCGGCGATGTGGCGAAACTTATTCGTGTCGCTGGACCAGTGAAAATCGACCGTGAGGACGCGTCGAGATTCGCGATCGTTCAGGGTTACGTCGCGGGTCGCGATCTCGTGGGATTTGTGGACGAAGCTCAGCGCGCCGTCGCCGAACAGGTCACGCTACCCCAAGGCTATCGGCTGGTGTGGGGCGGTCAATTCGAAAATCAGCGGCGCGCTGCCACCCGACTTTCGATTGTCGTTCCGATCGCCATTGCACTCATCTTTGGTGTCCTGTTCGCCACGCTGCGCTCTATCCGGCAGTCTCTGCTTATATTGGCGAATGTACCGTTCGCGCTAGTCGGCGGAGTTCTAGCCCTCTGGATATCGGGCGAATATCTCTCGGTTCCGGCCTCTGTAGGATTCATCGCACTGCTCGGTATAGCCGTTCTGAATGGCCTCGTTCTGGTCAGTCACTTCAATGAGCTCATTGCCTCCGGCATGAGTCTTCGCGACGTGGTTTTCGAAGGCTCGATGCGTCGCCTGCGGCCGGTGATGATGACCGCCAGCATCGCGGCGTTCGGCCTCGTGCCGCTTCTGTTTGCCGATGGACCTGGATCGGAAATCCAAAAGCCCCTCGCGATTGTCGTCATTGGCGGTCTGATTACTTCGACTGCACTGACGCTCATCCTCCTTCCCATTCTTTTCCGCCGCTTCGGCGTGAAAACCAATGACACAGAACTTGAAGTTGGAACCGTCAAATGGATCAATCCCTTTGCAAGCTCACCCTCGTCTATCCCTCATCCGGCAACGATCCCATCGTCGACTTGATGTTGAACGTGGATCCCCCGATCGCCGGCTTCACGACATGGCTTGGCGAAGGGCATGGCTCCAGCTTTGGCAGCGCGTCACCAAGCGAGCGAGTTCGCGGACGTGTGAAGCGTACCATTCTCGTGGCGGTACTTCCCCGCGAGAAGATCGCGGCATTGTTGGAAGATATTGCTGAGAAGGTTCCACTGCCGCACCTGACGTATTGGGTCGAGCCCGTTACGGAATTCGGTCAGCTGAAACGTACGAAAGGCGAACGGGAGTTAGACCTGATTCTCTCGCAAGGCGAGACCCTGGCAGAGAAGACGGCATCATGAGCACCGCTACCGTCGGCACGCTGCTCCAATTTGTTTGGCCGATGCTTATCTCAGCTGTCGCGTGGGCTATCGCCGTCTGGGCATTGAAACAGCCGGATACTCATTCGGAAATTGTTAGTCGCCTGACCACGCCTACCAAGCCGCCTCGGCCCGAAACGGCCCATAGCGCTGCTGGTATCCCCTTCAAAGAGTGAAACGTCGTCATGATGAATTGTCTTCCCGCCGTTGCTGTCTTAGGCGCAGCTATCTCATTTTCAACGCCATCTGCTTACAGCCAGGAAATTCCGTGGCGCACCGGTACCCCACTCACCGTCGGCTTTGGTCACTGCGCGAAAGGTCCCTGCGTGAGGCGCGCCACTTTCGACGTTACCGTGCCTCATCGACATCTTGGCAACGATCAGTGCGAGGGCAAAGGAGCGGCTGGCTTTCGGTTCGGAAGTCGCTTCAAGTGTTAGTGAAGCCCGTCCGCAGTTGCGATCCGTAGTCTCGCGCTGGCCGAATTTAACAGCTATTCAACTGTGCGAGGATACTCCTGTGGCCATCACACGCCGGCACTTTGTTGGGGGCGCCTTGGCTGCCTCTGCTTCAGTGGCAGTCGGACGGCAGTCAATCGGGCGACCAAAATCTTCGGATTTGAACTTTTTGATCATCGGGGACTGGGGGGATTCCGGCTCAGTAGGGCAGCGCCTTGTGGCAGCGGCAATGAAGAATGCCACCTCGTATGCGCCTCCCAGGTTCGTAGCTTCGGTTGGTGACAATTTTTACCCTCGGGGCGTCAGCGATCCCATCGATGAAGCGTGGCTGAACAGCTATGAGAGGGTCTACGATCCCGTGGCGCTTGGGTGTCCATGGTATGCAATACTTGGAAATCACGACCACAAAGGAAGCGTCGCCGCGCAGATCGAGTACTCGGAAAAAAGTCGGCGTTGGATGATGCCATCGGCTTACTACCGGCGCATCGAGCCAATTGCGCCTATTACCGAAGCGGAATTTTTCTATCTCGATACGACGCCGCTTGTTTCGCAACAGCCTAGCGTTTGGAGCAGATGGATAAGCGGAACGGACCCTGATGAGCAGTTCTCTTGGCTTGAGTCGTGCCTGCGCAGCAGTTCGGCCGTCTGGAAGATCGTCGTAGGCCATCACCCAATCGTCTCAGCCGGTCCTCACGGGGCTTCTCCAAAATTGGTCGAACGTTATGCCGATAAATGCATTATTCCGATATTCGAGCCATGACTGGCGCACTTCCTGCTCTCACCATCTAGCACCATAGGAATAATATTCTGTGAGAGGACTATAAGTCTCGATAGAGATTGGCAGGCTCTCGTGAAGAGCGGCAATCCGAATCTCAAACTATCCCACGCGTTGTGCAGTCCGTCTCTCACGGCGGTTTTTATGGGAGCGACGATCCCTGTCTGGGTGAACACCTCCACCCTTCCAATCATTCGAAGCGAGCCATTCTTCAAAAAAGAACAACCAGACCGACGTCCATCGCACCAACGTCTGGTCGATCCTCATCTTCCCGTCCCACTCTCCTGATCCCGGCAGATAAAGACAGAGGCAGAGCGGGTCCTTATAAATATGGGGGATGTCCTCCGCCCGATCGCCGGCCAACACGGTGATATCGGGATCCTTGATGAAAACCTGGGGGATCCCCCCGCGCTTATACTCGATCCGTACCGTGTACTCTCGGCTGAGTGGCGTAGGACGTTCCTTGTATTCCCAAACGAGCCCGGTTGCATCCAGAAAGCCCGTGCCATTCCCAACCTGGCCGTTCTTCAAAAACAGGTATTGCTGTGCAGGGGTCAAATCTGGCCGTTCCCCCCACTTTGGCATGATTAGTCTCCGAAATGTGTATTGCGCGGCACGGCTGAACTCGACGTGCCCGAGAGGCTCAAGCCGCCCGTGGTCCCGACAAACAATTTACCCGCGCCCCGCGCGGAGGTAATCGCATCCGTTCGTCGATCCATGACCCGCCGAACAACACTTCCAAGACTTGCTTCCAAAACGAGGCTAATGCGGTCGATACCTTCCATGGCAGCGGCCTTCTCGAAATCGGCAAGGGCCTTGCCATGCCATTCATAGAATGCCTTCACTCGCGCCGGTTCGGTATTCCAACGGTCGGCAAAGTTCTCGCCCACCGTGGTCTCATTTGGCACCCAAAACTCAATGCGCCCACCCACCCCACGCTTTTCAATAAAATGAGGCATCATCCGTACGACGGCGACCAGAACATCCAGCTCCGTGTCGAAGGTGAACATGCCGATGCAGTATTCATAGGCCCGCGCTGCAAGGGTCGTGATGACAATGGAGATGGGCGCCACCTCCTCGGTAACGTGTTGGAAGTGCGTGTCCCGGTGCCGCTTGAGCAGCTGGACCGTACGGCGCAGGATACCCTTGCCGGTCATTTGGGTCGGAAACGGCACCACCTCGGCACGGTCATTGGCATAGGCCTTCTTCTGCTCGTGGAGCCGCGGCTGAAGCCTCGCGCGGGTCTCGAATAGGGCCTTATAACCACTGGGGTTCGTGGGCTTCCATTCCCGCAGCTTCTTATCAGGCACCAATTCACCGCCGTTCGCGCACTTGACGTTGATGATCGTGGGCGAGACGTCCAAGTGGAATTCCCGAGCGTAGTTCAATCGCCAACACCGCTTTTTCTCCTCCAACATGGAGGCATAGCGAGCATTCTCACGGAGGCGTTCACCAATCAGGCGTTTGAGCTCGGCAGGCGATCCCGCGGCGGAGAATCCATTCACCAAGCAGATAACGTCAACGTCGAAGTCTTCACGCCCCAGCGGCTTCACGCTGGTACCCAAGCCCGTGGATCCGTGAGCATAGAGCCGGAGATCACGCAAGACTGGGTTGGTGCTTCCCGACAGCCAATCTGCCACGGCTTCGTAACTGGTCTTGGCATCGGCCAACTGGGTTTCGCTGAGCTCCAGGTCGCGGCAGATTTCATCGAGGATGGAATAGACGGCGGACTTCCGCAAAATGGTCGGTGCATCGTTGGGGACGGGGGCAAGCAAATTCATCAAGCAATCTCCTTTGTTTTATAAATTGGTTCGAATGGTTCGGCGGGCGTCTGGAAAAAGATTGGCTCCAACCGCGGTCTCTCTTTGCGAGCGGCAGCCGCACCCATTCCGCGAAGCTCCGAAATTTTTCCGGTATCATCCATCTTGAAGAGGTCCTTGGGGACATCGGGGCAACAGCGAAATATCGCCTCGCGTTCGTACTCGTGGCCCGTGAGCAATTTGGCCATCCCCAACGCGCCCCGAGATTGGCCGTCCATGAAAAGGCGCGCCAGATCACGAACCATCGTCAGCTTTCCTGGTGCTGCGCCGAGGGCATACACTTCGTTGACGCACCCCAGACTGAGGATCCGAAGACTGCTGGCGGGCCACTGCAGCAATGAAATGGCTTCAACCACGGCGAGGGCGATTGGATTGTTCGCCCAAACGCCACCATCGAAAAGGCCGACATGCTCGGCGGTGGTGTGGCGCTTGAAGTACGTCGGTGCAGCCGCAGTCGCCATCGCCGCGTCGATCGCCAAGCGGGAATGATCGGTCTTCAGGCGCGGATGGTGGGCAGTCTTGAAGATGTAAACGCTCCGGTGGGCTGGATCCCAAGATGGTATCAACAGCCGCGTGCGAGAATCTCCAATGCGCTTTTGACCAAGGATGGCCTGCAGTTCCTGCCGAAGGTATGCAGCGTCGTGCTTTGGCGCAAACCAGTGCCTGGCGTTGCGCCGAAGTGCGGAGATGAAACCGCGCACCCCTTGCTCATCCTCCCCGAAGATGTGAGGGCCACGCTCAACATAAAGCTGAAGCAACTGTTTGGCGCTGAGGCCAAGGCCGAGCCCGATTGCCAGAATGCCTCCGGTGGAGGTCCCAGCAATCAGGTCAAAGTACTCTCCGATGGGGCGGTCGAGGTCTTCCTCAAGCGCGGCAAGGAAAGAGGCCGGCTGTGTGCCCATGATGCCACCGCCATCAAGGCACAGAATGCGGCGGATAGGGGGTGGTTGAGCGACGTCAGCCGACATGGAAATCAGCCCTTAGGAGGGCACTTATCAGGACCATGGCTGTCGCTCTGCGCGATCTTACCATCCCTGTTGTGGATACGGAGCTCGGTCTGCTGATTGCGGCTCACCTCTCGGCCAAAATCGGTAGCCTCTCGCTTCGTTTCGAAATGCCCAGAGGCGCGATCTGCGCCACCGCGCCGTACATCCCATCCTCCCCCACTGTGGGGCACGACGTGATGGGTTTTAGGTCCTTTGCTCATTAACCATCTCCTGAACTTCGGCATTGTTTATGCGCCTACTCCGAACAAAGTGGCCGAAGGAATGCGCGTTGTCAAGTACCCCATGTGCTGCTACTCTGAACTCTCGACAGAGGAGACCGAATGTGACAACGCCAATAGGGGAGAAGATCCGAGAACTGCGGAAGAAAAAAGGGTTCACGCTCGACAAGCTGGCTGAGCTTTCCGAGTCGAGCAAAAGCTATATCTGGGAATTAGAGAACAAAGACCCCCCTCGACCCTCCGCAGATAAGATCGCCAAAATTGCAATCGCTCTCGGCGTGACCCCTGATTACCTCATTACGGATGAAGTTCTCGTGGAAGATGCGACGGATACTGCCTTTTTCCGCAAATACCGCACCATGAAACCAGCGACAAAGGAAAAGATACAAAAAATGCTCGATTTGATTGGCGACGATGAATGAATACACCGATCACACCGGAACGTTGGGCTGCTGACATTACCCACCTGCTCAACACGGCTTTCGGTGCCGATCGCTTTCCAATCGATGTCGCAATGGTCGCGCAGGAATTTTCAAAACAACGATATCCGCAGGACCGCATCGTGGCCGTGGAAGGTGGGGATCTGCCCACCTTCGATGGAGCCCTGTATCCTATTAAATCCAAAGGCTGGGCTGTAATTTACAACAACGCGATTTCCTCCAAAGGCCGCATCAACTTCACACTGGCCCATGAATTCGGCCACTACCTTCTTCACAGACTAGATTACCCCGAAGGCTTTCGATGTGGTCCACAACAGATCGTTAGATGGGATAGCGAAATTGGCCAGATCGAACATCAAGCCAACGTGTTTGCAGCCAGCCTCCTCATGCCTCTTGATGATTTCCGCCGCCAAATTTCGGCCAAGGCCAAAGTCGATTTCGATATGTTCCAAGCCTGCCGGGAACGCTATCAAGTATCCCTGGTCGCGGCTGTTCTCCGTTGGCTCAGTTATACGGAAAAAAGAGCGATCCTAGTGGTGTCCCGAGACGGTTTCATCCTTTGGGCACGATCCAGTAAGGCTGCACTTCAAACGGGAGCCTATTTCAAGACTGTAGATCAACCCCCTATTGAGATTCCCGCGTCATCTCTGCCCTTGAATCCAATGCGGCTTGTTGATGGGAAAGGTTCGATCGACCACATGGCAGGCGTCTGGTTGCCCGAACCCGTGCGCGAAATGACCATCTTGGCTGAACAATACGATTTCTCGTTATCACTCCTTCTTCTAGATGACCGTGCAGGGCCCACCATAGCCGAGGACGAGCCGGTAGAAGACACGTTTGACAGGTTCACGCAGGCATCTCGCCGCCGGGAATGGTGAATGGCGGTCGGCTGCTGCAAAACTGCGAGCTAAGACCTACTTAGATATTTCTTGCGCGGTCCATAAGCTTCGACCAAGTCTTCATTGTCATTTGCAGCGGCCCTGGGCTTCGGAACAGGAAACGATGTCTGGTTCATCGCCTTCTCCTTGATCCGACGGTTGTGGTGAAGGTATCGATAAGTCGTCTTCACGTCGGCATGGCCGAGGTGCAGAGCGATGACCGCGAGGTCCACGCCGCTATCCAGCATGAACATCGCTGCTGTGTGCCGCAGGATGTGGGGGTGTATGTTCCGGTTTGATAGAGTTGAGCACGTCTTCACTGCCTTCTCGACCGACGTTTTGACAATGAGCTCCAGCGCTCCAGATTTCATGTGAGTGATCCGGTTGGTTGGGAACAGCGGCCCATCTTCGGTACCTCGCACCCGCAGCCACGCATTGAGCTCGGCCACCGTGTTGGCATGAAGCGGTAGGTCACGGCTTTTACGTCCCTTGCCGTTGCGGATGCGAATCCCTGGCGATGGATGAACGTAGAAATCTTCCAACAGCAAGGCACGTGCCTCACTGCTGCGGATTCCCGTTTGGAACATCAGTGTCAGCAGCGCCCGATTTCTCAGGCCAGCCCACGTTTCAACATTCGGCGCCTCGATAACAGCACGGGCCTCTTCCCGCGTCAGGTAGTATATGGGCGGCGGACCACCTCCTCGTTTCAGACGGACTGTTTGGATATATTCCGCTTGCGCCGCATATCGAAGAGGATCCAACTCCGCGATAAACTGAAAGAACGCCTGGACGGCGGCTAGCCGGTTGTTCCGCGTGGAGACCTTGTTGCCACGGGCATCGAGCGACAGCAGGAAGTCGTTGGTGAACTCAGGGGTCAAGTCTTCCACGGTTAGCTGGGTTGGGCGCAGGTTTCTCTGCTCCTTTGCGTAACGGAATAGCTGTGCCCATCCAGATTCGTAGGTGTTGAGCGTGGCGTCGGTGCAGCCCCTGTTCAGCGTGAGGTACTGACCGAACATCTTCAGAAGCTCAAGCATCGTATGAGGGCGCTTCATGACGGCTGCCCCTCTGCCAAGTAGCTTTCCAACCTCCGCGATGCCAGATGAAGAAGCTCCGGCACGGCTTCCAAGTACCAATATGTGTCACGCAGCGTGGTGTGCCCGAGGACATCCACCAGAGTAAGGATGTGCTGCTTGACGTCCTTCCCCTCGGCGTACCACCGCTTCAGCGTGTTCACCGCAAAAGTATGGCGAAGGTCATGGATCCTCGGACCTGCACCCATCTTTGCGCCTGCAGGCCTCAACCCGATTGCCTTGCTTACCTCAGCAAACGTCGTGCTCACGGCGGGATATGTGAGGCGGACGCCGTGCTCATCGGCGAACAGGCAGGTTGGGATCCTCCCAAGCAGACGGTTGCGCCGGCGTACATAGACTCTGAGCGCATCCACAGTCGTGGCGTCCAAGGGCACCAACCGTTCATAGGCACCTTTTTGTGGCGCGATGCGAATGGTTCCGGCTTGGAAATCGATGTAGCCCAAATCAATGGCCAACGCCTCGCCGATCCGCAGGCCGGTAACGTGCAGCAGAGCCCACAGCACCGGATACGTCACGCGCCTGAGGCCTCGCGGAGATTGGATCTTGGCGGATTGCTCAAGGAGTGCCGCGATTTCACCATCGGTATAGATGTGCGGCTTCGGCCGGTTCTTGCCGAGGCCGCCCCGGTAGGGCGGCGGGACTTCATGGCGAAGATCGAAATTCCGGAGCCACCTTGCAAAGCCGCGGATCGCGATGGCCCGTTGCTGCATGGTGTTGTGGGAGGCAGGATGCTTGGCGTTCCAACGGGCACAAAGCTCGCTGCTGATGATCTCGCAGCCCTGTTGTTCCAGGAAACGCACGAACGAATCCAGCATGCCCGCAGCCTGATCAAGCGCGAAGCCGCGCTTGCGGCGAAAATCAAGGTATTGATCGAGTTCCTTGCGGAGGATGCTCATCATGCGGCCCTCCGCTTGGTGATGGGCCATGGCGGCGCGACCTGGCGCAAGCGCTTGAGATCAGTCCGCGCATAGATCATCGTGGTGGCAAGCTTGCGGTGCCGCAGCAGGTTCGCCACCTGCGCGATGGACTTGCCCTCACTAACAAGCTGAGTCGCGAAAGTATGGCGGAAGACCCGGCTTCCCGTGCGCGTCGGCAAATCAATGCCGGCGTCCTTGAACATCACACGGAGCTGCCGATGAAGATTTGTACCCTTCTCCAAGCGATCTAATGGAGCCTTGTGGTCCACGAATAGAGAAGCTGACCTCGTCGCGGGCCGATCCTTCTCGATGTATTCCGTCAGCACTACGGCTACATCCGGCGGAAGCGCCATCCTGTCAAAATAGTCGCCCTTGCCCCGAATAAGCACGTCACCGGCCGCCCAATCGACATCTTCCAGCCGAAAATCCAGAACCTCTCTCATCCGCAGACCAAGACGGGCCAGTAGCATCACGATAGCTCTGTCCCGGCGTTCGATCGGAGTGGCTCTCGGAAAAGCCTCCAAAACGCCTTCCAGTTGGTCTGGCGAGAGGGCGCGGGGAAGCCGCTGCTTCCTTATCCGCCTGACCGCTGGCAATCCCTCGGCCAGGGGCTTTGAGATCAACCCCGTCTGGAACAGGAAGCGCAGGAAGGTTTTGATGGCCGTATTGATGTACCTGACGTGGTTCCCGACCGCCGAAAGGAAGCCCAACACATCGCGCGCGGAAAGCCGCTGCGTTTGCAGTTCGTCCTTGAAGCAATGGCGAAGGAATCGATCGGCGACGGCCTTGTATTGGATGATGCTGGCCGGTCGAAGGCCGCGGTTTACATCGAGGTGCTTTGCGAACCGGGACAACAGGTGCTCGATCTGGGCCTGCAGGCCATGCGGAGCAAGAAGCTTTTTCCGGGCGAGATACTGGACCAGCGCATGGAACCCCTCGACATGCATGACCGCACCGGCGGGGCCAACGGCCAACGAATGTCCATGAATATGCCGGTCAACCAGCGTGCGAAGATCAATGCCTTCCGCAGATGCCAGCCTGTCTAGACCTCGCAGGCGGCTCATGTAGAGCTTGATGGTTTGGGGCGAATACCCTTGAGAGCGAAGCTCCACGCGGAAGTTGCTTAGGTGGGAAAGCAGGCCAGACGGGCCCTGCGCCGTAACGGATGCGTTCATTCGCATCTCTCCTCTTGGGAGTCCCAAGCGTATGCCTATGACTTTTGCATAATCGCCGGGGAATCCGAGGCAACGCCGTCATGGCGGCAGGGCTGGGCAGTATTCCAAAGCCCAACAAATCCGCTAGTTTCGCGGAACATGTAAGCGGTATAACGGGGTATTGACCCCCATTCTTGAAACAAGCATGGACCTGCCGTATAGTGGCGTTGCAGTTGATCATCACAGTCAATGCACTGGAAAAGCCGCTCTGTCAGGGGCGGTTTTTCGTTTATGCGGGCGGCGCCTCGTGCGCGGCGGCCCTAGCTCATCACCGCATAGTAGGTATCTCCTGTTTTCTTGATGTGACCACGCTTAACCTGGAAGCGCAGTTGGGAACCTATGGACGTGCCGACGAACGCCTTCTTGCCGTTCTCGGCCGATTTCTCGATGAGTTGGAGCAAGGTCAATCCTTGCGGTGCCACCAAGCGTAGAATTTGGATGGCGCGCCCGACATTAGTGCTGGGGTCCGGCGGGGTGCCCTTCTGCTTCGTCGGCCTGCCTACTGGGGCGGGAGCATCATCCTCTTCGAGGATTTGAAGGGTCGTCTCGATGGAATGGCGCTTGTCCTGAAGCACCTCGATCTCCTTCGAGATGGCGCTGAGCTTTTCTCGAAGTCTTGCTCGGTCATCCATCGGTGCTCTCCCTTGTCATGACGCTAATCGTTCATGGGGGAGTTTGCAGAAGCTCTCCGTATGACTCTTAGACGAATGTCGTTCGTGTCAGGAAAGACTCTCGGGAGTCATGCGTCAAGCGCTCGGCAACGACGACTGCTAGCCAAACGAGCAGCGAGCAAAATCCGATTAATTGTATATTTGGAAGGACATAGCGGACGTTATTCTCATATTCCAATTTGTCACGCCAAGGCCTCCTGCGGAGCAACCGCCCGGAACTGAGAATAAGAAAAATATCGGACTAATGCGCTTTATTCGCATATCGCAATAACGCCCGCTTAAAGCCGCTACTCGAAAAGTATGGCGTGCAAGCCTATTTCAATGGACACGACCACAATTTGCAGCACGCCACGAGCAATGGAGTGCACTATTTCACGTCAGGCGCTGGTTCAAGGGTACGAGCGCCCGATGAGATCGGACGGGCGAAGCACTGCTATGCCTCACTCGGTTTTATGGCTGCGAAGATCAGCGAGACGACCATGTCGGTCGAGATCATTGATTCGGATGGAAGAGTTCTTCATGCGGCGGCGGTGTCGCGCACCTCGAAGTGAGCACCGACGTGCGACAGCGGCGAAAAGTTGGATGCAAGTGGCGGGTTAGCTGGTGCTGACGGCGGTGTGACCTCGCGCTTTCCACTTACTCGAAAACTCGTGGCAAGAACGATATCCGCCTCAGGCCTTCGGGCCACTTTGCAAATGTCCGTTTGCGGTGCTCTGCGGACATGATTTTTGTAGGCAACAGCAACCGTGTCCCTGGCCACCTCAATGTCCGCTTTCTCGGCATAGCAACGATATCGGCACTGCAGCTTCGTCCCAGTAGCGGACGTCGGTCATGACGAAGGCCCGGACTAACAACGCCTTGCGGGAGTAGTCCGCTTATCGATGCTGAGCCGACACACAAATGTTGCATCTGAGAGCAGTGACCCGGAGTGCCCAATGTCTGCGTCTAGATTTCGTCAGCTGATATAGCGTAAGCAGTCGAGTCAGCAACCACGTAGCTGCCATCAGGATGGGCGCATTTTCCACGCCCGTGATAGTTTGGTGGCACGTGCCGGCGTTACCTTGCTGCGTCCATATTATTTCAATATTTAAGCTTGGTAGTCCTCTTGCGCTGAGAAAGCGCTGCTAGCTTTCGCAAAGTTGCGATTATTATAACAGAAATTCCTCTGACATAGTGCGCTGGTCGCCGGAGACTCTTAAGTGCCGAGCCCCGATTGGACTGTTCACTTTCCCGGTCTCCGAAAGCTAGAGCCGTCGATCGGCAAGCCGCTTGTTGAGACCAGCAAGATTGTAACGCTTCCCGCCGGAACACGTATCTTCGGGCCGGGTCAATCGCCGGAAAGCTATCTCCTGCTTCTCGAAGGAACCGTTCGCGTGCAGCAGGTTTCCGATAGCGGTCGCGAAATTGTCCTTTACCGCGTGTCGGCAGGCGAAAGCTGCGCGCTCACGACGGCGTGCCTCATGGGCTACGAAGAATACCAGGCGGAAGGCATTGCCGAGACGGATGTCGAAGCTGTCGCTATTCCGCGCGCCACGTTTGACGATCTCATCGCGCGATCGGCCGAGTTCCGTCGCTTCGTCTTCACCGCATTCAGCGTGCGCGTGACCAACTTGTTCAAGATCATCGATGAAGTCGCGTTCTCGCGAATCGACATTCGATTGGCGCAGAGGCTGTTGGAGCTCGCCGATGGCGAGGGTCGCGTATCGCTGACGCATCAGCAGTTGGCCTCAGAGCTTGGCACAGCCCGCGAAGTGATCAGCCGGCAACTTCATGAATTCCAGCGGCGGAACTGGATTTCGGCAACGCGGGGCGAGACCAGACTTTTGGCGTTGAAGGACCTAAAAAATCTTGCTGGGGCGCCCTAACCAGTCGCTTTGTGACTTGGTCACATACACCCGAGCCACACAGGCCTAAGAAGGTCTCCAACAACAGGAGACCCGCCATGACGCACAACGTCGGCACGATTGATCGCACGCTCAGGATCGTTCTGGGGCTAGGATTCCTGAGCCTTGTCTTTGTAGGCCCTCAGACCCTTTGGGGTCTTGTTGGCCTTGTGCCCCTGCTGACTGGACTTGTGAAGTTCTGTCCCGCTTACAGCCTGACGGGAACGAACACGTGCGCGTCGCGTCATACATCGTGAGCGCTCATTAGCGGATCCGCTGTTCAATGGCTCCCTGCTTGAACGCAACTTGAACGGTCTCGCAAAGGAGTGCGGCGATTGTCATGTGCTGCGCTCGTCATCAGCGCAATCGCTTCTACGATCGCGCTTCGCATCTAACCTTGGACATCAAACCGTGACCGTCACCCAATTCACACCGTATACGTCGATCATAGGCGGTTTATTCATTGGCGCAGCCGCTGTGCTGCTTATGGCCTTTACGGGCCGCATTGCCGGTGTGAGCGGCTTCGTATCGAGGCTGCTGCCGCCCTATGCCGATGACCAGACGCCGGTCCGACTGGCGTTTGTCGGCGGGCTGTTGGCTGCCGCGCCGCTCTACATTCTGATCACCGGCTCCGACGTACCTCATACAGTGACCGGAAGCACCGCACTCCTTGTGCCGGGTGGTCTTTTGGTCGGCGTCGGCAGCGTCACCGGCAGCGGTTGCACGAGCGGTCATGGGGTTTGCGGCATCGCCCGGCTGTCGTCCCGCTCATTCGTTGCGACGGCGTCGTTCATGGCGACGGCAATCGCAACCGTTTTCATCGTCCGTCATGTGGTGGGAGGCTGACATGCAGATTGCGCTGACATTTATCTCTAGCCTTCTGTTCGGCACGGGCCTGATCGTCTCGGGGCTTGCGAACCCTGCGAAAGTCCAGAACTTTCTCGACGTGGCAGGGGCTTGGGACCCCAGCCTGGTGCTCACCATGGCTGCAGCGGTCATCACGACCGGGGTTGGCTATCGGTTGGTGTTCAGTCGCCCAAGACCGATCCTTGCAGATGCGTTTCAGCTTCCGACGGCCACTGTGATCGATCCGAAGTTAATCTTGGGTTCGGCGGTGTTCGGCATCGGCTGGGGTCTTGTCGGCTATTGCCCGGGCCCCGCCATCGTCGCCCTCTCTCTGGGCGGCACACAAACCATAACATTCGTCGTCGCGATGCTCTCCGGAATGTTTGCGGCGCGCACACTGCCCACGCTCACCGCGCGTCTGATCCCGACTCGCAGCCAACACATCACATGAGGAGCACCATGAGCAGCATCCCCCACGCCGTCGATCTCTCAATGAAGCCAGAGGTCAAAGGCTTCTTTGACGAGGCGACCAACACCGTCAGCTATGTCGTCAAAGACCCAAATTCCAGTGCCTGCGCCGTCATCGACAGTGTCATGGACATCGACTATGCGGCAGGGCGTATCAGCTATGACTCTGCCGATGAAATCATCCGATACGTCCAGGACAGCGGCCTGAAGGTCGAGTGGCTGATCGAAACGCATGCGCATGCCGATCACCTTTCTGCTGCGCCCTACATTCAAGGCAAGCTCGGCGGCAAGCTCGGCATCGGTGAAAACATCAGGATCGTGCAGGAGGTCTTCGGAAAGATCTTCAATGAAGGCACAGAGTTCCAGCGCGATGGCAGCCAATTCGACAGGCTGTTTAAGGACGGCGACACCTACACCATCGGCACCCTGACTGCCTTCGCGATGCTGACGCCGGGCCACACGCCCGCCTGCATGACCCACGTCATCGGCAATGCCGCGTTCGTCGGTGACACGCTGTTCATGCCCGACGGCGGAACGGCGCGCGCCGATTTTCCCGGCGGAGATGCACGGGTACTTTTCCATTCGATAAAGCGTGTTCTCGAACTGCCCGGCGAGATGCGGCTCTTCATGTGCCACGACTACGCCCCCGGCGGCCGCGAGATCAAATGGGAGACATCGGTTGCCGAGCAGAAGGCGACGAACATCCACGTGCATGAGGGCGTGACCGAGGACGAATTCGTCAGAATGCGCACCGAACGCGACGCGACCCTCGCGCTGCCGAAACTCATCATCCCGTCGATCCAGGTCAACATTCGCGGCGGTCAGCTGCCCGAGCCCGACGAAAGCGGCAAGCGCTACTTGAAAGTGCCTGTCAACGAATTCTGATCGATACCCTTTAGGAACTTAGATGATCAACAAGCTGACTGACGAGATATCGGTCTCGCCGCAGATCGCTCCGTCCGATGTTGCCGCGCTAGCAGCAAGCGGCTTCCGGTCTATTATATCGAACCGCCCCGACGGTGAAGGCGCCGATCAGCCGCTGTTCGCCGAGATAGAAAAGGCTGCGCGCGAACGCGGCTTGGAGGCAAGGTATGTGCCTGTAGCCTCCGGTAAGGTTTCTGACAGCGACACTGACGCGTTCAGAGCGGCACTCGCCGATCTGCCTAAGCCCGTATTGGCTTACTGCAGGACCGGGACCCGCAGCGCCACTCTATGGAGCCTTGCAGAGGCCCAGGTGCGACCGCTGACCGATATTTTGGCGCGCACCAAGGCCGCCGGTTACGATATGTCGGGCGTTGCAAACCGGATACGAAGCGGCGGAACGGTAGTAAGTGGCGCGCCGGCAGCAAGACACGACATCGTCATCGTCGGCGGCGGCGCCGCCGGCGCGGCCGTTGCAGCCAGTCTACTGAAGCGTGAACGCGATCTCGATATCGCGATCATCGAGCCTGCTGAAACCCATTACTATCAGCCCGGCTGGACGCTGGTTGGCGCTGGTGTGTTCACTGCCGCGCAGACCGCCAGATCGATGGCGTCGGTTCTGCCTCGGCATGTGACTTGGATTAAGGCGGCTGTCGCGGCCTTCATACCCGACAACAACGCAGTCGTCATCGAAGGCTGTCGCACGATTGCATACAATCATCTCGTCGTATGTCCCGGCATCAAGCTCAACTGGAGCGGGATCGAAGGGCTCAACGAAACCCTCGGAAAAAATGGTGTCACGTCCAACTACCGCTACGACCTGGCACCCTACACCTGGGAGCTGGTCCAGAACCTGAAGGCAGGCCGTGCGATATTCACGCAGCCGCCGATGCCGATCAAGTGCGCGGGAGCGCCGCAAAAGGCGATGTATCTGTCGGCAGACCACTGGCTGCGGTCCGGCTGTCTGAACGATATCGACGTCTCGTTCTTCAACTCTGGCGCCGTGTTGTTCGGCGTACCGG
This sequence comes from Hyphomicrobium sp., assembly GCF_019744875.1. Lineage (GTDB taxonomy): Bacteria > Pseudomonadota > Alphaproteobacteria > Rhizobiales > Hyphomicrobiaceae > Hyphomicrobium_C. The sequence continues at coordinate 1,346,043 of NZ_JAIETU010000002.1, read as the reverse complement.
ACTACGTCCCGGCTCTGATGGATTATGTGAAGCGCTATGGCGCGGAACTGAACTTCAACCACACGCTGACTGCCATCGATGGGCCAGCCAGAACAGCGTGGTTCACGAAGACCGCACCGAACGGCTCCAAAACGACTGTCAAAACAGCATTCGACATGATCCATGCCTGTCCGCCGCAAATGGCGCCGGATTTTATTCGCGGCAGCGCGTTGTCCGACGCAGGCGGCTGGATCGATGTCGATCCGTCGACCCTGCGTCACAAGAAATATGGCAACATTTTCGGGCTGGGCGATGCCACCAATACGCCCAACGCTAAAACGGCGGCAGCGGCACGCAAGCAAGCCCCTGTCGTCGCCGAAAATCTGCTCTTCGACAAAGGTCTGAGACACGCCGAATGTGCTTATGATGGATATGGCTCGTGCCCGCTGACCGTCGAGCGCGGCAAAGTCGTGCTGGCTGAATTCATGTACGGCGGAAAGGTGTGCGCCTCCTTCCCCAATGTCATACTCGACGGCACGAAGCCCTCACGCCTTGCCTGGGCTCTAAAAGAGCGCATCCTGCCGCCGATTTACTGGCAGGCCATGCTAAAGGGCCGGGAGTGGATGGCCCAGCCCAAGGTCATGGCGTGATGCTGACGCATGACCTTCTGGCGACTTTCTCAGGATCTCTCGTCGGATTCGTCCTGGGCCTCATTGGAGGCGGCGGGTCAATTCTTGCTGTCCCCCTGCTTGTCTATGTCGTCGGCGTGAAGTCCCCTCATGTGGCCATTGGCACGAGTGCGGTAGCGGTCGCATTGAGCGCGCTCGCCAATCTTTGGGGCCATGCGCGCCAGGATCACGTCAAGTGGCGCTGCGCCCTGGTCTTTGCAGCTGCCGGCGTCGTCGGAGCAGCGCTCGGGTCGACCTTTGGCAAGCAATTCGACGGGCAGAAACTGCTCGTCCTGTTTGGCGTTCTGATGATCGTCATCGCAGCTGCCATGTTTTTCAAGAAGGCGGGAGACGGAGATGCTGCCGTTCGACTTGATTGGCTTTCGGCACCCGACCTGATGCCGCTGCTTCTCATCTACGGCGTTGGTGTCGGTGCGCTGTCGGGTTTCTTCGGAATCGGGGGCGGATTTCTCGTCGTGCCAGGTCTGGTCGCCGCAACCAATATGCCGCTCATTTTCGCGATCGGCTCGTCACTGGTTTCTGTGGCGGCGTTCGGATTCACGACAGCGGGCAACTACGCGCTTTCCGGGCTAATCGACTGGCAGTTGGTCGCGTTTTTCATATTAGGTGGCGTCGCAGGCGGACTGCTGGGACGCCGTGCAGCCGACGTCCTGTCCGGCCGTAAGCAGCTTCTGGCGCAGATCTTTGCTGCGATCGTGGCAACGGTCGGCATCTACGTCGTGCTGAAAGGCATGAGCGACCTCGTCGGTTAAGACAGGGCGCGCCACTTCCTATTTGAGCTGAAGAAGGCCCGGCGACTAAAAGCCAAAAACTTGGTCGGGATGTTGATCGACTAGTCATAAGGAGCGTTCGCCATGAGCTACTATTTCAGCAAGACGGTGAAGGGGAGCTTCGAAGATGTGATCGTCAGGACCATCGCCGCATTGAAGACGGAAGGCTTCGGGATCATCACCGACCTCGATATCCAGAAGACCCTCAAGGATAAAATTGGTGTCGAATTTCGCAACTATCGAATTCTTGGCGCATGTAATCCGCAGCTAGCCCACGAAGCGCTCCAACTGGAAGACAAGATCGGCACCATGCTCCCGTGCAACGTCGTTATTCAACAGCGTGAAACTGAAGACGTCGAGGTGGCTGCAATTGACCCGGTCGCTTCGATGCTGGCCGTCGACAATCCGAAGCTCAAGGAAGCTGCGCGCGAGGTCGGTGGAAAATTGAAGCGTGCTGTGGCTCTTATTTAGGCGAACTTATCGAAAGGCGCCTTTGAAAAACGGAGCAAGCTTGAAAATCAGTGGCGCGCCGGTCTCTGCTGTGAAGTGCAGCTCGCAAAGACAGAACTATTGGTCCGATGAATAGTAAAGCCGACAAATTGCGGATTCCAACGACGCAGATTTTGGCCCATCGCGTCGCAAAGCGTTTTTCGGCTTCAGACTACTAGCGGACCAACGCTCTCGAGCCTAGGGAGCTAACACGAGAATCGCTGCGATGTCCGCTAACTCGGCAAAGCAGACGCCGCAGACTGCCAAACGCTAGCGGCTAAGACGTCCGCGTTGGGTCATTTGTGAACGGGGGTTTGATCATGGCCAAATTTCCGCTCTGGGTGAGATAAGTGACAAGGCTGGGTGATTTGTTCAATTCATTTTCTTGGCGTAGGGGCGGACCTGATGCGTAGCCCTGTCCAGCGGTCGAACATCATCCCGCAATCAGGACAGGCGATGGCCACGGTCATATCGAGATGCATGTCTTAGATCCAGATCGAGCGGCGGTAGTGCGTTTCCCCACCATAATGGTGGAGGATTTCAGGAGGGATTTCCTCCCCCCCATGAGACACCACATGCGGGGCAGGCGAGGGGCCAGAATGTCATTTTTCGGGCTTGGCTGGCGTACCCTTTGCTGTTCTGATGATGCCGACGATGGTCAGCAAAGCGGCGAACCCCAAGAGCCCGTAGTAGATGGAAGGCTCGATGCAGGGCGTGTTGGGTAGGAATTCCTTGCCGGTATGGAAGCACTCTATTCCGAACATGCTGGCGCGTTTGATGAAGGTGAACGTGGCCACGCCGATGACGAGGCCGAGGATGAGCGCGGGCGAGATTTTCATGGGGTGTCCTGGGTCAGTTGCAGGTTGATTTGATGGTCTGGAAGGCTGCGCGGAGCTGCTTGGGGCGTGCCTTTGGGTTTGGGTAGGTGTGGTTGGCCGATGCCGTGGCAGACGAGCAGTAGCTGTCGGAGCCATCGTCCTTCAAACCGCAGACCGCCTTCTCGCCGAGGAATTCCACGATGGTGGTCATCTTGGGTTTCCTGAGCTGTGGGTTGCGGTCGCCCCCTGCAAACGAGTGCAGGAGGGATTCCCACGGGTCGGGTTCGTAGCGTGCCTTGATGTCCTTCATCTTCCGGAAATCGAAGCGCTGCGAGGATGTGAACGTTTGTTCCTTCCAGTGGTCGCCATAGTCGTTTTCCTTCTCCGTCCTGGTGGTGGCGAGGGTGACGGTACAGGGGTCGTCCGAGGTGAACGTGAACCCCAACGTGACCTTCTTGGTGATGACGTTGTAGCCGTTCCGGTATTCCTCGTAGGTGCTCATGGCTTGGTCGTGCACGCCGGTGGTGAGCAGTTTCGCGCTACGGAACAGGGCGTCTTTGTCGGGTTGGGTTGTTGTAGGGAGGGCAGCGGTTTCGTCCGGCGCGGTGGAGTACGTGGCATTCAGGGTGCTGGCTTTCAGGATGACGGCATTGTTTGCCCAGCCGCGCACTTCGGGGGCTGAGTTGATGCGGGTCCATTGACCATCGGGGCTGGCGTCTTCGATCTCGAAGACGGCATTTGCTCCAATGGTCATCATGAGCGGGCCGTCCATCGCGGGGCGTTCGCGGACGTTGATGCCGGCCGTGGCAATGCGGCTGGTGCCGCGTTTCAGGGTATCGCCTCCCGGCGTGGGGGCATTGAACGGCAGTGCCTTTGCGAGTTCGCGTTCCTCGCTTGAAAACCTGCGGGCTTCCTCACCCTTTCCGTTGTGCACGATGAGCTCCCACTCGGTGGTGGGGCCACGGAAGATGTATTTGGGGCTTCCCATCGGTTCCACGGTGTAGGATTCGACCTTCATGCTGAAGGTGAGCGTGGCCGTGGGGTTTCCATGTTCAAAAAGGGCGCGGGCCTTATCCTTCGGAATGGAGATGCGCCAAGGGATTTTCTTCCAATCGGGAAGGGCTTCGACAACGGGGCTGAAGCTGAACATGTTGCCGAGGTTTTGCCAGCAGGTACGGTTTTGCGGGGTGAGGAAGTTTCCCACGGGTGCGGTGCGCGCCCAATCGTAGTCGCCCCGGTTGATCTGCAGGGTTTCGGTTTTGAAGTCATAGTCGAAGAACGAGAACTTGCGGTACAGGCCCTCGATCTTGCCGAACGAGCTGCTGCCAAGGTCTTTCATGCGGGCGGCAAGGTTGGTTAGGTAATCCTCGCGCTGGAATTGGTTCTGCAGGGGGGCGTATCCATGGCACCAGACATACCGTGCGAAGGTTTCGACGGCCTTGCGGTCGGTGAGCTTGGGGTTGGCTTTGACCATAAGGCCGACCATCGTATCGCTCTCCAAGGGGGGAGAAGCGAACGTGGGCTCGACAATGCTGAGCAAGGCAGCGCTGAAGAGCGCGCATTTCATTGCGTTCATGGGATGGCTCTCTGCGGTCGCTTTGGATCAAGTGATTTTGGGTTCGAGCACGATCTCCACGACTTCAGAGCCGCGGCCGGCGGCCATCAGCATGAAGGCGAGTGCGATCCACCCGATGATGGGGATGAACAGGCAGATGATTGCGACCGGCCAATTGAATGTCTTGCGCTTTGATAGGGTGATGTGGTTGCCCTGGTCGCGCAGGGTCTGGAACCCTTTTCCGGCGTAAGATGCCAGTGTGTTTCGGAATGCCTCTGGCGTGCTGACGGTAATGGTTTGCGGGTTGCTCATAAATGTCCCCCTGTCCTGAAAATCGGCATGCTGGTGGAAGTGCCCTGATCGGTAAACGGCGTGACGCGGAACCCGCAGCGGTTGACGAGATTCCAGCTGTTAGGATTTTGGCTTTGGGGGCCTGGTTGGTTTGAGCGCCGTTTGCTTGACGTGGCTCCGCCGGAAGTCCGATGGCCTGCACTTAAATTCGCGCAGGAACATTTCCGCGAAGTGGCGCTGGTTGTCGTATCCCGCACGCAAGGCAACCTCGCGCACGAGCAAGCGGGTGTGGATGAGAAGATGCTTGGCGAAGGTAAGCCGCGTGACGCGGATGATCTCACCCGGCGGTGGCGCATTGAGCTTCTTCAGTTCGCGCAAAAGCGTTGCTTGGCTGATGTTTTCCAAGCGTTTTGCAAGGTTGTCGAGGGTTAGGCGGCTCTCCTTGATGGCCTGCAAGGATGCCCTTCCGCTTCGCGTCGTGTCGCGCTTGATGGCGTCGATGATGAACCATTCTTCCTGGACCCATCGGCAGGTCAGCTCATAGATGCGCGCGAGGAACGGTGAATCCGGCATGGCGACCGGCACCATTGGCGGGTACGGCGGAGTATCCTGTGCGGGAAGCTTGTAGGATTTTGCCATGGGTGGGGATGCCGGACCTTTGGAAGGGTGCGCATCATTCGAACCGCTTGCGGATGAAGCAAGCGGCTCATCCCGGTTTGACTTGAAACCCGCTGGTAATGACGACATTCCCTCGGTTCCGATCTGCGTTTGCTGATTAATGGATGGTGGTGCCGTCCCAGTTGACGGCATCGACGCGTTCAACAGCGGCATGGAAACTCCTTGGGTTGAGCCAAAGCCATGTGAACAGGATCAGGCGCGGATCCATGTTCCCCTTGGCCTGATTGCACGCGTAGCAGGCGAGCACCGTGTTCTTGGCGCCGCGCGAACCACCGCGTGAAACGGGAATGAAGTGGTCGCGGCTTGGGGCGTCGGGGTGAGGTTGTTTCACCTCGTTGTTGACTGCCTTGCCGCAATAGACGCAGCGGCCGCGGAAGCGGGCGATGAGGGTTTCGATTTTCATGAGCCTGGGCACTTGCGTTTGGACATGGGGGATCGATCCCTCCGGCGGTGAGCCGGAAGGCGGTTCAGCTGCGGATGCTGGCGCTAGAAACGCGAACCCGAAAAAGCAAAAGCCCTCCTTGGGGGAGGGCTTGCTGGACGGAATCCGAGCGCCAGTATCAGCGATATAAAGTGGGCACTATTAAACTGTGCAGCTATAACAGGTGCATAATGTTTCTCCGTGGTATTGGCGCATTGTTTCTCACACGAGAAAAGTCCCATGGGGTTTTGATTTAATTGTGGCGGCATGGTTTCGTCGATCCGTATGCGGGCATGGTGATGCATTCACGCAAGCGGGGTGCTTGCGCGAGATTGCGGCGTGTGCGTTTTCGGTTCAGGTGGTTGCGCCGTGTGGCGCGCGTGTGCGTAAGAATTCGCGTGTGATTGCGGCGGCCATGTTGACCGGATTGCGTCAAACCTCAGGCGTGGAAATCTCTACCAACACCTAGCGGCCGGGTGCTTCGGGAAGTAGGTCGCGTGGATCGGCGGGAGGCGATGCGCGTGCGCCGAGGCGTTCTGCGTGGTGCCATTCCAGTACCCGGGGCCTTTTTCCGGAAACGGCGTTTGAAAGATCGGCGAAGTCAAAGCCGATTGCGTCGGCGGTATCGCGTAGAGTCATTTTGTTTGATCGGGCCAACGCCATCGCCTTGTTCCAGACAGCTTCACGATTGGCGGCGCTGGTGCGGTAGAAGGACCACTCGTTCGTTTCCTGTTCGATCAGCGGGCGCGTCAACTCATCTGCGGCAAGGCTGAGTGTGGCGGCAAGCTCGGTGATGAAGGTGTGTTCGACGCTGACGCGGCCTTGGGAGAGGGCGGTGGCGAGATACGCCTTTCCCTTTAAGGCTTCACGCAATGGCCCTCCTGTTAGGCTGAGCCTGTGAAGATGATACGCGAAGCGCGCCTCGAGGGCGTTGGGGTCTTGGCCTTCAGCCAGCAAAGGCCATTTGTACGGCAGTCCGTTTGGCTTTCGTTGTGAAAGCCTATGGGGCCGGGCACTCGCCTTCCTGACATGTGGGGCGCGGCAAACTCAGATCGGCAGTGAAGAGGCCAGACCGAGCTTTTGGAGGATCTTCAGCGCTGAACGCAGCGTGAGGGACGTGTCGCCCTGTTCGAAGCGGTTTACGGTCGGGAGACTGAGGCTGGCGATGGCAGCAAGTTCCTTTTGGGTCAGGTGCTGGCGTTTGCGCGCGGCAATGGCGTCTTTGACGATGCTTTGCCAATCGAGCTGAATGTTCCTTTCCATCTCGCCTCCATGTTTCTGATGATCTTGGTTTTGAGATGTGTGTCCCCATGGGGGGCATCGTGGACGGCGGCGATGGCACGCGGCAGGCGTTTGCCGAGCGATGCGATGAGGCCGGTAAGGCCGGTTTGCAATGCGAATTCGTGTGCCAGCAGTTCGATGTTGCGGGCTTTGAGATCAACGAGCCTGCGGCGGTGGCCGTCGAGTGTGAGGGCGAGATCCGGGTATTCGTAGAGGATGCCGCACACCTGGTCGTAGCAGGGCGTCAGGGATAGCTTGCCGTTCTCGTGCAGCATGGCGTGGTTCTTGAGGTGCATGTCGGTATTGCCGATTAGAAATCCTGCAAGGATGCGTCGCAGCATGCGGTAGAGGTCGGTGGGGGCGCATTGGGGGGTGTTCAAGATGAAGCTGGCGATGTCGCCGTGGTCCGCGTCGTACTTCAGTCCTGACGGCATGCCGAGCAGGCTGGTGAATTCTTCAAAGTGGATGCGCTTCCCATCCTTGCGGTCGAAGCGCGGGATGATGAGGGCATTGCCCAATTCCGGCAGATGCTGGATGGTGGGCTGAACGATCGGCTCCCGTGGCAGAAGCATCCGGAACGCGAGCGTGGAAAGGTATTCGTTCTCGATGATGTCCGGGTGCGATTCCGACGGGAACTTGGCTATGTGTGTGCTGATCTCGCGACCCGCGGCCGGCCGGAGTTGTCCATCGCTTTCAATGAGAGCTTGGGCTGGATGCCGGAAAGCGAAGCGCGGGAACGGTAGGCTGCAACGCTCTTGGCGTCTGTGGGGTCGAGAAGGGTATTGGAAAGCGGACGAGGGGACGGGTCAATAACCGAAACGGCACCGGCGCAGTCGTGGCCGAAGGCAAGCAGGAGCTCAACGGGGCGCGCTTCTCGTTTTCCCAACAGGCGGGATTGCGCGGAGGCGAGCCAGCCTTCGGCAAGGAGGTTATCGAAGAAGGGATGCAGGCCGTACTCGGTGGAGTATGCGTCGGTACGGACGGGTATGAGATGCGCGATCGGTGGCCCGGTGTAGGTTCTATCGTACTGGAATGTGTACCGGTTGCCGGTTTCTTCGCGCAGGATCCCGCAATAGGTATCCGCGTAATAGACGTTGCCCCACAGTAGCTCAGCCAATCAACCCGCTTTCATTGCAATTAAAGTATACTTTATTTTATGGGGCGTGCCGAGAAGAAAATCAAGTCTATGATATGTTGCTTCGTCTCGATGTGATGTGCCGGTTGCGTGAATATTAGACTTCGCATAATTTTTGAATGAATAAGAAATGGCGGAATACAGCCATTCGTATAACAACCATTATGTTAAATTGTGGTGGGGTCACTTAGGTCGGCTGGCATGTCGGCAGATCCCTTCGGGATGTCAGCCTTCACGATCCTATGAAAAGATGACGGCGACCACGATCGTCCACAAGGCCAGCGAACCGGCGACCATGAGAGCGCCAAACCACCAAGGGTTTCGTTTGCCGTTGCGGTTCTCGACCTCGATTTGCTCCCAATGGCCCATGGCTTGAGTTATCCCCGTGCCTTTGCATCGTAGCAGAATGGAAACGATGGAGGTGGCGGATGGACAATATCAGACCGTTGGTGACTGTCGAGGATGCGGAACGGCATCTTTTGGCGGTTCTGGTTTGGGTAGAAGGTCAATGCGGTGACGAACGGCTGGGTGCCCTATTGAGGCGCTGCCTAATCCGTACGGCGATGTCGCGCGTGAAATGGCTACAATAGAAAGGGCCGCTTTCCTGTCTAGAACATAACATCGGATATGTTCAGAAGTGCGACAGGGGGGGGGGTGCCAGCACCGCAACAGGTCCGCTATACTTGAAGCATGGACAAAAAGCGTCACCACTACATCCCACAAACCTACCTGAAGCGGTTCGCCGGCAACGACGGAAAGGTTTACATCCACCTCAAGGATGAGCCGGGCAAGGTTATTCACCAAACGCCAGACAACACCGCATTTCACAAGTATTTCTATTCACAGCCCCTTCCCGATGGCGGAAGGGACAACAACAAGTTGGAAGATTTCTTCGGCACGGTGGAGAACAAGTGGCCGTCCCTCGTCGATGCCATCCATAACCGACGCCCAATCAAAATCGACGACCTCTATGAGTTCATTGCCTTGCAGCGGGCGCGCGTTCCCGCCGCCAGGGATGCCTTCGAGAAGATGCAGGCTGAATCAGTCCGTGCAGCGGCGTTCACACTCGACAAGATGGGCCTCCTTCCCCCGAAGCCGGAAGGCATGGAGGATATTCTTGAACAGGCTCTTATCTCTATCGATCCGCACCAATCGATCCACTCCATGCCCACCGCCATGCGTGCCATGGGCACCGTTCTGGACCGGCTTGGGCTGGCGGTTCTCCACAACACAACGGACGTGCCGTTCCTGACCAGCGACAACCCCGTTGTCTATTTTGATCCCCGCCTCGCTGATGAGGAGCTTCTTCCCTACACGATCGACCGCAATGGAGGGCCAGTCGCCTTCCAGTTCCCGATAACCCCTCAGCTAATGCTTTACGGGTATTCGGAGATCAGGGATGCGTTCGTACGCAACGGCTTGGGGCATGGCGATATCCGCGATGTAGACAAGGTTGAGATGTTCAACCGACTCACCTGCCGGTTCGGATACCGGGCAGTGTTTTCGCAAGCCCCCGGCACTGAAGGCTTGGTGCAAGAGTACGCAGCCAAATCTCCCATCGTGGAGAGCGTCATCCTTCCTCAGGACAAAGGGCATCTGGTTGTGTCGCAAAGCGTGTTTGGGCAACGTACTCCCAAGCCCAAATGGGATGACAAGGACCGCTCTAACCCGGCGACATCTGGAGAATAGAAGGCGGCAGGATGCTTCCCCTTTGGTGACCTTCAGCGCTACAGTTGCAAAAGCGGGCTCGGGTTGGAATTTGGGACCACGATCATCAATCGATTCATGGCTCGGCTTAGGCCAACATAGAGCAAGCAACGTGCCTCCGGCGTATCAGGAAATTGTTTGTCGTCACACGCCATCAGCACTACGCAATCGCATTCCAGTCCCTTGGCCTTATGGATGGTGCTGATTGCCTTGGGTGGTGGGCTTGGTCTCGAATAGGTCCGCTTGTGCGTCAGCGCGTTGAACCCCTCCTCCGCGGTTGAATATTCAGCCAGCCGGGCGGCCTCCCAAAATTCCTTACTGTGGTCAATCTTGATGTCGTTGAAGACGGAATCTGATGCGCGGAGATCACCAATCGTGCGCAGCACCTTAGCCACGCCCCGAAAGTCGGGCTCGTCAACAATCAATTTTGCAAGGGCCTGTATCTTTGCTGGTTTGGTGTCGGCCTTGCGCTTGGTGGTGCATCCTCCAGCTACCTCCGCTTGAAATTGGTCGCCGAACGCGGAGGGACTGAACCCCACTGCCACTTCATCCATGAAGGTGACGACAGCAGCCGCCAAGACGGTCGTGGTTTGAGGCTCCTTCAATACCCCGATGAGCTTCTCCAAACCTTTTCGGGTATGCCCCTCCCATAGAGGTATCTGACGGTAAAAGAGCGCTCTCAGTGCCGAGGCGGTTCGTGTGTGATGCGCCACGACCAGCAAGGAGTTGGTAGCTCCAATAAAAGCGTCGATGGGCTTCCGGTGCGCAGTTGAAAGCAGGACGTCTCCATATTTCTTGGCGATGTTATCGACCCGGATGACAACTACAGACGTTGGACGGTTTACCAGATCCACTTTGCCACCAGCCTTTAGCGCCTCCCTGGCGCCGAGAATCCACTTCCCGAGATCTGGGTCGGTGTTCTTCCAACGGTGCGGAACATCTAGCTCTTCGAACGTGTCGGCTTCTTCCTTCAGAACATTCCAATCACAGGGGAGGCAGCCGCCAACGAAGGATTTATCCTTGAAGATCTTTTGCATCGGATCAGCGAATACCCGAAGCCTCGCACCACCAGCCTGGATGGCAGCAATGACCGCGTGTTGTTCTCCGCTGCAATCCTGATGTTCGTCGCAAACAATCAGGGGGTAGCGCTGAGCCAACGCTGCTGCGATCGAAGGGTAACGCTTCAGCAGCGCCGCTACCTTGACGCCTAAAAGCCCATATCCATCATCTCCCGCCTGACGGGCCCAAACCGAAGCATCGGCGGGCAACGCAAGCCCACGATGATAGGCAGAGGCTATTTGTGCAATGAGGCTGTCGATCGTGCGGATTTCGATGTTCGAGCCAATTCCCTTGGTCTTCTTGTCAAAGATGGAGCAAGCAGCATGGGTGTGGGTCAAAATCAGTAGTCGGCCTGGCTTGATGGCCGCAGCAATGTCCTTGGCGTAGTCAGATCCTTGAAAGGTCTTCCCGCATCCGCCCGGGGCCTCAACGACCACCAGTGCAGCTTCCGAACGTAATGCCGCGTGAACAGATTCATCGGTCACGACGGAAGGTCCGTAGTGGCTGGCAGGCCGACCACGCCACGCACAGCATTGAGGAACGGAAGGATCTGCGGGGAAAGCGATGGCCAGGCGCCAAGGGCAATCATCTTTTCAGCAAGCTCGCGCCCGCCCAGATACGACTTGAACCAAGAAGTCTGGTGGTTTTTGAACTTTTTCTTCTCCTCCTTGTCCTCTTTCTTGTCATCCGGAACCTTACCCGTCGCCGCATCGATCATCACGGCTATCAGCTTGTCACCTGCGGCTGTGGTGATGGTGGTAAGATCCTTGGCGGTGGTTCCAAGCCTGTCCGCCATGGTTCTTAGGCGGATACCCGAGAGGCCATCCGGATCTTCAAATAGCTTCACCACCTTGTCGGCAGGGATGGCAGCAAACACGTTTTCTTCCACGCAACCGCTGGGCCATCGGAACAAGAGACTGCCTTGCTTCTCCAAGAGGCCTTTCCAGATGTCAGGGTAAGTGCCTTCGTTATCCGCGAAGCCACCGAATGCGAGGCCACCCTCCGACAAGGCTTGCAGCAGTCGCAGGGTGTTTTCGTTACCGTTGCCATCGGCAACGAAAATGCCGAATTGCTCAAGGGTAGCGCCTAAGGCCTTTTCTAAGAGGTACGTGACAAAGCCCATTTCCGTGGCGCCCTCGGCAACGATGGCAAACCGGCAGAGGAATGTTTCCGGTTGGCCTTTACGGAACAGCGCAATCTTGTCGGCGCCTAACGGCCTGATCTTTCCCTTAGCGTCGACATACCAAACGGAGGATTTGGTCGTTGCTGCCAGAACGGAGGTGCTGTGGGTCGTTAGAAAGACCTGTGAGGCAGCCTCTTCCAGTTTTTTGACAAGGTCCCGTTGACGATATGGTTCCAGCCCACGCTCTACCTCGTCCACCAGGGTGATCGGAAAGGCGCTCTTATGTTGTTCCGCGATGGCCAAGGCAGATAGCCGACGCGTACCAGATCCCCAACTCGAGAGGGGCAAGTCCACAGTCTGATGTTTGGCCGTGAGCCCGATCAAGGCACCAATCGAGAACCCCTGCCCGCCTGCGATACCGAGATCGAGCCCATGGGGTAGAGCGCGCTTCTTGAACTCGCCATCGAGATTTTCAAGCGCGTCCTTGGCTTCCTGCTTAAGAACATCCCCTATGTCGGTGCCCGACATTTTCTCGGCAAGGCGTGAGCGCAGGCTGGCATCGGACAGCAACCGATCCAAGGCGGATCCCTGGATCAAACGCAAGTCCCGGTCATTCCTGTCCTCGCCACTCAGGCGGACAAGCCCAATGCTACGCCGCAGTCCGACTGAAAATGAGGAAATTCTGTCATCGGGCTGCATGAGCTCATAGACAAGCTCCATATCCGTCGTACCCCGAACCCTGGCGCGGTAGACCAAATCCTGAGAGGCCGCACTGCCATCCTCCGCCAGCTTAGGTACCTGCGGGTCTTTGCCGTCCCATTCCCATGGCCAGGAGGGATTCAGTTGTTGGCCGATGGTGCTGCCGGAGGGAAACGAAAAGACCCCCTCAATTTGAAACTCGGAGTTGTATTCCCGTTGCCAATAATCGGTATCGGAAACGACTGTCGTATTTGTGGGGCTTAGCAGCAAACCCACAGCATCCAAGATGGTCGTCTTTCCTGCGTCGCCGCCGCCAAGGATGATGTTCACACCCGCGTTTGGGTGCCATGTCAGCGATTGGACACCTCGGAAGCGTTCGATGATTAGGCGGCGCAAGATTGGTGCGGCTGGAGGCACCGCAACCGCTGCATTATTTGTCGGTGTCATGTCGCCCCCTGGATCTTCTATCGTTTCGAACTTTCTTGAGAAGTCGCTTGAGGCGACGCAGGAAACAGTTCGCATGCGTGAATGTAACTCAATAACAATGCCTTGCGAAGCAACCTATTCTGTATACGCATTGATGCGTCGGCGAGATTCGCTGTGTCGAACCGCTGCTACGGCTATCCCGTGAAGCTTAAGCAACCTTGTCAGCGTAGCGAACGGGGTTGGACGCTCCCTGCTTTCTCAGCCAATCCGGTATGCGGTGTCGCAAGTATTGCTTGGCGATGTTCTCCGGTGCCTCACGTCCGACGAACCCCAACGGCCCTCGCGGTTCACTGACGTGTGCGGGAAGTGTACGGGTGTTGCGGGGTGCCATTCGTCGGCAACAAAGACACCGATGATGAGGCCTCGTTCAACGGCCATGATCAGATCGGCCTGCCTTGCTTTCCTGGGGTCCAGCTTCCAGGCGTAGCGGACGGCGTCGTAGACACTATCCCTTTCGAGGACGGATTTGTTGACGGTGATGAGCAGCGCTGAATGCCGGAACACGGTTTCGGGGGCAGCATAGCGTTCGATGATCTGCTTGGCATGCATCAAGCCGCGTTCACCGGAAGAGCGGCCGCCCGCGATGTTGTGGGCTTCGGGGTAGGCATCGATGAGGGCAGCTTCGAGTTCAAGGGCGGTTGCTTCGTCGAGGCCGTGCCGGTGGATGACGTGTGCCACCTCGAATCCGTCCCTGCAGATTTGGCGGATTTCCGGAGCTTCTCGGTCTGCTCGTCGTCAGAGGCGGCAAGCGCCCCCTTTTGATGGGCAAACACGCGGTTGCCGTACCCCTTCCCCACATAGAACGTTTCCCCGTTCCGCGGGTCAATCAGGCGGTAGACATAGAAGCCGAGCTTTTCCGTCACTTCATCTGTGAACATATTTGGTCTCTGTGCGGTGTCGAATCAAATGATCAAAGAAATTAAGCCATCGGCTCCCCCTTTGCGAATTCGCACGGCAGGCCACTAAAATGATAAAGGCCGCGTCCCTTTCGAGAAGCGGCCTGTCTGATTTGACGGGAAGGCTAGGCTTTGCTGCGCTGAACCTTTGTCATCTTGCGCTTGGTGTAGCCGGTTGCGGGGAAGGCAAACCAGCGCGGCAACCATCCGTCGACCTTCTTGCGGCCGTCACCGCTGAGGGCTTTCTTGATGATCTCCTTCTTCGCCTTGCCGGTGCCCGTGAGGTAGCTTGCGGCGGCATCCTTGCCGATCACTTCCGCGAGCATGGCGTTTAACACCTCCTTGTCGCGCGTGAGGTCGAAGAAGGTGTCGTCGGGCTGCCAAAGCTTGTCGATGGTGACGCCCATGGTGGCGCCGAGTGTGTCGACCACCTCGGTCCCGAGGGCGAGGGTTTCGGCGGTGAGCGAGGCGAGGATGGCGAGCACGTCGTTGTCGGGTAACGTCTGCAGGTGGGCGAGAATGACTACCACGCGCTCGCCATGGGAAGGGCAGCGGATGGCGCCCTTGTCACCCATGTAGATGGCATCGCGTTTGGAGCCCTTCGGCAGCAGTGCCTTGGCCTTGGCGCGGATGTCCTTGAACATCATTTCGGTCGGCAGATCTTTCAGAGCGGTGGCAATCGCCGCGTTGGCCGGTTGGCGTCCTTCGGCGCTGATGGACCAGTGCGTAGATCCGGCGATGAGCTGTGCCACTGCAAGCCGCAAGGCCAGCTTCGGCGTCTTGGCGAGTTCGGCGCGCACGGCGGAATGGCGCACAAGGTCGATGTAGTTGGCCAACGGTTCGGAAAGTTCCGGCCTTTGCGGCGCGTCCTCCTTGCCTATGGTTTCGGCTTCTGTTTCCTCCGCGCCGCTTCCCTTCTCCGCCTTCCGTTCGAGCTTCTTGAGTTCGGCGGTGGTGATGAGGCCCTTGTGGAGTTCCACCTCACCGCTGGGCTTCACGACGATGTAGACGTGACCGCCCTTGGCTTTGGAAAGGTCGGCGTAAGTGTAGCGGTGGAAGTGCTGATCCGGTTCGAGCAGGTGAACCTCGGCCCAGCCTGACGTTTCCAGCGCGTCTTTCTGTTTGGCGATGGCCTCGTTCTGGAGCTGCCAGAAGAGATCGGCACTGGTGAAGTAGGCGTCTTCCCCGAAGAGGTCGTTGGCGATGGGCGCCTTGTAGTCGGCGAGGTCGAAGATGGCCACGCTGGTCTTGATGGCGGCACCACCGAGCAGCCATTCCTTGAGCTGCCACGACTGCGGGAAGTCATTTCCGGTTTCAAAAGCTTTCAGGTACTGCTTCTGCTTGGCGGCGGTGGCCATGGTCAGCAGCTGCAGTTCCTTCGCCCCGATGTCTTCGTTGCGGTACATCTGGCGGATTTTCGGAAGCAGGTTGCCGATGGCCAGGCGCCTTTTCACCAACTGCTCGGTGCATCCAAACGTGAAGGCGATGTGGGAGATTTCGCGCCCCTGTTTTTGAAGGGCGGCGAACACCTCGTACTGGTCCATTTCGTCCATGGGCAGTCGTTCGGCGTTCTCGATGAAGGATGCCTCGATGGCGGCGGCATCGTCACCGGGTTCGAGAACCACGGCCGGAACCATATCGGTGCCGGGATGGCCCTTGGCGTTGAGCTTGCGGATGGCGAGGGTGCGGCGTTCACCGAACACCACCTCGTTGGTGCCGTCAGCTTGCTGGCGGATGCCGATGGGCTGGAGCAAGCCCGCAGAAGCGATGGTCGCGGCCAGCGAGTCCACGTCCTTGTCCTTGTGCTTCCGCACGTTGATTTTCGAGAACACGAGGCTGGGCAAGGGAACCTCGCGGATTTCCCGCTTGAACGGGCGCGGTGCGGGTAGTGCGGGCGCTGTTACTTCACCGTTGGCTTGTGGCGCGGTTCGGGCGTCGAGGGTCATGGGAGTTTTCCTTTTGTGGTGACGGTGCCGGCGAGGGCCTCTCCCCAGCCTTTTGCTCTGTCACCCGACCCCCTTCCCCTCCTCTTTCTCTCCCTATTGTCGGGCGGCTGGTCATCGGAAGAAATCTAGGGCCGCGTCCTCAGCGGCGCCTTTTGCGCAACTGGCCGTGTCACGGCAATGCCGAGGCGCTTCGCTTTATCGGCCAGGTTTTCGGAGATGCCGTTGCCGGGGAAGACGATGAGGCCGATGGGCATGACCTCCACCATGCGGTCATTGCGCTTGAAGGGCGCAGCCTTGCCGTCGCGTGTCCATTCAGGCTTGAAGGTGACGCAGGTGACCTTGCGGTTGGCAGCCCATGCGGTGGCGATGGCCTCGGCACCGCGGTCGGTGCCGCCGTGGATGAGTACCATGTGGGGATGCTTCTTGTGGGCATTGTCCAGCACGGCCCAGATGGCGATATGGTCGTTGTAATCCGGGCCACCGGCGAAGGCGACCTTTGGGCCGGCGGGCAGCATCACTTCGGTTTCCGCGCGCCGCTTTGCGCTGATGTAGTTTCGGCTGTCGATGACGGCGGCGGTATTCTTGCGGTGGTTGACCTTGGAGCCGGACCGTGGGCGCCAGGGGGAGCCGGTGTGGTCCTCATACTGCTGGGCCGCTTGGTCTCTCATGCGTTCGAAAGCGGCGCGCTTCTCCAGCAGCAGCTGGCCCTTCTCGATGAGGCGCTCGAGGGCGACCGATGATATTTCCGATCCGTCCTGCTGCTCCTGCGCGGCGCGCTGCTTCATCTCGTTGTCGTCGAGGAAGCGTTGCACGCGGTCGGTCTTGCGGTGGAAGAGGTCGGTGAGCGACCAGAGCAGGTCGGCGATGTCGGTTTGCAGGGCGGTTTCCGCGAGCGGCTGCGCGATGCCGTCGAAGAGGCCGGCGACGATACCGTCCAGGAGGTCTTCCGTTGGGAACGGGCGGTGCTCGGGTTCGTCGTAGTGGCCGTGGTGGCCGTAGAGGGCGAGAGCGTCGGTGACGCGGGCGGTTGCGGTCGAGGAGGGATAGCCTGAGGGGCGCGCGAGGGTGGACATGGGCTGTAACTTTTCCGTCGCTTCTTAGACAGGGGCCTCTTCCCTGCCTTTCTGGCGAAGCTCTTGCCGGGGGCGCGTTGCGGGCAGCACCGCGCGCGTTCTTCGCGCGCGGCCGGAACAACGTGGAGGACGGCGCAGCCGTTGCGCCCGGACCCGCCTCTGGCCTCCTTCGCCAGCTCGAAAGGCGGGAGGTGGCCGATATGAAGCGGGGGACGGCCCTTGCTGAGAGCAGCGCGGTCAGGATGATGCGGTCGACGGTGCCGGAAGGATGGACATATCCTCACGGGCCAACTGGTGGGCGAGCAGCCTATGCAGGACGTCAGCCGCAACGGCGCGGAGGTCGGCGTTCCAATCGTCCTTGCCGGGCGGTGTCAGCAACCCGACAGCAACGCCGGCCGCTGTGGCGACCGCTCGCAGCTGCTCGGCCGCTGCAACTCCGGCGCGGCCGTGGTCGTGAGCGATGTAGAGGCGCTTCAAGCCGGGCGGCGGGGTGAAGAGGCCAAGGTGGTTGGCCGACGCGCAGGCGACAACCGGCATGTGGGGAAGCAGGGAGCGGATGGACAGCATCGTCTCCAATCCCTCGCCTGCGGCGAGGACGTCGGTTACGGCACCGATGCGGATGGCGTTTCCAAGCAGGTCGCCGAGTGATCGCCTGGGTTCCTCGATGGCGGCTTTGTGCAAGCCGTCGGGAGCAAGGTAGAGGCGTTGCACGCCTGTGATGTCGCCCGCGTTGTCGGTGATGGCGGCGATGATGGCGGGGAGCTCCATGCGGCCGGTGTCGGTGAGGTGATAGCAGCGCGGATGGAAGCGCAACGCAGGCACTACAAGTGAGCAGGTGATGCCGCGTGTTCGGCGGAGGTAGGTTTCGCCGGGGGTGTAGGTAATGGGCATTGATGCGGCGAACAGGCGGCGCGCCGCCTGGCTGCTGTTGCGCGCCACGGGTTGGTGCTCGGGCTTTCGTGCCGTGCTGGGGAGTGACAGGAAGCGCAGGGCTTCCTCGCGGGCTTCAGAGAGGCTGATGTTGAGGGTCAACGCAATGATGTCGAGAAGGTCTCCATGTTCACCTGAGGCGGCATCTGTCCACTTACCGGCGGCGCCTGGCCCGTAGGTCGGTCCCGCAAGCCGCACGAACATGGAGCGGCCCTTGGTGTTGTAAGCATCGCCCACAATCCAGTGACGGCCGCTTTTGCGGCCGTTATCGAGGTAATGCCTGCAAACGGCCTCGGCGTTTTGCGCGAGGCGTTCTGCGATTTGGCGGATGGGTAGGGTCATGGGACTGCTCCTGCGGTTTAGCCGGTGGCGGTGCCTCTCTCTCACCTCCGTCCCGATTCACGAGAGCAGCCGTTCCTCTCGGCCTCTGGCTATCAGCACGGGTCGCGCTCTCCGCAAGGCTCTTTCCTCTCCACGGCGCGCGCCACCGATCGTCACCCGCACGGGCGGAGACGCGTTAGCGGCTCCGTCGCGCGCGCTGCACTTGCGCGCGATAGAGCGGGACCGCCCGCAGGGCGGGGCGCCCACCTTATTATTCTTACACGGAAGAAAAGCTCCAGTATGCTGAGGTACTATCAAGCGAGGTGAATATGGCACTCCCACCGGCCATGGCGAATTTCAATGCGAAGCAAACCGCAGCAGCTATCTTCGCTCGCCGCAATCTTCCGCTACCCTACGGGGCTCAGGAACTACATTTGACGCCGGCCCATGTTTACGAGGCTGCCGGGACACGAGCAGTGTCTGACGCTCTGCTTGAGAGGATGTTCCCGACGCTTCCAGCCATGGAGCTTTGGCATTTTACGAAGCCAGACATTCTACCGCAGATCATTCAGCAGAAGAAGATCCGGCTGTCTTCCGTTGCAAGGCATTTGGACGCCAATGAGTATCGTTCGTTCTTGGAGGAGCACGGGTATTCTGCTGCGGAAAGCAAGAAGCTGAGGGAGAAGCTGGCGGGCTGCCATTTCTATCTATCTTGCACTGAGGTCGGGAGCGGTAGTGAACTCTCTCACTGGAACGTGTTTGCAGACGGCGGCGATGGGTATCGGCTGCGCCTTCGCGTTAGTCCAGTGAAAGGTGACCTGAGACGTATCCGTTATCGGCCCGATGAAAGGTCACTGTTGTCGGAATTGGATGAAGACCTGAAGAGAGAGATAGGGCGCACGTTCTTTCCATTTGGGGTGTCTCGCGTGACGGCGTTCTCCTTGCGGCAAGGCTTGGGCTATGAGGATGAGGTCCGCTTGATGGTCAGCAACCCACCCCGCGATTGGGTTCTTGGATCGGGGAAGGAAAGGTACATCGAGATCGATTTAGCGACGGATAATGAGGCCTGTCGGATTGACCTCGTCGGCGTCACCTGTGGGCGGTCGAAAGACGTGCCCATCATTAAGGCTGCCCTCAATCAACACGGCTTCGCAGGCGTCGAGGTAGATCACCGCTAGCTCAAAACAAGAAGGCCCCATCGGGGCCTTTCGAGTATGTGGGCCTATTAGCGGCTTTGCTCGTCGTCCGGAATGCTGGCGCTCTGTTGAGTGTCAGCGCGTCGACCGCCACGGCGACGGGAGGAGGTTTGCTCTTCCACGGGTTCCGGATTTTCCGAGCCATGGCCGAATGCGTGTTCTTCGGCGGGTTCTGCCGTACTGCGCATGGCATCGATTTCATCCGGGGATGCCTGCATGTCCACGGGCTTCTCGAAGTGAGGCTGCGTGCCGCCGACGACGGAGGTGCGGCCGTCCTCGAAATCATTGGACCAGCCGCCGACATCGATGAGGGTGCCCTTGTCGTTCCAATACCCGTAGAAATCGGCACGACGCTTGCCGTTCTCGGCGATGTTTCCTTCGGCGTGTACGGCTTCGAAGAAGACGATGCGCCCGTCCTGGATTTCCATGCCGTTGACTTCAATGGAGGGGCCGGTGCCGGCATTGGCGCCGGCGCGCATCTTGTCGACGCCGCGGTCGGTGCGGGCGTAGGGGTCCACATTGCCGTTGTAGGCCAGGAGTTCGACACCGTCTTTGTTGACGAAGGTCGAGGCCCAGACCGAGACATTGAATTTGCGCTCGGGCTGGCCGGGTTTTGCGATCCAACCCTTTCCGTTGGGGCGGCGCTTGCCGAAGCGGGTGGTGCCGGGGTTGGCGTTGAGGTTGACCGAGAAGGTCGGTTCGGGTTTTTGCATGACTGTATGCTTTCTTTGTTTCTGGGCCTCCCGGACTCTTCTTTTTGCTATTGCAAGTGGGGTTGTCGGAAGGCTGACGCGCGCAAAATGCGCGGTCAATGCCGCTGCACACCGAGAGGGCAGTTGTGTACGGGCTGGATGCGTTGGCTGCTCGGGCGGTGGGCAGTCAGGATTTGCGGGCACGCTGGAAGCGGAGTCGAGGGCGCTGGGTTTGTTCGATGAAGCGGCGCGCGGTCTTGCCGTGAAGGTGATGCGGGTTCGGGTTGCGGCGCATCATTTCCTCAGCCATCTGGCGCATGGATTGCGCGAGCGCCTTTTCGATTGGTGTTGCCGCCTGCGCCGCGAAGACTTCGATGCTGCCCTGGATGGACAGCAGGCAAGCAAAGGGGTCGTCGTCCTCGATTGATTGGATGAGCATGGCGACGAGCTTGGCGCCGCAGGCCAGCATGTGGCTGGCGGGAACCTGGTTGAGGTCGTCGTATGCGGCGTTCATGCGGGTGGTATGGAATCCGGCTGTCGTGATTTCAAGGGGTGGATAACGACGGCGGTTGCTCGCCCACACTTGTGCGGGATCTGAATATTGGGGAAGGTTGCGGGCCGGGGCCACCCGAATTGGTTTCGGCAGGAGGGGGCGGTTACAGCCCTTTTTTGCCGTCCCTTCCCTTCCGGCCACTTAAGGATGGACGCGATGTGGAACCGCCAGAAACTTGCAGATTTGGCCCGAAACAGGAAAGCGGCGTTGTCCGACGTGGACGGCGCGCTGCTGGCCTTCGCGCGCACGCAAGAGATGACGGATGAAGCCGGCATCGACGCGAAGACCGCCGAACGGGAGCTCGCGGACGCACTGGACAAGCTCGAGCCAGAGGCGGCGGACAAGCTGAAACTGCTGGGCAGCGTCGAACGGGACGAAGTGCTGCGGGATTTCCTTGTTGTGATGATGGGCCACAACCAGAAGCGGATCGAGCGCGAGCTTCAAGAGGTGCAAGAGTTGCAACCTACGCAGAAGCTGGACGCCCCGAAGGTGGAAGGGGCCGCACCTGACAAGAAGCGCAAGCGCGGCCTTCGGTTTTTTAGACCCTAAGTTGTTTCAGCGCGCGATACGGCCGGTATCTTCTGCATCTTCGCTCTTGGCGTGCTTCTTTTGGCGGGGGGTATGACCTGTTGCTAGGGCCGCGCGGCAGCGGGCTGTTGGGGCTTGATGACGGCCGGGACGGAAGGGGCCGGAATGGTCATGCGGTCGGGCATCACGTCGTAGGCCATGATCTTTGAGAGGCGCATCGGGGTTTCCCCCGGCGACAGGATGATGATGTCGTCGCGGAACTCGCGCCCGCGCAACTGGTCTTCCGATGCGAGAGGCTGGCGCTTGTCAGAAAAGTAGCTGTGGGTGGCCCCGAGCGCCGGTTTGATGAGATCAACGGCGTCGTCGTCCGGTTTCATCCAGCAGCTGACGCGGCAACCTCCGATGAGGCCCCTGGCCAGGTCGCGGTAGGCTTTCTTGAACTGCCCGAAATACTGCCCGAACAACCAGAGGCGCAGGCCCGCGCTGCGTCCGAGGTCCAACAGGTCCGTCAACGAGGCCATGTTTCCAAGCTGGGGCAACTCGTCGAGAAAAAAGGTGATGGGAAGCTGGTCGGGCCGCGCGGCGTAACCGTCGATCAGCTGGTCGGCATGTTGCTGGAAGAGAATGCGGATGATGGGGGCGAACGGCTGCAGGTCACCCGGCCGGAGCGACACGTAGATGGACGTTCCGGTTCGATAGCGGAGATCTTTCGGTTTCCAGCTGCTCGAGGAGATGGCGGCGGTGACAATCTTCGATCGCGCGAAGGCGGCGGTGAACTGGCGCGCGGTATCGAGGATGCTTTCGATACGGGCGTTGTCGGTCAGGGCGTTTTCGAAGGCGGTGGCGGCGTTGGCGAGGTCGGTGATGCCGGTCTTGTGGCCAAGCTCGCGCATGGCCTTCATGACCTTTCCGGTTTCGGAGTCGAGATATTTCTTGTCGGTGATGTCGTCGAATGTGGTGGCGAGCGCGAGGTAGCGCGCCAGATAGGAGAGATTACGTGTTTCCGGGGAATGCTTGAGGGCGATCACCAAGGAGAAGGCCCAGATGAAGTCGCGGGCGCGGCTCTGCCAATACTTGTTGTCTCCCTGTGGTTCTCCCACGAGCTGGTGGGCGAGGACCGTACACTGGGAGGCGGCTTGCGACGGATTGGTGCTGATGAAATCGAAGGGGTTGTAGGAATGGGTGAGGCCTGCCGTGTTGGTCGGCGAGAAGCGGTAACAGGGCCCGAAATGCTTTTGGCGGTAGCCCGCTGTTTTGTCCCAGAGTTCGCCTTTGACGTCGAGGATGAAGGCGGAGCCGGGATAATTGAGGAGATTGGTGATGACCTGGGCCTGGCTCTTGCCGGTGCCGGAACCACCGATGGTGATCAGGCTTTCGTTGTGGGGGTAGTAGACCGTTTGGCCGGTGTCTTTGTGGGTGCCGAGGATGAGCGCGTTGCGTGAGGGCGTGGTGGTGTAGACCGCGCTAGATGCAAGGTCTTGCGCGTTGAGCCAGTGGGCGCCGGTGCCGAGCACCTTTGCTGCGGGCATGGGGTTGAGGAAGCCAGCTGGCGTGCGGTTTGCGAAAGTGACGGCTTCCTGCGCGGCCTGCACGATGAAATCATCATAAGTGGGCAGATACGAACCGACGAAGCTTTTCATGAGCTGCAGCGCAAGCGGGATATGGGGCGAGGCCTGGTATTTACGGCGCGGCTCGAGGCGACCGTTTCCCCCATGCAGCATGAATAACAGCAGGAAGCGGGCCCATTTGTCGACGGACGCTTGTGCAGCCGTATCGCGGTACATGGCGAACTGGGCCATGAACAAGGACTTTTCCTTGTCGGAGATGGTGAGGCAGTCGCGGACAAGGTCGGCATTCTTGAAGATGTTGGTCAGCTGCCGGTGGTCCGAGGAGCGTTTGATGTTGGATCCCCAGCTTGTGAGGATGCTCCAGGGCGTCGGGTTTAAATTGATGGTGGGGGCGAGAATGACGCGCCCCACTTTGACCGTGGGGCCGCCGTGCCCAAGCGCCTTCAAGGCGTTGTCATGGAAGACGCGCTCTGGGATGACGTTGAAGAACCACTGCGCGGGTATGGAGAGATTGGCGGTGGGGTCGTTGAGCGTGGCGGTGAGGTAGCGTTCGACGTCGGCAAGGTTCTCACCCTGGATTCCGAGCATCATGGCCTCTTCTCCTTCCGGAAAGCCCAGAACATCGTGCGGTCGTCGGTGCGGTCGTAGCCGGGATGTTTTATGAGGGCGTTGACCACCTGCATGATGTCGAAGTCATCGGCGCCCTTGGTTGCGATGGTGTGCAGGGCTTGGGTGACTTCGGGATTGGTGAAGCGCCCGTCGTCCGGGGATCTTCCAAGGAAGAAGCTGTCGTTTCCGTCGGTGGCGAGGACGAAGGCTTTGACGTAGGGTTTGTTGATGGTTTGCACGGTGAACTGCGTGCGCCAGTTGGGGAGTATGATGAGGTTGGGCTGGTCGTTGGAGAGGGCGGTGGCAACGCGGGTCAGTCTTTTTCCGTCGTAGTGGTAGGCGTTGCTGTCACCGATGTGGCCCACGGTGATGGAGCTATCGCGGATGACGGTTGCGGCGAGCGTGCAGGCGTAGGTTCCCCAAAAGGCGTTCTCGCGCTGGGTCAGTTCGGTCAGTGCGTTGTAGGTGTGGGAGAAGGCTTCGGAGATCGCCTGTTCCGCGTCCAGTCCCGCTTCAAGCCCGCGCGCGATGGCGCGGGCCGTGTGTTGCACGGCGAGGCGGGCCCCCTCCCCGGACTTTGTGCATCTCTCGTCGCTCACCCCGTCTGAAATCACGGCAATGACCGCGTCGTTGTGGGCGGTGATGATAATGGCGTCTTCCGATGCCGTTCCTTTGGACGTGTGGTTGGTCCCCACCGCTGTGACGGTGAGGAAGGTCCACAGGTTGTTTTCTGAAAGTGCGAAGGCATAGCGGGCCGGAAGGCCCACCAACACGTCAATGGGGGATGATGTTGTTGCTTTCGAACTTGGGGGGCTCGCTTCCTGCGGGGACTTGGCCGTTGGCGAGCTGGGTGGCGTGGGTGATGAGGACGGTGACGAGCTGGACCATGTCATGGAAGGCATCCTCGGTATTTGACAGTTCGAAGGTGTCGGCGCCGTTGGAGAGTTCACCCATGAGCTCAAGACCAGTGACGTGGCGGCCGTCGGCGAGGACGGATCCTCCGGAGTTCAGGTCGCAGCCGTTGGCTGTGACGAAGCTTTTCAAGGCCACGTACTTTTTCTCGACGTTGGGCGACATGCGGGCGAGGTTCGTTTGCACCTCGTTCCAGATGGGTGACCCCGGCTGCATGTCGGTTGGTGCCCCGTCGGTGATGTGGAAGAGGTTGGGCATGCCGCATTTGATGTTCTGGTTTTTGAGCTGCACGTACTGTTTCAGTGCGTAGCTGATGGCGAACAGGATGGCTTTCCCGGTTTCGGTTCCCGCTTGGGGGGCGAACGGCGGGATCATGGGGGGCAGGTTGGCGGCGGGCGTCCAAGGGAGATTGACGTCGACGTTGTTGCTGTACGTCAAAATGGCGAGATCGATGCAGTCGCGGTTGTCGGCAAGCGGGGTACCCTGAGGCGGGGAGCGCAGCATCGATACGATTTTGTGGATGGCGTTGTTGATGCGGTGGATGTCGGCGTTTGCTCCGCCTGCGCCACTCGGGTCCGCACCGGTGGAGCCTGAGATGTCGACGAGGATGAGGATGGGGAAGCGGGTTTTTCGGGTGGCGGCGGCGGGGATGTTGATGGGCGGGGGTTCTGGAGTCAGCAACTGCTGCAACAAGGTGGACATGTTTCAATCCTTCATTGTGAGGGTGTGATACGCAGAATGGGAGTGGCACCCGGTGCCAGGCGGAATTCGGAAGAGCGGCTACGCCGGGTCCAGCCTGAATTGTCCGCTCGCTCTTGCCTTTGGCGGCGCATGCGTTGGTATTCGCGGAAGTTCCTCGGGTAGATCCGCCGCTTTGACCGTGTGTCGGGTGCGGAGAGCGGTTCCGCCTTCGGCGCTGGAACTTCTTTGGTGAGCCACGGAAGGATTTCGGGTTCCGCCTCGGGCTTCTGAGGAGCGCTTTTCTTTTGCGGGGGAAGGGCGGCGGGCGGGCGCGCGGCTTCGATGGTCGTTTTGAAGGGGCGGTCGGCGCGTGTTGGCGCGGGCGGTTGCGCGGCAAGCGCGGGCTGGGTTTGCTTCGCGGCGAGTTGCGCTTCGTAGGCTCGGAAGTACCAGAAAATTCCAACCAGGACGAAGACACCAACGGTAGCTTCCACGCCGCCGTGTTTGCGGAACCCCTTTGCGGATGCGATGGCGAGCACGCGCCCCTGCTTGAGCAACCACAGCAAGAGCATTTTGAACAAACGCCAGAGATTGATGGCGAGCCACCACGCGATGGCTTTGGCGATCGCTTTTGCGGCGGCTTTGCGCGTGGGTGGCGGGCTGGGTGCAGGTTGGGGTGCAGGCGGGGGAATGTTGAGCGCGTGGTGGTAGGCGTAGTGCGCGGGTTGCGGCGGAGCATAGGGCGTCGCGGCTGGTGGCTTTCGCGCGGGCTGGGGCGTGGCGGGCTTGGGCGGCGGGACCGGTTGGGCTGCTGGCTTTACCTGGGGAGGTGCAGTTCCCTCGACGTTGTTGCGGTATTTCGGAAGAACGGCTTCCCACTCCGCGGCGGTCGGCGGATTGAGCTTCTGGAAGGCGCGTTCGAACATCGCGCGAAGCTCTGGGTGCAGCTTGGCGTAGTGCTTGGGCGTCTCGCCGGGCGGATGGTATTTGGCGATATCCGAGTAGGGCCAGCGGCGGGCTTTGATGTTGTCGTGCGGGGTGATGGTGGCAAACGGGTCGCCCGTTGGGTCGTAGGCCGGACCTGTATCGAACGGATGGCCACCATCGAGAAGGAGTTGGAAGATATGGATGGCGAGGACGAAGTCGTCGTCTGAAGAGTGCCGCGGACCGGGCTTGCCATCGATGTGATTGGGGGAAGCGAATCCGGGGAAGTAGTGCGGTTTGGTGAAGACGTTCGCAATGATGGAGTGCTGGAAGGCATCGGCGTCAACGAAGGTGACGTTTGAATGGTCGTTGGAGACCAGGATGTTCTTGGGGTTGAAGTCGCAGAAGACAATGCCGTTTTTGTGGAGGCGGGTGAGGTAGTTTGCAATCACGGCCGCGATGCGGACAGCCTTTTCCGTTCCGATACCGAAGCGTCCGTTGCCGTTGGTGGTGATTTTTTCCAGCACGGTATGGCCACTGATGTGGCGCATGGTGATGCCGGCCAACGTGGGCAAGTGCTGGATGGACGACGGATGTTTGACGGTGAACAGGACTTCGATCGGCCAGGCAACGAACGGCAATGACTGAGAGTAGTCGGCATACTTGGACGTCAGCACCGCGAGGCTTCTAAAGGCTTCGGGGTTCAAGAGGGATTTGGACGCGGGGTTGTAAAGCCTGGCGACGCGCTTTTCGCCCGCATGGGGCTTAAGCGTGAATATGCCCCCTTCCCCGCCTTCTGCGTTGGCGAGGGGCTTTTCAATTTCGTATTCGGTCCATACGTCATGATGCTGAGGTTGCACGAGGCAACCCCAATAGCGGCTCTGCATGGCGAAGGCGCAGCCCCTCGTTTGCGCTTCGCGCGTTGAAGCGCGCGAAGCCTGTCAAATGGCGTGCATGTGTGGAGTTTTATCCGGGCGGCGCGTGGAGGAAGGCGCTGTGGGCGTCGGAGTATCGTGCGGGATACGTATCGCGGTGCATTATGGGTACCTTTTGAAAAAGGGTACGCCTACAATTTCGGACCTTTGCGTTTGCGCTGCTTCCGTTTGTGAGGCGTTGGCGACGTACCGTCATGCTGTGCAGGCGTTTCAACACGCATATGTTTGTTTACGGATAGACGTTGGTCAACCGTGGACGGTGGCGAGGGGGCGGTGTTTCCCGGTTTTTGTTGTGGATGTCTGGAATAGTCGTCAGGGGGGGAGGGTTTCACGTCATGTGGTGAGGGTTTTTGAACATTGTCCGGTGATGTATCTTTCCTGTTGTGAGTGAGGTCGCGTAAGGAGCTGTGCCGAGATGGTTGGTATGGGGCTCCGAACCTCTTGGCGAGCAACCCGATGCGGGCGGTTTTCGAGATCGAGGATAGCTTCACCTCGCTCGATCGGTCGTAAAGGACGTGGCCCTGCCCCTTCTCCCTGAGGGATAGGCCGGTCTCCGCGAGCGTGTGATGAAGGTGTTCCCAACTGCTCGCGGTATCGAAGAGTTTGGCGATGCGCTTGCGCTCTGCGGCAAGGCGGCTGGCGGTCCATTGCATCGGTGGGGACGGAAGGCCATTGCGGCGCGCGCGCTGCAGTTCGGCGTCTTTTGTTCTCTTGGGCTGATCCTTGAAATCATCGGGGGCGTTGTGGCGGCCTGGCACGTAGCGCAGCCCCCGCGCCTTGGCCTGTCGCGCAAGGCTTTGCTCGAGCCGCACCCAATCCTGGGCGCGGTTCCACGCTTTTCCGGTCTCGTGGTGGATGCGGTTGACGACCACATGCACATGCTTGTGGCGGGTGTCGCCGTGGGCGATGGCAATGCGCTGGTGGTCTTCAAGCCCCATGTCGACGCAGGTGTCTCTGACGATGGCGCGCATGACGTCGGTGCTTGGGGTTTCGTCCGGAGTCCAGCTGATGACGAAGTGGTAGACGGGACTTTTGCAGCGGCGTGAACGGTTGGCGGTGGCGCGCATAACGCGTACCGCTTTTGCCGGGTCGGTGGTGACGAGGTTGTGTGTTTCGGTCCACAACACTCGGGTTCGTTTGGCGTCCGGGCGTTCGTTCGTTCGGGCGTTCGCTTGGAGTTCGGTGGCGTTCTGTAGGCTGGGCGCCTTGCCGTCTTGGCGTTCGGGTTTTCGGGCGCCAGTCAGGAGATAGGAGACGATGCCCTTGAAGCCGCGCCCCGCTTTGGGGATTTTGCCGATCATGTTCGGCTAGTATTTGAATTGAAGCTTGGGAAGGGGTTCTTCGTGCCGCATACGCTCATCGAGAAGGACGTTCACGCACATCGATATGCCCCAGTAGTCGACAGCGGGTGTTCGCATTTCGGGCGTGTCGCCCGTGCATTGCCGTGTGATGTCGGCAGGAATCTTGCTCCAGATCGGTTTCAGGTAATCATAGTGCTCCTGCTGCCTTTCAAAACATTCCGTGTAGGCGTTTGCCTTGTTGACGTGGGATTGTTCGGCTTCCTTTCGGCACCTCGGGTCTACATCGAGGACGGGGATGGTTTGGTTTGTTGAGGGTAAGGTCTGTAGGAATTCGAGCCGGGCCTTTTCCTGCTGTTTTGGTGAGACCGCGAGAGCAGCATGCACCGGCAGCGCCACGGCGATGACGGCGACAAGTGGGATAGAGACCCGGGCGGGCAGCGAGGGCAACCGCTTGGCGTTTCTTTGGCGTTTCTTGGCAGCGCGCTGTGCGAACGCCATGGCGGTGTGCAGTGTAAATCTCATGTCGATACCCTAGGTCAGCAATTTGTGGGCAGCGGTTTGGACCGCCGCCGCGGCCTGTTGCAAGGTGTGAAACACCGCAAGAATCTCGTCGCGCGACACCGGCACAAGCCCGGTGTTTGTTTGTCGGGCGATCTGGTTGAGGTTCGTGCCGATTTTTCGCAACTGGACGTGCAATCCGTTGATGACGGCGATGAGCTCGTCCACCTGGCGCGCTTTTTCCGGCCTGGGCGCCGGCGGCTTCTGATCTGCGACGGCCGCCAGCACCAAGGTGCGGACCATTTGTGCTTCGGTTGTTCCATGCGCTGTGCAGAGGGCTTTGAACGCGGATAACTCGTCATCGGTCATGTAGCTGCGCACGCGGTTGGTGCGCAGCTTGGCATCCGGTTCAGCGCGTTGTGTCACGTCTTGGAGCCCCCCGGCACTGAGGGGCAAGCAAGCGCGTTTGAGGCCAAAGGCCTAGGTGCGCGATTTTGGGGCCATCCTGGCCCCAAAAGACTTGCTTGCTCCCACGGGGAGAAGAATGCCCTAGTGCGACAGCGCTTTCCAGTATGCGGATGACTTATGCCCAGCAGGAGCAGCAGAAAGTGCAGCTCGATTTTTCGGTCGGGGCCGTGCCGCCCCCGCACCCCTGGCTGGAAGTGAGGCGCGGAGGTTCCCTCTGGTTACCACGCGGCGTTTTGGATGAGTTTTAGGGCGTGGGGGAGCGTTCTCCCCGTCAACGACCATCAACGGCCGCACAATCGTTTCCTAAAGTCTCCTGCGGTGAAACCCTGCGGACAAGACGTGCCACTCCAATGATGATGTGGTTGCGCGGAAGCGATGAACTTACCGCTGATAGGATTGGCAGCGTTGTCGTTCGACCGGGATGGCGTGGAGACGTTCAGACGCCATGGAACCGAAACGCCAAAATCCGGCACGGATTAAGGTGGAGGTTGAACGCCATGGAGGCGTGTGGCGTTCGGAAGCAAATCGAATTTTATAGAGTGAACGGCTGTACGTTCCACGGCTGGATCAGGCGTGCTTCTTTCGCGCTGAAAACACGGAGGGCAAGGTTTGGGTTGGCTGGGTAGGTGATCAGCGGAACGTAAAACGTTCGGGGGTCCGGGTTGACGAGGGTGATTGTTGTGAAGAGTTCATTGTAGAGCGAGGCGGCAGGTCCCCCTTCCCTCCATAACGGATAGGGGCTGAAACGCACAGAAAACAGCACCAGGTTGGCAGCAACCGCATCGATCGCGTTCTTGAGAGTGGCTTTGTCGAAGTGGGTATCCCGGTCGTGTTTGGTCTGGTTGTAGGCGTGGTACCAGTTGAGGGATTGGGTTGGTTGTTGCGCGGTCCAATTCGCAAAGGGCCGCAATGGCGGGACGGTTGGGTAAGAACGAAGGGTGAGCTGGTATTCCGCGAGGAACAGGGGTTGAAGAAGCCTCACATAGTCGTTGGTTGTGTAGAAGTTGCCGTTTGCGGGCGCTGCAGTGGCGGTTCGGAGGTAGCGGGCCCAGGAGTTCTCGGCTTCGGTGGCGGCCAGGATCAACAGCTCGCGTGTCTTGTGGCTGTGAGCCTGAAGGCTGTGAAGCGTCGGTTCCATGTAGACGAAGATGTCGTCCAGGCGCTCGAGCAGCAATCGAATGGTTTGGAGAGCTTGGTGGCGTTCGAAGTCAGTTGTGCGCAAACCCGCGCGGATATCGTCATAGTCTTCGATGCCGGGCCGCCAGACTGTTGAAACGGTTTCTCCGACATCGCGAAGGGATTCCACGACACTGGTTGCGCTGAAATTGCGAACTAGCCAGTCGGCAAACACTCCAGCTTTGCCCTGCGTGACACACATGCCGGGGGAGATGGGCCAAATGGTCTGTGATGACCCGTAGAAGTGAACAAAGTGGGTATCGGTTTCGTAGGCGTATCCGAGGTCAAACTCGGTATGGACCGGGTGTGCCCAGTGAAGGTCCGAGTGTGTGGCTGTGTTGGTGTAGGTTTTGTATTTCATCTGTGGATTAGGTGGTGGACTGAGAAAGCCTGTCAATATGGTGGTCACAGATTGTGGTGCGGAAGGTCAGGTTCCTCGCTTTGCATCAGCGTTTTGCGGCGTCGGGCAATTAGACGCCTCCTGAGCTGGGTAATGTCGTGTTTTGTCTGGGCCGCTATGAGGGCATCGAGATAGTCCTTGGTTGGTTTTTGCCGGGAAGGACGGGAGAGTGGCTTGGCTGGGCGCCCCAGCCCGTCGCGAGGAGTTGAAAGGGCCGTGCGCGCATAGGGCTTCATGCGCGGAAGTGCCGGAATGGCGAGGGCTGACAGGAACCCATCGGTTTTGCGCGCGGCGGCTTTCATTTCTCGCTCGGCGCGTTTGTCGTTGATCACCTGCTTGAGGTCTTCCTTGGTTTTAATGCCCCACGCCATGAACGCGCGGGTGAGGTCCACCGCGTCGACATCCCACCAATGCCGCTGTGGCGGGGTAGGGCGAAGGATCTCATTCGGGTTCACCCGCCGGCGCACCATGCCGTTGGCCGACATGGCGAGATTGAGGCTGGATAACGTGGCGTAGCCTTCGGTGTTTCCAAGTACGACGCCCCTTCCCTTCTGCTCGAAGGCAAGTCCGTGCTCCGAGGCAAGCACCTGCAGGTCGTCGAGTGTGGTGCCGCGATCGAGGTTTTCGGAGAGATGCTCCCCGAACTCGCGGGATGCGCGCTTGCTCCACTTGATGCGGTTTGTGTTGGCACCTCTCTTAGCCGCGCGGTGCGATTTGCTGTCGGGAAGCTGAGGGAGTTCGTCGGTGAGCTCCGGGTCGAAGCTGTGGGCGGGTGCGTACTCGAACCCGTATTCATCTGAGAGCATTCTCATGATGCCGTCGAACCGCTTGAAGTCGTCGGAGGTTTTCCAGGCCTTGCGGGTTTCCGGATCCACGCGGTTGAGCATGATGTGGATGTGCCGGTGCGGCGTGTCTCCATGCCCCATGACCAAGGCTTGGTGTCCATGAAGGCCCGCCATCTCCAACGTGCGCCGCGCCACCTCCTGCATGATTTCGGATGAAGGCCGTTCCCGTTCGTGCCAGGCCACCATCAGGTGATAGACGGGTTTCACGCATCGCGTGGAACGCGATGCGGTGGCTTCCATGTAGCGGGCTGCCAGCAACGGGTCATCGGTTCCAAGGTTCTGCGTGAACATCCATTGTACGCGGTCGGGATGGGGTTCGCCCCCCTTCCCGCGAACGAGGTAGCGCGCAAGGGCGTGGAAGTCGCTCGAGGTGGGCGCGACCTTGCACAACATCAGAGCTGCGCCACCTTGGTGTTGATGACGGCGATGCAGGTTCTGATTTCCTCGGCCGAGACGGCGACATAGCCGGTGTTGGCCTGATGAGCGAGCTGGTTCAGGTTGTTCCCGATACGGGCGAACTGGTGAACCAACTCGTCGGTGATGCCGCGCGGGTGCGGCAGCGATACCGGGACGCCTTTCAAGTGCGCCTTGAGGATGGTGCGCGCGAGGCGCGACACCTTGATGCCGCGCGCGCTGGCCATCTTCTGGATGGCCGTGTGGTCATCTTCACTCAACCGCGCCTTCAGGAATCGGGGCTTCACCACCCGCTCTTCCTTGTCGGCCCTTCTCACACTTCGTCGCGCCATGTGCATCGCTTTCGTTGAAAGGAACGGAGCAAGCGGGGAGCCGGGGCTTGCCCCGGCGCCACAGGCCCGCAGGGCGCTGCCTTTGGACACAAATTGTGGTCAAAGGCATACCTCGCTCCGTTCCTTTCAACCTTCCCTCACGCTCACTTTGCATACCAGTCGTATGCCCTGTGTATGGGCATCGCCCGTGCATGAAAGCCACGATCAGTGCCTACGCGAAAATCATCCCGTTCAATCGCAATCGCTTACCGGCGACTCTGATGCGGATGGGGTGGCGTCGTGAGAGGCAGGTGCATCCACAAACGTGCCGACACCAGCAGGCAACGGGTGGCTTCACGCCCCCCTAGCCCCCCGTGGGATATTTGGAGCCGGTGATGGCGTGTATACAAGTTTACAGATGCATAGCGGGTGGGCGGGGCAATTGCCGGAATGAACGATGCAGGTAGAATTTGGAGTACGGTACAGCCTGGGAAGGCGATGACCGTGCCGGTGATGGGCCACCGTAAGGATTGCGGCTGTCACCAAGTAGGCCCCGACGGATCACCGGGGCCTTTTTCGTTTGGGGGACAAGGACGGATGATAAGCCGGTTACTGCTGGTTGTTGGTGCTGCGGTGATGATGTCATGGGGCGCTTATGCCGAAGCGGTGTTTCCGCGTTGGGACATGAGGGTGTTTTGCACGGGCCGCGTGGCCCCGACAGGCGTGGGCGTCTGTGTGGATGTGCAGTTGGGATCCCGTGACAAGGCGAAAGGCCATTGGGGTGTCGCGTGGGGGAGACATGGAAGATCCGATTGATTTGTCGGTGCGACGCAAGGCGCGGCATAGCGCAGAGCGCAAAGCTGCATTGGGGCGCTGGATGCCGTCCTATACGGCGTGCGCTTGGGTCGTCCTGCTTGTGTTGGCGTTGGCGGGGTACGTCGTGTTTGGGGGCGGTGGGACCTTTCGCACGGCAGACCTGAGCGGCGGCTCATTGCAAGCGGGCGGCATCAAGGAATGCGGGCTTATCCGGCATACCTGCCTCGTGGACGGCGACACGGGTTGGCTGGATGGCACGAAGTGGCGGATGCAAGGCATCGACGCGCCCGAGATGGAGGACAAGGCTGAATGCAAAGCGGAACGCGAGAAGGCCACCACGTCCCTTGAACGCCTAATGCAGCTTATGGCAGACGGCTACACCATCAAGACCAGCGGCCGGAATGACAAGTATGGACGTGCCCTGGTGGACGTTGTGCTGGGCGACGGAAGGAATGCGGGAGGCGTACTGATACAAGAGGGACTGGCACAGCGCTGGCCGAACGACGGGAATGTGTGGTGTGGCCTGTGATGAGCGCAGGGAGGAGACAATGAACAGGGCTGTGATGGCGGTGATGCTAACGATGAGCATCGGTGGGGCGCGAGCGGAAACAGAATCTGAGTTGAACAGGGCCATCCGCGAGATCGAGAATATCGAGCTTGGGGGCTCGTACAAAGTGAACCCTGGGGCATTTGCATGCGCTGATAAGGGGAAGCTTATGTTCGTGGAGCGCTTGGCGGGCGGTGACAGTGTGGATCAGGACAACGCGCAGCTGATCGGGGCGCGGGATTGCGAAGTGACGGACGAAGATACCGTCTATACGCGATGCGAAGCCGGAGGTTTTGTGTTCCCGCAACGGGGCGGCCAGCACATCTTCTCGGGTTACTGCGTGCACGGGACTAAGGCGCCGGTGCTTTACATTCGTGATGACGAGGTTCGGAAGGTGAGGAATTGAACGAGCGGGAGCGCTGTCGCAGGCTTCACGCCTCTCCGACAAACTCGTGGACCTTTTGGAAAGTGGCCAGTGCGCCCGATTGTTGACGGAGGAATGCTGTGCATCCCGATGTGCGGAACGGCTTTGCGGTGGCGTTGGAACGCAAGCTGGGCGCAATGAGCGCCGCTGACCTTGAAAGGCACGTTGAGCACTACGCGACCATCACTGCTTTGCATGAAGCGGCGCACGCGGTTGTTCATGTGAAGTCAGGCGTCCGGCTGGTGAGCGTCGACATCCTGCCGAATGAACATGGCGTGGGGTACACCCTTCCTGAAGAGGGGATGACAGATGCGCAGGCGGCGGTGGGTTCCTTTGCCGGGTGCATCGGCGAAGTGCTGACGGGGGATATCGCGACGTTTGTCGAGGCGACCGATCATGACGTGGGGCAAGGCGTTTTTTCATGCTTCAACCTATGCGGCGGCACGCTTGGCAGCGAGGTTGATGCGGAAGAACTGATGGCGTGTGTGATGCGGGAATGGGATCGCACCGTGGTGCTTATTATGGAGCCGGTGACATTCGGAGGACTTTACAAGGTAGCTGGCGCCTTGCTTGCCAACGGCAAGCTAGACCATGAACAGGTTGAGGCTGTCATGGCGTTAGTTGATAGGCCGGACTCCAATCTTGCGAAAATCTTCCGGGTGACGAAGGAGAACCTCGCCAGTGTGCGCCGGATGGTACCGCTGGTGGCTGGGCGGTGGCTGAGTGAGGATAAGCGGCGGCTGAGGGATGGCGCGTTTCAGGTGGAGACGACATGAGCAGTATGTGAATGCGCGCGCCGGAATCGAGGTTTTTGCCTCGAAATCAATTTACACAATCTACGGACCTATCGACATGCAGCGCCTGCTGACCTTGTTATGCCTTTCCGTTGCCCTGCCCTTGTTCCAACAGGACGCGGTGGCGCAATCCAATGAGTCACCGGTAACCGATATCGCAGGGATTGAAGTCGGGGGCCCGTTCACAGCTGCCGAACCAGTGCTGCGCGAGCTTGGATGCAGCCTTGTCTCAAATATCTCCATCGACGATGCCGACGCCTATCGGTTGGCCGACAGATATGACGTGGAGGCGGTCAGGAAGATACAGGAGTGGCAACTTAGGCCACCATTTCCTCCCTACGACGGTCTGCCTTCCCTACTCAAGCAAGTGTATCGATGCAGCGACAATCAGCTAATCCTTATGGCCACCGAACACGATCAGCCGAAACGCATCGGCTCCGTTGGCCTTGTCTACTGCGCACTTGACGAAGAAGAGGGTGCCAAGCCGATTTACGATAAAGTCGGGTCGCGCAGGATGGCTAATGGGGCCCCTGGAATCGGCCCGTTCGATATTTTCTTTCCGAAGGCCGTATCCGGTGACCGGCTCCAACAAACATCTGGCCGCCTGTCCAAGCGCTTTCCCGACCATATTTATGCAACCGCGTATAAAAAACCCGATGCGTGCAAGGTTGATTTCAGGCCCGGTGGCTATCTCTTCGGCCTCACGATGGCATCGAAGCCGGTCTTCGTTGCTGCCAAGGAACGCAACCTCAAATATCGGCAACGCAAGC
Organism: Hyphomicrobium sp.; assembly: GCF_019744875.1. GTDB lineage: Bacteria > Pseudomonadota > Alphaproteobacteria > Rhizobiales > Hyphomicrobiaceae > Hyphomicrobium_C. The sequence continues at coordinate 1,310,335 of NZ_JAIETU010000002.1, read as the reverse complement.
TCGACAGCATGAAAGTGACGCCGAAGCTGTGATTGCGGCAAGATATTCGAGCTATTGATGAGCGGAACCGTAGGCATGAGCAGGATGGTGGAGAGCGTAGAGGCTGCATAGGAATGCTGGTCAAGCCACCCGCTCCCCAGGATGGCGAAGAGGGGCTTCGCGCTTTCAGGAACGGCCTCAAGCTGAGCGAAGCTTCGCTTCGCAGCAAGGCCATGCGCGAGTTTTACCGCCGTGACCTGAAAAGGCGCGAACAGCTCTACGAGACTCTTGCCAAGAAACGCCCGCCGCGCAGCTCGGCCGCTCTCCATTTCATCCGATTGTCTGCCATTTGCCGCGAGCTTTTGCATGAATTCGGCGAGGAGCCGCCGTCCCAGCCGCGCCCTCGTAAGCCGCATCGGCGCGCCGCGCTCGCCTATCCTGTCTTCCCCGAAGATCTCACCCATCGCATCCATTTCTTTGAAGGACATGCGCTGAGACGGCTGCGCGCGGTTCAGCTTGCTTCCCATGCTGATGCCGTATTCAGGCAGACCTCCGGGACGGGGAAGGTGCTCGTCTCGGTCGGCGTCGGCCGCGCAGGAGGTCAACTCTTCGAAAGACTGATTCATGCGCTGGGGGATAGCGGCATCGAAGGCGACCTGGAAAAAGCGGGGTTCGAAACCGGGTATGTCTATCGTCCGCCGGACGCAGGCCCAGAGTGGACTTTCACGCCGCCCGATCCGTCCTTGCCGCTGGCTCGCATATGGTCAGACAACAACCTGGCGCGCCGGTATCAGTGGCAGGCGAGAATCCTTGCCGTAGAGAACGGCCAGTCACTGCCTGAGGACCTTCCCGCGATCCCGGAAAGCCTGCCGTGGGATCCCGATCCCGCCTTTCAGCGAATCCTGAACCTCACCCACGAAAACAGACTGCATGAGGCCCTCGCACTGGTTGAGGAAATTCCAGCCAGCGAGCGGGAAGCCCTATTCGACGAAGTGGTCTATTTACGTTTTCTTGCGGGAAGCCCGGTACGCGCAAGCGATATTCGTCACCTCGCGAGTAAGCATATATCCGCATCCACGATAGCGGGCAGACTAAGTGAAGAATTCAATGCGTTTATTGACTGCTTGGACGACATCCTGGCTGCCGAACGCCCGCCCTTAAACGACATCTCCCGGCTGACGCATGAATTTGGTGACGGTATGATCCCCCGGCCTCCGCCTGCGAAAGACTGGCCTGCAACCCGGTGCTATTACGAAGGCGCATCCGCAAGGGGTGCGCTTCGGGGACGTATCTTCATCTATAACATCGACATCGGCGACGGGAGCCTAGCCGCATTCTTTGCTCCCTTTATGGTGGCGGCAGAAGATGCGTTCCGACGCGCGAGGGCCATACCCGAGATCGGCCGCGGCTGGGCATCAGAAGTCGCGCTTTTCGATCTTGTCAGAACCCTCTGGCCGACCGCGCAGCATCAGTGGCGTCCCCCCTTTCTGGGAATGCAGTCCATCGATGTCTACGTTCCCGACCTGCACCTCGCCATCGAATACCAGGGCCAGCAGCATTTCGAGCCCGTCGATCTCTTCGGCGGCGAAGAGGGATTCCGGGCGACCTCGGCACGCGACGCACGAAAGCGCGCCCTGCTCAGTGCCAACGGCGTGCGGCTGATTGAATGGCGATATGACGTTGCGGTCACAAGGGGCGCGCTTGTTCGCGCCCTTGAAGCCGCAGGTATTGCCGCTTCAAATCCATAAGGTCATCGCGCCATTCAGCGCGTCCGCTCCAGTGATGAGTTAGCGGAACCGCTGCCGCTGTCTGTCGTCTGTGAAATCCCGCGCCCTGTAATCCGCGCTCGGCCGCGTGGTATTGGGGGGCGTGGATATGAACCCGTATTCGGTCACTTTGCGCAGCGGTGACGCGATGCGGCGGTGATGGGTCGGTGGGGCGGTGTGTAGGGCGGCGATCGCCTCGAATGGCACGTCCGCTAAGAGGGATGGCTCTACGTTCAGTTCGTCGCAGAGCTGAAGAAGAAGAGATTCCGCCCATGCACGCATGTACTCGGGTGCCATATGGCTGTTGCCCGCGCCGGTATCGAAATGGAAGGTCCAGGCGCGTCCGTTTTCTTTAGGTTCGATCCAGCATTCAAGGCTGAGCTTGGCTCCAAGATAGATGCGCCGGTGACCGTCCTGGCTTTGGGTGTGGGTGATGATCATGGGGCAAGCCTACCCTATAGGAATAGGCGGCAAGCAAGCGGTCATGCCTACACGATGAGCAATCGATGGCAGGAACAGTGCTGACATCAAAAGGACTGTTGCAAGCGCGCCTACATGCGCGGCTGCAGCTTCCTTTTCCGGGTGGGTTTCGGTGGCTCGATGTTCGGGCCTTTGAACGCTAGCAGGTCGTAGGGAAGCTTGTGTTCCTTGGTCAGCGTGACCTTGATGGGGTGATCGGGGTCATCGAGGTAGGTCCAGACCCCCTTCTCCACGTCCAGTGTGAACTCCCGGCCGTCTTCGATGTAGACGCGCTGGTGCGCGGGGTTCTGTTGCGTGAGGAATGATTCACGGTCACCGATGGCGTGGCTGAGGCTGTCGGACGCTTCCACGAGCGCGGTGATGGCATCGGCAACCTTGGGGTTGGTGGTTTTGAGGCGGTGGAGGGTGGCGTTGAGGCCGAGCTCCTGCGTTGAGGTGACCAGCTCCGCAATGGATTCGCTATCGGGTGATTTGTTGACGGCTGCCGCCAAGGAAATCCGCGCGGCGCGGTACGCTTTGTGGGCTTGCGAGCAGGATGCTTGGAGCTGGGTCAGTTCCGTTGAATGCACGGTATGAACTCTCCTGTTGCGAAGCGGGGCTTGGTCGGTAATCTGAACGCAGAGGGATTTAAAAACAAGAGCGGGAAGCCGTGGGTCAACCACCGGAAAGGATGACGCTTCTTACGACGGCGGAAGCGGCCAAGTATTTGCGGTTAAGCCCACGGACACTGGAGGACTACCGCATCAAGGGCGGTGGTCCGGTGTTTATCCGCATTGGGCTGGGAAGAAGGGCTCCTGTTCTTTACGATCTTGAGGATCTGAATGCGTGGTTGAAGGGTCAGAAGCGGGGCTCTGTGGCAGAAGAAGTGCCGCTGGATTGAAGGCGGCGTAGATGGTGTGGGCAGTCACTTCTGCAGCTTCCTTGGCCCGGTTGTTGAACATGTGGATGTAGAGTTTGGTCGTTTCCACGCTGGCATGCCCGAGCAGGTGTCCGACGGTTTTGGCGGAGGCGCCACTGTCGGCGGCGAAGCTGGCGAAGGAATGCCGGAGGTCGTGGATCCGGAAGTGCTCCAGCTTGGCGTATTTGCGGATTTTCGACCAAGGCTTGTAGATTTCGGTGAGGCAGGTGCCCTTGAACCTCCCGACAAAGAAGTAGGGATTGCCTTCGATTTCAGGGACGGAATCGAGAATGGACATGGCGATGGGGTTCAGCTGAAGAACTTTTGACCCGGTCTTACTGTCGGGCAGGTGGGCAATCATGCGCTGCTTGTCGACGTAGCTCCGCTTCAGCGTGAAGATTTCTCCTCTCCGCGCCCCCGTGAAGAGCAACGTCAGAATGGCGGCGATCATGAAGGGGGTGGCTTCGTCCCTCACCAAAGCCGTTCTGCACCCCTCGGCGAGACGAGCGACGTCGTCTGTCGTGAGGAACTTGGCTCTATTGCCGGACTTGAACATCTGGATATCAAGGCAGGGATTTTTCCTGTCACCGCAGAGCGAGTTGGCGTCCGCCCAATTGAACACCTGCTTCAGGACGGCCAAGGCGTGGTTCGCGGCACTTGGGGTCTTCCTAAGACCCCTGTGGAACGCGGCCACGTCGGCGCGTGTAATGGACGTAAAAACCCGACGTTTAAAGTGAGGCAGGATCACTTTGTTGGAGAGGCGCCTGAACTCCTTGAACGTGCTTGTTTTGAAGTACGGCTCGCGGTCTTCAAAGAAGCGATCGAACACCTCCTGGATGGTGAGGCCGGTGTGGTAGGTCGTTTCCGTTGCGACGAGGTCGACGTTCTTGTCGGCGGCGTGGAGGATGTCCTTGGCACGTTGGCGCGCCGTTTCGGGGGTCCAAGGGCTCAGATGGTTGCCGATGGTGAACCAGCGCAGTCGGCGGTGAACGCGGGTCTGTACGAAGTAGGACACGTTCTTTCCCCGGCGGCGGGCACCAAACCCCTTAAGGGTGGTGTCGCGGATGCTGTCTCCGGATTTCAATGAGGCGACAGAGGCAAGGGTGATAGGCTTGTGGTGGTTCATAGGCGTGCTCCAATTCGGGCTAACAGGTGTTTGGCGCAGGGCTAACACCGGGCTAACCAGATGGTCGGGTAGCAGGCCGTATTGTAATCCGTTCGTTGCGGAGGCTGTGGAGAGATTGCATGGACTTTCAGTGACTTGCCGTATCTCTCCGTAAGTCTCCGAAATCGGGGAAACTATTTCTCAAGCTGAATGTCGAGGGTTCGATTCCCTTCGCCCGCTCCATTTCCTCCTGCCTGAGAAAACACAACCGCGAAGCTTTCGCTCGCGGTTGCGCTGTCGTGAAGTTGCGCTGTCGTGAAACCGAACGACGCAGGAGCTTACTTGCTCCCCTGGTCCTTCGCGGCCTTGTCCTGAAGACTGCCGTCCGCGGGCTTCGCGGTCGGATCCACAGTCGTGCCCTCGGCGCTTGTGCCGGGCTGATCCTTCGCCGCTTTTTCCGACAGGCTCTTGTCGTCTGACTTGGCAGTGGGGTCGGCCGTCGTTCCGGGCTGTTTTGTGGCCGGGTGATCTTTGGCGGCTTCGCTCGAAAGGCTCTTGTCATCAGCCGCAGGCGGCGTCTGTGCAACAGCCAAAGAGGAAGACAGCGCCACAAGTGCAGCGGTCAATGCAATCTTGTTCATTTGGTCTCCATTTCGATTTCGCATTCGAAAAAGAAACCACCGCAGTTCAAATAATGTTTCTCGACGGATCGCACTATTATTTTGAAACTTTTCCGCCAACAGTACGTAGCTACCGATTTTTTCTGCTGTTTGTGCGTGATCTGTACGGGGTGAGCGTAGCGATAGGTGTGTGCAAAGAGAAGCGCGGTGCTACGGCATGGCGGCTGGCGGCGTCACGCTGCCGATATGACCGGGGCCTCCAAGCAGATAGAAAATGAGCAGCACGGCAACAATGAGCGCGAGGATCTTGAAGAGCCGGCGGTCGCCGCCGATGGATGGCACGTCCGGAAGCTTCGGATCGCCCAGTTTGGGTTTGTCGGGAAGTAGCGCCATTTTTGGTCTCCGCATTTTAGTTTAGCGAATGCGATCGATCGCTAGCGCGCCATGGCGCTCGGCGAGGCATCGCCCGTCACGCGCCAGACGACATTGCCCACATCGTCCGCCACCAGCAGCCCGCCGCGCGTGTCCATCGCGACACCCACGGGCCGGCCTTGCGCGTCGCCATCGGCGTTCAGGAAGCCGGTCAGCACATCGGCCGGCTCACCCGCCGGTTTGCCGTTCTGGAACGGAACGAAGATCACTTTGTAGCCGCTCGGCGGCTTGCGGTTCCAGGACCCGTGCTGCCCGACGAACACACCCTGGCGCAGGCGCTCCGGCAATAACGTGCCGGACGAGAACGCGAGACCGAGCGAGGCGGTGTGCGCGCCCAATGCGTAGTCTGGCACGAGGGCCGTCGCCACGAGGTCCGGGTTCTGCGGCTGCACGCGCTCGTCGACGTTGGCGCCGAAATAGCTGTACGGCCAGCCGTAGAAGCCGCCGTCCTTCACGGAGGTCAGGTAATCGGGAACGAGATCGGGCCCAAGCTCGTCGCGTTCGTTGACCACGGTCCACAGGGTGCCCGTCTGCGGCTCCCAGGCCATGCCGTTGGGATTGCGCAAGCCCGAGGCGAACACGCGCGTTGCCCCGGTCTTGAGATCGATCTCGAGAATGGCCGCGCGGTGCTCTTCGAGAGCCATGCCGGATTCCGCGATGTTGCTGTTCGAGCCGACGGTGGCCATCATCTTGGTGTTGTCCGGCGAGGGAATGATGTTCTTGGTCCAATGGTGATTGATCGGCAACCCGGGCAGATCGGCCACCTTGACGCCAGGCGCCGTGATCTCCGCGTCGCCCTCCTTGTAGGGAAAGCGCATCAGCGCATCGGTGTTGGCAACGTAGAAGTCGCTGCCAATCAGCGCCATGCCAAAGGGGGCGTTCAGATCTTTCAGGAACACGCTGCGCGTTTCGGCGACGCCGTCTCCATCCGCATCGCGCAGCAGCGTGATGCGGTTCGCGCTTGCGACACCCGCTCCGGCCCGCGTCATGACCCGGCCCATGATCCAGCCGATGATGCCGCCCTTCCCGCCCTCCGACCGGTTGGTTTCGGCGACGAGTACGTCGCCGTTCGGCAGCACGTAGAGCCAGCGCGGATGATCCAGGTTGCCCGCGAAGGCCGTGACTGTGAGCCCGTCGGCCGCTTTCGGCTTGCCGCCCTCGGGCCAGCCCTTGGCCGGGGCGATCTGGACCGTCGGGATGAGCTGGGGCTTGGGCGCGGCCAGCGTCGGTTGCGGGCCCGTCGTCGCGCCCGGCGGCAGTGCCTGCTCCTCGCCGCAGCCCGCGAGCAGCAGCACGGCGAATGCGGAGAGGGCGAACGCGAATGACGGCATCTGGATCTCCTGGCAAAAAGCACCGGCCCTCGGAATGTGGCCCAGGATACTGAACAACGCTTGGTACTGAATGACGCTTGGCGAAGGCTACAGGTTCCAATGGTTCGTTTTCCGGGGGCCCGTCAGTCGCCCTCGGCTTTCCGTTGCCGCTCGGCAGGTATTTCGACAGGCTTGCCGAGCGTTTCCCGGACGTAGAGGCGGCGGATGGCGACGTCCGCCACGATGGCAAGAGGATAGCCGAGCAACAGCCCGAGCGGCCCGAACAGCAATCCCATAGCGACGGTGGCGAACATGCCCACGGCGGCCGGCAGCTCTACGACGCGCCCGACCACGAACGGCATGACGAGATTGTTTTCGATCTGCTGCACGGCGATTGCGACGGCGAGGGCCGCGAGCGTGGTGTCCCACCCCAGGGTCGATGCGAGCAGGAGCGCGGGAATGGCGCCGACGATCGGCCCGACGATCGGGATGAATTCGGTTGCACCCGCGATCAGGCCGAGGGCCAGCGGCGAGGGCACGCCTGCTACCCACATGCCGACGCCGGTCAAGACGCCGATCACCACCATTGCGATGCCCTGCGCGTAAAGCCACCGCCCGAGCGCAAATCCGCTGTCGTCGAGCGTTGAGGACACGACGCTCTGCCAATGCTTCGGCACCAGCACCATCGCACCGCGGCGGTAGAGCTGCGGCGAGGCGGCGAGGTAGATGCCGCCGATCAGCACGAGCACGAAACCTGCCACCGCGCCCGCGATGCTCGATCCGACCGTGAGCGCCCCCGCCGCCAGCGCGCCGATCGCCGAACCGCCGACCTGACCGGAGACCGCGCCGAGATCGAAACTCTCCGACAGCTTGTGCAGAGCCTGCGGTGCATTCTGCGCGAGATAGGCGATCTGGTCCGAGAGCTTCGATCCGAACTGTAGGACAAGGCCGGCGCTGACAGTGACAATGAGCACGACCACCACCGCGAGCGCGAGCGGCTCCGGCATACTCGTCGCGCGGACCAATGGCGCCATCAGGGTGCGCAGCGCGATGCAGCACAGCACCGCCGCGAATATCACGAGCAGAAGATTGGAGAGCGCATAGATCGCGGCCGCGAGCGCGCCGATGGCCACAACGATGAGGACGCGGCGAACGAACTGCCAGTCAGACATGACGCCTCCCGCCGCATCGTGCAGCAGGAGCACATGCCACCTGCCACAGCTGGACCAGCCGGCATAAGGACGGCCACGGTTGGCTCCGTGGCCGTCTGATTGCAGACGTGGAAATCAGGCTGCGCGGCACTAGCGCCCCCAGTACGCAGGCACGTCGTAATGCTCGTGCGTGCGGATCTCCCATGCGCGGTCGGTCCAGGAATCATCGCTGAATTCCGGCGCATTGCGGAGCTGGTCGGCGGTGATGCCGGTGCGATAGCCGCCCGCTTTGGCGTCGTATTTGAGCGCGGTCCACGGAATGGGATAGTGGCTGTGCGCCAGTCCCAGCACGCCACCGAAGCTCATGACCGCGTAGGCGACGCGGCCGGAGATCTTTTCGATCAGCAGATGATCGATCTCGCCGACCACGTCGTCCTCGGCGCCGATCACGTCGGTGCCGTGCACGTCTTCGCTGGAAATCAGCCGGTGATCGGGATGTGCGGTTGCTCGGCCCATGGGAGCCTCCTTGGGTTAGAAGGTTTGCCCCACGGGCGAAGATGCGGACCCGTCGGGCTTGTCTGCTAAACCCCGTCATCCAGCCTTTTGTTTCCTATCCGCCACGGTCCCGCGCGGACGCATTTTTTGATGGAACAACATGTTGAACGCATTGTTAGTCATCGACAGGGGGGCACGCCGCTCGCTGAGTGTGAGTAACGGACGTGACTGCGCCGCACGATCCGGTATGGCAACGATCTGCGCAGGATCAAAGGTCGCATCGGCCGTCGATAGACGACACGGGACTCAACGCATGGAACGCGAGTTCGAGGTAGATTTGGTTAAGGTTGTCGGCGCGCGGCTGAAGCGCGACTACGCCGTATCCGAATCTGCGCTTCCCGAACCGATTGCGAACGAGCTGGCGAAACTGCGTCGCGCCGAGCAGGCGGCCCGGTCGCCACGGCGTGACGAAACTGCGAGCGAAAACTAGAGCTTCACCGCGCATCGCGCCGCGCCAGGCCTTGATGAAGAGAGCCGGCAGCGCGCTTTTTCGAAGAGATTGCAGCCTTTCGTATTTCGCCGACTGTCACTCTGGCGTCCTTGTCCGGGAGTTGAGTCGTGCCATAACTTTGCCCCGTGCGCTTGGCAGGTGCTACGCGTCAACGCGCGGGGATTTCGAGACTATGGCGAACAGCTTATGGGCGCGCCGCGCCGGTGGGTTTTTTGCGGCCGTGCTGGCCCTTGGCGCATGCGCTCACAGCGCCGCGGCGCAAGGGAAAGACAGCGCCGCGGCACAAGGCAAAGAAGGCGCTCCCGCGAAGGTGCGCAAGCAGATCGTCCAGCAGTACGGCGCGTTCGGTCCTGAAGGCCTGCGCATGCGCGAGCAGCTCTGGATTATGCCGAGCGGCGATCCCACGCGCGGATTGCGCGCGACGGTGTTTCGGCCAGAGGACGACGACGCAGACGAAAATGCAGGCGCTGAGCAGAAGCCGCATCCGCTTGTCGTGATCAATCACGGCACGTCGAGCGCGACGCGCCTGTCCGTTGCTATGCCCGTCTACTATTGGCTGTCGAAGTGGTTCGTCGACCGCGGCTACGTCGTGGTTGTTCCGCAACGCCGTGGTCATGGTGCCACCGGCGGGGACCTGGATGAGTCGGTCGGCACCTGCGCCAATCCGGATCATGCCCGCTCGGGCGAAATCGCCGCCGACGACATTGAGGCCGTGGTCAACTACATGACGCGCGAGCCGGATATTGCGCCTCACGCGACCGTCGTCGTCGGCATATCGACCGGCGGTTGGGCGTCCCTGGCGCTCGCGGCCCGCAATCCCGGTGAGGTTCGCGCTATCGTGAACATGGCCGGCGGACGGGGTGGACACGCGGGCGGCCAACCGCACGCCATCTGCGGCAGGGATCGTCTGGTTGAAGCCGCCGGCCGCTTCGGCTCCACTGCGCGCATTCCGACGCTGTGGCTCTATTCGGAGAACGACAGCTATTTCGGGCCCAAGCTCGCTTCCGACATGGCGGAGGCTTGGCGGGCAGGAGGGGCCGCGGCGGAGCTCGACATTCTCCCGCCCTACGGCAGCGACGGCCATGACATCGCCAACGATCGCGCGGGGTGGGACGCTTGGGGTGCGATCGCCGATCGCTTCCTCGCAGCACCAGACACGCGAGCCCCCGACACACGCGAGATGGCATCTTCTGTCTCGGCTGCGGCGCCGGCCGCTTCGGCCATCGAGACCGGAATCGAGACAGGCGCCCTTCAGGCGGGCCGTTGACGCGCGCAGCGTATTCCTCGGAAACTGGACAGGATTGGCTGGTCAGGGTGCGTCACGCTGACGGCCCGCCGGAACCGTGCTGAGGAGGTCGCGTTTTCTTGAGTGAGGGAGCATCGAACTCCAACAACAAAGGAAACGCGATGATCAAGGTAACGTCTCTCATTGCAGCACTTGCGCTTGCAGCCGGTGCTACGTCCGCCTTCGCGCAGTCGCCGGCCGGCAGTCCCGCAGACCCGACGACGAACGAAAACCAGCAGATGGCGCCGGGCAACGTAAACCCTGCCGATCCGGCAGCGGGCTCCAATCCGAGCGCACGCGTCCCGACCTCTCCGCCCGGAACTGGAAGCAGTACGAGTGGCCCGTCGAGCGACGGTCTGAGCAGCGGTGAATCCGGGGCAGAAGCTCCGGCAGGCCTCCCGGGCGATCCGAACACCAACGAGAACCAGCAGATGGCCCCGAGCAACATCAACCCGTCTGATCCGGCCGCCGGCGGCGATCCCGACGCCCGCGTCCCGACCGAGAAGTCCGCGCCTTAACTCTAAGGACGTTCGGAATTCTCCCAATGAGCCCCTGGCGCATGCCGTGCGCCGGGGGCTTTTGTTCCTGAGGGGCGTCAGGTGACACTTCCTTGATCGCGAGGCACTTGCGCCCTGCGTCATTTTATAACATACGAGGTGTAACCTTGTTACATTGAAAGCCCATCCATGCGACCCGCGCCCCAAAGCAGCCAGCCGGCTCATGTGCCTGCAGAGATCGCGCGCGCCGCTTTCCGTGCAGCAGGCGTGCCGTCTCCTCGCGTCGATCGATAGGTGCGGGGCCGGGCGATGATCGAACGACTGGGACTGAAAAGCCCTTTTGGACCGCGCAAATCCGAGTCACTGAGCGCGACCCTCATCCGCAACATCTCGAGCGTGCTGGCGCTCACGCTGGTGTTCATTCTGCTTCTGACCTACTGGCAATCCGCCACGAAGGTCGAAACGGAAGTTGGCTCCGCGCTGGCCATTGCTGAAAAGACCGTCCGCAAGGTGGTCCAGGAAATTGCCCACGACGACGATCCGCGCTTGCAGCTCGTGCGTCTCGTCCGCGTGTTCGACGGCAATCGCCACGTCAAGGTCACGTTCGCGGAAGCGGGCCCGTCCCCGCAACGCATTTCGAGCTTCGTCGCACCCGTCGAAGAGCTTCCGAACTGGTTCTATGCGATCATGGCGGGCGTACCCGATGTCGTTCGCGTCGAGCTGCCGGGAGATCTCGCTCGCTTCGGCGCGATGGAATTGAAAGCGGATCAGCGCAGCGAAGTGGAAGAGGTCTGGGAGGATTTTCTGCTTCGCCTCGCCATTCTCTCCGTCTTCTGCGCACTCGTGGCGACACTCGTTTACGTCACCGTCGGGCGCGCGCTTGCGCCGCTTCCGAACCTGTCGACCGCGTTCGAGAGGCTGGGCGGCGGCGACTACGATGTGCGCGTCGCGGAAACCGGGCCGACCGAGCTCGTGCGATTGTGCTCGGGCTTCAACGAAATGGCGACCCGCCTCGGCGACATGGAAACCGCCAATCGGCGGTTGAACGACCAGCTCGCAACCGTCCAGGAAGAGGAGCGCGCCGATCTCGCCCGCGATCTTCACGACGAGGTGAGCCCGTTCCTGTTCTCGGTCGAAGTCGACGCGTCGACGATCCGGAACATGTCGCAGGCGCCGGACCGCAAAGCGGTTCTGGAGCGAGCGGACGCCATCCGCGTGGCCATCGCCCACATGAACAAGCACGTCAGATCCATCCTCGGCCGCCTTCGTCCGACGGTCCATCTGGAGTTCGGGCTCGCCAGCGCCATCGAAACCCTGGTCGACTCGTGGAAGCTCCGCGATCCGAAAGTCACCTTCAACGTCGAGGTGGACGATCTCGGCGGCACGGCGAAAGAAGATGCCGTCATCCACGGCATCGTGCGCGAAGCCGTGAGCAACGCCTTCAAGCACGGGCGCCCGACGCGCATCGATGTGGCCGTCACGAGCGAGGCGGACGGCGCACGGGTCGTGGTGAAGGACGATGGCGGCGGCCTCGCGCCGGGCGGCACTCCGGGCGGGACCGGGGGCGGCTTTGGTCTCATTGCCATGCGCGAGCGTGTGACCGCGCTGGGCGGCACGGTGGAAATTAGGAATAGCGAAACTCCGGCAGGCGTGACGGTGGACGTGCGCCTGCCGATCGGGGAAACTAGCGCGGCTTTCGATGGATCCGCGGATCCAGAGGTGGGTTGATGAAAATTCTCGTTGTCGATGATCATGCAATCGTGCGTCAGGGCGTCCAGCGCCTGCTGTCGACCTTGCCGAACGCCGTCGTTTACGAAGCGGCGACCTCGCACGAGGCGTTGGCCTGTGCGCGCAATCAGCACCCCGACGTGGTCGTGCTGGACATCAATCTCGAAGGCGCGAGCGGGCTCGAGCTGCTCCGTCGCCTCCGCATCGAGAACAGCAGCGTGCGCGTGTTGATGTTCTCCATGCATTCCGAAGCGATCTACGCGAACCGCGCTCTGCAGGCCGGCGCCTACGGCTACGTCTGCAAAAGCGCCGGCGCCGACGAACTGACCACGGGCGTGCTGCGCGTCTTCCAGGGCGAGCGCTATCTCGACACGACGCTGGCGGGAGAGCTCGCCATGAGCGCGGTACGCGCCGAGGATCCGATGCGCAACCTGACCAACCGCGAGATCGAGATCCTGCGCATGCTCGGCGAGGGCAAGAGCCTGCAGGGCATCGCGGATGCCATCGGCATCGCCTACAAGACGGTCGCGAACTCGTGCGGGCGCATCAAGGAAAAGCTCGACCTGCCGAGAACGTCGGACCTGATCCGCTTCTCGATCGAAAATCGCCGCAACTAAACCGCGCGCCGTCGCGCCGGATGCCGAACGTGGTTAGCGCGCCAGCCGCTCGCGCGTGAGCGTCTTGGCCAGCTCCACGGCGGGCTGGTCGAAGGGATCGAGCTCAAGCAGCCGTCCGGCCAGGATCGTCTCGATCATGAAATGCATGAGCAGCGCACCCATCGTGCGCTCGTCCAGAGCCGCGAGATCGAACGTGCGGACCGGGCGGCCCGCCTGTGTGAGCGCGTCCGCGATGGCGTGAGCCTGCGCATCGACGACGTCGCCGATGGTCCTGCCGCCCAGGAAGCCCTGGCCGGCCGTCTTGGCCATCTCGGCGTCAAGCACGGGGCCTTCGCCGGCGCTCGCCACGCGCACGAGCGTCACCGCGATCTCGCGCGGGCCGTCCATGAACAGTTGCAACTGGCTGTGCTGATCGAGCGGTCCGAGCGCCGGAACCGGCGTCGTGCCTTCGCCGCCCTTGCCCAGGCTCTCGGCCCAAAGCTGGACGTACCACTCAGAAAAGCGCCCGAGGCGGTCGTTGTACGGCATCATCACGAGCGTGCGGATGCCGCGCTCCTTGGAAAGGCCGACGGCCGTCGCCGCGCCGATGGCGGGCGCGAACGCGGCCGGGAAGGATGAGGAAACGAGGCTGTCGATCACCTCCTGCGCGCCCGCGCGGATCTTGCGCACGTCGAGCCCGCGCGCCATCGCCGGCATCAGCCCGACGTTGGTGAGGCACGAGAAGCGCCCGCCGATGCCGGTGTGGTGAGGAATCATGGGAACGCCGAGGCTCGCCAGCAGCGCGCGCAGGCCGTTCGTTTTGCCGGCAACTTCGGGTTCGGTGATGCCGAGGAACATCTTCGGGATCTGGCTTTCGAGGCCTGCGGCTTTCACCGCTGCGAGCGTCGTCAGAAGCTGCGCCAGCGTTTCCGTGGTGCCGCCCGACTTCGACGTCACGACGAAACGCGTCTTTGCGAGATCCAGCCGGTTGAGGCCCGCCGCGAGCGTCAGCGGATCGAGATTGTCGTAGAAGCGAGTTTGCGGCCGCGGGTGGCGCAGATCGGAGCAGCACGACACGCCGGGCAGGTTCCAGCCCGCGAGCTGCGCCAGCGTCTGCCCGCCGAGCCCGGAGCCGCCCGTGCCGAAAAACACGACGGCATTGCCACCTTCGAGCAGGCGCGTCAGCGCCGCGTCGGCCTCATCGATGTCGGCGGTCTCTTCGGCGATCTTCAACAGTGGCAGCCGCCCGCTCGCATGGTCCGCCTTGAGGTCGTGCAGCGCGGGCGCGCATTTTTCGAGCCAGCGGCCAAGCTCGCTTTCGCTGAGCCCGTGCGCGCCGATGGCGCCGGACAGGCATCCGGCAATCGACTGGCGATATGGAGCGGAGGAGGCAGGCGAAGAGGATTTGGTCATGGCGTTCCGGGATGGCGGGGCGTCCCACGAACCGGCGAGACGGACGGTTGGTTTCCGGAGGGATTAGCCGTTTTCCGGAGACGCGCCAAGCGAGAGCGCGTGGCCAAGGGGAGGAGAGCTAGGAAATTTGTTGCGCGCGACAGAAGGCACGTCGAGACCCCGGCGGCGCGGACGCCACCGGGGTGTGTTAAGCGTCAGCCCTTCTTGTCGCTAGCTGCCGCGGCGGTGGCGGGCTGGCCCACGATCGTGATGATCAGGTTCTCGGGCGCGAGCAGGCGCTTGGCAACGCGCTTGGCGTCGTCGAGCGTGATTGCCTCGATCATCTTGTTGCGGTTCTCGATGTACTCGGGGCCGAAATCATCTTCGAGCAGGCCGAGGAGCTGGCTCGCGATCTTGGCGTTCGTATCGAACCGCAGCGCATACGAGCCGATCAGGTACTTCTTCGCGTTCTCGAACTCTTCGGGCTTCGGGCCTTCCTCGGCGACCTGCTTCAGCTCTGCACGGATCACGTCGAGCGACTGGTTGATGGCGTCCGCCCGCGTCGCCACGCTGCCCATCAGGATGGACGTGTGCCTGAAGGGCTGCAGATAGCTGTAGACCGAATAGGCGAGGCCGCGGCGCTCGCGCACCTCTTCCATCAGCCGCGAGGCGAACCCGCCGCCGCCGACGAGATGGTTGATGACGAACGCGGGCATGAAATCCGGATCCTTGCGCGCCATCGCGGGCAGGCCGAACACGGCGACGGACTGCGGCACGTCCATCGTGATGCGCTTCTCGGTGCCCGCGACCGGCGTCGTCATCGGCACGGGTACGAGGTCCGGGTTCGCCGGCAGGTCGCCGAACACGTCGTCGAGCAGCTTTCCGAGCTGCTCGGGAGAGATGTCGCCGACAGCCACGACCTTGAGGTTGCTGCGCGCGAAGGTGCGCTTGCGGAACGCTTCGAGGTCCGCGCTCGTGATGGCACCGACTGTGGCTTCCGTGCCCTGCGAGGGGCGCGCATAGACATGCCCCGCGAAGGCAGTTGCGAACCACTCCCGGGCCGCGACCTTGTCCGGGCTGCGGTCGGCGTAGACGAGATTGGCGAGCAGCTGACTGCGGATGCGCTCCACGGCGTCCGCGTCGAAGCGCGGCTTCGTGATCGCGAGCTTGAGAAGCTTCACAGCTTCGTCGCGGTTCTGCGTCAGCGTTTCGAAGTTGCCGTAGAACGCGTCGCGGCTGTCCTCATAGGACATGCGCATCGCCAGCGTTTCCATCTGCTCCTGGAAATCCGATGACGTGAGGTCGCCGGCGCCCTCGTCGAGCATCGCCGTCAGGAAGTTTGCGACGCCGTCCTTGCCGGCCGGATCCTGCGCGTTGCCGCCTTCGAAGGAGAACTTGAGAGCGAGCAGCGGATTTTCATGGGCTTCGACGAGCCACGCTTCGATGCCGCCGGGGCTTTTGATTTCTTGGATTTTCATCGCGTGTGCGGGCCTGGTGAAGGAGAGACAAAGGGCGAGCGCAAGAACCGGCAAGATCGCGGCGCCGGAACGGGCAACACGCACGCCGAAGCGGAGCTGATCCAGACAGGCGGAGCGGAGCTTATCCATAAACGACTGGTCCTTGCGACGAGGGCGTCCGGTGCGGCGAGCCGGAGCGAGGCGGCTGCCCCGATCCGGCAAGACCGACAAAGGCATCAGGAACGGCTTTTCGGAGCCGGCAGTTCAGGCGCGCGCGCGGCGTCGTTCTCGGCCGAAGGCGTGAGGTATCCGGTCACCGAGCGGCGCACATCGAGGTAGGTCGCGGCGGCCCGCTTGATGTCGTCGACCGTGACCTTCGACAGCGCATCCGGCCAGCCTTCGATCTGCGCCACCGTGCGGCCGACCGCGAGGCCCCAGCCGTAGCGGCGCGCGAGCGAAGCCTGATCGTCGTTTTCATAGATGTAGTCGGCGATGTAGCTCGACCGCGCCCGCTTGAGCTCGGCTTCCGTCACGCCGTTGTCGCGCAACTCGCCGAGCACCTTGTCGATCGACGCTTCGACCTTGGGCAGGTCGCCGGCATTAGCCGCGATGGCGTAGAGATTGATCGTGCCGTAGTCGAGGCTCGAGCCCTGGTAGCTGCCGCCAGCGGACGAGGCGATCTTCTCTTCCACGACGAGGCGCTTGTAGAGGCGGCTCGTTGCGCCGTCGGCCGCGATCTTCATGAGCAGGTCGAGCGCTTCGGCTTCGCCCGGCTTGGCGGTCATGTAGCTGGGCACGACGTAGTCGCGATGAAACGAGGCCTTGCCCGCGCGCGGATCGGAATACTCGACGCGGCGCGCCGCGCGCTGCGGCGGATCGGACGGCCGGTTGCGCGACTTGTCGACGGCAGGGTTGGAAGGCACCGCGCCGTAGGTCTTCTCGGCGAGCGCGCGCACCTCTTCGGCCGTCACGTCGCCGGCAACGATCAGCACGGCGTTGTTGGGGGCGTAGAAGTGCTTGTAGAACGTCAGCGCGTCGTGCGGCGAAAGTTTAGCCATCTCATGCTCCCAGCCGATGACCGGGATGCCGTAGGGATGCGAGTAGTAGAGCGTCGCGTTCATCTGCTCGTCCATGATCGCGGCGGGATTGTTCTCGATGCGGCTGCGCCGCTCTTCGAGGATGACGTCCCGCTCCGTCAGCACTTCCTTCTCGGTGAGGCGCAGGTTGACCATGCGGTCAGCCTCCATCTCCATCACCGTTTCGAGGCGCTCCTTGGCGATGCGCTGGAAATAGCTGGTCACGTCGTGGCCGGTGAAGGCGTTGTCCTGTCCGCCGAGACGCGCGACGATCTTCGAGAACTCGCCGATCGGGATCTTCTCCGTCGACTTGAACATCAGATGCTCGAGGAAATGCGCGATGCCCGACACGCCCTTGGGCTCGTCGGCCGCGCCGACCTTGTACCAGATCATATGCGTGACGACGGGGGCGCGATGATCGGGGATCACGACGACCTGAAGACCGTTGGCGAGCTTGAACTCGCTAGTGCGGGGCTGCGCTTGGGAGGGCGAGATGGCGAGCATGAGGGTGAGTGTCCACGTGAGAAGGCGCAGAACGCCCGGGAAGTTCATCATATGATCCTCGGTGGCGAGAGATCGCGGGTCAATCTGGACGTCCGGCGCCGACGGCACGGCCAGGTTAAGCGACTGCAGCAGATCTCGTCATTCAGGCCGGTTATGTCAAATGACAACGCGTTCATGTCGCTGTGATTTGGCAAGCGTTCGCGCACGCTAAGTCGTTGCAATAAAATATGAAATGAGGGGGCGGCAGTGCCAGCGCGAGTTACTCTTCGCTGTCGTCGCTGTTCTCGGTGCCCGTGAAGGTCTTGATCGCCGAAAGCACCGAGCCGCGGCACGGTCCGAGCGGACCGGCGGCGAGATCGGCATCGTTGTCGCCGCGCGCCTTCGCCTGCTCGTAGTTGACCTTGCAGTACTCCGCCTGCTGGCGCTCAAGCTCCAGCTTCGACACCTTCGCGACCTTGTCGGGATCCTTGAGCGCGGCGACTTCGTTTGCCGCAACCTCGGGCGGCAGGCCCGGTTCAGGAACGCGCTCCGGGTTAGGAGGCATGACGAGCGGCGCGCGCTCGGCCATCTTGGGTTCGGCGGACTTTACGCTAGCGGTGTTGAGGCCCACGGCATCGAAGATCTTGCCGTTAAGCTCGACGTCGTCGGCGGAGCAGCCCGCCAGGACGACCGAAAACGGAACGGCTGCGAGCAACGCGATGCGTGCGCGATGCCGGCGGCTGGTCAAGCTTTTGGCCATGTCGATCGCAAGCCCCGTCTGTAACCGATTGTGTCTGTAACCGATTGAGTTTTTTAGCGATTGAGTCTCGCCCCTTGCACACCCGGGCTACATCGGGTTTGCGGCGTCATTGCGACTCCCCACGATCGAGTCATACAGGAGGGCCACTACACCGGCAACAATGGCCACATCTGCGATGTTGAAGACATACCAGTAGTAACCAAATGCGTGCAGCGAGAAGAAGTCTGCAACCCCGCCGATCAGGAGCCGGTCGAGCCCGTTTCCGATGGCCCCGCCGATGATCAGGCCGAGCGCGATGGCCATCAGGCGGCCCGTTCCCGCCACCGACAGCCAGACCCACAGGGCGAGCGACGCCACAACCGCAAACAAAGCAAGAACATTCTGCCAACCCTGTCCGGATTGGTCGAGCATCGAATAGCTGATGCCGGTGTTTTTCACGAAGACCAGGTCGAGGAACGGCGTGATCTCGACGCGCCCCTTTTCGGCGATCCGGTAGATGAGCAGCATCCACCACTTGTGCGCCTGGTCGATCAAGAACACCGCCGCGGCCACTTTCAGGGCGAGCGCGGCGTGAGGTCCCCAGAACCAGCGCGAGAGACGGCTGCGTCCGCCGCTGCGGTCTTCGTCGGCGGTGCTCATGCGGACACCATGGCGTCACGCTCGCGCACCGCCGCCGCGTCGCGGGCCGAGAGATCGGGGAAGTCCGGATCCGAGCCCACGTCCTGGGTTACGCGCCACGAGCGCGCGCACTTGCGCCCTTCCGCGCGCCGAACGATGACGCCCACGCCCGGCACGTCCGGCAACGTGAAGGCGTCCTCGGGAGCCGCCGTGGCCGTCACGGTGGCGCCGCTCGTGAGGGAGATCTCCGCGAGATCGAGGCTGGCGACGAGGGTGAGCGTCTGAGGATCCGTGATGTAGACCTCGGGTGCGGCTTCGAGGCTCGATCCGATCCGCTTTGCCGCCCGTTCGATCTCAAGCGCGCCCGTCACCACGCGGCGCACATCGCGCACGCGCTCCCACTTCGTGGCGAGCGCATCGTCACGCCACGCGGCCGGCACCTCGGGGAACGTTTCGAGATGCACACTGCGGGCTTCGCCGTAGCGATGTCCCCACGCCTCCTCGGCCGTGAAGGAAAGAATGGGCGCCAGCCACGACGTCACGCAGCCGAAGATCTGGTCGATGACGGTCAGCGCCCCGCGCCGCTTCACGCTCGAATGGGCTTCGCAGTAAAGCGTGTCCTTGCGGATATCGAAATAGAACGCCGAGAGGTCCGTGTTCATGAACGGCAGCAGCGCCGCCACCACGCCGCGATAGTCGTAGGCGGCGTAAGCGGCGCGCACCTCCGCGTCGAGTTCCGAAAGGCGATGCAGCATCAGCCGTTCCAGCTCCGGCAGCTCGGCCTTCGGCACCTGCAGGTCCGGCGAGAAGTAGTGCAGCGCGCCGAGCATCCAGCGCAGCGAGTTGCGCAGCTTGCGATAGGATTCGGCGGCGGACTGCACGATGGCGGGTCCGAAGCGGATGTCGTTCGTCGTGTCGGCGGAGGCCACCCAGAAGCGCAGGATGTCGGCGCCGGACGTCTTCATGACGTCCTGCGGGGAAAGTACGTTGCCCTTCGATTTGCTCATCTTCTCATCCCCCTTTTCGTCGAGGATGAAGCCGTGCGTCAGCACCACGTCGTAGGGCGCGCGCCCGCGCGTGCCGCAGCTTTCGAGCAGCGAGGAATGGAACCAGCCGCGGTGCTGGTCCGAGCCTTCGAGATACATCACGCGATCATATTGCTTGCCCGCCTCCGGCAGGACCCCATCATGCGGTTTGCGCTGGATGCCCGCGAGACCGGGGAACTGCTCCGGGTCTTCGAGCGTGAACGCATGCGTCGATCCGGAATCGAACCACACGTCGAGCACGTCGCGCACCTGCTCCCAGTTCGCCGGATCGTACTTCGGCCTGAGGAAGCGCTCGGCGGCGCCGGCTGCAAACCATGCGTCCGCGCCTTCCTTGGCGAAGGCCTCGGCAATGGCGTCGTTCACGTCTTCGTCGCGCAGGATGTCGCCTTCGATGAAGGCGTCATGATCGCGCTTGGCCACGAACACGCTGATCGGTACGCCCCAGGCGCGCTGGCGCGAGACGACCCAGTCGGGCCGGTTCGCGATCATGCCGTTGATGCGGTTCTCGCCCGTCTCCGGCACCCACTCGGTGGCGCGGATTTCGTCGAGCGCGACAGTGCGCAGCGAGCGGTCGGCGCTGCCTGCGAAGGGCTTGTCCATGGCGATGAACCACTGCGGCGTATTGCGGAAGATGATCGGCTTCTTCGAGCGCCACGAGTGCGGATACTGATGCTTGAGGCGGCCGCGCGCGATGATGTTGCCGGCCTCGCTCAGGGCTTTGATGACGGCGTCGTTGGCGTCGCCCTTGTCGCCGTTCTCTTTCAGGACGCGTTTTCCCGTGAAGCCTGGGGCTTCCTTCGTCAGCACGCCGTCCGCATCGACCGTGAACGGGATCGTGGTGTCGATGGCGCGGTCGCGCAGCGCCTTCTGGTTCGCGATCCAGATGATGTAGTCGTCCGCGCCGTGCCCCGGCGCCGTGTGCACGAAGCCCGTGCCCGTGTCGTCGGTGACGTGATCGCCATCGAGGAGGGGCACCGGAAATTCGTAACCGAGGTGGCGAAGTGGATGCACGCACACGAGCGTGGCGAGCAGGTCGTTGGGTACACTCTTTAGTCGCGTGTACTTCGACACTTTTGCAGCTGCCATGACCTCTGCTGCTCGCTTGTCAGCGAGGATAAGTTCAGTGCCTGGCGTAAGCCAATTTCCGTCAGGGGCGTCATCTACGACGTAAACTGCGTAATCGATCTTTGAGGAAAAAGAGATCGCGCGGTTTCCAGGCAAAGTCCAAGGTGTCGTGGTCCAAATGACAACATTCGCCCCTACCAAGAGATGTTCTTCCGCCGCTTGAGGGCCCCATACCTCGAACTTCACCCACACCGCGTCCGACTGATAGTCGTGATACTCGACCTCGGCTTCCGCCAGCGCCGTCTTCTCGACCACGCTCCACATGACCGGCTTCGAGCCGCGATAGAGCAGCCCATTGGCGGCGAACTTCATCAGCTCGCGCGCGATGGTCGCTTCCGCTGGAAAGCTCATCGTCAGATAGGGGTGCCCCCAGTCGCCGATCACGCCGAGCCGCTGGAACTCCTCGCGCTGCACGTCCACCCACTTGGCGGCGAACGCCCGGCACTCGTCGCGGAACGCATTGATCGCGGCCGGATCGGAGAAGTTCGGTTTCTCCTTCCCCTTGGCGCGATACTGCTCCTCGATCTTCCATTCGATGGGAAGGCCGTGGCAGTCCCAGCCCGGCACATAGTTGGAATCGAAGCCGAGCATCTGCTGGCTCTTGACCACGAGATCCTTGAGGATCTTGTTCAGCGCATGCCCGATGTGGATGTTGCCGTTGGCGTAGGGTGGGCCGTCGTGCAGCACGAACTTCGGTCGCCCCTTGGAGGCCTCACGCAGCTCGCGGTAGAGATCGCGCGCCTTCCACTTCTCGAGCAGCTTCGGCTCGAGCTCGGGGAGCCCGGCGCGCATCGGAAAGTCGGTTTGGGGCAGATTGAGCGTTTGGCTCCAGTCGCGCTCACCCGCGCCCTCGCCGCCTTTGACGCCCTGATCGGCCACGCCGTTTCCCTTAGCCATTTTCGCAGTCTTTCATGTCAGGAGGGGCGGCCCAGAATTCGGCGCCGCCCCGATTTGCAGGCGTTCTACCAACCTGCGGGGCGAGACGCAAAGCCCGCCCCCCAAAAGCCCGGCCCCAAGGCTGCCCGGCTTAGCCGGCAAGGCGTGCCGCATCCGCCGCCTTTGCGGCGATGCGAGCCGGACGGGCTTCGAGCCGCGCCACGTAGTCGACGAACTCCGGCCGCGGCGGAAGGACGCCGAACCCGAGCATGTAAGCGAGGCCCGAGCCCACCATGACGTCCGCCGCCGAGAAGCGCGCGCCGAGCAGCCACGGTCCCGGCTTAAGCCCGGCCGAGAGCGTATCGAAGACGTTTTCGGGCGTGCCCCAGCCGGCGAACGTCGGCGGTGTCTCGCGTTTGACGGCAATGTCGATGCTGGCCGGCTCGACGCAGCTTCCGTAGAAAAACATCCAACGGAGAAAGGTGCCGCGATCCGGGGCGTCGATGGCGGGCGCCAGACCGGCCTTCGGATACTTGTCAGCCAGGTAGACGAGGATCGCCGGCGTCTCGGTGACGATCACGTCGCCGTCGCGCAGCACCGGGATCTTGCCCATCGGATTGATCTTCAGGAATTCGGGCAACTTGTGCTCGCCCGCCTTGAGATCGATGGGCACGATCTCGAACGGCTCGCCGAGCTCGTGCAGCATCAGGTGGACGGTCGTCGAGCGCGACTGCGGGTTGTGATAGAGCGTCAGCATCGGGTGTCCTCTCGGTTAGTGCCAGTCGCCGAGCACGGCGTTCACGAGGGCAAGCGCAGCGACGGCCGCTGTATCCGCGCGCATGATGCGCGGCCCAAGCGACAATGCGATGGCCTCGGGATGGGCGAGGATCATCTCCCGCTCATCGGGCGAAAAGCCGCCCTCGGGTCCGATCAGCACGGCCACCGGGCCGGGTTTGAGATCGGCAAGCGTCGCCACCGGGCTTTGCTGCGCGGCCGCTTCGTCGCAAAAGATCAGACGGCGGCCAAAAGGCCACTGCGCCAGCAGCGCCGCGAGCTTGACCGGCTCGGCGACGTCAGGAACGCGAAGCACGCCGCATTGCTCCGCAGCCTCGACGACGTTTGCGCGCATGCGGTCGAGATTGACGCGCTCGGCAATCGTATGCCGCGTGATCACGGGCACGATGCGCGCGACGCCGAGTTCGGTGGCCTTCTGAACCATGTAGTCGAGCCGCGAGCGCTTGAGCGGCGCGAAGATGTAATCGATATCCGGGCCGCCGGTCTGCTCGCGCACGAGCTCCTGCACGTCGAGCACGGCCCCGCGTTTGCCGGATGCTTCCAGGCGCGCGCGCCATTCGCCGTCGCGGCCGTTGAAGATCAGGAGGTCGGCGCCGTCGCCGAGGCGCAGCACGGTGCGCAGATAGCTCGCCTGCTCGGGCGTGCACGTCACCCGCGCGCCGCCCGCCAGCGGGTGAGCAACGTACAGCCGCTGCGAAGTGAAATCATGGATCGCCATGCGGCTTCCATATCCGAAAGGCCATCGAGATCCAACACGCGTTGACGGAGGTTGGCTCTTCACCTAGCATTCTTGGCGCGGTTGCAAGCCGCATCCGGATCCGCGGGAAGGGCAGAGCCCACTTGCTTCGGCACATGATCAGTCTTCAACCTTTGTGCAGCCGTTTTGCGGATCGTCGGCGCTTCATGCACGGAGGTATTTATGAAGCGGCTTCCCGCACGCCCCGATCTTGGCCAACTGAAGAAGCAGGCCAAAGACCTGCTCGCCCGATCCCGCCAGGGTGCCCCCGAAGCGCTTGAGCGGTTCCGCCAAGCCCTTCCGGCCGTCGCCGCCGGCAATCTCGCCAACACCGCGCTGCGCCTGCACGATGCGCAATCCTGCATCGCGCGCGAGCACGGCTTCCCCTCGTGGTCGGCGCTGAAAGTCTTCGTCGAAGCACGCAATGCAATGGCCGGCGCGAACGCGGCGGAGACGACCCTGAACCTGTGGCGGCTCCTCTACGCGAGCGACATCGCAGGCGGGGAGAACCGCGCGCATCCTGCCGCCGCTGTCCGGCTGATTGAGGAAACCCCCGAGCTTGTGACGGGCGATCCGTATCTCGCCTGCGCCCTCGGCGACGAAGCGGTGCTGAAACGCGAAACGGCGCGTGATCCGGGCTGGGTCAATCGCGCAGGCGGTCCGCTCGCGCTCCCGCCGCTCGTTGCCGTCGCGCATTCGAGCCTGATGCGTTTGCCCGCCTACCGCGACCGCCTGCACGCCTCGGCGCGTCTGCTGCTGGAAGCCGGTGCCGATCCGAACCAGGCCGTAGCGAACCGGTGGATGGCTTCGGTGGAGACGGCCGACCCGTCCAATCCACTCTCGGCGCTCTATGGCGCGGCGGGACAGAACCACGATCCGGTTCTCACTCAGCTCTTCCTCGACCACGGCGCCAATCCGAACGACGGCGAGTCGCTCTACCATTCGCTCGATAATCCCGCCTGCACCGAGCTGCTGCTGAAAGCGGGTGCGCGCGTCATGGGATCGAACGCGCTCTACCGCGCCCTCGACCTTGAGGATGTGGCGCCCCTGCGTGTGCTGCTGGCCCACGGCGGCAATGCGAACGAGCCGCCTCTCGGCCCGCCGACGTCGGACTGGGGATCGCTGCTGGGGTGGGCGATCCGTCGCCGAAGGTCCCTCGCGCACATCGAGGCGCTGCTGGCCGCCGGAGCCGATCCATCGGCCAAGACGCCGCGGGGCGAAACCACAGAGCTGCTCGCGCTCAAGTTCGGCTTGCCCGACGCCGCGCGCCTTCTGAGAGAGGCGGCGGGGGGCAAAAGCGATCTCACGCCCGAGGACGCCTTTATTGCCGCATGCACGCGCGCCGATGAGCCGGCGGCGCGCAGCCTTCTCGCCGCGCACCCGGGCCTGATCGCAGCGCTCACCGAGCCGGATCTGAAGCTGCTGCCGGAAATTGCCGCCAGCCCAACCGGCGATGATGCGGTTCGCCTGATGGTGAGCCTCGGCTGGCCGATCGGCGTCCGCGGCGGCGACTGGAACGCCTCGGCGCTGAACCACGCGGTCATGCGCGGCGATGCGCCTCTCACCCGCTTTCTGCTGGAGCATGGCGCCCAGTGGACCGAGGAGCACGCCTTCGGCGACAACGTCCTCGGTACGCTCTCATGGGCGTCGTGGAACGCGCCGCACGAGGGAGGCGACTGGGCGGGCTGCGCAGAGGCCCTGATGGCCCACGGGCTTCCGCCCGCCGCGCCGGATCCGGGCGGATCCGACACGAGGGTCCTCATTCGCGGCGGCCGCGGCCGGTTTTCCGCCGAGGTTGTCGAGGTCCTGCTGGCTGGCTCTCGAAGTCCGCCGCCATGAGTTGCCGTCGAACGCCGTGGCGGCTAACGTCCCGGCGCAATCGAGATCGAGGACGACGACGCAATGATGGCAAGCGCGGCGAGCCCGGGCCAGGAGCCCAATGACGGCGCAAAGGCGGTGGCCGACGCCGAAGCCGGCAATTGGGTCGACCGGATCGCCCCTGTTTCCTGGCGCCCCTACCTGCGCCTCGCCCGCATGGACCGCCCGATCGGAACGTGGCTGCTGCTGTTTCCGTGCTGGTGGTCGCTGACGCTTGCGGCCGTCTCGAACGGCCAGCCCTACCCCGACCTGTGGATGCTGTTCCTGTTCGCGGTCGGCGCCGTCGTCATGCGCGGCGCGGGCTGCGCCTACAACGACTACGTCGACCGTGAGTTCGATGCCCGCGTGCAGCGCACGGCCAGCCGGCCCATTCCGTCGGGGCAGGTCACGCCGGAGGCGGCGCTGCTGTTCACCGTTGCGCTGGCGCTGATCGGTTTTTGCGTGCTGATCTGGTTCAACCTGTTCACGATCCTGCTCGGCATCGCCTCGCTCGGGCTGGTCGCGATCTACCCCTACATGAAGCGGCTGACCTACTGGCCGCAGGCCGTGCTCGGCCTCGCCTTCAATTGGGGCGCGCTAATGGGATGGGCCGCCGTAAAAGGCTCGCTCGACTGGCCGCCGATCCTGCTCTACGCCGGCTCCGTGCTGTGGACGATCGGCTACGACACGATCTACGCCCACCAGGATACCGAAGACGACCTGATGCTGGGCCTGAAGTCCACCGCACTGACGTTCGGGGACGATACGCCGTTCTGGATCGGAAGCTTCTACGTCGTGGCGCTGCTGCTCTGGATCACGGCGGGCTTCCTGGCTGGAACCCATCTCGTGTTCTTCTTCGGCGTTGCCCTCGTCGGGCTGCAGATGGCCTGGCAGGTCTCGACCCTGGATACGAAAGACGCAGGCAATTGCCTGCGCCGTTTCCGTGCCAATCGCGACGTGGGCGCGGCGATCTTCCTCGCCCTCGTCACGGATACGCTGCTGTCGTGGTGGGCCGGCCTGAGCTGACCGCCATTGTTGACGAACTGAGCTGACGGCCTCAGCCGGCGTCTAAGCCGGCTTCAGCAAGTGCGCCGGCCCGCTCTCTCGGCGCTCAGCGCTTGACGTCCTCGTCGGACGGCTCTTCGTCCTGCGCGCCCTTCATTTCCTTGAGCTTGGCGAACATGCGCGCCTCTTCCTCGGCGGGCGTTTCTTCGCGCGCTTCGGGCGCCTCTCTCGGCTGCACGATCTCGGCGGTCGGACGGAACACGCCGTCGCCGTCACCGTCATCATCGTCGCTATCGCTGTCGTAGTCGGCCGGAGCCGTCGTCTCTTCCGTCGGCAGCAGCGTGCCCGCCCGAATGGCTTCCTTCGTGGCCTCGCGGCGTTCGCGATCCATGCGGCGTGCGGCGCGCTTCACCTCGTTGTCGAGGTCGACCTGCGAGCAGAGCCCGAGCGTCACCGGATCCTGCGGCACGAGGTTCGGCGAGTTCCAGTGCGTCCGGTCCTTGATCTGGGCAATCGTCGGCTTGGTCGTGCCGACGAGGCGCATGAGCTGGCTGGTCTTCAGCTCCGGGTGGTTGCGCAAAAGCCAGAGCACCGCGTTCGGGCGGTCGTGGCGGCGCGACACCGGCGTATAGCGCGGGCCGCGCTTGGAGATCGCTTCCGGCATGACGACCTTGGGCTCGGCGATGCGAAGCGAGTAGGACGGATCCTTCTCCGCCTTCTCGATCTCGTCGCGCGTGAGCTGGTTCGACGTCACGGGATCATGGCCTTTGATGCCCTGCGCCACGTCTCCGTCGGCAATGCCCTTAACTTCGAGCACGTGCAGTCCGCAGAACTCGGCGATCTGGTCGAAGGACAGCGAGGTGTTCTCGACCAGCCAAACGGCGGTCGCCTTAGGCATCAGGGGCTTACGGTCGCTCATGGCGGCTCTTCTCCGGGCTTCCGCGGGGCGAACCGCGAAAACCATTTCAATTGAATGGAAATGGGGGATCACAGCTTATACCGCAAATTGCGGCTTGAGCGCAACACTTGTCGGGACCGCCCCCTCCGGGCGGGGCGGCCCGCCGAGTTGCGCCCGGGCGGCGACGCCGCTAGACCAAGGCCTCGGAATTGAGGCCAGGCAGGCGAGACCAGGGCCTCCGAACGAGGCCAGCCAGGAAAGAGAGCGCTCCATGACAGTCCCCAGCACCATCTATTTCGAGGACCTGACGGTCGGCCAGGAGGCTTCCCTTTCGAACACGGTGAGCGAGCGCGACATCCAGGTGTTTGCGGACGTCTCGGGAGACCACAACCCTGTCCACCTCGATGCCGATTATGCGGCCAAGACCATGTTCAAGCAGCGCATTGCGCACGGCATACTATCGGCCGCCTACATTTCCGCCGTCTTCGGCATGAAGCTCCCCGGCCCCGGAGCCATCTACATTTCGCAGACCCTGGCATTCAAGGCGCCGGTCAAGATCGGCGACACCGTGGTCACGACGGTGAAGGTGGTCGAGCTCGTTCCCGAGAAGAAGCGCGCGCGTTTCGAAACCGTCTGCACCGTGGGCGGCAAGCCGGTTCTCACCGGCGAAGCGCAGCTCATGATCCCGTCCCGTCCGGCAGCCTGAGCGAAGCGCCCGGCGGCACCAGCCGGGAGCGCGCCGAAGGGAGCGTCATGCGCATCGTCCGCGGCTATCGAGACGTCCCGCCCGAGGCCAAGGGCGCAGCACTTGCGTTGGGCAATTTCGACGGCGTCCACCGCGGCCATCAGGCCCTGATCGGCGCGGCCGTCGCGGCTGCGCGGCGCCTCTCGCGTCCCGCGGGCGTGCTCGTGTTCGAGCCCAATCCACGCAAGTTCTTCAAGCCTGACGCCCTCCATTTCGAGCTGACGCCGCTCGACGCCAAGCTCGACCTGTTCGAGGGGCTCGGGCTGGACGTCGCCGTCGTGCTGCCCTTCGATGGAGCGCTCGCCAGCCTCGATGCCAACAAGTTCGTGGACGACATCCTCGTGGACGCGCTCGCCGTGTCGCACGTTGTCGTCGGCTATCATTTTTTCTTCGGCAAAGGCCGCGCCGGATCGGCGGAAACGTTGAAGCAGGCAGGCGCTCAGCACGGTTTCGGCGTCACCGTCGTCGAGCCGGTCTCCGACCGCGGCGAGCCGTTTTCCTCGACAAGCGTTCGCCTGATGCTTGCCGAAGGCGACGTCATCGGCGCGGCCGAGGCGCTGGGCCGGCCGTGGAGCGTGCGCGGCACCGTGATCGGCGGCGCCAAGCGCGGCACCGGCATGGGCTTTCCAACCGCCAACATCGCCCTGCCGAAAGGAGCCGCGCTCGGGCATGGAATTTTCGCGGTTCGCGTGAACCTGGGCGACCGCCATCTCGAAGGCGCGGCCTACCTCGGCACGCGCCCGACGTTCGATGACGGGCACCCCGTGCTCGAGGTTTTCCTGTTCGATTTCGACGGCGACATCTACGGCCGCGAGATCGAAGTCATCTTCATCGACAAGGTGCGCGACGATCGCAAGTTCGCGAGCATGGACGAGCTGGTGCGCCAGATGGACGAGGACTGCGCCAAGGCCCGCCAGATCCTCGCGGCGGACGCGGCGCAGCCAGGCCCTCGCTAGTCAGGCCCTCGGGCGCGAGGTGCTGTGCGCTAGAACGTCGGGATGCTGCCGGGCGCCTTGTCGCCGGGTTTCCGCCCGGCCTTGCCGAGCTTCATGATCTCCCGCGAGCCGTCCGGATAAGCGAGCGTCACGTACTCGCAAGCCCGGTCGAGCGCCAGGATCGATCGCAGGATGCGCTGGCCGGCATCTGACCCCTCGTTGATGAGATCGAAGTCCATGGGGCCCGCGTGATAGGTGCAGGCGGCAGATCCGCCGGGCTGCTTCTTGTTGGGCACGGTTTCGCCGTCGAGCGTGAAGGCGGCGGCGGCGATGCCGGCAACGATAATGCCGCCCGCGATCATAGCCTCGTTTTTCATGGGGCTTGCTCCATCCCGATCCGGCTCACGCGCCGCGGGAACGTCCCGGCGCGGAGCGATTCGTTTACGATCCCTCCCTATCATCACAAGCTGGCGCGGAGCCTGAACCGTCGTCGGATGGATCCGATCGGCCGGCACGCGCAGGCGGTGTCGCAAAGATGGCCATGCAAGCCAAAACGTATCTCGGTGCTTCGATCCTTCTCCTCGCGGCCCTCCCGGCGCTCGCCGAGCACCCCGGAGACGGCGGGCGAGACCCGCGCCGGCATGGCCGGCCAACCATTGTCATCGAGCCCAATATCGACCTTTCCCGGCGCGACAAGCCGGACACGGACGCGCCGGACGTCATCATGGCCGAGGTCTCCCAGTGCTCGGCAACCGGCATTCGCCTGTTCGTCGATTGCCTGCGCGGCAACTTCCGGCCGGTCATGATCCGCCGCCTGGAGGCGTGCGTTGCCTCGGAAACCATACCGGACGATCTCACCCGGGTGGCGGCTTGCCTTCCGAGGCCGCGTCTGCGCTGATGAATGGCCTCTCCGGCCTGCCAGGAGTGGCCGGGCAACCACGGTCTGGCATCCGACTGGCGAGGGGGGAGCAGCGCCACCCCTTGTGAACGCACCCGCCTCTCGCCATAACTCCTGCCGAGCAGCGCCCGCCCCAATAGATTTGCGGCACGACCAGAGGCCCACGCATGTCGACCCGTCAGGACGGGGCCAAGAGCCCGCTCGTGCGCAATCGCGCCGATCTTGTCGGCTGGATCGCGGCCGGAGAAAAGCCGAAGGACGCCTGGCGCATCGGCACCGAGCACGAGAAATTCGTCTTCTACACCGAGACCCTCGAGCCCGTGCCCTATGCCGGGCCGCGCGGCATTCGCGCGCTCATGGAGCATATGATCGTCCGCTACGACTGGCAGCCGATCCTCGAAGGCGACAACATCATCGCTCTGAAGCGTCCGGACGGCGAACCGGGCGGCACGATCAGCCTCGAGCCCGGCGGCCAGTTCGAGCTGTCCGGCGCGCCGGTGCGCACGCTGCACGACACGGCGGATGAAACGCAGGGTCATCTGCGCGAGGTGCTCGATGTCGGCGAGGACCTCGGCATCGGCTTTCTCGGCGTCGGCTTTTCGCCCAAGTGGACGCTGGACGAGACGCCGCGCATGCCGAAGGAGCGCTACAAGGTCATGACGCGCTACATGCCGCAAGTCGGCAAGCGTGGTCTCGACATGATGTATCGAACTGCGACCATCCAGGTGAACCTCGACTTCGGCGACGAAGCGGACATGGTCAAGAAGCTGCGGGTCAGTCTTGCGCTGCAGCCCATCGCAACCGCGATGTTTGCGTCATCGCCGTTCACTGAAGGCCGCGTCAACGGCATGCGGTCGCTGCGCAGCGAAGTCTGGCGCGAAACGGACCCGCGCCGCACAGGCATGCTCCCCTTCGTCTTCGAGGACGGCATGGGCTACGAGCGCTATGTCGACTACGCGCTCGATGTGCCGATGTACTTCGTCTACCGCGAAGGCCGATACATCGACGTCGCCGGCGCCTCGTTCCGAGATTTCATGCAGGGCAAGCTGGCCGCCATGCCGGGCGAGCTGCCGACCCTCGACGACTGGTCCGACCACCTGACGACGCTGTTTCCCGAAGTGCGCCTCAAGCGCTTCCTCGAAATGCGCGGTGCCGACGGAGGCCGATGGACGCGCATCTGCGCCCTCTCGGCGTTCTGGGTGGGCCTGCTCTACGACCGCGTCGCGCTCGACGCCGCGTGGGACCTCGTCAAGACCTGGACGGCCGAGGAACGGCAGGCGCTGCGCGAGGGCGTGCCGCGCACCGCACTCGCCACCCCGTTCCGCGATACGACCGTCCAGCAGTTGTCCATGGAGGCCCTGGGCATTTCCCGGCTCGGGCTGCGCAACCGCCGCGAGATCAACGCCAGGAGCCAGGACGAGACCATCTATCTGGCGCCGCTCGAACGCCTCGTCGGCACGGGCCGGACGGTCGCCGACGAGCTTCTCGAGCGGTTCCACGGGCCCTGGAACGGCTGCATCGACAAGGTGTTCGAAGAATTCGCATTCTAGGCCCCGGAGAGCGCGGCCCCGGACAATGCGGACCAGATGGAACGATTCGGGCGCTCAGCGGAGTTATCCCTCGGGCGCCCCGCGTCACCCGTGCACTTTGAACCCGATTTACGAGCGGTTCCAGGCAGTTCCGGGCAGTTGACTCTCGGTTCAGGCCACGTTCATCGTTAGCGGCATAAACCATATCTCGCGGAGGAAGACGCTCCGCTCCCTGCACGTTCGCTGATAGGATTGCGGCCGCATCACGCGCCCGCAGCCGGACGACAAAAGCCGCCGACAGAAAAGGAGATCGACCTCGTGAGCCGGACACTCAGCCTTGCCATCGCCGCCTTGTGCGCGGCGGCTGCATCGTCCGCGCTTCCCGAAGTCTCGGTGGCGAACGATTGCGCCCAGCGGTGCTATGCGCAGGAGAACGCCTGCCGTCGCGCCACCAAGGACAGCCCCACCTGCGGTGCGCAGGTCACGCGCTGCCTGCAGGGCTGCCGCGCAACGCGCTAGGCGCGTACCGCGCAACGCACTAAGCGCATCACCTAAAAAAGACGAGAGGATTGGACCCCGCTGTTTCCAGCCGGGATGCCAATCCTCGTCTTGTCGTCAGTACATCTGCAGCGCCAGCACGCCGCCGGGTCCGATCATCAGGCCCCACACGTCGCCGGCCGCGACGTCGATCTCTTCGGTTTGTGCCGGCTTGCCGGGCACCGCCAGCGAGACGGTTTGCTTGCCAGGTGGCACTTCGAGCGTGGGTCCGTCCGGCTTCTTGGCGCCGCGCCCTGCCGGGATCTTCACCTTCGTCTTGCCGATCGTGACCTCGGCGTCGGCATCGAGAATGTTGCCGAGCATGAGCTTGACGTTGCCGGGCTTGGGCAGCATGCCGGCTTTGGACGCCAGGGCCTGCTTGCGCAGCGCGAGCGTCACGACGGTCGCGTCTCCGTCCGCGGTGATCGTGAGCCGGGCAGGGCCTTCGCTCGTGTCGTAGCTCACGAGTGCGCGGCCGGGCTCGACGATGGCGCCCGCAGCTTCCTTCCAATCGCTGCGCTTGGCGAGCTCACGGCGATAGAACTTGAGCACACTGGCAACGCTCGCGGCCACCCGCGCATTCACCTGGATACGATAGAGCGACTTCTCGCTGCCGTTGAGGGAGTTCGGTGACGGCACGGGAAAGCCCGCGATCTCCTGCACTGTGAGTTCAGGGTCCGCAGTCGTGGCGGGCTTAGCCTCGACCGTAGCGGCCGGCGCCGACGATGCCGCCTTAGCAAGGCCCGACCCCGTGGCGCTCACTTTCGCCGACTTGCCCATCTGCATGATGGTGATCGAGATGTCGTCGTCGCCCTTCGAGAAGCGCAGCGCGGCCATCGTGTCCTTGTCGATCACCGTCGGCTGCTCGCGCCAGCCCTTGGACTTCATTTCAGCGCGATAGAAGCGCGCCAGATCCCGCACGCTCGACGACGCGTTGAAATCCACGGCGCCGCTGTCCGTGTCGAGTTCGACGCTATCGGCCGTCTCCGGCAGGGGAATGGGCGAGGTGGTGTCGCGGAGTGCAGCGAGCGGCGCGCCGTCCGCCACGGCTTCGCGTGCCGGGGCGGGTGCGCCGCCCTTGGCGATGCCGCTCATCGCGTCGGTTGTCGCCTGGCGGGCCTGGTTCAGGATGTCGGTCGCGAGTTTGTCGAACGCGTCATTCATCTCGCGCTGGGCCGCGCTCGGCTCGGGCGCTGCCGGTGCGGGCGCGGGTTCTTCCTCCGCCACCTGCGACTTGGTGAGAACGCCGGCCGGAACCGGCTCGATCTTCGCAATCGTGCGGCCGTCCTTCTGACGCTGCACGAGCGCGATCACCGCCGTGCGCTCGTCTTGCACGAAGTACGAGAACTGGCCGTGATCGGTGTCC
Organism: Hyphomicrobium sp.; assembly: GCF_019744875.1. GTDB lineage: Bacteria > Pseudomonadota > Alphaproteobacteria > Rhizobiales > Hyphomicrobiaceae > Hyphomicrobium_C. The sequence continues at coordinate 1,277,348 of NZ_JAIETU010000002.1, read as the reverse complement.
TGGATCGCGCCGTCCAGCTTCTTCGCCTTGTCCTTCGTCGACCACGGCACCCAGCCGCGCGCGATCAGCTCGCCGTTGAGGAAACGCATGGTCTCGGCGACGGGCACATCCGTAAAGCAGCTCAGATACGGCCGCGACGGATCGAACAGAATCTCGCGCGCGTCCGCCGGGAACGGGAGGTCCTTCTCGAACGGAATGCCGCTGTACTGCACGCTCGTCTTGTTGCCCTGCGCAGGCGCGAGGGTGATGAAGGCGTTGAGGCCCTGCTTGCCCTTCTTGAACGTCATGATGGCCTGGTCGGGCGTTTCGGCCTTGGCCGAGAACGGCGCCTCGTAGCGCTGCCATCCCGCCCTGCCGAGTTCGGACGCGAGGATTTCAGCCGTCTTGGAGACGCTGTCCTGGGAGATGAAGATGGTCGTCGCCGGGCTCGCGTAGAGCTGGCTCGCCCCTGCCGTACGCGGCAGCCGGCTGGTGTCGAAACCGGTCTCGTCCGCTTGGGGCGCCGCAGCGGCCGTCTCGGCCGGGGCGGAAGGCTCGACCGCAGGTGATGCGGCTTGCGGTCCGGCCTCAGGTAGGGGCGCCTCCGGCTGATCCGCTGCGGGGCGGTAGGATGTGGCTGCATAGACGGCGGCAAGAACCGCGGCACCGATGATGGCTCCCTTGACGCCGATGCGCTGGGGAGTACGGACAGACTTGTTCACGAGATTGCACCTGAAACTTGGCGCGCGGATCGGCTATCGCTCCGCGGGGAGTGGGGCCGATGTCATCGCGCACGCGCGCCGGGCGCGATGTTCCCCGCGGAACACGCCGTCGGCTCTATCCGAGCCGGCGGCGGAACTCTTCATACCCGAACGAGCGCACCACCTCGTAGCGCCCATCCTCGTGCAGCATGGCGAGGTCCGGCAGCGGCGTGCCGTTGAACGTGGTGTTCTTCACGAACGAGTACTGCATCATGTCGCTGAAGATGACGCGCGAGCCGGGCACCAGCGGCGCGTTGAACGAGTATTCGCCGATCACGTCGCCCGTCATGCAGGTCTTGCCGCCGAGAATGTAGGAGTGCGCCAGCACGCCGGGCTTCTCCGCGCCGAGGATGGCGGGCGTGTAAGGCACTTCCAGCACGTCCGGCATGTGCGTCGAGGCGGACGCATCGAGGATCGCGATGTCGCGCTCGTTGCGGTGCAGGCCGATGACCGTCGAGACGAGATAGCCCGTGTCGACCACCAGTCCCGCGCCCGGCTCCAGATAGACCTCGACGCCGAACTCGCCCCGGAACGCCTTGAGCGCCGCGATCAGCTTGCCGACATCGTAGCCCGGCTTGTTCATGAAATGGCCGCCGCCGAAATTCACGGCCTTGACCCGGCGCAGATAGGGCTCGAACGAGCGCGCGACGTGCTCGATCAGGCCGACCGAGCCGTCGGCCAGCGATTCGCACAGCGTGTGGACGTGGAAAATGTCGATGTCGTCCCATGGCAACTGGTCGATGTCCTCGACAGTCGTGCCGAAGCGCGAGCACGGCGCACACGGGTCGTAAAGCGCGCCGCCGACGGTCGCGTTCGAGTACCCGGGATTGATGCGCGCGCCGACCGCGAGCCCGGTCCGGCCAGAAGCACGCACGACGTCCAGCACCTTCGCCATCTGCTCGGGCGAGTTGGCATAGATGTGATCGGCGATGCCCGTCAGGCGTTCGATTTCACCGGGCCCGTAAGCGGGCGCATAGACGTGCACCTCGCGGCCGAACTCCTCGCGGCCCATGCGCGCCTCGTACTCGCCGGACGCCGTCGTGCCGTCCAGCACGTCGCGCATCATCGGAAACGCGGCCGGCATGGCCCAGGCCTTGGTGGCGAGCAGGATCTTGACGCCGGCCTCGCGGCGCACGCGCGTGGCCGTCGCAAGGTTTCGCTTGAGCGCCGCCACGTCGAGCACGTAGGCGGGCGTCTGGATGTCGTCGGGAATTTGCGGGATCATGGGGCGATTGAAATCCAGAATTGCGGGCCGCCGCCGGAACCGGCGGAACGAGGCGGAAGCGCGCTATATGGCATCGCAGTGTGAAGACTTCCAGCGCTTCCCATGCGAACGGAACAGCGCGGCCCGCTAGATCCGGGCTTCAGGTCGCTGATTGGGCCAGGTGTAGAAAAACGTCAGGAAAAACAGCACGAGATAGATCGCCAGAAACGCCACGCCGCCGAGCGCGGTCGAGATGTCGAAGTACGAGAGGCCGAACAGGTAGTCCGGCCGCTCCGCCCCGAAGCTGGCGATGCCGGTGGCGGGCTTTGCAATCCCGCCCCACGCGCGCTCCGTGCCGAGCAGCAGCGCGTTGAGGCCCGCCGTCACGCCGCCCATGAAAGCCAGCCCGCAGGAGAGAAGCGCGAACGCGGTGCACCGGAGAAGCAGGGGAGCGTCCTTGAGGAACAGCCACAATCCCGCGATGTAGGCCGAGATCATTCCGAAGCTGACGGACACGACGGTTAGAACCAGCCCGGTCAGCTCGTTTCTGATCGACAGGATCTCGGCTTCGGACATGTTCCCCCCGGCATCGCAGCCTCGCGCGTCCGGCGAGGTCTGGTCTGCACGGGGTCGTCCGTCAAGTGCGTTTCAGTCAAAGTGCTTGCCGAAAGAGCTGGAACCGGTCGTGGCGAAGCGGCCTGCGACGGAGCCCAGGGGGAAGCGTGGCGCGGGGATTAGTGGCTCGAGGCCGCCGCGTCCGTAAAGAAATCCAGGTCGTCCTCGATGTTCTGCGCCGCAATTCTCCAGTTGCCCGGAGCGTGCGTCGAGCGGCCCTGCTCGTTGGCGTAGGACTGGTCCGCAATGGCGGCCACCGGCTCCGCGCTCGGTGCCGGAAACGCGCAAAGCCGCGAGGCTAGTCCCTGCAACTCGTTCATAATCACGGCGCGCCGCACCTCGTGCTGCGCCGTCACCTGCCGGATTTCCGACAGCAGCTTTTCATCGACGTGGTTGAGCGCGGCGTTCAAGGCACGCACCAGCGCCTGCTCTTCCTGAGCGTTCTCGGCCAGCCGTCGATGCATCTCCGCGAGCTTCTGAGAAAGTTGAGCCATGGGGGTCCCCGCTGATTGAGAGTCGAATCACACGCTCAAGTTTCCTAAAATTTGTGACTCCACTGGGGACGGAGAACGCCACAATTGGCGCGTAGCGGGCCTTTTTTTATTCCACGGTCCGACACTTTTTCGCAAAGTTGGCTCTGATACGACGATCTAGCGCGCGGGCTTCAGCGTCGCCGCAATGTGATCGGCGACCGTTGCAATCACGCCGTCATCGCGCATGTACGCGTTGTGATAGAGCGCATCGCTGAGCCGCTTCCACATCATATCGGGATTGGGAATGCCGCCGTCCTGCGCGTCGCTCGCGACGACGCTGTTGTAAAGGCCCTGCGCCGCATCGAACAACGCCGCATCGTTGATGCCGCCGAGGTCGACCGCCTCGATGCGTTCCTCGCGCGCGTTGATCGCGTAGGGCGGAAGACGCGTTACGCCGACGAGGCGGAAGGCGCCGTCGCCGCCGAATGCCGCGCCGATCACGCCGCCGTGGATCGCCGAGGTCAGGAACTTGGCGTAGGCCCACGCGCCGCCCGCGCGCGCGATGAGCCAGATCGCGAAGAACACCGCGCCATAGATCACCGGCACGAGCAGCAGGAACGTGAAATCCGCCGCCGTCCCGAGCCCGAACTCTCCGGCCTGGAGCTTCGTCAGAATGGGATCGAGGAAGTAGGAGCCCGTCCACACGAAGAAGAGGGCGGTGCCGACGACGCCTGCCAGCGACGCGAACGCCGTCAGCGAGCGCATGGCCGAAGCGGTCTTCACGTACTGCGGCGAGATCTGCGCCGCCCGCTCGAGCAACTGCATGGCTTCGTCGCGCGGGCTGTGCACCACGAGCCATTGCGACGGCGCGAGCGATTTCGAAAAGAGCCGCGTGGCGAACTGCTGGCGCGCGAGCTTGCGCACGCCCGCCGCGAGGCTCCACAGCCCGAGCGCGCACAGACCGCCGAAGAACACCACGGCTTCGATTTTCTTATTGGTGTCCGAGGGCAGGATCTCGACGAGATACCAGATCATGATGGGCGGAATGACGAGACCCAGCACGGTCTGGAACAGCGCGATCAGCATCGGCACGGTCTTGAGGCGGCGCGTGAAGAACGGCGTGCCGAACGAGATGATGCCGCCGCGTTGCGCCGAGCGCGGCGCCTGCGTCAGGCCTTCGACCGTGACGTTGCCGCCATGGCTGTGTGCGATGATGGCGTGCGGTCGCCCCTCCCGATCGAGGCCGCGCAACGTGCGCGACAAGTCGGAGGCGCCGCGAAGCCGGTCGAAATCCGAGTTCTGCCCGCTCCAGTGCAGCGGCAGGATTTCGACGCCGCCGATGCCGCGCTGCGCGAGATCGGTGATCAGCCGCTCCGTAAACTGCGAGCCGCGCTGCCACCAGCGTGCGCCGGTGTCCTCGGCATGCGCGTCGTTCGTGCCGTGCACGGTTACGATGACGGGACCGCGCGCAGCGCTGCCGCTCGCCCCTGCTGCGTTGTCACGTGTCGCGTCGTGCATCTGATCGTGCTCCCCCGGCCGCGCCGCATTCGCGCAACCTCCCCTGTGCTGGTTATCTCAGGGGAAAAGGGCGTATGGGAACAAAAAAATGGGCGGCGCGACGTGCGCCCTTGAGGACGTGGTAAAGGTCGGAGAGGATCAGCAAGTCGCGCGCGCCATTCGGCTCAGCCGCCGGTCACGCTTCTCCGCCACGCATCGATCGCGGTATCCGTAGGCTCAATCACGACGGAATCGGGCGCGAATGCCGTCCAAGCGGATCGGTGCTTTTCCGAAACCGTCGTCAGGATGGGTTTACGCGCTTCGAACGCCGCCACGAATGCGTCGAACAAGCCGCCATGGGCCGCTTCGAGCTTGCCGAACTTGCTCAGCACGACGAGATCGCAATCCGCGATCTGCGGCAGCACGGCCGCGCACGCGCCCTCCGCCCCGCGCGCATCGATATGGCACGAGGTATCGACAGGCGGGGTGGCGAGAAAAATGGAATGCGAGCGGCCCGAGGCGATGTCGCGCAGCACGCCGGCATTGCAGGTGCGCCCCGGGAGACCATGCGTCTCCTCGACCACGCCCGCAACGCGCAGGCCGCCGTCCTTCCAGCGCCCGATCGCTTTTGCGAAAAGGACCTGCACGGCCGCGCTGTCCGTGCCTTCGACGGTCGCAATGGAAGGAGAATCGGCCATGGCGGCTTCCTCACGAAACCCGGATCTCGCAAGATCTCGAGCCTAGCATAAGGCGAACAGGCCGGCGCGTCACCTCTGCGGGACCGCGGCGAAAGGTGGATGCGCGGCCGCGTGTTGTGTCTGGATCGAATATGACCGCGCACAAAAAAGCCCGGAACGTGGGACGCTCCGGGCTCAATCGATTTACGCCTTCGCAACGATCAGGTCTTGACCGCGAACAGCTCCGCTTGGTCGGCGGGCGTCATGTCGAGCACGTGCCAGGGCAGGCCCTGCTTGCCGAGCTCGTCGAGGAACGGCTTCGAGGGAAGCTGCTCGACGTTGAACACGCCCTTGCCGCCCCACGCGCCCTGGAACATCTGGATCGCGCCGACGACGGGCGGCACGCCCGTCGTGTAGGACACGGCCTGCGCCTTGGTTTCCGCGTAGCACTGCGCGTGATCGCAGACGTTATAGATCAGCACCGTCTTGCGCTTGCCGTCCTTCGTGCCGTCGATGATGCAACCGATGGACGTGCGCCCTGTGTAGTTCTCACCCAACGACGACGGCGGCGGCAGCAGCTCCTTCAGGAACTCCATCGGGATCACGGGCGTGCCCTTGTACATGACGGGATCGATCCGCGTCATGCCCACGCTCTGCAGCACGTCGAGATGCTTGATGTAGTTGTCGGAGAACGTCATCCAGAAGCGGATCTGCTTCAGACCCTTGATGTTCTGGACGAGGCTCTCTTCTTCCTCGTGATAGATGAGGTAGCTCTTGCGCGGGCCGACTTCCGGATAATCGATCATGCACGAGATGGTCAGCGGGTCGATGTCGATCCACTGGCCGTTCTTCCAGTACTTGCCGCGCTGCGTCACCTCGCGGAGATTGATCTCCGGATTGAAGTTGGTCGCGAACGACTTGCCGTGGCTGCCGTCGTTGCAATCAATAATGTCGATCGTGTCGATGGTGTCGAACAGGTGCTCCTGCGCGTAGGCGCAGAAGATGTTCGAGACGCCGGGGTCGAACCCGCAGCCCAGCACGCCCATGATGCCCTTGGAGGCATACTTGTCCTGGTAGGCCCACTGCCACGAGTACTCGAACTTCGCGACATCGCGCGGCTCGTAGTTGGCCGTGTCCATGTAGTGCACGCCGGTCTTGAGGCAGGCATCCATGATCGGCAGGTCCTGGTAGGGGAGCGCCATGTTGATCACGAGATCCGGCTTCACGCGCTCGATCAGCGCCACGGTCTCGTCGACGTCGTCGGCGTTGACCTGGCTGACCTCGATCGGCGTGACGCAGAGCTTGGCGACGTTCTCGCAGCTCTCGAGGCGTCGCGACGCCAGATGAACTTTCTTGAAAACGTCGCGGTTCATGGCGCACTTCTGCGCCGTAACCGAGCCGGCCGCGCCGGCTCCGATGATAAGAACGCTGTCCAAAGGAGAAGCTCCCTTAACAATGATTGGCGCGTCGCACTTCACTGGGACCGGACGCGATCACGGTCGAAAGAACTGCTCGCGTGCACAGCACGGGTGAGCAAGCGCCCGCAAATAGGCCAGAACCCCGCGCATTTCAACGTCCCGCAGCGGTTTGCGGCGCTTGGAAGCAAAATAAATTTCGTGCCCGCCGCGCCAGGGATCGTCCGGCCGTCAAAAAAGCTTCATGCCGGGCGGCAGCGGAAGCCCGCCGGTGACTTCGCTCATCTTCTCCTGAAGCTGCGTCTCGACCTTGCTTTTCGCGTCGCTCGACGCGGCGACGATGAGGTCCTCGATGATCTCGGCTTCTTCCGGTTTGAGCAGCGAAGGATCGATATGCACGCGCTTCATGTCGCCCTTGCCGGAGAGCGTGACGGAGACCAGGCCGCCGCCGGACGTGCCGGTGACTTCGAGCGCGCCAAGCTCTTCCTGCATGCGCTGCATGCGCTCCTGCATGTCCTTGACTTGCTTCATCATGCCCATCAGGTCTTTCATCGGTCCTCCTACCGGGTGGCTTTGTCCAGAACCTAGAGCAATTTACGGGGTGCCGCATCGTGCCAAATCGACCCCGGCGCGCGCGAACAGCTCCATCGACGACCTGAACTTCCGGGCGTCGAGCTCACCCAGAATGTCTTCCAGCGGAATGTTCCGGTGGGAGAACACCAGACCTGCGCACTCCCGGATGCGGGTGCCGAGGATCGGGTGGGCGAGATAGGCGCGCGCCTCGTCGAGGGACGAGATCGCGTAGCGCTCCGACATAGCGCTGCGGCCGAGGCCCGCCTCCTGCGGAAAGATGAACCAAATCCAATGGGTGGCTTTGCGTCCGGCGCGCAGTTCGCGCAGCACGGTTTCGTAGACGAGCGATTGCGCATCCACGAAGCGTTGCAGGTTGAAGGGATCGTCCATGCGTCCGCCTCCTCATGATGACGGCATGAGAACGCGCGGGGCGGTGGGAAGTGCCTTGGGGAACCAGAGTTGGCGCAAAAAAAGTGCCGGGCTTTCGCCCGGCCAAGTTACTCGATCGCGTCCTTGTGCGGGAGAAGGTGCGCGGAGCTACTCTTTCTTCTTTTTGTCGGTGATCTTGAAATTGGTATCGACGGTGATGGTGTACTTGCCGTCGGCGCACTCGGCGTTCGAGATGGCATAGAAGCCGTCGCCGGATGAGATTTCGCCGAGCTTGCAGCCATCGGCGGTCAGCGATTTGGCGATGCCGTCGACGGTGGTCTTTGAGAACTTGCCTTCGGACGCCGCGAAGGCGGATCCGGTCAGGGCCGCCAGCAGGGCAGCCGAAAGTGAAACAAAGCGCATGGCGTTTTCTCCCCGCCGTCGCTGTCCAAGCGGCAGCTATTGCCATGCTATAACATTGCCAGTGTTGACCGGGGAGGGGACACGGCCCATCACGCAGAAAATCGGGAGCAATTCCCCCGCAGGCAGTCGGCAGCGGGCAACAGGCAGCAGCAGGTTCACCGGCTGCCTGCTGTCCACCTCACCCCGTCTTGCTGTCGTCGTCGCGCTCGCGCTGCACGGGACGCACCGGCGTCACCTCCGCATCGGGGAACGCACCCAGCACCGCCGCCACTGCCGGGTGCTGCTTCAGGGCCGCGAGTTCGCGCGCATCGCGCTCGCGGCGCACTTCGCCGATCGGCCGCTCGCCGGGCACCTTCGAGAGCGCCACGATCCAGCGCCGCCCCGTCCACTTGTTGAGCTTCTCGCGCAGGTCGTTGGCGACGTCCGGGTTGCCGCCCGGCAGCAGGAACAGGTCGATGGTGCCGGCCGTCCCGTCGTAGCTGACGAGGCTCACCTGATCTTCGAGCGCAATGCGCAGCTTCGCATCGCGCCGGTCGCCGGCGAGCGCCACCACATCCGCAAACCGCAACAGAGGCCGCAGCGACGGGCCGGGCGCCGCCACGGCGGGCGCGCCGTCCTCGTCCGCCTCTTCGTCGATCCCGCCGTCGGAGGGAAAATCGAAATCGCCGGGGTTTTCCGAGTCGAACGCCGCGTCGCCGGCACCGTCGCCGTCTGCCCCTTCGAACTCGGCGTCGCGGCGGGCAACGGGTGCCGTGGAGGAGGCTGCATGCGCGCCCGCTCCGTTGCGTTCGGCCGCGGGGGGCCGCTCGGCGGATCGGCGCGATGTGGGTGCGCCGCCAAGCGCGCGAATGATCTCGTCCGGCGGCGGCAAATCGGACGTGTGCGCGATCCGGATCAGCACCATTTCGGCGGCCGCGAGCGGGTTGGGCGCCTTGCCGGCTTCCTCGAGACCCTTGAGCAGCATCTGCCAGAGGCGCGCCAGAAGCGCCATCGAGAGGCGCTCGCCAAGCGCGCTTGCGCGGCGCTTTTCGTCGAGGGCGAGGTCTTCACCGGCGGCGTCCGCGCCGACAGCCTTGATGCGCGCCGTGATGTGCGTCGCTTCGGCGAGGTCGGAGAGCACCTGCGCGGCTTCCGCGCCATCGTGGTGCAGGCGGTCGAGCGCCTGGAGCGCGGATGCGATATCTCCCGCGACCAGCTGCTCGAGGAGATCGAAGATCCGCCCGCGGTCGGCGAGCCCGAGCATCGCACGAACGTCCGCCGCCGTGACCGTGCTGCCGTCTGCGCTGTCCGCGCCAAGTGAGGTGGAGATCGCCTGATCGAGGATCGACAGCGCATCGCGCACCGAGCCTTCCGCGGCGCGCGAAATGAGCGTCAGCGCGTCGTCGTCGGCTGATGCGCCTTCGTTGGCGACAATGGACTTGAGGTGCTGGGCGAGGCGCGGAACGTCGACGCGCCTGAGGTCGAAGCGCTGGCAGCGCGACAGCACCGTCACCGGCACCTTGCGCACTTCGGTCGTGGCGAAAATGAACTTCACATGCCCCGGCGGCTCTTCGAGCGTCTTGAGGAGCGCGTTGAACGCGCCCTTCGAGAGCATGTGCACCTCGTCGATAATGAAAACCTTGGTGCGGGCGGAGAGCGGCCGGTAGCGCGCGCTTTCGATGATCTCGCGGATGTTGTCGACGCCGGTGTTGGACGCGGCGTCCATTTCGATCACGTCCGGGTGCCGGCTCTCCATGATCTCGCGGCAATTGATGCCGAGCACGGGCATGTCGATCGTCGGCTGATGGATCGTGTCGGTCTCGTAGTTGAGCGCGCGCGCGAGAATGCGGGCCGTCGTCGTCTTGCCGACGCCGCGTACGCCGGTCAGCATGAAACCGTGCGCGATGCGCCCCGATGTGAACGCGTTGCGCAGCGTCTGCACCATGGTTTCCTGGCCGATCAGGTCGTCGAACGTCTGCGGCCGGTATTTCCGCGCCAGCACGACATACGGCTTGGCCGGCGAGTTCGCCTCGTCAGCCGTCATCGCATCGCTATCCGATTTCTTCTTGGCCATCGATCCTGCATTTCACTTCGTTCGTCGCGGGCGGGCTGGTGCCGGCCCGGCAGAGCGCGGCGCGATCTTAGGATCTAAAGCGCCGGATCAGCAAGACGAGCCCCCGAAGGGTACGGGGGAGGGGCTGCGATAGCGCTCGCCCCTTTCGGAGCGAGCGCCGTTCGCGAGACTAGTCGCAGCAAGGTCCGCCGTCACAGCAGACCAGAAGGTCGCAGCAAACCTGCGCAGCCTGGGCCGTGACGGTCAGCGCCAGAAGCGCAAAGACCGCCGATGCAATGACTTTTGTCATTGGGTTTCTCCTGTTTGATGATGGGATTTCGGACTTACGAAAGACCCATCGATCGCGGAGGAGGAAGCGGCGGCTCGATGCTGAGCCCGCCCGCGCGCTGGTTGAGCGGCGCGAAAGAAATGCGTGTCGCGTCAAGGCGCGGCAGCCAGCCGGCCGTGGCGGATTCGATGGCCGATTGGCACTGAAGGCAGGGCACCGCTGCAGCCAAAATCAGCTTGTCGCAACAGGGGCAGGGAGACCGATCGGTGCCGCCGTTGTGGCCATAGGGACAGGGCGCTTCGGCAAAGCTGGCTGTGACGACGCCCATCATCAGCGGCAGAGCCGCAAGCAGCATCAGCAGTGGGCGAAGGATCTTCAACACGCCTCGCTCCAATGCCCCAAAGCTCTTCTGTCCAAGGACAACACGTCTGCCGAACGGCCCGGGAGCGTCTTGGCGAACCTCACTCTGGGCCCAAAGGGCCCGGGAGCAAGGCGACCCGCGCCCACGTGAACCGCCCCTTAGCCCGAAGGGCTCGGGAGCAAGGCGACCCGGCGCGAGCGCCGCCCCTGCGGAGCCCGCCTCGCGGGCGTGAGCAAATTAAAGAGAGGCTGACGAACGACCCGTGCACCTGTCGTTAGGGCTGCTTCCTTCCGGACCTGACCCGGTTGGCGATGGTCTCGTCCGCCGCCAGCCTCGAAGCGGAATATGGCGTCTGACCGCGAGTGAGGCAAGCCTCTTGCGGGCCGCGACGGCCTGCGCGGCGGCGGAGCGAGGCCCGGATCGGGAGGCATGGCGGCCTGGCCACCGGAGCCGTCCTTAACCGGCTTCTCAACCGACTGTAGCGAAGGGCCCGGAAAACTGGCAGAATTCCGCGCAAAATCGGGAGCCGGTTCGGGCTCGGGGGCCTAGTAAAGCGATGATGGATAATCTTTTTCTGTTGGCGGTTGCAGCACTGGGCTGGGGGCTTTCGCTCGCGACCTACAGCATTTTCGCGATGCGCCGCCAGTGGCCGATGGGCGCCCTACAGATGGATTTCCCGGCCATCCCGGTCCTCATCGGGCTGGTCGCCATCGCCGTTTCGGTCTGGTTCGCCGTTGCGCGCGGTCCCGAAGCGGGCGGCTGGGTGATCATTCTGTTCGGCATTCTGCTCGCGATTTTCTGGACCGGCTTTTTGCGCGTCGGCTCGCAGATCTCGCTGTTCCTCGCGCCGATCGCGACCGTGCTGCTGATCACGGGCTGGCTCAGCATCCCGCTCGGCTGAGCGCGCGCTTATCCCTGACGGCAGCGCTCGACTTTCGCGTCGTGCTGCGACCAAAGTCTGCTTCCTGAATCATATGGTTGTGGCGGCGTTTCGCACGCGTGCGCCCTTGCTTTCGCGCTGCGATAGACGTACTGGAACGGTTAACACTGCTGCGGGGGTGAGCGCACGCAGAGACCGTAGTGCGAGCGGCCGTCGAGGCCATTCTGCGGTCCGTGCGGCCTCCATTCTCCGCGGGTGATCCGCACTGGGGAGCCAGCATGGCCGTCCGCCGCCTTCATCCCGATCAGCCGCACGATTTCTCGTTTACGCCAGAGAACCTCGCGTGGGCCAACGAGACGATCGCCAAATATCCGCCGGGCAAACAAGCCTCCGCGATTATTCCATTGCTCTGGCGCGCGCAGGAGCAGTCGAACGGCTGGCTGCCTGAGCCCGCGTTGCGCTACGTCGCCGACATGCTCGACGTCGCCTACATCCGCGCCTACGAGGTCGCGACGTTCTACACGATGTTCCAGCTCTCCCCCGTCGGCGCGAAAGCGCACGTGCAGGTTTGCGGCACCACGCCGTGCCAGCTACGCGGCGCCGAAGGCCTGATCGAAGTCTGCAAGCGGCGCATCTCGGAACATCCGCACACGCTCTCGGAGGACGGGCAGTTCTCGTGGGAAGAGGTGGAATGCCTCGGCGTCTGCGCCAACGCGCCGATGGTGCAGATCTTCAAGGACACCTACGAGGATCTGACGCCCGAATCGCTGGACAAGATCCTGGGCGCGTTCGCGCGCGGATCGGCGCCGAAGTCCGGCTCGCAGATCGGCCGCAAGACGTCGGAGCCCGAAGGCGCGCCGACCAGCCTTGTCGATCCTGAGCTCTACGACGGCTCGACGGTCGGCTCGTGGCGGGCGCGCTTCCCTGAGCTCCGCGACGGCGCACCGGCAGGTGATGCGCCCGCGTCCGACAAATCCGAGGGTTAGATCGCCATGCTGCTCGAGGACAAGGATCGGATCTTCCGCAACATTTACGGGCTCCACGACTCGGGGCTCAAGGGCGCGCTCAAGCGCGGCTCCTGGGACGGCACCAAGTTCTTCATCGACAAGGGCCACGACTGGATCATTCACGAGGTCAAGACGTCGGGCCTGCGTGGGCGCGGCGGTGCGGGCTTCCCGACGGGGCTCAAGTGGAGCTTCATGCCGAAGGCCGATCCGCGCCCGTCGTATCTCGTCATCAACGCCGACGAGAGCGAGCCGGGGTCCTGCAAGGACCGCGAGATCATGCGCAATGATCCCCATCTTCTGATCGAAGGCGCGCTGCTCGCAGCCTTCGCGATGCGCGCCCACACCTGCTACATCTATATCCGCGGCGAATTCATCCGCGAGCGCGAGCGCCTCCAGCGCGCCGTCGACGAAGCCTACGCCGCCAAGCTGATCGGCAAGAACAACGTCCACGGCTGGGATTTCGATCTCTACTTGGCGCACGGCGCAGGCGCATACATCTGCGGCGAGGAAACCGCGCTGCTCGAAAGCCTCGAAGGCCGCAAGGGCCAGCCGCGCCTGAAGCCGCCGTTCCCCGCCAACGTCGGCCTCTACGGCGCGCCGACCACGATCAACAACGTCGAGAGCATTGCCGTCGTGCCGGACATCCTGCGCCGCGGCGGCAACTGGTTCGCAGCACTCGGCCTGCCAAATAACACGGGCACTAAGCTGTTCCAGATTTCCGGCCACGTGAACCGGCCGTGCGTCGTCGAGGAAGAGATGGGCATTCCGCTGCGCCAGCTCATCGATGAGCATTGCGGCGGCGTGCGCGGTGGCTGGAATAACCTGATGGCGGTCATTCCGGGCGGCTCGTCCATGCCGCTCATTCCGGCCGACCTGTGCGAAACGCTGACGATGGACTTCGACAGCCTGACGAAGCTGAAGTCCGGCATGGGCACGGCCGCGATCATCGTGCTCGACAAGTCGGCCGACGTGGTCAAGGCCATCGCCCGCATCGCCTACTTCTACAAGCACGAGAGCTGCGGCCAGTGCACGCCCTGCCGCGAAGGCACCGGCTGGATGTGGCGCGTGCTCGAGCGCATGGCGCGCGGCGAAGCGGAAAAGTCCGAGATCGACAAGCTGTTCGACGTTTCGAAGCAGATCGAAGGTCACACCATCTGCGCGCTGGGTGATGCGGCGGCCTGGCCCGTTCAGGGCCTGATCCGCCACTTCCGCCCCGAGATCGAAGCCCGCATCGACGCCTATCAGGCGGCCCACAAGGAGGCCGCGCAGTGACCAGGAAGATCCACCAGGAGAACCATCGGCTCGATATCAGCCGCTCGGATGTCTCCGGGTCCGTGTTTGACGACGTCAATCTGTCAGGCGCGACGTTCGAGAACGTGAATCTCTCGGGCGGCGTCTACCACAACATCAATCTGTCCGGCTGCCGGTTTGACGATTGCAATATGTCCGGCTGGCGCATTCACGATGTGAACCTGTCGGGCTTGAAGATCGAGAACGCCAATCTCACCGGCGCCGCGATTGCCAACTGCCGGATCGAGGGGCTGTCGATCGACGGCGTTCCGGTGGTCGACCTCCTTGCCGCTTACAAAGCTTCGATTTCCAGCCCAGCGAACGAGGGCGTAGTCTGATGCCTAAGGACCTCATCATCGACGGCAAGGCCATCACGGTCGAGGACGGCATCACGCTGTTGCAGGCGTGCGAGCTGGCTGGCGCCGAGATCCCGCGCTTCTGCTATCACGAGCGCCTGTCGATCGCGGGCAACTGCCGCATGTGCCTCGTCGAGGTGCAGGGCAGCCCGAAGCCGATCGCCTCCTGCGCTATGGGCGTCAACGATCTGCCACCCAATCGCGACAACACTCCGAAGGTCATCTCGACCCGCAGCGCCACCGTGAAGAAGGCGCGCGAAGGCGTGATGGAATTCCTGCTCATCAACCATCCGCTCGATTGCCCGATCTGCGACCAGGGCGGCGAGTGCGACCTGCAGGACCAGTCCATGGGCTACGGCGCGGGAGGCTCGCGCTTCGCCGAGAACAAGCGCGCCGTCGAGGAGAAGTACCTCGGCCCGCTCATCAAGACGTCCATGAACCGCTGCATCCACTGCACGCGGTGCGTCCGCTTCATGACCGAGATCGCGGGCGTCGAAGAGCTCGGCGCCATCGGCCGCGGCGAAGACATGGAGATTACGACTTATCTGGAGCGCGGCATCCTCTCCGAGATGAGCGCCAACGTGAACGACCTCTGCCCGGTCGGCGCGCTCACCCATCGCCCGTGGGCGCACAACGCGCGCCCCTGGGAGCTGCGCAAGACCGAAAGCATCGACGTCATGGATGCGGTCGGCTCCGCGATCCGCATCGATTGCCGCGGCCGCGAGGTGATGCGCATCCTGCCGCGCAACAACGACGCCGTGAACGAGGAGTGGATCTCCGACAAGACGCGCCACGTCGCCGACGGCCTGCGCACGCAACGCCTCGATCAACCTTACGTCCGCAAGGATGGCCGCCTCGTCCCCGCAACATGGGAGGACGCGCTCGCAGCCGTCGCCGAGCGGATCGGCGCCACGAAGCCCGACCGCATGGCCGCCATCGCAGGTCCGCTCGCGGGCGCTGAGGAAATGTTCGCGCTCAAGGATCTTTTCGGCCGTCTCGGCGCCAGCAACATCGATTGCCGTGAAGACGGCGCCAAGATCGATCCCGGCGTTGGCCGCGCCGGCTATCTGTTCAACGCCACCATCGCCGGCATCGAAAGCGCCGACGTCATTCTGCTGATCGGCACCAATCCGCGCATCGAGGCCGCCGTCCTCAATGTGCGCATCCGCAAGCGCTGGCGCCAGGGCGGGCTCACCGTCGGCGTGATCGGCGAGCAGGCCGATATCGGCTACCCGTATGACTATCTGGGCGCGGGCGGCCAGACGCTGCGTGAGCTGGCGGATGGCAAGCATGCCTTTGCCGAAAAGCTCGCGGCGGCGCAGGCCCCGCTCGTCATCGTCGGCGCTGCCGCTCTCGCGCGCGCCGATGGACGCGCCGTGCTCGCTGCCGCAGCGCGCATTGCGAAAGCAGCGTCCGCCGGCAAAGACGCAAGCGTGGCGTGCTTCAACGTGCTGCACACGGCAGCCTCGCGCGTCGCCGGTCTCGATCTCGGCTTCGTGCCGAAGAAGCCGGCAACCACGGGCGTCGCGAACATCGTCGCGGCCGCTGAAGGCGGCGAGCTGGATGTTCTGTTCCTGCTCGGCTCCGACGACATCGACACCGCCCGCCTCGGCAAGACGTTCGTCGTTTATCAAGGCAGCCACGGCGATGCCGGCGCGCACCGCGCCGACGTGATCTTCCCGGCGGCCGCCTATCCCGAGAAGAGCGCGACCTACGTAAACACCGAGGGCCGCGCGCAGATGACGGCGCGTGCTGCGTTCCCGCCGGGCGACGCGCGCGAGGACTGGACCATCATCCGTGCGCTCTCGCCGCTTGTCGGACAGACGCTGCCCTACGACAGCCTGCCGGCTCTGCGCGCCGCCATGTACAAGGTCGCCCCGCAGCTCGCCGCGCTGGACCGCGTGACGCCCTCGTCGGGCGACGCTCTGGATGCTCTCGCGGGCAGCAAGGGCGCCGTGAAGGACGAGCCGTTCAGCTCGGCGGTGACGGATTTCTACCTCACGAACCCGATTGCGCGCGCCTCCGCCGTCATGGCCGAGATGAGCGCGCTGAAGGCGGCGGCAGGCAAGGCCAAGGCCGGCCTGTCGGCTGCCGAATAGGAGCGAGCGGAGCATGTCGAGCGAGACGATGACGATGTTCTGGGACTACGGGCTCTGGCTGCTGATCGCGGTCGGCGCGTCGCTGCTCGTGCTCGTGGGCCTGCTGCTCTGCGTCGCGTTTCTGCTGCTCATGGATCGCAAGGTCTGGGCGGCCGTGCAGATGCGCCGGGGCCCGAACGTCGTCGGGCCGTTCGGCCTGCTGCAGTCGTTCGCCGATCTTCTGAAATTCGTATTCAAGGAGCCGGTCATCCCGGCCGGCGCGGACAAGGGCGTGTTCCTGCTCGCCCCGCTCGTGACTGCCACCTGCGCTCTCGCCGCCTGGGCCGTAATTCCGATGAGCAAGGACGGCTGGGGCACCTGGGTCATCGCAGACCTCAACGTCGGCGTGCTCTACCTCCTCGCCATCTCGTCGCTCGGCGTCTACGGCGTGATCATGGGCGGTTGGGCATCGAACTCGAAGTATCCGTTCATGGGCGCGCTGCGCTCGGCCGCGCAGATGATCTCCTACGAGGTCTCGCTCGGCTTCGTCGTCATCACCGTGCTCCTGATCGTGGGATCGCTCAATCTCTCCGCAATCGTCACGGCGCAGACATCGGGCGTCGGCGCCTGGTTCGGCCTGCCGGCTTCCGCGCTCGATTGGTACTGGCTGCCGCTCTTGCCGATGTTCGTCATGTTCTTCATCTCGTCGCTGGCCGAGACCAACCGCCCGCCGTTCGATCTGGTGGAAGCGGAAAGCGAGCTCGTGGCGGGCTTCATGGTGGAGTATTCGTCCACGCCCTACCTGTTGTTCATGCTCGGCGAATACGTGGCCATCACCACGATGTGCGCCATGGCCACCATTCTCTTCCTCGGCGGCTGGCTGCCGCCGCTCGACATCTGGCCGCTGAACGCTGTGCCCGGCATCTTCTGGTTCGGGGCCAAAGTGGTGTTCATGTTCTTCATGTTCGCCATGGCCAAAGCCATGGTGCCGCGCTATCGCTACGACCAGCTCATGCGGCTCGGTTGGAAGGTGTTTCTGCCTCTGTCGCTGGCGATGGTCGTGGTCGTCGCCGGTGTTCTGCAGTTCATGAGATCGGCATAGGAGACGGTTGGCCATGCGGGCGGCCCAGGGGCTGAAATCGCTGTTTCTGCTGGAGTTCGTTTCGGCGTTCTTCCTTGCCATGCGCTATTTCTTCGCGCCGAAGAAGACGCTGAACTATCCGTTCGAGAAGGGTCCGCTGTCGCCGCGCTTCCGCGGTGAGCATGCTTTGCGCCGCTACCCGAACGGCGAGGAACGCTGCATCGCCTGCAAGCTGTGCGAGGCCATTTGCCCTGCGCAGGCCATCACCATCGAGGCCGGCCCGCGCCGCAACGACGGCACGCGCCGCACGACGCGTTACGACATCGACATGGTGAAGTGCATCTATTGCGGCCTCTGCCAGGAGGCCTGCCCGGTCGACGCCATCGTCGAGGGGCCAAACTTCGAATTCGCGACCGAGACGCGCGAGGAACTCTACTACAGCAAGGAGCGCCTGCTCGCGAACGGCGATCGCTGGGAGCGCGAGATTGCGAAGAACCTTGCGCTCGACGCGCCGTACCGGTGAAGCGCGTGGAACGATGAGACGGCATGGTCCCTCCCTGTGATGGGGAGGGGTTAGGGGAGGGGGACTTCAGTTGGCCAACAGCCTGCAGGTTCCCTCTTCCGGCCTTCCCCACAGGGGGGAAGGTGAAGTGCGGAGTGGGGCATGGGACTGACTGCGATCTTCTTCTATCTCTTCGCGACCCTGGCGCTTGCGTCGGGCGCGATGGTGATCGTCGCCAAGAACCCGGTTCACGCCGTGCTGTTCCTCATCGTCACGTTCTTCAACGCGGCTGGCCTGTTCATTCTGCTCGGCGCTGAATTCCTGGCCATGCTGCTGGTCATCGTTTACGTCGGCGCGGTGGCGGTGATGTTCCTGTTCGTCGTCATGATGCTCGACGTCGATTTCGCGGAGCTGCGCGCGGGCTTCATCAAGAACGCGCCCGTTGGTCTCATTGTCGGCGGCGTCGTGCTTGCCGAGCTGGTGGCGCTGCTTTCCGCGCGCGCCATCGTGCCTCCACCGGTCGCCGCCACAGGCGCGCCGATCCCCCGGGACGTCACCAACACCGAGGCGCTGGGCCAGCTTCTCTACACGAAATACGTCTACTTCTTCCAGGGCGCGGGCCTCGTGCTTCTCGTCGCCATGATCGGCGCCATCGTGCTGACGTTGCACCACCGGCAGGGAGTCAAGCGTCAGTCGATCGCCGACCAGGTCGCGCGCGGCCCGAAGACTGCGGTGAAGATGGTGAAAGTCGCGTCCGGCGGCAGCGTCGTTCCCGACGCGCCCAAGCGATAAACGAGCCGGAGAGGAAACGCTCAGCCATGGAAATCGGGCTCGCACATTATCTGACGGTCGCCGCGTGTCTGTTCACGCTCGGCATGTTCGGCATCTTCCTGAACCGCAAGAACGTCATCATCATTCTGATGTCGGTCGAAATGATGCTGCTGGCCGTCAACATCAACTTCGTCGCCTTCTCTCATTTCCACGGCGACCTCGTTGGCCAGGTCTTCTCGCTCTTCATCCTGACGGTGGCCGCCGCGGAATCCGCGATCGGTCTCGCCATCATCGTCGTCTTCTTCCGCAACCGCGGCTCGATCGCGGTGGAAGACATCAACATGATGAAGGGGTGAACGTGGGCACCGGTCATCAGGCAGCAGGCAACGGAACGAGCGGCAGCATCGCATGTCTGGCGGCACGGCCGCCGGCTGTTTGCTGCCCGCTGCCGGGGGACATTCAATGATTTACGCCGCTATCGTGCTCCTTCCGCTCGCCGGCGCACTGATCGCCGGGCTGTTCGGCCGCCTGATCGGGCCGCGGCCTGCTGAGATCGTGACCACGGCGCTTCTGATCACCGCCGCTCTGCTGTCCTGGATCGTCTTCACCCGCGTCGGCTTCGACGGCGAGACCGCGCGCGTGCCGCTGCTCCGCTGGGTCACGTCGGGCGAGCTCGATACGGCGTGGGCGCTGCGCATCGACACGCTGACGGCCGTCATGCTGGTGGTCGTCACCACCGTCTCGGCGCTCGTGCATCTCTATTCGATCGGCTACATGCACGAGGACGACAGCCGTCCGCGCTTCTTTGCCTACCTCTCGCTGTTCACCTTCGCCATGCTGGCGCTCGTGACGGCAGACAACCTCCTGCAGATGTTCTTCGGTTGGGAAGGCGTCGGTCTCGCCTCCTACCTGCTGATCGGCTTCTGGTACAAGAAGCCGGAAGCGAACGCCGCGGCGATGAAGGCGTTCATCGTCAACCGCGTCGGCGACTTCGGCTTCCTGCTCGGCATCTTCGGCCTGTTTGCGACCACCAATGCCATCGGCCTCGACGCGGTCTTCGCAGCCGCTCCCGATCTCGTCGGCAAGACGATGTCGTTCGTGGGCTACGAGCTCGATACCCTGACGGTCATCGCGCTTCTGCTGTTTATGGGCGCCATGGGCAAGTCAGCCCAGTTCCTGCTGCACACCTGGCTGCCGGACGCCATGGAAGGCCCGACGCCGGTCTCCGCTCTCATCCACGCCGCGACGATGGTGACCGCCGGCGTGTTCATGGTCGCGCGCCTGTCGCCGATTTTCGAGCTGGCGCCCACGGCGCTGATGGTCGTGACCCTGATCGGCGCCATCACGGCGTTCTTCGCCGCCACCGTCGGTCTGGTCCAGAACGACATCAAGCGCGTGATCGCCTATTCGACGTGCTCGCAGCTCGGCTACATGTTCGTCGCCTGCGGTGTCGGCGCCTACTCGGCCGCCGTCTTCCACCTGTTCACGCACGCCTTCTTCAAGGCGCTCCTGTTCCTGGGAGCGGGCTCCGTCATTCACGGGCTGCATCATGAGCAGGACATGCGCCGCATGGGCGGCCTCGCCAAGAAGCTGCCGATCACCTGGATCATGATGCTGATCGGCACGCTCGCGCTCACCGGCGTCGGCATCCCCCACGTTGGCGGCTTCGCGGGCTTCCACTCGAAGGACGCCATCGTCGAAGCGGCCTATGCCGCGCACACGCCGAACAACTACGCCTTCTGGGCGCTCGTCGTCGCCGCGTTCATGACGTCGTTCTACTCCTGGCGCCTGATCTTCCTCACCTTCCACGGCGAGACGCGCGCCGACCATCACGACTACGACCACGCGCACGAAAGCCCGTGGGTCATGCTGGTGCCGCTGTTCGTTCTCGCCTTCGGCGCGGTCTTCGCCGGCATCGCCTTCCATCACGCCTTTATCGGCGAAGGCTACGGCGACTTCTGGCGCGCGGCCCTGTTCGAGGCGCCGGGCAAGGACATCCGCCACCACATGCATGAGGTCCCGGGCTGGGTGCCGCTGGCGCCGACGGTGGCCATGCTCTCAGGTCTCGCCCTCGCCGTGCTCTACTACATCGTCTCGCCGGGCCTGCCCGCCGCCACCGCGCGCGCCTTCCGCCCGCTCTACCTGTTCTTCCTGAACAAGTGGTACTTCGACGAGCTGTACAACTTCATCTTCGTGCGCCCCGCCTTCGCCATCGGCCGCTTCCTCTGGAAGGGCATCGACGGCGCGGTGATCGACGGCACCATCGACGGCACCGGCAAGAGCGTGCTCTGGGGCACGGGCCGGATCGTCAAACTGCAAACCGGCTACGTGTATCACTACGCCTTCGCCATGCTGATCGGCGTCGCCGCACTGCTCACGTACTTCATCCTTAGCGGCGGCGGGTCGGCCCCATGAACATCTCGGACGCTCCCATTCTGTCGCTGGTGACGTTCCTGCCGATTGCGGGCGCGATCTTCATCGCGTTCCTGTCGCGCGAGGCGCTGGCCAACATCCGCTACACCGCGCTCTGGACCACGCTCATCACGTTCGCGGTCTCGCTGCTCATCTGGATCAACTTCGATCCCGCAACCGCGAGCTTCCAGTTCGTCGAGGAGCGCGCCTGGCTCGGCCCCATCAAGTACAAGATGGGCGTCGACGGCATCTCGATGCTGTTCGTCATTCTCACCACCTTCCTGATGCCGCTCTGCATCCTGGCGTCCTGGGAGGCGATCGAGGATCGCGTCAAGGAATACATGATCGCGTTCCTGGTGCTGGAAGCGCTGATGATCGGCGTCTTCTGCGCGCTCGATCTCGTACTGTTCTACCTGTTCTTCGAAGCCGGCCTGATCCCGATGTTCCTCATCATCGGCGTCTGGGGCGGCCCGCGCCGCGTCTACGCGAGCTTCAAGTTCTTCCTCTACACGTTCCTCGGCTCGGTGCTGATGCTGCTCGCCATGATGGCCATGTACTGGCAGGCGGGCACGACAGACATCCCGACCCTGATGACGACCAAGTTCCCGTCCGACATGCAATTCTGGCTGTGGCTGGCGTTCTTCGCCTCGTTCGCGGTCAAGATGCCGATGTGGCCGGTGCACACCTGGCTGCCCGACGCGCACGTCGAGGCGCCGACCGCGGGCTCGGTCATCCTGGCCGGCATCCTGCTGAAGATGGGCGGCTACGGCTTCCTGCGCTTCTCGCTCCCGATGTTCCCGGAGGCGAGCGCAACCTTCGCGCCGATGGTGTTCACGCTCTCCGTCATCGCCATCGTCGCGACCTCGCTGATCGCTCTCGTGCAGCAGGACATGAAGAAGCTCATCGCCTATTCGTCCGTCGCCCACATGGGCTTCGTCACGATGGGCATCTTCACGTTCACGCAGCAGGGTCTGGACGGCGCCATTTTCCAGATGCTGTCGCACGGCCTGATCTCGTCGGCGCTCTTCCTGTGCGTGGGCGTCGTCTACGACCGCCTGCACACCCGCGAGATCTCGGCCTACGGCGGCCTCGTCGAGCGGATGCCGATCTACGCCGTCATCTTCATGGTCTTCACCATGGGCAACGTCGGCCTGCCGGGCACCTCCGGCTTCGTCGGCGAGTTCTTGACGCTGCTCGCCTCGTTCAAGGTCAACACTTACGTCGCGGTGGCCGCCACGTCGGGCGTGATCTTCTCGGCCTGCTACGCGCTCTATCTCTACCGGCGCGTCGTGTTCGGGGTGCTGGAAAAGCCCTCGCTCAAGGCCATGGCGGATGTCACCCCGCGTGAGATCGCAATCCTCGCCCCGCTCGTCGTGCTCACAATTCTGTTCGGGATCTATCCCGCGCCCATTCTCGACGTCACCGCGGTGTCGGTCAAAGCGCTCGTGACCTCGCTTGAGGCCGCAGGCCACGCCGCCGCAGCCGTCGCACCATAGGATCGCTGAGATGCCCGCCGATATGCTCAACTTTGCCGCCGCCTACCCCGAGATGATCCTCGCCGCGGGTGCGATTGCGCTTCTCATGATCGGCGCGTTCGGCGGCACGCAAGGCAACAGTGACCGCGCCGGATGGCTCGCGATCCTCGCCCTCGCGGCGACGGGCGTTGCCGTCGCGATGCAGACGGGCACGGAGCGGGCCTTCAACGACGCGTTCATTTCCGACAACTTCGCGCGCTTTGTGAAGCTGCTCGTGCTGTCCGGCTCGGCGGTCGCGATCCTGCTCTCGATGGACGACCTGCGCCGCGCCAAGGCCGACCGCTTCGAGATCCCGGTGCTCATCCTGCTCGCCACCGTCGGCATGATGATGATGATTTCGGCCAACGATCTGTTGGCCCTCTACCTCGGCCTCGAGCTGCAGAGCCTCGCGCTCTATGTCCTCGCCGCCGCCCGCCGCGACGACGTCCGCTCGAGCGAAGCCGGCATGAAGTACTTCGTGCTGGGTGCGCTGTCGTCGGGCATGCTGCTGTACGGTGCCTCGCTGCTGTACGGCTTTGCTGGCACCACCTCCTTCGCCGGGCTGGCGACGGCCGCCGCGGCCCCGAATGCGGCGGCGAACCTGGGCCTCATCGTCGGCCTTGTGTTCCTGCTCGTCGGCCTTGCATTCAAAGTCTCCGCCGTGCCGTTCCACATGTGGACGCCCGACGTCTACGAAGGCGCGCCGACGCCGATCACGGCGTTTTTCGCAGCCGCCCCCAAGCTCGCCGCCATGGCGCTGCTGGCGCGCGTGCTGATGGATGGGTTCGGTGGTCTCTTCATCCAGTGGCAGAAGATCATCATCTTCCTGTCCATCGCCTCGATGCTGCTCGGCGCCTTCGCGGCCATCGGCCAGACGAACATCAAGCGCCTGATGGCCTACTCCTCGATCGGACACGTCGGCTTCGCGCTCGTCGGCCTCGCGGCCGGCGGCGAGCAGGGCGTGCAGGCGCTGCTGATCTATCTCGCGATCTATCTCGTGATGACGCTGGGATCCTTCGCCTGCATCCTGGCGATGCGCCGCGACGGCCAGCCCGTCGAGGACATCAGCGAGCTTTCGGGGCTCGCGCAGAACAACCTGCCGATGGCGTTCATTCTAGCGATGCTGCTGTTTTCGCTCGCGGGTGTTCCGCCTCTGGCCGGCTTCTTCGGCAAGTTCTACGTGTTCGCCGCGGCCGTGAAAGCCGAGCTCTACGGGCTTGCCATCATCGGCGTGCTGGCGAGCGTCGTCGGCGCGTTCTACTACCTGCGCATCGTCAAGGTGATGTTCTTCGATGAGGCCAAGCCCAGGTTCACGCCGGCAGCACCCTATGTGCGTCTGGTCATGATTGCCGCTGGGCTGTTCGTGGTTCTCTATGCAGTCTACCCGCAACCGCTTGTCGCGGCTGCGGAGACCGCTGCCAAATCGCTGCAGCTCTGAGCGTCGCCTACGACGCGAACTTGATGCCGCAATCGCGGCCACGCCGCCAGACGACGACACAATCGGCGTCGATCTTCTCCATCGGCGACACAAGCCGGAAGGTATCCGGGATTTCGCCCGCCGCGACGAGGCGCAGGCACGCTCCGGATTTGGAGCTGTTGCGAAGCACGACCGTCATTTCCCGGCCGGCAGCTTTGATGATCCCGGCGCGATTTGTGGCCCGGCGCTTGGTTTCCCGCGTATCTTTCGTCATTCTAGTCTCTCGTGGATAGCGAGGTGGTGGTCGCGTGCTGTCCCGTGCGAATGGGCAAAGCGCGCGCGTTGGTTGATATAAGATATAAGTTTCAAGTGTTTAATAACGCATGTATGTCAGCGCTAGAATTAATCGGATTTTGCCGCCCGACGGCTGCAAAAGACAATCGGCCGCATCATGAAGACCGCTTTTCAGCATTTCCCGGAGCTCGACTCCACGAACGCGGAGGCCATGCGCCGCGCTGTGGCCGGGGAACAGGGACCGCTCTGGATTTCGGCCGGGCGCCAATCCGCCGGCCGCGGCCGCGCGGGGCGCACCTGGAATTCTGACGACGGCAACCTCTTTGCAAGCCTGCTTATCAGCCTGGCCGCCCCGGCCCCCAAGGCCTACCAGCTCTCTCTTGTGTCCGGCGTCATGGTGTACGAGGCGTTAAGCGCGGTTCTGGCGCCTCAGGCCCAGGCGGCGCTGCGCTTGAAATGGCCCAACGACGTTCTGATCGGCGGCGCCAAGGCCGGCGGCATCCTGATCGAGAGCACGGTCATCGCGCGTGAGCGCGACGGCGCGCCAGTGTCGGCCGACGGTATGCGGCTGGCGGCGATCATCGGCATCGGCATCAACATCGCGACCCACCCGGCGGATCTCGACCGCCCGGTAACGAGCCTCGCCGCGCACGGCGCAACACCGGCACCTCAGGACCTGCTCGCGCGCATCGCCGCAGCGGCAGAACACTGGATTGCGGTCTGGCGCGATGGGGAGGACTTTGCCGCGATCAGGAAGGCTTGGCTAACGCGTGCGCATCCTATAGGGGAACGGATGAGCATCACTACGGGGTCTGAGCGCGTTACCGGTACATTTGAAGGATTGGACGCCGACGGCGGCCTATTGATCGACGCGGGAGCGGGCATCAGGCGTTTCGCCTTTGGCGACGTGTCTCTTGCAGTGTGATTTGACACTTTCCATTCAGAGACACTTCCATTCAGAGACAGGGCGCAAACACGTAGATGCCATCTGATCAGACGAAACGTCAGTCGTCCCGCGACCGGGATGAGCTGGTCTTCCTGGCGCTCGGCGGCTTGGGCGAGATCGGCATGAACGCCTATCTCTATGGCGTCGGCCCGCCGGACGCGCGCCGCTGGCTCATGGTCGATCTCGGCATCACTTTTCCTGAAGGCGAGGACGACCCGGGCGTCGACGTCATCTTCCCGGATCTGCGCTTCATCGAGGAAGAGAAGAGCACGCTCGCCGGCATCGTCATCACGCATGCGCACGAAGATCACATCGGCGCGGTGATCGAGCTGTGGCCCCGGCTCGGCGTGCCGGTCTACGCCACGCCCTTCACCGCCGGCATGCTGAAGGCGAAGCTCTCCGAGTACGGCAACAAGCTGCAAATCCCGATCCGTGAAATTCCGCTCAACGGCCGCTTCCAGGCTGGCCCGTTCGATGTCGAGTTCATGGAGATGTCGCACTCGATCCCTGAGAGCAGCGCGCTCGCAATCCGCACGCCGCTCGGCACGATCCTGCATACCGGCGACTGGAAAATCGATCTCACGCCCACCATCGGCGGCCGACCGGACGAGGCCCGCCTTACGGCGCTGGGCGACGAAGGCGTGCTCGCGCTTTGCGGAGACTCGACCAACGCCATGCGCGAAGGCAGCTCCCCCTCCGAGCGCGATGTCGCTAAGACCATCGCCGCCTTGGTGAAAGATGCGCCCCATCGTGTCGCCGTCACGACGTTTGCGTCCAACGTCGCGCGCATCAAGGCGGTGGCGGATGCCGCCCGCGCCGCGGGCCGCGAGCTTGTCGTGGCCGGCCGTGCGCTGCATCGCGTGATCCAGGTCGCCATCGACACCGGCTATCTGCCGCAGGGTTTCCGCTACGTCGACCAGCAGCAGTACGGCGAGCTGAAGCGTTCGAAGGCGGTCTGCATCTGCACCGGCAGCCAGGGCGAGCCGCGCGCGGCCATGGCTCGCATCGCCGAGAACGAGCACCCCGACATCTCGTTGGACAAGGGCGACATTGCCGTCTTTTCGTCGCGCACCATTCCCGGCAACGAGCGCGCCGTGGGCTGGATTCAGAACAGCCTCGTGCGCATGGGCGTCGAGGTCGTGACGGACGCCGAGGCGCTCGTGCACGTCACCGGCCATCCCCGCCGCGACGAGCTGCGCCAGCTCTACTCCTGGGTACGCCCCAAAATGGCGATCCCGATGCACGGCGAGGCGCGCCACCTGAAGGCGCATGCCGAGCTCGCGCGCGAAGCAGGCGTCGGCGAAGTGCAGGTCGCCTACAACGGCGAAATCGTGCGGATTGCGCCCGGGCCCCTGCGGATCATCGACGACGCGCCCGTCGGCCGCCTGTTCCGCGACGGCCGCCTCATTGTTCCCTCGGGCGAGGGCCCCGTCCGCGAGCGCCGCAAGCTGGCCAGCGTCGGCATCATCGCCGTCTCGCTCGTTTTCTCCCGCAAGGGCGACATCGTGGCCGACCCCCAGGTCGCCCTGGACGGCATCCCCATCGAGGATGCCGAGGGCGATCCGATGGAGGATATCGTCCTGTCGTCCGTCGAGGGCACGCTGCGGTCGATCCCGCCCGCCCGCCGCCGGGACCTGGACATGGTTGTGGAAGCGGTTCGGCGCAGCGTCCGCAGCAGCGTGGCCAATGCCTGGGGCAAGAAGCCCATTGTCAAAGTGCTGGCGAGCGTGATCGAAGGGAAGTCCTGAAACCGAGTGCGTGCGCCCGCCGGCCATCCGAAATGATGCGGGCGACCGAAATGTATGATCATGGGGTTTGGAAATGATTGGACGCCTGAACCACGTCGCTATCGCCGTTAAGGATCTGGCTGCAGCCACGTCGGTCTACAAGAACGCGCTCGGCGCGGTATTGACCGACCCGGTCGAGCAGCCCGAGCACGGAGTGACCGTCGTTTTCGTCACCCTGCCGAACACCAAGATCGAGTTCCTGGAGCCCCTGGGCGCCAACTCCCCGATCGCCAAGTTCCTGGAAAAGTTTCCGGATGGCGGCATCCATCACGTTTGCTACGAGGTGGACGATATCCTGGCCGCGCGTGATAAGCTCAAGGAGCAGGGCGCCCGCGTGCTTGGCGATGGCAACCCGAAGATCGGCGCGCACGGCAAGCCGGTGCTGTTCCTTCATCCGAAGGACTTCTGCGGCACGCTGACGGAGCTCGAGCAGGCCTGACCGGGAGACGACCATGAGCCTCACCCTCGGCGTTGTGCTCTACATCATGATCTGGTGGATGACGCTGTTCGCGGTTCTGCCGCTGGGCGTCAGGACGCAGGGTGAAGCGGGAGAGGTCGTCGACGGCACGCCGGAGAGCGCGCCGGTCAAGCCGCGGATTTTGCGCGCCATGCTCATCAACACCGTCGTGGCGGCGTTTGCCTTCGCCTTTGTCTGGGCGGCGCTCGAAAACGACTGGCTCGGGCTCTATGTCCCGACCGAACAAAATCTGCCCGCGGGCGTCACGCGCTGAGCCTCACGCCTGCACCGGGCACGCCCTGAACATCGGCGTGCCCCGCAGATCTCGGCAGTGAAAAAACCTGCCGGCTTCTCGGCACAAAACCCAGCGTCGCCCCTATGCCTCGGCTTGTGGATGGCCGAGGAAGATGCGCGTCGTCCTTAATGATGGTCGCGAGCGAGGATGTTGCGGGGTGACGCGGGCATCGTCTGCGTACGGATATATTCCGACGGCCTGCCCCAAAACGCAAAGAGCAAGGCATTCGCCTTGCTCTTGCTAGCTTTTAGCCCGTGTCAGCGACACTTTGCGTGCCGTCTGTTTATTCGGCTCTCAGTCCGGTTTCGTTGTCCGGTACTGCGGCCATTTTCTCCCTAGACCTGGGCCCCGAGCCATCTGGATCTCATTGGCTTCGCCCCTGTCACTTGAACGAGGGCACCATAACCGAACGGCGTCGCTATGTCACGGGTTGACGCATAAAAAAATCATAGCTGCACAAAGCTCATGCACCGGCCTGCTCGCACGATGGCTAGCGTGACGGTTTGATGGCAAAAGTGCACTGCAGTGCGGGCCCGCAACGCTTGATTTGCCCTCCGCGATAATCCTCGTTATTGACGCCTTCACGAGATCTTCGCCCAGCCCGTCGCCTTCCTTTTGTGCGCCTCGGGTACCCGCCGCCGCGTTTGCAACGCAACATAAGTCAGGCCCATGCATCTATCCCGCTACTTCCTGCCGGTACTGCGCGAAACTCCGAAAGAGGCCGAGATCGTATCGCACCAGCTGATGCTGCGGGCGGCCATGGTCCGCCAGTCCTCGGCGGGCATCTATTCCTGGCTGCCGCTCGGCTTGCGCGTTCTGAAAAAGATCGAAGCGATTGTACGCGAAGAGCAGAACCGCGCCGGCGCCGTCGAAATCCTGATGCCGACCATCCAGTCGGCCGATCTCTGGCGTGAAAGCGGCCGCTACGAAGCTTACGGCAAGGAGATGCTCCGCATCACCGACCGGCACGAGCGCCAGATGCTGTTCGGGCCGACGGCCGAGGAAGTCGTCACGACGATCTTCCGCGACAGCATCCGCAGCTACAAGGATCTGCCGCGCAACCTTTACAACATTCAATGGAAGTTCCGCGACGAGATCCGCCCGCGCTTCGGCGTCATGCGCGGGCGCGAATTCCTGATGAAGGACGCCTACTCCTTCGATCTCACCAAGGAGAACGCGCGCGCCGCCTACCGCCGCATGTTCGTGGCCTACCTGCGCACGTTCGCCCGCCTCGGCCTGCGCTCCGTGCCCATGAAGGCCGACACCGGCCCGATCGGCGGCGACCTCAGCCACGAGTTCATCGTTCTGGCCGAGACCGGCGAAAGCCAGGTCTTCTGTCACAAGGACCTGATCGAAGGCGAGATTCCGGACGCGAACACCGATTTTTACGGCGATCTCGGCCCGATCTTCGACAAGTGGACCTCGCTCTACGCCGCGACCGAGGAAATGCACGACGCCGCGCGTTTCGAGGCCGAAGTTCCGGCCGAGAAGCGGGTTTCGGCGCGCGGAATCGAGGTCGGCCACATTTTCTACTTCGGCACCAAATACTCCGAGCCGATGGGATGCAGGGTTCAAGGCCCCGACGGGCAGCAGATCACGCTGGAGATGGGCTCCTACGGCGTCGGTATATCGCGCCTCGTCGGCGCCATCATCGAAGCGAGCCATGACGCGTCCGGCATCGTCTGGCCGGTGCCTGTCGCACCGTTCGAGGTCGCCGTCATCAATCTCAAGGCGGGCGACGCGGCAACCGATGCGGCCGCCCTCGACGTCAAGCGCCGGCTCGAAAACGCCGGCATTGACGTCATCTATGACGACACCGACGAGCGCGCCGGTGGCAAGTTCGCGACCATGGATCTGATCGGCATCCCCTACCAGGTGATCGTCGGTCCCAAGGGCGTGAAGGCCGGCGAGATCGAAATCAAGGACCGCAAGACCGGCGAGCGCGAGACGCTTGCGATCGACACGGGGCTCGAGCGCGTCATCACGTCCATCATGGACCAGCGCGTTCTGGTCTGATCACGTCCACTTGGGGAGGCGGGCATGGCAGCAACGACCGACACGAAGCCGTTTGCACCGTTCGAGTGGATGCTCGCGTCCCGCTATCTCCGCGCCCGCCGCAAGGAGGGATTCGTCTCTGTGATCGCGGCGGTGTCCTTCCTCGGCATCATGCTGGGCGTTGCCACCCTCATCATCGTCATGGCGGTGATGAACGGGTTCCGCAAAGATCTGTTCTCCAAGATCCTGGGCCTCAACGGCCATGTCGTCGTCTACAAGATCGGCGCGCCGTTCAACGACTATCCGGACATCACCAAGGCCGTCTCGACCGCCAAGGGCGTCGAGCGGGCCATACCCCTGATCGAGGGGCAGGTGATGGTGTCGTCGACCGTGCAGGCCCTGGGCGCCGCCGTTCGCGGCATCGGCGAGGAAGACCTGAAGCACCTGAAGCTGGTGGCCGACAACATCCGTTTCGGCACCCTCGACGGCTTCGACCAGTCCGGCGGGCTCGCGATTGGCACGCGCCTCGCGAACATGTTGCGCATCAGCGTCGGCGACCCGATTACGATCATCTCGCCGCGCGGCGCCGCAACGCCGTTCGGCACCGCGCCCCGATCCAAGACATATCCGGTCACGACGATCTTCGAGCTCGGCATGTCCGAGTACGACAAGACCATGATCTTCATGCCGCTGGGGGAAGCGCAGCGCTACTTCTCGAAACCCAATGAGGTGGACATCCTGGAGGTGGTCATCTCCGACCCCGAGGATGTGGACAACGCGGCGCGAAGCATTCGCACGGTGGCCGGTCCCACCATCAACGTCACCGATTGGCGGCAACGAAACGAGACCTTCTTCACGGTGCTCGAGGTCGAACGCAACGTGATGTTCATCATCCTGTCGCTGATCGTGCTGGTGGCGGCCTTGAACATCATTTCCGGCCTCATGATGCTGGTGAAGGACAAGGGGCGCGACATCGCCGTCTTGCGAACCATGGGGGCCAGCAAGGGCTCCGTGATGCGCATCTTCCTGATCACCGGCGCCTCGATCGGCATCGTCGGCACGATTGCGGGCCTGATCATCGGCGTCGTCTTCTGCGCCAACATCGAGGAGATCCGCCAGTTCGTCGCCTGGGCCGCGGGCACCAAGGTCTTCGACCCCAACGTCTACTACCTGACGCGCCTGCCCGCAGACATCAACCCGGTTGAAACCGGATCGATCGTTCTCATGGCGCTCGTGCTGTCGGTGCTCGCGACGATCTACCCGTCGTGGCGCGCCTCGCGTCTCGATCCCGTCGAAGCGCTGCGGTACGAATGATGAGGGACGCCTCGGTGCTCGAAACGTCTGCACAGCATATTCCCGTTCTGCGGCTGATGGGCCTGCAGCGCGCGTTCCACCAGGGCACGCGTGAGATCCACGTTCTCGCGGGCGCCTCCGTCGATGTCTGGGCCGGCCAATGCGTGGCGCTCGTTGGGCCGTCCGGCTCCGGCAAGTCTACGCTGCTGCACATTGCGGGCCTGCTCGAAACGCCGGACGAGGGCAGCGTCATCGTTGCGGGTCGCGATTGCGCTTCGCTCGACGATCACGCGCGCACGCTGATCCGCCGCGCCGAGATGGGTTTCATCTATCAGTTCCACCAGCTCCTGCCGGAGTTCTCGGCGCTGGAAAACGTCGCCATCCCGCAGATGATCCTGGGCCGGTCGCGCCGCGACGCGGAGGCCCGTGCGCAAAAGCTGCTGTCGTCCATGGGGCTCTCCGAGCGGCTCGACCATCGCCCGGCCCAGCTTTCTGGCGGCGAGCAGCAGCGCACGGCCATTTGCCGCGCGCTCGCCAACCGTCCGCGCCTCATTTTGGCCGACGAACCGACGGGTAATCTCGACCCGAAGACCTCGGAACACGTTTTTCACGAGCTGATTGGGCTATTTAGGAGCGAAGGGGTTGCAGCCCTGATCGCCACGCACAATCTGGAGTTGGCTCGGCGCATGGATCGCGTCGTTGTGCTGGATAGCGGGCTTTTGGTCGAAATCCATCCCCAATCCGTGTAATGATGACGTGTCTCAATCCCTGTATCTAGGGGAACAGCGCGGCGCCGCGGCATGAGCAAGTATGCCGCCGAGCCCGATCACGGGCGAACCATCGCGGGCAGAAGCCACGCGAGGTTTCGTGGAAACCGAGACAACTAAGGAGGCAGCTATGCCGATCGAGAGACAAGCTCTTCGCTTCGCCGCACTCGCGGCTACGCTCTTCGCGTCCTTTCCTGCTTTCGCAGCCGATCCGCAGGGCGTCTGGATGAACGACACCGGTCGCGGAGCCATCGAGATCAAGGACTGTGGCGGCAAGCTGTGCGGTCATGTCGTCTGGCTGAAAGACACCAGCGACGCCAACGGCTGCGGCCGCGAGATCATTCACAACATCGTATCGACGGGTGATGGAGTCTGGGGCGGCGACGACGCCTGGATCTACAGCCCCGAGAAAAAGAAGAACTACAACGTCGAGATCACGCCGCTGTCCGACGGCACGCTGAAGGTGAAGGGCTACGCGGGCATCAGCTTCCTGTCGAAGACGATGATCTGGACCAAGGCGCCCGCCAACATCGAGCGGTGCAGCGAACAGCAGGCCGCAGCCAACCCGGCGGCTCCGAAGTCCGAAGCGGCAGCCCCGCCGGTCTCCGGCGAAAAGGGCGCAAGCGGAACGCAGCCTGCACCGGGCGCAAAGGCCCCCGCCGACGCACCTCCCGCCGTAGCGAAGAACGAGACGGAAGAAGGCGGCATCGATGCCGGCGACTTCAGCGACGTGTTCACGATGAAGGACGGCAAGTGCAAGCTCGATACGCCCTGGGTCAAGCTCGACATCGATTGCAAGAAGGACAAGTCGAAAGACGGCGAGTAGGATTGACGCGCTCCACGCGCGACACGAGGCGGCGAGCTGAGGCTCGCCGCCTTTTTTTGTTTGGGCAACGAGCGAGCGCCGCGAAGCGCGTAGACTTCGGGCAAACAGAGAGGACGGCACGCGATGACACCGGAACTCACACTGCTCGCCTGGACGCTCGTTCTGGCAATCGTGCAGATTCTCTTGCCCGCCATGCTGCGCAATCGCGAAACGGGATTGGATTACAACGCGGGCGCGCGTGACACCGCCTCACCCGCCCCGGTCGGTAAGATCACGGGCCGTCTTCAGCGCGCACAGCGGAATTTGTTCGAGACCCTGCCGCTCTTCGCGGCCGCCGTGCTGATTGCGCACGTCGCGGGCCGTAACGGCGAGCTGACGGTCTGGGGCGCTTCGCTCTATCTCGCCGCGCGCGTTATTTATGTGCCGCTCTATGCGGCCGGCATCCCGTTCGTCAGGTCGCTGGCCTGGATGGTGAGCATGGCGGGGCTTGTGATGATCCTGGTCGCGATCCTCGCGCCAAACTAAAAAGTCGCGATCCTCGCGCCAACCTGAAAAACGCGATCCTCGCGCCTGTCTGAGTGAGCCAGTCTGAGAGAGCGTGCCTGAGCGAACCAGCTCAGAACAGCCCGGCCGACTTCGCAGCCAGCACGGCGAGGCTGAGCGCCCCGATCCACGTTGCCGCGTGCCAGAAGCGGTTTTGACGGCGCGACGCCTTCGCCAGGCTCTCGACCGTTGCCGGGTCGAGCCGCAGGCCGTTGCGCGCCATCTCCGTGAGCCCCGCCGACGCGCGCTCAGCCTCGGAGAGCATGCCCGGCACCTCGGCGAGAATCCGGGCGATTGTCGTCGCGCCTTCGCCGGCCTTTTTCATCGCGCCGCGTGCGCCGTAGTTGGCCTCTACCCATTCTGCCGCCACTGGCTCGGACGCGCTCCACAGGTTGAGCGACGGATCGAGCCCGCGCGCCACGCCCTCCACGATCACCATGCTCTTTTGCAGCAGGATCAGCTCGGGCCGCGTCTCCATGTCGAAGACGTCGGTGTAGGCGAACAGCTGGCCGAGCAGGTCGGCCATCGAGATCTCGTCCGCCGTGCGCCCGTGGATCGGCTCGCCGATGGCCCGCAGCGCCTGCGCGAACACCTCGACCGGATGGTGCGGTGGCACGTATCCCGCCCAGAAATGCACGTCCGCCGCGCGCCGGTAGTCGCGCGTGATGAGGCCGTACAGGATCTCCGCGAGAAAGCGGCGTTCCTTCTGCCCGAGCCGTCCCATGATGCCGAAATCGACGGCCACCACGTTGCCGGCCTTGTCGACGAACAGATTGCCCTGATGCATGTCGGCATGGAAGAAGCCGTCCCGCATCGCATGCGTGAGGAAGCTCCTGAGCACGACGAGGCCGAGGGCCTTGAGATCGTGTCCCTCGGCCTTGAGGCGCGCGTGATCGGCAATCGGCACGCCGTCGATCCAGTCCGTCGTCAGCACGCGCTTGGCCGTGCGCGTCCAGTCGACGCCGGGCACGCGGAAGCGCTCCTCGGGCTGGATGTTCTCGGCCATTTCGGAGATCGCCGCGCCTTCGAGGCGCAGATCCATCTCGAGCTCGGTCGTGCGCGCGAGGTTCTCGACCACGGCTACCGGCTTGAGGCGGCGAGCCGGCTCGCTCACGCGCTCGACGAGGCGCGCGGCGAAGAAGTAGCTGTCGAGGTCGCGCTTGAACCGCTTCTCGACGCCCGGCCGCAGGATCTTGACGGCGACGGTCCGGCGCTGTCCGTCCTTGCCGATCGTGACGGCCTTGTGCACCTGCGCGATGGACGCGGCCGCGACAGGCGGGCCGAACTCCACGAAATGATCTTCGAGCTTGCCGCCGAGCGCCTCTTCCACGGCGCGGCGCGCTTCCGCCATGCTGAACGGCGGCAGGCGATCCTGCAGATGGCCAAGGTCGCGGGCGAGGTCGGGCCCGATCACGTCGCCGCGCGTGGCGAGAAACTGGCCGAGCTTGATGTAGGAGGGGCCGAGGGCTGCGAGCGCGTTCGAGATGCGCCGGTCCTTGGGTTTGCCCGCGTTGAAGGGCGCAGCCAACAGCGTGATCGGCAGGGCCAGCAGCCGGGCCGCGCGCAGCGGCAGCGGAACGGGCTGGCCCTTCGGAATAAAGCGCACGCCGTGCTGGGCCAGAACGATGCCCGCTCGCGACAGCCGCCAGATGTTCGTGAGTGCGTTCGCCATGCTGGCCAAGCGGTACTTGCCCCGCCCCGCCCTGGCAAGCCGCGTTTCTGGTTTTCGTTGACGGATAGGAAGGTTGTGGATCATGGATGGAACTACAACATAACGTGCGCAATCGAAGTGCCGCCCCGGCCGAGTCACACTAAAAATCGGGTATGACCAACGCTCCCAAGTACATCCACCTGAAGACCCACTCGGCCTACTCCCTGCTCGAGGGCGCGCTGCCGATCGCCAAGATCGCCAAGCTGGCCGAGGCGGCCGGCATGCCGGCCATTGGCCTCACCGACACCAGCAATCTGTTCGGCGCGCTGGAGTTTTCAGAAAAGCTTTCGGGAGCGGGCATTCAGCCCATCTGCGGGGCCACCTACGAGATCGACTTCCGCGACGCCGTCGCGCCCGCCAACGCCCTCATGCGGCCGGGGCAGAACGAGCCGGCCGTGCGCCTTGCCGGGCCAGTCGCGCTGTTGGCAGCCAATCCGGACGGCTACGCCAATCTGATCAAGCTCGCGAGCCAGGCCTTCCTGCTGCCGGACCCGGCCGAGCCGCCGCACATCAAGATCGAAGCCCTCGAAGCGCACCGCGAGGGTCTGATCTTGCTCACGGGCGGCCCGCTCGGCCCCATTGGCCGCGCACTGACCGACGGCCAGCTCGCGCTCGCCCGCGAACGCCTGACGCGTCTTGCCCGCATTTTCGACGGCCAGCTTTACGTCGAGCTGCAACGCCACGGCCTCAAGTTCGAAGAGGAGATCGAGCCGCAGCTCATCTCGCTCGCCTATGAGCTGGGCATCCCGCTCGTCGCCACCAACGAGGTCTACTTCGCGAGCCCCGACGACTACGAGGCCCACGACGCGCTGCTCTGTATCTCCGACGGCCGCATGGTGACGGAGGACGAACGCCGCCGCGTTTCGCGCGAGCACTACTTCAAGAGCGCCGAAGACATGGCCGCTCTCTTCGCCGATCTCCCGGAAGCTCTCGAAAGCACCATCGAGATCGCGCAGCGATGCGCTTACCGCCCGCTGCCGCGCAAGCCTATTCTGCCGCGCTTCGTCTCCGCCGAGGATGCGCCGAACGGCGACCAGTCGGCCGCCGAAGAGCAGGAGCTCACGCGCCAGGCCGAGGAGGGGCTGCGCCAGCGCCTTGCCGTCCAGGGCCTGGCGGAGGGCTTCACCGCCGACGACTACGCCAAGCGACTGGAGTTCGAGCTGGGCGTCATCGCGCGCATGAAGTTTCCGGGCTACTTCCTGATCGTTGCCGACTTCATCAAATGGGCCAAGGCGCATGGAATCCCGGTGGGTCCCGGTCGCGGCTCGGGTGCGGGCTCGGTCGTCGCCTGGGCGCTTACCATCACGGACTTGGATCCGCTGCAGTTCGGCTTGCTGTTCGAGCGCTTCCTCAATCCCGAACGCGTCTCGATGCCGGACTTCGACATCGACTTCTGCCAGGACCGGCGCGACGAGGTGATCCGCTACGTCCAGCAGAAGTACGGCGTCGACCGCGTGGCGCAGATCATCACGCACGGCAAGCTGCAGGCGCGCGCCGTGCTGCGCGACGTGGGCCGCGTGCTGCAAATGCCCTATGGGCAGGTCGACCGCCTCTGCAAGCTCGTGCCGAACAACCCGGCCAATCCGGTGACGTTGCCGGAGGCGATCGAAGGCGAGCCCAAGCTGCAGGAGGAACGCGACGCCGATCCGATGGTCGCGCGCCTGCTCGAAGTCGCCCAGAAGCTCGAAGGCCTCTATCGCCACGCGTCCACGCACGCCGCCGGCATGGTGATCGGCGACCGCCCGCTCGACGAACTCGTGCCGCTCTACCGCGATCCGAAGTCGAACATGCCCGTCACCCAGTTCAACTGGAAGATGGTCGAAGCGGCCGGCCTCGTGAAGTTCGACTTCCTCGGCCTGAAGACGCTCACCGTGCTCACGAAAGCGGTTGAGCTCGTCAAGCGCGGCCGGGGCATCGACATCGATCTGCTCGCCCTCCCGCTCGACGACAAGAAATCCTACGAGCTGCTGGCGAAGGCCGACACGGCCGGCGTGTTCCAGCTCGAAAGCACGGGCATGCGCGAAAGCTTGAAGCGTCTCAAGCCCGACCGCTTCGAAGACATCATCGCAATGGTGGCGCTCTATCGCCCCGGCCCCATGGACAACATCCCGACCTACATCAACCGCAAACACGGCGAGGAGCCGGTCGATTGCCTCCATGCCACGCTGGAAGGCATCCTGAGCGAGACATATGGCGTCATCATCTACCAGGAGCAGGTGATGCAGATCGCCCAGGTGATGGCGGGCTATTCGCTCGGCCAAGCCGATCTCTTGCGTCGCGCCATGGGCAAAAAAGACAAGAACGAGATGGCCAAGCAGCAGGCGCTGTTCGTCGAGGGCGCCATGAAGAACGGCGTCAAAAAGGACGATGCCGCCTACATCTTCGAGCTGGTCGACAAGTTCGCGGGCTACGGCTTCAACAAATCCCACGCCGCCGCGTACGCGCTCGTCAGCTACCACACGGCCTACATGAAGGCGAACTTCCGCGAGGAATTTCTCGCCGCCTCCATGACGCTCGACACCGGCAACACCGACAAGCTGGCCATGTTCGCGGCGGAAGCAAAAAAGAGCGGCATCCGCGTGCTGCCGCCCTGCGTCAACGCCTCCGCCGTCGAGTTCCTGGCCGAGGCTCCCACGAAGACCGAGCCACACGGCGCCATCCGCTACGCGCTCGCCGCCCTGAAGAACATCGGCGCCAGCGCCGTCGAGACCATCGTCGAGAGCCGCAACAAGAAGGGCGCCTATACCTCGCTCGCCGACTTTGCATCTCGCCTCGACACCAAGGCGCTCAACAAGCGTGCGCTCGAAACGCTCTCCGCCGCCGGCGCATTCGACATTTTCGAAAAGAACCGCGCCCTCGTGCACGGCAACGTCGAGCAGGTCATGGCGGAGGCCGGCAAAAAGGCCGACGAGGAGCACACGGGGCAGGGAAGCTTGCTCGGCGGCATGGAGACGAACGCCGCGCCCGTCGTGCTCAAGCTCAAGCCCGTCGAAGCCTGGACGCCGATGGAAAAGCTCCAGAAGGAGTTCGAGGCCGTCGGCTTCTTCCTGTCCGGCCATCCGCTCGATCAGTATGAGCGCGCGCTTGCCAAGCTCGGCGTCCATCGCTACATCGACTTCGAGGCCGCGGCCGCCCGCGGCGGCGCGACGGCCGGACGCCTCGCCGGCATCGTCATTTCCGCACGCGAACGGCGCTCGCAGAAGGGCAACAAGTTCGCCTTCGCGATGTTTTCCGACACGAGCGGCCAGTTCGAGGCCGTCATTTTCTCCGAGACGCTCGCCAACTCGCGTCAGCTCCTCGAATCCGGCAAGGCGGTGCTGCTCTCCGTCGAAGGCGAGCGCGACGGCGAAGCGTTGAAAATGCGCGTTCAGGATGTGTCGTCGCTCGATGACGCGATGGAGCAGCTTCCGCGCACCGTGAAGGCCGTAATCGACGGCAACGTCATGGTCAAAAATCCCGCCATCATCGAACAGCTCAAGGGTCTGCTGCGTCCCGGCAAGGCGGAATTGAAATTTGAGCTGCAATTAGAAGGGTATCAGGAGCCCGTGCCGATTTCCCCTAGGGGAAAATACGACCTCTCTGCAAGGACGATCGGCCGCATGACGACTGTGCCCGGCGTCATATCTGTGCTCGAAATCTGATTGATAAGTCCCCCTCCCCGGACACCGGAACTATTGCGGTGCGTAATGCGTTGTGAGGGCCATGCTGCATTTAGTGAGCGACGGCGAGTTGAGGGAACGTTCGGCCGGCGACGCGTGCACGGCGTTCCAGCGTATCGAAGGCGATCCGGGCGCGACCACGATCGTCTTTTTGCCGTGGTGCATGCCCTATCGGCTCGCAATGGCGCGTCGTATCGTCCCTGAAAACTATCTCGCCTGCTATGAGATGCCCCGCGCAATCGTGAGCTCCGAGCCCGAGATGTGCATCCGCGCGCTTCATGCGGTGGTGGACGACGCCACGCGCAGCTTCGAGCGCTCGCACCTCACGTCCGATCAGCTTCAGGTGGTGGGTCTCAGCATCGGCAATGCCGCCGCGACCATGTTCGCCAACCGCATCGGCGCTAGGCTGTGCTCCGTGGCCTCGGCAGACCGCGGCGATCTCACGTTGTGGGAAAGCCCGGCCTCGCGCCACGTCAGGGCGCACGCCGAGGAAAAGGGCTACCGCGTCTCCGATTTCACGCGTGCGCTCGAGGGCCATCACACGATCGATCACCTCGACAATCTCGCCCCCGGCAGCCGGTTCGTGATCGGCCTTCAGGACGAGTTGCTGCCCGAGGCGCGCCGCGAAGGGCTTATCGCGGCCGTGACCAAACGCGTTCCGGACGCGGAGGTCATTCGCATCGACGCGACACACTTCGGTACCATGCGCGAAACCATCCGCCGCGGTCTCTGCGAGCCGGCACGCCTCCCCCGTGCGCGCGCCTGCCGGGCCTAGATACCCACACCCTCGACGCTGCCCGAAGTTGCCGCATGTCGATTTGCTGCACGAAGATCGTGCAGGAAAATAATTGTGGCCTAAAAACAACGGCCTATGCGCCTTCTTTCCGCATGCTGGAATTCAGCCTGCAACGGTTTTGCGCGCGGAATGTGCCGCGCGGGCCGCACCGGGCCTCATAACGTCCGAACGTCCCTTATTTCTCGTCGTGAATCGTGATTCATTTGCGCGCTGGCCGGGAAACTTCTCCCGGATGCACGCTGCCGCAGCCATCGACCAGATTTGCGAGGAGCGCCCATGTTTCCGATTGGTGACGACAACAGCGCGCGACGCGGTACGCCCGTCGTCACCTTTGCGTTGATCGCGATCAACGTCGCTGTGTTCCTGATCGAGCTGCAGCGAGGCGACGCGTTCGTCACCAAGTGGGCCTTCATACCGGCGCGCTTCTCGAACGATCCTGGAGCCGATGTCTCGACCCTCATCACCGCCATGTTCATGCACGGCGGATGGATGCACCTCGGCGGCAATATGCTCTATCTCTGGATTTTCGGAGACAACGTCGAAGACAGGTTCGGCTCCGTCCGCTTCCTGCTGTTTTACCTCGTGGCTGGCCTCGCTGCGACATTCGCCCAGTTCGCCGTAAACCCCGAGTCCGCCATTCCGAACGTCGGGGCCTCCGGCGCCATCGCGGGCGTGCTGGGCGCCTACCTCCTGATGTTCCCCAAGGCGCGCGTCAACGTCCTGCTTGGCAGGCAGGTGGTCGCCATGCCGGCATTCATCGTGCTCGGCCTTTGGGTCGCGCTGCAGCTCGTCAGTGGCGTGGGATCCATCGCCGACACGGCGCAAACGGAGCAAGGCGGGGTGGCTTACATGGCCCACGTCGGCGGCTTCATCGCCGGTCTGTTTCTCGCCGTCGCCATGGGCGGTCTACGCAAGTCGAACGATATTGCCTGACGACGCATTGCCAATAGTGCCCGGGTAAATCCCAGATAAATGTCTTGTGACATTGCAACTCTTCACTTAGCCTATCGGGAAAAATAAGAACACGCGGACTTAAGGGACGGATTCGTTCGGTTGGGCACACGCGGCGACGCGCGCGCCGTCCGTCTCGAACCCTTGGAGGTCCTCATGCCCGAAGGCGACGGTTCTGTTGGTTTCTCTCTGAAGAAGGTGGCGCTTGCGGCGGTCATCGTCGCGCTGGGCGCGGCTCATGGCGCGTCTGCCGCCAGCGATCAGGCCGAGACGGTTCGCGGATACTTCTGCGATGCCAAGGCCGATCAGATTGCATTTCTGAACTTCAAGGCGCGCGGCGAGAACGAAATCATGGCTGCGAACGCCGTGAACAAGCAGATCGCCAAGGCGTCCTGCGCACCCTATCTGCCGGTGCAAGCGATCCCGGGAAGTGAGCAGACCGTGATGAAGGACGGGCTGGTCTACAAGCTCCAGAGCTTCGTGTTCCTGCCCGAGAAGGTCGAGCGCTGGAGCGGCACGGTGCTCGGGTCGCTGCAGACGACGGCGCAAGACCAGGACATCTGAAGCCCTCGCGTCGCCGGCGAAGCCAAGGCCTTCAAACCAAATCGAAAGCCCGGCCACGCAGTGCGTGGCCGGGCTTTTTGTTTAGTGCCAGAGAGCGTCCTGAGTGATGTCCTACCAGACGGTCGACTTGGACGAGTTGCCCCGCTGCTTGGCCCGCTTCGCGGCCTTGCTCGACGACGAGGACGAAGACGACGAGCCGCAGAAGAAGAAGCAGCCGCCGCTGCTGCTGTCATCCTCGACCACCTGCACAGGCGGCCGCGGCGTCGGCTTCGAAATCTTGGCGACGACCTCAGGCATCTGAACCACGAAGTCGGTGCCGGCGTAACGCGTTTCGCTGCGCGCCATGTCGTAGCTCGAAACGATCAGCGTCGAGCCGGGCTTCACGACTTCCGCGATGAGGTCGCTGACCTCCTTCGGGAACTTGATGCGGTCCAGCGTGCGCTTGGCCTTCTCGGCGTCGGAAGCGGGCGGCGCGGCAACTTCCTGCGGCGCAGCCTTGCGCTTCTTGCGGCCCGGCTCATCGCCCGCATCGAGGCTGCTCATGCGCGTCGAGTACTCGTTGACTTCCGTTGCGGCCCACTTGAGGCCGGTCTTGCTCGGATCCTGCCAGTCGAGCGCAGTGTAAACAAACGTGTCCAGCGGCACGCTCGGATTGTCGATCGTGACCTGCGCGTCGATGATGCGCTCGAAGCCCTGGCGGATGTGCACCATGCCGGTCGCCGAGCTGACGAACACCGAGACAGGATACGAACGGGTGGCTTCACGGCGATCGAAAGCTGCGACGGCCTTCTTGGCAGCCGCTTCCGCATTGGCGGTGGTCTTGACCTCGGCCTTCGCGGTTTTGAGGGCGTCCTGCGCGGCGTCGGCGGCAGCGTCGGCGACCTTCGCGGCGTTGGCGGCAGCGTCGGCGGCTTCTGCTGCGCGATTGGCCTCTTCGGTCTGCGGGGCGATACGCGCGCGCTCTGTGGCTTCCTCGGCCTGCAGCTCTGCGAGCCTGTCGGCGCGCATCTTGGAGGAGTTCTTCGAAAGGCTGGCCACGATCCGCTTCAGCTTGCGTTCCTGAGCCTCGAGCGCGCCCTTTGCCTTGCTGGCTTCGCGCGCGGTCTTGTTGGCGACGCCGCGCGCGTCCTTGGCAGCGGTGCGCGCATCGGCGAGCGCGACCTTGGCCGACTTCTCAGCATCGATCGCGGCCGTGTAGGTGCCGGCAGCGAGCGGGATCGCGTCGACGAGGGCCTGCCGCTCCACGCGGCGGGCTTCAGCGGCGGATTCGATCGTCCGGTCGGCCGGTCCGGTCGCCGCATGAGCGGACGTGGACCCGAGCAGCACGTCGGCAACCTTGAGCGCGGTTGCGCCCGCGCCGTCTGCACGACGTTCGGGAGCCGCGGTCTGGGCAGCGGACGGAAGCGCGGAGAAGAGCGCAGCATGCTCGAACGAGATGGGAGCCTGCACATCCGGCGCGATCACGACGCGCTGGTTGAGGTCCGTGACGTTGAAGAAGCGGCGCGCGAAATCGAAAGGCAGGCGCACGCAGCCGCCGGACGCGGCATAACCCGGAATGACGCCGCCGTGCAGCGCAATGCCGGTCATCGTCAGGCGCTGCATGTGAGGCATCTTCGCGCCGAGATAGATGTTCGACTCGTGGAATTCTTTCTTCTCGATGATGCTGTAGATGCCCTTCGGCGTCTCGTGCCCAGGCTTGCCCGTCGACACGCGCGTCTGCACCACCATGCCGTTCGCGTCATAGACGAACATGCGCTGCTGATTGAGCGACACGAGCAGCGTCAGCGGACCCTGCGTCGTGATCGCAGCGGGTTTCGCGGTCTTTTCGGCAGCGCGCTGCTTGGACTTCGTGCGCTCCTGAGCGGCGGCCTCGGGCGCGGAAAACTGTGTGACGGCGACAATCGCCAGTGATGCGCACGCAAGGCGCAGAATGGATTTTCCAATGCGATTGGAAGGAAGTTGGAAAAGCACGAAAAGTCCCCCTGAAGGCCCGAAAACCGTACGCGGGGCAACGCCTAAGTGCCCTCTGCAACAGTTAATTAGTGGATCATGACGAGTTCGACTTCAATAGGTTACAGTGCAGGAGTTATCGAATTATCTCCACTTGTGCCGGAATTTTCGCTCGAGTGCGGGTTGCCTCATCAAGCCTCTCCGCGAGTACAACAATGAGGTGCCGCACCCGCAGGCAACGGCGCCCAGGCACGCTCCTATCGTGCGCGCGATGAGCAGCAAAAATGGGATCGAACGCGCTGTGCCGCAAATCCGGGTCCCCTCGTAAGGGCGAACCCTTACTCGGCGTGCACGCACAAGGATTTCGACGTTGTGAGGCCTAGGGCCGCCAGGGCTTCCGCTCGTCGCTGTCGGCCGCATCCAGCTCGGCCGCCGTTGCGCGATTGATTTCGCGCGTCAGCGCAAACAGCGCATCCTTGACGCCGG
This sequence comes from Hyphomicrobium sp., assembly GCF_019744875.1. Taxonomy (GTDB): domain Bacteria; phylum Pseudomonadota; class Alphaproteobacteria; order Rhizobiales; family Hyphomicrobiaceae; genus Hyphomicrobium_C. Next base: position 1,234,052 of record NZ_JAIETU010000002.1, on the reverse strand, counting down.
CGCCCGACACGGCCGAAAGCGCGATGGGCTTTTTGCGCGCGGCCTTCTGCAGCTCTGCCAGGCGCTCGGCCAGTGTCTCGGCGTCGAGCGAGTCGATCTTCGACAGCGCCACGATCTCTTTCTTCTTGGCGAGGTCCAGATCGTACGCCTTGAGCTCGCGGCGAACGGTGCGATAGGCCTCGCCCACGTCCTCCTGCGTGGCATCGACGAGATGCAGCAGAACCTGCGTGCGCTCTACGTGCCCGAGAAAACGCGTGCCAAGGCCTGCACCCTCATGCGCGCCTTCGATGAGGCCAGGGATGTCGGCCAGCACGAAATCCTTGTCGCCGGCCCGCACGACGCCGAGGTTCGGATGCAGCGTTGTGAAGGGGTAGTCGGCAATCTTCGGCTTGGCGGCCGAGACCGTCGCGAGGAACGTGGATTTGCCCGCATTGGGAAGCCCCACGAGACCGGCGTCGGCAATCAGCTTCAGGCGCAGCCAGATCGTCAACTCTTCGCCCGGCCGGCCGGGGTTGGCATGGCGCGGCGCCTGGTTGGTCGCGCTCTTGAAGTGCGCGTTGCCGAAGCCGCCGTTGCCGCCGTGCGCGGCCACGTAGCTTTGCCCCACCTCGGTCATCTCGGCGAGAACGGTCTCCTGGTCCTCGGCGAGCACCACCGTGCCCGGCGGAACCTTGACGATGAAGTCCTCGCCGTTGGCGCCGGCCCTGTTCTTGCCTGCGCCGTCGATGCCGCGCTCTGCCTTGAAGTGCTGCTGATAGCGGTAGTCGATCAGCGTGTTGAGGTTCTCCACGCACTGGATGATCACGTCGCCGCCGTTGCCGCCGTCGCCGCCGTCGGGACCGCCGAACTCGATGAACTTCTCGCGGCGGAAGCCGATGCAGCCGTTACCGCCGTCTCCGGCTTTGATGTAGATCTTGGCGAGATCGAGAAACTTCATGCCGAACGCCTCCAGAAGACGGCCGTCATTGGTCGGCTGAGCTGATAAGTCAGGGCGGAAAATTCAGCGCGGCGCGCATCGCACCAAGCCGTGGTCGTCCCGGCCGCCGTGAACCCGAGCTTGCGGATCACGCGCGCCGAGGCGGGATTGTCGTCGAAATGGCAGCAGGTGAGCCGCTTGAAGCCCGCACGCGTAAAGCAGTGGCGCACGAGAGCCGACGCGGCCTCCGTGGCGAAGCCCTGGCCCCACCAGGGCTTGCCTATCCAATAGCCGATCTCGGCCGACCTGTCCGGGCCCGCGACGTAGCCGACGGCGCCGATCAGCGCGCCTTGAAACTCCACCACGCGCACGAACTCGTCTTCGCCGAGCGAGTCCATCCACTCGCGCGCGAGCGCGACCGAATACGGATACGGAATCCGGGCCGTCATGCGCGCGACGTCCCAGTCGCCCGCGAGCCGCGCAAGCTCCGGCGCATCGCTGTCGCGCAGCGCGCGCAGCGTGAGACGTCGGGTTGTGATCGGCTTGGTCATCGAGCCCCGTGTTAGCGCAAGGGTCAGCTTACGTTGGTCGCGAGAAAGAAAAAGGGGGGATGGTGCCCATCCCCCCTCGTCTCATGGAAGAATCCGGTGAGCCTATTCGGCTGCCGTGAGCTTCTCGGGCAGTACCGAGATATAGATGCGGCCGTTGCGCTTGGCCTCGAACTTCACCTTGCCCTCTTCGACGGCAAAAATGGTGTGATCGGTGCCGATGCCGACGCCCGTGCCGGGGTGCCACTGCGTGCCGCGCTGACGGCAGAGGATGTTGCCCGGGATGACGTGCTCGCCGCCGTAGCGCTTGATGCCGAGGCGCTTCGAATGTGAGTCGCGGCCGTTCTTGGTTGAACCGCCAGCTTTCTTTTGTGCCATGACGTTAAGTTCCTTCTCGTTGGAGCAGCGATTGACGCGCTCACAAATGCCTTAGCCCGTGATGCCGACGATGCGGATCTTGGAGAGATCCTGGCGATGACCGCGCTTGCGGCGCGAGTTCTTGCGGCGGCGCTTCTTGAAGGCGATGAGCTTCGGCCCGCGGGTCTGCTCGACCAGCTCAGCCGTCACTTTCGCGCCCGAACCAAGGGCCGAACCGACCTTGATGTCGGCGCCGCTGCCAACAAGCAGCACTTCGGTGAATTCGATCTTCTTTCCGTCTTCGACGGTGAGCCGCTCGACAGTGATGACGTCGTCTTTGGCGACGCGATACTGTTTGCCGCCCGTCTTGATGACAGCGTACATGGATGCCTCTTTCCGCGCGCTTTGGCGCTTTGGGTCTCTCCGCGCCCTGTGGCGGTGCGAATTTAATCGCACACTTTCAAGGGGTTGCTTGAAATTGCAACCTGAGCCTCGGGCAGCGCTCTTAACGCCGCGAACCCTTCGGCCCGCCGCGCTGGTGGTCTTATGCTGGAGATCTCCTTCGAAGTCAATCTGTTGGCCCAAAGCGCCGCGGCCAGCTCCGCGTCTAAGGTTCGACGAGCTAAGCCGTTTGATTACTACCAATATATACGATATATTGGTACATACCGGGAGGAGCTGCGAAGATGAGCAAGACGACGTCCATCGCCCTTGGCGAGCATTTCAATCAGTTCATCGCCGCGCAGGTTTCGCGCGGACGCTATGGCTCGGCCAGCGAAGTCGTGCGGGCAGGCCTTCGGCTGCTGGAGGAGCGGGAGATCCAACTCAAGTCGCTGCGGGACGCCCTGATCGAAGGCGAAGAGAGCGGGCGCGCGGAGCCGTTCGACAACAAAGCGTTCCTCGCCGACATGCACGCTCGCCATGCCGAAAAGGGGTAGGGAATTCAGGCTCAGGCCAAAGGCACGCGCCGACCTTGAAGGTATCTGGCTTTACACCGCCGAGCACTGGTCACCGGCGCAGGCTGACATCTACCATTCCAAGATCGTCGATGTGATGGCGGCGCTGGCGAGCGGCAGTTTGAGGGGGCGCTCCGCCGGGCATGTCCGTGCCGGCTATCTCAAATATGCCGCCGGATCGCATCTCGTGTTTTTCAAGGAAACCGACTTCGGCATCGACGTCATCCGAATCCTGCACCAGCGGATGGATGTCGAAACGCATCTGTAAGACGGCTTTGGGACCAGCGGCGCAGGACCTAACCCATCGGAACGGTCGTCAGCCAGCGAACGTTGTTCGATCGGGCCATTCCCGGTAAAACGTCGAGCGTGCGCCGAACCGATAGGATGAACATGAGCCGCCTTGCTGCCACGGGCCTCGCTGTCGCCGTCTCGCTCCTGGCGCCGCCGCTTCTGGGCGTGCCCGCTCTTGGGACGGAGGCACTCGCCCAGCAAACCGAGGTTCCCGCCAAGGAGGCCTTCGACGCCGCCAAGGAGCTCGGCACCATCGAGGGCTGGAATGCGTTTCTAGAAAGCTATCCCGAGGGCTTCCTGTCCAATCTGGCGCGCGCCTATGTGAAGAAGCTCGAGGAAGGTGGGCCCGAGCCCACGCCAGCGCCCACGGCCGCACAGCCGAAGGCAAAAAAAGAAACACCCGCAACGCCCGCGAATTCGGAAGACGAAGCAGTCGGCGCGCCCGCCGTCGTCCCGGGCAAGCCTGCCGTCGCGCGCGGGGCCAAGTTCATGGGCTTCACCGAGCAGTTCAATCGCTACTATACCGACCCCTCGTGGAAACCCGCAAAGACGGTCTTCGTGAGCCCGGACGGACGGGGCGACGGCGCGAGCCGCGAAACGCCGTCGGCCGCGAAAGACGCCGTACTGGCCGCCGCGCCCGGCACCAAGATCCACTTTCTGCGCGGCAAGTACGATGCGTGCTTCAACTTCACCAAGGAAACCGGCGGCACCTACGATGAGCCCGTCGTGCTCTATGCGGAGCGCAACGACGACAAATCCATCGGCGTCTCGATGACGTGCTGCAAGAGCGGACGTGCGAGCTGCTTCAACCTCGAAGCCGCCGACTACGTCGCCATCGATGGATTCCACATGACGGGCGGAAAGTACGGCGTCCGCATTGTCGGCGAAGGCTACGACGCCAGCCAGCACTCACGCGGCATCGCGGTTCTCCGCTCCACCGGCAACGACCAGGATCGCGACCCGTTCTTCTCCGGCCAGTCGGACTGGAACGTCTGGGAAGCCAATCTCGGGTTCGGCGCCAAAAAGGACGACGGTCACGGGATCTACATCTCCAACGGCAGCGACTGGAACATCGTCCGCTTCAACGAGACGTACGGCAACGTGTCGAGCGATTTTCAGATCAACGCCGATCCGGCCTCCACATGCGCCGACGAAGGCATCCCCTACGACGACGCCCGCTGTGACGCGTATGCGGGCGAAGGCGAGGGAGGGCGCGGCGCGAGCGACTACTTCCTGGTCGAAGGCAACTACTTCCACGATGGTGCGTCGGCCGGTCCGAACTTCACCAGCGTTCGCCGCAGCGTCGTGCGCAACAACGTGTTCGGTCCGCAAGCGCGCCACAACGTGAGCTTCTGGCAGGAGACGGACAATCCCAAGCTCGGATCGAGCGACAACAAGGTGCTGCACAATCTGTTCATCACCACGGGCAAGCATGGCGTGCAGTTTTCCGTGCATTCCACCCGCAATCTGTTCGCCAACAACGTGCTGGTGGGCGTCACGATCGACGGCGGCACTGTCGCGGCCAATCCCGAGGCGTTGTTGATGGAGGTCGATGAGACCGCCGGCGACAATGTCTATCGCGGCAATCTCTATGTCTCGGGCAAGATTGAAGGGCGCGAGCCGGGGAGCGAGGAGGCGGCGCGCGACGATTTCAGCGCCGGCTGGTTCGCCAAGTTTCCGTCCGCAGTCGGCGGCAGCCCGAACGACTTCACGCCGACCGGAGACTCGCCCACTGTCGGAGCCGGCAAGATCCTCGCGGACGCGCCTGCCGACCGCAACGGCGTCGCACGCGCCGGCGACGTCGATCTCGGCCCGATCGAAGTCAAGTAACCCGCCCCCGCATGCACGCAGACGAACCTTTCCGGAGATCCGGAAAGGCCCATCGGGACGTTGCGAAGTCTCGTGGAGACGGCGTCGGCACTACTTGCTGGATTCGCCCTTGTGCCAGTTCGCCGGACCCTCGACCACCGGCTTGCCCTGGAACGTTCCATTCGCGCCCGGCTCGCGGTTCTGGCCCTTGGAATTGATCATATCGCTCTGCTCCTTCGTGAGAGAGCTCTTCATATGCGCGGCGTCCTTCGCCATCGCCGGCGCGGTGATGAGCGCGGCGGAAAGGATGAGACCCATTGCGAATGCGTGCTTGGTCATGACGTGATGCTCCGTGTTCGGTGTCGCGCCTCATGCGCGTGCGCCGAAAAAACGGCGACCGGCACACGGAGTTCCGGCCCGCTGGTTTACTTCGCTGTAAGCTAAATCGCGGCGCGGCCGGCCAGGATCAAAAGCCGGATCAGCTTCTGAGTCCCGGGGCTTCATAGCCCGTGCGCTCGACATACTCGGTGTAACCACCGCCGTAGGTGTGCACGCCGTCCGGGGTCAGCTCGAGCACGCGGTTGGACAGTTTCGCGAGGAAGTGCCGGTCGTGCGACACGAACAGCATGGAGCCCTCGTACTCCGAGAGCGCCGTGATGAGCATTTCCTTCGTCGCCATGTCGAGATGGTTCGTCGGCTCGTCGAGAACCAGGAAGTTCGGCGGATCGTAGAGCATCTTGGCCATCACGAGGCGCGCCTTCTCGCCGCCCGAGAGCACGCGACACTTCTTCTCGACGTCATCTCCCGAGAATCCGAAGCAGCCCGCGAGCGATTTGAGCGAACCGTGCCCCGCCTGCGGATGCGCGTCTTCGAGCGTTTCGAACACGGTGCGGTCGCCGTCCAGAAGATCCATCGCGTGCTGGGCGAAGTAGCCCATCTTCACGCTGCCGCCGACGTTGACCGTGCCGGCATCGGGCGTCGTCGATCCCGCGATCAGCTTGAGCAGCGTGGACTTGCCCGCGCCGTTCACGCCCATCACGCACCACCGCTCCTTGCGTCGCACGTGGAAATCGAGCCCGTCGTAGATGCGCTTGCTTCCGTAGCCCTTGTGCACCTGCTTGATGCTCACGACGTCTTCGCCCGAGCGCGGCGGCACGGGGAAATCGAACATGATCGTCTGGCGGCGCTTCGGCGGCTCCACCCGATCGATCTTGGCGAGCTGCTTGACGCGGCTCTGCACCTGCGCGGCGTGGGAGGCGCGTGCCTTGAAGCGCTCGATGAAGCGGATTTCCTTCGCCAGCATCGCCTGCTGGCGATCGAACTGGGCCTGCTGCTGCTTCTCGGCGAGCGCGCGCTGCTGCTCGTAGAAATCGTGGTTTCCCGAATACGTGGTGAGCGCGCCGCCGTCGATCTCGACGATCTTGCCCACGATGCGGTTCATGAACTCGCGATCGTGCGAGGTCATCAGCAGCAGCCCTTCGTAGCTCTTCAGGAAGTGCTCGAGCCAGATGAGGCTTTCGAGATCGAGATGGTTACTCGGCTCGTCGAGCAGCATCGCGTCGGGGCGCATCAGCAGCACGCGGGCGAGCGCGACGCGCATCTTCCAGCCGCCCGAAAGCGCGCCGACATCGCCGTCCATCATCTCCTGGCTGAACGAGAGCCCCGCCAGCACCTCACGCGCGCGCCCGTCGAGCGCATAGCCGTCCAACTCCTCGAAGCGCGCCTGCACTTCTCCATAGCGCGCGACGATCTCGTCCATCTCGTCGGCCCGGTCCGGATCGGCCATGGCCGCTTCCAGGTCTTTGAGTTCGGCAGCCACTTCGCTGACGGGCCCCGCGCCATCCATCACTTCGGCAACCGCGCTGCGCCCCGACATTTCGCCGACGTCCTGGCTGAAATAGCCGATCGTCACGCCGCGGTCGGTGGAGACCTGGCCTTCGTCCGGCTGCTCGCGCCCGATGATCATGCGAAAGAGCGTGGTCTTGCCCGCGCCGTTCGGCCCGACGAGGCCCACCTTTTCGCCCCGGTGAAGGGCGGCGGAGGCTTCGATGAAGACGATCTGATGGCCGTTCTGTTTGCCGATATTGTCGAGACGGATCATAGGCGCGCTGGTCCTGAAGAAAATTCAGGCGCCCTTATGCCATACGTCGGAGCCGGAGGAAGGGGCGTTTGCGCCTCGAGCGCCGGACTTATCCGCGCGGTGGCCGGCGGCGCTCGGTAAACCAGGCGCGATATTCGGTCATCTTGGTCCGCTGCGTGCCGGAGGCGCGCCGCTTGCAGGTGAGCACCTCCTCGCTGGTATCGGGAGCCCCCCACCGCGCCTCGACGCAGTCGTTGACGTTGTAGGCCATTTCGAGCGCGCCGGTCCGGTCGAGCACATCCTTGAGGGTCAGCGGCCAGGGCGTTCCGTCGGTACGGGTATACGAGAACTTGCGCTGGGCAAGTTCCGTCGCGAGCACGGTGTCCAGCTCCACCTTGACGTCGGCGGCGGTTTTTCCCACCGGCATCGCATACCGCTCCGGACGGCGCGAGACGCGTTCGGGGAAGCCGCGCACCACGTCGATGGCGATCAGGAGGCGCAGGTCGCGGGAGGGCGTCGCGAAATCCTCCCAGGCGCCCGTGGTCTCGAAAATCGAGGCGCCGTCCGGCATCGCCACTTCCGCGCCGCCGCCGGTCTGGTACTTGCGCCCGTTCTCGACCGACGTGACACGCGCATTCACCTGCTCTTCGAGCGCCGTGATCGCCTCCTTCATGGCGCGCATGGGGTCGAGCGGCGCGGGCGACATGACGTCTTCCATGCGGTCGTAGAAGTCTTCGACCGCAAGCTGCGTCTGGTCGAGCGAGAAGTCGCCGTAGTCGGCGTTCTTGGTGATTTCCGCGTTGGTCAGGCGGCGCTGGGCGCCCTTCTCGCGCACGACGGGGCGGAACCGTTTGAAGCCGGGATTGCCGAGCGCCGGATCCTGCGCGAACAGGAAGTTTCCGCGCCAGAAGCGCTTGCGCGCAACCGTGCCGTCGGGCTGGCCGTCGACGGCGAGAAACACGCCCGCCCCATCGCCCGTTTGCGCCACGCGCTTGGTCAGCACGAGAATATGGCCGTATGGGTCGGCGTAGATCGCGCCCGGCCGAAGCGTCTCCTGCTTCAGGGAAACGGGATAGTAGTCGGTGCTGTTGTCGGCCGCGAGCGTGCGTCCCGAGCCCGAATGAACGCCATTGGCGACCGTCGTGCGGAGATAGTAGCCGAAGCCCGGCACGAGCCCTTGCGGCTTCGGCGGCAGCTTGAGGGTGGATGCGGGCTCGGGCGCCGCGCCGAACATGCCGAAGAAATCGCCGCCATCCGAAGCGACCTTCTGGCCGGGGGGCGGCGCGGGCGGCGGCTCTTCCTTCTCGATGTTCCACCATTGCGCGCACCTGGGCGGCTGTCCGGCCCCGCCGCGGGTGCATTTCGCGTAGCCGAAAGGCAGGCCCATCTTGAACGCGAAATAGGCGCGCAGGAAATAGGGAAGGTCGGCGCAATCCGGACGGATGATCTGCCCCTTCTCGTCCTCTCCAAGGCCGAGGTGATTGAACAGCACGTTGCGCGAGCGGTCGCGCAGCACCTCATGCAGGGCAGGCCACGAGGGCGCTTCGTCGAGCGGCGCGTCAAACAGCTTTTCGATCCACGCCGAATAGAGATTTTCCGTGCCGCGGTTCCACGTGTCGCGAACGGGCCAGATGCTCTTCTCGCTGCCGCGCGGCCGCGCCGGGGCTTTGGCCTGCACGCCGATCTCTCGCGTCACGACACTGCACTCGGGCGTCGCGCCTTCGCGCTTCAGGATGGCTTTCCAGGCGCCGGCCGCGGGCTTTTGCACTTCGGCAAACCAGAAGTAGGGTGGCCCGCCGTGACGGTCGCGGGAGGTGACGGCAACGCTGCCGTCCGGTGCCACGAGCGAGAGTTCACCCGCGAGCGCCTGTTCGGATGTGAGCACGACGCGCAGCGGCGCGCCTTTCCAGGGCGCAATCGGCGAAGACAGCACGGCGAGGTTGCCCGCTTCCTTGCACGCGGCGGCGGCGCTCTTGTCTTGAGATTGTGTCTCTTGAGATTTTGTCTGCGCCGCACCCGCATGTGCACCGCCCATAAGACACGCGCTCGCGATCAGCGCGGCGACTGCTGTGGGCCGGACACGTGGGCGTACATGAAACAATCGAGCCCCCAGGTCGCTATTTGTATCGACCGGAAAAACAGTAATTCAAAAGTGTCGGCCGCAAAAATGGCAAAATTTATCGCGCGCGCCGGAAGCAACTCCCGAGGGGGCGGAGTTAATCCCGGTCGGCGGCTTTCCAAAACGGCGCCCATTCGCCTTTTGCTGGTGTCTTTCGGGAGCTTCGAGTTTTTGGGGAGGGGGCTTCGAGCCGTGTCTGGTCCGGGCCGGCCGTTGGAGGCTTGCCGCTGCGTGCCCGGGACGGGTCGTGCCGCGTGTTTAGCTTAACGGCCCGCTGATCACGGTCACCTTGAGCTTGGCGATGCCGAACTTCGCAAATCCGAGCTGTTCGGCCGCCGCGCGAGACACGTCCAGCAGCCGCCCTTTTTTGTAGGGCCCCGAGTTGTTGACCCGCACCAGCACGGACGCGTTCGTCTTGGGGTTCAGCAAAATCAGAATGGTGCCGTTGGGGTAGACCGGGCTCGCGGCATTGTCCGGCAGGTCCGGTCGGAAGTCCTCGCCGGACGACAGCGTGGTGCACGGGTTGTTCTTGTCGACCTTGCAGTCATCATAGAACGAGGCTGTCACGATCTCTTCGAAACCGACGAGTTTGTCCATTTCGGCGAGCGTCTTAACCCTATGACAGATGGTGTTGTAGCAATAGGTCTTGCCGGGCGACTTGGCCGATGCCGAGGAGGGAAAAGCGCCCGATCCGGCAGCGCCGGCGATGGCAACAAGCAGAAGCGAGCCGAGAAAACGGCAGACGGCAGACGTCATTGCGTGTCCATGAGAGGCTTCGGATTTGTGCCAGATCGTAATTGATTCTGAGCTTTAGTATGGCCGCCGCTGCCTTTGTTCGGCACCGGTGCGCAACCGCAACGCAACCTGCCCGCCGCCGCGGACCTCGGGGAACAAAATAGCCGGGGATGAAGGGGCGGATGCCCGCCCCGAGCGCCGCAATAAAGTCCACGAAAGCGGGGAACGTCGCCCCGCGTGCAGGTGTTGCCGTACTGTCGTATATCTGAAGTTTGACTTCGTGACGGTCTTCCACAAAGACTGCGCGATCCTCCGTCCCAAAAGGTCCAAAAACACAACATGACGACGGACCTGCTTGATCCCAAGCGCCACGGGTTCATGAGTTTGGTTCGCGCCGTCGCTCGCGACCGCCTGGCGAATAGGCATGCCGCCGCCTGGATCCTCTCGGCCGTGCTGGCCGCCGCGATGTGGGCCTACTTCGTGGGCCACGAGTGGCCCTGGCTGAACATCGCATTCACCGCCGGCGTAACGGTGACGCTCGTGTCATCGGCGCTGCTCGTCTCGCGCCGCGTGCTCTTCTCGACGGCCGCCGTGGCCAGCCTCGTCGCCCTCATCGTCGCCGTCTCGGAGGTCAAGCGCCACTATCTCGGCATGACGCTCCACGCCTACGACATCGTTTTCTATTTGATGTCGTTCGACACGCTGTCGTTTCTCTGGAGCGGCTTCCGCACCGAGGTGATCGGCCTGTTCGCCGCCATGGCTGCGCTGGCCGCACTCGGCTGGGCCGTGTACCGCTTCGATCCCACGCGCGTCTCCCGCCCGGCCGCCGCAGGCGTGCTCGTACTCGCCCTCGCCACGACCGCCTACACGGTGGCGAACAAGGGCGGGCGCCATCACACGCTCTACTATTGGGACCACCACTACGTTTCGTCGTTCTACCTCTCCTGGGCAGAGACGATCGAGACCTTGTGGCAAGGGCAGCTCATCGAGGCCGCGCCGCAGAACGGCGGCGCGAGCATGCTCGCCGCGCCCGCATCCTGCCGTCCGCAGGAGCGGCCGCCGAACATCATTCTCATCCACCAGGAAAGCGTCTTCCCGCCGAGCCTCTTCCCGGGCATCCGCTACCACAGCGGCCTCGACCCGTTCTTCCGCTCCGCTGACGGCGGCCTGCACAAGCTGCGCGTGGAGACCTACGGCGGCGCGTCCTGGCTGACGGAGTTCTCCGTCCTCGCCGGCGTATCGACGCTGTCGTTCGGCGGCATGCGCCCGTTCGTGCAGTCGCTGATGCAGGGCAAGGTGCACGACACCATCCCTGAGACGCTGGCCCGCTGCGGCTATCGCAACATTCTCTACTATCCGATGCAGAAGGACTTCGTTTCGAGCGGCAAGTTTTACAGCGCTATCGGCTTTTCAGAGATCCTGGACCGCAAGGCGCAAGGCGCCACCAAGTACAACGAGCGCGACCGCTTCTATTACGACAACGCGCTGCGCAACATGCAGGACCACTTCCGCCATTCGCAGGCGCCGATGTTCAACTTCATCATCACGGCCGCGACGCACCTGCCGTACGAGCCGGCGTTCATGCCGGAAATCGAAGTTCCCGGCGGCGGCCCCTCGCCGAAAATGCATGAATACCTGCGCCGCGTCGGCATCGCGAAGATGGACTACGACTACTTCCGCGCCGAGCTGGTCCGCCGCTTTCCGAACGAGCGCTTCCTGATCGTCCAGTACGGCGACCACCAGCCCGTCGTGACGCGCCCGTTCCTCGGCTTCAACGCCACCACCGCCACCGAGGACATGACGATGGGGCCGGAGTCACCCGGCTACCTGACCTACTACACGGTCGACGGCATCAATTTCGATCCGGGTCCGCTGCCGGACGTCGAGGTGCTGGACGTGCCGTATCTCGGAGCGCTGCTGCTCAACGCGGCCCGCCTGCCGCTGTCGGATGCACAACACGAACGGCTGCGTCTGCTCAATGCCTGCCACGGCCGCTACTTCACCTGCGCCAAGCGCGATGAAATTCTGACCTTCCATCGCCGGCTCATCGATTCCGGATTGCTGCTCGCGCGCTAGTTGCGGGGCGTAGCGAGCGGAGAGCCCTGCGGAACGATCAGCATCAGGCGATCCGGACCGACGGAAATCTCGCGCGGAACTTCAAAAAGACGCTCGCCGTCGATCTGCGCCGCGATCTCGCCACTCGTCCGCACGCCAAGCCGCGAGCAGGGAAGCACCGCGACGTCGGTCCGCCCTTCGAGACGCCCCCGGGCGATGGCGATCAACAGCCCCGCGAGTGCGCGCCGTGTGGTCGCGTTCGCGATCACCGCATGGAAGCCCTCGCCAACCAGGCTTTGGGTCTCGGCGATCACGAACGACCCGCCATAGCGCGCCGCGCGCGTCACAATCAGCCACGTCGCGGGATAAGTGCGCTCCTCCACGACGACCTCGAAAGGCCGCGGCTTGTGCACGAGCGCGCGCACGATGGGCCAGGCATAGGCCGCGCGCCCCACCGTGCGCTTCCACGGCATGTTGAGCCGGAGCAGCACGTCCGCGTCGAACCCCACGCCCGCCATCGCCAGAAACGGCGTGCCGTCGGCGAGCCCGCAGCGGATCGGCACGCCCGGGCCGTGCAGCAGCGTTTGCGCCAGCACATTGGCCCGGCAGCGAACGCCGATCTCGCGCGCGAGCACGTTGCCGGTGCCGATCGGAATAATGCCGAGCGGAACGCCGCTGCCGAGAAGCCCCGAAGCCACGCCGCGGATCGTGCTGTCGCCGCCCGCTGCGATGATGGCGTCGAAGTGCCCGGCCGCGACCGCGGACCGCGCGATGTCCTCGTCTGCGGCCAGCGTGTCGGCATGCTCGATGCTGAGCTCGGCGCCGCCCGCTTCGAGCGCGCCGCACACCGCGCGCAGGTAGTGCCGGCCGCGCGTTCCGGCATGGGCGTTGTGGATGATCAGGAGGCGGCGGCGCATCGAGGTCTCGGCAATGACACGGGCGTTCGATCGCCGCGGAGGGGCTGGCCTGAGCCCGGCGGAGCGGCCAGCGTGGAACGAAGCGCCCCTAAAGACCGTTACGCAGATTGATTGTCAACAAAATGGGCAGAAGCCATGCCGGACCCAACGTCAGACCCAAGGCTCTTGAACACGTCAGCTCCGCTCCGGCGCGTCAGCAAGGGCGCGCTGATCGGTGGCGTGTGCGGAGGCTTGGCGCGGTGGCTCGGATGGGACCCCACACTCACGCGCTTCCTCTACGTTGTCGCGACCGTCGCCTCGATCGGCTTTCCGGGCATTCTGACGTACCTCGTGCTGTGGTTCATCATGCCGAGCGACTGACGCCGATGCCCGTCTGCTAAGCTCGTCTACGGATCCACGAGACCGAACGAGATCACGGCCCCTCCCTGGCGGAAGCCCCAGATCTGGCTGCCGCCGGCTGCCACCGCCACATACTGCTTGCCCCCGACCGCGTAGCTGACCGGCGGCGCGTTTACGCCTGCGCCGCAGTTGAATTGCCAGAGCCGGTCGCCCTTCGCGGCGTCGAATGCGGAGAGATTGCCGTTGCCTTCTCCCGTAAAAACAAGCCCGCCCGCCGTGGCAAGCACGCCGCCGACCAGCGGCTCGTTCGTTTTCTGCTGCCAGAGAAGCTTGCCGCCCTTTGCAAGGTCGATCGCGGTCAGCGTGCCCCACCAGGGCACATCCTTCTGCGGCTCGATCGTGTAGTAAGTCACGGCCGGCTTGCCTTCGAACGCGGGCAGCGTTTCGGTGCGGTAGCGCGTCGGCATATGCATGGCGGCAATGAACGCCACGCCCTTGCGCGCGTCGACGGCCGCGGGCGACCAGTTGGCGCCCCCGCCCACGCCTGGCGAGATCGTCACGCCTTCCTTGGTCGGCGACTGGAACATGTTGGCCTGCGGCACGAACGCTTCGGACTTGAACAGGAGACGCCCGTCCCGCCGGTCGATCACGTAGTACCATCCGAGCTTCGATGCCTGCCCGAGCGCCGGCACCGTCTTGCCGTCGACGACCACGTCGAACAGCGACGGCGGGCTCGCCACGTCATAGCCCCACACGTCGTGCGGCACCTGCTGGAAGTACCAGCGCAGCTTGCCCGTCGCAGCCTCGAGCGCGACGATGGACACGGTGTAGAGGTTGTCGCCCGGGCGGCTCTCGCTCGCCGCCTGTGGAGAGGGGTTGCCGACCCCGAGATAGATGAGGCCGAGGGCCGGATCCGCGGCGGGCGCGTGCCACACAGATCCGCCGCCGAACTTCCAGGCATCGCGATGCTCGGGCATTGCTGCCTTTTCCGCTGCAATGTCACGCGGCAGCTTGATGCCGTCGGCCGTCACGGCAGTGAAGGCGCCTTCCCATCCCTCCTGCGTGGTGTCGAACTGCCAGACCTTCTTGCCGGTCGCCGCATCGTATGCGCCGAGAAACCCGGGGCGGCCGTATCGCCCGGCAATCCCGACGACCGCGCCCAGCGGCGTACCAGGCCGGTCGCTTTCCACGTGCAGGCCGTAGCCGACGCCCGTCACGCCGATGAACACCTTCCCGTCATAGACGAGCGGCGCCGAGGACGCGCCAATGCCGGTCGAGCCCGTCACCTTGCCTTTGATGGCCGGGTCGGCGTTGCCGAGCGCGGCCCGGTCCTCCGTGTTTCCGCCGCCCTCTTCGGCCAGTGCGATGTCCCACAGCACCTTGCCGCTGTCCTGCGCCAGCGCGATCAGGCGAGCATCGACCGTCGCCACGAAAACCTTGCCGTACCCGAGCGACACGCCTCGGTTTGCCGGCCCGCAGCACAGCTTGGCGGCGCGTGATTTATGGTCGTAACGCCAGCGTTCCTGTCCGGTCGCAGCGTCGACCGCCATCACGCTCGACCCCGGTGCGGAAACATACATGACGCCATCGGCGACGAGCGGCGTGGTTTGAAACGTCGACGCCGTGCCGGGCTGATAGATCCACTTGGGCACCAGCCCCTTGATCGACTTGGGATTGATCGCATCGAGGGGCGAGAATCTTAGGTTGGCGTAATCGCGGCCATGGATCAGCCAATTGTCCCGGTCGGCATCGGCGCCGAGGAGACGAGCGTCGTCGACATCGCCCGCATGAGCGGGTGGAGAGAGGGCGGGCAGGGGGACGGGGAGAGCGATCGCAACAAGGGCGGCGATGGCGCCGAGACGTGAGACGGCTTGGAGAGGGTGGCGAAGGCGCATGATCGTTTCCCGCGAGTGAAGACCGGAGACCGTAGTGGTAACAGCGCATAACTGATGCGCGTGCTACACAAAGGTCGATATCGTCAATCACAACCTCGCGATCTGGGCGCGGGACGTCGCGCGACGGCCGCGCCGTCGGTGATGGTGTCCGCCCCGTCGGTGGGTGCCGTGCTTGACGCCGCCGCGTGAAAGTCTACGTCTTGGGTTCGCCTCCGAGACAGGCGCCGTCGCGGCAGGAGGCCGCCGCTTCCATGCTGTCCCCCGCCCACGCCTTCGATCCGCTGGAGCCCATTCCGGTTCTCGACACCGGGCCTGAGTTTCCGATGGAAACGCTGGTGGCCCATGAGGCGCGCGCGCATGCCTTGCTCGATCTCGCGACCGGCCCTCTGCCGTCGGCGGCCCTCCGCCAGCTCGACAGCGTCTCTCGCCGATGGCTTGCAAAGTGGGAGAATGCCCACCTCCCTGAAATCGACGCCATCGCCGAGCGGTTGAAACGTCCGGGCGCCTACTTTCTGTCCGTCAACTATGAATGGGCGTGCACCTGCCGCGTCGCACCCGGCCCGGGCCGCAAAAGCGCGCGCCTGATCCGCGTGCTGGACTGGCGCACGCCGGGCCTCGGCCGCCACGTCATCGCCGCGCGCGTGGCGAGCCGCCATGGCCCGTTCGTGACCCTGACCTGGCCGGGCTACACCGGCGTGCTGACGGGCATGGCGCCGGGGCGCTTTTCGGCAGCCCTCAATCAGGCCCCGATGCGCAAGGCCGTGGGGTTCTATGTGCTTGATTGGGCCCTGAGCCGCCGTCGCGTCTGGACCATGCCGCACCCCACGCCGGCCCATCTGCTGCGATCCGTGTTCGAGGAGGCCGCCGATTTCGCCGAGGCCCGGGAGCGGCTGGCGCGTGAGCCCATTTCCACCCCCGCCATCTTCTCGCTGGCAGGCGTCCGGCCGAGCGAAACGATCGTGATCGAGCGCACGGAGACGGATGCCCGCCTTCACGTTGGCCCCAACGTGGCCGCCAATCACTGGGAAGCGCCGGGCTGGCGCGGCCGCTCGCGTGGCATCGCGAGTGCCGAACGGGCCTCGATGATGCACTGCATTGTGCCCGACCTGGAGACCGACTTTACCTGGCTTAAGCCGCCGATCCTGAACGCGACGACCCGCCTCGCCATGGTCGCAGATGCGGCCGAAGGCCGGCTCGTCGCCCAGGGCTTTGAATACATGCGCCCGGCCACGCAGTTACTTCATCTTGTTGCTTAACTGCAAAGTGTTCCGTAGGAGGCATTTCCCTGCGCTCCAATGGGTGTAAGGTGGGTCCGCATCGGAGCAATTTAGGACCAGGAGGCTTCGCGATGGATGACCTCTTCGAGCACGCCATGGAAAGTGAGCGTGATAAGGCAATCAATGGGTTCTACACCCATTTCATCATGTTCCTGGCGGTCATAGCCGGCCTGGCGATCATCAACCTGATCGAGGGCGAGCACTTCTGGGTGCAGTGGGTCGTGCTGGGCTGGGGCGCGGGCATCGCGCTGCACGCCTACAAGGTCTTCGTTGTCCGCGCGCGCGAAGAGCACGCCAAGCACGAGGCGTTCCGGGCGCGCGAGCAGCGCCGCATGGCGGCGGCCTCGGCGGCCGATGCCGCGGCACTTGCCGAGGCGGGTACGGGGCAGGCCCCGGCAGACGCGGCCGATGACGATCAGACACGGCGCCTCTGAAGCACGACGCCTCTGAAGCATCGACGCGCTTCAAACCATCGACAAAAAAACCGGCCGGTGCAGTGCACCGGCCGGTTTCGCATTGAGCGGTGATCGAAGTCTAGAACAGACCCTCGATCAGGCCTTCGGAGTTGAGCCGGATCGAATCCGCCGAGGGCACGCGCGGCAGACCCGGCATGGTCATGATCTCGCCCGTGACGACGACCACGAACTCGGCGCCCGCCGAAAGCCGAAGCTCGCGCACCGGCACCACATGGCCCGTCGGCGCGCCGCGCTTGGTCGGGTCGGTGGAGAACGAGTACTGCGTCTTGGCCATGCAGACCGGCAGATGGCCGAAGCCCATCGCCTCCAGGTCCTTGAACTTCGTCTCGACAGAGCTGTCGCAGGCGATGTCGGAGGCGCGGTAGATCTCGGTCGCGATCTTGCGGACCTTGTCGCGCAGCGGCAGGTCATCCGGATAGAGCGGCTTGAAATCCGCTTTGCCCGAGTTCGCGATCTCGACGACGTGCTGCGCCAGCGCTTCAGTGCCCGCGCCGCCATCGGCCCAGTGCGTGCACATGAAGGCGCGCGTGCCCATGCTTTCGGCAGCGCGCATGACTTCCTGGATTTCCGCGTCGGTGTCCGTGATGAAGCGGTTGATGGCGACGATTGCCGGCACGCCGAACTTGTTCACGTTCTCGATGTGGCGCTTGAGGTTGTCGCAGCCCTTGGCAACGGCGGCGACGTCCTCGTTCTTGAGGTTGTCCTTGGCCACGCCGCCATGCATCTTCAGCGCGCGCACGGTCGCGACGATCACCGTAGCGGCCGGCTTGAGGCCCGCCTTGCGGCACTTGATGTCGAAGAACTTCTCGGCCCCGAGATCGGCGCCGAAGCCCGCTTCCGTCACGACGTAGTCGGAAACCTTGAGCGCGCTCTTGGTCGCCAGCACCGAGTTGCAGCCATGCGCGATATTCGCGAACGGCCCGCCGTGAATGAAGGCGGGGTTGTTTTCGAGCGTCTGCACCATGTTCGGCATCAGCGCGTCCTTGAGCAGCACGGTCATGGCGCCGTCTGCCTTGAGATCACGCGCACGCACCGGCTTCTTCTCGCGCGTGTAGCCGATGATGATGTTGCCGAGGCGGTTTTCGAGATCCTTGAGGTCGCTCGCAAGACAGAGGATGGCCATCACCTCGGACGCCACCGTGATGTCGAAGCCGTCCTCGCGCGGGTATCCGTTCGAGACGCCGCCGAGCGAGTTCGTGATCGAGCGCAGCGCGCGATCGTTCATGTCGAGAACGCGCTTCCACTCGACGCGGCGGCTGTCGATGCCGAGGCTGTTGCCCCAGTAGATGTGATTGTCGATCAGGGCCGAGAGCAGGTTGTGCGCGCTCGTGATGGCGTGGAAGTCGCCGGTGAAGTGCAGGTTGATGTCTTCCATCGGAACGACCTGCGCATAGCCGCCGCCGGCCGCGCCGCCCTTGACGCCGAAGCAGGGGCCGAGCGAAGGCTCGCGCAGGCAGCACATGGCCTTCTTGCCGATGCGGTTGAGGCCATCCGTGAGACCGACCGTCGTCGTGGTCTTGCCTTCGCCGGCCGGCGTCGGACTGATGGCCGTGACGAGGATCAGCTTGCCGTCGGGGCGGGTGTTCAGCGCGTTGATGAAGTCGAACGAGAGCTTCGCCTTCGTGGTGCCGTAGGGGATGATCGCGTCGGCAGGGATTCCGAGTTTCGCCGCAACTTCCGTGATCGGCCGCATCTTGGCTTCGCGCGCGATCTCGATATCTGATTTCACCGTCACGGTGTTCCCTCCGAATGGTCGTTTCTGTATGTGCACCCCGCCGCCGCACAGGTGGGGCCGAAGCTGGCGATATTGGCGTTTTGCGTGCGCTTCGCCAAGCGGCACGATAGCGCTTGGACACGATGACGCGACGTGCAAATTCTTTCGCAGTTGCGAATGCTGCGAATACCCATTGTGAAATTTTTTGCACGCCATGATCACGCGCAGCGGCGTCTCCGGGCGGTTTTCGGCGCACCCTCGGTCGAACTGTCGGTTGGCACCGCCCGCCCCATCGGCTAGGGACACTGGAGACGAGCAACCGCGCACGGGTCCATGAGCACATCAGCCGACTTCAGCCACCTCGACGACCTGGTCACGATCCGGGACTGGTTGCGCTACGCGGTCAGCCGCTTCACGGCGGCCAATCTGTCGTTCGGCCATGGCACTGAGACAGCCCTCGACGAGGCCGCCTACCTCATTCTGTCGGCGCTGAGCCTGCCCATCGATCAGCTTGAGCCCTGGATGGAGGCACGCCTGACGCGTGACGAGCGCGCCAGGGTGGCGGACCTGATCCAGCAGCGCGTCGCGACCCGCAAGCCCGCCGCATATCTGGTTAACGCGGCCTGGATCCGCGGTCGCCCGTTCTACGTCGACGAGCGTGTGATCGTGCCGCGCTCCTACATCGGCGAGCTCCTGGACGACGGGCTCTCGGCCGTGGTGCCCGACCCCGATGGCGTCGAAAGCATCCTCGACCTCTGCACCGGCTCGGGCTGCCTCGCCATCCTGGCCGCCCTCACGTTCCCGAACGCGGCCGTCGACGCCATCGACATCTCGGTCGGCGCGCTCGAGGTCGCGGCCCGCAACGTCGAGGACTACGGCCTCGGCGACCGGGTCGCCCTCCACCGGTCCGACCTCTTTGCCGGCCTCGAAGGCCGGACCTACGACCTCATTATCGCCAATCCGCCCTACGTCACCGCCGAAGCCGTCGCGGCCTTCCCGCCCGAGTACAGGGCCGAGCCCGAGCTGGCCCATCTCGGCGGCGACGACGGGCTGGACATCGTGCGCCGCATCCTGGCCGAGGCCGCTGTTCATCTGAATACTGAGGGGATGCTGGTGGTCGAAGTCGGCATGGCGCGCGAGGCGCTTGAAACCGAATACCCGTCGTTGCCGTTCCTTTGGCTCGATACCGAGCAAAGCGAGGGCGAGCTGTTTGCGCTGTCCGCCGACGCTTTGAGGCGCCAGGGAGGCGATAGGAGACGCAAGGCATGACCGGCAGCGTTTCGAACGACACGGCCTGGAAGCATCGCGAGTTGATGCTCACCATCGCGCGCAGGCCCTTCTTCTGCTGTTGTTGCGTCTGCCTGCCGAGGGACGACCGCCGCCGCGCGCGCCGCGTGTTCCGCCTCACGCGCCGCATCCTGCGCGACTGGCGCCGGGCAGAGGAGCGAGCAGAGGAGGAGGCCCGCCTGGCCTCAAATGAGCCGCGCGAGACGCCGAAGAGCTGACGAAGCCGGTTGGACGCGGGGGGACACGGGCAATGCGCAGCGCCGGGATGGCCATCGTGCTTGCGGGAATTGGGCTCGCGGGCGTCTGGCCCCTAGCGGCCCTCGCGGCAGACCCCGCGCCGCTCGTCATCAAGTTCAGCCACGTGGCCGCGCCCCAATCGCACAAGAGCCGCGCCGCCGAGCACTTCAAGGCGCTTGCCGAGCGCTACACGAACGGCCGCGTCCGCATTGAGCTCTACCCGAACTCGCAACTCTACAAGGACAAGGAGGAGCTGGAGGCCCTGCAACTCGGAGCCGTGCAGATGCTCGCGCCGTCCGTGTCGAAGTTCGGCCCGCTCGGCATCAAGGCCTTCGAGGCGTTCGACCTGCCCTACATCTTCCCCGACTACGAGGCCCTGGAGAAAGTCACGCACGGCGACATCGGCCGCGATCTCTTGGGCAGGCTGGAGGCGAAAGGCCTCATCGGACTCGCCTACTGGAACAACGGCTTCAAAATCCTGTCGGCCAACACCCCGCTCCGCGAACCGGACGACGTGCTCGGTCTCAAGATGCGCATCCAGGCGTCGAAAGTCATCGAGGCGCAGATGTGGGCGATGGGCGGCGTGCCGCAGGTGATGGCCTTTTCGGAGGCCTATCAGGCGCTCTCGTCGGGCGTGGTCGACGGCACGGAAAACACGCCGGCCAACATGTACACGCAGAAAATGTACGAGGTGCAGACCCACGCCACGATGACGAACCATGGCTATCTGGGCTACGCGGTGATCTCTAATCACGCGTTCTGGACCGGCCTTCCGCCCGACATTCGCGCCGCCCTCGAACGCGCCGTGGCCGAGACGACGCCGGTCGCCAACGCGTATGCCGGCCAGGAAAACGACGACGCGCTGGCTGAGATGAAGGCCTCCGGCCGCACCACGTTCCACGAGCCGACGGAGGCCGAGCGCGCGGCCTGGATCGCCGCGCTCTTGCCTGTCCACGACGAGATGGCGGGCCGTGTTGGCCGCGACCTCATCGATCGCATCTATGCCGTCACGGGCCGCAAGCCTCACTAACCCCGTTCCGCGGGGCAGGAGCCTGTCAGACGTCCACCAGCACGGTGAACCCGCCCATCGACATCTTCTTCATGTCGAACGGCATCGACTTGGGATCCATGTCGTTGAGGCGCGGGTCTTTCATGACCTTGGCGTTCACCTGGTTCCGCTGCGCCTTCGATTTGTAGACGATCCAGGAGAACACCGCCGTCTCGGTCGGCTTGAGCTTCAGGAGCTTGGGAAACGGGCGCCCGAACGGCATGTCGAGGTCGTCACCGACACATTCGCGATATTCGAGCGCGCCGTATTCGCGCCAGACCTTGCCGGCCTTCTTTGAGATCTTCTTGTAGTCGTCGATCTTGTCGGTCGGCACAATCAGCAGAAATCCATCAACGTAGGCCATTCTTCAGTCCTTCTGCGGGTGTGGTCAGATACAAACTAGGTCCGTCACGGCAAAATGGCCAGCGTGGCAAGTGGATCGTGACGGCGCTCCGTTCCCGTGCGATAGCGGCAGGACGAGACTGAACCGCGCGTCCGCGACTGGGAGGGAGCGATGGCCGCCGACAGCACGAGCCGCGCCCTGCGCGCGCTGGATCGCCTGGAGGAGATCGTCATCGCGACGCTGCTCGGCGCGGCGACGCTTCTGATCTTCGTCGCCGTGGCGCAGCGCTATGGCCTCTCGGGGATCGCCTCCCTCTACCGATGGTCCCGTGCGGAGGGACTGGAAGGCCTGAGCGCCGTCAGCAAGAACCTGTTCTTCGCCGTCGCCTATGTCCGCCTGACGTGGGCTCAGGAGCTGTGCATCTTCATGGTCGTGTGGATGGCCAAGTTTGGCGCCGCCTACGGCGTGCGCACGGGCATCCACGTCGGTGTCGACATCCTCGTCGAGCGCCTGACCGGCAACGCGCAACGCGTTCTCATCATTGCCGGGTTGCTGTCAGGCGCGTTCTTCACCGCCGTCATCGGCACGCTGGGGGCCAGCCTCGTCTGGCACATCTACGACACGGGCCAGACGTCGGCCGTGCTCGAGCTGCCGATGTGGATCGTCTATCTCGCCGTGCCGCTTGGCTCCTATCTGATGTGCTTCCGCTTCCTCCAGGTGGCCTGGCACTTCTGGCGCACGGGAGAACGTCCCCACCACGACCCCGGCGCCGTCGAAGGCGTGGGCTCCGACACTGGCGCCGAGGTGCCCCGGTGACGACCGCCTTCATCTTTCTGGTTCTCGTCGGGCTCCTGCTGGTCGGCATGCCGGTCTCCATCGCGCTCGGCCTCACCGTTCTCACGGTGCTGTTCACGCTGACGGACGCGCCCCTCAGCGCTGTTGCCCTCAAGCTGTTCACCGGCATCGAGCACTTCGAATTGATGTGCGTGCCGTTTTTCATCGTTGCCGGCAACTTCATGACGCACGGCGGCGTCGCCCGCCGCATGATCCGTTTCGCAACGTCCATGGTGGGCCATTGGCCGGGCGGGCTTGGCCTCGCCGCCGTCGTGGCGTGCGCCATTTTTGCGGCCCTGTCCGGATCGTCACCGGCAACCGTCGTCGCCATCGGCTCGATCATGATCCCGGCCATGGTCGCGCGCGGCTACCCGAAGAGCTTCAGCGCGGGCGTCGTCGCCTCGTCCGGCGCGCTCGGCATTCTCATTCCCCCATCGATCGTCATGGTGCTCTACAGCGTCGCGACGTCCGGCATGGCGGTGGTCGGAGCCGACGGAAAACGCATCCACGCGGCCTCCGTGGACGACCTCTTCATGGCCGGGGTCGTGCCGGGCCTCGTGCTCGCCGCGTTGCTCGCGCTCACGACCGTGTGGCTGGCGTGGCGGCGCGGCTATCCCGCCACGGCGCGCCAGCCGTGGAGCGAGCGCCTCGCGGCGTTCGTCGATTGCTTCTGGGGCCTGGCGCTGATCGTGATCGTCATGGGCGGCATCTACGGCGGCGTGTTCACGCCCACGGAGGCGGCCGCGGTGAGTGCCGTCTATGCGTTTGTGGTCGCGGTCTTCATCTATCGCGATCTGCCGCTCAGCGCGGTGCCGCGCGTGCTGCTGCAATCGGCCAGCATGAGCGCCATGCTGCTCTACATCATCACCAACGCCGTGCTGTTCACGTTCCTGCTCACCCACGAGCAGATCCCGCAGGCCATGGCGGACTGGCTCATTCATCAGGGCTTCGGCCCCATAACGTTCCTGCTGGTGGTGAACGTCATCCTGCTCGCGGCGGGCTGCATCATGGAGCCGGCGTCGGTGACGCTGATCCTCGCGCCGATCCTGTTCCCGGTGGCCGCGAGACTCGGCATCGACCCCGTTCACTTCGGCATCATCATGGTGGTCAACATGGAGATCGGCATGATCACGCCGCCCGTGGGGCTCAATCTCTATGTCGCGAGTGGCATCTCACGGCTCGGCCTGATGACCATGTCTCACGCAGTCGTGCCGTGGCTCTGTACGATGGTGGCGTTCCTGATGGTCGTCACGTTCTGGCCGGACTTGTCCCTGGCCCTGCCGCGCTGGCTCGGCATGCTCTGACCCAAACAAAAATCCCCCCTCTCCGTGTGGAGAGGGGGGAAGAATTAGCGCGAAGCCAAGCTTCACTTAGCCCGAAGGGCCGGGAGCAAGGCGACCCGGCGGGAGCGCCGCCCCCGCGGAGCGCCGTCCACGCGAAGCGTGGCTTCGCAAGGACAAGCGCGTGAGCGAAAAATCAACCGAAGGCGCCCCAGTGGTGCGAGATACCCGTTCC
This sequence comes from Hyphomicrobium sp., assembly GCF_019744875.1. Classification (GTDB taxonomy): domain Bacteria; phylum Pseudomonadota; class Alphaproteobacteria; order Rhizobiales; family Hyphomicrobiaceae; genus Hyphomicrobium_C. The sequence continues at coordinate 1,210,304 of NZ_JAIETU010000002.1, read as the reverse complement.
GATTTCGCGCACGAGCTCGTAGGCGCGCTCCATCGGCTCCAGGATTTCCGTTTCGATGCGGCCGTAGTCGTCGATGCCCTTGGGCAGGTAGCTGGCCTTCTCGGTGAACTGGCCGTCGTCGTGCGGATCGTCGACACGGCGCGGGAACGCCTGCCGCACCACGCTGACCACTTCGGGGATCTCGAGCGAAAGCGCCTTGCCGATGATCTCCTCATGCGTCACCTCGTTCGTCGGCGTGAAGCGGGGAAGCTGCGCCGTGAGGATGAAGATGCGCATGATCAGCGCCGCGCGGATCGCCTGCAGGAGATCGAGCTCCATGCGGTGATCGTCCGGAATCTTGCCGCCCTCGACACCAATTTCTTCGAGGATGCCGTGCAGCTCGATGGCGTCGAGCCGCAGGTAGTGCGCAAGCCCGTTGATCTTCTGCGCGCGGTCGTCGTCGAGCAGGCGCTCGGCCAGGAACTTGAACGCGCCGTCGAGATGCGCCTCGCGCGCCCACGAAGCACGCTGCGCCCAGAAGCCCGCATCGAACACGATCGCGTTGACGCCCACAGCGTTGAGGCTCGAAAGCCGCTTGCCGCGCGCGATCATCTCGATCAGCGGCCGGAGTCGCGACGACTTCTTCGCCATTTCGACGAACCGCTCACGCTCGCTGCCGACGGCCGAGCCGAGGCCGGCCACCACGTTCGCCACATAGCCGAACTGCTGCAGGATGGCGTTGTTCGGAATGGCGCGCATGCGAGCCGGATCGCCGCGATCGGAATGGTGATCGCCCTGCCGCTTGACGGGCCGGGAGCCGGTCTTGAACAGCAGGTTGGCGCCGAACGCACCGAGCAGAGCGCGATAGCCGGGGTGGGCGAACAGCTCCTGCTGGTAGTCGCGCAGGCGGATCTGGAAGTCGAGCGCGAGGTTGGTGTCCGTATAGAACGGATCCTCTCCCGAGCCCGGATCCTTGCCGCTCATGATGATGGTTGCGAGCGCGCGTTGTGCAAATGCGCGGTTGGCGAAGTAGAGATAGCCGTCGCCGCCCTGGAAGCTCGTCTCGTGCTTCACCGGCAGTCCGTCGCGGAAGAAGCGCCAGCGCGACTCGCCCGGGAACACGTAGCGCAGGCGCCGCCGCAGCGTGCCGGGGTGCGCACCGCGTCCCATGCTCTCGCCGTGCGTCGAGAAGATCAGCGTCTCGACGTTCTTGATGCCGGACTTGCGGACAACCTCGGCAAGGCCGTGATGCAGGCGCTCGTGCGCGAGGCCCGCCGCGATCTGGCCGATAAAGCGGCCAGCGTCGGAGTAGCCCGTCTGCACCGCGAGGCGCCCGCGCTTGGTCACGTAGTCGCGGTAAGCTTCTTCGGCGAGCAGCCGCTCGACGAGGCGCTGGCCGGTTTCGAGCGCGGCCGGCGTTTCGAACAGCGGCGAGATGTCGACGATCTCGGAAACGCCGAACAGCTTGGCGAAGTAGAGCGCGATCAGGATCGTGCCCGGCGTCTCGCATTCCGCGATGAGGTAGCGGATCGGCGTTTCGCTATCGATGTGCTTCGAGATCTGCGACACGAGCGCGAACTGGCGGATAGCGGTCGCGTTCTCGAGGTCGAGCGTTTCGAAGTTGACCTTCTCCGGCTTCACCGTGCGGATCATTTCGACGATGCGCGCGAGCGCTTGCCGCTCGGTCAGGTCACGCGTCCAGCTCTCGTGCACGAAAGCGCGGAACGCGTTGTTGATCTGCACGGCGTTGACGCGCACGTGGATGTGGCTCATGCCGAGCCCGGTGGCGCGCAGCAGGCCGGCGATGGAGGCCACGGCAACCTTGCTCTCGAGCGAGCTGGTCGCCTGCGTGATCTGCTCGAGCAGCGCCAGAAGCGGCTCGGTGCTGGTCAGGTTATGACCGTCGCCCTGCGTGATGACGTTCGCCGCGTGCGCAAGCGTGAAGCCGTTCTTGCCGACAGCTTCCAGCGCCTTGAGATGGCTTTCGGAGGCCGCGACAGCGAGGTCGAGCTTGCCGGTGATCTGGCGCACGAGCCGGACCATCTCCGCTTCTTCGCCGAGCTGCGGGCGCAACGCCTGCACGCGCTCGCGGATGTCGGAAAGGGCCGCGATCTTTTCCCGAAGGCGCAGGAGGAACGAGAACGTCCACTTGATGTCCGTGCGCCCGTCGAGGTCGTAGCCGACCCACGAGGCGAACGTCGCGAGCTGGGGATTAGAGTACAGCGCCTTGTCGCCGAATGTCTCGTGCGCCGTGTGGAAAAAATCGCTGAGAATATCGCAGTAGGCATCGCGCAGGTTGCGGACCGCGGACTGGGCGCGCGCGTGCTCGTACTCGAGCGTCAGCGGCGCGTCGGGCCGGTGCGGAAGCCCGATCGTCTGGCCTTCGGCGCTGCCGGACACGGCGATTTCAGCCATGCGGTTGGAGAGCGCTTCCGAAATGCCGAACGTGGGATGAGCGGTGAAAACGATGCCATTGCGCGCACGCGAGAACCGCGACTTGAAGGCGTCGAAGGCCCGGTCGTCCTTGCCGGCGCAGTACGTTTTGATGAAGTCGGAGAATTCCTTGCGCGTCGCCGCTTCGTTGTCGACGCCGATCTGGTCCTTGAGCAGCACGGCGCGATGCACGCAGGCGCTGTCCATCAGGCGCGTCGACAGCTCCGAGATGTCGTCGATGCTGATCTCACCGTTCTCGAGACGTCGCGAAAGGTTGAACGCGACGGAGACAATCGGATTGAGCGTCGGCTGGTCGGGGATCTGGGCCCGAAGCCCTTTCAGTTCGGCGCGCAGCGACATTTCGTCGAGCTTGCTTCCGCCGGAGGTCTGGTTCTTGGACGACATCTGATCTCCTCAACGCCCCGGTTGATGCGGGGCTCGCGCAACGAGAGTCCCAAAAGGCAGAGAAGGGCCCGGCGGCCCTGAGACCGCCGGGTCGTCGAGCCGCCTCTGCCATCGGGAGCAGAGACAGCTCGGACCTGAGAGAGGACGCGCGCCGGGCCGAATGGGAACTCGGTTGCCGGAAAGTCGGCGCGTCCGCCGGGCGATCAGGCCGCCTTGCGTCCAGCAAGCACGCGCTGAACCGTGGCGCCCATTTCGGACGGTGTCGGTGCAATCGCAACGCCGCAGTTGGCCAGGATTTCGACCTTCTCCGCCGCGGCTTCGCCGAATGCGGAAACGATCGCGCCGGCATGACCCATGCGGCGGCCCTTCGGTGCCGAAAGGCCTGCGATGTAGGCAACGACCGGCTTCTTGAAGTGGTCGCGGATGTATTCGCCGGCTTCCGCTTCCTGCGGGCCGCCGATTTCACCGATCATCATCACGGCGTCCGTGTCCGGATCCTGCGCGAAGTGTTCGAGCACGTCCTTGAACGAGGAGCCGTTGATCGGGTCGCCGCCGATGCCGACCGAGGTCGAGACGCCGATGCCGAGCGCCATGAGCTGCGAAGCAGCCTCATAGCCGAGCGTGCCCGAGCGGCCGACGATGCCGACGCGGCCCGGCATGTAGATGTGTCCCGGCATGATGCCGAGCATTGCCTTGCCGGGCGAGATGGTGCCAGCGCAGTTCGGACCCGTGAGAACCATGCGGTTCTCTTTCTTGTAGCGCCGCATGTAGCGCTTCACGCGGATCATGTCCTGCGTCGGGATGCCGTCCGTGATGCAGACGCAGTACTTGATGCCCGCGTCTGCCGCTTCCATGATCGCATCCGCCGCGAACGGCGGCGGAACGAACACGATCGAAGCTTCAGCCTTGGTCTCGTCGACCGCGCCCTTCATGGTGTTGAACACCGGACGGCCGAGATGCGAGGTGCCGCCCTTGCCGGGCGTGACGCCGCCGACCACGTTGGTGCCGTAGTCGATCATTTCCTGCGCGTGGAACGTGCCGATGCGGCCGGTGAAGCCCTGCACGAGGATCGGCGTATTTTCGTTGATGAAGATGGCCATGTTCGCTCCTCCTTACGCGGCGTTCTTGGCGGCCGCGACGGCCTTGTTCGCAGCGTCAGCCAGCGTCTCGGCGCTGATCATGGTGAGACCGCTTTGATCGATGATCTTGCGGCCTTCCTCGACGTTGGTGCCGGCCAGGCGCACGACGATCGGAACTTTGATTTCAAGTTCCTTGATCGCGTCCACCACGCCCTTCGCAACCCAGTCGCAGCGATTGATGCCTGCGAACACGTTGACGAGGATGGCCTTCACGTTCTTGTCGCGCAGCACGGCCTTGAACGACTTCGTCACGCGTTCGGGCGAAGCGCCGCCGCCGATGTCGAGGAAGTTCGCAGGCTCGCCGCCGGCCAGCTTGATCATGTCGAGCGTGGCCATGGCGAGGCCGGCGCCGTTCACGATGCAGCCGATGTCGCCATCGAGGCCGACGTAGGAGAGGCCGCGATCGTTGGCGTAGGTCTCGCGGCTGTCTTCCTGGCTCTTGTCGCGCAGTTCAGCGATCTGCGGACGGCGGAACAGAGCGTTTTCGTCGAAGCTCATCTTGGCGTCGAGCGCCACGACCTGCTTCTGCTTGGTGATCACGAGCGGGTTGATTTCGAGCATCGATGCGTCGAGATCGCGGAACGCGCGGTAGCAGCCGAGGATCACGCGCTCGAGCTTGCCCACGATTTCAGGCTCGACACCGAGGCCGAACGCGACTTCACGAGCCTGGAAGCCCTGCATGCCGACAGCCGGATCGACAGCCACCTTGATGATGGTGTCGGGCTGGCTATGCGAGATTTCCTCGATGTCCATGCCGCCGGCAGCCGACGACACGACGACGATCTTCTCGGCCGCGCGGTCCATGACGAAGGAGAGATAGATCTCCTTGTCGATGTCGGTCGCTTCCTCGACGTAGAGGCGCGAGACGAGCTTGCCGGAGGGGCCGGTCTGGATCGTGACGAGCTTCTTGCCGAGCAGCCCTTCGGCTGCCGCCTCGATCTCGTCGTCCGACTTGCAGACCTTGATGCCGCCAGCCTTGCCGCGGGCGCCCGAGTGGATCTGTGCCTTGACGACACAGCGTGTGCCGCCGATCTCGTGCGCACGGTAGACTGCCTGCTCAGGGCTGTAGGCAAGACCGCCGCGCGGGACCGGCACGCCGAACTTCGCGAGAAGCTCTTTGGCTTGGTACTCGTGAATGTCCATTCTGGACCTCCTTGGGGGGTGTTTCCTCGATTTTTCTTATTTTGCGCGTGCGGCCTCGCCGGCCTTGATCGCGGCTGCCGTGGCGAGCAGGTTGTTCGCCATCTTTTCCGACGCAGCGTCGATCATCTTGCCGTCGAGCGAGGCAGCGCCCTTACCCTGGGCTTCAGCTTCCTTGAGCGCCACGAGAATGCGCTCGGCGCGTTCCACTTCCTTGGCGGTCGGCGAGTAGATCTCGTTGGCGAGCTCGATCTGCGAAGGATGGATCGCCCACTTGCCTTCCATGCCGAGCGCGGCGCCGCGGCGTGCAGCGGCCTTGTAGCCTTCCGGATCGTCGATGCCGCCGAACGGGCCGTCGATCGGACGCAGGCCGAATGCGCGGCAGGCGACCGTCATGCGCGACAGCGGGAAGTGCCACTGGTCGCCCGGATAGTCGGGGTTGAGGCCGCCGATGACGACGGTGCGGGCCTTGTTGAAGGCCGAGTAGTCGGCAACGCCGAAGTGCATCGACTCGAGGCGGCTGTTGGCCGAAGCGATGGCTTCGACGTTGGCCATGCCGAGCGGGGTCTCGATCAGCGCTTCAGTGCCGATCTGGTGGGGAAGGCCCTTGGCGACTTCGATCTGGCTGACGAAGCTCTCGATGGCGTAGACGTCGGCGGGAACGCCGACCTTCGGGATCAGGATCGTGTCGAGCTTCGCGCCGGCCTGCTCGCAGATGTCGACGACGTCGCGATAGCAGTAGTGCGTGTCGAGGCCGTTGATGCGGACGGAGACGCTCTTGCCAGCGCCCTTCCAGTCGAGATCGTTGAGGGCCTGAATGATGTTCTTGCGGGCCTGCTCCTTCTCGGGCGGCGCGACGGCGTCTTCACAGTCGAGGAACACGTAGTCGGCGGCACTCTTGATGGCGCGGTCGATCATCGTCGGGTTCGAACCCGGAACGGCGAGATACGAACGCTGCAGGCGCTGCTTACGGAGCGGATAAAGAGTGTAGCTCATCTGGCATTTCCTCGATCAGGATTGTTTTTGAAGACACGTCCGGCGAAATCCGTTGCCGAGGGCATAGGACGGGACGCGGAGGGATCAAAGTGGAAAAAAGGCGACGCCCGGAACCGAGCGCCGCCCTGAAATCAAGCGGCGCTCTGCAGAGCGGGCTTGGTTGCCGTCTTGCTGAAGTACTCGGCTGCGGCACCCGTGCCCGAGCCGAACTTGACCGGCACGCCGCAATCCTTGAGCGCCATTTCGACGTTGAACAGCACGCCGCCGATCATGCCCTCGTCGAGAGCGCCGAGGTGGCCGATGCGGAACACCTTGCCGGCGACCTTGTTGAGGCCGGTTCCGAGCGAGGTGTTGTAGCGGTAGTAGGCCGTCTTCAGAACGTTGACCGCATCGATGCCTTCCGGCACCAGGATGGCCGACACCGTGTCCGAGTGCCACTTGGGCTCCTTGGCGCAGAGCTTGAGGCCCCAGGCGTCGACAGCGGCGCGCACGCCGTTGGCGAGGCGCGTGTGGCGCGCGATGACGTTGTCGAGGCCTTCAGCGAAGATGAGGTCGAGCGAAGCGCGCAGGCCGCGGATAAGCTGCGTGGCCGGCGTGTAGGGGAAGTAGCCAAGATCGTTGGTCTTGATCATGTCTTCCCACGAGAAGAAGCAGCGGTTCATGCGGCCGTTGAGGCTCTTGTTCGCATCGAGCGCCTTCTGCGACACAGCCAGGATGCCGAGGCCCGTCGGCAGCATGAAGCCCTTCTGCGAGCCGGAGACGCAAGCGTCAACGCCCCACTCGCCCATGCGCATGTCGAGCGAGCCGACCGACGACACGCCGTCGACGAACAGCAGCGCCGGGTGCTTGGCGGCATCGAGAGCCTTGCGCACGCCTGCGATGTCGGACGAGACGCCCGTTGCGGTTTCGTTGTGCGTGGCGAACACGGCCTTGATTTCGTGTGCGGTGTCCTTGGCGAGAATGTCGGCATACTTCTCGAGCGGAACGCCCGTGCCCCACTCTTCGTCGCAAAGCTCCACCTTGAGGCCGAGACGCTCGGCCATGTCGACCCAGAGCAGCGAGAACTGACCGAAGCGGCTCATCAGAACCTTGTCACCGACGGCGAGCGTGTTCGTGATGGCCGATTCCCAGGCGCCGGTGCCCGACGACGGGAAAATGAAAACGCGGCCGTCCTTCATCTTGAAGACCTTCTTCAGGTCCTCGAATACGGGAAGCGTGAGCTTCGGGTAGTCGGCGCTGCGCATGTCTTCCATGGGAATGTTCATGGCCATGCGAACGGCATCGGGAACGTTGGTCGGGCCTGGAATGAAAAGGTGCGGCTTCACCATATTGGTCATGTGCGTCTCCTCGCGAGTAAAGCTTCCGTCTTTTTGCCCAACCTTAGCGTTGTGACTGATTTGAACGTCAGCCATATCGCTCGCTGATCCGCGCAACCGTGGACGTTGCCGTTGCGGTGTCAGCGTTGAGTTTTCGCAAAATCTAGGGTGATCCCCGGAGGCGATTTGATAGCTGCTCGACGATTGCCTCGGAGGCAGTTCGTAAGCGGCCGTCGCATCGTGCACAACACCCGCAAGGAGAGTTGCCGGAAATCTCTTGAGTAGGTTTATCGTTGGTCCGGGTGGCCTTGGGAATGCCCCATGTGGGTAGTTTTCGTCCTACCCACCTGCGGCGTAAGCGCTCTTGGAATGCGCGATGTGAAAATGAGCGACGCGAAGACTGCGCGAAGCCGCTCAGCGTTGTTCGCGCGTGCCCGTCTGCGTCATGAACAACGCAACCGCCATGGCGCGGTTGTTGACGTTGAGTTTGTCGTAGAGATTCTTGAGATGATACTTGACCGTGTTGCGCGAAATACCGATACGCGCCGCGATTTGCAAGTTCGACCATCCATCCGCGAGTGCCGCCAGCAACTCGCGCTCGCGCACCGTGAGCGCGCCGAGCGGATCGTTCTCGTCGGCTTCCATGTCGACATAGGGAAACGAGACGCGCCCGTGTGAAACCGTCGAGATCGTCTCGAGCAGAACCTCCGGCTCATCCGATTTCGACATGAAGCCCCAGCCGCCTGCGCGAATGGTGCGTCGCACAATCTCGTCGCCCGGCTCGCCGGTGTAGACGATCGTCCGCGTCTGGCTCTTGCGCTTCTTCAATTCGGCGAGCACGTCGCCGCCCGTCATGTCCGGCAGCGCCCATCCGATGATCGCGATATCGACCGTTTGCGCCGCGACGAGATCGAGCAGCGCCGCGCCCGTCGAAACCGCGGCCGTCATCACGAAGCGTCCATCGCGCGCCACGATATCAGCGAGCCCGGTGCGGATGACCGGGTTCTTGTCGGCGATCGCGATCGATCGATGTGTCTCGGACGGCATTGGCGGCGGCGCTTTCAAAACTCAGGGACGTAGCAGTAGCAGGCCATTGCTTGAGAGCGACTTTACGCGCCTCGGTCGCGAAGTGGCCAGCCCGATCAGGCCCTCTCAGTCAAGCTCCGGCGATCGCCACGTCGCGAAAATGCGCGGTTGCGCGCACCAGCTCGTCGATCGTACCGGGCTCGGTCATCGCATGGCCCGCGTCGGGGACGATACGCAACTCGGCAGATGGCCACAGCGCCGAGAGGTCCCAGGCGCTTCTGACCGGGGTTACCACGTCGTAGCGCCCGTGGACGATGATGCCCGGAATGGAGGCCAGCGCGCCCACATGCTTGAGCAGCGCGCCGTCCTCCGCAAAGAAGCCGTGGTTAACGAAGTAGTGGCACTCGATCCGCGCGAAGGCGAGCGCATAGGCGGGGTTCGCAAACGACCGGACGCGGGTCTTGTCCTCGATCAGCGACAGCGTCGTGCCTTCCCAGACGCTCCAGGCCTCCGCGGCCGGCAGGTGGACGCGGGGATCGGGATCGATCAGGCGCTTGTAGTAGGCGCCGATCATGTCGCCGCGCTCGGCCGGCGGGATGATGCGCTCGAACGCCTCCCAGGCATCCGGAAAGAGGTTGCTGCAACCCGACTGGTAGAACCACGCCAGCTCGAACTGCCTGAGCAGGAAGATGCCGCGAAGCACCAGCGCCGTGACGCGCTCGGGGTAGGTCTCCGCATAGGCCAGCGCCAGCGTCGACCCCCACGATCCGCCGAACAGTTGCCAGCGCCCGATGCCGAGATGGCGGCGCAGCCGCTCGATGTCCTCGACCAGGTGCCACGTCGTGTTGTTCTCGATCGAGGCGTTCGGCCGCGAGCGCCCGCATCCGCGCTGGTCGAGCAGGATGATGCGGTAGTGCGACGGGTCGTGGAAACGCCGCATCGCCGGATTGCAGCCGCCGCCCGGGCCGCCGTGCACGATCAGCACCGGCGCTCCGGTGCGCTTGCCGCATTCCGCGAAATAGAGCGTGTGTCCGTCGCCCGTTTCGAGGAAGCCTTCGTTGAAGGGCTCGAGCGCGGGATAAAGCGTCACGCGATCACGGCCCGGCGAGAGGCGCGCCGCGCCCCCGCGGGCTGTCGCATCTCCGCGTGTCTGCCCGTGGGCCGTCATGAGCGCTGGGCCTTGGCGCGCCGCTCATAGCGCATCTCGCGATCGTAGAGCACTTCGCCTCCGGGAACGCGAATGTCGCGCAGCAGCTCCATGATGTGCTTCTGCGGACCCGGCGTCGCCAGCGCAACCGCGATCGTTGCGACCACGCTCGCCGGAAGCCCGATCGCCGCCGCAAGCGCGCCGTCCGTGCCCGTCAGCCCCGCTTCGCCCGCAATGATCGCAAGCACCGTCACGCCGAAGCCTGTGAGCATGCCGGCCACCGCGCCGAACACGTTGAGCCGCTTCCACCAGATCGAGAGAACGAGCACGGGAAAGATCGAGGCGCCCGTGAGTGCGATCGCCCACAGCATGAGTTCGAGCGGATCAGTCGGCGTCACCAGAGCGAGCAGCACCGCCAGCGCCGCGGCCGTGCCGAGCGCAAGCCGCGCGACCGTGAGGCGCGTCCCCGGTTGCGGCGGAGACCACGAGAGGCCGAACACGATGTCCTCGGAGAGGATGTTGCCGAGCGCCAGCGCCACCGCCCCGCCGGTCGCGAGCGCTGCCGCGACCACGCCTGCCGCCGCAAGATACGTGAACACCGCCGGCATCCCGGAGGCCATGGGCAGACTGATCAGCACATCGTCGCGGCTGACGTTGAAACTCGAAAGCGTGGGCCGCCCGTCGCCCGCAACCGCGACATAACCCTGCGCCTTGAGCAGATCGAACCACTCCGGAAACCGTACCGGGCCGATGGCCGTCACGATGTCCGTCAGGTAGTCGCGCATGAACACGGCGATCGACGCGATCGTCAGCATGGCGATGCCGAACAGCAGCGTCGCCCAGCCGAGCGACTTGCGGGCCTCGTAGACGCCGGGCGTGCTGGCCACGCGCTGCAGAAGCCAGGGCGAACTCGCGATGCCCGCCAGAAGCGAGAGCGTCATGATGACGAAGGCGAGGGGGCCGATGCTGCCGAACGCATCGGAATAGCGCTTGGCGATGGGCCCGAGCCCTTCGCCGGGAATGTCGAATGCGAGCGCGGGCGGCAGAATGATGGGCAGCCCCTGGGCGGCTTCCGCGCGTCCCACCGCGCGCAGCACCGGGCCCGCCGAAAACTGCGGCAACGGCAGGTTGGTGACGATCACGGCCACGATGGCGACGGGCACGAGCAGCGCCAGCAGCGAGGCAATGCTCTGCCCGGCCGACGACCACGCCAGCGAGCGCATGCCCCCGCCTGCCACCGAGATGACGATGAGCCCGGCCAGCAGCAGCACGCACAGCGTGTGAGACACGGGGAAGAACCAGCTCACTGCGTGCGCGCCCATGCGCAGCTCCGCCGCCAGCACCAGCATCATCGGCACGATCAGAATGCCCCCGGCCACCAGTCGCAGCGTGGTGCTGTCGAGCCTCCGGCCGAGATAGCTCGGGATCGTGAACGCGCCGAACTTGCGAATGAACGGGGCCAGCAGAACCGCCATCACGACGAAGCCCGCAAGGCCCCCGATGACGAAGCACAGGGCGTCGAACCCGATCATGAAGAACACGCCCGTGAGCGCCACCAGTCCCGTTGCGCCGAGTGCGGTCTGCGCGATGACGAGGCCGGTGTAGAAGGCGGGGACGCGGCGGCCGGAGGCGAAATAGTCGATCGGCGTGCGCGTCGAGGCGGTGCCCCCGATGATCGAGTAGAGGGCGGCGGGGCCGAACAGCATGGCGTACCGCAGCATGTCGTCGTCGACGCCGAGGCCCTCGAGAATGAGCGTCATCAGCGTGATCGCAATGAACGCGCTGATGAAGATGCCGAAGTAGTTCCCGAGGCGCGGGTTGACGTAGCCTGTCCGGTGCGACAGCGCCATGAGCTCAGGTCTCCCCCATGCAGCCGAAGGCACGGCCGCCCGCCCGCCGTTCGGAGCGCGTTCCCGTGATCACTCAGCTATCCTCATGCGCGCCGTGCCAGTGGTCGATTGCGTCCTGGCGATTGACGAAGCTCGCAACCGTGATCACGGCGATCAGCACCAGGCCATGCAGGCACAGGAAGTAGCCGAGCGGAAAGCCCATGAACTTGCTGGAGTTCAGCCGGTCCGCATAGAGCGGCAGCACGATGATCACGGTGAGAAAGGGCGCGAGGCTGGCGATCATCTGCCATTTGGTATGCCGCCAGTAGGGCTTTCGTTCGCGCCGTTCGATCATGGCTAGGCAAGGCCTCCCTGGTCTGGTGGTCCACCTCGTGCGGGCGAGATGTGGTTGCTTTGAGGCAAACGGCCTGTCCTTGGTGCCCGACCGGTCCGATTGGCGGGTTTGATCCCGCAGGCAGATATCTTAGCATCGAACCGTCGGCCGCAAGCGAGTCGGCCTTGGCGCTGCATTAGGGATATCACCAATGTCGATCCTGTCGGAATTCAAAGAATTTGCAATGCGGGGCAACGTCATCGACCTCGCCGTGGGCGTCATCATCGGCGCGGCCTTCGCGCCCATCGTCACGACGCTGGTTGAGAACATCATCATGCCGCCGATCGGCTATGCGCTGGCGGGCATTGATTTCAGCGCCCTCGCGATCACCCTGCCGACCCCCACCGGCGACGGCGTTCTGATCAGGTACGGCCTGTTCATGAACGCGGTCTTCAAGTTCCTGATCACGGCGCTGGCGATTTTCCTGCTGATCCGCGCGATCAACAAGTTCCAGAAGCCGAAGGCCGCTGAAGCGCCGGCTGCCCCGCCGCAGTCGGAGGTTTACCTGCGCGAAATTCGCGACGCGCTCGTGAAGAAGTAGACCGGAAACGTCGCCTGCTGGCAGCCGGCCGCGCTTGGCCGGCTGTCGCAGCGCTTCGAACCCGAGCGGACTAGGCCAGGGGCATCGTCCTGCGCTGGACCGCCGCCACACCCGACAGCATGTTGCGGAATCCGAAGTAGCTGCGGTCGATACGCTCGGCACGATCGTCCGTTCCCGCTACGTGCGCGATGGTCGCCTCCGCCACCCGGTCGATGGCGTCGGCGGTATCGGATGGCCAGGCGGCGAAGCGCACCCCGAACGATCCTTCCAGCACCTGGCGCGCCATGCGTTCGTGCACGAGGCCTTCCGCCAGGTCGGATTGATAGCTCTCGGCTGCCGCGGCCGCCAGAACGGCCCGGTCGCCCTCGCTGAATTGCGACCAGACGGAGAGGCGGACATGAAGCGCCAGCGCCGTGCCATGGCCGTTGAGCCCGAGCCCCGGACCGCTGCCCTCGGCTGCCGATCCCGTCGCATGCGAGGCAGTCCGCGCGACGCCGTTCGCGAGGCTTGCGACCGCGCCGCCATGTTCCACGGCGTCCACCAGCCTATCGGTCAGCGCAGACGCGCCGCCAGATGCCCCGAGAGCGACCGGCTCTGCGCCGAGCGCGCGGACGACATCCGCACCCAGGCCATCCGCCGCAATCCGCTGCCCGGCGAAGCTGCCGAGGCCGGTGATCGGCGTCCGCGACCAGAGGAGCGGCGCTCCGCCGGTATGCCCGGCCAGCAGCGGCTTCCATCCGAGGGTGGCGGCAAGGTCGTCCCAAAGCATCTGCCCGCCGCCGACTGCGACCCACTGCGCCAGGGCGCTGGGCGCGAGGCCTGACCCGCCCGGAAGCCCGGCGAAGTAAGCGAAGGCCGGGTGGTGGGCTGCGAAAGCGTGCGCGCTGCCGAAGAACAGGTCGGCGTCGCTGTCCGGGCCGCAATCAGCCGCGATTTCGATTTTGAAGCGCCCGCCGGTCATGGTCTCGACCTGCCGCGCCAGACGGTGGGCCGTGTCCGATGGTCCGTGCGGCGCGTAAGGGAACGCCATCCCCAGCCTGAGAACGGATGCGCCGTGGGCTGACGGGGTCGCCGCGCCCCCAGTTCCTTCCGCCGCGGCGTCCGGAACCGCAGCCGACGTAGCTGCTACAACGGCGCCCCCCGTCGTGAGCAGGAAATCTCGGCGATCCATCGGCTGGCCTCCCCCAGTTTAATCGGCTGCATCAAAGCCCAACCCCCGGCGGAAAACAACATCCCACCGGGTGCCTCCGGCTGGCTTGCCGGAAGACCAATCAGTTAACTAGCTCTTATCCAATCGATATTACGGTAACTTACGCAAAAGGAAGGTTTTGGCGTCACGAGCATGCGCCCAGGCAGTTTAGGCACAAGCAAAGCGAATCTCTTCATGCAGGAGTATTCGGCTTTGATCAGCGAGGCGGTGCTGCGTCAGCGCACGCGTACGGCTGAGCGCCAGGCCCGCATCGAAGCCGAGCTCGCCAACCGCGTAAAATCCGAATTCATCTCCAACATGAGCCATGAGCTGCGCACGCCGCTCAACACCGTGCTCGGCTTTTCCAAGCTCTTGAAAGAGCACGGAGAACGCAAACTCTCGGATGCCGATATCGTCCAGTACGCGACGCTCGTGCATGACTCGGCCGATCGCCTTCTCGCGATCATCAACGACATTCTCGACATCTCGAAAATGCGCAGCGGCACCTATGCCCTCGACGCTTTCGAAATCGATGTCGGAGACGTGCTGCGCGACTGCGTCGACCGCGCCCAGGCTGCCGCGGCTGAAGCCGCCGTGGACATTCAACTCCGCCTGATGTTCCAGCTTCCCCCCGTCCGCGCCGACGACACCAAGCTCGCCCAGATTTTCGGCAACCTGATCTCGAACGCGCTCAAGTTCACGCCCGCCGGTGGCAGCGTGAAGGTCGAGGCGCGCGAGCAGGGCAGCGGCGGCGTGGTGGTGTCGATCAGCGATACCGGCGTCGGCATGACGACGGAGGAAATCCGCGTAGCCCTCGAGCCCTTCGGCCAGGTCGATGGCGCCAGGACGCGTTGGCGCGAAGGCGCCGGACTTGGCTTGCCCATCGCCAAGTCGCTCGTCGAGCTGCACGGCGGCGAGCTGGCGGTAACGAGCATCAAGGGTAAGGGAACGGACGTCACGGTATCGCTGCCGGCCGCCCACCAGATGTCTCTCAACGAAGCTCGCGATGCCATGTTCGGCAACGGCGCAACGGTTTAGATCGGATAGCGCTGATGCCAAACGGACAGAGAGAGACCCAGCACCACGTCGTACCGCGATCGATCGGGCGCATTGCGTCCGTCACGGGTTCGAAGGCCATCCTGCTGCTCGACGCCACGCACGAGAACGATCCGAAGAACAAGGCCGATCGCCCCGAAATGGGCATGCTGCTCGCGATCGACACCGGCAATTCCACCGTGCTCGCCACCGTAGCCGGCTTGAGCGTGCCCGTGCCCGCCCACGGCGCAGAGCAGGAAATCCGCATCGCCGAGCTGGGTCTCGTCGGCGAGCTGCTGCGCGACCAGGACGGCCGTCCGGTCCACTTCCAGCGCGGCGCGTCGAACTATCCGTCGCTCGGCGATCGCGTGCGCTTCGCCACCAAATACGAGCTGCAGCTCACCTACACCGGCAACAGCGGCGGCGCTGTCCGCATCGGCTCGATCCGCCAGGACAGCTCTATTCCGGCGATGATCCGCATCGACGAACTGCTGGGCAAGCACTTCGCCATTCTCGGCACCACCGGCACTGGCAAGTCGTGCACGACCGCGCTGATCCTGCGCGCCATTCTCGAAAAGAGCCCGAACGCCCACATCGTCCTGCTCGACCCGCACAACGAGTACGCGACCGCCTTCGGCGAGCGCGCGGAGGTCATCTCGCCGCGCACGCTTCAATTGCCGTTGTGGCTCCTGAATTTCGAGGAAGCCGTCGAGGTCCTCGTCGGCGACACCGAACGCAAGGGCGAGATCGAAATCCTCCAGGACCTGATCCCGCTCGCCAAGGCGCGCTACAGCGCCGGGCGTGCACAGGACCCGCAGAAAATCCGCCGGTCCTCGCTGGACGGCTCGCGCTTCACGGTCGACACGCCGGTCCCCTATCGCATTTCCGACCTGACGAGCCTGATCGACGAGCGCATGGGCAAGCTCGAGAACCGCAAGGATCTCGCGCCCTACCGCCAGCTCAAGACGCGCATCGAGACCTTCTCGCAGGACGGCCGCTACGCCTTCATGTTCGGCTCCGTCACGGTCTACGACGGCATGACGCAGGTGCTGTCGCGCATCTTCCGCGTGCCGGTCAACGGCAAGCCGATCACGATTCTGGAGCTGACCGGCCTTCCCCCCGAGGTCGTCAACGTGGTCGTGTCGGTGCTCTGCCGCATGGCCTTCGATTTCGCGCTCTGGGGTGAAGGCAAGGTGCCCGTCACCGTGGTTTGCGAGGAAGCCCACCGCTACGTGCCGCTCAACCCGCAGATGGGCTTCGAGCCGTGCAAGCGCGCTATTGCCAAGATCGCCAAGGAAGGCCGCAAGTATGGCGCGTCTCTGTGCATCGTCACGCAGCGCCCGGCCGAGATCGATCCCACCATTCTCTCCCAGTGCAACACCGTCTTCGCGCTCCGCATGTCGAACGATCGCGACCAGGCGATCGTGCAGGCGGCCGTGGCGGACACGGGCACGGGGCTGATCGAGTTTCTGCCCGCACTCGGCGCGCGCGAAGCCATCGCCTTCGGCGACGGCGTGTCGATCCCGGTGCGCATCAAGTTCGACGAGCTGCCCACGAACGTGCTGCCGCGCTCGACCACCGCCCGCTTCTCGGAGAAGTGGCAGGAGTCGCTCGGCGACGAAGGCTTCCTGGATGCCGTCGTGGAGCGCTGGCGCGCCGCCGGCGTTTGCGGCCAGCTCGACAACGGCGTGCAGGCTCAGATGTTTGCTGACGCCGTGAGTTTCCCGGCACCGGCTGGCATGCCGCGTCCTGCCGTCGAAAGGTCGCCCCTGGAGCGCACCCCGCTCTTGGATCGCGCGAGCGCAGATCGTGCCCCGGCCGGCTATGAAACCGAACGCCGCCGCTCGCCGCTGATGCCGGATCTGCCGTCGGCTTCGAGAAGCCTCCTGCGCGAGGAGCCGCCGCCGCCGCGCCGCTACGGCGCGTCCGACATTCCCCGCAGCGCGCCGTTCAACCAGCGCGCGACCGACCCCACCTCGGCCCAGCAGGGCAGCGAGCCGCCGCCGTACGCGCCGCAGCCGGCGTCTCAGTATTCCCAGCCTCCGGCTGGAGAGACGAGCCAGTCGAACTCTCGCCTCGCGCTTCGCGAACGCCTGCTGAAGCCGCTCGCGCCGCGCTGATCGTCGGCCGCGGCGCCTTACGCCTCGTCTTTCTTGTCCGCCGAAGAAGCGGCCGGCCCGGTTCCGCCGTCGTTGAGCACGTCCAGGATGGGCGTCAGCCCTTCCGTGTCCACGAGACGGTAGACTTCGACGTCGCGGCGCGCCTGTTCGCTCCACCCCGCAATCGTCAACGCGCGCTCGGCTTTCGAGAACAGGCCGTGGTTGCGTAGCGGCGCGGCGTTTCGCACTTGCTCGTCGCGCGCTTCGGCATCCGGACCGTCCGTGTGCCCGGCCGTCTCCAGCCACTTCTTGCGAATGTCGGTGAGGTCGGTGTCGCTGCCCTGGGCTTCCTCGTCCTTGAGCTTCTGCAATTCGCTCTTGATGAGCTTCGTCTTGGCATTCTTCGGCCAGCCGGGCTTTGGCCAGGCGACGAGGTCCAGGTCGTCCAGCACGCCCGCGAGCTGGTTCATGGCCAGCGCCTTGGCGCCCTCCTTCTCGGAGTCCGTGCTGTAGAGGTTCGGAATGACGAGATAGGACGCAGAGCGGTGATAGATGAAATGACGGCGCACCCATTCGAGATCCGCGTCCGGCGCCCGTGCGATGGCGGTGGCGATGGCCGCCTGGATTTCCCGGCGCTTGTCGCCCGCCATCTCCGGGCGTCTCGCAGGCGGATTGAGGATCGCGAGCACGAGCAGTCCGAAGTCGATGCCGATGGACGCCAGGAGCGCGATCAGGTCGCGCCCGGTGATGGGGTCGCCCGAATGCGTCTGCCCGGCCGGCTCGGCGCCGCCGCTGAAAATGTAGGTGACCATGCTGCCCGTGTAGGCGCCGATGTTCTTCCAGAGGTTCTTTACAGCGTTGGCGACGCCGGCCGGGCCTTCGCTGAATGCGGCGTCGCGCAGCGTCACCTCGGCGGGCTGATCGGCCTGAGCCGCCGCCTGCGTGAGCCTCTGGGCGAGGGTGGGGTCGTAGCACGAGAAGCCGGGCTGCCCCGGCGCCACCGAGACCGTCTCGGCGAGCGCGCGCATCTCGGCCGCCGTGGACTTACCGAGCTCGTTCGAGCGCGCGGCGATGTTGCGCGCCGAGCCTCTGATCTGCGAGGCGGTGTTTTCGAAGTTGCGCTGGCGCTCCTCCACGGTGCCGCCCGCGAGCGACTGCGCGCTCTGGCGCAACTGCTCCACCTCGGCCTGCACGGGTTCGAGCCAGCTTCGCACCATGCCGTCGCGCAGCGTGGCCACTGAATCCTTCACACCGCGCCGTGCGTTATAGAGCGGCCCGCGCCCCGCGCCGGAGGACGTGCCGCAGCTTCCCCCGCTCGTCTCCTCGCGCGCCATCTGCCCTTCCGACCACGAGACGACGTTGTCGAGCTGCGAGCGCACCGCATCGAGCCGCGCGGCCACCACGGCGCTCGCGTCGCGCGCATCCTCCTGCAATCCAGAGAGACCGGTTCGCGTCGCTTCCTCTCCCGAGATCAGGCTCCACCAGAACCCGTAGCCGAAGCCGATCGACCAGATCGCGAGGAAAACGTAGAGCACGAACATGATGATGCGGTCGCCGAAGTCGCGGCCCGCGCCGAATGTCTCGCGCAGCGCGAGCCACATGAGGAAGGTGAGCGCGACGACGACGCCGATGACGAGGATGTCGTTCGGGATCGACATCGTGCCGGGTGCGGGCCCCGCCGCCGTCGATGACGCGCCGAGAATGAAGTCGCGCATGCCGTGCCAGGTCGCGTACCCGGAGAGGAACAGCAGCATCAGCGAAGCGACGCCGATCAGCGTATTGCGGCCGAAGATGTAGTCGAGGCGGCGCCGCCAGATCTTTGACGGCTTCGTTGCGGCTTCGGCCATACGCGATACCCCCGGCGAATTGTGACGCAATCCCAGCGGGCCGGAGCTTAGGGCAAATAAATGGGGCTGTCGCCGCGCAAGCGGCGGCGTTCAGGCAACGGACAGCCTCAGCGGTGCATGCGCGCAACGCTTGCACCGCGCGCTTGCGTGGGCGCGAAGCCGTTGTTCTACCGCTTGTGCTCGCCAGGGCGGATTTCGACGACCCGGGAAGTCTCGGACGGCGAGATCGGCTTCGGGTCCGGGGCGGCAGGTGAGGCGGGTGCCGTGGAGGCGGGTGCCGGAGCGCTCTCCGCGGCCATCGCCGCAGCCGTGGCGCTTTCGGGTGCCGGCCCGCCTGCGGCATGCATCTGCTCGAGCCGCCGGTAGCGCCGCCAGGTCGGCGGGATCGCGGCCAGATAGAGCACCGTCGCAATCGACAGCGTCGCATAAGGGTAGGTCAGCAGGCACGCGACCGCCAGCATCACCAGAATGAAGATCGGCAGCACCCACTCGCGCTCGATGCGCTCGCCGAGCAGCTTGCCCGAATAGGTCGGCAGCATCGACACCATCATGACGCCGATGACCATCGTGTAGGCGAGCACGAGATTGAGCAGCAGCGGCGAGGAGCGAAGGTCGATGCCGAGATGCCAGAGATAGATCGGCAGCAGCACCACGATTGCCGCGGCAGGCGTCGGCACGCCCATGAAGAAATCCGATTGCCACTTCGGCCGGTCGTCATCGAGCACGGCGTTGAAGCGCGCGAGCCTGAGTGCGGAGGCGAGCGCGAACAGCATCACGGCGATCCAGCCGAGGCTCTTGTGCGACCCGAGCCCCCACGTGAAGATCATGATGGCCGGCGCCACGCCGAAGTTGACGAAATCCGCCAGGCTGTCGAGCTCCGCCCCGAACCGCGACGAGGCCTTGAGCAGCCGCGCGATGCGCCCGTCAAGCCCGTCGAGCAAGGCGGCGAACACGATCGCCGCCAGCGCGAAGTCGTAACGCCCCTCGATCGACATGCGGATCGACGTCAGGCCTGCGCACAGGCCGAGCAGCGTGAAGAAGTTCGGCACCATCATGCGCACGGGGATGCGCGCATGACTGAACATGGGCCGCCTGCGCCGCCGGCGCGTTTCCTTCTCGAGTTGCGGTACGACCGGATCCATGGGGCCTCTCAGGGGGGCTTGTTGGCTCAGTGCTGCCGGGCTTCGCGCTCGGGCTCCGTCGATCTCAGATCCGAAAGCACGGTCTCGCCGCCGATCGCGCGCTGTCCGACAGCCACCGCGGGGAATGCGCCCGGCGGCAGGTAGGTATCGACGCGCGACCCGAAGCGGATGAGGCCGAAGCGTTCGCCGACCCCGATGTTATCGCCTTCGTCCGCGAACGTCACGATCCGGCGTGCCACGAGGCCCGCGATCTGCACCACGGCGACCTTGAGACCGGCCGACGTCTCGACGACGATCGTGCGCCGCTCGTTCTCTTCCGACGCCTTGTCGAGCGCCGCGTTGAGGAACGCGCCCGGCACGTAAAGCGAGCGGATGATGCGCCCGGCCAGCGGCGAGCGCTGGATGTGCACGTCGAACACCGAAAGGAAGATCGAGATCCGCACCCGCTCGTCGTCGCCGAGTTCGAGCTCGGCCGGCGGGCGCACCTTTTCGATCAGCGAAACCTTGCCGTCGGCCGGCGCCACGATCAGTCCGTCGCGCAGCGGCGTCACCCGATCGGGATCGCGGAAAAAGTAGATGACCCAGGCGGTGATGATCGCCGCGATCCACCCCAGCGTCGGCACGAGCCAGAGCAGCAGCAGCGTGACCGCGAGCCCGATGGCCACGAATTTGTGCCCGTCGCGATGAACGGGTGCGAGGCTGTCGGTGATCGTCTCAAGCAGTGAATGGCCGGCCAATCCGTCCTCCTGGTGTGTGTGCCGCCGTGGTGCGCTCAGCTCGCGGCGCCGAATGGCGTGCCCGTGCTTCGCATCGTTTCGGCAAGCTGGTCGAAATGTACTTGTGCGGCCTCGAGGTCGTCGAAAACATAGAACTTATAGGTATCCGTGGCGTCGCAGCTTGCGCCCAAAACAAAGCGCGAGGGAAACTTTCTCAACACGACGGAGGAGTCCGTCTCGTCGTTCATCTCCTCCGCCACGATGTCGCCCTCGGCGTCTCCCGCGATCTCGATGGCTTCCGCTTCGGTGATTTCCATGGGCACCGGGCCTAGAACGGGATAGCGACGAAACGAGTATCGCCCTTCGCATCCTCGACCAGCAGAAGCACGCTCTTGCCGCCGGTCTTTTTCACCTTTTCGATGGCCGTTTCGAGGTCTTTCGCGGTCGCCACGGGCTCCTGCTGGGCTTCCGTTATTACGTCGCCCTGCCGGATGTTCTTGGAGGCGGCCGCGCTCGACGGGTCGATGTCGCCCACGATCAGGCCCTTGACCTTGGCGTCGAAGCCGAAGCGGCTGCGCATTTCGTCGTTGAGCGGCAGCAGCGACAGACCGAGGACGGTGCTCGACGCGGGTGGCGCCTCGTCCTTCTTTTCCTCGGCGGCGGGCGTCGGATTGCCTTCTTCGTCGTCCAGCATCCCGACCGTCACCGACAGCGTCTTCTTCTGGCCCTGCCGCTGGATCTCGATATCGACAGCCTTGCCGATCTGAGACTGGGCGACCAGCTTGGGCAGCCCGCGCATGGTTGTCACGTCCTTGCCGTCGAACTTGAGGATCACGTCGCCCGCTTCGACGCCCGCCTTCGCGGCAGGCGAATCCGGGGTCACCCCGGCCACGAGCGCGCCGGTGTTCTCGGGCACGCCGAGGCTTTCGCCGATGTCTTCGCTGATCGACTGGATCTTGACGCCGAGCCAGCCGCGCTTGACCTGCCCGAACTCCTTGAGCTGCGAAATCACCGCCGTGACGGTATCGGCGGGCACGGCGAAGCCGATGCCGATCGAGCCGCCCGTGGGCGAGATGATGGCCGTGTTCACACCGACGACTTCGCCTTGCATGTTGAACAGCGGCCCGCCCGAGTTGCCCTTGTTGATGGCAGCGTCCGTCTGCAGGAAGTCGTCATAGGGGCCCGCATTGATGTCGCGCTGCTTGGCCGAAATGATACCGACGGTCAACGTTCCGCCGAGGCCGAACGGATTGCCGATCGCCATCACCCAGTCGCCGACTTTGACGTTGGCCGACGAGCCGAACTTGACCGACACGAGCGGCTTCTTCGGCGTCACCTTGAGCAGCGCGAGGTCCGCCTTGGTGTCGCGGCCCAGCACCTTGTCGACCTTGAGCTTCGATCCGTCGTGGAAATTGACGATGATCTCGTCCGCGCCTTCGATGACGTGGTTGTTCGTCACCACCAGACCTTCCGCGCCGTCGATCACGAAGCCGGAGCCGAGCGAGGACACCTTGCGGTCCTGTGGCGGCACGCGCCCGCCGCCACCTTTTTTGTTGAAGAAGTCCTCGAAGAAGTCTTCGAACGGCGAACCCTTCGGAACCTGCGGCAGGGGCACGCCCTCAGGCCCCTTGGCCACCTGGCTCGTCGAAATGTTCACGACCGCATCGATGAGCTTCTCGGCGATTGGCGCCACCGACTCCGGCCCGCGCTGGGCATGGGCTGGCGAGCCGGCGAGAGCGGTCGCGAGAACGGGGGCCAGAACGAGAGACGCCATCGCGGCCCGCATCTGCCGCGGAGCGGCCAAGGCCTTCAACTGCCGCGGTGCGGCCGAGACCCGGTCTCTCAAGTTCGTCCAACGCATCGATTGCTCCTTCATCGCCGGCAAGCCACGCGTCGCCTCGCGACCGCACCGTGACCGGAGGCCGGCAGCTCCGTGGGGGCCGCACAGCAGCCCGATCGAAGACAAAGTGTGAGATCGCAGGGAGGCTGTCAACGCGCCAGCCTTGATGGGCCGGGGCCCCTTAGCCCCGAACAGCCCAAACCACGAGCGCCCCGACCGCCACGGCCACCCAGCCCGCCTTGCGAAGGCTAGCCTCGGGCGTGGCCGCCGCAGTCGCGAGCAGGTGGCGTCCGAGCTCAGGAGAGAGGGCCCAAAGCAGGCCCTCAATCACAAGCACAAGTCCGAGCGCCACCAAGAGATCGGTCATTGAGGCGTCCGGGATGTGGTCCCCTGGCCAGGCTTGCTCGTCCCAAGGGGATTGTTGAAGTACTCGAAGAACTCGGAGTCAGGCGAGATCACGAACTTCGTCCCGTTCGGCTGCAGGCCCTGTTCGTAGGCCTGCATCGAGCGGTAGAAGCCGAAGAAGTCGGGATCCTGTCCGAAGGCGGCCGCGAAGATGCTGTTGCGTTGCGCTTCGCCTTCGCCCCGAAGTTCTTCGCCCTTGCGGGTGGCTTCGGCCTTGATGATGGTCACGTCGCGATCGGCGGTGCCGCGGATGCGGCTCGCTTCGCCCGTGCCCTGGGCGCGGAACTCTGCGGCCTCGCGCTGGCGCTCGGCGCGCATGCGGTCGAACACGCTCTTCTGGTTCTGCTCGGGAAGGTCGGCGCGCTTGATGCGCACGTCGACGACCTGCAGGCCGAAGTCCTCGCCTTCGTCGTTCACGTTCTTGAGGATCTGCTTCATCAGCAGCTCACGCTTGTCGCGCACGACGTCCTGGAACGTGGACGAGCCGAGCGCGCGGCGCATGGCGGATTCGACGATCGGACCGAGGCGCGAACGCACCTGCCGTTCGTCACGCAGCGTCTGGTAGAACTTCAGCGGATCGACGATCTTGTAGCGTGCGAACACGTCGACGAGCAGGCGCTTCTGGTCGGAAGCCGTGACTTCCTGCGTCTGCGTGTCGATGTCGAGTATGCGCTTGTCGAAGATGTCGACCGTCTCGACCAGCGGCAGCTTCCAATGCAGGCCGGGCTGCTGCACGACGCGCTTGGGCTTGCCGAATTCGAGCACGAGCGCCTGCTCGTTCTGGTGCACGATGAACGCCGAGGCGTAAACTGCAACGCCGGCGGCTGCGATCAGGAAAACGAGAAAACCGAGAAATGCTCGCATGATCAGTTGCCCCCCTCGGTCGGCTGGCGGCGCTGGAGCTGGTCGAGCGGCAGGTAAGGCACGACGCCCTGGCCGCTCTTGCTGTCGATAATCACCTTGTCAGTGCCGCCCATCACGCGTTCCATCGTCTCGAGGAAGATGCGCTTGCGCGTCACCTCCGGCGCTTTCTTGTATTCGTCGAAAACCTTGAGGAAGCGCGCCGTCTGGCCTTGCGCTTCGGCAACCGTTCCCTGCTTGAAGCCTTCGGCGGCCTGCAGGATGCGTTCGGCCTCGCCGCGCGCCTCCGGCACCACCTTGTTGGCGTAGGCGAAGGCTTCGTTCTGGAGGCGCTCCTTGTCGGCGCGTGCTGCCTGAACGTCGCGGAAGGCGTCGATCACGTCGCCCGGCGGGTCGACCTTCTGCAGCGTCACCTGATCGATCTGGATGCCGGCCTGGTAGCTGTCGAGCGTCTGCTGGATCAGCGTCAGCACGGCCTGCTCCGTCTTCTGGCGGGCCTGGGTCAGGATCGGCTGGATGTCCGACTGCCCGACGACCTCGCGCATGGCGCTTTCGGCCACTTCCTTCACGGTGTTGTCAGGGTTTGCGATATTGAACAGATACTGTTCCGCATTCTTGATGCGCCAGTAGACGACGAAGTCGATGTCGACCGTGTTCTCGTCACCGGTCAGCATCAGGCTCTCTTCCTTGACGTCCTGGATGCCGCCGCCGCCGAAACCGCGATCGATCGACGCCGAGCGCATGCCGACCTCGATGATGTTCTGGCGCGTGACCTTCGGCTTGACGACCTCTTCGACCGGGTAGGGCCAGCGGAAGTGCAGGCCCGGCGGTTCCTGGCGCACGTACTCGCCGAAGCGCATCACGACGCCGAGCTCATCCGGATCGACGCGGAAGAAGAAGGCATACCAGCCGACGACGGCCGCCGCGGCCACCGCCGCGAGGAACGCGAGCGGTCCCGGCACGCCGCCGCCATGCATGACCTGCTTCATGCGGTCCTGGCTGCGCTTCAGCATTTCTTCGAGATCTGGAGGCTGGTTCCCGGGCCCCTGGCCCCACGGTCCGCCGCCCCCGCCGCCGCCTTTCCAGCCGCCTCCGTTGCCGCTGCCGCCGCCGCTTTGATTGCTCCAAGGCATAGGATCTCAGCCCTTCGATTGTGGATGATGGCCGGAATGGCGGCCTCTCTCCCGGAGAGGCACAGCATCAGGTTCCGGATGGAAGACAGAGCCTCGCTTATAGGGGAGGTCCCCGAACGAAGCAAACCCGCCCCATGAGATTGGTTTTCGGGCGGTATCCGTCAAGGCGCTGAGGGGCTCGGGCCGCCAAAATCCCGCGCTATGGCCGATCGAGCACCTTAAGGGTTGCGGTGACATCGTCCTTCTCGCCGCGTGCGAGCGCCGCGCGCTCCACCTCCACCCATTCGGAAAGGTCCGCCTCGGGAAAGGAGACGTCGCCGTCCGGGCTTGCGTGGACCTCGGTCCAGTAGATGCGATCCGCGACCGGCAGTGCCGCGCGGAAAACGGCGGCGCCTCCGATAACCATGATCTCGTCTGCGCCGCGCGTCAGGGCGAGCGTGCGCGCGAGCGTCATGGCGTCGGCGAAGCTTTCGACGACCGTGGCCCCCTCAGGCTCGAACATGGGGTCCGTCGACAGCACAATGTTGTCGCGCCCGTCGAGCGGCTTCTTGAGAGACTGAAACGTCTTGCGGCCCATGATGACGGGCTTGCCCATCGTGAGGCGGCGGAACGTCTTGAGGTCCGACGAAAGCCGCCACGGCAGTTGGCCACCCCGGCCGATGATGCCGTTCTCGGCGACAGCAACGATGAGCGATGTTTTCAAGTCGAAA
The DNA here is from genome assembly GCF_019744875.1 of Hyphomicrobium sp. GTDB lineage: Bacteria > Pseudomonadota > Alphaproteobacteria > Rhizobiales > Hyphomicrobiaceae > Hyphomicrobium_C. The sequence continues at coordinate 1,184,982 of NZ_JAIETU010000002.1, read as the reverse complement.
TCATCCTTGGGCTTACTCAGGCGAATTGAGCGTCTTGAGACTATCTGTGTTGAGAACTATTCGATTGGCATGGTGGCAACGAGAGAATCAATGCGTGCTCATGATGCAATTCTAAACACGGTAGCCTCAGATGCGCGATTTCAAGCTATGCCTCATTGCCGGTTCGATCATGCTGATTTCGGCTTGCGCGAAATCCCCCGAAAGTATCGCTCCGGCCTACATTAGCGAAGTCAACTATCAGCATTGGAGCTGTGCGCAGCTAGGAGAAGAGAGCGGGCGACTGAGCCAGGCGCTTGCACAGGCGTCAACTCAGCAAGAGAACGCACGCACTAACGATACAGTCGGCATTATCCTGATCGGATTGCCCGTTTCCAGCCTGTCCGGAGACAACATCGCTCCTGAAATTGCACGGTTAAAAGGTGAGACAGAAGCGGTCCGCAAAGTTTCGATCAGCAAAGGATGTGCAGGCGCAGGCTTGAGTAATACAGCCGCTTCCAACATCATCACATCCAGCACGCGATAGGTTCAAACCGCCACCGGCGCGGCGATGTGGGGGTGGGGATCGTAGTCTTCGAGCGTGAAGTCCTCATAGCGGAAGGCGAAGATCGAGCGCACGTCGGGGTTGATCGTCATGCGCGGCAGCGGGCGCGGCGCGCGGGAAAGCTGCAGGTCCGCCTGCTCGATGTGGTTGGTGTAGAGGTGCGCGTCGCCGAACGTATGCACGAAATCACCCGGCTTGAGGTCCGTCACCTGAGCCATCATCATCGTCAGCAGCGCATAGCTCGCGATGTTGAACGGCACGCCGAGGAAGATGTCTGCCGAGCGCTGATAGAGCTGGCACGAGAGCTTCCCATCCGCGACATAGAACTGGAACAGACAGTGGCACGGCGCGAGCGCCATGTCCGGGATGTCAGCCGGATTCCAGGCCGAGACGATGATGCGCCGGCTGTCCGGATTGGTCTTGAGCGTGTGCACGGCGTCGCTGATCTGGTCGATCGTGCGTCCGTGTCCTGACGGAGACGGGCCACAATCAGGAACCGCCCAGCTCCGCCACTGCTTGCCGTAGACCGGCCCGAGGCTGCCGTCGGCGCGCGCCCACTCGTCCCAGATGCGCACGCCGTTGGCTTGGAGATATCCGACGTTGGTGTCGCCCGCGAGAAACCAGATCAGCTCGTGGATGATCGATTTGAGATGCAGCTTTTTGGTCGTGACGAGCGGGAAGCCCTCCGACAGGTCGAAGCGCATCTGATGGCCGAACACGGAGAGCGTGCCGGTCCCCGTCCTGTCGGACTTGGCCGTGCCTTCGGTGCGCACGCGGCGCAAAAGGTCGAGGTACTGCTGCATTCAAAACCTCCTAGCCCGATTCCGGACCAAGATCACTGTGGCACCCTTGGTCATCTGGCTCACGGCGCAAAAAGCGCAATGACCGTAAGCGAAAACGCGTTGATGACCCCGTGCGCCACAATCACCGCGCGCAAGGATCCGGTGCGCTGCATGATCCAGGACAGCCCGATTCCGGCCAGGAACACGCTGGCAAGCCCGGGCCACGTATAGCCCCAGTGCAAAAACGTCCACAGCAGCGACGAGATCGTGGCCGCCGGCCAGAACCCGAGCCGCGTCTTCGCCAGCGCCGACAAGAGAAAGCCCCGGAAGGTCACTTCCTCCCACAGCGGCGCAAGCACGACGGCGATGATCACCACGCCCCACCAGAGCGGCGACCTCAGGCCTTCGAGCAGCCAGGCGCTGTCGCTGAACAGCCCGATCCCGGCTAGTCGGTAGAACAGGATTTCGAGCGGGAGAATCAGCACCACCAGCATGAGCCCAAGCCCCGCCGCCGTGGCAAAGCCGGTCTGCGGAGCCGCAAGCTGAAGCGCGGACCGCCGCGCCCCCTTCCAGCCCGCAGCCGCCCAGACGACGGCGAACGAGAGGATCTGCCCGAGCATCATCTGCGCCATCATGAGCGGCGACGAGAGCGGCGGCAGCCCCTCCGCGGACGTTGGTTCGGGCGCCGCGGCAATCCCCATGCTCTCGGCGATAGGCCCCAGCACCCAGAGCACGAGCGGCGCGAAACTGGCCAGCATGGCCACCAGCAGCGCAGGGCCGGGGTGCCAGGGCGTCGCCGGCCGATAGGCCGAGCCGGGAGCGGGGTCGGACGTCGCCGTCATGAGAGGTGTTCCCTGCAGCGGTGGAGAGTGTCACGGGTGCTGAAAGCGGGAGCGAGGATGCCTTGAGACTCCGTGGTCGCAGGCACTTTCAATTCAAATGCTCCCAGCCTATATTTGGTCTGCCGGATTCGTCCGGCTATGGCGATAAATGGACGTCGTAATAAGCCGTTCGGACCCGGGGGCGGTACCCGGCGCCTCCACCAATAGCTCACTCCCCCGCATGTACGGTACCCGTCATGTGACCAGTGAGCTACTGATGGGGGCGAACTAGGATCGACGAGGGTGTAAAGGGCGCGCTTTTGCTCGGCATGATACCGCCGTCATCGGGTCATTCAGAATAGTTGCCAATGACAACTATGCTGAGGCTGCTCTCGCTGCGTAATGCGGCGCGAAATGCCTAACTACTAAAGTCCTCGCTCCTAGCCGAGCAAGGCGCGGTCAGGGGAGCACCGGGCAACAGAAGCTCCCCACTCATTCAGCGTCGCTGGACTATTGAGGCGCGATCGGGACGAAACGGCACGGCATGACGGTTGAGTCTACGATCGACTACGAAGGACTTGCGCAGGAAGCGATGCGCGGCGTCGTGCGCCAGGTTCTGGTGCGCACCGCCAAGTCCGGTTTGGCTGGCGACCATCATTTCTACATCTCCTTCGACACGGAGGCTCCTGGCGCGTCGCTCTCGAAGCGGCTCAAGGAGAAGTATCCGCGCGAGATGACAATCGTGCTTCAGCACCGCTTCTGGGACCTCGTCGTGAGCGAGGACCGCTTCGAGGTGAAGCTGACGTTCGACGGCATCCCGGAGCGTCTCGTCGTGCCCTTCGCGGCCATCAAGGTGTTTTTCGATCCCTCCGTGCGGTTCGGCCTGCAGTTCGAGGATCCGAACGCCATCGAGAGCGGTTCGCCCGGCAACTCGATCGAAAGCCTGACCCCGCGCGCCGGCGCGACCCGGCCGGCCCGCAAGACCGCGCGCGGCACGAAAAAGCTCCAAAGCGTCGACAAGCGCGACGAGAAGGCGGCGGTCAACGGCCTCAAGCCCGACGCCGATGAGCCGTCGCAGCAGGCGGCCGACCCGGTTGCCGCGAACGCGCCGGGCCAGCACGCGACATCTCACGCCGCTTCTGGCGACGACGACCTCGGCCATGACGGCCCCGCTGAAAGCTCGAACGACGCCGATGCGCCCCGCAAGCCGGGCGGCGCCGAAATCGTCAGCCTCGACAAATTCCGCAAGAAGTAACCGTACCTGCTCGGCGAAGGCGGAAGGCGAGGCCTGCCGCCCGCTCGCCCGTTGCGCGCGGCCCGCAAATGCCGCAAGCTCTCCGCAGACGGACGGAGGCTTCCATGAGAATTCTGAAGAACATCGGCATCGCGATTTTTGTGCTGATCACGGCGATCTACGCCCTCGACACCTTCCTGCCGCCGTCGAACAGGGAACGCCCCGTCCAGACCCTGACGTTCAACGGCAAGACCGTCCATCTCGTTCTGAGGGGCGAAGGTCCGATCAGTTACAAGACCGAGACGGCCGACGGCACTTTGATCGTCAACGGCAACAAGCTCGATCTCTCGGATGGTAATGAATTCACCATCGCCTTCATGCCGGATGGCAAGTTCGGATTGAGAAAGGGCGCGCCCTGAGAGGCACGCCCTTCTCTTCAGTTACATCATTCGGAAGCTTAGCGGCGTCCTAGCGGATGCTCGAAGCGCTCGCGCGCCCAGCGGTGGCCGTGGCGGTGCCCGCCGTCGTAATAGCCGCGATCGTAGTAGCGTGCCCGGTAGGCCCGGCGCGGATAATAGTCGTAGCCGTCGTAGTAGCTGCGATAGCCATACGGGCGATAGCCGTAACCGCCGTATCCGTAGTCGCGATAGCCGTACCCGTAGCCGGGTCCGATGTAGATGCTGATGCCGCGGCCCACCTTCACGACATCGGAAGATTGAGCCGGCGCAGGAGCTGAGGCGAAGGGAGCGGCCTGAGCCGACGTGCTGAGGGCCGTTGTGCTGAGACCCGCTGCGCCGAGCGCCGCGATCCCGGCAACGGCCGCGGCCATTGCGCCGCCCAAGCGTTTGCTCAGACGTTTGAGAGTGAACATTTCGATCTCCTGTCTCCGCGCGAGCGTAGAGCCGCCGCAGATAAAAACGTGGTGATCCCATGAACGCAAAACCAGTCCGATAGTTCCTGAAATCCGATGCCGCACGCGTATGCCGCAGATGAACGTTCGTTCAGGTAGATGAACCGTAAGTGACTGAAAAAATTTCGAAAAATAGCAACGGATGCGCGCCGGTGCCGGCGTTCTTCTCTGTGCAGGCCCGAGAAACCGCAGTGCGGCGGGCAGAGAGAAACAGAGTGGAGAGACCTATGAACACGAAGATCAAAACGGCCATCTTGAGCGCAGCCGCCGCCCTCGTCCTGACCGCAGGCGCCGCAAGCGCAGCCCCCGCCAAGCACTATAACAACGGCTGGGGCAAGCCGGGCCCGTCTCATGTTTTTAAGAAGAAGGGCATCAGCGGTGCCGAGCGTGCCGCCATCGCACGCAGCGCAGCCAACCTCGCGTCCCTCAAGCGCCGCGTGATGCGCGACGGCCGGGTGACGACCATCGAGCGCATCCAGCTCCGCAACGCTGAGCGCCGTCACGCCTCGCTCGTGCAGCGGTTCTATCGTTCGTAGTTCCGAGCCTGAGCCGATCGGCACCAGCCGATAGGAGCAATGGAGAGGGCCGCCCCGTCGCGGCCCTCAGCCATGTCTAGATATGGGGAGATGCCGACGCCGGATAGCGTCTACGCGGCCTGCATTGCGGGTTCGGCTGCCGCCTGATGGCGCGCGAGGAAGTCCGCGAAGGCGTCGATCGCGAGCGGCCGGGAAATCAGGTAGCCCTGCGCGTAAGCCACGCGGTTCGTGCCGGCCAGGAGATCGAGACGCTCCTGCGTCTCCACGCCTTCGACGACGATCTCGCGGCCCGACGATGCCATCATGTCGATCGCCAGCACCATCATCCGCGCCATCATGCTGTCGTCGGGCGCCATCGCGAACGACCGGTCGAGCTTGACTCCGTGAACGGCCAAGGTGGCGATCCTGTGGAGGTTGGAATAGCCGTTTCCGAAGTCGTCGACGTAGGTCCGGATCCCCTTGCGGGCCAGTGTTTCGATCTCGGCTTGGGCGTGATTCACGTCGAGTGAATCGCTCTCCGTGATTTCGATTGCGACCGTGAACCGATCGCGGTCCCGTTCGAACGCGTTGAAGACCTCAGACAGCTTCTGGCAGTCGAGGTCGCGCGGAAAAATATTGAAGTTCACCTGCAGACGCGTGTCTGCTCCGAGCGCCGTCGACAGCTCGTGATAGGCGCGATCCGCGATCATTTTCGTGAAGTCGAGCGTCCTGCCGGATTTCGCGACAATATCGATGAACGTATCCGGCGAGACGACAGACCCGTCGAGGTCGCGCCAGCGCGCCAGCACTTCGCATCCGGAGATCTTTCCGGTCCTGATGTCGAGAATGGGCTGGTAGGAACAGACGACGGAATTGCTGTCGAGTGTGCGCAGGAAGCGCGCTTCGAACGACCAGTAGTCTTCGATCAGCCGGCGCACGTATGCGGCGGGCGCGATGGCGTAGAAGCCTAGGAGAGCGATGACCAACGCGACGATTTCAGGCATCGCCGTCAGGTGGCCGGGAAGATTGTCGACCATCGCGAAGCAGTAGGGATGGTTGGTTCCGCAGGCGACCTTGCGGATGTCGGAAAGCGATCCCGGGCCCGCAACGGAAGCCCGATAAAGGCCGCGCTTGCCGGCGAGGTGATGCACGGAGGACGAGGAAATGACGAACTGCTGCTGCGTGCCCTCGATGTCGCGTGCAGCGAGCAATTGCAGGGGCACAACGATCGCAAACGGTTCCTGGTAGACGATGTGCCCGTACATGTCGGGGCGGCCGATTGCATCGAGGCGCTTGCCGATCCACATCGACATCTCGCCGTGCGCGATGCCGGCAACATCGGGCAATCCGAGCCATTCTGGCGCCGCCGCACGTTCTCGCAGGCTGGTCGAGCAGGTCACGCGGCCGCCGGGCGCATAAATGAATTCGTTGAGGCCGTCAGGCACGAACGCGACGCGCTGCAGCTCGCGTATGAACTGCGGCGAGCAAGGCTCCGACGTCGCCGATTTTCGCAGTTCGGCGAAGGCCGACATGACGTTCCCATGCAGCTTTTCGAGGCTGCCGAGCGTGTGCTGGACCTCCGTCTGCAACGAGTTCGTGAGATGCGCGCGCCAGATCACCGCGCTCACCGCGATGAGGACAAGCGTGATGGCAAGCCAGATCCCGCCCCCGACGAGGCGGAAATATCGTTCGCGCAAGAAAATGTTAACCAGCGAAGGTGAAGGCATGGTGCCCCAGGCGACAAACGGTCCCCCCCAGAGGACCAAAGGACAGCATGCCCGGAGGTCGTTAAAATATCGGGGTCAGTCGGCCAGAAAGCCCAAAATTGCGGCCTATTGCTCGTAAGTCCATCAGCCTTGGTGGGCGCGCGTGCAACATGGTATGGCAACGGCCGATCGCATAGTCACACCGGAATCCTGCCATGACCGCCAGATCGACCTCGTCGTCTCCCGCCACCCGGATCGAAACCGACACGTTCGGCGAAATCCACGTTGCCTCGGACAAGTACTGGGGCGCCCAGGCTCAGCGGAGCCTCGGCAACTTCAAGATCGGCTGGGAGAAGCAGCCTGCTCCGGTCGTTCGCGCTCTCGGCATCGTCAAGCGCGCCGCGGCAGAGGCGAACATGGCGCTGGGCAAGCTCGATGAGGGCATCGGCCAGGCGGTCGTGCGGGCGGCGCAGGAGGTGATCGAGGGCAAGCTCGATGCGCACTTCCCGCTCGTCGTCTGGCAGACGGGCTCCGGCACGCAATCGAACATGAATGCCAACGAGGTGATCTCGAACCGCGCCATCGAGATGCTGGGCGGCGTCATGGGCTCGAAGAAGCCGGTCCATCCGAACGATCACGTCAACATGGCGCAATCGTCGAACGATACGTATCCGACCGCCATGCACATCGCCTGCGCGGAGGAAATCCATCACCGCCTGCTGCCCGCGCTGCAGTACCTGCGCAACGCGCTGAACGACAAGTCCCACGCCTGGGCGCGCATCATCAAGATCGGCCGCACGCATACGCAGGACGCAACGCCGCTGACGCTCGGCCAAGAGTTCTCCGGCTACACGCAGCAGATCGAGAACGGCATCCATCGCATCGAGCAGACGCTGCCTGCGCTCATGCAGCTTGCCCAGGGCGGCACCGCGGTCGGCACCGGCCTCAACGCGCCGAAGGGCTTTGCCGAGATGGTGGCCGAGCGCATCGCCGCCATCACGCAGCTTCCCTTCACGTCGGCGCCGAACAAGTTCGAGGCGCTTGCCGCTCACGACGCCATGGTATTCTCGCACGGCGCCATCAACACGGTGGCGGCGTCGCTGTTCAAGATCGCAAACGACATCCGCTTCCTGGGCTCGGGCCCCCGCTCCGGTCTCGGCGAGCTGTCTCTTCCGGAAAATGAGCCCGGATCGTCCATCATGCCGGGCAAGGTCAACCCGACCCAGTGCGAGGCGATGACCCAGGTCTGCGTGCAGATCTTCGGCAACAACGCCGCGCTCACGTTTGCCGGAAGCCAGGGCCACTTCGAGCTCAACGTCTTCAACCCGGTGATGGCCTACAACTTCCTGCAGTCCGTGCGCCTGATGGCAGACGCGGCCATGTCCTTCACCGACAACTGCGTCATCGGCATTGAGCCGCGCGAGGACAACATCAAGGCCGGTCTCGACCGCTCGTTGATGCTCGTGACGGCGCTGGCCCCGAAGATCGGCTACGACAACGCGGCCAAGATCGCCAAGACCGCGCACAAGAAGGGCACGACGCTGCGCGAGGAGGCCGTGGGCGGCGGCTACGTCAGCGACGCAGAGTTCGACGAGATCGTGCGTCCGGAGAAAATGATCGGACCCGAGTAGCCTGGGCAGCGACGGGCCCCGGCCCGAAATGCGCACGCGAAAATGCGCAACTGTCATGCGGCGATGAGCGCCGCATGACAGCCGCCGCGTGCCGTTCGTTACACCGGCGCGGGGTTGCGCTCCGTGAAGAAGCGCTGGTGCCAGTAGGGATAGGCGAGCGTCACGTCGCTCGCCGCATCGAGCTTGGCCACTTGCTCCTTGGTGAGCGCCCAGCCGACCGCACCGAGGTTCTGCTTCAGTTGCTCCTCGTTGCGCGCGCCGATGATGACGGACGAGACGGTCGGCCTCTGCAGCAGCCAGTTGAGCGCGATCTGCGGCACGGTCTTGCCGGTTTCGGCCGCGACCTCGTCCAGCGCGTCGACCACCTTATAGACGTAGTCGTCCGACACGGGCGGCCCGGCATCCGCCGTCGCATGGAGCCGGCTCGTTTTGGGAAGCGGCTGTCCACGCCGGATTTTGCCGGTGAGACGGCCCCAGCCGAGCGGGCTCCACACCATGGCGCCGATGCCCTGGTCGAGACCGAGCGGCATCAGCTCCCATTCGTAGTCGCGGCCGATGAGCGAATAGTAGGCTTGGTTGGCGACATAGCGCGAATAGCCGTGGCGATCCGCGGCCGAGAGCGACTTCATGAGATGCCAGCCCGAGAAATTGGAAACGCCGAGGTAGCGGATCTTGCCGGCCCGCACGAGATCGTCGAGCGTGGAGAGGGTCTCCTCGACGGGTGTCTTGGCGTCGAAACCGTGCAACTGAAAGAGATCGATGTAGTCGGTGCCGAGGCGCTTCAGGGAGGCATCGATGGTGCGGATGAGGTGGAAGCGCGACGAGCCCACGTCGTTGGGATCATCGCCGAAGCGGAACGTGGCCTTGGTCGAGATCAGCACCTTGTCGCGGCGCCCCTTGATGGCGCCGCCGAGCACCGTCTCGGACTCGCCGTTCGAATAGATGTCGGCGGTATCGAACATGGTCAGCCCCGCATCGAGGCAGACGTCGATGAGCCGCGTGGCCTCTTTGACGTCCGTCGTGCCCCAGGCGCTGAAAAACTCGCCCTTGCCGCCAAACGTCCCGGCTCCAAAACTGAGCGCAGGGACCTTGAGGCCCGACGCGCCGAGGTGACGATATTCCATGGGATGCTCCTGAGAGGGTTTCGTGCGGGGTGAGAGGGTTTCGTGCGGGGATGTAGCAGACTGCCGGGCCGTATATATGGAGCGTCATCCGTCACTTCCAGTCGCGGGCAGCGCATCAGCGTTGCGTCCCGGAGCGGCGAATCCGTGCTAATCTTTCAGCGCTCTGTTGGATTTTTCCCCATGTCCGCCGACCTCATCAACCTCCGCAAGGCCCGCAAGGCGCGCGATCGCGTGGCCAAGGAAAAGCAGGCTGGGGAAAATCGCGTCAAGTTCGGGCGCACGAAGGCCGAGCGCCAGCAGGCCGAAGCGAGCAAGGATCTGACGCTCCGCCGCCTCGAGGCTCACAAGCGCGCAACGGGCAACAGCGGCGAAAATCCTCCGCCCGGAGACGATGAGGCATGACCCGCCCGGTCAAGCGCTCGTTCTCCATTCGCGGCCACCGGACGTCGATCTCTCTCGAGCATGCCTTCTGGGAGGCCTTGAAGGATGCCGCGGCGCGTGAGCGCATTTCGCTGGCCGCCCTCATCGCGCGCATCGACGAGACGCGCGGCGCGGCGGGCCTGTCCAGCGCCGTGCGTGTCTGGATCCTGCACGATGTGCGCGCCGCCGCCGCCGTCACGAGCTACGACGGCGGCAATCGCGACTGACTGACGTCAATTGAGCTGCTGGAACGGTTGCCACGCATCGTCCACGGGCCGCTTGCGGCGCGGCCGCTGCGTGGCGGGCGAGGGCGCTGCCTGCGGTGGCGGCGCGGCAGCTTCGAGGTCGCCTGCGGGCCGTGCGTCCTGCGGCGGGCGGGCGAGCGTATCGTCGGTGATGTCGGCCCCAGTCGGATCGGCTCCCGGCGCGGGCGCATCTCCGGGTGGCGCGCCGTCGGGCGCCAGGCCGTTCTGCGGCGCCGGGGGCGGTGCCGTGCGTTCCTGATCGGCTTCGAGCGCCTTGCGCCGCTCGGCTTCGATCCGCGCCTGCTCTTCCTCCTGGGCTTTGCGGCGCGCGGCATCTTCGCGTGCGCGCTGCTCGTCGAGCTTGCGCAGCCGTTCGAGCTCACCGACGTCCATCTCCATCTTGCGCACCACAAGCTCCCGCTCGAGGCTGCCCGCTGACACGGTCGGGACGAGATCCGCAAACTGGCTGAGCTTGCCGGAATACACGACAGTAACGGGCGGCAGCACCGCGCGCTCAGGCGAGGCCGCGAGCGCGCCGTCGAGCTTTGGCTCGATCTGCCATTCGCTGTCGATTTTCATGGTCGCGAGTTCGACGGCGGTCGCAAACGTAGATCGGCCGTCCTTCATCTCAATGCGCACCCGTTCGAGCTTGAGCGCGCCGTCGCCGATCAGGACCGGGATGGTGATTTTGCCGAGCTTGACCTCGCCGCTCTTCAGCGCCTCGCGAATGGCATCGGAAAGTGCTGCGCCGCTATTGGGTCCCTGGCCCGTCAGCGCCGACCGCGCCACCATCGAGACCGCGGCCGGAGAGTTGCCGGTCAGCGTCGCATCGCCGATCGTGATCTCGCCCTTTCCGGTCAGGGTCGAGAGGACGGCGGCGGGGCTGAGCGCCCGGCCGGAGAACGTCACGCCGAACGCGGCGGCGTCGCCCGGCGGCAGAGCGTCGTCGGCCCCATTGGTGCTGGGTTCGAGCGGCTTGCTGTCGATGTCGATCCGGAGAGCGCCGGACACTTCGACCCCTGCCGCCGCCTTCGCGATGTCGAGATGAGAGAGCATCCGCCCGCCCACCGCCTCGCCCGTGAGCTTCGTCACGTTGAGCGCGCCGGGTGCGAGGGTCGCCAGGAGGCGCGCGTTGCGAACCGTAAGCCCCGGTTCGATCTCCAGCGCCCCGATCTTGAGATCCACCGTGCCCGAAAGCTTGTCGAGCGGTGCGAGGTCGAACGTCTGCTCCGGCCAGACGATGGTCGGGGGGGCTGCCTGCGCTTCCGCCTGCTGCTGGCGCGCGTTGGCGCGCGGCGCCGGTGCCGGCGCGGGGGTAATGGAATTGAGGATGTCGGCATCGGTCGACTTGCCGAGCACCGGCCACAGCAGCGAAGCTATCGTTGTCTTGTTGGTGGTGATCTTGGCGTCGATCGTCTGCGGCCCGCCGTCCTTGGAGCTCAGCGAGACTTCGCCGGATAGAATGCCGCTGCCGATCGTCAGCGTGTCGCTGGTCAGCACCAGCTTGCCCGGGTTGCGCTGGATGTGGACCGCGCCATTCAGGGCGCCGGCTGCCATCCGGTCCGAGTTCGCGAGCCCGCTGAGCGCCAGCACCGTGCGGGCATCGGCGGCGGAAACCTGCAGGTGGCCATCTGCGGTGGACTGACCCGGCGCGGGCAACCGCAGCTTTCCGCGATAGCCGAGCGAAAGACCGTTGCCGGTCGCGTCGACGAGCGTGAGCAATCCGTCGGCCGGCACGCCGGTCGCCTTGAGGATCGCCCGCCCAACCTGAACGGCGGGAGGCTGGCCTGCAGCAGCGGCCGGTGTCGGCGGAGCGGGCTCCGTCGCGACCGGCTTGGCGCCGAACAAGGTCGCGATCACGCGCGCGATGTCCTGGCTCTCGAGCGACATCTGCGCGTCGAGCGGCGCGGATCGCCATTTGCTGCGGTCGCCGTCCAGCCGCACCGTGGCGTTCACGCGCCCGCCGCCGACCGTACCGTCGAGCGAAAGCGTGCTGCCGTCGGTCGGCGCACCGGCGAGCTGCAAGGTGCCCGCCACGCGGAAGGGCGCGAGGGCCGCGACACGGTCGAGGTCGGCCGTCCAGTCGGGATCGACGTCGAGCAGCGTCAGGAACGCGCGCGCCGCCTCCGGGTTGGGCGCGGATACGAGCCCGTGAATGGCCCCCTTGGGATGCGCAGGCACGTCACGCGCTTCGCCATCGGCTTCGACCGTGAGCCCCTGCGGGGTCGAGAACTTGAGGCGCGGGATCGAAAGCGTTCCGCGCTCCAGCCGGATGCTGGTGTCGACGTCTTTCAGGATCCGGCTGCCGTCGACCAGCTCGGCAACCTTGAGGTCGAGCGAGAGATCGGCCGTCTTGGGATCGAGCAGTTTCGTGACGGCGGTGTCGGGAGCGGCGCCCGCAGGGTCTGCGGCGGGCGCGTCGGTGCCGAGCAAGAGCCCGCGCATCACGTTGAGGCCGATCAGCCCGGGCCCGATCTGCGCAACGTCGATGCGCGGCCCTTCGACGGTCATGACGAGTTTTTTCTGCTCTCCGAGATCGATCTTGAGATCGCCCGCGAGCGGCGTATCGGCGAACTCGAACGCCGCATTCGACAGCGCCAGTGTGCCGTCTCCGAGCGCGAACTGCCCATCGAGCGAGAACGCCCCGTCGTTGCGGTCTGCGGCGAGCGTGGGATTGGCGAATCCCCAGGCGAGAAAGCGCAGCAGGCTTTTGCCGGAAACGAACAGCGAGCCGTCGAGGCGCGGCACCTTGCCGGACGGCGTCAGGATGCCGTCGAGCTCGAGCCGCACGCCGCCCGGCAGGTCGGCGCGCACGCCCTTCAGCTCCAGCGGCCCCCCGGCGCGCGACGCCGCAAGGCGCACGTTGCTGATCGGCTCGCCGCCGAGCGTCAGTTGATCGAATTCCAGCCGTGCGTTGGTGTCCGCCTCCTGCGGCAGGGCCGCGGCGAGTGCCTCGAAGTAGCCGCGCCCGGCTTCGAGCGGAACCTTTGCCTCGCCCGGCGGCGAGATCTGGTCGAGGTCGAGCCAGCGTGAGGCGAGCGAGAGGTCCACGCGCATGCGTTGCGCCCAGTCGAACACCGCTTCGCCCGTGATGAGCTGCGGTGTCGCGCCGGCATCGAGCGAGACGGCGATGTCCTTGAGTGCCACCGCCGTTGTCGATCCCGTCAGCTTGGCCTTGAGATCGAAGCCGCGCGAGCCGTTCGCGGCCGGAGCTGCACCCTTTTGTGCCTCAGATACGACAGCCGGCGGAGCGGCGACGTTGGGCGAAGCCGGCCCGGTTTGCGCGCCCGCCGCAGGCTCCGGCTCAACAACAGGATCGGCCGCGGTGACGGGCGCTGGCTTCGGCCCATGTCCCAGGGCGAATTTCGCCGTCAGGTCACCGTCCAGAGTCGGCTTTTCCTTGATGTCGCTCAGCCGTCCGTCGAACACGTAGCTGTTGGAGGTCGCGGGAACGTCGATGGCGGTCTTGAAGCGCAGCACGCCGTCGGTATCCATCTTCGACGTCGCGAGCTTGATGTGGCGCAGTGTGCCGCCCCAGTTGGCGCTGCCGCGGAATTTGAATGGGCCTTCGAGAGCCTCGGCCGTCAACTCGCCGTTGACGTCGTCCAGGCGCGCCAGCTCGTTGCGCTGCGGGCCGCTGATGATGACCGCCCCGTCATGGACCTGCACCGACTGCAGCGCCACGTCTTTGGGCACGAAACGGACCGCGTCGGGCGAGAAGGCCAGCGTCCGCCAGTTGCCGCTTCCCTGCTCGTTGGTGGACAGGCTGACGACGGGCCGGCCCAGCTCGACGCGATGGGCTTCCAGCACGCCGCGCAGAAGCGGCGGCACGGAAAGCCACATCGTGAAGCTCTCGACCCGGATGATGGAGTTGCCGCCGTCGGCGCCGAGATCGGCGATGCGGAGCTTCTCGAAGCTGACGAACGGCGCCGGCAGCAGGCGCACGTTGACGGCGCCGCCCACGCGCACCTCGCGGCCCAACACGCGCGAAGCCTCTTCTTCGAAGACGCCGCGATAGCTGTTCCAGTCGATGAAGCGCGGCACGGCGAAAAGAACCGCCAACGCGGTGATCAGAATGCCGCCGAGATAGAGGAGAGCGTTGTTCATCCGCGTCTTGTCTGCTCAAGATCCATTGGAACTGCGATCGCGAAGACGCGGGCCGCAGCCGCGCGCCGCCAGCCAGCACGCCACGGCGCGGCTGAACCGCGCAACAGACCTGCTTGCCCCCCGGCGCGGTCGACAGCAGACCGCTCTGGCAACGCCGTGTGCAACCGGCGACGCCGCCGCGTCACCATAGCCCAACAGTGACCACAAGTGTGACCCCCAATTGGGGCATTTTCCTGTGGGCACACGGGAGTTAGGTGGCCAACGCAAAAAGCCGTCCTATATTTTTGTCATGTGGGCACTTTTGCCCGCCCCGTTGCCGCCCACTGCTGGGTGCTATAGATCGAACCCGATGTCGCAAAACGATAAACGAGCCGCCCAGGACGGGGACGGCGATCTCCCGCCGTTCGATCTGCCGATGGCTCCGAACGCGGCGGCCCCGCGTGCGCAGGGGCTGGAGCGCGCCCATGGGAGCGACGCCGAGCAGAGCCACGACGCATTCAACGATGCCCCGCCCGAACGCCGCTCCATCTCCGAGCGCGCCCGCGCGAGCGCCATGCCGCCTTACCTCAACGGCCTCAATCCCGAGCAGCGCGCCGCGGTCGAAGCCCTCGACGGCCCCGTGCTGGTTCTCGCGGGCGCAGGCACCGGCAAAACCCGCGTTCTGACGACGCGCATCGCCCACATCCTGGCGACCGGCCGCGCCTACGGCAGCCAGATCCTCGCCGTCACGTTCACGAACAAGGCCGCGCGCGAGATGAAGACGCGCATCGGCACGCTTGTCGGCGGCGCTGTCGAGGCCATGCCGTGGCTCGGCACGTTCCACTCCATCGGCGTCAAGATCCTGCGCCGTCACGCCGAGCTGGTCGACCTGAAATCCGGTTTCACCATCCTCGACACCGACGATCAGCTCCGCCTCATCAAGCAGGTGATCGACGCAGAGGGACTGGACAAGGACCGCTGGCCGGCGCGCCAGCTCGCGGGCCTCATCGACAGTTGGAAAAACCGCGGCCTCACGCCCGCGAAAGTGCCCGCCGGAGAGAGCTTCGGCTTCGCCGGCGGCAAGGGCGCGCATCTCTATGCCGCCTACCAGAAGCGCCTGAAGGAACTCAACGCGGCCGACTTCGGCGATCTCCTGCTCGAAACGCTCCGGTTGTTCTTGGAGCACCCGGATATCCTCGCCGACTACCATCGCCGCTTCCGCTACATCCTGGTCGACGAGTACCAGGACACCAACGTCGTCCAGTACCTCTGGCTGCGCCTGCTCGCCCAAGGCTCTCCGAATGTCTGCTGCGTCGGCGACGACGATCAGTCGATCTACGGCTGGCGCGGCGCCGAGGTGGACAACATCCTGCGTTTCGAGACCGACTTCCCCGGCGCCAGGATCATTCGCCTGGAGCGCAACTACCGCTCGACGGGACACATTCTCTCGGCGGCCTCGGGCCTCATCGCGGCCAATAAGGGCCGTCTCGGCAAGACACTCTTCACCGACGGCGAGCGCGGCGACAAAGTCACCGTCATGGGCGTCTGGGACGACGAGGAGGAGGCGCGCTCCATCGTGCGCACCATCGAGGAGCAGCGCGCGGCTGGCCAGCGGCTGAACGAAATCGCGATCCTCGTGCGCGCCTCGTTCCAGATGCGCGCCTTCGAAGACCGCTTCGTCACGACCGGTCTGCCCTATCGCGTCATCGGCGGCCCGCGCTTCTATGAGCGCGCCGAGGTGAAGGACGCGCTGGCCTATCTGGAAGTGACGCACAATCCGTCGAACGACCTCAAGTTCGAGCGCATCATCAACGTCCCGAAGCGCGGCCTCGGTGACACCAGCGTCGAGCGCATCCACGCCCTGGCCCGCGCCCGCGCCGTGCCGCTGTTCCGCGCCGCCCGCGAGATCATCGAGACCGAAGAACTCGCCGGCAAGGCGCGCAAATCGCTGTCCGACCTCGTGCACGCCTTCGAGCGCTGGCGCGGCCTCTCCGACGGCATGAAGCACACCGAGCTGGCCGAGCTCATCTTGGACGAGAGCGGCTACACCGCGCACTGGCAGAGCGACAAGAGCCCGCAAGCCCAGTCGCGGCTCGAGAACCTGAAAGAACTTGTGCGCTTCATGCACCAGTTCGAGACGCTGGAGAGCTTCCTCGAGCACGTCAGCCTCGTCATGGACACCGAGCAGGGCGACGACGGCGACCGCGTCAGCCTCATGACGCTGCACGCCGCCAAGGGCCTCGAGTTCAACACGGTCTTTCTTCCCGGGTGGGAGGAGGGGCTGTTTCCCCATCAGCGCTCGCTCGACGAAAGCGGCGAGAAGGGCCTCGAAGAGGAGCGCCGCCTCGCCTACGTCGGCATCACGCGGGCCCGCAAGCTGGCCAAGGTGTCGTTTGCGCAGAACCGGCGCACACGCGGCCTCTATCAGTCCGCCATTCCGTCGCGTTTCGTGGACGATCTGCCGGAAGGCGATACCGAGGTCATTGAAACGAAGAGCCCGTTCGGCGGCGCCTATCAGAATTTCGGCAATCCGTTCGAGCAGGGCGGCTTTGGCCGGGCGCCGTATGGCAAGAGCCGCTTTGACGACGCATCACCGCGCTTCGGGGCGAGCTACGACACGCCCGGCTGGCAGCGCGCCAAATCGCATGAAGAAGCAAAATCCGCCAACTGGTCGCGCGATGCGGACCGCCAGAAGCAGGCGGGTATGCGGCCCATGCGGCCGCCGATCACCATCGAGGGCGAGCTGATCGCATCATCGGCGGCGAAGGGGGCCGGCTACACGGTAGGCGCGCGCGTCCGCCATCAGAAGTTTGGCCCCGGCACCGTCACCGACGTCGACGGCAACAAGCTCACGATCGAGTTCGATCACGCCGGCCGCAAACGGGTCGTCGACAGCTTCGTCGCGCGCATCTAGCCCGCTCGGCCGCGCCCAACCCTCACGCCGTAGCTCCTCATGCTCCCACCATTTAAACCGGTGTCACCTTCGTGACGAAATGACAGGGGCGGTACTTCCGCGTGTCGATCTTGACGCGTGAGCCGACCGGCATCGGCGGTTGCCCGCGCGTATCGAGAAACAGCACTAGCCCACTGTCCGTAATCACCTCGGCTGTGCTCGTTGCCCACAGGCGTACCGTTCCGCTGAAGGTATGTAGCTCCGGTTCGAACCGGTCCAGGTCGTCCATTTCCCGTCGTCTCCATCGGATCAGCTGAGAGCGCTCGAAATTTGAAGCTGAAGCCATCGCCGCGCAAGCCCGGCTTTGGTGGTCATGGCAATTGCCCTTGGGTATTTGCTAAACGTCCTCGGACGTAAGCGGAACAAAGCATACGGGAATAATTTCCCTCTGCACGGACGATTGATCGCTCCGCATTTCGACAACAATGAGTTGCTGCGCGCTTTCCCCGACCGGCAGGGCAAGGCGCCCGCCCGGCCGCAATTGGCGCACCAGGGCCTCGGGCACCCGGGCCGGAGCGGCGGCGACGAGGATGGCGTCGAAGGGGGCCTCGTCCGGCCAGCCGCGATGACCGTCGCCGATGCGCGTGGTCACGTTCGAAAGTCCGAGATCGGAAAATGTGCGCGCTGCCCGTTCGGCGAGCGGCGCGACGATTTCCATCGAGAACACATGTTGCGCGAGCCGCGAGAGGATAGCCGTCTGATATCCGCAGCCGGTTCCGATTTCGAGCACCCGCGCGTCGGGCGCCAGATGCAGCAGCTCGGTCATGAGCGCGACGATGAACGGCTGCGAGATGGTCTGGCCGTAGCCGATCGGGACGGGAACGTTGAGATAGGCGCGCGCCCGGTCTTGCTCAGGAACGAACAGGTGGCGGGGTACCGCGAGCATCGCATCGCGCACGCGAGGTGAAAGCGAGCCCGCTTCTGGCATGTGGGCATACCTCGCGAAGCACTGACCGATCGCGATCACCATCGCCTCGCGCGCTGAAAAATCAGCGTCTGGCGCAGGGATTTCTGCGCCGCATGCCGGCGTCGCCGCAATGGTGGAAGCGTGCGTGGCGAGCGTCTTATCGTCGTTTGCGCTCATGGTGTCTCCAGCGATCTTGGGCGTCGATCGTCTGCAGTTGTCGTTCACCTCAGACAAGACATGAGACCTCGCGCGGCGGGCTGCAACCCGCGTCCTGCAACCATCTGAGAAGTGCGCGATAGAAGTCGTGCGCGATCGATCAACTCGCTCGGAGCAAAACTTTGGACATGTTTTCGACCAACTCCCAACGCATGGAAGGCGTGTGCGGATTATGGTTAGCGTCAAGGAGATGAGTAATGGTTTTCAATCGCAAGCCCGAGCCCGTTCCAGTCGAAGCCCCCGCACCGCAGCTCCGTCGCCTTGATCGCAACATCGGCGTCGAGAAGCAGCACCTGCATGCAGTCGCGTCCGCCGGGTCCGATACGCAGTCCGTCATCGGCAACGATCTCTCGATCGAAGGCCAGACGATCACGATCCGCTGCAAAGGCTCCCTCAAGGTTCTCGGCAACATCCAGGCCGATCTGCACAGCCGCCAGCTCGAAGTCGGCAAGGAAGCCGTCATCAACGGCGCGATCGCGGCCGAGACGGTCGATGTGTTCGGCCGCGTATCCGGCGCCATCATGGGCACGCACGTCGTTCTTCACGCCGGTGCCGAGGTCGACGGCGACATCCACAGCCACCTGCTGTCGATCGAGCAGGGTGCGGTGTTCGACGGCCGTTCGCGCCGCGTGCGCGATCCGGCTGAAATCGCCCCGCAGCTCGAACGCAGCCCCGGATCGGAAGCCGCAGGTCAGTCCTCGGCCCCCCAACCCTACGCCACGCAGACCTATCAGCCGCCGCTCGCTGGCTGAGGTATCGCGCGCGACGGCGCCGGCCGCTCGCGCGCGCCCATGAATGTGCTACCAAGCGCCGGGGATGGCGCGGCTTCGAAGCCGTGGCGTCCCCGGATCGTTTTGGGGCATGGCATGAACTATCGACACATCTATCACGCTGGAAATTTCGCCGACGTCCTGAAGCATGCCGTGCTCGCGCTCGTCATCGAGCACCTGAAGCTCAAGCCGCAGCCGTTCCGCGTCGTCGACACGCACGCCGGCATCGGCCTCTACGATCTCACGAGCGTCGAAGCGCAGAAGACGGGCGAATGGCGCGACGGCATCGGCCGCATCCTGGCCAGCGAGCCGCCGGCTCAAGTGGCCGAGATCCTCGCTCCGTATCTCGGCGTGCTGCGCGAGTTGAACGAGGGCGGCGCGCTGAACGCCTATCCTGGCAGCCCGCTACTCGCGCGCCGGCTGATGCGCCGCGGCGATCGGCTCGTCGCGAACGAGGCTCATCCGGAAGATGCGGAAGCGCTGGCCGCGCTGTTCGCAAAGGATCCCGCTGCCAAGGTCATGACGATCGACGGCTGGGCCGCACTGAAAGCCCTGTTGCCGCCGAAGGAACGCCGCGGCGTCGTGCTGATCGATCCGCCGTTCGAGGAGCCCGGCGAATTCCGCCGCCTGCTGGAAGGTCTTTCCGCCGCGCATCGGCGGTTCGCCACCGGCACCATCATCATCTGGTATCCCGTCAAGGACACGCGCGCCGTACGCGCCTTTCAACGCGACGCCGCCGCGCTGGGATTGCCGAAGCTGCTCTCGGTGGAGCTCTACGTGCGCTCCCCGCATCTCGAAGGAGAGTTGTCGGGCACGGGGCTTCTCGTTTTAAATCCTCCGTACACTCTCGAAGAGAAGCTCGCCCGTCTACTTCCGTATTTCGTGCAGACACTCGCGCGCGCGAAAGGTGCGGAAAGCCGCATGACATGGCTCACCGGCGAGCGCGTCGCGTAACATCCTCGTGAGATCGCAGGATTACGTTTGAACGTCGCGCCGCGAGGGTTGCGTGCCCCGCATCTTTTCGGAATACTTCGAAGCTCCCGGCGATGCGTGTTCGTCTTCGAAAGACGCATCAAAACCAAGAACACTGTGCGGGCACGCTCGCGCAGGAAGGCCGAGGTTCGAGTGGACGTCATTCGAGTGACTACAACAGCCCGAGTGAATCCGAGAGCGCGCAAGATCGCGCGTTCGAAAGTTTCGATCTCCCATCGAAGGTGAGGCCGGTTCGCCCGGCTGAAGCATTGCCCGCGCTTCTGCCGGTCTCCAAGAACCGACGCGGGCTGTGGAGACGTGAGATGCGCCAGGTTGGAACTGTTAAATTTTACAACGATCAAAAAGGCTATGGCTTCATCAAGCCGGACAGCGGGGGGAACGACGTGTTCGTGCACGTCACGGCAATCGAGAGGTCCGGCATGGGTGCGCTGGCGGAGGGCGCGCGCATTTCCTTCGATACGGAACCGGACAAGCACGGCAAGGGGCCGAAGGCCGTGGATCTTCAACGGGCCAATTGAGTCGCCGAATTCTGGCACGCGGTTCGGCCGCGTTGTCTCCGTGCAACGAGACCGCGGAAAACCATCGGTTCCGCGTGCTTTCCTGTGCATGACGGATAGGCGGGGCGCAGTAGTTGGGGCAGAGTCCCCGCGGTTCTGCCAATTAAACGCACGAACTGCTGCGTTCATTCTTAGGGAGAAGATCAATGCTCAAAGCTGTGCGTTCGACGATGGCGCTCGCAGCCGTCGCGGGCTTCGCGTTCACTGCAACCGTCGCTGAGGCCAAAGAGTGCGTCCGCAAGGGCGCCGTCGGTGAAGCCGGAAGCCAGCAGGATGCGAAGCTGCAGGTCGATGAAGCTCTTCTCCAGGCCGTCGATTGGGGTGCCTGGGCTGCGTGGATGGGCTCCAACAACAAGGTCGGCGCGGCCGCGAATCTGCCGGGCTACACCTACGGCGCCCGCAGCTACAGCTGCAAGCAGGGCGGCTCGTGGGGCTGGACCTGCCGCGGTTCCGCCACAATCTGCAAGCTCTAAGCGTCAGGCAAACCCGACGTAATGATGCCGCGCCCCCACACCGGAGGCGCGGCATTTTTCATGGAAACAACGAGGATTGGCGCGAACTGCGCCGCTTTGTGTGAGGATAGTGAAGGGTAAATTACTCTTCGCGCGGAGGGGAAAACCACTTCGGGATTTATTTCGGCCCGTTAGTAAAGCTGCGCATAATGTCGCCAAGCGCTCTAGGCATGCTCGAAGGACACGGCTATAGCAGCGTGAACACCAAATGAAATTCGGCCGTTACGGAGAAACTTGATGGGTTTCGTGTCCAGGTTCGCCCTCGCAACTGCACTGACGGGCGCTCTCGCTTTGGCAAATCCGGCCATCGCGGGATGCAAACGCATGGGCTTCACCGTCAATGACTACGGCAAGGATGGCCCGACGCGCGACGCCAAGGATCTGCTCGACAAGCACATCGCCACGTGGGCGGCGGAGCAGGGCATCGAGAAGTACACGGTCGGCAAGAAGGATGTCGACTGCGAGCTCTACTTGAACCTGATCGTCGTCGACGAGCACACCTGCACCGCCAACGCGACCGTGTGCTGGGGACCGGACATCAACAAGGTTCAGGACGCGAAGGCGCCCAAGAAGCCCGCCGCCAAGAAGGAAGAGACCGCTTCGACGAGCAAGCCTTCCGACGCCGCAAAGGAAGCCAAGCCCTCCGACGAGAAGGCGAAGGAGACGGCCTCGACCGGCTCTTCTTCTGAGAAGTCTTCGTCCGAGAAGAAGTCCGAGGACACCGCCGCCGCGCCGAGCGAGTCTGACGCGACCGAGCAGAAGGCCGCTGAGACCAAGCCCGCCGAACAGCCGACGGCTGTCGAGACCGGCACCATCCCTGTCGCGCCCGCTGCTGCCGCAGCGACCGCAACCGCCGCAGGCGCAACGACGGCTGAGCCCGCGAAGGTCGAGCCCGATGCATCCGCGAATGCACCGGCTAACAATGCTGCCGCCGCCGCCGCAGAATCGGCCGCTGCTGCCGCCGAACGCGCCGCCGCTGCCGCAGAGCGCGCAGCCGATGCCGCCGAGCGTGCCGCCGCCGCACTGACCGCCCAGGCGCAGGCAGCACCAGCCGCACCGGCCGCAGCCGCGCCGTCGACGCCGCCCACCGAGAGCGCACCTGCCGCGACGGCAACGACGCCTGACGCATCTTCGACGTCTTCGTCGACGGCAACCACCGCTCCTGTCGCGCCCGTGACGCCGACGCCCTAACTCTTCAAGGCGTCGAGCGCTCTGCGCGACGGCCTGGAACGATTACGCCCGCCCACGAAAGCTCCTGCGAGCCGCCGTGGCGGGCGTTTTTCTTGGCGGTGGTGCGGCTCTTATTGAAACCTAGGGCGAGGACAGCCGGTCGAGCCTGAGGCGGTGGCGCTCGTCGGTCAGCAGCATCACGGAGCCGATCCCCGCCGCGACTACGGCGAGCCCGGTAGAACCGGCGATGAGCATCAGGATCATCACCTGATACTTGGCCGCCGAGACGGGATCGACCCCGGCCAGGATCTGTCCCGTCATCATGCCGGGCAGCGAGACGATGCCCGTGGCGGCCATGGCGGTGAGGATCGGCATCGATCCGGTGGTGAGCGCGCGGCGCAAGCTCGGCCGCAGCGCCTCGTAACGGCTTGCCCCGAGCGCCAGCCGCGCCTCGATGGCGAGCCGGTCGCGCACGGCCGACGTGCTCATGGTGTCGAGCACGAGGCTCGTTCCGGTCAACGCATTGCCGAGCATCATGCCGAAGATCGGCAATACATAGCGCGGCGCATACCAGGGGTCGGGCCCGATAACCGCGACCATCGCGAAAATCGTAGCGATGAGCCCGGCCGCGAACGGCGCGCCCGCGCCAAGCGCCAGCACCGCCATGCCGCCGACGCGCCGCTCCTGCCGAGCTATGACTTCGTATCCGGCGGCGCCCGCCATGAAGAGCGCGAACAGAACGGTCCAGACAGGATTGTCGAGCGCGAAGATCCATTTCAACGCCAGCGCGACCACAGCGAGCTGCACGATCATGCGAACGGCCGAGATGGCGATCGTGCGCTCGAGTCCGAGACGGAACCAGATCGACACCGCACCGTTGGCGATCAGCAGCAGCGCGGCGATCGCAAGATCGGAAAATCCGAGATCGATGTACGTCATGGCTGTGCGCCCTTTCCGCCGCTTGTCGAGCGTTTGAGGGGGCCGAGCTGGAGCCGCGCGTGGGCGAGGCGTCCGACCAGCGCCGCGTCGTGGCTGGCGATCAGCACGCATCGTCCGGCCAGCAGTTGAAAGCGGATCAGCTCCTCGACGAGCGCGCTCGAGGCGACATCGAGCGGCCCTGTCGGTTCGTCGAGCAGCAGCACCTTGGGCTCGTCGATGAGCGCGCGCACCAGCGCGATCCGCTGGCGCTCGCCGGTCGAAAGCAGGCTGACGGGGCGGTCGAGAACCTCCTGGTCGAGGCCGAGCGCCGAAATGAGCCGCGCCGCGCGGGCTTGGGCCGCGGCCGTGGTGGGCAGCGTAGCGCGGGGCGTATCCGCCCACCAGCCGGGTTCGGCGGCAACATAGCGGGCCAGCTTGCGCCAGTCCGTGGCCGCCACCTCGCCACGCTCATGTCCGTCGATGAAGAGATGTCCCTCGTTCGGGTCGAGGTCGGCGATGGCCCGCAGGATGCGCGTCTTGCCGGAGCCGGATGGCCCCTCGATGGCCAGGCATTCTCCACCCGTGACGGCGAACGACAGCGGCGGAAGCTGTCCAATTCTGAGGTGCTCGACTCGCAGCAAAAGATGTCCTCACCGGAGATCGCGGAAGGGACGCTTTAGCAAGCGGCAAGGCGCGAGGCCAGTCTCAGGAAGAACGAGGAGGCGCGGGACGAGGGGCCGGAACGATCCGGGCGTGCCCTGTTAGGGCCGCATCGAGGATGCGGATGCGGGCATGTGCACGTCGCTATGCCCGTATCCGGACCCGCCGGCTGTGGGCGACGGCCCGCCGACCGTGATGGGGGCGAGCGCGGCGTTCCGCATCGTCTCCGTGAACGATTCGCGGTCGAACGGCTTCAGGAGGTAGGTATGTGCGCCGGCCGCGAAGGCTTTGCGGATATCGGCCGGATCGTTCTCGGTCGTGATGTAGATCACGAGCGGGCGATGCTCGATGCCGGAGAAGCGAAGCGCCGAGAGGAATTCGACGGTCGTCTTGCCCGGCAGCCGCCAGTCCAGCAGCACGGCCGCAATGTTCTGGGTGCTGATCACATGCAGCGCTTCGTCGGCGTTCCGGGCTTCTACCACCTCGCACGACAACGATTCGAGGTAGTGCCGCGCGACTTTGCGGACAACCTCGGAATGATCGGCGATGAGACAGCGCTTCATCAGAGCCTCGAGCGCGCGCTCTTCCCCTGCGGGAAGGCGATCCATCCGCGTCGCGCGCGGACCAAGTCATTTGTGATGTAAAGGAGTTAATGACTGGTTGAGGAAGCCGCTCGAATGCAGTCTTTGCGTGGTCGCGGCTGACCCCTAAGGGTGCACTATCACCCTTGTGCGGATGCGTATTTTCCACTCCCCACGGGGGATGTTCCGCGCGCTGGGGGCGCGCGCTTAGAAGTTAACCGAGGGCGGACAGTAGGATGTCCTGCCCGTCCTTGACGATCGACAGCGTCATGCCTGCCGTCTGCGCCAGCCGCCACGTGTAGTAGCTCTGGATGGTCATCGCATCCAAGGGGGGCACGCCTTCGCCGGAAATGAACTCCCCGAGGTGCATCGGCGGGCGCGCGCTCGTGCCCTGGCAGCGCAGCACGAAGTTCGGGCTCTCGTTGGTGCCGGACATCAGCACGGCGATCTCGCCGCCGCGCGGGAGCGCGGTGATGGCGACGGCGATGAGGTTGAGAAGCAACTTGACCTTGTCCTTGGACATATGGCCGCCGAGGCCCTGCCAGACGAGCTTGTGCTTGCCGGCGCCGAGGAACCCCCGGGAAATCTGCTCGGCGGTGCCGAGGTCGATGAGCGATCCGGCCGATCCGGCGGCGCCGAACGCGAATCGCGCGAACTGCAGGCGGGCCGATGCCTGCTCCGTCACGTTCCGGATGACGCTGAGCGCATAGGCCTGCGCCTCGGCGTCGTCATCCTCGCTCAGGATTTCCAGACCGTTGTAGATTGCCCCCACCGGGCCGATGACGTCATGGCAGATCTTGCTCGAAATGAGGGCAGCAAGCTCGAGATCGGTGGGATGAACGCGATCAGTCATAGAAAAACCCCCTGGCGATCGATCTGCATGTAGTCTCGTGTCGTGGTTCGGCCCTTCCGGGGCCGGCCGCGCGCAGGATCGAGGGCGCGTCCGGGCTTGTGTGTTCTGATACACGGCGCCCGGTGGATCTGCAAAGCCCGATCCGGCAATGACGATTCGCACGGCGGACATTGAGCGGCATATGAGTCTTGACGGACACGCAGGATCGCGGCGGGCGCGCCGGATGGGGTTACAGGAAACGAATCGGGGCGCTGTCCGATGAGGGCGTTCGACTTTCCCGCGCTGGCCGAAAGCCTCCTTCCCGTCGTGCTCGCGGCCGGGCAAGCGCAGATGCGCTACTACCAGTGCGGCGTCGCCGTCGAGACGAAGCCGGATTCGTCGCCCGTCACCGTGGCCGACCGCGAATCGGAAGCTCTGCTCCTGGAGGGCCTGTGGAACGCCGCCCGTGGCGTGCCCGTCATTGCCGAGGAGAGCATGGCGCTCGGTGCGGCCCCGGCCAAGAGCCGCTCGTTCTTTCTGGTCGATCCGCTCGATGGAACGCGGGAGTATGTGAACCGCGTCGGCGAGTTCACCGTCAACGTCGGTTTGGTGGTCGATAGCGCGCCGGTGTTTGGCATGATCTACGCACCGGCCTTGGGAGATTTGTACGTCACCCTCGGAGAGGGCCGTGCCGTCGAGGCGCACGTTCCCCTCGACGAGCCCAACGCCACACTCTCTTCGCTGCCGCTGCGCGACCTGCGCACGCGCCAGCCGAACCCGGAGTCACTGACCGTCCTCGAAAGCCGTTCGCATCGCACGGCCGAGACCGAGGCGTTCCTCACCGGCTACACCATCGGCGAGGTCAAGCGGTCCGGATCTTCTCTCAAGTTCTGCCGGATCGCGCGGGGCGACGCGGACTTCTATGTCCGCCTCGGCCCGACCCGCGAATGGGATACGGCAGCGGGCCAGGCCATTCTGGAGGCGGCAGGCGGAAGCGTGACGGATCTATCCGGCAAGCGCCTCTCATACGGCAAGGCCGAAGGCGGTTACGGCAATCCGCACTTCGTAGCCTGGGGACGCGATCCGATCGCCGCGCGCACCAAAGCAATTTCAGATCGCTGAAAAGCTTTTAGCCCGTGAGGCTTGTCGTGTCCGGCTGTCGATCCGTGTCCGCACGGCGTGCGATCTAGCCACACTTTGGTAACACTTTAAGGAAAGAATCGCGGTCGGGTTCGGTTCGTTTCACCGCGCAGCGCGCGCGTCTCCGCCTGTCTGCGAGATCCAAGGATTTCGATAACCCATGACAACGTTTGTCTGCCTTCGCCGCTGGTTCGCATCTGCCGGATCGGCGCTGATAGTGTTCGCAGTCGCAGCCCCTGCGATGGCCCAGGACGGCCCTTGGCGCGCGCCGGATTCGTATGACAACGGGTCAAACGGGTCATATGACAACGGCGGCTACGGCGGCCGCGCTCAGCCTCCCGCCAACGACGCCTATGTGCCGCGCGGCGATTCCGGCGGCGGCTATCGCCAGAACGGCGACCAGTACGGCGACAGGGGCGCCCCGCGCGACACCTACGGCTCACGCCAGAACGACGCCTATTCGCCGAATTCCGGTGGTGGCGGAGGCGGCTATGGCGGAGAGCAGCGCCGGCCCGATCCCTATGCGGCCGGAAACGACACGTATTCGCCGACCCGCGCCCGCCAGAATGAAGCCTACGGCAATGCCCCCCCGCAATCCGATCCGGGCGGATACGGCGAGCCTTATGCTCCGCCGCCGGGTGAAGGCGCGCCCGGCTACAGCCAGGGCGGCCCGCCGCCGTCCGACGAAAAGCACTATTCGCAGAACGAGATCATCCAGGCCGGACACGGCTTCTTCGGCGCCATCAGCAAGGGTCTGGCAGAGGCCGTGGAATACGCCTTCAAGAGCCAGGGCCGCCCGAACGGATACATCCTTGGCGAAGACGCCGGTGGCGCCTTCGTGGTGGGGTTGCGCTATGGCGAAGGGCGCCTGTTCACGAAGGACGCCGGGGAGCACAAGGTCTTCTGGCAGGGTCCGACCGTTGGCTACGACGCCGGCGCGGAAGGCTCGAAAACGATGGTCCTTGTCTACAACCTTCGCGATCCCTCGGAAATTTATGAGAGATTCGGAGGCGTGCAGGGCGCTGCATATTTGGTGGGCGGCGTCTCCGTGCAGTTCCAGAAGTTGAACGACGTCACGCTCGCGGTCATTCGTTCCGGCGTTGGACTGCGCCTCGGCGCCAATGTCGGGTACTTGAAGTATACCCGTGCGCCGACATGGAATCCTTTATAGTGAACGGATGAACCCGCGCTGGCGTATCGGACTTGCGCCGGATATCGCGGGCGGCTTTAGTCGCTGAGCGCCAGTCGCCGCAGCTTCGTTGTGGCGACGTGGAGCAACGGTTGGCGCACGGGATGCTGGCGTACGAAATGTTGTCGTTCGAGATGTCGTTCGAGACGGTGGCGGTCGAGATGAAAGGAATGGCCAGAGGGATGCGCTGGTGATTACGATCCAGTCGGCCATGCTGGTTGCGCTCGGATTCTTTTCGGCAGGCCTCATCGGCTTTCTGCTGGCGCCTCTCTATGGCCGCCGGTCCGCGCGCCTCGCCACCGAGCAACTCCACGCCACGATGCCTTTGACGTCGATGGAGATTGCCGCCGACAAGGACCGCCTGCGCGCGACCTATGCGCTGACCATCCATAAGCTCGAGCAGAAGGTGGAGCGGGCGACGTACTCGGCCGCCCGCCAGCGCGTGGAGCTCAGCCGCCGCGACGCCAGCATCAGCGATCTCGAAGGCGAGGTGGGACGGCTCCGCTCAGCGCTCGAGGAGCACGAGAACGCGCGCCGCGTCCTTGAGCAGACCATCGCCGACCGCATGCCCAAGGTCGAGTATCGCCTGAACGAGACAAAGAAGCTGCTCACACAGCGCGATCGCGAGATCGGCAACCTGACGCAGACATCGGGCCGCCAGTCGCAGGCGCTGGATGAGGCCACGCAGATCAACGCCCAGCAGCGCGACGAAATTCACCGCTTGAATGCGACGCTCGCGGCCCGCGCCGCGCGCAACCGCGAAACCCTCGCCGACCCCCGCTTCGACGGCGAAGTGGCGCTGCGGTCCGAGATCGAGGCCCTGCGCACCAAGACGCGCGAGCAGGCGTCCGTGATCAGCAAGCTGCAGGGCACCCTCTCAAAGTCCGCCGCGCGCATCGAGCAGGGGGACGCCGTGTCCGCGTCCGCCGGGGGACTGTCTGCGCAGCCGTCGCCGGCTTCGGGCGAAAAGGCGGCCGAGAGCATGGAAGCCGCGGCGGAGATCAATCGCCTGCGCAAGGATCTCGTGGACGCGGAGAACGCGCTGCGCTCGGCGCGAGGCATGGCAGAGGCGGGCAACGCCGGCCAGGCCGCGCGCGAGACCGAGATCCGCACCCTCAAAACCGTCAACGAAGACCTCGCCGCCGAGGCGGCGCGCCTGCGGGCCGCGCTTGCCACTTATGAAGCGGAAGACGTCGACGACCGCACCATGAAGGAAAGCAAAGTCGCGATGCGCGCGCGCGTCAGCGCGTTGCAGGCTCAGGCCGAAGAGCAGTCCGGCACCATCCAGCGCCTGCGCGCCGAGATCGCCGCGGCCAATGAAAAGCTGGCGCGCCAGGCTGCTCATTTCATGGACGAGATGCGCCGCCTCGGCGCCGGCACCCTGCCGACCTCGGGCGCGCGCCGCGAAGCGAACATCCGCCCCAAGCAGCCCCTGGTCGAACGCATCAACGCGCCGCGCCCGCCGCGTCCGGAAGAAACCGGCATGCGCCGCGAGGGCGAGGATCAGCGCGTGAGCGGCTTCCTGCGCGCGCTCGACGGCGTGTCGGAGGTGACGAACGGGGCTGCCGCATCCAAAGTCGCTTCGCCCGATACAGCCGCAGCAGACGGCGACGTCCGCAAGCCCGTCCGCCGCGCCAGCCTCATCGAGCGCATCACGCGGGCCGAAAAGCCAGTGGCCTGATCCGGCCCGGTTTCGACGGCGCGAAATCTCCGGCATTGCCCACCAAATCGGTGCCCCAAAGCGCCGGCTTTCCGGCTGCGTCATTCTGTCGGGTTTGCCGGCCGCCTCGTGACAATTTCGCGGCTATTTCCATGGCGGCCCTTACGGTCTAATGGTGGGCACGGGCGGCCGCCTGGAGCGGGGGCGATCGCGTCGCATTTACGATTTTCCGCGGCTTTCGCCCGCCAAGTTTTCGGTTGCGGAAAAGTCAGAAATGCAAATATAGCCGCACCGCATTCGTCTCCCACCTGATCAGGACGCACCAGATGCAACTTCGCGAGAAGCTAGCCGCCAAGAAGGCTGTCATCGGCATTCTCGGTTTGGGATACGTCGGCATCCCGCTGGCGCTGCGGTTCAGCGAAGTGGGCTTTCCAATTCTGGGCTTCGATATCGATCACGATCGCGTCGCTGCATTGAATGCCGGCAAGAGCCCGATCAAGCACATCACCGGCGCCGACATTTCCGCTATGGTGGGCAACGGTTTCGAGGCGACGGCCGACTTCTCCAGGATCGCCGATGTTGACGCGATCGTCATCTGCGTGCCGACGCCGCTCAGCAAGCATCGCGAGCCCGACCTGTCGTTCATCACCGGCACGATGGATACGATCACGCCGCACCTTCGCAAGGGGCAGATCCTCTCGCTCGAGAGCACCACGTATCCGGGCACGACCGCCGAGGTGCTTCAGCCCTATATTGTCAGCCGCGGTTTCAACATCGGCGAGGACTACTTCCTGATTTTCTCGCCCGAGCGCGAGGATCCCGGCAATCCCAACTTCTCGACGCGCTCCATTCCGAAGATCGTCGGCGGCACGACCCCCGTTTGCCGCGAGCTTGGCGAGCTTCTTTACGGCGCCGCGGTCGATCGGGTCGTCCCCGTATCCTCGACGCAGGTCGCAGAACTCACCAAGCTCCTGGAGAACATCCACCGATCGGTCAACATCGGCCTCGTCAACGAGATGAAGGTGATTGCCGACCGGATGGGTATCGACATTTTCGAGGTCATCGATGCCGCCGCGACCAAGCCCTTCGGCTTTACCGCGTATTATCCCGGCCCCGGCCTCGGCGGACATTGCATCCCGATCGATCCCTTCTACCTGACCTGGAAGGCGCGCGAGTACGGACTGAGCACGCACTTCATCGAGCTCGCCGGTGAAATCAATCGCGCCATGCCGGAGTGGGTGGTGACCAAGATCGCCGACGCTCTGAACGATCGCGAGAAGTCGCTCAAGGCCAGCCGAATCCTGGCTCTCGGCATCGCCTACAAGCGCGACGTCGACGACATGCGCGAGTCGCCCTCCGTGATGGTGATGGAAATCCTGCGCAGTCGCGGCGCCATCGTCGAGTATGCCGACCCGAACGTGCCCGTGTTCCCCAAGATGCGTGAGCATCGCTTCGACCTAAAGTCGGTGCCGCTCGATCCCAAGCAGATCGCCTCGTACGACTGCGTCGTGCTCCTGACCGATCACTCCGACTTCGACTACGACATGATCCAGAAGAGCGCGCGCCTCGTCATCGACACGCGCGGCAAGTACCGGGACGTCTACGAGAACGTCGTCAAAGCGTAGCTTTCAAGGGCTTTCCCGCGAGGCGTGGTCTCGCCCCAGAGGATCGCGAGGCCGCGCCTGCGCAGTCTTCGCGTCACGTCAGACTTCGTATCCCTCAGGCTGCGCTGCTGCCGCGCCGTCTCGCAAACAACGCGAAGAGGACGCCGAGCAGGCCTCCGGTCGCCCCCGCGGCGAAGAGAGCGGGAACGGCATAACCCGGCAGGAAAGATCCGGGAACGAACGGCCCCGCGCTCGGGGTGTAGAGCGACCTGAATTGCGTGCGCAGGCTTGCGTCGGCGCGCGCCAGGAGGTCGTCGTACTGCTTCACCAACTCCTTCAGCGCTGTGGTTGCCTGCTCGCGCGGGATGCCGAGATCGGCGATCGCTTGTTCGCTCGTGACGATGTCGAGTTCCTTTTGCAGCGCCGAGGCTTCGAAAGCCGTGTCCTGGCGCTTTTTTAGGGTCTCGTGAATGAACTCGTTGGACGAGGCGCGTTCCGCCAGTTGCAGAATTTCCGCAATGCCAGATTCACCGAGCTGCAGCGCATCCTTGGAGAACGCGCCCGCGCCCTCGGTGGAAGGCACCGACTGGCGCGGCCTCAGCAACTTGTCGAGGGCCGCGTCGTACTGCGCAACGTTCCGCATCAGCTCGGCGAGCCTCTGGCGGGTCACGGTTGTGTACGCGATGCCCACGCCATCCTTGGCCTGGAACGCGACGGCTTTGATGGTGCCGAAGTAAATGCTGTCGAACGTGCTGAGACGCTCGGCCAGGGTCGCGACCGAGACACCCTGTTCGCTCATCAGCCCCGAGAAGCGGTTGTCTTCGGCGAGCGCCTTCAGGCCCTTTCGCATGGTGTCCAGCGCCGCATCGACAACGAGGACGCTCGCGACCGAGCCCATTTTCTCATCCGCCGGCGGGATAGAGACCGGCGTGACGCCGTCATTGGCGAAGATGTTGAAGCGCGTCGAATAGACCTCCGTCCAGATCTCTGGCAGCGCGCGCGCAATGGCCATGCCGGCAGCCGTGTCGAGACCCATCAGGGAGTGGTTGATATCGATCTGAACCGACGACTGGATCGCCGCGCGCAGCTCGTTCTGGTATTCGGTGTTGATCGCGGTGAGGTCGGTCTGCGTCAGATTGCGCGCCTCGAGCCGGCGCTGGTAGTACCGCTGCATTCCCGCGATGATCGGCGATCCGTATGCGGCCGTGAAGGCCGCGCGCATCTTGATCTTGGGATCGATCTGGAAGCGCCGGCGCACCTCCGAGAGAACTTCCGGTGCCACGATGTTCTGCGGCGAGAATCTCGCTCCGCCCGGATAGCGCTCGTTCGTGATACCGTTGAGGTCGATGAAATACACGACCGGGCGGTTTACTCGGACCGCCGATGCCGTGATGTAAATGGCCGCAATTGCCGTGGCTATCGCGGCGCAAAAGAAAATCCATCCCCGACCGCGCCAAATCCGTGAAAGAATATCGGCAATCGAAACTTCATCGGTCGGTTCGGAAACTTGCGCCATTAATCTATTCACCAGAGGTTGCGATTTCCGATGGGTGCCGTGATGGTTATAGCAGTTTAGAGAAACGGTAAAGCACGGGGAATCTGCACAGTTTTTGCCCGCTACGTAGTGCCGCTCTTGCGGATCCCGCCCATCGCGCCGCAGAGGGCGTCAACCACGCGATCCATATCAGAGTCGCTGAGGTCCGGGCCCATCGGCAGGCTCAGGACGTGGCGCGCCGCCCAGTCGGAAACGGGCGTCTCCCGGTCCGCGCAGAGGTCGCGGTAGGCCGGTTGCTTGTTGAGAGGGAGCGGATAGTGCACGGCGGTCGGAATTCCCGCACCCTGGAGCGCTGCCTGCACCCGCTCGCGATCCGGCACGGCGATCGTGTACTGGGCGTGCACGCTTGTCCGCCCGGGCTTGACGGCAAGGCTCCGCACTGCGCGGGCCGGCTCGCGCCAATCACCGGCCGTCAGCGGAAGCGCGCCCGGGACATGGGCAAGGATTTCGCGCGTGTAGCGGGCCCCAATGGCCTCGCGGCGCGATACTTCCCACGAAAAACGCGTCAGCTTCGCGAGCACGATGGCACACTGCAGCGTATCCATGCGCCCGCCCACGCCGATGCGCGTATGCACGTAGCGCTTGCTCTGGCCGTGGATGCGGATCTCGCGCGCCGCCTGCGCCAGCGCGTCGTCGTTCGTGAAGAACGCGCCGCCGTCGCCGTAGCAGCCGAGCGGTTTCGAGGGAAAGAAGCTCGTGCAACCGATCGTGCTCAGCCCGCAGCTCTGCCGCCCGTCGAGCGTTGCCCCGAAGCTCTGCGCTGCGTCCTCGATGACGGGAATATTGCCATGGCGCGCGGCGACAGCGTTGATCGCGTCGAGATCCGCCACTTGGCCGTAGAGGCTCACAGGCATGATCGCCTTCGTGCGCGGCGTGATCAGCGCCTCGATCAGAGCGGCATCGATGTTCAGGGTGTCCGGCTCGATGTCCGCGAACACGGGTGTTGCGCCGAGCAGGGCGATCACCTCGGCCGTGGCCACGAACGTGAACGGCGTCGTGATCACCTCGTCGCCGGGCCCGACGCCGAGTGCCATCAAGGCAATCAGCAGCGCCTCGGTACCGCTCGCCATCGTGACGCAATGCCTGGTGCCCACGAACGCCGACAGTGCAGCTTCGAGCTCCACGATTTCCGGCCCCATGATGTACTGGCCGTGGGCGAGAACGTCTGCAATGCGCCGGTCGATCTCGGGCTTGATGGCGGCTTGCTGGGTCTTGAGATCGATGAACTGCATGGCGCTCGTTGCTGCGGAAGGGCTGGACCGATGTGATTTGGAAATAGTGTGATCGAGAAATTGGATGAAGAAACAATCGGCTTTTGCTGGATCGTTCAGTCGGGCGCCGGTTGGCAGATGTCGTTGCGGAGAATATATCGGCGCCCCGTCGCCGGACACGCAGCCTCCTCCCCGTCGCCCGAAGCGGGCAGGTCCAGCCGCTCGCCGTGCTCGCTCATCCAGCCGATGCGCTCGCCCGGCACCCCGACCATCAGCGCATAGTCGGGAACGTCGCGGTTGATCACGGACCCGGCGCCGACGAATGCGTAAGCACCGATCGTGACGCCGCATACGATCGTCGAGTTCGCGCCGAGAGTTGCCCCGCGCCTGACGCGGGTGTCTCGGTACTCGCTCTTGCGCGACACGTGGGAGCGCGGATTGTAGACGTTCGTGAACACCATGCTCGGCCCGCAGAACACGTCGTCCTCGATCGTGACGTTGTCGTAGACCGACACGTTGTTCTGGATCTTGACGTTGTTGCCGATCGTCACGCGGTTGCCGACGAACACGTTCTGGCCGAGCGAGCATTCGCGGCCGATGACGGCGCCGCCCGAGACGTGCACCCAGTGCCAGATCCGCGTGCCGTCGCCGATTTGAGCGCCGTCGTCCACGATCGCGGTCGGATGCACGGAAAAGGACACGGGGCTCAATACTCCAGAGGCAGAGACACGCGCCGCCCATCCCGCGCGGAAAGATACATCGCGATCAGAAGCTCGAGCGACTTGAGCCCTTCGCGCCCATCCGTCTCGGGCTCGGCCTCGCCGCGCAGGCAGTTGATGACGTTGTTGTAGTAGAGCGGATGCCCGTGGCCGTACACGCTCGTCGTCTCGTAGCTGGCCTGGGTAATGCTGTCGTCCTCGGGGGCCTTGTCGGCGAACTCCCAATGCTGGATTTCGTTGGCGGCCCGCCCGCCGATGCGAACCGTGCCGGTCTCGCCGAGGATCGTGATGCTGCCCTCGAGATTTTTCGGATAGGTCAGCATCGTCACGTTGAGCGTGCCGACGGCACCGCTCCGCCAGCGCAGCGCCGCAACGCCGGTGTCTTCGACCTCGATGTCGCGCGCCAGCGTTCCCGTGAACGCCGCCACGCTTTCCACGGGGCCGATCAGCCATTCGAGCAGGTCGATGTAGTGGCTTGCCTGGTTCATGAAGGCGCCGCCGTCGAACTCCCACGTGCCGCGCCATTTGGCGCTGTCGTAGTATTCCTGCGGCCGCGACCAGAACACGTTGACCGACACGGAGTAGATGCGCCCGAACCGGCGCTGTTCGATGGCCCGCTTGAGAAGCTTCAGCGTGGCGTTGTGGCGGTTCTGCTTGACGACGAACAGGTGCACGCCCGCCGCGTCGCACGCATCGACCATGGCGAGGCCGTCTTTCCAGCGCGTCGCCATGGGCTTTTCGGTCACGACGTGGAAGCCCGCTTGTGCGGCCTGGATGGCTTGCTGCGGGTGCAACCCGCTCGGCGTGGTGATGACGACGCAGTCCGCGTTCGCGCTGGCGAGCATCTGCGCATAGTCGCTGTAGGGCGTGGCCTGTGTCTGCTCTGCGGCGGCACGAAGGGCGGGTGCGGCGGGATCGCAGACGGCGACGAGCTCGCAGCGGTCGGCATGGGCTTTGATGGCGCCGATGTGATTGTGCGAGATGCGCCCACACCCTGCGAGGGCGAAGCGTATCTTTCTGTCGGTGATCGGCGTCATCGGGCTACCCTGGCGGCTAGGCGAAGTCTCCGGTCCGCAGAAGGGACAAAGGCGGGTCCGGATCCTGACCGCTTTCGGAGATCTCAAATCGAAATAAGGCAGTGCGGCGAGACAGCTTTGCGAAACGGACGGCGCTATCGAAAGCCGCAGCGGCGCACACCGCTAATACTGGCAAAGTTCCAGTCGCGCCAGCTCATAAACTCATAAATTCATGAGAGGAAACATGAATGCAGCCGGTGTGAGCGACCGCTCGGGCGCGAACGCGACGCCTGACGCCAGCGCGCCGGACCGACGCCTGCGCCCTCGGTCTCAAATTGGCCTGAAAGCAGAGAGCTTTGGGTCCATTCGAGGCCGCAGGAAGGGATTGCGGAATGGCGCGGACGGCGTCGATAGTGGGGCCGGACGAGGCGAGGGAGTAGGTGGGTGATTGAACTCGGATTGGGCGCGCTGCTGATCGCGGGCGCCATTGTGGTTGCCATGGGCACGGCCTCGGCCGCCCTCGGCATCGTCGATCTTCTGCCCCTGCTGGGGTACGGCGGCGTGGCGCTGGTAGCGGCGCTGGGAGCCTTGCTGTGCGCAGCCGGCCTCACGCGCCGCGCGCTCAAGCGCGGCACGGCACACCGACATGGTTTACGGTCCGGCCGGTTAACGGCCACGGCACTGATCGTGGCAGTGGGTCTCGCCATCGGCTTGCCGCTCGCGGCGGACCTCTTGAACCTGGTGCGGATCGAGGGCTTCCCGCTCGGCTACTATCTCGCGGCACAGGGCGTGCTGATCGGCTTGGTCGTGCTGGCCTTCGTGTGGGCCGGTCGCCAGAACCGCATCGACGCCGAGGAGCCGGGCCCGTGACGCAAGCATCCGTGACGCAAACATCCGCCGCGCCTCCCGTAGCGTTTCCCTTGGTGTCCGGCCTCGCGGCGGCCGCGCAGGCCATGCCCGTCGCGCTGATCGCAGCCCTGCCCGGATTGATCTACGTCGCCGGTTTCGATCATCTCGCCTATTGCATCGGCCTCCTCGCCGGCATCGTGCTGGGGGGCGTCTGGGTGGCGCCCAAGCTGGCCGCGAGCGGCGCTGCGAGCGCCACCGAAGCGCTTGCCATGAGGTTCGGCGTTACGGTCGCGCGTCTCGCCGCCGCTGTTGTCGTTCTGGTGGTTCTCTCGCTTCTTGTCGCGGAATTCGCGCTCGTGGACGCGATGGCAAACGCTTTGGAAGTCCCGGGCTCCAGCGCCATTGTCGCGATGCTGGCGCTGGGAGTGCTCGGCGCGCTGCTGCTCGGAGACCGTCTTTTTCGCGCCGTTGCGGCGATCGCATTCGTTCTCCTTTCCGCAAGCCTGCTCATCCCGCTCGCGCTGCTGGCTTACAAGGCCCACGGCGCAGGCTTCCCCCTGACCGACTACGGCCGCACGTTCTCCGAGATCGCCACGCTGGAAGAAAAGCTCCTGGGCGCGGGCCTCGTCGACTTCGACACGTTCAGCGGCCATGTTTCAGCGTTTCTGAAAATGACCCCGCTCGATATGGTCGCGCTGATCATAACGCTGGCGCTGGGCGTCGCTGTCTTTCCGCCGCTTCTCGCCTCCGTCGCGTCGGCGCGCAAACCCGCGGCCGCACGCCTCGCCGGAGCGTGGACGGCGCTGCTCGTGATGGTGGTTCTGCTCTCCGCGCCCGCGCTCGCCGCATACGCCAAGCTCGAGATCTACGGAGCGCTGACAAGCGCCACGCCGCTTTCGAAGCTTCCGCCGTGGCTGGAGGCGCCGATGCACGCCGGCCTCGCGCGCATTCACGGCACTTCCGTCGACCTGCTTGAGAGTGCGGCCTTCGCTGTTTGGACCGGGGCCGACACCGCGTCATCCGTTTCCGGTTTGCTTTTGAACGAAGCGGCGAGGACGCAATGGGCAGCCCTTGATCCTGAAACGCGGGAGGTCGTGTTCGGGGCCGCGCGAACGCTGGCGACGGAGCCGGGCGCGTCAGCCTGGGATCTCTACCAATCGGTCGTCATTCCGGCGGCCGCCCGGGCGCAGGGCAATGCGGATCTGACGCTCTCGCAGGCGGCCCTCGCCATCGAGCCCGCCGGACTACTGCTCGCATTGCCCGAAATGACCGGTGCGCCGCGTGTTGTGCTGCCGCTGATCCTGCTCGGCCTCGGCTCGGCAGTGCTGGTGATGGTGATGACTCTGATGCGCACCCTGCTTTCGCTCCGCGCCACGGTGGTCGCACGCCTCGAGGGGCCCAGTTGGCGAAGGATCGCGCTTGTGGTGATCGCGAGCGCGGTCTCGGCCATCGCCGCAGCCATCTCGACGATCGACAAAGAGCTGCTCACGACAGCCGTTGTCGGGTCTCTCTCGCTGGCCGCGGCCGGCCTCTTTCCGGCGGTCGCGATCGGCCTCTCCTGGCGGCGCGCCACGGCATTCGGCGCAGCCGCCGCCATCGTCGCCGGAGCCGGGCTCGCGCTTTACTATGAGGCTGGGACAAAGGCGTTTCCGGCCGCCTTCTACGAAACGTGGCCAGCCCTTTCGAACGCCAGCGAACCGGCGATCGAGGAATACAACGCCCTGACCGAAGTCTGGCGCGAGGCAGAGCAAGGAGATGCCAAGGACGCCGCCGGAACCGCACTCGACGATTGGGCGCGCGGCACGGCGACAAGGCCTGGGCTTGCCAACTGGCGCGGCATCGACGGGGCGGTCTCGGCCATCTTCGCCGTGCCCGTGGGGATCGTCGTGCTGATCTTTGTAAGCCTGCTCACGCCGCGGCGCCGGCAGGCGCTGCCCAGCTAGAGCAGGCTCAACTGGCAGTCCCGGCTCAGCCGTAAGCCAGCCGCGGCTGCCAGTGCGATGCTTCGCTGGCCGCCAGGAACTGCGCCACCACCTCGATGCTTTGCGCGTCGCGCAGCAGCGGAGCATGCCCTTCGCCCGGAACGAGATACGACGAAAGCTGCGGGTGGAGCCGGTGCATCGCCTCCACCGTTTCCTCTGACAGGATGTCGGAATTCTCGCCGCGGATCACCAGCACCGGCACCCGCCGCAAGCCTTCGAACTGAGGCCACAACTGCGGGATCGGCCCGTCCAGCACCGACATCGCGTTCGCGAGCGCCGGATCGTAGCCGGGAGCGGGGCGCCCCTTGTGCTCGTTGAACCACTGGCGCGCGACAGCGACCCACTCGTCCTTGCCGACATTGGGGAACGCGCGCCGGCACATGTCTTCGACGAGCGCCCCGGCGTCCGTCCACGATGCGGGCAACGGAATGCGCCCGACGTATCCGGCAATGCGGCTGAGGCCCTTCTGCTCGATGACCGGGCCGATGTCGTTCAGCACGACAGGCCCCACCGCGCGCGGCCGCAGCGCCGCCAGCACCATCGCGATCAGTCCCCCGCGCGACGTGCCGATGATGGCCGGCCGCTCGAGCCCCGCGACGATCATGAAGTCGAGCACGTCCACCGCTTCGAGCGGCACGGCGTAGTTGCGCCAGTTTTTGTCGGAGTCGGATTGCCCGCGCCCCCGGTAGTCGAGCGTGAAGACATCGCGCGCGCCGTCGAACCGCTGCGACAGCGCCTCGGCAAGAACGTGGAAATCACGCCCGTTACGGGAAAGCCCGGCGAGGCACAGGAGCGGCGTGCGCTCCGCGCCATTGCTGCCGAACACGGCCGGATAGTGCCGCCCGCAGAGCCGAAGCCCGTCATGGGTCGTGAAATAGATCTCGCGATACGACTGCGCTCTGCTCGTCATGCTGCTTACCCCGGCTTTTCGATCCCGCATTGGCCGCCCAGCCGCCGCGAGACCACAACATTACATGGGACTCATAGCTACGCGTAACTCGTCATCTGCTCATCCGTCGGATCGCGACTTCGACGCTCCCCCCGCGACACGCGCGCGGTTGAGATCGTCTTCGAGCCGCAACGGTGCCCGCTCCTCGCCGAGGCGCGCGCGGTAGATCTGGATGTTGGCCAGAACCTTGGCCACGTATTCCCGCGTTTCCTGGATCGGAATGCGTTCGATCCAGTCGATCGGGTCCACTTTCGGGTCGCGCGGATCGCCGAACTCGCGGATCCACTGGCGCGCCCTGCCGGGCCCCGCATTGTAGCCCGCCAGCGTCAGAATGTAGGAGCCCGAAAAGTCCGCCATCCGGTCGCCGACGTAAGCCGACGCCAGCATCGTATTATAGGATGGGTCCGACAAGAGCCGGTTGATGTCGCACTTGATCTTGTAGTCTCGGCACACGTGCTTTGCGGTCACAGTCATGACCTGCAACAGGCCCTTGGCGCCCGCGCCCGAGACGATCAGCGTGTTGAACTCCGTCTCCTGGCGCGCGAGCCCGAGCAGCATCGCCGTCTCCGGCGGGCTGCGCAACGGCGTGTAGGCCGGGAAGGGATGCACCGGATAGGCGTAGTAGTAGAGGTTGTGCCCCTGCGCGATGGCGGCCTTGCCGACGCGCACCGCCGACTGCGTATCACCCATCGCTTCGGCCAGATGCGCCACCAGCGCCATCTCGGCTTCGCTGTCGTCGAAGTGCTGGCGAAGCTGCACGATGAAGGCGCGCATGATGCTGGCGTCGAGTCCGGCGCGCTTGGCGATCACGACTGCACGAACCGCATCCAGCGCGATGAAGCGCCTGATCTGGTCCTCGGTCGGGTCTGCCGGAGGCGACGTCGTGATCGCGAGTGGACCCGGCTCGAGCTTCTGCCTGGCGAGCAGGGCGTGGAAGGCGTCCGGGTCTTGCAGCGCCTGCTTGTAGTACTTCGCCGCGGCCGCCTTGTTGTTCAGCGCGTCCGCCGCCCGTCCCAGCCAGTAGCGCGCTTTTGCGCGGCTGAGCGGCCCGTCCGCCGCCTTGTTCATGGCCAGGAAGTGCCGTTCCGCCCCGGCCGGGTCCTTGAGGAAGCGCAAGGCGATCCAACCCGCCATGAACGCCTGTTCCTTGGCGGGGTTGGCGCTGAGCGGCCCGGCCTCGCGCACCAGCGCGTAGGCGAGCTTGGGGTTGCCGTCCTTGAGCGCGTCATAGGCGTTCTGGCGCCGCTCGGTCCACCACTCGTCCGGCGCGACGATCAACGCTTCCTCGGTCGGCGCACCGAGCAGAAGCTTGGCGGCTTCGTCGGTCTTGTCGGCGCGCCGCAGCGCCTGGATGCGATGAAACACAAGGCCCCAGTCCGGCACCTTTTCTGCCGCCAGCGATTCGATGCGCTTGCGTGCGCCGTCCGAACCGAGAAACACGGCCAGCCTCGCCTCGGCCTTGATCTGCTCGACCGGGGGAAGCAGCGGAATGACGCGCCGCACGATCGTCGCGCGCGCAGCCTTGTCCGTTTTCCAGCGGATGTCTTCCATAAGCAGCCGGTCGAGGCGCCACTTGTGATCGGCCGGCGTCAGCAGCGATCCGAACCGCTGCAGGAAGCCGGGCTCGAGGTTCGCCGGCATCATCTTCTCGCGCCACGCCTCGGCGGCAAGGCGGCGCGCCTCGTCCGTGTTGCCTTCGGCAAGATTGGCGGAGGCGAGAGCGGCAAATCCCACGCCGCTCGCGGGCTCGCGCGCCACGAAGAAGCTCTTGATCTCGCCCGAGCTGCCGCCCTGGGTGAAAAGCGCTTCCTCCATGCGCTGGGTCAGCGTCGTGCGGTCGGGCCACGCGGGATTGGCCTCCAGGAAGGCGCGCACTTCGGCGGGCGTGCCGAGGCCGCGCCGCAGGCGGTACCAGTCGATGAGCTTGCGCGCGACGGGGTCCGAGATCTGCGCCTTGATCGCGGCCGCCGCGTCCCCGCCTTGCCCGCCCGAGGAGAGCGCCTTGAACGCCTCGCGCACCGCGTCGGCATCCGCTTTGCTCACGTCGGCGGAAACGAGGGGCGCCAGCGCCTTGTCCAGGCGCGCCATGTAGGCGCGCTCGCTCTTCGAAGGATTGGCGGGTTTCGGCAGCTCTCCGAGCGCCACGGCCGGCGACAGGCTGCGCAGGAGCGCGACCGCGATCAGCAGTCCGCCGAACAGCCGGCTGACGAGCTGGACGCGCCGCGCGCCTCTGCTGGCCACGCCTGTGCTGGCCGCGCCAGCACTGCGTCTACCCCTGCTGCGTCCCGAGGTCTCGGTCAACGATTGTCCTGCCACGCGTATCCTCGCTGCGGGCCGATGCCCGGCCGCAATAGTCCACATTTTCAGGCGTTGCGGCCCGTGTAAGGGTCTTTTTACTTGGCCGGAAAAGCCGGTTCGTCAAAGCGCCGCGTCGGCTTGCAGGCTGCCGTCTGAGCGCATAATGTCCACCATCCCAGCCGCAATTGAGACGCGAGGCCGAGACGGACGACCAACGGAAGGGTACAAACTCGGGCGCGAGCGTTCAAGGTGCCCCGAGACCGTCCGCGGGCCCGAGACTGTCTGAAGTTGGAGACGTCTGAAGTTGGGGCGTGTCTGAGGGTAGAGCGTGTCTGGCGGACCAGTCTATCACGGGGCGTGATTATGCCTCGGGAGACTATGGGCTGAAGTAGCGGTGACGGGCGCATGCCCCGTCGCGAATTCGAGAATCGAGAGAGCGGAATGTTCAAAGGCTCCATTACGGCGCTCATCACGCCATTCAGGAACGGTCAGCTTGACGAGGAGGCTCTGCGCAAGCTCGTCGAATGGCAGATCGCGGAGGGCACCCACGGCCTCGTGCCGACCGGCACGACCGGCGAAAGCCCCACTTTGAACTTCGACGAGCATAAGCGCGTGATCGAGATCACGGTCGAAACGGCACGCGGGCGGATTCCCGTCATTGCCGGCACCGGATCGAACTCGACCGATGAAGCGATCGAGCTGTCCACGTATGCCGAGCGCATCGGCGCGGACGGCATCCTGATCGTCAATCCCTACTACAACAAGCCGAACCAGGAAGGCCTCTACC
Source organism: Hyphomicrobium sp. (assembly GCF_019744875.1). GTDB lineage: Bacteria > Pseudomonadota > Alphaproteobacteria > Rhizobiales > Hyphomicrobiaceae > Hyphomicrobium_C. The sequence goes on along the minus strand of NZ_JAIETU010000002.1, from coordinate 1,142,939 downwards.
AGCACTTCAAGGCCATCAACGACAAGGTCGGCATCCCGATCGTCATCTACAATATTCCGGGCCGCACCAACGTCGACATGTCCGTCGAGACCATGGCGCGCGTGTTCCAGCTCAAGAACGTGTGCGGCGTGAAGGACGCGACGGGCAATCTCGCGCGCATCTCCCAGCAGCGCGCGGCGATGGGGCCGGAATTCAATCAGCTCTCCGGCGACGACGTGACGGCACTCGGCTTCATCGCCCAGGGCGGCCACGGCTGCATTTCGGTGGCGTCCAACATCGCCCCGCGTCTCTGCGCCGACCTGCACAACGCCTGCATGAAGGGCGATTTCGCCACCGCGCTCAAGCTGCAGGACCGCCTCGTGCCGCTGTTCGACGCGATGTTCGTCGACACCAATCCGGGCCCCGTCAAGTATGCCGCCTCGCGCCTCGGCCTGTGCACGGCGGACATGCGCCTGCCGCTCGTGCCCGTCACCGACCAGACGCGCAAGGTCGTCGATGCCGTCCTGAAGAAGGTGGGGCTGCTGGACGCGGTCGCGGCCGAATAGCGATCGCAGGATAACAAAACAATGTCGGCCAAGACGGACGACGGCCGCAAAATCATTTCCGAAAACCGGAAAGCGCGCCACGAGTACTTCATCACGGACACCTGGGAAGCCGGTATCGAGCTGAAGGGCACCGAGGTTAAGAGCTTGCGCACGGGGCAGGCGAACATCGCGGAGAGCTACGCCTCGTTCGAGGACGACGGCAGCTTCTGCCTGATCAACGCCTACATTCCCGAGTTCCAGGATGCCGGCCGCTTTTTCCAGCACGAGCCGCGCCGCAAGCGCCGCTTGCTGCTGCACAAGAGCGAGCTTGCCAAGCTGTTCCAGGCCGTCGAGCGCAAGGGCATGACGATCGTGCCGCTGGAGCTTTATTTCAACGCCCGCGGACGCGCCAAGCTCAAGCTGGCGATCGCCGAAGGCAAGAAGCTGCATGACAAGCGCGAAACCGCCGCCAAGCGCGATTGGAACCGCCAGAAGGCGCGCATCATGCGCGAAAAGGGCTGAGGCCGATGGCGGGTGATCGCGCCCTCCACGACGTGGATTGGTCGACGCTTCCCGTGCCCGAAGACGACGGCGCGGCGCGCCACCTTCCCGGGCGCGCGCTTCCCGATCTGGAGTTGGCGGCAACCAGCGGCGCCGCGATCAACCTTGCGCGGCTCGCCGGACGCACGGTGGTGTTCGCCTATCCGATGACGGGAACGCCGGGCCGGGCGCTGCCGGACGGCTGGGATGCAATTCCCGGCGCGCGCGGTTGCACACCGCATGCCTGCGCCTTCCGCGATCTGCACCAGGATCTGAGCCGGGCCGGCGCCGCCTTCGTGTTCGGTTTCTCGACGCACACGGAGAGCGAGCAGCGCGAAGCAGCGGGCCGCCTTCACCTCCCGTTTGCACTGCTGTCCGATGCGAGCCTCAGCCTGACACGCGCCCTCGACTTGCCGGCCATGGAGGTGGGCGGCAAGACGATGATCAAGCGCTTGGCGCTCATCGTGCGCGATGGCGCGATTGAGCACGTGTTCTACCCCGTGTTTCCGCCGGATCGGAACGCGGGCGATGTGCTCGCCTGGCTGAAGGCGCATCCGGCATGAGCACGCCGTGGCCCTATCCCGCACCCGTTGATGATGGCGCCGCGGCGCACCTCGTATCGGGTTTCGCATTGCCCGACATCGCGCTCTCCGAAACGTCGGGCGGCGTGATCAGTCTCGCGCAGTTGCCCGGCCGCTGGGTCGTGTTCGTCTATCCGTGGACCGGCCGTACGGGCCTCTCCAATCCACCCGATTGGGATCACATCTCCGGCGCGCATGGATCGACGCCCGAGGCGGAAGGCTTTCGCGATCATCACGAGAGATACCGCGCCGCAGGCGTCGGCGTTCTCGGCATCAGCGGACAGAGCCCCGCCGATCAGCAGGAGTTCGCCGCGCGCATGGCGCTGCCGTTTCCGTTGCTGTCGGATGCGTCAGGCGCGCTTCGCGATGCCCTGCGCCTGCCGTCCTTCGAGACCGGCGGCGTGACATATCTCAAGCGCCTGACGCTCATTGCGCGCGATGGCCGGATTGAGAGAGCGATCTATCCCGTCCACCCGCCGCACACACACGCGGTGGATCTGCTCGCGGATCTCTAGAGGCACCGGTTTTTCGACAAGAAGCACGACAAGAGAGAATCTATAGATCGCTCTCGATATCGCCCGGCGAGAAGCCGAGCTTTTCGAGCCCTTCCTCGAGATAATCCGAAAGCAGTGGCAACCCGAGCAGATAGCGCGCCGTGGCGTTGATCTGCTCCGAGCGCGCCGTCTCCACCGCCTCGTCGAGTTCCTCGGGTTCGAACGTGCCGCGCCCGATCCAGGCCAGCGCAACGAGGGAGGCCTGCTCGTCGTCGTTGAGCGCGTCGATGAAGCCTACGATCTCCGCCGCGGTCGGGTCGTCGGCGAAGTCTTCCAGGATCGCGCTCGGATCCTCGGCCGCGTCGCCTTCCTCGGCCGTATCGTTCCACGCCCCCACCTTGGCGTCGTACTCGCGCGCCTTGATGATCACGTGCGCCACCTTCTCCGGCGCAATGTCGAGTTCGGGCTTGCTGGCCATCGTCGGTCCTCGCGAACGGTGCAGGGGGCGAACGACGGTCACTCCTGCGGGGTGGCTGGATGATAAGCGTCTGACGGCAAACGTGAAGGGGGAGATGCGCGGCTTTTAGCTCACGACTGCGGCAACGCGTCGAGGTAGGCGCGCACATCCCGGAACACGTCGTGGAACATGGCCGTGGTCAGCCGCTTCGTATTCGTGTTGAGCCGCGAGCAGTGCAGGCTGTCGAACATCGCAAGCGGGGCAGACCCGCGATGTCCGCCGACGTCGTGTCGCGCGCGGTGCTGAAACGGGTGGGACGCTTTGCGCAGCGCCAGCGTCGCCAGGGTCTGGTCGTGGGCGACGCGCCCCAGCACCAGAAGCGCTTTCAGGTTCGGCAGCGCGCCGAGGCGCGACGTGAAATAGCCGCGACACGTGTTGATCTCTTCGGGCAGCGGCTTGTTCTGGGGCGGCACGCAGCGCACGGCATTGGTGATCATGCAGTCGACGAGTTTGAGACCGTCGTCGGGCGACGCCGCATAGGTGCCGCGCGCGAAACCGAATTCGATCAGCGTCGAATAGAGGAGGTCACCCGCATAGTCGCCCGTGAACGGCCGTCCCGTGCGGTTGGCGCCCTTGAGTCCGGGAGCCAGCCCGACGATCAAAAGCCGCGCGTTGGAGGATCCGAACGAGGGCACCGCGCCGTTGAACCAGGCAGGCTCGGCACGCGCCGCCTGCTCGCGGTAGGCAACGAGCCGCGGGCACAGCGGGCAGTGCCGCGGCGCCTCGGGAGGGAAGGGTGCTTTGGTGGATGCGGGCGCGAGAGCCATGGCGGACGTGACTGCTGATAAGGAAACGATCCCGCAGTCATGAACCGGGCCCGCGCGCGAACGCAAGCGGTATTGGCCGCTTGGCGCGCAGGCGAGCCCGAGCCGGTTCTTAGACTTCTTCCTGCGAGGCTTCGCTCTCGTGGAAATCGCGCGGGCTGTGACGCTGGCGCGTTTCACGCGTTGCCCGCGCCGAGGAGTCGCGGCCGATGAGCTGCTCCAGATCGGCGAGGTCGATGAACTGGTCGGCCTGACGGCGCAACTCGTCGGCAACCATCGCTGGCTGCGTCTGCAGCGTCGACACGACGCTCACGCGCTTGCCCTTCTGCTGCAGGGCGGCAACCAGCCCGCGGAAGTCGCCATCGCCCGAGAACAGCACGATATGGTCGAGCGTGTCCGAGAGGCGCATCGCGTCGACGGCCAGCTCGATGTCCATGTTGCCTTTGATCTTCCGGCGGCCCTGGGCGTCGGTGAACTCCTTGGTCGGTTTGGTGACCATGGTAAATCCGTTGTAGTCCAACCAATCAATCAGTGGGCGGATAGAAGAGTATTCTTGGTCTTCAGAGAGCGCCGTATAGTAAAGCGCGCGCACCAGTTGCGCCTTCTGCCGGAACAGTGCGAGCAGGCGCTTGTAGTCGACGTCAAATCCCAATGCCTTCGATGTCGCGTACAGATTCGCGCCGTCGATAAAGAGAGCCACACGTTCGCCTTGATAAAAATGCATTTTTTTCTTCCTTAATGGAGCTAGCAGCGGGGCAGAGCCGCGCGCGCAGCCGAAATTAGGCCAGTGAAGGACTAAACTTTGGTACGAGGCTCTGATCTGTCAACCGTCGCAATTTGTACACCAATACTCTTGCTCCGGGAACGGCAAACGCCCCACCTCAGTCCTGTAACGATTTCAGTCGGCATATACAGCAATTTTCACTAAAAGTATATAAAATTTCATAAGCGGAAATTAAACGCCTGAATTTTATAGGGTGTTAATATTAACGACACCAGTGTCGCAGGCCGGGCCTTGCAGCCGCCGAGACGCATAATTAGCGTCCTCGACCTTGCCCCCTGGCGTTTTTCGTGTCACTTAGGCCCCATGGAACGCGTGCGCCGAGCCCCTGGGCTGCGGGAGCCGTAGGTTTCGGTCTTTCAATCTTCAGGTCATTGACACGGAAGGGTGCGAGCGAATGGCACGCGTCACAGTCGAGGATTGCGTCGACAAGGTCCCGAACCGCTTTGAGCTGGTGCTTCTGGCCGCCCACCGCGCGCGGGCGATCGCCAACGGCGCAGCGATCACGATCGATCCCGACAACGACAAGAACCCGGTGGTTGCGCTGCGCGAGATCGCCGAGCGCACCGTCCCGGCCGAGGACATGCGCGAGTCCCTCATCCACTCGATTCAGAAGAACGTCGAAGTGGACGAGCCGGAAGCGGGTGCAGCACCCGTGCTTCCGCAGGAACGCCGCAGCCCGATCCTGGGCCGCGACGAGCAGTCCGCCGACAATCAGGTCGATGTGCTGACGGAAGAGCAGCTCCTGCGCGGTCTCGAAAGCATGACACCCTCGGAGCCGTCCTCGAACGGCGGCAGTGGCGGCCCGCGCGAGCGCGGACGCTGAGACGAGATCGGCCGGCGTTCTATCGCCGGCCTGAACTGCGTCCCTGCCCGATGATGCGCTGGAAGCGAAGCGGGGCGCCATCTACGATAGCGGTCGGCGCTGGAAGTATGTGCGACCCATGATGCGGCAGTACGAGCTCGTCGAGCGAGTACAGAAATACGACCCGACGGCAGACGAGGCGCTTCTCAATCGCGCCTACGTTTATGCGATGCGTGCGCATGGCTCGCAGAAGCGCGCGTCGGGCGCGCCCTACTTTTCCCATCCCCTCGAAGTAGCTGCGATCCTGACCGAGCTCAAGCTCGATGACGCGACCATCGTCACCGCGCTGCTGCACGACGTCATCGAGGACACCGACGCCACCCGCGCCGAGATCGACCAGTTGTTCGGCGCGGAGATCGGCGCGCTCGTCGACGGCCTGACCAAGATCAAGCGTCTGGACCTGATGTCCAAGAAGGCGGAGCAGGCCGAGAACTTCCGCAAGCTCCTGATCGCGATTTCGAGCGACATCCGCGTGCTGCTCGTCAAGCTCGCCGATCGCCTGCACAACATGCGCACGCTCGAGCACATGAAGCCCGAGAGCCGCAAACGCGCCTCCGAGGAAACGCTCGAGATCTATGCGCCGCTCGCCGGCCGCATGGGCATGCAGGCCCTGCGCGACGAGCTGGAGGAGCACGCATTCCGCTGGCTGAACCCCGAAGCCTACAAAACGGTGACGGAAAAGCTGGAGGAGCTGCGCGCCAAGAACGAGGGTCTCGTGGACGAGATCGCGACCGGGCTCCACACGATGCTGGCCGACGTCGGCATCGCGGTGGAAGTGTCGGGTCGCGAGAAAAAGGCCTACTCCGTCTGGAGCAAGATGGCCAACAAGCAGATTGGCCTGGAGCAGCTTTCGGACATCTACGCCTTCCGCGTCGTCGTCGACACCATCGACGATTGCTACCGCGTGCTCGGCATCGCGCACACGACGTGGCGCACCGTGCCCGGGCGCTTCAAGGACTACATCTCGACCCCGAAGCAGAACAACTACCAGTCCATTCACACGACCGTGGTCGGTCCGCGCCACCAGCGCGTCGAGCTGCAGATCCGCACCCGCGCCATGCACAGCGTCGCCGAGTACGGCGTCGCCGCGCACGCGGCCTACAAGGATGCCCAGAAGCAAAACGAGAAGCACAACGGCAGCGCTTCGAGCGCGCTGGTCTTCACGGACAAGGAGAGCGGACCCTACCAGTGGCTGCGCCGGCTGGTCGAAACGCTGCTTGAAGGCTCGAACCCCGAGGAGTTCCTCGAGCACACCAAGCTCGAGCTGTTCCAGGATCAGGTCTTCTGTTTCACGCCCAAGGGCCGCCTCATCGCGCTTCCTCGCGGCGCCACCCCGCTCGACTTCGCTTATGCCGTGCACACCGATGTCGGCAACGCCGCCGTCGGCGCCTACGTCAATGGCCGTCACGTGCCGATCGACACCCGCCTGCGCAACGGCGACGAGGTCGAGATCCAGACGTCGAAATCGCACACGCCGCCGGCCGCCTGGGAAAGCCTCGCCGTCACCGGCCGCGCGCGCTCCGCCATTCGCCGCGCCGCGCGCGATGCCATCCGGCGTCAGTACGCAGAGCTGGGCCGCCGCCTGCTCATTTCCGCGTTCGATCGCCTCGGCGAGTCCTATTCCGACGAGCGGGTAAAAAGGGTGCTGCCCCGCCTTCTGCACAAGAGCCTCGACGATCTGCTGGCCGCCGTCGCCCGCAACGAGATCAAGACCGAGGACGTGGTGCGCGCCGTCGTGCCGGAAGTCGTCGCGGCAACGAAAGCCACGCCCGCCCGGCCCGAAGGTCCCGCGAAATCCGCCAAGGGCTGGCTGAGACTGACGCGCGCGGCCACGAGCAAGCTGCGTCTCGGCAGCTCGTCCGAGCCGGAGGCGCTGACCACCGGCCGCGTGCGGGGCATCCCGATCCGCGGCGTCAAGAACGACATGCCGGTGCTGTTCGAACCCGGCGGCGCCGTGCCCGGCGACCGCATCGTCGGCGTCCTCGCGCCAGGCGAAGGCATCCGCGTGTTCCAGATCTCCTCGCCGCAGCTCCAGGAGTACGAGCACGAGCACTGGATCGACGTGGCCTGGGACGTCGACCCCGAAAACCCCGAGCGCTTTCCGGCCCTGATCAGCGTCACCGCGCCGAACCGGCCCGGCACGCTGGCCGAGATCGCCAATGTCATCGGCCAGTCGGGCGGCAACATCGACAATCTAAAGATGCTGCGGCGCGCGTCCGACTTCACGGAGCTGCGCATCGGCCTCGAGGTCTGGGATCTCAACCATCTCAACCAAATCATCGCCGGCCTGAAGTCAAAAGCCGTGGTCAGCAAGGTCGATCGCGTGTTTGAATAGCCATCTCGTCCTTGAGCGGCATTTGGAATGGACATGACCCGCCCGCACAGCCCCATCCGTCTCGGTGTCAACATCGATCACGTGGCCACCATCCGCAACGCGCGCGGCGGCCGCCACCCCGATCCGCTGCGCGCCGCCCACCTTGCGGTCGAAGCGGGTGCGGACGGCATCACGGCGCATTTGCGTGAGGATCGCCGCCACATCTCGGATGCGGACATCGCCCGCCTCAAATCCGAGCTGACCCGCCCGCTCAACCTCGAAATGGCGGCAACGGCAGAGATGGTCGCCATCGCGCTCCGCCATGTTCCGAATGCGTGCTGCCTCGTGCCCGAGCGGCGCGAGGAGCGCACGACCGAGGGCGGCCTCGACATCGTCGGCCAGCAGCGCCAACTCGTGCCCGTCGTCGCCGAGCTCAAGGCGGCCGGCATTCGCGTGTCGCTGTTCGTCGAACCCGACAGCCGCACCATTGCCGCCTCCGCCGCCGTGGGCGCCGACATCGTCGAGCTTCACACCGGTCGCTATTGTGAGTTTGCCGCCGAGGACAACGCCAAGGGTGCCGCCGCCGAGATCGCGCGCATCGCCAACGCCGCCTCCGAAGCGGCAGCCCTGGGGCTCGAGGTTCACGCTGGCCACGGGTTGACCTTCAACACGGTCGCGCCGCTGGCCCGCATGCCCGAGATCGTCGAACTCAACATCGGCCATTTCCTGATCGGCGAGGCGATCTTCGGTGGCCTGCACGGCGCCGTGCGCCGGATGCGCGCCCTGATGGACGAAGCCCGCCAGAAAGTCTCGGGCCGGGTCAGCGCGTAATCGCCCGGAAAGCAGTTGACGTGAAAGCAGCCGGCGTGAAAGCGGGCGCGCCGGACGCGGCGCCTCGTTTATTGGCGTCATTAATCTGCCGTCTGGCCGTCCGAGGTTTGCAAACACGGGCGCACAGCGCCCTTGGAGTGGCATTTCAAGTCCATACGGGTCGGCGTTTGGGGTGCGGTGTCTGAAATTCCGGGGGGCGGCTCCGCGCCGCACCGGTTTGCACGTTGCCCGCTAAGTCGCTATAGCGGGCGGAGTTTGACAGTCGCTCCTCGGCCGCGCCGGGGGTGGCAAGGGAGCAGGAGATGAGCCTGGGCACGAACTCCAAGGCCGATGCGGGGTCCGGCTGGGCCGAAACCGCGAAAATCGTAGTGCAAGCCCTCGCCATTGCGATGGTTGTCCGGGTCTTCTTCTATCAGCCGTTCAATATTCCGTCGGGGTCGATGAAGTCGACGCTGCTGATCGGCGACTACCTGTTCGTCTCCAAGCTCTCGTACGGCTACAGCCGCTTCTCCTTCCCGTTTAGCCCAGACATCTTCTCGGGCCGCGTGTTCGCCTCCGAACCGAAGCGCGGCGACGTCGCCGTGTTCCGCCTGCCGCAAGATGAGTCCATCGACTACATCAAGCGCGTCGTCGGCCTGCCGGGCGATGAGATCCAGATGAAGAGCGGCGTGCTCTACATCAACGGAACCGCCGTGCCGAAGGTCTACAAGGACGAGTTCAAGAACATTGAGTGCGACCGCTATTTCCGCCATTGCCGCGACGTCGTCTACAAGCGCTACGAGGAAACGCTCCCCGAAGGCATCAAATACACCGTGCTCGATCTCGAGCAGGGCGGTGAGTTCGACGATACGGACGTGTTCAAGGTTCCCGCCGGTCACTACTTCATGATGGGCGACAACCGGGACAACTCGTCGGACAGCCGCGCAACGGTTGGCTATGTTCCGTTTGAGAATTTCATTGGCCGCGCCGAAATCATATTCTTCTCCGCTGCAGTGGATGAACCGGAGGCCATGCGGTGGCTGTCGCCATGGACGTGGCCGTTCGACATTCGCTGGTCCAGATTTTTCAATCTTGTTCGCTGACCTGTTCGCGCGGCGAGCCTGTTTCCGGATTCAGGCGTAATGTTCAAGGCGCGCAAGTACAAGGAGCTCGAAAAGAAGCTCGGCTATCGCTTCAAGAACGAAGCGCTGCTGGCCCGCGCGCTGACGCACGCCAGCCTGCGCGGCGCCAAGAAGGTTACGGAAGACAACGAGCGGCTTGAATTCGTCGGCGACCGCGTGCTGGGCCTCGCGATCGTCGAGCTGCTCTGGGAAACCTATCCGGCAGCAACCGAAGGCGAACTAGCCCGCCATCTCAATCGTCTCGTGCGCGGCGAGACCTGCGCCAAGGTCGGCCGCCAGCTTGGCCTCGGCGACTACCTGATGCTCTCCGACAGCGAGGCCGGCAGCGGCGGGCGGCTCAAGGCCACGATCCTGGCCGATGCCGTCGAAGCCGTGCTGGGCGCGATCTTTCTCGAAGCCGGGTTCAACAAGGCGCGCGACACCGTGCGCAGGCTGTGGGAGAACGAGGAAGTCTCGTTCGGCCAGGCAGCCGCCGATCCGAAATCGGCGCTCCAGGAGTGGGCGCAGGGCCAGGGCCTCGCGCTGCCGACGTATATCGAGGTCGAGCGCACCGGGCCGGACCACGCCCCGCGCTTTACCTCCGAAGTGCACATCAAGGGCCGCCTTCCGGCGCGCGGCGAGGGCGCATCGAAACGATCCGCCGAACAGGCTGCCGCCATGGCGCTGCTCGAGCGCGAAGGTGTGAGGGAGAAACGCCAAATTGGCTGAAACAGAAGCAGGCGGTCAGGGCGCGGGAACAGATGCAGACCGCCGCTGCGGCGTGATCGCCATCATCGGCGCGCCGAACGCCGGCAAGTCGACGCTCGTCAACGCCCTGGTTGGCGCCAAGGTCACGATCATCTCGCGCAAGGTGCAGACGACGCGCGTGCAGATCCGCGGCATCGCCATGCAGGACAAGAGCCAGCTTGTGCTGATCGACACGCCGGGCATTTTCGCGCCGAAGCGCCGCTTGGACAAAGCCATGGTCGCGAGCGCCTGGTCCGGCGCGTCCGATGCCGATCAGGTGCTGGTGCTGATCGATGCCGCGAAGGGCCTCGATGAGGATGTCGAGCAGCTCCTGACCAAGCTCGCCGGACAATCCAAGAAGCCGATCCTGGTGTTGAACAAGGTCGATCGCGTCGAGGACAAAGGCCGCCTGTTTTCGCTCGTCGAGCAGCTCACGGCCAAGCTGCCGTTCGAGCGCGTCTTCATGATCGCGGCGCTGACCGGCGACGGCGTGGCGGAGCTGAAACGCTATCTCGCCGAGCGCGTGCCGCAAGGCCCGTGGCTCTACCCGGAAGACGAGCTGTCCGACATTCCGGTGCGCCAGCTCGCCGCCGAGGTCACGCGCGAGAAGATCTACAACTACCTGCACGACGAGCTGCCCTACCAGATGACCGTCGAAACGGAATCCTGGAAGACGCTGCGCGACAAGTCGGTGCGCGTCGAGCAGGTGATCTTCGTCGAGCGCGACAGCCAGAAGAGCATCGTGCTCGGCAAGGGCGGCCAGACGATCAAGAAGATCTCGCAGGCCTCCCGCACGGAGCTGGCGGAAATCGTCGGCGCGCCCGTGCATCTCTTCCTGTTCGTCAAGGTGCGCGAGAACTGGGGCCAGGACCCGGAGCGCTACCGCGAGATGGGCCTCGAGTTTCCCAAGGACTGACCATGGCCTCGCGCCGCGTCCCGTGTGTGCTTGCGGGAGCGGTCGTGCTGGCCGTGGTGTTGGCAGCGCTGACGGCCGCGCCGCGCCCCGGGTTTGCCGCCGTGCGCCTCTGCGAAGAGACCGTGTCGAGCGGCATTGCCGCCGCGCCGACGGAAAAGGAAGCGCGCAAAGAGGCTCTGGCGGCCTGGCGCGCCAAGGCGCTTCAACACGGCGAGCCCTATGCAAGCTGGCGATTGGCGGCCGGCAAGCTGCTGAAATGTCTGCCCCGTCCGGGCGATGGCTACGAATGCGTGGCGCGCGCCAGCCCCTGCACGATCGAGCAGGCCCCGGACCGCCGCGAGCTGCGCCGCAAGCGCATCGGCGTATGAGAAGATTTGTTGCCTCTCTGATGGTCCGCCGCCGCACCATCGGCTGCGCCTAAGCGCCCGGCCCCTCAACGTTACGGCTGTCATACGACTGCAATGTACCGGGGGTGATTTACCGGCGTAGTTCGCCGATTTCATCACGAGGGGATTTCATGGTCGACGTCGTGGCTCCAGATACCGTTATCCGGCCAAAGCTGGATACGGAGCACAATTGGATTGCCGTCATTCTGTTTATGGGCCTGCTTGCGGGCGGCCTCGGCTTCGCAGCCTACAGCCTCCACAACGACGTGGTGCAGTCCGGCACGGAGGTGATCAACTGGCTGCCGTTCCTTCTGCTCGGCGTCGCGCTGCTGATCGCGCTGGGCTTCGAGTTCGTGAACGGCTTCCACGATACGGCCAACGCGGTCGCCACCGTCATCTACACGCATTCGATGCCCGCCCATGTCGCGGTCGTCTGGTCGGGCTTCTTCAACTTCCTCGGCGTGCTGTTCTCCACGGGCGCCGTCGCCTTTGGCATCATCTCGCTGCTTCCCGTCGAGCTGATCCTGCAGGTCGGCTCGGGCGCCGGCTACGCGATGGTGTTCGCGCTGCTGATCGCTGCCATCATCTGGAACCTCGGCACCTGGTGGCTTGGCCTCCCCGCGTCGTCGTCGCACACGCTGATCGGCTCGATCATCGGCGTCGGCATCGCCAACGCGCTGATGCGCGGCCGTGACGGCACTTCGGGCGTCGACTGGAACAAGGCGACCGATATCGGCTACTCGCTGCTGCTGTCGCCGATGTTCGGCTTCGTCTGCGCCGCGCTCCTGCTTCTCGCGCTCCGCTTCGTGGTTCGCAGCCCCGAGCTTTACGAGCAGCCCAAGGGCAACCAGCCGCCGCCGCTGTGGATCCGCGCTATCCTGATCGCCACGTGCACCGGCGTGTCCTTCATGCACGGCTCGAACGACGGCCAGAAGGGCATGGGCCTCATCATGCTGATCCTGATCGGCGTGGTGCCGACGGCCTACGCTCTGAACCGCACGCCGGAGCCGAGCCAGGTCGCCAGCTTCAAGACCAACGCTGCCGCCGTCGTTGGCATCATCGACAAGAAGACGGAAGGCCGTCGCATCGGCGGCGATCCCCGTCCGCTGGTTTCGGCCGCCATCGCGCTGCACGAGATCAACAACAACGCGCTGCCCGCTGTCGGCGACCTGATCAAGCACATCGTGCTCGACATCGACCAGTACGGCTCGTTCGCCAAGATCCCGGCCCAGGCCGTCGCCAACACGCGTAACGACATGTACCTCGCCTCCGAGGCGCTTCGCTTCATGCTCAAGGACACGAGCGCGATTGCGATCTCGAAGGAGGAGGCCGCGACCTTCAAGGCATTCAAGTCGTCGCTCGACGACGCCACGCGCTTCATCCCGCTGTGGGTGAAGGTGGCGGTCGCCATCGCGCTCGGCCTCGGCACCATGATCGGCTGGAAGCGGATCGTGGTCACGGTCGGCGAGAAGATCGGCAAGTCGCACATGACCTACGCACAGGGCGCGTCCGCGGAGCTCGTTGCCGCGGGCACCATCGGCCTCGCCGACGTCTACGGCCTGCCGGTCTCGACGACGCACGTGCTGTCATCGGGTGTCGCAGGCACCATGGCGGCCAACGGCTCGGGCCTGCAGATGGCGACGGTTCGCAATCTGCTCCTGGCCTGGGTGCTGACGCTCCCGGTCGCGATCCTGCTGTCGGGCTCGCTCTACTGGGTCCTGGCGCACGTCTTCTAGGCTCTAACACGCTCCGATCGCCGCGCGGCCTATCCCGCGCGGCGATTGCCTTTTCGCCTGCTCGATTGTGACGCCACGCGCCTGAAATCGGGTAGTCTCCCCCGATGAACTGGTCCGATGAAGGCGTTATCCTCTCTGTCCGTCCGCACGGCGAAACCGCAGCCGTCGTGGAGGTCTTCACGCGCGCGCACGGGCGCCACCTTGGCCTCGTGCATGGCGGACGCTCGCGCCGCGCCCGCCCCGTGCTGCAGATCGGCAACCACGTCGACGTGAGCTGGAAGGCGCGGCTCGCCGATCACCTTGGGCACATCAACGTCGAGCTGATCCGCGGCTACGCGGCCGCCGCCATGGAGGATCCCGCAGCGCTTGCGGGCCTGACCTCGCTGAGCGCGCTCGCCCGCCTGCTGCCCGAGCGCGATCCCCATCCCAATCTCTACGAGGTGACGCTGTTCGTGCTCGCCTACCTCGATGACGCGAGTGTCTGGCCGGCGCTGCTTGCGCGCTGGGAGCTGGCACTGCTCGACGAGCTTGGGTTCGGCCTCGACCTCACGCAATGCGCCGCGACCGGCGTCAACGACGACCTGATCTACGTCTCGCCGAAAAGCGGCCGTGCCGTGTCGGCCTCGGCCGGCGAGCCCTACCGCGACAAGCTGCTGGCGTTGCCGCCGTTCCTGCTGCCGGGCCGGAAGGCGGCGCTCGCTCCGGGCGACGTCGAACGGAGCTTCGAGCTGACCGGCCATTTCCTCGAAACGCGCGTGCTCGGCAGCCGCGAAGAGACGATGCCGGAGCCGCGCGCGCGCATGCTCGCCCTGCTCAAACGCATGAATGCGGATGGGACGGCCGCCTAGCGCAGGCGCGTCAGCGGACGCGCTCGATCGGCGCGATTTCGATTTTGAGCCCGTTCGCGCTGTCCGGCTTCAGCATGTACACGAGCCCGTCGAGCGCCTGATAGCGCATCGAAAGCCGGCGCCCCCCGAACGTATCGAACGAGATCTCGCCCGGATTGCACGCCGAGTGCGTCATCGAATGAGAGGGCTGGAGATCGTGCGTCTCGCCGCCGAACGCATATCCGATGGTGTTCCGCGTCGTGTTCGAAATCTGGAACTCGTATTGGAGCGACTGCGGACGGCCGAACAGTTGCACCGAAATGAACTTCGGGTCCTTGCCCGGCGCACGCGCCACACCGACGCCGATTTCGGTCATGTCGGGCGCGACGAGGTTGGCCCGGTGCGGCGGCGAGTTGATCCAGCCTTCGACGGACTTCTGCGCCAGCGCCCGCGATTCGAACCCGGCGCTCGAGAGGTTCATGGCAAGGTTCTCGCCCACCTGGCACCATTCATACCCGGCCGACGTGATGCGGTCGCCCACGGCCCGTCCGTCGGCCGTGTGCGAGAACTGGCCGGACTTGGCGAGGTAGGCGGCATAGGCCCGCGCCGCCGCCCTGAGTTCCGGGTTGGCCGTCAGCGCGCCGAGCTTCTGGCGGCCGCGGAACGTATTCGTCAGTTCGATGATGGCGGCTTCGACGACCGGAGTTTCGGGGATAACGGCGGGCATGGATCTCTGCGGGCGGCATTGGATACTGGCCGAGGATCGAGCCTGAGCGCGGCAAAGGCAAGGCGGGAGGCCGGCCCCGTCTAGGGAAAACGCCGCGCATGCGGGCGGCCGGACAACGGGCCGCCTTTTCGCTGAGACAAATTGTGTGTTGGTGCAACTTGTTGCCCTCCAGCACTTGAGGGGAGCCGCGGGGAGACGTAACCAGACGCCATGACAGACAAACCGATTCTTCCGGGCCCCGGCCCGATCGAGCCCGTGATGCTGAAGGATGCGCTCGAGGAGCGCTACCTGGCGTACGCGCTCTCGACCATCATGCACCGCGCGCTGCCCGACGTGCGCGACGGCCTGAAGCCGGTGCACCGGCGCATCCTCTATGCCATGCGCGAGCTGGGGCTCGACCCTGACAAGGGCTACCGCAAGTGCGCCAAGATCGTCGGCGAGACGATGGGCAACTACCACCCGCACGGCAACCAGGCGATCTACGACGCGCTTGCCCGTCTCGCCCAGGATTTCGCCGTGCGCTATCCGCTGGTCGATGGCCAGGGCAACTTCGGCAATATCGACGGCGACAACCCCGCCGCCGACCGCTACACGGAAGCCCGCCTGACGAGCGTCGCAGCGGAGCTTCTCGACGGCATCGAAGAAGACACGGTCGCCTTCCGCCCCAACTATGACGGGCGCGAGCAGGAGCCGACGGTGCTTCCGGCGGCCTTCCCGAATCTCCTTGCAAACGGCGCGGCCGGCATCGCCGTCGGCATGGCCACGAACATTCCCCCCCACAACACCGACGAGCTGTGCGCGGCGCTGCTGCACCTGATCAAGCATCCGAACGCGTCCATCGAAAAGCTGGTCGAGATGATCCCCGGGCCGGACTTCCCGACCGGCGGCGTCCTCGTTGAGCCGCGCGAGCAGATCCTCGAAGCCTATCGCACCGGTCGTGGCGGCTTCCGCCTGCGCGCCCGCTGGGAGCGCGAGGACACCGGACGCGGCGGCTACCAGATCGTCGTCTCCGAGATCCCCTATCAGGTCCAGAAGGCGAAGCTGATCGAGAAGATCGCCGAGCTGATGACGGAGAAGAAGCTGCCGCTGCTGGGCGACATCCGCGACGAGTCGGACGAGAAGGTCCGCCTCATCCTGGAACCCAAGACCCGCACCATCGACCCCGTGCTGCTCATGGAAAGCCTGTTCCGGCTCACGGAGCTGGAGGTTCGTTTCGGCCTCAACATGAACGTGCTGTCGGCCGGGCAGATCCCGAACGTGCTGTCGCTGCGCGACGTGCTGCGCCAGTGGCTGGAGCATCGCATCGAGGTGCTCGTCCGCCGGTCGGAGTATCGCCTCAAGAAGATCGAGCATCGCCTGGAGGTGCTCGACGGCTACCTGATCGCCTACCTCAACATCGATGAAGTGATCCGGATCGTCCGCTTCGAGGACGATCCCAAGGCGAAGCTGATCGCCCGCTTCAGCCTCTCCGAAGTCCAGGCCGAAGCCATCCTCAACCTGCGGCTCAAATCGCTGTCGCGGCTGGAAGAGGTCGAGATCAAGGCCGAGCACGACAAGCTCTCGAAGGAACGGCGCGACATCAAGCAGCTCCTGAAATCGGATGACCTGCAGTGGGAGCGCATCTCGGAAGAGGTGCGCGCCACGCGCGAGCGCTATTCGAAGAAGACCGAGCTCGGCCGCCGCCGCACGAGCTTCGCCGACGCCCCCGAGGTCGATATGGATCTCGAGGCCGCGCTGGTCGAGAAGGAGCCGATCACCATCATCCTGTCCGACAAGGGCTGGATCCGCGCCTTGAAGGGCCACCAGGACGATCTCGCGAAGCTCGAATTTAAGCAGGGCGACAGCCTGAAGCGCGCGGTCAAGGCGCAGACCACCGACAAGCTCATTCTGTTTGCCACCAACGGCAAGTTCTTCACCCTCGATGCGAGCCAGCTTCCCGGCGGCCGCGGCCACGGCGAGCCCGTGCGCCTGATCGTCGATCTGGAGGAGAACCAGGACTTCACCGAGTGCTTCGTGCACGCGCCGGGCCGCAAGCTGCTGGTCGCCACCACGGGCGGCTACGGCTTCGTCGTGCCGGAGGACGAGGTCATCGCGTCGACCCGCAAAGGCAAGCAGGTGCTGAACGTCGGGCCGGGCGAGGAAGCCTGCGTCTGCGTTCCGGTTGAAGGCGATCACGTCGCGACCATGGGCGACAACCGCAAGATGCTGGTCTTCCCGCTCGACGAGATGAACGAGATGACGCGCGGCAAGGGCACGATCCTTCAGCGCATCAAGGACGGCGTGCTGACCGACGTGCGCGTCTTCACCAAAAAGGAAGGCTTGACGTGGCTGGACCCGGCCGGGCGCACCTTCACGCTGGCGTGGAGCGACCTGCGCGACTGGGTGGGGCAGCGCTCGCAGGCCGGGCGGATCGCGCCCAAGGGATTCCCGCGGTCCAACAAGTTCGGCCCGCCTTTCGGCTGACGACACCCGATCCCGAAAAGCCACGCTTCGCCGGGTCCGTGACGGAGTGAACTTGCGCCGCGCGGAGCGCCCCGGTAGGACAGTCGAAGGGGGCATTGCCTGCCTAGACGCGCGTACGGGGCGGCTGCTAGAAACGCGCCCCAACGAAGGGCCACGGTGTGAAGCGGGACGACGACAAGCGGGGAAGCCGCGCCGGTAAGCGCGTGCGGGGCGTAGTGGCCGCCTGGGCATCGCAGCTCGTGGTGGCGTTTGCCGTGACGAACGCGGCACCCGTTGCCGCCTGGGCGCAGGACGCCGCGCCCGCCGCACAGGAACAAGCTCCCGCGGCCGAGGGAACGCCGCCTGCCGCCACGCCGGGCACGTGCACCAAGTCGGAATTCGAAAGCGCCGTGGACGAAGCGGCCGAAAAGCTGCGCGACCTTAACAACACCCACCGCCCGACGTTCCAGGCCAAGCTGCGCCAGCTCAAGGACAAGCGCGCCTGGGACAATGATCAGTTCCTGAAGGAAGCCGCACCCTTCGTGAAGGACGACCAGATCACCATCTTCGACGACAAGTCGAACGAGCTGCTGGCATCCATTTCGACCATGGGCCAGGAAGGCGCGAACGCGTCCGAGCCCAACTGCAAGATGCTGGCTGACTTGCGCAGCCTGATGGGCGTGCTGGTCGAGACGCAGGGCGCGAAATGGACCTACATGTTCCAGAAGCTCGACACGGAGCTCGCAAAGTAGGCCTGTAGGCGCAGGGCAGGGTCTTGCCGCTTAGGATCGCGGGCGCAGAGCAATTTCCGATCACACGGCTTTGCGCTCGTTCGCTCAATGAGCACAGCTTGAAACGTGACTTTGCAGCGTGACTGGGCCCTGACCTTCGTCAGGGTGACGGATATATTGGTCGCGACGGACTGCCCATTCTCAACGTCATCCTGGCGGAGGCCAGGATCCAGTCACCTAGCCTCTTGCGGTTCTGTCAGACCGGAAATTGCCCGGTGCCGTGGCTCCGCCGCTCTCTTACTTCCGCGGCTCCGCCGCTCTCTTACTTCCGCGGCTCCGCCGCTCTTTACTTCCGCGGCTCCGCCATGCGCGTCCAGCCGCTGGGGCCCAGGTGCTCCTGAGGCTGATAGCGGGTCTTGTAGCTCATCTTGCGTGAGCCCTCGATCCAATAACCGAGATAGAGATACGGCAGCCCGAGCCGTCGCGCGTAGTCGATGTGCTCGAGGATCATGTACGTGCCGAGGCTGCGCTCGTCCTCGAGCGGCTCGTAGAAGCTGTAGACCATCGAGATGCCGTCAGACAGCCGGTCGCAGAGCGCCACGGCCGCCAGCGGCCAGGTCTCGGCGCGCTCTTCGAGCGGGTTCTCGGGCCGCGCGCGATACTCGGTGAGGAACGTGCGCACGACGCTGTCCTCGATCATCATCGCGTAGTCGAGCACGCTCATGTCGGCCATGCCGCCGTCCGAATGGCGCGCGTCGATGTAGCTGCGGAACAGGCTGAACTGCTCGGAGGTCGGGATAGCGGAGACGCGACGAGCCGTGAGGTCGCGGTTGCGCTCGATTGTGCGCCGCATGGTGCGGGCCGGCTGGAAGTCGTCGACGAGAATGCGCACCGAGACGCAGGCGTGGCAGCCTTCGCAGTACGGCATGTAGGCGATGTTCTGGCTGCGCCGGAAACCGCCCTTGAGAAGGTTGTCGATCAGCGCCAGCGGCTTTTCGTGGGTGAGATGCGTGAAGAGCTTGCGCTCCTGCCGTCCTGGCAGATAGGGGCAGGGTTGAGGGGTGGTGACGTAGAACTCGGGAAAGTGCTTCTGCTGTTCCGTCATTCGGAGTTCATCCTGCCTGCCGCCGGGGTGTTCGAGCCTGGCCTGAACGCGGCGGTAGCGGCAACGGTTCTGCCCGGCCGGATACGCGGCACGGAGGCAGTCGGGCGTTGAGCCACCGAAGCAAAGGATAATCGAGCACACCGGCCTCGATCAAGCCCGGCCTCAGCCACCACCGACCAAGGGAGTACCGGTGGAGGGAAAGGCCGGATCAGGGAGCGGCGAGCAAGCGTCCCCGGCGCTACGGCCCGCCGCTGCGGCGGCGGAGGTGGGGTTCAACCCTTGATGCCCTTGGTTTCCGTCCGCCCATGCGCGGCCGACTGCTCGATAAACCGGATGATTTCGCCGGCGACGTCGGCACCGGTCGCGCGCTCGATGCCCCCGAGGCCCGGCGACGAGTTAACCTCGATCACCACCGCCCCGCGATTGGAGCGGAGCATGTCGACGCCCGCGAGATTGAGCCCGAGCACGGATGCCGCCCGCACGGCCGTGTCACGCTCCTCGTCGCTGATGTGGGCCACTTCTGCGACCCCGCCGCGATGCAGATTGGAGCGGAATTCCCCCGCGCGCCCGACGCGCCGCATGGCCGCGACCACCCGCCCGCCGACCACGAGCGCGCGCACGTCGCTGCCTTCTGCTTCCGCGATGTACTCCTGGACCAGGATGTTGATGTTCGCGGCGCTGAAGGCTTCGACGATCGATTTCGCCGAAGCCTCCGTTTCCGCCAGGATCACGCCCATGCCTTGCGTGCCTTCCACGAGCTTGATGACGACCGGCGCCCCGCCCACCTCGCTGATGACGCTCTCGGCTTTCTTGGGCTTGTGGGCGAAGGCGGTGGCAGGCAATCCGATGCCGGCGCGCGCGAGAAGCTGCAACGCCCTCAGCTTGTCGCGCGACCGCCCGATGGCCACGCTCTCGTTGAGCGGAAACACGCCCTGCATCTCGAACTGCCGCAAGACGGCGAGGCCGTAGTGCGTCACCGAGGCTCCGATACGCGGGATGACGGCGTCGTAGAGCGGCAGCGCCTTGCCGCCGTACCGCAGCACCGGCTGGTTCGACGTGATGTTCATGTGCACTTGCAGCGTGTTGATGACGTCGAGCGTATGCCCGCGCGCGTGCGCGGCCTCAACGAGACGCTGGTGTGAGTAGAGACCCGCGTTGCGGGCCAGCATGGCGAGACGCATGGGAGAAACGGCCTGTTCGAGCGCCTGGGATCGTCAGGGTGGGCGATGCCCTGCCTCTAGTCGATAGAGGCATGCAGCACATTTATGCAATCGCGAAGACGGGCCTCGCGCGATCGCGGAAAATCACTCCGACTTGAGGCCGGCCGCGGCAGGGGGTGGCTTGGAAGAGCGCCGCGGCGGCGGGGAGCGATCGCCCGGCGGCGCGCCCGCATCGGCCCACGATCCGCCCGCATCGGACGGCGCGCGGTTGATGCTCGGTCCCGGCAGCGGCTGGGCGGTGTCGGGCCGATAGCTCGGCTCGCGCTCGCCGCGCTCGCTCAACGCCTTGAGGCGCCCGACTTGATAACCGGCGTAAAATGCGCCGGCGGCCACGAGGACGACGAGTACCAGATCATAAGGCGACATCGAGAGGATCCCGGAGGCCGTTGAAATATCGTCGAGATGCTAGCGCGCTTCCCCGGCGGTGGAAACCGCCAAACTCAAAAGCGGGTGGAAACCGCCAAACTCGCAAGCGGTGAAAACCGCTCAACGGCTCTGGATGGCACGGCTAGAGGGTTGTCGGCGCGTCCTAGAAGCCGACAGGAACCGGCTTGACCGGCGAGGGCGCAGCCGCGGTCGCGGCTTCCGCATCGAGCGTCGGATCGATCGAGGCATAGGTCAGCCAGGCCAGTCCGCCCATCGCGACGAGCAGGATAGCGATGCCGAGCAGCGACCTTTTGACGAACCAGCCCAAGGTGACGTCGCGCGCCGGGGGCACAGGAAGACCCTGCACGACTTGTGCGTCGCGACCTGTCATTGCCATGAACGTCCCCCACATTGCGGCGGATCGAGCATCCGTCCGCAGCCAACATTATTGAAAGCCTGATGAAACCGGCCGTCGTCGCCGCCCCAGGCTCTTCCCCATTTGACAGTATATACCATCTTGGATGAAAGAGCTTGGCCCTCGGGTCAAGCCGTCGTTTGACGGCCCGTCTTCTTCCGCGGCCGTGCGTGCTGCGCGGGCCACGGTGGGTCGAGAGTGCGGCCCGAAAATAGGCCTTACGATGGCCACGGACGGGTAGCGTCACCGCGACACGCCGCCGACGCCTCGCCGCAGGCTTCTCGTGTAACAATGACCCCATGATGGATTTGGCGCCGAACTGGAAAAGGCTGGCCGGTGTCGCGCTGCTCGCGCTCGCCGTGCTTCCGGCGCGCGGGGTTGAGGCTGCGGACACCCACGCCGGGCCCACACCCGTGGCCGAGGCAAAGACCCAGACCCAGACCAAGGCCGAGACCGAGACCGAGACCGAGGAGGCCGCGCCCACGGCCGCCCACGAGCCGGCGCCGGGCCGTGCCGCCGTCTGGCGTGCAATCTTTGCTCGCCCCGCTGCACCACCCCAGGGCGCGGCGGACGACCCGGCCAAGATCGCGCTCGGCTACGATCTCTTCCGCGACACGCGGCTTTCCGGCGGCGGGGCGACCTCGTGCGCGAGCTGCCACGATCCCGCCCGCGCCTTCACGGACGGCCGGCGCACAGGGCAGGGACCGGCAGGAGCTGGCCTCTCCCGCAACGTGCCGTCTCTCTACAATCTGGCCTGGGCGACGAGCTTCTTCTGGGATGGGCGGGCCCAAACGCTCGCCGAGCAGGCGCGCGGACCGATCCTCGCCGAAAACGAAATGGCCGGACATTTCCCGGCCATTGCGGGCCGCCTGGAGCACGACCCGGCGATGATGGCGCGCTTCGCAACGGTCTTTCCCGCGTCGAAGCACATCGCAGAGCCGGAGATCGTCGATGCGTTGGCCGCATATGAGCGCTCGCTCGTCTCGCCCATGACGCGCTTCGATCGATGGGTCGCTGGCGATGACGGCGCGCTGGGCGAAAACGAGCAACGCGGCTTCGAGATCTTCGTCGGCAAGGGCGGCTGCATCTCCTGCCACGGCGGCTGGCGCGCCACCGATGACGGTTTTCACGATGTCGGAGTGCCGGGAGCCGACCTCGGACGCGGCGCCTTCGATGGGCCGATGAAGGGACTGCCGCAGTTCAAGACGCCATCGCTGCGGGAGGCCGCCCACACCGCGCCCTACATGCATGACGGCTCGCTCGCGACCCTGCTCGACGTCGTAGCGCACTATGCCGGCGGTCACGTGAAACGCCCGTCGCTCGCCCCGACCCTGGTGCCAGATCTCACGCTGGACGACGCCGAGCGCGCCGACCTCGTGGCCTTCCTGAAAACGATGTCCAGTGAACGTGGCCCCGGCGCCTCGGCCGATGAGACAACTCGTCCCGTGCTCAAGAAATGAGCCGATCGGCAAATCCGATCGAAACGGCAGGCCCCCCAAAAAAGCCAAACAAGTCCGCGGGGATTTGAAGATGGATGGGCGCGCGGCCCTAGATGCCAAAACAACTCAGCATAAAACATTAGCACATTCTGCTTAGCATTGTTTCTTGTGCGGAACCTGATTCGCCGCCTAGCGTTGGTACAAATAAAAAAAGAAAAGGGACGATGCGCCTCGAGGGTTCGGACCGCCACAAGCGGACAACTCAAATTGCCTGAGGTCGCAAATGCTGGAGCTCGTCGTCTCGGTCTGCCTCTTGGAAGATCATTCCCGCTGCAAGGAGGTCAGCCTCACGTACATGGCTGAAAGCATGACTCCGATGCAGTGCATGATGGCCAGTCCTGCCGAAATCGCCAAGTGGGCCGAAGGCCATCCGAAGTGGTTCGCCAAGAAATGGTCGTGCCGCCCAGCCGGACGCGTAGCCAAGATCTGAGACCGATTTCACAATGTCGATTGGCTTCGGTCGGCGTCGACGCAAAGCACGGCATTGATGAAGCGTAGGCGCCTTTCATCGCGGTGTTATATCGTTTCACAAAAACCGTGCGAAGGCGAAACGATCGCTTCGCAAAAACAACGGAATTTCGGATCGTAGGTTTGCAAGTCGCCGACGTTTGCAATGCACTTGCGTGTAAGAGTCACCTGAGACGGCGCGCGCCGCTCATCGATCCACGGTTTGTCGATCCACGCCCGGCATTCTCCTCGGATGCCCCGGCTGATGACCTCGCATCCGGCTCGCGAAAACGCGGCGGCCGGCATCGGCGCATAGTCCCCACAGCATCGCGCTCATAATTTCGATCGGTGCACGCCTGCCCCGTCGACGGCTGCCGCGAACCCGGGCAGAGTGAAGCGCCGCCTCCTGGGAGCCCCGCCATGCGCCTCGCCCGTGTCCTATCGCTTTGCCTGCTCGCGCTCGCGCCGGTGCTCGGCCAAGCGCCTGCAGTTGCTGGTGACATCCAGCAGCCCGCCAAAGGTTCGGAGCTGCGCACGACCCTTCTGAACGCGGCCCGCCCTACCTTCGAATCCGAGATCGGTGGTCCCGTCGAGTTCGTCGTGACGACGCTCAACGTGATGGACACATGGGCCTACGGCGACGTGAAGGTGCAGCGGCCGGGCGGCGCGCCGATCAATTGGAGTGCCACGAAATTCGCAGACGATAACGCGCAGGGCATGTTCGACCCCGAGCACAATCTGTTCCTGCTCACACAAGGCGCCAACGGCTGGTCGCTGGTCGAGGTCGCCATCGGGCCGACAGACGTGGCATGGGACTGGTGGCGCCAGCAGCACAACCTGCCGGCCGAACTGTTCGGCGCCTCGTCGGTAGACTATCCGCCCGTCGGCTCCCCCCGCCCGCGCCCCGGCAATTGACACCACCGGCCACCGAGCGACGCTACTGCCCGCTGCCTACTTATTCGTCAGCTTGAGCTCGATGCGGCGGTTCTTTCTGAGGCTGACCTCATCCACGCCGGATTCGAGCGGCTGGAACTCGCCATGGCCTGCTGCGACCAGGTTCTGGGCCGGCACGCCGCGGCTGATGAGATACTTCACGACCGCCACGGCACGCGCCGTCGACAGCTCCCAGTTGGAGGGGAACTGTGAGCTTGCGATCGGGCGGATGTCCGTGTGGCCGTCCACCTGCAAGGCCCACTGCAGTTCCGGCGGAATGGTCTTCGCGAGATCGACGATGGCCATGGCGAGCTGATCCATGGCGCCGAGGCCCTCGGGGGTCAGCGTCGCCTGCCCGGACGGGAACAGCACTTCGGATTCGAACACGAACCGGTCGCCGACGACGCGAATGTCCTTGCGATCCTTGAGCAGCTCACGCAGGCGGCCGAAGAAGTCGGACCGGTAGCGCTGCAGCTCCTGCACCTGGCGCGCCAGCGCCGCGTTCAGCCGTGCGCCGAGATCCTTGATGCGGTCCTGGCTGTCCTTGTCTTTCGTCTCGGAGGCTTCCAGCGCGTCGTTGAGTGCTGCGAGCTGGCGGCGAAGTGCGAGCATCTGCTGGTTCAAGAGGTCGACCTTCGCCAGCGCCTCGTTCGAGATGTTCTTCTGCGCTTCGAGGTCGGCCGAGAGCGACTGGATGCGCCCCTCGGCGGCCTTCGCCTTTTCGTCGCCCGTCAACGCGAAGCCGGAAAGCTTTTGATGCTCGGTCTTGAGGTCGGCCAGCGTCGATTGCAGCGCCGCGAGCTCGTCGGCCGACGAGCGCGACTTGCCCTTTTCCAGCGACAGGAGATTGGTGAGTTCCGAAATCTGCCGGTTGAGCCGCTGGAGCGCGGTGTCCTTGCCGCTCGCTTCCTGCGTCGCATAGAACTGCGAGACCATGAAGATCGACATCAGGAACGTCACGACCAGGAGCAGCGTGGAGAGAACGTCCACGTAGCCCGGCCAGAATTCGCCGTACTCGCCGCTGCGCCGTGAACGCCCGCGCGCCATGCTTATCAGCCCTTCTTGAGCATGTTCTGCGCGAGTTCGCGCAGCACGCTCGTCACTTCGGTCTGCTGCGAGGCCTGCTCATCGACCCATTCGCGCACCACCTTTTGCTCGGCGCGCATCTGGTTCACGAGCTGGTTCACGCCGCGCGCGAGGTCGCGCACTTCGTCCGGTCCGCCGCCCAGGCCGCTGCCGGGGGGCGACGAGGGCAGGAACGACGAGCCGCTGCCCTTGAGCCGTTCGGACAGGTCCTCGACAGCCCGCTGCATCTCGAACACGGCCGAAAGCAACTGGCGGCTGGCCTGCTCGTTGGCGCTCGACGTGCCGGGGGTGAGCTCCGTGATGCCCGACAGCCATTCTTCGAGCTCGTTATAGAAGCGGTTGTGCGCGTGGCTGGCCTGCAGCTCGAGGAAGCCCAGCACGAGCGATCCCGAAAGACCGAGCAGCGACGACGAGAACGCCGTGCCCATGCCCTTGAGTGGCGCGGCGAGGCCCGCCTTGAGTTCGTCGAACACCGCGACCGACTCGCCCCCGCCCGTATTGAGCGTGCCGATCACGCCGCCCACCGATTGGATGGTTTCCAGCAGGCCCCAGAAGGTGCCGAGCAGGCCGAGGAAAACGAGCAGGCCGACCATGTAACGGCCCGTGTCGCGCGCCTCGTCGAGACGCGACCCGATGCTGTCCATGATCGTGCGCATCGAAACGGTCGAGAGCGAGAGCGCCCCGGTCCGGTCGCGCAGCATCGTTGCCATCGGCGAGAGCAGCACCGGCTGGTGCGAGCCCGCGATGCCGGGGTCCGAGATGCGGAACGCGTTGACGAAGCGAATTTCCGGATAGAGCCGGATGACCTGCCGGAAGGCGTAGATGATGCCGATGGCGAGCACGCCGATGATGAGGCCGTTGAGGCCCGGGTTGGTCATCAGCGAGGTCGAGAGCTGCTCGTGCAGAATGGCGACCAGGAACGCGACCAGCGTCAGGAACACCAGCATGCGGACCAGGAACAGGCCGGGCGGCGTGAGCGTCTTGTGCATCGGCGCCCCGGCCGGGTCGTTACGCTTTCGTGCCATTCCAGGTCTCCGCCATGCACCGAGATGAAGCTCCCAGGTTGTGCGCCCTGCGAGGGTCGTGTGGCCTGGGAATGCGCGGCCCGACCTTAGCTGAACCCAATGTCACCGAAAACCGGCAACATCGTGCTCTGGAGCGCGCAATCCGGCTGATTTAGGGCACAGGCGGGAGCCAGCCCGCGAAAACGATCACGGTTCAGAGCATTTCCTTGATCGCGCGCCGCAGCTCGGCGGAGAGGTCCGCGCGTTCGAGGCCGTAGGCGACATTGGCCAGCAGGAAGCCGATTTTCGACCCGCAGTCGTAGATGGTGCCGTCGAAGCGGACCGCATGGAACGGGTTTGCCTTGGATTGGCTGAGCGTGATCATGGCGTCGGTGAGCTGGATCTCGCCGCCCGCGCCGGCCTCCTGCTTGGCCAGCAGCGGGAAAATCTCGGGCTCGAGAATATAGCGGCCCGTGATGTGCAGGTTCGAGGGCGCGGTGCCCTTGGGCGGCTTCTCGACCATGGTGGTGATGCGGCTCACCTTGGCCGCGCGGTCTTCGACGCCGACGATGCCGTACTGATGCGTCTGGTCGTCCGGCACGGGCGAAACGGCGACGAAGTTGCCGCCGCCGGTTTGCGCGTAGGCGTCCACCATCTCCTGCAGGCACGGCGTCTTGCCGTGATGAAGCATGTCGGGCAGCAGCAGCGCGAACGGCTCGTCGCCGACGAGATCGCGCGCGCACCAGACGGCGTGTCCGAGGCCGCGCGGTGCTTGCTGTCGCGTGAAGCTTGTCTCGCCTGCGCCCGGCAATTCCGAGAGCAGCTCTTCGAGTTCCTTCGTCTTCTTCTTGCCCGCAAGCGTCGCCTCGAGTTCGAACTGGTGGTCGAAGTGATCCTCGATGCAGGCCTTGCCCCGTCCGGTGACGAAAATGAAATGCTCGATGCCCGCCGCGCGCGCTTCGTTCACGACATGCTGGATCACGGGCTTGTCGACGACCGTCAGCATTTCCTTGGGCACGGCCTTCGTCGCCGGGAGAAAGCGGGTGCCGAGACCGGCAACAGGGAACACGGCTTTACGAATGCGCTTGGCTTTGGACATTAGGCACCGGTTTTTTGGGGGTCGATTTGGGGGGATCGGGGCTTGGCGGGAGAGACGTGGACTGTATCCGATTTTGCGGGGGCAACGGGCAAGGGCCAAAAGCGTCGTTACCTCGTCGGCCGCACGCTGAAAGGCCGACCGGCAACCGGAGCAAGCCAGACCCGCTTCCGGTAGGGATAATATCGAGGACGGCCAGCAGGTTCCAGGGGGCTCGGATGTGTGGGGCCCATCCGCTTTGAGGGTGCGGGGCCGTAAAAAAACCCCGAATCCGGGCCACGCAGACCGATGGTCCGGAGCCCGGGCGCCTCAAGCGCGTTGGAAGACCACCGGCCGACGTTCACTCAAGTCTCGAAACGGGACTGAAATCAGGCCGGACAACGAGACAGGATATTTTGGTGCGCATGATCTCTCGTGTTCTTACGCTGTCCGCCGCGATGCTCGTCGCGCTCGCCGCCGCTCTCACGGGTGCACCCGCTCCCGCCCGCGCCGATGCCAAGCTCGACGCGTGGATTGCTGCGCTCTGGCCCGATGCTGAGGCGGCCGGTGTGTCGCGCGCGACGTTCGATGCCGCCATGCGCGGCTTTACGCCGGATCTCAAGCTGCCGGACCTCGACCTGCCGGGCCGCCCCGCAAACGATGCGCGCGGCCAGGCCGAGTTCACGCGCGCGCCGTCTGAATATCTCGATCGCGCCTACCTGATGCGCCTTGCCGCCACCGGCAAGGAGCTGGCCGCCAAGCACAAGGCGACGCTCGAAAAGATCGAACGCGAGCTTGGCGTGGACCGCTATTCCGTGCTGGCCATCTGGGGCCGCGAAACCGCCTTCGGCAATCACAAGCTGCCCCATGACGCCATCAACGTCGTCGCCACCCAGGCGTACCTGGGACGGCGCAAGGACATGTTTCGCTTAGAGCTGATCGCCGCGCTGCGCATGCTGGACTCCGGCATTCCGCGCGCCAAGATGCGCGCCTCGTGGGCCGGCGCCATGGGCCTGACGCAGTTCATGCCGAGCGAGTTCTTCACGCACGCCCACGATCTCGACGGCGACGGCAAGGCCGACATCTGGAACTCCGTGCCGGATGCGCTCGCCTCTGCCGCCAGCCAGCTCAAGGGCAAGGGATGGGTCGCGGGCCAGACGTGGGGCTACGAGGTGATCCTGACCCCGCAGGCCGATTGCGGCCACGAAGGCCCGACGCAGGGGCGCACCATCGCCGACTGGGCCAAGCTTGGTCTCAAGCGCGCCAACGGCAAGGCCTGGACACCAGAGCAGCTCGCCCTCGAGGCCTACATGATGAGCCCGGCGGGCGGCTATGGGCCGTCGTTCCTCGTGCTTGAAAACTACAAGGTCATTCGCCGCTACAACATGTCGGACCTTTACGCGGTCTTCGTCGGCCATCTGGCGGATCGCATCGCGGGCGGCGGTGATTTCGTCACCCCCTGGGGCGGAACCGCACCGCAGAAGACCGCGAACATCGTGGAAATCCAGGAGCGGCTCGGTCCTCTGGGCTACGAAGTCGAGAAAGTCGATGGCAAGGTCGGCTCGAACACGCGCAAGGTGATCGGCCTCTATGAACGTGCCAACAATCTGAAGGTTGACTGTTGGCCATCGGATGCCGTTCTTAACCACATCCGCAAGGGTGGCGTTCGCGAGTCGCGCAGGTAGCGCCTGCCCGACGCGACGCCGATCGATCGAGAAACGGCCGGGACGATATGCTCGCGCGTTTGGGTCTGCCGCTGATAGCCGTGATCGCGTGCCTCTGGGCCGCGGTGCTGCCGGCTGGTGCGCAGGAGGACGCGGCCGGCGCGAGCTTCATCACGCCGTTCCCTCCCGGTGATACCTACAACCTTGTGATGATCGGCGACGACCTTGCGGAAGGGCTGCTCGCCGGCGCGCGCGAGATCTTCCAGAAGGATCCTCGCCTCGTCATCGGCACGCATCTGGCAGTCAACGGGCTGATGCGCAGCGACTACGCCGAAAAGCTGGTCGATCTCGAGGACAAGCTGAAAACCACGCCGCCCCAGATCGCGATTCTCATGATGGGCGCGTGGGATCGCGTCTCCGTGCGCCACGCGTCCGGCAAACGCCTGATGGTCGGCACGGACGCCTGGCGGCAGGAATACGCCGCGCGCGCCGACCGCCTGCTCAAAATTCTCCGCAAGTACAACATCGCCGTCTACTGGCTCGGCCTGCCCAACGTGCGCCGCTACGATGCCAACGAAGACGTGCAGATGATGAACAACACGCTGCGCGAGCGCGTCTACCTCAATGGCGCGAAGTACATCGACACCTACGCGGGCTTCGCCGATGAGAACGGCGGCTACAGCGCCTACGGCCCCGACGTGACGGGCAAGATCCGTCTGCTGCGCTCGGGTGACGGCGTCTACTTCACGTATGAAGGCAACCGCAAGCTCGCCTACTTCGTCGATCGCGAGCTGCGCCGCGATATCACGCAGGCCCGCGCCGATCGTGCCGTGCCGCTGGACGGCGCGGAAGCGGACCAGGCCAAGATCAATCCCGGCGCCGTGAAGCTCACCGGCCCCGCCGCGCCGAAGGGCCCGCAGGCGCCCGTCGCCGGAGACGTTGTCTCCGCCGCCAAGGCGAAAGAGGTCATCCCGGCCGGCATCGGCGATCAGAAGGCCGACAACGGCAAGATCAACCTGCGCATCGTGAGCGAAGGCGGGCGCGAGGAAATCGTCGCCCTCGATATCGTGCGCCCCGCCATCCCGGCGTCGGTCGTCGCCCTCGTGACGCGCCGCGAAAGTGCAGACCGCGCCTCGCAGCTCGGCGAGTCGATTGTCGATCAGATCTCGGGCGGCCTGACCGTTATGAGCACCGTGGCGCTCGCGACCGGCGGCGGAACGGCGAACAATCGCCGCGCGCTGGCGCCGTCTCAATCGCCGTACTTCCGGGTGCTGTTCAAGGGGGAGCGTCTGCCGCCGAAGCCCGGCCGCGCCGACGACTCAAGGTGGCCCCGGCCGGCTCCCCCGCCTGAGCAAGCCTATGTGCCGCTTGCCGAGCCCCTGGAAACGGGCGCAACGCCTGATCCCGCCGGCAAGCCGGGCGCAACCAAGCCGGACGACACCAGATCCGGCCGGCGCAAGAACTGACGCGCCGGCCTACTAGGGTCTTAAGCATCGCGGGCCTTAAGTCGCCCAGCCTCCGTTGAACTCCGGAAGCAGCCTAATCGAGTTCGGAAAGTTTCACGGGACGGCGGCGGCTGCGCTCCGCGCGCGAGGCGCCGTTCTTCTTGTCGACCAGTTCGTCCAGTCTCCGGTCTGCGGCATCGAAAGCATCGCGCAGCGCGATTTTCAGGTCTTCCTGCGCTTGCCCGACCGGCGACTCGTGCGTCACGATCAGCGGCGCGGCACCCGGGATGCCGATATCGATCTTGATCTCGTAAGTCTTGCCCTTGTGGGAGTGCTTGTGCGGCGCGGCCACGACGACGCGGCAGTGTGTCATACGATCGAAGTGCTTCTCGAGCCGGGCGGCCCGTTCCGCGATTTTGGCTTCGATCGCCGTGCTCCTATCCAAACCCTTGAACGAGATATCGAGCGGAGTATCCATTTGATTTCCCACGTTGGTTGGTGTCGACCCCCAACTTGGACCTGGGGATCGTCCCGCCCACGATCAAGGGCAACCGACAAACGAATCGGGCCATTGGCCGCGCTGCGGGGGAGATCATCGTAACATCGGACGCGTCAATGCGTCACGCGCCCAATAAGGAAGCGTCATACTGCCGATAAAAAAGCGTCAAGGAGCGTGCCGCGTCCAACGCTGAGGGCGTGAGCGGGGCGATCTCGATCAGCGCGGAAGCGTGGTGGAGCCCATCAGGTACTTGTCGATGGAGCTTGCGGCCTGCCGTCCCTCGCGGATCGCCCAGACCACCAGCGATTGTCCGCGGCGAACGTCACCGGCCGCGAACAGCTTGCCGCTGCCCGGCAGCTTGTAGTCGCGCTCGTTGGCGTCGACGCCCTTGAAACGGCCACGCGCGACCGCTTCGAGCCCGAGGCCGCTCAGCACGCCGCCGTCCGTCGGGCCCGAGAAGCCCATCGCGAACAGCACGAGATCGGCATCGAGCGAGGCATCCGAGCCCGGCACCGGCGCCATCGTGCCGTCCATCTGCACGTAGTTGAGCTTGGTGACCTTGCCGTTCTTGCCGGTGAAGCCCGTCGTCGAGACGGAGTACTCGACATCGGCGCCCTCGGCCTGGGACGAGGACACGCGCAGCTTCAGCGGCCAGTTCGGCCAGGAGAGCGCCTTGTTCTCGCGTACCGGCGGCTTCGGCATGATTTCGAGCTGCGTGACCGACTTGGCGCCCTGGCGGAACGACGTGCCGATGCAGTCGGAGCCGGTGTCGCCGCCGCCGATGACGACCACGTGCTTGTCCTTGGCCGAGATCTCCTTCGTGCCGGGAAGCTGCGCCTCACCCGCATTACGCCGGTTCTGTTGCGTCAGGAAATCCATCGCGTAGTGAATGCCGTCGAGATCGCGGCCCGGCGATTTGGCGAAGAAGTCGAACGGCGTCTCGGAGCCCATGGCGAGCAGCACGGCGTCGTACTTGTCTTCGAGCTCACGTGCCGTCACGTCGCGGCCGACATTGACGCCGCAATGGAACACGACGCCTTCGGCTTCCATCTGCGCGCGCCGGCGTGCGATGAGGCCCTTCTCCATCTTGAAGTCGGGAATGCCGTACACGAGCAGCCCGCCGGGACGCGCGTTCTTTTCATAGACATGCACGTCGTGGCCCGCGCGTGCGAGCTGCTGGGCGGCGGCAAGGCCAGCGGGGCCCGAGCCGACGATTGCGACGGACTTGCCGGTTTTGACGTCCGGAAGCTGCGGGATCACCCAGCCGGATTCGAACGCGCGGTCGACGATCGAGCATTCGATCGTCTTGATCGTCACGGGCGCGTCGTCGATGTTGAGCGTGCAGGCCGCTTCGCACGGCGCCGGGCACACGCGACCGGTCACTTCCGGGAAATTGTTGGTCGAATGCAGGTTCTCGGCCGCCGTCTTCCAGTCGCCCTGGTAGACGAGATCGTTCCAGTCGGGGATCTGGTTGTTGACCGGACAACCGTTGTGACAATACGGAATGCCGCAATCCATGCAGCGCGACGCCTGGGTTTTGACCTCCGGCTCCGGCAGCGGCACGACGAACTCGTGCCAATGCTTCACGCGCGCGTTCGCCGGCTCGTACTTGCGATCCGCGCGCTCGAACTCAAGAAACCCCGTCGGCTTTCCCATCGTCACTTCTTCTTTCTTTTCATTCCCTCACCCGCAGTTGCCGGAAGAGGGGCAGGATAGAGAGGCGGCAATTACTCCGCCTCGCACTCCAAACTAAGCTTGCACCCGCTCGGCAGCCGCGGCCTTGGCCTTCGCCATCTCCGTGAGTGCGCGCTTGTATTCGAATGGCATGACCTTCTTGAACTTGGCGACAGAGCCCGCCCAGTCGGCCAGGATCGCCTGCGCCTTCGTCGAGTTGGTGTAGTGCGCATGCCGCACGATCAGCGCATGCAGGCGCTCCAGATCCTGCTCGCGCATGTCGAGCATCAGCTCGGAGAGCTGCTGCGTCGCCTCGCGCGAGTTCTTGGCGAGCTTGTCGATCAGCGCCGCGTCGAGCGCGAGCGGCTCGATCTCGACCATTTCCTTGTTGAGGCGCGTTTCGAGATCGCCCGCTGCGTCGAACACGTAGGCGACGCCGCCCGACATGCCGGCCGCGAAGTTGCGGCCCGTCGGACCCAGCACCACTACGCAGCCGCCCGTCATGTATTCGCAGCCATGATCGCCCGTGCCCTCGACCACCGCGTAAGCGCCCGAGTTGCGCACGGCGAAGCGCTCGCCGGCGACGCCGCGGAAGTAGCACTCACCCGTGATCGCGCCATACATCACCGTGTTGCCCACGATGATGCTCTCCTCGGGCACGATGCCCGAGAGCGCGTTCGGCCGCACGATGATCTTGCCGCCCGAGAGGCCCTTGCCGACGTAGTCGTTGCCTTCGCCCACGAGATCGAGCGTGAGGCCGCGCGCGGCCCAGGCGCCGAAGCTCTGCCCGGCGGTGCCCTTCATGGTGAGCCAGATCGTGTCTTCCGGCAGACCCGCATGCCCGTAGCGCTTGGCGATCTGGCCTGAAAGCATCGTGCCGGCCGTGCGGTCGGTGTTCTTGATCGCGAACTCGGCCTTCACCGGCTTCTTCGCGTCGAGCGCGGGCAGGGCAGCCTTGATCAGCTCGTTGTCGAGCACCTTGTCGAGGCCGTGGTTCTGCGTCTCGCAATGGTGGATCGCCACGCCCTTGCCGGCGTTCGGCTTGTGGAACACCTTCTCGAAATCGAGCCCGCGCGCCTTCCAGTGATGAATGGCGCGATCCTTGTTCAGCCAATCCGTCTGGCCGACGAGCTCGGAGAGCTTGCGATAGCCCATGGCGGCCATCATCTCGCGCACTTCCTCGGCGACGAAGAAGAAGTAGTTGATGACGTGCTCGGGCGCGCCGGTGAAGCGCGCGCGCAGCACCGGATCCTGCGTCGCGACGCCGACCGGGCATGTGTTGAGATGGCACTTGCGCATCATGATGCAGCCGGCCGCGATCAGCGGCGCGGTCGCGAAGCCGAACTCGTCCGCGCCGAGCAGCGCGCCGACGATCACGTCGCGCCCCGTCCGCAGGCCGCCGTCGACCTGCACGGCGATGCGCCCGCGCAACCGGTTGATGACCAGCGTCTGATGCGTCTCGGCGAGGCCGATCTCCCACGGAGAGCCCGCATGCTTGAGCGACGTCAGCGGCGAGGCGCCGGTGCCGCCCTCATAACCCGAGATGGTGACGTGATCGGCGCGCGCCTTGGCGACGCCCGCCGCAACCGTGCCGACGCCCACTTCAGACACGAGCTTCACAGACACCTGCCCGTCGGGGTTGGTGTTCTTGAGATCGAAGATGAGCTGCGCCAGGTCTTCGATGGAATAGATGTCGTGATGCGGCGGCGGCGAGATCAGGCCCACGCCCGGCGTCGAATGGCGCACGCGCGCGATCGTCTCGTCCACCTTGTGGCCGGGCAACTGGCCGCCCTCGCCGGGCTTTGCGCCCTGCGCCATCTTGATCTGCATCATGTCCGAGTTGACGAGATACTCGGTCGTCACGCCGAAGCGGCCCGAAGCAATCTGCTTGATCGCCGAGCGCATGCTGTCGCCGTTCGGCAGCGGCTTGAAGCGGTCCGCTTCCTCGCCGCCCTCGCCGGTGTTGGACTTGCCGCCGATACGGTTCATGGCTATCGCGAGCGTGGTGTGTGCCTCGCGCGAGATCGAGCCGAAGCTCATCGCGCCCGTGGCGAAGCGCTTGACGATCTCGGTCGTCGGTTCGACCTCTTCGATCGGAATCGGCTTGCGTCCCATGCTCTCCGCCGAGCGGATGCGGAACATGCCGCGGATCGTCAGAAGCTGCTCGGATTGCGCATCGATGGCGCGCGCGTAGTCGCGATACTTCTGCGGCACCTTGCCGGCCTTGGCGTCGGCATTGTCGGTTGAGCGAACGGCATGCTGTAGGTCGGCAACGACGGACGGGCGCCACACATGCGCTTCGCCTCGTACGCGGTAGGCATAATCGCCGCCGACATCGAGCGCATTGGCGAGCACCGGTGAATCGCCGAACGCCGCCGCATGGCGGTCGAACGTCTCGCGCGAGATCTCGCGCAGGCCCACGCCTTCAACCGGCGTATGCGTGCCCGTGAAGTACTTCCGCACGAACGTGGAGCGCAGCCCCACGGCGTCGAAAATCTGCGCGCCGCAATAGGACTGATAGGTGGAGATGCCCATCTTGGCCATCACCTTCATGAGCGCCTTGCCGATGGCCTTGATGTACTTCTTCTGCACCGCCTCTGCCGTGAGGTCCGCGCCGAGGCTCGGCGCCATCACCGACAGCGTGTCGAAGGCGAGGTAGGGGTTGATGGCTTCCGCGCCATAGCCGGCGAGCGTGCAGAACTGATGCACCTCGTGCGCTTCGCCCGTCTCGACGACGAGACCGACAGACGTACGCAGGCCCTGGCGGATGAGATGATGATGCACGGCCGAGGTCGCGAGCAGCGCCGGGATCGGAATCCGGCCCCGGCCCGCGGCGCGGTCGGAGAGAATGATGATGTTGTAGTCGTTCGAGCGCACGGCCTCTTCGGCCTCGGCGCAGATCACGTCGACCGCGGACGCCATGCCGGCCGGACCCTTGTCGACCGGATAGGTGATGTCGATCGTGATCGACGCGAAGTGGTTGTCGCGCACTTCGCCGATCTGGCGGATGCGCTCCAGGTCCTCGTTGGTGAGGATCGGCTGGTTCACCTCGAGGCGCTTCACCTTCGAGGTGCCTTCGAGGTCGAGAATGTTCGGCCGCGGCCCGATGAACGAGACGAGGCTCATCACCAGCTCTTCGCGGATGCTGTCGATCGGCGGGTTCGTCACCTGCGCGAAGTTCTGCTTGAAGTAGGTGTGCAGCAGCTTGGGCTTGGAAGACATCGCCGAGATCGGCGTGTCGTTGCCCATCGAGCCGATCGCTTCCTCGCCGCGCGCGCCCATTGGCGTCATGAGGAACTTGAGGCTTTCCTGCGTGTAGCCGAACGCCTGCTGAAGATCGAGCAGCGAGGCGTCGTTGCGCGTGGCGGGGCCCTTCTTCGGCGAGAGCGGCAGATCCGAAACCATGATCTGCGTGCGCTTGACCCAGGTTTCATAGGGGTTCTGCGCCGTGATCTCGGCCTTCAGCTCTTCGTCCGAGATGATGCAGCCCTTTTCGAGGTCGATCAGCAGCATCTTGCCGGGCTGCAGGCGCCACTTCTTGACGATGTTCTCTTCCGGCACGGTGATGACGCCCGCTTCCGAGCTCATGATCACCATGCTGTCCTTGGTCACGATGTAGCGGGCAGGGCGCAGGCCGTTGCGGTCGAGCGTGGCGCCGATCTGGCGCCCGTCGGTGAACGCCATCGCTGCCGGGCCGTCCCACGGCTCCATGAGGCAGGCGTGATATTCGTAGAATGCGCGCCGCTTGGCATCCATCTGCGGATTGCCGGACCACGCCTCGGGGATCAGCATCATGGCGGCATGCGCCAGGCTGTAGCCGCCCATGGTCAGGAATTCGAGCGCGTTGTCGAAGCAGGCCGTGTCCGATTGACCCTCGTAGGAGATCGGCCACAGCTTGGAAATGTCGCCGCCGAACAAGGGCGAGGAAACGGACGCCTGGCGCGCCGCCATCCAGTTGACGTTGCCGCGCAGCGTGTTGATCTCGCCGTTGTGGGCGACCATGCGATAGGGGTGGGCAAGGCGCCAGGACGGGAACGTGTTGGTCGAGAAGCGCTGATGCACGAGCGCCATCGCCGAGACGACGCGCGGATCCGAGAGATCCTTGTAGTAGACGCCCACCTGGTACGAGAGGAACATGCCCTTGTACACGACCGTCCGCGACGACAGGCTGACGGTGTAGTGGCCGACGTCGCGGCCCTTATAGGTGTTGTGGATCGCGTTCGAGACGATCTTGCGCACGAGATAGAGGCGACGCTCGAACTCGGCCTCGCTGACGCCCGCTGGCCGCGCGATGAACACCTGCCGGTGGACGGGCTCGGTCGCGCGCACGAGTTCGGAGAGGCACGAGTTATCGACCGGCACGTCGCGCCAGCCGAGCAGACGCAAACCCTCATCGCGCAGCACGCGCTCCCAGGCGCGCATGCCGTGCGCGTTCAGGCGCTCGTCCTGCGGCATGAAAAGCTGGCCCACGGCGTACTGCAGCGGCTCAGGCAGAGTAATGCCGATCTTGGCGCATTCCTCTTTGAAGAATGCATGCGGAATCTGGATCAGCATGCCCGCGCCGTCGCCGGCCAGCGGGTCCGCGCCCACGGCGCCGCGATGCTCGAGATTGCAGAGCATGCTGATGGCGTCGGAAATCACGCGATGCGATTTTTCGCCTTTGAGATTGGCGATGAAGCCCACGCCACAGGCGTCGCGCTCGAAGCTGGGGTCGAACAGACCTTCCGCTTGGGGACGCTCATAGGTGCCACGAACGGGCATGTCATTGGTCATGGGGTGGTCCTCGGGTATCAACGCCGGCAATCGCAATGCCGGTTTCGTAACGCATCGCCGTATGGCCGCCGGCCGCAGTCGTCTGCCGGCGAGGGTGGTCTAGGCCGTGCGCGCTCGCGCCAGAGCAGTCGGCGCGGAGCGATAGCCTGCGCAAAGCAAGCTCGACCCGTAATCGGGCGGGCATCCACTCACGAGACGTGGCAGCTTTGCGACCACCGTATTCAATCTCCGCCGACGGATACGGGCTACGCAGTCCGCTGCCCAGCCAATGAGACAACCTCACTCTCCCCAGCGTAGCAGGCAAGGCGAGAGCGCATAAAGGACAGCAATGCTGACCTTTCGGGCCAATGTTGCAGATTTTGCCCTGCAACACAAGAGCGATTAGAGCGCGATAAGAGTCTAGACCGCGCCCCGGGCACAGGCTTGTCGAGGTGATGCGCCACTGAGGCGTTGATGTACCGGTGCGCGGGTGCTCGCCGCCTAAAAAGAAGGCGGCGGCATCGCTGCCGCCGCCTCCCTGGGAGGTCGCGAGCTAGGGGGAAGGGGTTAGCCCTGCGCCTCAATCTGCTTGGGCGCGTCGCTGCCGGTGCCGACGGCGATCGGAATGGACCGCGGCCGCATACGCTCGGGCAGGTTGCGCACGAGATCGACGTTCAACAGCCCGTCCTTGAGCACGGCGCCTTTGACCTCGACGTGGTCGGCGAGCTGGAAGCGCCTTTCGAAGCTGCGTGCGGCAATGCCGCGATGCAGGAAGCGCCGCTCGCTGTCGGTTGCCTCCGGCGATTTCTCGCCGCGCACCGTGAGCGTGCTTTCCTTGACGTCGACCTTGATCTCGTCGGTCGTGAAGCCGGCCACAGCCATGGTGATCCGGTACTCGTTATCGCTCAGCCTCTCGATGTTGTACGGTGGGTAGGCGACGTCCGCGTCGGAGCCTGCAGCGTTGTCGAACAACTGGGCGAGACGGTCGAAGCCGACGGTCGAACGGTAGAGCGGCGTGAGATCGAAATGTCGCATGACAAAAGTCCTCCATGAGAAGCGACTGATTTGGGACCCGGCCGATTGGCCCGGGCCTCTGGTGTTGCGCACCCGCTTCGGGCGTGCGCAGCCATTGATTTAGGTGGCGCGGGATCGGCTTCAAGAGGGGCCAGCTCTTTTGTCAGAACGGCGCAAAGGTCTTTGGACGCAGCAGGAATGCGGCGCCCTTCATGCCCCGTTCATGTTGCAGGGTGGATCCTAGATCAGCGAGCCGCGTTAGAATTTTCGCGCCGCTTCAGGACTGCTCGGATCCACGAGGGAGATCACCAATGAGAGCGTCATCGTCTCTGGCTGCGATTGCCTTGTCGGTTTTCACGTTCGCGGGCGCACCGGGCTTCCCGGTGGTGGCCCATGCTGCGGATCTCGATGGCGAGGCTTATGCAGAGCCGCCGTATGACGACAACGGATACGCCGACGAGAGCGCGGGCCCGGAGGACTATGCCCCCGCGGAAGACTACGGCGCGCGCGCCGAGCACGGCGTCACGAGAGACTACGACACTACGAGAGAGTACGGCGCCACGCGGCAGTACAATGGTCCTTCCAGAGAGTACGGCGCAGCCGAACCCCTGCCGGGATCGGTGAAGGACGGCTATCCGGTCCCGATGCCGCCGCCCGGTTACAGCGAGGAGCGCTCCTACCAGCGCGTCGAACGCATCGAGCGCCGCGACGACCGCCACGCCTGCCTTGGGCGCTGGCAGATCCGCCGCAGCCTGAACCGTGACGGCTGGGCCGACATCCGGCCGATGGGCGGCGACGGCGCCACCGTGCGCATCCGAGCCACCCGGTTCGACACGGGTCGCGTGTTCAATCTCCGCGTCGACAAATGCTCGGGCGAAGTGATCGCCGCCCGCCCGCACTTCCTGCGCAGCTACGCCTATCGCGACCGCCCCTGGCGCTAAGCGAACTGGCGGCCGTTCGCTTGGCGACGCTCGGCCAAGAACGCTGTCATGAACGCAGCCGAGGACGCTGGCCAAGGACGCTGGCCAAGGACGCTGGCATGCGCTCGGCCCCTCCATGCTATCCTTGCCGCAAAGTGATTTGCGGGGTCTGACCCATGAAGCTGGTTGCGCTGGCCAAAAATCCGGTTCCGGGAGGCGCGGTCCCGGGCGAGCTGATCGCGCATGACGGCGCGCGCCTTCGGTTCGTGCGCTGGGAAGCAACGCGCGGCCCTCGGCGGGGCACCGTCTGTCTCTTCGGTGGACGA
This sequence comes from Hyphomicrobium sp., assembly GCF_019744875.1. GTDB lineage: Bacteria > Pseudomonadota > Alphaproteobacteria > Rhizobiales > Hyphomicrobiaceae > Hyphomicrobium_C. The sequence goes on along the minus strand of NZ_JAIETU010000002.1, from coordinate 1,103,672 downwards.
GGCGAATACGCCGAGAAGTACTTTGAGGTGGTCGCCGACCTGCGCCGCCGCGGTTTCGCCGTCGCCACGATGGATTGGCGCGGCCAGGGCGGCTCGTCGCGCCCGCTGCCCAATCCCCTCAAGGGCCACGTCTCGAGCTTCAACGAGTTCGACAGCGATCTCACGCTATTCATGAAGGAGATCGTGCTGCCGGATTGCCCGCCGCCTTTCATCGCGCTGGGCCATTCGATGGGCGCGAACATCCTGCTTCGCAACGCCGCTCGCCCCGGCTCTTGGTTCGAGCGCATGATCCTGTGCGCGCCCATGATCGAGTTCGCCGAAAAGAAGGTGGGCTTTCCCCAGTCCGTCGCCCGCGCTTATGCCGAGGCGGGCTGCCTCCTGGGGTTCAGCCGCAGCTACGTGAAGGGCGGCTCCGACCGGGTCGTCGAGCGCGGCGCGTTCGAGGGCAATGAGCTCACGAGCGACCGCGAGCGCTGGTATCGCAACAAGGCCGTGCTCGACACCAATCCGTCGCTCGCTTTGGGATCGCCCACCATCGGCTGGCTGCGCGCCGCCTATCGGTCGATGGCGCTGGTGCAGTCGGAAGGCTTCGCGGCGTCGATCAGGGTGCCGATGATGGTGTTCGTCGCTGGCAAGGACCAGATTGTCTCCTCGCGCGCCGTCGAAGATTTTGCAGTGGGCCTCAAGGTCGGCACGCACGTGCTGCTGCCGGCAGCTCAGCACGAGATCCTTCAGGAAGCCGACACGATCCGGCTCCGCTTTTGGGCGGCCTTCGACGCCTACATGGGCCTCGACGAGGCGGCCGCTTAGTAGCCAGGTTCAAACCAACCCGCTGAACGCAGGAGGATAGACGAGTGCCTCGGCTGGGGTGTCGTCGCCGGGCCGCGCAATGAGTGTGTATTCGAGGGGGTAGGGAGACGTAAGGCTCTGCGCACGTGCCGCGCTGAAACCAGCCCGCTCATAGAAGCTCGGCCGGCCGACAACGACAATTGTTGTCGGAACGAGGGGCCCGCCAGCTCGAAGTTGCTCCGAGCAATTTACGATCGTTGCGATCTCGCGGACCAGTCGCGTTCCAATCGCGTAGAATCGCCGTTGGCTTTCATCCGGCGCGGCCGCTGCGCGCTGAAAACTTGGAAGAACGGCGAGCGGGGCAAGGCAAGCCCATCCTTCGGGTGCTCGCATCCGGGAAAGAGCTGCGTAACCAACAATTGCTCCAAGCCACGGCGTGACGAGTTCCACCCACATGTCTCCATCCGCACGGAGACGCCGAACAAGCTCGGCCTCGTCGGAGCGGCCGAACGCAGCGCTAAGGAGCGCTGCAATCTCCTCCTCGTCTCCTGCTCTTGCGTTACGGTAGCTGTCGGGTCCGATAGCCATGTGATCTCGAAAGGTCCTCGCGGCCACGGCAGGACGGCCCTCCCGCGACCTACCGATTGAGCAGTTTGAGCGCGCGATCGTGCAGCGCCGGATCGCCCGAGGCCAGGATCCGCCCGCCTTCCGTCGCCGGCCGCCCGTCCCAGGTCGTCACGCGCCCACCCGCGCGCTCCACGATCGGGATCAGCGCCACGATGTCGTAGTTCTTGAGCCCGGACTCGACGATGAGGTCGACGAAGCCCGCAGCCAGTAGGCAGTAGGAGTAGCAGTCGCCGCCGTAGCGCGTCATGCGGGCTTCCTTCTTCACGCGCAGGAACCCGTCGGTCTCGGCGCCCGCCTGGAACAGGTCCGGACTGGTCGTCATGAGGATAGAGTCCGACAGTCGCGGGCAGGCGCGCGTACGGATGCGGCGCGGCTTGGCCGTGCCCACCCCGAGATACGCGGCCGTCCGGTCCGACCAGAAGCGCTCGGCGGTGAAGGGCTGGTCCATGAGGCCCAGCACCGGCTCGCCCTCGCGCAGCAGGCCGATCAGCGTGCCCCAGAGCGGCGAGCCCGTGATGAACGACCGCGTGCCGTCGATTGGGTCGACCACCCACTGATAAGGCGCCTCCTGCCGCTCCCGGCCGTATTCCTCCCCGACCAGCCCGTGGTCGGGTGCGCGCTCTCGAATCAGCTTTGCGATGGCCCGCTCGGCGGCCCGATCGGCCTTCGTCACGGGATCGAACGCCTGAGCGCCCGCCTTGTTGGCGACGTCGAGCGGTTTGCGGAATTGGGGCAGGATCACAGCCCGGGATCGGTCGGCCAAGTCGTGGGCCAGCGAGAGAAGAGGTTTGAACTGCGTTTGGCTAGGCAAAGTCACAATGGATATCCGTCACTTAAGTTGACGCGGCTGCAACGTGATTACATCCACGAACAAACAACATTTGAAATACTCCCTTTGAGAGTAAAACAAACAGATGAATTACGCTGTGTTGCGAGGCCGCACCACGCCCCCAGTAATAGTCACCAAAGTTCGCTGCTTAAGTTGCTGACATTTGCGAACAGGAGCATAAAAAAAACGCAGCTTCGAAGCACACTTCTTCGCATCTGCAGCCCTATACGGGCGTTTCCTCCCTAGACTTGGGCCGTTCGCTCGTTCGAACGGTCCTCTTTTTGAGCCCACCGCCATGCGATGCGGGCTCCCGCAGTCTCCCAGCTTAGCCTCGAGACCGCTCCTGAACTGCCCTTAAGCGTGGCCCCCGGTTGCGCCACTCCAGATCCACACACCCCAGATCCACAAACCCAAGTGTGCCCCTCACGTTCGTAATGGCAGCTCTGCAGTTTTTGCACTTTTCTTTCATGCCGGTGGATCTGATATATTGCATTGCGACATCGCTGAGCTAGCGCTCGCGTGTCGTTGCCCTCCTTGGGCGTTTCCTCCCTAGACTTGGGCCGTCCAGCACCTGGACGGCCTTTTTTTTTACGTTTTTTCCGGCGGCTGAATAACTAAGTGAAATAGTTAGATAAATCGACCCATGCTTTGCGTCGGCGGATTGCGGGGCGTCCATTGCGCGATGTGTTGCAAATGAACCTCGCTAACGCGTCGCAGCAATTTATCCCTACTGGTGGGCTTGCGCTTTGACGCGCTGCAGCATACTTTTGGGATGTGAGAACGAGGTGCGGCCTCGCCGCTGCCTTGTGATCACAGCCCTCCTTGGGCGTTTCCTCCCTAGACTTGGGCCGTCCACTGGGACGGCCCCTTTTTTTGTTCGGAGCCGCGCATTGCGCATGCGCGTCGGTTAACAACGGCGCGGCGCGTGAACTATTCCGCAGCCGCCGGACGATCGATCGCCGGGCCGAAAGCCGGAAACAGCAAGCCGGCGATTTGCGTCAGATCCCGCTGAAGGCGCTCGAAGCCGGATGTCCGAACGAATGTCATCTCGTTGAGATACCGCGCGCGGTTGATTTCGATCTGCACCGCCTGAACGCCGCGGTAGGGGCGCCCGTAGTGCTCCGTGATATAGCCGCCCGCGTAGGGCCGGTTGAGCTGCACGTCGTAGCCGGCTGCCGCAATCGTATCCCTGAGAAAACGCGTCAGGCGCGGATCGCACGCCGCCCCGAACCGGTCGCCGATCACGAAATCGGGGCGCGGCGCGCTCGATTGCGCCATCTGCGCCGACGGCATCGAGTGGCAGTCGATGAGAATGGCGTGGCCGAACTTCGCCCGCGTCGCCTCGATCAGGGATTCGAGCGCTGTGTGGAACGGGAAGTACAACTTCTCGATGCGCGCGAGCGCTTCGTCCACGGTAAGCCGCGAATGGTAGATCTCCTCGCCGTCGGCGACGATGCGCGCGATGGTGCCGAGCCCGCCGACAACCCGCACCGACTGGCAATTGGCATAGTCGGGCAGCGGATCGGCGAACAGCTCCGGATCGAGTTCGTACGGCTCGCGGTTGACGTCGAGATAGGCGCGCGGGAAGCGCGCCGAAATCATCGGCACGCCAAGCTGGGCCGCGCCCTGAAACAGCTCGTCGACGAAGCAGTCTTCGGATTTGCGAAGCGTCAGCGGATCGAGCCGCGACTGGGCGAGAAAGGCAGGCGTATAGGTTCTTCCCGAATGCGGAGAGCAGAGCACGAACGGCGCGACCTGCGTTTCGGGCGTGAAGATCGTAAACGGCGGATCCAGCGGATCGCTGGCCGGTGAGAACGTCTGGGCGATCATTCGCTCCTGCTTTTCACGAGCGCCTCGGGACTGCGTGCCGATTGCTAACATTGAAGGCGCGAAGCCGGCGACGCAAGCGTTGCAGTGTGCCAACCTCGGTCGATGCTGTCCACGTCGCGGCGGACTTTTCGCGCGCCGGACGTGGAAAAATCGGCTAGACTATCGCCTTCGCCATCCTGGCCCGCCTCTTGCTCATCTCTTGAGTGGCCAAAGGTGCGAGTGGAATATCGGGGGATGCTCCTTCAGCTTCACGCTCCGTTTACCAAACTGGCGCCAGAGTTACGTGTTCCACCGTCTCATCAGTATGTAGTCATTTCGAGTAAGACATCCATGACAGCAAAGCCCTCAAGCCTCCCCAAGTGCCGAATTCTGCTTGCTGAGGATGATGACTCGATGCGCGGTTTCCTGGAGCGCGCTCTCGCCAAGGCCGGCTACGAGGTGACCTCGTTCGCCAACGGCGAAGAGGCCCACGAGCGCCTGCAGCAGGAACCGTTCACGCTTCTTCTCACCGATATCGTGATGCCGCGCATGGATGGCATCGAGCTCGCCCGCCGGGCCTCCGAGATCGATCCCGAATTGAAGATCATGTTCATCACGGGCTTCGCGGCCGTGATCCTGAACAACGAGCAATCCGCCCCCAAGGAGGCGCGGGTGCTCTCGAAGCCCTTCCACCTCAAGGATCTCGTGCGCGAGGTCGAGCGTCTGTTGGCTGCCTAAGCCCAACGGCGAAAGGGCGTTTTGTCTTCCCTGCGACGCCTTTGCAGATAGTTGGTTTCCGCGCTTGCGCGGCTTCGGCAATGCCAGTATAGGAGGCGCTGCCGAATGACTTTCTTGGCTCGGATGGGCACTTAGCTCAGCGGTAGAGCACTACCTTGACATGGTAGGGGTCACAGGTTCGATCCCTGTAGTGCCCACCATCCGCCCGCCTTGCCTCAAATGGTTGAGAACAATGAAGGTAAGAAACTCGCTTAAGTCTCTTCGCTCGCGCCACCGGGACAACCGTCTCGTGCGCCGCAAGGGCCGCATCTACATCATCAACAAGACGCACCGCCGCTTCAAGGCCCGCCAGGGCTAAGCTTGGAGGCCCGCCAGGGCTAAGCGCGCCGCAGTTTTGCAATCGAAATTCTCCGCCCGGCGCCCACGGCGCTCGGGCGGTTTTGCTTGTGCAGTTGGCGCGTGACGCGCCCTGCCGAAGCCCTTTGACGTCGCGAGCCGCACTTCCTATCTTTGACCGATGAAACATCGCCCCCTCGGACGTCCTGCGGCGCGCGCCGCTCGTAATGCCGCCGCCGCGATTCTCTTGCTGCCGGTTGCCGCCTTGGGGCACGCAGCCCTCGCTGTGGCCGCCCCGCCCTCCGAAAGGCCGCCGCCCGATTGGGCAGACCCCGGCCCAAGCGTGACCCCGGACGGAAGACCGCCTCGCCATCCCCCGCCGCTGGCCAGTCCCGATCGCTCGCGATCGGATCGGCTTCAGTCCGGCCCACAGGGGCCCGTTGGTCCGGCGCCAGGACCATCCGCACAGGAAAACCCCGCCAAACTCCTCGAAGAGCTCTATGCGCGCCTGGCCACTGCGCCCGACGAAACGACCGGCGCCGAAATCGCAGCCGCCGTCGAGCAGCTCTGGCAGCACTCGGGCAGCCCGACGGCCGACCTGTTGACGGCGCGCGCCGCGGCCGCAATGGAGGCGAACAAGCGCGACCTGGCCATGCAACTGCTGAACGCCGCAGTCGAGCTGCAGCCGGACTACGCCGAAGCCTGGAACCGCCGCGCCTACCTCTTCTACCTGGAAGACGACTACAAGCGCGCGCTCGGCGATCTGCGCCGCGTTCTCGCGCTTGAGCCGCATCACTTCAAGGCGCTCGAAGGCCTCGCCGGCATCTTGCTGCATCTCGGCGAGAAGAAAGCCGCCCTCGAAGCCTACGATGCCCTGCTCAAGGTTCACCCGCAGGTGCAGGGCGGCAAGAAGGCGCGCGACGACCTCAAGGTCGAGGTCGAAGGCCAGGGAATCTAAGGCCAAGGGAATCTAAAGGGCCGAGGCATCGGAAGCCCAAGGCAACGAGCGTCCCCCACTCCCAACTTCATGGGAGTGGCCGCGCATCGTTCTGAGAACTCTTATTCCGCGTTCTTGGGCGCCGTGCGGCGTTCCACCGGCACCTTGCCGCCGGTCGGAATGTAATCCGGGCTGTGACCGTCCGGCAGACCATGCTCGTCCACGAACGCGAGCCGGATCATGTTGGTCGCGCCCGGCGAGCCGAGCGGCACGCCGCACGTGATCACCACGCCTTCGCCCGGCTTCACGAAACCGCCTTCATAGGCGATCGTCGTCGCCTTGCGCACCATGTGCGCTAGGTCGTCCGGGTCGCTCGTCAGCACCGTTTCGATACCCCACACCAGCGACAGGCGCTGAGCCGTGCGTGCAATCGGCGTAAGACCGATGACCGGCAGGTTCGGACGCTCGCGCGCGACGCGCAGTGCCGTCGAGCCGGTCGCCGTGTAGCAGAGAATGGCCGCCACCTTGAGCGTGCTGGAGATGGCGTGCGCGGCGGCCGCGATCGCGTCGGCGCCCGTCGGGATCTTCGGAACTTCGATCGCGTGCACGTAGGCATCGTAGCTCGGGTCGGCCTCGACCGAACGCGCGATGCGATTCATCATCTCGATCGTCTCGACCGGGTACTGCCCGACCGCGGATTCGCCCGAGAGCATGATCGCGTCCGCGCCGTCGAACACCGCCGTCGCCACGTCGGACACTTCGGCCCGCGTCGGCATTGGCGATGTGGTCATGCTTTCCAGCATCTGCGTCGCGACGACGATCGGCTTGCCCGCGCTGCGCGCCTTGCGCGTGATCTGCTTCTGCAGGCCCGGCACGCGCTCCACCGGCAATTCAACGCCAAGATCGCCGCGCGCGACCATGAAGCCGTCGCCGGCGGCGATGATGTCGTCGATCTCGTCGATAGCCGAAGGCTTCTCGATTTTGGCGAGCACCGCGGCCCGGCCGTCGATGATCTTCTTGGCTTCGATGATGTCCTCGGCGCGCTGCACGAACGACAGCGCGATCCAGTCCGCCCCCAGCTTGAGCGAGGTATCGAGGTCGATGCGATCTTTTTCCGTCAGCGAGCTGATCGGCAGCAGCGTGTCGGGCATGCTGATGCCCTTGCGGTTCGACAGGATGCCGCCTGTCACGACCTCGGCCACCACGCCGGAGCCGTTGACCTCGATCACGCGCATGCGCAGCTTGCCGTCGTCGATCAGCAGCGTGTGTCCCGGCTCGACCGCCTCGAAAATGGCAGCATGCGGAAGGCTTACGCGCTGCGAGGTGCCCGGCGCGCCGGACTGGTCGAAGCGGAAGATTTCGCCCGGCTGCACCAGCGCGCGCCCGTCGACGAATTCGCCGAGGCGGAACTTGGGGCCCTGAAGATCGCACAGAACGCCGATGGAGCAGCGATGCTTGGCGGCCACGTCGCGCACGGATCGCACCAGCGTATGAGCCGACTCGGCGCTCGTGTGGCTCATGTTGACGCGGAATACGTCCGCTCCGGCGATGAACAGCTTCTCCAGCATCCCGGGCGCGGACGACGCGGGCCCGAGCGTCGCAACAATCTTGACCCGCCGATGACGTCTCATTGCCCGTTTGCCTCTTTATTGTCGGGATCGGTGAGGCGCACCGTCCACTCTTGTGCCTCTCCGGTGTCGACTTCGAAAAAACCCGTGCGCTTATAACCGCGCTTCGGGCAGTCTTGAACACCCCGGATTGCAAATGATTTATCGGCCGAGCACATGAAGTTCGAACCGGCCCATTCCCCGCCGCGGTCGTAATCGACTGCGTGGACGTAGATAAACCTGCTTGGCAAGGCACCTTTCAAGATTGTTTCGCATGCCTGCGACGCGATGTTCCACCATCCCTCTGTCGCCCAGCCATCGGCATCCTGATAGCCGATGGCAACACCCACTCGGCTCTGCGACGCGTTGCAGAACTTGAGGTCGGCCAATGCGGGATGCGGCACCGCCAGAAGCAGGGCGGTCGCGAGCAGGGGAATGGAGACGTTCCGTATCATGCCGTCACGGGTTTGAGGAAAGCGTGCCCTCACACGTCCGAATCTCGGATGGCCGAGACTGTGGCAACGAAAGCGGGCGTCTTTTGGGTTTGCGCCGCGAGTGGCGCCGCAGAAGCGTCCATTGAAGGCCGGGATACGCCATTACGCAACCCCCTGCCGGGTGGCGCGCTGAAATGGTAACAGGATCGGCACGGATGAGATGCTGATGCGACATTCCGGCTCGCGAGCTCAACGCGGCCGGGACGCCAGTAAAAGGAGGCAAAAATGCCGGAATCGACCCAATCGCGGGATCCCGCCACCGATCCGTCTCTGACGCTCGAGCTGGAAGCGGCGGCCTTCCGCCGGCTGGTGGCTCATCTCGGCGAGCGCACCGACGTCCAGAACATCGACCTCATGAACCTCGCGGGCTTCTGCCGCAATTGCCTGTCGCGGTGGTACCAGGAGGCCGCGGCCGAACGCGGCGTCACGCTCTCGAAGGATCAGTCGCGCGAGATCGTCTACGGCATGCCCTACGCCGAATGGCAGCAGCGCTACCAGACGGACGCTTCCCCCGAGGCACGTACCCGCTTCGACGCCGACGGTTCCCATCATGCAAGTGCGCCCCGCGATGCAACGGACAAGCGCTAACGGCAGAGCGGCGGATCCATCCACAGGATTAAACTCTGGATGACGCTACACCCTGCCTTGCTGGTGTCTGGAGCGGTCACTAGCTTCTCCTCCATGCGCGATCCCGGATTGGCGGATCGCGGAGGGACTGGACAAGTTGGGGGTATGCATGACCACGCTTCAAGCATCGGCGCAGAAGCAGCTTCGCCAAATGATTGAAAGCATCGAGCGCCTGGAAGAAGAGAAGAAGGCGCTCGCGAGCGACATCCGCGACAAATACCTGGAAGCGAAGGGCATTGGCTTCGACGTCAAGATCCTGCGCCAGATCGTGCGGCTGCGGAAGAAGAGCCAGACCGAGCGCCAGGAAGAAGAGGGCCTGCTCGAGGTCTACATGCATGCGCTCGGCATGCTGGACGGACCGATGTCGTCGGACGCGGAATCCGCCGCCGACCGGATGATCGCAGCCGAGTAGGCCACGAGACGTTAAGACGGGTGGGTGAGCAGGGCGGGCGCCGGGTCAGGTGCCCGCCCGCTTTTCGCTTGTTCGCGGAGTGCGCGGGCTGGGCGGAAATGAAAAACGTCTCGGGCCGGTTCGGCGCACGGCCCGAGACGCTAACGGACGAGAGAAAGCCGGAGCTTTTCCTGCCGTATCTGGGAAAACGTGATGCGTTAAGTGACCGCGATCACGATCGTTTGTTCACTGCGAACATAGACCGCAGGCTATATCAGAGCTAATCGTTATTTGTTTCTTCTCTGATCAGGCGGCCTTATGACGACGGTGACCCTCAAGCAGTTGCGCTACTTCGATGCGCTCGCCCGCGAACTGCATTTCGGCCGCGCAGCCGACGCCTGCGCGGTCACGCAGCCTGCGCTCTCCATGCAGATCCACGAGCTTGAGCAGAACCTTGGCCTGGTCCTCGTCGAGCGCACGCGATCGGGCGTGCAGCTCACCGCCAAGGGAGCGGAGATCGCGGCGCGCTGTGCGCGGGTGCTGGGCGACGTGCGCGACCTCGTCGCCTTTGCGCAGCACGCAAACCGGCTTCTCGCGGGCACGCTCCGTCTCGGCGTTATTCCGTCGGTCGCGCCGTACCTGCTGCCGCCGCTGTTGCCGCTGCTGCGCGATGCTTATCCCGATCTCGAGCTCCACGTGCGCGAAACGCAGACGCAGATTCTCACCGACGAATTGCTGGAGGGGAAGCTCGACGTCCTGCTGCTCGCGCTGCCTCTCAAGCATCCGGATCTCACCAACCTGCCGCTGTTCGAAGACAAGTTCCTGCTGGCCGCGCCCAAGGATCGCAAGATCTCGGGACGCGTTCGCGCGACCAAGGAACTGATCGAGCACGAGCGCCTGCTGTTGCTGGAGGAAGGGCACTGCCTGCGCGATCAGGCGCTGACCTATTGCAGCCTGCAGCAGGTGGACGCCGTAAACACGTTCGGCGCATCGAGCCTCGCCACCATCGTCGAAATGGTGTCGGCTGGCTTCGGCATCACGCTTCTGCCGGAGCTGTCGATCGGCGTCGAGGAACGCGGGCGCGACATCACGCTGGTGCGCTTCATCGAGCCGGAGCCTGCGCGCACCATCGGGCTCGTCTGGCGCACGACGTCGCCGCAGAAGCAGGATTTCGAGGAGCTGGGCCGGCTTGTCGCCAAGGCCTGGAGCGAGGGCGCGCTCGCCGCTACGCGGTCGGGCGCACGCGGCAAGAAACCTCTCAGCGCGTCTTGACGGAGCGCGAAACGAGCTGGCGGGCGGACGCGTTCGGGCTCTGAGGCGCGGCTGCGAGCGAGTCGAGATCGACCGAATCCCCGCGGAACTCCTGCGCCCACGCCATGGCCGTCTGCTGGTGCCCGGCGCCGAACCGCATCGGCAGCGCAACGCCTTCATCGTCGATCATGTCGATCGCCATGTCGGGGTCGGGGTGAACCAGCGTCTGCAGGGCGGGATCGTCGAACGAGGCCGTCTCCGTCAGCAGCGGAGCCAGCGCAAACGGCCGGTAAGACAGCTCTTCCGGATGGTCTTCGTCATACTCCGTCGCGGCGACCCAGCCGCTGCACCAGTCGGTCGAGCCTTCGCCGAGCGGATGCGGCTCGGCGCCTGCGCCGGCCACCGCCGGGCGCGGCTCGGCCGCGGCGGCGGTCACGGGCTTCTTCGGGAACGGCAGATCGGGCGTCATCGAAGCAGCCATGGCGTTACGGATCGGCGTCGAGCCGGTCACAAGCCGCGCCGGCGCTTTCGCGGCAGGCGGCACAACGGCTGCGGGAGGCGGCGGGCTCTGCGCGTCATGTTCGAGCGAGGCCAGCGTCACGAGCATGTCGAGGCGCGAGCGGTCGGCGTCGGGCAGCTTGCTTACGAACTTCGAGGGCTTGTCGACCGGCTTCGGAGCCGAAACGAGCTTGGGCGGCGGGGCCGGGGCTTCCACGATCGGATCGAGCGCCACGCGCGTCACTTTCGCGGCAGCAGGAGGCGGCGGCAGGGCGGCGACGGAAACCGGGTTGTTCTCAGGCGCGAGATCGGCCGGCGAAGGCTGCGGCGCGCCGACGGCCATGCGCTGGTGCGGCTGCGGCGGGCGGACAGCCAGTGACGGCCGTGGCGGCTGCGGCAGCGAGGCGACGACCTGCGGCTTTGGGAGGGCCGGCGCGGCTTCGGCGACCATCACGCTGGCGGGACGCGGATTGTTGTGCAGCTCCATGAACTGCGCGACCTCTTGCACGATGTCCTTGCGGCGCTCTCGCGCGGCGCGCGCGACCGCGGGACTTACGCTTCCGTGCTTCGAGCCGGAGGGAAAGAGGATGGCGAGTTCGTCTTGCGGCATGCGCGGCCAGTGGCGCACGCGGGCCGTGTCGACATGCACGAACGGAATGCCGGATGTGGGATAGTAGCCGACGCCTCCGCGCTCTCGGATCATCGCCGAGTAGCGCATGCGCTTGATGGGCACGTCAGGGAACGAGAGGTCGATTGCCTTGCCGGTCATGTGCTGGCTCTGGCTCGCCTGTCCGCCGCGGGTTCGCCGCAGCATCTCGTTGGTCGCGGGCGCGCGGTAGCCGCAGATGATGTGGACGGGTTGCTGCGAGCCGAGCTCGCGATGCATTTCCCAGATGATGTCGACGGTGTTCGGATCCATCGCGATCGACTTGCCGAGGCGCCAGTCGCGCATGATCCAGTTGATCTTCTCGAGCGCTTCGGGAACGAAGCGGCCGTCCTTCTTGTAGAGGACGGTCAACGTCTCTTTGGTGTGGATGTGGTAGAACGAGATGGTGCGGTCGTCGCGCGCCTGCGCCACCGCCACCTGCGCGATCAGGGCCAGGGTGGCCGTCGCGGCAGCGGATAGAAACCGGCAGGTCAAGGCTCCCGCCTTTACGCTCAAGCGATATCCCCCATCGAGAACACCAAGGTTAAGGCATACGCCCCGTTGCTTAACGGTTGGTAACCTTGGAATGCGCGATCAAGAGGGCCTGTAGGCGGCGTAAAAAGGGCGGGCGCCCGTAAAATCGGGCCCCGCCGCGGATCAGGGTTAACAAACCCTTTCCAGGATCGATCAAAAGCCGCCGAACAGATTGTTCATGAACGTCTCGAGCGGGTTGCCGCCGGTGTAGCGCGTCTGCGTGTATTTGACAGGCGCCAGGTGATCGTCGCCGCGCGCGATCTGGTCGAAGCGCCCGTCGAGCGCCAGCATCACGCGCTGCTCGTGCCCGTAGACGTCGGGATAGCGCAGCACGTCGCCGTTGTCGGCGATGACCTCGGTGAAATAGACGAGATGCACGGGAAGCTTCTTTTCGAGCGGGATCGGGTTCTCGACCGGCGGGCCCGAAACGAGCGCCGCGACCTTGTCGGCCGTCCATCCCTTGTCCGCTTCGAGCACGAGTTCGGCGAGCCGCTCCGGATTGCGCACGCGCACGCAGCCGTGGCTGAACGGACGGCTAGGCCGTTCGAACAGGGGCTTGGTCGGCGTGTCGTGCATGTAGACGATATGTTTGTTGTGGAACGTGAACTTGAACAGCCCGAGCACGTTCGACGGGCCCGGCGGCTGCTGCACGTCGTAGCTGCGGATGTCGGCCGAGCCCCAATCGATGGAGTAAGGATCGACGGGGCGGCCGTTGCGCGTCATGCGCAATCCCTGCTTTTCGAAGTAGGTGCCGCCGCGCGCGAGGCTGGGGTACAGCTCCTTGACCTTGATCGAGTCCGGCACGTTCCAGCGCGGATGCGCCGTCACCATGTCCATCTCGGCCGTGAACGTTGGCGTCTGCTTGTCGACGAGCCCGGTGATGACGCGCTCTTCGTGGACGACCTTGCCGTCACGCACGAACTGGTAGGTGAACGCGGGCAGGTTGACCCACACGTGCGTCGCGCCGAGATCCGTTGGAATCCAGCGCCACATCTCCATGTTGGCGCGCACCTTGTCGGGGCTCGGCACGTCGATGGCGTTCAGGGCCGCGCGCGTGCCGTTGCCGACGACGCCGTCGGGAGAGAGACCCTTTTCGGTTTGAAACGCACGCACGGCCTCGGCGAGCGTGTCATCGAACAGGGTGTCGGCCGGTGCATCGCCCGTCGCAGTGGGCGAGGGAACTTTCAATCGCTGCCGCAGCAGCGCGACATGCTCGTGGCGCTGGCCTGGCGAGATCACGGGCCCCTTCGGAATGAGCACCACCTCTTCGGCTTCTGCCGCGCGCAACAACGTCAGATAGCGCTGGCGCAGCTTCTCGAACTGGGGGTGCTGCGGGTGGAAGCCGCGCAGCGTCGCGTCCGGCGTGGTCGACGTGGCGAGCTGGTCGAGCACGACCTTGGGCTCGAGAAGCTGCGGCATCCGGTCGACGTAGGAGGAGAGCTGCACGGCCGGGTTCGTGATCCGCCCGCCGCGCGCGTGGCGGGCATAGGCGAGGGCCGCAAGCGAGAGCTTGAGCTCGGCCTCAGCGGCGCTGTCTTCGGACGGAAGCGCTGCGACCTCGGGCAGTGTGAACGCCGCGGCATCCAGCCCCCAGTCGTTCGCCTTCTTGATTTCGGCGAGCACGAGCACGGCGCGGTCGTTGAGCGCGCCGTCGGCAATCCAGAGCGGAGCATCCGCGCGCGCGAGATAGAACGCCTTGAGGGCCGCGCCGTCGCTGAGTTCCGCTTCCGAGGCTTGCGCCTCGCGCGCGTCGATCTTGGTGCGCACGAGCGCGCCGAGCTGAGGCTTGGCCGGTGGCGTCGGCGCTGCCACCGTTGCGGCGGGCGGCGCGGCAGCAGGCGCGGTCGCGGCGGGTGCCGGGGCGACTGGCGGAGCCTGAGAAGCAGCAGCCGGAGGTGTGGGGGAAGGAGCAACAGGAGCGGCCGCCTGCGCAGGAGGCGTCACCGCGGGTGCAGGTTGAGCGACAGCCGGAGCGGCTGCCGGAGTTTGAACGGGTGGTGCCTGAACGGGCGCGGCCTGGACGGCGGCAGCAGCCGGTGCCGGAGCTTGAGTCTGAGCCTGAACGGAAGGTGATGGCGCAGTAGGTGTTGCGACGGGCGGCGCCTGAACTACGGGAGCGGCCGGGCTTTGCGCGCTCGGGGCAGGGTCTGCCGGGTCGGCTCCGGCCAAGCCCGGCATCGCAGCCGCGGCCAGCACCAGCGCCAACGGGCGCGCAACCAAACTACCGTGACGCATAACACGTCCCCCAATGCGATCGTCCACGAAAAGCCGCGGTACGCTAGCCGAGGCCAGCCGCATTGAGAAGATCTCGAACGTCCAAGCCCATGGCAGCCTGGGACTTTGACTTCGGACTGTTGTGGAATTGTGATGCGCCGGCGTTCGTCAGCCGGCGCATATGGTTATCGGTCCGGAGACTTTAGTTCACGCGGGGCTCGAGCCCGTATTCCTGCATCTTGCGGTAAAGCGTCGAGCGGCCGATCTTGAGCCGTTTCGCGACTTCCGTCATGTGTCCGCGATAGCGCCCGAGCGCGAGGCGGATCATGTCGGCTTCGATGTCTTCGAGCGCGCGGATCTCGCCGCTCTCCGTCACCGCCGCGATGCCGAGAGCGGAGGCGCCGCCGGCGCGCACTTCGAGCGTCTGCGGAATGGTGTCTTCTGCGCCGAGCAGTGCCGGGCCCGTATAGGCCGCGGGCTTCTGGAGCGCCGTGGGCGCTGCCGGAATCTCCGCTTCGAAGCCATCAACCTGGCTCGCGATCTGCGGGAACTCGTCGACCGTGAGTTCGCTCCTGTCGGCAAGCACGACGGCACGGAAGATGGCATTCTCGAGCTGGCGCACGTTGCCGGGCCAGTCGTAGGCCATCATCATGCGCATCGCCTGATCCGAGAATCCTGAAATGCGCTTGCCTTCCTCGGCGCCGAAACGGGCGAGGAAATGCTGGGCCAGCTCCGGCACGTCTTCGCGGCGCTCGCGCAGCGGCGGCACCCAGACCGGGAACACGTTGAGACGGTAGTAGAGATCCTCCCGGAACTTGCCTTCCTTCACGAGCTGGATCATGTCGCGGTTGGTCGCCGAGACGAGGCGGAAGTTGACCTTCACCGGCTTCTTCGCGCCGACCGGATCGATCTCGCCTTCCTGAAGCGCACGCAACAGCTTCACCTGCGCGTCGAGCGGCAGCTCGCCGATTTCATCGAGGAACAGCGTGCCGCCGTCCGCTTCCTGGAACTTGCCGACGCGCCGGTCGACTGCGCCCGTGAAAGCTCCCTTTTCGTGGCCGAACAGGATGCTTTCGACGAGGTTTTCCGGAATGGCGCCGCAGTTGACCGTGACGAACGGCCGGCCTGCGCGCTCGCTTTCGCCCTGGATGGCGCGTGCGATCAGCTCCTTGCCGACGCCGCTTTCGCCTTCGATCAGAACGGGGATGTTGGAGGTTGCGGCGCGCTTGCCGAGCGCGATGACGCGCTGCATGCCCTCGCCGCGGATGATGAGATCGTCGAAGGTCAGCGTGCCTTCGGATTTCTTCTTGATGCGGGTGAGTTCGTCCGACAGCGCCTCGATCTTCATGGCGCTCTTCATCGAGACTTCCAGGCGCTCGGGCGAGGCAGGCTTGATGACGAAGTCGACCGCGCCGAGCCGGATCGCGCCGACCGCGGCATCGACCGAGCCGTTGGCCGTGAGCACGATGATCGGGGGCGAGGTGCGTCCCTTGAAGTGCTCGAGCACGGCCATGCCGCCGATACCGGGCATCACGAGGTCGAGCAGCACGAGGGAAATGGAGTTTCGCTCTGCGCCTTCGAGGGTTTCGATCGCTTGTTCCCCGGAATTGGTGGAACGCGTTTCAAAACCGAACCGTTTGACGGTTTCTTCGAGAATGCGACGCTGGGCAGGATCGTCGTCGACGATGAGAACACGCTTGACCATGAAACACTCGTTACACAACACGAACTGGAACACTTTGCCCGCTGGAACTCGCGCGCCTTCGAACACTGGGGCACACAGCAACCGGCAACTCAACTCGGCTTGAGATTGCCCCACAACGGTAAACAAGCTCTTTCGGAGAAGCCCACCTTGAACCTTTTTTGGCGCGCGGGGCCGGCGCCCCGCCGCGTCGTTATGCTCGGGGTGCGGCCCGGAAAGGGAGGACCCTCGGAGAAGGATGGAGGTCCCCATCGTGGCCGCCTGGCGTCCCGCGGGGGCTTGAACTTGTCCTGCGGACGCCTCAGATTGAGGCAACCTCATCCTCATTCACCGGAGCCTCTTGATGACGCCGATCTCGCGCGCACGCCCTTTTTCGGACCTCGCCCAGCCGGCCGCTCAGGCGGCTCACGGGGCGGCGGCCGATGCGCCCGATCTCGGCTCCATCCCCGAGTGGGATCTGTCTGACCTCTACAAGGGGATGGACGATCCGGCCGTGGCTGCCGATCTCGATCGCGCCGCGGCCGATGCGCTGCGCATCAAGGAAGCCTGCCAGGGCAAGCTCTTCGGCATGGCGGGGGATGGGGCGAAACTTGCCGACGCCATCGCCTCCTACGAGCAGATCTCCGACCTGATGGGCAAGCTCGGCTCGTTCGCCGGGCTCTTGTATGCCGCCAACCAGGCCGATCCCGCGCGCGCCAAGTTCTACGGCGACGTCTCCGAAAAGCTGACGCGGATCTCGACCGATCTCATTTTCTTCGAGCTTGAGCTCAATCAGATCGACGAAGCAGCCCTTTCGCCTTCGCTGAGCAACCCGAAGCTGGCCCGCTTCAAGCCCTGGATCGAGGATCTGCGCAAGGAGAAGCCCTATCAGCTCGACGAGAAGATCGAGCAGCTCTTCACCGAAAAGAGTCAGACCGGGCGCGGCGCCTTCGGCCGCCTGTTCAGCGAGACCATGACCGGGCTGCGCTTCGACGTCGAAGGCGCGCCGCAGCCGCTGGCGCTGGAGGCAACTCTCAACCTGCTGTCCGACGCCGCCGAACCGCGCCGCCACGCCGCGGCAGAGGCGCTGTCCAAGGTCTTCAAGGACAACATCCGCCTCTTCACGCTGATCACCAACACGCTCGCCAAGGACAAGGAAATCTCGGATCGCTGGCGCGGCTTCAGCGACGTCGCCGACAGCCGTCACCTCGCCAACCGCGTCGAGGCGCCGGTGGTGAACGCGCTGGTCGAAAGCGTGCGCGCGGCCTATCCGCGTCTCTCCCATCGCTACTATGCGATGAAGGCCCGCTGGCTCGGCATGGATCGTCTCTCGCATTGGGATCGCAACGCGCCCCTGCCCGACAAGCCGGAGCAGGTCTTCACCTGGCCGCAGGCCCAGAACATCGTCCTCAAGGCCTACGGGTCGTTCGCGCCCGACATGGCGAACATCGCAGGCGAGTTCTTCGACAAGGGCTGGATCGACGCGCCGCTGCGCGAAGGCAAGGCCCAGGGCGCGTTTTCTGCCGCCACCGTGCCATCGGTCCATCCCTATGTCCTGATGAACTATCAGGGCAAGCCGCGGGACGTGATGACGCTCGCCCATGAGCTGGGCCACGGCGTGCACCAGATGCTGGCCCGCGCGCAGGGGCCGCTGCTGGCGCCGACGCCGCTCACGCTCGCCGAAACGGCATCCGTGTTCGGCGAGATGCTGACCTTCCGCGCACTGCTCGCCGAGACGAAGAGCCCGCGCGAGAAGAAGGCGATGATCGCCGGCAAGGTGGAGGACATGCTGAACACGGTGGTGCGCCAGATCGCGTTCTACCAGTTCGAGCGCAAGGTGCACGAAGGCCGCCGCAAGGGCGAGCTGACGAGCGACCAGCTCAACGAGTTCTGGCTCGACGTGCAGAAGGAAAGCCTGGGCCCGGCGATCGATCTGAAGCCCGGCTATGAGGTGTATTGGGCCTACATCCCCCACTTCATCAATTCGCCGTTCTACGTCTACGCCTATGCCTACGGCGATTGCCTCGTGAACTCGCTCTATGGCCTCTACCAGGAAGCCCACCCCGACTTCGTCACCAAGTACTTCGACCTTCTGCGCGCGGGTGGCTCGAAGCACCACTCCGAGCTTCTCGCCCCGTTCGGCCTCGACGCCGCCGACCCGACGTTCTGGTCGAAGGGCCTCAAGGTGATCGAGGGCATGATCGACGAGCTGGAAGCGATGGACGCCGGGAGCGCGTAGCCCGTCTCGCCATCCGGGCGTTATACATTTTGTACAACGGCGTGCAGCTGTGTTATACAATTTGTATAACGCCCGGATGGAGCGCGCCCCATGAAGCTTGAGATCAAGAAAATCGGCAATTCGACGGGATTGATCCTGCCGAAGGAGCTGCTGGCCCGCCTTGGGCTTTCGCAAGGCGACCACGTCCTGGTCACCGAGGGCCCGGACGGGCTTCAGATCTCCCGCTACACACCCGATCTTGAGCGCGGCATGGAAATCGCGCGTGAGGCGATGAAGACTTACCGGGCGGCCCTCACCGAACTCGCGAAATGAGCGAGCCCTTCTGGCTGTTTCCGGAGCTTGTCGTCGCATTCCACGGCGAGCTTCTTCACGAGTTTGGCGGCCCCGCAGGCGTACGCGATCTCGACATGCTCGAATCCGCGCTCGACAGGGCGAGAAACAAATGGACCTACGGCGAGACGGACCTCGCCGCGCAGGCGGCCGCTTATGCCTTCGGCATCGCCAGGAACCATCCTTTCGTCGATGGAAACAAGCGCACCGCGCTATTGTCGATCGTGACCTTTCTCGGTCTCAACTGGATCGCGTTCGTCGCCGACAACGCCGAAGCGGTCGTGATCATCCAGGGCCTCGCCGCCGGCGAAATCGACGAGAGCGGTCTCACCCGGTGGATCAGGGACAACTGGCCGGCTCCGTGACGACAGGGCGCGCGCTGATGAATGCCCACGGCCGATGTCAAGCTGGAACCGTGCCGCAACGCCCGAATTTGTCCGCTGACAAGGTTTTGGGAACGGGCGTATAAGCGCCCAAAACTTGCTGCTTCTGCAGCGCAGTGGAAGAGGCCATATCGTGGCACGGCCCAAAGCCACCGAATCCGGTGGCGATCAAGGCGAGAAATCGCACGACGCGCACTTTTGGACGCTGGTCGTGGGATCCGTCGGGGTCGTTTACGGCGATATCGGCACCAGCCCCCTCTATGCGTTTCGCGAAGCCGTCCGTGCCGCGAGCGGTGGCAGCCCCGCCAACTCAGAAGCGGTCTTCGGCGTCCTGTCGCTCATCTTCTGGGCGCTGATCCTGATCGTCACCTTGAAGTACGTAATCGTGCTTCTGCGGGCCGACAACAAAGGCGAGGGCGGCACCTTCGCGCTGATGGCGCTCGGCCAGTCGGTCGCCAAGCGAAGCTCTCCGTTGATCCTGGCGCTGGGCATCGCCGGCGCGTCGTTTTTCTATGGCGACGCCGTCATCACCCCGGCCATTTCCGTGCTGTCGGCAGTCGAAGGCCTGAAGCTTGTTTCGCCGATATTCGAGCCGTGGGTGCTGCCGATCGCGCTCGTCGTCATCGTCGGGCTCTTCGCCGTGCAGTCACACGGAACGGCGCGCGTCGCGACGTTCTTCGGACCGCTTACCATTCTCTGGTTCCTGTCGCTGGCCGTCGGCGGACTGTTGCACATCTTCGACAGTCCCGGCGTCATCGCCGCGCTCAATCCGTGGTACGGCCTCAAGTTCCTGCTGACGCACGGCCTGCTCGCATTCACCGTGCTCGGCCTCGTCTTCCTGGCCGTCACGGGCGCGGAAGCACTCTACACCGATCTCGGCCACTTCGGCCGCAAGCCGATCCAGGTCGCATGGCTCGGCTTCGTCTTTCCCTGTCTGATGCTGAACTACCTCGGCCAGGGCGCGCTCGTGCTCGCCAACGCCGAGGCGTTGGAGAACCCGTTCTACCGGCTCTATCCGGACTGGGCGCTCGCGCCGATGGTGGTCCTGGCGACCTGCGCCACGGTGGTGGCCAGCCAGGCGGTCATCACGGGCGCGTTCTCGCTTGCGCGCCAGGCCGTCCAGCTCGGGCTGCTGCCGCGCTTCGCGATCAAGCACACGTCCGAGAGCATGGCCGGCCAGATCTACCTGCCGCGCGTCAACTGGCTCTTGCTGGTAGGCGTCGTCCTGTCGGTGATCACCTTCAAGAGTTCGTCCCACCTTGCCTCCGCCTACGGCGTCTCGGTGACGGCGGCCCTCGTCATCGACACGCTGATGGCGTTCTTCGTCGTGTGGAAGTACTGGAACTGGCCGCTTTGGAAGGCGGCGGGCCTGATGGTCCCGCTGCTGCTGATCGAGCAGACGTTCTTCGCCGCCAACATCCTGAAGCTGTTCGAGGGCGCCTGGGTTCCGCTCGCCATCGCCGGTGTTCTGGCCCTCATCATGTTCACCTGGGTGCGCGGCTACCGCATCCTCCTCAAGATCACGCGCCGCAACGAAGCCGATCTCGATTGGCTGGTCCGCAAGCTCGAAGCCAAGCCGCCGGTGCGCGTCCCCGGCACGGCCGTGTTTCTGTCGTCGGATGTGAATGCCGCCCCGACGGCGCTCATGCACAACCTGAAGCACAACCGCATTCTGCACGAGCGCAACATCGTGCTCTCCATCCGCACCGAGGACACGCCGCGCGTGCCGCGTCACGAGCGCGTCGAGATCGACCGGTCGAGCGAGACGTTCATCAAGGTCGTGGCGTCCTACGGCTTCATGGAAACGCCGAGCATTCCGAAAATCATGGAAAGCTGTCGCCGCAAGGACCTCAACATCGACATGGGTGGAACGTCGTTCTTCCTGTCGCGCCGCTCACTGCGGTCTACGACGCGATCTGAAATGCCCCGCTGGCAGGAAAAGCTGTTCATCTGGCTGGCGCGAACCGCTGAGGACGCGACGACGTACTTCCAGATTCCGACCGACCGTGTGGTCGAGGTCGGAACCCAGGTCGCCATCTAGCCAGTTTGCACCTAGGCCGCGTCAGCGCGCGCTCAGGCGGCTTCTGCCTCCCGCCGGCCGATGAGCGAGGCGGGCTGTCCGAACAGGAAGCCCTGCACGCTTTCGCATCCGCGACTGCGCAGGAATTCGAACTGCGCCTGCGTTTCCACGCCCTCGGCGAGAACGGGAATCTCAAGCGCCTTGCCCAACGCCAGAACCGCGAGCATGACGGCGCGCGCCTGCGCGTCCTTCTCGATCCCGTCGATGAAGGTCTTGTCGAGCTTGATCTTGTCGAAGTTGAACGCGCGCAGCGTCGAAAGCGATGAGTAGCCGGTGCCGAAATCGTCGATGGCGACAGACACGCCGAGCGACTTGATGCGGTTCAGAACGTGAATGGCACGCTCCGGATCCTGCATCAGCGACGTCTCGGTGGTTTCGAGTTCGAGACGAGACGCGGGAAGCCCCGTTTCAGCCAGGATCTGTTCCAGAACCTCCGGCAGATCCATCTGGTGAAGCTGGATCGCGGAGAGGTTCACGGCAACGGTCAGGTGATCGTCCCAATGGGCGGCGGCCTTGCAGGCCTCACGCAACACCCACTCGCCGATCGGCATGATGAGGCCTGACTCTTCCGCGAGATGAATGAATTCGAGCGGAGACACGAACCCCCGTTCCGGGTGGCGCCACCGCAGCAGCGCCTCGTATCCGATCGTCTTCTGCGTCGCGATGTCGACCTGCACCTGATAGTGCAGCTCGAACTGGCTGCGCGAAATCGCCTCCCGGAGGTCGCCGATGAGTTTGCGCCTGTTGCGGATGACCTCGTCCATGGTCTCGGCATAGAAGCACACCGTATCGGCCAAAGACCCCTTGGCGCGATACATCGCGAGATCGGCGTTGTTCATGAGCTGGGTGGCGGTCTTGGCATGCTCGGGGAACATGGCCACGCCGATGCTTGCACCGCACACCGCGTCGGTTTGTTCGAGCCGTACTGTCGAGAACAGCGGCTTCTCGATACGCTCGGCGAATTCCAAAGCCTCCTCGCGGCTCGTCGTACGCCGGAGGGCGACGAACTCGTCTCCGCCGAGGCGCGCCAGGAACTCCCCGTCGCGAAGCACGGCGAGCATGCGTTCGGACAGCGCGCGAAGCACGGTGTCTCCAGCCGCGTGCCCGTGCAGGTCGTTCACTTCCTTGAAGCGGTTGAGATCGATGGCGAGAAGCGCGAGCTGGTTTGTGCCGCGCAGCGCTGCGATTTCGGTGTCGAGATGCTCGAGGAACGCCGCGCGGTTCGAAAGCCCCGTCAACGCGTCGGTCTTGGCGAGCGTGGCGATGCGCCGTTCCTGTTCGAGACGCGGCCGGATGTCCCGCAGCGCATAGACGCGCAGGTTGTCGCCGGCCTTGCCGGCTTCCGTGTGGACGGTGATCTCGACCGGGATTTCCTCGCCGTCCGAGTGTCTCAGGCCGCGCCGGTCGATAGCGCCGTCGACGAGCGTCATGGGATCGAAGCCGGCCGCACCCACCACCTGGCCGATGAGGGCCTGGCGCGGCGTCCCGCTCAGATGTTCGAATGCAGCATTCACCTCGGCGATCACGCCGTTCTGCGTGATGATCATGCCATCGGCGGAGCTGCTCGCGAGGTGGCGCAGGCGCGACGACGCCTGGTGGCGCATGCCCGCGTCGAGGAAGTGGCTGACCCAGACGATCCCGACGACGAGAATCGCGACGCCGGTGACGGCGAAGGCCAGCATCTCACGGGCGACGGCGCTGGTGACGGCGCCCTCGGCCGGTGCAAGCGGCGTGATGGTCATCGCCGCCATGCCGACGAAATGCAGCCCAACGACCGCTACGACAAGAAGTGCGCTCGCAAAGCGTTGGGCCTGTAGGGGCTTGGAAAGATCCACGGCCTGAAAGGCCAGCACCGAGCAGGTCATGACCCAGGCGATTGAAATCGCGAGATAGAGCGCGCTCCACGTAACCAGGGCATCGATGGAGAATGCTTCCATGCCCACGTAGTGCATCACGGCGACGCCTGCGCCGAACACCACGCCGGCCATTTCGGCCGCGCCGAAGAAGCGCTGTGCTGCAATCAGGAAGCCGGCAACGCTCGTGCACACGATCAGCACCAGCGACAACGCCGTAAGCTCGGGCTCGTAGCCGACCGCCGTATTAGGCTCGAATGCCAGCATCGCGACGAAGTGCGTGCACCAGATGCTCGATCCGGCCGCGATGCCGCCCAGCAAGGCCCACGCATGCGAGAAGCTTACGTCGCGGTCTTTTGCGCGCCGCAGCAGGCTGATGGATGTCGATGCACCGAACGCGCAGATGAGCGCGGCAAGGGAAACGAGGAAGAGGTTATGCTCTTCGACAAAACAGGTAACAATACGCATTTACGCCCGCCCAAATACATTGCGGGGAAATGCATAAGACAAAAGTCGTAAGAAACAGTTTTAACTGAACGCCGTACTTCCGGCGCAACGCCCTAGGTAGCGGCTCAGTCCTGCCGGGCGGGGGTGAGGTTGACGCTTTCGCCGCAACCGCAGGCGCCCGACTGGTTCGGATTGTTGAACACGAACGTCGAGGAAAGCTTCTCGGTCTTGTAGTCCATCTCGGTGCCGAGCAAATACAACACGGCCTGCGGGTCGACGATTACGCGCGCCCCGTCCTGCTCCACGACCTCGTCGAACTTCTCGATCTTGTCGGCCCAGGTCATGGTGTATTCCATGCCGGCACAACCACCCTTTTTCACGCCGATCTTTAGCCCGGCAATGTCTGGCCCCTTGGAGGCCATGATTGCGCGCACGCGCTCGGCCGCGCGCGGCGTGAGCGTCATCACTTTGGGGCGCGGCCGCCGCGCCGGGGGCGCGGCCTCGGAGGTCGTGAGTGGGGTCGGGGTCTGGTCGGTCATGTCTGCGCTGCTGTCCTGGTTCAAGGCCAAGAAGTCACGAGGTTGAGTTCAGGTCATAATATAGCGTGCGTCGGGCCCGTTTGCGAGATCGCCCGCCCGGGCGCGCCGGCGCCCACCCGCTGGGGCGTTGCCAGCCCTTAGAACATGTTGAGGGCCAGGCGGGCCTCGTCCGACATGCGGCTCTGGTCCCACGGGGGATCGAAGGTCAGCGTCACGGTCGTGCCGCTGACGCCCGGAACCGCGTTGATGGCGTCCTCGACCCACTTGGGCATTTCGCCGGCCACGGGACAGCCCGGCGCCGTCAGCGTCATTTCGACAGCCACCTCGCGCTCGTCGCTGATGTCGATCTTGTAGATCAGCCCAAGCTCGTAGATGTCCGAGGGGATCTCGGGATCGTAGACGGTCTTGAGCGCCGCCACGATGTCGCTCGTCAACCGGTCGATCTCTTCCGGCGGCAACGCCGAAACCTGCTCGGCCGCGTCTCCTGTGGCGGCAGGCTCCGCCTGCGGCTCGGAAGGCTCCGCTTGTAGCTTGGCGGGCTCCGCCAGCGGCTTGGCGTCGTTTGAGGTCAGGTCTGTCATGGCGGTGCCCGCCTGTCTTTCTCGCTAGATCGTCGGTTATGCGAAGAAGTCCTTCGCCCGCAGCAGCGCGGCCGCCAGCGCGTCCACCTCCGCCTTGGTATTGTACATCGCGAACGAGGCCCGGCAGGTCGCCGAAACCCCGAGCCGCTCCATCAGCGGCTGCGCGCAGTGGTGCCCGGCGCGAATGGCGATGCCGGCGCGGTCGATGATCGTCGACACGTCGTGCGGGTGAAGCCCTTCGATCGAGAACGAGACGATCGCGCCTTTGCCCTTCGCCGTGCCGTGAATGGTGAGTCCCGGGACCTCGGCGAGCCGCGCTGCGGCGTACGCCCCGATCTCGGCCTCGTGGCGCGCGATGCGGTCGCGGCCCGTCTGCATCATGTAGGAAAGCGCCGCGTTCAATCCAACCGCCTCGACGATGCCCGGCGTGCCGGCTTCGAACCGGTGCGGAGGCTTGGCGTAGGTGATCCGGTCGACCTCCACCACCTCGATCATCTCGCCGCCGCCCTGGTAGGGCGGCATCCGGTCGAGGTGCTCCTTCTTGCCGTAGAGCACGCCGATACCGGACGGCCCATAGGTCTTATGGCCGGTGAAAACGTAGAAATCCGCGTCGAGATCCTGCACGTCCACCGCCGTGTGAACGGCAGCCTGGCTGCCGTCGACGAGCACCGGAATGCCGCGAGAATGCGCGATCTCGATGACCTCCTTGATCGGCACGATGGTGCCAAGCACGTTGGACATGTGCGTCAGCGCAACGATCTTGGTCCGCGACGTCAGAAGCCGCTCGAACTCCTCGATCAGGAACTCGCCCGTGTCCGAGATCGGCGCCCACTTGAGAACCGCGCCGCGGCGCTCGCGATGGAAATGCCAGGGCACGATGTTCGAGTGGTGCTCCATGATGGAGAGCACGATCTCGTCACCCTCGCCGATCTCGATCGCGCCGAACGACGATGCCACGAGATTGATCGCATCCGTTGCATTGCGCGTGAAGATGATCTGGTCGCCCGAGGGCGCGTTGAGAAAGCGGCGTGCCGTCTCGCGCGCCTCCTCGAAGTGCTGCGTCGCCGTGTTCGAAAGGTAGTGCAGCCCGCGATGCACGTTCGCGTACTCGAAGCGGTAGGCATGATCCATCGCTTCGATGACGGACTGCGGCTTCTGGGCCGAAGCGCCGTTGTCGAGATAGACGAGCGGCTTGCCGTAGACCTCCCGATAGAGGATCGGGAAGTCCGTCCGCACGCGCTCCACGTCGAAGGCCGCGCTCGGGGCCCCACGTGCGTGCTCGCCGCCGCCGTCAATAACCCCGTCGCGGGTGCGAGTGTCGCGAGTGCCAGCCATGTCGCGCGGCTCCGTCGTCATGTGTCGGTCCTTCTCTGGTGGCGTGGGGGCGGCTTCAGGCCGCGCCAGCCTCACCGGCAAGCCACTGCTGGGCCAGCGTGCGCAACGCGTCCTGCACCTCGGCCGGTTCCGCCTTGTCGATGGCCTCGCCGGCGAAGCTCTCGATCAGCATCGCCTGCGCCGTGTGGCGGGGAATGCCGCGCGACTGCAGGTAGAACACGAGCTCGGGGTCGATCTCCGCCACCGTGCTGCCGTGTCCGCAGACCACGTCGTCGGCGTAGATCTCGAGCTCGGGCTTGCTGTCGAACTCGGCATCCGGAGACAGCATCAGCGCCTGCGCCATCTGCTTGCCGTCGGTCTTCTGCGCATCCGGCCGCACGATCACCTTGCCCTGGAACACGCCGCGCGCCTGATCGGCCAGCACGTTCTTGACGAGCTCGCGGCTCGTGCAGTGCGGCACGGCATGATCGACCACCAGCGTCACGTCCGCATGCCCGCGTCCGCGCAAAAGCTGCGCCGCGCCGAGATCGAACGACGAATGCTGGCCGCGGAAGGTCACGGAGAGGTCGTTGCGCGTCAGGCCCTCGCCGATCACCATCTGGAACGGGCGGTAGCTCGTGTTGGTGCCGAGCCGCGCCACGGTGCGGCCGAGATGGATCGAGCCTTCCCGGTTGTTGATGACGGTGACGTGCACGACCTCGGCGCCATCGCCGATGTCGAGCTGGGTCAGCGTGTTGACCTGGCGCGCCGCCTTGGGCGTCATGTGGCATTCGACGAGCACGACCTTGGCGCCCTTGCCCACGCGAACGACGTTGCGTGTCACCGTGGTGCGCGGCGCGTCATCGTTGGAGGCGAAAATGAGCGCGATCGGCGTCTCGATCTCGCGGCCAGCCGCGATGTCGAGCACAGCGCCGTCAGCGAAGAGCGCCGTATTGAGCGCGAGCGTCGCCTCGGTCACATGCTGGCTGACCTCGGAGATCTCGTTTTCGAGCCAGGCTGGCGGATGATCGGCCAGAGCAGCGAGGAAAGGACGCTCGGCGTCGGAAACCTTCGACAGGCCGTTCTCCGCCACGCCGGTTCCATCCATGAAGATCGCGAACGCCTGCGAGACGTCGAGGCCCGGCAGCGCATCGCGCACCGAAGCGGCAATCGCCTGAGGGTCGTGCGAGCCGGTCCCGGTCGCCGCGAGCGGAAACGCCTCGCGCATGGCGGCGCGCAGGTCCGTGAACTTCCATTCTTCCACGCGCCGGTGCGGCAGGCCCTCGGCCGCGAACGCGCCGATCGCCGCGCGGCGAAGCTGCTTCAGCCAGTCGCCGCCCGGTAGCCGCGGTTCGACGGACGGGAAAGCTTCCGCCAGCGCCGTCTCCGCCTTGGTCTTGAGCACCTGCACGGGCGCAGGGCGCCCGGCCGGTTGCGTCTTGAGTTGAGGGGCTGTGCTCATCGTTATGCCGCCTTGCCCTGATAGCTCGCGTAGCCGGACTTTTCGAGTTCGAGCGCCAGTTCCTTGCCGCCAGTAGCCTGGATCTTGCCGTCCGCGAGCACGTGCACCTTGTCGGGCACGATGTAGTTGAGAAGCCGCTGGTAGTGCGTGATCACCAGCATCGCGCGGTCGGGGCCGCGCAGCGCGTTGACGCCATCGGCCACGATCTTGAGCGCGTCGATGTCGAGCCCGCTGTCGGTCTCGTCGAGCACGCAGAGCGTCGGCTCGAGCACGGCCATCTGCAGGATCTCGGCGCGCTTCTTCTCGCCGCCCGAGAAGCCGACGTTCACCGGCCGCTTCAGCATGTCCATGTCGATGTTGAGCGCCTCGGCCTTGCCGCGCACGAGCTTCAGGAACTCGGGCGTGGTCAGCTCGGCCTGTCCGCGCTTCTTGCGCACCGCGTTGGCGGCCGTGCGCAGGAACGTGAGGCCCGCGACGCCGGGAATTTCCATTGGATACTGGAAAGCCAGGAACACGCCCTTCGCGGCGCGCTCGTCGGGTTCGAGATCGACCAGGCTCTCGCCGTTCCACAGCACGTCGCCGCCCGTCACTTCATATCCGGCGCGGCCCGCGAGCACATGCGCGAGCGTCGACTTGCCCGATCCGTTCGGGCCCATGATGGCGTGCACTTCGCCCTTCGGCACGGTGAGCGAAAGCCCCTTGAGGATCTCCTTGTCCTCGTCCTCGAGCTTCACCTGCAAATTCTTGATCTCAAGCATTCCAAATTACCTCTGTCGTCTTTTTGTTCGGCCTGCCGTCGGCCATCAATTCGTGTTTCCGTTCATCGTCCCGGCTGGCCGGGATCCAGATCCTTGTCGCCCCACCGCCAGGCCCAATCGCCTTCGGTCTTGACCTTGCAGAGCCAGACGAACCCGGCGGCCAGAACCGCGCTGAGCCCGAACGTGGCAACGAGGCCGGCCGTCGTCGGCTCTTCGCCGGCCAACGCCGGCGACAGCAGCCACGGCCACAGGAGAGCGAACTGCGCGAGCATGAACACGGGGATCGACGCCCATCCTTTCCAGGTCTTGGGCGCGGCTCCGTATCCGTATGTCTTCGGCTTGAACCAGTAGTCGGTCATTGGCCTACGCTCCTCTCCAAACTCGTGCCGCGCGGTCGCTGGCGTACCGCGTCGTGGCTAGCCGACGCTCCCTTCGAGTGACACGCCGATGAGCTTCTGCGTTTCCGCCATGAACTCCATCGGCAACTGCTGCAGCACGTCGCGCACGAAGCCGTTGACGACCAGCGCCACCGCCTCTTCCGCCGAAAGCCCGCGCTGTTGGCAATAGAACAGCATGTCGTCCGAGATCTTCGACGTCGTCGCCTCGTGCTCGAAATGCGCGCTCGAGTTCTTGGCTTCGATGTAAGGCACGGTGTGCGCGCCGCACTTGTCGCCGATGAGCAGCGAGTCGCAGTTCGTGAAGTTGCGCGCGCCCGTCGCCTTGCGATGCGCCGTCACGAGCCCGCGGTAGGTGTTCTGCGAGTGCCCCGCCGCGATGCCCTTCGAGATGATGCGGCTCGACGAATTCTTGCCGAGGTGGATCATCTTCGTGCCGCTGTCGACCTGCTGGCGGCCGTTCGAAATCGCGATGGAGTAGAACTCGCCGCGGCTGTTGTCGCCGCGCAGGATGCAGCTCGGATACTTCCACGTGATCGCCGAGCCGGTCTCGACCTGCGTCCACGAGATCTTCGAGTTGTGGCCACGGCAGTCGCCGCGCTTGGTGACGAAGTTATAGATGCCACCCTTCCCATCCTTGTCGCCGGGATACCAGTTCTGCACCGTCGAGTACTTGATCTCGGCGTCGTCGAGCGCGATCAGCTCCACCACCGCCGCATGAAGCTGGTTCTCGTCGCGCATCGGCGCCGTGCAGCCTTCGAGATAGGAAACGTAGGCGCCCTTCTCGGCGATGATGAGCGTGCGCTCGAACTGGCCCGTGTTCTTCTCGTTGATGCGGAAGTAGGTCGAAAGCTCCATCGGGCAGCGCACGCCCTCCGGCACGTAGACGAACGAGCCGTCGGAGAACACGGCTGCGTTGAGCGCGGCATAGAAGTTGTCGCCCTGCGGCACGACCGAGCCCAGGTACTTCTTGATCAGCTCGGGATGCTCGCGCACCGCTTCCGAGATCGAGCAGAAGATCACGCCCGCCTTGGCCAGCTCCGCCTTGAACGTCGTCACGACCGACACGCTGTCGAACACGGCGTCCACCGCCACGCGTGCGCCCTCGACGCCGGCGAGCACGGCCTGCTCCTTCAGCGGAATGCCGAGCTTCGCGTAGGTTTCGAGCAGCTCCGGATCGACCTCGTCCAGGCTCTTCGGACCCTCGGTGCCCTTCGGAGCCGCATAGTAATAGAGGTTCTCGAAGTCGATCTTGGGATAGCTGACCTTGGCCCACGACGGTTCGACCATGTTGCGCCAGCGCGCATAGGCCTCCAGCCGCCAGTCGAGCATCCACTGCGGCTCGCCCTTCTTCTCGGAGATGAAGCGGACGATATCCTCGCTGAGGCCGCGCGGCGCCTTGATCGATTCAATCTTGGTTTCGAAGCCGTACTTGTATTGATCGACGTCGATCTGCCGGACCTGGTCGATCGTCTCTTGAACTGCTGCCATTCAAACCACCTCTTGTGCGCGGCTGCCGAAGCCGCGTCGTGAACCGAACCTGCTGACTAAGCGGCGAGCGATGCGCCGCCGTGAATTTTTCGCCATGCGGAAATCAATGCCCCGATGTCGTCATCCGTCGTCTCCGGGCCGATGCTGATGCGGATGGCGCCGCGCGCCAGATCCGGCGCAAGCCCCATCGCTGCGAGAACCGTACTTTCACCGACCTTGCCGGACGAACAGGCCGAGCCTGCGCTGACCGCGACGCCCATGAGGTCGAACTTGATGACGAGCGTTTCGGCCGAAACGCCCGCGACCGCGATCGAGGACGTGTTCGGAAGTCGCCGCGCGCCCGCGCCGACGACGACGGCCTGCGGCGTCATGCGCAGCACCTCCGCTTCGAGCCGGTCGCGCAGCGCCGCCACCCGCTGGGCGGCCTTGAGATCGTCGAGGGCCGCCCGTGCCGCCGCGCCAAACCCGGCGATCGCGGCCACGTTTTCGGTGCCCGCACGCCGGCGCATTTCCTGCCCGCCGCCTGCGAGCAGCGGGGCAAGCGGCGTGTTCCCGCTGACCACGAGTGCGCCGATGCCCTTAGGCCCGCCCATCTTGTGCGCGGAAAGGCTGAGCGTCGTCGCCCCGAGCGTCGGGAAGTCGATCGGGATGCGGCCCGGCGCCTGCACCGCGTCGCAATGGATCCGCGCGCCGTGCTCGGTCGCCCAAAGCCCCGCCCGCGCGACGTCCTGGATGATGCCCGTTTCGTTGTTGGCCATCTGCAGCGCAACCAGGAGCCCGTCGCCGTGTCCGGCGGATGCGACATCCACGGAGCCGTCCTGGGCAACGGGAAGCGCCACCACTGGCAGATTTCGCGACGCCGCCACCTGCGCGGCAGGCGCACGCACCGAGTCGTGCTCGACACCCGCGAGAGCAATCCGGTCCCAGCCCTGCGAGAGCGCCCAGACGTTGGCTTCGGTAGCGCCGCTTGTGAAAACGACCTCGGCGGGGCGCGCGTTGACGAGCTGGGCGACCGCCTCGCGCGCCTCATCCACGATGGCGCGCGCGCGCCGTCCTTCGCCGTGCACGCTCGATGCATTCCCGAACACGTCGAGCGCCGCAACGATGGCGTCGCGCGCCGCCGGGCGCAGGGGCGCCGAGGCGTTGTGATCGAGATATGTGCGGCTCGCGCTCACTGCGTCGGCCCCTCCAGGTTGGCCAGGTTGGAAACGGTGCTCGAAGCGGTGTTGGAAGGCGTGGCGGAAGCCGCGGGTGAAATGTGCCGCGATGGCGTCGCGGTCTCGCGCGGAATGCCTTCGAGAACGTCGGTGAGGCTCACGCCCGCAAGAAACGATTCGATGCGGTCGCCGAGCGCCGTCCAGAGCTCATGCGTCAGGCAGCGGCTTTCGCCGAGGCATCCGGCCGCCTGGTCGCCGATGCAGCGCGTCATGCGCGTGCCTTCTTCCACCGCCGACATGATTTCGGCGACGAAGATCTCGCTAGCCGGGCGGCCGAGCTTGTAGCCGCCGTGTCGGCCGCGCACGCTGTCGACGAGACCCGCGCGCCGAAGCTTCAGGAAAAGCTGTTCCAGGTAGTCGAGCGAGATGCGCTGGCGCAACGCAACCGCGGAGAGCGGCACGGACCCGCCGTTTCCATGCTTGGCCAGATCGGCCATTGCCATCACCGCGTAGCGGCCTCTGGTATTGAGTTCCATCTCGTCACCACCGTGGCCCGGCGAGGGCTCATACTGCTTGCAACGCACCACCGGTCGTGTGCTAAGAGACGCCACACGCCGGAAAACACGGGGCCCGAAAGTCGGCCGCTTATGCGGTCTTTCTTTCGAACCGTTCTAAACTTGTAAGCGGAATATGAAAATTCCGAGCGGGGAAATCAAGCATTCTCTTGGGAACATCCGCGTGAAGTGTCGATAACGCGCACCCCGGCAGAATTTCCCCCGCTGGGCCCCATGCAACCCTTCAGATTTTGGACCCGAAGCAGGACCTATGCCCGAGCTGATCATTAATGGGCCTGCGGGCCGCATCGAAGCCCGCTACCACCATGAGCCGGCAAGCGACAGCCCGATCGCGCTCATCCTGCATCCCCACCCGCAGTTCGGCGGGACGATGAACAACCAGGTCGTCTACAGCCTCTATTACACGTTCGCGCAGCGCGGATTTTCGGTCCTGCGCTTCAACTTTCGTGGCGTCGGCCGCAGCCAGGGCTTCTGGGATGGCGGCCCGGGTGAGCTGGCGGACGCCGCCTCCGCCCTCGACTGGCTCCAGATCGTCAAGCCGGACGCGAAGTACTGCTGGATCGCCGGCGTGTCGTTCGGCACCTGGATCGCCATGCAGCTTCTGATGCGCCGCCCCGAGATCGACGGCTTCATCTGCGTCGCCCCGCCGTCCAATCTGTACGACTTCTCGTTCCTCGCCCCGTGCCCGTCGTCGGGGCTGATGGTCAACGGCGACAAGGATCGCGTCGTGCCGTCCAACTCGGTGGCCGAGCTGACCGGCAAGCTCAAGACGCAGCGCGGCATCAAGATCGACCACGAGATCATCCCCGGCGCGAACCACTTCTTCGAGAACAAGACCGACGAGCTGCAGACGTGCGTCGGCGGCTATCTCGACATGCGCCTCGCCAAGGCCATCGCCGACCGCGAGCAGCAGAAGGATCGCGAGAAGGAGCGGGAGGCCGCCCGCGAGCGCGAGCGTGAACGCGAGCGCGAGGAAGCAAGCCGCGGCGTCCCCGATACCGACGACGGTGACGACGAATAGTCTCATCCCAATGCTCGGCTAGTCTTGCCGTTGCTGACCCACTAAAAAGACCCTCGCGGCAGCCTCGCGAGGGTCTTGTGATTCCAGCCAACAATACGATCCCTTACACCGCGCGCCCCTGGGCGACCGGGAGCCTGATCGCGCTTTGCGTGCTGGTCTTTGCCTACCAGTTGACGCTCTCCGGCGCGGCCGAGGAGGCGTTTATCCGCACCTACGCTCTGGTGCCCGCGCGCTGGGATCCGATGTCGTTCGTCACCTGCATGTTCCTGCATGGCGGCGTGATGCACATCCTGTCCAACCTCTGGACCCTCTGGGTATTCGGCCCCGCGCTGGAGGACCGGTTGGGGCCTCAGCGTTTCCTTGCACTCTATTTCGCGTCGGGGCTCGCAGCGGGCCTCATGCACGTCGTCTTCAACTTCTCGTCGGCTGTTCCGACCATTGGCGCGTCGGGCGCAATCGCCGGCGTCATCGCCGCCTATGCGCGCCGCTTCCCCTACGCCTGGGTCAACATCCTGCAGCCCATCGTCATCGTGCCGGTGTTCTTCATGATGCCGGCGCTGCTGTTTGCGGGCCTCTGGTTCTTCTCGCAGATCATGCAGGCCGCCGGATCGCTCGCGCTTCCGGCGGGTGCGGGCGGCATCGCCTGGTGGGCGCACATCGGCGGCTTCGTCGCGGGATGGTTTCTCGTCCGCCGCCTCAGTCCCCCACCGAACGCAACCGAGGAAGCGACCGCCGCCGCCCACTCGGCGCTGTGGCCGTGGACGACGTGGATGCGCTGGACGCGATGGTGGTGGCGGCGCTGACGCGCACTACGCACGACTGAGAGCTCTCTAACTTTACAGCATCGTAAGTCCACAACCGCCGCGCGTGGCTTGACACGAACCGGACGCTGGCTTTGCATCGGTTTTGTGAAAGTGTGCACATCCCGGCGGAGGTGGTGCGTTGCTGGAGCGTCTACGCAGAGAAGTCGAGTGGCATTGCGCGACGGCCGCGCGCATTTTGCGCCTGACGCCGTTCTGGGTGCTTGCGGTCCCAGCCGTCGCGGCAGCCGCCATTTACAAACTGAACACCAGCCCCGCGATCGCGCCGTACCTGACCAAGGATGCGGCCGAGTTCACCTCGCCGATTATTCTGGCCGTTGCATTGACGCTCGCAACGGTGCTCGCCGCTACGCGACCGCACGTCTATTTCAAATGGCAGGCGCTCTTCGCGCTCGCGCTGTTTTTGCGTGAGCTGCATTTCACGGGCACCAACAGCGGCTTCTACATCGCCATCGTTCTGTTGCTCGGCTGGGCGTCGTATGCCCGCGAGCGGCTCGAGCCGTATTTTTCGAGCCGCGCCATCGTGACGGTGTTGACGACGATCATCTGGGTCTACTTGGTCTCAAAGACATTGGACCGTCACATGTGGGACCGCATCCTGCCGGCCGGTACGACCAACGATCTCTTCGAGGAAAATCTCGAAATCGTAGGGCACGTCCTGTTTCTGGTGCTCACCGTCGTATCGGCGTGTATCGACGGCGCAAGCCCGCCACCTCCAAGGGAGTGACGCCCTCCTGCCCGCGTATTGAGGCCAATAAATCGTCTTAGGCCTTCGCGCCCTTCGATCCGGAGAACGGCAAGGTGACGATCTTGACGACAATCGCCGTCGCCGCGCCGGCAATCAGGCCGACGACAGCCGCGCCCGATGCGCCCGCAAGCCACGCGCCCACCTCGGTGAGCACCGGCAGGATGCTGCGCACGCCATCCTGCAGCGCGTGAATGATGTGCTCGGGCTGCGAGATGCCGTACTCGTTGAGGCCGTGGACGAGAATTCCGCCGCCGACCCAGAGCATGGCGATCGTGCCGACAACGCTGAGCGCCTGCAGGAACGGCGGCATGCCGTGCACCAGCGCGCGCCCGATCGGGCCCGAAATGAAACCATTGCGGCGCGCCAGCGCCACGCCGAGGTCGTCGGCCTTGACGATCAGCGCCACCGCGCCATAAACGCCGGCAGTGACCAGCAGCGCCACGACGGTCAGCACGAGCGCTTTGCTGGTGAGGTCGGGCGCCTCGGTGTTCGCGAGCGCGATGGCCATGATCTCAGCCGAGAGAATGAAGTCGGTCCGGATGGCACCCGCCACGCGCTTGTCTTCGAGCGCTTTCGCGTCCGCGCCTTCTGCCGCGGTTTCGGCAAGCGTGGCGACCGGCGTGGCAGTCACCCAGTGCCACACCTTCTCGAAGCCCTCGTAGGCGAGATAAAGTCCGCCGAGCATGAGCAGCGGCGTGATGGCCGAGGGCAGGAAGACGCTGAGCAGCAGCGCCGCCGGCAACAGGAAGAGCATCTTGTTCTTGAGCGAGCCGAACGCGATCCGCCCGACGATCGGCAACTCGCGTTTCGCGGCGAGCCCCGTGACGTAGCGCGGTGTGACGGCCGCGTCGTCGATGACGACGCCCGCCGTCTTGGCGCCGACCTTGACGGCCTGTGCGGCGGCATCGTCGATCGTGACGGCGGTAAGCTTCGCCAGCGCGACGACGTCATCCAGAAGTGCCAGCAGGCCGCTCATGCTTTCGTTCCCCGTTGTAGGCTCGTTGCCCACGACATTGCCTTGATCCGCGCACGCGGAGCAAGCGGGCCGTGTACCGGCGACGCCGCGTGGCGGAAATTGAGGCAGAAGCAAAGAAGTCTTTGTCGCAAAACGCGAATTAGGCTCCAACAGCCGGGAGGGCGTTGGCCTTCCGGCCTACCTAGGGAACATCTGAGGCGCCGCGGTGCGGTTTGCACGCCGCGCCGTTCCGCATGGGGCCTGCCATGACCAACGGGAAGACGCGCTGACCCGAGGCCGCGGCCTCACCCCGCGACATCCGCGAACACGCCCCCGGTCAGCGGCGACGTCACGCCCGTCGTGCCGGGAAACGTGATCGGAAGGCCAAGGCGGGAGCGCACCGCAAGATACGCCCAAGCCTCCGCCTCCACGCCGTCGCCGTCGAAACCGAAGCCTTCGGCAGGCAGCACCGGCGCGTCCACGCGCTCCGCAATCATGCCGAGCAGCGTCTCGTTCTTGCGCCCGCCGCCGGATGCGATCCAAAGCTCGGGACGCTGCGGAAAATGATCGAGCGCCCGCGCGACCGCCGCCGCTGAAAACGCCGTCAGCGTCGCCGCGCCGTCCTCCACCGAATGCCCGGCGATCGGCGCCGCATCGAACGCGTTGCGGTCGAGGGACTTCGGCGGCGGCAGGGCGAAAAACGGCGCAGCCAGCCATTGCCGCACGATTGCGTCGTCCGCCGTGCCTTTCGCGGCGAGGCGTCCTTCGGCATCGAATGGCAGTCCGGCCTTCGCCTGGCACCAGTCGTCGATCATCGCCGAAGCCGGGCCGGTGTCGAACGCAATCAACGTCCCGTCCGCCCCGATCCAGGTGACGTTTGCGACGCCGCCGAGATTGAGAATGACGAGCGGCCGTTGCTCGACCTCGCCGGCCAGCGCGCGATGATAGACGGAGGCGAGGGGCGCGCCTTGTCCGCCGGCCGCCACGTCGGCCGCCCGGAGATCGTAGACCACGGGCCGGCCGCAGCGCTCGGCCAGCAGGGCGCCGTCGCCGAGCTGCACGGTCAGGCGCGCTTCGGGCCGGTGCAGCACGGTCTGGCCGTGAAAGCCGATGATGTCGATGCTCTCGGGCGCGATGTCGTGATCCGCCAGATAGGTGGCCACGGCTTCTTCGTGCAACTCCGTGAGGTAGCATTCGAGAAGCTTGAGCCGGCCGGGCCGCGCGTCGCGGCTTTCGAGCCCGGCCGCCTCGGCAAGCCCGTCGCGAAGCTGGCGGCGAAACGCGTCCGAATAGGGGTAGGTGGCCGGAAGGCCGCGCCCGAGCACGCGCTCGCCGTCGGTCTCGATCACGGCCACGTCAATTCCGTCGAGCGAGGTGCCGCTCATGAGCCCCAAGGCGCGCCAGACCTCTCCCTGCTGCTTGCTCACGCGCCTCTCCTCATGCATGGTCCTGCCCGAAAGCGACCCCCGGCCGTCCGTCCGGCGACGATCGCGCCGATCACCGGAGTTTTGGCGGAGCGGCGCGGCGCCGGACATTAAGAAGGTTCCCGCACGCCGTCATGACGAATTTCCGATCCGACTTCCTCAACATTCTGACCGAGCGCGGTTTCATCCACCAGTGCTCCGATAGCGCCGGCATCGACGAATTGGCGCGCACCGGCAAAATCGTGGCCTACACCGGCTACGACTGCACGGCCCCGTCGCTCCATGTCGGTCATCTGCTTTCGATCATGATGCTGCACTGGCTGCAGAAGACCGGCGCCGGCAAGCCGATTTCCCTGATGGGCGGTGGCACGACCCGCGTCGGCGATCCGTCGGGCCGTGACGAGACCCGCAGGATCCTGACCCTTGAGACGATTGAGGACAACAAGAACCAGATCAAGACGGTGTTCTCGAAGTTCCTCTCCTTCGGCGACGGCAAGGCCGACGCGCTGATGCTCGACAACGCCGAATGGCTGGCCAAGCTCAACTACATCGATTTCCTGCGCGACGTCGGCCGCCACATGTCGGTGAACCGCATGCTGTCGATGGACTCGGTCAAGCTGCGCCTCGACCGCGAGCAGGAGCTGTCGTTCATCGAGTTCAACTACATGCTTCTGCAGGCCTACGACTACGCGGAGCTCGCGCGCCGCTACGGCACCAACCTGCAGATGGGCGGCTCCGATCAGTGGGGCAACATCGTCACCGGCATCGATCTCGGCCGGCGCATGGGCGTGCCGCATCAGCTCTATGGGCTGACCTGCAATCTGCTGACGACGGCCTCGGGCGCCAAGATGGGCAAGACCGCGGCCGGCGCCGTCTGGCTCAACGAGGACCAGCTCTCCGCCTATGATTACTGGCAGTTCTGGCGCAACACGGAAGACGCCGACGTCGCGCGCTTCCTGAAGCTGTTCACGACGCTGCCGATGGACGAGATCGCGAAGCTCGCAGCACTTGGCGGGGCCGAGATCAACGAAGCCAAGAAGGTGCTGGCCACCGAGGCGACCGCGCTCGTCCACGGCCGCGACAAGGCAGCTGCTGCGGCCGAAACGGCGAAGACGACCTTCGAGCAGGGCGTGACGTCGAAAGATCTGCCGACCGTCGAAATGGACTTTAGCGCTGATGACGAAGGTGTTGAGCAGGGATGGACCGAGCGTCGCGCGGAAGCCATCCTAAAAAAGTCAGGTATCGCTTCCTCGCTCAGCGACGCTCGGAGGAAAATTGCCGAGGGTGCAGTTAAGATCAACGATGAGCAGGTCAAGGACCCTGGGAAATTGTTCCGAAAATCTGATGTTGAAATCGAGACCAGGGCGTTCAAAGTCCAATACGGCAAGAAGAGAATTGTCCTCGTGAAGCCTGTCTGACGCGCTTACTTTTTCTTGGATGCCCCGCCCGGCGTCGTCTCTGACGACCAGCCGTCGACCACGGATCCGCGCTCCGGGCTCGTGCTCGACGCGCGCACCTTCGGCTCGGCGGCGGGCCGCTTCGGCTCGCGCACCTGAACCTGCGGATTGGGGCTCGTCAGCTCCATGATGCCGCGCAGAATTCCAGGCGTGAACATCGACAGCGGATTGACGATGACCTCCGGCCCCGACATCGGCCCCTGGATCGCATAGGTGATGCCGAACACGCCCTGGCAATCGAAACCCGCCACGAGTGGACCGAACAGGGGGATGTCGCATACGGCGGCGTTGATGCCCTGCAGCGGAATGTAGGTGCCGCCGAGATTGACGCGCTGGGCGTTGAAATCGACGCGCCCGCGGATCGATGCGCCCATCAACGGGCCGCGCAGATAGGAATCGTCCAGCACAAACTGGCCGTGCCCGATTTGGAACGGCACCTCCATGCGCTGGAACTCGAACACCTGCCGCTCTGTCGGCTTCTTGGGGCCAGGCCCGCCCTCGGCGCTCGAATACACTTCCGAAATGATGGGATCGCCGAGCACGCGGAAATTGTCGATCGAGAGCACGCCACTCTTGTCGGCCGCGCCCTGGCCGTCGAGCTTGACCTCGAGCTCCATGCGCCCGCCCTTGATGTTCGGATAGAGCCCGATCATCTTGAGCATCGATCCGGCATCGCTCGCTTTTGCATAAGCGACGCGCGGTCCGCCCGGCTTGAGCTCCATCATCACGGGGTTGCCCCCTTCGAGCGTACCGTCGGCTTCAAGCGCGATGATCCTGTCCGCGCGCTCCGAGTATTTGATCTTGGCTTTGCGCAGCGAGATCTCGGCGTTGCCGATCACGGTATCGATTTCACCCGTGAAATCGACGCCCGCCGCCGGATGGCGCGGCTTGATCTCGTCTTCCTTGTTGCCGAGCGCGAGCATCGAGCGGAACACGTCCTTCGCCTCGAAGGTCGAGCCCTTGGCGGTCACGGTCCAGATCCGCTTGTCGCTCATGGTGCCGCGCACGTCGAGGCGTGAGACGACGTTGATCGAGAAGTTGGGGAACGAGAACTCGCTCACCTCGCGCCCCTCGGGCCGGTCTTCGACAACGGCCGATCCATCGATGGCGATGTTGTCGCCGACGACCTTGAAGTTGAGCAGATCGACCCTGCCGGGCGTCCCCGTTCCGAGGTCGAAATCGAGCGAGGCGGGTTTTCCAGCGGGCTTTTTCCACGCCACGCTGGAGAACAGAAGCTCGGCGTTGGTCAGGTCGCCGTGCACGTGAACGAGAGCAGGGGCGTCGGGCTTTTGCGTCACCGTGATCTCGACGGGCATCGTGCCCTGGATCAGATGGTTGACGTCGAGGCCGAGCTGCGTCCGGTCTGCGTTGTCGAGCGAGGCCGTGATCTTGAGCGGCGGCTGGGCTTCAGGCGCACCCTCGAGGATGCGGTGCATGTTGAGCTTGGCCAGCACGCCGTTGATCGTCAGGTCGCCCTTTGCGACCACGCCAGCGTCCGAAGCTTCGACGTCGATGGTGCCGCCGTTGAGGGTGACATTGTAGTCTTTGCTCGTGCCGCGGATTTCGCTGATGCGCGCCTTGCCGACCGCCTTGGGCACGCTCGAGTCGTTGACGAGCGGCATCGAGATTTTCAGCTCGCCGTCGACCTTGCCCTCGATCCCCGCGATCGGCAGCGGCCCCTGTCCGGCCAGATGAAGCTGGCTGCGGTTCAGCGTCTCGATGAGCACCGGCAACGTCGTTTGCGATTTGAGCGCAAGCTCGGCAATCGGCGCCTCGTGCCGAACGTCCACCACCGTCAGGCGCACGCCTTTGAGCGGCAGCCGGGCTTCGGGCCCGGCAATGATCGCAGCCTCCGGCACGTTCACTTCGAGCGAGCTGTTTTCCATCCGCAGAATCGCGCGCGGCGCTTCGATCGGCAAGCTGCGCGGCAGTGGCTCCATGTTGAGATCGGCCACCTCGAGGCTGGCCGACAGCCGCTCGCGTGACGTGCCCGCAACAGGATCCGCAAGTCCATCCTCGGTATCGAGGAAGCGCCCGGACAGGAACTTCAACGACGCCGACTGCAGGCTCGCCTTGTTCACCTGCTCGCCGACCCAGGTCCGCGCGGTGGGGGCAACGGCGCGCGGCCAGATCGTCTTGAGGGTTGCGAGCGGCATCGGCGAAATGGCTGCTTCGATGCGGGTGCTCGGCGGCCCGGAGCCGCTGATCACCTCGCCGTTGGCCGTCACAGCGCCGCCCCCGGCCTTGAAGAGGAATTCGGAAAGCTGGACCAGTCCTTCGGCCGGAATGACGCGCCCTGCCGCCTTGAATTCATCGATGGGCATGGCCGGCAGCTCGAACTCCTGCGCCGAGAGCACGCCGTCGGTGCCCTTGAGGTCGAAATGCCACTGCGGGGGGCCGTCTCCTGGCGGGTCGCTCGCGACCGAGCCGGTGAGGGTGATGCGGCTGCTGCCGGCCCAGTTCAGCGTCGAAGGCGCAAGTGTCATCTGCTGTTTGCCGGCGTCGTAATGCAGCGCCACCTTGCCGCTGTCCAGCGCAACGGGCGCGTTGCCGAGCGACGAAAGGACGAGCGATCCCTGCTCCACGTCCAATCCGAGGTCGGCGGTGCGAAGAGTCCCGTCACTCGAAAGATCGACGTTGAGTTCGCCCGTCATCGGCATGTCGAGTGCTTCGAGCAGAGTGAGGCGCGGCGACAGTCTGGCGAGCGTGCGCGGCACGAGCCTGTCGACGTTGACCTTGAGATTGATGGCGTCCGCACCATCCGCCTCGTCCATTCGGAACGCAAAATGCCAGGGCTGCTCCGGCGAGCTGATCGTCGCTTCCCCGGAAATGACGCTGTGTCGCGCCGTGTGATCGAGGTCGACGGTCGCTTCCTGGACGTGGATCTCGCTGAGCCTGCCGTTGTCCGTGACGCTCACGATGGCATCCAGCACGCCGAACTTTCGCAGCAGCGTGTCGCTCTCGTCGCCTTGCCGCGCCCGCTGTGAAGCGTCCGACAGCACTTTCGCGATGTCGATGCGATGGTAGCGCGAGGCGTCGCCCGCGGTGCCGACGGCTTGCGCCGCCCCGCCGTGGAGGCCCGTTTGAGGACGCGAGGCAGATCCATC
Source organism: Hyphomicrobium sp. (assembly GCF_019744875.1). Lineage (GTDB taxonomy): Bacteria > Pseudomonadota > Alphaproteobacteria > Rhizobiales > Hyphomicrobiaceae > Hyphomicrobium_C. The sequence goes on along the minus strand of NZ_JAIETU010000002.1, from coordinate 1,062,527 downwards.
GCCGCCCTGTCCGCCGTTCGCGATGCTGAGCGAGAAGCCGTTCGCGTCGCTGTAGACCACGGCCAGCTTCGGCTGGATGAGATTGATCCGCTCCGGCACGGCATCCAGCCGCCACAGCGCCGCCTTGCTGAACTTCACGGCCGCTTCGGGCGCCGAGACGACATCGTCGCCGTCCGCTTCCTTGATGCGCAGGTTCGTGATCCTGAGCTCGACGCCCTTGTCGGCGCCGATGGCGAGATAGGCATCGTCGATGTCGGCGCGGAATCCGCTGAGCGACGCGTTGATCCGGGATTCGATGCGCTTGCTGAACGATTTAAGTGGCACCGGGCTGTGCATCAGCCAGACGTAGCCGACCGCCGCCGCGCCGAACGAAAGCAGCAGCACCGGCACGATGACATACAATCCAAGGACGCGGGCCGTATCGCAGGCGAACGCGGCGACCGGGCCGAGGCCGCGGTCGTCGTCGGCCGTCTCGGACACGCCGACGAACGGCGCTTGCTCGCGCCGCGCAGTGCCCCTTGAGGTGCCGGGCCGATGTGTCGTCATCCCCAAATACGTTCTCCGGCCCAGGTCACTGAAAAGGATGTCGCTGAAAGACTAAGAGCATTTTCCGGTCGCCTGGTCACTTTCCGCGACCGGTGGCTAAGGAACAGCATGCACCTGCGTTGCGACGGGCGGATGAGGATCGCGGCCCGCACCGGCAAATGCCGCGCGAAGGGTCTTCCGCGCCACGCATGTCGAGCTGTCGCCGCAATAGTCCGCGCCAGTTGAAATACGCTTACGGCCGAGGGCACCTTGCGCCCGGCCCGATGTAACCCTATTGCACGCTGACGTTCGCGGATTTTTTCCCCGGCGCCCACCGCCGAAGGCCGTGATTTGGCTCACAGAAAGCGACAAAAGAAAGGCGCAAACCCATGCTTCAGGACGGCGATTTGGCGCCCCTCTTCGATCTCCCGTCTGACGGCGGCGACCGGCTGGCGCTCGCGGACTTTCGCGGCCGTTGGGTCGTGCTTTACTTCTACCCCAAGGACGATACCGAAGGTTGCACCATCGAAGCCCGCGAGTTCAGCGCGCTGACGGCGGACTTCGCCGCCGCGGGCGCCGTCGTGATCGGCGTTTCGCCGGATGGGCCCAAGAGCCACCACAAGTTCAAGTGCAAGTACGAACTCGATCTTCTCCTGGCCGCGGACGAGGAGAAGACGGCGGCGAACGCCTACGGTGTCTGGGTCGAAAAGAAGATGTACGGAAAGACCTTCATGGGCGTCGAGCGCGCGACGTTCCTGGTCTCGCCCGAGGGCCGGCTGGCCCGCACCTGGCGCAAGGTTTCGCCGAAAGGGCATGCCGCTGAGGTGTTGGATGCCGTTAAGGCGGCAAAGCCTTCAGCTTGATGCAGAATGTGCGGGTTCGAGAGCGCGTGCGCCCCTCTGCACGCCAAGTCACGCACAGTACTTTTTCCCCATGTGCGCGAGATATGATGACCGCCTGATGAAACCGTGCTAGACGCCTGTTGGGGAAGGATGCCAATCGGTTAGCGCTTTCGAGGCGTGCCGGTTGGAGGGTTGCTCAAAGCCAAAAGCACCATAAAAAGCACCTTCAAAGGTGTGCTGATCAGAAAATTCGCGACAGGTCGAGCGTAACCGCGGAGGTTCAACGTATGCTGCCTCAATTCCGCAAGCCGGAAACTGATAGCCCCCAGTCCAACATTTCAAACCTCTCGGCGCCGCCGTCGACCCTTGGTCCGAGGCAGACCGCAGCGTCGTTCCGCCCGGGTGGACCTTCCGGCGCGTCCGTCATCGGCGTCGATCTCGTCATCCATGGCAACCTGACGTCCAAGGGTGAAGTCCAGATCGAGGGCGAGGTGCAGGGCGACATTCACGGCACCCACGTCGTGATCGGCGAGCGCGCGCGCGTCACGGGCGGCGTCATCGCAGAGGAATGCGTCATTCGCGGCCATCTTCTCGGCACGGTGCGCGGCCGTCGCGTGCTGTTGCAGAGCTCGAGCCACGTCGAGGGCGACATCTACCATCAGACGATGGCCATCGAGCAGGGCGCCTTCTTCGAGGGCAAGTCGCGGCGCACGGACGATCCGTTGGCTGGCGTGAGCCGGCCGGAGCGGGCACAAGGCGAGAGCTCGTCGTCGTCGCTTGCGAGCGAGGGCAGCCAGCCCGAACCGTACCGCTCCGAGACGCCGCCGCCGCTGGTCTGACGACGCACCATCCCATCATGCAAGGCCGCGCTGTCCCGAGAGGGGCGGCGCGGCCTTTATGCTTTGTGCGGAGGATCGACGCCGTAGGGCGCAAGCCGCGGGACGCCATCACCCCGGATCGGCCTTAAGACAACTGTGCAAAACCTCGCCTGCCGTGCCAAAAAACACTGTTCTATGTTTGTCCGAGCGAGTGCGAATCAGTGGATAGCCTGTGGATAACCTGTGAAAAGTGAGAGCTAGTTGGCTGTAGAAAAACAAGAAAATGAAAAAAAGAATCATTAGAGAACACGGCGTGGCGACGCGCCCAAGAGACACGCGTCAAGCAAGAGACACGCGTCAAGCCGGGCCATGACAGCGCCCGATGTCGAGACCGTCGTCGTGGGGGCAGGCGTCGTCGGACTGGCGGCGGCCCGGGCGCTCGCGCTCGCCGGCCACGACGTCCTGGTCGTCGAGCGTCACGCCGCGATCGGCCAGGAGACCAGCAGCCGGTCGAGCGAGGTCATTCACGCCGGTCTCTACTACCCGCCAGGCAGCCTGCGCGCGACGCTCTGCGTGGAAGGCCGCCGCCTCCTCTATGATTTTGCAGATGCCGCCGGCGTGCCGGTGGTCCGCTGCGGCAAGCTCCTCGTTGCGGCAACCGCCGAGGAAGGCCCCCGCCTCGACGCCCTGGCGGTGAACGCGCGCGCCTGTGGCGTATCAGACCTCGTCGCCCTGTCCGCCGCCGAGGCGCGCCGCCTCGAACCCGAGCTGGCCTGCGCCGCCGCCGTGCTGTCTCCGTCCACCGGCGTGATCGACAGCCACGCCCTGATGGTCGCGCTCGAAGGACACCTTCGAGCGGAAGGCGGCAGCGTCGTCCTGAACCATGCTGTTGAAGAGATCGGGATCGGCCGCGACGGCGCCTTCGAACTGACCATTGCAACCGGGACCCAGGCCCCGTCGCGTCTCTCCGCCCGAAATGTCGTTCTTGCAGCCGGATTGGGGGCAACCCGCCTTGGCGAACGCGCCCCGCGCCGCGCCGCCTATCGCGTCCCCGAGGTCTATCCGGCGCGTGGCCATTACTACGCGCTGGCCTCTCCGGCCCCGTTCCGCCACCTCGTGTATCCCATGCCCGAAACCGGGTGGCTCGGCATCCACCTGACCCTCGACGTGTCCGGCCGCGCCAAATTCGGCCCCGACCTCGAATGGCAGGCCAGCCTCAACACGCAACACTACGAGCCGAGCTATGTGTTCGACGAGAAGGACGGCGCGCGCCGCACGGCGTTCGAGGAAGCGATCCGGCGCTACTGGCCTGGTCTGCCCGGCAATGCACTGGAGCCGGCTTACGTCGGTGTCCGGCCGAAGCTCTATAAGCCCGGCGAGGCGGCGCCGGACTTCGCCATTCACGGGCACGCCCAGCACGGCATCGAACGCCTCGTGGCGCTCTACGGCATCGAGAGCCCAGGGCTGACGTCGTCGCTTGCAATCGGCGCTCATGTCGCCGCGATGCTCTGAGCGCGCCCCGGAAACGATCACGCGAACCGGAAACGAAAAAGGGCGGCTCGATGCGAGCCGCCCTTCTGATGTCGAGCCGTGCGACCTCTTAAGGCGCGGGCGTCGGAGCTGCCGGTGCCGGAACGATGTCCGTTGCGGCCGGGATCGCGATGCCTTCGCGGTCAGCCACGTAGGTGAGGCCGCCGAAGACTGCAGCGAACACGATCGCCGTCACGAGCGCGCTGACGAAGCGGTTCGAGAACGAGAGCAGGTTGCCGAGCAGATCGACGACGAACACGATGGCCGCAGCGATCAGAACGAGTTCAGCAACGGCGTATTCGCCGGGCAGGAAGTGCGGCGGCGGTGCGTTGACTTTGCTGACGAACGCGAGCGCGCCGAAAATGACGGCGAAGATCACGGCTGTCAGGAATGCGTTTCCTACGCGGCTCGAGAACGAGAGGACGTTGCCGATCAGGGCAACGACGAAAACGATTGCGGCTGCGATAACGACAGGTTCATAGATGACGTGTTCAGCAGGCAGAAACATGGAAATCCCCCAGTTTTGCGCCACCGGATTTTGTTTTTGATGGCGGCCAATCCTTATACCAGCAGGGCCGGGTTGTCATGCGTTCTGGGCTGGCGGGACTTTTGTCCTCAACGGCGATGGGACGTCTCGAGACGCCGTTCGAGCGTTGCCGAATAGCGCGACATTGCAAAACAGAACGCCCAAAACACCACTGCGGCGAAGAAATATCCGGTGGAGGCCGTTTGCGGCGAAAACCATTTCGCGTCCGCCTGGATGGACTGTTCCACGATGCCGATCAGATCGAACAGCCCGATAATCAGCACCAAACTCGTGTCTTTAAAGAGCGAGATGAAGGAGTTGACCAGTCCGGGAATGACGATCCGGATGGCCTGGGGCAGCACCACGAGGCCCACCTTTTTCCAGTATCCGAGCCCGAGCGCTTCGGCCGCTTCGTACTGTCCGCGCGGGATGGCCTGCAGTCCGCCGCGAATCACTTCCGCGATGTAGGCGGCCGAAAACAGCGCCACGCCGACCAGCGCCCGCACCAGTTTGTCGACGGTGACATCCGGCGGCAGAAACAGCGGCAGCATGACGGACGCCATAAACAAAACTGTCACAAGCGGCACGCCGCGCACGAGTTCGATGTAGCCGATCGAGAGCCAGCGCACGATCGGAAGCTCTGAACGTCGGCCGAGTGCCAGCAGCACGCCGAGCGGGAACGATGCGGCAATGCCGACGCTCGCAATCACGAGCGTGAGCAGAAGCCCGCCCCAGCGTTCCGTGCCGACATGCGCCAGTCCGAACGCGCCGCCATAGAGCAGCAGCGATGCCAGGATCGGAAAGACGACCAGCATGTAGAGCGACAGCGCCAGCTTGTGCGGCACGCGTGGCGTCATCAGCGGCACGAGCCCGCCGAGCGCCAGCACGCCCGTCAGGTGCACGCGCCAGAGTTCCGCCTCCGGATAGCGCCCGTAGAGAAACAGCCCCATCTTGTGCGTGATGAAGGGCCAGCAGGCGCCCGCGCCCGGAACCCGGCAGGCTGACCCGTCGCTGCCATGAAACACCGCGCTGACAATGGCCCAGTCGACGAAGGCGGCGACGATCCATGTGGCTGCGGCAAGCAAGACGACGCTGATCGCCGCCTGCCCCGGCGTCGGGAACAGCGTGCTGCGCATCGCAGCGACCCAACGGGCAGCAGGGATGCCGAATGCGGAGGCCCGGATCATCGCTCCCTCCAGGCCGTGCGCGCGTTGAGCCAGTTCATGAAGAGCGCGGTCGCGAGGCTGATCGCGAGATAGACGGCCATGGTGATGGCGATCACTTCCACCGCCTGTCCGGTCTGGTTGAGCACCGTGCCCGCGAACACGGAGACGAGATCCGGGTATCCGATGGCAACCGCGAGCGAGGAGTTCTTGATCAGGTTCAGATACTGGTTGGTGAGCGGCGGAATGACGATGCGGAGCGCCTGCGGCAGGATCACGAGCCGCAATGCCTGGCGGCGGTTGAGCCCCAGGGCGGCCGCCGCTTCACGCTGTCCTTCGGGCACGCCCAGAAGGCCCGCGCGAACGATCTCCGCGATGAAGGCGGCCGTGTAGATCGAAAGCCCGACCAGCAGCGCAAGGAACTCCGGCTCGATCGAAACGCCGCCGTCATAGTTGAAGCGGCCGAGCGTGGGCACGGTCACGGTCGTCGTCGATGCCGCGACCGCGAGCGCAATAAGAGGCGCCAGCGCCACCGCCGCCCACGCCGCGCGAATGACCGACGGGCTTCGCGCCGTCCCGCGTGCCCGCAAGCCGCGCGCGTCACGCCACAACAGCAAAGCGCCAACGATGGAAAGCGCGAATGTGAACGCGACCGCCGATCCGTGCTCGAATGCGAGCCGCGGCACATGCAGGCCCCGCACGTCGAGAACCGTACCGCCCGGCAGTTGGAAAGCCGCACTCGGCGCGGGCAGGCTGCGCAACACGGCGACGTACCAGACGAGCAACTGCAGCAGCAGCGGCACATTGCGAACGATCTCGACATAGACGAGCGCCAGCCGCGAGGCGAGCCAGTTGTCCGATACGCGCGCGATGCCGAGCGTGAAGCCGAGCACGGTCGCAAGCACGATGCCGAGCGCGCCCACGAGCAGGGTGTTGCTCAGCCCCACCCAGAACGCCTGCGCGTAGCTGCTTTTGCTGGAGTAGGGAACAAGCGCCTGCGAAACGTCGAAGCCCGCTGTGCGCGACAGGAAATCGAAACCCGAAGCGACGTTCTGCGCCTTGAGGTTGGCCGCCGTGTTGAGGCCGATCGTGACCGCGAGCATGGCCACCGCCATCAGCAGCAGCGCCTGCAGCGCGATCCCCCGCATGCGCGGGTCGTAGGCTGCGTCGATCCAGGCGGAGCGGTCTCGCCAGCGGAATGCGATGGGCTTGCTCATCGCGGCCTCAGCGCACCGGCGGGGCGTAGATCAGCCCGCCGTTGGTCCACAGCGCATTGCGTCCGCGCGCGATGTTGAGCGGTGACTGCGAGCCGAGGTTGCGCTCGAAGCACTCTCCGTAGTTGCCGACCGCTTTGACGATCGAGACGACCCAGTCTGTGTCCAGCCCGAGCGCCTTGCCGAATTCGCCTTCGCCGCCGAGCAGCCGGCGGATCTCCGGATTGGAGGATGCGAGCTGCTGATCGACTGTGTCCTTCGTGACGCCGAGCTCTTCCGCGTTGATCATCGCAAACAAGGTCCAGCGCACGATGTTGGACCACCCGGCATCGCCCTGGCGCACCGCAGGCCCCAGCGGCTCCTTGGATATGAGGTCGGGCAGCATTTCGTGCGTGTCGGGGTCCGGCAGCCGCGTGCGCTCGGCGATGAGCTGCGAGCTGTCGGTCGTGAAGGCGTCGCAGCGTCCGTTGACGTAGGCGCCCCGCACCTCGTCGAGGCGCTCGAACACGACGGGGCGATAGGTGGCGCCGCGCGTCGCGAAGTAGTCGGCGAGGTTGAGCTCGTTGGTCGTGCCGCTCTGCACGCAGATGCTGGCGCCGTCGAGCTCCTTGGCGGACTTGAGGCCGAGCGCCTTGCGCGTCATGAACGCCTGCCCGTCGTAGTAGATCACGCCCGTGAAGTTGAGCCCGAGCGAGGTGTCGCGGCTCATGGTCCAGGTCGTGTTGCGGCTCAGGATATCGACCTCGCCGGATTGCAGCGCCGTGAAGCGCTCCTTGGCGTTGAGCGGCACGAACCGCACCTTATCGCCGTCGCGGAACACGGCCGCCGCCACGGCGCGGCAGAAGTCGGCGTCGATGCCGGTCCAGCGCCCGCGGTCGTCGGGCACGCTGAAGCCCGCCAGACCCGTATTGACGCCGCAGTTGAGGAGACCGCGTTTGCGAACCGTATCGAGCGTCGGCGACTGCGCTGCCGCGATGGATGAGAAGAAGCTCACGGCCGCCAGCATGCTGGCGACGGCGGCCAAATTGGAGCCAAGCACGGAGGAAATGCGGAGCGCCATGTCAGTGCCCCAGAATCTGCGAGAGGAACGCGCGTGTGCGCTCGTGGCGCGCCGCCGTGAAGAGCACGTCCGGCGATCCGGACTCGACGATCTCGCCGTGGTCCATGAACACGACGCGGTCGGCGACGGCCCGTGCAAATCCCATCTCGTGCGTCACCACCAGCATCGTCATGCCCTGGCCCGCGAGTTCGATCATCACGTCGAGCACTTCCTTGACCATCTCGGGATCGAGCGCGCTCGTCGGCTCGTCGAACAGCATGATGCGCGGGTTCATGGCGAGCGCGCGGGCGATGGCGACGCGCTGCTGCTGGCCGCCGGACAGCTGGCTCGGAAACTTGCGCGCCTGGTCCGCGATGCGCACGCGATCGAGCAGGGCCAGCGCGGTCGCCTCGGCCGTCGCCTTACGCACGCCGCGCACCCATTGCGGCGCGAGGCACAGGTTGTCCATCACGGATAGGTGCGGAAACAGGTTGAAGCTCTGGAACACCATGCCGACTTCGGAGCGGATCTTGTCGAGCGTGCGCAGGTCGCGCGTCAGCTCCGTGCCGTCGACGACGATGCGCCCGCCGTCATGGCGCTCGAGTCCGTTGAGGCAGCGGATGAGCGTCGATTTTCCCGAGCCCGACGGCCCGCAGATGACGATCTTCTCGCCTTCCTGCACGGTGAGCGAGATGTCGCGCAGCACATGAAAGTCGCCGAACCACTTCTGGACGTTCTCGATCAGCACGGCCGGCGACGTGCCGGAACGGGGAGGGGCGGAGGGTTGCGAAGGGCTTGCGGTCATCGACCCTCATCTGAGCGCGGTAACGGCGGTTCGCGGAAATAGCGGCCCCGCGGAAACGGCGGTTCTTATCGAATTTACCGAACTATGCCCGAGACTTGCCGGCCGCGTCCAGTTACGGCGTCTGCATCAGGTGTCGCGGCAGAGGAAAAGCAGCTCGCGCCCGTTCATCACCGTCGCGCTGCGCTCCGCAAAGCCGTTGGCGAGATAGAAGCCGACGTTGCGCATGCCGCGCGTGCTGATCGCATGAACGCCTGGGGAGCCCACTTCACCCGCGAGCTCGACGAACGCGCTGACGAGGGCCGCGCCGACGCCCCGCCCGCGCCAGTCGGCATCGATATTGATGTGCAGTTGCGCCGGATAGCGGGCCGTCAGTTGGGCGAATTCGGCGAAGAAGGCGAGATCTGCGAACAGCGGGTCCTGGGCCGGATCGTCGAGACTGCCGACGACGTATCCGAACGCACGGCGATTTCCATCGAGCGCCACGATGGCGCATTCGGGAAAGTATTTGAGGTAGCGGCCGAGCCAGCGTTCGCGGAACTGGTCTTTTTCCTGGTCGGATTCGAACGACTGGCGCGCGCTGGAGGAAAAGAAAACCCGGTCCAGGTCGACGATCAGGCCGTCGCGCTCCGTCGGCGCGAGTTCGATCCAGCGGCAGATCTGGTAGTCGGACATGGACGTTCCGCTGCGATCGGTCGAAGGCCGCCTATTCGGCCGCCGTGCGCACCGGCTGGGGCGTCACCGTAGATAACGCCGCCGCCGCTGCCGACCAATACCGCGCCTCCGCCTCGGCCGCGAGCCTTTCCTTGCGGAAGGCGTCTATCCACTCCCACACGAGCATGGGGTTGGTTTCGGCGAGTGCGGCCAGATCCTCGGGCGATTTGCAAAGCACGGTGCTGGCAAGGCGCCGAAGCTGCGCCGCCTCGATCATGTCCGGCGCAACGTGGGTGACTTGGGACCGCAACGGGCCGGGTGTGGACGGTGTCGCCAGCAGCGGGCCAGATGGTGGGAGCGGATGATGACGCATGGCTTTGGCCTCCAACGCCATTCGACACTAGACCCGAGGCCGCCGAGAAATTGGGCAGCGCGAAATCTGTCCACAGCTTATGGATGCTGCAACGCAAAAATCGCTTGACAGAGAGTTGTGCAATGCAGAGCCGCGGGCAAGCGAACGCGCATGACACCACGTCTGCATTTGGCGGACAAGCCTATGACATGCAACGCGAAAGCGCTGACAGCACGCCGCCTGTGCAAGCGCGAAGCACTGGCATGCGGGCCTGTCACCTAGGGAATCGGAATGGCAATCGGAAAATGGCGGAGCGAGCCGTACGCGGCTCGCTCCCGATGCGAATCGGATCGCAGCTATTCGTTGGCCGCTTTGACCGCGCGCGGCGGGCGCCGCATGAACGCAGGCACGTTGCCGGCGAATGCACTGACGGCCGCCTTGCTGTCTGCAGCGTCTCCGGCACTGGCCGGGCGTGCAGAGCGGGCCGGACGCGACGCCTGAGCGGCAGGACGCGCGTCGCCCCGCTGCTGTGCACTGCGCGAAGGCTCGGGCTGGCCGCGCGGAGCATCCTGCGCGCGCTCGGGCTTGGCGTCGGCGGCGGGTGCGGCGCGCTCGCGGCGCGGCTCCTGCTGCCTGCGAGGTTCGGACCGCTTCGGCGCGGGCCGCTCGTCGCGCGGCTGCCGGGCCGGTGCCATATCGACCTGCGGCTGCTCGCCGGTTCCGTTGTCATGCAGCACTTCTGCTTCGGCGGCGACAGGTGCCCTCTCCGGGCGTCCCTCGCGACCGCGCTCGCCGCGCCGGCCGCCACGGTCTCCACGACCGGACGCGCCACGGCCTTCACCGCTGCGAGACTCACCCCGGCCGCCTTCACTGCGTCCACCCTCGCGCTGTGCGCCAGGACGTCCACCTCGGCCACCGCGACCCCGCTTGCGCTTGCCCGCATCGGCGAAGTCGTCGTCGGACGGCGGCGCGCCGATCCACTCGGCGTCGACACCGAGCATCTTCTCGATGTCCTTGAAGGATTTCAATTCGTCCGGCGTCACGATCGAATGCGCCGTGCCTTCGCGCCCTGCGCGTCCCGTGCGCCCGATGCGGTGCACGTAGTCGTCGGACTGCCAAGGCAGATCGAAATTGAAGACGTGCGAGACGTCCGGAATGTCGAGGCCACGGGCTGCAACGTCGCTCGCAGCCAAGAGGCTGATCTCGCCGTTGCGGAACTTGTCTAGCGTCTCCATGCGGCTCTTCTGGTCCATGTCGCCGTGCAGGGCGCCGGCGTTGAAGCCGTGCTTCTGAAGGGACTTGAGCAGGATCGCCACGTCGCGCTTGCGATTGCAGAAAATGATCGCGTTCTTGACGTTTTCTGTGCGGATCATGTCGCGCAGAAGTTCGCGCTTGACCCAATCCTCGCCGTCGGGCGTGAACCGGAAGCGCTGCGTGATGGTTTTCGCCGTCGTGGCCGGCCGCGCCACTTCGATCCGCTCCGGATCGCGCAGGAACTGGCTGACGAGGCGCGTGATCTCCGGCGGCATCGTGGCCGAGAAGAACAGCGTCTGCCGGCGCGGCGGCAGCAGCTTGCAGATTTTCTCGATGTCCGGGATGAAGCCCATGTCGAGCATGCGGTCGGCTTCGTCGATGACGAGGATTTCGACGCCCATCAGCATCAGGCGTCCGCGCTGGAAGTGATCGAGCATCCGGCCCGGTGTCGCGATCAGCACATCCACGCCGCGATCGAGCTTGCGGACCTGATCGTCCATCGAAACGCCGCCGATCAGGAGCGCGACGTTGAGCTTGTGATTGATGCCGTACTTCTCGAAGCTCTGCGCCACCTGCGCGGCAAGCTCGCGCGTCGGCGCCAGAATGAGCGAGCGCGGCATCCGCGCCCTGGCCCGGCCCGTTTCGAGCCGCGCGATCATCGGCAGAACGAACGAGGCGGTTTTTCCGGTGCCCGTCTGCGCGATGCCGAGAACGTCGCGCCCCGTGACCGCCACCGGAATGGCTGCTTGTTGGATGGGGGTCGGATTGGCGTAACCGGCGGCCTCGATGGCCGCCTGCACCTTGGGGCTGAGACCGAGCTCAGCGAACGTCTTCGTTTCCAAAAAACTAAGTCTCCATACTGCGATCTCAAGGCCCCGAGCGCACACCGAAATAACGAAGACCGACGGAGGTCACCGGGCGCAGCTGCAAGACGACGAGAGCGCAGGGGAATGGCAGATGCCGCAAGCGGGCAAATACAGGAATTGGGGCTCGAAAAGGGATCAATGAGATCGAAGCCCCTGCGCCCGAGCCGATGCCTAGCTGACATAGCCCCCCATAAAAAGCAAGAAAAAACAGTGACTTTTCAAGTGCGCAATGTCGCAGAGTTGAATTCGTTTGTCGGATCAATGCGAAAACGGCCGCCTCGGGAGAGGCGGCCGTTCGAAAAAATAGGGCGTTGAGTTCTTTAAGCCTATTCGTCGAGCCACTTGTAAATGAGCGCGCCGACAATTGCGCCGAGGATCGGCGCGGCAAAGAACACCCAGACCTGGGTGAGGGCTTCGCCGCCGGCAAAGAGCGCCGGCCCGAGGCTGCGGGCGGGGTTAACCGACGTGTTGGAGACCGGGATCGACATCAGGTGGATGGCGGTCAGCGTAAAGCCGATGGCGAGGGGCGCAAACCCGGCCGTCGCATTCGGACGCGTAGCCCCCATGATGACGATCAGGAAGAACGCCGTCAGCAGGGCCTCGATGATGAACACGCTGGTGAGGCTTGCATTCAGCATCGAAAGGGTGCCGTAGCCGTTGGCAGCGAATGTCGCGGGTGCGTTGCCGATCAGCGAGAACACGCCCGTGGCTGCGATCGCGCCGAGGCACTGCGCCACGATGTAGGGAACCGCGTCACCTGCCGGGAAGCGTCCGCCTGCAACGAGGCCGATGGTTACGGCGGGATTGTAGTGTCCGCCCGAGATGTGTCCGATCGAGCGCGCGAGCGCCATGACCGTAATGCCGATCGACAACGCGACACCGATGATGCCCGCCGCGCCCGAGGGTGCGCCGAACGAGTAGAATGCTGAGCCGAGTACCGAAGCGGTCAGCATGAATGTGCCGATAAATTCGGCCCCGAGTGCTTTAATTTTCATTTCAAGTCTCCCCTGCGTCGTCTCCAAGCTGGCGGCACGCCGATGCTCCGATCTTGGAAATTGCAGGCTAGGTGCTTTCGCCTTCCGACGATTGCGAATCGCGCGTTGCCAGCAAGCTGTCTCTAGCACGATTGCCGGTCACGCGCCGCCAGGGCGCACATCGCCCGCAGGCCCGCGAATCGAAGTCGCGCCGAGGCCCGACCAATCGATTCGGAGGGTCGCGAACATCACCACCGTCAGCGCCACGAAGCCGAGGCCGGCGCCGGCGAGCAGCGCATAATCCTCGAGTTGCAGGATGAGATAGAGGAAGCCGTAGAGGAGCGCGAACAGCGCGGCCATGATCAGGCCGCTGCGCGCGCTTTCCAGTGCGCGGCTGACATAGGTCGAGAGCATGCCGCCGGTTGCAACCGAGGCGGCGATGTAGGCGGGCGTAAAGCCGATGTGTTCGGCCAGAGACAGCAGCAGCACGTAGAAGAACACCATCGCCAAGCCGACAAACAGATACTGCACCGAATGCACGCGCTTGCCGGACAGGAGCTCGAGCATGAACACGCCCATGAAGCCCACCGCCAGGAACAGGATGCCGTACTTGAGCGCGCGCGTGACGAGCCCGTAGAAATCGAGCGGCTGATAGAATGCCACGCCGAACTGGTGTTGCGAGAAGCGCTCGAAGCCGCCATCGGCGAGCATCCAGGCCTGCGGCACGCTGCGCGCCAGATGCGGCACGCGCCACTTGGCCGAGAAGCCTTTCTCGCTCACCGTGCGGTCGACCGGCAGGAAAGCGCCCATGAAGCTCGGATGCGCCCAGTCGGATGTCAGCTCGAAACGTGTCTCGCGAGCGGCGGGTGCGATCGTCATCGTTCCCGATCCCGTGAAGACAAGGTTGGCCTGGAACGAAAAGTCTTTGAGGGCCGTGTCGCCTTCGATCGCGGACGGTGCGCCGGAAAGCTTGGCGTGCATGCCGCTCGTGTACGTGCCGGGCACGCCGAGGCTGGGCGCGAAGGGAATGGCCTCGCGCCCGTTGATGGTCACGGTGGCCGCTTCCTTCAATCCGGCGACGTCGCTGAGCGCGAGCACCAGCGTGGCGTCGCGCCAGCGCACGGAGATGGCATTCGGGTCGATCTCGTTCATGTCGGGCGCCGCGAAACGCCCCGAGACCGCGAGCGAGGCCGTATAGACATTGATGTCGAAAATCGAGCGATGCAGCACCTTCGAAGCGCCTGTGCCGGAGATCGTCAGGTCCTCGGGCAGAAACACGGCGCGCCGTTCTTGCGTCTGCGCGATCAGCTTGTCGCCGTCCTTGGTTTCGATCCGCACCATGTACGGCACGACGATGAACGGTCCCGTGAGCTGCTGCGCCCCGCCCCAGGTGCGCGCCACGTCCCGCTCGACCTCGCGCGAGCGCCCTTCACGTTCGGACACGAGGCCGGACACGATCAGCAGCGGAATGAGCAGCAGCAGGATCTGGAATGAGATCAGGAAGAACTTGAACGCAGGCGAGCGCGCCACGCGACCGGCGGAATACATGATATCGGACATGGAAGAACCTCGTGTGCTCGGATGTGCGTTCGAACTCGGATGAGCGTCGGAACGTGTGTCGGGATCTGTCCGGGCGAAACTGAGGCGCGGGCCCGTCGCGTGGCGGGGACTTCGGCTATCGGGAGTGAATTTGCTCCCAATGCGGAATTCCGGAAGTTAGCTGAACTTTCCGCGCGCGCGCCTGAGCCGCAAAATGCGGACGCGAGCATGAGCGTGACGGGTGCCGCCGGAAGGCCACCCGGTGAACGCACGGACCAGGAAGCGGTGGGCGGCCTCGCGCAGGAAATTCCGTCGCGCACCCCGTTGTGCTACACTGGAGCGCGACAGGCCCGCGAGGGCGGGGGCGAACAGATGACGCGACGCGCGATCAGGATTGCTTGGGTTGGCGTAGGCTTGTGCCTGGCGATCGGCGCAGTCGCGAGCATATTGACGTTCGTCGGCCCGCCGGATCAGCCCTGGCACCGCGGCCTACGCGAGCTCTCCACGTTGATGGACGTCGCCGCGTTGCTGTTCTGGATCGCGGTGTTCGCGATCTATTGGGCCAGAAAACGCCGCAACGGATAGCCCCCACGCGGACCATCAGACTGCTGTCCGGGTCGCTTCAGTGCGTCGTCTCTGCGGGTCTTCTCGCCGCGTTGCGTTACACTGCATTGCAATGGTCGCAGGGCCACCGTTAGACTTCACCGGTTTGGCGGTCAGGGCGCATGTGTCCTTGCGCCGTCGAACGAGCTTGCGAACTGCACTCCGACACGATGAGCCACACTGTGCCCGACCGCGACGTCCCTGCCCGCGATGCCCCGAACCTGAACGCCGTCGTCGAGGAGATCGCCGAAGAGATGCGCAAGCGCACCGATCGGGGTGAGGTTGCGACCTACATTCCGGAGCTGGCGCGCGTCGACGCCGGGGCGTTCGGCATGGTCGTGATCGATGCCGACGGCAACGTCGCGGCAGGCGGCGACAGCGATGTCCCGTTTTCGATCCAGAGCATTTCCAAGGTGTTCACCCTGACGCTCGCTCTCGGCAAGGCCGGAGACCGGCTGTGGCGGCGCGTCGGACGCGAGCCGTCCGGTAGCCCGTTCAACTCCATCGTCCAGCTCGAGCGCGAGTGCGGTATCCCGCGCAATCCCTTCATCAATGCCGGCGCCATCGCCGTGACGGATCTCATCCTCTCGGGCCATCAGCCGCGCGAGGCGCTGGGCGAGATCCTGCGCTTCATGCAGTTCCTGGCCGACGACACGACAATCACGATCGACAACGCCGTGGCCGCGTCCGAGCAGCGGACTGGGTTCCGCAATGCGGCCCTCGCCAACTACATGAAGTCCTTCGGCGTCCTGGAAAACCCGGTCGACTTCACGCTCGGCGTCTACTTCCACCACTGCGCAATATCCATGACCTGTCGGCAGTTGGCGGCGGCCGGGCGCTTCCTGGCACACCTCGGGCGCAATCCGGCGACCGGCATGTCGGTGGTCACGCCGGAGCGCGCACGCCGCATCAACGCAATCATGCTGACCTGCGGCCACTACGACGGGTCGGGAGAGTTCGCGTATCGCGTGGGCTTGCCGGGCAAAAGCGGCGTCGGCGGCGGCATCCTGGCCATCGCACCGGGCAAGGCGTCGATCGCGGTCTGGTCGCCGGGATTGGACGCTGCAGGAAACTCACATCTCGGTCGCGTCGCGCTCGAAGCGCTGACGAAGCGGATGGGCTGGTCGATTTTCGGCGTCTGAGCCACCGGAGCCATCGTGAGCCCGTCGCTCCTCATCAAGGGAGAGGCCGCGCTCCAATCATTGAAACGAGAAAATCCCGCTTAGTGCTTCCGGGCCTGGTCTTCCGCGTCCTGGATCGCCTCGTCGTGATACCAGCCGGCGCCGTAGACGATTTTGGCCGCGCGCGCGTCGGGTGCGGCGGCGGGACGGTCGGCCTTCGGCAGGCCGAGGTGGGGCTCGATTGGCCGCGATGCGCGCCCGCCAGTCGGGAATTGATAGATCTTGGCTGTAGTCCGCAGAGAATTCGAAGTCATCGTCAGCCTCTCATTTCGAACGGTCTGATGACGCGCGAATAAATGAGCGTCGATATGCCGTAGTTTGCATGAAGTTCGACCAGTTTGCCCGCAAAAAATCAGCAATTGCCTAAACTTTGTGCATGATTGTTTCTGCGTGTTTGAGTAGCATTTTTGTGAAGGCGAGTTTGTCTTTCTGCCTTCTCTCTGATCATGAAACACGCTCGGCAGGTGTTTTGTTCTCTGCCGGACAACGCTTCTTCCTTCGGGGAACACAGTGGCCGGATGAAACAGAGCGGTTTGCGGACGGAACCTCGCCGCCTCGGCGCAGAGCAGAGGCCCCCGCGCAGCCGCTAAGCGGACCACCATCCAGCCGCCACGCACGTGAGCCTCAGCCGTCGGTGGCGAGGCATCGAACTCTTGATCCAACTGGGAGCTGCCTATGACGAAGTACAAGCTCGAATACATCTGGCTCGACGGCTATTCGCCCGTGCCGAACCTTCGCGGCAAGACGCAGATCAAGGAATACAGCGCCTTCCCTGAGCTCTCGGATCTTCCCCTCTGGGGCTTCGACGGCAGCTCGACCATGCAGGCCGAGGGCCACAACTCGGATTGTGTGCTGAAGCCCGTCGCGGTCTACCCGGACGCGGCGCGCACCAACGGCGTGCTCGTCATGTGCGAAGTCATGATGCCGGATGGCGTCACGCCGCATGCCACGAACAACCGCGCGACCATTCTCGACGACTCCGGCGCCTGGTTCGGCTTCGAGCAGGAATACTTCCTGTACGAGAACGGCCGCCCCTACGGCTTCCCCGTTGCCGGCTACCCGGCTCCGCAGGGCCCGTACTACACCGGCGTCGGCTACAAGAATGTCGGCTCGCTCGCCCGCCAGATCGTCGAGGAGCATCTCGATCTTTGCCTCGCCGCCGGCATCAACCACGAAGGCATCAACGCCGAAGTGGCGAAGGGCCAGTGGGAATTCCAGATCTTCGGCAAGGGCTCCAAGAAGGCCGCCGACGAGATGTGGATCGCGCGCTACCTGCTGCAGCGCCTGACCGAGAAGTACGGCATCGACATCGAGTATCACTGCAAGCCGCTCGGCGACACCGACTGGAACGGCTCGGGCATGCACGCCAACTTCTCGACTGAGTACATGCGCACGGTCGGCGGCAAGGCCTACTTCGAGGCGCTGATGGCCGCCTTCGACAAGAACCTGCAGGACCACATCGCGGTCTACGGCCCCGACAACCACATGCGCCTCACCGGGAAGCATGAGACGGCTCCGTGGAACAAGTTCAGCTACGGCGTCGCCGACCGCGGCGCATCGATCCGCGTTCCGCACAGCTTCGTCAACAACGGCTACAAGGGCTACCTCGAGGATCGCCGCCCGAACTCGCAGGGCGACCCCTACCAGATCGCTTCGCAGATCCTGAAGACGATCGCCTCGGTTCCGCTCACGGGCTCCATCGCCGCGGCTGCTTAAGCCCCCGCACGCCCACTGTTCGTCGCGGCACCGGACTGACCGCTGGTGCCGCGACGTGCCTCCCGCCCAAAGGCGACACTCCCCGTGTTGTTCAAAGTCTTTGGGCGGGCCACCTTCTTTGAAGGTCCGCCAATCTTCGAATTCAGAGCGCGCGAACCAGCGTGCGCACCGCCTGGATGAGCGGCGTGCACGCCGTCAGGTGCGCCTCCTCGCGGTCCAGCACCGCGGCAAAGGCCTTCTTCTTGAAGGCCGGAATGTCGATCCGGTCCGATGTCAGGCTGATCTCGGCCGCATCGCAGATGATGTCGATGAGCCGGTCGATCGCATGCAGCCGCCCCAGCAGATAATCGTTCTCGCGATAGCCGCGCGATAGAAACCCCGCGAAGTTGGCGAACCCCGTGCCCTTGAGCGCAGCGCCAGGCAGGCTCGAGAGCGTGCGCGCGTCGAGCGGGCTGATACGGTCCACCAGGATCTCGCGAAACTCGCCCGGCTCGCGCGTCATCGAGACCGGAAACGTCAGCAGGTCCCAGTAGGGAAAGCCCAGGTAGTTGACGAGCACTTCGCGGCGCGCCTCGTGCGGCCATTCGCTGGTGTCCATCGCGGCGAGCAGCAGGTCGACGTCGCGCGTGCTGGTGGTGAGGTTGATCTCGTCCGCAAGCCGGTCGATCAGCGCCGAAAGCTGCTCGTGATGGCTCGCGACGAAAATTCCGGCCGAGGCCTGCAGGTTGCGCGCATCCGACGGCGAGGGTGGAGCGGGAAAGATCTCCGATACCAGCGCGTGCGTCTCGATGCTGAAGCGCCGCCAGTCCTGCCGCTTTCGCAGCGTATCGAGGCACGCATAGAAATCCCGCTTGAGATGATTGACGGTTGCCGCCTCCAGCCCCGCATACCCGCCCTCGGCTTGGCGCTGATAGAGACCGTTCTGTCCTTCGATCAGAAAGTTGAGCCGCCGCTTGCGGTAGTCGAGATCGAACTTGAGCAGGAAGTCCGCCCAGGGCTTGAGCGGCGCGGCGGACGAGCCTTCCCCGTGCAGGCTCTGCGCGTCCGTGGTCTCGTAGACGATGCCGCTTTGCGCCGCCCACGCGTCGATGGTGGCGGCAACGGCGTTCGCCATCGGTGAGCCGGGCGCGACGCCGAGCATGGCGCTGATCGTGCGGCTGACGAACCGCAGGATGGACGCGAGCTTCAGGCGCACGTAGCCCTCGTAGGCAAAGCCCGCCTCGCGCGCCACCTGCGCGTTCATCTGCTCGCGCCAGACGCTGATCTGCGCCGTGGCATTCGACCAGTCGAGTTCGGCCGGCACGATGCGGTTGACGTAGCGCGTCACCTGCGGGCGCGCGCCTTCGATGATGCCGCGCAATTCCCGCATCCGGTCGTTGAAGCCGATCACCCAGCCGAGATCGTCCGTCACAGGCTGCGCGCGCGGAAGATCCGAGATCGCGCCGCGAATGGTCGAGAAAAAGCCGGGCACGCCGAGCCGCTCCCGGGTCGCCGGCATCGAGGGATTGGGCTCGATGTAGACCAGCCGCCGTTCCGCCTGCCGGTAGGCGGGCCGCCCGTGGATGGCCGCAATCGCCTCGCGAAACGGGCGATTGTTGAGCACGCTGCCGTCGATGAAACTCGCATACGTTGGGTCGAGATTGGCATCGAGATAGCGCGGAAAATTCTTCTCCAGAAACTCCTGCCGCGTTGGCCATGCGACGCCGCGGTCGCGCATCAGATGGTCCATCTCGGCGATCTGCGCCGGCGGAAACACGCCCGGAAACGACGACGTGGCGCGCGCGGCAAAGGCGAGGGCGGGCGCGTTGGCGAGATCGAAATCGCTTTCCACCGTGCCGCCCTGGCTGCGCCGGAAGCCGAAATGCAGCACGTGGCGATGCTCGCGCTCGTGGATGAGCGGCGGGTCGTGGATCTGCACCAGATGAAGCTGGCCATAGTAGTCGGTGAGCGTGACGAACAGGTCGAGCCGCTGTCCTGAGGGCAGCAGCGCGCTGCGCTTCGTGGGCTCGCCCATGGCGACGATCGCGTCGAACATCAGCCCCGACATGCCCGGCCCGTCGAGCGGCGGCTTGAACCAGCGCGACCGCATGAAGAGCGAGAGGTTGCGCCGCACCTCGGCGTCCTTGATCGAGGGGATCGCGCCGGAGGCCGCAGCACCCCAGAAGAACGGCCTCAGCGCTACCTTGCTCCAGCGCCCGGCGCGCGCTTCCCGCGCCAGCAGAACGTTGACGTCGGCGTTGTCGAGCCAGAGATCGCGCAGGCCGTCGATGGGAAGGTCGTGGCTCAGCGCGCGCGCCAGCATCGTGCCGTTGATGCCGCCCGCCGACGCCCCCGCGATGATGTCCACGATCACGCGCAGATCGAGGTCGCGGCCGATTTCGCGCAGCAACTCGAAGTAGATCCGCTCGGTGTCGGTCTCAGAGGCGGGAAGCCGCGTGTTCTCGGGGAGGGTTGCGGAGGCGCGCGCGCGCCGGTCGGAAATGTTGTGCAACGCTGAGGACGCGCGCACCAGCTTCAGGATTTCCTTGCTGATCCCATGCATGTAGACAGCGAGCGAAACGCCGCCGAAGCACACGAGCGCAATGCGCAGCTCCTTCTCTCGCATGGAGAGCCCCCGCGCCCTTTAAGCCGGCCGCGCGCAGTCGGTTGCGGCCAACCCGCTGGCGCCATGTTGGAACGAGTCTCGGCCCCGCGTCCACTGCGCCGGGACGATATCAGGTCGCTGCCGCCGGGACGGGATTGGCGAGCGCGCCTTGTAGGTCTTCGAGATCGAAGGGTTTTTGCAGCCGCAGCAGGCCAACGCTCCCCTGATCGGAGAAATCCGCGTAGCCCGTGGCGATGATGACGGGAAGGTGAGGCCGCTCCGTGGCGAGGATCCGCGCCAGCTCAAGCCCCGTCATGGAGGGCATGGCGTGGTCCGTGATGACAACGTCCACAGGCACGTCCGTCGCCAGTATGGCCAGCGCGTCTTTCGCGGAAGTCGCGGTGACCGGTGTGTGTCCGAGCTCTTCGATCATGGCCGTCGTGTTCATCAGAACCAGTCGATCGTCGTCGACCGCCAGCACCACGAGGCCCTGCTTTTGCGTCGCGGGAGCGGGCGCCGCGTCCTGGCGCTCGGACACGCTCATCCCGGCTGCCGTTGGAAACCACAGTTCGACGGTTGCCCCGGTCCCAGGCTGGCTTTTCAAAACCAGCTTGCCGCCCAGTTGGTCGACCATGCCGCGAACCATCGAGAGGCCGAGGCCCGTCCCCTTGCCCACGCCTTTCGTGGTGAAGAACGGCTCGGTGGCGCGGGCCATCGTATCTTCACTCATGCCCTCTCCCGTGTCCCGCACGGCGAGGCAGACGTAATCGCCCGGCGGCAGGTTGGCCTCGCCGGTGATCGACTTGGACTGGATCTCAAAGGTCAGCGCGCCTCCCTCCGGCATCGCGTCACGAGAGTTTACCGCGAGGTTCAAGAGCGCGAGCTCGAGCTGGTTGGGATCGACGAGGGCCAACTGCGGGGCGGATGGAAATCTCGTTTTGATCGAGATCGTCGGCCCCAACGCGTGCTGGATCATTTCAAGCACGCCGTGCACGAGCTTAATGAGGTCGGTGGGCTTGGGTTCGAGCTCCTGTCGGCGCGCGAAGGCCAGCATGCGCTGCGTCAGCGTGATGCCGCGTTGCGCGCCAAGCATGGCATTCTGAATGAAAGGCTGCAGCCGCGGATCGGGCGGCAGGCGCTTCTCGAGGATCGAGAGGCTTCCGGTGATGGCCATCAACAGGTTGTTGAAATCATGCGCGACGCCTCCGGTCAGCCGCCCGATGGCTTCCATCTTCTGGGCCTGCATGAGTTCTTCGCGCGTGCGATCCAGCGATTCCTGCGCCTTACGGCGCTCCGTGATGTCGCGCGTGATTTTTGCGTACCCGATGATATCGCCCGCTTCGCTCCGGATCGGGTCGATGACGACGTTGGCCCAGAATTGGCTGCCGTCCTTTCGAACGCGCAAGCCTTCTTTCTCAAAACGCCCTTCGCGCGCGGCCGTGTCGAGCGAGCGCTGGGGCCCGCCCGCCGCCACGTCTTCCGGCGTATAGAAAACGCTGAAGTGGCGCCCGACGATTTCCGATGCGGAATAGCCCTTGATGCGCTCGGCGCCGGCGTTCCAGTTGGAGACGTTGCCGTTTTCATCGAGCATGTAGATCGCGTAGTCGGTCACGCTCTGCACGAGCAGGCGGAACTGCTCCTCGCTGCGGCTCAGCTCGGCGGCCGCCTCTCGCCGCTCCGACAGGTCGCGCGTCACCTTGGCGTAGCCGATCACTCCCCCGGTCGGCGTTAGAATGGGGTCGATGACGACATGCGCCCAGAACCGCTCGCCATCCTTGCGGACCCGCCAGCCTTCGCCCTCGAACTTTCCCTCGCGGCGCGCGATTTCCAGCGCGCGGGCCGGCATGCCGGCCCGCCGGTCCTCCTCGGGATAGAATGTGGAGAAATGTCGTCCCACGATCTCCGACGCTTCGTAACCCTTGAAGCGGCGCGCGCCGTTGTTCCAGCTCGATACATAACCGTCCGGGTCAAGCATATAGATGGCGTAGTCGAACACGGACTCGACGAGCAGCCGATAACGCCCATCATCCATGGGCGAGGCTTGTAGTTTCTGCACGTTTTCCATTTCTAAACCTGGACCCGACCAGCCATAACGCGGCGGTCCGCTTTCCGTTCCGATCGTCGCCTGACCCGTAGGTTAAAGCAAGGGATCTGCCGGACCGCACTGGGCAGGACGGAGCAATCCGAGGGTCGTCAGATATCGAGGTCCTTGGCGAAAGCGGCGCGGTCCTGGATGAAGCGGAAGCGGGCTTCCGGCTTGGAACCCATCAGCGCGTTGACGGCATCCGAAATACCCGTGCGGTCGCCGTCGCCGATTTCGACCTTGAGCAGCAGGCGCTTCTTGGGATCCATTGTCGTCGACTTGAGATCCTTGAAGTCCATTTCGCCGAGGCCTTTGAAGCGCGTCACGTCGGGCTTCTTGCCCGCGAACGTCGTCGCCAGCAGGCGCTCCCGGTGCGCTTCGTCGCGGGCATATTCGACATCGCCCTTCCACGTCAGGCGGAAGAGCGGCGGCACAGCCAGGAACAGATGGCCGTTTTCGATCAGCTCCGGCATCTCCTGGTAGAAGAAGGTGATCAGCAGCGAAGCGATGTGCGCGCCGTCGACGTCGGCGTCCGTCATGATGATCACGCGCTCGTAGCGCAGATCCTCGTCGCGATACTTGCTTCCTGTGCCCGCCCCGAGCGCCTGGATGAGGTCGGAGAGCAACTGGTTCTGGGACAGCTTGGCCGACGAGGCGTTGGCCACGTTGAGGATCTTGCCGCGCAGAGGAAGGATCGCCTGCGTGTCGCGCGCCCGCGCGCTCTTGGCCGAGCCGCCGGCGCTGTCGCCTTCGACGATGAAGATCTCCGTTCCGGCCGCCTGCTGGATCGAGCAATCCGCGAGCTTGCCGGGAAGGCGCAGCTTGCGCGTCGCCGACTGGCGGCCGACTTCCTTTTCGCGCCGCCGCTTAAGGCGTTCCTCGGCCTGGTCGACGGTCCACTCGAGCAGGCGCGTCGCCTGCTGCGGGCTGTCCGTCAGCCAGTGATCGAAGGCGTCCTTGACGGCCGATTCGACCAGCCGCGCAGCCTCCTGCGTGGCGAGCTTGTCCTTCGTCTGGCCCTGGAATTCGGGCTCTCGGATGAACACCGACAGCATCGCCGCGGCCGTGCCCATCACGTCTTCGGCCGTGATCTGGCCGGCCTTGCGATTGCCGACACGCTCGCCGAATTCGCGCAAGCTCTTGGAGAGCGCCGAGCGGAAACCGTTCTCGTGCGTGCCGCCTTCGCCGGTCGGGATCGTGTTGCAGTACGAGCGGCAGAAGCCGTCCTCGTCCGCCACCCAAGCGACTGCCCATTCGACGGAGCCGTGCTTGCCCTCGCGCTCGACGTTGCCCGCGAACAGATCCTTCGTGACGAACGTCTGCCCGGCGATTTCGGACGCGAGATAATCCTTGAGGCCGCCCGGAAAATGGAAGACGGCTTCGGCCGGCGTGTCGTCCTTGATCAGCGAGGGATCGCAGCTCCAGCGGATCTCGACGCCGCCGAACAGGTAGGCCTTCGAGCGCGCCATCTTGAGCAGGCGCGAGGGTTTGAAGTGCGCCCCCTTGCCGAAGATGGCCTCATCCGGGTGGAAGCGCACCTTCGTGCCGCGCCGGTTCATGACCGGGCCGAGCTTTTCGAGCTTGCCCTGCGCGATGCCGCGCGAGAACACCATGCGATAGAGCTGCTGGCCGCGCGCCACCTCTACTTCGCACGTATCCGACAGCGCATTGACGACCGAGACGCCGACGCCGTGCAGACCGCCCGAGGTGTTGTAGGCCTTGCCGTCGAACTTGCCGCCCGAATGCAGCGTGCACATGATGACTTCGAGCGCGCTCTGGTTCTTGAACTTGGGATGCGGATCGACGGGGATGCCGCGCCCGTTGTCGGCGACCGACAGGAAGCCGTCCGCGTCGAGCCGCACGTCGATCCAGGTCGCGTGCCCCGCGACCGCTTCGTCCATGGAGTTGTCGATCACTTCGGCGAACAGATGGTGCAGCGCCTTCTCGTCCGTGCCGCCGATGTACATGCCGGGGCGGCGGCGCACGGGCTCGAGCCCTTCCAGCACCTCGATGTCTGCGGCGGTGTAGGCGTCGGAAGCGTCACCCGTCTTGCGGGCGCGTTGGGTCTTGTCGGTCATGCTGCTCGTAATGCTCGAAAAAAGATCACGGATTGATTGGGCCATGCGCCGTCACCTTGTCTCGGATGGTCAGGGCCCGGGGCCGGTAACGCGAGACAATGGCGAGCGCGGGGCCCGAATCTGCGGCAGAAGCTTTGAGCGGAGACGTGCCACGTCCGCCGGTGCATTGGCAAGCCAGCGTGCGAAAGAGGCCACAGGCATGGGCCTTTCTGTGCCCCGCAGCACCGCCGTTCGTCCGGGAGAATGCACCGGAATGTGCGCCGAAACGCCGCCTCACGGCGGTTCCCGGCCCCGAGATGACGCGGGTCTGGTATCACGGCGACTGAATCTGGGGTCACCGAAAGCGCCGACGTATGACAACTTCGCCGAATGAGCCCGCGGCCCCGCCCGCGGGGCGGCGCGCCCTGATCGATGAGCCGCGGTTTCTCGTGGTGCTGCCCGGCTTGTTCTGGGCCGGCAATTCCATCGTGGCGCGGTCGATCGCCGGCGACATCCCGCCGATCGGGCTTGCCTTCTGGCGCTGGGCCGTCGCGGCCCTGCTGGTGCTGCCGTTCGCCTGGCCGCATCTTCGCCGCGACCTTCCGGCCATGCGCCGCAACTGGCCCATCATGCTCGTTCTGACGGCCCTCGGCGTCGCGATCTACAACACGTTTCTCTACATCGGCGCCCAGACAACCACGGCGCTGAACCTCGTCATGCTGCAGACGACGATGCCGCTCGTCGTGTTTGTCGCGTCCTTTCTCGTCTTCGGCCAGCAGGTGACGCGGGTTCAGGCGTGCGCGATCGCGATTTCGCTGTTGGGCGCTGTGACGTTGATTTCCCACGGCGATCCGGCCGTTCTGACGGAGCTGCAGTTCAAGCGCGGCGACCTTTGGATGCTGGCCGCGATCGTGTGCTACGCCTTCTACACCGCCTTGCTGCGGCTTCGCCCGCAGGTGCACGGCCTGAGCTTCGCCTGCGCGACCTTCGCGTTGGGCGCGCTGTTTCTGCTGCCGTTCTATGTCGCCGAAACGATGCTCGGCCGGCCGATGCCGGTCACGACGACCTCGGTGCTCGCGATCGCGTACGTCGCGCTGTTCGCGTCCGTGCTGGCCTACCTTGCGTTCAACCGGATCGTCGAGCTTCTCGGCGCGAACACAGCGGGCATGGTCGTGCATCTGGTTCCGGTTTTCGGGACAATCCTGGCCGTGCTGCTGCTGGGCGAGAGCCTGCACCTCTACCACGGCGTCGGCATCGCCCTTATCGCCACCGGCATCTGGCTCGCCACCCGCAAGCCCGCGCCAGCTTAGGAAAGCGCCAGCCTTAGGTCAGCACGGTACATTGTCGATCAGGCGCGTCTTGCCGAGCCAGGCGGCGGCGAGCACGCGGCCGGGGCGGCCCGAGCCGGGCACGAACGGCGCCAGCGTTTCCGCGTCGCGCACCTCGATGTAGTCGATCTTGGCAAAGCCGGCCGCGAGCAGCGCCTGTCCGGCCTCGCGCGGATCGCGCCCCTGGGCCACCTGCAGGATCGCCTTGTAGAGCATCGGCGCGACGTAGCGTTCGTCTTCAGTCAGGTAGGCATTGCGCGACGAGAGCGCGAGCCCGTCCTCCTCACGCACCGTATCCATGCCGCCGATCACGACGGGCAGATTGAGGTCGCGCACCATCTGGCGGATGACGGCGAGCTGCTGGAAATCCTTTTCGCCGAACAGCGCCAGATTGGGCGTCACCGCCGAGATCAGCTTGCACACCACCGTCGCGACGCCGCCGAAATGATGCGGCCGGAAGGCGCCTTCGAGCGGCAGTGCCGCCCCGCCCACCGCAATCTGCGTAGCATAGCCGTCCGGATACATGTCGCCGACCGAAGGCGCCCACAGGAGATGCGCGCCCGCACCCGCAAGCTTGGCCGCGTCGCCCGCCTCGTCCCGGGGATAGCGCGCCAGATCCTCGTGCGGCGCGAACTGGCTCGGATTGACGAAGAGCGACACGACCACGCGGTCGGCCGCCGAAAGGGCTGTCGCGACAAGCGCGATGTGGCCCGCGTGCAGGGCGCCCATGGTCGGCACCAGCGCGATGCTCTCCCCGGCCGCGCGCCACTCCGAAATCTGTGCGCGCAAGTCCTGGACGGTGCGGACGATTTTCACGGTGCTTCCTCTTCTTCGTAGTGTGGCGGACGGCTGCGGCCCAACCCGTTGGGCTCACGGCTCTTTCAACGCAAGCCGCGCTGGCGAGCCGGGCAGCCGCAAGAGCAGGTGAGGCAGGCGGTGCCGGTCCGTCAAGTGGCCCGATGTCCCGGCAACAATCCGGTTCGGACGGCTTTTCGAAGGCCGTTGCAGAACCCGGCAGCAAGCGCCATTTGCAGAAAGCACAAGCAGTGGTGCGCAGAAGTGCACAGGCCAATGTGCGGGAGTGCAAAGCCCTGCAGAATCAGGTGTGCTCGCCGCGGCAAGAGAAGGCACTCGTGTGATGATCGAGAAATTCGCCACATTGGGCGGCCAGGGTCCAAGCGGATTTCTCAAGCTGAATCATACGAGCACGTCGACGGCACTCGTGTCCCTGATGGTTCCGAAGTTCGCTCGGGACCTAGCCGCAAACTCAAGCGAACTCCGGAATCGGGACACTTAGATGGTTGCGCTGAGAAAATCCGATTTTGCAGGCGGACGCGCGGGCGAGCCCGAGCTGCCGTCGCGCGACGAGATTGCATCACATCTGTTCGCCGACGAAACGCGCCTCGTGGGCGGCCTGATCGAGCGCGCCGTTTTCACGGAAGACGAGCGCCGCCGCACCGCCGAGCGCGCCCGACTGCTCGTCGAAGCCGCCCGCGATGACGTGGGCAAGCACGGCGGCGTCGATGCATTCATGCGCGAGTACGGCCTTTCGAGCGAGGAAGGCGTCATCTTGATGTGCCTCGCGGAAGCGCTGCTGCGCATTCCCGACGCCGACACAGCCGACCGTTTCATCGCCGAGAAGATCGCGGGCGGCCAATGGGACCGCCATCGCGGCCATTCCGACAGCATTCTCGTGAACGCGTCGACCTGGGGCCTGATGCTGACGGGCCGTCTCGTCAAGCTCAAGGAGGCGCGCGGCGCCAACCCCTGGGAAGCACTGAAGCGCCTCGCCGCGCGGTCGGGAGAGCCGGTCATTCGCCAGGCGGTGCGCCAGGCCGTGAAGCTGCTGGGCGACCAGTTCGTGCTCGGCCGCTCCATTCGAGAAGCAATTTCCCGCTCGGCCGCCTTCGAAGCGCGCGGCTTCCGGTTCTCCTACGACATGCTGGGCGAAGCGGCGAAAACCGAGCGCGACGCAGCCCGCTACTTCGAACGCTACATGGGCGCCATCGATGCCGTCGGCCATGCCGCCGGCCCGAACCCGCTGTCTCATCCGGATTCTCTGCTCGCCCGCCCGTCTCTGTCGGTCAAGCTGTCGGCGCTCCATCCGCGCTACGAAGCAGGCAAGGAAACGCGCCTCGCCGAAGAGCTCTATCCGCGCGTCCTCACATTGCTCAAGTCCGCTGAAGCTCACGGTCTCGCCGTCACCATCGATGCCGAGGAGCAGGATCGCCACGAGCTGATGCTCGACATCTTCGCGCGCGCCTACATGGACCCCGCGCTTGAACGCTGGACCGGCCTCGGCCTCGCCGTGCAGGCGTACGGAAAACGCGCCATTCCGACGATCCGCTGGCTGCGGCGGCTTTCGGAGCTCGGCGGCAAGCGCATCCCCGTCCGGCTCGTGAAGGGCGCCTACTGGGACAGCGAGATCAAATGGGCGCAGGAGCGCGGTCTCGCCGACTATCCCGTCCTGACGCGCAAACTGCACACCGACGTGTCCTATCTCGCGTGTCTGCGCCTGCTGTTGTCGGACGAGAAAGCCTTCTATCCGCAGTTCGCCACCCACAACGCGCAAACCGTCGCCGCAGCCACCGTCGCGGCGGGACAGACGGGGTTCGAGTTCCAGCGCCTCCACGGCATGGGCGAAGCGCTGTACGAGGAAGTGTCCGCGCCCGGCAAGCTGCGCCATCCGTGCCGCATTTACGCGCCCGTCGGCGAGCATGAGGACCTGCTGTCCTATCTCGTGCGCCGCCTTCTCGAAAACGGCGCCAACACGTCGTTTGTCAACCGCCTCGCCGACGAGGAAGCGCCCATCGCGCAGATCATCCGCGATCCGGTGGAGACGGCCGAACGCGAGCGCGAAACGCCGGCCGCGGTGCGGGCTTTGCCGCGTCCGCGCGAAATCTACTGGCCGGAGCGGAAAAACTCCGCCGGCATCGCGCTCACCGACCGCGCCCATCGCCAGTCTCTGCTGTCCGCCATGGACGCGGCCCTCGCGCGCCCGTTCGACGTCGGCCCGATCGTGGACGGCATCGAGCACGTCGGCGGCCCGCAGGCGACGCTTCTCACCTGCCCGCACGACCGGCGCGAGCGGCTGGGCTCCGTCCGCATTGCCACACCGCGCGAGGTCGACACGGCCATTGAGGTCGCCGAGCGCGCCGCGCACGACTGGGATCGAATCGGCGGACTGGCGCGCGCGAAGGTGCTGGACTTCGCAGCCGACATGTTCGAGCGCGATCGCGCGCGCCTGATGGCGGTGCTGATCCGCGAGGCGGGCAAAACGATACCCGCGGCCCAGGCCGAGGTTCGCGAAACGGCCGATCTGCTGCGTTACTACGCCATCGAGGCGCGCCGCCTGCTGAGCGCAGCCGCGCCGTTGAAAGGCCCGACGGGCGAACAGAACGCCATCGAGCTGCGTGCACGCGGACCGTTTGCCTGCATCGCGCCGTGGAACTTCCCGCTCGCAATCTTCGTCGGCCAGATCGCGGCAGCACTTGCGGCGGGCAATCCCGTGCTCGCCAAGCCCGCCGAGCAGACGCCGATCACGGCCATGCTCGCCGTGCGCCTTCTGCATGAAGCCGGTGTTCCCAAAACCGTGCTGCATCTCTTGCCGGGCTCGGGCGCAGTCGGTGCGGCGCTCGTCAAATCTCCGAAGATCAAAGGCGTGGCCTTCACCGGCGGCAACGAAGCGGCCTGGTCCATCCAGAAGGCGCTGGCGGATCGCCGCGCCGAGATCGTGCCCTTCATCGCCGAGACCGGCGGCCTCAACGCCATGATCGCCGACAGCAGCGCGCTGCCCGAGCAGGTCGTGCGCGATGCCGTCACGTCGGCTTTCGACAGCGCGGGGCAACGCTGCTCGGCACTTCGCGTGCTGTTCGTGCAGGAAGAGATCGCCACCCGCACGCTGCGCATGCTGACCGGCGCCATCGAAGCCCTCGATGTCGGCGACCCGTTCGACTACGCGACGGATATCGGCCCCGTGATCGACGAAGCGGCGCAGGATACGCTCGAAGCGCACAAGGTGCGGATGCAGCGTGACGGCCGCGAGCTGATCGACGTGCGCCTGCCGTCGGCCTGCCGCGCGGGCACCTACGTCACGCCCGCCTGCTACGAGATCGACCGTATGGCACTGCTGGAACGCGAGGTCTTCGGCCCGATCCTGCATGTCGTCCGCTTTGCGGGCGGCCATCTGCCGAAGGTGGTCGAAGACATCAACGCCACGGGCTACGGCCTGACGCTCGGCCTCCACAGCCGCATTTCGAACGTCGCGGATTACGTGGCCGAGCACGCGCGCGTCGGCAATCTCTACGTCAACCGCAATCAGGTCGGCGCCGTGCCGGGCGTCCAGCCGTTTGGCGGTGAGGGGCTCTCCGGCACCGGACCGAAGGCGGGCGGACCCAACTACGTCGCCCGCTTCGCGACCGAGCGCGTCCGCACGGCCGACATCACGGCCACCGGCGGCAACGTCGGCCTGCTGACCCAGGACGTCTCCGACGACGACTAGTCGAGAGAAGACGGCCGTTGTCTCAGCTCCCGCTTCCCACCATGTTAGGGCCAGCAAGGAGATCTGGCCCGCAATGGCGCGAGACGTGAAGACACCGGGCAACGCGACGACGGATCCGGCCGCGACGGGCAAGGCCGCCGGCGGCGTCCCCGCGCGCGAGACATCGTCCGGCAGTGAGATCGCGGATTTCGTCGCCAAGGTGAAGGCGCTGGGGCCCGCTGTGGGGCCAGGGCGCGGCCGCCTGCTGTTCGCCATGGACGCCACCATGAGCCGCGCGCCGACGTGGGATATGGCGCTCGCGCTTCAGTCCGAGATGTTCCAGGCGGTCAAGGAAATCGGATCGCTCGAAGTGCAGCTCATGTACTTCCGCGGCGCGGGCGAGGCGCGCGCGTCCCGCTGGGTCTCGAACGCCGACGCGCTCGCCGGGCTCATGCGCCAGGTCGCCTGCCACGGCGGCTACACGCAGATCGGCAAGGTGCTGACGCACGCGCGGCGTGAGTCGGAGACGAAGCGCATCAGCGCGCTCGTCTACGTCGGCGATGCGGTTGAGGAGTCCATCGACGATCTTGCGGGGCGCGCAGGCGAGCTGGCGTTGCTCGGCGTGCCCGCGTTCCTGTTTCAGGAGGGAGATGATCCGCATGCCACGCGGGCCTTCGCCGAGATCGCCCGCCTCACGAAAGGCGCCGCCTGCCGCTTCGGCCCCGGTTCCGCCGCAGAGCTTCGCGATCTCCTGACGGCGGTCGCCGTTTATGCGGCCGGCGGCGAGAAAGCTCTGCAGGCATTGCTGGCCAAGCCGGGCTCAGCCGGCGCGCGACGCCTGCTCGGCCAAATGAAGCGGTAAGGACGCGGACCCGCGTCGGTATCCGAATGCGACTGCGGTGTTTATAGTGCGCGAAGCGTTTGCCTTTGCCGGGTCTGGCTAGGGCTCGCCGTTTCACGGAAAAGGAAAGTGCCGAGGTCGACGCGCAGATGCAGTTTCTACTCCTCGGCCTTGCCGCGCTCGTCCTGGCGCTGTTTTCGATAGGCGGCTTCACGCGCGCCAATCCCGCCGCATTGGCGCGGCAACTCCGCCTGGCGGGCGGCGCGGTGGCACTCGGTGCGTCGGCCCTGTTTCTGATCCGCGGCGCGCCCGGCGTCGCCGCTGTGCTCGGTATGATTGGAAGCTGGCTGCTGGGCTGGAACGGCACCGCGCCCACCTGGCGCCGGCCTCAGGCCCCGAAGACGGGCCAGTCCTCCACCGTGACCACCGATCATCTCGAAATGGAGCTGGATCACGACAGCGGCGCCATGGGCGGGCGCGTGCTGAAAGGCATGTTCACCGGCCGCAACCTCGACACGCTGAAGCCCGCCGAGGTCGCGCTGCTCTGGCACGACTGCCGCTTCATCGATCCGCAGTCGGCGCAGTTGCTCGAGACGTATCTCGATCGCGTCCACCCCACCTGGCGGGAGGACGTTTCGCGCGGCGAGCGCGAGATGCGCGACCATGACGGCCGCATGCAGCCTGAGCAGGCCTATGAGATCCTGGGGCTGAAACCCGGCGCGACCGATGAGGAAGTGCGCCGCGCCCATCGCGACCTGATGCTCAAGCTGCATCCCGATCGGGGCGGCTCGACGTATCTGGCCGCCCAGGTCAACGAAGCCAAGGACGTCTTGCTCAACCAGCGGTGATCAGCGCCGACACGATGCTTTCGGGAAGCTGGCCGGCAAGCTGCAGCAGCGAGCCGAGCACGATCAGTATGGTTGCGAGCACGAAAAAACGCTTGCGCGCCCTAAGCGTCGCGATGTGCCGCGCGCGAACGCTGCGGTCCACCATCTCGTCGTGAAGCCTGTGGTGCGTATCGAGGTGCGACCGGAGCTGATCGGACGCATGCGAGGTCTGGTGGTGGCGCAGCGACTGCTCCCAGGCGCGCTTCTGCTGGTGTTCGAGCGCCGCGTTCTCGTGGAAGAACGCGATCCACCATTCCCTGAGCAGCAGCAAAAATCCGAGCAGATCGAGCGCGATGCCCGCGACGGAGATCCAAGCCTGTGCGGCCGCCATGAACTTTTCTACTCCGCCCGCATGACGAGGCAATCGACGGCGAGGCGGCGCAGCTCCAGGCAGGTCGCCGAGGCCGCCGGTTCGTCGAAGTTCACGAACCGGGCGCGGTAGACCTGCCGGTCGGCCTTCTGGAAGGGCAAGGTGACGCCGTTGTGGCCTTCGAGCAAAGCGACCGCGCGCGAACGCACGCCATCGATCTTCGATTTCGCTTCGTCCGGCGTCGAAAAGGCGCCGATCTGAATTTCATAGCCTTTGCCACCGGTCGCGCTCGGCTGGGACGGGGCGGCTGCGGGTTGGCGCGGGGCCGAAGGTTCGTGTGCAGCGAGCAGTGCGGCATGCGCCGGCGAGCCGTCTTCGTTCATGCCGCCGCGCGCAATATCGCTGGCGCCGAGTGCGTTGGCCTGCGCACCGAGCGTGGACGCAGGACGCGCGACAGCGCCGCTCGCGTCCGCAACCTGAGCGCCGGACGGAGGTGTCGTCGGTACGGGCGCGCCGTCGATGAGAGATTTGCGGATCAGCCCGGCAATATCTTGTGGTGTGCCGGCCGAAGCCTGCGTGGCCGGGGTTCCGGCCGAAGCCTCCATCTCGCGCACGGACGGTGCGTCGTCTTCAGTCGCCGCGGCGGTCGATTTCTCTTCGATCTCCGCGTCAGACATCGCCTCGCGCAAGGCCTGAAGATCGAGGCGTGGCGACTCGGCCGGCTGCGCCTCTTCGCCCGGCGCGGGCAGTTGCGCGACGGCGACTGGCTCCGCGGGCGGAGGCGCGCTGGCAGGAGGCGGGGTGGCCGTCTCCTTCTCCGTCGACAGAACCTGCGCGATGGCATCCGGCTGGCGGCGCGCGGCGCGCACGGGAAGCGGCACGTTCGAGGGCGTCAGAGCGGCAACGGCGACCTTTTTCTTCGCGGCGGGAGCCGGAGCCGGAGCGGGTGCTGCAGCGGCGAGAACGGGCGCGGGCTTCGAGGGCTTCCGCGCCGACGCGATCAGCTTGGCCGGCTCACGAGTCTTGCTGGTGGAAGCATCCTGCAACGCGGCGTAGAGCAGCGAGCGCATGAGCGCGTTGCGGGTCGCCGCCGTCTTGCCGCCGAACACCGCGCCGACGATGTGCTTGCCGTCCGCGCGCACCGACGACACGAGATTGAAGCCAGAAGCGCGCGTGTAGCCCGTCTTCACGCCGTCCATGCCCGGGAAACCGCGCATCAGCGTATTGTGCGATTTGTAGACCTTGCCCCCGTACTCGAACGACGGGAGCGAAAAATACTTGTAGTGCTGCGGATAGTCGTCCTGCAGCCGCAGCGCCAGGATGGTCATGTCGCGTGCGGTCGAGAACTGCGCAGGATTGGGCAGTCCGGACGCATTGCGGAACGTGGTGTTGCGCATGCCGATCTGACGGGCGCGCTCGGTCATCATGCTGGCGAACTGATATTCCGATCCGCCGATGCGCTCAGCGACGGCCACGGCGATGTCGTTGGCCGATTTGACGACGAGCGCCTTGATGCAGTCGATTACCGCGATCTCTTCGCCGACCTCGAGCCCCAGCTTCGACGGCGCCATGCCGTTGGCGCGCTCGCTGATCCGGATCTTGCTGTCGTAGGTGAGGCGCCCCTGCTCGATCTCGCCGAACAGCATGTAGAGCGTCATCATTTTGGTGAGCGAGGCGGGGAAGCGCAGCTCGTCGCCGTCTTGATCGTGCAACACGCGCCCGGTGTTGGCGTCGATGATGATCGAGGCCTGCTTCTTGGCATCACCTTTCGCGTGTGCGGTGCCGAGCGGCAGCAATGACAGTCCGCAGACGGCCAGCAGCAGCAGCATCGATCGCGTCACGACAGTCGCCAAGGAGCCCCCAGAGAGTGAAATGAGTATGTGAACTGAGAGTGTGAAATGCTCGAAGTGTGAAGTGCTTGCCAGGTCACCGGACCCAGTGCTCGGAACCGGCGCGCTGGAGCCGGTCATCGGCGCCTATACGTGCCCACCCGTTGGCCTGCCGAGCCGTCAACCATATCCGATGCCGGTTTTCATGCCTATTCTTCTGGGCCACTTTGGGGCCACCCTGAGCCTTTCCAGCGCCACAAGTGGAGGCGCCTTTCCGGCGTCACGACGGACCCAGCCCATGCCGCCGTCACGCTAAACGAAGCCGCCCTGCCATTAGGTTAACGAACCCGATACAGGACCGCGCACTGCCATGTTGCGGCGCAACGTAAGGCTTGAAAACCATGCTGCAGCGCTTATAATTATGGGGCAAGACTCTCCACCGGATCAGGACGGGTAGCAGCTCATGATCAACAATCTGCAAGACATTCAGAAGATTAGTCAGACCAACGTCGACACGGCTTTGAAGATCTTCGGCGATTGGAACAAGGGTTGGCAGGCAATCGCCGCCGAAATGACCGATTACTCGAAGCGCGCCTTCGAGGATGGCACGGCAACCTTCGAAAAGCTGGTGTCGGCAAAGTCCGTCGAGCAGGCCGTCGAGATTCAGACGAGCTTCGCCAAGCGCGCCTACGACGACTACATGCATCAGCTCTCCAAGATCGGTGGCATGTACAGCAGCCTCGCCAAGGACGCCTACAAGCCGGTCGAAAAGGCCTTTCAAAACGTCAGGTGAGCCGATGCTCGCCAGCTTGTTCGACAAGTGACGGCAAAATAGGCCCTGGCTTTTCAGCCACGGGCCTTTTTTATTGACCGGAGCACCCCACTTTCTTTTGGCCCGATTGATCTGCTCCGATCTCTCCAGCAAGGAGGCCAATCAGAGGCCCGCAATAGCGGGCAAACCCGCAAAGGGCATTGCTGGCGCAAGCTACCTGCGCAAACATGGCACTAGGAGGCGGCCGCGTGGCGGCAGCCAAAGATCGACAACACGTAAGATGACACTGGGACTGAGAATGGCCGGACGGAATGGGGCGGGCAACAACGACAAGAGTGGCGAGGAAGGCAAGACCGGCCTTGTCACCAAGACGCGGCCAAAAACCAAAAAGCCGTCACTCTACAAAGTGCTGATTCTCAACGACGACTACACGCCGATGGAATTCGTCGTGCTCGTGCTGGAGAAGTATTTCAGCAAGGGCCGGGAGGAAGCCACGCGCATCATGCTGCACGTGCATCACAAGGGCGTCGGGATCTGCGGCGTCTTCACTTACGAAGTCGCAGAGACGAAGGTGACGCAGGTGATGGACTTCTCGCGTCAGCATGGCCATCCTTTACAATGCACCATGGAGAAAGAGTAGGTCGAACGTGCCATCCTTCTCGAAGAGCCTTGAAGCATCTCTCCACCGCGCTCTGGAGTTCGCGAACGAGCGCAATCACGAGTTCGCCACCCTCGAGCATCTGCTCGCTGCGCTGATCGATGATCGCGACGCGGCCGCTGTCATGCGCGCCTGCAATGTCGATCTCGACCAGTTGCGCCAGCGTGTCACCGAATATCTCGACACCGAGCTCGGCAACCTCGTTCACAAGGGCAGCGCCGAAGCGCAGCCGACCACGGGTTTCCAGCGCGTCATTCATCGCGCCGTCGTGCACGTGCAGTCGTCTGGGCGCGAGGAAGTCACCGGCGCCAACGTGCTGGTCGCCATTTTTGCGGAACGCGAGAGCCACGCGGCGTTCTTCCTGCAGGAGCAGGAAATGACGCGCTTCGACGCGGTCCAGTACATCAGTCACGGAATCGCCAAACGAGCTGGGATGGCAGAGCCCAGGGGAGTGCGCGGGGTGGATGACGAGCAGGCGAGCGAGACCGGCGAAGACAAGAAGCCCGGTCAGGATGCGCTCAACACATATTGCGTCAATCTGAACAAGAAGGCGCGCGACGGCCGCATCGATCCGTTGATCGGCCGCGAGCAGGAGGTGCTGCGCACCATCCAGGTGCTGTGCCGTCGCCAGAAGAACAACCCGCTGCTGGTCGGCGATCCGGGTGTCGGCAAGACGGCCATCGCCGAAGGCTTGGCGCGCAAGATCCTGCGCGGCGAGGTCCCCGAAGTGCTGAAGAATGCCACCATCTTCTCGCTCGACATGGGCGCGCTGCTGGCTGGCACGCGCTACCGAGGAGACTTCGAGGAACGCCTGAAGGCGGTCATGAAGGAGGTCGAGAACTATCCCGGCGCGATCCTCTTCATCGACGAGATCCACACCGTGATCGGCGCGGGCGCCACGTCCGGCGGCGCAATGGACGCATCGAACCTGCTGAAGCCCGCGCTTCAGTCGGGCACGGTGCGCTGCATCGGCTCGACCACCTACAAGGAGTACCGCCAGCACTTCGAGAAGGATCGCGCGCTCGTCCGCCGCTTCCAGAAGATCGACGTGAAAGAGCCCACGATCGAGGACAGCATCGCGATCCTCAAGGGTCTGAAGCCGTACTTCGAGGAGTTCCACAAGCTCAAGTACACGGGCGAGGCCATCAAGGCCGCCGTGGAGCTGTCGGCGAAGTACATCCACGACCGCAAGCTGCCCGACAAGGCGATCGACGTGATCGACGAGACGGGCGCCTCGCAGATGCTCGTGCCGGAAGGCAAGCGCAAGAAGAAGATCACGGTGAAGGAGGTCGAGGCCACCGTCGCCACGATGGCGCGCATCCCGCCGAAGACGGTCACCAAGTCCGACGCCGAGGTGCTCTCGAACCTCGACAAGGACATGAAGCGGCTCGTGTTCGGCCAGGACAAGGCCATCACCGCGCTCTCGGCCGCCATCAAGCTCGCGCGCGCAGGCCTGCGGGAACCGGAAAAGCCGATCGGCTGCTACCTGTTCTCCGGCCCCACCGGCGTCGGCAAGACCGAAGTCGCCAAGCAGCTCGCCAACCTGATGGGCGTCGAGCTGCTGCGCTTCGACATGTCGGAGTACATGGAAAAGCACACCGTCTCGCGGTTGATCGGCGCGCCTCCGGGCTATGTCGGCTTCGACCAGGGCGGCTTGCTGACCGACGGCATCGATCAGCATCCCCACTGCGTGCTGCTGCTCGACGAGATCGAGAAGGCCCATCCGGACCTGTTCAACATCCTGTTGCAGGTCATGGACCACGGCAAGCTCACCGATCACAATGGCAAGAGCGTCGACTTCCGCAACGTCATCCTGATCATGACGACGAATGCGGGAGCGACCGACATGGCGCGTCCGCCCATGGGCTTCAACCGCGAGCGGCGCGAGGGCGAGGATACCGAGGCCGTGAACAGGCTGTTCACGCCGGAGTTCCGCAACCGTCTCGATGCGGTCATCCCGTTCTCCGGCCTGCCGCCGGAGGTGATCGCCAAGGTCGTCGAGAAGTTCATCTTCCAGCTCGAGGCCCAGTTGGCTGATCGTGGCGTCACGATCGAGCTTTCGGAAGGCGCACACAAATGGATCGGCGAGAAGGGCTACGACGAGAAGTTCGGCGCAAGGCCCTTGGCCCGCGTCATCCAGGAGTACATCAAAAAGCCGCTGGCCGATGAGCTGCTGTTCGGCAAGCTCGAGAACGGCGGCACCGTGAAAGTGCTCGTTCAGGGCAAGGGCGAGGACAGCACGCTCACGTTCGAGATCATCCCCGGCGATCCGTCCAAGAAACCGCGCGCCAAGGACGAGGACGACGAGGACGACGACCTCGAAGTGGCCGAAGCGGCGAGCCTGGTCGAGGTCGCGCCGCCGCGTAAGGCCCTGCCGGGCCCGAAGGACAAGAAGGACAAGCCCCCCCGTTCGGGTGGCGCAGTCCCGAGTGTCCCGCGCAAAAAGGAAGATTGAGGCGCCTCTCGCCCCACACGCCAATCGAAACGCCGCGAAGCCTGAGCTTCGCGGCGTTTCGCGTTTCACTGGCCCCAATGCGCTTGCGGGTGGCGCGCTTCACGGCCATAGTCTCGATACGCATCAAATCCGCTTGCGGACGCATCTTGAACGAGCGGACGCATCTTGAAGGAGCGCCGGCGTGACCGAGCATTCCGTCCGGCTTCACATGTTCTCGGAGGTCGCGTCGTACAGCCTCGCGAACGACGGTCTCGTCGTGCAGTCCGGCGGGGCGACGAAGCGCATCCCGTATGCGGACATCGAAAGCGTGCGCCTGATCTCGTATGCGAGCTTCGAAAGCACGCACGCGCAATGCACGATCGCAACCCGCTCGCAGGGGAAGATCACCGTCCGCTCGCATCATTTTCTGTCGGTCGGAGAGTTCGAGGATCGCTCCCCCACCTATGCGGCTTTCGTGCGCGGCCTGTGCCGCCGCGTGAGTGCGGCCAACGCGAAGGCCCAGTTCATTCAGGGCAGCGGCGGCCTGCAGATCGTCTGGATCGTCGTTCTGCTGCTTGCCGCGATCGGTGTCGCCGTCTGGATCGCCGCCGTCTATGAGGGCGCGGTCAGTGCGTGGCAGGCCCTCGCCGTCGTCGCCGTCCTGGCGTTGGGCGCATACGTGGGCCTGCATGGTTTTGCCGGAAACAAGGTCAAGCACTTCGACCCGATGAACCCGCCGCTGCCTTAGCTCTTGAACGGCCGCGGCGGGCTAGGCGATGTCTCAGGTCTCGACGCAGATCTTGCCGAAGTGCTGCGCCTGTTCCTCGTAGCGGAAGGCGTCTGCAAGCTGGTCCAGCGCGAACGTCTTATCGATCACGGGCCGGATGCCCGTCGCTTCGAGTCCGCGTACCATCTCCTCCTGATGCCGTCGGCTGCCGACGACAATGCCCTGCAGCTTGATCTGCTTGGCCATCATGGCGAGCGTCGGCACCTCGCCTTTGATCCCCGTCAGGATGCCGATCAGCGCGATGTGTCCGCCGACGCGTGCCGCCGTGATCGATTGCGCGAGCGTGCCGGGCCCGCCGATTTCGAGCACATGATCGACGCCACGCTTGCCCGTCCAGCGCCGCACGGTGTCGCCCCACTCGGGGTCTGTCTTGTAGTTCACGGTAAAGTCGGCGCCCATCTCGCGGGCCCGTTCGAGCTTCGCGTC
This sequence comes from Hyphomicrobium sp., assembly GCF_019744875.1. GTDB lineage: Bacteria > Pseudomonadota > Alphaproteobacteria > Rhizobiales > Hyphomicrobiaceae > Hyphomicrobium_C. Next base: position 1,023,453 of record NZ_JAIETU010000002.1, on the reverse strand, counting down.
CGACGACGATGTGACGATCGCCACCGCGCCCATGGCCTTGGCCATCTGCAGCGCGAAGATCGCGACGCCGCCGGTGCCGAGAATGAGCACGCTGTCGCCGGCCTTGAGCTGGCCTTCGACGACCAGCGCGCGCCATGCAGTCAATCCCGCGCACGGCAAGGTCGCGGCTTCTGCGTGCGTCCAGCCGGCGGGCGCGCGCGTGAACCAGTGAGCGGGCGTGACGACGGCTTCACAGGCATAGCCATCGATGCCGTCGCCGGGCACATGGCTGAAATTGCCGTGCGGCGGCACGCCGTCCTGCCAATAGGGGAAGAAGCACGAGAGGACGTGATCGCCGGCCGCGAACTCCGTCACGCCCTCGCCGACCGCTTCGACGACGCCCGCGCCGTCCGACAGCAGAACGCGCCCGTTGGCGGTCGGGATGGCGCCGGCGGCCACCGCATAGTCGTGATAATTCAGCGAGTTCGCGGCCAGGCGCACGCGGATCTGCCCGGCCCCCGGTGCACCCGGATCGCCGCGCTCGACAACCTGCAGATGATCGAGCCCGGCGGGGCGAGACACAATGACGGCTTTCATGGGGGAGGCTCCGGTGGTGGCTTGCGGCGTAAGAGACACCCTAAAAGTAGGATGCCAACCGCCCCATCGCCACCTGCACTAAAGGCCCAGTGGACGTTTTTGTGAGGCCGGGTGTGCGGCTGAGGGCAGATGAGGAGAGGGCACGAAAGTGGGGGAGCGGTCGAAAAAGGGTGAGGGGCCGCAACCAACTCAACATCCGCAACTGTCTTCCTAGGCGTTGTGCCTAGGATCCATCTCTCCGCATGGGAAAGCGGAACGTGCTCCACCCATGATCACCGAACTACGCAACATTTCCCAGCCCACCAACATCGCCGCGGCGCGCTAAAGCGCGCCGCGCAAATGCGCGGCCCGGCCTTTCAGGCCAGCCGGGTCAATGTTGGTGGGGCAGGCATGACGGGACTTGGAGGTGGCTCCGCCCGTCTACTCCGCCGCCGCCTTCGTGTATCCGTACTTCTCGTTGAGCTTGGTGATGAGGTCCGCTGCCGCCTTCGGGATGTTGGTGCCCGGGCCGAAAATCGCTGCAGCGCCCGCCGCGAACAGCGCCTCGTAATCGTGCGGCGGGATCACGCCGCCGACCACCACCATGATGTCCTCGCGGCCATCCTTGGCGAGCGCCCCCTTGAGATCCGGTACCAGCGTCAAATGGCCGGCCGTCATGGTCGAGACGCCGATCACATGCACGTCGTTCTCAACCGCCTGGCGCGCCGCTTCTTCCGGCGTCGCAAACAGCGGTCCGATGTCGACGTCGAAGCCGAGGTCGGCAAACGCGGATGCAATCACCTTCTGTCCGCGGTCATGACCGTCCTGGCCCATCTTGGCGATAAGAATGCGCGGGCGCCGCCCGTCCATCTTCTCGAACGCCGCCGCCATCTGAATGACCGTGCCGACATCGTCGTTCATGGAACCCGCTTCCGATCTGTAAACGCCCGAAATGGTGCGCACTTCCGCGCGATGACGCGTGTACACCCGTTCCATCGCTTCCGACATTTCGCCGACGGTCGCCATCGCGCGCGCCGCCTTGACGCCGAGGTCGAGCAGGTTGGCGTTGCCCTTCGCGCCTTCCGTCAGCGCGTTGAGGGCGGCCTGCACTTCCACTTCGTTACGCTCGCCGCGAAGCCGCTTGAGCTTGGCGATCTGCTGCTCGCGCACGGACGCGTTGTCCACCTTGAGCAGGTTGATCTTGAGGTCTTCCGTCGTTTGCAGCTTGTTGATGCCGACGATGGTCTGGCGCCCGCTGTCGATACGCGCCTGCGTGCGAGCGGCGGCTTCCTCGATGCGGATCTTCGGAATGCCCGCCGCAATGGCCTTCGCCATGCCGCCGAGCTTTTCCACCTCGTCGATATGCTTCATGGCCTTGAGCGCCAGCTCGTAGGTCAGCCGCTCGATAAAGTGGCTGCCGCCCCACGGATCGATCGGACGCGTCGTGCCGCTTTCCTGCTGCAGCACAAGCTGCGTGTTACGCGCGATGCGGGCCGAGAAGTCGGTCGGGAGTGCGATGGCTTCGTCGATGCCGTTGGTGTGCAGCGATTGTGTGTGCCCCTGCGTGGCCGCCATGGCCTCGATGCAGGTGCGCGTCGCGTTGTTGAAAATGTCCTGCGCCGTGAGGCTCCAGCCCGACGTCTGGCAGTGCGTGCGCAGCGACAGCGAGCGCACGTCCTTGGGCGCGAACTCGCGCTTGATGAGCGTCGCCCAGAGCAGGCGCGCGGCCCGCATCTTGGCGATCTCCATGTAGTAGTTCATGCCGATCGCCCAGAAGAACGACAGGCGCGGCGCGAACTTGTCGATGTCGAGGCCGCCGGCAACGCCAGCGCGCGCATACTCGATGCCATCGGCGATGGTGTAGCCGAGCTCGAGGTCCGCCGTCGCGCCCGCTTCCTGCATGTGATAGCCGGAAATCGAGATCGAGTTGAACTTCGGCATGTTGGCCGACGTGTAGGCGAAGATGTCGGACACGATCCGCATCGAAGGGTCGGGCGGATAGATGTAGGTGTTCCGCACCATGAATTCTTTGAGGATGTCGTTCTGGATCGTGCCGGCGAGCTTGGAGGCGGGAACGCCCTGCTCCTCGCCCGCCACGATGAACAGCGAGAGAATCGGCAGCACCGCGCCGTTCATCGTCATCGAGACGGTCATGTCTTGCAGCGGGATGGAGTCGAACAGCGTCCGCATGTCGTAGATGCTGTCGATGGCCACGCCCGCCATGCCGACGTCGCCGCGCACGCGCGGATGATCCGAGTCGTAGCCGCGATGCGTCGCCAGATCGAACGCGACCGAGAGGCCCTTCTGTCCGGCCGCGATGTTGCGCCGGTAGAACGCGTTGGAATCTTCCGCCGTCGAGAAGCCCGCGTACTGGCGCACCGTCCACGGCTGCGTGACGTACATCGTCGGATACGGCCCGCGCACGTAAGGGGCGATGCCCGGCCACGTGTCGAGGAAATCGAGCCCCGCCGTATCGGCCTCCGTATAGACCGGCTTGACCGGGATGCCCTCCGGCGTCGCGAACGTCTCGCCGGCCGGGAGCGACGATGCTCCGCCCGCATTCGGCGCGCTCTCGAGCTTGACCTGGGTAAAGTCCGGAATGGTGGTCATGCCTGTCGTCATCTCTTGCTAGGCCCGGTTGGGGCGACGTCCAAAGAGTGTAGTCCAGAACGGCTGCGCTTATGAAGTGACGCGGCGCGATCTCGTCAAAAGCCAGAACAAAAGCCCGCCGGCACCGCCGGAAAGCCCGTGGAAGGTGGCCATCTCGCCGGCCGCAGCCAGGGTGTTCGCGCTGTCGGCCGGCACATAAAGGCCCAGGAACGGCAGCATCCAGATGAGCGCCGCGAGGGCAGAAAGCGCAACGTACCCCGCAAGATCGCGCAAGCCGCCCGCAGGCGATGCGGAGAACAGCCAGCGGATCGCCAGCAGGGCCGGGATCCCGGGAAGCGCGCCGTAGACGAGCCCGGCCACGATGAACGCCCGCGCCGGGTCTTCGAACATCCCCTGGCCGAACACGAGCCAGAGGCCGGTCGCAGCCGCACCGAGAGACGCGAGCGCCGCGGCGGAGAAAACGTAAAACGCGCCGGTTCGCGATCCGGCGCCGGGAGCCTCCGACATGCTCGCGATCTGGCCGCTCACGCCGTCACTCCCAGCTTCCCCTGCAGCCCCTTCAGCGTCGCGACTGCGTCCGCACCGACGAACAGGAACTGGTCGACGCCTGCCGCCTTGAGAGCAGCTTCGCGTTCACCCGGCCGCCCGGCCATCAGCACGAGCTTCGCGCCCGCCGCCTTGAGCGCCTTCGCGGTTGCTTCCGCGTGCTCGGCGTAGAGCGCATCCGACGAACAGATGCATGCCGTCGTCACGCCCGACGCCTTGAACGCCTTTGCCGCGTCATCGGCCGACGCGTACCCGTCGGTCGTGAGCGAAGCGATGCCGCCGGCCGCGAGGTAATTCTTGACCCACGTCGAACGCCCGGTGTGATCGATTACCGCGCCGATGCTGGCGAGGAAGATGGTCGGTGCCGGATTGCCCTTGGCGACGAAGGCGTCCGATGCGTCGCGCAGCGCCTCGAATGGCTCGGCAAGCCGGTGTGGCACGAGCGGGCGCACCATCTCTTCGCTGCGGACGGGCGGCACGGCCGCAGGCGGGGCGAACGTGACGCCGTCGTCGCCGAGCAGCGGAAACGCCGACACGCCGGTGAGATCCTGCTTGCCGGTCGCGATCGCCTTCGCGCGCGCGGCCGCGTCGGCTGCCACGCGATCCTGGATGAAGCCCTGGTCGAGCGCGGCGATGATGCCGCCCTTCGCCTCGATCTCCTGCATCAGCGCCCAAGCCGCCTTCGCGGTCTCGTCCGTCAGCGCCTCGATGAACCAGGAGCCGCCCATCGGATCGACCACGCGGCCGAGCCAGCTTTCCTCCTGAAGCACGATCTGGATGTTGCGCGCGCAGCGGCGAGCGAAATCGTCGGCTTCCCCGAGCGCCGCCGTGAACGGCAGCACGGTGATGGCGTCGGCGCCACCGAGCGCCGCGCCCGCGCACGAGAGTGTCGAGCGCAGCATGTTGGTCCAGGAATCGCGCTGCGCCATGACGCGCAGCGAAGCGCGCGCGGAAATGTGGAGCGCGCGCGCCGCATCACCCGCGCCCGATGCGTCCGCGATGCGCCAGATCAGGCGGCGCGCGGCGCGCAGCTTGGCGACCGAGGCGAACAGGTCGGTGTCGGTCGAGACGGCGAACGACATCTGCGCCAGAGCGTCGGCCGGTGCCGCGCCGGCCGCCTCGAACATTCTGAGGTAGGCGATGAGCGTCGCGCCAAGCGCGGCCAGCTCGAGCGCGTCGTTGGCGCCGGCCTCGTGATAGATGGTGCTGTCGACGCGCACGGTTCGCACGGCGGGCGCCTCGGCGCGGGCGACGCGAACGATCGCGATCGTCTCGGCCAGCGTCTGCGTGAGGGATGCAGGCCGCGTTCCCCAGCGAGCGAGCGAGCCGATCGGGTCGAGCCCGAGAAAGAGCAGCGCCGACTTGGACGGAATGTCGAGGCCGGGAAGGGCTGCGATGAGATGGCGGGCCGCCTCCGGCGCGCCGAGACCGGCCTTGAGCTCCAGCGGCGCAAGGTCGAGCCGCATGCCGCTGAGCGCGGTCTTCATGTCGGCGGCACTCGTGATCCGGCAGCCGGCCTGACCCGGCGCCTCGATTTCGAGCAGCACCCCGTTGCTGCCGCCGTTCAGCTCGGTCAGAATTTCCGTATTGGCCCGGGCGGGATCGGTGGCGCGGATCCCCTGGCGGATTTCCCAGCCCAACCCCTCGACGGCCGCGCTCGCCCCGCGCGTGAACGGCGCCTGGCCCGGCAGGGCCGACTGCTGGCCCTCGTTTGCGGTGGCGCGGGTATAGATCGGCTCGACCCGGATGCCGTCCGCCGTGCGCGTGACGAGCTTCTTTTCGAAGTCCGCGCCCTTGATCGCCTTATCGACCAGGGCAAGCCATTGTTCGCGTGTCGCCGCCTCGAAATCCGACGCGAGAGGAATGGCTGAGGCGCCAGCAGCGGGGTCGGTGGCCGTCATGTCGTTCTTGATCCTCGTTCATCGGGGTCCGTGCCAGCCGGGACAGGCCGTACCTTCTGGGTTTTCTATAGGGAAAACCACAAGCGCGCGCACGCGGAAAGGGGGAATGTGACGGGTCCGCGACGGTTCGGCGCGCTTGCCGCTCTCTGTGGCCCGAAAGGGGGCGCCGGACGGGTTTCCCCAGCTTGACGAAGCGGGCCATGCAACTGAATTTGCAATGAAGCTATCGGCATGCAAAGACGGCCCTAAGTCGGAATTTGTGCGAGTCGGTTGGCTGATCCGCCGCTAATTGCGCCGAGACACCCGCCGCGAGCGTCACTTCGGAGATCTGAATGAGCGAGCAGGTGTTGGTTGACGGCAAGATTTTCATCGGCAAGAGCACGAAGCCCGAGTACCTCGAGCTTCGTTTCGCCAACCGTCACGGCCTGATCACCGGCGCAACCGGTACCGGCAAAACGGTGACGCTGCAGGGACTGGCAGAGGGCTTCTCCGCGGCCGGCGTGCCGGTGTTTGCGGCCGACATCAAGGGCGACCTCTCGGGCGTCGCGGCCGTCGGCGAGCCGAAGGATTTCCTCGTCAAGCGCGCGGCCGAGGTCGGCCTCGGCTCGGACTGGCACCAGCGCGCCTACCCGACCATTTTCTGGGACGTGTTCGGCAAGGAAGGCCACCCCATCCGCGCCACCGTGCTCGACATGGGCCCCCTGCTGCTGTCGCGCATGCTGGAGCTCAACGAGGTGCAGGAAGGTGTGCTCAACATCGCCTTCCGCGTCGCCGCCGATGAGAAAATCCCGGTCCTGGATCTTAAGGACCTGCGCACCATCATCACCAACGTTGCCGAACGCTCGAAGGAGCTGGTCGCCAAGTACGGCAACGTCGCCACGACGTCCGTCGGCGCCATTCAGCGCCGCCTCCTGGTGCTCGAGGAGCAGGGCGCCGGCCAGTTCTTCGGTGAGCCGTCGCTCGACATCAACGACTTCATGCGCTTGGCGCCAGATGGCCGCGGCGTCATCAGCATTCTCGCCGCCGACAAGTTGATGGAGAAGCCGCGCCTCTACACCACGTTCCTGCTCTGGATGCTGACCAAGCTCTGGCAGACGCTGCCCGAAGCCGGCGACCTGCCGAAGCCGAAGCTCGTCTTCTTCTTCGACGAAGCGCATCTGCTGTTCAACGAAGCGCCGAAAGCGCTGCTGGAGCGCATCGAGCAGATCGCCCGCCTGATCCGCTCGAAGGGCGTCGGCGTCTACTTCATCACGCAGAACCCGATGGACGTGCCGAATTCCGTGTCGGCCCAGCTCGGCAACCGCGTCCAGCATGCGCTGCGCGCCTTCACGCCCCAGGAGCAGAAGGCCGTCAAAGCCGCAGCCGAAACCTTCCGCAAGAACCCGGACCTCGACACCGCGCGCGTGATCCTGGAGCTCAAGGTCGGCGAGGCGCTCGTCTCCACGCTTGAAAACAAGGGTGAGCCGTCCATCGTCCAGCGCACGCTGATCCGCCCGCCCGAGGGACGCGTCGGCCCCGTCACCGCCGACGAGCGCCTGAGCGTCATCGAGTACAGCCCGGTCTACGGCAAGTACGAAGAGACGATCGATCGCGAGAGCGCCCACGAGATCATTACCAAGCGCGCCGACAAGGCGACCGATGAAGCCGGTGCCGGCAGTGGCGGCGGCTGGGGCGACATCATTTTCGGCGGAGGCGGCGGCACCACGGCCGACGGCAAGTCCAAGGGCCGGCCGCGCCAGGGTATGGGCGAAATGATCGGCAAGGACCTTCAGCGTTCAATTTCACGCACGATTGCCACCACGATCAAGAACATCATCATCAAGTCGATCACCGGGCGCAGCCGCTGAGGCGGCCCGGAAGTTTGCGTCTCGCATCTGAGCTTGAACGAGGGAGCCTCGGGCCAATCCGGCCCACGCTTTGAAAACCAATGGCGCGCATCCTCATTTGCCACGTGCCGAAGGATGGAAGTGTTGCCCGCGAGCTCGGCTCCGCGCTGATGGGGCGCGGACACTTCGTGTCCTTCGACGGCGAGCCCGATCAGCCGCGCGAAGTCCGTTCGGCCCGCCTGCGCCAGTTTGAGGCCGTCATCGTCATCTGGACGGAGACGTCGGCGCAAAACGTCGGTCTCTCCGATATTGCCCGCGAAGTGATGCCACTCAACCAGCTCGTGCCGGTGCGCGCCGACGATCTGTCGCCGGCCCGCCTGCCGCTGATGTTTCGCAAGCTGAGCATGATCGCCCCACGCGACATCGACGGCATCGCCCGCGTGGTCGCTCGCATGAGCACGGCAGCCTCGTCGTTGAGGGAAATGGCCGAGCGCGATACCGCGCGCCGCACGGCGTCCGAAGCCGCCGATCAGCCCACGCCCGGCGCCGCCTCCCAGGGGTCGCCCTATGTCGCCAGCCGCAACCGCCCGAAGCCCGCGGGTATGCCGCCCCGCATCCCGGACGACGACACGTTTCAATACAAGCCCGGTCAGTTCAAGCCGAGCGACTCTCCGGTTGTCGAAACGGGCGCCGCCGCGCAAGCGCGCCCCCTGCTCGCCCTCCCGGAAGCGGATGCGGAACAGGCGGCCTACGGCGAGCGGCAGTTGACCGGACAGCCTGTGACGAGCCAGTCCGCGGCCGCCCCCCCGCGCGCCGGCCGCACGTTCGCTTCGCCGCCGGAGCGCCCGTCCGCTACCGTCGTGACGGCGGAAGATCTCGGCCAGGCATTGGACGCGGGCCTCCTCGTGCCGCGCATTCCCGGCGCCATGTGGCTCGGCGAGCCGGCCACCGTCGAGTTCACACTCGGTCGTGACTTCATGTCCGGCCTCGTGCACGCCAGCGTGCCCCCACACATTGCCGAGGTTCGCCAGTCGCTGGAGACGCTGTCGATCAGCCTTTACGGCGAAGCGGCCGCCTTCGAGATCGAGCGCCAGTCCGAGCGCACGCAGTTCGTGAACCTGAAGCTCGCCATGGCCGCCCGCGATCCCGAGACGTTCGGGCGCTGGGCCTGGCTCGTCACGCCGCGCGCCGCGGGCTCGCACGACGTGGTGGTGCGCGTGTCCGCGCTGATGCGCGACCGCAATGGCGTGCCCGCTCCGGTGGCCTTGCCGGACCGCCGCATCTCGATCGCGGTTGCCGTGCCGGAAAACACCAGCCTCGTGTCCGCGCTCGCCGGCTGGGTCCGCCGCTGATCTCATTTCCAAACAAAAGCGCGGGACCCTTTCGGATCCCGCGCTCATGATTGCTGCGATCGAGCTGGCCGCGAGCGTTAGCCCGCCATTTCCTCGACGTGCTCCCAGTTGATGAGGTTGTCGAACCAGGCCTCGAGATACTTCGGGCGCGCGTTGCGATAGTCGATGTAGTAACTGTGCTCCCACACGTCGACGCCGAGGATCGGCTGGGCGCCGTGCATCAGCGGGTTCTCGCCGTTCGGCGTCTTGCTCACTTCGAGCTTTCCGTCGCGGATGGCGAGCCAGGCCCAGCCCGAGCCGAACTGCGTCGTGCCCGCGTTGATGAAGTCGGCGCGCACTTTGTCGAAACCGCCGTAGCCGTCGACAAGCTTGGCCACTGAGCCCGGAAGCTTGTTGCCGCCGCCGCCCTTCTTCATCCACTTCCAGAAGTGCAGGTGGTTGTAGTGCTGGCCGAGGTTGTTCACGAGCGGCTGGTTCTTGCCGGCGTAAGCGGCCACGCAGATCTCCTCCAGCGACTTGCCCTCGAGACCGGACCCGACGATCAGCTTGTTGCCGTTGTCGACATAGGCCTGGTGATGCTTGTCGTGATGGTAGGTGAGCGTTTCGGCCGACATGTAGGGCGCCAGCGCGTCATAAGCATAGGGGAGATCAGGGAGCTTGAAGGTCACGGGGATTTTCTCCGTTCGAGCGGAATTTAGCACCCAATGCCTACCGGCTCGGGAGGTTCCGTTCAAGCTTTGTCGGACAGGGGTGCCATCGGCGCCGGCCGCGGCGCACGTTGGAAAAACTGAAGAATTTTCTTGGGGGGGAGGGCGGGGGTGCACCGACCCTGAACGGTGCACCCCCATGGATCACGCCGGGGAAGATAAGGATCTCAGGGTAAAGACACCCTAGGACGAGCCCGCTGAACCCCCTCTGAATGGTGCGTTCACCTGCCGTTCATCGATGTGGCGGATTTGTGCCAGCCCTCGCTGCGGCGCCGAAATGCCGCTTGGGGCGCGACGGAAGTTTCACCGCTGCACGTCTTCCAGTAGGGATACTGGTGAGTTTTGGACGACGGCAGGCAATGAAACGACGGATAAGTTCACTGTTTACTCTGGCCGTGCCGGTTGCGGCCGCGGGCCTTGCCGGCCTTTGGCTGCTTGGAGCGCCGGCCCAAACGGGCAACCTGGTCTACGAGACGGCGCCCGTGACGAAGGGGCAGATCCGCAAGATCGTGTCGACCTCGGGCCCTGTCCGCGCGCTTGTCACGGTCAGCGTGGGCTCCCAGCTCTCGGGGCAGGTTGAGGAGGTCAAGGTCGACTTCAACTCCGAGGTCAAGCCGGGCGACGTGCTGGCCACCATCGATTCCAAGACCTTCGCCTCGCGGGTGACGCAGGCGAAAGCCGACCTGATGGCCGCCGAGGCCGCGCTCGCCAACCAGGAAGCGGCCAAGCAGAAGGCCGTCGCCATCCTCGAGGCCGCTGAGACGAACGTCGAGCGCCAGCAGAACCTCGCCGACAAGCGGCTCTCGCCCCAACTGACGCTGGAAACCGCACTGCGCGACCGCGATGTCGCCAAGGCCGAAATCTCGGTCGCCGACGCGCAGGTAAATAGCGCACGCGCGACCATCGAGCAGCGCAAGGCGTCTCTGGATCAAGCCTCCATCGACCTCGATCGCGCCGAAATCCGCTCGCCCATCGACGGCACCGTCATCTCGCGCACCGTCGATCCGGGCCAGACGGTCGCCGCCAGCCTGCAGGCGCCCGAGCTGTTCAAGATCGCCCAGGATCTCTCCCGCATCCGCATCGAGGCGCAGGTGAACGAGGCGGACGTCGGCGCCGTCGCCGAGGGCAACACGGCAACGTTCACGGTCGATGCCTATCCCGATCGCCAGTTCGAAGGACGCGTCACGCAGGTTCGCCTCGCCGCGACGGAACTCAACAGCGTCGTCACCTATACGGTTATCATCGAAGCCGCCAACGAGGGCCGTAAGCTCTTTCCCGGCATGACCGCCAACGTCAACATCGTCTCCGCCACGCGCGACGGCGCCCTGCGCATCTCGAACGACACCCTGCGCTTCAAGCCGAAAACCGAGGTCGCCGGATCCGCCCGCCCGCGGGGCGAAAGCGGCCAGGGAGACCGCGGCGGCCAGATGATCGAGCGCCTCAAGACCGAGGTCGGGCTAACCGACGAGCAGGTCACGGTCGCGCGTGAGGCGATGGCCAAGCTCGGGCGTGAGATGCGCGATAGCAGCCAGCCGAGCTTCATCGGTGGCGGCGGCCCGGGCGGTGGCGACCGCAGCGCCATGCGCCAGCGCTTCATGTCGCGTCTCGAGCAGGCCGTGGGGCCGCTCCTGACGGATACGCAGAAGATCGCGTTCCAGCGCTGGAAGGACGGCCGCGAGGCCGTGCGCCCGGGCACCGTGTGGGTGCTCGGCAAGACCGGCGTGCCCGAGCGGCGCACGATCCGCACCGGCATCTCCGACGACCAGTTCACTGAGGTCGTGGGCGGCGAGCTTGCGGAGGGCGAGGCGGTCATCGTGCGCGCGCGCGACGTGAAGTCATGAACGCGATGGATCGCGCGCCCGATATCGCTTCCCCGCAGCCTCCGGTCCTCGGCCCCCCGCTCATTTCCGCGCACGACCTGAGCAAGGTCTACCGCGTCGGCGAGCAGGATCTCGTCGCGCTCGATCACGTCTCGCTGGAAATCGCGACCGGAGATTTCGTCGCTATCATGGGGCCGTCCGGGTCCGGCAAGTCGACCATGATGAACCTGATCGGCGCGCTCGACGTGCCGACATCGGGACAGCTCGTGCTCGATGGCCGCGACATCGGCAAGCTGTCGGTCGACGAACTGGCCGATCTCCGCAATCGCTCCATCGGCTTCGTCTTTCAGCAGTTCAACCTGCTGCCGCGCACATCCGCGTTGAACCAGGTGATGTTGCCGTTGCTCTATGCGCACCCCCGCCCCGCCGATAGCGTCGAGATGGCGAAGAAGCGCCTCGCCCAGGTCGGCCTCGCCAACCGCATGGATCACACCCCACGCCAGTTGTCCGGCGGCCAGCAGCAGCGTGTCGCCATCGCGCGCGCCCTCGTCAACAACCCGAAGCTCCTCTTGGCCGACGAGCCGACAGGCGCGCTCGACAGCCGCACGTCCGATGAAATCATGCTGGTGTTCGCCGATCTCAATCGGGCGGGCATCACAGTCGTCGTCGTGACCCACGAGCCCGAAATCGCCCTCTGGGCCGGCCGGCGGATCACGTTTCGCGACGGGCACATCGTCGACGACGTGCGCCAGACGCCGATCACCGGGCCGGTGGAGGCCACGTCGTGACCTTCTGGGACAGCATCCTCATCGCCGTGCGCGCGCTCAGGGTCAATCTGCTGCGCTCGGTTCTCACGACCCTTGGCATCGTCATCGGCGTGGCCTCGGTCATCATCCTGGTCGCCGTCGGCACGGGTGCCTCAAGCGAGGTCGATCGCCAGATCAAGGCGCTGGGCACGAACATGCTCGTCATATTCCCGGGCTCAATGCGCGTCATGGGCCGCTCGGGCGGGGCGGGCACGGACATGCCGCTCAGCGAAGCCGACGTGACGGGCATCCGCGACCGGGTGAGCGGCGTGACCGAGGTGGCGGGTCAGATCGAGGATTCCGCCCCCGTCGTGCGCGGCAACGCAAACTGGACCTCGAGCGTCAGCGGCGTTCACGCGGAATATGCCGACGTGCGCGATTGGCCGATTAAGTCCGGCCGCGATCTCGAGCCGGGCGACGTGCGCACCGGGGCCAAGGTGGCCGTCCTGGGCGCCACCGTCGCCAAGGAGCTTTTTCCCGGCGAAGACCCAGTCGGCGCCGCCATCCGCATCAAGAACGTGCCCTTCCAGATCATTGGCGTGCTGTCGGCCAAGGGCCAGTCCGTGATGGGGCGCGACCAGGACGACATCGTCCTGATCCCGATCTCGACCGCGCGCCTGCGCGTCTCCGGAAAAAGCCAAATCCAGAATGACCGCGTCGGGCGCATCTACGTCAAAGTGGACAGCGGGGCCGATATGGCCGTGGTGCAGGAGGATATTGAAAACCTGCTGCGCCAGCGCCGCAAAACCCGCGTCGGCACGGAAGACAGCTTCTCCGTTCGGAATCTCGCCGAAACGATGAAGGCACGCAGCGAGGTTCTGACGACAATGAGCTATCTGCTTGCCGCCACGTCGGTCATTTCATTGATCGTCGGCGGCATCGGCATCATGAACATTATGCTCGTCTCGGTGACGGAGCGGACGCGCGAAATCGGACTTCGCATGGCGGTGGGCGGACGGCGAAAGGACATCATGCTGCAGTTCCTCGTCGAGGCCGTTTCCCTTTGCCTGCTGGGCGGCTTCATCGGCATCGCGATTGGCGTTTCCGCCTCCGCTGTAATTGCATTTGTCGCCGATTGGCCGGTTCTGGTGTCGCCTGCGGTGCTCGGCGGCGCGCTTGCGGCCGCGGCCGCAACGGGCATTTGCTTCGGCCTGTTTCCGGCGCGGCGCGCCGCGCTCCTCAATCCGATCGACGCATTGCGCAGCGAATAGCGCTCGGTTCGCCGCGCCCCACGGCCTCGATGCTGAGGCCCATCGAAAATCATGGCCCGGCCGCTATGATCGGCATACATATTAAATATTATGCCGCGACTTTTTTATCTATTTGCAGTTTTTTGCTGTGAAAAGTCCGTTCGGCGAATATAACCGCCTTCGCAGAACATCTTTGAGACCAGGGACGGAGTACCGATGGCCGCTATCAATTACGACAAGATGTCGGTGAAAGAGCTGACGGATCATATTGCAAAGGCGCAGAAAGCTCTCAACGCTGCCAAAGATCGTGAACGCGCCGATCTGAAGCACAAGATCGCGTCTTTGGCCGAGAATGCTGGTTTCTCAGTGGGCGAACTTTTCGGCGCCCGTGGCCGCGGCAAGTCCGTTGCCGTGAAATACATGAATCCGGACAACCGTTCCGAGACGTGGACCGGGCGCGGCAGAAAGCCCAATTGGCTCGTCGCGAAACTAAACAAAGGCGCGAAGATGACGGATTTCGCCGTCTAATTTTAAAAATTCCAATGTGTTTGTTCGCCGCGCGTCCAAAACGGGACGGGCGGCGAACTGCTTTTTGTTGGGCTGAATATCAAGTCCTTTGCGAGAACAAAGCGGCACTATTCTGAGCCCATCCGGTCCGGTGCGCCTTCTTACTCCTGCCAATTTGAGCGGCTAGAGATCGGTGGCTGATCGCGAGAGCAACGCCCCGTTTACGCCTCGCTAACGATTGCCCGTTACACGCGTCCCTACGCGATACACGCGTCCCCCCAACCTCAGAAGTAACCACGCGGTGCATTCGGCGCGGCGGTAGACCTTAGGTTAGCACTCGGACCTTGACACTGCTAACAGGTCTCTACATATAGCGGCCATGCGCGCCGCAGTCCCCCGGACAGCGGCGCCATGCGCAAACTCGGGCCAAGGGCAAGATGCCCGACTTGAGCTGCAGAACCTGAAAAAGTTTCAACATATTCAATCATGAGGGTTTACCCATGAAGTTCCGTCCCTTGCATGATCGCGTCGTGGTCAAGCGCCTTGAGGAGGACACCAAGACCGCTGGCGGCATCATCATTCCCGACACCGCCAAGGAAAAGCCCCAGCAGGGCGAAGTCGTCGCTGTCGGCCCCGGCGCCCGCGACGAGCAGGGCAAGGTCGTTGCCCTCGACGTGAAGCCCGGCGATCGCGTGCTGTTCGGCAAGTGGTCCGGCACCGAGGTCAAGATCGACGGCGAAGATCTCCTCATCATGAAGGAGAGCGACATCCTCGGCGTTCTGGAAGGCAAGGCATCGGCCAAGAAGGCCGCCTGAGCTCCATCTCGTTGCACTGAATAGTATCCCCCGAATATCCGAACGGAGCCTCACATGTCAGCTAAAGACGTAAAGTTCTCGCAGGACGCGCGCGAGAAGATGCTGCGCGGCGTCGACATTCTTGCGAATGCCGTCAAGGTCACCCTCGGCCCCAAGGGCCGTAACGTCGTCATCGAGAAGAGCTTCGGCGCTCCCCGCATCACCAAGGACGGTGTGACGGTCGCCAAGGAAATCGAGCTCGAGGACAAGTTCGAGAACATGGGCGCGCAGATGCTGCGCGAAGTTGCCTCGAAGACGGCCGACCTGGCCGGCGACGGCACCACCACCGCGACCGTGCTGGCTCAGGCCATCGTTCGCGAAGGCGCAAAGTCGGTTGCAGCCGGCGCCAACCCGATGGATCTCAAGCGCGGCATTGATCTCGCCGTCGCCGCCGTCGTCGAAGAGCTCAAGACGAAGTCGAAGAAGGTCACGTCGAACGACGAGATCGCCCAGGTCGGCACCATCTCGGCCAACGGCGATGTCGAAATCGGCTCCAAGATCGCCGAAGCCATGAAGAAGGTCGGCAACGAGGGCGTCATCACCGTCGAAGAGAGCAAGAGCCTCGAGACCGAGCTTGACGTCGTCGAAGGCATGCAGTTCGACCGCGGCTATCTCTCGCCGTACTTCATCACCAACGCCGACAAGATGGTGGCCGAGCTCGAGAGCCCGTACATCCTGATCCACGAGAAGAAGCTGTCGGGTCTCCAGGCCATGCTGCCGGTGCTCGAAGCTGTCGTCCAGACCGGCAAGCCGCTCCTCATCATCGCTGAAGACGTCGAAGGCGAAGCTCTCGCAACGCTCGTCGTCAACAAGCTGCGCGGCGGCCTCAAGGTTGCGGCTGTCAAGGCTCCGGGCTTCGGCGATCGCCGCAAGGCCATGCTCGAAGACATCGCGATCCTCACGGGCGGCACCGTTGTCTCGGAAGACATCGGCATCAAGCTCGAGACCGTGACGCTCGACATGCTCGGCCGCGCCAAGCGCGTGTCGATCGACAAGGAAAACACCACCGTTGTCGACGGCTCGGGCAAGAAGGCTGAGATCGAAGCCCGCGTGAAGCAGATCAAGGCGCAGATCGAGGAAACCTCCTCGGACTACGACCGCGAGAAGCTGCAGGAGCGTCTGGCCAAGCTTGCTGGCGGCGTTGCCGTCATCAAGGTCGGCGGCGCGACCGAAGTTGAAGTCAAGGAGCGCAAGGATCGCGTTGACGACGCTCTGCACGCCACGCGCGCAGCCGTCGAAGAAGGCGTTGTCCCCGGCGGCGGCGTTGCTCTGCTCCGCTCCATCAAGGCTCTCGACAACATCAAGCTCGACAACGAAGACCAGAAGGTCGGCGTCACGATCGTGCGCAAGGCTCTCCAAGCTCCGGCTCGCCAGATCTTCACCAACGCCGGTGAAGATGGCTCGGTCGTTGCCGGCAAGATCCTCGAGAACAACAAGTACGCTTATGGCTTCAACGCTCAGACGGGCGTCTACGGCGATCTGATCGCCGACGGCGTCATCGACCCGACCAAGGTCGTCCGTTGCGCGCTTCAGGATGCGGCCTCGGTTGCCGGCCTCCTGATCACGACCGAAGCCATGATCGCCGAGAAGCCCAAGAAGGATGGCGCTCCCGCCATGCCGATGGGCGGCGGAATGGGCGGCATGGGCGGCATGGATTTCTAATCCAAGCACCCTCGGCCACCAGCCGAAACACCTAAGGAAGGCCGGAGCGCATCGCGCTCCGGCCTTTTTGCTTTGCCCCGCGCCCCTTGCCATCGCCCGCCCACGCCCCACATGCCGAAATGGCCCCTGCAGCAGCCAAGCCGAGCCAACATCGAAAACGAGCGAAGGAGGTCACGCCATGCTCGCCATCGAGATCGAGGAACACGCGCGCAAGCTCATGGAAGCCCAAGGCCCCAGGGCCATAGCCGAGGCGGCACAGAAAGCGCGTAGCTTGGAAGAACAGGGAGCTGCCGAGCAGGCCGTGACATGGCGCCGGGTCGAAGCGGCCTTGCGGCGCCTGCAGGGTCCCCGAGCGAAATAGGCAGCAGACGGGCATTTCCCCGACTGCCGACTGCCCGCCTTACCTGTTCGCCTTCACGATATCCGACAACGTGCGGGCGAGCAGAAGCTCGTCCCGCGGGAAGTCGTGCGACACCCACCAGTCCTCGAAGGCGCGCAGGATGCGCCCGACGGCCGGCCCCTCGGCCAGCCCGCGCGATACGAGATCGGCGCCCCGCACGGGGAGGGTCGGCGCCGTCCAGCGCTCGGGCAGCGCGAGCCGGTCGCGCCATCGCATCCATTCCGACGTGTCGTCCGCCCTGGCCTCTCTCCGGGCCCAAGCCAGCAGCACGCCATCGCGGTACGCCGCCGCGCCGAAGCGGTAGATGAACGCGCGCGCCAGTTTCTCATCGGCAGAGGGATCGAGCGCCTGCGACGGCAACGCGGCCTGATGCAGGCGTTCGGCTTCCGCGTTCGACAGGCGCAGTCGCTCGGCCAGAGCGCCGTGCCCCGCGCCGGTTCCGATACCGGCGAGCGCCGCGAGCCGCAGCAGGGCATCTGGCTCACGGTCGAGCGCGGCCTCGATGCTGGCAAGACGCGCGAGCGACCGCGTATCGCCCGCCGTCCCGATCAGCGGCTCGAACAGTCCCGCATCGGCCATCACCCGCGCGATCTCTGATGCACGCGGGGCGCCCAGCAGGCGCAGCAGCTCGGCGCGAACGCGCTCAGCCGAGAGTTGCGCCATGCCCGGCGCCATCTCGATCGCCGCCGCCAGCCCGTCGCCGTCCGGCTCCCCGGATGCGTACTCGGCGTTGAAGCGAAAAAAGCGCAGGATGCGCAGGTAATCCTCGCGGATCCGCGCACGCGCGTCGCCGATGAAGCGCACCGTCCGGGCGAGAAGATCGCCGTATCCGCCGAGCGGATCGTGCACGGTGCCGCGCGCGTCGCAGTAGAGCGCATTCAGCGTGAAATCGCGCCGCTCCGCGTCCTCGCGCCAGTCGGTCGTGAACGACACGCGCGCATGCCGCCCGTCTGTCTCCACGTCGCGCCGCAGCGTCGTGACTTCGATCGGCTGGCGGTCGACGATCACCGTCACCGTGCCGTGCGCGATGCCCGTCGGAACAGCCCCGAGCCCCGCGGCCTCGGCAAGGCGCACGACGTCGGCGGGGAGGGCGGTCGTGGCGATGTCGACATCCTTGACCGGCGCGCCGAGCAGGGCATTGCGGACGGCCCCGCCCACCACGCGGCCTTCGTACCCGCCCTCCGCGAGGACCGCCAGGACGCGCCGGACGGGGCCTTGAAGCCACGCCTCGTCCGCCAGACTACGCGGGCGCAAATCGCCGGGTGCGGAGGTCATGCGTCGAAGCTCCTGCGGGCCGCCCTAATCGATGTGGCTCGGCTGGATTTTTCCGTCGCGCAGCACGGACGGTTGATACTGCTGCCCGGGGCTGCCGCCCGAGGAGCTGCCGAACACGGCCAGCGTCAGCATGACCAGAATGGCCCCGCTCGCGAACAGCCACAACAGCGGGGCGTCGTCGAGCACCGTCGTGATGGGCTGGCCGCTCGCGTCGGTATCGGCTTCGCGGTCGGCCTTCGCGCGCTGGAACAGCGTCCACGCGATGTAAATGAACGTCGGTAGCAGGAACAGCAGCAGATTCTCGACGACCGTGCGGATCATTCAAAATATCCTCTGGCACATATGGCGCAGGATACCGGCTGTCGCGCCCCAGATGAAGCGCCCGCCGAACGGGATCGCGTAAAAATGCCGTTCGACGCCGGCGATTGTGCGCGTATGGCGCTGATAGTTGCTCAAGTCCATGAGAAACGGCAGCGGCACCTCGAACGTCTCGGCCACTTCATTGCGATCGAGCGTCAGCGGCACATCCGGCGGCACGAGGCCGATCACGGGCGTGATGCAGAACCCGGTGCCCGTCAGATAGCAGTCGAGCGAGCCCACCGGCTCGACGAGCGCGGGATCGAGGCCGATCTCCTCGTGGGTTTCCCTGAGAGCGGTTGCGAGCGGGTCCGCATCCTGCGGCTCGCACTTGCCGCCCGGAAAGGCGATCTGGCCGGCGTGCGCGCTGAGATGCTCGGTCCGGAGCGTGAACAGCAGGGTGACGACGGGCCGCGCGATTGCCGGAATGAGCACCGCGGCCGGGCGGGCGGCGCGCAGCGCGTCGGCGCTGACATTTCGCGCGGCCAGATCCGGATTGAGGTCGAAATCGCTCGCTCCCGCAACCGGCTCGAATCCCCCCGCCGGCCCAGAGCGCAGCGGCGGCAGAACGGCCCTGGCACGGTCTCGAAACGCCGAAGGGGTGAAACGGGGGGAATCGGCTGACAAAGAGTGGCTCATGGGGTTTCATAGAGCGGGAACGCCCCGCAAGCGAGCGCCACGCGCGCATATGCCAGATCATCGCCCTATTGTATTGCGACCACGGAATATGAGTCGCGGGCGAAATCGCTTCGAAGGATTGCAGAATGGACCGCCGTTACATCCGGGTAGCGCCCGCTTCGACGCTTCGGCGGCGGTTGGGACTGCTCGCCCTGCTGGCCGTCGCAGCGCTGTGGAGCCTCCCGTCGCCCGCTGGCGCGCGCACCTCGCAGGACTTCGCCCGCACGCTTACGAGCGCCGACCGCGCGCTCTTCGAGGAACATCTCTCCGCCAAGGCGACGCACGATTTCAAGAGCGACGCTTATTGGCGCGGCGTCTCCGACAAAAAATCCCTGCGGCGCGGCAAACGGAACCGGGGCGAGACGGTCTCTGCCAAGGATTACGTCACGACCTTTCCGCCGAAGTACGACGGCCCGGAGCTGCCCGCGGCACTCGCCAAACGCTGGCAGGCGTTCCAGGAGCAGGACGACAAGAAAAAGGACCGCGAGCCGCCGAAGCCGAAACCGGGCATTGCCGAGTTCCTGGAGTTCGCCGAAGCCGAATACGGGTTCCAGCCCGAACGCATTCCCGAGCGCGAGTTCAAGCTGCGCTACGCCCGCGAGGCTTTGAGGCTTGGATTGACCGGCGATCAGGTGGTGCGCGTCTACGCGCTCGAAACCAGCGGGCTCGGCACGGCCGACATGATATCCGGCATCCACCCGATCAAGAAAACGGGCACGCCGATTTCCACCGCCGTCGGCTACGCCCAGCTTCTCGTCGCCAACACAACGGACGAGCTGGTCAAGCACGGGCCCAAGTTTCTCGCCCGCCTGCAGGCCATGGCCACCGATCGCAACTATGACGCCGCCCGCCGCCGCGCCCTCGCGATCAAGCACGACAAGCTCGCGACCATGCTGAAGGCCGCGCGCGCGATCCCCCATCGCTGGGATCAGCATGTTGCCTTCGCCCGCACGCAACGCGGCATGGGCATTCATGCCATCAACCTGGACGGCGACATCGGCCCATGGCTTCAGGTCGTGAAGCTGCACGGGCTCAAGGAGATGGCGGACAAGGCCGGCATGAGCAACCTGACCGGAGCCGAGATCGAGCTAATGAATCTGGCAGGCCCCGGCACCGCGCTTGAGATGATGCGCCCGGCGGCAAAGAACGCCGCGACCACGAACTTCTTCGAGCGCTCGGCCTATTTCCGCAACACCATCGTGCGCGACAAAACGAGCGCCGAGCTTCTGGTCGCGCTCGACAAGCGCATGGACCAGAACCTGGTGAACTCCGGCGCCATCGAGTTCGCCGAGACTTTCCGCGAGGCCGCGTCTCAGGTCGGGTCCCGGCGATAGCGCAAAGACGTCAGAAAATGCGCTTCGTTGAAGCAAGCGATTGCCGGAGCAAAATTCCCGCAATAAGGCAGACATCTGGCCTTTAAGCGCACGTGATGCTGGCAGTAGTGAGCGCCCGTCGGCGTCGGCGCGGCGCCCGCCTCCCCATAACGCGTTCGTGTGCCGGACCAGGCAGATCCGGTGGCATCTTTGCTGCGTAGGTGCTGTTCGACGCTGTCGAATGGCCAATGGTCTTCGGCTCTCGATCGAACTCAATCCGCTTGAGGTCCGCGCCGGTGAGAGCATTTTCTTCTATTGCAGTGGTGGCCTCAGCGTTGCTTGCCGCGTTGGCGGGCTGCAGCGACGACAGTCCGCCGCCGGCGTCGAAGTCGGAGAAGGCGGTCAAGCTGGACGTCAAACAAGCCGCAGACATCCGCAAGATCAAATGGCTCGAGGTGGGCGACCGCACGAAGCCGGAGACGTGGCTTGCCTATCTTGATGCTGGCGATGGCGAGCCGGATGAGGACACGCGCGCACGCTTTCGCGTTCTCGTCACGCTCGTGTCTCAGACCTACATGGAAAACCGTCGGATGGTCGCCAACCGCATCGCCCAGCTTGGCAAGATGGTGCATGGCGGCGCGCAGCCTGAAACGCCCATGCAGCTTTTGGAAGGCTTCTTGAGCATTCCGGTGCGCTCGGGAACCGGCGGCGAGCGCATCCTGTCGGATTTCGCCTCCCACTACGTCAACTTGCGCCGAGGCGGGCAAACCCGCGAGCAGGCGCTGGAGGAACTGAGAAGAGGCCAGCCGGCCATTAATGTCGAAGCCCTGGTGCGGAGCGCGAAGATGGACCCGGAGCCGGACGACGTCGAAGTCTCCGCAGCTCCCGATCAAAGCGATGCGCCGCCGCAAGCGTCTGCGATGGAGCGGGTCGTCGTCGATGTGGCCCGCGTGACGTCGGCAATGGATGCTGCTGAAGCCCGCGACTACATCGCGATCGCATCGCGCTTGGGCGCGTTCGCCATGCCGGACGAGACGCCGAAGATCGAACGCCTTGCAACTGAGGAAATCGAACGCGTCATCTGCCGGGGGCAGAGATGCGGCGCTGTTGCGTTCTTCGATGACCGGACGAAGACCGTCTACGTCGACGATCGGCTCGACCTCTCACAAAACCTCGCGGCCCGAAGCTTCGTGGTTCATGAGGTCGTCCACTTCCTTCATCTTCAGGCCGGCAAGCTATCGCCCGACATGACGTGCGAAGCGAGACTGAACCTCGAGAAAGAAGCTTATGAGGTTCAGAACGCTTTCCTGGCCCAGAACGGCTCGCTCGAGCGGATCGGGACGAGACTTCTGCAATCGATGTGCCGCGGCGCGGCACAATAGCACGCGATGCTTGGGAAGCGCGTCTCGTCCTCAAACGCGCTCCCTCACATGCGGTCCCGGGCCGACAGCCCTTACGGCCACTTCACCACAGGCGGCAGCGACGACAGGATGCTGTCGACGTTTCCGCCGGTCTTGAGACCGAACACCGTGCCGCGATCGTAGAGCAGGTTGTACTCGACGTAGCGCCCGCGCCGGACGAGCTGCTCTTCGCGGTCGGCGTCCGTGAACTTCATCGTGTAGTTGCCGCGCACCAGCATCGGGTAGACGCGCGCGAAGGCCCGTCCCACGTCCTGCGAGAACGCCAGGCCTTCTTCCCATCCGCCTTGCTCGGGCGTCGGCGTGATGTAGTCGTAGAAGATGCCGCCGATGCCGCGCGCTTCCTTGCGGTGCGGAAGATAGAAATACTCGTCGCACCATTTGCGCAGCTTCGCATAATCGGCGATGCCCTCGTGTGCCGCGCACGCGCCGTACATCGTGGCGTGGAAAGCGAGGCTGTCCGCATCCTCTTCCTTGCGCCGCCGGTCGAGCACGGGCGTCAGGTCCGCGCCGCCGCCGAACCACCACTTGCTGGTCACGACCATGCGCGTGTTCATGTGCACCGCCGGCACGTTCGGGTTCTGCGGATGCGCAATCAGCGAGATGCCCGAAGCCCAGAAGCGCGGATCCTCGTCGGTGCCCGGGATCTGCTTGCGGAACTCAGGCGCGAACTCGCCGTACACGGTCGACGTGTGCACGCCCACTTTCTCGAATACACGGCCCTTGAGGATGCTCATCTTGCCGCCGCCGCCCGGCGCGCCCGTGTGGTCAGCGCGCTCCCACGGCGTCTGCACGAAACGCGCGGCCGGCTCGTCCCCCAGCGGCGCCGTGGCCGGAAGATCCGCCTCGAGCTGCTCGAAGGAGGCGCAGATCTGGTCGCGGAGCGTCTGGAACCAGGCTTCGGCCTTGGCTTTCTTCGCTTCGATGTCCTGTCCCGCGTCCGTCATGCCCGCGTCCGTCATGGTTGTCTTTTCCTCGTCAGTGTCCCACATGAGCCATGTGTGTCCCACATGAGCCTTGGCCATCGTTTAGGCACCATGGTCGGGTAGCGCATACCTTGATCCAGGACAAACGAGAAGGGGGTCGCAGCTCAAAGGGTTGCGGGCCCTCGTCGCGCCGGTGGCAAGAGAAAGAGCTTGATGTTCCGTTGGTTTGAAACCCGAATTGACCCCTTTGCACCGGCCCCGCAGGAACGTCCGCCCGCCAACATTGCCGCGTTTTATTGGCACTACATCAAGCCCGTCTGGCGCCCCTTCGCCGTGCTCCTCGTCATCGGCTTCTTCGGGTCGGTGATCGAAGTCCTGCTGATGGCCTTTGTCGGCAACCTCGTCGACCTGATGCGCGCGGCCAGTTCGCCGCAGGCCTTCTTTTCCGAAAACGCCGTCGTTCTGACGCTGATGGCCATTGTGGCCGTGGTCGCCCGGCCGGCGGTGTCGACCGTCCACGATCTGGTCAAGAACCAGATGATCACGCCGTCGGTCACGACGCGCATCCGGTGGCAAACGCACACCTATGTTCTGAGGCAGTCGCTCGGCTTCTTCCAGAACGACTTCGCGGGCCGCATTTCGACGCGCATCATGCAGACCGGCGCCTCCCTGCGCGACTCCGTCGTGCAGGGCGTGGATGCCATCTGGTACATGGCCGTGCACGTCGTCGGTGCGCTCGTGATCTTCTGGGAGGCGGACGCGCGCCTCGTGATTCCGCTGTTGGCGTGGATCGGCCTCTATGCCGTCGTGCTACGCACCTTCGTGCCGCGCATCCAGAAGCTCTCGACCGAAGCCTCCGAAGCACGCTCCTGGCTTACGGGCCGTGTTGTGGACAGCTTCACCAACATCCTGACCGTCAAGCTCTTTGCCCACGCCGAGCGCGAGGAGGCCTACGCCCGCGAGGCCATGCAGGCCCATCTCGAACGCCACCAGGCGTCGCTGCGCAATCTCACCGTCATGGAGTTCGTGCTCTACACGCTGAACGGTGCACTGCTGGTGTCGGTGGCAGCGCTGGCGCTCTGGCTTTGGAGCCACGACGCCGTCACCATGGGCGCCATCACCGTCGCCATGACGCTGTCGATCCGCATCATCGCCATGTCTGGGTGGATCCTCTTCACGGTCGCCGGCATCTTCGAGAACATCGGCGTCGTGCACGAGGGCATGCAGACCATTTCGCGCGACTATGAGGTCGTCGACAAGCCCGGCGCGCCGAAGCTCGAAGTGCCCAAAGGCGAGATCCGCTTCGAGGACGTCCGCTTCCACTACGGCAAGACGAAAAGCGTGATCGAGGAGGTCGCCCTCACCATCAAGCCGGGCGAGAAGGTCGGCATCGTCGGCCGGTCCGGCGCGGGTAAATCGACGCTCGTCAACCTGCTCCTGCGCTTCTACGACGTGGAAGCGGGGCGCATTCTGATCGACGGCCAGGACATCTCGCAGGTCACGCAGGAAAGCCTGCGCGCCAACATCGGCCTGGTAACGCAGGACACCTCGCTGCTGCACCGCTCGGTACTCGACAACATCCTCTACGGCCGCCCGGAGGCGGGCGAGGCGCAGGCCATCGCGGCCGCCAAGCGCGCCCACGCCCACGACTTCATTCAGGGTCTCGAAGACATGAACGGCCGCCAGGGCTATCAGGCCCATGTCGGCGAGCGCGGCGTCAAGCTGTCCGGCGGCCAGCGCCAGCGCATCGCCATCGCGCGCGTGCTGCTCAAGAACGCGCCGATCCTGGTGCTCGACGAAGCGACGAGCGCGCTCGACAGCGAGGTCGAAGCCGCCATTCAGGAGAGCCTGTCGGCGCTCATGGGTGGCAAGACGGTGATCGCCATCGCCCACCGCCTGTCGACGATCGCCGCCATGGATCGCCTGATCATCATGGACGAGGGGCGCATCGTCGAGCAGGGCAGCCACGCAGAGCTGCTCCGCCGCGGCGGCCTCTACGCGAGCCTCTGGGCCCGCCAGTCCGGCGGCTTCCTGACCGAGGACGCCGCGGAATGACAAAATCCCGGCCTCCTCGCGGAAGCCGGGATTTGCAGATCCGTCACGTCGAGCTCAGTACTGAGCTCGCAGCGTCAAACCGAATTGGCGTTCCTCGCCAATGAAGGCGTAGGCGGGGGAAATACGACCGCCGTCAACCTCGTTCACACTGGTGAGATAGTGTTCGTCGAAGAGGTTTTTAGCAAAGAGCGTGAGCGTATAGTTCTCCCACTCCCAGCCTACTTGCGCGTCGACGATGGTGTAGGCGTCCACATACCCTGTTGAGACGTTCGCGATGTTGCCCGAGCTGTAATAGCCGTCGATATGGCGCACATCTGCACCTGCGAACCAGCCGGTGGGAGAGCGGTACATGGCACCAGCGGCGATCGTGAAAGCAGGCGCTTCCGGATACTCGTTGCCTGAGTGGTCGGTTGCGGGCGATCCAATGACAATATCATCGAACTTGGTCTTTAGCAGACCGACAGAACCATAGAGGTGCAACGGAGCAATCGGCCGCCAGCGCGCCTCCAGCTCTGCGCCGTACGAATGAGAGCTGCCGGCATTGTAAATTGCCTGCACCCCATAGGTCGGCGTCAAGACAGCGACCTGCTGATCCGTATAGTCGTTGTAGAAGACGTTGGCATTGAAATCGAGCGTCTTGCCGAGCCAAGTCGACCGGTAAGACAGCTCGTACGTATCGACAAACTCGGGATCGACAGTCGATTCAATAGTCGTCCCAAACGCCCGAATGATCTGCTGATAGCCGGTGCGATAGCCCTTGTTATAGGTAGCGCCCACGGTCTGATTTGATGCCAGGTCGTAAGTGATGCCAAGCTTCGGAAGAAACTCTTCGAAAGTCGCCTTGGTTGAATCTTGTTGAGGAACGTAGCCTGTCTCGAGGTTGATACTATCTTCCTCCGTCTCGATTGTATCCCGGAGTAGGCGGCCGCCGCCGATGAGGGACCAGGGACCCCAGCGATAGCGAAGATCCGCGTACGCAGCGAGATTGGTGGTCTCGGACCCGAATGTTCCATAGCCATAGAGAACTGGATAATCAGGATAACCAGGACCAAAGAAGTACTCCAAGACAGCGGTCGAGTGCCCGAAGTTGTCTCGTTTCAGGTGTCCATATGAAAGGCCGACGACGCCTGAAACTCCGTTGCCGCTGTTGTCGATCTCAAGCCGAAGATCCTGAGTGAAGTCCGTCGCATTCGTGTTGTCGCCGTAACGGCTGAGGGCAGCTCCAGGAGCGGTCTTGATCGTGTTCTGAGTATCAGCAAAGGCGGTCACACTTCGTACCGTGAGGCCGGGCATGAACTCATACGAGATGTCGGAAGCATAATTATTGGCCCACCCTTCACGAAAATCGGTGAAGTCCGAGGTCGCATCAAGCCGCCGGCCAAAATTCGGGCCGGATACCTGGGCGCTGCCAGGCTGGTCGGTAGTTCGCGCAACCGTGAAGAGGGCGCTAAACCCTGGCAGGCTGTCGGGCTCGATCAGGAGCTTGCCGCGCAGCGTGTCGTAAGCATCGTCGCCCAACTGTGCATTGTAGGGATCCGAGTAGCTGATGCCGCGATTCTGCTCGGTTTTGTATCCGGAGATACGGAATGCGGACTGACCGGCCACGATTGGTGCGTTGAGCACAAACCCCGCGCCGTAGAGATCGTTGGTGCCGATCGTGCCCTCGACGACAGCGCCAAGCTTATACGTCGGGTCGTTGGTCTTGACGATCACCGTGCCGCCGAGCGCGTTGCGACCCTGAAGCGTCGATTGCGGGCCACGCAGCACTTCAACCTGCTCTACGTCCCACAGTGCGCGCGCTCCGCGACGAACGGTATCTGGATTCTGCGTAACGCCGTCAACGACAACTCCTATGAGAGGGACTGCCGAGATGTGTTGCTGTCCTGTCTGACCTTCAGAGTTCAAGCCTCGAATGACAAAGCCGGTGTTCGGATCCTCGGACGTAATGACGTTGGCGGTCTGCTCGACTGCTTCGTCGAGATCGCGAATTTCCCGCTCTTCGATATCCTGCCCGGTCACGATGCCGACGCTGGTTGTGGTATTCCGAAGGGTTCGCGTGATCTTCTCGCCTTCGACCACTTGCTGCTCGATGACCGGTTGGCTCGCCTGCTGCGGTGCGCTCTTGCGCAGCTTCTCTTTCTTGACGTTGCGCTTGGCAGGCGCCTCGACGACCAGTCCCGGGAGCTCGATCGTCTCGGCCTCGGCCGCAGCGCCGGTCTCCTGCGCGATGAGCGGATGCGCCCATCCGAACGCAACGATCAACGCAAATGTCGATGAACTCAATTTTATGACGTGCACAGCAATTCCCCCAACGCGATCCGTTGGATGCAACTAAGCCGAGGGAAAACGGAATGTCGACTCAAAAAGTAATGTTTTATGTGGCGAGGAGGCGACATCCCTAAGTAGCCGACAAGCGCGCCGCACGGGCGATGAGGAAGACGCAGCAGGCGAGGAGATTTTCCCGCGTCGGTTCGCTCTTATCCCGCCTCGACGAAGCGCCACCGCACTCCCGAGATCCGCACGCAGCGTTTTGGTCCGGATCTCGGAGTGCAGCGCTACCCAGCGATCAGGCCGCGCTCGGCCCGGGATCGTCGTCCGTAACGCACGCGGCTGCTGCAGTCACGGCATGCGAGCCCGATCGGAACCGAACCACATTGGCAGTTGCCGCAGCGTGCTCTCTGCGCCGGGCGCTTTCCGGTTGGTACAAAACCTTTTCGAGCCGAAGCGGCTCGATGATGCCGTTCGGCTTTCTGAGCGGATAAATGTCGCCCTCCTTGAGACCCAGCAGGGCAAGTCCGCGCATCGTCGTGACCGGAAGCGACAAGCCGTGCGTCGACGATTTCTCGTCGCGTGAGAGCACGCGCTGCTCGGCGTTGCCGCCGCCGACACTGAATGCGATCCGGCTGTCGATCGTTGCGATGCGCGCAGGGATCAGTTCTGTCGGAACGACGTTGGCGGTTTCAAGCTTGTGCCGGAGCAGATGAACGTAGTCATCGGCATGGCGCTGGTCTTTAAGCAGAGATTCCAGGAACAGATGGTCCCGGGCCGTCAGGTGTACGGTTGATGTCATGGCAAACTCCATCGGGCCGGGTGTTCGATCCGGCCGTGGCTCAAGCATTTCCCGACGCGGCGGAGACCGCCTCGTCGAAGGAAAATGCGACAAACAAAAACCTGGAGCGCCCTATCCGATGTCAACGGAACGGGAGCGCGCACGAGGTTTCAGCGATGCGGTGTGGAGAGAATGTCCCTGGCCTCGGGGATCGATAGGCCGAGCCAGGGCTACGCGCCTGCGATGAGGCGGCCCGACTTGAAATTCAGCATTGGCACGGCGACGGAATGCATGGCGCCCGATCCTGATGACGAGCCCATCATAACAGATCTGGAAAAAAATGGGAGCGGCACGAAGCGCGCCTTTGCGTCTCACGCGCATGCGCTGAGATAGGCGCCGCCCAAGCAAAAAAGCCAGGGCGTCTCTCCTCCGTCATGCAACGGAAGCGAGACGCCCTGGCAATCGCGTGTTCGAAATCGGCGGCGCTTACTCGGCCGCGATCGCGACCGGCAGATCGTTCTTCGAGAGGCCCATGCGCTCGGCCACTCCGAGGCCGTACTTGGGATCCGCCTTGTAGAAGTGGCCGACCTGGCGCTTGACGATTTCCACCGGCACGCCCTGCATGGCGGCGGCGATGTTGTCCATCAGGCGGCCCTGCTGCTCGGCGTTCATCAGGCGGAACAGGTTGCCCGGCTGCGTGTAGTCGTCGTTGCCGTCGCGGTGATTGAAGCGATCGGCAGCACCCTCGAGAGCCAGCGGCGGCTCAGCGAAACGCTTGTCCTCGGCCGGGCCGTCGAACGAGTTCGGTTCGTAGTAGACGTTCGAGTTGCCGGTGTCGTTCTGGAAGAACCGCATCGCGCCGTCCTTGTGGTAGTGGTGCACCGGGCACTTCGGCGCGTTGACGGGCAGATGCTCGTAGTGCGTGCCGAGCCGGTAGCGGTGGGCGTCCGCATACGAGAAGATGCGGGCCTGCAGCATCTTGTCGGGCGAGAAGCCGATGCCGGGAACGATGTTCTTAGGCGCGAGCGCGAGCTGCTCGATCTCGGCGAAGTAGTTGTCCGGGTTGCGGTTCAGCTCCAGCACGCCGACTTCAATCAGCGGGAACTCGCCGTGCGGCCAGACCTTCGTGAGATCGAAGGGATTGTAGCTGGTGTGCTTGGCCTGCTCCTCGGTCATCACCTGGACGTACATGGTCCAGCGCGGGAAGTTACCGGCTTCGAGCGCGCCGAACAGGTCTTCCTGCGTCGACTCGCGCGTCCGCCCGACAACGGCGGCGGCTTCCGCGTTCGTCCAGTGCTTGTGGCCCTGCTGGGACTTGAAATGGAACTTCACCCAGTGGCGCACGCCCTCCGCGTTGATGAAAGAGAACGTGTGCGAGCCGAAGCCGTCGACGTGGCGCACGTCGGTCGGCAGGCCGCGATCCGACATCAGGATCGTCACCTGATGCAGGCTCTCCGGCGACAGCGACCAGAAATCCCACATGGCGGTGGGCGAGCGCATGTTGGTCTTCGGATGGCGCTTCTGCGTGTGGATGAAGTCGGGGAACTTGAGCGGGTCGCGCACGAAGAATACGGGCGTGTTGTTGCCCACGAGGTCCCAGTTGCCTTCGTCCGTATAGAACTTGATCGCGAAGCCGCGCACGTCGCGCTCGGCATCGGCTGCGCCCTGCTCGCCGGCGACCGTCGAGAAGCGGAGGATCAGTGGCGTCTCCTTGCCGACCTTGGAGAAGATCGACGCCTTCGAATACTTCGTGATGTCGTGCGTCACCTTGAAGGTGCCGTACGCGCCCCAGCCCTTGGCATGCACGGTGCGCTCAGGAATGCGCTCGCGGTTCTGGTGGGCGAGCTTTTCGAGAAGATGGAAGTCCTGCAGCAGCAAGGGGCCGCGCGGGCCGGCCGACAACGAGTTTTGGTTGTCGGCGACGGGAGCGCCGTTGGTCGTTGTGAGCGTCGTTTTGGTCATGTCCATCCGCCTGTTTAGAGAGTTTCCAGACAAGTAGCAGGCGTATCGATAAGAGAAATTCATATTAGCAGATAGGATCGATAGGAAAAACTGATGCGACCTGCAGTCAATGCGGGAATTACTCCTCGCGTGGACAATCTGAGCGTGCACGAAGGTGTACTATCAGACGACGGCCCATAAACGGAAACATAACGTTTGATCGTCAGAATTTACGCGTCGATACGGGGGCGTTGACGATGAAGGGCATCGTATTCACGGAGTTTCTCGACTACGTCGGGTCAACCATAAGTAGCGACATGGTGGACGACATCATCGATGACTGCAGCTTCGAGCACGGCGGAGCGTTCACGGCGGTCGGAACGTACCCTTTCCAGGACATGGCAGCTCTCGTCAGTGCGCTTTCGAAGCGAACCTCGGTCCCCATGCCGAACCTGCTGCACGGGTTCGGCCGCTACTTGTGCGTCCGGTTTGCTGTCCTCTATCCGCAGTTCTTCGACGCGAAAGGGAGCCTGTTCGACTTCCTCGAAAGCGTGAACGATCAGATTCACGTCGAGGTCAAGAAGCTCTATCCCGACGCCGAGCTTCCGGCCTTCGACACCTATTCCCGATCCGGCGACCAGCTCGACCTCGATTACAAGAGCTGCCGGCCATTGGCGGCGCTCGCCGAGGGCATGATCGAGGCAGCCTCCGAGCACTATCGTGAGCCGGTCGCGGTCACGACCCAGAGGATCGGCGACGGCCCGGAGAGTTTTGTCAGATTTTCGATCAGGCACCACGCATGAACGGCGAGGGCGAAAGCAGCGACGACGAAAAGGTTCGGCGGCTGGAACGGCGCGTGGAACGCGAGCGTGCCGCGCGTCACGAGGCTGAAAAGCTCCTCGAGCAGAAATCGACCGAGCTCTACCACGCCAATCAGAAGCTCATCGCATTGGCCGAGGGGCTGGAGCAGCGCGTCGTTGAGCGCACGCAGGAATTGGTGACGGCGCGAGAGAACGCCGTCAGGCTCGCCGAACGCGATCAGTTGACCGGCTTGGCCAACCGCATGTGCTTCACGCGCCTTCTGACGGAGGCCATCGAAGGTTGGAGCGTCGGCAACCATCGCTTCGCGCTGTTGTTCATCGATCTCGACCGCTTCAAGGAAATCAACGACACCGTCGGCCACGACGCCGGCGACGCTGTGCTGCAGCACGCGGCGGCCATGATCAAGAAGGCCATTCGCGGACACGACATCGTCGCTCGCCTCGGGGGAGACGAGTTCGCCGTCATCTGCAACTTCATCGAGTCGCCGCGCGACGTGGAACGCGTCGCCGAGCGCATCATGGTCGAGTTCCAGAACGCTCTCGGCTTCCGCGGCAGGACATTGCCGGTCGCCTGCTCGATCGGCTCGGCGGTCGTGCCCGATGACGCCTGCAACATGATCGATCTGCAGCGCTTCGCCGATATTGCGCTCTATCGCTCGAAGGCATCCGGCCGCTCGGTCCACACCCCGTTCAGCGCGACGATGAACGAGGAGATCCACCAGCGCCAGACGCTCGAGAACGCTCTCAGGCTCGCCCTGCGCAACGGCGATATCGAGCCGTGGTATCAGCCCATTCGAAGTGTCAGCGCCGGAGACACGGTCGCGGCCGAAGTCTTGGCGCGCTGGCGCAAGGCCGACGGCTCGATCGCAACGCCAGACAAGTTCATCCGGGTGCTCGAAGAATGCGGTCTTATGCGCGAGCTCTTCGTGAGCGTGCTCTCCGCAAGCTGTCGCGCCGCGCGCCCTTGGGTCGAGCAGCAGCGATTGCAGTATCTTTCGGTCAACGTGTCGCCCGGCCAGTTCAAACTTGGATCGCTGCTGGACGACGTGACCGATATTCTCGAGTGCACCGGATTTCCGCATAACGCGCTCCAGCTCGAAATCACGGAAGAGGCGCTGATCTACGATCTGCATGCCGTCAGCAGCCAGCTCGAGGAGCTGAAGCAGCGCGGCGTGCGTATCGCTCTCGATGACTTCGGCAGCGGATACTCGAGCATCGGCTACCTGCGGCGCCTGCCGATCCATACGTTAAAGCTCGACCGGTCGTTGATCTCGGACGTCGCCACGGACGTCCGCGCGCGCGCGATCGTGAGCGCCATCGGAGAAATTGCGAAGGCGATCGGCGTCGAGCTCGTGGCCGAAGGCGTCGAGACAGAGGCGCAGGCGCTGTGGCTTGGCCGCGCGGGGTGCGATCTGCTGCAAGGCTATCTGTTCGGCAGGCCCGTATCGCGCGCGACCTTCGAAGAAGGGCTTTTGCGCTCTCAGCCGGAACACCTGACGGCCTGACGCGCGCGTCGTGCGCCAGGCCGTGCATCCCGCACCTCTTCGCCTGTACCAGCTTCCAAATCTGAGTTGCAACTTTAAGATATGGAAAAATAGCTTTGCAACCTATTAGGGCAGAATGTAGTTTGACGTCGGACGCTCGCGTCGGAGGGTGATTTGGGTTCACCCCAAGTTCGGCAACCACGAGGTTAGGCCGTGCGAAATACTTCAAAATCAGAATTGCAGTCGAGTTTCGGACCAAGTCAGCAGGACACTATTGAGTACATCTCGGAGATATTGCTTGAGATGAGGGATCTTGCAGCCAAGCATGATCTGAACACGCTGGAGCTGTTGTTGATCCTCGCCCACCGGGAAGCGGCACTGCGCGCACGCGACGGCCGCTGAGCCACCGCTGGGTCAGAGTTTGTCAGGATCGCGCGACACAAGTTGAAACCCGTGGCGGGTGATCTCGCCCGCGAGATCCAGTTCCATCAAGAGGACGCGCATCTCCCGCGCCCCGAGACCCGTTGCCCGGGCGAGTTCGTCGATGTCGATGGGATGCGGTCCAAGCGCGGCCAGCACGCGGTCGCCGTCGTTCGGCCCGAGCATGACCGGCGCCGCCGCCGCGCGTGCGCTCTGGTGGGAAGCCTCGCCCTGCTGCCAACTCTGGTCCCAAGTGTCCGGTGCGTGCTCCCGCAAAGCGGATGGCGTCAGTTGCGGGGCGAGTGCATCCAGCACGTCTTGCGGCTGCGTGACGAACGTCGCGCCGGATTTCAGGAGCTGGTTGGTCCCTTCCGCGCGTGGATCGAGCGGGTGGCCCGGTAGCGCGAATACTTCGCGGCCCTGCTCAGCGGCGAACCTCGCCGTGACGAGCGTTCCCGAACGCCGCGCCGCCTCGACGACGACGACCCCGAGCGACAATCCCGAAATCAGCCGATTGCGCCGCGGGAAATCCTTGCCACGCGGCACGAAGCCCGGGGGCTGCTCCGTCACGAGACACCCGGTTTCGCCGATCTCGGACTGCAGCGCCGCATGCTCCGGCGGATAGACGATGTCGATCCCGCCTGCGAGCACGGCGACGGTCCCGCGCCGCAGGCTCGCCTGATGCGCGGCCGCGTCGATACCGCGCGCGAGACCTGAGACGATCACAAAGCCCGCCTCGGAGAGGTCGCTGCCGAACAGGCGCGAGATCTTGAGCCCCGCGGCCGACGCATGACGCGATCCGACGATGGCCAGCGCTGGGCGCGCGAGCAGCTCGGCGCGGCCTTTGATGTAGAGCATCGGCGGCGGCGCATCGACGGCGGCCAGCGCCGCAGGATAGCCCGGCTCGATCGTGAACAACGGCGTTGCGCCTGCGCGCTGGGCGGCGGCGAGTTCCCGTTCGGCTTCGCCCTCGGGGCAAATCCGCAACGGCCGGCCTGAGCGCCGCGCCATCGTCGGCAGGGCCTTGAGCGCTTCGGACGCGCCGCCGAAATGATTGATCAACTCGCGGAACGTGACAGGACCAACCTGCGCCGAGCGGATCAGACGCAGGCAAGCCAGCCGCTCGCTGTCGCTCAGCGCGCAAACGGGAAGCGGCGCCGCCGTGAAGAGCGAGTGTGCGGCGTCACGCTTTGGCACCGATCTTGGGCTCCTCGCCCCTGAGAAGCCGCTGGATGTTCGCGCTGTGCTTCCAAAGCAGAATGATCGTCATCACCACGGCGAGCAGCGCCTCGATGACATGGCCGAGCGCAAACAGAGCGACCGGTGTGGCGACGCTGGCGGCGAGCGCCGAGGCCGACGAATAGCGCGTCAGATACGCAGTCGCGAGCCAGACGCCGCAAAAAATGAGCGCGCCCGGCCACACCAGCCCACCGATGACGCCGATGTAGGTCGCGACCCCCTTGCCGCCCTTGAAGCGCAGCCAAACCGGGAAGATGTGGCCGATGAAAGCCGCAAGTCCGGCGACCAGGGCGCCGTCGACGGCATACCCGTAAATCGCCCCGATCCGATAGCCGATTAGCACCGCCGCCGTGCCCTTGAGCCCGTCGAGCAGCAGCGTCAGCGCCGCCAGTCCCTTGTGGCCTGTGCGCAGCACGTTCGTGGCGCCGATATTGCCCGAGCCGATGGTGCGAATGTCGCCGAGGCCGGACAGGCGCGTCAGCAGAAGTCCGAATGGGATGGAGCCGAGGAAATAGCCGAGGGCAGCGGCGGCGCCGTAGGCGCTGAGGGCATCGGGAGGCAGAGCAGCTCCGAGCGCTGCCAGAACGACGCTCGCGAGCGTCGCGCCTGCGATGACAAAGAAGCCGCCAGCCATGCACCCACCCCCAGTCGCGTGCGCCTCCCAGTCGCGCACGCCTCAAAGGGTGGAAGCTAGTGGCACTCGCGGCGGCGGGCAACGGAGAGTTGCACGCGCGGGGCGGCATGTCGCGTCTCGTGCGCCACTTGGTGTGTTCCGCCCGCGTGGGAGCGGTTCCGCGCGTCGTCGGGCGGCGGTCCCGTGCTCAGGGGAGCATGGGACCCGCCTCCGGCCGGCGCTTAGCGGCCGTTGCGCTGCTCGGGGTCGACCGCGAGCACGATCCGCGACAGCGACTTCAGGAACAGTTCGCGCTGCGTGGGAGCGAGTGCGGCGAGGATCTTCTCGTCGGTGTTGCGAGCGGCGGGCTCAGCCATGCGCAAGGCGCTCTCGCCCTTGTCCGTGAGGCGCACGGCGTAGCGGCGGGCGTCGCGGCGGGTCCGGCGGCGCTGGACGAGACCGCGCGAGGTGAGGCGACGAACGATGTCGGCCATCGTCGAGCGGTCGATTCCCGTGCGCTCCACGAGCGTGGTCTGGCTCGGCTCGTCGCTGTTCGCGATGGCGTTCATGACGGCGAACTGGCGCGGCGTCAGCCCCACTTCGCCCACGCTGACTGCGAACATTTCGTCCGCGCACTGGCCGGCCCGGTGCAGCAGGTGCAGCGCAGACGACATGCGGTCGTCTCCAGCATCGTTTTTCATTGTTTTATCCATCCTTGGCCTGCCGCGTTAAAAGGAATTGAACGCTGCTGGGCGGGGGCCCGGCATCCAAAACCTCAATACGAGCAATTGTGCCGTGTAGATCTGATGTCTTCCGAAACTCACGACCCTGATTATGCGCGGTCGAATAGTTTTTGAAAGACTACGAAAGTTATCGGAGTCGGCTGTGCAGCCGGCATTGTCTCGAAAGACGACGACCCCATGTCTTTGATCCCATGTCTTCGACCGGCGGCGGGCATGAAGACAAGTGTTCACGATGTTTGTCTGCGCGGCGTGTGGTCACGCACGCAATGCGAGCAACGGACGTGAGTTTCATTGCGACATTGAATCCCGATAGTCCCCGGATCATTTCCTAGCGCATTCCATAATGCGCGAGAGCGATCCAGAGTTCCGGATAGTGATTACTTTTGGTCTTTTAAGTGGGATTTCGTGATCTGCACTGCGCGCTCAACCGATCTGATCTGAACCGCGGGTTCTGATCAGAAATGGTGCAAAAAAAACGACTGCCCGAAAATTCACTCGCTAAAACGCCGCATGCGATCGAGCGCGCCCTGCAGGATGAGCGTCGCCGCAAGCTTGTCGATCACCTCGCCGCGCCGCTTCCGGCTGGCATCGGCTGCGATCAGCATCCGCTCCGCTTCGGACGTCGTGAGCCGCTCGTCCCACAGCAGGATCGGCAGCGGGCAGAGTGCGTTGACGTTGCGCGCGAACGCACGCGTTCCCTGTGCGCGTGGGCCTTCGGTGCCGTCGAGGTTGACCGGAAACCCGAGCACGAAACCGGCGACCGCGTGCTCCCGGGCGAGCTCCAGCAGCCGGACGGCATCGACCGAGAACTTCGTGCGCCGGATGGTTTCGAGCGCCGAGCCGATGGTCCGCGTCACGTCGCTGAGCGCGAGCCCGATCGTCTTCGTGCCCGCATCGATGCCGATCAGGCGGCCGGGCCCGATCAGGCCCGCGAAGGTTTCTGCGTCTCCGAGGGTCGTGCCCCGCACGACAGGTGCGGGCTCAGCGGTCATGGGCGCCTCGGTCATGGGGGCCCCGGTTGTGCGCGTCAGTCTTGTGTGTGGTCATACGGCCTTATACGACGCCCGGACCGAGATGCGAACAGCGGGTTGACCGGGCCACACGGAGGGAATGGCGAGAGCCCCCGCACCCAAGACACCCGCCGGCTTACCGTTTATGGTCCCGGCGCGACGACGGCGCGGGCGCCGCGCGATGCCCGACCTAAAGACGCCCCGCCCAAGGAGGATCAGTGACGCAAGACCTTGAAGCCGCCAGCGGCGCACGGCCCACCGACGTTCGCAGCTCTGCCGGCATCGCGGTTTTCACGGGCACGACCTTCCTCTCGGCCATGTTGCTGTTCTCGGTGCAGCCGATGTTCGCCAAGATGGTGCTGCCCCTGCTGGGCGGCGCGCCGTCCGTCTGGGCCGTGGCGCTGCTGTTCTTCCAGGGCGCGCTGCTGGTCGGATACGTCTACGCGCACGTGCTGGTGCGCTTTGTCCCCGCTCACCTGACCGGGTTCGTCCATCTCGCGGTGTCCGCCGCCGCGTTGCTGGCATTGCCGATCGCCGTTCCGGCCGGCTGGACCGCCCCGCCGCCCGGCGATGCCTACCTCTGGCAGCTCGGCCTGTTCGCGGTCGCCATCGGCCTGCCGTTCGTCGCGGTGTCGGCCAACGCGCCGCTGATCCAGGCCTGGTACGCGCGCACCGGACTGCCCTCGAGCGCCGATCCCTACTTTCTCTATGCGGCCTCCAATCTCGGCAGCCTGCTGGCGCTGCTCGGCTATCCATTCCTGTTCGAGCCCGTGTTCGGGCTCAGGACGCTGGCTTTCGCCTGGACGATCGGTTTCGTCGCGTTGATGGGCGCGCTTGCGGCCTGCTTCCTGATCGTCAGGCGTTCGCCGGCCTCGGCCGCACCCGGGGATGATCCGGGCCTGGAGCTGTCCGCCGCGCCCGCGCGCGCCGAGCCCACCTGGCGGGCCCGTGCATCCTGGGTGGGGCTGGCTTTCGTGCCCTCCGCGCTGCTCACCGCCTTCACGACCCACGTCGCCACCGACGTCGCGTCCGCGCCCCTGATCTGGGTCATCCCGCTCGGGCTCTACCTCGCCACGTTCGTCGTTGTGTTCCGCGAGCGCGCGCTCATTCCGCAGCCCCTGCTGCTGGCGCTTCATGCCGTCGCCGTGGTTCTGGCCCTGCTGCAGCTCGCCCAGACCGAGAAGGAGACGTGGTTCTACGCGGCCGGCTTCGGCGTCGCCGCGTTCGTCACGGCCACCCTGGTCGCGCACCGCACGCTCTATGAGAGCCGCCCCGACGCGCGCCACCTCACCGAATTCTACATCTGGATGTCCGTCGGCGGTGTGCTGGGCGGCATTTTCGCGGCCCTGATCGCCCCGCAGATCTTTGCCGAGGTGTTCGAATACCCGCTGCTCCTGGCGCTGAGCTTCGCCTGCCGTCCCGGCGCCCTGGATCTCAGGACCGAGAGCCGCAGCTCGTTGATGCTTCTGGCCGCCATCGTCGCCTTCGGCGCAGCCACCATCGCCTGGGCGCCGGAGATCGCGCGGCACTACGAACTCGGCTTCGGCGGCTGGGGCTCGACGGCCGGCATTGCCGCCGGGTTCGCGCTCGGCGCGTTGGCGCTCTGGCGCTTTCCGCCTCACATGCTCGTCGTCGCGCTGGGGCTCTATCTCGTTGTCGTGCTGCTGCCGTCGGGCGTGCATCGCGGCAAGGCGGAGCGGAGCTACTTCGGCGTCTACCGCGTCATTCAATCCTACGACGGGCAGTTCAACGTGCTCCAGCACGGCACGACGCTGCATGGCGCGCAGCGCATCCGGGACCGTTTCGGCCGCCCCGTCGCCAGCACGACGCCCGCCACGTACTACCACATCTACAGCCCCATGGCCTCGGCGGTGCGCATCATCGGCTCGATCGCGGCCGCTGAGCGCGTCGAGCCCAAGTTCGGCGTCATCGGTCTCGGCGCGGGCTCGCTCGCCTGCCATTCGGGCGCCGGCGAGAAATGGCGCTTCTTCGAGATCGACCCGGTGGTCGTCCAGATCGCCAAATCGAAGAACTTCACGTTCCTGTCGAACTGCCAGCCGAACGCCGACATCGTACTGGGCGATGCGCGCCTCACGTTCGCCAAGGAGCCCCCCGAAAGCTACGACCTCCTGATCGTCGACGCGTTTTCCTCCGACGCCGTGCCGATGCATCTTCTGACTTCCGAGGCGATTGCCATGTACGCCTCGAAGCTGAAGCCGCTCGGAGCGGGCGTGCTGCACATCTCGAACCGCTATCTGGATCTCGAAGCGGTGCTGGCCGCCACCGTGCCGACGGTGCCCGGCCTTCACGCCCTGACCATCGTCGATGCATCCGACGACGACGGCTATGCGGTTACGGGATCGACCGTCGTCATCTTCGGCAAGAGCATGGAGGCCATCGACCGGTTCCGTGCCGTCCCCGGTGCGCGCAATCTGCCCGCGCCGACCCTCAAGCCGTGGACCGACGACGCGTCCGACGTTCTGGGCCCCTTCCTGTCGCAGTACCGCAAGCGCCACTGAGGCGCGCCCCTCCCGGATCGGGGCAGGGGCGCCGTCGGGCGCTTCTCCCGGCACGAGGGGCGGTTCGCCGGCCCCCCCACGCCTCCGGGCCCCGGGGCCGCACGAGAACCGGGCGTCCCGGCGGGCCCGGAGTTGCACCGCAGGGGCCGGCCCGCTATGAGAAACACGCGGCGCGTCGGGAGCCGCCGGCACTGAAGAGGCCCCATGCAGGTTGACGAGACTACGGTGCGGCGCATTGCGCGGCTGGCGCGCATCAAAATCACGGACGACGAGGCCAAAAGCCTCGAAGGCGAGCTTTCGGGCATCCTGAATTGGGTCGAGCAGCTCGACGAGATCGACACGGCCGGCGTCGAGCCGATGACGCGCGTCGTCGCCCAGAACCTCAAGATGCGTGACGATAAAGTGGATGACGGCGAGATGGCCGACGCCGTCCTGAAGAATGCGCCGATGGTCGACGACCACTATTTCGTCGTGCCGAAGGTGGTGGAGTAGGGCGGAGGAGAGGACATGTCCAAGCTGTTCGCACTGCTGGCCGTTGCGCTGATCGCAACCGGCCTCCTGGTTCTCGCCGTGCCGCGCGACGAGGCGTCCACGGGCGCCCGCTCGCTCTCGCCGCAAAGCGTGAGCGAAACGCCGGCCTATCTCCTGAAGGCGCGCGAATTCGCCGAGCAGGTCAATGCGCCGCTGTCGATTTTCTTTGGTTTAGTGAGTCTCTTTTATTCCCGCCGCAGCTATCACGTAAACAAGGCGCGCGCAGAAGCTGAGAAAGCCCGGTCCACCTGATGAAGACAAAATCTGACCTTTCCACGCGCGCCGCCCTGGCCGCGATCGCCCTCGTTGTGCCGGCCTTCGCCGCCTTCGCCGATGGCGAGCGCGCCACCTTCCTCACCGGCCAGTACGCCACCGCCGAGCAATGCGCCAAGTTGCGCAAGATCGAGGACGGCACCCCGCGCAACGTCGGGACGGCACCTGAACTTCTGGACGACACCGGCTTCCACGGCTGGGAGCACGACTGCGCCTTCACCAAGGTGTTCGAGCACAAGCCCGGCAAGTCCTGGGCCGCGATGATGATCTGCTCGGACGGCATGTCGATGAAGCCCGAGCTGTTCGCCTTCTTCAAGGAAGGCGACGAGGACAGCTTCGAGGTGTCGGGCACGAACGACGAGCAGCCCGAGGTTTACGCACGCTGCGACGCCAAAAAAGGAAAGTGAACGTGGCTGATCTTACGCGCCTGACGCTGGCGGAAGCGCGCGACGGGCTCAAGTCCAAATCGTTTTCCGCAACCGAGCTGACGAAGGCGCACCTGTCGGCGATCGAAGCCGCGAATGCGTCGCTCAACGCGTACGTCCTGGTCACGCCGGATCATGCCCTGGCGCAGGCCAAGGCCGCCGATGCGCGCATCGCCAAGGGTGACGCGCGCGCCCTCGAAGGGCTTCCGCTCGGCAACAAGGATCTCTTCTGCACGGAAGGCATCCGCACCACCGCCTGCTCGAAGATCCTCGACGACTTCAAGCCCACGTATGAGTCGACCGTCGGCGCCAACCTCTGGAACGCCGGCGCCGTCATGCTCGGCAAGCTCAACAACGACGAATTCGCCATGGGCTCGTCGAACGAGACCAGCGCCTTCGGCCCTGTCGTCTCGCCCTGGCGCCGCCGCGGCAAGACGGACAAGCTCGTGCCGGGTGGCTCGTCGGGCGGCTCGTCCGCGGCGGTTGCGGCAGGTCTCTGCCTCGCGGCCACGGCCACGGACACGGGTGGCTCCATCCGCCAGCCGGCGGCCCTCACCGGTACGGTCGGCATCAAGCCCACGTACGGGCGTTGCTCGCGCTGGGGCATCGTCGCGTTTGCGTCCTCGCTCGACCAGGCGGGCCCGATCGCGAAAACGGTGCGCGACGCTGCCATCATGCTCGGCTCCATGGCGAGCCACGATCCGAAGGACACCACGTCCGTCGATGCGCCCGTTCCCGACTATGAGGCGGCGCTGGCGAAGGGCGTGAAGGGCCTGCGCGTCGGCGTGCCGAAGGAGTACCGCGTCGAAGGCATGTCGAAGGAAATCGACGCCCTTTGGACCACGGGCATCGAATGGCTGAAGGCGGCCGGCGCCACGATCCACGATATCAGCCTGCCGAATACGAAGTACGCGCTGCCGGCTTACTACATCGTGGCCCCCGCCGAAG
This sequence comes from Hyphomicrobium sp., assembly GCF_019744875.1. Taxonomy (GTDB): domain Bacteria; phylum Pseudomonadota; class Alphaproteobacteria; order Rhizobiales; family Hyphomicrobiaceae; genus Hyphomicrobium_C. The sequence continues at coordinate 982,679 of NZ_JAIETU010000002.1, read as the reverse complement.
CCTCGTCCAACCTCGCCCGCTACGATGGCGTGCGCTACGGACTGCGCGTTCCGGGTCGCGATGTCATCGACACCTATGAGAACACGCGCGCCGCCGGTTTCGGCAAGGAAGTGCGCCGCCGCATCCTGATCGGCACCTACGTGCTGTCGGCCGGCTACTACGACGCCTACTATCTCAAGGCGCAGAAAGTCCGCACCTTGATCAAGCGCGACTTCGACAACGCCTGGAGCGATGTCGACGTGGTGCTGACGCCGACGACGCCGTCGCCCGCGTTCGCCTTCGGCGAAAAGACGGGCGATCCGCTGGCCATGTACCTCGAGGACATTTTTACGGTGACGGTCAACATGGCCGGTTTGCCGGGCATCTCCGTCCCCGCGGGCCTGTCGTCCGAGGGCACGCCGCTCGGTCTGCAGCTCATCGGCAAGCCGTTCGACGAGGGCACGCTCTTCCGCGCCGCCCAGGCCATCGAAGACGCCGCCGGCCGCATCACCGTGCCCGAGGCATGGTGGACCAGCGCGACCAGCGGCGCGGCCAAAAAGACAACTGGAGGCAAGTGACATGGACCCGAAACGCCCCTGGGAATGCGCGGACATGGGCCAGGTCCGCGACGAGATCGACCGGATTGACGCGGCGCTCGTCGACCTGATCGCCGAGCGCTTTGGCTATGTCGAGCGTGCCTGGCAGCTCAAGAAGGATCCGAGCGAGGCGAGCGTGCCGTGGCGTATCCAGCAGGTGATCGACAAGGTGAAGGTGCAGGCGCGCCAGCGCGGGCTCCCCGCTGAGATGATCGAGATGGTCGGCGCGCAGTGGCGCAACATGATCGGCTGGTTCGTGCAGTACGAGGAAGAGAAACTGCGCCAGCAGGAAGCGAGCAGCGGCGGACGCCGCGAATGATCCCGATCAATTCCTTCGATCCGATGACGCTCGTGCTGCTGGCCGCCGCCAACCCGGCGGTGATCGTGGTGGCCTTTCTGATGGGCCGCAACGCCGACCAGTGGCAGAAGCTGCCAATCGCCGCCTTCGCGGCAGCGCTCTCGGGCTTCATCCTCTACTGGATCGGCGGACAGGTCGGCGTCTTCGCGATCCATGCCGTCGGCAGCGAGGCAGCACTCCTGCTCCTTGGTTTCGCCTTCGGCCTCGTGTGGGCCGCGTTGGGTTACTGGTTCTCGCGCAACAAGACCGCGCAATAGGAATACGGACTGATGCAGAATTCGGCCAACACCAGCGGCAAGAGCAACCTCATCCCCGGCGCCACCGGCGATTGGGAGGTCGTGATCGGCATGGAGGTGCATGCCCAGGTCGCCTCCGCCTCGAAGCTGTTTTCGGGATCGTCGACCGGCTTCGGCGCCGAGCCGAACAGCCATGTCTCGCTCGTCGACGCGGCCATGCCGGGCATGCTGCCGGTCATCAACAAGGAGTGCGTGGCGCAGGCGATCCGCACAGGCCTCGGCATCAAGGCCGCGATCAACCTGAAGAGCGTCTTCGATCGCAAGAACTACTTCTATCCCGATCTGCCGCAGGGTTATCAGATCAGCCAGTACAAGCAGCCGATCGTGGGCGAGGGCGAAATCGAGATCGACGTCGACGGCGAGGCGAAGCGCGTCGGCATCGAGCGCCTGCATCTGGAGCAGGACGCCGGCAAGTCGATCCACGACCAGAGCCCCGAATTTTCGTTCGTCGATCTCAACCGCTCGGGCGTCGCCCTGATGGAGATCGTCTCGAAGCCCGACCTGCGCTCGTCGAAGGAGGCCCAGGCCTACGTGACGAAGCTGCGCACGATCCTGCGCTACCTCGGCACCTGCGACGGCGACATGGAGAAGGGCAACCTTCGCGCCGACGTGAACGTATCGGTTCGCAAGCCCGGCGCCGCACTCGGCACGCGCTGCGAGATCAAGAACGTCAACTCCATCCGTTTCATCGGTCAGGCCATCGAGGTCGAGGCGCGCCGCCAGATCGACATCATCGAGGACGGCGGCAAGATCGACCAGGAAACGCGCCTGTTCGACCCCGGCCGCGGCGAGACGCGCTCGATGCGCTCGAAGGAAGAGGCGCACGACTACCGCTACTTCCCCGATCCCGACCTGCTGCCGCTGGAGTTCGAGCAGGCCTACGTGGACGATCTCAAGCAGCACCTGCCTGAGCTGCCCGACGAAAAGCGGGCACGCTTCGTGAAGGACTACGGCCTCTCCGTCTACGACGCGACCGTGCTCGTCGCCGAGCGCGAGAACGCCGCCTACTTCGAGGACGTGGCCAAGGGGCGCGATGGAAAAACCGCAGCCAACTGGGTGATCAACGAGCTGTTCGGCCGCCTGAACAAGGAAGGCCTCGACATCGCGCAGTCGCCCGTTTCGTCCGCGCAGCTCGGCGGCTTGGTCGATCTCATCACGTCCGGCACCATCTCGGGCAAGATCGCCAAGGACCTGTTCGAGATCGTCTGGACCGAGGGTGGCGATCCGGCCGCGATCGTCGAAGCGCGCGGCATGAAGCAGGTGACGGACACCGGCGCCATCGAAAAGGCCGTCGACGACATCATCGCCGCCAACCCGGACAAGGTGGAGCAGGCGAAGGCCAAGCCCTCGATGCTCGGCTGGTTCGTCGGGCAGGTCATGAAGAGCACCGGCGGCAAGGCCAACCCAGCAGCCGTCAACGACATCCTGAAGAAGAAGCTCGGTATCGCATAGCAGGGGCGGCGCCTGCCGCCCGCCACGGGAGCGCGGAGGCGTCGCGATGGTGCGGTCCAACGATCAACGGCCTGAGCGAAGCGCTAAGCCGAGATCCGGGTCAGGAGCGCCCGCCGATCCGCAGTGTCGCCTTCCCGCCGAAGCGTGGGACGGCGTCTGTTGCGGCGCGTGTCCCGACCACGACTGGTGGGACGACGACGAGGTCGCGGCGAGCCCGCCCTTTTGCTTCGGAACCTCGCGCGCACTCGATCCCGCCCATCTCGCCCGCACCTATGCGCTCGGCTACAAGGGCGGCATCAAGGGCAACGAAGAGCGCGCTTGGGCATCGAGATGCGTGTTCGCGATGGTCTACGACCATCCCGTTGCCGCCCTCGAGATCATCCGGATGGCCATCGCGTATTCGGAAACCGATTGGCAGGTGACCTTGATCGGATGCGGCGAGCTCGAGTCGCTGCTCGGCAGGCACGACCGCAAAATCATCGGCGCCGTGGAGCAGATGGCGCGCGAGAGCCCGAAGTTTCGCGAATGCCTGGCCAACGTCTGGCGTCACGGCATGCCAGATGATGTCTGGGACCGTGTTCTGGCGGCTTCGGGCCGCAAGCCCACGGCCTAGGGCGGGGAACGGCCTGCGGCCCCGCCGACACAGCAGCGAAAAAAGTGCTTCGCGTGGAGCCTTCCGGCATTTGCAAGCGTTGAAGCACTCGGCAACGTTGTCGCGACGGGAATCGGTGCGGCGGTCTATGAGGGTTCCATGAACGAAAATCCGGCTAGGTTTCGGGCCGCTGGCATCGTGCGTGCGGCGGCTGCTGGTGCGCTGCTGCTGTTTGGCTTCATCGGGCCCGTACCCGCGGTCGATGCGGCCCCGCAAACCGTCGGCCCCTTCGCCAACCTTGATGGCTGGTGGGGTGGCACCGGCCGCCTGCGCTTCAAGGATGGCAAGACCGAAGACGTGAAATGCCGCGCCACCTATTTCATTGAAGGCCAGGGCGAGCAGCTCAAGCAGAACATCCGCTGCGCCTCCGGCAGCGGCAAGATCGAAGTGCAGAGCACGGTGCGCCACGCGGACGGCAAGCTCAAGGGCGAGTGGACCGAGCTGATGTACAACGTCAACGGCGTGCTGGATGGCGAGGTGACGCCGCGCGGCTATCGCGTCACGGTCAGCGGCACGGAGGGCACGTCGCTGTCGGCGAACATGGACATCATCGTCAAGGACAAGCGCCAGATGGTGGAGATCCAGTTCTTCAGCGAAACGCTCATCGGCCTCACCCTGATGCTGACCAAGGGCTGATCCCACGCAGTCGGATTGCGGCAGTCGGCAGTCGTGACGAACCCGTCGACGTCCCCGAACGTCTCACATTCCCCTGCTGCCTACTGCCTACTGCCTACTCCGGAAATCCCCGCGTCTGGCGCAGCGCTTCGCCAAGCACCATCGCGGCCGCCACGGCAATATTGAGCGAGCGCAGTCCGGCCCGCACGGGGATGCGCACGCGCGCATCCGCAATGTCATGAACCGCCTCCGGAACGCCCGCGCTCTCGCGACCGAGCAGCAGCACGTCGCTGTCTGAAAAGCCGAATTCGAAATGAGCGGTGTCGGCATGCGTGGTGAGCAGCACGAGCCGAGCGGGTGGCGTGCCGCGGGCGCGATGCCGTTCGAAGGCCTCGAAGCTCTCGTGGCGGGTCAGGTCGACGTGATCCAAATAGTCGAGTCCAGCCCTCCGGAATGAACGGTCGCTGGAATCGAATCCGGCCGGGCCGATGAGGTCGACCGGCACGCCGAGGCACGCCGCCAAGCGCAGGATCGTGCCGGTGTTCTGTGGAATGTCGGGTTGATAAAGCGCGAGCCGCATGAAGACCCTGGAAAAAAGAAGTGTGCGCCACTTTGACCCGTGGCGTGTTGGAGGACCAGCCTTGAGCGGCTTCTTAAACGGTGCAAGAACAGTTTCCGAAATGTAACGACGCAGGTGTGTCATCCGTCAAAGGCGAGGGGATTGGGTTCGCCGTGACAGGACGCGAAACTTGCGCACGAAGCGAGGCTCAGATAGTGCTTCGAGTCTGCTTTAGAGCGTGCGCATCGTCTCGTCCGTCGCGATAAATCCGGTTTCAGCGGGGCTTCGAGTTAGATCGGAAACGATCCGCAGCCGTCTTGCCCCACCGTCGCGTTCCGAGAGTTGAACATCCTCGAATCTGGAGGGGTTACGTGGCAAGCGAAGCCGAAGATCCAAATCGCCGTGATTTCCTTGTGATTGCGGGCAACGCGTTTATCGCGGTTGGTGCCGCAGCCACGCTCTGGCCGTTCGTCGATCAGATGAATCCGGACGCCGGCGCTCAGGCTTTGGCCTCGGTCGAGATCGATCTGTCGCCCGTCAAGGAAGGTCAGGCCATCACCGCCATGTGGCGTGGCAAGCCGATTTTCATCCGCAATCGGACCGCCGACGAGATCAAGCAGGCCGAAGCAACTCCGATCGCTGATCTTCCGGACGGCTCGGCGCGCAACGATCTTCTTCCCGAAGCGACGCCCGCCCTCGACAAGAACCGCGTCAAGGACGGCAAGGCCAACTGGCTCATCATGGTTGGCATCTGCACGCATCTCGGCTGCATCCCCAAGGGCCAGTCCATGGGCGACGCCAGGGGTGAGTTTGGTGGCTGGTTCTGCCCGTGCCACGGATCGCATTACGACACGTCGGGCCGCATCCGGAAAGGTCCCGCGCCGCGGAACCTTGAGGTACCGCCCTACGAGTTCGTCTCCGACACAAAAATCAAGATCGGCTAAGGGGCGGGACCGATGGAGCACAACTCGACCTATGAGCCGAAGTCGTCGTTCGCCAAGTGGTGGGACGACCGCCTGCCGATCGCGCGCCTCATGCACGGGCAGTTCGTCGACTTCCCGACGCCGCGCAATCTCAACTATCTCTGGACGTTCGGCGGCATCCTGACATTCTGCCTCGTCGCCCAGATCGTCACCGGCATCGTGCTGGCCATGCACTATCAGCCGAGCGCGGCCGAAGCCTTCAACTCGGTCGAAGCCATCCGGCGCGACGTGAACTACGGCTGGCTGCTGCGCAACCTGCACGCCGTCGGCGCCTCGATGTTCTTCATCGCCGTCTACATCCACATCTTCCGCGGTCTCTATTACGGTTCCTACAAGGCCCCGCGCGAAGTGCTCTGGATTCTCGGCGTCCTGATCTTCCTGGTCATGATGGCCACGGCGTTCATGGGCTACGCTCTCCCCTGGGGCCAGATGAGCTTCTGGGGCGTCACCGTCATCACGAACCTCTTCTCGTCGCTGAATGAGATCATCCCGGGTGTCGGCACCGCCATCGTCGAATGGCTGTGGGGCGGCTACTCGGTCTCGGGTACGACCCTCAACCGCTTCTTCGCTCTTCACTATCTGCTGCCGTTCGTGCTGTTTGGCATTGTCGTGCTGCACATCTGGGCGCTCCACGTTGCCGGCCAGAACAACCCGACCGGCCTCGACATCAAGACCAAGTCGGACTCGGTGCCGATGTTCCCCTACGCCGTGGCCAAGGACGCGGTCGGCATGTTCGCCTTCCTGATCCTCTTCGCCTGGTTCGTCTTCTTCCTGCCGGATTACCTCGGCCACGCCGACAACTACATTGAGGCGAACGCGCTCGTAACGCCGCCGCACATCGTGCCCGAATGGTACTTCCTGCCGTTCTACGCCATCCTGCGCGCCATCCCCTCGAAGCTCGGCGGCGTGATCGCCATGTTCTCGGCCATCGCCGTGCTGATCTTCGTGCCCTGGCTCGACACCAGCCGCGTCCGCTCGGCCAAGTATCGCCCCCTCTACAAGTGGGCCTTCTGGCTTCTGGTCATCGCCAGCGTCGGCCTTGGCTACCTCGGCGCTAAGCCCGCCGAAGGCGCCTACGTGATCTGGTCGCGCATTTTCACGGTCTACTATTTCGCGCACTTCCTGCTCGTCATGCCGATCCTGGGCATCATCGAGACGCCGACGGCGCTGCCGAAATCCATATCAGCCTCGGTCTTGCCGAGCGGCTCCGGCGCGCCGGCTGGCGCGACGGCAGCACCAGAGACGCGTTGAGCGGGGGACTTCGATGATGCGAGCTTTGAAAAAGTCCCTGGTCGCGCTGGCCCTTGTGGCCGGCGCCGCCTCGGCCCACGCGGCAGGCGACGGCGTTCACATTGAACGCCAGACCTGGAGCTTCGGCGGCTTCACCGGCCAGTACGATCGCGACCAGCTTCAGCGCGGGTTCCAGATCTACAAGGACGTCTGCTCGGCCTGTCACGGTCTCAAGCGCGTCCGCTTCCGCAACCTCGCCGAGCCGGGCGGCCCCGAGTTCCCCGAGGAGGGCGTGAAGACGCTCGCCCACGAATGGCCGAACAAGATCGTCGACGGTCCCAACGATGCGGGCCAGATGTTCGAGCGCGAGCCGAAGCTGTTCGACCCCATCCAGGGCCCGTTCAAGAACGAGAAGGAAGCGCGCGCAGCCCAGAACGGCGCGCTGCCGCCGGATCTCTCGCTCCTCGCCAAGGCGCGCAACGTCGAATACACCGGCACCTGGTGGGCGCACCCGTTCTCCATGCTGCGCGATATCGCGACCAGCTATCAGGAGGGCGGCGCTGACTACATCTATGCGCTCCTCACCGGCTATCACGAGGCGCCCGCCGGCGTGACGGTTGCCGAAGGCATGCACTACAACGCTGTCTTCCCCGGCCACCAGATCGCAATGTCTCCGCCGATCGCGGCCGACAACTTCGTCAAGTACCAGGGCGACTGGGGCTCCTACGATCAGAACGCCCGCGATATCGCGGCCTTCCTTTCGTGGTCGGCCGACCCGACGCTGAACCGGCGCAAGATCACCGGCTGGCTGGTCATGCTGTATCTGTTGGTCACGACGGGCCTGCTCTATGTCGGCAAGCGCCGGATCTGGCCGAACATTCCGCACTGAGAACACGGCGTGAGGCGCTGGGCCCCGCTCTTTTTGAGGGCGGGGCTTCTCTTTTGAAGGCATGGGCAGTAGGCAAGAGGTGGAGACACCCGGGCCGCACTGCCCATTTCCTTTTGGAGCCCTCATGACGAAGTCCATCCTCGGCATTATCGGCGGAAGCGGCTTTTACAATCTGCCGGGCCTGGAGAATGCCCGCTGGGAAAAGGTGATGACCCCATGGGGCGCACCTTCCGACGACATCCTCTTTGCCGAGTTCGAGGGCCTGCCGATCCGGTTTCTGCCGCGCCATGGCCGCGGCCATCCCGTGCCGCCGTCAGCGATCAACTACCGCGCCAACATCGACGCGCTGAAGCGCTCCGGCGTGACAGACCTCGTGTCCATCTCGGCCTGCGGATCGCTGCGCGAGGACCTGGCGCCCGGCCACTTCGTGCTTGTCGACCAGTTCGTGGACCGCACGTTCGCACGCGAAAAGAGCTTCTTCGGCCCAGGACTGGTGGCGCACGTCTCGGTCGCCGATCCCGTGAGCCCGCTGCTCGTCGATGCCGTCGAGAAGGCGGCGCAGGCGGAAGGCCTGCTCTACACCCGCGGCGGCACCTACCTCGTGATGGAAGGTCCGCAGTTCTCCACGCGCGCAGAGAGCAACCTCTATCGGAGCTGGGGCATGGACGTCATTGGCATGACCAACATGCCGGAGGCGAAACTCGCGCGCGAAGCAGAGATTTGCTACGCGACCGTCGCGATGGTGACCGACTACGACTGCTGGCACGACGAGCATGCGGCCGTGGACGTGGCGTCGATCGTCGCCATCATGAAGGGCAACACGGAAAAAGCGCAGCGCCTCGTCGCGCACCTGGCGCGCAGTTTCCCGCGCGAGCATCCCGCCTGCCCGATCGGCTCGGACCGGGCGCTGGATGTGGCGCTGATCACCGCCCCGGAGGCGCGCGATGCGTCTCTCATCCGCAAGCTGGATGCGGTCGCGGGCAGGGTCCTGTCATAGGCGGGACTCGCCGCGGGGAGCGAGGTCAACCCGCGCTTACGTCAAACTGCGTAGCGCGGGCTCACGTCGCGCCGCTCGGCCTCTGATAACCGAGCAGCGCGGCAACGCGCTGGATCACGGAGCCGACATCATAGGGTTTGGAAAAGAACGCGTCGGCGACCGAAGCGGCACGCACCTGCGGCACCCGCCCCGAGACGACGATGACGGGCGTGTTGGGGTAGTGCGACCGGACGAACATGGCCAGCGCCAAGCCGTCGTGCCGGCCGGGCATCTCGACATCCGTCACGATCAAATCGATGTCCGCACCCGCCTGCAGAACGGTTTCCGCTTCATCGGCCGTGGCGGCTTCGCGGACTCTGAAGCCCGCGTGGCTGATCTCCTGGGCGAGCGTCAGCCGCAAAATCGGGTTATCGTCGACAACGAGCACCGTGGGGCACCGGCCATCGTGTTCCTTTGAGCTAACTTGCATTGAGGCCATCATTTTCATCTGAAGCGGCAACGCAGCGTCCAGTCCCCGAGTTCCTTTAATTCGCCGCAAGGTTCGGCTGCTGGGCGCAATCGCCGTCGCCGTCGCTCAACACGGTAAATCGCCTCTTAACGAAATGCGGCCCCGGAGCAAATCTCTCCGGGGCCGCCGATTAGGTTCCAGAAATGGGAGGGCTTAGTGGCCCTCGACCTCGTTGGCCGCTTCGGCCTGGAGCTGCCCGTAGTTGGCGACGCCGATCTTGTCCATCAGGTCGAGCTGCGTCTCGATGAAGTCGATGTGTCCTTCCTCGTCCTCGATCAGCTTCTCGAACAGCTCCATCGTCACGTAATCCTTCGCCGCGTGACAGATGTCGCGGCCGCGGATGTACGTCTCGTGCGCGATCTTCTCGCCCTTGAGGTCGCACTCGAGAACTTCCTTGAGGTTCTCGCCGATCATGAGCGGGGCGACATGCTGCAGGTTGGGCAGACCCTCGAGGAAGATGATGCGGTGCACGAGCTTGTCGGCGTGCTGCATCTCTTCGATCGACTCCGCGCGCTCCTTCTTGGCGAGCTTCGTGTAGCCCCAGTTTTCGAGCATCCGGTAGTGGACCCAGTACTGGTTAACCGCGCCGAGTTCGAGCTTCAGGGCTTCGTTGAGAATTTCGATGACTTCACGTTTGCCCTTCATGAGGCTCCCTCCACGGACCGAATTGCCTACTAATTACCCGGCGACGGAATGTCAGCCGGCCTTCAAACCGATTAGAACTATTCTAAGAAGGTGTAATCCGGCGGTGCGGTATGGTCAACGCCTTTTGCGTTACCCGTTGCCCGCGATGGCTTTTTCCCCAAGCCCTGCAATCGCTCACGCGGCCCGGCTGCGCCCAATTGACCATGCGACTGTGCCGACCGGAACAGCGGCACCGGAATTGCTTACCTAGGGTGCCGGCATTCGGAGCTGGTACCACTGGGGTAAGTCATGCAGTCGAGCGATGTGAGTTTGAAGTCGAAGACCGGTCAAGTGGGCGTACTGCTCATCCACGGTCTTTGTGGATCGCCGAGTGAGATCCGCTTCGTCGCCAACGGCCTGACCCGCAACGGTTACACCGTTCACTGCCCCGAGCTTGCCGGCCACGGCGGGACGGAAGCGGACCTGATGGCCACGAGCTGGCACGACTGGTACGAAAGCGCCAAGCAGGGCCTCGATAAGCTGGCCGAGACGTGTGAGACGGTGATTGTCGGCGGCCTGTCCACGGGTGCCGTCCTGAGCCTGATGCTCGCCGCCCGCCACCCCGAGAAGGTCAGCGCCATTACGCTCTATTCCCCGACGCTCTGGCTGAGCGGCCGGCAGATCCCCTGGTATGTGCGCATCCTGCGCCTCATCGACAGCAAGCGCTTCGCCAACCTCTTTCGCGTGCCCGTGCCGATCCATGTCGGCATCAAGGACAAGCGGATCCGCGATTTCATCGCCAGCGCGATGGCCGCCAGCGGCGGCCAGATCGGCCAGTCGTCCACCCCGGGCGGTCCCGTTCTGGAGCGCCGCCGCCTGTCGAAGGCCGTCATGAAGGACGTCGGCTCCATCACGCAGCCGGTTCTCATCCTGCACGCCCGCGAGGACGACTACGCCGGCCTCGACAACGCTGCGTATCTGCAACGCGAGCTGGCCGGCCCCGTCGACCTCGTGGTGCTCGAGGACAGCTATCACATGGTCACGGTCGACCGGCAGCGCCACATCGTGCTCGATCGGACGTCGGATTTCATCTCGCGCACGGTCTCGGCGATTGCGAAGTCGATCGGCGCCGAGCCGCAGCGGGCCGCGCTCCGTCTGGCCGCGTCCGCTGGCTGAGCCGGTTTCGAACGCTGACCGTGTGTCGGACCGGGACGATGGCTACGGCCCCGGCTCGGGAGGCGGCGTGGTAACCGATGCTCCCCGTAAATACCTCCGGCAAGACCCCGGTAGGCCATGGGCGGCGAAATTGTTTTGTGGTAGGATCATCAGATGTCAGGCTGCCGGGCCATTTTGCCGGTGGCTGGCGCATCTAAGAACCAAGATCCGCCGCTAAACGCAGAATCGGCCTTTTTCAAACAAATCTGCGGTTTGTTACACCAGGAACAGCTCTCACTCCGATCGTCCGTCATTGTGACCCCATGAGAGCACGGCGTCACGCCCGCCGCACCGCTCCCGCCAATTCGATGGAGATGAAAATGGCCAAGAAATTCCGCTTTAGCCTGGTAGCAGCGACGGTCGCTGCGAGCATGGCGATCGTTCCCGCCGCAGAGGCCGGTGGACGCGGTGTGGCCCTGGGCGTTGGCCTCGGGATCCTCGCCGTCGGCGCCATGGCGCACTCGGCTCAGAAGGCTCAGCAGCAGCAGGCCGCCAAGGCCCGTGCACAGGCTCAGGCCCAGGCTCGCGCCAAGGCACAGGCCCAGGCTCGTGCCCGCGCTCAGGCCAAGGCACAGGCTCAGGCACAGGCCCGCGCCAAGGCACAGGCCACCGCAAAGGCCCAGGCTTCGGAAGCGAAGGTCGAAGAGACGGCCGCCGTGACCGAGACCAAGAAGGAAGATACGAAGTCGACCTACGTCGCCGCTCCGTCTAGCTCGGCGGCCCTCACTCAGGTTGACGTCGATCAGGCCAACAACGCGAACGGCGCCGCATCGGACGAGCCGGGCACGTCGGGCAAGACTGTCGCCGCAGCCGATCAGGCCGTGACCGACGCCGAGACGGAGACGACCGAAGCCAAGGGCGAAACCTGCAAGAAGTTCGTCCCCGCGATCGGTGTTGCCGTCGAAGTTGCCTGCGACTCGAAGTAAGTCCGCGACGCAAGATCAGAAACACGAGGCCGGTCCCGCATCAGGGGCCGGCCTTTTTCGTTTTGCACGCGTCGCAAAGCAGCGAACGACAACATGTTGCCGAAGCCAACGACAAACTCTCGGTCGAGTCACGGCCGGAACAGCGCCCGCAACCGTTTCCGAGCATGCTCCCAATCAGAAGCGCGCCGCTCAACGGCAGCGAACACGAACTTTGAGGAGTGAAGCCATGAACACGAAGCTCGCAGCCTTGGCCTCCGCCATTCTGGCAGCGGCCTCTCTCGCATCCGCGGCGCAAGCCGGCGGCGGGGGCGTGCGTCTCGGTTTCGGCGGCCCCCTCGGCACCTTCGTCGCAACGCCCGCCCATGGCGGAGGCGGCGGCTATCACAACAAACCGTCGAAGCGGTTGCCGGTCGTGCAGGCTGCACGCAAACAAGAATTGCAGGCAGCACGCAAACAGGACGTGCAGGCCGCGCGCAAGCAGGACAAGCCCACCCGCATCGTCAAGGCGCAGCAGCCGGACAAGGTCGAGCAGGCAACCGCCGCTCCGTCCAACGAGATCGCTCCCGCCGCAACCGGTAGCTCCGCGCTGATCCAGGGTTCGATCCCCGCCGACAACACGGCCGAGCAGCCGGACGCCACCACGTCCGATTCGCCCGCTCCCGACACCCGCGCGGAAGCCCCGGCCTCGACGGTCACGGCCAGCACCGACAAGGCGCCCGACGAGACCGGCTGCAAGAAGTTCATGCCTGCGATCGGTACGACCGTGAGCGTCGGCTGCGGCAACTGATTCCCCGGACGGACACCCTGCCGGATGCGCGACAACACGTGTCAGGGCCGTGAAAACCCGGTCCTGATACGTCATGGCGCATGCAATAAATCTCGTTAAGGTTCTGCGCCGACTCTGGACGCAGCGGAAAGTTCAGCGCACAACTCAGGCGCGACTTTATGGAGAGCGACATGTTCAGCAAAAAGGCGGCTTCGCCGTCTGCCGGTCCTGGCCGAGTCATCCGGATGGCGCCCAAGATCGCCTACCGCAACCTCTTCCACGATCGCATGAGCCTGATCGTTACGCTGGTCGGCATCGTCTTCTCGGTGGTGCTCGTAGCCATCGAGGTGGGCCTGTACAAGGGGTCCGAGAGCAAGATCGCGACCGTGCTCGACAAGTCGAAGGCCGACCTGTGGATCATGCCGTACGGCACCAAGAGCTTTGACGATCCCTCGCTTCTGATCGGCCACGAGAAGTACGCCGCGTTGTCGACGCCGGGCGTCCTCAAGGCCGAGGATATGATGGTCAGCTTCTCGTCGTGGCGTAAGCCGGGCGGTGGCAAGAAGTCGTTCGTTCTCGTCGGCCTCGACTGGGAAAAGGGCGAAACCCACACCTGGAACATCGACGAAGGAACCGAAGCGGATCTGGAAATCCCGATGGCCGTTGCGGCCGACCGGTCCTACTTCACGGACCTCGGCATCGAGGGGCGCGGCGAGTACGCGGAAATCAACGGCCAGCGCGTCCAGGTCACGGCGGTCACGAAGGGCATTCGTTCGTTCGCGACGCTGCCCTACGTGTTCACCCCGATCTCGACAGCGCGCAAATTGAACAACGCGAGCCCTGTGCAGGCGAGCTATGTCCTGGTCACGCTGTCCAGGGACGCGGATGTCGAACACGTCAAGCAAGTGCTGACCGACCGCTTCAAAGGCGGAGCGGAGGTACTGACCCACGAGGAATTCCGCGCCCGCAGCATCAAGTACTGGATGTTCAGCACAGGCGCCGGTCTCGCCCTTATTACCGGCATGGTGCTTGGCGCCATCGTTGGTGTCGTCATCGTCGCTCAGACGCTTTACGCCAGCACCAAGGACCACTTGAACGAGTTCGCGACCTTGCGTGCGCTGGGCGCATCGGCCAGCTATATCCACCAGGTCATTCTGGTTCAGGCCCTGCTGAGTGCGGTGCTGGGCTATGCGGCCGGTATGCTGCTCGCCATGTTGGCGATCGCGCGGTTGAAGGTCCGAGTGCCCACGCTCACCATCCTCATGACGCCCGAAATCGCCGGTTACTTGTTCGCGCTCACGGTCGGCATGTGCATTTTCGCGGCCATCACCGCAATCCGGAAAGTCACGCGCATCGATCCGGCGGGCGTGTTCAACAGGTAAGGCAAACGGCTAAAAAAGGCCGGAACAAAAACGACTGGATCCGGGAGGCCGAAAGGCACCCCGGATTCCCCTAATTGAGAGGGTTTCGGGGACGGCAGCTGGCATCGACGCTCTTGCATCGGAGGATTTGCCTTCGTAGCGTTGGCGCATAGGGTCTGTCGTGGCAGCGATCTCTCCAATCAATAAGTTTCAGTACGTCATGTGACAGGCGTAACAGACGCGGCGAACCGCTGATGGCAGTGTGCCGGCATCGACCGCTGCGCTTCGTTTTTTGGGAGAGTTCACGACTATGGCCAAAGCGGGAAGGGCATCGGGTGGGCAGCGACCGCTTCTCGAGGCTCGCAACATCGTCAAGACGATCGGCACGGGCGCCGGAGAGCTGCAGATCCTCAAGGGCGTCAGCATGGATCTCGTGCCCGGCGAGCTCACGCTTCTCATGGGGCCGTCCGGCAGCGGCAAGACCACGCTGCTTTCGATCCTCGGCTGCATCCTGACTGCCACCAGCGGAGAGCTGCATCTCGCCGGCCACCAGGCCGTAGGTCTCTCGTCAGAAGCGCTCGCCGAGATTCGCCGTCTGCATGTCGGCTTCGTGTTCCAGAGCTACAATCTCTTTCCCACTCTGACGGCGGTTGAGAACGTGCTCGTCGCCCTCGACGTACGCGACGCACGCAGCGCCGATCCGATTCAGACCGCGACGGAGGCCCTGAAGGCCGTCGGCCTCGGCCACCGCATCAACACCTATCCCTCGAAGCTCTCAGGCGGCGAGAAGCAGCGCGTCGCCATCGCTCGCTCGCTCGCCGGCCGCCCCTCGGTCGTGCTGGCAGACGAGCCGACGGCCGCCCTCGACAGCGAGAACGGCAAGGCCGTGATGGAGCTGCTGAAGGAAGTCGCAAAGGACCCGACACGCGCCGTGATGGCGGTGACGCACGACCATCGCACGCTTCACTACGCCGATCGCATCATCACCATCGAGGACGGACGCATCGTCGGAGACGATCGTTCCCCGAACAAGAGCCCGCCCGGTAGCGAAGGCTCTCCGCATCCGTCCAAGAAAAAGAACGTTGCAGCTTAAGGAACATCACGCGCCATGCTGAAACCTCTCAACCTCATCCTCCTGCTGGGACTCGCCGGCGCCGGTGGTTACCTCGCCTACGACAAGTACAAGAGCAGTTCCAACAACGAGCCGATTGCGCTCGAAACCAAGGACTACGAAGTCGCGGCCCCTGGCGTCGTCGAGCCCAAGTCGGGCGAGATCCGCTTGGGCGCGACCTATCTCGGCCGCGTCGAGGAAGTCCTCGTCAAGGTCGACGACAAGGTCGAGGAAGGCGAGCTGCTGCTGCGTCTCGACGATGCGGAAGCGCGCGCCAAGCTCGCCTCCGCCGAGACGGAAGCCGAAGCGAGCCGCGAGGACAGCGAAAAGTCCGTCGTCTCCGGCCGCGAGGACGTACGCAAGGCAGAGGACGCAATCTACTCGGCCGAGCGCGCCGTCACGGGCGCCCGCATCGAGCTCGACTACGCGATCGCCGCCAAGCGCAGCGGCAACGGCAGCGAAGCAGCCGTCGGCGACGCACGCCGCCGCCTGAAAGATTCGAACGACCGCCTCGAGCGCGAGCGCATCGCCTACGTCAAGGCGCAGTCGAAGGCGAACCTTCCCGCCCCGAACCGCGCCGAGTCGACCGTCAGCGCCGCCCGCGCCCAGGTGAGAATGGCCGAAGCGCTGCTCGACAAGACCCGCATTCGCGCGCCGTCCGCCGGCACCATCCTGCAGGTCACCACCAAGCAGGGTGAGATCGTGGCTCCGTCGCTTGAGCTCCCGCTTGTCGTGATGGGCGACATGAGCGTCGTCCGCGTGAAGGCCGAAGTCGACGAAGGTGACGTCGGCAAGATCTCGATCAACCAGTCGGCTTACGTGACCAGCGTCAGCCAGCCGGAAAAGATCGACGGCAAAGTGACGAACATCGCTCCCACGCTTGGCCAGGCACGCATCGGCCCGCGCGGCCCGCGCCGCGTGACCGATGTGGAGGTGATGGAAGTGACAATCGAATTGCAGGGGACGGCCACGGGTTTGAAACCCGGCATGCGGGTAGACGCCTTTTTTCGTAAAAACTAACGCGACCAGTCCTCCCGCGGGCCCCTCCGGCCCGCCCGCCCGCCGCCGCAAAGCGGTCGCGCTCGCGGAATGGGATGGCGGCAGCGAGGTTAACGAGGACGCGGACGCCCGATAAAAGCACGCTACAACAGAACGCTAGAGCCTTTCCGCCGGTCCGCCGAAAGGACAGGCTCTAGTCGCTCCGTGTGGTCGAAAAACACGCCACCTGCGACATAGTGTGGGCCGTCCTCAAAGACGGCCCATTTCTGTTGGAATAGTTTGGCCAGCCGGTCCACAATCTTGAAATGATTGAGAATGTTCCGGCAGGAACAGCGCACATCGGCCATCTCCCGCAAGGTCATGCAGTTCGCGATAGCGGACTTCGATCCGTCGAGATGGAGTTGTGTGATGCAAGGTCAGATTACGAAGTTTCATGAGGACATCGGCTTCGGCGTGATCAGCGCCACCGATGGTCGGAAATACCGGTTCGCGAAATCGGATATCCGCAACCCAAATGGGCGCCTCCTGGGTATCGACGTGGATTTCCTCGTCGAATCACGTAGTCCGAAGGAGATCATCCTTCTGCACGGCTCGCCCTGGACCGTATTCGGCCGCACCGACGCAATTGCCAAGCGGGTATAGAACGCCATGACGAACGTTACGACAGACGAGCCGGCTGGAGCTCTCGACACCAGCGACGTGCCGCCCGTGGGCGCGCGCGAGCTGGCGCTGGCCCTCAAAATTCTGTCGGCCGGGAACGGCCTTCTCCTGCCGACCGTGGGTCTCTCCGATGACGACCTGCGCCGCGTCGAGCAGGATTTCTGGCAGATCTCGCCCCGCGCACGCATCCGCAAGGTGGCGGTTCTGCTGCGTTTCCGCAGCTTCCTCTCGGCCTGCAAGTCGCGCCACGTGAGCGAAGTCATCGCCCGTCACGGCCAGTCGGCTGTTGTCATGGCGCTCGAAGTGGCTGCCAGCATGCGCCTCAACGCCAAGTGGGGCTTCAATCCCCACAAGATGGCGCGCGCCATGAACGAAGCGCTGGCCGCCGCGGCCGACAGCTATCGTGGCGACCAGTACGCCACAGCATAAATTTCCGTAAGAGTGGTGATCCATTCGCCGCCGCGCGCCATATCTTGGATATGGCAACCAAGGTCATCCTCGTCTCGTCCTTCCTGACGGTGTTTCTGCCGGCGCTCGGACTGCTCGTGGCCGGACTCGCGCGTGCGGCCAGAATTAACCACGCCCCCGCGCCGAAGCGCTTTACCGATTTAAACCGGTCCTGATCGGCACGCGTCCCCGTATAGTGGGGCCAAGTCCGCGAGTGTGGACTGAGCGGCAACGCGATCCGGCCGGAAGCCAATGGACCCTGCTGACGGGCTTGCGCACGAGATTCCCGACATTGACCTGTTCTCGGGTCTGACCGAGACCGAGCGGACGGCGCTGGCCGCCCGCCTTGCCTTGCGCACCCTCCACCGCGGCGACGTGTTGATGCGCCAGGGCGACGAGGCCGACGCGCTGTACGTCGTGCTGTCGGGCCGCCTGTCCGTCACCCTCGAAGGCCAGAACGGTTCCGTGAGCGAGATCGGCTCCGGCCAGCCCGTGGGCGAGATTGCATTCCTCACCGGAAGCCGCCGCACGGCCACCGTCACGGCCATGCGCGACAGCCTGCTGTTCGCGCTCTCGCGGGTCGAGTTCGATGCCCTTGTGGGCGCCCATCCCGGGATCTGGCGCACCTTGACCGCCATGCTGGCCAAGCGGCTCGCGAGAACGACATCGATCGCGCACGCGGTCCATGCCCCGCCGCGTCCGCGCACGATCTGCGTCATTCCGGCCGGTGGCAGTCGCCTCAGCAGCGAGTTCGTCGTCGCGCTCGCACGCGCGCTGCGCCAGCGTGCCCGATGCGTCGTGCTGCATGGCGTCGCCGCCCGCAACATGCTGAGCCTGGGCGGGGGGCTCGACGGCCCGGAGGCGATCTCCCGCCTCAACGCGCTCGAAGCCGGGCACGACCACGTGCTCCTCGTCGCCGACGACAGCCTGACGCCGTGGACGGAAAAGGCGATCCGACACGCCGATCTCGTTATCGCCGCCGCCGACTACACTGCGGACGCAGCCCCCAACGCCAGCGAGCGCTTTGCGGCGCGGTTCGTAACGCCTGACGCCACGCGCCTCGTGCTGCTGCATCCCGCGCGGACGAAAGTGCGCGGCACGTGCCGCTGGCTCGAAACGCGCGCCGTGGCCATGCACCACCACGTCGCGCTCGATGGCACCGCCGACGTCGAACGGCTTGTGCGTTTTATTGATGGCCGCGCGGTCGGCTTCGTGGCGGCAGGCGGCGGCGCGCTCGCGGCCGCGCACACCGGCGTCTACAAGGCGCTCACGCAGGCCGGCGTCGCCTTCGACATCATGGGTGGCACGTCCGCCGGGGCGGCGCTCGCGGCGGCCTTCATGATGGAAAGCAGCCCGGATGAGATCGACCGGGCGATGGGCGAGATGTTCGTCACCAACCGCGCCATGCGCCGCTATACGGTGCCGCGCTACGGCCTGCTCGATCACACGGTGTTCGACGCCGAGCTGAAGCGCCTCTATGGCGAGGTGGAGATCGAGGATCTCTGGCTGCCGTTCTTCGCGGTCTCGACCAATCTCACGCGCTTTGCCGTGTCCGTGCACCGCACCGGGCCGCTGTGGCGGGCCATTCGCGCCTCGTCCTCGATCCCCGTGCTGCTGCCGCCCGTCAACACGCCCGACGGCGACATGCTGGTCGACGGCTGCCTGCTCGACAACACGCCCATCAAGGTGATGCGCGATCTGAAACAGGGCCCGAACGTCGTGGTGAGCTTCCGCCCGCCCGGGATCGACAAGTTCGACGTCGACTACGACGCCTTGCCGTCACGCGGCGAGCTGATGCGTCATGTGTTCAATCCGCTGCGGCGCGGCCAGCTTCCGGCGGCTCCCGGACTTGTCACGGTGCTCATGCGCGCCTTGATGGCGAACCGCCGCGATTTCGTGCGCGAGCTGACGGCCGACGACATCTCGCTCGTGCCGCCGATCCCCGCTGGAATGAGCTTTCTCGATTGGCACCGCCACGGAGAGCTGTTCCAGGCCGCGTACACCTGGACGCAGGACGAGATTGCGAACCTCGCATCGGCGGGCCCGCCGCAGTGGCTGGCGTCCGCGCTCGAGGCACGCAGCGCCCACCACGGAAATTCAAGCCACGTCCATCAGGTCACATGACCTAGTACGCGTTCTCCGACCGCAGCAGCGCAACCGGCGTCATCGCGAGAATGTGGAGATCGAAGAACACCGACCAGTTCTCGATGTAGTAGAGATCGTGCTCGACGCGCTTCTCGATCTTCTCGCGCGTATCGGTCTCGCCGCGCCAGCCGCAGATCTGCGCCCAGCCCGTGATGCCGGGTTTGACCTTGTGACGTGCGAAGTAGCGCGCCACGACCTCGTCGTAGAGCCGGTCTGCGGCTTTCGCCGAAACCGCATGCGGCCGCGGCCCCACGAGCGAAAGGTCGCCCTTGAGCACGTTGAAGAGCTGCGGCAGCTCGTCGAGGCTTGTCTTGCGGATGAAGCGGCCGACGCGGGTCACGCGCGGATCGCCCTTCGTCACAAGCTTGGTGGCGGTCGCATCGCACATGTCGACGTACATCGAACGAAACTTCAGAACCTCGATCATCTCGTTGTTGAAGCCGTAGCGCTTCTGGCGGAACAGCACGGGCCCGCGCGATTCAAGCCGCACCGCCAGCGCCACCGCGAGCAGGATGGGCGACAGCAGGATCAGGCTCAGAAGGCCGATGCCTTTGTCGAACAGCCACTTGAACACCACGTCCCAGTCGGCGATCGGCCGGTCGTAGAGATCGATCATGGCCACGGGGCCAACGTGCGAATAGAGGCGCGGGGACAGGCGGATCTGCGTCGCTTGCGCGGGCAGGCGAATGTCCGCCGGCAGCACCGAGAGCCGGTCCGTCACTTCGTTGAGGCGCTGCTCGCCTGCAACCGGCAGAGCGACGATGACGAGATCGACCCGCATCGCGCGCGCCACATCGAGCAGATCGTCGAGCGTGCCGAGACGCGTGCGCGTGGCGCCGTCGCGGCGCAGCCGCTCGTCCGTCCGATCGTCGAACACGCCGACGATGCGGATGCCCGCGCCGTGATCCATTTCAATCGAGCGGATCAGCCCGTCCGTCAGGACGCCCGCGCCATAGATAACCGCGCGCCGCAATAGCCGGCCGCTGTTCGTGAACTGGCGCATGACGAGGCTTACGCCGGCCCGCTCGGCGGTGAGCGCGAGCCCGCCGACGACGAACCACAGCGCAAGCCAGACACGCGAGAATTCCGCGCCCGCCTTGAGGAAGAAGATCAGCACGCCAGCGGTCGCAAAGGCCGACGCCCAGCCCAGCATCAGTCGCGGCAGGTTGCGATGGAACGCCGCCAGCGGCCGCGAGCGATAGAGCCCGAGCAGGTCGATGACGAGAACGGCCGTCAGCGAGGAGAGCAGGATGACCAGAATGTGCAGCGGATCGAGCGCAACTTCGGCATCGCCGATGTAGAGCATGGCCAGCGCGAAGCCGGTCACGACGGCCGTCGCGAAATCGGCGAGCCGCACGAGGCCAGCCAGGACGACCGGCGAAAGATGCGACAGCCGTTGGGCGGAGAGCGGCCCGCCGTCCAGGTTCAGAGCGGCGTAGGGAGAGGGCAGGGCAGGCGAAACCATGGAATTGGCTCACAATGTAACGATGGCCGGGCAAATGCTCGGTCTCGAGACATGTGTGCAGGCAGCGTGCCACGGCGCGTGTGTCGCAGGTGGTTCTGCAACCGCTGATTTTACGGGCAGGTGAAACGGGGGACGCTTCGGCGGCCCGGAGCGGGGATGTCTCAGGCCGGGACGGGCGCGCGGTAGAAGGCGAGCACGGCGTCGGCCATCGCCGCCACGGTGAACTTTTCGGCGACGTTCTCGCGCAGCTCCTGGGCCCGCTTGAGCGCGGCGCCCGGCTGCATGAGGACTTCCGTCATGGCGCGCAGCAGGCTGTCGACGGAGCCCGGCACGACGAGGCGCGTGCGGGTGCCCGCGACGATTTCCGGAATGCCGCCCACGTCGGTCGCGATCAGGGGTTTGCCGGCCGCGCCCGCTTCCAGCACCACGTAGGGAAAGCTCTCCGCCCGCGACGGCACGACCAGGCAATGGCCAAGCGGAAACGCCGCGCGCGCGGGCATGGCGCCGGGGAACGTCACATGCGCATCGAGCCCGAGTGCACGGCACTGCTGCTTGAACGCGTCGCCGTCCGGACCCGCGCCCACGATCACGGCGCGGACAGGATGCGTCGCGATCAGGCGCGCCAGCGCCTGGAGCAGGATGTCGACGCCCTTGAGCGCGCGCAGTTCGCCGATGAAAAGGAAGTTGGCGGCGTCCGGGTTCGGCGCCGTCTGCTCGAAATCGTCCGGCCCAAGGCCGTTCGGAATGACCCGCCGCGGCGCGCCCGTCACGCCGATCAGGCGGCCGTACGCGCGGCGTGCGTAGTCGGATTCGAAAATGAGGCCATCGGTCATGCGGCCCATCAGGCGCTCGAGCACGAAAAAGACCGTGCCCGCGGCCGTTCCGGGCTTGTAGTGCAGCGTGCCGCCGTGCGGCGTGTAGAACACGCGCGCGCGTTCGCCCGCCAGCGACAGCCGCATGCGCGCAAACCGCGCGTAGGCGCCGCCCTTCGCGCCATGGCCATGCAGCACGTCGAGATCGAGCGCGCGCGCGATTTTCGTGATCGACCGGATCGCGGAGATGTCGCCGAGGCCGGGCTGCCGGCTCATCGGAATGAGCGATAGGCCGAGCTTGAGCTTGGGCGCGATGCTGGCGAGGCGCGCCTGCGTCAGGCTATCGGCCGCCGTCCGGTCCGCGATGATGCCGACGAAATGGCCGCGCTCGGCCTGCGCCAGCGCAAGATCGTAGACATGCCGGAACAGGCCGCCGACGGGCGCGCGCATGATGTGGAGAATGCGAAGGAGCGTCTCGTCCGCATGCGGGTCTGTCACGGTGATGGCCTCAGAAGAAGCGCTCGTTGACGTAGACGGTATCGCCCGGAAGCAGCGGATAGTCGCCTGGAGCTTCCATCTGGTCGACGAAACCGTTGATCCGCCGCGTGATGCGATAGCTCCGCGTGCTGGCGCGCTCCGAATAGCCGCCCGCGATCGCGATCGCCGTTTCGACCGTCATCCCGGAAACGAAGGGATATTGCCCGGCGGTTTTGACCTCGCCGTAGATGAAGAACGGGCGGTTCTGGAGAATATCGACCGTCACCTGCGGATCGCGCACGTACTCGGCTCCGAGCCGGGACCGGATCGTGCCTGCAAGGTCGCGCGTCGTGCGCCCGCGCGCCTCCACGTTGCCGATCAGCGGCACGGTGATGCGCCCGTCATGATCCACGGTGTAGGCGCGCGACAGATTGGGCTGCCCGTAGACGAACACGCGCAGTCGATCGCCCGTGTCGAGAAGATAGGGCCCTTCGGCATCGGCCACCATCTGGGTGCCCTGGAAGCCTGCGGGCTGCACGGTCGGCGCGCCCCAGGTGACCTGCTCGGCCGTCTGCTCGCTGCCGCCCTCGAAGACGTGCACCTGCCCGGCGTGGCCGCCGATGTTGGTGAGCGCCGCCGACACGACCGTTTCGGGATCGTGCGCGCACCCCGCCAGCAGCAGCGCTGCTGCGGGCAATACAAAACGAACCGAAGCTCTGAGACCGGCGCGCATGACTATCCGTTTACGGAAACCTACTTTCCGAGTGATAGGCCACGAGGGTTAATAAAATCTGAGGCGGCGGTCCTTTTTGGGAAACTTAAGGAAATTCTAACGCGCTCCCGCCTATCTCTTTCAATCCGAGAGAAGGTTTGCGGATCAGAGACATGCCCCCGAGACCCATTCAGCGTTCTGACGACATCGACCTGAAGTCCGTCTGGAAGGCCGTAACCGGCAGTTTCCGCCGGCTTGTTGTCGTGTCCGCGGTGCTCGCGGGGGCGACCTTCGGCGTCCTCAAGATGATCGCGCCTCTCTATGTGTCCGAGACGCAGCTCGCCATCGAATCAAAAAGCACAAACAACCCGTTCTCCGACCCCTCGCGCAACGGCTCGTCGGACAGCGTCAGCGTCCGCATGGACAAGGAAGCCGTGAACACCCACGTTCGCGCGCTGATGTCGAACGACCTCGCCGAGACGATCGTGAGTGAAATGAAGCTCGCCGATCTGCCGGAGTTCAACAGCGCCCGCGGCACCACCGACGCCCTGTCGCGCATCCTGCGCATGGCCGGCATCGGCGCCCCGCACGCCAACGAGACCGACCAGGACCGCGCCCTGCGCGCGTTCCTCGATCGCCTCGAAGTTTATTCGCCGAAGGAGAGCCGGTTCATCGGCATCCGCTTCACGTCGATCGACCCTGAGCTCGCCGCCGCCGTCGCCAACCGCGTGGCCGAAACCTATCGCAGCAAGCTTGCGCAACAGAGCCTGACCGAGACGGACGACGTCCAGAAGGCGCTTGCCCCGAAAATCGAGCAGCTTGCCCAGGAAGCAGCCCTCGCCGAGTCGGAAGTCGAAAAGTTCCGCGGCGAAGCCAACATCTTCAAGGGCGGCCAGCAGGCCACCGGCCTCAACGAGCAGCAGCTTGCCGATCTCAACACCGAGCTGTCGAAGGTGAAGGCGGCCCGCAGCGAGGCCGAGGCCCGCGCCAAGCAGGCGCGCGAGATGCAGGACCTCGGCAGCGCAGAGACGCTGGCCGACGTGCAGAAGTCGCCGCTCATCCAAAACCTCGTGCAGAGCCGCGTGCGCGTCGAACGGCAGATCTCGGAATTGTCCGCGACGCTGCTGTCCGGCCATCCGCGCATGCGCCAGCTCAAGGCCGACCTCGCCGGGCTCAAGTCGCAGATCGCGGGCGAAGTCGCCAAGATCGTCGATGGCATCGGCAAGGAAGCCAAGGTCGCAGCGCTCCGCGAGGAGGCCGTGCAGAAGAGCGTGACCGAGATCAAACACAGCATCGTCACGGCAGGACCCGAGGAAGCCAAGCTCCGCAGCCTTGAGGCCGACGCCAAATCGAAGCGCGCTGAACTCGATCGCCTTCGCGCGCAGTATGAAGCCAACCGCGTCCGCGCCGACGACAGCCGCACGATCCCCGTCGAAGCGCAGATCGTCTCGAGCGCGCGCCCGTCGGCCGTGCCGTTCTTCCCGAAGCGCACCGCAACCACGCTGCTGGTGGCGATCGCTTCGTTCCTGATTGGCCTCGCGCTGGTTGTGACGAAGGCGCTGCTGAGCGAAAGCCCGGTCTCCCGCCTGCAGCAGAAGGGGCCCCGCAACAGGCGCGAGATCGTCTCGCCGATGCTGCCGGAGCCAATGTCCGCGCCGATGCCGACCCAGTCGCGCCGCGCGCCCCCGCAGGTCCATCGCCCTGAGCCGTTGCCGGCGGCATCTGTTGCCGCGGCTCCCGCAATGGCGGCTCCGGCCATGCCCACGACGACGTCCGCCCCGATGCCGACGCCGAAGTCCGTGCCGACGCCTTCCCCGATCCCCGCGCACGAAGCTGCACCGGCGTTTTCACACGTGTCCGCATCCACGCCGGAGGACGAGCCCGTCGCCCCGCCGTCCTCGCTGGCGCCCGCTCCGGTGACGATCTCGACCGCCGGCGCCTTGGCGACAAGCGTCGAAGGACAGCGCAAAGGCAATCTGGCCGGTGTCCGTACGCTCTTCGTCGGCGCGTCCGACATGTTCTCGCTCGCGACGGAAAGCTCGGAGTTCTGCCGCAGCCTGGCCGAAAAGGGCCTCACCGTGATCATGGTCGATTGGAGCCCAGCCGGATCGGGCGTCGCCGAGCCGCTCGGGCAGGCCTCGTGGCCGGGCTTCAGCGAACTGCTCGACGGCAAGGCCCGCTTCGAGGATGTCGTGCTCTCGCTAAGGGACAGCGACGTGCACCTCATTCCGTCGGGCCAGCGCCTCGATGTGCCGGCCCACGGGCTCGACAGCGACAGCGTCAACTTCCTGCTCGATGCCCTGGACGACGTCTACGACCACATTGTCGTCGTCAGCAACGTCGAGCCGGCGAAGGATCTCTTCGAGGCCATGCAGGGCCGCTTCGATTGCGGCGTCGTGCTGGTCGATGACAAGGCGCGGAAGGCGAAGGCCGTCGGCGAGCCGGGCACGTTCCTGGGCTACGATGTCGACGGCATTGCGCTCTTCGCATTCGAGAAGAAGCCCGAGGCCGATCGCACGCGCCAGAAGTTCGCGCGCGCCGGCTGAGTTCGCAAACAGCGAGCGAGCATCCATGAGCAGCAAATCCACGTTCCTGATGCAATCCGCCCTGAAGGCGCTGCACGCGACGGGCCTGGCCGCGGCGTTTGCGCCCGTGGCGCGCGGACGCGGCGTCATCTTCACGATGCACAGCGTGTCGCCCAACCCGCCTGCGCCGTTCGAGCCGAACCGCATCCTCAAGATCACGCCCGAGTTTCTCGATGTCGCCCTCACGACGGCCAAGCGCTGCGGCTACGACATCGTCTCGCTGGACGAAGCCGCGCGCCGTCTCGACGACAAGAGTGAGACGCGCCCCTTCGCCTGCTTCACCCTCGACGATGGCTATCGCGACAACCGAGACCACGCCTATCCCGTGTTCAAGCGCCACAACGCCCCGTTCGCAGTCTACGTCCCCGCGGCCTACGCGGACGGTGAGGGCGATCTCTGGTGGTACGTGCTGGAAACCGCGATCGCGAAGGCCGATCGCCTCCACATCGACCTCGACGGGCGCGAGCGCGAGTTCGAAACCGCGACCGACGAGGCCAAAGATCGCGCGTTCCACGAGATCTATTGGCACCTCCGCACGCGCCCCGAAACCGAGATGCGCGCCAAGATCGCGGGCCTTGCGGCCGCCGCCGGGTACGATCCCTCGTCGCTGTGCCGCGACCTGATCATGGATTGGGACGAGCTTCGCGCGTTCGCCGCCGACCCGCTCGTCACCATCGGCGCGCACACCTGCCGCCACTTCGCGATTGCAGGCCTTCCCGAGGACGAGGCCCGCGCCGAGATCACGGGCAGCGTCGCCCGCATCGAGCGGGAGCTAGGCCGCCCCTGCCGCCATTTCAGCTTCCCCTATGGCGATGCGACCACCGCGGGCCCGCGCGACTTCGCCATCGCCCGTTCGCTCGGTCTCCAAACTGCAGTCACCACGCACAAGAACGTCGTGCGCGCGGGCTCGGACCGGCACGGCCTGCCGCGCATCTCGCTCAACGGGGAGTATCAGGAGGCGCGCTACGTCGAGGTCATGATGACCGGCGTGCCGTTCGCTCTGTTCGATACGGCCGCCGCCGCCATCCGCGGCGTGAAGCGGCTCTTCGGCGTGCGCCGCCCGGACGCCCCGGCCAGCCTCGCGATTACGCGTCCGGGCGCTGCATCCATTTGATGAGCCACATCGCGGGCAGCACCCACAGCAGCCCGGCGACCGGATAGTAGATCAGCTCGACGACTTTGCTGGCGCTGACCTGCAGCACGATCGCGGCCATCATGGCCGCCAGCGCATAGACCGACAGGAACACCAGCAGCACAATGGCGCCGACGAGTTTGCGCGTCCGGAGGGTCATGGGTTCGCTCTGGCGTTGCGGGATCGAAAGCCCCTTAAATCCGAGAAGCCCCCCTCAGTCCAGCGCCGCTTCATCGCATTGAACCGCGGGCTTCCAGGGCCTATCACCGGGTGGGCTCAAGAACCACGCGGCGCCACGAGCAAAACCGCATCTATTCTAAGGATAAGGCGCATGACCGCCATCGGCACGGACGGCATTGGCAGGGCAGGCGCTCACGCGGCGGGCTGGGACCGGGCCGTGCAGGTCTGGCTCTGGATCATCGCCCTTCTGGTGCTGGCGATGATTACCGTAGGGGGCGCCACGCGCCTCACGGATTCCGGGCTCTCGATCACCGAATGGAAGCCCATTCTCGGCGCCATCCCCCCGCTGACGGACGCCCACTGGCAGGAGGCGTTCGCCAAGTACAAGGAAATTCCCGAGTACCACCTCGTCAACAAGGGCATGTCGCTCGAGGCCTTCAAGGCCATCTACTGGTGGGAATGGGGGCATCGTTTTCTCGGTCGCATCATCGGTCTGGCGTTCGCGCTCCCGTTCGCGGTGTTCTGGTTCATGGGCGCCCTTCGCCCCGGCTATCCGGTGCGTCTTGCCGGCGTTCTGGGCCTGGGCGGCATCCAAGGCGCCATCGGCTGGTACATGGTGCAGTCCGGCCTCGTTGATCGCGTCGACGTGAGCCAGTACCGCCTCGCGCTGCATCTGACGGTCGCTTTCATGATCCTCGCCCTGGTGGTGTGGCTCGCGCGCGAAATCGGCCGCCATGAGCAGGCCGGCACCGCGCGCCTCGCCCGGCTCCCGGCGGCGGTCGTGGCGCTCATCCTCACGCAGGTGGTGATCGGCGCCTTCGTCGCGAGCCTCAAGGGCGGGCTCGTCTACAACACGTGGCCGACGATGAACGGGGCGCTGATCCCCGACGATCTCTTCGTGCTCGAGCCCTGGTATCACAATCCTTTCGAGAACCCGGTGATGGCTCAGTTCGTCCATCGCCTGGTCGCCTATGCGGTCGTGCTGGCGGTCGCCGTCGAAGCGTGGCGCACATTCGCGAGCGGGGCGGTTGGTGAGCGTCGCGGCTCCGCAGCCCTGATGCTCGCGGCCGTGCTCGGCCAGGCGGCGCTGGGCATCTGGACGCTGCTGGAAGCCGTGCCGATCGGGCTCGGTATTGCGCATCAGGCCTGCGCCGCGATCCTGCTGGTGGTTGCGACGCGCCACCTGCATATCGCCTCGCGCCAAACTTGAACAAGAAGCCCTGAGCCAGAGCGCGTTATGCGGCGCGCTTCAAGCCCCGTCGCTGGGGAAGAGAAGACGGCGTTTCGGATGCGAACACGGCGAGCGCAAAGGCGCCGCCGACAAGTACGATGCTGAAGAGCAGAACCATGGCCGGATCTCCGGGCGGATTTGGACCACCCTAGCCGGATCGGCAATCCCGCGCTGTACTGCACGAAACACCCGGCGCAATCTGTGCGGCGCCCGGCGGCGGCCGCTCAGAGGCCGAGCATCAGCCGGATATTCTGGACCGCGGCACCGGCCGCGCCTTTGCCGAGGTTGTCCAGGCGGGCGACCAGCAGGGCCTGCCCGTGCTCGTCATGCGGGAAAACGTAGAGCTCGAGCTTGTCGGTGCCGTTGAGGCCGAGCGCATCGAGCCGTCCGCCGAGCTTTGCGGTTTCCGCAGCCGTCGCCACCCGCACCTGATCCGCGCCGGCGTAGTGACGTTCGAGCGCGGCCTGAATGTCCTGCGACGATGGCTTGCCCGCCAGCAGGTCGAGATGCAGCGGAACGCTGACCAGCATGCCCTGGCGGAAGTTTCCGACCGACGGCACGAAGATTGGCCGCCGCGAGAGGCCGCTGTAGCGCTGCAGCTCCGGCACGTGCTTGTGCGCCAGTCCGAGACCGTAAAGCTCGAACGCAGGCGCGGTTTTCGTCGCCTCGTAGGATTCGATCATCGGCTTTCCGCCGCCCGAGTAGCCGGACACGGCGTTGACCGTTACGCCCGCGCCCGCCGGCAGCAGCCCCGCGTCGACGAGCGGACGCAGCAGCGCGATGCCCCCGGTCGGATAGCATCCGGGATTGGCGACATGCGTCGCGGACTTGATCGCCTGCGCCTGATTGGCGTCGAGCTCGGCAAATCCATAGACCCAGCCGTCGGCCACGCGGTGCGCCGTCGATGCGTCGATGATGCGCGGGGCTTGCGCGCCGAGCGATCCTGCGAGTGCCACAGCCTCCACGGCTGCGGCGTCCGGTAGGCAGAGCACCACGACGTCGACGCTGGCCATGGCCTCGCGGCGCGCGTTGGGATCCTTGCGCAAGGCGGGGTCGACGCTGACGACCTCGATGGCCGGATCGGCGGCCAGCCGCTCGCGGATCTCGAGGCCGGTGGTGCCGGCCTCGCCGTCGATGAAGACGCGCCCTTTTGTCATCCGCCGAACCCAAGCCGGTGCAGGATGCCTTGGAAGATCGTCTCGGAGCAGCCCACGCCGTAGGCCGCGCACACGATCTTGTGGCTGTCGCGATAGATCATGTCCAAAGCCACGTACACGATGATGATCAGGCCGATCCAGGCGATCCACGGGTAGCGTGCGAGAAGCTTGGCGATGTAGGTCGACGCGACCGCCATCAGCACGATGGCGATGGCGAGGCCGATGACGAGCACGAGGGTCGATTCACCCGCTGCGCCCGCGACGGCGAGCACGTTGTCGAGCGACATCGAGACGTCGGCGAGAATGATGGTCCAGAGCGCCGGCCAGAAATGCGTTTCCTCGTGCGGCGTGACGTCGGAGGCAAGCTTGCCTTCCACCTCGTCGATGGTGTGATGTTCGCCGTCGACGATCTGGCGATACATTTTCCACGAGACGAACAGCAGCAGCAGGCCGCCCGCGAAGGTCAGGCCGATGATCTGCAGCATCTGTTGGGCGACGCCGGAGAAGAGAATCCGGAGCACAACCGCGCCCGCGATGCCCCAGAAGATCACCTTGGCGCGAAGGCTCTTTTTAACGCGCGACGCCGCCATGCCGACGACGATGGCGTTGTCGCCCGCGAGCGTCAGGTCGATCATCAGGATGTTGAACAGAGGAACGGCGTGTTGGTGCCACCAGGCCGGGCTCGTGAGATGGCCGATCTCGGTCAGAAGCTCACCCAGCATCGTTTCGAACATCGATAATCGCCTCTCCGCGTTTCAACGGCCGCCACCAGGGCTCCAGCACGGCAGA
The DNA here is from genome assembly GCF_019744875.1 of Hyphomicrobium sp. Lineage (GTDB taxonomy): Bacteria > Pseudomonadota > Alphaproteobacteria > Rhizobiales > Hyphomicrobiaceae > Hyphomicrobium_C. The sequence continues at coordinate 952,771 of NZ_JAIETU010000002.1, read as the reverse complement.
GATCAACACCATTCCGCACAAAAAAACAACGGCCCGCGGGAGCGCAGGCCGTTGCCGGTATCCGTAGGTAGAAAGGCGACTAGCGCTTCGAGAACTGGAAGCTGCGGCGAGCTTTCACGCGGCCGTACTTCTTGCGCTCGACGGTACGGCTGTCGCGCGTCAGGAAGCCGCCCTTCTTGAGAACGCCGCGAAGCTCCGGCTCGAAATAGGTGAGAGCCTTGGAGATGCCGTGGCGAACTGCGCCAGCCTGACCGGAAAGACCGCCACCGGCGACCGTCACGATGATGTCAAACTGGGTCGAGCGGTTGGCTGCTGCGAGCGGCTGCTGGAGCAGCATCTGCAGCACAGGGCGCGCGAAATACGCCTTGAAGTCCTTCTTGTTGACCATGATCTGGCCCTTGCCGGGCTTGATCCAGACGCGGGCGACCGCGTCCTTGCGCTTGCCGGTGGCATAGGCGCGGCCGAGCTTGTCGAGCTTCTGCACGTGCACCGGCGCGTCTGCCGGCGAGGAGCCCTTGAGGGCGCCCAGGTCGTCCAGGGACTTGGTTTCCTGCACCATGGTTATGCCCTCGAATTCTTACGATTGAGCTTTGCGACGTCGAGCTGCGTCGGCGACTGCGCCGCGTGCGGATGCTCGGCACCCTTGTAGATCTTGAGATTGCGCATCAGCTTACGCTGCAGCGGGCCGCGTGCGAGCATGCGCTCGACTGCGAGTTCGATGACGCGCTCGGGGAAGCGGCCTTCGATGATGCGCTTCGGCGTCGTGGCCTTGATGCCGCCCGGATAGCCGGTGTGGCGATAGTAGATCTTGTCCTCGTGCTTCTTGCCCGTGAACACGGCCTTTTCAGCGTTGACGACAATGACGTTGTCACCGCAGTCGACGTGCGGCGTATAGAGTGCCTTGTGCTTGCCCTTGAGGCGCACGGCAATGAGAGTGGCCAACCGGCCGACGACGAGACCCTCGGCGTCGATGACGATCCACTTCTTGTCGACCTCGCCAGGCTTGGCGACGAAAGTTTTCATGGCGGGAAGCGCTCCTGCCTTCTGGATGGAGAATAGGGATGGCGCGTTCGAGCGCCGTTCGGAAGGCAGGTCTGTACGTGATTGTCTTAGCACCGTCAATGGAGCGTGAGAACAATATAAACTAGTAATATCAATGCAATAAGTAATGTGGTAAAATAAAACCACGAGCGCGGTAATATTTTACCGCATAAAAGTCGGGTGTCGACGGCCCTTTTCGGGGTCCGACCAACATTCTTGCTGATGCGATCCGGGAGGTGTAGCCCAGAACGGCGCACCGACGGATCGCGCCGGTGAAGGGGGTTGTGAATAGGAAGCGCCGTGGATCGCGGAAGTTCTTACATCCGTCCCAGTTCTGCGCTTTGGTAGCGTTCGCGCCGGGAAGCCAACGAAACCGCACGGTCTCGGACAATGGGAGATGACGCTTGATGAGCACGTTCTTTTCGCGCCTTAAGGCGCTCGCCGCATGTGTCGGCTTGGGCGCCGGCATGGCGATTGCGGCAGCTTCGAACCTCGCGGCACAGGAATTCAAGCAGATCGAGCTGACCGACAAGATGGTGACGTCGTTCATCGCGGCGCAGAAGGATTTCGCCCCGCTCGCCAGCAAGCTCGTCGAAGGCGGCGAGACGCCGGACGACGCGCTGACCAAGGAACTCGAGAACATCGCCAAGAAGCACGGCTTTGCCAGCTTCGAGGAGTTCGAGGACGTCGGCGCCAACATCACGCTCATTCTCGACGGCCTCGATCGCTCGAGCGGCAAGTTCACCGATCCGGTCGAGAAGATGAAAAAGGAGCTGGAGGAGATCAAGGCCGACAGCTCGATCCCCGCCGAGGACAAGAAGCTCGCCGTCGACGACCTGACGCAGGAAATCGCCGCCGCCCAGCCGCTGAAGCATCCGGCCAACATCGAGGTCGTCAAGAAGCGGGCTGAAGAGATTGAAGCCCTGATCCCCGAAGAGGCCGGCGAAAGCGCGCCCGACGGCGAAACGCCGGCGCCATGACGGCGGCGGTGGCTCCGTCCGCATCGCAGGAGCGCGCCGATGCAACGGGCAACGGCGCGCTTCTTGTCATTGAGCGACCGGAGCCCGGCGTCCTGCTCGTCACGCTCAACACGCCCCAGAAGCGCAACAGCCTCTCGCGCGCCATGATGGCGGCTCTCTCGGACGCGGTCGCCAGCGCATCGGCCGATCGCGACGTGGCCGCCATCGTTCTGGCCGCTGCGGGCCCGGCCTTCTGCGCCGGACACGACCTGAAAGAAATGACCGCCCATCGCGCCGATTCCGACGGCGGTCGCACGTTTTTCGAAGACACCATGCGGGCCTGCGCGCGCCTGATGCAGGACATCGTCGCGAGCCCCAAGCCCGTGATCGCGGCCGTGCAGGGCATCGCCACGGCCGCCGGCTGCCAGCTCGTCGCCACCTGCGACCTTGCCGTCGCCGCAGCCACCACGTCGTTCGCGACGCCGGGCGTCAACATCGGCCTGTTCTGCTCGACGCCGATGGTGGCGCTGTCGCGCAACGTGCCGCGCAAGCAGGCGATGGAAATGCTGCTGCTGGGCGAAGCGATGTCGGCGGCGGACGCCGTGCGCTATGGCCTGATCAACCGGGCCGTGCCGCCCGAGCGTGTGCTGGACGATGCGCTTGGCATGGCGCGCATCATCGCCGCCAAGTCGCGCGCCACGATCACGATCGGCAAGCACGCATTCTACCGCCAGATCGAGCAGCCGCTCGCCGCCGCCTACAACGATGCTGCAGCCGTGATGGTCGAGAACATGATGGCGCGCGATGCGTCTGAGGGCATTTGCGCCTTTCTCGAAAAGCGCCCCCCCGTCTGGAGCGGAGACTGAACCATGAAGCCGCGCGTTGCCAGCGTGAGACTGCCGTTCGAGGCCGCATGACGAACCCTCCCGACGAGGACATCGCCGAGATCCTGCGGACGCAGCGCACGTTCGCGATGATCGGCGCATCGAACGACCCGGGCCGCCCGAGCTATGGCGTCATGGCCTACATGCAGGCGCGCGGGTTTCGCATCATTCCCATCAATCCGGCGATGGACGGCCAGGAGATCCTGGGCGAACGCGTCTACGCCAGCCTTGCAGCGCTCGAAGGCCCGATCGACGTTGTCGACATTTTCCGCCGCCCGGATGCCGTGCCCGCGGTTGTCGCCGCCGCACTTGCCGAAAAAGACCGCCTCGCCATCAAGACGATCTGGATGCAGATCGGCGTGATCCACGAGGAAGCCGCAGCCGACGCACGCGCCGCCGGCCTCGCCGTCGTCATGAACCGCTGCCCTAAGATCGAGTACGCGCGGCTGCTCGCTTGATCGAAAGACGCGTCAGTCGGTGATCTCGAAACCGGTTTCGAGCTCCGCTGTCGAGCTTCCCCCCGCGAACACGCGGATCGGGCCCGCCTCCACCACCTTGTTGCCGTCCTCGTCGTGATAGCCGAGGTCGGACGCTTTGAGCAGGAAGCGCACGGTACGTTGCTCGCCCGGCTCGAGCGCGATCTTCTCGAAAGCCTTGAGCTCGCGCATCGGCCGCGAGCGCGAGGCCACCGTCTGGCGCGTGTAGAGCTGCACCACCTCCTGGCCAGCTCGCAGCCCGGTGTTCTTCACGTCGACGCGAACCTCGATCTTCCCGTTGGGGCGCACGCCGGGCGCGCTGACCTTGAGCCCGCTATAGGCGAACGTCGTGTAGCTGAGGCCGTGTCCGAATGGGTAGAGCGGCGTCGGCTTCTCGTCCACGTAGCCGGTCGTGAAGCGGTCTCCCGTCGGCGGCCGGCTGGTTGGCAGATCGCTGTAGGAGATCGGGATTTGCCCGACTGACCGGGGGAACGTCATCGGCAGCTTGCCCGAGGGCGCCGTCTCCCCGACGAGAACATCCGCAAGGGCCGTGCGCCCTTCGGTGCCCGGGTGCCACGCGATCAGCATCGATGCGACCTCGTCGTTGGCAGCCGACAGCGCCAGCGGTCGCCCCGTCTCGACGACGAGCGCGATGGGTTTGCCGACTGTGGCGAGCGCATCCAGCATCTCCTGCTGAACGCCGGAGAGCGTCAGGTCGGCGCGCGATACGCCTTCACCCGAGACCGTGCAGTCCTCGGCCACGATCAGCACGACGACATCGGCGGCGCGCGCAGTCGCGAGCGCGTGCTCTTTGTCTTTGAAGGCCTGCCCGCATGCATCCGCGAATGCTTCCGAGAACAGCAGCGTTTGCCGATTTCCGATACGCGCCTTGAGCGCGTCGAGCAGCGTCTCGGTGCGCGGCTTTTCGAGAGCGGCCGGGCCGTACCATGAATGGTCTTTTGTCGCGAGCGCGGCAGCGCCAATCAGCGCAACCGTACCGGACTCTTTCGTGATCGGGAGCGTCGCGCCGTTGTTCTTGAGCAGCACGAAGCTTTCGAGCGCCACGGCGCGCGCCCGCTTGCGCACCGTCTCCTCGTCCATCTTGGCTGGAATTTTGCGAACCCCGCCGGGCGAATCCTCGAACAGCCCCATGCGATACTTCACGCGCAGAACCCGGCGCACCGCCGCGTCGACCTCGCTCATCGGCACCTTGCCGGCCTTGACGGCCGCTTCCAGATGGCGGTCGTAGGCCTTGCTTTCCATGTCGAGGTCGATTCCGGCATGAAGGGCCCGCCGGGCCGCATCCGCGAGGTCGGCGGCGACGCCGTGGTTCTTGAGCTCCATGATCGCGGCGAAATCCGACATCACCAGTCCGTCGAACCCGAGCCGCGTCTTGAGCACGTCGGTGATGAGCCGGCGGTTGGCCGTAACGGGCACGCCGTTCACGGTGTTGAACGAGGCCATCACCGTTTCCGAGCCTGCCTCGATCGCCGCCTGAAACGGGGGGATGTAGCGGTCGAACAGCTCGGGCGCCGAGATCTGTGCGCCGTTGTAGTCGCGCCCGCCTTCAGGCGCGCCATAGCCCACGAAATGCTTGGCCGAGGTTGCGAGGCCGCCCTTCCGGTAGCCGCGCACGCGGGCCGCCGCAAAGGCCGCCCCCAGCATCGGATCCTCGCCGGCCCCCTCGATCACGCGCCCCCAGCGGGGATCGCGCGAGATATCGATCATCGGCGCAAATGTAAGGTTGACGCCCGTCTGCGCCGTCTCGAGCGCAATGGCTTCCGCCGCGGACTCGGCCAGCTCCGGCCGCCACGTTGCGGCCCACGCGATCGGCGTCGGAAACGCGATGTGGAAAGAGTGAATGGCGTCGATGGCGAACAGCAGCGGGATCTTGAGGCGGGAGGCCTGGATCACGGCCTCGAAGTCCTTCACGTGCGCCGGATTGACCACGTTGAGCAGGCCGCCGATGCGCCCCTGCCGGACCGCTTCGAGCTGGGGCTCGCGCGGGAACGCATAGGACGGAAAATTGAGCTGGCCCACCTTCTCGGTGAGCGTCATGCGGGCCATCAGTGCCGTGATCTTGGCTTCGATGGCGCGGTCGGCGGAGGGCGTTCCCGTGGGGGTCGAGCGGGCAGGGGAGGAACAGAGGGAGGCCAGCAGTGTCAACAGCAAAAGGCCATGTTTCATCGATGCGCGCCGCCCTTGTGCGTTTGCGAAGAAGCCATGCTATACGGACCCCGATGCCCGCGTCCAATTCGCATCTTGTGGACGGGGCAATGTGCTACAACATGTCGTCCCGGAGCCGGGACCAGGCCGGACGAATGTCCACGAAAACTGACACGATGGAGGGCAAGATGCCGCTGAGCGGCGTCCAGCCGAAGCAACTCGACACCGATCGTTCGGCGCACACGATGCTGCCGATCGAGCTCGATGGCGTCGAGGTTGTGTTTGAGGCGCGTGCCTACGAAGGCAAGGACGAACATTCCCAGGCGATGGCCCTCATTAACCGCGGCACCGGCGCCGAGGCGGACGAGATTCCGCTCGTTCGCGTCCATTCCGGATGCGTGACGGGCGACATCTTCCATTCGTTGCGGTGCGACTGCCGCGACCAGCTCGAGGTCGCTCTGCGCCGCATCAGCGTGACGCCGAACGGCGTGCTGGTCTACCTGCCGTATCATGAGGGCCGCGGCATCGGCTTGTTCAACAAGATCCGCGCATACGCGCTGCAGGACCAGGGGCTGGACACGGTCGACGCCAACATCGAGATCGGCGCGCCCATCGATGCACGCAACTACGAGCTCGCGGCGGAAATCCTGCTGAGCCTCGGGTTCAACAAGATCCGGCTGATGACGAACAACATGACCAAGGTCGATGCGCTCGTCGAAGCCGGCATCGAGATCGTCGATCGCATTCCGCTCGTCGTTCGCCCCGGCACGCACAACGAGCAGTATCTCGAGACCAAGCGCCGCCGCATGGCGCACAAGCTCTAGCTTACCAGGCAAGCCCCGCCATCGCCGCAAGCGCGGGCGGGCCGCCGGCCGGAAACAGCGCGGCGAGCTTTGTCGCGTCGATTTCATCGCCGGTCATGACTTCGCCGCGATGGATCCCGCCGGCGATGAACAATGCGTCGAGCCCGGCCGACTGGGCGCCCGTGAGATCCGTGCGCACGGCGTCGCCAATGACCAGAGTGCGGTCGTTTCGGGTAGGCGCTCCGCGAAGCCCCTCGGCCATCGCCTTGGCCGCCGCGTAGGCCGCCGCGTGCGGTTTCCCCGCCCAGTACACCTGGCCGCCGATTTGCGCGTAGGCGTCCGCAATCGCGCCCGCGCACAGGAACAGGCGTCCGCCCACATCCACCACGAGATCCGGGTTGGCGCACACGAACGGCAGCCCGCGCGCCTTAGCGCGCGCCAGCACGTCGCGATAGGTCTCGACCGTCTCGTTGATGTCGTCGTTCAGTCCGGTGCAGACGATCGCATCCGCAGTGTCGAGGTCGGCGTCCTGCGCGGCCGAGCGCTCGAAAAACGCCGCGTCGCGCGATCTTGGGCCGATGAAATAGGCGCGCCGGTAGCCGGCCTGCGCCACGTGTGCGAGCGCGATCTCGCCGGACGACACGATGCCGTCGTACGCATCGGGCGAGACGTGCCGCGCTTCGAGCATCGCCACGACGCGGTGCACCGGCACGGGCGCGTTGGTGAGCAGGATCACGGTGCCGCCCCCGTCGCGAAACCGGATCAGCGCGTCGGTGGCTTTGGCATACGCGCGCACGCCATCGTGCACGACGCCCCACACATCGCAGTAGAGCACGTCGTAGCGCGTGAGCAGATCGCCCGCCTGGGCGAGGATCGGCGGCGGCAGGGAAGGCGCGGAGGAGGGGGACGTCATTGGAAATTCCAGGAAGCCGGGAGGAAAGATCGCAGGACGCAAGACATCACGGATTGCAGAGAACGGCAGGCGACCGTAAGCAACTCCGGCGGTTCGATCCAGCCGCACGGCTGCGCCATAGTCGCCCATGCAATGCGAACATGCGCGCGCAAACGGCCGGCTTGGACGGCGAGCGCCGCTGTCGGCAGGGTAGCCGCCTTTACTTGGCCCTCGCGCCCGCATCGTTGAGAACGATCCCGGAAACCTTGTCGAGCACGGGCGCCAGCACGCGCAGCGTTTCGTCGAGCGCGGCCTGCGAGGTGACACCGCTCCGCGTCACGACGGCGATGCGGTCGACGAGCGGCAGCAGCGCGGAGCTGGACTCGTCCTGCGCGAGCGGGCCCGCGTCGATGATGACGAGATCGTAGTCGAGCGCAGCCGCCGCGAGATTGGCCGCAAGCCGGCGCCGCTCGGCGCGCTTGAGCACGCGCAGGTCGGCCGGCGCAAGCGGAAGGAAGGCCAGGCTTGACTTCGCGTCCCGCACGGTGTGCGACGTCAACGCTTCGGGCTTTGCGAGCAGCGCCGCCCAGTCGAAGGTGATATCGGGAGCCAGCGCCGCCGACAGCGTCGCCGCGGACGAGCACGCATCGACGAGCAGCACGCGTTCGCCGTGCAGGGCTCCGGCTTGCGCGACCGCCAGCGCCACGGACGACGTTCCCGTGCCGTGCGAGGCCCCCACCATCATGACGGCGGTCGGATAATCCTGATGGCGATCCTGCTCGAACGCCGAGAGCAGTTGCAGAATGCTTTGCCGGTAGGCGCCGTCAGCCGCGCCGTCCGGTTCGGACACCGCGACCAGGGCCCGCCCGAGTTCGCCATCTCCATTTTCATCGCGCCGCCCGAGTTTGAGCAAAGAGGGCGTCGCCGTCACCAGCGTCGGAACCGGAAACAGCGAATGCCCGCTCAGCGCCGGCGCGCGCGAGGTGGAGCGCACGGTGGGCGCGAGTTGCTCGCGCGCCAGCGCCCACACGACGCCGAGCCCGAGGGCCGCGAACGCGCCAAGTCCGAGCACCATGATTTTGGTCGGCCCGTTCGGGATGGCCGGGGCCGTCGCGGGAGACACGACGCGCGCATAGGGAACGCTGATCTGCTCCTGCTCGCGCGTCTCCTTGGCGCGCTGCAGGAACGTGCCGAGCACGTCCCGGCTCGTCGCCACGTCCTGCTGCAGCTCCCGCAGCTTGATCTGCGCCGTCGACGAGCGCGAGACTTCCGTCTTGCTCGCCTCGATGATCGAAGAGAGTTCCCGCTCGCGCCGCGCCGCCATGTCGTGATCGGCCGACAGCGCGCCGGTGATGCGGCGCAGCTCGGCATTGATCTCCGCCTGGATTTCCGCGAGCTGAGACCGCGCTTCGATCAGCACGGGGTGGCGGCCCTTGAGTTGCGATTCGAGCGACGCGACGCGGCGCGAAACCAGCGCATGCTGCTCGCGTAGCCGCTGGATCGTGGCCGAACGCACCGCCTCCGGCATGGTGTCGAGCGCCGCATTCCGCGCGAGCGCGGCGCGCACCGCGTCGAGCCGCCCCTTCGCTTCGGCTGCCGTCGCTCGCGCGGTCGCGAGTTCGCCGTTGAGCCTGCCGAGCTGCTGCTCGTCGACGATTCCGCCCTCGGACACCGTGATGCGGTTGCGCTGCTTGAAGTCATCGACGCGGTCTTCGGCCTTGCGCACCTGATCGCGCAACTCGCCGAGGCGGCTGTTGATGAGTTCGTTGGCGCGCCGCTCGTCGTCGGCCCGAGCCGAGGTCTGGCTGGAGAGATAGAGGCTCACGAGCGTATCGGCGATCTGGGCCGCCTTCGCCGCGGATCCGGAGGTAACTTCCACTTCGACAATGTAAGTGCGCGGCACGTGCTGGATCTTGACCATCTTCGCGAGCCGCGCCGCCGCCCGCGCCTTAGCCGGGGCGGTTTGCGGCGACGGCGCAATGAGTTGGCGGAGCTTGGTCAGCGCGCCGGTGCCGATGAACTCGCCGTCCTGGTCCAGGCTGAGCGTCTCGACCACGCGCTGCATCATGGCGTCAGAGCCGAGGATCGGAATTTGGCTCTCGACGATCGCAAGATCGGCGCCGCTGATGGTCGGGCTCAGAGCCTCTTCGTTGACGACCCGATTGGGCAGCGGATTGATGTAGAGGATCGAGCTCGACGTGTACGTCGGCACCGTCATGAAGAGATAGAGAATGGCAAGGCCGAGACCGATGAGCGTCGCTGCGAGGATTTCGCCGGAGCGCTTCCGCAGCCCCGCTAGCAGTCCTGAGAAATCCGGTGGCCCCTCCAGTGAATCTTGCGCAGGCATAGGGTAGTTCGCACTCATCAACATCACTTGCGCTCGATTGGAACCGAAGGATTTTTCCGGGGGGACGATGCGCGCACAATTGTGCTCAATCCGCGTCGATTGAAACATGTCGTTAAGCGCTTGGTTACCGCGCGGGCTGGCGCGGGGGAATAAAAGCGCGCGACGGGGTCTGCGGAGATCTGTCAATAAATACAGACGTCAGACGATGGCAACGGCACAGCTATTAACGAAAGCGTTACCAACCTATTGAGATGCGGCGCGTTTTGATCCATCTATCCGGCAGGTTGCTCAAGCAATCGGCCGCCGTTGCGGTCTAGAGGGTTGACGTCGCGTATCCCATGGAAATCTCAAGAAAACCGATTAGCCTCAGCGCTGAATTCGAGCCGCTGCCGCGTGGCATGTCGAGCACGACGTTCGCCTTGGCCGTCTTTGTTCTCGGCGTCGCAACGGTGGCGGTCCTGGCCGTGCTCGTCGGCGCGCTGTTCGAGCTGTCCGTTGCGGGGCAGATCGGCACCCTTCAGCCCTATGTCATGGCGGGCCTGCTGACCGGCTTGCTCTATACGGTCCCCCATCTCGTGATCGAAACGTCGGCGCGTTGGCCCGGCGCCGCGCCGGACGTCACGCCGAGCCGCCAAGTCGAGATCTGGACATTCGCCACGCTGATCCTTGCGCTGGTCTCCTCCCTGTCGAGCGACGGCGCTGAGCTGTCGTATGCCTATCTGGCCGTGTTCTATGTCACCGGCCTCGCCGCCGTGACTGGCTTGGGGTTGGCTGTCTCGGCAGTACGCGCGCGTCTTGTCGAAAGCGGCAGCATCCGCGGGCGGCGCATCCTGGTGCTCGGCCAGCCCGCCGAGCTCGATACGATGACGGCCCGTGCGGCCAACCGCCGGCAGGGCTTCCACGTGCTCGCCGCCGAGGCGTTGCCGGTGCCCACGCTGTTTGAAACCCGCGCGGCCATGCTGAAGGCGGTCGATGACGTGGTGGGCCGTGCACGCGCGCTTGCGGTGGACGACATCATCGTCTCCGGCACCGCTTCGGCCGATGCCGATGTCATGGCGCGCCTGTCCGGGATCCCGGCCGCCGTCCACATTCAAACGGTAGTGCCGCTCGATCGCTATGCCGGCGCCAACGTTGCCCAGTTCTCTGAGATGTCGGCGTTCACGGTCTCCCTGCCGCCGCTGGCGCCGTTTCAGTGGTTCTGCAAGCGCGTCTTCGACATCGTGCTGGCATCGGTCGCGCTCGTGGCGCTCTTTCCGTTGCTCGCCACCGTCGCGATCCTGATCAGGCTCACGAGCCCCGGCCCGGCGCTCTTTCTGCAGCGCCGCCGCGGCTACAACATGAGCGAGTTCCAGATCTGGAAGTTCCGCACCATGACCGTGGCCGAAAACGGCAAGGACATGGCGCCCGCCGATCAGGACCAGGTCCGGTTGACGGCCATCGGGCGTCATTTGCGCCGCCTGAACATCGACGAGCTTCCCCAGCTCATCAACGTCATCAAGGGCGACATGACGATCGTCGGCCCGCGTCCGCACGCGGTCGAGGAAGACGACCTGTTCGCCCAGTGGATCGAAACCTACAGCGCACGCGCCAGGGCCGTTCCCGGCATCACGGGCTGGGCCCAGGTCAACGGCTGCCGGGGCCGTGCACTGACGATGCAGGTCATCCGCAAGCGCGTGGAATATGACAGGGACTACATCGAGAACTGGTCGATGATGTTCGACCTGTACATCATCTTCCTCACGCTTTTTTCACCAAAAGCCTATCACAACGCGCGCTAACGGGCTTTGCCGGGCAGGGCATGCGGTTGCTTAAAGCAATGTTATGCGGTTTGCGGTAGCGTGCGGCCTAGAGTTTCCAGTTTCGTGCCCGAGGAGGTTGTCATGCGTTTACGGGTTTTCGCCTTGCTTGCAGCAGCCGTCGGTCTGGCGCTGATGCCGGTCGCGGCTGAGGCCGGCCATCGCCGCGCACCGCGCGGTTACGGCGAGGTGCAGGTTGTGCACCACTACGGCTACTATCCGCGCTACCGCCACGTCTATCACAGCGACTTCTATACCGACCCCTACGCCTATCGCGCGTCGCCCCGCGGCTACTATCCGTACTACAACTCGGGCTACTGGCGCCCGACGAACGAGCTGCGCTACCGCCGCGCCTGCTGCCGCCCGGTCGCCGCGCTCCCGCCGTACTACCAAGCTTGGGGCTATCCCAACTACCGCTACGTCAAGTATCGCAAGTGGCATCGCGGTCATCACCATCATCACCGCCGTCTTCATCGCCACTGGTAGAAGTTGGCGCTCGAACACGCAAAGGCCGCTCTTTCGAGCGGCCTTTGGCGTTTTTCGGCTACGCGAATTCCGCGTTCACGCCCCATTCATGCGGCATGATGTTTTCTGACGTCATGAACTTTTTCGCTCCGCGCCGCGTTGTCAGCGCGGATCACTCGTGAGATTGGGACTGGACCCATGATGAAGAAACTTATGAACGCACTGATGGCTGTCGCGTTGATGGCCGGCGTAGCTGTGTCGTCTGTTCAGCCGGCCGAAGCAGGTAACGGTGGGCGCGTGGCGGCCGGTGTTGCCGCAGGCATAATCGGCCTCGGCCTGCTCGGCGCATACGGCCATGCACGCGACCGCGAATACTACCGCGCCAGCGACAGATGCTATCCCGGCCCCGAGGAATGCGGTTGGCGCAATCGCCACTGCTTCGAGAACCGTTGGGGCGACACGGTCTGCCGTGGCGGCCGCTGGACGTGCTGGCGCCCGACCTACTGCGATTGATCGCAGCCTGAACACGGAAGAACTTTAAGCAAAGAGGGCGGCGCCGGTTTCGGCGCCGCCCTTTTTCGCGTCAGGAGATTGCGCCCGCGCGCCGCCGCGCAACCGCCGCCCAATGCAGCGCCACCGCGGCCGCATTCGATACGTTGAGGCTGTGCAGCGCTCCGCCCGTGGTGATCGAAACGAGGCGGTCGCACGTTTGCGCGGTCAGCTCGCGCAGGCCCTTGCCTTCGGCACCGAGCACAATCGCGCACGGGCCCTCGAAGGTTTCGTCTTCGAGGCGCGCGTCGGACGCGCCTTCGAGACCGATCAGCCGGAAGCCCTGCGCCTTGAGCTCTTCCATCGTCTTGGCGAGGTTCTGGACCGGCAGCACCGGAACGAGATCGAGCGCACCGGAGGCAGCCTTCGCGAGCACGCCGTTGAGCGGGGGACTATGGCGGCGCGTCATGATGAGACCGGACGTGCCGAACGCGGCCGCCGAACGCAGTACCGCGCCGAAGTTGTGCGGGTCCGTCACGTGATCGAGCAGCACGAGCGGACCATGCGTCTTGGCCCGCTGGATCAACTCGGCGAGCAGCGGCTCTTCCAGCGGCTGCGCTTCGAGCAGCAGGCCCTGGTGGACGGTGTCCGCGCCGAGCAGGTGATCGAGATCGCCTGGCGTTGCGCGGTCGATCAGCACGCGACGGGCGGCAATCACCTCGGCGAGGCGGATTTCCGCATTCTCCGTCGCGAGCAGGCGAATGACGCGCCGGTGCTTGTTGTTGAGAGCCGCCTCGACGGCGTGGCTACCGAAAATGCGCACGATGCCGTCGTCGGGCATGTCGCGCCGCGCAACGGGGGGCTGTCGCCCGCGGCCAGGATCTCCCGATCCGCCGGGCTTTGCGCCGGAGGGCTTCCCCGGGCGTCCGCCGGGGCGCTTTGCTCCCGGTCCTTTTTGCCAGGGTTTGCGGTCTGACTTGCCCGTCCGGGTGTCTTTCATGGTGGCGTGTGCTCCGGATGGCGGGAAAGCCGCCGAACGCCAGACCCATACGGGTTTTCGCCCGCTTTTCCAATTGACATTGGGGGGCCGGATTACCATAAGGACGGCGTTGCCCTGCCGCTCGGCGAGCGCAGGGCGATTTTGTTTGATAGGCCGGATGGAAAGCCGTTGCGCAGTGATGCCGCGGACGAACACTGGCCTACCGAATTGGCACGGAGAGGTGCCCGAGTGGCTAAAGGGGACGGACTGTAAATCCGTTGGCTTCGCCTACGCTGGTTCGAATCCAGCCCTCTCCACCATTTTCCCTAGCGCCGTTGAGCTTGCAGGTGGGGCCGCCCCACCGATCCTGCGCGCTAAGGAACGCTCCTGGCGGAAACCGCCTTCCAGCCGATCCACCTTCAGAACGAGCAGCAGCTTCTGAACCGGCGCACGCTTGAGGCCGCATTCGCCCAGCCGGCTTTTGGGCCGGCCGGGCGACGAGGCGTTCGTCAATCGACGTCGTTCCAGCCTTCCTTCGAAAGCAGCGGCGTGATGCGGCGGATCGAGACGCGGCGGTTGATGCGCGACGGCTCTTCCGTCGGCACCTTGAGGTACTGCTCGCCGTAGCCCTGTGTCGTCAGGTTCTCCGGCGGCACGTCGAACACGTCCGACAGGATGATCGCCACCGTTTCCGCGCGCCGGTCCGAAAGTGACAGGTTGTCGATGTCGGAGCCGACGGCGTCGGTGTGGCCCTCGATCAGGAACACCTCGTCCGGCGAGCGCTTGATGATGCGCAGCATCGCCTGCGCCATGCTCTCGAGCTTCGGATACTGATCCTCGCCGACCTCCCAGGAACCGAAGCCGAAATTGACGGCATCGAGATCCACGCGCCGCATGCGCTCCAGCACGGAGTAGCTGTGGCGTACTTCGTCGAGCGAATAGCCGCGTTCGAGGCGTTCCACGGGCGGCGCCATCAGCGTGTCGTAGACGACGTCGGGCGAGGCGCGGTCGTAGTCGACGATGTACTCGTCGTCGGGAATGCGCACGCGCGGCGGGGGAAGGTCGACGTAGGCGTCGCGGTAGTCGCGCTCCTCGTCGAACCGCGAGTGACGATGGCGGCCGTAGTAGTTGCGGTTGTCGATCAGCACGACCTCTCGTCCATCCCGATCCTTGCGGCTGCGGCGATAGAGCTGCCCGTCGTCATCCTGCAGCGAATAGATGAGGGCGCCCGCGAGGCCCATCGTCACGATCATCGTCAGGCCGTCTTTGCGCCGCTCGCGCCGGACTTCCCGGCCTGTCCGCTGGAATCGGCGGCTCTCGTCGTGACGGATGAAGGAGCGGTCGTTTTGGCGCACGATGACGCGGTTGTCGGGCTCGATGATGTCGCGCCGTTTGCCGTCGAACAGCGTGCGCTCCTTGCGGCCTTTGCGAATGTCCTCGAACTTCCGCGTGCCATCGGGGCGGAAATTCTCGACCTCGCGCCCGCCGCCGTGAGACCTGTCGCCGGGTTTGTGCGAGTGGAAGTCACGCGCCTGGTCGCGGGCGCGCTGGAATTCGTTGTCTGCCGCGCCGCGATCGAACGCCTTCGGCGGCGTGCCCCATGTGGGCCGCGGCCCGGCGCCTTGCCTCTGCTTGAGCGCGTTCTGGCGGGCGGCATCCGCATCGAGCTGCTTCTGGCGCACCGCCTGGTCCCGCGCCTTGAGCGCATTCTGGCGCGCGGCCTCCGCATCGAGTTGCTTCTGGCGCACCGCTTCGTCCCGCGCCTTGAGCGCTTCGTCGCGCGCCGGGTCCCGGATGATCTTGCCCGAGTTCTGCTGCTGTCCCCAGCTGTTGTTCTTCGCCGCATCGCGGGCGCGGATCGCGTCCTGCGTTTGCTGCTGCTGCTGGAGCGCTTTCTGCCTCGCCTGCTCAGCCTGAAGCTGTTTCTGCTTGATCAACGCGTCCTGACGGCTCTTCTGCGCCGCATCGCGGGCGCGGATCGCGTCCTGTGTTTGCTGCTGCTGCTGGACCGCCTTCTGCTTGGCTTGTTCGGCCTGGATCTGCTTCTGCTTGTTGATGGCGTCCAGGCGGGACTTCTGCGCCGCGTCGCGCGCGCGGATGGCATCCTGCTGCTGGATCGCTTTCTGCTTGGCCTGCTCGGCCTGGATCTGCTTCTGCTTGAGGATAGCGTCCTGGCGGCTCTTCTGCGCCGCGTCGCGTGCGCGGATGGCGTCCTGCTGCTGCTGGATCGCCTTCTGCTTCGCCTGCTCGATCTGGATCTGCTTCTGCTTGAGCGCGTTCTGGCGCGCGGCATTCGCGTCGGGGGCGTCACCCGCCTTGTTGTCCGTAGGAGGGGGATTGCCCTGTGCCCACGGCTGCTTCTGGGCCAGCTCGATGCGCCCATCGGCCCGTGCATCCACCTGCGAAGATGAAGCCCGGAGAGGCTCCGCGCGGGCAAAGCCCGGAGCGTCGGTTTGTGCGGGAACCTCGGAGACGGCGCGCTCGGGACCGAAGACGGCGAGGGGAAGAGCAAGAAGCAGAGGTACGGCGCGAAGGGTCATGCTGGGTCCAATTATCAAAAGCCGGTCGCCCCAGATCGGGGCTGCAATCGAGAGCCATCACTCTCGGTCATCAAAACACTACGGCCTCATGACACTATCGGCCGAAACAGAGCAAATCATGGCGCGCTGGGGCGGGCCCAAATTGATTTTGCTGGAAATTCCGGGGCGCCATCGGCAAGCTCAGCCCGCGTGCGGCGGGTTTGGCCGTGACGGCTTCAGTGATTCGCCTGCACGTTCGCCAACCCGTGGCGGTCACCTGCAACTCCATGTCTGGTCAGAATGTCTAGTCAGAACCGGCCCGGCCGCCGCCCGATGCTGAACTGCATCCCGGTGCTTTCGATCGCCCTGGCGCTCGCGGTTGCCCCGTGCGGTGGGGCCGCGGCTCATTCGGGCCGCGCCTGCGGCGAGCTCGTCGAAAGCGGCCAGTCATCAGGAGCGACGCAGGAAGAGGCGTTGAAGGCCGCTCAGGTCTGGTGGTCGTCGCGCGCCGGTGCACTCGGGCCTGGCTACGAAAACTGGGACAGCGCCGGAGAGCGCGCCATGGAGTGCGAAATGGAAGGCGCCGCCCGGTTCAAGTGCAAAGCCACGGGCCGCCCATGCCGTCCTGCCGGCGCGCCCCAAAGCTGAAGAACGAAAGACCGCGCGTGCCTCGACGCGGCGCAACGTCCAACAGAAATCAGAAAGACTTTAGTGCAGCGCGAGGCTCGGCGACGCCATCGGCCGGCGGCGATCGGTCGGCCCGAAGGCGGACCCGAAGCGCGCGGCGGCGGCGGCGAGCGCGGGCGCTTCGCTGCGTCCGGCGAAATCCGCGGCCGCGTCCGCGATCTTGCCGCGGTGCCCGCGATATCCCGCCTGCAACAGCAGGACCAGAAGCCACTCGTCCTCGGTCACCTTGAGCCTGCATGACGGGCACTGCGGCGACAGATACCCGAAGCCGCCTTTGCGTTCGGCGCGCATGGCGCGAATGATGCCCGTGATACGCGAGGCGATCAGCGGCCCGTTGTCTGCGCCGTAGCGCATTTCGGCATGACTGATCGCACGATCGCAGCCTTCGGCGCGGTTGTGCTCATAGCTCATGCAGTTGAGACGAATGAGAAGCAGCCACTCCCGCTCCATCTCGCCGAGGTCGTTCACATCGAAGTTGTGCGAGAGCGCATTTGCGTCGGTGCACATGAGCCAGCTCCAGCCTCCGTCACGCGCGCTCTGAACGAACGCATGAATAAAAAGGGCGGCGGCAGCGACCACCCGATCTCGGAAGAACGATCGGAAAGGTACGCTGCCGCCAATGTGGAGGCCCAGGCAGTGCGGGAGGCTTAACTGGGTCCCCAGAACGCATCATTGAATTCCGGCGTTTGCGGCGGGTTAGACGCCGAACGCGCCTGCGGCGAAACAGGCAAATCACGATGCGGACTTGCAGACCATAATAATCTGGATATAAATAGTCAACAATAGATCGGCGCCACAACGCCGCGCCCAATTCACATGCGGAAGACTGATGTCCGGAGACACCGACAAGCAGAACTCCGGACCGCGGTCCGGACCACCACCTGATGCCTCATCGATCGTGCGCCACAAGGTGTCCGACCTGATGAATGGCGGCCGTGAGGCGATCCTCGAACACGGGGGCGCCGATTATCTCCTTCGCATTACGGCTAACGGCCGCTTGATTTTGACCAAGTGAGTTCTGTCCCGAGTGGTTTGCGTTCCGAGTGAGTTGCGTCCCCGAGCCAATTGACAGGAGGTGACAATGATCGCGTTCTTCAAGCAAGTCCGCCGTTTGATCGGTGCTGTCGCCGGTGACTGCGACGAAGCCACGACCGAGCGCCGCCTGTAAGGCGGCCGTCCGCGAAGTTGGCCGGCGCCGCTGCTTATGTTGGCCCGCACTATCCCTTTAGTCGGAATATGCACGCCTCCCCCTGACGCGGACGCCGTGGTGCGCTAGACGTGTCGCCTGTCGAAAACGGCGGTTCGGGAGGACCACACGATGAGCACGACCAAGAGCACGGCGCCGCGCGCCGAAACGCTATCGCTGCATGCAGGCTGGCGCTCTGACCCAACCACCGGCGCCGTGGCCGTGCCGATCTACCAGACGACGTCCTACCAGTTCCGCGACGCCGAGCACGCCGAGAACCTCTTCGCCCTGAAGGAGCTCGGCAACATCTACACGCGCATCATGAACCCGACGACGGATGTGCTGGAAAAGCGCATTGCCGCGCTCGACGGCGGCGTCGCCGCGCTCGCCCTCGCATCGGGTCAGGCGGCGTCCGCCTACGCCGTGCAAAACGTCGCGCACGCGGGCGACAACATCGTGAGCTCGACGGATCTCTACGGCGGAACGTGGAACCTGTTCGCCAACACGCTGAAGAACCAGGGGCTCGAAGTTCGCTTCGTCGATCCATCGGATCCCGAGAACTTCCGCCGCGCGACCAACTCCCGCACGCGCGCCTACTACGCCGAGACGCTGCCGAACCCGAAGCTGTCTGTGCTGCCGATCGCAGAGATCGCAGCCATCGGCCGCCCGCTCGGCATTCCGCTGATCGTCGACAACACCGCAGCCCCGATCCTGTGCCGGCCGCTCGATCACGGCGCGGCAATCGTAGTGTACTCGTCGACGAAGTATCTCGGCGGACACGGCACGTCGATCGGCGGCGTGATCGTCGATGGCGGCAATTTCGATTGGGCGGCCCACGCCGAACGCCAGCCCGCGCTCAACACGCCGGATCCGAGCTATCACGGCGCAATCTGGACGGAGGCGGTCAAGCCGCTCGGTCCCATCGCCTACATCCTGAAGGCGCGCACGACGCTGCTACGCGATCTCGGCGCCGCGCTCTCGCCGTTCAACGCGTTCCTGCTGTTGCAGGGCGTGGAAACGGTGACGCTGCGCATCGCGCGTCATTCGGAGAATACCGCAGCGGTTGCCGCATGGCTGGCGAAGCATCCGGAGGTGACGCGTGTCATCCACCCGTCGCAGCAGACCGGCGTGCAGCGCGAACGCGCGGCGCGCTATCTCAAGGGCGGCGAGGGCGGACTGGTGGGCTTCGAGCTCAAGCAGGGGCGCGAGGCAGGCCGTCGCTTCATCGATGCGCTCAAGATGTTTTATCACGTCGCGAATATCGGCGACACGCGCAGCCTCGCGATCCATCCCGCCTCGACGACGCATTCGCAGCTCTCGGGCGAGGAACTGATCGCGACCGGCGTAACGGATGGATACGTCCGGCTCTCGGTCGGCATCGAGCACATCGACGACATTCTCGCCGATCTCGATCAGGCGCTCGCCGCGGCGACGGTCTAGCCGCCTGATGCTCACGACGTGCGCGGGCTGGCGCGACAGCCCGCACACGAGTTCAGAACAACGACGACCCCGAGGCTCGCGAGCACCTCGGGGTCGCGCCATTTCGGTGGAGCGGCGGGCCTTCGCGCTGGCCAATACGGTGAGCTTAGGAGGCTTGAAAATACTGACGTAGTTTCCCCTCGATAGCGCGCAGAGTGCGTGGCACGGCGCGCTAAGCCCTTACACTAGCGGGTCAAACACACTATTTTCCCGTAGCGCCTGCTGTCCGTTCCCGGCTCTCGTGTCGATCGCCGTGATGCGGATTGATATAGAGTTTCACTTCCAGCGTGCGGACGCGGTCTCCGCGACCTGCTAGGCATCACTGCATTCGACGTTGCTGCAATTGAGGGTGCGCACCGCAGGTGCCATCTGTCGGGAAGGAACCCTGGGTACTTTGACGGACATGCCTGAAGCGCAAAAAGCGATGCACGGGTGGGGTCAGGAAGCGACTGCAAGAAAACTTCCTGTGGCGGCTCTGTTGTCTCATCCGCCGGTCCTCATCGGTCTCGCCTACGTCGCAAGCTACGCGCTGCTGGACTGGCTGAGCTTCATCAGCCCCATCGCCACCGTCGGCGTGACGCCCTGGAACCCGGCGACCGGCGTCAGTTTCGCGCTCGTGCTGCTGCTCGGTCGCGAGTATGTGCCGTGGCTGTTCATCGCCCCGCTCGTCACCAACGCGCTCGTGCTCGACCTGCCGTTGCCCGTGATCGTCCATGTGCTTGGCGCATTGATCGTCGGCGCCGGCTACGGCATCGCGACCAGCATCCTCAACATGCCGAGCGTCGCCTTCGACCGGACCCTCAGCACCAAGCGCTCGCTCGTGCTGCTGATCGCGGTCGCGCTGGTCAGCACCGGCGCCGTCGCGCTGACGTATGTCGGACTGCTCGCGGCCTTCGGCCTCGTGCCGAGCGGCGATTTCCTGATGACCGCAACGCAGCTCTGGATCGGCGACATGATCGGCGTGACGGTTCTGACGCCGTTCCTGCTCATCGTGTCCACGCGGCGGCGCGTCCTCGTGCCGTCGTTCGAGCTGGCCGCGGTGATCATCGTGCTGGCCCTCACGTTGGCCGCGGTTTTCGGCCTTTCTGACACGTTCCGCGTCAAGCAGTTCTACCTGTTCTTCCTGCCGGTCATGTGGATGGCGGTGCGGTTTGGCCTCGAAGGCGTGGCGCCGGGATTGGTGATCGCGCAGATCGGCCTGATGACCGCCATGCACTATGCCGGCGTGAACGCGAGCGACATCACCGCCTATCAGGCGCTGATGATCGTGCTGTCGTTGACGGGCCTTACCATCGGCGCCGTGGTGAACGAGCAGCAGAAGACGCAGGCCCAGTTGCGCCAGAACCAGGAAGCGCTCGAGCGCGCCGCGCGCCTCGACACCATGGGCGCGTTTGCGGCAGCGCTGGCTCACGAGATCAACCAGCCGCTGACCGCCATTTCGAACTACACGCGCCTGGCCAAGATGGCCGTCGAGAAGCAACCGCCCGACAACGAGGCCGCCCGCGAAGCCGCCAAGAACGCCGTCGCCCAGGTCGATCGTGCGGCGGAGGTCGTGCGCCGCCTGCGGGACCTGATCCGTCTCGGCCACAACGAGATGCGCGTGAACTCGGTGACGGACCTGATCCGCGAAGCGATCTCGCATTGCCAGCTCGACGCGCAGGCGAAGAACCTGACGCTCGAAACGCGCGCGCCGAGAATGTTGCCCAACGTGATGTGCGACGGCCTGCAGATCCAGCAGGTGTTGATCAACCTCATCCGCAATGCGGCCGAGTCCATTACCTCAGGAGCCCGGCCCGACGGCAGGATCATCGTCGAGGCGGAGCTGTCTGGCACGTCTCGCGTAGTTGTGACCGTCCGTGATAACGGACCCGGATTCGATCCGGATATCCTGGAGCGGGCCCTAACGCCGTTTACAACGACAAAAGAAGAGGGTTTCGGCCTGGGCCTGGCGCTCGCGCGTTCAACCGCGGAATCGCACGGAGGCCAGCTTTTGGTCGAAAGCACTGGCGGGGGCGCATCGGTTTCCTTTACACTTCCTACAGCCAACCCGAAATGAAACGCGAGGAAAGCAAGTGACCGTAGCTTTGATCGATGACGATTCCGCAGTGCTGCATTCGATGCGGCTGCTGATCGAGAGCCGTGACATTCCCGTCGCGTGCTATGAATCGGCCGAGGCCTTTTTGGACGAGTTGCCGAGCGCCCGGCCGGCATGTGTTGTCGCCGACGTGCGGATGCCGGGAATGACCGGCCTTGAGCTGCAGCGCGAGCTGAAGCAGCGCAATCACGAAGCCCCGCTCATTCTGATCAGCGGCCATGCGGACGTCTCGATGGCCGTCGAAGCGTTGAAGCAGGGCGCATTCGATTTCTTCGAGAAGCCCTACGATGGCGAGCGTCTCGCCGCCAGCGTGTCCGATGCCGTCGAGAAGGGCCGCCAGCGCACCAGCGAGACCAACGAGCGCGACGACATCGCCGAGCGCTTGAAGGCTCTCTCTCCGCGCCAGCGCGAAGTTCTCGAGTTCGTCGCCTCCGGCATGTCGAACAAGCAGATCGCCGCGAAGCTCAACATCAGCCCGCGCACCGTGGAAACCTATCGCGCGTGGGTGATGGAGCGCATCGGCGCACAGAACGTGGCCGATCTCGTCCGCAAGGTGAGCGCGTTCCTGCCGACGGACGCGAAGTAGGCGCGCGAGCGTATCGGGAACTTTCGTGGGTGCTGGATGGTTGAGAAGCCATAGCACCTAGGCGCCGCGAACAAGGCGCCGCAAACACGAAAGATCTTCACATGCGCTATGTCGTCCTCTGGGCCATGGGCGTGCCGATCACGGGTTTGATCGTTCTGCATCTTCTCGGAATGATCTGATCCCGTCCGCCCGCCCGCCCGTTTATCTCGACAAAGCCGGCCAAATTGGCCGGCTTTGTTGTGTCCGGCCGACCCGCATGACGCGTTACGTCATCGGCGCAAACTCACTCGCAAATCAAATACTGTCAGGACAGAGCCGCCTGCTCGACTAGCGGCAGCGCGGGCGCGACGCGCTCTTCGACGAACGCGAGATCAGAAAGAATGCTCGCCTGCACGAGCTCCTCGGCAATGCTGCGGCGGATGTCGCCGATCGCCTCTTCGATCTCGCACTGCTCCGACCATCTGAGCAGGGCTTCATAGAGCGTGATTTCATAGCGCTTGAGCGCGAGCAGCGCAGCCGCGCACCCCTGCGTGCCGCCTTCGTGAGCGCCCGAGCAGCACTCCCACGCTTCGCGCAGCAACGCGGTCGTGACCCACGAGGCCTCCAGTCGCGGTTCAAGGTAAAGCACCGCGAACAACCGATCGATGCGCTTCAGTTGCTCCTGAGATTGCCGCGCGATCTCGCGGGCGGCGCGCGCCAGCCTGTCGTCGCTGACTGAGCCCGCGATCGTCGCCGTCGCAGCCACCAATTGCTTTTCGGTGTCGTAGATCTGGCGCAACGTCCGCATGTAGACGCGTTCGATATTCTGCATGGCGCGATCATCGTCTCCGGCCGAATTGGCTGCATCAGCCAAGTGGGCCGTGACGATAACGCGATGGCGTGCTGGCGGTTCCGTGCGGTGCAGCATCCGGACATCGAACGGACACCGAAACAGGCGCGACCGGAGGCGTGCAGCCTATGTTCAGCGCTTGCTGCGCGTCGTGAAGCGCACGTTGCCGAGGCCCGTGCCGATGGTGAGCGCGCCCCAATGCTCATAGGTGCGCATGATGGGCAACTCGCTGAGGCCCTGCACCACCGCATCGTTGTGCATCACGACGGCCGTCTCGTGCTTTCCGATCTCCGGGATGGCCTCGCGGATCGCGGCCGGCAGATTGAAGCCTTTGCTCTCCCAGTTGCCGGGGAGGTTCTGCGCGCCGGTCTCGATGGAGCCGTCGGCGTCGATCAGCCCGGGACACCCGACCCCGATAACCGGGGCCAGATTGATCTTTGCCTTCGCAGCCTGCTTGAGCAGATCCTTCAGCATGTCCGTCATCCGCTCGACCGCTTCGTCACGCTTGGTCTTCTCGTCGCCATGCCGCCACAGCTCGGATTTCCACACCTGTGCCTTTTCGAGCTTGGACGACTTCTTGAGGTTCAACTCGACGAGGCCGGTGCGGATGTTGGTGCCGCCGATGTCGACGGCGAGAATTCCATCGAAGCCTTCGAGCGTCCAGGACGGCATCAGATGCGCCGCGCCGAGCAGGCCCGCTTCGTCGGGGTGGTTCTTGATCAGATGCAGTTCGATGTCCACGCCTCCGGATTTGAGAAGCACCGCCGTTCGCCCGACGGCCAGTTCCCCGACCCGGCTCTGGCGGAAGCCGCCGCCGATGACGATCGCTTCCGTATCGCGCCAGCTCGCGCTTTTAAGAAAGCGCCGGATCACGTGGGCAAGTTCCTGGGCGAAGGCTTCGATGGCGCTGTGGATCAGCCCGGCCGCCTCGTGGTCGTCTCCGGCCAGCAGCGCGTCGAGCTGCTTCTTGCTGATGTCCTCGATCGCTTCGTCGCCGAGCGGATCCGCGCCGAGCTTGCGCAGCGGCTCGCGCCACTCCTCGATGATGGCATTGAATGCGCCGCGGCTGGCCCGGTCGCCGACAAACCCTTCCTCGTCGCGGATTTCGAGATTGTAGCTGTCGACTTCGACGCTCGGCAGCGTCTTGGCGCCATGTTCGGTGATGACTGGCAAAGCGGCATCCTCTGCAACGTGTAAGATGTGATGACGGGTGGAAGATGTGTTGGAGGGGGGCACAGCGCCCCGGGGATCGCGCGGACGCGGGCGCCGAAAGGCTCAATCCAGTGAGAACGCCGAACGTCCCTGAAAAGTCGAACCGTCTGCGAAAAAAATACGCGCCCGTTGGGCCAGTGTTCTCGGGAGGCGCGGGGCATGTGCGCCAATGCGCTGCACACGATGCGCTGCGGCGGGTCACGCTTTGGTCCCTTTTCCGCGTCATGGAACACATTGATCGGGCGTGAAAATCGAAACAGGAAGGAGGCGAGCGGGCGATGCAGCAAATCGTTCCAGGCCGCGCCGTTCTCGGCGTGGTGTTGTCAGGTGTGTGTGGTGTCCTGATCGCGGGACCGAGCGAGGCGCAGGCTTATGTCAGTGCCGGGTGTGATGCGGCGAACAAGGGCAGACTGAATGCCTCCGTGACGGCCGGACGCGGCACGGTGCGCGAAGTGCGCCTCGACGAGGGCGAGACGCTGACCCTCACGATCACGACCAAAGGCAAGGCGGCGCTCAGCGTGCACAGCGAAGGCGACGCGGCGCGCGTGCTGCATTCGGGCCGCTCGATATCGGTCGTGTTCGTCGCGCCTCGCACGGCGAGCTACGGATTCCACATCGATGCGGACGACGACGCGGGCGCGAGCCTCGGCGCACGCTGCACCTCCATCACAGGTGCCGCCAACGAACGCGCACTGCTCGAGCGCCGCAAGGCGTTTCTCGCCGGACGCGATCCCGACCGCATTCGCATCGATCGCCCGGCCGGCGATCCCAAGCCGCTCGAGGCACCCGGCGCCGCGAGCGCCAACGGCGAGATCCCGAAAGAGGTGACGGCGTCCGTCAGTGTTTCGGAGCTGCTGTCGGCCATGAACCCCGGCGGCAAGAAAGACCCCGGCATTCTCGATTTCTGGTTCGAAGGCCGCTACATGAACTACGACACCGGCAGCTTCCAGACGCGCGAGTCCGACGGCAACTTCAGCGTCATGTACTTCGGCAGCAAGTACATGGTCGGCCCGGACATCATGCTCGGCGCGCTGGCGCAGTTCGACCAGACCGGGGAAGCGCTCGGTACGGAAAACAAGGCATCGGCCAGCGGCTGGATGGCGGGCCCCTATGTCAGCGTGCGGTTCGGACCGGGCATCATCTTCGACGGGCGCGCCGCCTGGGGCACGACGCAGAACCTGCCACATGGCATCGCCGTCGATACCGCGTCAGCCGACCGCAGCCTGCTGCGCGGTACCATTCGCGGCACGCGCCAGTACGGCGGCTGGGATGTAACGCCGAAGGTCGGGCTCAGCTATGTCGAGGACACGCCCGTACGATCGTCGAGTGGGGTGCCGGAAGGATCGCACGCGGCTGTGGGCACAGGCCGGCTCGATGTCGTGCCGGAACTGAAGCGCCGCTTCGATATCAATAGCGAAACCTACATCGAGCCGCGCATCGCAGCCGGCGGGTTTCTGTCGTTCGACGAAATGTCGGCCCTGAACCCGGGCACGTCCGTCGTGCCCGACTTGCAGTGGAAGGCTGAGGCGGGCGTCGCCGTCGGCAAGAAGGACGGCGTCAACTGGCAGGCGACGGGCGGCGTCGAAACCGGCGCGGCGACCGCGACGGACACCTGGTCGGGCCGCCTGCAGCTCAACATGCCGCTCGGGAAATAGCGCGAGAGATCGTCGATGCTTCGCAAGTATAACGCGGCGGCGCCCTCGGGGTGCCGCCGCTGACGTATCCGGCTCATCAGTCAGGGCTGCGTCGCATCCGACAGCCCGAGCGTGCCGTTCGGGCGCGAGGCGCCGTTCTGCATCTCGCCCTCGGCGCGTTTCGACGTCCCAAGCGCCGCGCCAAACTCGAGCTGCGGGCCTGCCGCAGATCCCTTGCGGCCGTAGAGCGCGGCTGCGCCCGCAACGTCGCCCGCCTGCAGGTCTCGTGACTTCTCGACATAGCGAAACGACATCAACTGCCCCTCCGGCCCCGGATGGTCGAGGCCGATCGCATGCCCGATTTCGTGCGTCATCGTGAACCGCAGGTCGTAGACGTCGAGATTGCCGTCGAACCCGATCTTCCAGGGCTGGTGAGGGTTGAGGCAGATGAGCGACTGGCGGATGTCGCCCACTCGGCCCGCTGGCCGCGTCTCGGAGGCCGTGAGCGCGACGTTGGTGAAAGCGCGGCCGCGCGGCTTGGCGTCGGCGCCGATCAAGATGCCGGCCTCCGCGACTGAGGGTGTCTCCTCGAACACGATGTTGGCGGCCTGCTCCCAAACCGTGAAGGCAGCGCGAACCTCGCGCCGAAAGTCCTCGTGCGGGATCTTGGATGGGCCGAGCGCCGCGCCGGGCGGCAGCATGTCGCCGCAGTTCCGCGCGCCAGCGAACGAGGCGGGCGCCGTCAGGAAGGCATAGGTGATCTTCGCGGGCACCCCCTGCGCCGGCATCCGCCAGCGGACGGCATTGCGGCCGTCGAGCGCGAGCAGGCGATACCCGTCGTCGGCGCGGGAAGGTTGCCCCACCAGCAGCACGCCAGCGGACGCCAGGCAAAGCGCCAAACGGCCGAAGCCGAAAAGTCCCCTCAACGTTCAGCTCCCCAAAAGCCGCCCCCGGGCGGCGATTGCGTATGCACCTTTCCTAAAGTGCACCCCAATATCGGTCAATGTTCGAACGGATTGCCGCGCTATCCCCCTCCCGTCATCAGTGGACGGCCCATCCTGAGGGGATTCGTTAGTGGAACCAAAGGGCTACGCAGTGCATTATGGCATCAGATCACGCGGATTAATGTGGAGAAACGACTTGATGAAGACCAAAGCGACGATCCTCGCGGCTGTCATCGCTGCAGCCGCGCTGCAGTTTGCCGGCGTCGCGAATGCGGCGCCCGTAGGCCCAGTGCAAAACGCCGTTACGACCGAGCGCGCCAACCTCCAGTCCGTGGACTACCGTCCCTACCGCCACTGCCATCGCGCAAGGTCGGGCAAGAAGTGGTGCCACGGCGGCGCGCAGCGCCGGTACGGCTACTACGGCTATGGCCCGGGCGTGAATTTGTACATCGGCCGCGGCTACCGCCACCATCATCACCACCACCACCATCATCGTCACCACCGCCACTAGGGGCGATGAAGATCCGACAACAGGGCCTGTCCGAGAACTCGGGCAGGCCTTTTTTCGTGGGGTGGACCTTTTCGTGAGATGAGCCCTAGTGCCGCGTTTGCGTCTGCTCGAGCACCGCGAGCCGGTGAGCGAGCTGCTCCAGCCAGCGCCCGACGGCACGGGGACCGGCGAAGTCGGCGCGGTCGTCGCTGTAGTGCTCGCCCGCGACGCGCAAGGCGAACCCCTTCATGCCCTCCGCCACGGAAAACGCCGCCTCGTCTCCGATATCGTCGCCGATCATGATCGGAACGCGGTTCCGGAAGGCGGGCAGCTTCGCGAGGGCCGCGAGCGCAGTGCCCTTCGAGAGACCCGACGGCACGATCTCGAACAGCTTCTTGCCGCGTAGAATTTCGAATGTGCCTGCATGCCGGTCGAGCGACGCCTGGAGCGCGGCGAGCACGAAAGGCTCCGCGCTGGGTGCGAGGCGGTAGTGGACGGCAAGTCCGGGGCCCTTGGGCTCGACGATGACGCCTGGCTGAGCGTCCGCCAGCGCGCGCATCTGGTCCAGCAGATCGTCGGGCAGCCGCGCCTTCACCCGCTCGATTTCGGCGTCCGGACCGATGCGCAGCTCCGCGCCGTGAACGCCCGAGCCCGCCAACCGGACGGGGCGCAGGATGTGGTCGATGTCGCCCAGAATACGCCCGGTGATGATGGCGACGGCGCCGTCGAGGCTGTGATGAAGGCGTTGCAGAAGCGGGACGAGGCCATCGGGTACGCGAACGAGTTCAGGCGTCGGCGCGAGATCCAGCAGTGTGCCATCGACGTCGAGAAACAGCGCGCACGCCCTCGGGTTGCCCAGCATGAAGTTGGTGCACGCGCTGAGGCGAGGTGAAATCGGCGCTGTCGTTTCCGCAACCATGTCGCTCTCGTTGTTGTATTTTACAGCCGCGCGCGGCACGAAACGCCGCTCATCGCCGGTCGTGAGCGCCGCTCAGGGGGATCGTTCGCCTGCTCTTCGCTGCCGAACGTGACGCGGATGTGGCCGTGACCCGCGTTCACAGAGGCCATCCGATCACGACTGGGGGCGATCCGGCGTCCGCGAGCCGCTGATTGAGGTCGTGGCGTGCGAGCAGCCCGCTGCTCGTATCGATAAAGCCAAGCACGCTGGCCGCATTGTGGGCGGCGGCGCGGAGCGCGAAATCGGGCTCGGCCCCAAGCGCGGTGTAGCCCGCGAACGTGGACCCGAACGCGTCGCCCGCGCCCGCCGTGCCCTGCACCTCGGTCTCGACGGCCGGGCAGTAGATCATCCGCCCCTGGGACGCCGCGAACGCGCCGTCCATGCCATCGGTCACGACCACGCTGTCCACGCCTTCCCCCACGAGCGCGCGAAAGAACGCGCGAACGGCAACGGTGCGACCATGCGCTTTGAAGCCCCGCTGCGCGAGTGCGGGCGGGTGAAGATCGTGGGGAAACGGCAGCGGTTCGTGGTCGTCTGGAATGTCGTGGTCGAGCAGCGCCAGCACGTCTTCGGCCTCGTGGCGATTGAGGGAGAGAATGCCGATCTCCGGCAGCGCGTCGCGGAAGGCTCTGCCGTGCGCATGAAGCTGGCGCGTGCCGGGGTTGACCGCCACGCGCGCCTGCGCCGCCCGCGCCGTCTCCACCAGCAAGGGAAAGCAGCGGGCCGCTTCGTTGGAGAGGTTCGCGATGTAGACGAGATCGACCGCGAATGCCCGCTCGTCGATGTCCTCGGGCTCGAGCAGCGTGTTCGCGCCGCGAAAGGTGAACACGCCCGCATTGCGATCGTGCGACGACACCAGCACCGACGACCCGGTCGGCGCGCGCTCGTCCCGGATCGCCCACTGAGCGGAGATGCCCTCTTCGGCCAGGCTCGCCATAATCTGCTCGCCGCGCCGGTCGTCGCCGATCTTGATCAGCGCGGCGCAGTCGAATCCGAGGCGTGCGAACGAGATTGCCGTGTTCACCGCCCCGCCGCCGCAGTGCATGGAGATGTCGATCGCCTCGGTCTTGCGGCCGTCCTCAAGCAGCAGAAACGACGTTCCCGCATTGAGCAGCGACATGCGTTCGATGGCGGAGTTCTCGATGATCGCAATGGTGTCGATCATGGCGCCGCCGACGGTCAGCACCTTCATGGCTAAGGGCCCTCGTCGGTGGAAACGGGGTCGGTGAAAACAGGACGGTGGACGGCGAGAGATGTCACTATTCCGTATCAACGCGGAAGTCGGACCCCGGTTCCGGCCCATGCGCCGCGCGCGGCCAGGCCTCCGTCCAATTGCGCGACAGGTTCATGCAGGAGTTGACAATCCCCGCCATCGAGTACGTCTGCGGAAGATTCCCCCACAACTGCCCCGTGACGGGATGGATGTCTTCCGACAGGAGGCCGAACGCATTGCGCCGTGACAGCAGTTCGTCGAGAAGGTCGCGCGCCTGCTCGACGCGGCCGGCGGCGGCCAGCGCGTCGATGTACCAGAACTGGCACGCCAGGAACGACGTCTCCGGCGCGCCGAAATCGTCGTTGTCATAGCGAAGCATGAAGCCATTGCGGCCGAGCTGCGCTCCGATGACGTCCAGCGTCTTGAGGAAGCGCGGATCGGTGGGCGACAGCAACCCAAGCTCGGGCAGCAGCAGCACACTTGCATCCAGCTCATGCTGGTCGAGCGCGCCCGCGATGGCGCCGAGCTTGGAGCTCCAGGACCGCGTGAGGATCTCGCGCCGGATGGCGTCGGCGTGCCCCCGCCAGCGCTCGGCATCGGCCGCGAGCCCGAGCAGAGCTGCAATCCGCGCCAGTCTGTCGAGCGACACCCAGCACATCGTCGCCGAATGGGTGTGGATGCGCTTGCGGCCGCGATATTCCCAGATGCCCGCGTCCGGTTCGAGATAGAAGCGCAGCGCCTGATGGCCGAGGTTTTCGAGCCGCCGATAAAGCGCCTCGTCGCCCATGCGCGGCAGCCGCTGGTCGATGAACATCTGCGCCACGCCGAGGATCACGCTGCCATAGGAATCGTGCTGGATCTGCTCGGCGGCCTGATTGCCGACGCGCACGGGGCCCATGCCGAGAAATCCCGGCAGATGCTCGGCCACCCTTTCGACGAGCGGCTGATCGTGCACGATGCCGTAAACCGGCCGCAGCGCGCCGTTCGAAGAGGTGGCGACCGTTGTGATGTAATCGAGGTAGGCCTCCATCGACCGCGTCGCGCCGAGCCGGTTCAGGGCCATGATCACGAAGTAGGCGTCCCGCAGCCAGCAGTAGCGATAGTCCCACGTCCGCTGCGTGTGCGGCGCTTCCGGAATTGAGGTGGTGTGCGCCGCCACGATGGCGCCGGTCTCGTCGAACGTGCAGAGCTGCAGCGTGATGGCGGCGCGGATGACGTCGGTCTGCCAGTCGAGCGGAATGGCGAGACCGCGCACCCAGCTCAACCAGTACGCACGCGTGCGTTCCAGCGCCTCGCGCGAGACGGTATCGGGCGCCGCTTCGAGCGACTCGTCGGGCGCGAGAATGAGCGTGACGGGGCGCGCGAGCGCAAACGCCGTTTCATGCACGATGTAGGAGAGCGGCGCATCCGTCGTGAGCCGGAACGTCAGGCCGCCGCCGCTGTAGCGGATGTGATTGGAGCCGACAACCTGGGCCGATCTCGGATCGCCGTAGTTGAACGTCGGGCGCACGCGGATGCGCACGCGCGGCATGCCGATGGGCTCGATGCGTCGAATGATCTGGGCCGGATGGAGCATCCGCTCGAAAAGCCGATAGCGGGGCGCGAAGTCGACGATGCGCACGCCGTTGCCGTCACCGTCCTCGATCAGCGTCTCGACGATTGCGGTGTTGCGCAGATAGGCCGAGCGCGTGCGCACGGCGCCCTCGACCACGATGTCGCAAAATCCCTTCTCTTCGTCTCCGGACAGAAGCCGCGAAAAAACAGGATCGCCGTCAAAACGCGGAAAGCACCACCACACGATCCGCGCCGACCGATCGAGCAGCGCGGCGATCCGCCCGTTTCCGATCAAAGCGTAGTCGAGAGGCTGCGCGGGCGCGTGCGCGCTCTGTGACGCGCGGTCGTGATCGCCTTGGGCGATGGGGCGCTGTTCGGCCGTGTAGCGCAGCGTATCCAAGTTGTGAAAACCCCGATTATTGTGTGTGCAGTGCTTATGCGTGCAGGCGTGCGTTCCCGGTGCTCGTGGATGCAATGCATGCGTGAGCATGCGTCAACAATGCGTTCGTCGGGCTCAGTCGCGCTCAACCCAGACGAACCACGCCAGCACGGCGAAGGCCACGATGACGACGATGAACGCGAGAGCAAACGAGATTATGGCGAAATCTCCGGAGCTGTTCGGCGGGCACCGGCAGCCAAGTGCAGCCAAGTTTAAGCGTGCCGGCGGTTCAACCGCACAAATGCGATGTAAGCGCGAACGCTAACAACGCCCATCGTCGCGCGGAGTTCCGCAGTGGAAACTGGCTTGATCATCTGTGAAGCCAGCATCATGCGTGCGCAGCAATGTTCGGCGTGCATTCGAGCACGCATTACGAAGCAATAGCACGACTTATGGAGCAACGTTTCATCTGAGCGGATCGATGCGGCGGGCTACGCAGGGGGAACCATGGTCCGCAGCACGCGTTAGTCCGCCAAGCGCGCGAACGCTCGCTTAGTGCATGCGGTGAGGTGTGCGCGTGTCTGTGAGTGCTGGGCCAATTCGGGCCTGCCGCTCCTGCTTCATCAACCTCATCGCGAAAATGAACAAGGAGACGATCGATGAAATCCAAGCTGCTCTCGGCAATCTGTATGCCCGCCGCTCTCGCCATTGGCGCTGCGACCGCAATGGCGCAGGACGCAAATTCTCCTGCAGCGCCGTCCCCCGCGCCCGCTGAGCGCGCACCCGATGCTGCTTCGCCCTCGCCGTCACCGTCGCCTTCGCCGGCTCCGACCGCTGCTCCGTCCGATCCCGCTCCGTCGCCATCAGCAGCGGCTCCGTCGTCCGACACGACAAAAAGCGCAAGCAACTTCTCGTCGACGCAGTCCGGCGATGAGTGGCGTTCGTCGAAACTGGTCGGCATGGCCGTCTACAACCGCGCCAACGAACGCGTCGGCGACATCAACGATCTGATCCTCGGTCCCGACGGCAAGGTCGCCAGCGCTGTGATCGGCGTCGGCGGTTTCCTCGGCATCGGCGAAAAGCTGGTCGCGGTCGATTTCTCGGAGCTTCAGCTTAACCGCGATGCGGATGGCGCGATGCGCGCCACGATCAACAGCTCGAAGGAATCGCTGGAGTCGGCGCCGGACTACAAGTTCGCGAAGTAACCGGCACTGACGAAAACAACCGTCATCGAGGAAACGTCACCGGGAAACGCGAGATTGTCCATCTCGGCGACAGTGGTTCAGGAACAAGAGCCCCGATGAGGGCCGCAAATCAGAGCATCCAAGGAGAAGGAGCGAGCAATCGCTCCTTTTTCTTGTGGCGCGTTTTCTTATGCCGCGGCGTGCGCAGACGACATCGGCGCGCGGACTGTTGAGCCCGCGAGGGCGCTTCCCTTGGTCCGGATTTGATCCTATAAGGGCGCCCCACAGCCAGCCGTGCAACGATCTGCACGCGGCCGGGGTCGCGGGTGTAGCTCAATGGTAGAGCAGCAGCCTTCCAAGCTGAATACGAGGGTTCGATTCCCTTCACCCGCTCCAATTTCTTGCTCGCTGCCGCTGAGCGTTGGACGCCATTCTGCGGACAGCGCTGCCGCGCGTCCGGTTCCCTAGCCTGAAGTCTTCCTGAAGCGCGCGCGTCGTGGCAGGGTCTCCGCGGTTTGCATCCGGGGGAGCGCGCATCATGATTGTCACCACGACCAATGGGCTCGAGGGCTATCGCATCGTTCGCCACATCGGCGTCGTGCGCGGGCTGACGGTTAGGTCGCGCAGCGTCGTCGGCAATATCGGCGCCGCCATCCAGATTCTGTTTGGCGGCAACATCTCGGTCTACACCAAGCTTGCCGAGCAGACGCGGCAGGAAGCCTTCGACCTGATGATGGCCCACGCCGAGGAAGCCGGCGCGAACGCCGTGCTGGCCATGCGCTACGATGCGAATGAGATCGCATCCGCAGTTACCGAGGTATTGGCCTACGGCACGGCCGTCGTGGTCGAAAAAATCAATTGATTGCCGCTGGATAGGGGCAGGGGGCGTCCGTCGGTCCACGGAGACTGCGGGCCCGCGGGGCGGAAATTCGCATCTTCCCGGCGCGTGTCATAAGAAAGTGGCCGCGAGGCGGTGACAAACCGAAAAAGTTCAGCTAAGGATGCCGCCCCCGCATTAGGCATGTGCGCCTTTCGCGTCGATACGGCGCGCAATTGTCATTGCGAAGGGGAGTAGCTCAATTGGTAGAGCGTCGGTCTCCAAAACCGAAGGCTGGGGGTTCGAGCCCCTCCTCCCCTGCCACTGGTTTCGGAGCGGATCAGTAAGGGCCACTGATCTAGCTCGTAGGACAAATCCCCAGTTAACACTGGGGTGCGTCAATTTGTCACATGGCGCTCGGGAAGCGGTTTTGATGTCGAAGTTCAATCCGTTCGAATTTGTGCAAGAGGTAAGGCAGGAGGTCTCCAAAGTCACCTGGCCGACATGGAAAGAGGTGTGGGTTACCACCCTCATGGTCCTGATCATGGTGTCTTTGGCGTCAATGTTCTTTCTGATGACGGATCTCGCCCTCGGGCATGTGGTCAACATGGTGCTTGGGCTCCGCCGCTGATGTGGCAGGAGCACCGGATCGCGATCGCCCTCGCGGCGAAGGACAAGATTTGAGAATGGCCAAGCGCTGGTACATCGTTCACGCCTACACCAACTTCGAACGCAAGGTGGCGGATGCCATCAAGGAGCGTGCGCGGGCGGCTGGGCTTGAGAACGTGTTCGAGGAAGTCGTCGTGCCGACCGAAGAGGTCGTCGAGGTGAAGCGCGGCCGCAAGGTCCAGGCGGAGCGGAAGTTCCTGCCGGGCTACGTGCTCGTTCGGATGGAGATGTCGGACGCCGCGTTCGTGCTCATCAAGAACACGCCGAAGGTCACCGGCTTCCTTGGAGCCGACAACAAGCCGATCGCGATCTCGGACGACGAGGCGGCGCGCATCCTCAACCAGGTGAAGGAAGGCGTCGAGCGTCCGAAGCCCTCGATCATTTACGAGATCGGCGAGCAGGTCAAAGTCGTGGACGGGCCGTTCGCCTCGTTCCAGGGCGAAGTCGAAGAGGTCGATGGCGAGCGCTCTCGCCTCAAGGTCGGCGTTTCGATCTTCGGCCGCAAGACACCGGTCGAACTCGAGTTCGGCCAGGTCGAGAAGGTGCCGGCATAGGATTTATGAACTTCCGGCGCTTCGGCGCCGGTTGCGGACAACGGATCTGCCGCTGACGCGGCGAGCCATGTCCGGTTTCGCGGGAGGGCCCTGAAAAAGCCCGCTGACCGCTAACCCTGAGGAAGCAGAAGCTTCCTCGAAAACTTAGGGGATACGATGGCGAAGAAAATTGACGGCTACATCAACCTTCAGGTCCCGGCGGGAGCGGCTAACCCCTCTCCGCCGATCGGCCCTGCGCTTGGCCAGCGCGGCGTCAACATCATGGAATTCTGCAAGTCCTTCAACGCCAAGACGAAGGATATCGAGCAGGGTACTCCGATTCCGGTGAAGATCACGGTCTTTTCGGACCGCTCGTTCACGTTCGAAATGCGCACGCCGCCCGCAACCTTCCTCATCAAGAAGGCCGCCGGCATGAAGGCGACCGGCAAGGGTGGTTCGGGCTCGAAGAACCCCGGCCGCGATGTCGCCGGTTCGATCACCATGGCTCAGCTGCGCGACATCGCGAAGCTGAAGATCAAGGACATGAACACGGACGATCTGGATCAGGCCACTAAGACGATCGCTGGCTCCGCCCGCTCGATGGGCCTCAAGGTGGTGGAGTAGTCACATGGCAAAAGAAGCAACCAAGAGCGGCGCCAACGCCGAGAAGGCAGCGGCTGCCCGTCTCGCCGGCGGCAA
The DNA here is from genome assembly GCF_019744875.1 of Hyphomicrobium sp. Taxonomy (GTDB): domain Bacteria; phylum Pseudomonadota; class Alphaproteobacteria; order Rhizobiales; family Hyphomicrobiaceae; genus Hyphomicrobium_C. Next base: position 917,807 of record NZ_JAIETU010000002.1, on the reverse strand, counting down.
GCGCAACGCCGAAGTCCAGAGGGGCATCGACGCCAACAAGGCCTACGCCGTTGACGAGGCCGTGCGCCTCATCAAGGAGCGCGCCAAGGCGAAGTTCGACGAGACCGTCGAGGTCGCGATGAACCTGGGCGTCGATCCGAAGCACGCCGACCAGATGGTCCGCGGCGTTTGCAACCTGCCGAACGGCTCGGGCCGTACCGCGCGCGTTGCCGTGTTCGCACGTGGCGCCAAGGCTGAAGAAGCCAAGGCCGCTGGCGCCGACGTGGTGGGCGCCGAAGACCTGGTCGAGATCGTCTCGAAGGGCACGATCAACTTCGATCGCTGCATCGCGACGCCTGACATGATGGGCCTCGTCGGCCGCCTCGGTAAGGTGCTCGGCCCGCGCGGCCTGATGCCGAACCCGCGCGTCGGCACGGTCACCATGGACGTCGTCGGTGCCGTCAAGGGCGCCAAGGGCGGCTCGGTGGAGTTCCGCGTCGAGAAGGCTGGCATCGTCCACGCCGGCGTCGGCAAGGCGAGCTTCACGGAAACGGCGCTCGTCGAGAACATCAAGGCGTTCGTCGACGCCGTGACCAAGGCCAAGCCCGCCGGTTCGAAGGGCACGTACATCAAGAAGGTGTCGCTCAGCTCGACCATGGGCCCCGGCCTCCGGATCGATACCGGCACTGTCGTTTCTGCAACGCCCTCGGCCTGAGCCGAAGCGCGTTGAACACGAATTCGGTGTCGCGGGGCGCAAGTCCCCGGCACCGGATCTCCGGCACGAGGGCCTTTCGGGGTTCGAAAGCTGGAGACCTGTCCAAGATTGATGGGCGCCGATCCGGTTCTCCGGTGACGCTTAATCCTCTCGAACGAGGGCCCGCATGAGACGGGAGACCACCCGGATTTCAGGCTTTAGGGCCCGCTTCCGGTATGAGCCTTCTGGGTCAGCACCGTGCCGCACTTACGAGCGCGCGGTCGGACAGGACGAGCGTCGCAGCCGGCTTCCTCCGGGAAGTAAAGCTGCGGCAGGTGCAACCCGCGACGGGGCGAAAGCCTCGATCGCAACCAGGAGTGAGCAGTGGATAGAGCCGCAAAACAGGCGCTCGTAACGTCCCTCCACGACGTGTTGAAAGACACGGGCGTGGTTGTCGTTGCCCACAACACCGGCATGGTGGCCGCACAGGCAGCAGAATTCCGCAAGCGCATCAAAGAAGCTGGCGGGTCTGTCAAAGTGGCCAAGAACCGTCTGGTGAAGCTCGCGCTCAAGGACACCAAAGCTGAAGGCATCGCCGATCTCTTCGCAGGGCCGACCGTGTTGGCCTATTCGAAGGATCCGATCGCCGCAGCTCGGATCGCCGTCAAGTACGCCAAGGAAAACGAAAAGCTCGTGATCCTCGGCGGCGCGATGGGCGCCTCCATCCTTGACGCGAACGGCGTCAAAGCACTCGCCGAATTGCCCTCGCTTGATGAGCTGAGAGCCAAGCTGATCGGACTGTTGAACGCGCCGGCGACGAAGATCGCCCGCACGGTCGCAGAACCCGGCGCAAAGCTCGCGCGCGTCATTCAGGCCAAGGCATCCCAGGGCGAAGCTGCATAACGCAACCGTGGACGTGCCGCGTACGCAATTGCGTGCGCAACAACTCTGAAAACGGCGTCTCCCGAGCCGCGCGAAGGCTGGGACAAAGCGCCTCTCTCAAAGGCTAAACCGGAAGGACTATATACAATGTCGGATCTCGCAAAGATTGTAGACGACCTGTCGAAGCTGACCGTTCTCGAAGCAGCTGAACTCGCCAAGCTTCTCGAAGAGAAGTGGGGCGTTTCGGCTGCTGCTGCTGTGGCTGTTGCTGCTGCCCCCGCTGGTGGCGCTGCTGCCGCTGTTGAAGAGCAGACCGAGTTCACCGTCATCCTGAAGTCGGGCGGCGACAAGAAGATCAACGTCATCAAGGAAGTGCGCGCCATCACGGGCCTCGGCCTCAAGGAAGCCAAGGACCTCGTTGAGGCCGGCGGCAAGACCGTGAAGGAAGGCGTTTCCAAGGACGAAGCTGCAAAGCTCAAGAAGCAGCTTGAGGACCAGGGCGCGGTCGTCGAGCTGAAGTAAGGCAATGGGCAACAGGCAGCGGGCAACAGGATCGCTCCTGCTGCCTGTTGCCTGCGACCTGCTGAGTCCTGCCGGAGGCAGGCAAAGTTTGTGCCCGCGAAGCGGGCGTCAGACGGCCTACCCGCGAAGCGGGCGTGTGGACGGTTCACCGGAGGGTCTCGAGCGGGTCAAAACCCCGCGAACAGGCCCTCCGGCGAGCCGTTTAGAGAGTTCAAAGACGAAGTGCGGGGGATGGCGACCTCGGCGCTGGCAAAATATGGCGAGTGGTGCGCTCCCCCGGCGCAACCCCGACGAGATGAGGAGCGGACATGGCTGAGACCTTCAACGGCCGTAAGCGGATTCGTAAGCAGTTCGGTCACATCCGCGAAGTGGCGGAAATGCCGAACCTCATCGAGGTCCAGAAGAGTTCCTACGACGACTTCCTGATGGTCAAGGAGCCGGCTGGCGGCCGCTCCGCCGACCACGGCCTGCAGGCCGTCTTCAAGTCCGTGTTCCCGATCTCCGACTTCTCGGGCCGCGCGACGCTCGAGTTCGTGCGCTATGACTTCGAGCCGCCGAAGTACGACGTCGACGAGTGCATGCAGCGCGACATGACCTTCTCGGCGCCGCTCAAGGTCAAGCTTCGCCTGATCGTGTTCGATGTCAACGAAGAGACCGGCTCGAAGTCGATCAAGGACGTCAAGGAGCAGGACGTCTACATGGGCGACATGCCGCTCATGACGCTCAACGGCACCTTCGTCATCAACGGCACCGAGCGCGTCATCGTCTCGCAGATGCACCGTTCGCCGGGCGTGTTCTTCGATCACGACCGCGGCCGTACGCATGCCTCGGGCAAGCTGTTGTTTGCGGCTCGCATCATTCCGTATCGCGGCTCCTGGCTCGACTTCGAGTTCGACGCCAAGGACAACGTCTATGTGCGCATCGATCGCCGCCGCAAGCTGCCGGTGACGACGCTGCTGTACGCGCTCGGCCTCGACGACGAGACGATCCTCTCGACGTTCTACAAGATGATTCCGATCAAGGAATCGAAGCGCGGCTGGAAGATGCCGTTCATGTCCGACAAGATGCGCGGCATGACCCCGCTCGCGGACCTGATGGACGCGAAGTCCGGCGACGTGGTCGCCAAGGCCGGTGAAAAGGTTACGGCACGCCGCGCGCGCGAGCTGGCCGAGAACGGCCTCAAGGAAGTGCTCGTGTCGTCCGAGGACCTCGCCGGGCGCTACATTGCCGAGGACATCGTCGACCTCGAAACCGGCCAGATCTTCGCCGAAGCCGGCGCAGAGCTGGACGCGAAGCTGCTTGCCGAGCTGAAGGATCAGAAGGTCAAGGAATTCCACGTCCTCGACATCGATCACGTCAACATCGGCCCGTTCATCCGCAACACGCTGAACATCGACAAGAACTCGAACGGCGATGAAGCGCTGATGGACATCTACCGGGTCATGCGCCCGGGCGAGCCGCCGACCATCGAAGCGGCCACGAACCTGTTCCACTCGCTGTTCTTCGACAGCGAGCGCTACGACCTGTCGGCTGTCGGCCGCGTCAAGATGAACATGCGTCTTGAGCTCGACGCGCCCGACACGATGCGCGTCCTGCGCCGCGAGGACATCCTCGCCGTCATCAAGACGCTGGTCGACCTGCGCGACGGCCGCGGCGAGATCGACGACATCGACCATCTCGGCAACCGCCGCGTCCGCTCGGTCGGCGAGCTGATGGAGAACCAGTACCGCGTCGGCCTGCTCCGCATGGAGCGCGCCATCAAGGAGCGCATGAGCTCGGTCGAAATCGACACGGTCATGCCGCAGGACCTGATCAACGCCAAGCCCGCGGCCGCCGCCGTGCGCGAGTTCTTCGGCTCCTCGCAGCTCTCGCAGTTCATGGACCAGACCAACCCGCTCTCCGAGATCACGCACAAGCGTCGTCTCTCGGCGCTCGGGCCGGGCGGCCTCACGCGTGAGCGCGCGGGCTTCGAAGTCCGCGACGTGCATCCCACGCACTACGGCCGCATCTGCCCGATTGAGACGCCGGAGGGCCCGAACATCGGCCTCATCAACTCGCTCGCGACCTTCGCGCGCGTGAACAAGTACGGCTTCATCGAGAGCCCCTACCGCAAGGTGAAGGACGGCAAGGTCACCGACACGGTGGTCTATCTCTCCGCCATGGAAGAGATGCGCCACCACGTCGCCCAGGCCAACGCCGACATCGACGCCAAGGGCAACCTGACCGAGGATCTCGTCACCGTTCGCTATCAGGGCGACGTGATGCTCGTGCCGGTGGACCGCGTCGACTACATCGACGTCTCGCCCAAGCAGCTCGTGTCCGTCGCGGCGGCGCTCATCCCGTTCCTCGAGAACGACGACGCCAACCGCGCCCTCATGGGCTCGAACATGCAGCGCCAGGCGGTTCCCCTTGTGAAGGCGGAAGCTCCGCTCGTCGGCACCGGCATGGAAGAGGTTGTCGCGCGTGACTCGGGCGCCGCCATCGCGGCCCGCCGCGCCGGCATCGTCGACCAGGTGGACGCGACGCGTATCGTTATCCGCGCAACCGACGAGACCGATCCGTCGAAGCCGGGCGTCGACATCTACCGCCTGCGCAAGTTCCAGCGCTCGAACCAGAACACCTGCATCAACCAGCGCCCGCTGATCAACGTCGGCGACCGCGTCGAGGCCGGTGAAATCGTGGCCGACGGTCCCTCGACGGACCTCGGCGATCTGGCGCTCGGCAAGAACGTGCTCGTCGCGTTCATGCCGTGGATGGGCTACAACTTCGAGGACTCCATCCTCCTCTCCGAGCGCGTCGTGTACGACGACGTCTTCACCTCGATCCACATCGAGGAATTCGAGGTCATGGCCCGCGACACCAAGCTCGGGCCGGAAGAAATCACGCGCGACATTCCGAACGTCTCGGAAGAAGCGCTGAAGAACCTCGACGAAGCCGGCATCGTCTACATCGGCGCCGAAGTGAACCCGGGCGACATCCTCGTCGGCAAGATCACGCCGAAGGGCGAGAGCCCGATGACGCCGGAAGAAAAGCTCCTGCGCGCCATCTTCGGCGAAAAGGCCTCCGACGTGCGCGACACGTCTCTGCGCCTGCCGCCGGGCGTTTCGGGCACCATCGTCGAAGTTCGCGTCTTCAATCGTCACGGCGTCGACAAGGACGAGCGTGCGATGGCCATCGAGCGCGAGGAGATCGAGCGTCTCGCCAAGGACCGCGACGACGAGCTGCAGATCCTGGACCGCAACGTCTATGCGCGTCTGAAGGACTCGCTGATGGGCAAGGAAGTGTCCAAGGGCCCGAAGGGCGCCCGCAAGGGCACCGAGCTCGACGAGCCGACGCTCGCCGACATCCCGCGCAGCCAGTGGTGGGAAATCGGCCTCAAGGACGAGAAGGCCCAGGCCGAGCTCGAAGCCATCAACAAGCAGTACGAAGAGGCCAAGAAGAGCCTTGAGCGCCGCTTCGTCGACAAGGTCGACAAGCTCCAGCGCGGCGACGAGCTGCCGCCGGGCGTGATGAAGATGGTCAAGGTCTTCGTCGCCGTGAAGCGCAAGATCCAGCCGGGCGACAAGATGGCCGGCCGTCACGGCAACAAGGGCGTCGTCTCGCTCATCGTGCCGTGCGAGGACATGCCGTTCCTCGAGGACGGCACGCATGTCGACGTGGTGCTGAACCCGCTCGGCGTGCCGTCGCGCATGAACGTCGGACAGATCTTGGAAACGCACCTCGGTTGGGCGTGCCGCGGTCTCGGCCGCATCATCGACGAGGCGCTGAAGGAGTTCCATGCGTCCGGCAAGGCCGAGCAGCTTCGCCAGGAGATGGAAAAGATATACGGCAAGGATGTCATCAAGTCGTCCATCAAGGACAACGACCTGGCGACGGCCGCCGAGAAGCTGACCAAGGGCGTGCCCATCGCAACGCCCGTGTTCGACGGCGCCAAGGAAGCCGACATCGTCGAGATGCTGGAGGCCGCAGGCTTCGACAGCTCGGGCCAGGTTCGTCTCTTTGACGGCCGCACGGGCGAGCAGTTCGATCGCCAGGTCACCGTCGGCTACAAGTACGTGCTGAAGCTGCACCATCTTGTCGACGACAAGATCCATGCCCGCTCGATCGGCCCGTACAGCCTCGTCACCCAGCAGCCGCTGGGTGGTAAGGCCCAGTTCGGTGGTCAGCGTTTCGGCGAAATGGAGGTCTGGGCGCTCGAAGCGTACGGCGCCGCCTACACGCTGCAGGAAATGCTCACCGTCAAATCGGACGACGTCGCAGGCCGCACCAAGGTCTACGAAGCCATCGTCCGCGGCGACGACGCATTCGAGGCCGGCGTGCCGGAAAGCTTCAACGTCTTGGTCAAGGAAATGCGCGCGCTCGGCCTCAACGTCGAGCTGCTCAATTCCGATGGGCCCGTCGCGGAAGTCGCGCAGGAAGCTCCTCCCCAGGAGCGTCCGCAGCTTCCGCCGGCTGCCGCCGAGTAGAACGAAACGAACGGAAGTCCGGGCTACGCCCGGGCTTTCCCTCACTTTCTAGGCCTGCCCAGAGCCGCGCGCACCACGTCGCCGGTATGGGCAGGAACCAAGCGACGAGAATTTTGAGGATCGCGGGCCCCACCCACCGCTGATCCCGGGAGAGAGCCGATGAACGAGATCACCAACCTCTTCAAGACCCAGGCGTCCATCCCGACGTTCGACGAGATCAAGATCTCGATCGCATCGCCGGATGACATTCACTCGTGGTCGTTCGGTGAGATCAAGAAGCCGGAAACGATCAACTACCGTACCTTCAAGCCGGAGCGCGACGGCCTGTTCTGCGCCCGCATCTTCGGACCGATCAAGGACTACGAATGCTTGTGCGGCAAGTACAAGCGCATGAAGTACAAGGGCCTGATCTGCGAAAAGTGCGGCGTCGAAGTCACGCTCGCCAAGGTGCGCCGCGAGCGCATGGGCCATATCGAGCTGGCCGCGCCGGTCGCTCACATCTGGTTCCTGAAGTCGCTGCCCTCGCGCATCGGCCTGCTGCTCGACATGACGCTCAAGGATCTTGAGCGCGTTCTCTATTTCGAAAACTACATCGTCACCGAGCCCGGCATCTCTCCCTTCAAGGAGAAGCAGCTCCTGACGGAAGACCAGTACAACCAGGCGATCGAAGAGCACGGCCCCGACAGCTTCACCGCTGGCATCGGCGCCGAGGCCATTCGCGAGCTCATGACGGGCATGGATCTCGAAAAGATCCGCGAAGACCTGCGCCAGGAAATCGCCGAGGCCACCACCGAGCTCAAGCCGAAGAAGCTCGGCAAGCGCCTCAAGGTCATCGAAAGCTTCATCGAGAGCGGCAACAAGCCGGAGTGGATGATCCTGACCGTCGTTCCGGTCATCCCGCCGGAGCTGCGTCCGCTCGTGCCGCTCGACGGCGGCCGCTTCGCGACCTCGGACCTCAACGACCTCTATCGCCGCGTCATTAACCGCAACAATCGTCTGAAGCGGCTGATGGAGCTGCGCGCACCCGACATCATCATCCGCAACGAAAAGCGCATGTTGCAGGAGTCGGTTGACGCTCTGTTCGACAACGGCCGTCGCGGCCGCGTCATCACCGGCGCCAACAAGCGTCCGCTGAAGTCGCTCGCCGACATGCTGAAGGGCAAGCAGGGCCGCTTCCGTCAGAACCTGCTCGGCAAGCGCGTCGACTACTCCGGCCGTTCGGTCATCGTCGTCGGTCCCGAGCTGAAGCTGCATCAGTGCGGCCTGCCGAAGAAGATGGCGCTCGAGCTGTTCAAGCCGTTCATCTACTCGCGCCTGCAGACGCTCGGCCAGGCGGCCACCGTCAAGCAGGCCAAGAAGCTTGTCGAGAAGGAGAAGCCCGAGGTTTGGGACGTCCTCGACGAGGTCATCCGCGAGCATCCGGTGATGCTGAACCGCGCGCCGACGCTGCATCGCCTGGGCATCCAGGCGTTCGAGCCGCAACTGATCGAAGGCAAGGCGATCCAGCTTCACCCGCTGGTTTGCGCCGCCTTCAACGCCGACTTCGACGGCGACCAGATGGCCGTACACGTTCCGCTTTCGCTGGAAGCCCAGCTCGAAGCGCGCGTGCTCATGATGTCGACGAACAACATTCTGCATCCCGCGAACGGCCAGCCGATCATCGTGCCGTCGCAGGACATCGTTCTCGGCCTCTACTACCTGTCGATCGTCCGCGACGGCCAGCCCGGCGAGGGCATGGCGTTCGGCTCGGTGGGCGAGGTGCGTCACGCGCTCGAGGCGAAGGCTGTTTCGCTGCACGCCAAGATCAAGGGCCGGTTCCGTTCCAAGAACCAGGACGGCGAAGAGGTGGTCGAGATCCTCGACACCACGCCGGGCCGCATGATCCTGGGCGAGGTGCTGCCGCAGCGTCCGGGCGTCAAGTTCGCGCTCGTCAACCAGCTTCTGACGAAGAAGGCTATCTCCGGCATGATCGATGCCGTCTACCGTAACTGCGGTCAGAAGGAGACGGTGATCTTCTGCGACCGCATCATGGCGCTCGGCTTCCATCACGCGTTCAAGGCGGGCATCTCGTTCGGCAAGGACGACATGCTCATCCCGGACTCGAAAACCAAGATCGTCGCCGACGCGACCGAGCTCGTCCGCGAGTTCGAGCAGCAGTACAACGACGGCCTGATCACCAAGCTCGAGAAGTACAACAAGGTCGTTGACGCCTGGTCGAAGTGCACGGACCAGATCGCCAAGGAGATGATGGATCGCATCTCGACCAATCCGAAGGATGCGGACGGTCGCGAGAAGCAGGTCAACTCGATCTACATGATGAGCCATTCGGGCGCCCGCGGCTCCGCGGCGCAGATGAAGCAGCTCGCCGGTATGCGCGGCCTCATGACCAAGCCCTCGGGCGAGATCATCGAGACGCCGATCATCTCGAACTTCAAGGAAGGCCTGTCGGTTCTCGAATACTTCAACTCGACCCACGGCGCCCGTAAGGGCCTCGCGGACACCGCGTTGAAGACGGCCAACTCGGGCTACCTGACGCGCCGTCTCGTCGACGTCGCCCAGGACAGCATCATCTATGAAGAGGATTGCGGCACCGATCGCGGCATCAAGGTCCAGGCCGTCGTCGACGCCGGTCAGGTGATCGTGTCGCTCGGCGCGCGCGTCCTCGGCCGTACGGCGCAAGAGGATATCGGCTTCACGAACGAGAACGGCGAGGAGACGATCATCATCAAGGCTGGCGACCTCATCGAGGAGCGCCACGCCGACGCCATCGAGAAGGCCCAGATCCAGGAAGTTCGCATCCGCTCGGTTCTCACCTGCGAGACCATCACGGGCGTCTGCGGCAAGTGCTACGGTCGCGATCTCGCGCGCGGCACGCCGGTCAACATCGGTGAGGCTGTCGGCGTTATCGCCGCTCAGTCCATCGGTGAGCCCGGCACGCAGCTCACGATGCGTACGTTCCACATCGGCGGCACGGCGAACGTCGTCGACTCGTCCTTCATCGAGAGCAACTTCAACGGCAAGGTGAAGATCAAGAACCGCGCCATCGTCAAGGACGGCCAGGGCCGTCTCGTCGCGATGGGCCGCACCATGTCGATCGTCATCGTCGACCAGTCGGGCAAGGAGCTGTCGACCCACAAGGTCCAGTACGGCGCCCGCGTGCACGTCGATGAAGGCGACGAGGTCAAGCGTGGCACCAAGCTCGCTCAGTGGGACCCCTACACCCGTCCGATCCTCACCGAGGCGACTGGCAAGGTGGAGTTCGAGGATCTCATCGAGGGCGCGTCCGTCCGCGAGCAGACCGACGAAGTGAAGGGCACCACCAATCGCGTCATCGTCGATTGGCGCGCTACCCCGCGCGGCGCCGAGCTGAAGCCTGCCATCGTCATCAAGGACGCCAAGGGCAAGCACATCAAGGTGGCCCGTGGCGGCGATGCCCGTTACCTGCTGACCGTGGAAGCCATTCTCTCGGTCGAGCCGGGCCAGGAAGTGAAGGCGGGCGACGTCATCGCGCGTATCCCGCTCGCCTCCGCCAAGCAGAGCGACATCACGGGCGGTCTTCCGCGCGTGGCCGAGCTGTTCGAGGCACGTCGTCCCAAGGACCACGCGATCATCTCCGAGGTCTCGGGCACGGTCGAGTTCGGCAAGGACTACAAGAACAAGCAGCGCATCACGATCAAGCCTCTGGATGAGACCCAGGAGCCGGTCGAGTACCTGATCCCGCGCGGCAAGAGCCTGGCCGTCCAGCCCGGCGACCACATCGAGCGCGGCGATTACATCTATGACGGCAACCCTGCGCCGCACGACATTCTGGCGATCAAGGGCGTCGAGGAACTCGCGAACTACCTGATCAACGAGATCCAGGACGTCTACCGTCTGCAAGGCGTGACCATCAACGACAAGCACATCGAGGTCATCGTCCGGCAGATGCTCCAGAAGGTCGAGATCACCGACACCGGTGAGACGGGCTTCATCAAGGGCGAGCAGGTCGATCGCATCGAGTTCGACGAGGAGAACGCTAAGATCGAGAAGGCCGGCAAGCGCCCGGCCTCCGCGACCCCGGTTCTGCTCGGCATCACGAAGGCGTCGCTGCAGACCCGCTCGTTCATCTCGGCGGCGTCGTTCCAGGAAACCACGCGCGTGCTCACCGACGCGGCCGTCATCGGCAAGTCGGACACGCTCGAGGGCCTCAAGGAGAACGTCATCGTCGGCCGTCTCATCCCGGCCGGCACGGGTGGCATGCTGCGCGGCCTGCGCCGCATCGCTGCCAAGCGCGACGAGCTGATCAGCAAGGAAAAGGCGAAGTCGGATTCCGACAAGTCGCTGGCAGGTCCTGGCGAAGCCGGTCCCGCCCGCCGCCGCCGCCGCGTGGCCGAGTAGGCTCCGGCGTACCGCTGACGGAAACAGGAAGGCGGCCGGAAAACGGCCGCCTTCTTTGTGTTTCAAGGGATCTGAGCCGGGCTCCGGCACGAACGTCTCAGCCCCCACCGGCCGCTGGCCATCGGCGGGCAGGTGCCCTATATAAGCCCCGCTAGAAAAAGCAGAACCGGACAAAGGGTAAATGGCTCCGGCCTTTCCTGGGCAACCGGCGCAACGCGTTTGGAAGGTAACGACGACAATGGCCGCAACCTGGTCTCCCGAGAGCTGGCGTTCTTTCCCGATCGTCCAGGTCCCCGATTATCCCGATGCCGGCGCTCTGCGCGACGTCGAGGCCCGCCTTGCGACCTTCCCGCCGCTGGTGTTTGCAGGTGAGGCGCGCGACCTGAAGCGCACGCTCGGAGACGTGGCGCGCGGCGATGGCTTCCTGCTGCAGGGCGGCGATTGCGCCGAGAGCTTCCTGGAGCACCGCGCCGACAACATCCGCGACTTCTTCCGCGTCTTCCTGCAGATGGCGATCGTGCTGACGTACGCCGGCGGCAGCCCCGTGGTGAAGCTCGGCCGCATCGCCGGGCAGTTCGCCAAGCCGCGCTCTTCGCCGACCGAGAAGAAGGACGGCCAGGAGCTGCCGAGCTACCGCGGCGACATCATCAACGGCGCCGAGTTCACGTCCGAGGCTCGCATCCCCGATCCCGCGCGCCAGCTCGAAGCCTATCGCCAGTCGGCGGCGACGCTGAACCTGATCCGCGCCTTCGCGACCGGCGGCTATGCCGATCTCGAGCGCGTGCACCAGTGGAACATGGGCTTCGTGAAGGACAGCCCGCAGGGCCATCGCTACCAGGAGCTCGCCGATCGCATCGCTGAGACGCTGGGCTTCATGCGCGCCTGCGGCATCACGAGCGAGAACACGCCGCAGCTCCGCTCGACGCGCTTCTACACCAGCCACGAAGCGCTGCTGCTCAACTACGAGCAGGCGCTGACGCGTCTCGATTCGACGAGCGGCGATTGGTACGCCACGAGCGGCCACATGCTCTGGATCGGCGATCGCACGCGCCAGCCCGATCACGCGCACGTCGAATACTGCCGCGGCGTCAAGAACCCGATCGGCATCAAGTGCGGCCCCTCGCTCGATGGCGATGGCCTGCTGCGCCTGATCGACATCCTGAACCCGAAGGACGAGGCCGGCCGCATCACGCTGATCTGCCGCTTCGGCCACGAGAAGGTCGGCCAGCATCTGCCGAAGCTCATCCGCGCGGTCCAGAAGGCCGGCCGCACCGTGGTGTGGTCGTGCGATCCGATGCACGGCAACACGATCAGCGCCGTCAACGGCTACAAGACGCGCCCCTTCGATCGCATTCTGAAGGAGGTCGAAGCTTTCTTCGATGTCCATCGCGCCGAAGGCTCGCACGCGGGCGGCATCCACGTCGAGATGACGGGGCAGAACGTGACGGAGTGCACGGGCGGCGCCACGGCGATCTCGGAGACGGATCTGCTCGACCGCTACCACACGCAGTGCGATCCCCGCCTCAACGCGGATCAGTCGCTCGAACTGGCGTTCCTTGTCGCGGAGCGCATGAAGCTCGAGCGGGAGGCCCGCAGCGCACCCCCACGACCGGAGGTCGCTTTCGGTTAAGAGACCGGAGGTCGCCTTCGGTTAGGAGCCCGGAGGTCGCTTTCGGCTAAGAGCCCGGCGTTCACCGCCGGGCTTTTTCTTTTCTGTCGTCTCAACCCTTTGCCGCGACGCCCGAAACCTAGGGGAACCCCCTCGGCGCTCAGGGCGTTTTCCATGAGGTGAAGGTCGCGCCCGATGCCCGGCCGCCGAGCCTCGGAGGACAACATGGCAAGCCTCAGCAAGCAGGGGAGCGCGATGCTCTCCAATTTCTTGAGCGTCGTGGGCGGCAGCGATCAGAACTTGTCGGAGAGCGAGTTCGCCGGCACCTGGGAGGTGCGCGATTCCAAGGACAATCTCTTCGAGATCACGCTCTTCGGGTCGGGAACGGCCGAAGCCAATCGCGCCGGTGAAGGCATGAGCGGCACGTGGACGGTCGAGGGGCCGCGCGAGGGCGCGACCGCCGTGATCTCCTGGGAAACCGGGTGGACGACGAAGATCACGCACACCGCCGCGGGCTACGTGAAGACCGCCTACGATCAGGCGGCCGCCACGCCGGCCAACACGTCGGTGGCGCACAAGGTCGACTAGACCGTCAGGCCTTCGCGGCGCGCGCGATGGCCTCCGTGATCATCTTCTGCGCTTCCGCCGCGTCGCCCCAATGGTCGATCTTCGCCCACTTGCCGGGCTCCAGATCCTTGTAGTGCGAGAAGAAGTGCTCGATCTGCTGCAGCGAGATCGCGGGCATGTCCGAGTAGTTTTGCACGCGCTCGTAGCGCTGCGAAACCTTGCTCGACGGCACGGCGATAATCTTCTCGTCGCCGCCGCCCTCGTCCTCCATCACCAGCACGCCGACGGGGCGGCAGTTGATGACCGCTCCCGGCACGATCGTCCGCGTGTTGCAGACCAGAACGTCGATGGGGTCGCCGTCGTTGGAGAGCGTGTGCGGCACGAACCCGTAGTTTCCGGGATACCGCATCGGCGTGTAGAGGAAGCGGTCAACGATCAGCGTTCCGGACGCTTTGTCCATCTCGTACTTGATCGGCTCGCCGCCGACCGGCACTTCGATGATGACATTGATGTCGTGCGGCGGGTTCTTGCCGATGGGGATCGCGTCGAGGCGCATGAAACGGCTGCCTTTTTTAATTAGCGGAAGGGGAAGTCCGCAAGAACGTGCTCCAAGGCGCGCGGCTTCACAAGAGGCGGATGCGCCACCCCTGTTTGTTCCTTGGTCGAACACGCTGGATTTCGCCCCGGCCTGGCTCAGGCCCCGGCCCAAGCTCAAGCCCGCCTCAGGGCGCCGCCCCGATGCCGAACCCGAGCCCCATCAACACCAGCGGCAACGTCAGCAGCGCGGCAAGGGTGGAGATGAGGATGACGGCCGACGTGACGAGGGCCGGCAGGCGGTAGAACTCGGCGACGATCAACGGACCCGACCCCGTGGGCAGCGCGGCGAGCACGACGGCCATCGCGGCAAGGCGGGAGGGGACAGCGAAAAACGTGGCCAATGCAACCGTCAGTGCCGGATGGACGATGAGCTTGACCGCCGTGAGCGCCAGCGAGAGTTGCGTCTCGGCCGCCGCGACCGCCCGCGGCTCGGCCAGCACCAGCCCGATGACCACGAGCGCGAGAGGGCTTGCCGACCCGCCGAGCATTTTGAGGAAGGCCTCGGCCGCTTCCGGGAAGCCGAGCCCCGTCGCCCCATAAAGCACGCCGAGGACGGGCGCGATCAGGATCGGGTTTTTGGCGAGCGATACCGCGACCTTGCCCGCCAGCCGCAGCGGACGCCGCTCGCTCTGGCTCGCGACCTCGATCATCACGATGGCCGAAGCGTTGAGCACGCACACGGTGATGATCGAGGCGATGGTGACGGGCACGAGGCTCTCGCGGCCGAACACGATCAGGAGCACCGGAAAGCCGATGTAGGCCGTGTTGGCATAGGAGCCGAGCAGCCCGTTGATCGCCGCCGTCGACAGCGGTTGGCGCGCGACCAGGCTGGCCGCGACGATGGCGAAGAAGATGATCCCGCACGAGAGGCCGAACGCGGCGATGAAGCGAGGCTGGGCAAGCTCGGCCCAGCTCGCGTGAGCCATGACGTCGAACAGGAGCGCGGGAAGCGCGAGGTAGACGACGAACCGGTTGAGCTCCGAGACCGCTGGCGTGCCGAGCACGCCGATGCGCCGCGTCACGTATCCGCACGCGATGAGCGCAAACACCGGCGCGATGATCGAGAGGAGGGACAGCATTGCTCGCGCTCTCGCAAAGAAGAATCCGGCCGCGGGGCCGTTTGCCGTGATAGGGGGAAGGCTGCCGCGGGTCCAGCGGTTCGCAGCCCTCGCCCCCCGTTTGTGCGGCCGTTGGGCTGCCTCCCGGTCGCGCGGGTGCCGCGCCAAGCTGCACCGCGCCCCACCACGGCCCACCACGCCTCTGGGCGCGGCGGCTTGCTGCTGGACCAGAACGGCGCTCCGCCCTAAATCTCTCCGTGCATGACACACTCAGATACCACGACCCTGAAAATCGCCCTCGCGCAGTTGAACCCCATCGTCGGCGATCTCGACGGCAACGAGCAGAAGGTGCTGGCCGCGCGCGATGAAGCCGCCGCGCTGGGCGCCGACCTCATCGTCTTTCCTGAGTTGTTTCTGACCGGCTATCCGCCGGAGGATCTGGTGCTGAAGCCCGCCTTCCACGCCGCCGCCCGCGCGCGCGTTGAGGCCCTGGCCAAACGCCTCGGCCCCGGCCCGGCCGTCCTGCTCGGCACGGTGTGGCCGGACGGGGAAGGTGTCTACAACGCGGTCGCCCTTCTGGACGCGGGTGAGGTCGCCGCCGTGCGCTACAAGGTCGATCTGCCGAACTACGGCGTCTTCGACGAAAAACGCGTGTTCAAAGCCGGCGAGCTGCCGAGCCCGATCGCCTTCCGTGGCGTGCGCCTCGGCGTGCCGATCTGCGAAGACATCTGGAAGGAGGAGGTCGTCGAATGCCTCGCCGAGTGCGGGGCCGAGATCCTGCTCGTCCCGAACGGTTCGCCCTTCGATTGGACGAAACCCGATCTGCGCATGAACGTGGCGGTTGCCCGCGTTACGGAGACGGGCTTGCCGCTCGCCTACGTCAACCAGATCGGCGGCCAGGACGAGCTGGTGTTCGACGGCGCGTCGTTCGTGCTGAACGCTGACCGCAGCCTCGCCGTGCAGTTTCCCGCCTGGACCGAGCACATCGCCGTGACGGAATGGACGCGCACGGCGGACGGCTGGCGCTGCGCGCGTGCCCCGCTCGAAAGCGTGGTCGAGGGCGACGCATCCGCCTACCAGGCCTGCGTGCTGGGCCTGCGCGACTACGTGAACAAGAACCGCTTCCCCGGCGTCGTGCTCGGGTTGTCCGGTGGCATCGACAGCGCGCTGGTGGCCGCGATGGCCGTCGACGCGCTGGGGCCGGATCGCGTCCATGCGATCATGATGCCGTACCGGTACACCTCGGCCCAAAGCATCTCCGATGCCGAAGCCTGCGCCGCCGCGCTGGGCATCAAACTCGACACGGTGCCGATTGCGCCCGCCGTCGAGCAGTTGAATGTCTCGCTCGCGCCGCTCTTCGCGGGGCGCCCCTCCGACATCACCGAGGAAAACCTGCAAAGCCGCGTGCGCGGCGTCATCGTCATGGCGATCTCGAACAAGTTCGGCGCCATGGTGCTCACGACCGGCAACAAGAGCGAGATGAGCGTCGGCTACGCGACGCTCTACGGCGACATGAACGGCGGCTTCAACCCCGTCAAGGATCTCTACAAGCTCGAAGTCTACCGGCTCGCGCGCTGGCGTAACGCGCACGTGCCGTCGAACGGCCTGGGCCCGTCCGGGATCGTCATCCCCGAAAGCATCATCGTGCGCCCGCCGACGGCCGAGCTGCGCGAAAACCAGCTCGATCAGGACAGCCTGCCGCCCTACGAGGTGCTGGACGACATTCTGGCCTGCCTCGTCGAGCGCGAGATGCCGGTCGCGGAGGTCGCCTCGCGCGGCCACCCGCTCGACGTCGTGAAAAAGGTGGAGCGGCTGCTCTATCTGGCCGAGTATAAGCGCCGCCAGGCAGCCCCCGGCGTCAAGATTTCGAGCCGCAACTTCGGCCGCGACCGCCGCTATCCGATCACCAATCGGTTCCGCGAGTAGGCCTCACTTGGCCTTGGTGCCGTCGGCGCAGAACGTGAGCGCAATCTGGCAGAGCCCGTAGGCGCGCTCGCAGTCCCACCCGGCGTCCTTCTGGGCCGTCGCGATCGAGTCCCCCGATGCGGCTTTCCAGCGTCCGGGATCGGTCGCCACTTCCGACAGCGACCAGCATTGCTGCTTCGAGATGGTGGCGATCACCTCGCAGCCCGCCCCGCCGAGCTTGTCGGTGCAGGATTTGAGCGCGGCGGCTTCGGCGGCCTCACGCGTCGGCTCCTCGACGCGCGCGAAGATGTTGCCGCCGTTGTTGACGACGGCGCCCCAGCAATCGGATTTCGAGAACAGGCCGCCGCATTCGGCGAACGGACCCTTCTTGCCGCCGAGCAGGAACAGCCCTGCGCCGGCCACGAGCGCAAGTCCGAGCGCGCCGATCGCGCCATACACGGCCCAGCGGCCGCCCGCGCTCTGCGGCAGCCGCGTCGCCGCCGCCAGCCGCTGGAAGGTGGAGCTGACGACCCCCTTCGACTTTGCCGTGCCCGACACCTTCTGCCGGGAAACCTGCGTGCGCCGCGTCGACGTCTGCGGCTCGGACGAAACGACCTCGCTGCCCGCGAGCAGCATCGGACGCCACGCCCGGATCGATTGCGGACGCTCGGTGGGCGGAAGCCGCAACGCCGCGTCGATCGCCTTGAGGAAGCTCTCGCGATAGTGCCCCGCCGCCGCTTTCGAGGCTGGAACGAGATCGTCGGAAAGCTGCCGCGAGGTCGCTTCCATCGGGCGCTCGCCGGTCACGGCCCGGTAGAGGGTGGCGGCGAAGGCGTAGATGTCGGTCCAGGCGCCATACCGGTCGGCGTTCGACGTGTACTGCTCCGGCGCCGAATACCCGCTCTTGAACACCAGCGCTGAAACGAGCTGCGAATGCTGCTTGATCTCGAAGCGCGAGGCGCCGAAGTCGAGCAGGATCGGCGCCCCGTCGGCGGCCCGGATCATGACGTTCTCGGGCGAGAAATCGAGGTGCCAGGTGCGGTTCTCGTGCACGAGCTCGAGCGCGCTCAGCAGCGGCCCCGCGACGAGATCGAGCTCGTCCTGCGTCGGCCGGCTGTCGAGGCCGCGCAGCCACTTCTCCAGCGTCATGCCGCGCACGAGATCGAGCACCATGTAGGCGGTGTCGTTGAGCTCGAACACGCGCCGCACGGCGATGATGTTGGGGTGATTGAACTGCGCCAGCAGGCGCGCTTCATCGAAGAATTTTTTGAGGCCCCAGCGGTAATCCGCTTCGGAATTCGCCCGCGCGAGAAACTTGAGCCCGTGCCCTTCGCGCCGGACGAGGTCTTCCGGAAAGAACTCCTTGAGGGCGAAATCCTTGTTCAGCATCTCGTCGTTGATGAGATACGTAATGCCGAAACCGCCACGCCCGAGCAGGCCGGTGATCACATACTGATCGATACGCGTGCCGTCCCGCAGCACGGTCTCGTTCTGACCCTCCATTGAGCGGCGCCCTCCTCACGCGTCGGCCCGGATGCGCAAGCACCATGCCTCATTCGCCTTGAGCCGGAAAGGGTTACTCTGTGTTCCTCCGGATGAGATAAGGGCAGGGAGGATTGCACCGCATTTTGCCCGATAACGCTAATGCCGACGAGGCCGTGGACGCCGGATTGGCGATGTTGAACCCCCCACATCGTCAGCGTAAGATGAATCCTTCGATCCACGGACGATACCTGGAGACGCATGCATGCGGCGCCGACTGAGGCAGCGCGAAGCGGTTGTGGCGATTGGCGTGCTGCTCTCCGTTCTAGGATCGCCGGTCGCGGGCGCCGCGGACCCCAAGCTTTCCGTAAAATGCCAGGAACCAGCCACGGGCGCCGGGCAGGGCACCGTGACGTGCGACGTGCGGGCCTCCGGGGCGGCCGTTTTCAAGGATCTTAAGGCCACCATCAAAGGTGAAAAGACGCCGCTCGACACGAAGTTCGAGGTCTTCAATCCGGCCGAGCAGACCACCACGACCGCCTACCTGATGCAGATCATGCCGAACAGCCGGCGCACCACGCTCGCCCAGATGGGCGATGCCGTCGTGACGTTCACCGACCAGCGCGTCGGCAAGCGCCGTTTCATGGCCTACACCTTCGCCAACGACCTCGCGCTGGTGGCCGATTCCGGGACGTCGAAGGCCGAGTTCGTCCGCCAGATCATCGCCATCAAGCCACAGACGGCGACCATACAACTCTACAAGACGGCCCTTCAGGCAGTCGAGGCGCTGGCCAAGGAGACCGGCGACCGCAAGGCTCTCGTCATCCTGGCCGACGGCGCATCGGACGACACGGGCTACAGCCACGACCAGGTGGTGAAGGCCGCCAAGGATGCGGGCGTCGTCATCCACGTGCTTGGCTTCTATGACGACCGCAATGCGCGCCCCCAGTTCCAGAAGCTCACCCGCCTCGCCGAGGACACCGGCGGCTCGGCCGTCGAGGTGAAGCAGGGCCCGGCCGCCAAGGATTTCGCCAAGGACCTCGTGACGAACCGGTTCGCAGGCGAGGTGCTGGAGAACGGCGGCAAGGCCATCGTGACCCTCAAGGGCCCAGCCGGGCCCCAGCCCATCGAGTTCAAGGCGGAGCTGACCGACGGCAAGACGCTCGTCGCCGAAGAGAAGGTGGTCTTGCCCGCCGCCGCGCCCCCGCCCGGAGACCGGCCGACGTTCGAGCGCTCGTCGGAGCCGGAGCCCGAGCCGAAAGGCACCTTCGAGGCAATCTCGGACTGGGCCGAGGACAACTCGTTCATTGTCGTGGCGCTGGGCGTGCTGCTCGGCGGCGGCATCGTCGCCTTCGCGGCATACGGCCAGGAGATTCTTGCGAGGCTCCGGGGCGAGGGCGCCGTGCTCGCCGCACCGGCCGACGCGTTGCCGACGGTGGCAAGCTTTGACGACAGCGACGATCCGATGACCCAGGACGGCGGCGAGGGGGAGCTGCTGCGCGATGCGGAAGGCAAGCCCGTCGTCTACGGCTGGCTGGAGATGCTCGACGGCAACGCCTCGCGCCATCCCCTCCGCACCACCAACGTGCGCGTCGGCCGCCACCGCGACAACGACATCTGCCTTCAGAACGACTCGATCTCGCGCCGCCACGCCGTGCTGCACTACAACGCCGACACCCGGCGCTTCGTGATCACCGACCTCGGCGGCGGCAACGGCGTCGTCGTCAACAAGACGAAGTACAAATCCCGTGAATTGAGCGACGGCGACATGGTGGAGCTGGGCGAGGTTCGCCTGCGCTTCCGGGCCGAGACGGAGTTTCTGACGTAAACCGAATGCAAGGCGCCGAAGCACGACGAACACCTGAGGCGACGAAGGCCCGAGACGAACGATCCCGAGACCACCAAGGCACGAGACACACGAGACAAGTGAGAGCGACCCGGCAGAGCGCGGCATAGGCCAATCGCGCGGGCCGGGAGACCGAGGAGACCCGAGATGAGCAACGATCCGCGCTACCCAGGGGATGACGACGAGGACGACGCCCAGTCCAACAAGCGCACGCGGCTCGTCATGCGCCCCGACGTGGCGGAGAGCCCGCCCGCCACCTCGCTCGGCGCTGAGCCCCCGCGTGGCGGCTCCGTCATCGGCACCACGCGCCTCGTCGGCGTCGCCAATCAGGGCGGTGGCGGCTTCTCGCCGGGCGCGCCGACCGTGAAGATGCAGAACCAGGCCAGAACGCAGTACATCCGCGAAGGCACCGTCGACACCGAGCCGGTTGCCGGTTGGATCGTCGTCGTCAAGGGACCGGGCCGGGGCGGCTTCCGCCCGGTTTACGTCGGCATGAACTCCGTCGGACGCGCGCCGAGCCAGCGCGTCTGCCTCGACTTCGGCGACGACAGCATCTCGCGCGAGGAGCACGCCTTCATCACTTACGACGAGGAAACGCGGACCTTCTATTTGCAGCACGGCGGCAAATCCAACCTCGTCCGCCTCGCCGGCAAGCCGGTTCTCGCCCCCACCGAGCTCAAGCCCAACGACCTCTTCCGCATCGGCAACACGACGTTCCGGTTCGTCGCCTGCTGCGGTCCTGACTTCTGCTGGACGAGCGAGGTCGACGACGTATGACATGGCTCGTGGCAGGCGCTGCCCGAGCCACGATCGGAACGCGCTCAAATCAAGAAGACGCATTCGAGATTTGGCCGTCCGAAGCCCAAGCCGCCACCAGCCGCGGCGATGGACTGCTCGCGGTGGTTGCTGATGGAATGGGGGGCCACGCCGGCGGTGAAATCGCGGGCGACCTCGCCTCCCGCACATTCGTGTCGACCTTCACCGCCAGCGACGGCGCGCTGTCCGAGCGCCTTCAGCACGGCCTTGAGGCCGGCAACGAGGCCATCGCCTCGCACGTCCAGGCCAACGGAAAGCTGCGCGGCATGGGCTGCACGCTCATCGGCGCGTGGATCGATCGCGCCGGCCTGTCGTGGGTGAGCGTCGGGGATTCGCTGCTGCTGCTGTTTCGCGCGCCCGAGGTCATCCGTCTCAATGCGGATCACTCGCTGGGCGCCTATCTCGACGACCAGGTCCGCCGCAACCAGCTCTCAGCCGCCGACGCGCAGAGCAACCCTTACCGCAACGCGCTGCGCTCGGCCCTGACCGGCAAGGCGCTCGAACTGGTGGATTTGCAGGGTGAGCCCTACAAGCTCGCGGCCGGAGACTGGATCATTCTCGCGAGCGACGGCATCGCCACGCTCGACGGCGACGAGATCGGCGACATCGTCTACGCCAACCGCGACGAGACCCCGGAGGTCATGGCCGCGCGCCTGATCGCGGCCGTGGACGACAAGCAGGGGCCCGATCAGGACAACACCACCGTGATCGTGGTGCGGATCGACGAGGATCCGGATGCGGCCGTCGCGGAAGATCAGCCGACGCGCGTGCTGCGCGCAGAACCGGTCGCGCCGGAACCGGCTCCCGAGCCGGAAGACAACGGCGTCGCCACCACGCAACGCATCGTGCAGCCGCCGGTGGCCTATTCCGTCTACCGCCGCAACCGCGGCCTGATCGTCGCCCTCGGCATGGGGCTCATGTTTCTGATCGGCTGGGGCGTCCGCGCGCTATTGGGGTAGCGGCGGCGCGCTATCACGCATACGCCGCCCGCGAAAGCGGACGCGCGTCACGAGTTTGAGACTCGAATTTCGAGACGAGGGACGGGAGCTACTTCGACAGCAGCTTGCGCGCCGCCACGTCCGGGCTGACCCGGCCAGACAGAACTTCGTCCGCAAGGCCGTCGACCTCACGCCCGCTGTCCTCTTTCACGCGCCGCGCCACAATGTCGGCCGCCGCGCGCGCGATCAGATAGCGCGCCCGCCGCCGCCGCCGCGCCATCGGGTCCGCGCCCGCGCCCCGCGTGCCGACCTCCCGCATGGCGGTCACGAGTTCCGGCACGCCTTCGCCGGTTGTCGCCGTCGTCTTGAGCACGGGAATGTGCGAGCGCATCGAGCGGATCGAAAGCGCGCCGAGAAGCTGCTGCAGCGTCAGCTCCGCGCCCTCGCGGTCGCCTTTGTTGACGACCAGGATGTCGGCAATTTCGAGCAGGCCGGATTTCATGGCCTGGATGTCGTCGCCGAGCCCGGGAGCCGAAATCACGACACGCACGTCGGCCACTTCCGCGACGTCCATCTCGCTCTGGCCCGTGCCGACGGTTTCGAGCAGAACCAGGTCGAAGCCTGCCGCATCGAGGGCATCGATGACGCGCACGGCCGCCGGCGAAAGACCGCCGAGATAGCCGCGGCTCGCAAGCGAGCGCACGAATACGCCGTCGTCGTCGAGCGCCGCCGTCATGCGGATGCGGTCGCCGAGAATCGCGCCACCCGAGATCGGGCTCGACGGATCGACCGCGATCACGCCGACTGTGCCGCCCTGCGAGCGCACATGCGCGATGACAGCGTTGACGAGCGTGGATTTGCCGGCGCCCGGAGGCCCCGTGAAGCCGAGCACGAGCGCGTGCCCGAGGTAGGGCTGCAGCGCCTCGAGCAGGGGTGGCGCGCTGGTGGAGAGCTTTTCGAGCTCCGTCACGGCCGCCGCGATGGCACGGCGTTCACCGGCGCGCAGGCGCTGGACGAGGTCGGGAATCGCGTCGAGCTTCAGGCTCGAGCGGGGCATCGGCGGGGCATCGCGGATCGTGTTGTCCATGCTGGCGCTGATACGAACAATTGGGCGCGTCTGCAATGGCCTCAGCCGTCACATCCCGCTCTTCCTCTGGTCGGTTGAGGGCCCTTGGCGTCGTCCACAACGGTGTCCCTGCCCCCTCGTGCCAAAGGCGCGGCTGCGCCACGACGTGGGGGAGGCTAGGGGGGGAAACCCTGAACAGAAGTGCCGAGCCTCCCAACCCCTCACCCCTTCCAATACAAGCAACGGGAATCCTAGAACCAAAGCCCCGGCCAGCGGTAGCGGGGGCGCATATCGCCCGGCCCATAGCCGACGAGGGTCATCATCGGCTGCTCGATGATCACGAGCGGATCGTGCCGCCCGGCCGGCTGATCGGGAGCGGTCCGCGAGAGCAGGCGCTCGATGCGGTCCTCCGTGTCCGGATGGGAGCGCAGCAGCGACGGCTGGGGAACCCGCCGCGCCGGCACTGGAAACATCAGATCCTCCCAGAAATGCCCGGTGTAGGGCTCTAGCCGCCGCAGCGCCGAGGCGAGCGCGCCCGGATCGCCGGTCAGGTCCGCCGCGTGCGCGTCGGCCAGGAATTCGCGCGAGCGCGACAGCCGAAGCTGGAACAGGCTTGAGAGCGCGGGCGCCAGGTAGAGGCAGAACACCGCCCACCACGAGATCGGATCCTTGCCCATCAGAAACGCCAGCACGTTGTAGACCGCGAGCGCGAGCGCCACGTAACTCATGACCTGCAGAACGCGGGTGATCACATCCGCAAGGCCCATCACGAGAAGGTCGTTGTTGCGGATATGGGCGACCTCGTGAGCGAGCACGCCTGCGGTCTCGGAAAGCGATAGACGCCGCAGCAACCCTTCCGTGACCGCGATTGCCGAATTCTCACGCGTCCCCGCAGCGAAGGCGTTGAGCGTCATGCTTGGAATGACGTAAAGGCCGGGCCGTTGCGGCAGCGCCGCCCGGTAGGACAGCACGTCGACGAGGCTGGAAAGCTGGCTGTCGTCCGGCGGGACGTGAGTCGCCTGATAGAGCCGCATGACCGCCTCGGGTGGCATGCGGGCGGCCAGCGGCCAGATTGCAGCCAAAAGTACCGCGGCCGCGAGCGCACCGGGCGCGCCCCACAGCAATACCGTCGGTACGGCAACCAAAACGACGAAGCCCGAAAGCAGTAACGCCGCCTGCGTCAAATTGGGGCGGGACTGGACGCCGGGCAGGGATGCGTCGAGGGGAAGCATGTCGGCCCTCCGCGCCTGAAGGAAGAGTTTCGTAACTGTATTCACGCTGGAAAGCAGGCCGCCCCGCACAGCAGAGCCCGCAGAACCTGATGTTGTCTTGAAAAGCGACATTCGTATGATGAACGCCGCGGGGGACCGTTTCGGCCCGTGGCGTCGCACGGAAGTCAGTGCCTCCAGTGCGCGGCGAGGGATGGCGGAGTCAATTCTTTCGAGCAACTCGCCCACAAGGTGTTGACCGGGAATCCCTGAATGTATATAGGAACGCCACTCTCACGGTAGGTGGTAGGCCGCCTTCGCGCTTCATATGCGCATTGCCTAAACGCTGCCGTCCCTAAAGCAGAGGACATTTTCGGACCAAGATCGCTGGTGAGCCGAAGGGCAAACCGGAGGATCCTCTGGTTTTTTCCGTGCCAGGCCCCGGGGCTCCGGGGCTCGGCAGTTTTCGTTTGGCGCATGCTGTGTCATGGACGCGCGGCGCAAAACGAAAAAGAGACGGCATTCCGGTGGGATGCCGAATTGGCCTGGAGCCGAACGAGAAGCGGGGCGTTGATGCCGACGATACAACAGCTGATCCGGAAACCCCGGAACCCGAAGGTCTATCGCGAGAAGTCGCGTCACATGGAAGCGTGCCCGCAGAAGCGTGGCGTTTGCACCCGTGTGTACACGACGACGCCGAAGAAGCCGAACTCGGCGCTCCGCAAGGTCGCCAAGATCCGCCTCACCAACGGCTTCGAGGTCATCGGTTACATTCCGGGCGAAGGCCATAACCTTCAGGAGCACTCGGTGGTCCTGATCCGCGGCGGCCGCGTCAAGGACTTGCCCGGCGTCCGTTATCACATTCTGCGTGGCGTGCTCGATACTCAGGGCGTCGCCAACCGCAAGCAGCGTCGTTCGAAATACGGTGCGAAGCGGCCTAAGTAGGCTCCGCATCGCTGGAGTATCCCGGACGAGCCGCCTGAGAAGCGGTGAGATCCGGAGATCTCGAAGGTTCCAGGTGGCTCGCCCGGGTGTGAGCCGAAGATATTGAAGCGAAGGGCTAGGACACATGTCCCGTCGTCACAGTGCAGAGAAGCGCGAAGTCAATCCGGATCCGAAGTTCGCGGATCTGGTTCTGACCAAGTTCATGAACGCCGTCATGTCTCACGGCAAGAAGTCGGTCGCCGAGCGCATCGTGTATGGCGCTCTCGAGCGCATGGAGCAGAAGGCGAAGTCGGATCCGATCGCCATGTTCCATCAGGCTCTCGAGAACGTCATGCCGGCGGTTGAAGTTCGTTCGCGTCGCGTCGGCGGTGCAACGTACCAGGTGCCGGTTGAAGTTCGCTCCGAGCGCCGTCAGGCGCTGGCGATCCGCTGGATCATCACGGCTGCGCGCGCTCGCAACGAGAACACCATGGTCGAGCGTCTGTCGGGCGAGCTGCTCGACGCATCGGCAAACCGCGGCACGGCCGTCAAGAAGCGTGAAGACACCCACAAGATGGCGGACGCCAACCGGGCGTTCTCTCACTACCGCTGGTAATTCGATCGCGGTCGCCATTCGGCGGCTGCAAGCAATGCAAGCGCGGTTGCGATGTGCAACTGCAGCGCAAAGGATAGAGACTGATGGCCCGGCAATACGCCATTGAGGATTATCGTAACTTCGGCATCATGGCTCACATTGATGCTGGCAAGACGACGACGACCGAGCGCATCCTCTATTACACCGGCAAGTCCTATAAGATCGGCGAAGTCCACGATGGCGCTGCCACGATGGACTTCATGGATCAGGAAGCCGAGCGCGGCATCACGATCACGTCCGCAGCCACGACCTGTTTCTGGGTCGGTCGCGACAACAAGAAGCGCCGCCTGAACATCATCGACACGCCTGGCCACGTCGACTTCACCATCGAAGTCGAGCGTTCGCTTCGCGTGCTCGACGGCGCCGTGTGCGTTCTCGACAGCAACCAGGGCGTCGAGCCGCAGACCGAGACCGTCTGGCGCCAGGGCGACAAGTACAACGTTCCGCGCATCATCTTCTCCAACAAGATGGACAAGACCGGCGCAGACTTCTTCATGTGCCTGGCCGACATCAAGGACAAGCTCGGCGCGCGCGCTGTGCCGCTGCAGATTCCGATTGGCGCCGAAGCCGATTTCCGCGGCGTCGTCGATCTGATCAAGATGAAGTCGTACGTCTGGGAAGGCGACGCCAAGGACGCCCCCATGGTCGAGGGCGAGATCCCGGCTGACCTCGTCGACAAGGCCAACGAATTCCGCGCCCTGATGATCGAAGCCGCCGTCGAGATGGACGATGTGGCGATGGAAGCCTATCTCGAAGGCAAGGAGCCCGACGAGGACACGCTTCGCAAGCTCATCCGCAAGGCGACCGTTTCGCGCGCTTTCTATCCGATGATGTGTGGCTCGGCCTTCAAGAACAAGGGCGTGCAGCCCCTGCTCGACGCCGTCGTCGACTTCCTGCCGAGCCCGCTCGATCGCGAAGCCTACAGGGGCATCGACCCGAAGACCGGCGACGAGTCTCCGCGCCGTCCGTCGGATTCCGATCCGCTCGCCATGATCGCCTTCAAGATCATGAGCTTCGAGCACGTCGGCTCGATCACGTTCTGCCGCATCTACTCGGGCAAGCTTGAGCAGGGTATGGCGCTCGCCAACACCTCGCGCGACAAGAAAGAGCGCGCCGGCCGCATGTATCTCATGCACGCCGCTGACCGCGAGGAAATCAAGGAAGCCTTCGCCGGCGACATCGTCGCTCTGCAGGGCCTGAAGGACACGCGCACGGGTGAGACGCTCTGCGATCCGAACAAGCCCGTGATCCTCGAGAAGATGGAATTCCCGGAGCCCGTCATCAATCTCAAGATCGAGCCGAAGACGAAGGCCGACCAGGAGAAGATGGCGATCGCCCTCAACACGATGGCCGTCGAGGATCCGTCCTTCCGCGTCTCCGTCGATCAGGAGAGCGGCGAGACCATTCTCAAGGGCATGGGGGAGCTTCATCTCGACATCAAGGTCGACATCCTGAAGCGCACCTACGGCGTGGACGCCAACGTCGGCGCTCCCCAGGTCGCTTATCGCGAGACGCTCGCTCGTCCCGCTGACATCGACTACACGCACAAGAAGCAGACGGGCGGCACCGGTCAGTTCGCACGCGTTAAGCTCAAGCTTGAGCCGAACGAGACCGGCAAGGGCAACGTGTTCGAGACGACGATTGTCGGCGGCACCGTTCCTCGCGAGTACATCCCGGGCGTCGAAAAGGGCGTCAAGTCGGTGTGGGACAACGGCGTGCTCATCGGCTTCCCGCTCGTCGACATGAAGGTCACGCTGTACGACGGCGCGTTCCACGAAGTGGACTCGTCTGCGATCGCATTCGAAATCGCCACGCGCGCGGCCATGAAGGAAGGCTGCGAAAAGGGCGGTGTGAAGATCCTCGAGCCGATCATGGACGTCGAGGTGGTGACGCCGGGCGACTTCGTCGGCTCCGTCATCGGCGACATCAACTCGCGTCGCGGCCAGATCCGCACGCAGGAGATGCGCGGCAACGCCACTGTCATCCGGGCCTACGTTCCGCTCGCCAACATGTTCGGTTACGTAAGCCAGTTGCGGTCTATGTCGACGGGACGCGCGTCCTACACCATGCAGTTCGCGCACTACGCCGACGTTCCGCGCAACGTGGCTGACGAAGTTAAAGCGAAATATGCCTGAGCCGGCGGCCTCGGAAGGGGCCCCAGTTGAGGCGATGAGATCCGGTTGATCCGGGCAAAGATGAGAACGAGCTTAAGGAGAGGCTACGATGGCCAAAGCGAAATTCGAGCGCAACAAGCCGCACGTTAACGTCGGCACCATTGGTCACGTTGACCACGGCAAGACCACGCTGACCGCAGCGCTGACGAAGGTTTCGACCGATAAGGGTTGGTCGAACTCGTTCGTCTCGTACGACGACGTTGCCAAGGCATCGGCCGCACAGGGCCGCCGCGACTCTACGAAGATCATCACGATCGCGACCTCGCACGTTGAGTACGCGACCGAGAACCGCCACTACGCACACGTCGACTGCCCCGGCCACGCCGACTTCGTGAAGAACATGATCACGGGCGCCGCTCAGATGGACGGCGCGATCCTCGTCGTGTCGGCCGTTGACGGCCCGATGCCCCAGACGCGTGAGCACATCCTGCTCGCTCGCCAGGTCGGCGTTCCCTACGTCGTCGTGTTCCTGAACAAGTGCGACATCGTCGACGACCAGGAACTTCTCGACCTCGTCGAAATGGAAGTCCGCGAGCTCCTCTCGAAGTACCAGTTCCCGGGCGATGACGTTCCCGTCATCCGCGGCGCCGCGATCCAGGCTCTCACCGGCCAGAAGGGCCCGCTCGCTGATGAAGCGATCATGCGCCTCTTCGAAGCCCTCGACACCTACATCCCGCTCCCTGAGCGTCCGAAGGATCAGCCCTTCCTGATGCCGATCGAAGACGTGTTCTCGATCTCGGGTCGCGGCACGGTCGTCACCGGCCGTATCGAGCGCGGCGTGATCAAGGTCGGCGAAGAAATCGAAATCGTCGGTCTCGCAGCAACGCAGAAGTCGATCGTCACCGGCGTCGAAATGTTCCGCAAGCTGCTGGACGCAGGCGAGGCCGGCGACAACGTCGGCTGCCTCCTGCGCGGCATCGACAAGGAAGCCGTTGAGCGTGGCCAGGTGCTTGCAAAGCCCGGCTCCGTGAAGCCGCACAAGAAGTTCAAGGCTGAGGCCTACGTCCTCACCAAGGAAGAGGGTGGCCGTCACACGCCGTTCTTCACCAACTACCGTCCCCAGTTCTACTTCCGCACGACCGACGTCACCGGCGTCGTCACGCTGCCGGAAGGCACGGAGATGGTCATGCCGGGCGACAACATCGCAGTCGATGTCGAGCTGGTTTCGCCGATCGCCATGGAAGAGAAGGTCCGCTTCGCAATTCGCGAAGGTGGCCGCACCGTCGGCGCTGGCGTCGTCACCAAGATCGTAGAGTAACGGAAAATAGAGAGGCGCTCGAGAGGGCGGCGGAAACGCCGGACTAAGAGCGCTTCTCTCATTTAGCGGGTTCGATACAATGAACGGCCAAAACATCCGCATCCGATTGAAAGCGTTCGATCATCGAATTCTCGATGCATCGACGCGGGAAATCGTGAACACGGCGAAGCGCACCGGCGCCGAGGTTCGGGGACCGATTCCCCTGCCGACGCGCATCGAGCGCTTCACGGTCAACCGCTCTCCGCACGTCGACAAGAAGAGTCGCGAACAGTTCGAGATGCGCACCCACAAGCGCATGTTGGACATCGTAGATCCGACTCCTCAGACGGTCGACGCGCTGATGAAGCTCGACCTGGCCGCAGGCGTGGACGTGGAAATTAAGCTCTAGAAGATGCCGCGCCGGCCGGTCTCCACCGTGTTGGCTGCGATAATTGAAGGAAGGAATGCGAACAAATGCGTTCCGGAGTGATTGCACAGAAAGTCGGCATGACCCGCATCTTCACGGATGCAGGTGAGCATGTGCCCGTGACGGTCCTGAAGATGGAAAAGCTTCAGGTTCTCTCACAGCGCACCGACGACAAGCACGGCTACACGGCCATCCAGGTCGGTGCTGGCACGCGCAAGCCGTCTCGCCTCACGAAGTCCGAGCGTGGCACCTTCGCGGTCGCCAACGTCGAGCCGAAGCGTAAGCTTGCGGAGTTCCGGGTCAGCCCCGAGAACCTGATCGAGGTGGGCGCCGAGATCACGGCCGACCATTTCGTGCCGGGCCAGTTCGTCGACGTGACGGGCACCAGCCAGGGTAAGGGTTTCCAGGGCGCCATGAAGCGCTGGAACTTCGGCGGCCTTCGCGCCACGCACGGCGTCTCGGTGGTCCATCGCTCGCACGGCTCGACCGGTCAGCGCCAGGACCCCGGCAAGGTGTTCAAGGGCAAGAAGATGGCCGGCCACATGGGTGATGAGCGCATCACCACCCAGAACCTCGTCGTCGCCAAGATCGACGTCGAGCGCGGCCTGCTGATGATCCGCGGTGCGGTTCCCGGCTCCAAGGGCGGCTGGGTTGTCGTCCGCGATGCCGTCAAGAAGAAGGCTCACGCCGACGTGCCGAAGCCCGGCGCGTTCAAGCCTGCTGCCAAGGAGAAGGCGTGATGAAAGCTAACGTCACCACGCTCGAAGCCAAGAAGGCCGGCGAGATCGAACTCGCCGACGCCATTTTCGGTCTCGAGCCGCGCAAGGACATCCTGCATCGCATGGTGCGCTGGCAGCAGCTCAAGCGCATGGCCGGCACGCATCATGCCCAGGACCGTTCGGAAGTCTCGGTCACCGGCAAGAAGATGTACAAGCAGAAGGGTACCGGCGGCGCTCGCCACGGTGACAAGTCTGTTCCGCAGTGGCGCGGCGGCGGCAAGGCGTTCGGCCCCAAGCCGCGCAGCCACGCCATCGACCTGACCAAGAAGTTCCGCGCACTCGCGCTTCGTCACGCTCTCTCCGCCAAGGCCAAGGCCGGCGAAGTCATCGTGATCGACACGGCCTCTTCCTCGGAAGGCAAGACCGGCGTCCTGAAGAAGCAGTTCGCGACCCTCGGCTGGAAGAGCGCGCTGATCATCGACGGAGCGGCGCTCGACGACGCTTTCGCACGTGCGGCCCGCAACATTCCGCACATCGACGTGCTGCCGATCGCCGGCATCAACGTCTACGACATCCTGCGCCGCGAGAAGCTTGTGCTGACCAAGGCGGCCGTTGAGGCCCTGGACGTACGCTTCGCCGACGTGAAGGCCAAAGCCTCGGAGCAGAAGTGATGAACAAGCTCAAAGCCTACGACGTCATCCTCTCTCCGGTGATTACCGAGAAGGCGACGCAGGTTTCGGAAGCCAACCAGGTGATCTTCAAGGTCGCGTCTGGCGCCAACAAAACCGACATCAAATCTGCGGTCGAGATCCTCTTCAACGTGAAGGTCAAGGCTGTGAACACGCTGGTCCGCAAAGGCAAGCGCCGCACGTTCCGCGGCATCCGCGCCCAGCTCAGTGACGTAAAGAAGGCCATCGTGACGCTCGAGGAAGGCCACTCGATCGACGTTACGACCGGCCTTTAAGGGAGACCCGCCGCCATGGCTTTGAAGACATTCCGTCCGACATCTCCGGGCATGCGCCACTTGGTGCAGGTTGACCGCTCGCACCTGTTCAAGGGCGCACCGGTCAAGATGCTGACCGAGGGCAAGCGCAAGACTGGCGGCCGCAACAGCGACGGTCGGATCACCACGCGCCACATCGGCGGCGGCCACAAGCAGTCGTACCGTCTGGTCGATTTCCGCCGTCGCAAGCACGACGTCGTCGCGACCGTGGAACGGCTCGAGTACGATCCGAACCGCACCGCGTTCATCGCGCTGATCAAGTATGCGGACGGCCACCTGTCCTACATCCTGGCCCCGCAGCGTCTCGCTGTCGGCGATCAGGTGGTCTCGGGCGCCAAGGTCGACGTCAAGCCCGGCAACGCCATGCCGCTCGCCGGCATGCCGATCGGCACGATCGTGCACAACGTCGAGCTGAAGCCTGGTTACGGCGGGCAGATCGCTCGCTCGGCCGGTGCCTTCGTGCAGCTCGTCGGCCGCGACTCGGGCTGGGCCGTTCTCAAGCTCAGCTCCGGCGAGACCCGCAAGGTCCGCGCCGAGTGCATGGCCTCCGTTGGCGCCGTCTCGAACCCGGATCACAGCAACGAAGTGATCGGCAAGGCCGGCCGTCAGCGCTGGAAGGGCAACCGTCCGACCGTGCGCTCGATCGCCATGAACCCGATCGACCATCCCAACGGCGGCCGCACCAAGGGCGGCAAGCATTGGGCGACGCCGTGGGGCAAGCCGACGAAGGGCTTCAAGACCCGCAAGAACAAGCAGACCGACAAGTTCATCGTCAGGAGCCGCTCGAAGAGCAAGTAGTCGATAGGGCTACTTGAACCACGAGCAAGACGATTGAGGAGACGAAAGAGTGACACGCGCAGTTTGGAAGGGCCCCTTCATCGACGGCTACATTCTCAAGAAGGCTGAGAAGGTACGTTCGTCGGGGCGCAATGAGGTCATCAAGACCTGGAGCCGTCGCTCGACGATTCTGCCCCAGTTCGTTGGCCTGACGTTCGGTGTCTACAACGGCCAGAAGCACGTTCCGGTGAACGTCACCGAGGACATGATCGGCCACAAGCTTGGCGAGTTCTCGCCGACGCGCGCCTTCCATGGCCACGGCGGCGACAAGAAAGCAACGACGAGGAAATAATGGGCAAGCCGAGCCGGGAACGGAGCCTCTCCGACAAAGAGGCACGCGCGATCACGAAGAACCTTCGTGTCTCGCCGCAGAAGCTGAACCTCGTCGCGGGCCTGATCCGTGGCAAGAAGGTCGACCAGGCGCTCGCCGACCTCGAATTCTCGAGGAAGCGGATCGCTCAGGACGTGCGCAAGTGCGTGATGAGCGCCGTTGCCAACGCCGAGAACAACCATCAGCTCGACGTCAACGCCTTGATCGTCTCCGAGGCTTACGTCGGCAAGAACCTCGTCATGAAGCGCTTCGCGGCCCGCGGCCGTGGTCGCGGCTTCTCGATCATGAAGCCGTTCTCGCAGATCACCGTCGTGGTGCGCGAGACGGAAGCCGAAGCTGAGAAGCCGAAGGCCGCCAAGGGCGCCGCCAAGAAGGCCGCTCCGGCTGCCAAGGCGAGCAAGAAGTCTGCTGCGGCTGAGAAGGAGGCCGAGTAATGGGTCACAAAGTCAATCCCGTCGGCCTTCGGCTCGGCATCAACCGCACCTGGGACAGCCGCTGGTTCGCGCGTCGCAGCGAGTACGGCAAGCTGCTTCATGAAGATCGCGCCATCCGCGCGCACATCATGAAGATGCAGCGCACCGCCGGCATCTCCAAGGTCGTCATCGAACGCCCGCACAAGAAGTGCCGCGTGACCGTTCACACGGCTCGCCCCGGCGTTCTGATCGGCAAGAAGGGCGCCGATATCGACAAACTGCGCGGCGAGCTTTCGCGCTACACGTCCTCGGAAGTTCACCTGAACCTCCTCGAGGTGCGCAAGCCCGACATCGACGCCACCCTGGTGGCCGAGAACATCGCCCAGCAGCTCGAGCGCCGCGTTGCGTTCCGCCGCGCCATGAAGCGCGCGGTGCAGACCGCGCTGCGCGCCGGCGCTGTCGGCATCCGTATCAACGTTGCCGGCCGTCTCGGCGGCGCTGAAATCGCTCGCACGGAGTGGTACCGCGAAGGCCGCGTGCCGCTGCACACCCTCCGCGCCGACATCGATTTCGGCTACGGCGTTGCCCAGACCGCCTATGGCGTGATCGGCATCAAGGTTTGGATCTTCAAGGGCGAGCTCATGGAGCACGACCCGATGGCCTCTGAGCGCCGTGCGACCGAAGGAGCCGGCGACGGCACCGGCGGCCGTCCCCGCCGTGAGGATGGCGGCGGCGAGCGCCGCGAGCGTCGCGGACCCCGCGGCGACCGTGGTGGCCCGCGTGGTGGCGCCGATGCCGCCAAAGAAGGACAGGAGCAGGCCTGATAAGGCTTGAAGGACCAGGACCATGCTGTCACCGAAAAAGACCAAGTTCCGCAAGCAGTTCAAGGGCCGCATCCACGGCGTCGCGAAGGGCGGTACGAGCTTGAACTTCGGCTCTCACGGCCTCAAGGCCGTCGAGCCCGAGCGCGTCACTGCACGCCAGATCGAAGCCGCACGTCGCGCCATCACGCGTCACATGAAGCGTGCCGGCCGCGTCTGGATTCGCATCTTCCCGGATGTGCCCGTCACCAAGAAGCCCGCCGAAGTCCGCATGGGCTCGGGCAAGGGCGGCATTGAGCTGTGGGTCTCGCGCGTCAAGCCGGGCCGCATCATGTTCGAGCTGGACGGCGTTTCGGATCAGATCGCGCGTGAAGCGCTTCTGCTCGGCGCCGCCAAGCTCGGGATCAAGACTCGCATCGTGACGCGCGTCGGCTAACGCCGAAACGGCGCACGATCTAAGGAAGGAATACGACGATGAAATCGGGTGATTTGAAGAGCATGACGCTCGATCAACTCGACGATCAGTTGGCAAGGCTCAAGAAGGAGCAGTTCAACCTGCGCTTTCAGAAGGCTTCGGGCCAGCTTGAGAATACCTCGCGCGTGCGCCAGGTCCGTCGCGACATCGCGCGGGTTCTGACGCTTGCTGGCCAGAAGCGGGGCGGATCCTCGTCGGCGGCCGCTGCGAAATCCAAGTCTGGCGCGTAAGGAGATAGAACGATGCCGAAGCGCGTCCTGCAGGGTGTGGTTGTTTCGAACAAGAACGACAAGACCATTGTCGTCGAGGTGGAGCGCCGTTACACGCATCCGCTTCTGAAGAAGACGGTGCGTCGTACCAAGAAGTACCACGCCCACGACGAGAAGAACGTGTTCAAGGCCGGCGATCGCGTCGAGATCCAGGAGAGCGCTCCGATTTCGAAGCTGAAGCGTTGGGTCGCGCTCGAGAGAGCGTGAACGGAATAGATGGCAGCCCTTCGCTTGAAGCGGCGGCCGGATGACGAAACAGATTTTGACGCCGCGGGCTTCGCGGCAGGAAGAGAGACGGTGCGATGATCCAGATGGAGACAAATCTCGACGTCGCCGATAATTCGGGAGCGCGTCGCGTCCAGTGCATCAAGGTGCTGGGTGGATCGAAGCGCAAGTACGCCACCATCGGCGACACGATTGTCGTGTCGGTGAAGGAGGCGATTCCGAAGGGGCGCGTTAAGAAGGGCCAGGTCATGAAGGCCGTGATCGTGCGCGTCGCCAAGGGCGTTCGCCGCCCGGACGGCTCGCTGATCCGCTTTGACCGCAACGCCGCCGTGCTGATCAATGCACAGGGCGAACCGGTCGGCACGCGTATTTTCGGACCGGTGACGCGCGAACTTCGCGCCAAGAACCACATGAAGATCGTCTCTCTCGCTCCGGAGGTGCTGTAATGGCGTCGCTCAAGATCAAGAAGGGTGACAGCGTCGTCGTCCTGACCGGGCGCGACAAGGGCAAGCGCGGCGAAGTCATCGAGGTTCGCCCGAAGGAGAACCGCGCGCTCGTCCGTGGCATCAACGTCGTGCGCAAGCATCAGCGCCAGACGGCCAAGGAAGAAGGCGGCATCATCTCGAAAGAGGCCGCGATCCAGATTTCGAACCTTGCCATCGAGGATCCCAAGGACGGCAAGCCGACCCGTATCGGTTTCCGCATCCTGGAAGACGGCAAGAAGGTCCGTTTCGCCAAGCGCTCGGGCGAAGTCATTCCGGAGAAGAACTAAGCCATGGCCGAGAAAGACAAACCCCAGAAGGCTAAGCCGGCCGGCGCCGGTGCAAAGGCCGGTAAGGAAGCCCGCGGCTCCAAGCAGCCGAAGGCGGATGCCGCTCCGCGCGAGTGGAAGCCGCGTCCTGCCGACTACAAGCCGCGCCTCAAGACGCACTACGAGAAGGTCGTCCGCGACGCGCTGAAGGAAAAGTTCGCCTACGCGAACCCGATGCAGATTCCGCGCATCGAGAAGATCGTGCTCAACATGGGCGTGGGCGAAGCGACGTCCGACCGTAAGAAGGTCGACAGCGCAGCCGCCGATCTCGCGATGATCGCCGGCCAGAAGCCGCTGATGACCAAGTCGACCAAGTCGATCGCCACCTTCAAGGTGCGCGAAGGCATGACGCTCGGCTGCAAGGTCACGCTTCGCGGCGACCGGATGTACGAGTTCCTGGACCGGTTCGTCACCATCGCGCTTCCGCGCGTGAAGGACTTCCGCGGCCTCAACGGCAAGAGCTTCGACGGCCGTGGCAACTTCGCCTGCGGTCTCAAGGAGCACATCGTGTTCCCGGAAATCGATTACGACAAGGTCGACCAGGTGTTGGGCCTCGACGTCATCGTTTGCACTTCGGCCAAGACCGACGACGAGGCGCGCGAGCTGCTTCGTGGTTTCAACTTCCCTTTCCGCAGCTAGAGGACCTCGGGCACGCGCGACGTGAAATCCCGAAAGGCCTTTGGAGGACAATGAATGGCTAAGACGAGCTCTATCGAGAAGAACAACCGGCGCCGGAAGTTGACCGCGCAGCACGCCGCCAAGCGCAAGCGCTTGAAGGCGATCGCGGACGACCTGAAGCGTCCCGCCGAGGAGCGCTTTGCAGCGCGTCTGAAGCTCGCCGAAATGCCGCGCAACGGCTCGGCCGTTCGTATTCGCAACCGCTGCGAGATCACGGGCCGCGCCCGTGGCAACTATCGCAAGCTCAAGATGTGCCGCAACCAGCTCCGGGAGCTGGCCTCGCAGGGGCTTATCCCCGGCATGGTCAAGTCGAGCTGGTAAGAGAGGGCTGAGCACATGGCAGTGAATGATCCTATCGGCGATATGCTGACGCGCATCCGCAACGCGCAGATGCGTCGCCGCCCGAAGGTTTCGACGCCTGCGTCGAACATGCGGGCCCGCGTTCTCGACGTTCTCGCCGAGGAAGGCTACATCCGCGGCTACACGCGCGTGGAGCAGAAGGGTGAGCACCCCGAGTTCGAGATCGAGCTCAAGTATTTCAACGGTCAGCCGGCGATCAAGGAGATCAGCCGCGTGTCGACCCCCGGCCGGCGCGTTTATTCGCCGGTTCGTGATCTCCGCACCGTCGCCAATGGCCTCGGCGTCGCCATCCTGTCCACGCCGAAGGGCGTGATGTCGGATTCGCGCGCCAAGGAGGAGAATGTCGGCGGCGAGATCATCTGCAACGTATTCTAACGAAGAGCCCCGGCCCCGGCCGGGAGCTTGAGGAAAGCGACCATGTCACGCATCGGAAAAAAGCCGGTTCCCGTACCCGCCGCAGTTACCGCGACGGTTGACGGCCAGACGGTCAAAATGAAGGGAGCCAAGGGCGAGCTCTCCTTCACGCTGCCTGAGGTATTGAAGGTCGAGAAGACCGCCGACGGCATCGAGATCACGCTCGCCGAGGACACCAAGCAGGCACGCTCCATGTGGGGCATGTCGCGCTCCATGGTGCAGAACCTGATCACGGGCGTATCCGAAGGCTATACCCACACCCTCGAGATCCACGGCGTCGGCTTCAAGGCCGCGCTGAAGGGCAAGGACGTGCTGACGCTGTCGATCGGCTTCAGCCACGACGTCGTCCACCAGATCCCGGCCGGCGTGGAAGTCAAGGTTGGCGGCGCCAAGCAGGAGGTCGTGACGGTCTCCGGCATCGACAAGCAGCTCGTCGGCCAGGTCGCCGCCGATATCCGCGCCTCGCGCAAGCCGGAGCCCTACCAGGGCAAGGGCGTGCGCTTCAAGGGCGAGCACGTCTTCCGCAAGGAAGGCAAGAAGAAGTAGGACCGAGGCCATGGCCAACGCAAACACCCAGTTCGAAAGGCGCCGCGCACGCGTTCGCCGGACGTTGAAGGCCCGCGCCGCGGGTCGTCCGCGTCTTTCAATCCACCGCTCGTCGAAGCACATTTACGCTCAGATCATCGACGACGCCGACGGCAAGACGATTGCCTCGGCTTCGAGCCTCGAGAAGGATCTGAAGGCTTCCTTGAAGACCGGCGCCGACAAGGCTGCCGCCGCCGCCATTGGCAAGCTCGTAGCCGAGCGCGCCGTCAAGGCTGGCGTCAAGGATGTCGTGTTCGATCGCGGCGGTTACATCTACCACGGGCGCGTGAAAGCGCTTGCCGATGCGGCCCGCGAGGGCGGCCTGAGCTTCTGATAAGAGGAATTTGACCAGTGGCACGTCCATCATCCAGAGACCGGGGCCGGGAGCGCGAGCGCGAGGAGAGCGAGTTTTCGGACAAGCTCGTCCACATCAACCGCGTCGCCAAGGTCGTGAAGGGCGGTAAGCGCTTCGGCTTTGCGGCACTCGTCGTGGTCGGCGATCTCAAGGGCCGCGTTGGCTTCGGCCACGGCAAGGCCCGTGAGGTTCCGGAAGCGATCCGCAAGGCAACCGAAGCTGCTCGCCGCAATCTTGTGCGCGTGCCGCTGCGCGACGCCCGCACCCTGCATCACGACAGCGAAGGCCGTCACGGATCGGGCAAGGTCGTGCTGCGCTCGGCTCCGGCCGGTACGGGCATCATCGCCGGCGGCGCCATGCGCGCCGTGTTCGAGATGCTCGGCGTCCATGACGTCGTGGCCAAGTCCTTGGGCTCGACAAACCCCTACAACGTCGTTCGCGCGACGTTCGATGCGCTGAAGGAGCAGGAAAACCCGCGCTCCGTCGCCGCTCGCCGCAACAAGAAGGTGTCCGAGATCGTCGCCCGCCGGCGCGATGGCTCCGGCACGGAGGTCGGCGCGGAAGCCTGATGACGGGCGTGCCCTGATGGGGCACGGCCGGCAAGGAAACGCGGCGAAAGATACGAAAAGGGTACGAAACCATGGCAGCCAAGAAGACGATCACGGTCGAGCAGTACGCAAGCGCGAACCGCCGGCCCGAGATCCAGACCCAGACCCTCAAGGGCCTTGGTCTCAACAAGCTGCATCGCCGCCGCGTTCTTGAGGACACGCCGGACGTTCGCGGCATGATCAACAAGATTCCCCATCTCGTCCGCGTCGTCGACGAGAAGGGCAAGGCCTGAGGCGCGCTGCCGGTCGCCACGACCGGTGAAGCGCAGTCTCTGCTGAAAGACGAACAAGGAGCTTGAGGCCCATGCGGCTCAACGACATCAAAGACAATCCCGGCGCCCGCAAGACTCGCGTGCGTATCGGACGCGGCATCGGCTCCGGCGTAGGCAAGACCGGTGGCCGCGGCGGCAAGGGCCAGACGGCACGCACCGGCGTCGCCATCGGTGGCTTCGAAGGCGGTCAGATGCCGCTCCATCGGCGTCTGCCGAAGCGCGGCTTCAAGAGCATGAACCGCAAGGATTGGAACGAGATCAACGTCGGTGCCCTCCAGCAGGCCGTCGACGAGGGCAAGCTCAAGGCCGGCCAGTCCGTCGACGTGACGGCTCTGGTCGATGCCGGCATTCTGCGCCGTCCCAAGGACGGCCTGCGTCTGCTGGGCTCGGGCGAAATCAAGGCCAAGCTTGCGCTCACCGTCAATCACGCAACGGCGTCCGCCAAGGCTGCCATCGAGAAGGCCGGCGGTTCGATCAGCGTGATCGAGCAGAAGGTTCTTGAGGCAGACGTGGCCAAGGCCAAGAAGTCGGCCGCCAAGAAGGCTGGCTCCGGCAAGCAGGCAGCCGGCGCGAAGTCGGAAGAGTAGGTCTCGCACAGGGCGCACGCCCCAAGAGTAAGGTGGCGCACGCCCAGGATCAGGTGGCGCACGCCCCTGGATCAGGGGATGCGAGGGCGAAGATCGAACTGCTTGGTGGCGCTCCGTCGGAGTGGGGATAGACACGACGGCAGGCGGACACCAAGTAGGAAGGCTCAACCGGGCCGGGAGAGAACGACATGGTATCCGCTGCCGAGCAGCTCGCCTCAAATCTCAATCTGGGTGCCTTCAGTAAGGCCCAGGATCTGAAGAACCGTATCTGGTTCACGCTGGCGGCGCTGATCGTCTACCGCTTCGGCACCTTCATTCCGATTCCGGGCATCGATGCGGCCGCCTTTTCCGAGGCGTTCCGCTCGCAGTCGTCGGGCATTCTCGGCATGTTCAACGTGTTCGCCGGCGGTGCCGTCGAGCGTATGGCGATCTTCGCCCTGAACATCATGCCGTACATCTCGGCGTCGATCATCATCCAGCTCATGACCTCGATGAATAAGAAGCTCGAGGCCTTGAAGAAGGAAGGCGAGTCCGGCCGCAAGCAGATC
This sequence comes from Hyphomicrobium sp., assembly GCF_019744875.1. GTDB lineage: Bacteria > Pseudomonadota > Alphaproteobacteria > Rhizobiales > Hyphomicrobiaceae > Hyphomicrobium_C. The sequence goes on along the minus strand of NZ_JAIETU010000002.1, from coordinate 878,067 downwards.
AACCAGTACACGCGCTACCTGACGCTCGTGCTCGCCGCGTTCCAGGCCTACGGCATCGCCATCGGCCTCGAGGGCTCGCGGTCCGCGGCCGGGTCCGTCGTAACCGATCCTGGCTGGTTCTTCCGCGCCACCACCGTCATCACGCTGGTCGGCGGCACCATGTTCCTGATGTGGCTGGGTGAGCAGATCACGCAGCGCGGCGTCGGCAACGGCATCTCGCTCATCATCTTCGCCGGCATCGTCGCCGGCCTCCCGATGGCGCTGGTCCACCTGTTCGAAATGGCCCGCACGGGCGCACTTTCGACGTTCCTGCTGCTCGCGCTCCTCGTGCTGATGCTGGCCGTCGTCGCGGCAATCGTCTTCATCGAACGCGCCCAGCGGCGGCTGTTGATCCAGTATCCGAAACGACAGGTCGGCAACCGGATGTTCCAGGGCGATGCCTCGCATCTGCCGCTCAAGCTCAACTCGTCGGGCGTCATTCCGCCGATCTTCGCGTCGTCGCTGCTGCTGCTGCCGATCACCGCGGCGCAGTTCTCCTCGGCACAGGGCGGGGGTCCCGAGTGGCTGCAGACGATCGTGGCGTCGCTCGGCAACGGCCAGCCGCTCCACATCGCGATCTATGTCGCCCTGATCATCTTCTTCGCGTTCTTCTACACCGCCGTGGTCTTCAATCCGAAGGACACCGCCGACAACCTGCGCAAGCATGGCGGCTTCCTGCCCGGCATTCGTCCTGGTGAGAAAACGGCGGAGTACATCGACTACGTCTTGACCCGCATCACGGTCGTCGGCGCGATCTACCTGGCCGCCGTCTGCGTCATGCCGGAAATCCTCACCGCTTACGCGGGCATCCCGTTCTACTTCGGCGGCACGTCTCTGCTGATCGCTGTCAGTGTCACCATGGACACTGTCGCCCAGATCCAGAGCCATCTGCTGGCCCACCAGTACGAAGGCCTGATCAAGAAGGCGAAGCTCAGGGGCGCGACGACGCGAGGCAGACGATGAAGCTCATTCTTCTGGGGCCACCGGGTGCAGGTAAGGGCACGCAGGCCGAAAGCCTGGCCAAACGCCGCGGCCTGATACAACTCTCGACCGGCGACATGCTGCGCGCAGCCGTCAAAGCCGGAACCGAGATCGGCCGCAAGGCCGAAGCCGTGATGAAGAGCGGCGGTCTCGTATCGGACGAAATCGTGATCGGCATCATCTCCGACCGCATCGCCGAGCCGGATTGCGCCAACGGGTTCATTCTCGATGGCTTCCCCCGCACCCTGAAGCAGGCAGCGGCCCTCGACGAGCTGCTCGACTCGAAGGGCACGATCCTCGACGCCGTCATCGAGCTCCGGGTTGACGACAGCGCGCTTTTGTCGCGCATCGAAAAGCGGGCGGCCGACACGGTGGCAGCCGGTGGCACGATCCGCGCAGACGACAACGCGGACGCCCTCAAGACCCGCCTGATGGCCTACTACCGCGAGACATCTCCCCTGGTTGGTTACTATTTCGCCCAGGGCAAGCTTCGCACGCTGGACGGCATGGCCCCCATCGAGACGGTCGCAGCAAAGATCGATGAACTGCTGGGAACGCCGTAATGGGCGGTGAAAAGATGACCAAAGATCAAGGCGCAGGTTGACGAAGTATTATGACCAAGCTACAACACCGCGCTTTCAGGACGATGAAACGGAAGGCCTGCTCCGTGCGGCGATCTTCGCCCGGACCAGACCATTCCGTGTTTTTTCGTTGAATAACAGATAGATAACCCTGCGCGACACATGTCCGCGCGGCCGATGAAGAAGCCTCCAGGAGACCGACGTGGCTCGTATAGCTGGTGTGAATATCCCGACGCAGAAGCGCGTCCTCATTGCGCTTCAGTACATCCATGGGATCGGGCCCAAGTTTGCGGAGCAGATCTGCAGCAAGGTCGGCATTCCTGCTGATCGCCGCGTCAATCAGCTGACGGACGCGGAAGTCTTGCAGATCCGCGAAACGATCGACCGCGACTACGTCGTCGAAGGCGATCTTCGCCGCGAAGTCGGTATGAATATCAAGCGCTTGATGGATCTCGGTTGCTACCGCGGCCTGCGCCACCGCAAGGGTCTCCCCGTGCGCGGCCAGCGGACCCACACCAACGCGCGCACCCGTAAGGGTCCGGCTAAGCCGATCGCCGGCAAGAAGAAGGCATAAGGCTGTCCTCGACAGCACTGGGATTAGCCCGTTAAGCGGCGGGCATTGGGAGTTACGACATGGCCAAAGAAACACAGGGGCGCACGAAAGTCCGCCGCCGCGAGAAGAAGAACATTACCTCGGGCGTCGCGCACGTGAATGCCTCGTTCAACAACACGATGATCACCATCACGGATGCCCAGGGCAACACGCTCGCCTGGTCGTCTTCGGGCACCATGGGCTTCAAGGGTTCGCGTAAGTCGACGCCCTTCGCCGCTCAGATGGCTGCCGAGGATGCCGGCAAGAAGGCCATGGAGCACGGCATGAAGGTGCTCGAAGTTGAAGTCTGCGGCCCCGGATCCGGCCGTGAGTCGGCCCTCCGCGCCCTGCAGTCGGTCGGCTTCCAGATCACCTCGATCCGCGACGTGACGCCGATCCCGCACAACGGCTGCCGTCCGCGTAAGCGCCGCCGCGTATAAGTGAAGCGAGTTCAGGTGCTCGGACGGGCGGACTAGCGCGCCACGCGCCCGTTCCCTGACCCGAACTCATCCTCTGTTGGAAGCGTGCCGCCCCCCGGCGAGAAGGCACCCAGAACCGCTACGAGGACCCCCCGTGACGAACGTACTGCAAAAGAACTGGCAAGACCTCATCAAGCCGTCGAAGCTCGAGATCATTCCGGGCCGCGACCGCACCCGCAACGCGACCGTGATCGCTGAGCCGCTTGAGCGCGGCTTCGGCATGACGCTCGGCAACGCGCTCCGCCGCGTGCTCCTGTCCTCGCTGCAGGGCGCTGCCATCAAGACCGTGCACATCGACGGCGTGCTCCATGAGTTCTCGTCGATCCCTGGCGTCCGCGAGGACGTCACCAGCATGATCCTGAACATCAAGGAAATCGCGCTGCGCATCCACTCGGATGGCGTCAAGCGCATGGTGCTGAAGAAGGAAGGCCCTGGCCCCGTCAAGGCCGGCGACATCGAGACCGGTTCCGAAGTCGACATCCTGAATCCCGAGCACGTCATCTGCCACCTCGACCAGGGCGCGCAGATCCGCATGGAATTCACCGCCGACATGGGCAAGGGCTACGTCGCCGCCGAGCGCAACCGTCCGGATGACGCCCCGATCGGCCTCATCCCGGTCGACAGCCTCTACACGCCGGTGACGAAGGTCTCCTACAAGGTCGAGAACACCCGCGAAGGTCAGATCCTCGATTACGACAAGCTCACCATGAGCCTCGAGACGGACGGATCGGTGAAGGCCGAGGACGCAGTGGCGCTCGCCGCCCGCATCCTGCAGGACCAGCTGGCTGTCTTCATCAACTTCGAAGAGCCGAAGAAGGCCGTCGAGGAAAGCCGTCATCCGGAGCTGGCGTTCAACGCCGCGCTCCTCAAGAAGGTGGACGAGCTCGAGCTCAGCGTTCGCTCTGCGAACTGCCTGAAGAACGACAACATCGTCTACATCGGCGACCTGATCCAGAAGACCGAAGCCGAGATGCTGCGCACGCCGAACTTCGGCCGCAAGTCGCTCAACGAGATCAAGGAAGTTCTGGCTGGCATGGGCCTCCACCTCGGCATGGAAGTGCCGAACTGGCCGCCGGACAACATCGAAGAGCTGGCCAAGCGCTTCGAGGATCAGTACTAGGATCGCAAGAAATTTCCCTCTCCCGCCAAGCGGGGGAGGGATTTGCGTTTCTCCGCAATAGGGGAAACGTTGGACGAGACTACGAGGTGAGGCCGAAGAACCTCCCCGTAACAACCGAAGAGAAAAGAGAAAGCTATGAGACACGGAAAGTTGGGCCGCCGTTTCGGCCGCCAGAGCGCACATCGCCAGGCCATGTTCTCGAACATGGCGGCTGCCCTCATCAAGCACGAACAGATCGTCACGACGCTGCCGAAGGCCAAGGACCTGAAGCGCATCATCGACAAGTACATCACGCTCGCTAAGCGCGGTGATCTCAACTCCCGCCGCCTCGCTGCAGCACGCATGCGCGACGAGGACATGGTCAAGAAGCTCTTCGACGTGCTCGGCCCGCGCTACAAGAATCGCGCCGGCGGCTACTCGCGCGTTCTCAAGGCCGGCTTCCGCTACGGCGACAGCGCACCGCGCGCCGTCATCGAGCTGGTGGATCGCGATGAGTCCGTGAAGGGCGCCGAAGATCGCGCACGCCACGAAGAGCAGAAGGCTGCTGCCGAGAACGCGTAAGCGGATCTCGACATCCCGGATTAGCAAAGGCCCGATGCAGCGCATCGGGCCCTTGTCGTTTTCCGCGCACGACACGTCTGGCCTACGGCAGGTAGGCCTTGATCTCGCGGCCGTCGATTTCCCAGTTCACCCGGCCGCCGCGTCCGAACGGCGCTTCCTCCGCGCGAATCTCGACCGTTACACGGCCCTGAGGTGAGGGATCCAGGCTGGCGCGCCCGATGGTGATCGTCGTGATCTTCGACGCGGGGAGTCCGATCCGCTGCTCGGTCGCCTCCTGCAGCTTGCGCATCTGGCCCGCATCGAGCGCCTTGAGATCCGCAACCGAGAATCGCGGATTGGCTTCCGTAAACGGCGACACGGTTTCGAATCTCTTGATGCCGGTCTCGTCGAGCAGGAACTCTCCGAGCTGGCCGGGATGCTGCGGATCGAGCGCCGAAATGCGGATGTGCTTGTCGTAGAGGATCACCTCCGCGATTGCGCCGTCGCCGCCGAACGAACCTGAAATCAGCGCCAGCGCAGCCGGCCACGCCTCCGGATTGCGGCCGTCGAATGCTTTCTGCCGGCTCTTGGGCAAGGTATGGCCCAAGGGATCGCCCTTCGCGTCGAAGAGCGCGATACCCTTTTCGCCGCCCTCTTCAAGCGTGATTTCCCATTCGAGCTGCGGCGGCCCGGCGCGATCCTTGGGTTTCGAAAGCTCGATCTCGGCGAGCTTCGCGTTCGGCATGCCGAGGGTGCCTTTCGCTTTTCGCACCAGCCGCTCGGCGAGACTCCAGTCGGTGTCTTGAACCGCGAACGGCGGCTCCACGCCAAAATGCTCGCTGGTGTCGATGTTGCCCATCACCCGGTTGAGACCGTTGAGGCTCCATTGATAGACCTGCCGGTGCTTGAGGCTCACGAGCAGCGGCGACTTCTCCTCGAGGTTGGTCTCGAATGAGACGCCGCGCGGCGACATGCTGGCTTTGATCAGCACAGCGCCGTCTCCGACGCCGTCGCGGAAGGCCTGCGCGGCTTCCGGCAGCTTGTCGAGCGAGGCGAGCAGATCGAACGCCTTGCCCCTGTTCGTGCCCGCAAGATCGACGCGCACGACGTTGCCCTTGGCGTCCGTCTGCACGCGCGCGCTTTCTCGCCCGCTTCTGACGTCGACGGTCCACCACACGTCGCCGCTCGACGGCTTCGGCAGCAGGTAGAGTTGGCGCCGGATCTCGATGGACGAAATGTGCGCGGGATCTTCGAGGGCTGCCCGCGAGATGGCCTCGCGGATGACCTTGCCGGCCGCACTGAAGTCGACGTCCGAAAGATTGAAGAGATTGGCGTTGAGGTCTTTGTCGATCAGGTTGAGCTCGACGGGATCGGGCCCCGAAGTCTCATCCCAGTTGAACGAGCCGATCCTGTTGCGCTCGCGCACCCACCGGTTGACGTGCTGGATGCGGTTCGGGTCCTGCGCCTCGATGCTCACCTCGTCTGCCGTGATGGAGACCGACAGCGCGCGTTCGAGGCCACCCGCTTTGCGCAGCGCTTCGACCGCGGACACGATGCCGGCCTGATCTTCGAAGAACGTCACCGGCGGTCCGAACCGCCACCCGGTCAGCAGCACGAGGCAGGCAAGTGCTGCAAGCGCGCGACCTGAAATCGCATGGCGTGGAGCATCGAACGTTCGCGGCTGGCCCGGCATTCTCGATCCTCCGGCGTTGAGCTGCCTATTGCGCCTTGAGCGAGAACGGCCGGTGGCGATAAACGACATCGGTCACCATCCAGTCTCCGCCGGCATTCGTCATGAGAAGGTCGATGACCCGCTCCTCGCCAAAGTTTTTGAACGTCGCCCTGCCGATCGACGTGCTGCCCCCGCCACCGATGATGTCGAGCTTGAGGTCGCTCGTCTTGCAGTCTTGCCCATCGATCAGGATGTCGAAGCCGAGCGCGCCGGGCTGCTCGTAGTCGCGCGTGATGATTTTGACGAGCGCGGGCACGAAGTACTTCTTGGCCAGCGCATCGAGATCGTAGGCCGGGCCGTCGCCATTGCCGCCGCACATCGAATTCATCTGGCCGAAGAGATCGTCGAGAACCGCCTTGGGATCGCTGCCGCCCGCGCGTGCCGGGTTTGAGGCGCCGGCCGCGATCAGCGCGGCAATCATCAGTAGCGGCGAACGCCGGCGGGGAAGGAGTGAAGTCATCGTCTGTCGCTCCGCTGGAAGGAAAAAGACGTTATCGCACCATAGCGTCGGAAAGGATCTGCTGCAGCCTGGGATCTGAAACCATGAAAAACGCGGCCTCGATCCGCCGGTCGACGTCGTCCCGCATCAGGAAGGCGCCGATCTTGTCGGCTTCCGTCCGATGGTCTTCGAGAAAGGGATTGTCGAGGCACGGACGGCCGTTGAGTGTCAGAACATCGCTCCTGAGCGCCGCCATGTGGATCGCAGCCGCCGGATCCGCCGCTCCATCCCACGCCGCGAGCGCGCGATCGAGATCGCCGTCCGCGGTGACGATCATCGTCAGCACGTCCGCAAAGTCGAAGTCGAGGCGCCATCCCACGGGCCACAGCGCCAGATCGAGCCGTGCAAGGCTCGCGACCAGGAAGGCGTCGAGGAACCGGTCGATGAGCTGCTCTTCTTCCACCGGCCACTTGCTGCGCCAGCCTCCGCGCCCGATCCGGCGCAGGCAGATGTCGAGGCCGATGTTGTCGGGCGGGTCGTAGGCGGCGATCAGCTCGAAGTAGCGCGGCAGGAAGTACCGCATCTCGCGCGCCACCGGCCCGTCGTCCCAATCGTGGGCGGAGTTGGTGTACTCGGCAAGGGTGAGAGAAGGGATCTGGCGCAGCGGCGTTTTGATCAGCTCGCGCTCGACATCGACCGTCATGCAGACGTTGCAATGGCAGACGGTAAGCGTATCGGCCAGCTGATAGCGGCCGAACACGCGATAGGCTTCTTCGACGATGGCCGTGAGCTCGGGGGTCATGAAAATCTGCGCCGGCGCGCCGCCGAAAATCCGGCAGGCGGACGCAAACTATCGCGGCAAAGCGCTTGTCGCCCAGTTCCCCGCGTTACAGCTGCCCCACGTTACAGCTCGCCCGCGTTACAGCTCAAGTGAGCGCCGCACTTCAAAAACTTCCATGATGCGCGCGCCGCGGTGCGGCCCGTCGCACACGAACGTCCAGCGGCCTTCAGTGAAGGTGTCGCACATTTTGACACCCTTGATCAGGATCCAGTGGCCTTCCTTGCCTTTGTGGATCGCGAGGATGTAATGCGCCCACGCGTTGCGGGGCTTCTGCATCCAGGTCCAGACGCTGGGCCGCTTCTTGCGCTCGAGGTGCATGAAGGATTCCTTCAGCGCCATCTCGAAGCCGTAGACCGCAAGCGCGCCCTCCACCTCGTCCGCATAGGTGCCCTTGACGCGATGGCGCAGGTCCGCCGGCAGGTTGCGGTAGGCGTTGATCGCCGCCTCGACCTTGCTGATCGGATAGCCCGTGATCGCGGACAGCACGAACGGCCCGCAGAACGCGACGCGTCCGGTATCGTTGTGCGCATCGTTGAGCGATGACGTCATCGCGGGCGGAAAGCTGTCGAGATCGGACATCGGGCGGCCAAAATCACAAGAGTTAACGAACTCTTGCCCGAAAGGGTTAGCGAAAGGTTAATGGCGGGCCTTCCGCTCCAACTTTCGGCTGCCAAGGCGGCGCGTTCGTCACGAATCCCGCAGGGAGAGCGCCCTGGCGCCGCTCATCGCTGCATCGTTTGCGGCGGCAGCATCGTCACGGCCGGGCATCCGAGCGTCTCCGACAGCGCTTCCGTGAGCTGCTCCGTCGTCTCGGCTGTCGCGAAGATGCCGCCGGTCTCGTCGGCCAGGCACCGCTCGACAAACGGCTGCGCTGGGCCCGTCATGGGCTTCAGGCGATAGCCGATGACATGGATGGTGAGCGCGGAATGCGCAGCCTTGAGAGTGCGCGCGAGCTGGCAGGCATCGCCCCCGCACGTGTCCTGCCCGTCGGTGAGCGCCACGATCACCGCGGGCCTTTCGCCGATTGTCAGCACGTCCGCCGCCCGCTGCACGGAGGATGTCAACGCCGTGCGCCCGTTCGGACGGAGCCGGTCGACCTCCTTGATGATGCGCGGGCCCGCATTCGACACGGGTGCGAAGCGTAGATCCACATTCTGGCAGGTGTCGAAGTTGCGGCCCGGCCCATAGACGAGCAGTCCGAGGCGCCGCGTCTGTGTCGCGGACGGCAGCACCTTGCCCAACGCCTGCCTCACGCGGTCCATGCGCGACGGCGCGCCTTCGGGAAAGTCGGCCGCCGCCATCGAGCCCGATGCGTCGAAGACGAGCATGGCATCGTCGACGCAAGATGGCTTTGCATCCGTCGCCGCCGCGAAGGGAACCGTGACCCCGAGCAGCGCGAAGGCGCACATCACTGAAAGACGACGCCGCACCGCTGAGCCGTTCCTGATCGTTACCGGAACGGCATTACAGGCAGAGTGCACCCCGACCGCAATCGGCTTCGCGCCTGTGACACGCGGTTGTGATTCAGCGCGAGCAGGGCTTGCCGACTGTTCCCATTGTGGCGTGCCAAAGTTCTGGCCCGCGCCGGTCTCACACAGGGCCTCACACAGGCCTCACGTCGGGCCGCAGACCTTTTCGAGGTTTTCTTTGTGCACCTCTTCATAGGGCGCGTAGTAGGTGATCCATCCCGTATTGAGCGGCCCCTGGATGAGAGACTTGAGCGGGCTGGCCCGGAGCGCGGCGTCCGACCGGGCGCGCAACAGCGTGCGGACATACTGCTGCATCGCCCGATTGAGGCCCCGGCTGTATCCGCCGCGCGCGATGATGTCGGGATCGCCGTGGTTCGGGAGAATGCGGGCCGGCGCGAGCGCGTCGAGACGCGCGAGATCCACCAGGTGCCGCTCGAGCCCGTCCGGCTCGGTGACATACGTGACCGTGTCTTCCATGGTGTCGCCCGCGAGCAGAATGCGCTCGCTCTCCCACCACACGACGGCCGCGTCGTCGCTATGAATGTCGGCCTCGATCAGCTCCAGGCGGATGGCTCCGATGTCCAGCGCAAGCGTGCCGGAAAAGACGCGCGTCGGCAGCACGAGCGGCGAGATCGCGGGCGGCCCTTCGTGCGTACCCGCTTCGATGGCGGCCCGGTGGCGCTCGAGATGCGCTGCGGTGCGCTCCGTGGAAATGATCTCGCAGTCGGCGAACGCGCCCGTGCCCGCGACATGATCGAGATGCCAGTGGCTCAGCACGACGGTGAACGTCGTAACGCCCTCCTGCGCGAGAGTTTCGCGGATTTCGGCCGCGTGCGGAAGCGAGACGTGCGTGTCGTAGACAAGGGCATGCGTGCCGCTCACGATCGCATAGCTCGCGATGCCGAGCGCCAGCGCCCCTTCGTCGACCCAGTTGGGCTCTTCGGCGAACCGGTAGCCCGGCACGCGCCCGTCGTAGAAGGCGAAGATCGCGGGATGAGGGCGCAACACGCGCATGTGTCCGGTCACGGCAGCAAGCCTCCCCTCAGCTCCAGCGCCGGTTCGACCACATCCACTGCTCCGGCGCGTCGCGCACCCAGAGCTCGAACTGCTTTTGCATCTCCGTCATGATCCAGCGGATGTCTTCGCTGATGTTCTTGGTGCGGGGAACGCGCAGCTCCATCAGCTCGATCTCGAAATTCGAGGACGTGCCGACCCGCTTGCAGCGCGACATCCAGATCCGGCTGCCGACGCGCCGCGCGATCATGGCGGCGATGGCCTGCGTCTTCGCATCCTGTCCGAAGAACGGCACGTCGAGACCCGTGCGGTCGTAAAGATCGCAGACGAGACCGAGCCGCCCGCCGCGCCGCACGAAATCCGTGAGAATGCGGGCCGTCTTCTGGTCGTCGCCGTGTTCGCCCACCTTGCCGCGGCCGAACAGCCCGCCGGGATAGAGATCGCGCCGCTGCCAGCGCAGGTACTGATCGACGTAAGGATTGGTCACCGAGCGGTAGACCGCAGCCGGGTTCGCATTGGCCGCCACGAACGGCCAGATCGACAGCTCCCAGTTGCCCATGTGAAGCGAAACGCCGATCGCCGGGCCGAGCTTGTTCTTGTAGCGGCTGAACAGCGGCTCGGAGACGATGCGGATGCGCGATGGATCGCGGACCAGCCGGTCGATCTGCATCGTCTCGGCCATCACGCGCCCGAGATTCTCCCAGTGCGTCATGCAGATTGCGAGCCGCTCCGCCTCGGACTTTTCCGGAAAGGCGATAGCGAGGTTCGCGAGCGCCCGCTTGTGCCGCTTTGGGTTGATGCGCGGTGCCAGCACGCGCCAGGCCTTGGCCGAGATCGCGGTTGCCGTTTCGAGCGGCAGCAGTCGGACCATGCCCACGACGGCGCGCAGGAGGCCGTATTCGATCCGGAACTGAAGATCGCGTGCGAAGCTGGTGCTGGGAGCGGTCATTCGTGCACGGACGCTTTCGGCTGGCGAGAGAGGACGACCATGACCGGATGCCCCCAGACGCCTTCGGCGTCAAGCAACAGTGTGGCTTTCCGCGTCGGGGAGCAGTGTCGCGTTCGGTGTCACGCTCAAGCAGCCGAATCCAGCGGGCCGGGCGCAGCTCGGGCAACAAGGCGCGCGAGGCCGCCCGGCCCAAGCAGCGTGGCGATCTCAGGCGACGGCGCCAGACCTTCGCGAATCGCGCGCCGCCGCAACGGCCCGACCGTTTTCAGAGCCACGAGCCCAAGCCCGCGCGCCAGATGCACCGGCACGAGATCCGAGATCAGCGACTTGTTCAGGACGTCAATGGCCGTCACGCGTGAGGCGACGTCCGGCCGGCGAAGGGCCGTATAGGCGTCCAGCGTAGGCGCCAGCCCCGGATCGCGTCCCGCGTGCATCGCGTCGGCCACGCAATCGGCGAGCACGGCGCTGTCGCGCAGGCCGAGATTGAGGCCCTGCGCCCCGATCGGCGGGATGACGTGCGCCGCTTCGCCGATCAGCGCGATGCGGTTGCGCCCGAACGAACTGGCCTCGAGGCCGGAAAGGGGAAACACGGCGCGCGGGCGAATGTCGCCGATGGTTCCGAGCAGGCCCTGCAGGCGCCTTTCGAGTTCGGCGCGGAAGCCCGCTTCGTCGAGCGCCGCCAGGCGCTGGGCTTCGGCCGGGGTTTCCACCCACACGAGGCTGGACGCGGATCCGGGCATCGGAACGACCGTCAGCGGCCCGGCCGGCCGGTGGAACTCGGTCGAGACGTTCCGATGCGCCCGGGCATGCGAGAAGGTGGTGGTGACGGCCGCCTGCGCATACGGCCAGGTTTTCGTGTCGATGCCCGCCGCGGCCCGGCAGATCGATTTCCGCCCGTCGGCCCCGATCACGAGCGAGGCATCGAAAGTTCCGCCTTCGGCGCTCGTCAGGCGCACGCGCGCGTCTGACACGGCAACGCCCGCGATTCCGCGCGTCTCCTGAAGCCGGACCCGCCCCGCCAGGCGCGCCGTCAGGCACTCCACAAGGCCGGCGTTGGGCACGTTCCACCCGAAGGTCTCCCGGTCCACTTCGGCGGCGGTGAAGGTCACTTCCGGCGCGCGTAGGAGGCCGCCCGTGTCGTCGATGATTCTGATCGCGGCGATCGGCGCGCTGAGCGGCTCCAAGGCCTCCCAAACCCCGAGATTGCGCAGCATCTCGATCGATCCGGCGAAAAGAGCAGCCGTCCGATTATCTGATCCGACAACGGACGTATTTTGGGGCCCAAACAGGGTGATTTCGGCCCCCGTAGCGGCTGCGGCGAGCGCTGCGGTCAGCCCGGCAGGCCCGCCTCCTACGACAGCGATTGAGTAGGTTTCGCCCATGGCCCCTCTGTTTTCTCAGAGGAAATTGGCACGCCAGTGGGTGTCAGGCAATACCGGGTGTTGCGGGTGCCAGAAAAGAAACTCATCCGAAAATACATTTCGTCCGAGAAAAACTCGCCATTTCACATTGTCATAAAACTGTCATTCATATTCCAAGAACTTACGGGTAAATACTGAGGGACGAGGCGGTGTTATCACGAGCCGTCTTTGCAAATCCGTCACATAAGCTTTTCGCATTTACTGCAGAAGCTTGCTTGAGCTTTATCGACCGTGTCCACGGTGGCTGGCAGGCATAAGCGTTTGCGTCTGTTCTGGTCTGCCGGGTGGAGGGGTCAATAGTTGAAAGCCTTGCCGGGTCGGCGGGGCGAGAAATATCGGAAGGACTGGGCATGACTGGGGGATTTGGGATGTCGGCAGGACGGTTGTCGCTGCTTGCGGCAGCGAGCTTGACGCTGCTGGGGAGCGTGTCCGCTCAGGCCGCGGATCTGGGTGGTGACTGCTGCGCAGATCTCGAAGAGCGCATCGCAGAGCTCGAAGCCACCACGGCTCGCAAGGGCAACCGCAAGGTGAAGCTCGAAGTCTCGGGCCACGTGAACGAAGCGGTCCTGTACTGGGACGACGGCTTCGAGGACAACGCATATGTCGTCACCAACGACGCGGCGCGCACGCGCTTCCGCTTCAAGGGCGACGCAAAGATCAACAACGACTTCAAGGCGGGCTACCTGCTCGAAGTCGGCGTTCGCAGCGCGAACTCGAAGCGCTCGACTCAGGATGATCCGATCGGTGAAGTCGGCTTCGACGTTCGCCACTCGGTTTGGTACCTCGACAGCAAGACCTTCGGTCGCGTCTGGGTCGGCCTGACGGGCGGTGCTGCTGAAGGCGTTACCGAAATCAACGTTGCCGGCACCGGCGACGTCGCCAAGTACTCGGACGCCGAGGACATGGGCGGCGGCCTGGCTCTTCGTCTGGCCAGCGGCACGTTCTCGAGCGGCGGCACCACCGTCACCGGTGGCGACATCACCATCCGCCGTCTGATCCGCGACAGCGGCAACCAGGCTGGTGAAGGCCGTCGCTATAACATGGTCCGTTACGACACCCCCGAAATCGCAGGCTTCGTCGGCACTGCCAACTGGGGCGGCGATGACGCCTGGGAAATCGGCCTGCGTTACAAGGGCGAGTTCGCTGGCTTCAAGATGGCTGCCGGCATGGCCTACGGTGAAAACTCCGAAGCGCCCGCAACCGGCGTCGTCGTCGGCTTCGAGTGCGTCGCCAACAGAACGACGAACGCCAACATTGCCGGCACGGGCAAGGACGCAGATTGCAACCAGTTCGGCGCATCGGGCAGCATCATGCACGAAGCAACCGGCCTCTACGTGAACGCCGCCTACGGCGTGCTCGAAGACGAGCTGCTTAAGGACCGTTTCGGCGCTGGCACCGAAGACAAGCACGAGTTCTACGCGCTTGAAGCCGGTCTCCAGCAGAAGTGGTTCCCGATCGGCAAGACGACCATCTTCGGCCAGTACTACGTTGCCGACGGCGGCGCGACCGATCGCAACTACACGACCGTTGGCCGCATGATGAGCTCTGAGCTCGACATCTACTCGCTCGGCATCATGCAGAACATCGATGCGGCTGCGATGCACGTCTACGCCATGTACCGTCACGTCGAGGCAGAAGCCACGACGACGGACGGTGGTGGCGCTGGCGTCGCCGGCACGCTTCAGTTCGAAGACGTCGACATGTTCATGACGGGCGCGATGATCAAGTTCTAAGCGTCACGGCGCGCCCCAAGCGCCTAGACGGAAGACGAGAAGGAGCTGCCGGAAGGCAGCTCCTTTTTTGTTTCATTGTTTATCAGCGGGCGGTCATTTCGGGCGGGCGGCGAATTCGACGTTTTTGGAGGTCAGTTTTGAGAAAGCCAGAGGGTGTTTTCTCAGAGGGTTTCGAACGTGAAGGTTTTATGTCGGAGGATGGGCTAGAGGCTTATTTGCATCGGTCTATTTGGGATCAGCAATTTCGGCCCCGTTTGCTCGAATATGACGTTGCGCGGCTCCGTCGTGGCGAATACCTAAGTACCGTCTGCCCTACCTATGTAATTGGCACTAGGTACTCTTGAACCAGCCTGCAACGCGATTCGTGCGGATGTCGTGACCCCGCGTCCGCGAATCTCAGAGGATTTAAGTATGACCGCTCGTCTGACCCAACTCTCCAACCGCTCGCAGCGCTGGGCGCTGCTGGCACTCGCCGGGACCATCGTGGGCGCAAGCCCCGTGGCCGCCGCCGACCTCGGTGGCAACTGCTGCGCTGACCTCGAAGAGCGCATCGCAGAACTCGAAGCCACCACCGCCCGCAAGGGCAACCGCAAGGTCAGCCTGACGATCTCGGGCTGGGTGAACGAAGCCGTCTTCGCTTGGGACGATGGCGTCGAAAACAACGTTTACGTCGGCACCAACGCTCTCGAACAGTCTCGCTTCAAGTTCGCTGGCGACGCCAAGATCAACGGCGACTGGTCGGCCGGCTACACGATCGAGATCGGCATCCTCGGTGCCGACTCCAAGTCGTTCGCCCAGGACAACACGGGCAGCAAGAACACACTCTCGACGCGTAAGGCCTCGTGGTTCTTGAAGAGCAAGACCTTCGGTAAGCTGACGGTCGGCCAGGACGGCACCGCGACGTACCACCTGCTCGACGACGCCGACGGCGTGAACACGCGCAACTACTCGGACGCTGAGGCTGCTGCCGTTGCTCTCGGCGCTTTCCGCACCCGCTCGGGCGGCGTGCTCGGCGCCAAGTGGACCGACTTCATGGGCGGTTTCAACAACGCCACGGAAGGCCAGAGCGGCCGCCGCAACATCGTTCGCTACGACAGCCCGACCTTCGCTGGCTTCACGGCCACGGCGGCTTGGGGTGAGGACGACATGTGGGATACCGCGCTCACCTATAAGGGTGACGTCGGCGACTTCGCTCTTGTCGGCAAGATCGGCTACGGCGAAAGCTCCGATCCCGCTGCCAACGGCGGCCAGTGCGCTGTCGGCACCGGTGACTGCCAGTGGTGGGGTGCTGCCGGTACGATCATGCACACGCCGACCGGTCTCTATGTCTATGCCGGTTACGGCGCGACCCAGATCGACCTGAAGGCCGCTCAGGCCGGCCAGGACGACGAGGCAAACACCTGGTTCGTCCAGGGTGGTATCGAGAAGAAGTTCTTCCCGCTCGGCAAGACCACGGTGTTCGGCGAATTCCGCCGCGACGACGTCGGTCTGTCTAAGGCCGCTCAGGGATCCGAGCTCGACTTCTGGGCTGCTGGCATCGTGCAGAACATCGACGCTGCCGCCATGGACCTCTACCTCATCTATCGCAACGCAAGCGGCGATGCGACGGTTGGCGGCGTGAAGACGAACCTGGACGACCTGGACATGGTCATCGCGGGCGCCCGCATCCAGTTCTGATGCGAAACCGGGGGCTCCGGCTCCGGGCTCGTATCGAGGCGAAAATATGGCTGCATCAAGCCATTAACGTGAGTGGTGCGGGGAACGTGAGTTCCCCGCACTGCTGTTACAGAACCGCCACATTGCACCGCAACCACACATGCGCCGGGAAACGTTCATCCGCCCTTAACTACGGTCGAACATTCTTGTCATCAGCAATCTGAGGCCTCATCTTCTCGAGTCAGAAGAGGGTGCACGGCGGGGACGCAATGAAGTTGGTTGGGTACATTTGCACGGGCTTGGCGTTGACGATTGTCAGCGCGTCGGCCCTTGCGTTCCAGGAGCAGGGCGGTGCGCCTGTCGCTCCCGCGCCGACCGAAGCCCAGCCGGTCGCGCCGGCTGCCTCGGCCGGGCAAGATCTGAATTTCGCGACGCCCAAGCCGGCTGACACCAATGCGGGCACGGAAGTCCGCATTCCGGGCCTTGGCAAGCTCGGCGTGCTCCCCAAAATGGATTTCGGCCTGGAGCTCCTCTACGGCGCGAACGACACCAAGCAGCAGCCGGAAGCTCAGCAACCCACCGAGGACCTGACGATCCGGGGCTCTCTTAAGCATAACTTCTAAGCATAATTTCTGGCAGTCCAGCACGTCCCAGGGGACACAGCTAGAAGTGCAACGACGAAGGAGCGCATTGGCGCTCCTTTTTGTTTTTGCGATACTCCGCCAGTAAGTTGCGCGTATCCGGCACGGGGGCCAGACCACCCGGCCGAGACTGTGCGCCGGCATCGGGAAAGGCTCGTACATGCGCATCGCGGTCATCGGCTCCGGCTACGTCGGCTTGGTGTCGGGAGCCTGTTTGGCTGACTTCGGTCACGAGGTGACCTGTGTCGACAGCAACGCCGAGAAGATCGCGGCCCTGAAAGCCGGCAAGATCCCCATCTTCGAGCCGGGCCTAGAGCAGATCGTCGCCACCAACGCGCGCGCCAACCGGCTGCTGTTCACGACCGAGCTGGAAGAGGCCGTCAGGAGCGCGGAAGCCGTGTTCATCGCGGTGGGAACGCCGTCGCGGCGCGGCGACGGACACGCCGACCTCTCGTATGTCTATGACGTCGCCCGCAGCATCGCAGCGAGCATCACGCGCTTCACGGTGGTCATCACCAAATCGACCGTGCCCGTGGGCACCGGCGATGAGGTGGAACGCATCATTCGCGAGACCAACCCGGCCGCTGACTTCTGCGTCGTCTCGAACCCCGAATTCCTGCGCGAGGGCGCGGCCATCGAGGACTTCAAGCGCCCGGACCGCATCGTCATCGGCATCGACGACGAACGCGCGCGCGCCGTCATGACCGAGGTCTACCGCCCGCTCTATCTCAACAAGGCGCCACTGGTGTTCACGGCACGGCGCACCTCCGAGCTGATCAAGTATGCCGCCAATGCGTTCCTCGCGATGAAGATCACCTTCATCAACGAGATCGCCGATCTTTGCGAAGCCGTCGGCAGCGACGTGCAGGACGTGGCGCACGGCATCGGCCTCGACAACCGCATCGGATCGAAGTTCCTGCACGCCGGCCCCGGCTATGGCGGCTCGTGCTTTCCGAAGGATACGCTGGCGCTCGTGAAGACGGCGCAGGATAACGGCGCTCCCCTTCGCCTGATCGAGACGACCGTCGCCATCAACGATCAGCGCAAGCGCGCGATGGCCCGCAAGGTTGCGCGCGCCATCGGACCGGACATCCACGGCAAGACCGTCGCGCTCCTCGGGCTCACTTTCAAACCCAACACCGACGACATGCGTGATAGCCCCGCCCTCGCCATCGTGCAGGGGCTGCAGGACGGTGGTGCGAACGTGCGCGCGTTCGATCCGGAAGGCATGGAAGCAGCCAAGGGGTATCTCACCGGCGTGACGCTGGGCGCAGACCCTTACGCGATTGCGGAAGGCGCCGACGCGCTGGTGCTGGTGACCGAGTGGGATGCATTCCGCGCTCTCGACTTCGCGCGCCTGAAGAAGGTGATGAACGAGCCGCTGCTCGTCGATCTTCGCAACGTCTACCGCAGAGACGTGATGGCCCGGCACGGCTTCCGTTACGTCAGCGTCGGCCGCCCCAAGCAGGACATTTCCGTGGCCCTCAGCTCCGCCGCTGAATGATGTTACGCATTATCCGGCCACTCCGGCCGAAAGATTATGCAGTAAACGAACAAAAAATCAAAAGTGCAGGGTTTTATTAGAATTTTCCAGGTTAGGGTCCGAGAGAACTTGCTTCGGACAGCCTGATGACCCCCGCTTCTGTACGAACGGCAATTGCTGACGCATTCGTGCGCCTCCGGGCGCATCGCGATGCGCCGGTCGTGCTTTGTGCGGCGGTCGCCTACGGTCTCTCGGTCTATCTCGCGCTCAGTCTGACGCGCAACTCGACGAGCGTCGCAGCGATCTGGCCCGCTAACGCCTTCCTGCTGGCCGGCCTGCTCGGATGCCGGACGTCGAACGCGCGTGCCGTCCTGGTCGGCGTGTGCGCTGCAGCATGCGCGGCCGCAACGTTCGCGAATTCCGATCCATGGGGCGCCGTCATTGCCTTCCCTATCATTGGCATCTCGGAGAGCCTTCTCGCCTACAGGATCCTTCGCAACACGTTCGGCAAGCACGTCGCTCTCACCAATGGGATGAAGGTCGCGCAGTTTGCCGTCGTTTGCTTTATCGCGGCGCTCATTCCGTCGGCAGTCGGCGCGGTCGTCGTGGCCAAGGTTTTTGGGGGCGATCCCGCGTTCGCATTTGTGACCTGGTACCTGGCGGACAGCCTCGGTCTGCTCGTCATCACGCCGACCCTTTTGTTGATCCGGCAGACAGCAAGTTCATTCGAAAGCAACCTGACGGTCGACGATCTGGTTCGCCATTTCGTCATTCTGTCCGGCGCTTCGCTAGTCGTTTTCATGCAGTCGGCCGTGCCGCTGCTCTTCCTCCTCATTCCGGTCTCGGTGCTGATCGCGTTCCGTCTCGGTCCACGCTACGCGGCGATGGCCACGCTGTGGCTCACGGCCGTTTCACTCATTTGCACCCACCAGGGGTGGGGTCCAGCGGCGCTGATGGGCGATTCCGACACGCGCCTCTGGGTCGTGCAGTTGTTCTGCTTCGTCAATCTCCTGACCTCGCTCGGCGTCGCCGCCGAGCTGTCCGAGCGCGACCGCCTGCGGCGCGAGCTTGAGCGGGTCTCCGTGCTGGCCTCCGACAGGCGCCGCCAGCTCGACACGGCGCTCGATGCCATGTCTCAAGGCGTCTGCCTGTTCGATTCCAACAACCGCGTCGTCGTACGCAACAACAGATTCCTGAGCATCTACGGACTCGAAGCGGATGCCGTTCCGGCAGGCATGACGCTCGCCGATCTGATGGCGGTCTGCGCGGCGGCAGGAGCCGTCCCCGATCGCGCCGAAGCGCCCGTCGAACTCGGCGTCGACAAGGACATGGAGCAGCAGCTTCAGGACGGCCGCTACATACGCATCAGCCAGCGCGTTCTTTCGAACGGCGGGGTCATCTGCACCTACACCGATTTCACCGCCGAGAAGCAGGCGGAAGCCAAGCTGCTGCACCGCACCTTGCACGACGTTCTCACGGGCCTGCCCAACCGGCGTCTCCTGGTCGACCGCGCCGAACAGGCGCTCGCGGTTGCAAGGCGCGGCCGCAACACGGCCGTGATGCTGCTGGACATCGATTACTTCAAATCCGTCAATGACAGCCTCGGCCATGCCGCGGGTGACGAGCTGCTGAAGGCCGTTGCCGGGCGTCTTGCGGCGTGCGTGCGCGGATCCGATACGGTGGCCCGCCTCGGCAGCGATGAATTCGCCGTCCTGCTTTCGGAGGGCGACCATACCTGGGACCCGGCGACAGCCGCGCGCCGCATTCTCGAGGCGATGAAGGCGCCGGTCATGCTGGAAGGACGGCCGATCCGCGTCGGGATGAGCATCGGCATCGCCCAACCGCCCGCCGACGGCACCACGGTCGACGATATCCTGAAGTCCGCCGACGTCGCCCTCTACAAGGCGAAGCGCAACGGCCGGGGCAAGTTCGCGTTCTTCAATGCCGCCGAAGACGCGGGCGTCTGCTCGGCGCGCCGGCTTGAAAGCGAGCTCAGCCGCGCCGTCGAGGAAAACGAGTTCCGCATCGTCTATCAGCCCATCACGCAGGGTGCGTCGGGCCACGTCGCCGCGCTCGAAGCGCTCATACGCTGGGACCATCCCGATCTTGGAACCATCTCGCCCGCCGAATTCATCCCACTGGCCGAGCGCAACGGCCTGATCGTCCAGATCGGCGATTGGGTGCTGGAACAGGCCTGCCGCGATGCGATGCACTTGCCGCCGGGCATCAAGATTTCCGTCAATCTCTCGCGCGTGCAGATCTCGGATCGCAGCTTCGTGGCCCGCGTGGCGAAAATTCTGGCCCGCGCCAATATCGCACCGGGTCGCATCGAGTTTGAAGTGACGGAGACGGCCATCCTCGACGACGAGACGAATGCCGTCCGCGTGCTGGAAGAGCTGTGCGCGCTGGGCGTCTCGGTCGCCATCGACGACTTCGGCGTCGGCCAATCCGCTCTGAGCTGCCTCAAGAGCCTGCCCATCGGGCGCATCAAGATCGACCGGTCGTTCGTCAATGACCTCGCGACAGATCCGAAGGCACGGTCGATCTTCGTCGCCGTGGTGTCGCTTGCCAAATCGCTCGGCATTCAGACGACGGCCGAGGGCATCGAGACGGAACAGCAGCGCCTGATCGCCGCCATGGCCGGCTGCGATCAGCTTCAAGGCTACTTCCTCGGCCGCCCGCAGGATCTCGACCGCCTGGAACTCGAGAAGAATGCGCTGGGGACCGAGCGGGATCTGTTCGACATCGCGAGCTGATCGCTCCGGTGGCGTCGTGCCCCCGGCCCTGCGATTCTAAAGACCGAGATCCGACAGCCCGGGATGGTCCGCCGGCCGCGCGCCCTGCGGCCAATGAAATTTGCGCTCACTTTCCGAAATCGGCTTGTCGTTGATGCTCGCATAGCGCTTGCGCATCAACCCGTGCTCGTCGAACTCCCAGTTTTCGTTGCCGTAGGACCGGAACCACTGGCCGCTGTCGTCGCGCCACTCGTAGGCGAAGCGCACCGCGATGCGATTGCCGCCGAATGTCCAGAGCTCCTTGATCAAGCGGTAGTCGAGTTCACGCGCCCACTTGCGGGTCAGGAACTCGACGATCTGGGCCCGGCCCTTCGGGAACTCGGCGCGGTTGCGCCATTGGCTGTCCTCCGTGTAGGCGAGGGCCACGCGCTCTGGATCGCGGCTGTTCCAGCCGTCTTCGGCCATGCGCACTTTCTGGACGGCGCTTTCGCAGGTGAAGGGCGGCAACGGGGGGCGAGGCGACATGGGCAATCCTGTGAATGCTGTGGGGCCAAATCAGGAGCATGCGCCGCGAGGAGGCGCACCCACGAGGAATACCGCAGGCGATGCCGCTCCGCCAAGCCCGGCCGACGCCCTACGCGTGACCGGCCAACGCCCCGGTGCCCAGCGTGATGAGAGCAATCGCGATCCATTGCTGCGCGCTGATCGGCTCCTTCAGCACGACCCGCGCCAGGAACACCGTGAAGACGCTGAAGGTCGAGGCGACGACCATGGCGATGTGCGGGCTGGCCGACGTGGCGCCGGCGAGGAAGGTGAGGTAGCCGATGGCATCGAGCAGGCCTTGCAAGCCCAGGAAAGGAATCCACTCGCGCGGCACGCTTATCCGCGTCCGCTGCGCAAGCAGGATCAGCGCGACGAAAACCAATCCGGCGCACCGGCTGATCCACACCGTCTGCAGCTCTCCGAGAACAGGCGCGGCCGCTTGGCTGGAAAGCACGATCGCAACATAAGCGAAGCAGGCGCCGAGAGAGATGAGAACGGTCGTGCGCATTTCCGCCGCGCCGGTCTCACCGGCGAACTGGGGATGAGCGCCCGCGCTGCGCGCAATCATGATGCCGCCGAGGAGAATGGCCGCCATCGCAGTCCACTCCGCGGCGCCGGGCCGAAGCCCCATGGCGACGTTGATCGCGAGCACGAACACTGGGTGCGCGGCCACGATCGGCGCGACGATGGCCACCGGACCGCGCGCCAATCCGGCGTAAAGCAGGATGCACATCACCGAGACGCTGATGCCTTGCAGGATCGCCATGCCCCACCCATAGGGCGACGACACGATCTCGATCCCGCTCAATACCACCGCAAGCGTCGTGATGGTCGCGCCGACGAGCAGAACGGCGCCATAGGTCAACGTTGCGCCGATGGCGCGGCCGCTGAACCGCCCCATGAAGTCGGCGGCGCCAAGAGACGCGGAGCTGAGAGCCCCCCAAACAGCCGCAGTCATGCGCGCAACCCCGCGCGCGCCGTCAGTCGCGAGTGCGCGTTCCGTGTCCCCACATGGCAGGATCGGTCGCCAGGAATGCCCTGAGCTCGGCCTCGTGCTTGCGCGAGATCGGCCCGCCGACTGCAATCGCGCGCACGACGACGGCTTTGCCGATGATTTTCATCACGCGGAGCGCAATTTGTCCGACGGATTGCATGCGTATCCTCCCGCTGCGCCCAGCCGGTCGAGGCGAGAGTCCCCACAATGCCATTCCTCATCACGCGAAAAAAATGAACGCGTGGCCGTGAAGCCAGCGCGTTCAGTAAAACCGCGGGCAGACAGTAGTTGCCGGGGAGCATCGTGTCGGCCTCGCTTAGCCGGACTATTCAGGGCAACGCTCGTGAGAGCGCTCTCCTTCGGGAAGAAGATCATGGCAGACACACAGGCACACGCCCCCCTGACCTATTTTATTCATTGAGCAAACGGATGACGGCCGTCGCGCTTGGCCTTATCCGGGGGGATCGGAGAAGCGGATGCACCGTGATGGGGCGTGGCGGGGTGGCTGGCGTTCTGGCACGCTGCGGCCTGCTTGCCCGCGACCTGCTCCAGGAAGAGATCGACCACGAGCCGCCGCTGCGCATGCCGGTTCGTGATCGCGTAGACGTCGCAGGCGGAACCATGCGCTTTCGACGTCAACGGCCACAGCAGTCCCTTTTTGACGTCGGCTGCCGCCATCCGGTTCGGCAGCAGGCAAATGCCGAACCCGAGGATCGCGAGGCGCTTGGCCTCTTCGAGGTTCGGCGTCGTGGCAGCCACCCGTTTGCCCAAGCCGTGGCGCAGGCGATAGTAGGTCAGGCTGTCCGGCTCATCGGCCCCCGTGAGGATCAGCGGCTCCTGCGCGAGTTCGCTGACGGCATCGACCGTGCTGCCGAACAACGGATGGCGCTTTCCGCAGTACGCCAAATGGGTCTCGCGGGTCAGCAGCTCGTAGCGAAGTTCGGGATACTGCACATGGACGGGCGCAATTCCGACATCGACTTCGCTTCGCAGCACGGCCAGCGAGATCGCTTCCCACGGGGCGACCTCGATGTGCAACTCGACCAGCGGGCAGCGCGCCGTGTACGCAATCAAGAGCTTGTCGAACTTCGTGCTGACGAAATTGCTGATCGTGCGGAGATGAAGGCGCCCGCGCAGATCCTGCGAGGCGTTTTCGAGACTGGCGGGGATACGATTGACCTTGGCATAGACGTCGTTGATGCACTCGAAAAGGATGCGGCCCTCTTCGGTGAGTGCAAAGCCTGCGGGTCCGCGCCGGCACAACCGTTTTCCGACGTTTCGTTCGAGCCGCTGCAGCGCCAGGCTGATGGTCGACTGCTTGCGCCACAGGGCGTTGGCAGCAGACGACACGCCATTGGCCTCGACAATGCTGTGGAAGATCTTGAGAAGATTCCAATCAAGATCGAGACAGAATTTTTGATCTGCTTTCATTGCTTCCCCCGCACGACAGCGATCAGTTCCTTCAGTCGTCCAAACATCTTACCCACATTGATCAAACGATCAATGCGCACTGCAATATCGCAGGTGCACGCGTTTGGGCTGGAAGGCGCGGACGAGGCAAGCATAGCGGACGTCTATGATCTTCATGGACGGGCGGGGGCTATCGGCATCCGTGGCCGAGCGTATCATCGCGCCTGACGGACGGCCCATGGGAGCGCCACGTGGGAGCGCCATGGTTCGGAAGCGATTTGGCTTGGGCCGTCGAGTGTCACACGGGGCGGGCGATTGGCGGATCAAGATCAATTCAGCCGCAAACTGGATTGGAATCTCCTGAAGGTTTTCTATGAAATCGTGCAGGCGAAGGGCATCACCCGCGCCGCCGACGTCGTATCTCGCAAGCAGCCCGCGCTGAGCCTCGCCCTCAGGCGGCTGGAAGTCCACATCGGCACGCTGTTGTGCAAGCGGGGCGCGGGAGGGTTCGACCTGACGAGTGAGGGCGTCGCCGTTGCGGACGCCTGCAACCACGTCATGGAAATCGTCCGCGAGATTCCCCATCTGGTCGCCGAAGCCTCAGGCCAGGCGCGAGGGCGTCTCCGCCTGCACCTGATCAGCAATCTCGTTTGCCCGGCGCTGGACGACGCGATCGCGGCCTTCCACCAGAAGTTTCCCAAGATCGAGCTTCTCGTCACGGTCGCGCCGTGGGCTCAGGTCATCAACTCTCTCCTGCGCGACGAGATCGACATCGGCATTGGCCCCTCGCGGACCATGCGCGCGGAACTGAACTATCAGCCGCTGTTCACCGAGGTGCACCGCCCTTACTGCGGACACAGCCATCCGCTGTTCGGCAAGATCGTCGATGATCCATGCCGATTGCGCGATGAGCCGTTCATCCTGACAGGCGCTGACGAGCCCGATGAACTCTCCGATTTTCGCGTGAAAAACGGCCTGGGCAAGAACGTTGCGGGATTGACGGAGTATCTGGAGGAAGCGCGGCGCCTGACGATGCTCGGGGTCGGACTGTGCTTTCTGCCCGAAGGCTACGCCGCGCCCGATGTCGCCGCGAACAGGCTGTGGCCGCTCCTGCCAAAAGCGGGCGCGCCGCGCATGGATGTGTTCATCATCGAGAATCCCAATGCGTCCCGCCGGATCGCAGGCGCACGTTTCCGCGAAGAATTGTTGAAGCGAACGATGCCCCGTATCGCCCAGCCGGTTTCCGACTGAGCAACAGGATCTCGCATCCGCACATCGATCTTTGCGCGATGAGAATGCGCATGAATTTGCGAATTGAATTGAACGCCTATTCGCGCGCGCAACATGCAGCACATCAACGGCATCAATGTTTTAAATTCAAATTTTGGGCGTTGATGCAAAGCCTCGTTCCCCTATCCTCATTATCGCGACAATAAAAAAACTTTCGCGACAGGGGTGGTGACGCAGGATGGGACGGGTACTTGATGATGCGAAATATTGATCCGCACGCCCTTCAAGGGCAAGGCGCAGCGGTCTCACGCAATCCGGAGATCCAGGGCGCTCCATTTGTGCTCCCGAAGGAGCGGTTTCTCGAGCTTCGACTGCAACCCACGGCATCCAAATCCGTCGTTCTCGGCGTGCTCGGGTGCCTTTTGTTTCTCGGGCTGTGGGAAATTGCGCACTACGCGACGCCGGAATCGTCGCGAAAATTCATGCCGCCGGTCAGCGATGTCGTCACCGCGCTTTACACGCTGTTCGCCGAGCGCAACTTTCTCCACGACGTAATGATTAGCTGCTATCGCGTGTTTGCGAGCTTCGCTATGGCGTCGCTCGTGGCGGTGCCGCTCGGCATTGTCATGGGCTGCTTCGGAAACCTGAAGGCGCTGCTCAATCCCATCCTCTCCGGCTGGCGCTACTTGCCGGCAGCCTCCTTCATTCCGCTGCTGCTCGTGTGGTTCGGCCCCACCGACTCCGCGAAAATCGCGCTTCTCTTCATCGGCGTGATGTTCTTCCTTCTGACCCTCGTTCTCGACAATACGCTGGCGGTCCCGAAGGAGTTCGTCGAGGCGTCTCTGACGATGGGGGCATCCCGCCAGGAGGTCGTGAGGAATGTCGTCGTTCCCGCCGCCATGCCCGCGATCTTCGACTCGATGCGCAACATGATCGCCGTCGGTTGGACCTATCTCGTCATCGCAGAGATCGTCGGCGCACAGGATGGCATCGGAGCCGTGATGATGCGCGCCGGCCGCTTCCTGAACGTCGATGTGATCATGGCCGCCATTCTGACGATTGGCATTCTGGGCGTCGCGACGGACCTGCTGTTCAGGGCCGCCCAACGCTTCCTGTTCCCCTGGAGCATCGAGCGGAGATAGTCCCATGCAAACAATCGCTGCAACGCGTCCGGCGGAAAGTTCTGTTCGCCAAACCAACACGGTACCGCTTCGCGTTTCGAACGTGAGCAAGACCTACCTGAAGGGCACGTTCAAGTCCTTGGACAACGTGTCGTTCGATCTCCACGCCAACGAGATCACGGCGTTCGTCGGGCCGTCTGGATGCGGCAAGACAACGATGCTGCGGATCATCGCGGGCCTGGAATATCCGTCCAATGGCGGTGTGGAGGCGTTCGGAAAGCCGGTGCGCGGCCCGGGTCCGGACCGCGGCATGATCTTCCAGGCCTACACGTCGTTCCCCTGGCTTAGCGCCGTGCAAAACGTCGAGTACGGCATGCGTGTGCTGGGCGTTCCGAAGGCGGAGCGGCAGGAGAGGGCGCGTGATTTCCTCAAGCTCGTGCATCTCGAGCGCTTCGCCGATGCCTATCCGAAAAGCATGTCGGGCGGCATGAAGCAACGCGTGGCGCTTGCGAGAACGCTGTCGCAGAACCCGAACATTCTCTTGATGGACGAGCCGTTCGGCGCACTCGACGCGCAAGTTCGCTGGGAAATGCAGGAGCTGATGATCGAGTTGATCGAGCGCGAGCAGAAGACGGTCGTCGCCATCACGCACGATATCGAGGAGGCGATCTATCTCGCCGACCGGATCATATTCTTCACGCGCCAGCCCGGCCAGATCAAGGCGGACATCTCGCTCGATTTCAAGATGGGCAAGAGGTACCGGCAAAAGGAGGATCTGATCGCACTTCCGGGCTACGGCGAACTCGAACGCAGGCTCTTCGCCATGATGCGCGAGGAGATCAAGCGGGCCGACTGACGTCACGGATCAAATCTGGAAAATGTGACCCTGGGGAGGGACGACGATGCGCAAACTATGGATGGCGTTGTTACTCACGTGCTCTGTTCATGCCGGATCGACCGCCGCAATGGCCGCCGAGAAAGTATCCGTCGCGATCATTTCGTTCTCGCCTTACGCAGCCTGGTACATCGCCAAGGAGAAGGGCTTCTACAAGGACCTCGATATCGACATCAAGATCATCGAGGGCCTCTCCGAGAAGAATGCCGCGCTGGCGAGCGGTCAGGTCCAATGCATCAATAACACCGTCGACACTCTGGTTCTCGCGCGCGCTGGCGACCTTCCCATCAAGGTCGTCGCGTACTCGAACATGTCCTACGGCCTCGACAAGATGGTCGTGACCGAGGGCATCAACTCGGTGAAGGACTTCAAGGGCAAGAGGTACGGATCTGACTACGGCTTCCTCAACCATATGTGGATGCTGATGACGTTGCGCCGCGAAGGCATGAGCTTCAACGACGCAACGCAGGTGTCGATGCTTCCCCAGGAGAGCGCGGCCGCGTTCGCGAGCGGCGGTCTCGACATCGACGTCAACTACGATCCGTTCGTTGCCCAGTCGCAGAAACTCGCCGGATCGAAGGTGCTCAAGACGAGCCTCACCGACCGGACGTGGGAGCGCGGGCTGATTTCAGACGGCATCGGCTGCAACGAAAAGTGGCTCAAGGAGAAACCGGCGGTCGCCAAGGAGCTGCTGCGCGGCTGGTTCGAGGCCGTCAACTGGTGGAAGGAGAATCCGGAAGAAGGCAACGCCATCATCGCAAAGGGCCTCGGCTGGCCGGTGTCTGACGTCAAGCTGAACCAGCACGGCGCCATTCAGCTCAACCTCAGCCAGAATCTCGGCGCATTCGGCGTCGGCGGCAAGCCGCTGTGCGAAAGCCTGCCGGAAGGCGCACCCAAGGCTCCCGAGGGCAAAGGATGGGGCGAAGTGTTCGGCGGTCCAGATTGCGTTGCGGGATACGGGCCGGCGACGTGGGACATGTTCAGCGCGGTCTACGCGGAAGCGGGCGTCGCGCAAAAGACTGTCGCGGCCAGCGAGGGGCTGGATCCCTCGATCCTGAAGAGCCTCGACGCTGACGGCTACACACAGAAATACAATTCGAACAAGTGGATCGGACGCCTGGGTCTCGGCGACTAGCGCGCCAGACGCAGCGCGCAGTGAAACGGCAAGAGGACAAGACAGAGAAATGGGCAAGAAGCCACACGACGGTGACCACGGTCACGACCACGATCACGATCACGTTCCCCACGTTCATCGGCACAAGCCCCATGGCGTGAAGCGCGAGGAAACGCACGGCCACCGGACGATGGAGACCCTGTCGCGCATCTCGCAGCGCAAGCAGGACGAGGAGGTGCGGCAAGGTCTCGAATTCGGCCTCGAAGCGGCGGAGTCCGTGATCGACCGCAACATCTCGCTGTTTAGTCGCGGCCATCAGCCAGCCTTCGCCGGCATCAACACCTTCATGAAGGCGCCCTATTGCGAGGACATCCGCAAGATCGGCCAATACGAAGCCGCCTTCGTGGGAGCCCCGTTCGATTCCGCGACGACCTATCGCCCTGGCACACGCTTCGGGCCGCAGGCGGTGCGCCGCATCTCCGCTCTGTACGACGGATACTGGTTCGACGGCGGCGTGGACATCTACGAAGAGCTCAACCTGTGCGATGCGGGAGACATCTTCGTCATCCCGGGCAACATCGAGAAAACCTTCGACCAGGTGACGAAGGCCGTCTCGCACATCTACACCTCCGGCGTTTTCCCGATCATCTGCGGCGGAGACCACAGCCTCGGCTTTCCGAACGTGCGCGGCATCGCCCCCCACATCGACGGCAATGTCGGGATCATCCACATCGACCGGCACATCGATATCCAGGAAAAGGATATGGATGAGCGCATGCACACCACGCCGTGGTTCTGGACGACGCACGAAGGCGGAACGCATTCGCACCGCGACCACAGCCACATGCACGATGTCGGTCTTCCGAATTGCCATCCGAAGAATCTCGTTCAGATCGGCATCGGCGGCTGGTACGGCAACCGCCCCGGAACCGAGGTCGCCAAGCGCCGCGGTACGAGCGTGCTGACGATGCACGACGTGCAGACGTTCGGTCCGAAGAAGGCGGCGGAAGTCGCGCTCGAAATGGCGTGGGAGGGCTGCAAGGCCGTCTATCTGTCATTCGACATCGACTCCATCGATCCCGGCTTCGCGCCTGGAACCGGCTCGCCCGAGCCGGGCGGCCTTCTGCCGCGTGAAGCCTTCGAGATGATCCACACGATCGCCAAGGAAGGCCTGTGCGGCATGGAGGTCGTCGAGGTCTCTCCACCCTACGACGTCAACGACAACACGGCGCAGCTTGCGTGCCGCGTCGTCCTCGATGTGCTCGGCACGCTTGTCGCCGAAGGTCATATTGGTCATCGCAACAAAGTCATGAAGTGAGACGCGCCATGCTCAATCGTTCTGTCGTTCGGACAGCCCTCGCGGGAGTTTTGTTCGCCCTGATGTCCGGCCATGCGTCGGCTCACGTCGGGCACGGAGAGGTCGACGGGCTCATGCATGGCTTCATGCACCCGATCGGCGGTCTGGATCATATGCTGGCCATGGTCGCGGTCGGCCTGCTGGCGGCCGTTCTCGGTGGGCGCGCGCTCTGGATGGTGCCAGCGGCCTTCATGGTGATGATGGCGGTCGGCGCGGGGCTCGCGATGTCGGGCTTCGAGCTGCCGTACGTCGAACTCGGCATCTCGGCGTCAGTCGTCGCGCTCGGAGTCGCGGTCGCGCTTCAAATCCCTCTGCCGCTGACGTTCGCTATGGGGCTCGCCGGCTTCTTCGCGCTTTTTCACGGTGCAGCGCACGGCGCAGAAATGCCCGTCGATGCGTCGGGCGCGAGCTATGCGGCCGGCTTCCTCGCCGCGACGGCGCTGCTGCATCTTGCTGGCATCGGGCTGGGACTGGGCGCAAGCCGCCTCGTTTCGACCAGCAACGTGATGTCGAAAATTGCAGGCTGCGCAATCGCGATCGCTGGAGTGTTCCTCGCCGCGTGAAGCAAGGCGCGCATGGTCTCTGACACGCCATGGAACGACAGGCTGGCTGGCGTTCTGTAGGAAAATTCGTCTTTGCGGCACCCCGTGACAGCGCACGGGATCGCTCATGAGGATGCATTTTCATGTCGATCTACCGTATCGTTCCTGCCGTTTCACTTTTGCCCGCTCTGTCTTGCATTTCGTGGAGTACCGGAGCGCTGGCGCAGGGGGCAGCAGAACTGCCCCCCGTCGTCGTCACGACCACCCAGCCGAAAGCGAAGAAGGCGCCGGCCGCTGCGTCCCTGCCAGCCAAGCCCTCGGCCGGCGCGCCATCCGCGCCAGCGGTCGCTTCGGATTTCGCCGCGGTCGAGAGCCTCGATCCGCGCGCGGGAGAAGTCGGGTTCGCGCAATCGGCAAGCCAGGGCTTCGTCAGCGCCGCGGAGCTGGCGAGCGTACCCGTTTATCGCACAGGAGAAATGCTCGAAGCGGTGCCCGGCCTCATCGTTACGCAGCACAGCGGCGAGGGCAAAGCCAACCAGTACTTCATCCGCGGCTTCAACATCGACCACGGCACGGATCTCGCAATCACGATCGACGGCATGCCTGTCAATATGCGCACGCACGGCCACGGCCAGGGTTACGCCGATACCAATTTCATGATCCCTGAAATCATGCGCGGGCTGTCGTTCCGAAAGGGACCGTACTACGCCTCGGAAGGGGACTTCTCGTCGGCAGGCGCAATCCATCTCGATGTTGCCGACAAACTCGAAAGAAACTTCGGCCAGGTTGAAGTTGGCAGCTTCGGCCATCGCCGCGCTGTTGCCGGTATGTCGGCGCCGGCCGGCCTCGACGGCACGGTGGTTGTCGCGATGGAAGCCGTGGCCTTCGACGGCCCGTGGGAGCGGCCGGACGATCTCAAGAAGCTCAACGGCGTGCTTCGCTATTCCAACGGCAGCTACGCGAACGGTTTCGCGATCACCGCCATGGCCTACTCCGGCCACTGGTACGCAACCGATCAGATTCCGCAGCGCGCCGTCGACTCGGGCGCTCTCGATCGTTTCGGCACGCTCGATCCCACCGACGGCGGCGCGTCCCATCGCTACAGCCTGTCCGGGCGCTGGCATGAGACCGACGCGACGACGGCAACGCGGATCAACGCGTACGTCGTGAAAAGCGATCTCTCGCTGTTCAACAATTTCACTTACTTCCTCAACGACCCGGTCAACGGCGACCAGTTCCGCCAGACCGACGACCGCCTTATGGCCGGGCTGAACGCCAGCCGCACGTTCTTTGGCATGCTGACGCCCGGCATCCGCAGCGAAACCACCATCGGCTTCCAGACCCGATACGATGACATCGACGTCGGGCTGTCGAATACGCGCGACCGGGCCCACGTTTCGACCGTGCGTCAAGACAGCGTTCAGGAGGGAAGCATCGGCGTCTTCGCCGAAAACACGCTGCGCTGGACGAACTGGCTGCGTACGACGGCCGGCCTGCGCGCCGATTTCTATGCCACGGAGGTATCCGGCGACAGGGCTGCAAATTCCGGCAGCGAATCCGACGCAATTCTCAATCCAAAGTTCGGCATCGTTCTCGGCCCCTGGGCGGATACCGAGCTCTATCTCAATGCCGGCACCGGATTCCACAGCAACGACGCACGCGGCACCGTGACGACGATCGATCCCGTCAGCCTGACGGCAGTCGATCCGTCGCCGTTCCTTGTACGGTCGGAAGGCGCCGAGATCGGATTGCGAACGCAACCTGCTTCTGGAATTACCAGCACGCTCGCCGTCTTCGTCCTCGATTTCGATTCCGAGATCGTCTTCGTCGGCGATGCCGGGACGACGGAGGTGAGCCGGCCGAGCCGCCGCATCGGCGCCGAATTCACGTTCGACGCCAAGCTGACGCCGTGGCTGACCCTGGATTTCGATGCTGCCTACACCCACGCCCGCTTCCGCGAAGATGATCCGGGCGCACCGGGCCGACACATTCCGGGCGCCGTCGAGGGGGTCATATCGGCAGGGCTGTCATTCGACAATCTCGACGGCTGGTTCGGCCACGTAAAGGTGCGCTACTTCGGCGAACGGCCGCTCATCGAGGACAACAGCGTGCGCTCGAATTCGAGCACGCCCGTGTCGGCGCGCATCGGCTACAGGTTTGACAACGGCTTCATCGTCCGCCTCGACGGCTACAACCTGCTCGACGAGGAAACAAGCCAGATCGACTACTTCTACGAGTCACGGCTTCCAGGAGAGCCGGCGGGCGGCGTCGAGGACGTTCATTTTCATCCGATGGAGCCGAGATCGGTGCGGCTGTCGGTGACGAAGGAATGGTAGCGCACCGCCGCGTTGACCCGCACCGCCCAGAATACCGCCGGCGAGGAGTGCCGGCGGCATTCAAGGACTGAGATCGGCGCGCGATCGAACTAACTGCTTACAAGTTCGCGCGACCTCGGATGTCCACCGTCCAGCATGCGGTAGATGATGCCGGGTGGCAGAACGAACTCGCCGTCACGCAGCGCCGCCGGATCGAAGGCGCCCTTGTTCTGCGCGGTCACGCCCGCATAGCGATACGCGCGGCCCCACTCGTCGCGGACGATTTCGCGGACAAGCGTGTCCCCGTACTTGGCAATGACAGGCCCCGCGGCCGTCACGTTTCGCAGAATGTGGGGCTCAATGTAAAGCTGTCCGCCAAAGTAGACACTGTGCGGCATGGCTCACCTCCGTCCCGGGAAGCGCGTCACGTCACGAAACGCGCGACGCGCATCGTACAGAAACATCAACGGGAAATCGGGATGCGGTGTCGTGGGAGCGTCTGTGCGCATGGGCGCCACCTCCAAGTATGAGATGGGGCCGTCCCCGTTGAGCCTTAGCGCAGGTCGTCCAGCGCCCACCTGCATTATCTAGGCGGGGATCGCTGACAATCAAGCTCTGGGTCGCGCTTTGCGGCGCATTTGCTTTTGTGCAGTGCAAAGAAAAAAAGCGAGAGCGGCAAGGGGAGTAAGTCCACCGCTCTCGAAGTGCGCACGCTGGGGAAAAGAGAGGAAACGTCGTTAGTCGATAACGCCCGCGAGGGCGTAGTGAGAGATCTTGGTCCGGTTGGCGATCAGTTGCTCGACAGTCGGCTCTCCCTTCATCGCACGGCCGATGGCGATCTTCGTCGCCTCGTAGTTCGTGCGGTAGAGATCCTTCTTGTCGAGGTTCGGGTCGTCGGGGCAGCGCGGATCGAGCCAAACGGTGATGATCATGCAGACGTCGTTGGCGATATCGGCCGGCAGGATGCCTTCCTTCAGGCAATCGACGATTGCGTCGCCGATGGCACCTTGAACCACGCCGCCGAACAGGCCGATGTAGGCCTCGCTCGTGATCGTGACCTTCGACGTCATCATCGTCGCCGGGCGCACCATCTGGTTGAGGTCGCGGATGACGAAGAACCGCGTGTGGCCTACGGTCTGCCCCATCATCGATGCGAACGCCGTGCCGACCGGCCCCTTGACGGAGCCGATGACGACTTCGGGCATCGCGTCCGTGACCTGCCCCTCGGCGGCCAATACAGTCGCCTCGCCGGCGCGGAACCAAATTTCCGACATGTTATCCTCTTGATCCTTGCTGTTTGTCGAACTCAATGGACGGAAGTCCAAAGCTACATGCGAACCCGCTTTTTCTCGGGGTCGTAGAACGGGAACGGCACGACGGTCGCTTTCAAGCGCTTTTGCATGCCATCGAGGCGGCCGACTTCCAGCGCGCCGCCGGCCTCAGAATGGGCGACATCGACGCGGCCGAAAGCCAGGGTCTTTTTCAGGAGCGGCGAGCGCATCGCGCTGGTGACGATGCCGACCTGCGCACGCCCGACGAAAATAGGATCGCCATGCGACGGCTTTTCGTTGCCCGCGATCTCGAGGCCAACGAGCTTGCGCAGCGGATTGGCGCGGCGTTTTTCAAGTGCCGCCTTGCCGATGTAGTCCTCTTCCTTCTTCTGCGGCACCGTAAAGCCGATGCCCGCTTCGAAGGGGTCGGTGGTCGAGTCGAAGTCGTGGCCGCCGAACACGAGGCCCGCTTCGATGCGAACCAGATCGAGCGCGTCGAAGCCGAACGGCTGAATGCCCATGGGTTTGCCCGCAGCCATCACCGCATCCCACACCGTCGGTGCATCCTTGGGATGGCAGAACAGCTCATAGCCCAGCTCGCCCGTGTAGCCGGTGCGCGAGATCAGCACGGGCGTGCCCTGAGGCCCGCCGATGCGCCCCGTCGTGAAACGGAACAGTCCGAGTTCCTGGATCGTCGGCCGCCCCGGGGGCGTCTGGATGATCTCTAGCAGGATCTCGCGCGAGCGCGGACCCTGAACGCCCACGTTGTGGATTTCAGCCGTTGCCGTTTTCAGATGCACATTGAAGCCGGACTTGGCGGCCTGCTCCTTCAGCCAGAGCAGGCTCGCGTCGTCGCCGCCGATCCAGCGGAAGTTGTTGTCGCCCAATCGGAACAAGGTGCCGTCGTCCACCATGCCGCCGTGCGGATAGCACATCGTCGTGTAGAACACCTGCCCGACGGCCAGCTTGCGCACGTCTCGCGTCACGATGCCTTGCAGGAACTGTTCGGAATCCGGGCCCAGCACTTCCATCTTGCGCAGCGCCGAGAGGTCCATGATGACGGCGCGCTCGCGGCACGCCCAGTATTCCTCGATGGCGCCCGCGTTGGCGAAGCAGTGCGGCACCCAGAAGCCGCGGTAATCTCCGAAGTTGCGCGTCAGAGCCGACGTGCGGGGATGAAAACCGGACTCGCGCGTAAATTGGACAGGAGCATCCGCTGTCATTCTGTATCCGATCGAACGTTTGAAGGTTGCGTCTCTGGGGTAGACCCGGACCTGGATTTCGGTCAGGCGCCAGCCATTGGAGGGATCAATGTCGGAGGGGCACGACGAGGCCGCGCACACGAGGTCGGTGAGCGCGCGCATGACGACATAGTCGCCGGCCCGCGACCACGGCTCGTCCGACCAGATGTTGTTATGGGCGTCCACGTTGGTGTTGTAGAAGAAGTTGATGGCCGGCCAGCCCGTGTGATCGCCGATCGGATACTCCTTCAACTGCGTGTTGAAGTTATCCGTGCAGTTGGGATGGCCGAAGTAGCCCATGTCCTCGTAATAGCGCGTGGTGCACGCCAGGTTAAACGTGTCGTGGCGGCCGACCGTATCCTGCACGATCTCGACCAGCGGATTGCGATCCTGATCGAAGAATTTGGAGTGGAGGCCGGGCGTCGGATAGGCGGCGCCGTTGAGGGTGCGCGTCGTGACGGCATCGAGCCCCTGCGAGCGCCCTTCATCGAGCGCCCTGCGATTGAAAGCGAGGAAGTCCGAGCACTGGCGGCCCTGCACGTCGATGATCTGGATGTACTCGCCTTCGTAGACCTCGAACTTCTCGGCGCTGGCGACATTCACCCGGATATCGAGGCGAGGCTCCGCGATGGGATCCGGCAGGCTGGCCTGACCGAGCACACGCGGGCGCGCGCGCTGGATGAAGACAAGAACGTCGGTCGCCGGAGACTGGTCCCAGACGAGCATGGGAGTTGCCGGCGCGCCGAGCACGACGAACACGGTCTTTTCGGCGTGCAGGCTGATCAGGTCGCTGACAGTAGAGTCCGGACCGAAGACAGTTGCTGCATGCGCGCGTCCGATATCCAGGCCACGGCGATACAATCCGAAACGAACGCGTGCGGCGTCTTCGCTGTCGCGTTGAAGACAGTTTTGAATGCCGGTCGCCTTCGCCTTGCCCGTCAGGCCGAGCGCGCCGAGATCGCTCTTGCCGCCGCTGCCGAAAACGACGATCTCGACCGATTGGCCGCCCTCGAGCGGGCTGAGCTCGATGCGATCGCCCCTATCCAGCTCGAAGCCGGCCGTTCCGCCGCCCTTCAGCACGAAGCGTTCGACACCCGGATCGAGGGAGGGGCTGCCAGCCACGAAGATTTTGGGTCGGGCGCTTGAAGTAAGAATGGCGTCGGTCATGTGTCCTGCCCTTCAGTAAAAGCGATACGCTGGCCGCGCCCGAAGGCGCGGCCAGATCGATTGCTGCAAGCCGTGCGATTACTCCGCGGCAGCGGCCTTGTTCGGCTGGTTGAGGAACGTCTCCAGCGAGTCGTCGAGCGCACTGAGCCACGGCGTGTGGTGCACGGGCGCCAACGTCCCCGTCAGGGTCGATTTGAACGCCTGGTCGCGGTAGGTCAGGATGTTGTCGGACTTGTGATGCTCCCACACCTTGAACATGCGTGCGACCTCGTCGACATCGAGACGCGGATAGTCCGTCGCCTGCAGGAGATCGCGAACGAACTCGGTCTGGAAATCGATCGCCTCGAACGCGTCCTTGACGCCCTCCTCGGAGGCGGTCCACTTCTGGATGTCGTCCATCATGACGCCGGGGTTCGGCAGTTGGATCCGCCCCAGCACGACATCGCGGGCGTACCACGCTTCAGCGTCAAACATGTTGAAGGTGTAGTACTGATCCTGAATGCCGATATACATGCACTTCGGATTGCTCCACCAGAAGATGCCCTTGTAGAGGTTCGGCGGATACAAGCGGTTGCGCGACTTCAGACGCAGCGGATCGTCCAGGAACGGGAAGTGGTTGGAGTAGCCTGTGCAGAGAATGATGGCGTCGAAATCTTTCTTCGTGCCGTCCTTGAAGTAGCAGGTCTTGCCTTCGACCTTTTCAAGCAGCTCGCGCTCGTCGAGCGTCTCCGGCCACTTGAACCCCATCGGCTTCGTGCGCCAGCAGAACGTGACGGACTTGGCGCCGTACTTGTAGCACTGGATGCCGATGTCCTCTGAAGAGTAGCTCGATCCGATGCACAGCACGTCCTTGCCGGCGAACTCGTCGGCAGAGCGGAAGTCGTGCGAATGGAGCGTGCGTCCCAGGAACTTGTTGAGGCCTGGGAACTCCGGAGTGATGGGCGTGGAGTAGTGGCCGCAGGCCACGAAGACATAGTCGAAATCGGAGGTTTGCAGCTCGTCCGTCGTCAGGTCCTTGACGGCGACCGAGAACTTTTCGGTGTCGTTGTCGTAGGTGACCCAACGCACGGCGTGGTTCAGCCGGATGTAGTGCGTAATGCCGCTGCGATCGATGCGGCCCTTGATGTAGTCGTGCAGCACGGCGCGCGGCGGATACGACGGGATCGGCCGGCCGAAGTGCTCTTCGAACGAGTAGTCGGCGAACTCGAGGCACTCCTTGGGGCCGTTCGACCAGAGATAGCGATACATGCTGCCGTGTACCGGCTCGCCGTACGAGTCGATGCCCGTGCGCCAAGTATAGTTCCACAACCCGCCGTAGTCGCTCTGGCGCTCGTAGCAGACGATTTCCGGAATCTCGGCGCCCTTTTTGCGGGCGCTTTCGAAGGCGCGCAGAACGGCCAGACCGCTTGGTCCTGCGCCGATGATTGCAATGCGTTGTCTCATAACGTTTCCCTTTCGCTCGGATTTATCGCGTGATCTTCACGTTTGGTTTGAGGGGGTGGCGAGCCGGCTAAGCGGATGCGCCTTCGGGGTGCGTACGGCGACGCAGCGGGTCGTAGAACGGCATCGGAACCACGGTTGCGGACCAATCACCGTCATCGGTGACCTTGAGCGCCGTGCCGATCTTGGTGTGCGACGGCTCGATCTGCGCCATCGCCAGCGACTTCATGAGATGCTGGCTGTAGGTGGTGCTGGTGATGACGCCCACCTGCTTGCCGTCGGCCAGCACTTTCGCGCCGGGCGTGATGGCCTTGTCTGCGGCGACTTCCAAGCCGGTGATGAACGAACGCTCCTGGCCCTTCTTGGCGGCGAGTGCGCTCTTGCCGATGAAGTCCGCCTTCTTGAGATCGATGCTCCAGTCCGCGCGGACCTCCCAAGGCGTCGTGTCGCCGTGGGTCATGTCGTAGGGGAAGAACAGGAGGCCGCCTTCGACGCGAACGATATCGAGGCACGCCCACGACACCGGCATCGCGCCCTTGTCGCGGCCCGCTTTCAGGATCTCGTCCCACAGGAACGGCGCATCCGCAGCCGAGCAGAACACTTCATAGCCGCGCTCGGCCGAATAGCCGCCGCGCGCGAGGCGCACGTCCTTGCCGAACAGCTTGGACTTCGCGTGATGGAAGTAGGCCAGCGCCGGCAGATCGAGCGGCGTGTGCGGCGCCAGGATTTCGAGAGCCAGCGGGCCCTGCAGCGACAGGATATGGACGTCGTTGTCGGGCGCGATCTTGACGTCGTACTTGCCGGCCTCGGCCGCGAAGGCTTTGTCGAGATTGCCGCCGCCGTGCGAGATCCGGAACTCCGTCGGTCCGTCCACATAGACGATGACGTCGTCGATCAGCGCGCCGGTCTCGTCGACGATGTTGGAAATGTGCGAGTCGCCGGGCTTCGCCTTCGAAACGTCCGACGTGAGCACGTGGTTGAGGAACTTGAGCGCATCCTTGCCCGAGACGTTGATGATCCGCAGCGCGGAAACGTCGAACAGCCCGGCGCGATAGCGCACGGCCGCCGTCTCGTCATAGGGGTCGGTGCGATAGGTCTGGGGAATAGCCATTCCGTTCCACGAAACGGACTCGAGGTCGGCGCCCAGGGCGAGGTGCCGATCGTTGAGGGCTGACTGTCTTTTACTCATTGGGGGTTTCCATTTTCGCCATTGCGAACGCTTTTTTGTTTGGGGCGTCTTGTCGATGTCGCGCGGACCGAGGCGGGCAGTTGCCTCGGTCCGCGCATTGGCCTGACGCTTAAGCGGGGAGCTGGAAGTACCAGTTCGAAACCAGCACCACGATCAGTCCGGCGATGAGCGTGAGGTAGGGCAGGAAGCCCGCCTTGCGGCGATTAACGTCGGCCTGGGTCAAACCGAGGTCGCTCAGCATGTGAGCCGGGAAGACGCCCTTGTCCTGCACGTAGTGACGGAACAGGAACACCGGGATGATGAGGGCAGCCGTTGCAAGGCCGGCCCACAGCGCGATCGGATTCCACACCTTCGCGCCCGCTCCCATGAACACTGCGTTCACGAAGGCCAGGACGGTGCCGACAGCAAGCACCCAGGTCGGCGCCCGCCACGGACGGGGAACGTCCGCGTTGTCGATGCGGTGGATCCAGCCCGCGTTCAGGTTGAGGAAGTTGAAGATGATGTAGCCGCAGTTGGAAACGGCCAGGATGAAGAAGAAGCTCGTTGCGTCGGCGCAGGCGATTGCAAGGATGCCGAGGTTGACGACGAGGTCCGTCCACATGGCTGCCGTCGGCGCGCCGTGCGAGTTGACGTGGCTCAGGTACTTCGGCAGCCAGCCGTCGCGCGAGCCCTGGTACAGCGTGCGCGATGAGCCTGCCATGGCAGTCATCAGGCACAGCATCAGAGCCAGGATCATCATCATCACGAGCAGGCTCGTGACCCAACCGCCGTGACCGACCATCGAGCCGAGAGCTTCCGCCACGCCCGATCCGTCGACGATGGACGGGGCGAGCATGCCGTCAAGACCCAGCACACCCTGGAAGGTGAACGGCACGAGCGTGAACAGCACGAGGCAGAGCAGGCCCGAGTAGAAGATGGCCTTGAAGGTATCGCGGCCCGGATCGCGGAATTCGCTTGTGTAGCAGATCGCCGTTTCGAAGCCGTACGTCGACCAGGCGGCGATGAACATGGCGCCGAGGATGAGCGTCCAGCCCGCAACGTCCCACGCGCCGATTTCGGGAGCGTAGGCCGCCTTGAGTGGCGTCAGCGGTGTGTAGTTCGACCAGTCGATCTGCCCCGTGAGGATGGGCACGATGCCGACGATGAACATCGGAATGATCACGGCGAGGCCGATGAACTTCTGAACGCTCGCAGTGCCCAGAATGCCGCGATGCTGAATGGCGAAGGTCACCAGCATGAGCACCGCGCCGATGAAGAAGGCGGCGTTGAACGAGAACGAGACCGGTCCGAGCGCACCGTGGAACAGCGTCCAGTTGCGGATGGAGGGCGTCAGTGCCGCGACGGCGTCAGCCGAAAGAAGCGCTGCGACCGCATCGGCAGCGGCCTTGCCCTGGTTGGCGACAAGCCACTCGGCAACGCGGGGAGAGTCGGCTGTGATGGACGAGGCATGAGCGCTGACCCATGCCAGGACCTGTGCCGAGTCGGCCGGCGGTACCGGTGCAAGTGCGTTGAGGATGTAGGCGGCAGCGATGGAGCAGCCGAGCGACAGAACCGGCGTCCAGGCGAACCAGTTGCACCACACGGAGAGGGGGGCAATGATCTTGGAGTAACGCACCCAGGCGGCCGCGCCGTAGATCGAAGCGCCGCCCGACTTGTTCGGGAACAGACCGGCGATTTCAGCGTACGTGAAGGACTGGATCAGTCCCATGATCATCGAAACGAACCAGACGAGGAAGGCGAGTTTGCCTGCCACGCCGGCGATTCCGCCGATCGAGAAGAGCACGAGAGCAGGAACGCCGCTGGCGACCCAGAATGCTCCCCTCCAATCGATTGCTCTGATGAGTTGGCTGGAAGAGCCGGCATTTGCTCCCCCATCCGCAGCTAGCGTTCCCGGTACGGCCATCGGCACGACTCCTGAAAAATGCGGCTTCTAGTTCTCCGTGTCGTTCGCTCCGTTGCGGTCCCCCACAACCAAGGTCCTAACAAACCAATTGGAACCAATTTGAACCAACGGTTTCCAGATGTGTCCATTTTACGCAGCCCAGCTATGCGGACAAGTCATAATATTGAGCTGCTGAGCCCGGTTTTCAGGCGTCAAGACGGAAAAAACCGTTATTTTATGGACTTAAGACAAATGGTGCGTTGCGAGACTATTTTGGTTTTAATTGGTTTAAATAGGTTGCAATGCATTTTTATTCAGATACAATCGCGAGTTAAGCGACAGACCATTCGATGTGGAAAACCGGCGTGGACCCCGTGAAATGTGAGCCGCTGACGCAAATCTGGGCAGGCGCGACGCTCGATGGCTTTCGCTTCATGGCCACCGGAGAGAGCGAATCTGCGGCTCGCAGTTGGGTCGATGCGTTCGGTCTCATCGGCGAGCATCGCCACGGCGATGCAGTGGCCGCGGTTGCGTTGTCGAACACCGCGGTCGGCAATGCGCTGCTCGATCGAGCGCCTGATGCACGCGCGGATTTTCAAGCGTCTGAAGACTGTTGGCATGCGGTGGCTGAGACAGTCGAAATGCGCGAGCTGCCGATCGCGCCGACGAGTTCATCGTTTCACTTCCGCCTTGCCGCGCGTGATCCCGACGCGTTCACGCGCATGCGTCGCAAACGCTATGTGCAGCTCTGTCAGGCGGGCCGCGAAATCGCTCGTTTCAATAGTCTTCAGGCCCGTTCTGCGCGCAGCACGCCCGAGCTTGCGGCGCGCAGAAAGACGCTTCGGCACAGTCTCACGCAGGCGTTCGGAGCATCGTGCGCGGAGCTAGCTTTTCTGTCTGCGCGGGATGAAGGCGCTGGCGCCGCGCACGCGTCACTTTACGAATCGAAAGCGAAAGCCGTGAGCCGGATTGTCGAAGCGGCGAAGCCACCGCTGGATTTCTGGGCACGGCTCGATTGCGCTGTACGGCTGGCGGCGCTGTTGATGCCGCCGCCGCGTGCTGCGAATGTCTCGGCATCCCGGGCGGCGCGCTGAGGCTGATGCGAACGAAGGAGCGAGCATGAAGCTACCCTGGCTCACCGATGTCACCAAACATCCCTTCGTGCCGCTACAGGTAAAGGAGATCGCGACAAAGATCTTCGATCGCATTGCGCTGCTTCAATACCCCTATGGAACGCGCATCCCCGCCGAGCGCGACCTTGCCGAAGAGTTCAACCAGTCGCGCGCAACCATCCGCCAGGCGCTCGATTTTCTGGCCGCCTACGACGTGGTCGCGCGCAAGCCGGGCAGTGGGACCTTCGTCAGCTACGCAGCGCCCGAGCCGCCGCCCGAGGTGGTCGCTGCCGCGACCGTGACCTCCGCCGGATATCCGACGATCAGTCAGCTCGCCGAAACGGCGTCGCCGTTCGCGATGAACATCGCGGGCTCGATCATCGAGCCGGAAATGGTGCGCCTCGCCACGATCTACATGTCCTCACGCGATATCGCCGAGCTGTCGCAGCAGGTCACCATGCTTGAGACGGTCGTGACCGAGGCGGACAAGTTCGCCGCGCTCGAGGAGGGGTTCATGATGATCATCGCGCGTGGAACCCACAACTCGTTGATCGTCGCGATGTACGCCATCCTGCACGAGGTGCGCCGTCATCCGCAGTGGGCTGCGAGCAGGCGGGAGATGCTGACTCCGGCGCGTATCCGCAACAATCAGCACCTGTACCGGTCACTCTTCAACGCCATCGAGCGCAGAAACGTCGAGACGGCCGTGGAGCTGATTACGCTGCACGTTTCAAGCACGCACGAGACGATGATCTACGAGTCGTGATCGGAGGCGCGAGCGCGCGTGGCGCTACGTCGACGACGCGACGGATTCGCGCTGGTCCCACATCAGGTCGAGCGCGCGCAGGTGCCGGATCAGTCCCGCCTTGTGCTTCGACCACCACTCGCGCATCGATACGAACTCCTGGATACGCGCGCGTCCGTTCTGGATGGCGACGACAGGCCAGTCGCCCACGAGTGCGTTATCGATGCCGAAGAGGTCGCGGCCCCACCAGATCGCCTCGCCGAACGCATGGTGGCCGACGCCGCCCACCTTCATCATCGACAGCACGGAGAACGGCTCGAACGTGCGCGCCCGCTGCACGGCCGATTTCCAGAGTTCGAGCGTGGAGGCGTACTCCCACGAAACCGCGCTCCATGAGCCGGGGAAGCGCCTGCAGAACTCGTCGTAGAAGGCGTTGGGGTCTTCGAAGTTGATCTGCGGTTCGTTGAGGCGCTGATCGTCGAAATCCGGGAATTGGAACACGAACCCTTCCATGAACTCAGGGCTGGTTCGCTCGATGAGCTCCGGATAGTTGTCGCACGTGCAGGAAAGAAGCTGCCCTTTGAAGCCGCGGTTGAACGCTTCGATCGTAAGCGAATGAACGAAGGGCTCGTATACCGTATCCCAGCAGAGGATATCGGGGGATGCGGCCATCATCCGTTCCACGATCGCGCCGAAATCTTCCACGTCGGGATCGAACAGGCATTCCGCCACGAGTTCGATGCCCGCCGCCTCGAAGGCCGCGCGATACGTCGCGATCGATGGCAGGCCCAACATGTCGCGCTGGGCGCACATGGCGGCGGTCTTGAGGTGCGGCTTCGTGCGGCGAAGCCAGTCCACGCCGGTGACGTTGTAAAGGGGATGGACCTCGCTCGGCGCAACCAGGGTTGGGCAATCCGGCGAGAGGTCGGTCGGCAGCAGTGTGGCGACCAGCATCCGGTACTGGCTGACGAGCCGCCTCACTTCGGGCGATATGTCGTCGCCGCCGATCATCAGCAGCAGCTTGACGCCGTCTTCGAGGATGAGCTTGCGCGCCCCCTGCAGGGCGAGCTTCGGCTGGTACATCGTGTCGAACTGGATGAGTTCGATCATGTACTTCCGGTTTCCCACCTTCAGGCCGCCGGTGCTGTTGATGCGGTCGATCCAGATCATCGCGCCATTGAGGCCCGGAACCGCCCAGGACTTGAGCGCCCCCGTGAGTGGCGCGAGGAAGCCGATGCGGATCACCGTTTTGGAGCTGAGACCGACGTCTCGCATGGCAACTGCGAGAGCTGATGCAACCGCGCTTCGGGGCTTTAGGGCCATATAGGGGTTCTCTGTAAGCGGTTGGGTCGTGGGCGGTTGCGGGCCGTAGATCTTATCCGATCGTCCCGGAAGCGGTCATCACTCATCTACGCGAGTGCGGGCGGCAGGAAAACTGTACATTCGGCGTGGTGCAAGCTCTTGACCAGCGTCAATGAATGCGCAGTAAGGTACTGGACTTGGAGCGCAGACCGCGCCTGTGGACTGGTTCGC
The DNA here is from genome assembly GCF_019744875.1 of Hyphomicrobium sp. GTDB lineage: Bacteria > Pseudomonadota > Alphaproteobacteria > Rhizobiales > Hyphomicrobiaceae > Hyphomicrobium_C. The sequence goes on along the minus strand of NZ_JAIETU010000002.1, from coordinate 834,521 downwards.
CCGGTCCGTTACGCGCCCGCAACCAAACGGCCGATGATCCACCGACCACGAAGCCCCCTTTCGTCAGCGCTGTCGACCGCCCTGCCTCAGCTGTCCATTCAGCGCAAAGGCACGGTCAACGTTGGATTCCTGGCGCCCTTGACCGGACACTTGCATTCCTGGGGTGAACCGGGACTGCGCGGGTGCGAGATCTGGCGCGACCGGCTGAATGCGAATGGCGGCCTGCGCGTCGGCGACCGGAGCTATCTGGTCAACATCGTGCCGTACGATACCGGGTATACCCCTCAGGGGGCCTTCGCAGGTGCACGCAAGCTCGTCCTCGAAGACGATGTTCGCATTCTGCTCATGGTCGGCGGCAACGATTTTTCGCGCGAGGTGCGCGATTTCGTGAACGAGCACCGGGTGCTCACCACCACATTGCTGCCGACGGACCTTTCGCCGGACACGCAAACGCTGTTCGCCCCGAGCGAGGTGCATCCACTTTACAACGTGACGGGCGTGGACTGGCTCAAGCGAAGCGATCCGTCTCTGGGGACAGCCGTTCTGTGCACGCAAAACGACGAGCACGGGCTCCCGTCCATCGCGACCTACCGCGCGGCCTTCGAGGCTGCGGGCATCCATCTTCTCGCCGAGCGACTGTTCCCCAACACGACAAGCGATTTCTCGGAGATCGTGGCGAGCCTCTTGGCTCTCGAACCCGACATCCTCTGTTGGGATACGGCCTACGAGCCCTTTGTGCACGCCATGACGATCGAGGCCTACAAGCAAGGGTTCAAGGGGCGCATTCTCTCGTGCACCTGCGACGCCTACCAGCGCCTGGTCGAGCAGACCAGCGAGGAGTTCATGGAAGGCTTCGTCTTCCAGTTTCCGGATTTCGACGATCCGGCCCTGCTGGAGCCGCAGATCAACTTCTCTGAACCGCATGCGTTCTACGAGGAGTTCTGCAGGCGCTATCCGGACAACTGGAGCTCCGTGTCCTGGTCATATGTGTCCGCGCTGGAATTCTGGAAAGACGCCGTCCAGCGCGCGCGCACCTTCCATCCCGCGGCCGTGCTGGCGGCCGTGAAGATCGGCGGCAAGGGCAAGCACGTATTCGGTGAGGCCGCGTGGTGGGGGCGCGAGCTCTTCGGCATCAACAACGCGCTGGTCGGCTGTTGGCCGGTCGTCATGATCCAGGGTGGACGAGCGCGCATCGTCGAGTTCGGATCGATCCTCGACTGGTGGGAGCGTCACGGCAGCATTCTGATCAAGCACGTGCGCAGCATGAACCTGATGTGGGATCAGCGCGCGCGTTTGGTCGCCAAGCTGTAGGCGTCAGCCGCGCGCCACGACCACATCGTTCTCGTCGGCGACGATGAGCTTCATGAACTCGACCGCCGTCTCGACATCCCGTGCCGCCAACGCTTCGTAGAGCGATTGAAGTTTGTTGCGCTCGTCCGTGAGGCGCGACGGCGTCAGCGTCTGGGCGCGGATGCGGAGCCATTCCGGCTGGCGGCGGATGGCATCGACCACGCTGTACATCGAAATCAGCACGGGGTTGTGCGTTCCCGTCGAGACCGTCAGCAGAAACTCCCTCTCTAGCTCGGCAAACTCGGCCGCCTCGGTGACGATCTCGACCAGGCGCTGCGCCAGCCGGGAGAGGTTCCGCAGATCGCTGGCCGACATGTACATGGCCGCCAGCCTCACCATTTCCGGCTCCACAATCGAGCGAACGATCGTGAACTCGAACGGGGAAGCGGCATCCACAATCGCGGAGATGTCGAGCAGGCCGTCGGTGGTGAGCCGCGTTGCCCCGAGTTTCGGCGCGGGCTTCGCCCGATAAGCGACGAATGTCCCGCTGTTGGGGCGCCGCCGGACGACGTCATAGGATTCCAGGAAGTCGATCACTTGCCGCGTCGCGTCCCGCGTGAGCGCAAGCTCTTCGGCCAGGTCCCGTTCGGAGGGTAGGCGGCTGCCGTAGCTGACGGTGCCCGATGCGATCTGGTCGAACAGCGCCTTCGCGGCTGCCTTGATCTTGTCCTTCACGAACGCCGGCGCGGCCGACGCTTCTTCCCAAGGCGGTACGACACCGCGGCCGCTTGCCATTCGCCGTCTCCCGATAGTGCAGTGCCAAAAAATCAACAACAACATTATGCAACCATTGGCAACCAATGTCAACATCGCATATTCGCGGGGCATGAATTATCCCTACGCCGACGATGTTTAGCCGGGAAAGCGCAAAAATGAGCCAATTCCCTGATGTTTTTTGCGGCGCAGCGTGACGTGAGGCTATTCATTTGGGGAATTATTTTTTCTTGCCATGCCAATCCTCGTTCGGTACGGATGGAAACCGTAGCAACACTTTGTCGCAGTTGGGTGCAAATGGTTGTTAATGGTTGTCAAAAAAAACACGAATAATTGGGGAGAAGACTGATGGCGATACTCGAGTCACATTCGGGGACGGGCCCCCCCAGCCGTGAGCTGGTTCGATCGATCGACTGGCGCGGCGCGTTCTGGGTCGCCAGTGGCGTCCCGGCCCTTGTGCTGTTTTCCATCGGCGGCATCGCCGGCACGAGCGGCAACGTCGCCTTCCTCGTCTGGATGGCCAGCATGTGCATGGGCTTCATCCAGTCGTTCACGTACGCCGAGATCGCCGGTCTGTTTCCGAACAAGTCGGGCGGTGCATCCGTGTACGGCGCGTCCGCCTGGGTGCGCTACTCGAAGCTCATTGCGCCCCTGTCGGTCTGGTGCAACTGGCTCGCCTGGACACCGGTTCTCTCGCTCGGCTGCTCGATCGCGGCCGCCTACATCCTGAACGCGCTGGGGCCGATCCCCGGCGCCGACTCGCCCGATGTCGCGGCTTGGATCTCGGCCAACGCAAATTCCATCGCCGCAGACAGCCCGCGCATTGCGGAATGGCGTGCCGCGAACGCCGGAAAGACGTCGAGCGATGCGGTTGCCGCGCTTCTCGCACAGGACGGCGTTGCCGCGCTCACGCCGGCCTTCCGCACCTGGACGCTGGCCCACGGCACCATCGGCCCGGTCTCGTTCTCGCTCAACTGGACGTTCTTCATCGGCGTTGCGCTGATGCTGCTGACGTTCGCCATCCAGCATCGCGGCATTCTCGGCACGGCCAACGTGCAGAAGTACATCGCGCTCCTGGTCATCGTGCCGATGTTGATCGTGGGCATCGCCCCGATCGTGACCGGCCAGATCAACTGGGACAACTACAGCCCCCTCGTTCCGCTGAAGCAGGCCTACGTGGCGGAAACCGGCGCCTGGGACGTCGGCGGCTGGACGCTGGTGCTCGGCGGCATGTTCATCGCTGCCTGGTCGACGTACGCGTTCGAAACGGCGATCTGCTACACGAGCGAGTTCAAGGATCCGAAGACCGATACCTTCCGGGCCATCTTCTATTCCGGCCTTCTCTGCCTGGTGCTCTACACGCTGGTGCCGTTCACGTTCCAGGGCGTGCTCGGCCTGAACGGTATGCTTGAGCCGTCCATCGTCGACGGATCGGGCGTTGCCGCAGCGATGGGCAAGATGGTCGGCGGGTCGGGCTTCATCACCAACATCATGGTGATGCTCATGATCCTCGCGCTCATGCTGTCGATCATGACGGCAATGGCAGGCTCCTCGCGCACGCTCTACCAGGGCTCGGTCGACGGCTGGCTGCCGCGCTACCTGTCGCGCGTGAACCACCATGGCGCGCCTACGGCCGCGATGTGGTCGGACCTTGTGTTCAACGTTGGTCTGCTCGCAATTGCAGCCGCCGACGCGACGAGCTTCTTCTTCATCCTCGCCGTGTCCAACTGCTGCTACATCATCTTCAACTTCCTCAACCTCAACTCCGGCTGGATCCACCGCATCGATAACGGTCAGATCCCCCGTCCCTTCAAGGCACCGACCTTTCTCCTGGCGCTCGGCGTGTTGTTCGCATTCGTCAACGCCGTGTTCCTGGGAGCGGGTGCGAAGGTCTGGAATCCTGTCGCCCTCTGGGCCGGCATGATTGCGGCCGCGCTCATCATTCCGGTGTTCCTGTTCCGGCACTACGTACAGGACGGCGGCAAGTTCCCGCCGAACATGTTGCAGGACCTTAACCTCACGCAGGCTGATCTCGGAAAGCGCAAAGCTGGCGTGCTGCCTTACCTCACGCTGGTCGCGGGCCTCGCAGTCGTGCTCGCGGCGAACTGGTTCTTCCAGTTGCCCGGCTAGTGAGGTGGAGGGGCGGCCGTCTCTCGCCGGCTGCCCCTCCTTCTTCGATTGAAGTGCGGTCGCGCCCAGCGGTGCGGCGGAAGTCCCTCGGAGGATGATCTATGCTTGTTGATGGGATTAAGAGCAGACCCCAATACCCGGGATTAACGGCGGATGCGTTTGCAAAGGTGCACGTGTTCGCTGCCGACGGCGACGGCGCCCAGGCCGTTATCGATCTGTTCGAGCGGCAGGGACGAGACATCAACGGCCGCGTGATCGTCGTTTATGCGGACACGGCCCCGGGTGCGCCGGACTACGCCTCGCGCCTCGAAGCGCTTCCGGTCGAACTCGTGCACTGCATGCCGACTGTCGCCACCGCCATCACGCGGCTGGTCGGCGTCTTGAATGTGGCGAGGATGGGAACGCGCATCTACGCCTCGGGCACGGAGACCATGATCGGCCTCACGGTGCAGCTCGCCCAGGAGCTGGGCATGGATCCGGCCACCGTGATCACCGAGCATCGGGGCTCGCGCGCGCGCCGCGTCCAGTGCGTCCATTGCAAAGGCATGACAGAGAACGTCACGACGAACATCGTGACGTGTGCGCACTGCGGCTTGAGCCTCCTTGTCCGCGATCACTACTCCAAGCGTCGCGCAGCCTTCCAGGGCGTTTGCGTCGATGCCGAGGTCCGCGGCGAAATCCCCGAAATCACGGAGATCTTCAAATGAGTGGGGCTGATATTCCTGTCCGCGTTGCCAGGGTGGAAACGGTCGCCGAGCGCATCAAGCGCATCCGCTTCGTTCCCGTCGACGGCCGTCCGCTTCCCACGTTTTCGGCCGGCGCCCACACCGTGGTGACGATGCGCGACGGCGCAAAGACCATCAAGAACCCCTATTCGCTGATGGGGCCCCTTGGAGACACCACGGGCTACGAGATCAGCGTGCTCCGCACCAACAACTCTCACGGCGGGTCGCAATTCGTCCACGAGAAGCTGTTCGAGGGCGCGTTCGTCACCATCAGCCACCCGTCGAACCTGTTTGCGCTCGATCTGCGCGCGCGCAAGCACCTGTTGATTGCCGGCGGCATCGGCATCACGCCGATCATGGCGATGGCCGATCAGCTCCATCAGATCGGCACGCCGTTCGAGCTGCATTACTCGACCCGCACGCCGAGCTCCGGCGCTTATGTCGACGAGCTGAAGCAGCGCTACGGCCGCAAGATCCATCACTATCAAACGGTCTCCGCGCGCCGGATCGATCTTGCCAACCTGCTGAGCCAGCAGCCGCTCGGCACGCATCTCTACGTCTGCGGGCCGGACGTCATGATCGAGGATGTGCTGCGTCTCGCCCGTGAAGCGGGCTGGCCCGAGCAGCATCTCCATGCCGAGCACTTCACGTCACCGCGCGGTGGCTTGCCCTTCGACGTCGAACTGGCGAAGTCCGCGCGAACGGTCCGCGTCAAGGAGGACGAGAGCATTCTGCAGGCGCTCGAATCCGCCGGCCTCGAGCCTCCGTACCTCTGCCGTGGCGGCGCGTGCGGACAGTGCGAAACGGCTGTCTTGAGCTGCGATGGAAACATCCTGCACTACGACCATTATCTCACCGACGAAGAGAAGGAGCAGGGGCGCAAGATCATGATCTGCGTCTCCCGCATCAAGGGCCAACGGGTCACGCTCGACCTCTGATCGAGAACAGATTGCGGAAAGGATCACGCGATGAATCAGGAATTCAAGAAAACGACCTTCCGGGACGACTACACGTTCTACAACAGCCCGGAGTCCATCCGCCGCTTCCCGTTCCCGTTCTGGGAAGACAAGTACATGTACTCGGTGAACATCGAGCCGCACGTCAAGGGCCCGGCGGGATCGGTTTACGAGTTCCCCATCGACATCAACGAGCACTACGTCTCGGAAATGGCCGATCGGGCGATCGTCCTCAAGGAGGATCCGCTGCGCTGCCAGGCGCTGCCGCACATGATGCTTGCCCAGTGGGACTTCCTCGAGCTGCTCATGACGAGCATGGCGCGGGACTATCCGCAGTGGTTCTCGCTCACCACCGAAGGCGACCACTGGCACTGGATCAATAAGCCGCTCGGCATCGACCAGAAGTTCACGTTCGGCGATCCGTCGACGCTTCCGCAGGAGCCGATGGAGTACATCGGACGTCAATGCCAGGGCGACTTCTCGATCCAGGATCAGCGCGACGGCCAGCTTTGGATGGACGCGGGCATCATCACGACCCAGGCCGATTGGTCTCTCGATTTCGACGTCGGCATGAACTTCATGGAGTGGCACGGGCCCGTTCCGCTTGCCCATGACATGAAGGTGTTCGATCGCGCGCTCAAGTTCCTGCTCAACCTGCAGCTTGGTCAGCCGGTTCGCCGCCTGAACTGGACGATGACGATCAATCCGCGCCTCGATACGAGCCCCGAGAACTTCCACAAGTGGGGATCGGATCGCACCACCGTCACGCCCGAGAACGTCGGTGACAAAGTGCATCTGCGCGTCGAGCTTCAGGCGCTGTTCCGCCTGCCGCGATCGAACGCGATCCTGTTCTCCATTCGCGGCTACCTCATCAAGTTGCGCGAGCTGGTGACGGTTCCGAAGTGGGGGCGGCGCCTGCCGCGCGTGCTCGGCAGCCTGCCGATGGAACTCATCGATTACAAGGGCATCACGCGCTATCGCGACACGACCCTCGAGTGGCTGGCCAAGTACGACGATGGGCAGCCGACGTCTCCGGGCGGCGGGCCGGATTGAGCCGCGCCTGCCGCGAAAACATCAACGCGAACACTTGCATTTCAGAGAAACTGGAGGAGACATCCATGTCCACCATTACCCGCACGACTGCGCTTGAGAGCCGGCATCGAGCACTCGGTTCCGATCTCACGCAGTCGTGGAACGGCTTGCCTATCCCGCAGAACTACAGCACCGATCCCTATGAGGAAGTGACGGCAACGCGCACCCGCGCCGGCCTGATCGAGGTGTCCGGCCTCAACATCGTCAATGTCTCGGGCCCGGATGCGCTCGCATATCTCAACTACCTGTTGACCACCGACGTGTCGCGCGCCGCCCCCGGCGACTCGCACATCTCCAACACCGTCAACGACGCCGGCGCTCTGATCGACGACGTGCTGGTGTACGTCGATGGCGCAAACACGTATCGCATTTCGCACGGCGGCGGCGCCTTCGCTGACGCGCTCAAGGAATATGCGCCGAAGTACAACGTGAAGGTCGAGCGCGACGACGACGTCCACATCCTCTCCCTGCAGGGTCCTGTGGCGCTGGAGGTGCTCACCCCGCACACTCCGGCAAACCTCAAGGACCTCGGCTACTTCAAGCACCTCAAGACCACGCTGTTCGGGCGTCCCGTGTCCATCGCGCGCGGCGGCTACTCGGGCGAGCGCGGCTACGAGGTCTTCACGAGCCGTGCCGACGCAGGCTTCATGTGGGATTCGATCCTCGAAGCAGGCAAGTCGAAGGGCGTCGTTCCGGTGTCGTGGACGTGCCTCGATATCGTGCGCGTCGAATCCGGCCTGCTGTTCTTCCCCTTCGACATGCCGCACGGCGATACGACCCCTTGGGAAGTTCGCGCCGATTGGACCGTCGACCTGAACAAGGCGGATTTCCGCGGCAAGGCCGCGGTCGCCGCTAGCAAGGGCAAGGAACGCTCCCTCATCACCGGCATGGAAGTCGAAAGCGCAGAGGCGGTCACGCCGGGCGCCAAGGTTTTCGCCGGCGGCAAGGAAGTTGGCATTGTCACGAGCACGGTTTTCAGCCAGCACCTCATGAAGTCCCTGGCCATGGCGCAGATCGCGCCCGCTCAGACGGCGCTCGGCACGGCGCTTGAAATCAAGGACGGCGACAAGACGCTCAAGGCGACCGTCGTACAGATGCCGTTCTACGATCCGCTGCGGCTGAGAACGCATCCCCCGGCGCGCAGCTAAGTTCCGGCGCGCCTTAACTTGGGCCGGAAGCAGAATGGGTTTCCGGCCCACTTTTCGACCTCCGACGATCTGAGCGAAAGGAGCGAACAGAGATGCATCCGCATGGACGCGCGGCGCCGGGCCCTGTGGCCACCGGGCCGGGCATGGCCCCGTCTCTCTACGATCAGATCGGCGGAGAAGAGGCCCTGCGCCATCTGGTGGAAGTCTTCTACGACATCGTGGAGTTTGAGCCGGATGGCAAGGAGTTGCTCGCGCTTCATCGGCGCGGGCACGGCGTCGCCCACTCGCGCATCGAGCAGTTCAATTTCCTCTCCGGATTTTTCGGCGGGCCCCCGTCCTACGTGACGAAGCATGGGCATTCGGATGTTCGTTACATGCACGAACATATCGAAATCACCGCTGAAACACGGGATGCATGGCTGCGCTGCATGTCGGCGGCGATCGATCGCGTCGGATTGCAGTCCGTGAAAGACCAGCTCATGCGGCCGTTCACCAAGGTCGCATTCATGCTGCACGAGGAAAGCCTGCAAAGACAGGCGAAATAAACGGGAGCATCTTTGTGCTGGCTGAAAGTGTGACTGCGCGCCACCGGCGCGCCGGTGTCTGTCTTGTTGCCGCATCGGCATTCTGCTGGAGCCTGGCCGGCGTCTTCGAGCGAGCGGCCGATGTAAGCTCCGCCACGTTGATTTTCTGGTCCTCCATCGCCGCGTTCGTGGGCCTGGGACTGGCGTCTGTCGTGCAATCCAACACCGGCATCGTGAGGAAGCTGGCAAACTTCGGAAAGCCGGAGCTGCTGTACATCGCAGCCGCCACGCTGACGACGATGAGCTGCGTCATTGCTTTGCGCCACACCACGGTTGCGAACATCATGGTGATCTATGCGTCGTTGCCGTTCGTGGCGACCGCGGTCGCCTACCTCTGGCTTTCGGAGCGCGTGAGCCGCAAGTTCGTCATCGCCGGGCTCGGTGCGGTGACGGGCGCGGTGCTGACCGCGACGGCGGCGGCCTCGCAGAATGACGGGATCGGAACGCTCGCGGCCTTCGTCATGACGGCAAGCTACGCCTGTCAGCTCGTGCTCGTGAAGCGCTACCCCAACTTGGATATCCTGCTCGTCAGCGCCATTTCTGCGGCTGTCTCGGCGATGGTCGCGGCACCCTTCGTCGCGCAGTGGAGCCTGGGCGGATGGGAGCTTGCCGCGAGCTCGATGTACGGCTTGGTGTCCTTCGGGCTCGGCACCGTCTTGGCCCTTGCAGGCGGACGTTTGATCAAGTCAGGGGAGGTGGGCTTCATCTCGATGCTCGACGTGGTGTTGAGTCCGGTTTGGGTCTGGCTCATTTTTAACGAGCAGCCTCCGCTCTTCTCCGTGATCGGCGGCATGATCGTGCTGGGCTCCGTGGCCTGGTATCTGACGGAGGAGGGCGACGTCTCCGCGCCGTCCGAGCTGCAAGGCGCGAAGGTCTGACGCGCGCAATGCCGGACACGGCCGTGACGAACGCCGATTTGTCCGCCGTTCGGCCGCGCGGCGATGCGCAGGGTCGGGCCGTGCGTGACGAGCGAGCAATTCGCGGCTATTCTCCTACAAGGACCACGCGATTGCACTTTGGCTGCGGCCGCTTCGCGCGTCACTGGCGAGAGAGCCCCATCCGACGCGCGCCAGAACGAGAACGCAGGCGAAACGCGCCGTCCAAGATCATCTGGAACGGATACAAGTGGTCCTCGGCAAAACTCGACAGGCGCTTGGCGCCTGAAGGAGACCGGCATGACCGCGCCCGCCTCGTTCGAAGAGTTCTGGCCTCAGTATCTCGAAGCGCACTCCAGCGGAAAGACCCGCTGGTTGCATGTCTTCGGAACGCTGCTTGGGTTCGGTATTGCCGCCGTTTGCCTCGGCTTTGGCAGGCCCCTTTGGGCGCTTAGCGCCGTCGGCATCGCCTATGGGATTGCCTGGATCAGCCATCTCGTCTTCGAGAAGAACATGCCGGCGACGTTCTCCAATCCCTGGTGGTCGCTTCGGGGCGACATGCGCATGGTCCAGCTTGCGCTGACCGGCGGGTTGAAGTCCGAGATCGCGCGTTTCCAGGCCAACAAGTCCGCCTGACATCTCCCGTCGGTGACACGCAACCCGGCTGCGACGCCAGGGGCCAAGACGTGCGCGGGCCGGCAGGCGCGAGCCCGTCCTGCTGTGCTTGAGATCGCGAGGCTGCGACGTTTCGCCACCTGAACAAGCGACCGGCGGCGTTGGGCGAGTCTCTATAATGCCACACTGTTGGCGATTCTGCTCTGAAGGCCTTCAGGGCCCGCGCCTAGGCGGTCGACAAGCCGATCGTGAGGTGATTTTCTGTAACGACGACTTGTGTGTGCGTAGGAGTGCTGAAAGTGAACAGCTGGGTCGAAATCGGCAAGTGCACGATCTGGACGATGGCCCTGAGCGCGATGCTCATGTGGTACATGACCCCCCTGACGGCTGCCCCCTAACGAATTCTGACGGAACTGCGCGGGTCATCGAAGATCCGATAGCCGTTTTTCGCCTTCACAAGCGCGCGCTTGTCGGAGCGCGTTGTCGCGACGCCGCGTCGAGCCAATCGTCACCGAATGGCGCGATCCAAATCGCGCATCAAGTTTCCAACACGCCCCCCACTTCTGAGGCGCGGCCGGATAGCGGCACGGTACGTTTGCAACGTGCGGCGTCGTCGTTCGATGGCGCCGCGGGACGGTCCATACCGTATCGACGGTCCCTACCATATCGGTGACGCTTTTTAACAAATGGCTGACGGCATTCGCCGCACGGAACCGTTGGACGGACGTGTCCGCTCAGTCCCGTGCGGCGCTCGCGATTATAGGGCTTCGTTGACAACCTGCACTTGCGTGTACTCGAGAAGCCCCTCTTCACCAATCTCGACGCCAAGACCCGAACTCTTCGCGCCGGCCTGAGGAATGTGTGGCGCGATATCGGCGTGCTTGTTGATGAAGACGGTCCCCGCTTCCAGTTTCAGAGCGACCTCTTTGGCGCGTGCCCGATCGGATGACCAGACCGAGGCGCCGAGGCCGTAGTCGGTCGCGTTGGCGCGCGCGATCGCTTCGTCGAGAGTCCTGTACTTCAAGATCGGGAGAATGGGCCCGAACTGCTCTTCGTCGACGAGCTTCGTGCCCTCTTCGATGTCTTTGACGATCGTCGGCTGAATAAAGTACCCCGGACGATCCGGCACGTTCCCGCCCGCAATGACCTTGCCGTTGGCGTGCGCGTCGGAGAGATAGGCTTTCACTTTTTCGTACTGCGTGGCGTTCTGCAGAGGCCCGACCACGGTGCCCTGCTGGAGGCCGTCGCCGAGCACCGCCTCGCGCGCGAGCTTTGCGAGCTCATCGCACATGGCGTCATACTGGCTCTCGTGCACATAGAGCCGCTTCAAGGCCAGACAGACCTGTCCGGTGTTGAAGAACGCGCCTTGGAAAATGCCAGGCGCCACATCTTTCGGATTGGCGTCCTGAAGAACGATCCCGGGATCGTTGCCGCCCAGCTCCAGCGTGAAGCGCTTCATCGACTTGGCGACGTTGCCGAGAACCTTGAGACCCGTTGCCGAGGAGCCCGTGAAAGCCACCTTGGCCACATCCGGGTGGCCGGTGAGAACATCGCCGAGATCGTTGGCATCCGTGACGATGTTGATGACGCCGGCCGGAACGACGTCGGCAATCAGCGCGCCAAACATCAGCGTGGCAAGCGGCGTGGTCGCCGCCGGTTTGACGACGATCGTGTTGCCGGCAAGCAGCGCCAGCGGAACTTTGAAAGCCGTGATCATCAGCGGAAAATTCCACGGGATGATCGCCGCGATCACGCCCAGCGGCCGGCGATGCAACTCGACGCGGCGCGCGTTGCTGTCCTCGAGAACCTTGGGATCGAGGCTGAGGCTCGCGGCGTGACGAAAGAAGGACGCGGTGATGTCGACTTCCCCTTGCGCCTCTTTCAACGGCTTGCCCTGCTCGGAGGTGAGCAAGCGCGCCATCTCTTCGCGGCGGCTCTCCACCGCTTCGGCCACGCGAATGAGCACCTTGCGTCGCTCGTCCAAGGACGTGTTCGCCCACTTCGGGAACGCCTTTTTCGCGGCCGCGACGGCCTCGTTCAACTGGCGCGCCGAGCCGCGAGGGCACGTTGCGATGCGCGCCTCGGTCGCGGGGTTGAGCACGTCCATCGTGCTGTCACCGTCGACCAGCTTTCCGTCGATCAGAAGTTTATATTCGCCCGACATCCTGTTCTCCCCAGTGATTAAGGACCTCCGGGCGTAACAGCTCGTCATTCGCGCGAGCTATAGACTGGCGCTCATACGTGTTATGATTGCGAACCCTCGATGCTGCGCTATGCTTAGGTAATAGGCGCCTGGGGTTTGTGCTTCCGACTCATGAAAAACATCGACCTGCAGCTGCGCCAATTCATAGCCATCGCGAGTGCCGGATCCGTTTCCAAAGCAGCCGATGTCTTGGGGTTAACGCAATCCGGATTGAGTAAGCAGCTCTCGAATTTGGAAGACGGTCTCGGCCAAACCCTCTTCGAACGCCACGGGCGCGGCGTCGTCTTGAGTTCGGCTGGCAAGACCTTGTACGACGCAATCAAGCCCTCCTACGATCTGATCGATGCAACCGTCGTGCGCCTGCGCGAAGAGCAAGGTATTACCGAGGGTCGCTTGCGGATTGCCACCATTCATCCGTTGAGCTCCTATTTCATCCCCGGCGTCATTGCGAAGTTCATGGCGCAGCGGCCGAGCGTCAACGTCTCGATGCTCGGGCGCAGCTCGCCGGACGTCATCGCTCTGGTGGAGACGGGCAAGGTCGACATCGGTTTTGTCTACGACGAAGCGGTCGCCACGGCCGAGATCGAGGAAACCATTCTCTTCGACGAGAAGATGTCGCTCGTCGTTCCGCAGAACTCGGATATGGCGCGAGCGGACAGCGTCGATCTGGGAAATGCGCGCCTCGCGTTGGTCGTCTTTCCGGCGCCCTACTCGCAGCGGCGGATGCTCCAATTGCACGGCCTCGATTCCCATGCGGTCGCCGAGGTCGAAACGCTGGACGCCATGCTGAAGCTGGTGTCGCTCACCTCCGGGCAATGCATCCTGCCGGACCACATTTCAGGCGCGGCCCTTGCCGAGTACGGCCTTGTTGCGATCCCGATCTCCGCGCCATTGTTGCGAAGGCGCGTCGTCGCCATTCATCGCAAAGGCCGCGCCCTCTCCAGCCTCGCCAATCTGGTGCTCGAAATCGCGCGCGCCGCGATCGAGTTCCGAGGTGATGTCATAGCTCCTAGAACCGCAGGGCCATAGCTGCGTGCCACGCATCGGCGTTACGAGGGAGCCTTGAAGAGTGATCTGAGGGCGAGGCGGGATTGACCAACACCTATCGCGCCGCGGCGACTGAACCGGAGCAGACGCAACTTTCGCCTCCTGCGCCGTCGCCGCTTTCGAAAAGCGCGCCGCTTTTGGCAGCGATCATACTCGTGGCGTTGAGCCTCAGGCCGGGCATCGCGTCGCTCGGGCCGTCGTTGCCCTACATCATCGAGGATCTCAACCTCTCCCATACGGTGGCTTCGTTTGTCGGCGCCATCCCGCCTTTGCTGATGGGGCTTCTCGCTTTTCCAACCCCGTGGTTATCGCGCCGGTTCAGTCTCGATCGCGTTCTGCTTCTGGCCCTGCTGGTTTGCGGCCTCTCGGTCGCCGCGCGCGGCTGGGCATCGGACTGGTTGGAGCTTGTCCTGGCGACCATCGGGGTCGGGGCCGGTATCGCTGTGGCCCAAGCCCTTCTCGGCGGCGTCATCAAGACCGCCTTTCCCGACAACACGTCGCTGGTGATGGGCGTCTATGCCACGACGCTCTCACTGGGTGCCGCTGTGTCCGCGCTCACGACCCAGGCGGTGATAACCCAAACCGGCCATTGGTCGCTCGCAATCGGCGTATGGTCCGTTCTCAGTCTCGTGGCGGCGGTGGCCTGGGTGTCCACCCGGACACGAGTGAGCGAGCCTGCCGCGCATCAGAGTGCGTCTCCACGTAGGCCTTCCGGCGCGATGCGCGCGTGGCAGATCGCGATCCATTTCGCGATTACGGGCATTCTATTTTACGCGCTTATGGCGTGGCTCGCGCCGCTCTATCGCGAATTGGGGCTGTCGCCGTCGCGATCCGCCTCGACCGTCGCGGTCTTCAGCGCGACGTTCATGGTGGGCAACCAACTCGCAGGCTGGCTGAGCCGAACGCGCGACCGCCGGCCCTGGCTGTTCCTCTCGAGCTTTGTCGCTTCCATCGGAACGCTGGCGCTCGCCCTCGCGCCGTTGTCCGCGCCGTTCGCAATTGTCTCTCTGTGTGGCGTGGGGCTAGGCGGGTCGTTCACGCTCGGCATGACGCTTGTTCTCGACAACACGCGCACCACCGAGGAAGCCAATCAATGGAACGGGTTTGTCCTGGGCGTCGGCTATTCGCTGGCGGCGCTCGGCCCTGTCATTTTCGGCTATTCGCACGACGTCGTCGGCAACTACCACACCGCGCTCTGGTGCGGTGCCGCCATTTCACTCTTCGCAATTCCCCTGGCTTTTGTCCTGGCGCCACCGCAACTCGACGCGTCGGAGACTTGAGCGGGGTCGCTGGCGCGAAGCGATATGACGGAGCGACCCCGGCTGCCGCCAGGATATTCCGCTATTGGCCGCGTGCCAAAGCCGAATCTTCTGCGGCGCAGCTCAGAGGAGAAGATGAACCGCTTGCTTTCGCGGCGGCCAGCTCGTCGCGCGCAGCGGCAACATCAGCGAGAAATTCTGCATTGCTGTGAAGCGTGGCCACCGTTGCAGCACCCATCGTACGGCCCGCGTCGACGTCGCTTTGCCAATGCGCGTTGCAAATCACGCGGCTCTGACCGAATTCCATGCCGCGCTTGAGCAGAATATTGCCGCGCTCGGGGTTGATCTCGGCCAAGACAAGCGCCCAAGCCCAGCCTGCCGCAGTATGACCCGACGGGTAGGAGCCGTCATTGCGTAGCAATGGCTCCTGATCGGGCCAGCAGGTGCCCTCGTTGTGAACCACGAAAGGACGGACACGGTTGAAAGAGTTCTTGACGCCATAAGTAGACAGCCCTGCGTCCGTGAGCACCTTCTGCATCAAGCGATAGAGGTGAGGCGTTGCGTTCTCATCGATACGGACGCCCATCGCGCAAGAGAAGTTTTTCGCCGGCTGCGGAAACGCGAGATCTGCGTCCAGGCGCGCGAGGTCCCAGCGTGCTGTGCCGCGCAGTTGTACAGTTGCGCTTCTTGCTTCCTCGTCACGCCCAAGCGCAGCGCTTCCCTCCGCCGGCGGAGGTCCGAGCAGTTCGCGGCTATCGGGCAAATCTTTTTGCGCGAGATAGCCTGGAGCCAACTGGAAATGGGGATCAGTGACCTTGGGAGACGCAGTGTCCGCTGTTGAGGAGGCATTGTTCAGGACCATCGCAACAACGAATAGGAAGGCGAGTTCGTACGCTTTCGACTGCACGGAAATGGGCTCCTAAGATGCACGCTACGTCAGCTTCGGTGCGTGCTGCATACGATCGCAACTATTAAGATGTTGGCTCCGAGCTCCCTAATTTTGTCTCATCTGGCAGACAATCCGCACCACCGTCCAAATTGGTGGGTCATCAGAGGATGTCACCTCAGGGTGCGCGCTCGGCGGAGTCTGCGTCTACTTTGCGGTAGCAGATTTACGGCATCTACAATTGGGCGGTCCGCGTGAGCCAGGCGCGCCATCCGCCGTACGCAGTGATGTCTTCGGCGTCTGCGACGGCGTGAGCTTCGCAGAGGAATCCTTTGACCCGCGACCCGTCATCGAGCTTCAAGGTGCCGATGCCGAGCGGGGGTGGGATGAGCGCGACGAACGAGCCGAACGCGGCCTCTTCCATCTCCCAGATCTCGACCTCGATGCCGCCGGCGCCTTCGCCGTCGAAGACAAGGCCCGGCTTGGCGGGCGTCGTTCCAGCGAGCGCATAGAAGCTGTAGCCCGGGGCCGTGCGAGCAGACTTTATCAATCGGGCCGATCGTTCCTGAAGTTGCACGTTGAGCGGCTGACCGGTGAGATGTGCGCCGACGACGGCGACGGCAATGCGTCCTGCTGCAGTCGGGACCGCGGGCTGCGTGTCGTGCAGTTTGACCGGCGTCGCCCCAAGCCGCAAATCCGGCGAGGCGCGATGCAAAGCGTCGCCGATGGCGGCGAGCCTCCCGTCGTCGAAAGCGCGGCCGATCAGCGTGACGCCGAAGGGGAGGCCGTTGGGGCGGAAGCCGGCCGGCACTGCCAAGGCTGACAGATCCATCAAGTTCACGAAGTTGGTGTAGTACCCGAGGTTGGAATTGAGCTGGATCGGATCGGCAAGCAATTCGCTGATCTTGTACGTGGTGCCGCTGGTCGGCAGCAGCATCACGTCCATGGCTGCCCATTGCGCGTCGGCTTCGCGCGTGAGATCGGCGAGGCGATAGAAGCCATCGAAGGCATCGACCGCCGACAGCTTGGCGGCATTCAGGATGATGCTGCCGACAACCTCGTGCAGCGCGTCCGGCTTGGTCTCGGCGAAGGAGCGGATGGCAGCCAGCCTCTCGGCAACCCATGGGCCCTGATAGAGAAGGCGGGCAGCATCGCGGAAGGGCGTGAAATCGAACGCGACGATGCTCGCTCCGCTCTCCTTGAGCCGCGCGACACTGGCGCGGTAAAGACGCTCCGCCTCGACGTCGCCAAAGAACTCGAGACCATCGGCGGGGATGCCGACACGCAGGTTTGGAGGCAGGCTCTCGACCGCAAACTGACGCGGCGGCTTGCGGGAATAGGCATCTTCTGCATCGTAGGCTGATGCGGTTGCCATGACTTTCGCCGCGTCTGCGACGTTCAGCGCAAAAATGGAAATCGTGTCCTGCGTGCGGCAGGCGGGCACGACGCCGGTGGCGCTTAGCACACCTTTGGTCGGCTTCAAGCCGACGATGTTGTTGAAGCCTGCGGGGACGCGGCCGGATCCCGCCGTGTCGGTGCCGAGAGAAAACGAGACGACGCCCGATGCGACGGCTACGGCCGAACCTGAGCTCGATCCGCCGGAGACGTACTCCGGGTCGAACACGCTCGACGGGATGCCATAGGGCGAGCGTGTTCCGACGAGCCCGGTTGCGAACTGATCGAGGTTCGTCTTGCCGATGGCGATGGCGCCGGCTGCCTCCAGCCGGGCAACAACAGTCGCCGAGCGCTTCGGCGCGTATGCGAACTCCGGGCACGCGCACGTCGTTGGCAGGTTGGCGACGTCGATGTTGTCCTTGACGGCAAACGGAATGCCATAGAGCGGTCCCTTCGGCGCGCCTCTAGCCTTTTCGAGTGCGTCCGCCATTGGCAGAAGCGAGATCCAGACCGGTTTCTCGCCGCGTTCGGCGATGCGGCGGTAGACTTCCTCGATCACTGCGGCCGGCGTGAAGGCGCCGGACGCATACCCATCAGTCAGTGCGCCGATGTCGAAGGAAAGTTCGTCGAGTCCTGCGGTCACTGCGCCACCTCCTGCGTCTCGTCGAGTAACACGACCAGAATTTGACCGAGCGACACGGGGCGACCCTCGGCGCATCTCACCTCGGCAACGATGCCGCTCGACGGCGCATGTACGGACATCTCCATCTTCATCGACTCCACCACGACGAGGAGATCGCCTTCCTTGACGCGCGTGCCCTTGCTGACCTCGACCTTCCACACAGCGCCAGGAACGGAGCTTGCGACGGCGACGGCATTGTCCGGGAGCGCGTCGTCTCCGCCATCCTCGGCGGGAGCATCACCGACGACGGCGCCGGACTGATCGCTCGCCTGCCAGCGCGAGCGCTCTTCCTCGAAAGCCGTTTGCTGTTTGGCCTTGAACACCGCGATGTCTGACGCGTTGTCGGCGAGGTAGGCGCGATAGTCCGCGAGCTTGAACGTCGTAGGCTCGATCTTTAAGCCGGCCTTGCCCTGCAGGAAGCCATCTCGGAACTGTATGAGCGCGTCGGCCGAGACCGGATAGAAGCGGATCTGATCGAAGAAGCGCAGAAGCCATGGCTTGTCCGCTTCGAACTCCGCCGTCACGCGATGCGTGTTCCAGACCTGGGCCGTGCGGCCGATGAACTGGTAGCCGCCGGGGCCCTCCATGCCGTAGATGCACATATATGCGCCGCCGATGCCGACGGCATTCTCCGGCGTCCAGGTGCGCGCCGGATTGTACTTCGTGGTCACAAGGCGGCAACGCGGGTCCAGCGGCGTCGCGACTGGCGCTCCGAGATAGACGTCGCCGAGCCCCAAAACGAGATAGCTCGCGCCAAAGGCAATGCGCTTGACGTCCTCGATGCTGTCGAGACCGTTGATCCGCCGGATGAACTCGATGTTCGACGGGCACCACGGGGCATCCGCGCGCACGGACTGCATGTATTTCGAAATGGCGAGCTGCGTTGCGGCATCGTCCCACGACAGCGGCATGTGGACGATGCGGCTCGGCACTTCGATATCGCCGATGTCGCCCATGGCATCCTCGATGCGCGACAGCTCGTCGAGCAGGGAGGCCAGCGGCAGCACGCGGCTGTCGTAGTGGATCTGTAGCGAGCGGATGCCAGGCGTGAGATCGATAATGCCGGTAACGGCCCGCGCTTCGAGGCGCGTCATGAGAACATGCGCGCGGAAGCGAAGCTCGAAATCGAGCACGATCGGGCCATACTCCACCAGCAGATACTTGTCGCCGGCCCGGCGATAGACGACGCGGGGCAGGGCGTCGCGCGCCGGACGTTCGCCGACCACGCAGTCGTCAGCGCCGACTGTGCTGTGATCGATCAGAATTGGACCGGTCGGCTCGACGAGCGACGCAACCTCCTGATCCTGCCGCAGCTCGAGCGCCGAGGCTTCGACCGGTGTCAGTCGCTCGAAGCGCACCTTGTCGCCGGGCCGGAGCTGGCCGAGCTTCCACAGTTCCGCGGCGACAATCGTGACCGGGCAGACGAAACCGCCGAGCGAGGGTCCGTCCGGGCCGAGGATCACCGGCATGTCGCCGGTAAAGTCGACAGCGCCAATGGCATAGGCGTTGTCGTGGATGTTGCTCGGATGCAGGCCGGCTTCACCTCCATCCGTACGTGCCCATTGCGGCTTGGGGCCGATCAGGCGGACACCCGTGCGGTTGGAGTTGTAATGCACCTCCCACTTCGCGGCGAAGAAGGCGGAAATGTCGTCTTCGGTGAAGAAGTCCGGCGCGCCGTGCGGACCATAAAGAACGCCGATCTCCCATTCGCGGGTCATCTCGGGTCGCATCTCCACGGCAAGAGATGCCGCGGCACTCGCTGTCCCCGTGTCGGCATCGCCGATGTGCAGAACATCGCCGGGCAGAAGCGCGCGGCCCCCGTGCCCGCCGAACTTGCCGAGCGTGAAGGTCGCGCGGCTGCCGAGATAGTCCGGCACGTCGAAGCCGCCGCGCACGGCGAGATAGGCGCGCGCACCGGCACCCGTCACGCTGCCGAGCTTCAGCACGTCGCCGGCGGCGACACCGACGGGTTGCCAGAAGGGCACGACGCGGTCGCCGATCTTGGCCGGCATCTCCGCGCCCGTGAGGCAGATCACCATGTCGGCGTTGAACTGCAGCGTCGGGCCGGAGAGCGTGATCTCGAGCGCAGGCGTTCCCTCGGCGTTGCCGACAAGGCCGTTGGCATAGCGGAACGAGAGGTGATCCATCGGACCGGACGGGGGAACGCCGACGGCCCAATAGCCGGTACGGCCCGGCCAGTCCTGGATCGTCGTCTGAGTGCCCGGCGCCAGGACCTCAATGGTCTCGGCGCGATAGGGGAATGTCGCGAGCGTGCGTGTCAGCATCTCGCCCGCAGCAAGAACGTCCGACGCCGCGAGCTGGCGAAGATAGTCGAGATTGGTTTCGAGGCCGCCGATCTCGGTGGCGTCGAGCGCGTCGCGAAGGTTCAATAATGCGTCCTCGCGCGTGCCGGCCTTGACGATGATCTTGGCCAGCATCGGATCGTAGAACGGCGAGACATCGGCGCCGCTTTCCACCCAGGTCTCGACGCGCGCATGCTTAGGCCACGCCACATGCGAGAGCTGACCGGAGCTCGGGCGGAAGTCACGGCCGGGATCCTCGGCATAGAGGCGCACCTGGATCGAGGCGCCCATCGGCGCGACTTTCTCCTGATCCAGCGGCAAGGTCTCGCCTGCGGCCTGACGCACCATCCACTCGACGAGGTCGAGGCCGGTGACTTCCTCCGTCACGCCGTGCTCCACCTGGAGGCGCGTGTTGACCTCGAGGAAATAGAAGTCGTCGGTATCGCTGTCGTAGAGGAATTCGACCGTGCCCGCGCTTTCGTAGGAGACCGACTTGCCGAGATCGCAGGCCGTTTTCCAAAGCGCGGCGCGGGCTTTGTCGGAGAGCCCCGGAGCCGGCGTCTCCTCGATGACTTTCTGGTTGCGCCGCTGGGCCGAGCAGTCGCGCTCGCCGAGGGCGATGACGCGGCCCGTGCCGTCGCCGAAGATCTGCACCTCGATGTGCCGGCCACGCGCCACGTACTTTTCGAGAAAGAGACCTGGATCCTTGAAGTTGTTGCGAGCCAGGCGCTCGACGCGTTCGTAGAGCGGCGCGAGTTCCGTCTCGCTGCTCACGAGCTGCAAGCCGATGCCACCTCCACCCGCCGTGCTTTTCAGCATGACCGGATAGCCGATGCGGCGGGCTTCCGCCTCGGCTTCGGCGACGGTAGCAACCAGCCCCGAGCCCGGCGCGAGCGGGACGCCGGCAGCCAGCGCCAACTCGCGCGCACGATGCTTCAAGCCGAACGCGCGCATTTGATCCGGCTTGGGACCAATGAAGACGATGCCGGCCTTTGCGCAGGCGTCGGCGAAATCCGGGTTCTCCGAGAGAAAGCCATAGCCCGGATGGATAGCATCCGCGCCCGTCGCCTTGGCTGCGTCGAGAATGGCCTCGACCTTGAGGTAGCTTTGTGCGGCAGCCGACGGGCCGATGGCGACGGCCTCGGTCGCCTGCGCGACATGCATGGAATGGCGGTCGGCCTCAGAGTAGACGGCGACGCTAGCAAGTCCCATGCGGTCGAGCGTACGGATGATGCGGCAGGCAATGGCGCCACGATTGGCGATGAGGACTTTCTTGAACACGTCAGGTGCCCTCCGACCAGATCAGAACTTCAAGAGGCGTGGGGTTGTAAGCATTGCAGGGATTGTTGAGCTGCGGGCAGTTCGAGATGAGAACGATCACGTTCATCTCGGCGCGCATCTCGACGTACTTGCCCGGCGCGGAGACGCCGTCTGCGAACGTCAATCCGCCGTGGGGCGTCACCGGCACGTTCATGAAGAAGTTGATGTTGTGGGCGATGTCGCGCTTCGTCAGGCCGTACTGCTCGTTTTCAATCGTCGCCAGCAGATAGCTGTCGCGGCAGGCATGCATGCTCTTCTTATCGAGCGCGTATCGGACTGTGTTGCTCTCGGTGGCGCAGGCGCCGCCCAACGTGTCGTGCCGTCCGACCGTATCTGCCGTGATCGTCATCAACGGGCGGCAGAGATCGGACAGAAGGACCGATCCGGGGCCGAGATAGACGTTGGCTTGCTCTCGAATGGTATCGCAGACGGAGTAGCGCTCATGCGGGTCGTCGGCATTGTAAAATAGGGTATCGGCCGCCTGGTTGCCTTCCACATCGACGATGCGCAGCGTCTCGCCGCGCTTGACGACGTGCATCCAGTAGTCACCGGCCAGGACCGTCTCGCGATAGGCGGCGGCCGCAGGATCGCGCGTGCTTTCCTTGATCATGTCCCCCTCCTTTCTCAACAGCAGCCGGCGTGAAAGATGCGGTTGTTCTCGAAGCCGCGGCCGTTCTCGGGAGCGGAGAGCAGGCACGGATCGTCGGCGGCGGCCGGCACGCTTTCGAGGATCTCGAAGCGGACGGGTTTGCTCGGATAAGTAGGGCTCGGATCGAGCGGATGCGGGCAGGTGTGGAAGAGGACGAGCGTGTCCATCTCGAAGCGCAGCTCGACCAGAGCGCCGGCTTTGGCGGCGGACGCATCGAACGTCATCTTGCCGCTGTCGTCAGTGCTGACTTTGCTGAACCAGTTGAGGTTGGCTGCGAGATCGCGACGGCCCAGGCCGTACTTCGCCGCCTCGACGAGGAAGCTGTCGCGGCCGTTCTGTTGCCAGTCGTTGCGGACCTTTTGGTAGGTCGAGCCGCCCCAGCGGGCGGCGACCATCGCCTTGGTTGAGGAGCCGCAGACGGTGTCGTGCCAGCCCGCCGTGTCGGCCACGATCGAGCAGAAGATGCGCCCCATGTCGGAATAGAGGCAGTGGCCCTGGGTGAGCTTGAAGGTGTGCTGGCCCTTCAGCGTGTCGGGCGCGTTGTAGCGTTCGAGAAGGTTCGAGGGGTTGTAGAACAGCATGCCGACATTGGCGCCGCCGTCGAGATCGGTGATGCGCAGGCGATAATTGCGCCGCATGATCATCGACCAGTGCTTCCCACCGGGTAGAACATCGCTGTAGATCACGTCGTTCACGCCGCTGCTCCTCTCTGCGGGCGCTTCATCCCGCGTTGTTCTGTCCGGGCCGTCCCGGGGGCGAGAAAGAAGCCGCGCGGGGTCGTCCCCGGCGGGAGGCTGTTCGGCTCAGCTGCGGGCTTCACCGCTGGTTTGATCGAGCTGCTTCGCGATGTCCGGAAGCGGGCCGGCAACCTTCTTGGGCCACACCTCGAAATCGCGCGTGATGCTTGCGCCGGCTTTCGACATCGCCTCGGCGAGCGAGAGATCGTCGAGCGTCGCGCCGTAGCGTTCCAGCTCCTCGGGCCTGTTGCGGGGGCGCTCGAAGGCGATGACGCGCGAGCCGAGGCGGAACGCTTCGGACAGGTCGTGCGTCACCATCACGACGGTCAGATCGTTCTCGTTCCAGATCTTGCGGATCAGAACGTGGATGTCGGCGCGGATGCCGGGGTCGAGTGCGCCGAACGGTTCGTCGAGCAGCAGTATTTTCGGCTTCCGGTTGAGGGCCTGCGCCAGTGCGAGGCGCTGCTGCATGCCGCCCGAGAGCGCCGTCGGATACTTATCCTCATGACCCTTGAGGCCGACCGCTTCCAAGAGCTTGTGGGCTTCGTCTGCAGCCTCGCGCCGGCGCCGTCCGAACAGCTTGCCGAGGAAGGGTGACTGCTGGAATTCGCGCCCAACCATGACGTTGGCCAGAACGGTCAGGTGCGGAAAGACGGAGTAGCGCTGAAAGACGACGCCGCGATCGGAATCCGGCTCGGCCTTGAGAGGCGCGCCACCGACCAGGATCTTGCCGCGCGTGGGCTTCTCCTCACCGAGAAGCATGCGCAGGAATGTTGTCTTGCCACAGCCGGATGGACCGACGAGGGCCACGAACGAGCGCGGCGCGATGTCGAGATCGATGCGTTCGAGCACGACGTGGCTGCCGTACTCCTTCCAGACCTTGTCGAAGACGATCCCCGTCATGCCGCGCGCGCTCCTGCAAACCAGGGGAATGCCCGGCGCTGGAGAAGTCGGAGCGCGAGATCCATCAAGAAGGCGAGCAGCGTGATCCAGATGACGTAGGGAATGATCACGTCCATGGCGAGGTAGCGCCTGACGAGAAAGATGCGGTAGCCGAGCCCGGAATCGGCGGCGATGGCTTCCGCGGCGATGAGGAACAGCCAGGCCGGACCGATTTCGAGGCGAACCGCATCGATCAGGCGCGGCAGGATTTGCGGCAGCACGACACGCAGGCCGATCTGCCAGGTCGACGCTCCGAGCGTCTGCGCCTTGATGAGCTGTTCGCGCGGCAAATCGCCGACGCGCAGGGCCACGTCCCGGATCAGCTTCAGCGTCGTGCCAATCACGATCAGCGTGATCTTTGCCGCATCCCCCAGTCCCATGATGATGAAGAGGATGGGCAGGAGCGCCAACGGCGGAACCATGGACATCACGGCCACCACAGGGCCGAACGTGGCGCCCATGACCGGCAAGAGGCCGATCATGATGCCGAACACGAGCGCGATCAGGATCGAGATGGCGAGCGCGGAAAGAAGCAGCGTCATGCTCGACGCCGTGTCGTTCCACATCAGGTAGATGCCGCTGCGCGCGTCAGGTTGAAGCGCATAGTGCTTGACGGCCTCGACCATCGAATTGAAGCCGGGCAGCAGCTTGTCGTTGGGGTTCTCGGCCAGGCGAATGGCCGAGCCCATCGTGTAGGCAATCAAGAGAGCGAGGAACGGCAAGAGCGCGAGCGCGAAGCTCCACGTTCTGTCGGGCTTGAGGTTCAACAGGCGCATCGGTGTCCCGGGTCTTGCCGTTCTCAGTTGCGTGGAAGATCAGAGCTTTCCGTCAGCCGCTTCCTGCATGTACGTCGCGTCGAAGCGGAGCTTCACGTTGCCCTTCTCGCCGAACACGCTCTTGTCGGGGAACTCGATGCCGATGGCGCCGGCAGACTTCGCGTCCTTGCCAAGGAGGGCTTTGTCGAACAGGAAGTTGGAGACAAGCTCAGACTTGGCTTTGATGTCTGCGCCGGTGGTGAAGGCGAGGGCGTCGGCAGGGGTGGCGAACAGCTTGGTGGTCTTGAGCTGATCATCGAAACCGGCGACATCGGTGCCGGACGCTTTCGCCATATGCTCCTTGGCGGCCTTGTCCTCGGCGAGCGCCTTCATGGTGTCGTACCAGATGCCGGCCAGCGCCTTTCCGAACTTGGGATTGTCTTTCAGGACCGCGGTGTTGGCGACCAGGAGGTCGATGATCTCACCCGGGATCGACGAGCTGTCGAAGACGACCTTGGCGCCCGGAGATTCAAGAATGGTGGAGACGATGGGCTTCCAAGTGACGACCGCGGTGACATCGGCCGTGCCGTAGGCTGACGCCATGTCGGCGTCCGACGTGTTGACGACTTTAACGTCCTTCTCGGCGAGCTTGATGCTCTCCAAGGCGCGCGCGAGCAGGTAGTGCGAAACCGAGAACTCGACGAGGTTGACGGTCTGGCCCTTGATATCCTCGAGCTTGTCCTTGCCCTTCAGGATGACGGCGTCGTTGCCGTTCGAGTAGTCGCCAACGATCACCGCCGTGGTGTCGACGCCGCCTGCCGCGGGGATCGAGAGCGCGTCCATGTTGGTGAGGGTCACGGCATCGAAGGCGCCGGCCGTGTACTGGTTGATGCTCTCGACGTAGTCGTTGAACTGCTTCACCTCGATGGTGATGCCGTACTTGTCGGCCCACTTCTTGACGATGCCGGAGTCGGCGGCATAGCCCCACGGCATCCAGCCGACATAGATCGACCAGGCGACCTTGAAATCTTTCTTCTCAGCGGCTTGCGCGCCGGGAAGTGTAAGCGCTGCGCACGCTGCCGCGGCGACGGCGCCCTTGAGGAACGTGAAGAGGGACCGGTTCATGAAACACCCCTGTGCTGACCAACCAACTGTCGTTCGCAAGGGGCCAAGGACGAACGGGGGCGCAAGACGCACACGAAGGAGGCCTTCCGTTCGAGAGCTTGGGGCTCCCTGCGGTGTAGGTCTCCCGGGCTTTTATCCCGCCGTGGCTTCGCTCAAGCGGTGGGCCTGAGCGAGAGGGCCTCTCTCGGACCAGCATCGACGCAGGATGCGCGATCGGAACCCTAGAGGCATTATGAGATGGCTAAGTGCACGCGCCGTGCCAGATGAAGCCGCCCGCCAAATCGAGCCCAGTTGAGCGCGCACAACCGCTGTGCCGCCGCAAATTTCATCCAACTGGCTAGTCGTTGGGCAGCCCAGCTTTCAACGTCGGCTTCGGACTGAGCGACGCAAAGTTGCTCACGATCATCGATGACAGCCCGGTCCATGGCGGAGCACGGCTTCGCCATCACGCGCGCGTGGGCAGTCGCCTCTCATACTTTACAAGCAGGCAACACAAACGCATATTACAACAATTACAGGAGATTGCCTTTGCTCATCGCTCCCATTTCTTACCGTTACCACGGCTGAACAATGACGTGAGCGACAAATCGCGCCTCTGATCGGCTTACGCGGATAGCGTCTTCGGGCGCACTCTTCATTCGAGAGACACAATGATCTTAGAGAGCACTGACGAGGATTATGCCTCGCTGGTTCGCGGAATTGCGCCCCGAACCTTCAAACTACCTGATACGCCGATCGCACCCAAGGAGGTGCTTCAAATGCTGGCCAACGTAGCCGCACGAGTGCGTGAATCATTCTCACCGGCGTCTTGGCTTATCGTCGATGACGATGAAGTAGCGGGCCTGTGCTCCGTCACGCGCCCGCCGATCGGCGGTGTTGTGGATATCGGCTATGGCATCGCGCCAAGCCGGCAAAATCGCGGTATCGCAAGCCGGGCGATCGGCGACATCATGGCATGGGCGCAGAACGCGCCCCATGTGAATGCCCTGACGGCTGAGACGAGTCCGGCGAACTTGCCATCCCAGCACGTTCTCAGTCGCAATGGCTTCAGGAAAGTTGGCGAACGCCACGACGATGAGGACGGACTTCTCATCTGCTGGCGTTGCTCGTTCGACTAAGCTCCGTCGGTGATTGGAGCGAACATGAAAACTCGCTCCAATCATTCCTGATCTAGCGCCTGCTTGCATGCCTCGGAGAGGTCAAGTTCGAACTCTGACAGCCCGAAGGGCTTGGGAGCATCTTGGCGGAGCCAAGCTTCGCTTAGACGCGACCCGGCGCGAGCGCTGCCCATGCGGAGCGCCTGTCCATGCGGAGCATGGCTTCGCCATGACGGGCGTGAGCGACAACGTGGCGGAGCCGAAGGGAGAACTTCGAACTTCGGCCCGAAGGGCCAGGGAGCGTCTTGGCGGAGCCAAGCTTCGCTTGGACGCGACCCGCGGCCAGTGCCGCGCCCGCGCGGAGCCTGCTGCGCGGGCGTGAGCGCCAGCTAGCAGCCCGAAGGGCTCGGAAGCAACGCGACCCGCGGCCAGTGCCGCGCCCCCGCGGAGCCCGCTGCGCGGGCGTGAGCGCCAGCTAGCAGCCCGAAGGGCTCGGGAGCAACGCGACCCGCGGCCAGTGCCGCGCCCCCGCGGAGCCCGCTGCGCGGGCGTGAGCGCCAAAGTGGCGGAGGGAGTGGGATTCGAACCCACGGTGAGCTTGCACCCACGCCGGTTTTCAAGACCGGTGCCTTAAACCACTCGACCATCCCTCCGAAGTCCGCCGCGCCCGCACCCTGCCGCTCGAAAGCGGACGGGCCCTGGGGCTCGCAACGGCGCTGGACCCTACACAGTCCGTGCCTGCCCCTCAAGCCGCAGGTTTGGCCGGCCCACGGCCGGGTTTCGAACCCCTTAAGACCCTGGCGCAAACCCCGCTTAACGGGATCGCAATTGCTCTCTGTCATCGTGCAAGGGCTTCGGCAAAGGCCGCGAAACAGTGGCCACCGAAGTGTCTAGGCAGGAAAGGCCCGTTGTAAGGGCCTGTGGGATGGCGTTGATGTCGCGTATGCATAGCCAAGGCGCAAATGCGCCTGGACACCCGTATTCTCAGACGATTGGGACCCCACCCAAGGGCGCGCCTCGTGCAATGGCGCTGACTTTGGCGATTGCCGCCGCGGCGGCCATGCTGGGGGGATGCTCGAGCACCCAAAGCGTCGTCTCCGGCGCCTTCTCGTCATCGGACAAGTCGGGCGGCCCGATGTTTCCGGAATCCAAATGGGGCGTCAGCGCCAGCCGCCGCGTCGCCGCGGACGGCGATCACATTCCCAAGGGCGGCGGACGCTACAAGGTCGGCGACCCCTATCAGGTCGGCGGACGCTGGTACAACCCGCGTGAGCAGACGGACTACGACCGCGTCGGCATCGCCTCCTGGTACGGCAGCGACTTCCACGGCCGCCACACCGCCAACGGCGAAGTGTTCGACATGAACGCGCTGACGGCCGCGCACCCGACGCTGCCGATGCCGAGCTATGCCTATGTCACGAACCTCAGCAACAACCGCACCATCCTCGTGCGCATCAACGATCGCGGACCGTACGTCGGCGATCGCGTCATCGATCTGTCGCGCAAATCCGCCGACGCGCTGGGCCTTCGCGCGGGCGGCACCGGCAAGGTGCGCGTGCGCTATGCCGGCCGCGCGCCGCTCGACGGCAGCGATCATCACGAGCGCCAATACCTGGCCAGCCGGCCGTGGAATGGCGGCACCGACATTGCGGCCATGGAACGCGCTCAGTCGGCGCGCGAATGGGACGCCTACCGGCGCAATCCGAATTCTGTGACCGCAAACCCTGTCACGCAGGCCCAGGCCACGCCCAGCTATGCCTACAGGCCGGAGCAGCCGGCGCCGGAGAGGTTCCCGGCCCCGGAGCGCTATGCGGCGTCCGAGCCCGAGCGTTTCCCCGCGTACCCGCCGAGCCCGCCGGCCGGCTACACCCGCAGCCAGCTTCCGGATGTCGGCGCCGGCGCGCCGCTGCCGAGCCGCGATGGGGGTTACGGCCAAAGCTACGCCGACGTCAGCCGCGACACAGCCAGCCCCGGCACCCCCAGTCCCGACGCTGGCCGCGTCTGGACCCCGCACGAATACCGGGCGGCGTTGAACGCGCGCTAGGCGAACCTCGGGGCGAGCAGCCCCTAGCGCCCTGGAATTCTGACCAAAAACCCCTGAGAACCGGGCGCCGCCGTGACGCCTTCCGCCGGAGCGTCCGCTGCCCTATATCCTCGGGCGGGCGTTCGAGAGCAGGGGTCGCACGATGTTTCGATCATTCAGGAATGTGGCGGCCATCGCGGGCGCCGTGGCGCTCGGTGTGTTGGCTGTCGCCACGCTCGTTCCCCCGGCGACGGCGCAGAAATCCGAAAGCGGCCCCATCGTGCGCGAAGTTCCCCCTTCGCGGGAAGTGGCGCAGTATTCGTTCTCACCCATCGTGCGCCGCGCCGCGCCCGCGGTCGTCAACGTCTATGTCCAGCGCCGGGTGCAGACGTTCTCCTCGCCGTTCGCCAACGATCCCTTCTTCCGCCAGTTCTTCGGCGACGCCTTCGGCCAGCCATCGGAACGCATCCAAAGCTCGCTCGGCTCCGGCGTCATCGTCAGCTCCGATGGCGTCGTCGTGACCAACACGCACGTCATTCGCGGCCGCGGCGAAACGGAAATCCGCATCGCGCTCTCGGACAAGCGCGAGTTCGACGCCAAGGTCGTGAGCCAGGACGACAAGACCGACATCGCCATCCTCAAGATCGAGCACAACGGCCAGGTCTTCCCGACGCTTCAGCTCGAAGACTCGGACAACCTCGAAGTCGGCGACATGGTGCTCGCCATCGGCAACCCCTTCGGCGTTGGCCAGACGGTGACGAGCGGCATCGTCTCCGCGCTGGCCCGCAGCGAGGTCGGCACGTCCGACCTCCAGGTCTTCATCCAGACTGACGCCGCCATCAATCCCGGCAACTCCGGCGGCGCCCTGGTCGACATGTCCGGCAAGCTCGTCGGCATCAACACGATGATCTTCTCGCAGTCCGGCGGCTCGCAGGGCATCGGCTTCGCTATTCCGTCCAACCTTGTTCGCCTCTACGTCGAGGGCGCCGCCGAAGGGCGCGCGGTTGAACGTCCCTGGCTTGGCGCGCGGCTCGAAACGGTCACGCGCGACATGGCCGAGGGGCTTGGTCTCGATCGTGTCGCGGGAGCCGTCGTTGCCCGCGTGACGGAAGGCGGCCCCGCGGCCGTCGCCGGCTTGCGCGCGGGTGATGTCGTGCTGCACGTCGACGGCTTCGAAATTGCCGACGCGCGCGGCGCTCAGTACCGCCTCACGACGCGCGGCATCGGCAGCACCGTGAAGCTCGATGTGCTGCGCAAGGGACAACCGCAGACCGTCGAGATGACGCTCGTCACGGCGCCGAAGCCCGGCAAGAACGACGTGCGCAATCTCGCAGGCCAGCATCCGCTCGATGGAGCGCGCGTCTCGAACATCCTGCCGGGGCTGGTCGATGAAATGGGCCTCGACGCCGTGGACGGCGTGGTGGTGCTGTCCGTGCGCCGCGCCTCGACCGCCGCCCGTCTCGGCTTCCAGCCCGGCGACATCATCGCCCAGGTCAACGGCCAGCCGGTCACGACGGTCACCGATCTCGAGACCCGGCTGGGACAGCGCCAGCGCATGTGGCTCGTCGCCGTCAAGCGCGGCGACAAGGTCTTCAATCTTCAGGTGCCGGGCTAGCCTCGCCACCCACTGTCATCCTAGGCCCTGTGCCTAGGATCCATTTTTCTGCTTGGGAAAGCCCCGGCCTCGTCCCACCACGTCTCAACACGCAGCCCGAGGATGATCGCCGCGGCCTGCTTCATTCCTCTCCGGAAACGCACTAACATCGCCCCATGAGCAATCTCTTCGAAGCGGCCGGACTGGAAAAGAGCGCGCCGCGCCCGCTGGCGGATCGACTGCGTCCCCAGAAACTGAGCGAGGTCGCGGGCCAGCCTCACCTTGTGGGGCCCGAAGGCACGCTGACGCGCTTTCTCGCCAGCGGCCGGTTGCCGAGCCTCGTTCTGTGGGGCCCGCCCGGCTGCGGCAAGACCACGATAGCCCGCCTTCTGGCGCACGAGACCAAGCTTGAATTCGAGCAGCTCTCGGCCATTTTCTCGGGCGTCGCCGACTTGCGGAAAGCCTTCGACCGCGCCAAGGCCCGGCGCGAGCAAGGTCGCGGCACGCTGCTGTTCATCGACGAGATCCATCGCTTCAATCGCTCGCAGCAGGACAGCTTCCTGCCTTACATGGAAGACGGCACCATCACGCTCGTCGGCGCGACGACCGAGAACCCGTCCTTCGAGATCAACGCCGCCGTTCTCTCTCGCGCGTCCGTGCTGACGCTCAATCGTCTCGACGACGCCGCGCTCGAAGATCTCGCCAAGCGCGCCGAAGCGGAGGAGGGGCGCCCACTGCCGCTCGATGCGGACGCGCGTGACGCCCTGATCTCGATGGCCGACGGCGATGGCCGCGCCATCATCAATCTGGCCGACGAAGTGCTCTCCACCGTCAAGCCCGGCGCCAAGCCGCTCGACCGCGCCGCCCTCGTCAAGCTCGTCCAGCGCCGCGCACCGCTCTATGACAAGAGCCGTGAAGGCCACTACAATCTCATCTCTGCCCTGCACAAGTCCGTGCGCGGCTCCGACCCGGACGCGGCGCTCTACTACTTCTGCCGCATGCTCGACGGCGGCGAGGACAGGCTTTTTCTGGCGCGCCGTCTCGTGCGCATGGCGGTAGAGGATATCGGCCTCGCCGATCCGCAGGCGCTGGTGGTCTGCAACGCCGCCAAGGACGCGTTCGACTTCCTCGGCAGCCCCGAAGGCGAGCTCGCGCTCTCGGAAGCCGTCATCTATCTCGCCACCGCGCCGAAATCGAACGCCAACTACGTCGCCTACAAGGCCGCCATGCGGGCCGCCAAGGAGCACGGCTCGCTCTCCCCGCCGAAGGTGATCCTCAACGCGCCGACCAAGCTGATGGAGGACGAGGGCTACGGCGACGGCTATCTCTACGACCACGACCAGCCGGACGCCTTCTCGGGCCAGAACTACTTCCCCGACGAGTTCACGCGGCGGCCCAAGTACTACGATCCCCCCGAGCGCGGCTTCGAGCGGGAGCTTGGTAAACGCCTGGCCTATTGGGACGGCCTGCGCAAAAAGCGCTCCGACTAGCGGCTCCCCCCGGAGGCGCGCCGTTTTCCGGCGGGCGGGTCCTCCTGCCTACGCTGGCCCTCCTACCTCCTCTGGCAAGTCACGGTCCGACGGCATATAGTCCCGGCGGCGGCAGGACGGGGGACGCGCCAGCCGCCCGGCGGACGGGAAACGGCGGACGGGGACGGGGTAAAGTAGGGAAGCGTTTCATGATTGAATTCAACGATCTCTGGCGCGGGCATCCCATCAATGAGAGCGTCGCGACGCCCTGCATCGCACCGCGCAACCTGACCAATCTCGAAGGCAATACGATCCTGCTCGGGTTTCCGGTCTTCTCCAATCAGTGCGCCATCCGGATGGGTGTCGCCCTGCGCCGCGCGGGCGTGCAGCCGTCGCAGCTTTCGGGCATCTCGCACTGCTCGGTGCACCCCCGCGACGAGATGCACTTCATCAACGCGAGCCAGCTCGCCAACGGCATCGCGCGCGCCAAGATCGACGGCATCGGTCCGACTGAGAAGTTCATCGGCGCCGACGCTGCCAACTTCTACCCCAAGATCTACGGCCGGACCGGCATCATCTACATCCAGGACTACTGGCGCCGCTCGACCGACGGCGACCGCCCGACCGGCGACCACATCGACGTCTGGAATGGTTATCGCTCCTCCGCAAAGTGGCTGATGGAGTGGTTTTCCTGGCTCGGCTACTATTCGAACTACGCTGGCGCCGGTGAAATCTGGTTCTGGGAAGTCAAATAGCGCGGGGGCACGCGCGCAAGAATGTCGTAGAACGGCCGATCACAACGGCTCAGAACGAAGCCGCCGGAGGTCTCATGCGCTATCTCGTTGCCATCATTTTCGCGATCGTCGGCGCCGCCCTCGCGATGCATTTCCTGAGCGGCCCCGTGGCCGATTGGGCCGCCCTGCAACTCAAGTACGAAAGCTCCGACGAAGCCGAGAACGTCAACCAGCTTGCGTTCATGATCGTCAACCTGGCCGGCTTGATCGTGGGCTGGGCCGTCGGCTGGGTTATCGGGAGCCCGTTGCGCAGCGACCCGCGCTCGGGCTGACGGCGCCTCGATTCCGCCCGCGACGCATCCGCGTCGCACTCAATCTCCCCGCGCCTCGTCGAGGCGCGGGGCTTCAATTTGATATCTGAAGACTGTGCACACCCATGAATGACCGCGTCAGCGAGCGCGTTGAAACGATCGAGGTTTCGGAACGCGAAGCGGGCATGCGCCTGGACCGCTGGTTCCGCGTCCACTTTCCCGAAATCACCCACGGCTACCTGCAGAAGCTGCTGCGCTCCGGGCAGGTGAGGGTGGACGCGCGCCGCGTCGAAGCCAATGCGCGCCTTGAGACCGGCGCCAAGGTTCGCGTGCCGAAAGCCGCGCGCGCCCCGCGCGAGGGCGCACCCGGCGCCAAAGCCGAAGTCAAAGGCACCTCCGAGGCCGATCGCGCTTTGATCGAGAGCATGATCCTGTTCGAGGACGACGATGTGCTCGTGCTCAACAAGCCGTTCGGCATCGCCGTGCAGGGCGGCACCGGCACGCGCCGCCACATCGACGGCATGCTGGCCGGCATGGTCGACCGCTTCGGTGACCGCCCGCGTCTGGTCCATCGCCTCGACCGCGACACCACCGGCGTGCTGCTGGTCGCCAAGCATCGTCAGGCCGCGGCAAAGCTCGGCCGCATCTTCCAGACCCGCTCGGCCGCCAAAACCTATTGGGCGCTTGTCAAAGGCGTGCCGAAGCCGCCGCAGGGGAAGATTGAGGCGGCCCTCGTCAAGGCGTCCGGCCCAGACGGCGATCGCATCCGCAAGGCGCGCCCCGGCGAGCAGAAGGAAGCCATGCACGCCACGACGCACTATTCGGTCATCGACCGCGCGGCGCACAAGGTCGCGTGGGTGTCGCTGAAGCCGGTCACCGGCCGCCAGCATCAGCTCCGCGCGCATATGGAAATGATCGGCCACCCCATGATCGGCGACGGGAAGTACAACGGCGGCGACACGGAGCCCGTGATCGAAAACGTCGAGCCCAAGCTGCACCTCCATGCGCGCCGCCTGATCATTCCCCATCCCGCTGGTAAGGCGAAGATCGACGTGTCGGCTCCGCTGCCCGAGCACATGCTGACGACGTGGGATCTCCTGGGTTTCGATCCGCGCCGCTTCGATAGTGATGACGGCTGAGGGTGGTCGCGTCGTGAAGCTCGTCCTCTTCGATTGCGACGGCACGCTGGTCGACAGCCAGCACGGCATTGTCGCGTCCATGGTCGATGCCTTCGGTGCGGAAGGCCTCGTGGCGCCAGTGCGGTCGAGCATCCTGGGTGTCGTCGGCCTGTCGCTCGAGATCGCGGTTGCGCGCCTGATGCCGGCGGGCAGCGATCTCGATCGCGTCGACCGCATGGCGGAAGCCTACAAGGAGGCGTTCCGCTCCCGCCGCCTGCGCAAAGAGCACGCCGAGCCGTTGTATGAGGGCATGCGCGAGACGGTTGAAGCGCTGGCGGCGCGCGGCGACGTGCTGCTCGGCGTCGCCACCGGCAAGTCGCGCCGCGGGCTCGACGCCGTGCTGGAGCGCGAGGGCCTGACGCACCATTTCGCCACCCTGCAGACGGCGGACACCAACCCCTCGAAGCCCAACCCGGCCATGATCCTGACGGCCATGGACGAAACCTCCGTCGGGCCGGACGACACGGTCATGATCGGCGACACTAGCTTCGATATCGAGATGGCGCTCGGCGCCGGCGTGCTGCCGATGGGCGTCGGCTGGGGCTATCATCCCTCGCAGGACCTTCGGGCGGCGGGCGCGAAAATCGTGGCCGCCGATCACCGCGAGCTCAACGCGGCGCTGGACCGTTTCCTCCTCCCGATTTCCTCCTGAACATGCGGCCCGCGTCATGACGAACAAGCAAGGCGACCACGACCACGACAACGACAACCCTCCCGCCAAGCGCCTGGGTCGCGACGAGGTGCGCCCGCTCCCGAAGCGGTTCTACAAGTCCGTGTCCGTTGCGCCGCGTGAGGACATGTTCGACGTGCTCCTGGACGGGCGCGCCATCCGCACGCCGGGCAAGCGTCCGCTGGCCTTGGCGACTGAGCCGCTCGCGCGCGCCATCGCGGCCGAATGGGAGGCGCAGGGCGAACGCATCGATCCCGCCACCATGCCGCTCACCAAGCTCGCCAACACGGCCATCGACGCCGTGTCCGAGCGCTGGGACGACGTCGCCGCCGATATCGTCGCTTTCGCCGGCAGCGATCTGCTGTGCTATCGCGCCGAGGCGCCCGATGGCCTCGTGCGCCGTCAGAGCGAGGCGTGGGATCCGGTCTTGGCCTGGGCGAAGCAGGAGCTTGGCACCGACTTCCGTCTGCGCCAGGGCGTCATGCCGATCGATCAACCGGCTGCGACGCTCGACGCGGTTCGCCGCAGCCTCGACGGCATCGATGCGCTGAGCCTTGCCGCCCTTCACGTGATGACGACCATCGGCGGCTCGGCCGTGCTTGCGATCGCTCACATGCGCGGCCACCTCACGCTCGATCAGGCCTGGGACGCCGCGACGGTCGACGAGGCGTGGCAACGCGAGCTATGGGGCCATGACGCGGAAGCTGCAGCCACCGCCGCCCTCAAGCGCGCGGAGTTCGCCGCCGCTAGCCGCTGCGTTGATCTTCTTCGCTCTCATCGATGAGGAGCGTGCTCGCCGGCGGTTTGTCGTTCGGCGCGGCGAAGTTGACGAACCGCAGGATGCAGAACGCAAGCCCCGCGGCAAAAATCGCGAGCAGGTAGTGCCCCGCTCCGACCGCGACCCCGAGCGCGCCCGCCATCCACATGCCGGCTCCCGTGGTCAATCCGCGGACGCTCGTGCGCCCCTGGATGATCGTGCCCGCGGCGAGGAAGGCGACACCGGCCGTCACCGCTTCGATGATGCGGATCGGGTCCGAGCTCCCGCTCGGGTTCGTAATGTGGAGCGTCTCGTAGATTTCAAAGGTGATGATCGTGAACAGTGCCGACGCGAGCGCGACGAGCATGTAGGTGCGCAGCCCCGCGGGGCGGTCTTTCTCTTCGCGATCCCACCCCAGCAGACCCGCGAGTGCAATCGCGAGCAACAGCCGTCCGCCGATCTCCAGCGACGCCAAGAACCCGGTTGGAAACGAGAGTTCGAGAGAATCCAAGCCGCAAGCCCTCCAGCACGACGGAAAGGCGTTCAAGAGACGCAAGTCTAAGTGATTTCGTTCCTCAGTAATAGGAGCAATTGCAGAGTTATTCGCCGTCCTGCTTTTTCGGAATGGTGATGTCGACACCCGGCGCCTGCACGCGCGTACCGTCCTCACTCGTTTCCACCCGCGTGCCGGGCGCTTCTATGCGCGTCCCCGACGGGGTGTCAGTCGAAACCGTTGAAGTGCCAGAGTGATTGCCGAACACCAGGGCGGCGCCGACGAGCACGAGGATGGCGATGGCGATGATCAGGACGGGGCGGGGCACGGCAGCTCCTTGGGGATGTCGATGTTCAGTCATAACGTTTACGGATGGATGGAGTTCCCTCGCTGCAGTCTGGAGCATCCGTTAGCGCTTCATTTACAGGTTGAAGGTCAAATGGGGCGATAACGAGCAACAGGAGTGGCCGATGGCGCCGACCGATGCCGCATCCTTACGTACCGACGCCGGCTTCGCGCGCTGGGTGTTGACGGGCGTGACGATCGCACTGATGGCCTGCATGGCCGCTGGAACGGCAAAGTCTGCCGATCTGGTCGTCGCCTATGACCAGTCGCAGCTGCTGCGTCTGCCGCGCGCCGTGTCGAGCGTGATCATCGGCAATCCGTCGATCGCCGACGTCGCCATTCAGGGCGGCAATCTTCTGGTCGTGACGGGTAAGACTTTCGGCGTGACGAACATCATCGCCCTCGACGCTGAGCGCAACATCATCCAGGACCAGCGCATCGTCGTGCAGCGGGACGATGTCCGCACCGTCAACCTCACGAAGGGCGGCCTGCGCCAGTCCTATAGCTGCACGCCGAACTGCTCGCCGACGCTGACCATCGGCGACGACACGGCCTACTTCGACACCATCTCGAAGCACGCGGCGACGAAGACCAAGTTCTCTGAAAACGGTGGCGGCAACTCGAACACCGGCGGCGAAGGCCAGTAACGCCAAGTGCGCCAGTAACGCCAAGTGCGAACGCGAGATCCCGTCGGCGACGAGGCTAAGCCTCGCCGCCGTTCTTCGGCGTGCACATGGAGCGCTTGCCGCCTGCGCGGATGAACGCGACGATCTCCATGACGATCGTATGGTCCTTGAATTCCTCGGCTACGTCCGCGACGCGCTCGAGCAATGTGCCTTCGGCGGCAAATAGCGACCTGTAGGCGCGCCGCAGGTCGTGGATCTCGTTGCGCGAGAAACCGCGACGCTGCAGACCGACGATGTTGAGCCCCGAGAGGTAGGCGCGGTTGCCGAGCGCCATGCCGTAGGGGATCAGATCCTGCTCGAGGCCGCTCATGCCGCCGAGAAACGAGTGCGCTCCGACGCGCGCAAACTGGATCACGGCCGCGCCGCCCCCCAGAATGGCGAAATCGCCGACGTCGCAATGCCCGGCGAGCATCACGTTGTTCGAGAAGATGACGTTGTTGCCGACGTGGCAGTCATGGCCGACATGCGAGTTGGCGAGAAACGCGCAGCCGTTCCCGATGGTGGTCTTCATGCCCCCGCCTTCGGTGCCGGGGTTGAGGGTCACGCCCTCGCGGATCATGCAGTCCGCGCCGATATCGAGCGTCGACGGCTCGCCCTTGTACTTGAGGTCCTGAGGCTGATGTCCGATCGATGCGAAGGGAAAGATGCGCGTGCGCGCACCCACCGTCGTGCGTCCGGTGACGACGACATGGCTCGCGAGCGTGACGCCTTCAGCGAGCGTGACGTCGCTCCCCACCACGCAGAACGGACCGACGGTCACACCGTCAGCCAGCTTCGCACCGTCCTCGACGATTGCGCTCGGATAGATTTTCGTCTCAGCCATTCTTGCTCGCAGCGAACGCCCGCGCCTCGGAGGTGTCGGCCAGCATGGCGCTGATCTCGGCTTCCGCAACGGTCTGACCTTCGACCTTTGCTTCGCCGAAGAACCGCCACACCCGGCCGCGGTTACGGATCTTGCGCACATGATAGTGCAGCTGGTCGCCGGGAAGTACGGGCTTGCGGAATTTCGCCTTGTCGATCCCCATGAAATACACGAGCTCGGTCTTGTAGTCCTCGCCGAGGCTGTGCACGCAAAGCGCGCCCGCGGTCTGCGCCAGGCCCTCGATGATCAGCACGCCCGGCATGACCGGGAACTGAGGGAAGTGCCCCTGGAAGAACGGCTCGTTGATGGTCACGTTCTTCACGCCCACGCACGTCTCGTCGCCATTGATGTCGTAGATGCGGTCGAGCAGCAGGAAGGGGTACCGGTGCGGCAGCAGCTTCAGGATCTTCGCAATGTCCGCCGTCGTCGATGGCGCCTTCGTCTTGTCGTTCATCCCCTTCACACTCCATCTGGCCCGCCCGAGTGGTTTCGGGATCGAGCAATACTGCAAATAATGGTTCAGCCCTGGTCCGTGCCGGTATCGTTCCCGCCGGAGCCGCGTTTGGTCAGCCGTGAAATGGCAGCAACTTCACGCGCCCACTGCTTGAATGGTCGCGCGGGCGTGCCAGCCATGATCGCTCCGGCCGGCACGTCGTCCTTGGGGTGAGCCCCGCCCGCAATCTGCGCGCCGGCTCCGATCTTGATGTGCCCGATCAAGCCGGATTGTCCGCCCATGACGACGAAATCGCCGAGCTCGGCAGATCCTGCAATGCCGACCTGCCCGACGATGACGCAATGGCGTCCCATCACGACGTTGTGCCCGATCTGGACCAGATTATCAATTTTCGACCCTTCGCCGATGATCGTGTCCTTGAGCGCGCCGCGGTCGATGGCGGTGTTTGCGCCGATGTCGACGTCGTCCTGCAGGATGACGCGGCCGACCTGCGGCACCTTGAGGTGTCCGGCGGCGCTCATGGCGAAGCCGAAGCCGTCCTGGCCGATGCGCGCCCCGGCATGGATGATGACGCGGTCTCCGATCAGCGCGTGCATCACGCTGGCGTTCGGGCCCACATACGAATCCCGCCCGATGGCGACCCGATAGCCGATGACGGCGCCGGCCGCGATGCGCGTTCCCCGCCCGATGCGCGCTTCCGCTCCGATGATGGCGCCGGGCTCGATCAGGGCACCCTCTTCGATCATGGCCGAGGGATCGATGCGGTGCTCGCTGCCCGCCGTCGCCGTCCTGCTGTGCATCGCTCCTGGATAGAAGAGCGCCAGGCTCTGGGCGAACGCGCGATAGGGGTTCTTGTTGACCAGGGCGACCGTGCCCGCCGGCACGCGATCGGCGAACTTCGGATTGACGAGGCAGGCGCCCGCGGCGGTCGAGCCGAGTTGGGGCAGGTACTTTTTGTTATCGAGAAAGGTCACGTGGCGCACCTGCGCTTCGCCGAGCGGCTGCACGCCTTCGAGCATGCGCCCGTGCAGGGCCGCATCGCCCGCGATCTCTGACTGCGTGGCGGCGGCCACCTCGGCGACGGAGAACGGCCCGGCAACGTCGAAGAAACCGGGATGGTTCATGTGGGCGACCTCGAGGGGCTAAAGCGCTTCAGGACGTGGAAACGGGTTTCAGACGACGCACGGCAACGAGTGAGGCGAGCCGAAACAGCGAGACGGTACGGCACCGGACAGGTGACCCGCAATCGGCCGGAGACCGCTTGGAAGGCCACGGCAGCGACGGGCTGAGCGCCTCGCGGGACCCGTCTTAATACCTCAAACGCCGCGGGTCCAGCCGCAGACGGCCGGAGCGTCAACGCGCCCGGCCAATACCCGCGACGGGCCTCGGGACTGCCCAAACGAGGTTAATCCGAACGGATCCCCAGAGCGGGTCCGAGCGCCATCGGCGAGGCCCAGAAAAAGCAAAGGGGCGGCGCAAGCGCCGCCCCCAGCCGATTGAAATCAAGCCGTTTTAGAACTTCGACGAGGCGCCGAAGCGGAAGAACTGCTCTTCGTCGTAGGCCTCTTTGCTGAGCGCCTTGGCGAAGTCCATGCGGATCGGGCCCACCGGCGACGACCACATGATGCTCACGCCGACCGACGAACGGATGGTCGTGTCTTCCTCGAGATCGAAGATGACCGCATTCGTGACGGGGTCTCTCCGGCCGCTCATGCTCTTAGCGAGATCGTTGGCGTTGAACAGCGAGCCGGCATCGGCGAACACCGCGCCCGTCAGGCCGAGGTCGTCAGGAACGAACGGCAGCGGGAAGCGGACTTCCGCAGTCGTCGCCCAGTAAGTACGGCCGCCGACGGCATCGCCCGTAATCCGGTCACGAGGACCGAAGCCGGCGCGGTCGAAGCCGCGAACCGTTTCACCGCCGCGATAGTAGAGGTCGGTCAGGCGAACGTCGTCGCCGCCGAAGCCTTCGATATGACCGCCCGTGGCGCGGCCGACGAAGGTGATCTTCTCCGAGATCGGGTAGTAGAAGCGGCCTTCCGCGTTGACGCGAGCGTACTGAACGTCGCCGCCGAGGCCGGCCATGTCGGTTGCAAGCTGCAGCCAGTAGCCGCTCGTCGGATCCTTCGGATGGTTGCGCTTATCGAAGGTGAGCGAGGTGCCGAACGAGGATGTGAGAGCCGCATCGCCGCGAGACTTGATCTCTTCGATCACGAGCGCGTTGATGTCGCGAATGCCGTCGCCGTTGCAATCGCCCTTGGCGTTATCGCAGCGCGAAGGAATGTCGAGCGTGCTGTAGTCCAGCGTGTAGCCGGTCTGCATCCAGAGGCTTTCCGAGAGCGGGAAGCCAAGGCGCAGCGTGCCGCCGGTGCGCGACGACTCGTAACCTGCCTCGCGAACCTGATCGACTTCCTTGTGGAAGAGATCGAAGCCGGCCGAGAGATTGCGGTCGAGGAAGCGCGGCTCGGTGAACGACAGGTCGACCTGCATGCGCTCGAGCGAGCCTGCGAGCTTGAGGCGCAGGAACTGGCCGTTACCGAGCAGGTTGCGCTCACTGATGCTGACGTCGCCGATCACGCCTTCCGCCGTCGAGTAGCCAGCGCCGAAGGAGAGTTCGCCGGTCGACTGTTCGACAAGCTCGACGTCGAGGATGACGCGATCCGGGGTCGAGCCCGGGCGGCGCTTGATTTCGACCGACTTGAAGAAGCCGAGGCCGGAAAGGCGCTTCTTGGCGCGATCCACCAGCATCGGATTGTAGGCGTCGCCTTCAGCCAGACGGAACTCGCGGAAGATGACGTAGTTCTTCGTGCGCAGGTTGCCGCTGACGTTGATGCGCTCGATGTAGATCCGCGGACCTTCGTCGATGAGATAGGCCATCGAGATCGTGCGCGAAGCGGGATCGGGCATGGCGCGCGGACGGACGCGAGCGAACGCGAAGCCCTGCTCGGAGGTGAGCAGCGTCAGCTTCTCGACCGTCTTGTCAACGTCGGCGCCGTTATAGATATCGCCCTGGTGAGTGAGAACCTCGCCGATCATGGTCTGCGCGTCTGCGCCCGGCAGCGAGCTTTCGATCGTCACGTTGCCGAACGTGTAACGCTCGCCTTCGTCGATCGCGAAGTTCATGTAGAAGCCGGTGCCCTGGCGGTCGAGCTCGGCGTTGGCCGCCGTCACGCGCACGTCGGCGTAACCGTTCTTCAGATAGAACTGACGCAGAAGCTCGCGATCGAGGTTCATGCGATCCGGGTCGTAGACGCTGGTGCCCTTGAGGAAGTCGAACCAGCCGGTCTGCGTCGTGGAGATGATGTCGCGCAGCTGCGCGTCCGAGAACGCGTGGTTGCCGACGAAGTTGATACCCTGAACCTTGGTCGAGCCGCCCTCGTTGATTTCGAACACGAGGTTCACGCGGCTCTGCTCGAGCTCGATGATCTTCGGTTCGACAGACGCGGCGAAGCGCCCCTGGCGGCGATAGACGTCGAGGATGCGCTGCACGTCACCCTGAACGCGGGCGCGGGTGTAAACGGAGCGCGGCTTGAGCTGGACTTCGGCCTTCAGCGTGTCGGTGTCGACTTCGCTGTTGCCCTCGAAAGCCACCTGATTGATGACCGGATTTTCGATCACGTAAACGACGACGGTGTCGCCTTCCTGGTCGATCGACACGTCGGCGAACAAGCCGGTCGCGAAAAGCGCCTGAAGCGACTTGTCGACCTTGCCGGCGTCGTAGCCCTGGCCGATCGAGAATTGGAGGTAGGAGCGCACGGTCTCCGGCTCGACACGCCGGTTACCTTCCACGCGGATGTCGCGAACGACGCTCTGCGCGTGTGCTGCGTTTGAAACTGCCGCGATTTGCGCGACGAGACCGGACGGGATTGCAATCGCCAGCCAAAGCAGCAGGCGTAGTCCCCCAATCGACATGATCCGTAACTGCACCATGTGCGGATCTGCCTCGCCTTCTCTTGCGCCGATCCCCCTCGGATCACGGAACGTGTCGGCAATAGTTCCGAGCCGTAATTTCTTCGTGGCGGACTATGTTCAGTCGGGGCCGTTTGAGGGCTCCGCGAGGCGCAAAAACAAACTATTCGAAGTTCCCTGCTTCGAATCGCGCCCCATAATCCGTCACTTGGCCCCATTCTTAACGTCTGGGTAAGGCACTGGGAAGTGGCAAGTTTACGTCACCGGACAAGGATTCTAGCCGCCACCAAATAGCCACCTTCTGCCCAGGCGCATCAGGTCGTTCAGGTTGACGAAAACCACCAGCATGAGCACCAGCGCGATGCCGATCTGGAAGCCGATTTCCTGAACCCGCCGGCTCAGCGGACGCCGCCGGATGGCCTCGATCGCGTAGAACACGAGATGCCCACCGTCGAGAACCGGAATCGGCAGCAAATTCAATAGACCGATGTTCGCTGAAATCAGCGCCGTCCAGCGCAGCAGTGGCTCCCAGCCCATCTCGACGACGCGCGCCGTCACCTCGGCCATCAGGATCGGACCGCCAACCTGGTCGGCCGACTGGCGCCCCCAGAGGATGTCGCCGATTCCCGTGACCGTCTGAACCATGTTCGCGTACGTCTCGCGGATGCCCAACCTGAGGGATTCGCCGAGCGAAACCCCTACGGGTTCGGGGCGGGCCGGAGCAACGCCGATGCGGCCCTTCGAGACCGTCGCCCCGTTCTCCTCGGTCACGGGCGTGCCTTCCGGCACGACGGCGATGGTGTGGATCGTGCCCGCGCGCTCGACGGCGAACGACAGGGTCTTGCCGGCCGCCGGTCCGACGAGGCGGATCACGTCCTCGAACGAGCGGATCGGCGTGCCGTCGATGGCCGTGATGACATCCAGAGGTTGAAATCCGGCCTTTTCGGCAGGCGAGCCGGAGATCACGGCGCCGACGCGCGCCGGAATGGTGCGCCGGATGCCGATGTCGCCGAGCCGGACGGTGACGCCCAGATCGTCGTTGTGGTCGCGCATGGCCGGAGTAACGGGGATCGTCTCGGTCTTGCCGTCGCGTTCGACGGTGATCTGGAGGGTGCGGCCGCTGCTGGCGGTCACGAGGCGGACAACGTCATCGAACGTCTCGATGCTCTGCCCGTCGATGTTCGTGATCGTGTCGCCCGCCTTGAGGCCCGCTTCGGCCGCCGGCATGCCCGCCACGACCTCATCGATCCGGGGGGCTTCCTTCGAGACGCCATAGACGGCGTTCACACCCGTATAAAGCATTGCGGCGACAATGAAATTCGCGAGCGGTCCAGCGGCAACGACGAGCGCCCGTTGCCACACCGGCTTGGTGTGGAACGCGCCCGCCTGCATCTCGGCCGGAAGCGGCTCCTCGTCGGCGGGCGGCTGGCTGGCCGCGTTGGTGTCGTCGAGGAACTTGACGTAGCCGCCGAGCGGGATGGCGGCCACCCGCCAGCGGGTGCCGTGGCGGTCATTCCAGCCCCAGAGTTCGCGCCCGAATCCGATCGAGAAGGTGGTGACGGTCACGCCGCACCAGCGAGCGACCAGGAAATGCCCGAGTTCATGGAAGAACACGACCACGCTGAGCACGAACAGGAACGCCAGGCCGGACAGGGTCCAAGAAAACGCCTGACTCATCAGTCCTTCGATCATGCTGGAAAATCCTGTCGGCTTGAGACTCTCGGGATGGCTCGGCCGCGCACCGGGCGCCAAGCCGGCGCAGTCTTACCCCGGAAGCACGTTCTGTGCCATCGCTCTCGCTTCGCGGTCGACGGCGAGCACGTCGTCGAGCGTGGCGAGATCTCTAAGAAGGCCCCGCGCTTCGGCCTTTTCAAGACATGCGGCAACGGTGAGCGCGATTTCGAGGAAGCCGATCTTTTTGTCGAGGAAGGCCTTCACGGCGATTTCGTTGGCCGCATTCAGCACGGCCGGAGCCGCCCCGCCGCGGTTGAGCGCGTCGATGGCAACCCCGAGCGCCGGGAAACGGTCGCGGTCGGGCGCTTCGAACGTCAGGGACTTGAGCGCCACGAGGTCCAGCTTCGGAACCGGCG
Source organism: Hyphomicrobium sp. (assembly GCF_019744875.1). Classification (GTDB taxonomy): domain Bacteria; phylum Pseudomonadota; class Alphaproteobacteria; order Rhizobiales; family Hyphomicrobiaceae; genus Hyphomicrobium_C. The sequence goes on along the minus strand of NZ_JAIETU010000002.1, from coordinate 790,360 downwards.
TCGCGATCCGTTCCGGCCACGACAGCGCAAGCGCGATCGGCGTACGCATGTCCGGATGCGACATCTGCGCCATCACCGATCCGTCTTCCAGCATGACGAGGCAATGCACGATCGATTGCGGATGGATCACCGCGTCGAGCTGATGGGCGCCGACGGGAAACAGATGAAACGCCTCGATGAGTTCGAGGCCCTTGTTCATGAGCGTGGCGGAATCGATCGTGACTTTGCTGCCCATCGACCAGTTGGGATGCTGCAGCGCTTCTTCGGGCGTCACGCGCGCGAGGCGGCTCTTGTCGAAGGTGCGGAACGGCCCGCCCGACGCAGTCAGGATGATCTTCTCGATCGACTGCGCGGAGGTGCGGCCGATGGCCTGGAAGGCGGCGGAATGCTCGCTATCCACCGGCAGAAGTTCCGCGCCCCACGTCTTGATCTCACCGAGAAAAATGTCACCCGCGCTGACGAGGCATTCCTTGTTGGCGAGCGCCACTCGGCATCCCTGGCGCGCCGCCGCGAACGTCGGCTTGAGACCCGCCGCCCCGACGATCGCCGCCATCACGCAATCGGCCGGCTCGAGCGCGGCTTCGACGACCGCATCTTCTCCCGCGGCGGCGCGAATTCCAGTGCCGGCGAGCAGTTCCTGCAGCTCCGCGTAGTGCGCTGGGTCGCCGATCACGGCGAGGCGGGCGCGATGCGTAATCGCGAGTTCCGCCAGGCGCTTGGCATTGCATTGCGCGGTCAGCGCCACGACCTCGAAGCGATCGGGATGGCGCCCGCACAGATCGAGCGTGCTGGTTCCGATCGAGCCCGTCGCGCCGAGCACGGTAAGGCGCAGCGGCGCGGTGCGGGGACGGGAGGCGGGCGGCGCGTCTGCGCGCGTGGCCTCCGGCGTTCGCGCAAGGTCGCTCGATACGCTCGCCGCTCGCGTCATGCCTGAACCGTCTCCCATTCGGGTTGCTGACGAGGCGGGGGTGTCCGTTCGTCGTAGGAAAATTCGAGAAAACAACACACTGGAGCGTTTCCCGGCCCGCGTCTCCCGGATCGGGGAACCTCAGCACTCCGTCGATGCATAGCACCGCCCGGCCATCGCGGAACAGGCCGATCGTGCTGCCGTCAGGGAGCCGAGAGCGAAAGCCCGGACAGCAGCGCGTGCGCGGGTGCCTGCGGGTTGAGGAAGAGCGCGGCAATCGCGACGGCGACCGAAACGGTCACCAGCCCGTCCATGCGGTCCATGAACCCGCCGTGACCGGGCAGGAGCTGGCTCGCGTCCTTGACGTCGAACGCCCGCTTGAGCGCCGACTCGGCGAGATCGCCGGCCTGCGCGAGCAGGCCCATCAGCAGTCCCACGATGGCGAGCGGCACGACCGGCGCGCCGATCACGACGGCAAATGCGGCGGCAACGCCCGCGGCGGCAGACACGCCGCCCGCAAGTCCGCTCCAGGTCTTGTTGGGCGAGACGCGCGGGGCAAGGCGCGGGCCGCCGATCAGGCGTCCGGCGGCGAACGCGGCCGTATCCGTTGCCGCGACCACGAGCACGATGAAGAGGATGGCGAGAAAGCCGCGCGGCTCGTCGCTGCGCAGCCAGAGCAACGCCACGGCCGGCAAGCCCGCATACATGACGCCGGTCGCCGAAAGCAGCGGGTGCGAGCCGAATTCGAGCGCGAGCACGATAATGGTGCCGATCAGCAGCACCGCGACGCCGAGGGCCACGAACCCGAAGGCCGCGAGCGCCACGGCTGCCGTTACCGCGATGGCGTGCACCACCAGCGTCAGATCGATCCCTGCGCCCCGCACAACGCGCGACCATTCCCAGCTCATGGCGATTGCGACGACGAGCACGAAAGCGGCGAACGGCAGCAATCCCGCCCACGCAAGCCCGAACGCCGCGCCTGCCAGCAGCAGGCCCGAAAGCACGCGTTTCCAAAGGTCCGTGGGCGACCGCCGCGCAGGCGGCAGGTCTTGGCTGTCCTCGACGATCTGGTCGGTCTCCATCGGAGGCGATCCTAGGCCGTGGACCGGCGCGCCAATCCGCCGAACCGGCGCTCACGCGCCCGGTACTGCGTGATCGCCTCGAGCAGGAGCTCGCGGCCGAAGTCCGGCCAGTATGCGTCGAGAAAGACGAATTCGGTATAGGCGCATTGCCAGAGCAGGAAGTTCGAGAGCCGGCGCTCGCCGCTGGTGCGGATCAGAAGTTCGGGATCCGGCACGCCCCCGGTATCGAGCGCGTCAGACAAGTGCTCGCTGGTGATGTCGGTGGGCGCGAGACGCCCCGCAGCAACATCCTCGGCTATCCGGCGCGCCGCGCGCGTGATTTCTCCGCGTGCGCCGTAATTGAAGGCGATCACGAGCGTGAGGCGCGTGTTCTGTCGCGTCAGCTCGCATGCTTCGTCGATCAGCGCGCGCATCTCGGCATCGATGTTGTCGCGCTCGCCGATCACCATCACGCGCACGTTGTTCTGGTGCAGCTCGGCCAGATCGCAGCGAATGAAGCGCTTCATCAGGCCCATCAGGTCGTCGATCTCGCCCTGCGGCCGCGACCAGTTCTCAGAGGAGAAGCTGTAGAGCGTGATGTAGGGGATCTTGAGATCGATTGCGGCCTGCACCGTGCGCCGCACCGCATCGACGCCCGAGCGATGGCCCAGCGTGCGCGGCAGTCCGCGCTCCGCCGCCCAGCGGCCGTTTCCGTCCATGATGATGGCGACATGACGCGGCATGATCACCGCACCTGACGTGCCCTCGGAGGATTGCGATCTGTCTGCCACGGGGCTTTCGCGTGTTGTTGCGATTGAGATCTCGAGCGGCGTCGCGGGTACCGGCCACTTCCCTCGGGGAGGGTCGTGACGCATCAGGTGGTTGATCACCCTAGCACTTCGCGAAGAAAAGAACGTGCACAATTAGAGCCTTAATCCACCGGCAAGTCACGCGTTTCGAGACGGTGAAGGCTCAGACCTTGTGAATCTCGGCCTCTTTCGCCTGCAGGGTCTGGTCGATTTCCTTGATGAGCTTGTCGGTCAGCTCCTGCACCTTGGTCGAGTTCGCGCGATGGTCGTCTTCGCCCATCTTTCCGTCTTTTTCGAGTTTCTTGAGCAGGTCCATGCCCTCGCGGCGGACGTTGCGGACGGCCACGCGATGGGCCTCGGCATACTTATGGGCCTGCTTGGCCAGCTCCTGGCGCCGCTCGGCGGTGGGCGCGGGGATCGGCAGGCGGATCATCGTGCCGTCCACCACCGGGTTGACGCCCAGATTGGCCTCCCGGATGGCCTTGTCGACCGACTGGACGTTGCCCTTGTCCCAGACCTGCACGGAGATCATGCGCGGCTCCGGCACGGTCACCGTGGCCACCTGGTTGATCGGCATCCGCGAGCCGTACACGTTGACCTGGACGGTATCGAGCAGATGTGCGCTGGCGCGGCCCGTGCGCAGGCCCTGCAACTCGCGCTTGAGCGCTTCGAGCGAGGCGCGCATCCGCTGTTCGATTTCCTTGGGATCGAAGCTCGTTAGCGACACGGGGGCAGTCTCCTTCTTGTCTCGACCGGCAACCTTGGTGCTTCGCCGGCAATTCTGGGTGGATGCGCGCGTCGCGCCAGTGGGCGTCGCGCTGGGCAGGCCCCGGAAGGAAACCTCCCGGGTGGGCCGTGTGGGGCCATCAAAGCTCTCAGTCGTGGATCACGGTCGCGCGCGCGCTGCCGCGCACCACGTTGATCAGATTGCCGGGGCCATCGATGGAAAAAACAATTACCGGAAGATGATTGTCCCGGGCAAGCGCGATTGCGGCGCCGTCCATGACGCGCAGGTCGCGTGCCAGCACCTCGGAATAGGTGAGCGTATCGAACCGCGTCGCGTTCGGGTCCTTCTTGGGGTCGGAGGAATAGACGCCGTCGACCTGCGTCGCCTTCGCAACCGCATCGCACCCCATCTCGATGGCGCGCAGCGTGGCCGCCGTGTCCGTCGTGAAGAAGGGATTTCCCGTGCCAGCCGCGAAGATGACGATCCGCTCGCGCTCGATGTGATAGAGCGCGCGGTGGCGCACGTAGGGCTCGCACACGGTCGGCATCGGAATGGCCGAAAGCACCCGCGCCGGCGCTTTGGCGGCTTCGAGCGCGCTTTGCAGCGCAAGCGCGTTCATGACCGTCGCCAGCATGCCCATGTAGTCGGCCGTGGCGCGGTCCATGCCCTTCGCGGCGCCCTGGAGCCCGCGGAAGATGTTGCCCCCGCCAACCACCACCGAAAGCGCACAGCCTGCCGCGCGCGCCTCAGCGAGCTCGGTCGCGAGCCGGTCGACGACCGAGGTGTCGAGGCCGTAGCCGGCCTTCCCCATCAGCGCTTCGCCCGAGAGCTTGACCAGCAGCCGCTTGTACTTGAGCGATCCACCTTCCGCCGTCATTCGGCCCTCCGCGCCATCTGCATTGTTGTGGCCATACTGCCCCGCTTGCGCTGGGCTGGCAAAAAAAAGCCGGCGCAATCGCCGGCTTTTCTCCGAGTGCGTTGCTTACTTTTGCGCGGCTTCGATGGACTTGGCCACCTCGGCGGCGAAGTCCTCTTCCTTCTTCTCGATGCCCTCGCCGAGCTGATAGCGAACGAATGCCGAGACCTTGACCGGGGCTCCGACGGTCTTCTCGGCCTGCTTCAGAATTTCGGCCACCGATGCCTTGCCGTCGATGACGAACACCTGCTTCAGCAGCACGGCCTGGCTGACGAACTCCTTCTGCAGGCGGCCTTCGCCGGCCTTGAGCAGGATCTCGTCCGACTTGCCGGCGTTCTTCGGCTCGGCCTTGGCCTGCTCGAGATAGATGGCGCGCTCGCGGTCGAGGGCGTCCTTCGAGAGGTCCTCGACGTTGACGACCTGCGGGTTGGCGGCCGCGATGTGCATGGCGAGCTGACGGCCGAGCGCCATCAGCGAATCCGAGTCGCCCGCGCTTTCGAGCGCGATCAGAACGCCGATCTTGCCGAGGCCGTCTGCGGCCTTGTTGTGCACGTAGTCGGCGACCACGCCTTCCTTGACGGAGAGCGACGCCGTGCGGCGGAGCGCCATGTTCTCACCGATGGTGGCGATGGCGTCCTTGATCTGGTGGTCGACGGTGCTCTCGCCGCCTGGATACTTGGCCTCGAGCAGATTGGCGAGGTTGCCGTTCGCGGCCGGGGCCAGCGAGGTGATGGTCTGGACGAGTTCCTGGAACTGCGGGTTGCGCGCCACGAAGTCGGTCTCCGAGTTGACCTCGACGACGGCGCCCGACTTGACCTTCGAGATCACGCCGATGAGGCCCTGGGCCGCGACGCGATCCGACTTCTTGGCGGCCTTCGAGAGGCCCTTCTTGCGCAGCAGGTCGATTGCGGCTTCCATGTCGCCGTTGGTCTCTGTCAGCGCCTGCTTGCAATCCATCATACCGGCGCCGGTCTTGTCGCGCAGCTCTTTGACGGCTGCGGCGGAAATCGTGCTCATGTGTGCTCCTTTCGCGCGTTGGCGAATAACGCGTGGCGAACCGTGATCGCTTCGGACCCTATCGGTCCGGGGCGTGAAAATCGGTCTCATCAAGTCCGAAACCGGATGATTGCTTTGCGCCCGGCGGGCCAGAGCATCAGTGCCGGTGTGATCGGATCGGAGCGCGATCGAAGCTACGTCGAGATCGATCGCGCTTGAATTGCAGGCGAGCCGGAAATCCGGCTCGCGTGTCCAGAAAGCGGAGGAGGCGGGCCGCTGGCCCGCCACCGGATCCTTAAACGGACGACGCTTCGACCAGCTTCCTGGCCTGCGCCACCCAGCCGTCCTGTGCGATCTGACCGTTGAGCTTCAGCTTGCGGTCGAGAGCGCTGAGGTTGTCGGCGTCGAGATCGGCGATCTGCCAGAAGTGGAACACGCCGGCGTCGTTGAGCTTCTGCTCAAGCTTCGGCGAGATGCCGGAGATGCGCTTGAGGTCGTCGGCTTCGCCACGTGCGGCGTCGATGCCCTTGAAGGTGGTGGTGTCCGGCAGCGCTTCGGCGGGCGGTGCAACCGATGCGCCGACGTCGATGCCCGACGAACCCTGGCCGCGCTCGAGGCCGTCGAGTGCGGCGCGCGCGATGAGATCGCAGTAGAGCGTGATGGCGCGGCCGGCGTCGTCATTGCCCGGAACCGGGAAGTCGATGCCGTCCGGATCGCAGTTCGTGTCGACGATGGCGACGATCGGGATGCCAAGCTTGCGGGCTTCCTTGATCGCGATGCCTTCCTTGTTCGTGTCGATCACGAACAGCAGGTCCGGCACGCCGCCCATGTCCTTGATGCCGCCGAGCGCCTGGTTGAGCTTGTCGCGCTCGCGCTGGATGTTGAGGATTTCCTTCTTCGTGCGGCCCTGCGGGTCGGCAAGGATGTCGTCGAGTTGGCGCAGACGGCGGATCGACGTCGAGATCGTCTTCCAGTTGGTCAGCGTGCCGCCGAGCCAACGATGGTTGATGAAGTACTGGGCCGACTTCTTGGCGGCTTCCGCGATCGAATCCGAGGCCTGGCGCTTGGTGGCGACGAACAGCACGCGGCCGCCCGATGCGACCGTGTCCGAGACCTTGTTCAGCGCCTGATGCAGCATCGGCACGGTCTGGGTCAGGTCGAGAATGTGGATGTTGTTGCGGGCGCCGTAGATGAAGGGCGCCATCTTGGGGTTCCAGCGATGGGACTGGTGGCCGAAGTGAACGCCAGCTTCCAGGAGCTGACGCATGTTGAATTGCGGCGCTGTCATGTGCGCAAGTTTCCTTTTCCGGTTGATCCTCCGCGCACCTTGAGAAGAAAAGCGAGGCCTTTGAGGGGCTTAGCTCATCCACCGGAGCGACCTGCGGGGCTTTTAATCCGCGGGCGCATGAGGTGCGCGTGTGAGATGAGGGGGTGTCTAGCCGCAAAAGCCCGGAAAGACAAGCTGGCTCAGGCGAGAAAAGTCCGGGCACCCCCCTGTTCCAGATCCCAAATGAGCGCCGCGCAGGTGGGCACATTGCGTGTGTGACAATCTCATGACGGACCGCTTAAGCGCGGCTTCACCCCCGCTTGCTAAGGAAGAGACGAGGGACCACGGGGTAAAAAATGTTCGGGACGTCAGTGCCGTTGCTGCAAGCGAGTGATGGCAAGTTCATCTTTCTCGAGCGCGTCGAACAGGTCATTCAGACGGCGTTGCAACCCATCACCGATTTGCGCAGCGGCAACGCGCACGGGTTCGAGACGCTGGTGAGGAACACCGAAGCCCTCGGATTTTCGTCCATCCCGGAGTTCTTTGCGTTCGCGGATCGTCTCGGCGTGCGCGCTGAGGTGGATGCGTTGCTGTTTACGCGATCTGCCCTGAAGCTTTCGCAGAAAGCCGGCGTCGACGCCCTGCTTTTCGTCAATCTCGATCGCAAGCGCGCGGCTCAAATCGATGAGATGCTGCCGGCGATGATGGACGGATTGCGGGCCGGACGCCTCACGCCATTCGATATCAGTATCGAGATCACCGAAGGCGGCGATGCGCCATACCGGGCGGGGCTGATCAGCGGCGTCGCAAAATTGCGCAGTCTCGGATTCCGGATTGCGATCGACGATTTCGGCACCGGACATTCCGGCCTGCAGACCCTCTACGAGTTGCAGCCCGACTACGTAAAAATCGACCGCTTCTTCATCAGCGACATCGACCGCGACGCACGCAAGCGCGCATTCTTGTCACGACTGGTCGAGCTCGCGCACACATTCGGCACCCAGGTGGTCGCCGAAGGCGTCGAGCGGGCAGGCGAGCTGCATGCGTGCCGCGACTGCGGATGCGATCTCGTGCAGGGATACTTCATCGCCCGTCCTTCGGTGGACGCGGCGGACCTGAAGCAGATGTACCCCGCCGTCGCCGACAATTCAGACCGTCGGAAGTCGCAACGCGGCACCAGAACGCTCGATGACGAGGGCATCGTCGTCGCGCTCGAGGCCTTTTCGGGCGACACGCGGCTTGACCAAGTCGTCGAATATTTCCTGGGGCATCCGGACTGCACGTTCTTGCCCGTCGTGGACGCGCGGTCGACGCCCATTGGAGTCGTGCGCGAGCGCGATCTGCGGTTCCTGGTGCAGGCTCCGTTCGGCCGGGATCTATTGAAGAATGCTGCCTTCCGGAAGCCGTTGGCGGACTTCGTCACGCGCTTGCCGGTGGTCGATCACGGTATTTCTGCCGCGCATCTGATCGAACGGTGTGTGCAGTCGATCGAGGAAGGCGTGATCGTCACCAAGGACGCGCGCTACTTCGGTTTCGTTCCCGCCACGGCGCTGCTGACGCTGGCGGGCTCGATCCGCTTGCGCGCGGCGCAGAACCAGAACCCGCTCACGCACCTGCCGGCCAATGACGCAATCATCGGCCACATTGGCCGCGGCACCGAGAACCGCGGCCGCGATCACGCATTCGCCTACCTGGACTTCAACAACTTCAAGCCATTCAATGACGTCTATGGCTTCCATGTCGGCGACCGCGCGATCATCATGTTCGCGGAAATCCTGCGCGCCGAGTTCGGTCGCGACGATGCCTTCGTGGGCCATATCGGCGGCGACGACTTCTTCGTAGGGCTGTCGGGCGAAGTCGGTGAATTTGCGCAAAGGTTGCGAGCCGTGTGCGCGCGTTTTTCCGCCGATGCCGAGAGCCTTTACTCGGCCAGTCACCGTCAGAGCGGCTACATCGAATGCGCTGGGCGCGACGGCGTCGTCGCGCAGTTTCCGCTGCTCTCGTGCTCGATCGCTCTGCTCATGCTTCCTGCAGAGGGGCAGCCGGTGACGACGGACGACATCGCCCATGAGCTTTCGGGGCTCAAAATGGCGGCCAAACGAAGCCCGACATGCTTCAGCGCCGGAACGATGCCGCCGCCTGACCGCAGTGAAACTCAAAAAGTCGACGTGATCAGCGAGGTCGCCTGACCGCAGGCGTGGGCCTGGCCCCGAATTTCTTAGCGAAAGCACGCCCCTCCGACCGGCCACCCCGTTGCCGATTGCATCCGCAGCACCATCTACTTTGTTGCAACCTCAACGCAACGCATGGGTCAACGGAGGATCTGCCAATGTCGCAGTCACGTGCAACGGAACGCAGCGTGCTGAGCAAAGAGCTGCTCGATCTTGTCGACAGCACGCACCATCCGGCAATTTACGGCCATGACGCCAAGGCCCTTCAGGGTCTGCAGCGGCAGCTCCGCGAAGAACGCGAGAAACTGCGCACGCGGGTGCGCCAGCGTCAGCGCGAAGGGCGCGGCAAAACGGAAGCGCGCGGAAAGAGCTTCCCCGGCAACACCGAACAGCCGCTCAAGCGCAAGCAGGCGATCGCCAGCGCGCTGAAGCGGGTGAACAAGGAGCTTGAGCGCGTAAGGAAGCTCGAAGCGAAGACAACCCATGTCGACGCGGCGCGCCGTGCTCTCGAGCTGCATCGCACAGCAAAATTCCATCCGATCCAGGTGGCAGAGCAAACGTCCAATGCCGGGATGAAGTCTCATCCGAGCATCAAACGGCGCCGGATCATTCCAGGCAGCCAGATCGGCAGCGTCTCTCAGCAGACGAAAAATGCGCAAGCCAAGAAGGACAACCGCGGCAAGGCCTGACAGTCGAACGGTTGTGCCATCGGCAAACTGATTGGGTCGGCACGTACCGCGTGCCGGCCGGATGGCCAGCAATTCGGCAGCGGTTAACTCGCTCGGTCCGCCCAGGCTATGCAACGCGCAGAAATTTGTGCGCGAGGTTCGCAGCTTGGATGCGAATGTCGGGAACGGCCGTCACCTCCCAGAATACGCCCGACGTGACGGGTCCGATGGCGTGCAGCCTGCCCGATGGATCGCCGCTTTGGCCGATCAGGGCGTAGTCCCCGGTGACATCGAGCCCCAGATTGAGAGCGTCGGAGCGCGCCTGTCCGGTAGCCAGGAGAGAGCGCAGCAATGTGTTGTCCGTGTCGTGCACGTTGCTTGCGCGTCCCCGGCATTCGAAGACCGCGCGCGCGAAGACCGTCGGACGCTCCCGCGTTCCGCGCGTCGCGACTATGATGTCCACGCCACCGTTCCGCTCTGCGAACCCCTGCACGCGTCCCGCGATCACGCGGAACTGGCCGGTGCGGCGTGCGTGCGCCAGCTTTTCGGCGGCTTGCGGCGCGATGCGGTGACGATGCTGATCCCACCACGGCCGCGCATGGCGCAGAAAGCGCCGCTTGGCCGCGAGCGGCAAGGTTTGCCAGAGCCGCTGCGTATGCGGGCGAAGGGCGTCGATCGCGCTGCGCCAGTCGCCACTCTCGGCTTCGATACGGTCCGCCCACCGGCGCAGCCACCGCGTCGTGCGGCTCAACGGCTCCCCGAACGGAACGGTGGCGGCGTCGAGGGGCACGGGCGAGATCGCCCGGTGCGCGTGCGGTGTGAGACCTCGCGTCGAGATGGCGACGATCGGGCCGCGATGACCGCTGTGCAGCAGTGTCAGCACCCAGTCGACCATCGTGAGGCCGGTGCCGATGATCGCGACTGGCGCGCCGGCCGGAAGATCCGGCACGGGCGAACTGTTCCATCCGTTATGGCGCCACGGCGCGAGCGGCAGCTTCGGCCCTTCGTTGCCCGTCGCGACGACGGCGTGGTCTGCGATGATATGTGCGCCATCCTCGAAGGCGACCGAGACTCCATCCGACGTTTCGGTGATCGCCACCGCGCGCGCGTTGACGAGCCGAAGCCGCCCGTCGGCGAGGTGCGGCGCGAGAAGGCTTTGCAGATAGTCGCGATACGTGCGCCGGGGCGCGAACGACGATGCCTCGGGCAGGCCGTCTCCGAACGAGGGAGCGTCCGTCCGCAGCCATTGGAAGAAATGCTCGGGCTGGTCCGAGAACGCGCTCATGTTCGCGGCGCGGACATTGAGCAGGTGATCCGGATCTTGCGTCGCGTAGGCGACACCCGCGCCGAGCTCCGCCCGCTGCTCGATGATCGTGACGGCCAGCGAGGGATGTCGCTTTCTCAAAAGGTGAGCCGCGAGCAGCACGCCGCTGGCTCCGCCACCGACAATGACGATACCGGTCATGGCTATTCCCAATGTTTGCGGTCGTGGGAAGCGTAAAGGGCGCCGGGTCCGCGGCTCCGAGGCCTCGCCGCGGTCGCATCGGGTGTGTCGACCGAGACAGTGGTTACTGCGGCGGTTGGCTTCGGAGAAATTTCATTTTCAGATTTGCTTATTCCGTGGCTTGGAATGCGCGCGGTTAGGGCGACCAGCCGAAATACATTCTTCGGATATGGGAAGAAGAAGGAGTTGGTTAGGCAGGGGATGGGCTGGCGGTATATCGGGATTTCATGACCAGAACGGAGGCCTGAAAGCGATGGCAAACGTCACGGATCTTTCGCCCGGAGACCGCATCGAAATTCTCTACCGGTCCGCGTCGGGAAACAGCGAACACGGTACCGAGCTGCGCGACCGCTGGATCGCTGCCGAGATCAAGAGCATGGGCAACGGTGCGTGGCCGCTCGCTCGCCTCGCGGACGGCCAGCTCACGGAGGTGCGCCGGTTTATGGAATGGCGCTACGCGTCGGGATTGTTTCGCCGGCCGCATCCCCATCCTCGATCGGCCTAGTTGCGCCGATTCAGCTGCTCTGGTCTTCGCGCCTCGTCCGCACGCTCACGAAATCTCGCTGCCGACCATTCCCTTCATCGAAGCGTCGGCTGCGCACGCAACTTCTCTGAGGCGAAGCGCACGAACTCCCGCACGCGCGGCGTGTCCGATCGCGCCGACCGGTACACGAGGTGAATGGGAATAGGCGTGTCGTCGAAACGCTCGAGGATCGGCGTCAGGTGACCGGCGTCGATCTCAGCGCGCGCCTGGTATGAGAGCACGCGCGCAAGCCCGACGCCCGCCACGGCGGCCTCGACCGCGGCTTCCGCCGTGTTCACCGACAAGCGCGAGCGGACGCGGACGGTCTTGCGCCCATGGCGCTTGCTTTTGAACACCCAACGCATGCCCCCCGGCATTCCGGCAAAGGTCACGCAGTCCAGCGTCGCCGCCTCGCTGGGCATGGCAGGCACGCGCGACCGGCGCAGAAACTCCGGCGACGCGCACGCAACGAAGTGAACGGTGCCGACGCGCTTTGCCACCAATCCGGAATCCGGCAGCTCGCCGATCCGGAGCGCAACGTCGATATCTTCCTCGATAAGATCGACAACGCGATCCATGAGCAGCAGCCGCGCGGTGATGCGGGGATAGGCGGCGAGGAACGCGGTGACGACCGGCAGCAGATGCAGGCGTCCGAAACTGACGGGCGCCGTGATCGCGATTTCCCCGGAGAGCGTCGAGGATTGCCCCGCAATCCGCCCCTCGGCGCCTTCGAGCGCTTCGAGCACCTGCCGGCACGTCACCAGATAGTCGCGCCCGGCGTCCGTCAGCGCCATGCGCCGGGTGGTGCGGTCGATGAGCGTGCAGTTGAGATGCGCTTCGAGCTGCGACAGAAGCCGGCTGACGTTCGTGAGCGGCTCGCCGAGCCGCCGCGCGGCTGCCGACAGGCTGCCCGCATCTGCCACTTCCACGAACACGGTCATGGCCCGCAGCCGGTCCATCGCACCCTTCCAAAAACCGGAAATATATCTCTCAGACTTTCTGTCTATCGGACCAATCGATCTTGCGCCACCCTAACCTCAGGCGACGAACGAAAAGGCGCGAGCAATGGCGGCAAAGCTTTACGACCTCGAACTGTCCGGCAATTGCTACAAGGTGCGCCTGCTGTGCGCGCTCATCGGCGTGCCGCTCGAAGTCATCCCCGTGGATTTCCTTGCCGGCGCGCACAAGCAGCCGCCGCTGAGCGACCTCAATCCCTTCTGCGAGATCCCGGTCTTTCAGGATGGCGATCTCGTGCTGCGCGACAGTCAGGCGATCCTGATCTACATCGCCCGCAAGTGGGGCGGCGAAAGCTGGCTGCCGACCGACCCCGCCGGCCTCGCGCAGGTGAGCCAGTGGCTGATGGTGGCCGAGAACGAAATCGCCCGCGGCCCGAACGACGCGCGTCTGCACGACAAGTTCGGCTACAAGCTCGATGTCGCGCACGCACGCGCCAAGTCGGCGCGCATCCTCGCACTCATGGAGCGCCAGTTGGCGCGAGACGCTTGGCTCGCGCTCGGGCGGCCCACCGTCGCCGACATCGCCTGCATGCCGTATGTCGCGCTCAGCCACGAAGGCGGTGTTGCCCTCGAACACTATCCCGCCGTCGCCGCCTGGGTCGATCGCGTGAAGGCGCTCCCGGGCTTCATCGGCATGCCGGAGATCTGACACGTCAGATCATATCGGCCGATCTTTACGGCCCGATCGTTTCGGCCCGTTCGTTTCGCAAGGAGCGCACTCATGGCCCGCTACGCATCCGACATCGCGTTCACAGACACGGTCAAAGCCGAGCAAGCGGCGCGCGGCTCCCGCGCACAGTATGCGCGCATGGAGCAGGCCAAAGGCTGGCCCACAACGGTAACGCCGGATCTGGCGGCCTTCATCGCGCAGGTGCGCTCGTTCTATCTCGGCACCGCCAACAAGGATGGCCAGCCCTACATCCAGCATCGCGGCGGCTCTGCCGGGTTCCTGCACGTACTGGACGAGCGCACGCTCGGGTTCGCGGATCTCGCGGGCAACCGGCAATACATCACGGCCGGCAATCTGGCCGACAATCCCCGCGCGTTCATCTTCCTCATGGACTACGCCAACCGGCGGCGCGTCAAAATCTGGGGCCGCGCCAGGATCGTCGAGAACGACGACGAGCTGCTGTCGCGCTTGCGCCCGCCAGTCGGCAACGCGACCGCCGAGCGCGCAATTCTGTTCGAGATCGAGGCGTGGGATCGCAACTGCCCGCAGCACATCCCCCAGCTTGTCGCGATCGAGGACGTGCAGGACGCTGTTCGCACGCTTCAGGATCGCATCCTGCTGCTCGAAGCAGAGCTCGAGCAGATGCGCGCGGCCCAGTAAGCGAAGGGGCTACTTCGCAGTAGCCGCCTCGCGCACGCCGGTCAGCGTTTCCATCGGCGTGATGGCCTCGGGATCGAGCCGCACATCGATCACGTACGGCGTGTCGGCTGCCAGCGCCTCGGCGAGCACGCCCGCGAAATCCTCGCTGCGCGTCACGACCGCGCCTCCCGCGCCATGCGCGTGCGCGAACGCAGCGAAATCGGGATTGACGAGCGTCGTGCCGTTGGGCCGGCCAGGATAGCGCCGTTCCTGATGCATGCGGATGGTGCCGTACATGCCGTTGTTGGCGATCACGATCACAATCGGCAGGTCGTACTGGATCGCCGTGCCGAGCTCCGTCGCCGTCATGGCGAAACAGCCGTCGCCCGCGAAGCAGACGACGGGCGAGGCAGGATGTTCGAGCTTGGCGGCGATGGCGGCAGGCAGTCCGTAACCCATCGAGCCGCACGTCGAGGCGAGCCCGCTGCGGTACTCCTTGCATTGGAAGTAGCGATGCACCCACTGCGAATAGTTGCCCGCGCCGTTGGTGACGAGGCCGGTATCGGGCAGGGCTGCCGAGATCGCGGTCACGACATCCTCCATGCGCACCGGCCCCGGGGTCGCGCGTGGAACAAGGCTCGCTTCGTAGGCCGCCCGCAGGTCGTGACGGAAGACGCTCCAAGCGCGGCGCGCGCCCTTCTTGTCGGAAGTGCCCGGTACGCGCTCCGCCATGCCGAGCAGAGCCTCAGCGAAGGTCGCGCTGGCGGCTGGAATGACGAGGCTCGCGTCTCGATAGCCGAGGATGGCGGCGGGCTCCGGGTGCACCTGCACGAACGTCTGATCCGCCCCGCCGAGCAGCGCATAGCCGTCGGTTGCGATGTCGGCCACTTCCGCGCCGATGGCAATCACGAGGTCTGACGCCTTGAGCCCGGCCTTGAGCTTGCGATCCGTGACGAAACCGAGATGGCCGACATAGCTCGGGTGGCGATTGTCGAAGTAGTCCTGGCACCGGAACGAGGCCGCGACAGGCACGTCGAAGGCGCGCGCGAAATCCTCGATCGTGCGCTTGGTCTCGCGGCTCCAGCCCGGACCGCCGACGATGACCAGCGGCCGCTCGGCCGCCGCGAGCCGCTTCGCGAGCGCGTCCATGTCGCGGTCGGACGGCGCCGCAAGCGAGAGCGTTGCGGGAGGCAACGGCGCCGCCGTGGTCTGGGCGGACAGCACGTCCTCCGGCAATCCGATCACGACCGGTCCGGCACGCCCGGACATGGCGACGCGGAAGGCGCGCGAGACGTATTCGGGAATGCGATCCGTCTGGCGGATTACGGCGGTCCATTTGGCGATGCCGGAAAACAGCGCCGTGATGTCGATCTCCTGGAACGGCGCGCGCTCTTCGAGCGGGATCGTCGGCAGGCCAACGAACAGGATCATCGGCGTGGCGTCCTGCTGCGCGACGTACACGCCCGAGACGGCATTGACGACGCCGGGGCCGCGGGTGGCGAAGGCGATGCCGGGCTTGCCGGTGAGCTTTCCCGTCGCTTCCGCCATCATGGCCGCCGCCCCTTCATGACGGCAGATGATGGTGCGGATCGAGGGGGTATCGCTGAGGCCGTCGAGCGCGGCCAGGAAGCTCTCGCCCGGCACCTCGAACACGCGCTGCACGCCATTCAGTGCGAGTTGATCGATGAGGAGCTTGCCGCCGTGCGCCATGGTGGATGTCCGTGATGTGAGGAAACCGAGTGAAGCGAAATCGCAAAAAGGAGCGCGAGCAACACACGCCTGCTCGAACGCACGCCTGCTTGAACACATAGGCCACGCGCCCGGCCCGGGCCACCCCTCGTTGCCCGGCGGCGCCGAAAATGGCCCGGCCGCAGGCTGGATCGATGCCGGCTGGTAACTACAAGTAAATGCGATGCATTTGGATTTGACCATGTTGCTCAAGCGCCGCTGGCGGCGGCCCCCCGGAAACCGATAATCTCTGCCGGGCGGAGGATCGATGACGGCGGCGGCAACGGCGAGGGCGGGGCGAAGAGGGCGAACGCGGCGGCGCGCGCGCGTCGTGGCGGCGGCGTTCGCGCTTGCGGGCGCGAGCCTGGGCTACGCGGCTGCGGCCGCGCCGGAGGCTCCCGTGAGCGAACGCGCGCGCCTCGTTCTGGAAACCTATTGCGCCGAATGCCGCGAGGCGGGCGCAGGCACCCTCGACATGAACGCTCTGGCGGCCAACCCGCGCCTGATCACGCCCCAAAAGCCGGATTTGTCGCGCGCCTACCTGCGCCTCTTTGCGCTCACGGCAAGCGTGCGTCCCAAGGCCGACGGCGAAAACGACGAGAAGCGCAACGACGACAAACGCGGCGACGCCAAGCGCAGCGACGCAAACGGCGAGGCCAGCAAGCCTGCCAAGGACAAAGCTGCGAACGGCGAGCCTCCTGAGGCAAGCAAAGCCCAAGCGCCGGCGCCCGCTGGAATTGCGCCGTCCCCTGCGGAGATCGAGTCTGTGCGCGATTGGATTGCCTCCCTGCCGACGCGAGATGAAGCGTGTCGCGACCGCTCGCCGATCACGGCCGCAGAGGTCGAGGACATGACCGACCGATGGATGCGGTCTGTCGGACCGGCGGAGGCGGCGGACACGCGCTTCCTCTCCCTCGTGCACCTCTGGAACGCCTGCGAGCCGGATGGACGCCTCGAGGTCGCGCGAACCGCCGCCTCCGCGCTGCTCGCAGCCATCGCCCGCAATCGCGGCGCGGCGCCGTCGAGCGGGATCGAAACGCTGGGAGACGAGAGCGCGCTGCTCGTCGTGCGCCCGAGCGCATTGGCCATGACGGCGGACGAGTGGGACCGGCTCACGGCGTCGGCCCCGTCCTCAATTCCCGATATCGTGCCCGCCGATTGGCTCGCCGCCCGCATTCTCGCGCCATCCGGCGACGCTTCCGGCGATGCCATGAAGTTCGACGGCGCCGTCCAGCAGCAACTTGAGCCGCTGGCTCGCAGTTGGACGCAAGACGTCGATCTTACGCGCGCGGCAGCGGAGCACGGCGCGAGCGAGCGCGAGATGGCAGAGGCGCTGACGGCAAATGCAAACACGGGCGATGTCCAGGCCGCGCGCCTGCTCAATGCCGCCGTGACGCGCGGGCAGTGGGACGCCCTCAATCGCGTGCTCGACGGCACCGCGGCGAGCGCGCCGCAGGACAAGCAAAACGTCCCCGAAAACGAGATCGATGTCGTCGTCTGGCCCGACAGGGCCGTCTACCGCCCGCGCGATCTTATCTCCGTGAGCGTTGTCGTCAGCGAGGCCTGCCACCTGACGCTGATCGACGTCGACCGCGACGGCAAAGCCATCGTGCTGTTCCCGAACGAGCTGCAGCAGGACAACCTGATCGCACCCGGCGTCACCTTCGCCGTTCCGGGCGCGACCGCGGGATATCAGCTCCGCTTGGAGCGGGCAGGCGAGGAGACGCTGGTTGCGATCTGCCAGCGTCACGACCTTACGCCGGAAGGCATCGCCTACGACTACGAGAAGCAACGCTTCCGCATCTTGGGCGATTGGCGAACATTCCTGAGGACGGCGGCGGACCACGAAAAGGAAATCCGCGCCGCAGCCAACGCCGAGACGAACCGCCGCCGGCGGAGGGGACGGTCTGCGCCGAAGCCCGAAGCGCCCGCCGCCGTCGCCCCTGCGGACGTCGTCGAAGGCCGCGCGGCCGCAACCGTGATCATCGAACCGGCAAACGTCGCCAATCCGTAGCGCTAGAACTTGTCCGCTTGGCGCGCGTCGGCGGCCGGGTCGCGAGTCTTGCCCTGCGTGCGATAGAAGAGATCGCGCAGGTCGGGCATCGGGTCGGTACGCTTCGTCGGCGGAATGCCGGCCGACTGGGCCTGGTGCGCGAGGATCAGCCACCGGCCGTCATCCTGCTTTTCCAGCACGAACAGCGCGGAGGCGGCGGTTTCATAGGTCCGCTGCGCGGCGAACGCGTAGAAGTAGCCGCGCTCCCACACAATCGCTTTGGCAAAGCGCCCGTCGATTTTGAGGACGTCCAGCTCGTAGGTGAAGGTCAGCGCTTTCGCAGCGAGTTCGTTTGAAATCGTCGGGCTGAGTGCGCGGCTGCCCGGATTGATCTCGGTCTCGGGCGGCCCGCCGTCGATGGCGCCTGGCGCGAAGAGCTGCCAGTGTTTGCGGTCGCCGCTCTTGCGCAACTCGCCATACCAGGTCGCGATCACGGCGCGCACCGCCGCCTCGTCGCTCTCGGCGCGGACGGATTGCGCCGCGGCCGGCAGGCTAGCCAACATGAGAAGAAAAACCAGGAACGCGCGCACGGCCATCCTCAATTCGATGGGGAAACGGCCTAGCATCGCCCCCATCCCGACGAATTTTGGGCGGACGAATCGGATACCTGACACGCCATGGTGGAAACGGTTCCAGATCGCCTAGCGCCCCCCGATCGCATGACGCAATGGCTCGACCTTCTGCGCGAACGCGTGGGGCACGTGACCGACGGCATCGATCCGCTCGTGCTGGTCGGGGGGGCGATGCTTGCCGTCTTTGCGCTCTGGATCGTGCTCGGCATGCGCCGGGCGGCGAGGGCCGAGGCCCGGGCCGCGGCACAGGCCGCCGAATTCGCCGAGATCAAAGGCCGCCTGACCGCGATGAGCGAGATGACGGTGCGTCGCCAGTCCGACGACTCCCATGCGCTCGACGATCGCGTCGAGCAGGTGTCGGTGCGTCTCGGAGCCGCGCTCGACGGCGTCAGCCGCCGCCTGTCGGACAGCCTGGCCGAAACGCAACGCCAGAACGTCGACACCGCCGCTCGGCTGTCCGAGCGCGTCGACACGCTCACCCGCCACATGTCGCAAACGCTCGACACCGCCACATCGCGCCTGGGCGACAATCTCGCCGAGGCGGGCCGGCGCACGACCGAAAGCCTCGCCAACCTCAACGAACGCCTCGCCGTCATCGCGGACGCCAAGCAGAGCCTCGCCGATCTCTCGTCGGAGGTGCTGTCGCTGTCGGGTGTGCTGGCCAACAAGCAGGCGCGCGGCGCGTTCGGCCAGCTGCGCATGGAAACGATCATCCGCGACGCGTTGCCCGCCAGCGTCTACGAATTCCAGCCGACGCTCTCGAACGGCAAGCGCCCCGACTGCGTGATCCGGATGCCGAACACGCCTGCGCCGCTCGTCATCGACTCGAAGTTCCCGCTCGAAGGCTTCGAGGCGCTGCGTGTCGCCCGCGCGCCGGACGAGGTGAAGGCCGCGCGCGACGCCATTCGCGAAGCGGTGGGCCGCCACATCGACGACATCGCGGAGAAGTATCTGATCCCGGGCGAGACGCAGGACACGGCGCTGATGTTCGTGCCCTCGGAATCGGTCTATGGCGATCTGCACGAGCATTTTGCTGAGCTGGTCCAGCGGGCGCATCGCGCGCGTGTGGTGATCGTTGCCCCCAACATCCTCATGCTCGCCGTCCAGACCGTGCAGGCCCTGATCAAGGATGCAAAAATGCGCGACCAGGCCGGCCTCATCCAGCGCGAGGTCGGCTTGCTGCTCGGCGACGTGTCGCGGCTGGCCGAGCGCGTGACCGAGCTTGAGCGGCATTTCGGATCGTCCGTCAAGGCATTGGAAAAAGTGTCGGTTTCGGCTTCCCGCATCGCGAGCCGCGGCGAGCGCTTGACGGCTCTGGACCTCGAGGACGAAGCTGCGCCCCAGGCGCCGGCCTCCTCGCAGTTGACCTCCCGCGCGTCGTAATTCTAACTGCGCGCCCACCCATCAGAGAACTTCCAGCAGGCACACTCATGGACAAGATCAATCGGCGAATTGCGGATGAACTGAGCGTGGGCGAAGAGCAGGTGGCGGCCGCAGTCGCACTGCTCGACGAGGGCGCGACAGTTCCGTTCATCGCGCGCTATCGCAAGGAAAAGACCGGCGGCCTGGACGACACGCAGTTGCGCACGCTGGCCGAACGCATCGTCTATCTGCGCGAGCTGGAAGACCGCCGCGCCACCGTCCTCAAGAGCGTCGAAGAGCAGGGCAAGCTCACGCCGGAACTCGCGCGCTCCATCAATGCAGCGGCGACGAAGGTCGAGCTGGAAGATCTCTACGCCCCCTACAAGCCGAAGCGGCGCACCAAGGCGCAGATCGCGCGCGAAGCAGGCCTCGAGCCGCTCGCCGAAGCCCTGCTCGCCAACCCGGCTCTCGATCCCGCGGCCGAGGCCGCCAAATTCATCTCGGACGACAAGGGCGTCGCCGACCAGAAGGCTGCGCTCGATGGCGCCCGCCATATCCTGATCGAGCGCATTGCCGAGCGCCCGGACGTCGTGGGCAGCCTGCGCGAATGGCAGTGGTCTGAGGGCGCGCTGACCTCGAAGGTCAAGAAGGCGAAGGAAACCGAAGGCGCGAAGTTCTCCGACTATTTCGACTTCGGCCAGTCGATCAAGGATATGCCGAGCCATCGCGCGCTGGCGCTGCTGCGCGGCGTCAACGAAGGCATCCTCGAAATCGATCTCGACGTGCCGCATGACGAGAAGCAGGCCCATCCTGCCGAAGCAAAGATCCGCGGCGCATTCGGCATTGCCGACAAGGGCCGCCCGGCCGACGCGTGGCTGGGCGAAACCGTCCGCCTCGCGTGGAAAGCGCGCCTCGCCACGACGACGACCGCCGACCTGCTGACGCGCCTCAAGGAGCGCGCCGACGCGGAGGCCATCTCGGTCTTCTCGTCGAACTTGAAGGATCTGCTGCTCGCAGCGCCCGCCGGTCCGCGCGTCACCATGGGGCTGGATCCGGGCCTGCGCACGGGCGTCAAGGTGGCCGTCGTGGACGGCACCGGCAAGCTGGTCGAAACGTCGACCATCTATCCGCATGAGCCGCGCCGCGACTGGCAGGGCTCGCTGGCAGCCCTCGCCGCGCTCTGCCTCAAACACAAGGTCGATCTCGTCAGCGTCGGCAACGGCACCGGCAGCCGCGAGACGGACAAGCTCGTGGCCGATCTGATCGCCAAGATGCCTCAGATCAAGATCACCAAGGTCACGGTCTCGGAGGCCGGCGCGTCGGTCTATTCCGCGTCGGAACTGGCCGCCAAAGAGTTCCCCGACCTCGACGTCAGCTTGCGCGGCGCGGTGTCCATCGCGCGCCGACTGCAGGATCCGCTGGCCGAGCTGGTCAAGATCGAGCCGAAGGCCATCGGCGTCGGACAGTACCAGCACGACGTCGACCAGAGCGGCTTGGCCCGCTCGCTCGATGCGGTCGTCGAAGATTGCGTGAACTCGGTCGGCGTCGACGTGAACACTGCGTCCGTGCCGCTGCTGACTCGCGTCTCCGGCCTCAACCAGACCTTGGCGGCGAACATCGTTGCCTTCCGCAACGAGAACGGTGCGTTCAAGGCGCGCTCGGCATTGAAGAAGGTGCCGCGCCTCGGACCGAAGGCGTTCGAGCAGGCCGCGGGCTTCCTGCGCATCATGGACGGCACCAACCCGCTCGATGCTTCCGCCGTGCATCCCGAGGCCTACGAGGTCGTGGAGCGTATCTCCGAGAAGACGAAGCGTCCGTTGAAGGCCATGATCGGCGACCGCGCATTTTTGAAAGCGCTACGCCCGGCTGAATTCGCCGATGAGAGCTTCGGTATTCCGACCGTGACCGACATTCTGGCGGAGCTTGAAAAGCCCGGCCGCGATCCGCGTCCCGAATTCAAGACGGCGACCTTCGCGGATGGCGTGGAGAAGATTTCGGACCTGCGCCCCGGCATGCAGCTCGAAGGCACGGTGACGAACGTGGCCGCGTTCGGCGCATTCGTCGACATCGGCGTGCATCAGGATGGTCTGGTGCACATCTCCGAGCTGGCCGACCGCTTCGTGAAAGATCCGCGCGAGGTCGTGAAGGTCGGCGACGTGGTGAAGGTGCGCGTCAAGGAAGTCGATGCCGAGCGTAAGCGCATTGGCCTGACGATGCGCTCGGGCGCCGTCGAGCGCGGCTCGCAGCCGAGTGCCGGCGGCCCGCGCCCGCAAGGCGCGCCTGCAAACCAGTCGCGCAGCTATGCGCCTCCGCCCAAGAGGTCAGAGCCGGAAGGCGAGAGCGCTCTCGCCGCTGCCCTCCGCCGGGCGCGGGAAGGGAAGTAGCGCCGTCCCCCGTTGCAACGTGTCTGCACCCCGTCCGTCCAGGAGGACGCGTGGCTTCGCCATGACGTCGGGGTGACGTTGGCGGGTATGTCGTCTTCACCATTTTCGCCGTCATCCCGGCGAGGCCGGGATCCAGACACGTGGGAGCGCTGCGCACGCGTTGCCCGGCCACGAACCGGGCAACGCCGCTGTCGTCAAATTGTCACGCGATGTCCTTGGCGCCAAAGGTCTTTACATCGAGGCTGCAAGGCCCTAAATCCCCCTCACGCACGGCGGCGGTTTCGCTCCGCACGGCGCTTCTTTTCCAACCCCTTTTTGTTGGTGGAGGTCCGTAAGGATGGAGCGTTTTGCCTCGGCGGCTGATCTTGTCGCCGCCCGTAAGCCCGAAGGCCCGGTCGTTTGCTCTCGCCCGCACGCAGCGGCGCGCGCGGCCCGCTGGTTCATCGAGAATTTCAACGGCGACGTGGCCTACGCCTACAAGGCGAACAGCTCCGTCTTCCTCGTCGGCGCGCTGTACGGCGCGGGCGTTCGCCACTTCGACGTCGCCTCGCTGCCCGAGGTCGAGGATGCCGCGACCATTCCCGGCGCTGAGCTGCACTACATGAACCCGGTGAAGTCGCGCGAGTCGATCCGCCGCGCTTACCACGAGCATGGCATCCGCAGCTTCGCCCTCGATACCGAGGACGAGCTGAAAAAGATCCTGGACGAGACGCGCGGCGCCTCGGGCCCCGCGCGCGATCTGGTGCTGTTCGTGCGCATCTCGGTGCCGGCCATCAACAGCCGCATTCCGCTGGAGCGCAAGTTCGGCACCGGCGGCGCCAAGGCTGCCGACCTGCTCGTGAAGGCGCGCCAGGCGGCCGCAGAGCTCGGCATCACCTTCCACGTCGGCTCGCAGACGATGACGCCGGACGCCTACATCAACGCCCTCGCCGAGGTGCAGGGGCTGATCGGCAAGGCCGGTGTCGTGGTCGATCGCGTCGATGTCGGCGGCGGCTTCCCGTCGGTCTATCCGAACATGCAGCCCGCTCCTCTCGCGCGCTTTATCGCGGCCATCGAGGAGGGCGTGAACAGGCTGCCCGTGCGCGAAAACGTACGCATGATGTGCGAGCCCGGCCGCGCGCTTGTGGCCGAGGCGGAAAGCCTGATCGTGCGCGTCGAAGCCCGGCGCGGCAACGACCTGTTCATCAACGACGGCGGCTATGGCGTGTTGTTCGACGCGGCGCACCTCGGCTGGATTTTCCCAGCGCGCCTCGTTGGCCGCGAGCCTTCGTCCGATCCGCTGGTGCCCTACGAGCTGTGGGGCCCGACCTGCGATTCCATCGATCACATGAAGGGCCCGTTCCTGCTGCCGTCGTGCATCAAGGAAGGGGACTATCTGGAGATCGGCAACGTCGGCGCCTACGGCCGCGCCATCGCCGGCGACTTCAACGGTTACGGCCGCTACGAGGAAGCAATCCTCGACGACGATCCGATGATGACGATGTACGGCGACGTGGATCTGTCCGCGGCGCGCACGTCGTCGCGTTGAGCGACGCCTCTCAGTCCGGAACCGTTCGATCCGCGTCGCGCGCGTCATGCATCGCGCGCGTGGCGCTGCAACTCGATCCCGAATCTGAGCATAAGTCCGGCCGCGATCCCTCAGCATGCGGGGAATCGGGTACGCGGGCTCATACCTCAGCGAGATGGGTCATGGACAGCGACACCGCATTTGACCGCATACAAGCCGCTCTCGAAGACTTCGCCGCCGACGTCGGCAAAGCGACGGCGCAGCAGGAGGCGACCAAGGATACGATCGCCTCGATCGAGTACGAGCTTGAGCTGATGAAGCAGCTCATCTCCGACCACCGCCTCGTCGCGTGAGAACCTGAAGCCCGATCGCATTGCGACCCGGCAGGTCATCGCGGAGCCGTGCACTAACGTCACGGCGGAACCGTGCTCGGAAAAAAAGCGCCGCCCATGCGGAGCGCTTCAGCGCGCAAACATAGAACTTGGCCCGCAGGGCCCGGGAGCAAGGCGACCCGGCGCGAGCGCCGCCCATGCGGAGCGCTTCAGCGCGTGAGCTAAAAATGGTGGGCGGTATAGGGATTGAACCTATGACCCCACGCGTGTGAAGCGTGTGCTCTACCGCTGAGCTAACCGCCCGATGTGCGCGCCGCAAAAACGACCGCGCCTGGAGAGTGCATACGGTGTGCGCGGCGGGATCGGCCAACCGGCCAAACCGTGCGGCGCAAGACGCCCCTCATCGAAGGGCCCACTCTTATCGAAGGGGTGACTCCGATGTCAAGGCCGCGCACCGCCCCGCCACGTGCGTTCTCGCTGGCCGGGCAAGACTAGTCTCCGGATGCCGGACCAGGTCCCGGAGACGGGCCGGCCGAGACGATGAGGAAGCGGTGCGCCCCGCCGTCCCAGGTCTGCGCGACGAGGCGATGGCCCGTGACCTGGCACAGCGCCGCGAAATCTTCGGGCGCAGCCGGGTCGTTGGCGAGAACTTCGAGCACCTGACCGGCCGCGAGCGCGGACAGCGCCTTGCGGGCCTTGAGCACCGGCAGCGGACAGCGAAGGCCGAGCGCATCCAGCACCTGGTCGGCGGCGACGTTCGACATGCGTGGCGGATCCTCCGCGAGGGCGGCAGAGGGCGAACCTAGGCTCAGGCCGCCTGAGCCGCAACATCGGTGCGCCATCCTCGACGCCCGCTTGCACGTCCGTGCGGGCGGGTGCGACCGTACGCCTCAAGCGGTCCGATTCGGCTGAGAAGCCGAGACTGGGGCCCTGCAGACTTGCGGCAGCGGCGCGGCCGTGTTGCCGGACTGCGCGTTCGGATACGCAAGGCCGGATCTGCCGCGGCACGACAAACGCACGAAACGGACACGACACATGACGACACCCGAGATGCCGCGCCGGTCGTTTCTGTTTTCATTCGGACTGGAGCGCCTGGGGCTGGTGGCGCTGCGCGCGCCCTACCTGTCCCTGGCGCTAATCGTCATCCTGTCGGCGCTCGCGGTCTTTGGCGTTTCGAGACTGCGCGTCGACGACAGCCTCTCGGAGCTGTTCCGCACCAACACGGAGGAGTTCCGCAAGTACGAGCAGATCGACAGCCGCTTCCCGTCGAGCGAATACGACGTGCTCGTCGTCGTGGAAGGCAAGGACCTGCTCTCGCGCAAGAAGCTCACGGCGTTTCGCGAGGCCGTGATCGAGCTGCAACTCACCGACGGCGTGAGCGGTCTGGTGTCGATGCTCTCGGCGCGCGGCATCCCCGATGCGACGGGCTACGCGCCACCAGTGGTGCCGGACGAGCTTCCACAAGACGACGCCGCCTACAAGAAGGTCATCGACGCGCTGGCAGAAAACGACATCGTCAAAGGCAAGTTCCTGTCCGGCGACGGCGAGCTGGCCCTGATCGTGATTTCATTGGACCGCGCGCTGGTCGAAAAGAACACGGCGCGCACCGTCATCGGCGGCATCAAGGAAGTCGCCGATCAGCAGCTCGCGGGCTCCGGCCTCACGGCCAAGCTGACCGGCGCCCCGGTGATGCAGCTCGAAATCCGGAACGCCGTCGAGCGCGACCGGCTCGTCTACAACGGCCTCGGGTTTGCCGTCGGCTTCGTCGTCGCTTATCTCTTCTTCCGCCGCCTGTCGCTGACGCTGATCGCGGTGCTGGGGCCCACGATTGCCATTCTCTGGACGCTCGGCGTGCTTGGCGGATTGGACTTCCGGCTCAACCTCTTCATCAACGTCATCACGCCGCTGATCCTCGTGTCTGGATTTTCGGATTCGATGCATCTCGTCTTCGCCATCCGGCGCGACATCCTCGCCGGCATGGATCGCATCGAGGCGGCCAGCAACGCCGTGCGCGAGGTTGCGCCCGCCTGCCTGCTGACCGCGATGAACCAGGCCATCTCGATCGTCTCGTTCGCGTTCGCCGACTCGGCCCTCATCCGCACGTTTGGCCTCGCAGCACTGATGGCGGTCGCGATCTCCTACACCGCCGTCGCCGTCGTCGTGCCGACGCTGGCCGCCATCTTCGTCCGCCGCGAGCCGGCCGCCGCCGTCGATCCGCACGAGCGCGAGGAGGGCGGCGTTGGCGTGCTGCAGCGCTTCAGCGATTCCGTGATCGGATACGTCGGCGCCCGCCCGGCGCCGTTCGTGCTGGCGGGCATCGCCGCGGTGCTGATCACCGGGCACGCCTTCTTCGCGCTGAAACCCATGTACCGCCTGGCCGACCAGGTGCCGGACAAGGAGCAGGCGCTCTCCGCCACCGGCAGCCTCGACAGCAAGCTCACGGGCGCCAATCCGGTCCACGTCATGATCGAATGGAAGGGCGGACAAGACGCAGCCGCAGGCGCGGCCCCGGCAGCGTCCGATGTCATCGGCCTCTACGACGTCGGAACGCTGGGCGTTATCGCCGAAGCCCATCGCGTGCTCGAAAGGGAAGCCGGGCTCGGCAACGTATGGTCTCTCGAAAGCCTGCGCCGCTGGCTCGATGCCGCGGGCGACGCGAGCATCCCGACCATCCGCAAGTATGTCGGCATCCTGCCCGATCACCTCGTGCGCCGCTTCATCGCCGCCGACGAGCGCGCCGTGCTGGTAACGGCCCGCCTGCCGGATATCGACGCGAGCGAAATCCTGCCCGTCGTCGAAAAGATCGACCATGCGCTGGAACCGGTGCGCAAGGCGCATCCCGGCTATGAGATTTCCGTGACGGGGCTGCCCGCCATTGCCGCGCGCAACTCCGCAACCCTGATCAGCGAGCTGACGTGGGGGCTCGTCGGCGACATCTTCCTGGTCTTCATTTTCTTAGGCATTGCGCTGCGCGCCTGGCTCGTCGGCGTGGCGAGCATCCTGTCGTCGCTGTTCCCGATCTTCGCCACCGGCGCGCTGTTGTACTACACAGGGCAGGGGTTGCAGTTCGCCTCGATCGTCGCGATCACGGTGGCATTCTCGCTCGCGATCGACTCGACGATCCACTTCCTCAATCGTTTCCGTCTCGAAGAGGAGCGCCTGGGCCCCGGACCGGACAGCGCGCGCGAAGCGCTGGCCCGCACGGCCCATCACATAGGCCCCGCCGTGATCCTCACCACCGTCGTGCTGGCGCTGGGTCTCGGTGTCACGATGCTGTCGGACCTGCCGTCATTACGTCTGTTCGGCGAGCTGGCGTCCGTTTGCCTGTTCGCTTCCCTGCTCGGCCAACTCGTCATCCTGCCGGCGGTCGTGGCGCTCTATCGCAAAAAATATCCACTGCGCAGCGTCGCCGCGCAGCGGATATCGTAAGCGTCGTGCCGTCTCGGATTTACTCCGCGGCCTTCCACACGAGCGTGTCGGTGTAGATCTCGAGCAGGTTGGCCTTGCAGTAGTCGACGTCGGCGTCGAAGTAAGTGCCGTCGACAAAGCGGATCTGCGTGCGCACCGCGCACTTGCCTTCGGCAGTTTCGAAATCGAGGTTCACGGTGTCACCCGGCTCGATGCGATTCTCGACCCAGTTCTCGCTCCATTCACCGTCTTCCTGCGTGCGGAACTCGACGACGGGCGAATTGCCTTTGTTGACGACATCGAACTTCCAGCTGTCGGCAAGGGCTGGAGCGAACGCGGCGGACACGAGGGCTACGGGAAGCACGATCTTCGCGACGAGGCGAGCGAGTGTCATAGCTAGGCTCCATAATGAGGAATCATCACGGCACGTCGCGTAGCACGGAAGCGCACCCGTAATTCCGGATACGGAAAATTACTTAACTGAGTGTTCGCCTGGTCACACGGAGCGGCTCGGTCGCCTTACCAGTCTTCGCGCCAGAGCGGGTAGGCCATCGCCCCGCGCGGGATCGTGATCTTGCCCTCGCGGTCGATCTCGCCTGAGCCGCCAAGCTCGGCCGCAAGCTTGTGGGCGATGTCCACCTTGAGCCCCGCGCTCGCCGATTGCGAGTACTTGATCTGATACTCGAACCGGCCGACGGCCTGGCGCACGATCTGGAACTGGAATTTGCCCTGGTCACCTTTCGGATTCGCCGAGCCGAGGCATTTCCTGCGCAGGGCCGCGAGCTTGTCCTCGGTATACTCGTAGATCGTTCCGGTGAACGTGAGCGTCACGTCTTCGACATAGCTGCCCTTGAAGTTTGCGTTCAGCAGGTTGGCCCAGCCCGCAGAGAGCCCGAACGACTTCTGATCACGAACCGCGAATGCGGCGCTGTCCAGGTTTTCCTCGATACCGTCCTTGTCGAACGGCGCACGGCAACGGACGACGTTGACCTTGAGCAACCTTTCACCTGTGCGTTGAAAGGTGCGCTTGTCGAGGTGTCCGCGAACGATGCTGCCGGGCGTATAGGCCGCGAGCGGCGGGCTCATGCGGTAGACGTTGAGATTGTCCGCGATGGCGTCGGCCCGCGCACTCGCGCTCGCCACAGCAATCACACACGCCAAAACACGCCGCACCGGCTTACGCATCCCACTCACCCGACTGCCCCCGCAAAACGAGGCCGGATGTTAGGCTTGCGAACGGGCGTCCCGCAATCGAGCGCCGCAAATGTTCAGGCGGTGTGCCGGGATTGTCACGCATCGGAGGAACGCGGCACGGGGCGAAACGGAAGCGGCCCGGCGGATGACCGCCGGGCCGCATGAGCTTGATGCGAAACCCTAATTGACGCGCGTGACCTCGACCAGATTGTCGAAATAGGTCGGCGCACGCCCGAGACCCGACCACGCGTCCGACGAGATCGAGTTGACCGATCCGTCCGAACGGTTGAGCGAGCGCCAGTATCCGAGCGTCGCCACCACGATGCCGGGATTGACGTCGTCCGTCACCCGCGCCACGCCCTCGAAGTTGCCGCGGTCGTTCGAGACGCGCACGGGATCGCCTTCGCGAATGTTGCGCGCGTCCGCGTCATGCGGCGAGATCATCACGAACTGCTCGCCCTGGCCGCGGATCTTGTGCGGCTCGTTGGCGTAGCACGAGTTCAGGAAGCCGTGGCTCTTGGGCGAGATGATGTTGAGCGGATACTTCTTGGCGAGATCGGGCGCCGCCTCCGCGGTCTCGCGCGGCGCGACGTAACCGGGCAGCGGATCGACCGGCGAGCCGTCTTGATCGCCGTCGTACATGGCGCGGAACGGACCGGCGACGAAGTTCTTGGTGTCGTCCGGCAGCAGCACCTCGACTTTGCCCGAAGGCGTCGGGAACTTGCCTTCCGCGTGCGGCGTGCGCGTATCCGCCGAGCCGACGTCGATCTTGAAGTAGCCGTGCGTCTTGAAGTGATCCATGCCGATGCCGGACATTTTCGGGTCGGCCCAGTTGATGTACTCGGCGCAGAGCTCGCTGTCGGTCATCTTGAAGACGGGATCGTCGAAGCCCATCTCGGCCGCCAGCAGACGCCACAAGTCGCTCGTCGGCTTGCACTCGCCGGGAGGCTCGACCGCCTTCTGGTTATACGTGAAATAGAAAGTACCCCACGACCACATCATGTCCTCCGCCTCTCCGGCCATCGCGGCGGGAAGGATGATGTCGGCATACTTCGCGGTGTCGGTGATGAAATGCTCCGCGACGACCGTGAACAGGTCCTCCCGCTGCAGGCCCTCGACGATCTTGTTCGTCTCCGGCGTCTGGCTGACGGGGTTGGTGCAGAACACGAACAGGCTCTTGATCGGCGGGCCGCTGTTGAGGTTGCCGAGCAGCGCATCGCCGAGCCGCAGGTTGTTTACGGCCCGCGTGCCGGGCTTGATGAAGTCGGGACGCGCCGCCTTCACCCAGTCGATCGGGAAGTCCCACAGCGGCAGTTGCAGCATGCCGCCGCCCACATGGCGCCAGGAGCCGGCAAGCGCGGGGAGGGCATAAATCGCGCGCGACGCCTGCGCACCGCCCGCCGAGCGCTCGATGGCGACGCCGATGCGGATGGCGGAAGGCTGCGCAGTCGCGAACTCGTAGGCGAACTTCCGCACGTCGGAAGCTTTGACGCCCGTGACCTTCTCCACGTACTCGGGCGTGAAGTCGGCCGCGCGCGCCTTGAGCTCCGGGAAGCCCTTCACGTAGTTGTCGACGTAATCCTGGTCGACCACGCCCTGTTCGATCATCGAATTGATGATGCCGAGCGCGAGCGCGCCGTCCGTTCCGGGCCGCGGGCAGATGTGCCAGTCGCCGCCCTTGGCCGTGCGCGACCGGTAGGAATCGACCACGACGATCTTCGCGCCGCGCTTCTGCGCCTCGAGCACGAACGGCCAGTGATGCAGGTTGGTCGAGATCGTGTTGCAAGCCCAGATCACGATGTACTTCGAATGCACGAAGCTTTCCGGATCAACGCCGCCGGTCGGCCCGTGCGTCATCAGCCACGCCGTGGATGAGCCCGACGTGCAGAACGTCTTCTCGTTCACCGTGGTGCCGAGACGATTGAAGAAGGGGTCGCCGGAGTTGATGCCCTGCACGAGGCCCATGTTGCCGAGATAGCTGTACGGCATGATCGCCTGCGAACCGTGCTCGGCGATGATTGCGCGCCACTTGTCGCCGATGGTGCGAATCGCCTCGTCCCAGGTGATGCGCTCGAAGGTGTTGCCGCCCTTGGGGCCCGAGCCCTTCGCGCCGACGCGGCGCAGCGGATACATCAGCCGGTCGGGATTGGCGTGATGGTCGTGGAAATCCTTGAGCTTTACGCAGAGGCCGCCGCGCGTGAACGGATGGTCCTTCTTGCCGCGCACGTCCACCAGCTTGCCGTCGCGCACATGGTAGTCCATCGCGCAGGTGTCCGGACAGTCGTGGGGACAGGCGCCGTGAAAGATTTCGGATTTCAATTGTTCGTTCATGCGTTTCCTCCGCCGCATTGTGTGCATATGCACGGCCCGCTTTTTCGCCGTCCGTGACGGACGGCGCCGGGGCTCTTTGCTTTCGGTGCGACACTCTGACACCGGATCGGGGGATCATCAACCATGGGAATGGCGCCGGCCGTGCACGGAGGACGTCACAACCGGACGAGAAGCCAGGGAAACAGCGGGTCCATGCGCTTCGGCACGCCTGCGCCGTCGACGATGCGATAAGGCGTTACGGCGCGCACGCCCCGTCGACGCGATGCGGCGCGCCGGCCGGATCGAAGGCTGTCGTGCCCTCGGCGTCGATGTAGGCCGGTCCCACCGGCACCTTGCCGTGGCCGCCCGGGATATCCAGCACATAGGTCGGCATACCCAGTCCCGACAGGCGCTGGCGCAGCGCGGCCATCAGCGCCTGGCCTTCGGCGAGCGTCGTGCGGAAATGCGCGGTGCCAGGTGCGAGGTCGCCATGGTGGAGGTAGTAGGGCTTCACGCGTGCCTCCACGAAAGCGCGCATCAGCGCTTCGAGCGTATCCACGTCGTCGTTCACGCCCCGCAACAGCACGCTCTGGCTCACGACCGGAACCCCCGCGTCCACCAGACGCGCGATGGCCTTGCGGGCCGCACCCGTCAGCTCGCGCGGGTGGTTCGCATGGAGTGCCACGTAGACGGTCGCGGCGGAGGTCGCGAGCGCTTCCACAAATTCGGCCGTCACGCGCTCCGGCGCAACCACCGGCACGCGCGTATGCCACCGGATGATCTTGACGTGGGGGATCGCGCCGAGCGCTTGCGTCACCGCTTGAACCCGGCGCGGCGACATCACGAACGGATCGCCGCCGGTGAGGATCACCTCCCAGATTTCGGGGTGCGCATGAATGTAGTCGAGCGCCGCCGCCAGCTCCTCCGTCGTCAGATTGGCTTCGGCGGCAGGCCCGACCATTTCGCGGCGGAAGCAGAAGCGGCAGTAGACCGGGCAGACGCCGACGATCTTGAGCAGCACGCGATCAGGATTGCGGTGCACGATGCCGGTGACGGGGCTGTGCGCGAAGTCCCCGATCGGATCGGCGCGCTCTTCCGCGCGGGTTTCGAGCTCGCGAACGTCCGGCACGAATTGCCGCGCGATTGGGTCGGTGGCGTCTTTCGTGTCGATCAGTTCCGCCATGGCCGGCGTGATCGCGATCGCATAGCGCGCGCCGACCTGGCGGACATCGCCTTCCGCGCCGGCCGGCAGCAGGCCCGCGTCCGCGAGGTCTGAGGCGGAGGTCAGCGATTTGCGCAAATGCGTCATGCGGGCGGCCACTGCTCGGTGTCGTGGTCGGGATGCTGGAAGGACTCGAGGACGGCGAGGAACGACGCGGCTCCGGAATCCGCCTGCGTCGGCTTCTGCGGCAGGGCTGGAATGCTGTCCACGAACGGGAGTTTGGATTCGATGCCCCATTGTATCTGAGGCGCGATCTCCTTCGGATCGTCGAACGCGCCGATGGCGATAGCGATGCCGTCGGGCGCTTCATAGGTCAGCGGTGTGCCGCAATCGGCGCAGAATCCGCGCCGCCCCGCGTTCGAAGACTGAAAGCGCTTCGGCTCGCCACGCGTCCAGGTGAGCGCGGACATGGGCACCGTCACGAGCGGCGCATAGAAACCGCCGAACGCTTTCTGGCACATCCGGCAGTGGCACACGGAGGCGTCGCCGAGCGGACCCTCGACGCGAAAGCGCACCGCGCCGCACTGGCAACCGCCGGTATGAGCGTGACTGCTGCCAGCATGAGCGTGGCTCCCGCCAGACTGTGTCTCACTCATCGCTCAAGTCCACATTTTCGAGTTCGAAGACCGCGATCCAGATGCGTCGCCGCATCCGGAAGCATCTTGCATCAGGCGACTACTTGCTCTCTCCGGCCAGCGGAGTCCAGATCACCTGATCGATCGACGTCGCGCCTGCCGCCAGCATGACGAGCCGCTCGAACCCCAGGGCGCAACCGGAAGCCGGCGGCATGTGCGGCAGCGCCGCCAGGAAATCCTCGTCCAGCGGATAGCGTTCGCCGTAGATGCGGGACTTTTCGTCCATCTCGTGGGCAAGGCGCCGGCGCTGCTCCGTGGCGTCTCCCAGCTCGCCGAAGCCGTTGGCGACCTCGACGCCGGCGACATAGAGTTCGAACCGCTCTGCAACCTCTGGCCGCTTGGGCACCGGCCGCGCCAGTGCCGCCTCCGGCGCCGGGTACTCGTAGAGCAGCGTCGGGCGCGGCGAGCCGAGATGCGGTTCGATCCGCTCGACCAGCACGCGCGAGAAGATGTCCGACCAGGTGTCGTCGGCTGCGATGCGGATGCCGGCCGATTGCGCGCGCTGGGCCAGCCGGGCGTATCCATCCGGGGCCTCCACCGTATCGAGCAGCGGAAAGCCCGCGTAGCAGCGGAACGCCTCGTCGAGCGAAATCCTTTCCAGCGCGCCGCTGTCAGCGCCAGGAATGTCCGCCTCGCGCCCACGCAATGACCAGTGCGTCCGCCCCGCCGTGTCGGCCGCGATGGAAAGCATCGCCGCGCAATCGTCCCACAACGCCGTGTAGGGCGCGCCCGCGCGATACCATTCGAGCATCGTGAACTCGGAGGCGTGCAGCGCGCCCTGCTCCCGATTGCGATAGACCGGCGCGAACGCGAAGATCTTCTGCTCGCCGGCCGCCAGCAGCTTCTTCATCGCGAACTCGGGCGACGTATGCAGATAGAGCGGATGCCGGTCGAGCGCAGTGCCGATCCGCTCGGTCGCAAAGGCATGCAGATGCGTCTCGTTGCCGGGAGAAACCTGCAGCGCGCCCGGATCGACTTCTTCGAAGCCCTGCTCCGCGAACCAGCCTCGAAGCGCGGCCTTGATCCGGTTGCGCAGCACCAGCATCGGGCGGCGGTCGCGGTGCCGCTCGGCATCCCACCAGGGGGAGGATGTGGCCGTCATGGTGTCCGATCCTTCGCGTTCGCAGTCCGTGCACGTCCGCCGCCGGCACGATGTCCACGGGCCTTAGCTCGCGCGCACTCTACTGAGCGCGCCACAACCGCCTCAACACGAATTCTCATGTCCTGTGGCCAGCGCGTCGCGGCATCTTGCGACGCCCCCGACGGCAAGCGTAACGTCTGACGACGCATCAGGTGCGGGGGCAAGGGCAGCATGAGCACGACCACGGCCAGGGAGCAGGGGTTGCCCGCGCTCGACACCCCGACAGTCGCGGCCGCCGCGGTCACGCTGGCTTTCGCGATCCTGGCGGGCATCGCGATCGGCAACCTGCCTCAGTCGGGCGGTCTGGGCGGCGCGCTCGATGCGCTCAAGAACGTCATTTACATGCTGACGGTGCCGCTGTTCGACCTGTCGCGGCGGTACTTCGCAAAGCGCGCCGCGCGCCTCGCGGCCGCTCCCGCAGCCCCGCAAGGCCTGGCGCCGCCGGAGCCTGCCAACGTCTTGCGCATCGCCTTTGCGAGTGCGCTCGTGATCTTCGTGCTGGCCGAGTTGATCGGGTGGCTCTTGGGTCTCGCGATGGGTGTCACCTGCAACGAGATGGGCTATCAGGCGGCCAGCGCGGAGTTGGCCACCTGTCTGGCCGAGGGCTTGGACGCGTTCATGAACATTCTGATCGCGCCGGTCATGATGATGGTCGCGGCCGCCGCAGGCTGGCTCTGGCGCGGCCTCGTGAGATCCCGCCTGTGGGCTGCGCTGCTGATCTTCATGGTTGCGACCGCCGGCCTCTTTTCCCTCGATTTCTTGATCATGCTGTCCCATACGACGCCCGCAACCGCGGCCATCCGCGCCGACTATGCCGAGTTCGGACTGGTGCGGCAGGTTGGCATCACGCTGGCCGTTCTGACGACGGGCGTGTTGGTTGGATACGGCGCCCGGAGCCTCTGGCAGAGCCTGACCGGGCGCTTGGCCGCCTAGCCGCATCTGGACGCGCACTGGGACGCTCTGGGCAGGAGAATGGCCCGGGGGCCCTTGGCCTCGCACCCGATCCAGAGTAAGAGACCCCCATATTTCCTGCCTGCACGGACGTTTTGTGGCGAAGTGGCCTAACGGAGGCCGTCGGGCGCGGCCAGAACTCATGGAGAAGACCCGTGGTCAAAGTAATCGCCAGCTCGATCCGCAAGGGCAACGTTCTCGACCTCGACGGCAAGCTTGCCGTCGTCATCACCGCCGAGAACATCCACCCCGGCAAGGGCACGCCCGTCACGCATCTGGAACTGCGCCGCATCGCTGACGGCGTGAAGGTCACGGAGCGCTATCGCACGACCGATCAGGTCGAGCGCGCCTACCTTGAAGAGAAGGACTACAACTACCTCTACGAAGACGACATGGGCTTCAACTTCATGCAGCCCGAGTCGTTCGATCAGATCCTGGTCTCCAAGGACGTGCTCGGCGACCAGTCTGTCTGGCTTCAGGAAGGCATGACCTGCAGCATCTCGCTGTTTGACGGCAATCCGATCGCGATCGAGCTGCCGGCGCGCGTGGTTCTGGAAATCATCGAAGCCGATCCCGTCGTGAAGGGCCAGACCGCTTCGTCGTCCTACAAGCCCGCCAAGCTCGCCAATGGCGCGCGCGTCATGGTGCCCCCGCACATCGGTACGGGAACGCGCGTCGTCGTCATGACGGCCGACGGCTCGTACGTCGAGCGCGCGAAGGACTGATTTCAAGGCGGGCCTTCGAGACCACGACTTATCTTCGAGACTTTGTCAGGCCATGGGGAGCGACGCCTCCCATGGCGGAGCGCCTCCCGCGCGGGGACTTGCGCGGCTAGAGCCCCGGCGGTCCTGCAAAGGGACCCCACGGCCCCCAAGGATACGCATACTGGCGCGCGCGTTTGCGCTCGTAGGCGCGACGCCACTGGCGCTCGGCATAGGCGCGGCGCGCGTCAGCTCGACGATGCTCGGCACGGGAGCGAGCGTCTTCGCTGGAATGGCTTTCAGCCCGCGCGCGTTGTTCGCGATCCGCAAACGCCGACGGACCCGCCGCAACGATTACGAACGTTATAGCAGCCGCGGATGCGGCCAACTTGGTGGCGTACCGCATGGGTATGACCTCAGAGTTTGGCCTCGGAGTGTTAGATCCGACGATACCCCTTAACGCGCGACGCCCCCATTACGTTCGCATGCCGTCGGATGAATCGTCCGGCATGGCATCGTCGTCGCCCGGCCCGAACGCGCCGTAATCGCCGTCGTCATCGTCGCCATCGTCATCATTGTCGCTGTGGCGGCCGGAGTGGTCCGAGGGGCCGTCGTCGTTGTCGTCCTGGTCGTCGTAGCCGCGCTCGTCATAGCCCCGCCCACCGGAACGATCGTCATCGCCGCGCGAGTAGTCGCGTGGATCCGCCAACGCGGGCGCCGCGAAGCTGGCCGGCAGGCCAACCAGGAGCATGAGCACGAGCGGCGCGAGTTTGGACATCACGATCCTCCAGGATGCAGGCCGAGACTAAAGCCACCAGATGTCTAAGCCCAGGCGTGTGTCTAAAACTTGATGAGCGCCGCTGGTTCCTTCTCGCCGCTGCGCTGGGCCGCGATGGCCTGTGCGCGCGGCACGATGTCCTCGGCGTCGGTCACGACGCTGAACGGAACTTCGAGCCCGGCGCGAATGAACGCCTCGCTCTGCATGTGCGTGAGCAGGCTCAGGAACGGCGTCCAGAACCCATCAATGTTCGCGACGATGATCGGCTTGTTGTGCCGCCCGAGCTGCGCCCAGGTCATCTGCTCGACGAGCTCTTCCAGCGTGCCGATGCCGCCGGGCAGCGCGACGAACGCATCGGAGCGCTCGAACATGAGCTTTTTGCGCTCGTGCATATCGGCTGTGACGACGAGGTCGGTCACCTCCTTGAGCATGTGCTCGCGCACCGTCAGGAAGTCCGGAATGATGCCGGTGACCTTGCCGCCGGCTTCGAGGGTCGCACGCGCGACCTCGCCCATGAGCCCGAGACCGCCGCCGCCGTACACGAGCGCGATGTCGTTTTCTGCCAGAGACCGGCCGAGAGCGCGTGCCGCATCCGCATAGACCGGCGAGCGCCCGGGGCCCGAGCCGCAGTAGACGCAGATGCTGCGTACCGCGCTCGCGTGGCCCGCGCTCGACCGGCCCGTGGAGGCAGGCCGCGCACCGTTCGCGAGATCGTGGCGAGAGGGGAGGGACGATGAAGTGTTTTCGGTTTTCAAGTGTTTTTCCTTGTTGGAGCGGCGCCGGGAGAACCCGCGCCGGGTCCCAGATAACATGGTGTGCCCGAGCCACTTTGCCAACGAGAGCCCGTTTTTCCTGAGACCACGCCCCCAATGAGGCGGGCAGGTGGCGAAGGCCTCCCGGCGCCCGCCTAACCATAAAACCGCCAGTTAACTCATTTACGAAACTCGGCGGCGAAACAGGCGCATTTGAGCCCAGGCTCTTGTCCGCGCTTAGGGAAAGTGCCGTAATGTGCGGGCTCGGGCGTGGGGTCTCCGGCGAGGCGAGAGCAGGGTTGCGTGGGTGTGCGAAAGTTGAGTTCTGAATTCGGGCCGTTCGAGGCAAAGGCGTCCGCGCGTGCGTTCTCACGGGGCGCCTCAGGGTCCGTCGCGGGCCCGGCCATCCGTCTTGCCGTTGCGCTGGCGCTCGCGACGGCAAGTGCGACGACCTCTGCGACCGCTGGAGCAAGCGACGAGACAGCGCCCGCGCGCACGTCATCCACCGCATCCGCGCAGTCCGCCATCGCCGAATGGCTCGAACGCGCGGCGCGGGTTTATCAGGAAGAGATCGCAGACCGGCTGTCCGTGCCGCGTGAACCATCCGCCAACGGCGGCGCTGCTGGGGCGAAGGGCGAACGCGCGCCGCGGCCGGGCTACGCAGACATTCTGAAAGCGGGCGTGGAGCAGGCGCTGGGCTACGTTTCGTTCTGGGTCCACCAAGCCGAGGCCGCCCTTGGCCCGCCGCTCACCGAGCTGGCGTATGGTCTTGTCGGCACATCGGCGGATCGCGCCGCGAACGACGCGGACGCCTTTGTCGAGGCGCGGCGGAAGGCGGACGAGCAGTGGAAGCATGCGGTCGCGCAGGCCGACGCAGCGGCTGCCGCGCGGCGCGCCGCGGGGCCTTCGACCTCGAATGGCGAAACGCCGGCCGAAGCCGAGCTGAGGCGCGCTGAAGCGCGCAAAGCCGAGCTCGCGAAAATCAAGGAAGACCTCGACCGGCGTATTGCCGAAGGCTTGAAGAAGCTCGAGGAATTCCAGAAGCGGGAGCAAGGCAACAAGGCCAGCCTGCTCGCGCCCCCGGCCGGCCCCGACCTGCCCGCGCAAAACGCGCCCAAGCCCGACGTGGACGAAGAAAAGGCACGTGCCGAACAGGTGCGCGTTGCGGCTGAGCAGGAGCGCGCGCGCGCCGAGGCCGAAGCAGCCCAGAAGGCCGAGGCGGCTCGCCTGGCCGAGCTGGCGCGGAGGAAGGCCGAAGACGAGCAGCGCGAGGCAGCCGCGAAAGCGGAGCAGGCCCGTCTTGCTGAGCAGGCACGTCTTGCTGAGGAAGAGGCCCGCAAGCGCGCGGAAGTCGAGCTGGCGGCGCGCAAAGCCGAGGAGGCGCGCAAGGAAGCTGAAGCCGCCGAGCGGAAGCGTCTGGCGGACGCCAAGGCTGAGGAAGCCCGTCGCGCCGAAGAAGACCGCGCCAAGGCCGAGCGCGCGGCCCAAGACCGCGAGCGCAAGCTCTTGGCCGAGGCCGAGCAGGCGCGCCAGGAAGCAGAAACCGCGCGTCAGCGCGCAGACGCCGAGGCCACAGAGAAAGCAGACGCACAGAAAGCAGCCGAACAGAAAGCGGCTGACAAGCGCGCGAACGACGCGCGTGAGGCAGAAGCCAAGCAGCGCTGGGCCGAAGCCCGCGCCACCCCGGAAAAGCGCAAGGCAGCAGAGCCTCACGCCGCCAAGGGCGCCGCGCCGCAAGCCTCTAAGCCCGAAATCGCGGCGTCCGAAGCGGAGAAGCCGCGCGCAGCGGACGGCGCAGCCAGCGTCGCCGAGGGAAACCAGCCCGAGCCCCGCAGCAAGGACGCGGCATATGCCGCTCACGCAAAGGAGGCGCCTCCCGCTGCCGCCCGACGCAGGCTCGCCACCGCCAAGGCCGGCGTCCACAACGTCTCGCGCAAGAGGACACTCGCCGCTCACCGCAATACGTCTCGCCACGCCGTTGGACGCTGTGAACGCAAGAAGGCAGCGCGCGCGAAAGACCGCCGCATCCACGTGGTCGCACGCGGCGAGACGCTGTGGACGATCTCCCGGCGCCACATGAGAAAAGGCGCGCGCTACGAGGTGATCCGCAACGCCAACGGCCGCAAAATTCGCGATCCCGACCGCATCTATCCCTGCCAGCGGCTGTTGCTGCCCGCGCGCGCGTAGCGGAGCGGGCCAAAGCACGGCTCCGCCTGCGGCCGCGCCGCCGCGTCATGACGCGGCAGGCAAATAGGCCCCGACTGGCCACCGCGCACCAAAGAAGCTAAGTCTCCGCCTGCCCGGCCACCTGCAAACGGCCGGTAGCGCCGCGCCCGTGATCTGCCCGGGTGCTCCATCCGTATCGTTCGAGGGACATGAGACCTACATCCGTCGCGACATCGCCGGCGAGCCGCAGCGAGCGCCCTGATCTGCTCGGGCTTTCCGCCACGGCCGACCACTGGACCGTTCTCCGGAGTTTGCTGCCCTTCATCTGGCCGCACGGACGCCGCGACCTGCGCATGGAAGTGGCGGGCGCGTTCGTCGTGCTCGTGCTCGCCAAGCTGATCACGGTTGCGGTCCCCATCGCCTTCAAGTGGGCGACCGACTGGCTGGCGGCCGACCTGGCGAAGCCCGAGGTCGCGGCATCCAAAACGCTCGCCTTCGCCATCGCCATGCTGATCGTCGCCTACGGCGTCGGCCGCGTCCTGATGATGGTTCTGAACCAGGTCCGCGACGTGCTGTTCACGCGCGTCGGCCAGCACGCCATTCGCGAGCTGAACAACCGCACGTTCCGCCATCTCCACAAGCTGTCGCTGCGCTTCCACCTGGAGCGGCGCACGGGCGGCCTCTCGCGCGTCATCGAGCGCGGCACGCGCGGCATCGACCTCATCGTGCGCATGGGCGTGATGCAGCTCGCGCCCACCGTCATCGAGCTCGTCCTGGTCGCCGCCCTGCTGGTCTACTATTTCGACTGGACCTATGTGCTCATCCTGATGGTCACGGTGGCTGCCTACATGTGGTTCACGTTCGCAGCGTCCGAGCGGCGCATCGCCATCCGCCGCGAGATGAACGAGAGCGACACCGAAGCGAACACGAAGGCCATCGACAGCCTGCTCAACTTCGAGACGGTCAAGTACTTCGGCAACGAGGAGGCCGAGGCGCGCCGCTACGACGTCTCGATGGCGCGCTACGAGAAGGCGGCCGTAAAAACCTACTACTCGCTCGGCACACTCAACTCCGGGCAGGCCGCCATCTACACGGCCGGCATGACGCTCGTGATGTGGCTATCCGCGCGCAGCGTCATGGCCGGCACGCATACGGTGGGCGACTTCGTGCTGATCAATGCCGTGCTGATCCAGCTCTATATGCCGCTGAACTTCATGGGCATGGTGTACCGCGAGATCAAGCAGGGCCTCGTCGACCTCGAAACGATGTTCGCGCTGCTCGCCGTCAAACCCGATGTCGAGGACAAGCCGGGCGCGGGCGAGCTTGTCGTGCGCGACGGCACCGTGCGGTTCGAGAACGTATCGTTCTCCTACGATGCGGACCGGAAAATTCTGCACGACATCTCATTCGAGGTGCCGGCCGGAAAGATGGTGGCGATCGTCGGCCCCTCGGGCGCCGGCAAGTCGACCATCTCGCGCATCCTGTTCCGCTTCTACGATATCCAGTCGGGAAGCGTGACCATCGACGGCCAGGACATCCGCGACGTGACGCAGCAATCGCTGCGCCGTGCCATCGGCGTCGTGCCGCAGGATACCGTGCTGTTCAACGACACGATCCTCTACAACATTCGCTACGGCCGCCCCGACGCTTCGGACGCGGAGGTGCACGAGGCCGCGCGCCTGGCGCAGATCGACACCTTCATCGCGACCCTGCCCCAGGGCTACAAGACCATGGTGGGCGAGCGCGGCTTGAAACTCTCGGGTGGCGAAAAGCAGCGCGTGGCCATTGCGCGCACGCTCCTCAAGGGGCCGCCGATCCTCATGCTGGACGAAGCGACCAGCGCGCTCGACAGCCATACGGAAAAGGAGATCCAGGATGCGCTGGATCGCGTCGCCGTGGATCGCACGACGCTTGTCATCGCCCACCGGCTCTCGACCATCGTGCACGCCGATCAGATCATCGTGCTCGACAAGGGGCGCCTGGTTGAACAGGGCAGCCATGCCGAGTTGATCGCGCGCAACGGGCTCTATGCGAGCCTGTGGAACCGGCAGCGTCAGGCCGAGAAGGCGCGCGAGGAGCTGGCCGCCGCGCTCGAAGCGGACGCGGCCATGATCTCGCCGCCCCTCGGGAACTGACTGCCGCCCGCGACGGAGCCGCGGACGGCTTCTCGGGCAATCGAGCGGTCACCTGGGACCCAACACCCGGTGACTGCTCGTGCTACTGCGTGATCTTCGCTTTCAGCTCGTCGAAGCGCTTCGTGGCGGATCCGGCAGGCTTGTAGCTGTCGAGCTGCGCCTTGTTGGTCAGGTCGCCCGCCACCACGAGGCCGATCATGCCCATCGGATAATGCGGCAGGCACTTGATGCCGTAGATGCCGGGCTTCTCGATGGTCAGCACGGCTTCCTGGTTGAGCTCGCCCTTGAGCTCCGCCGCGCCTTCCGGCCAAAGACCCGGGATCGTCTCGGCGTTGTGCCCCTTGTTGGTCGGCACGAACTTAACCGTGTCGCCGACCTTGGCGTGGACGACTTCCGGCTCGAACAGCATGAATTTGCCTTTGCCGTTCGCATTCATCATCTTCACGACGTGCTCTTCCGCGCCGGCGGTGCCGGCGAACGAGCCTGCGGTCAAAAGTGCGATGGCGCCTACAAACACAGAACGTAAGGTCATGTTTCCCCCTTGGTTTCGATTCTTGACAACGCAAGTATAGAATATGGGCGCAACTGTCAAATGGTGCATTTCAGCGCGGGTCGCCTCGCGCGGTGATGCTGCTCGCGCGATGACGTTGACGGACGGCCCTTGTCGGGGCGGGCGGAAACGAGCGAGGCGATCGTGACGGAAGAAAGCACACGCCCAATTGCGCGCGCGTGGCAGAGGCTCGGTGCGGCCGTTGCCCAGGTGCGCCCGCCGGTGGTGAGCGCCTTGCGCGCGCTTGCGTCGTGGATCGCGGCCGGTGTCGCCCTCTCGTTTCAAGTCGTGCTCGCCCTCGTGCTCCTGTTCGAGGAGTGGGGATGGCGGCCGCTCGCCGATGCGCTGGCGTGGCTCGCGCGCTTCAGGATCTGGGCGCGCGCCGAGCAGGCCATCGCAAGCCTGCCGCCCTACGGCGCACTCGCCGTTCTCGCACTGCCGACCTCGGTGCTGTTTCCGCTGAAGCTGCTTGCCGTCTATCTCGTCGCGCAAGGCAAGCTCGTTGCCGCGGGCTTTCTGTTCGTGTGCGCAAAGATCGCCTCGACCGCGCTCATCGCGCGCCTGTTCATGCTGACGCGCCCCGCCCTGATGCAGCTCGGCTGGTTCGCGCAGGCCTACAATTGGATCATGCCCTGGAAGGAAGCGCTG
The DNA here is from genome assembly GCF_019744875.1 of Hyphomicrobium sp. Taxonomy (GTDB): domain Bacteria; phylum Pseudomonadota; class Alphaproteobacteria; order Rhizobiales; family Hyphomicrobiaceae; genus Hyphomicrobium_C. The sequence continues at coordinate 747,957 of NZ_JAIETU010000002.1, read as the reverse complement.
TTCGAACGCATCCGCGCGTCGTGGGCGTGGCGCTACGGGCGCATGGTCAAGAACCGCGTCCGCTTGGAGACGAAGCAGGCATGGGCGCGCCTCAAGCCGCAGGTGGCGCTGCTTGCCGATCGCGTGCGCGTTGCGTTGCGGAACGCCTTCGGCCGTGCGTGAGCGTGGGTGGCAGTGACAGATAACCGAACGGCCCTGCGCGCGCGACGCAGGGCTGGCGGTCCGGTCCCGTCCACTCCGCTGAAGGAAGGCGTGCGGGACCAAAAGGGCGGCAAACTCAGTTGTTGCCGGGAAGATCCTTCATCACCTTGCCCGACAGGCTGTTGTCGCCGGGACGCGCCGTCGGCGAGCCTGTACCGGTGCCGGACACGTTGCCGGGCTGATCGCGCATCGCCTTGCCGGACTGGCTGTACTCTTCCGGCTTCTGCGTCGGATGAGCGGTTTTACCGGCGGAATTGTTGCCCGGCAGGTCGCGCATGGCTTTGCCGGAAAGGCTGTTCTCCTCGGGCTTGACCGGCGTTGCGGCGACGGCCACCGAACCGGTGAGGGCCAATAGGAGTGCGGCCACAAAAATGTGCTTGCTCATGATCATCTCCGTTGTTTGACGCACGCGTTGCGGTGCGTGTCAGATGTACGGAGCGCGATCGGGCGGGTTTCAAAAAAGCTGCGATCAGAAAAGCCGCGATCAAGAAACGAAGTTCTCGCGCGTGTAGCCCTGCAGATAGAGCAGCGCCGTAAGATCGCCGTGGCGCACAACGGCGCCGTTCTCGGCAGCGCGCGCCTGCGCGGCGAGATTGGGTTTGGCGCGAAATGCAACGCCGAGACCCGCCGCCGCCAGCATCGCGGCATCGTTGGCACCATCGCCGGCAGCCAGCGTCTGGGTCGAGGTGATCGCGTGCGTCTCAGCCAAACGCGCGAGCGTCTCGGCTTTCGTGGCGGGCCCAACAACCGGCGGCACGACACGTCCCGTCAGCCGGCCGTTGTCCACCTCGAGCACATTGGCGACCACGGTATCGAAGCCGAGGCGTTTGGCGACGGGTTCGGCGAAGATCGTGAAACCTCCAGTCACCAATGCTGTGTGGCATCCGTTCGCGCTCAGCGTCTTGATGAGCGCTTCCGCGCCCGGCATGAGCGTGATGCGCTCCATGAGCGGATCGAGCGCGTGAACATCGAGCCCCGCGAACAGCGCGACGCGGCGCGCGAGTGAGCCTTCGAAATCGATCTCGCCCCGCATAGCGGCTTTCGTGATCGCTTCGATCTCGGAGCGGCATCCGACGAGGTCGGCCATCTCGTCGAGCATCTCCTGCTCGATGACGGTGCTCTCCATGTCGGCGCAGAGCAGCGCCTTGCGAGGCCCCGCGTCGCTGCGCAGAACCGCGAAGTCGACGGGGTAGGATGAGACCGCGCGTTCGACCGCGGCGCGCACGTCGGACACGCTGGCCGCCGTCTCGATGCGCGCGTCCCACGCCTCGCTGGGTGACAACCACCGCACGCAGGCCCCGCCCCGCCCGCCATGGCAGGAGCGCGCCGCGCGGAGCGCCTTGGCGACGATCGTCTCGCTCAGGTTCCCCGATCCCGGCGCGGCGATGAGGACGAGCGTCAGATCGGACAGCATTCCGGATAACCTCGGCTTGCGGGAAGAGATGCCAAGAACAGGTGGCTCGGATAGAAAGCGGCATGACCAAACGCGCACCCATACTGATTGCAGGGCCCACCGCTTCGGGCAAGTCGACTTTGGCGCTGGCGCTGGCCGAGCGCCTCGGCGGCACGATCATCAACGCCGATGCCATGCAGGTCTATCGCGAACTGCGTGTGCTGACGGCGCGCCCCGGCGAGACGGACACGCAACGTGTGCCACATCGCCTCTACGGCCACGTCCCAGGCGCCGAGGCGTATTCGGCGGCGCGTTTCGCGGCCGAGGCCGGAGCCGCCATCGCGGAGGCGCAGCAGGCCGGGCGCGTTCCGATCGTCGTCGGCGGAACGGGGCTCTATTTCATGGCGCTGACCGAGGGGTTGTCGCCGATCCCGCCGGTCCCCGACGACATTCGCAGCCACTGGAGGAGCCGCGCCGCGGAGATCGGGCCGGCCGCGCTGCATGCCGAACTCGCCGCGCGCGACCCTGTGATGGCAGCCCGCCTCCGCCCGACAGATCCACAGCGCCTCGTGCGCGCGCTGGAAGTTCTGGATGCGACCGGCGTCTCGCTCGCCGAGTGGCAGGCCAAGCCGGGCGAGCCGGTTGTGCACGTGGAGGAGGGACGCGCTTTCGTCGTGTCGCGCGACCGCGACGACCTATTCGCCCGCTGCGACGCGCGCTTCGACGCCATGCTGGCCGAGGGCGCGCTCGAGGAGGTGCAGGCGCTTCTGCAACTCGGGTTGAGCCGGGATCTGCCGGTCATGCGCGCGCTCGGCGTTGCGCCACTGGCCGCTGAGATCGCCGGGGCGACCACGCCGGCCGCCGCCGCGGAGGCAGCAAAAGCGGAGACGCGTCGTTACGCCAAACGCCAGATTACATGGCTAAAACGCAATATGATGTCGTGGAAATGGATAAATGCGCAACAAATGAAAAGTTTAGCAGCAGAATTTGGAGATTATGACAACATGTGCTCTTGACCCCGGGCAGGCTTGTCCATAGGGTCCGCGGCAACCTTCGAACCAGGACCGCCCGGCCGCTCGTGCTGAGGCGGTCATTCTATTGCGCGGCTGGAGAGTGGACATGGCACGGACGATGACGGGCGCCGAGATGGTGATCAAGGCGCTCCAGGATCAGGGCGTCGAGCATATTTTCGGCTATCCCGGCGGCGCCGTGCTGCCGATCTACGACGAGCTGTTCCAGCAGGAGAAGGTCAAGCACATCCTCGTCCGCCAGGAAGGCGGCGCGCTGCATGCGGCTGAAGGCTATGCCCGCTCGACGGGCAAGGTCGGCGTCGCGCTGGTGACGTCCGGCCCGGGCGCCACGAACGCCGTCACCGGCCTCACCGACGCGCTGATGGATTCGATCCCGCTCGTCTGCATCACGGGCCAGGTGCCGACGCACCTGATCGGCAACGACGCGTTCCAGGAATGCGACACGGTCGGCATCACGCGCCCCTGCACGAAGCACAACTGGCTCGTGAAGAACATCGCGGACCTGCCGCGCATCCTGCACGAGGCGTTCTACATCGCCAAAGCCGGACGTCCCGGCCCGGTCGTCGTCGACATCCCGAAGGACGTCCAGTTCGCGAGCGGCAACTACGTCGGCCCGTCGAACATCGCCCATAAGACCTACAAGCCGCGCGTCAAGCCGGAGCCGGCCTACGTGCGCGATGCCGTCGACCTGATGGCCTCCGCCAAGCGTCCCGTGTTCTACACCGGCGGCGGCATCATCAATTCCGGCCCGAAGGCGAGCCAGCTCCTGCGTGAGCTTGTCCGTCTCACGGGCTTCCCGATCACGTCGACGCTGATGGGTCTCGGCGCCTATCCCGCGTCCGACAAGCAGTGGCTCGGCATGCTCGGCATGCACGGCACATATGAAGCCAATCTGGCGATGCACGACTGCGACGTGATGATCAACATCGGCGCGCGCTTCGACGACCGCATCACGGGCCGCGTCGACGCGTTCTCGCCGGGCTCCAAGAAAATCCACGTCGACATCGACCCGTCGTCGATCAACAAGAACATCCGCGTCGACCTGCCCATCGTTGGCGATTGCGCCTACGTGCTGGAAGAGATGCTGCGCGTCTGGAAGTCGAAGTCTCCGCAGCTCGACAAGGCCGCGCTGAAGTCGTGGTGGAAGGAGATCGACGGCTGGCGGGCCAAGAAGTCGCTCGCCTACACGAACTCCAAAGACTTCATCATGCCGCAGTACGCCTGCCAGCGTCTCAACGAGCTGACCAAGGATCGCGACACCTACATCACGACCGAGGTCGGCCAGCATCAGATGTGGGCCGCCCAGTTCCTCAACTTCGAGGAACCGAACCGCTGGATGACGTCCGGCGGCCTCGGCACGATGGGCTACGGCCTGCCGGCAGCCATCGGCGTGCAGCTCGCCCATCCGAAGTCGCTCGTCATCGACGTCGCGGGCGACGCGTCGATCCTCATGAACATCCAGGAATGCTCGACCGCCGTGCAGTATCACCTGCCCGTCAAGGTCTTCATCCTGAACAACGAGTACATGGGCATGGTGCGCCAGTGGCAGCAGCTGCTGCACGGCAACCGCCTGTCCGAGAGCTACACCGAGGCGCTCCCCGACTTCGTCAAGCTGGCCGATGCCTACGGCTGGACGGGCATGCGCTGCGATCACCCGGCCGACCTCGACGACGCGATCAAGGAGATGATCAACACCAAGGGGCCGGTGATCTTCGACTGCCGCGTCGCAAAGCTGGCCAACTGTTTCCCCATGATCCCGTCCGGCAAGGCCCACAACGAAATGCTGCTCGGCGAGAACGTCTCCGACGACGACGTCGCCAAAGCGATCGGCAAGGAAGGCAAGGTGCTCGTGTGATCAGGATTTTCGCGTCTCGCGTCGCAGTCATGGCCGCAGCTGGTGCATTGATCGCCGGCACGAGTGCTATGGCGCGCGCCGGCGCCAATCCTGAGCCGCCGAAGGCACCTGCGGCCTCGGAGGCGGCCACCTGGGACCAGGCGGCCAGCATCCGCGCCGCCGCCGAGCGCATCGGGCGCGTGCACCGGGCACGCGGCGCGACGGCGGCCTACGAGCTGATCGAGAATTGCTACAAGACGCACAGTCTCGCATCGACCTACGGCGAGGGTTTTGAATCGTGCATCGCCCAGGACTACCTGGAAACGCGCACGCTCATTCTGGTCTACTCGCGCATGCCGCCCGAGGCGCTGAAGCAGTCGGGCGTGCCATCGCCCCAGCAACTCGCCGACAGCATGGGCCATCGGATATCGACCGCCTTCACCCACTACAAGAAGTCGCAAGCCTACGCCGATGAGGTGAAGCGCCTCGTCGACGTGCACGGCCAGCCGGTTTTCCTCGCCCTCGTTTTTCCCGAAGCGGCAGAGGCGATCGAAAACAAGAAAGCCAAAGAGAAGAAGTAGACGCGATGATCAATACCAATCCCCAGACCCACTACGCGGGCCCCTCCGTCAAGCAGGAGATCGAAACCCGCACGCTGTCGGTCATCGTCGACAACGAGCCGGGCGTGCTCGCGCGGGTCATCGGCCTCTTCTCGGGACGCGGCTACAACATCGACAGCTTGACGGTGACCGAGACCGAGCACGAGAAGCACCTCTCGCGCATCACCATCATCACGCGTGGCACGCCCGCCGTGCTCGAGCAGATCAAGCACCAGCTTGAGCGGCTCGTTCCCATCCACCGCGTGCGCGACCTGACGCTGGAAGGCGTGTCACTCGAACGCGAGCTGGCGCTCGTCAAGGTGAGCGGCAGGGGCGACAAGCGCATCGAGGCGCTCCGCATGGCCGAGATCTTCCGCGCCCAGGTCGTGGACACGTCGATCGATCACTTCGTTTTCGAGGTCACCGGCAAGCCGGGCAAGATCGAGACCTTCATCGGCCTCATGACCGAGCTCGGCCTGGTCGAGGTTTCGCGCACGGGCATCGCCGCGATCGGGCGCGGCGCGGCAGCGATGTGATGCGGCGCGCTTTAGAGCGGCGAGCGTTTGCGTTTGGGTTCGGAGGCCGCGTGCCGCTCCGCAACCGAAACGGCCAGACGCGAGAAGACGAGGTTGCGGTCGTTCGCGAGCAGTACGTCCTTGCTCGAGGTCTGGAAGCCGACGTCGGAGCCCTGGGTCGGGTAGAGGGCTTCCGCACGCGGCGTCGCGCCGAGCGTCACCATGAAGGCCGACAGGCGGATGCGATAGTGCCCGGTCTCGGAGCGCTCGCAGGCGCGTGCGCCGACGGCCTTTTCACAGTCTTCGAGGCTGGTGAAGGTCTTCGCCGTGGATTCGTGTTTCTTGACGGCGCGTTCGATCGCGGCCGCGCACGCGTCCACCGCACCCTTGCCGAACACCGCGCAATCCGAGGCGCTGGCGATCACGCCGCGTTCCTCGGCGACTTTTTCGGATTTCGGCGCGCCGCTGTCGCCGCAACCGGCGAGGGCGGCAGAGATGGCGATCAGGACAAAAGCGTTAAACATCGCGCGCATGGCAACCTACAGTCCGCATACGAAATGGCGGCCTATTCTGCAGCGCGATATGTTTCGGTCAGGTTAAATGGGCGTGCCGGCCGCCCGGCAGGCCGCGCCGGCGCAAAAGCGCCCAGGCCCGTCTTGAGCGTTGAAACTGCGTCACGGGGCGGTGTAACGTCCGCCCACATTTCGGGGGTGCCCCCGGGAGTGTCCCATGGTTCCGGGGCGCTCCATGTTCCCGGGATACCTGTGTTTCCCGGGTGCCCTACGGCCCAGCCAGCCTGAGCCCCATCCATCTTCCTAGAATCTCCAACCGCAAGAGAGAACGATGCGCGTCTATTACGATCGTGATGCCGACATTAATCTGATCAAGTCCAAGAAGGTTGCCATCGTCGGCTACGGCAGCCAGGGACACGCGCACACCCTCAATCTGCGTGACTCGGGCGTGAAGGATATCGCTGTCGCCCTCCGCAAGGGCTCCGCGTCCGCCCAGAAGGCTGAGAAGGAAGGCCTCAAGGTCATGGAGGTGGCGGACGCCGCCAAGTGGGCCGACGTCATCATGATGCTGACGCCGGACGAGCTCCAGGCCGACATCTATCGCGATCATCTTGGCCCGAACATGAAGCAGGGCGCCGCCCTGCTGTTCGCGCACGGCCTCAACGTCCACTTCAACCTGATCGAACCGCGCGCCGACCTCGACGTCGGCATGGTCGCCCCGAAGGGCCCCGGCCACACCGTCCGTGGCGAGTACCAGAAGGGCGGCGGCGTGCCGTGCCTCATCGCCGTCCATCAGGACAAGAGCGGCAACGCCCATGATCTTTTCCTGTCGTATGCCTCGGCTGTCGGCGGCGGCCGTTCGGGCGTGATCGAGACGACGTTCAAGGAAGAGTGCGAGACGGATCTTTTCGGCGAGCAGGCCGTGCTTTGCGGCGGCCTCGTCGAGCTGATCCGCGCCGGCTTCGAAACGCTGGTGGAAGCCGGCTACGCCCCGGAGATGGCCTACTTCGAGTGTCTCCACGAGGTGAAGCTGATCGTCGACCTGATCTACGAAGGCGGTATCGCCAACATGAACTACTCAATCTCGAACACGGCCGAGTGGGGTGAGTACATGTCGGGTCAGCGCGTCATCACGCCGGAAACCAAGGCCGAGATGCAGCGCATCCTCAAGGAAATCCAGACGGGTCAGTTCACGAGCCAGTGGATGCAGGAATGCAAGGCCGGCCAGGCCCGCTTCAAGGGCATCCGTCGCAACAACGACAGCCACCAGATCGAAGAAGTCGGCGCCCGTCTGCGCGCGATGATGCCGTGGATCGCCAAGAACAAGCTGGTCGACAAGGGTCGCAACTAAGAAGCCCGGCCCGATCGAAGACCAGCTCGAACGAAAAACCCGGCCTGCGCCTCCTGAACCAGGGGCCGCAGGCCGGATCGCTCATATCAGCAGCCCGCCTTTGTTGCGCGAAGTCCGCGCCCGAAGGCGGGCTGTTGCGTTTCGGCGAACCTTCTCTGGCAACGGCGCCGGTTTCGGAGCATCCTCGCCGTGCATCAGCAAGTAAGGGAGTGCTGAAGATGAAGCGAGCACTGTTGTCGTTGGGGGTGGCTGTCGCTCTGGCGTTTGCCGGAAGCGTAGCCTGGGATCTGGCGCGGGGACCCGATCACTCGGCCGCCGTCGCGGCCAAGGGCACGAAAACCTGCAAAGCGAAGACCAACGCTGGCAAATTGAAGACGTGGCGATGCGGCGCAGACCAGGCCTGCTGCGTCAACCGGACCACCGATCAGTACGTGTGCGGCATTCCCGGCTTGGGCTGCCTCTAAGCATTTAATATCGCGCGAGAATTGTGAACGGCCTGGCTCGCAAAGCCGGGCCGTTTTCGCAATTTAGGCCCAGAGAAGTGCGTTGCAATGTAAAAAAAATGATGCATCGCAATGAAACGAAAGAGAAAATATACACTGTGCAGTTGGGGGAATTAGAATTTCAGCAACCGGTGGTGTGAAATAACTGTCGGATACCAACTGATTTTCACACGCTCCATTTCTGAGAAGAAATTTAAAGGGACAAGAAAAGATCGAGGGGCCCAGGCTGGAGCGCCTGGGTAATGGAGAGGGCGCGGTGAGTTCGAGGAAGCGGAGCGAGAGCCGAAAGGTTGACGAACGGCTCAGGGATCTGCAGCAGGACGTTCTCGTTGCTGTGGCGTCCGGTGCGCCGCTTCCGAGCGTCATGGCTCTGTTGTGCAAGCGCGCCGAAACGCTCGCGAAGGATGCTGTCTGCTCGATTATCCGCGTCGACGCTGCCGGGTGCCTCCGCCCGCTCGCTGGACCCTCGCTGCCTCAGGAGTACACCGACAAGATCGACGGCGTTGCCATTGGCCCCATGATCGGGTCGTGCGGATCGGCCGCGTTTCTTGGCGAGCCCGTCGAGGTCACCAACGTCAAAACAGATCCGCGCTGGCGCGACTACAAGGACGCAGCCCTCGCGCTTGGCCTGAAGGCCTGCTGGTCGAGCCCCATCAAATCCCACGACGGCCGGGTCGTCGGCACGTTCGCTTTCTATTTCAAGACCGCGCGGCGCGCGAGCAAGCTTGAGAAGCGGATCGTCGAGTCGTGCACGCACGTGTGCAGCCTCGCCATCGAGCACTGGGAAGCGCACGACCACATTCGCAAGCTGGCCTTCACCGATCCCCTGACCGGGTTGGGCAACCGCGCCTACCTGGCGGAAGCATTCCCGGAAATTCTGGCGCGCGCCAAAGAGCGCCAGGAGCCCGTTGCCGTGCTCTTCGTCGACATCGACGGCTTTCGCATGCTCAACGAGGCCCAGGGCCACAAGAACGGCGATCTCCTGTTGCGCAGCGTCGCCGACCGGATTCGCAAGCTCGCGAAAAGCCAGGACGCCATCGCCCGCCTCGGCAGCGACGAGTTCCTGATCGTGTGCGCCGGGCGCAAGCATCGCGCTGAAATCGAAGCGGTGGCGATAGAGCTGAGCGCCGCGCTTGCTGGGCGCCATGCGCTCGAATCCGGCCTGGAAGTGAAGGCCGTCGCCTCGATCGGCATCGCCTGCTATCCCGAAAACGGCGACGACCTGCAATCGCTATTGGGCCATGCCGATACGGCGCTGCGCCGGGTCAAGGCCAGCGGCCGCGCAGATTATGCATTCTACACCGCCCACATGGATGCCGAAAAACTCGCGCAGCGTGCCCTCGAACGGGATGTGTCGACGGCCGCGATGACCGGCCAGCTTTCCGTCGTCTACCAGCCGCAGGCGGACGCTGCGACCGGGGCAATCCAGGGTTTCGAGGCGCTGCTCCGCTGGCAACACCCGATCCACGGGTTCGTATCTCCGATGATCTTCATTCCGGCCGCCGAGGCGTGCGGGGCCATCGAGGATATCGGCGCATTCGTTCTGCGCGAGGCATTGGCCCAGGCAGCGAAGTGGCCGCGCCACCTGCGCGTGGCCGTGAACGCATCTTCGGCTCAGATCATCTGCCCGAGCTTCGCCAAGCTGGTCGAAGACGCGCTTGCGGCAACGGGCGTCGACCCGCGCCGGCTTGAGATCGAGGTAACGGAAAGCCTCTTCATTTACGAGACCGACGCCGCGCTGGCTACGCTGCGGCGCCTGAAGGAGATCGGTGTCAGCGTCGCCATCGACGACTTCGGAACCGGCTATTCCTCGCTGAGCACGCTCCGCTCGTTCCCCTTCGATCGCATCAAGATCGACCGCAGCTTTGTCTTCGACATGGTCACCAACGGAGACGCAGCCGCGATCGTGACCTCCATTCTGGGATTGGGTCGCGCGCTCGGCCGCCCCGTCGTGGCGGAAGGCGTCGAAACCGAGGAGCAGCTTGAGCAGCTGCGCAGCCAGGGCTGCAGCCATGTCCAGGGCTATCTGATCGGCAAGCCGTTGCCGATCGAAAGCTATGCGGACCTCGTTGCACCCAAGACCAAGCGGCGCGCCGCCTCAGCGACCAAGCGCGCAGGCGCGCTGAAGGGCTCGGCAGCCGCCGGCCCCGCTGTCGCCTGATACGGCCCCGGCCCCCAAGCGTTTCCGAAAAAAATGAGACCGGCCTCCCGTGAGAGAGGCGCGGTCTGGTATTGCGCTGGGATAGAACAGCGGCCTGCTTGAAGCGAACAGCCTCTACGTGCCGTACACGGCGACGCGGTTGCGCCCCGCAGACTTTGCATCATAGAGCTTCGCGTCGGCTCGCTGCACGAGGGCCTCGGTGTCGTCGCCCGGACGAAACTGCGCCACGCCGAACGATGCGGTGAGCTGGCCCACTTTCTGGTTGGTTTCCCGGATCGTCAGCTTCTTGGATTCGAAGGCCCGGCGAACCCGCTCGGCAACCGTCTTGGCGGCGTCCTGGTCGGCCATCGGCAGGATGATCGCGAACTCCTCGCCGCCGTAGCGGATGACGGTATCGCCATCGCGAACCCCGGACTCGATCACGCGCGAGAACATCTTGATGATTTCGTCGCCGACCTGATGGCCGAACGCGTCGTTGACGCGCTTGAAGTGGTCGATATCGCAGATGATGAGCGACAGCGGCGTCTTCTTCTGCGTGCAATCGATAATCGCGCGCCCCATCGTAGCATCGAATGCGCGACGGTTGCCGACGCCCGTCAGCGGATCCTGCAGCACGACTTCCTGCGCTTCGTCGAGGCTCGTGCGAAGAACTTCCACCTGCTTGCGTGCGTCTTCGAGCTTTGTGACCAGCTCGGTGCTGTCACGCCGCATGCGTTCGTTTTCGGCAACGAGAAGGCTCACGATCACGCGCACCTGCTCGGCTTCCGTCAGGCCAGCAAGGCGCGTCTGCGCCGTGGCCAGAGACTTCGCATAGCTGGAGTTGGACGTGACATGAGCGCGGATGAGCTCAAGCACCTTGGCCATCTCGCCATCGAGTTTGCGGCTCGCTTTCGCGACGCGATCGGAGGTCGTGCCTCCGCCAAGGCGCCCGGAGAGCTTTGGCAACAGCGTCAGGAAAAGTGCTGCGAAAGCTCCAATGATGGCAAGGCCGATCGCGGCAAGCCCGAGGATCGCGAGCGGATTGTAAGTCGTGTAGACGACCGTCCCTCCGGTACCGATGCTGGACGACTGCAGCCTGCGGAGCGGCGTGAGGTCGAGGTCGGATGCGGCAATGAGAAATGACAGCGTGATAAAGAGAACCGCGGCTCCGGCGATCAATACGCCGCGCGGGGCATTCAATAGGTCATCAAATGATTTCATGAGTCACTTTAAAGGATCGGATTGAAACGTGACCGTGCGCTTCACGGCAAGTCTACGCACCGAACGCTGACTTGTGATGAAGTCGACTATAAGCTAGGCGATTGTGACGTGCACGCCATATGGAATTGGTCGTTAGTCGAAACTGTCGCACGATGCAGCAAGTTCGCCACACCAAACGCATGCGCCACGAATGGCGCATTCCAAAAAGGGGCATCAAGTCCAGGTAGACTAACCGATTCGCTTGCCGGCGGAAATTATTCGGTGAGCGAACGGATTCGCGGCCCGAAGAATGAGCCCCGCCTGGAACCAGACATGAAATCCGATGCCGAAATTGGCGGCGGGTCCAGGCGTTCGTGAGCGCTTGCAGGGGCTTGGCGGATTTACGCGCTTCGCAAGACGTCGCGCGCAAGATCGTACGCAAATGGCGCAGCGCTCGCGACGAGCAGCAGGGCCATGGCGATGTTGAAAGCGAAGATGGCACGCGGGTTGTCGACGAACCTGCGCAACGCGCCGCCGAACGCGGCCCAGATCGTGAGCGCCGCGAAGGCGACCACTGCGAAAATGCCGGCGAGCCAGAACAGCCGGCTCGGCTCCCCGCCGGACGTCGAAAAAGCGGCCGTCGCCGAGAGCGCGATCGCCCAGGCCTTTGGGTTCACCCATTGAAAGGCAGCGCCCGCGAGCGCGGAAAGCGGCCGGGCGGCGGTCTTCCCGTCTCTCGTGGGCACTTCGAACGTCGTGGGCGCGGTCGCGACTTTCCAAGCGAGCCAGAGCATGTAGCACAGGCCCGCAGCCTCAATTGCCGTTTGCAACTCCGGGTGCGCTCGGATGCCGGCGCCGAGCCCAAGCCCGACAGCGAGCACCATGAATGCAAATCCGAAGCTGATCCCGGCAACCAGCCGCAAAGACGCGGCGACGCCGTGGTTCAGCCCGGACGTCATCACAAGCAGATTGTTCGGCCCCGGCGTGATCGACGCCGCAACCGCAAACCCGAGGATGGCAATGAAAACGTCCGGCGACACGGCGGCTTTCTCCGTCGAGACGGCATCGGAGGGCGGCCGCCGCCGATGTGTTTGGGTATGAGCGCGCCGAGCGTCAAGAGTGGCGCCGCGGCCGCGCAGCCGGCGAATATCAGGAAACGGATGGTGTCGCAGCCCCGCGAGATCTTGAATGGCGCGCTCGGGCTCCCGAAATGGCGGGTGTGCCGCCCACGTCGAGCGTAGCATTGCAAACTGCTATGTACGACCTCCCGTTTACAGAGCCCGCCGGCCACGCCCGCGGCGAACCCCGCGAAGGGACCACGCATGAACTTCGAACTCGCCAACAAGACCGCGCTCGTGAGTGCCTCGTCCGGCGGCATCGGCCTCGAAATCGCTCGCTCGCTGGCCGCTGAAGGCGCGCGCGTCGTGATCAACGGACGCACACAGGCGAGCGTCGACAAGGCCATCGCCGACATTCGCGCAAGCCTTCCGCAAGCCGATCTCGTCGCGCTCGCCGCCGACAACGCAACCGCCGCCGGATGCGCCGCGACAATCGCCGCGCTGCCCCAGGCGGACATCCTCGTCAACAACCTCGGCATCTACGAAGCCGTCGGCTTCTTCGAAGAGACGGATGAAGCCTGGCAGCACCTGTTCGAGGTCAACATCATGAGCGGCGTGCGCCTCACGCGCCATTACCTGCGCGGCATGCTCGAGCGCGGACATGGTCGCGTCGTGTTCATTTCGAGCGAGTCCGGCGTCGCACCCGCGCCCGAGATGGCCCACTACAGCGCCACCAAGACGATGCAGCTGTCCATCGCACGCTCCCTCGCCGAGTTGACGAAGAACACCAATGTCACCGTGAACTCCGTGCTGCCGGGGCCGACGCGCACGCCGGGTGTCGAGGAGTTCATCGGCGGCATCTATCCCGGCGTCAGTCAGGCTGACGCCGAACGCCAGTTCATCGCGCAGAACCGCCCCACGTCGCTCATTGGCCGTCTGATCGATCCAAAGGAAATCGGCGATACGGTCGCGTTCGTGTGCTCGAACCGCGCGTCCGCCATCAACGGATCCTGCATTCGCGCCGAAGGCGGCCTCGTCCGTTCGGTGATCTAGAAATCGTGATTTAGAACGTTGCGCGGCCATGGCGCGGCAGGGGATGCCGCGCCATCAAATCGCCGGATAAGCGAGCTAGGTGACAAAACGTGGCAAGGCGCATGCCCTTGCCAGCAAGCCGCGCGGCTGCTAAGTGGGCCGCATCGATCACTCGAACCGGGAGGACAGCATGACGACCACACGCTTGCTTCGTAGCCCGGTATCGATCCGCGTCCGCCACTCTTAAGTCGTACGCGCCCGGGCTCGCCGAAGCGACCCATAGCCCTCAGGGCCTTCTCTCACAATTGAAAATCGGATCGCTGGCGCCCCGCGAGGAGCGCCCCCATCAGCGGTCCCAAGTCTTCGGAGCCGGCGCTTGGCGCCGGAAATGACATGACCACACACCGTCAAAAGCCCGGGCGTTCGGCCATGAGTGCCGTGTTCGCCTACACCTCACGCCATTGGGCCCGGCGCAAACTGTTGCTGGCGCGCGTCGCCGGCGCGATCCTGCTCGCGACCCTGGCCGACGTCTTCATCCCGTTCTTCTCGGGACGGCTCGTCGATGCGCTGTTGCTCGCCGATGCGTCGCGCGACGTTGCGTTGTCGCGCGCGCTGGAGGCGTTCGCCGCCATGGTCGCGCTTGGCGCCGGCATGATCGCGCTACGCCACGTGGGCTGGATGGGCGTGATCCCGCTCTCGCTCGGTATGATGCAGGACATCGCGCAGGAAACGTTCGCGCGTGTGCAGCGGTTCTCGACGGATTGGCACGCCAACAGCTTCTCGGGGTCCGTGATGCGCAAGGTTACGCGCGGCATGTGGGCCATCGACCAGTTGAACGACACGCTGCTTCTGGCGCTGCTGCCGTCGGCCTTCGTGCTCGCGACCACGACCGTGATGCTGGCGGTGCAGTGGCCACTCATGGGCGCCGTCGTTGCTGTCGGCGCACTCGCCTATGTCGTGATGACCATTGTGCTCGCCACGGTCTACATCGCGCCCGCCTCGAAGCTCTCCAATGCGTGGGACACGCGCATGGGCGGCACGCTGGCCGACGCGCTGGGGTGCAATTCCGTGGTTAAGGCCTATGGCGCGGAAGCGCGCGAGGATGCGCGTCTTGCCGCCGTCATATCGCGTTGGAAGCGGCGCACCACGCGCACCTGGTATCGCCATACGCTGTCCGGCACCGGGCAGCACATGGTGCTGCTCACCATTCGCTCGTCTCTGGCGGCCGTCGGTCTGTTCCTGTGGTGGCGCGGCCAGGCGACGCCCGGCGACGTGACGTACATGCTCACGACCTACTTCGTCGTGCACGGCTATCTGCGCGATGTGGGCATGCACGTGCACAATCTCCAGCGTTCGGTGAACGAAATGGAAGAGCTCGTGGAGCTGCACGCTACCCCGATCGGCATTGCTGATCGCGCGGACGCCAAGCCGATTGCCATCGGTGCGGGAGAAGTGCGCTTCAACGCGGTGGACTTCCACTACGGCGCGCACACGACCCCGCTCTACGAGGGGTTGTCGGTCACGATCAAGGGCGGCGAGCGCGTCGGGCTTGTGGGCCATTCCGGCTCCGGCAAGACGACGTTCGTCAAGCTCATCCAGCGCCTGTACGACGTCAACGCCGGCCACATCCTGATCGACGGTCAGGATGTGGCGCAGGCGACCCAGCAGTCGCTGCGGTCGCGGATCGCCATCGTTCCGCAGGAGCCGATCCTGTTCCACCGCACGCTGGCCGAGAACATCGGCTATGGGCGGCCGGGTGCCAGCGTTGCTGAGATCGAGCGCGCGGCCCGGCTTGCCAATGCGCACGATTTCATCGCCCGGTTGCCGAAGGGCTATGAAACGCTCGTCGGCGAGCGCGGCGTGAAGCTGTCGGGCGGCGAGCGTCAGCGCATTGCGCTGGCGCGGGCGTTCCTGGTTGATGCACCGATCCTGATCCTGGACGAGGCGACGTCGAGCCTCGACTCGGACTCGGAGCAGCTCATCCAGGCGGCGATCGCGCGGCTGCTGAAAGGCCGGACGGCGATCGTGATCGCGCACCGGCTGTCGACGGTGCGCGCGCTGGATCGCATCCTGGTGTTCGATCAGGGCCGCATTGTCGAGGAGGGGCCGCACGGCGCGCTGATGCGCAATCCGAACGGCCGCTACCGCCATCTGTTCGAGCAGCAGGCCGGTGACCTTCGCGCGGCGGAGTAATCACGTCTGCTCTCGAAAACTTACCCCACGCCCGCCCCGAAAGGGGGAGGGCGTGGGTGTCTGCTAGTGCGCCGTGGGCGCGACCGTTCCGAAGGTGCCGCGCTGGAAATCGAGCATCGCCTGCTTGATCTCGCCCACGGTGTTCATCACGAACGGCCCCTGCGCCACGACCGGCTCGTCGATCGGCGCGCCGGTGAGAACGAGGATCGTCGCGTCGTTGTTGGCTTCGACGACGATCTCGCCGCCCGAGCGATCGAACCACACGAGCTGCGAGCCGCGCACGATCTCGTCTCCGTTGACGAGAACCGTGCCGTTGAGCACCACCATGGCGGCCGTGTGGCCCTCAGGAGGTGCGAACGTCGCGGTCTTGTCGCGGTTGAGCCGCACGTCCCAGATGTTGATCGGCGTGAACGTCTTCGCCGGTCCCGCCTGGCTCGCGAACTCGCCCGCGATCACGCGCACCCGTCCCGCGTCGCCATCCAGCGCGACGGAGGGAATGTTGCGGTCGAGCAGCGTCTGGTAGCCCGGACTCGCCTTCTTGTCCTTGCCGGGAAGGTTCACCCAAAGCTGGATCATCTCGAGCGTGCCACCCGTGCGCGTGAACGCTTCCGAATGATACTCCTCGTGCAGGATGCCGGAAGCGGCCGTCATCCACTGCACGTCGCCGGGACCGATCGTCCCGCCGCCGCCGGTGGAATCCTTGTGCTCCAGTTCACCCTGGTAGACGATCGTCACGGTCTCGAAGCCGCGATGCGGATGCTGTCCCACGCCGCGCGGCCTGTCGGCCGGCGTGAAGTGCGCAGGCCCCGCGTAGTCGAGCAGCAGGAACGGGCTGAGCATGCTGTCCGGCGACAGCAACGAGCGCACGGGGAAGCCGTCGCCAACCCAATGCTGGCGCGGGTTGTCGCTCACTCCGAGGATCTTTCGCATGACGTGTCTCCTTTCTGGCCGCGCCCGCAGGAAGCAGGGGAGCCTGTGTCGACCGGTAGATGCGCACGCGTGAGCGTCGCAGCAAGGGCTCAGCGCGGCTGCATCGGTTCCTGTTGGGCACCAGTGAAATCCGCCGTGGTATCGAAGACGGGTCGAGATCAAGAACGGCGCTTGCGCCCGCGCGGCGTGCCCGGCCGCGACACCTCGCGCGCCGGCTTGTCCTCGCGCAGCCCCTTGAACGCCGCATGCCGAAGCAGGCCGTCGCCGGTGAGGCCCCGATAGGCGACCTGGGCCACCCGATCGGGCCGCACCCACACCACGCCGCGGCGCTGATCCGCGGTCAACGATCCCGCGAACGGCGAAGCGTCCACCGTCTCCGGTGAAAGCTCACGCCACAACCGGGCGGCGACGGCATGGGTGAACCCCGTCCCGACCCGGCCGGCATAGACGAGGCGCTTCCCCTCGAAGGTGCCAACCACGAGCGCACCCACGGCCTTCGGATCCACGTTCGAGACGAGAAACCCGCCGATGACGTACTCGTCGGTGAAGACGCACTTCGATTTCAGCCAATCGGACTGTCGCCCCGAGCGATAGGCGAGATCGGTGCGC
Organism: Hyphomicrobium sp.; assembly: GCF_019744875.1. Lineage (GTDB taxonomy): Bacteria > Pseudomonadota > Alphaproteobacteria > Rhizobiales > Hyphomicrobiaceae > Hyphomicrobium_C. The sequence goes on along the minus strand of NZ_JAIETU010000002.1, from coordinate 730,856 downwards.
TTCGAGATGATGCCTTCGAGGCCGAGCCTGCAGGAGGCTTCCAGCATCGCCGGTCCGTCGGTCGCGAAGTGCTCGCTGTAGCGCAGCCGTTTTGAACGAGATCGCGCCAGGATCGCAGCCAGCAGCTCCTTCCGGTCAAGCAGCGGCGCGGGGCGGACGTCGACGCCATTGAGATGCAGGAGGTCGAAGCCGATGAACAGCATGTCGTCGGAGCGGCCGACGTCCAGCGCGGCTACGAGATCGACGAAGCTCGTCACGCCCGCCGCAGTCTCGACCACGACCTCGCCATCGATCAGCGCCGATTGAACCGCAAGAGCCTTCAGCGCCTTGGCGACGGAGGAGAAGCGGTCCGTCCAGTCGAGACCGCTGCGGGTGAGAAGCGTGACGGTGCCGTCCGCGATCCGGGCCTGCAGCCGGTAGCCGTCGTACTTGATCTCATGCACCCAGTTGGCGCCATCCGGGGGAGATCTCGCGAGCGTGGCGAGGCAGGGCGGCACGAACGGCGGCGGCGCGGCGGCCTGTTTGGTGGCGCGGCCCTTCGCGCCCGGGCTCTTCGATCGCGGGCTCAATGGAACTTCCAACGTGCAATGAGCATTAGACCTGTCCCCGCCACCGGCAGGGAGACGGATCCAGCGGGAGAGCATCCATGATCGTTACGACTGCCATCGTCACCTTCCTCGTAATCGTCGTGATCGGGATCGTCGTCGGGCTCGCGTTCAACCGCTATGGGCGGAGCTGGCTCGGCCGCCAAGTCGCCGGTGCGACCGGCGCTGGCGATGTCACCTATGCGCTCGTCGGCATCGCAGGCTCGTTCATGGGCTTTCATGTCGGCGTCATTCTCGGTCTGCTTCCTTCCATCCTTCTGTATGTCGCCGCCGTGCTCGGCGCCGCGGTGACGCTATGGCTCTGGCGCGGACGCTGAGCAGACGCGGCACACATCAGGAGGCCACGAGGCGCTTGATGGCGTCCTTGAGCGGCCGGCCGGCCTTGTCGTAGCCCTCCCACGCCTTGGATTTCGCGAGTAGCCGCGGCACGGTCCCGATCGTGAAGCGCATCGGATCGAGCCCTTTGCGCACCTGCGCCCACGTCAGCGGCATGGACACGGGTGCGCCGGGCCGCGCCCGCGGCGAGAGAGGCGCGACCGCCGTCGCCGTGCGGTCGTTGCGCAGGTAGTCGAGAAAGATCTTCCCGCGCCTCAGCGTCTTGGTCATCGTTGTCAGGTAGCGATCCGGGCTGTCGTGGGCCATCGCCTCGCACACCGCGTGGGCAAACGTCTTGGCCTCGTTCCAGCCAAGCTTGTCGCGCGCGCCGACGGTTATCGGCGTCACGACATGAAGCCCCTTTCCTCCCGTGCTCTTGCAAAATGGCACGAGCCCGAGCGCTTCGAGGCGCGCGCGGAGCTCATTGGCGGCCGCGACCACGGCATCGAAAGAGACATCCGGCGCGGGATCGAGATCGAACACGAACCGTCCCGGCTGCTCCGGCGCGTCGGGCGCGCAATTCCAGGGATGGAATTCGAGCGCGGCCACCTGTGCCATCGCGATCAGACCTTCGACGGTATCGATCTGGATGTACGGCTCGCGGTCTCCGGCGACCTTGATGAGCGTCACATGATCGGACGTGCCCCGCATGGCGTGGCGCTGGAAAAACGTCTGGCCGCCGATGCCATCCGGTGCGCGAATGACGGAGCAGGGCCGGCCCGCTATGTGATCGAGCATCCAGGGCCCCACCGCTTCGAGGTAGCGCGCCAGATCGATCTTGCTCTGCGCGGGCTCGGCCTTGGTTTTGGGCCAAAGCTGCTTGTCGGGCTTCGAAATGGTGATACCGCGCACGACGTTCGGGCCCGATGCAGCGGCACCCGACGAGCCCCCCGAACCCGAATGCCAGATCGCGTTGGACTTGGGCTTGGCGGACTTTCCGAGCATGAACGGCTTCGGCGCCTTGCCCTTTCCCTTGGCGATGTCCGCCATGCTGCGGCCGGACGCGACGGAGCGATCCTGGTCGAGAATGCCCTCGCCATCCCCCGCCTTCGCGTAGTCGTCGCGATGCTTGATCAAGAGCCAGTTTGTGCGATTACCGCCGCTGCGGTCATGCTTCATGCGCACGAGAACCCAGCTTCCCTGCAGCTTGCTGCCCGCGAGAACGAACTTGAGATCGCCGTCGCGCAGGGCCTGCAAGGGTGAGGCGTCGCCTTCCGGCATCCAGAAGCCGCGATCCCACAGCATCACCGTGCCGCCGCCGTACTCGCCTTTGGGGATCGTGCCTTCGAAATCGCCGTAGTCGAGCGGATGATCCTCGACCTCGACCGCCAGCCTCTTTTCAGCCGGATCGAGCGAGGGCCCCCGCGTCACGGCCCATGACTTGAAGACGCCGTCGACTTCCAGCCGCAGATCGTAATGCAGCCGCGTCGCGTCGTGCTTCTGGATGACGAAGCGGGGATATTCGGCGGTAGTGACGGCGGCCTTCCCCGAAGGTTCGGCCGTCTTCTCGAAATCGCGCTTGGCCCGGTACTCGGATAGCTTTTTCGCCGCCTTGCCCATCTCCGGATCTGCCTGCCTGCACCGTGCCTATGGGGCGAAGCCTGTCAGGCCCGCTTCTTCGCGCTCCGGGCTTTCGGCTTGCCGGTCGCGGGTGATTTGCCCGATCCGTCCTTGGTCCCCGTCGCGCCGACGCTCCGTTTCAGCGCCTCCATGAGGTCGACGATGTTGCCGCCCTTCGGCCGGTCCTGCTCGTGCGCCACGATCTTGCGGCCTTTGAGCTTGTCCTGGATCAAGGCCTTGAGCGCGGTCTGGTAGTGATCTTGGAATTTCTCGGGCTTGAACGCGGCCGTCTTCTTGCCGATCAGCTGCACGGCGAGTTCGACCATCTCCTTGTCGGGCTTGGCGCCGGGCACCTCGTCGAAGAAATCCGCGGGCTTGCGCAGCTCTTCCTCGTAGCGCAGCATTTCCATGACGAGGCCGTCATCGAGCGGCGCAATCGCGACCAGCCATTCCCGGCCCGAAATGGTGATCTGCGCCAGACCGACCTTGCCGGTTTTGCGCAACGCATCCCGGATTACGACATAGCCCTCGCCGGACAGCTCGTCGGTCGGCGTGACGAAGTAAGGTCGCTCGAAGTAGCGGTAATCGATGTCCTCGGCGTCGACGAACTGCACGAGGTCGATGGTCTTTTTGCTTTCGAGCTTCACCGCATCGATGTCGTCGGGCTCCAGCGTGATGTAGGTGTCCTTATCGACCTCGTAGCCTTTGACGATATCCGCGTTGTCGATCTTGCCGATACCCTGCACGACCTTTTCGTAATTGACCCGCTTGCCCGATGGCTTGTGGATCTGCCGGAACGAAATTTCGGCCTTCGATTCGACGGCGTTGTAGATCTCGACTCCGATCGTCACGAGCGACAACCGGAGAAACCCCTTCCAATAGGCGCGGACGTGCTTGGGCATGACGCGATACTCACGAGCTTGAAGCCAGCCCCACAACATCTGGGGGTTCGGCCATGATAACAACGCAATATCGGCCAGCAAGGTTCATTCGTCGCGATTTTAGCTGCCAAGCGCGGTTAACGGATCGCGGCGTGCGAGGCTGGCGGGCGGCCGGAGGAGGAATGGCGGGCAAGGACCGGAGGTTGACCGGGCCGAGCGCGATTGCAACTCTCAGCGACGATCACGTCTTCGCAACGATCACGGGGCCCGGGGGCTGCGCCATGTCAAACACCGATGCACGATCCGACGACGCGCCTCACGCGGCCGAACCCGCCCTGCACCGGGTCATGGGGCCGTGGCTGCTGTTGCTGTTCATCATCGGCGACATTCTCGGCACGGGCATCTACGCCCTGACGGGCAAGGTGGCGAACCTCGTCGGCGGAGCCGTCTGGCTGCCGTTCCTGATGGCCTTCGGCGTGGCGCTGCTCACCGCCTTCAGCTACCTCGAGCTTGTCACGAAATACCCTCGGGCCGCCGGTGCGGCCCTCTACACGCACCGCGCGTTCGGCATCCACTTCGTCACGTTCCTGGTCGCCTTCGCGGTCATGGCGTCAGGCATCACGTCGGCCTCCACCGCCTCGCGCGCCTTCGCGGCCAACCTGTCGGACGCCTTCGGCCTCGGTCTCGCCGGAGGCATCGGCATTACCGTCATCGGTCTCCTCTTCATGGGGCTTGTCGCGGCCGTCAACCTGCGCGGGGTCGGCGAGAGCGTGAAGCTCAACGTGCTGCTCACCGTCGTCGAGCTTACGGGACTGCTCATCATCATCGTCATCGGCCTGTGGGCCATTGCGGGCGGGCAGGGCGATGTCTCGCGCGTGTTGGAGTTCAAGGCGCCAGAAGGCAGCAGTTGGCTTTGGGCATCCATCGCCGCCACAACGCTCGCCTTCTTCGCCATGGTCGGTTTCGAAGACAGCGTCAACATGGCGGAGGAAACCGAGAACCCGACGCGCACGTTTCCGAAGATCCTGCTGTTGGGGCTCGCGATCACCGGCACCATCTACGTGCTGGTGTCCATTTCCGCCATCACGCTCGTGCCCGCCGCCGAGCTTGGCGAGGGAGAGACGCCGCTCCTCAAGGTCGTGGCGGCGGGCGCACCGAACTTCCCGCTCTCCGTCTTCGGGTTCATCACCATGTTCGCCGTCGCCAACAGCGCGCTGATCAACATGCTGATGGCGAGCCGCCTAGTTTACGGCATGAGCCGCGAGCACGTGCTGCCACCCGTGCTCGGCAAGGTCCACCCGACGCGGCGCACGCCCTACGTTGCCATTGCCTTCACGACGCTGCTTGCGTGTTTGCTCGTGACGTTCGTCGGCGAGGTGCCGGCGCTGGGGGGCACCACGGCCCTTTTGCTCATTTGTGTGTTCACGGTCGTGAACGCCGCCGTGCTGATCCTGAGACGCGATCCGGTCGACCATGAGCACTTCCGCACGCCGACGGCACTCCCCGTGCTCGGTGCGGTGTGCTGCGCCTTCCTCTCGGGCCCGTGGACCGGACGCGACCCGGTGCAATACAAGGTGGCCGGCATGTTGCTGCTCGTCGGCATCGCGCTCTGGTTCGTGACGGTTTGGATCAATCGCAGGAGCGGTGTCCACCCGACCGACCCGCGTCCGGAGGATGTCGGTGGCGGAGGCGCCCATAACTAGCCGATCTAATTGCGGAACTTTCCAATTTAGATCGGAACCTATCCCGTCGCGGGGCGTTGGTGGGGGGCTATCCTCAAATCCTCTCCCAAGGAGACGTGTGATGAAGGACCAAAAACGCACTCCTGGCCAACAGGGCGGCGCCTCTCAGCGCGACCAGCAGGCCCAGCAGGACAAGGACCGCGAGGCGCAGCGGAACAACCCCGGAAATCCGGCCCGTCCCGGTGAGCGGGCTCCGCGCCGCAGCCCCCAGCAGGGTGACGACATCGACGAGGGCGAGCAACAGCGCGGACGCGATGAACGCCGCGACCAGCATCGCTAGCCATTCGAAAAAACAAAAAAAGACTGGGACTCGAAACTCGTGGGGCCGCGTGAGCGGCCCTGAATTCTGTGCGTGCCCGGCAACACCGGGCACATCCTCGCATATGGCGCCGGACGCGCGATATGACGCGCGACTTGGAGGTTAAAGGGATTTCGTCATTCGCCGACATCATGCGCCGCGCGACGTTGCGCGGCCCGTCGATCAGACCAAGCGCCGTCAACTCGATCAGTCTCATCGCGCGCTATGGAGCCATAGCTGCGGCGATTGCGGTGCTGGCCATCACCATCCTGGGACCGCTTCTCACGTCCCTGATCGACGACTGGTCCCGCCGCGATGTCGAATCGAGGTCCGCGCTCGTCTTCAATGCCATCGGCGGCCCCATTACGGGAATGCTGGCAAACGGCCGGGGCGGTGAGATCAAGGAGCTGTTCGAGCGCGTCGCCACGGACCCGCGCATCGTGGCCGTCGGAGTTTGCCGCGGAACCGGCAAGCCCGAGTTCGCAACGCCCCTGATGCCTCCGGCGATCGCGTGCGAAACGATCGCCCGTCAAGAAGCGGAGAGTTTCTCCTCCGTCATCGTCAACGGCCACCGAATGCTGGTTGGCTCGTTCCCGCTTGGCGCTGTAGCGAGCAGCGGCCATCTCATCATCGTGCACGATTTGAGCTTTTCCGAGCACCGCGGTCAGGAGGCGCGCACCTATGTCACGATCATGCTCGGGGGCGTCATTCTCGTCGGCGGCGCGCTGGCGGTCGGCTTGGTGCTTTATCTGATCCGCAACTGGATGCGCAGCTTCCGCGAAGCCGTCATTAGCGCGGCCTCGCGCGGCGGCATCCCTGAGACCGCGGGCGCTGCGGGACCCATGGACAAGGAAGTCCGCCATCTCCTGCGCCAGCTCGAAATGAGCCATGTGACGGTCGATCGCGATCAGGCCGACTGGAGCAAGGAGACCCTGCGCGAGATCATGCAGGAGCTGCCGGGCGTCGAAGTCCTCGTCGTCGCCAATCGCGAGCCGTACATCCACAACCACGCGGACGGCGGCATCGAAATCCAGACGCCCGCCAGCGGACTCGTGTCGGCCGTCGAGCCAGTCATGCGCGCGTGCGGCGGCACGTGGATCGCGCACGGTAGCGGCACGGCCGACCGGGAAACTGTCGACGCGCACGACCGCATCGGCGTGCCGCCGGAAAACCCCGAATACACCCTGCGCCGCATCTGGATCACGGAGGACGAGCAGGACGGCTACTACTACGGCCTCGCCAACGAAGGCCTTTGGCCGCTCTGCCACATCGCGTTCACGCGGCCCGTTTTTCGCGAGGCGGACTGGCGCACGTACCGCGCCATCAATCAACGCTTTGCTGATGCCGTCGTGGCGGAAGCGAAGACGGCCGCGCCCATCATTCTCGTGCAGGACTATCACTTCGCGCTCTTGCCGCGCATGGTGCGTGAGCGCTTGCCCGAGGCGACGATCATCACTTTCTGGCACATTCCCTGGCCGAACTCAGAGACGTTCGGCATCTTTCCTTGGAAGGAAGAGATCATTCACGGCCTGCTCGGCAGCTCGATCATCGGGTTCCACACGCAGTTCCACTGCAACAACTTCCTCGAGACCGTCGACCGCTTCGTCGAAAGCCGCATCGACCGCGAGCAGGAATCCGTCACGCTGCAAGGCCACGAGACGTTCATCCGGCCGTACCCGATCTCCATCGACTGGCCTCCCGCGGGGCTTGTCGGACAGAAGAGCATCGCCGAATGCCGGAAAAACGTTCGCGAGCGCCTAGGCCTTCCGCAGGACACCAAGCTCGCGGTCGGCATCGAGCGCTTCGACTACACGAAAGGTGTGCTCGACCGCATACGCGCCGTCGATACGCTGCTCGAGGAACACCCCGAATGGCGGGGTCGGTTCGTGCTCGTGCAGGCCGCTGCTCCCACGCGCAGCAAGCTGCAGACCTACAAAGGGTTGCAGGATGAGGCGATGGCACTGGCCGAGGAGGTCAACGCGAAATATGCCGACATATCGCCCAAGCCGGTCCAGCTCATCATTCGCCATCACGAGCCGAGGGAAGTGTTCGAGCTGTTCCGTGCGGCCGACGTCTGCGTCGTCTCGAGCCTGCACGATGGCATGAACCTCGTCGCCAAGGAGTTCATTGCTGCGCGCGACGACGAGCACGGCGTGCTGATGCTCTCGCACTTCGCGGGCGCCTCGCGAGAGCTTGCGGAAGCACTGATCATCAATCCGTACGACGCCCACGCCACGGGCGAGGTGCTGCACAGCGCACTCACCATGCCCGAATCCGAGCAGTACGAGCGCATGCGCCTGATGCGCGCCTATGTCAGCTCGCGCAACGTCTATCGCTGGGCCGGGCGGATGCTGCTCGACGCCAGCCGCTTGCGGAAGAAGCGCCACATCCTGGATATCGCCGGAACGGACCCAGGCTAGAAACCGGCGCGTGAGCCGTCGAGCAGCGCTGCGACCTCATCGGCGCATCGCGAGCGCTCGGAGGGCGCGATGTGCAACCCGGCTTTCGTTCTCCGCCACAGCACGTCCTCGGCGGTCTGCGCCCATTCGTGATCGCGGAGATAGAGCACTTCCGCCGCCGTCAGCGCGCCGCCAATGGCGGGGCCGAGGTCGCTATCCGAGCGCGCGTCCCCGAGCACGCGCGCAGCCCGCGTGCCGTAACGCCCGATGAGGCTGTTGACCGTCGATGCGGAGAGGCCCGCATAGCGGCGAAGCAGCTCTTGCCGATAGCTCGCCAATCCGCCCGATCCGAAATCGCCACCGGGAAGCGGCGCGTGCGCGGTCCACGCCGGTCCCATGCCCGGAAACGTCGGCGCGAGACGCGCGAGCACTGCCTCCGCCAAGCGCCGGAACGTCGTGATCTTGCCGCCGATGACGTTGACGAGCGGCGAGCCTCCTGGCGGCTGGATCAGATCCAGACGGTAGTCGCGTGAAACGGCCGAGGCCCGCGTCGCCCCGTCGTCGACCAACGGCCGCACGCCCGCGAACCGCCACACGATGGAGCTCGGTGACAGCGGCTGCGCGAAGAAGCGGCCCGCAACAGCGAGCAGATAATCCTCCTCGTCCGCGCTTGGCTGAAACCCGACCTCAGGAGATGCCACAGCAATGTCTGTCGTGCCGATCAGTGTGAAGTGCTGCTCGAAGGGCTGGGCGAACACGACGCGGCCGTCGGTATTTTGCATGAGATATGCGTCGTCCGCGCCCGCGATCCGCGGCACGACGATGTGCGAGCCGCGCACGAGGCGCAGCTTGGGGACGCTGGCGGGGGAATCTGCAAGGCTAGCGACCTCCGCGCACCAGGGCCCAGCGGCATTGACGAGCGCTCGAGCTCGCACCGTGATAGGCCCCGTCGATGTAGAGGCCGACACGCGCCAGTCCGCTCCATCGCGCGCGACGTGGCTGACAGGTGCGCGCGTGTAGATCGACGCGCCCCGTTCGGCAGCGTCGAGAGCGGCAGCGACGACGAGGCGGGCGTCGTCTGCCCAGCAGTCGTAATAGGAAAAGCCAGCCTGCATACTCGGCAGCAGCGGCCTCCCTGCGGGATCGCGCGTCAGATCCAGCGTGCCGGAGGCGGGGATGAGCTTTCGCGCCGCCAGCCGGTCGTAGAGCGCAAGGCCGAGGCGCAGCAGAACACGAGGCCGCATACCGGGCGCGTGCGGGATCACGAAGCGCAGCGGCTTGATGAGATGCGGCGCGCGCTGCAGCAGCACTTCCCGTTCCGCCAACGCCTCGCGAACCAGGCGAAACTCCCAGTGCTCGAGATAGCGCAACCCGCCGTGAATGAGTTTGGAACTGGCCGAAGAGGTGCCGCAGGCCAGATCGCCCCTCTCGAACAGCACCACCTTGAGGCCGCGGCCGGCCGCGTCGGCCGCGATGCCCGCGCCGTTGATACCGCCGCCGATGACGGCCAGATCGAAGAGTGTCTCGCTCATGTCTCCGTGTGCCGATCTCGCCACCGAACGTGTCGCTGCGATTTGGAATCACGTCCCGCAGCATACGCGACCTGATCGTCCCGTGTGTTGCTGGCCCATATATGATGCGGCGGATGCCTGGAAGCGTCTGCGGCAAGGAGGCACAAAAAAGCCCCGGCGATCGGCCGAGGGCGCAAAGATCGGATAGGGGAGCAAAGCCTCGCCGCGAACGTCGCCGGCGTCGGGCTCATGGTGTCAATCACGGGCGCCGCCCGCAGTCCTGTGCGGCCGTTATCGCTTCTGAGATCCGAAGCTGTGGTGTTCGCGTGTCGCGTCCGCACGCTGCGCGCGCAGGAAGTTCGCTTCGGAACGAATGCTCTCGTCGTCGCGTTTCGCCGCGCCCATGCACGCCGCGAGCAGAAAGCCGACCGCGCCGCCTATCTGCAGACCGATGAGAAAGTAGGTCACAGAAAACCTCCTCTGTATCCGCTGCTATAAAAACCACCAGTGCCAAACTATGTTCCACAAACCATTGAATCGTTGAGATTTAGCAAGTGAAGAGTGAATTCCTGTAAACGATCAATGAATTTTCGGCTGTGTCCGGGGCAACACGCGCTCGGTTTTTCCCTGAATTGAGGAAATTGAGTTCAGCGCTGTGAAATACTTTATCGGCGTTAACCACCTCATCCGCGACGTGCAGTGGTGGTGTGAGCATGGGGCCGGACGACGCCGGGTTCTACGGCGATCATCTGCTATCCACGACAAAAATCCCTGAGCTGAGCATCTTGCCGCAATGGGGGGCGTGGTTCAGGATGACCGCCAAAAGCCGGATAGGAGAAGGCTGTGCCATGATGCGCGCCGCAAATGCAGCCGCCGTGTTTGTGCTGATGCAGGGCTCGCCCGCGTTGGCCGGGCAGGCATCGGATGGGCACGCGGGATCAATCCCAAGCGCTGTCTCTATTGCGCGCGCGACCGCCATTCCGGCATGCACCACCTACGTCGATGCAGCGGCCGGGAAAGAGGGCGACGGCACGGCGCAGGCGCCGCACAAGACGATCGCAAAGGCGATTGAAGCGGCAGAGCCCGGAGCGGTCATCTGCGTGGCGGAGGGCGTTTACGCCGAGCAACTGAAGCCGGGCGAGAAATACCTGACGCTCGCCGGAGGCTTCCAAAGCGGATCCGGTTTCAAGGTCCGCGACAGCGCCAAGTATGCAAGCAAGGCGAAAGGGAAGGGCGGGTCCTTCTTCCGCGTGGAAGACCCTGCGCCAAACGGCCAGCTCACCGCCATCGACGGCTTCGACATCAGCGGATATTCGCAGGCCATCTACCGGGAATTCTACGAGTCGCAACGCTTCGACATCACCAACAACTTCATCCACGACAACACCTGCAGCGACGAAACGCTGGCCGGCGCGGGCCTGGCGCTCGTCAACGTCTCCGGAACGATCAAAGGCAATGTCTTCTCCGCCAACGCGTGCGGCCGGGGCGGCGCGATCTTTCTCAACGACACCAAGAACGAGAACGAGGTCGCGATCGAGGACAACCTCGTCACGGGCAATTCCGGCACGGAAGCGTCCAGCGCGCACGGTGGCGCGCTCTATCTGTTCGGAAACACGCTCACCATCACCGGCAACGCGATTGTCGGCAACAGCGTGACGATGTGGGGCGCAGGCCTTTACGTCGGCGCGTTCACGCAGGGCAACCAGCCGACCACGGCGACGATGAGCCGGAACCTCTATCGCGGCAACAGGGCAGGTGACGGCGGTGGCGGGTTTTTCTGCGACGACGGCGCGACCTGCAACGCCTCGCATGAAATCTATGACGGCAATTGCGGCGGCAACATTCTCGTCGATGGAGGTTCGAACGGATCGGGCCCCACGAAGAGCCTCTTCGACCACATCACCAACGTCGGCGCCCTCGCGCCCGGCTGCAAGGAACCGGGCATCGGGTTTTTCGTGGACACCTATGAAGGTGTGGCGCCGGATTCGCATGTCGTCACGAACGCCATCTTCTGGGGCAACGGCAAGGATCAGGATTTTGCTGTCGGCTGCGGCAGTGGTTGCAAGCAGCTGAAGGTTTCAGTCTCGCAGTCGATGGTCCAGACGGCCTATGCCGACGGCACCATCAAAATCACGTTCGGCACCGGCATTGTCGCGCCGGCCGATCCCATGTTCGTCGATCGGGCAAAGGGAGATTTCCGACTGAAGCCGGGCAGCCCCGCGTCTGCAAAAGGGTCGTCTGGCACCGACCTCGGTGCACTTTCGGCCGGCGGGGCTGCGTCCGCACCCGTGGACGTTAGTCCTCCACGCGAAGAGCCGAACGTGGAAGCCGCCGGGAAACCCGTCGAGAAAGTGCCGGAGAAAAAGGTGGAAGCCCCAGCGAAGAACGCGAACGCGGCCTCGCAGGCGGGCGGCGGCGAGATCTCCGCCAGGGATGCGTTCGAAGAAGCAAAGGAGCTCGGCACGGTGGAGGCTTGGAACGCCTTCGTGGAGGCTTACCCCGAAGGCTTCCGCGCCAACCTCGCCCGCGCCTACCTCAAGAAGCTCGGCGCGAAATAGCGTCGGCCCGGCTTTCCGCGTCGGCCTCTCGCGCCGAAGTGTTCGCGTCGGCAGCCGATCACGACGGCCGGGGCAGCATGCGATCGCTGATGATGCGGCGCTGGATTTCGCTCGTGCCTTCGAAGATGGTCGTCAGGCGCGCGTCTCGCCAATAGCGCTCCACACGCCGCTCGGTCGTGTAACCGTTGCCGCCGTGCATTTGCATGGCCTGGTTCGTAACGCGCACGGCCATTTCGGTTGCGAGCAGCTTCACCTGCGCGGATTCCGTTTCCGCAGCCTCGCCTTCATCGAGCAGGTGCGCGACCTGCTGCCAGTAGGCGCGCGCCTGCGAAACCTCCGCCGCCATGTCGGCAAGCGCGAACCGCAGAGCCTGGAAGTCGCCGATCGGCTGGCCAAACTGCTCGCGCTCCTGCAGGTAGGCCCAGGTGTCTTCGAGCGCACCCTGCGCTACGCCGACGGCTCGCGCCGCCGTATGAACGCGCGCGATGTTGAGGCCGCGCTGCACGGCGGCAAAGCCACCGGAATCCGCATCCGCCCCTCCATCGCCGTAGAGGCCCGTCAGCCGGTCGCTTTCCGGCACGCGCACCCCGTCGAGTTCGAGATGCCATGTGAGGAAGCCGTGGTAGCCGATCTTGTCGATGACATGCCCCGTCACACCCGCCGGAAACGCGCCCGGCGTCTTGACGACGAGAAACGGCTCGAGACCCGCCGAGCGCGGCTCGCCGTCTTCGGGATCGCGCGTTCGCGCCAGCACCTCGATGAAGTCCGCCGCAAGCGCAAACCCGGCCCAACGCTTCGTCCCCGACAATACCCAGTGATCTCCGTCGCGCACCGCCCGCGTTTCGACGCCCGCGAGGTCGGATCCGGCCGTCGGCTCGGACAGTGCGATGCCGCCGATCCACTTTCCTTGCGCTGAGAGCTTGAGAAGATCCCGCCGCCGACCGTCGTCGAGCGTCTGCGTGCCGAGCCCCTGGCCGCGCGCCAGAATGCTGCCGACGGAAAGCCACGCCCGCGCCAGCTCTTCGGACACGAGGCAGTACTCGAATACGCCGAGCCCCAGCCCGCCATGCTCGGCGGGAATGGTGATGCCGAACCAGCCCTTTTGAGCCATCTGCTCGATGAGCGCGCGGGGCATCTCGGCTTTCTGCGGGTCGAGTTCGTCGGCGATCGGCAGCACCACGTCGTGCGCGAAAGCGCGCGCCTCGGCCTGCAGGGCTGCGCGCGCAGCGGTCTTCCAGGGCGACATCAACTCGGGTGGCCCCGGATTGAAGCGAGCATTGACGCGAGCATCCAAGCTGGGATCACGGGTCTCGTTGTTCGACATGCAACCTCTCGAATGGGGAGCGATTGGGCAAATGGGCGTGCGAGATCGAGCGGGACTTTTTCGGTCCCGCTGACGACGGTGATGTGGGTCGACGGGGAGGGACGAGCCAGAAGGGCGGTGAGACAGTCATGCGGCGGGTTCGGGGGGAGAACGCGTGTGGCGTTAAACGCACGAACCGCGGGTGCGTTCCCTGATGCCAGCCGGATAGTGATAACATGATGGCAGCGATCAGGCCGCGATTCAGGGAAGGACTTGCATTGACGACGTTCTGTCCCCTTCACAAGAACATCTTGGAAGAATGCGAACCCGGTATCGTCCACACGGCCACAATGTCCAGAAAGGTCCTGAAACATGTCTCAGTCGAACACGCGCTATTTTCTACCCGCTCTCGCGCCGCTCTACGCATCGTTCCACGAATTTGCCGAAACGCTGCTGCGCGTGCTCGTGGGGTTCCTGCTTGTGCTGCATGGCGCGCCCAAGTTCGCGAACCTGGACGGCGTCGTCGGCATGGTGGAAAGCCTGGGCTTCTATCCGGGAGCGGTGTGGGCGCCGCTGCTCGCCGCCACGGAGACGATTGGCGGCCTCTTGCTGATGATCGGCCTCTTCACGCGCCCGGCCGCATTCGCCACCACCATTGTGCTGCTGGTGACCGTGTACTTCCATTGGATCTTCAAAGCCGAAGGCTTCGCGGGCGCTGAAAAATCCCTGATCTGGGCGGCTGTGCTGTTCTTCTTCGTCATTCGCGGCGGCAACGCCCACTCGGTGGACGCCCGCCTCGGCCGCGAATTCTAGCGCGCAATGAAAAGTGGCCCCGGTCCATCTTCGGACCGGGGCCACACGTCACATTGCACGGAAAAGCAGGGTGCCGCGTGCCTAGGCCGCCTCTTTCGTCTGCGGCGTCTCCGGTGTGCCGCGCCCCTCGCGCAGGCGTTGGAACACGACGTAGAGCATCGGAATGAGGAAAATTCCGAACACCGACGCGAACGCCATGCCCGCAAGCACCGGCGTGCCGACCGCGATCATGCTGTCGGCGCCGGGGCCGGTCGCGATCACGAGCGGTATGAGTCCCATGATGAACGCGATACTGGTCATCATCACCGGGCGGAAGCGCAGCCGCGCGCCGTCCACGGCCGATTCCAGCAGCGTGTCGCCGGCCGCCCGCCGCTCGATGGAGAACGCGATGATGAGGATCGCGTTCTTCGCCGCCAGCGCGATCAGCACGACGATGCCGATCTGAACATAGAGCGTGAAGCTCTCACCCAGCATCCAGAGCGTGCCGACGGCGCCCATGATGGACACCAGCACCGACAGCAGCACGGGAATGGGAATGTTCCAGCTCTCGTAGAGCGCCACCAGGAAGAGATAGGCGAACAGCAACGCGAGCCCGATCACGATCGGGGTCTGCCCCGCCGATTGGAGCTGCTCGAGCGCCTGACCCGTCCATTCGAACGCATAGCCTCCCGGCAGGCTGGTTGCGGACAACGCGGCCATCGCCTCGATGGCCTCGCTCGGGCCGCGCCCTTCTCCGGGAGACCCGTTGATCGCCACCGCGCGGTAGTTGTTGTAGCGCGTGAGCGTCCGCGGCCCGACCTCCAGCTTGGCGACCGCGATGGCCGACATCGGCGTCATTTCGCCGGCCGAGTTTTTGACGTAGATGCCCGAGATGTCGTTGATCGATCCGCGGAACGCCTGCTCGGCCTGCAACTGCACGGTCCAGGTTCGGCCGAACAGGTTGAAGTCGTTCACGTAGTAGCCGCCGAGCGTCGCCTGCAACGCCGTGAAGACGTCGGACAGGTTGATGTTGAGCGCCCGCGTCTTGTCGCGATCGATGTCGAGGCGGATCTGCGGCGTCTCTGCTTCGAACGTGGAGAACACGCTCGAAAGCTCCGGCCGCTGGTTGGCCTCCACGATCAGCCCGCGCATGACGGCGGCCATTTCGGACGCCCCCTGGCCGCTGAGCGCTTCGAGCATGTACTCGAACCCGCCGACCTGGCCGATGCCGGAAATGGCCGGAGGATTGAGCGGGATCAGCCGGCCCTCGGACACGGTCGACAGCGCTCCGAACAGACGGCGCACGACGGCGGTCGCGTGCATATCGCGTGTCGTGCGCACCTCGTAGGGCTTGAGGCGCACGAACATGACGCCGGCATTCGATGCGGCGCCGCCGCCGAGGAAGTCGAGCCCGAGCACGGTCGTGACGGTGTCGACCGCCGGATCCTGGCGGATGATCTCCTCGGCCTTGCGCGCGGCATCCGACGTGCGGTTGAGCGAGGCGCCGGCCGGAAGGTTCATCACCGTCATGATGAAGCCCTTGTCTTCATCGGGCAGGAAGCCTGACGGCGTTCTGGCGAACACGAAGTAGGTGACGCCCGCGATGGCGACCAGCGCCGCGAGGCTCATCAGCGAATAGGTGACGAGCCGGCGCACGATGGCCGCGTATCCGTCCGCGACGCGGTCGATCGACTTCGTGATGCGGCCCATGATGCCGGTCGGATGACCCGGCTTCAGCATGACCGCGCAGAGAGCCGGCGTCAGCGTCAGCGCGTTGATGGCCGAGATCACCATGGCGGCGGAGATCGTGACCGAGAACTGGCGGAACAGCACACCCGACGAGCCGGGCAGGAACGCGATCGGAACGAACACCGACAGCAGCACGAGCGTGATGGCGATCACGGGGCCCGCGATCTCCGTCATCGCCTTGTGCGTCGCTTCGGCCGGTGTGAGGTGCGGCTCCTCGTGCATCACGCGCTCGACGTTCTCGACCACGATGATCGCGTCGTCGACCACGATGCCGATGGCGAGCACGAGCGCCAAGAGCGAGATGGTGTTGGCCGAATAGCCGAGCGCCAGCAGCACCGCGAACGTGCCGATGATGGCGACCGGAACGGCAATCAGCGGAATGAACGTCGGCCTGAAGCGGCCGAGGAAGACGAACACCACGATGGCGACGAGCACGAAGGCTTCGAACAGTGTGTGGACCACCTTCTCGATCATTGCGTCGACGAATTCGGCGGTGTTGTAGACGTAGGCGAACTCGACGCCCTTCGGAAAGCGCGTCTGCAACTCTTGGAGCCGCTTCGACACCGCGGCCGCGACGCTGACGGCGTTCGCGCCGGGCGACAGATAGACGCCGATCGGTGCGGCCGGATAGCCCTCGTAGCGGGCTTCGGAATCGAATGAATCTCCCGCCAGCTCCACCCGCGCGACGTCCTTCACGCGCACGAACGACCCGTCGGCGCTCGCCCGCACGATGATGTTTTCGAATTCCTCGACAGAGATGAGGCGGCCTTTGGTGGTGACGGTGAGCTGCAGGCGCTGATCGGCCGACAGAGGCGCCGCACCGATGCGCCCGGCGGCCGCCTGCACGTTCTGCGACTGGATGGCCGCAATCACATCCTGCGCCGACAAGCCGAAATTGCCGAGCTTGGTCGGATTGACCCAGATCCGCATGGCATAGTCGCGAGAGCCGAAAATCGAGGCGTCGCCCACGCCGGAGACGCGCTTGATTTCGTCGAGAATGTTGAGGGTCACGAAGTTGGATAGGAAGAGCTGATCTTTGTCCTTGTCCTTCGAATAGAACAGGAACACCTGCAGCAGGTCCGTCGAGCGCTTGGCGATCGTAAGCCCTGTGCGCCGCACCTCCTCGGGAAGTTTGGCGGTCGCGAGGTTCGCCCGGTTCTGCACGTTGACCGTCGCGATGTCCGGATCCTCGGTGAGATCGAACGAGACGGTGAGCGAGTAGGAGCCGTCGTTGGCCGAGGTGGACCGCATGTAGCGCATGCCCGAAACGCCGTTGATCGCGTTCTCGAGCGGCTGGGCGATGCTTTCTTCCACGGTGTTTGCGTCGGCGCCCGCATAACCGGCGCTGACGCTGACGGTGGGAGGCGCGATTTCGGGATACTGCGCGACCGGGATGACGGTGATGGCGATGAGACCCGCCAGCGTCAGCACGATCGAGATGACCATGGCCAGACGCGGGCGGCGGATGAAGACGTCGAAGATCATGGTGCGGCCGCGCCTGTTGAGGTGAGGGTGTCGGTGGCGACCTGGGCATCGACGACGATCCCGGGGCGGACTTTCTGCTGGCCGCTCGTGATGACGCGATCACCGGTCACGAGTCCTTCGAGCACGACGATCTGCGCGCCCTCCTGATCGCCGAGCTTGATGCGCTTGACGACCACCTTATTCTCCTTGTCGACCGCGAGAACGTAGGCGCCCTGCTGATCGAGGATGATCGCGGACTGCGAGATGACCATCCGCTCCTCCGGCTTCTTCGACACCACCTGCACGCCCACGATCTGCTGGTCGACCAGCAGGCGTTTGGGATTGGGGAAGGTGCCGCGCACGAGCAGCGAGTCCGTCTGCGGGTTGGCCTCGACGTCGGAGAACGCGATCGAGCCGTCCTGGTCGTAGGTGGAGCCATCCGGCAATTTCAGGCGCACGAGCACGCTGTCCTTGGGCAGGCCCTCACGGCGGACGGCCAGGAACAGCCGTTGCGGCACGGGAAAGGCGACGTACATCGGATCCTGCCGCACGAGCGTGACGAGCGGATCGCTGGTCGGGCCGACATATTCGCCGACGGAGTAGGTAGCCCGCCCCGCGGCGCCTGCCATCGGTGCGCGGATCTCCGTATAGCCGAGGTTGAGCTTTGCGGTCGTGACGTTTGCCTTCTGCGCGTCGACGTTGGCCTTCGCTTGCGCGAGTTGCGAGCCCGCGAGATCGAGTGCGGCCTGCGAGGACGTGCCGCGTTCGGCAAGCGGCCGCGTGCGGTCGTAGGTCACCTGGGCCAGCGCGAGCGCGGCATCGGCGGCCGCGAGGTTGGCTTCGGCCAGGGCCAGCGCCGCCTCATAGGGCTCGCGCTCAAGCTCGAATAGAAGCTGCCCTTCCGCGACTTCAGTGCCTTCCTCGAACCCGCGCTTTTTAATGAACCCCGCGACGCGCGCTCGCAGCGTCACCTTGTCGATGGCCTGCACGCGCCCGGTAAAAGCCGATTGATCCGTGATGTCGCGCATCTGCGCGATCTCGACGATGACGCTCGGCGGAGGTGGTGCCCCGCCGCCCGGCGCCTGCGCGGAGGCCGGATTGAGCGGTCCGGCAATGTGGAGGACAGCGGCAAGAAGTGCCGGACGACGGAACTGTGAAAGTGTGGGCAGCCAGGAGCGCGGGCTGCGAACCAATCGTGCCGTCATCGATTTTCTTCCCCAAGCGGTGGGCCGGTTGCGGCCGCAGTGTGCGGCGGCGCGCATTGGCAAGCTAGAAAGTCTGCGCGTTAGCAAGAATGACACGTTAGCAAGTCGCGACAACACTTCCATAAAATTCGGTTACGTCAGAACAGGAACGGATCGGAAGACGGTCGTGCGGAGAGATGGTCGCAGGACCAAGGAACGAGGACCAAAGAGCGATGTGAGCGAGGGGCCCGATGAGCGACGTTGGCGGGCAGCCCAACGATGACGCGGCGCACGGCCCAAGGAACAAGTCTCGCCCCGTGGAGTTGATGAGGTCCAACCCCCTGGGAGGACCGTCATGGCAAACCTTAACGCAGATCAGCTCAACACCGCATCTGATGAAGCCCGTCGCGCTGCCGGCTATGCCGATCAGGCCGTCAACGCAGCGAAGGATGCGGCCGTCGAAGCGGCTGACCGCATTACGACGATGGCCAAGGACGCGATGGACAACCCCGAGCAGTTCGCACGGGACTCCTACAACAGCGTCGCGCGCTACACGCAGGAGAAGCCGCTTGAAGCCCTGGCCATCGCAGCCGGCGTGGCCTTCGTCGTCGGCGCTCTTTGGAAGAAGTAGCAATCCCCTACGGAAACCGGGCGTTTGTGCGGAAAAGGCCGCGCAGCGCCAGGTTGTGCTCCGCGCGTTGTGCTCATGCCGGCGTATTGAAAAATTTCCGCCTCACGCCGCTGCAACGCACGGCGGATCAAATCACTGATGCGGAGAAACAATACTTTATTCTGATGATTGAACATATCGCACTGCGTCGGTAAATGCCGCGCTGCACTCCGTATTTTGGGGGTGGTGCCGCCGCGTGCGAGCTGTATTAATCTTCGAGCAGCATTTGTTTCTTGTCAGTCGCGGCTGCACGAAGTGACTGTCGAATGGGACTGCGGGCCTAGAGCAACCCGCTCCTGACGGACGCAAAGGCGTCCTGGAGGTACCCACTCATGAAGATCCCCTCGGATTATCGTATCCTTGTCGTCGACGCCCCCTCGACGCGCGCTTGCAATCTCCGCGAAGCCCTGATGCGCGCTGGCGCCAAGGTTCACGTCGCAAGTTCGGCCGGGGCGGCCCAGATGTTGATTGAGAGACTGCATTTTCATACCGCCTTCGTCGCATATGACGCGGGTATGGGCGGTGATTTAGGCGATTTCGAACTGAATGAATTCTGTGCGGCGCTGACGAAGCGCAACATCTCCTACATCCTCACCGGATCGTCGGGCGACCTGCCGTCGGTCAAACCGGTTGCGATGGAACTGGCGGCCTAACGGCACTTCAAGACGCCGGTACTTCAAGACACGTGTCGAGCATGCGCCGCGCCGTGACACGCGCTGCGTCGCTCGCTGGTGTGGAAGCCGCGCGGCCAACCCCGCGGCGAGGGCGCATAACTGAAGCTGCGCCGGTGGCCGCGAAGCATAGAGTGAGGCGGAGCGTGCGAGAGCAGGCTCCGCCGTACCGCTTACGCCTTCCGCTTCTTGCGGGCGGCGTATCTGGCATCGCGCTGGGCCTTTTGCTCGGCGGCACGAGCCACTTCGCGGTCGGCCATTTCGCGCTGTTCACGCTTCAGGTGCTCGGCGCGCTCGGCCAGCTCCAGCGCCTGCTTCTCCGCGAGTTCCTTCGCAAGGCGCTCCTTCTCGGCCGCACGCGCTTCGCGTGCGTCGACGATCGCCTTGCGCTGCGCTCTCCGCTCGATTTCGGCCGGGTCGTCAGGGGAGGGGCGTGCCGCTTTCGAAAGCATGGCCTTTTTCGCCTGTGCGGAATTCCGCAGCCGATCTCCAAAGTTGTCTTTAAAGTCTCTCATGTAGCTCCATAGAGGTCATTCAGCATCGTTGGCGGTACTCCTAGCCCGCTCAATGCGTGCTGGAAAGCATTTGCTTAGCATTTGCCGGTTGGCGATCTGCCGCACATCCGGCACTTGGGCCGGGATGCTGGCCGAAAGGCGGGATTTATTGGCGACGCGAGAGATCGGTCGTCTTAGGGCGCGGTCTTGGCCGAGCGCCTGCCGCCTCAGCCCTTGCTGCGTGCGGCGGGCATGTCGCGCGGCAGATCGCTTTCGCTGAGCAGTTTGTCGAAGTAGGCGATGGTGCGCGCCAAGCCATCGCGGAGCGGCACGCTTGGTTCCCACCCCAGCCGGTCCTTGGCCAGCGAAATGTCCGGCTGGCGCTGCATGGGATCGTCCTGCGGGAGGGGCCGGAAGACCAGGTCGGATTTCGAGCCCGTCATGGCGATCGCGAGTTCCGCGAGCTCCTTGATCGTGAACTCGACCGGATTGCCGAGATTGACCGGCCCGGTCATGTCCCGAGGCGACTCCATCAGCCGCACGATGCCGTCGATCAGATCGTCCACGTAGCAGAACGAGCGCGTCTGCTTGCCCTCGCCATAGATCGTGATCGGCTCGCCCTTGAGGGCCTGCACGACGAAATTCGACACGACGCGCCCGTCGTTCGGATGCATGCGCGGCCCGTAGGTGTTGAAGATCCGCGCAACCTTGATCTCGAGCTTGTGCTGACGGTGATAGTCGAAGAACAGCGTCTCGGCGCAGCGCTTGCCTTCGTCGTAGCAGGAGCGCGGTCCGATCGGATTGACGTTGCCCCAATAGTCTTCCGTTTGCGGATGCACTGCCGGGCTGCCGTACACTTCCGACGTCGACGCCTGGAAGATGCGGCACTTGAGGCGTTTGGCTAGGCCCAGCATGTTGATCGCGCCGTGCACGCTCGTTTTGGTCGTCTGCACGGGGTCGTGCTGGTAGTGGATCGGCGAAGCGGGGCACGCCAGATTGTAGATCTCGTCGACCTCGATGTAGAGCGGGAACGTCACGTCGTGGCGGAGCAGCTCGAAGCGCGGCTCGCTCAAGAGATGCTCGATATTCTTCTTCCGGCCGGTGAAGAAATTGTCGAGACAGATGACGTCATGCCCCTCGGCAATCAGACGATCGCAAAGGTGCGACCCGACAAAGCCGGCGCCGCCGGTGACGAGAATAGATCGGCGAGACATGGTTCGATCGTGAGGTTGTTTTTGCCTGAAGGTCGGAACGCTAGCACGGTTGTAAGCCGGTGTCGGCGTAACGCCCATCGAGAATAGCGCCGCCCGGATCGGCGAAACCCGGTCTCCACGGATGTCGACGGCGCTCCATCGCCAACGCGATCAGTCCAGGGCTGTTTTGGGCGACCTACAACGCGTCTCGCGGCCAGAAACCTTGGCGAAATGGCTGTACCGAGTGTCTGGCATCCCAAAAAATTCCGGACTGTCCCCCAAATACCTTCCGACGGCTGCATTCAGGCGGTGATAGGCTGAATACATCCGATTCTCGGGCGGAGCCCATCTCCGGCGGAGCGTCGAGGAGCAACGTCAATGTGCGTAGGAGGACTGCGAGTCGGAGGCTGGCAAGGGTCAGGTATCCCGAATTGGAGTGAGAGTGGCGACGATCTCTCGCGAGGATCCCGACGATAACCGGCGGGAATTGACGGGAACGGCGAAAGTTGCCGCGCTTCTGCTTGCGATGAACAAGCAATATGCCAGCCGCCTCCTGAAGTACTTCGACGAGGACGAAGTGAAGATCGTAGCCCAGGCGGCGAACGATCTCGGCAAGGTCGGCAAGGACGTCGTCGATGCGCTGATCGAGGAATTTGCCCACGACCTCAAGCACGGCGCCGATCTCACCGCGACGACCGAAAAGATCCACGGCCTTCTCGAAGGCGTCCTGAGCCCCGATCAGATTGCAGCCCTTCTCGCCCAGACAGGCACGAAATCCGCCCACGCGGTGTGGCAGCAGCTCCCGAAAATCTCCGAGGCGGCGCTGACGCAGTACCTGATGAAGGAGCATCCGCAGGTCATCGCGCTGGTCCTCTCGCGCGCAGAGCCGCTGATCTCGGCCGCGCTTCTGAAGCTGCTCCCGCGAGCCGTTTCGAAAGAGGTCGTCGCGCGCATGCTCGCGATCCGGCCGGTCTCGGAGCGCGCCTATGTGCTGCTCGAAATATCGTTTCTCCAGGATCTTCTCATCAATCGGCGGCGGAGTTCGGACCTCTCGCCGCACACGCGCATGGCCGAGCTTATGAACAAGATGGACCGCAAGCTCATGGACGAATGCCTGCAGGCCATCGGAACCTACAATGAGAAAGACGCCGACCTCATTCGCCAGCAGCTTTTCACCTTCGACGATATTGGCAGGCTGACCGAAGCGTCCCTGGTGACGGTCTTCGACCAGATCGCGCCCGATCTCGTCGTCAGGGCCCTGCATGGCGTGTCGAAGACGATGCAGGATCAGATCCTGAAGGCAGTCCCGAGCCGCGCACGCCGCGCGATCGAAGCCGATCTCACCGATGGTCCTCAGGTCAAGCCACGCGAGGCCTTGAAGGCGCAGCGCGCCATTGCGGACGTCGCTCTCGGTATGGTGGAGCGCGGCGTGATCGAACTCAATCGTGACGAGGGAGAGGGCGAGGGCGTCGACTGACGGCCGCCTCATCGCATGCCGCGCGTGCGGCGCGGCGCGCCTCACATCGGGTAACGGGCGTGCCGTTTCGTTGATCGGCATACTCAATTGGGTCAACATACCGAGCTACGACAATCGCCAGCAGGTCTTCGCGACCCTCAGCGATCATTATTGGGAAAAGGCGCGAGCGCGCGCTGCCGGAGCTAAACCGATGAGAAGGGGATGGTGGGTGATCACAGGCTCGAACTGTGGACCCGCTGATTAAGAGTCAGCTGCTCTACCAACTGAGCTAATCACCCATCCAAATATCGCCTGCCGTCGTTTGGTTGCGACGCGGCGCCGGCTTGGAGGATCTCCAAGGACGGCAATGGGGCCCCGAACGAGTGCTCTAGGGCCCCAATGCGGTTCGTCTACCACCAGCTAGAGCACCTGTCTAGTCGGTTATCCGGCTGAAGTGCGGTTTTCCGGAGCCCGAAAAGACCCCGGTAAGACCAGGTCCCTCAGGATCAGCCGATTTGCTCGGCCTTGGCGGTTTTCTGCCGCTTTACCATCAGCTTGTTGAGGGCCGCCACATAGGCGCGCGCGGAGGCCACCATCGTGTCCGTGTCGGCGCCGCGGCCCGTCACCACGCGCCCGTCCTCGGCAAGGCGGACCGAGACTTCGGCTTGCGCGTCCGTCCCCTCTGTCACGGCCATCACCTGGTAGAGCTCGAGCTTGGCCGTATGCGGCACCAGCATCCGGATCGCCGCGAACGTGGCATCCACCGGGCCGTTGCCGTTGGCATGCACGGTCTTCTGCACCCCGTCGACGTCGAGCGTGAGCGTCGCCGACTGCGGGCCGCTGGTGCCCGCGATCACCTGCAGCGCCAGCACCCGCATGCGGTCGTGCGCGTGCGCGATCTCCTCGTCGACGAGCGCCTCGATGTCTTCGTCGTAGACGTGCTTCTTGCGGTCGGCGAGCGACTTGAAGCGGTTGAACGCATCCTCGAACGCGTTCTCGCCCAAGTCATAGCCGAGCTCGCGCAGCTTGGTGCGGAAGGCATTGCGGCCCGAGTGCTTGCCCATCACCAGCGACGTCTTGCCGACGCCGACCGACTCCGGCGTCATGATCTCGTACGTCTGCTGATGCTTGAGCATGCCGTCCTGATGGATGCCGCTCTCGTGCGCAAACGCGTTCCGCCCGACGATGGCCTTGTTGTACTGCACGGGGAAGTTCGTCACGGCGGAGACGAGCTTGGACGCGCGCGCCAGCATGGTGGACTCGATCCCGGTGTGGAACGGCAGCGCGTCGGCGCGCGTGCGCACCGCCATCACGATCTCTTCGAGCGCGGCGTTGCCGGCCCGCTCCCCGATGCCGTTGATGGTGCATTCGATCTGCCGCGCGCCGGCGGCGAGGGCTGCCAGCGAGTTGGCGACCGCGAGCCCGAGGTCGTTGTGGCAATGGGTCGAGAACACGGCCTTGTCGGAGTTCGGCACGCGCTCGCGCACGGCCCGGAACATGGCGGCGTATTCCTCCGGCGTGGCGTAGCCGACCGTGTCGGGCAGGTTGATCGTCGTCGCACCAGCGCGGATGGCGGCATCGACGCACTGGCAGAGATAGTCGATGCCGGTGCGCGTGGCGTCCATCGCGCTCCACTCGACGTCCTCGACGAGATTGCGCGCGCGCGCGACCGTGGCCGAGATGATCTCCAGCACGTCCGCCTCGGACTTGCGCATCTGGTGGGCGAGGTGGATCGGCGACGTCGAGACGAACGTGTGAATGCGCCCGCGCCGGGCATGGCGCACGGCTTCGCCCGCGCGGTCGATATCGGCGTTGATGGCGCGCGCGAGCCCGGCGATGGTCGCCCGCTTCACGCGGCGCGAGATCTCGGACACGGCCTCGAAGTCGCCGTCGGAGGCAATCGGGAAGCCGGCCTCGATGATGTCGACGCCCATGCTGTCGAGGCAATCCGCAACCTCGAGCTTTTCTTCGAACGTCATGGTCGCGCCCGGGCACTGCTCGCCATCGCGCAAGGTGGTGTCGAAAATGACGACGCGGCCGGTGTTTGCGTCAGAGTTTGGGTTCGTCATTGCAAAATGGTCCTTCCTCGGGGGCCGGTGCGGTCGGCTCGAAGCGTCGAGCGGGCACCGGCTGTCAATCCTATCAGCGGTCGGTCGCGGATCCCCTGAGCACCTGCCCGGCCGCGGCCGGGCCCCCGGTTCTCAGGGGCTGATAAGGAGGAGGTTCAGGAGGCTGGAGGCGAGCACGAGTCCGCGGCCGCGCGCCGGATGGCGGGCGGTCGAGAGGTCGGATCGGGTGGCCTTGCAGCTCATAATGCGCGGGTTCCGAATGCGCGGACGGGACGACGAATGCATTGACACATACGCGAATCCGCCCCCCAGGCGCAAGGGGGCGGCCGGTTTCCGGCTCCCCCGCAACGAAATGGCGCATTTGGGGTGTCGGGTTGGGGGTCCCCCGTTCGTCCTGGGGGCGGAGGCAGGTCCAAGAGGGCCCGCCCGGAACATGAAACTGGAGGACAGGAGCATGGCCAAGGCAGCCGTCAAATCGAAGCCGGAACCGAAACGCGGTGCGGCCGAGAGCAAAACCAGCAAAGGCACGCACCTCAATCGCATGCCGCCGGTGACACCGCATCTCGTCGTCGCCGGTGCGGCCAAAGCCATCGACTTCTACAAAAAGGCGTTCGGCGCGACGGAGCTCATGCGCCTCGAAGGCCCCGACGGCATGATGTGGCATGCCTGCGTCGAAATCCTCGGAGCCCCCGTCATGCTGGTCGACGAGTTTCCCGGCATGGGGTCGGTGGGTCCCAAGGCGATGAAGGGCACGCCCGTGACCATCCACCTGACGGTCCCCGACGCCGACGCCTTCGTCGCGCACGCCGTGAAAGCGGGAGCGACGTTGAAGATGGAAGTGGCGGAGATGTTCTGGGGCGATCGCTATGGCCAGATCGAAGACCCGTTCGGACATCGCTGGTCGGTGGCGACGCACGTGCGCGACTTGACGATCGACGAGATCAAGGCGGCGATGCCGACGCAGACGGGTTGCGGCGAAGAGGCCTGATCGCGCGACTGAAGATTGAGCATCGAGCACGACGGAGACCGGTGGAGCGGCGCGTTGCGCACGTCACTCCGGGAACAGACGGTTGGCTCGGACGCGTCTAGCGTGATCCTGCCGCGTCGTCGATGCGGTTCAACGAAGCTCAATCACAGAGAGATGGATCATGATCAGAAAGATCGGCGCGCTTGCGCTGCTTGGTGTTGCGATGTCCCTGTCCGCTCCTGCCGATGCCGAAGCGGGGCGCTTGAAGAATGCCCTCAAGAGAGGGGCCAAGGACGCCGCGTTCGCCGTCGTCTGGACCGGCTCGTGCGCAGCCGACAAGATCCTCAAGGGCAAGAAGGGCGCATTCTGCTAAAAAGTCCGAAGGGCCGGTGTATCCGGCCCTTCGCTTCATCGAAAGCGATTGGTGAGACCTGCTCCCAGTTCCGAAACCTAGCGTGAGAGCAGCGCGCCTTACCAAGTGACGTGCGTTTTGAGAAGCACGACGCGTCCTTCGCCATAGGCGCAAACCTTTTCCCCCTGGCACGACGCTACGTAGTTTTCGTCGAAGAGGTTGGAGACGTTGAGGTCCACGCCCCAATTGCCGAAATCGTACCCGATTTTCGCATCAATCAGCGTGACGTCCGGAACTTTCAGCGTATTGATCTGGTCGGCGAACGACGAGCCAATATAGCGCACGCCGCCTCCGACGATTATGCCGTTTAAGGCGTTCCCGCGGAACTTGTAGTCGAACGACGCCGAGGCCAGAACCTCAGGCACGACGAACGGCTGCTTGCCGACAATCGCGGGGTTTTCGTCCTTCTTGACCTTGATATCGTAGGCAGTGAAGGCGGCGGTGACCTTCAAGCTCTCGGTCAGATTGGCCTTCGCTTCCAGTTCGATGCCGCGTGAATTGACTTCGCCGGTCTGCAGAAAAACGTTCGGAGCGATCGCTGTCGCAACGTTCTCACGGGTAAGGTCGAAGAGGGCAGCCGTGAAGATGCCGTCGAAGAAGCGCGGCACGTACTTCACGCCCACCTCGTACTGCTCACCGGTTTCAGGAACGAACAGGCTGCCGCCCTGCACGGTGCCGACAAGAGGATTGAAGAACGTCGCCACGCTCGCATACGGCGTCAAGCCGTTGTCGAAGGTGTAGCCGATGCCGGCGCGGCCGGAGGCTTGCGACGCGTTGCTTTTCACATCGGGTGCATCCGGGAACGCCGGGTAGCCATCAGGCCCATTGTCTGCATCGGTTCTGACCCAGTCATAGCGCCCGTTGAGAGTAACGATCCACCCGCCGCCAAACCTCATCTGCTCTTGCAGATATACGCCAATCTGCTCCTGCGTTAGATCTTGATTGAGGTAAGCAAGAAGCGGGAACTGCGGCACGCCGTAAACCGGATTCGTCACGTTGATCGGTGTCGCGGTTGCATCGAGAGCGCCATTGTACTGACCCGCAGACTGCACTTGATCGATATTGAAGTATTTGTAATCGACCCCTGCGAGCAACGTGTGGTTCACGGCGGCGGTCGAGAACCTCAGTTCGGCCTGATTGTCGACGAGGAATTGTTTCACATCCGTGTCGTGCTCGAAGTAGACGCGCTTTAACCAGGGCTCTCCGAACGTAGTGTTGTCGTAACCGTCGCCGTAAAGCTGGGTTTCGCCGATCTCGGCGGCGCCGAATCTAACATTCTGGCGCAGCGTGAGCCCGCTGTTGACCTCGTGCTCCAACTGATAGCCGATGGAACCCTGCTCGCGACGATAGTCGTCGAGACCCGGCTCGGTGAAATTCGCGTCTCTGCGGATACGGCCGAATGAAGCGGGCTTAACCGTGCCGTAGTACGGCAGGAAGCTGCCGCCGTTGTGGTTTTCATCGATGTGCGTGTAGTTCGCGAGCACCGTCAGTCGCGTTTGATCGTCATGCCATGCGATCGTGGGAGATATGGTTCCACGAAACCCGTCCTGGAAATCGCTGTAGGTCTCGCCGCCCGCGATGCGGCCGCTTACGCGATAATCGACCGACGAACTCGCTCGGTCACCAATATCAAAGCCGAGGTAGGCATTGCCGGCGTCGTTGATACCAGTTTCGAGATAGCGAATTCGCTCACCGTCTGGATGCTTGCTGACGTAGTTGACGATTCCGCCGGGGTTGCTGCCGCCGTAGAGCACTGAGGCCGCACCCTTGAGGACTTCGATACGCTCGAGATTGAACGAGTCGATAAAGAATGCGCCAAACGAAAACGATTGGTTCTGCAGGCCGTCCTGATAGATGCCCGTTTGGGTCGCATCGAAGCCACGGATAAACAGCCAGTTCGTGTCGCTATCCGTGCCGAATGGCTGGGTGAAGACGCCGGCCGTGTAGCGCAACGCCTCATCCACCTTCTGCGCGCCGCGATCGTCAATTTCCTGGCGGCCGATGACCGAAACCGACTGCGGAATTTCCTGAATGGGTGTGTTGCTCTTCGAGCCGACGCTGGTGTTCTTGGCGACGTATCCGTTGACCGGCCCGGTCGCGCCTTGCATGCCGCTTTCGCGCGGCTCAGACGCAGGCGCAGGTTGCGGCGCAGCTTGCTGAACGGCGGCGGGGACCTTGGCGGGTTTCTTTTTAGCGGCCTTTTGCGCTTTGGCCGTGACCTCAAGCGGCGGAAGAGACTCAGCTGCTGGTTCAGCACCTTTCGAAGCGCCATCTTGCGCGTAGGACGACGTCGACGTCCCGCAAGCCACCAAGCTTACAACCAGCGCCGACCGCAGCGCCCGAACCGTATTGACCATTGCGAATACCCCCGTAGCTGCGCACCCGCAGCGGAAATGTCCAAGAAAAAGTATACCGCAAAAGTCAGGAAATATACCTAAGGAGGAGAAATAACGCGTGTGTGTGGCGCGCGCGTCACGTCGCGGGCGGCATCACGTCAGCGGCCGCGCTGGCGTGCCAGAATATTGAAATTGCTGGATCCGCCCCTGTGGACGGTCAGATAGTGATGGTGCCTTCAGTGACTCGAACCGCGTCACCCCCAATGCGAACCGTCGTGAGCTTGCCGCCCGTCATCACGATGGTCAGCGCGATCTGGCTCGGCCGGCCCATCTCGTAGCCCTGCTCGACGATGCGCTTGTGCGTGCCGTCCGGCAGCCGGTCGAACAGGTGCACGGCGCCGGTCAACCCCACGGCCGCCGATCCCGTGGCCGCATCCTCGGGGATGCCCATCTGCGGCGCGAACATGCGCGCGTGGAAAGCGTGGCCGTTGTGCTCGCACTGGCGCGTGTAGAGATAGGCGCCCACCACGCCCTGCTGTTCGAAGGCGCTCTCCCAATGCGAGCCGTTGACGCGCGCGCGCCGGATCGCATCCAGCGTCGCCACCGGAACGAAGGCGAACGTGTTGCCGGCCGCAAAGCACAGCGGCTTGTGGTTCTCGAAGCCGATCTCGCTCGGAATGAGCCCCAGCCCTGCGGCCAGAATGTCGGTCGGAGGCAGCACGCCCGCTTCGGCCGGAAGTTTCGGCGCATCGAACTCGGCGAATGCCGCCGCACCCGCTCGCGCGCGTACGCCAACCCGCACGGTGCCGATCGCCTGCTCGAGAACGATGAGCGCGTCTTGCTCGCCGTTGTGGAGCGGCGCTTTGAGCTCCGCAAGAAGGGCCGCCGTGCCGATGGTCGGATGCCCGGCGAACGGCACTTCGCTGTGCGGCGTGAAAATGCGCATCTTGGCCGAATGGGCGGGCCGCTCGGACGCCTGCACGAAGACGGTTTCCGACAAGTTGAACTCGCGCGCGATGGCCTGCATCTGGGCGTCGGCGAGGCCATCGGCATCCAGCACGACGGCCAGCGGATTGCCGGCGAAACGGCGATCGGTGAAAACGTCGAGCGTGTGGAACTTGAGCGTCGCCATTGAGCCTCTCGGAGCAGGCGGGCCATGAAATGACGGCGCCAGGGAAGGAGCGGCCGCACTCTGCCCCATTCGGCGCGCCCCTCCAAGTGGGGGCGTGATGTTAGGCGTGGCTTTTGAGGCGCTTGAGGCCCGCGATGAGCGTGCGCGCATAGTTCGGCATTGCGAGCCGAGCCGTATCCGCGCCGGGCGCGAGCAACTCCGCGCTGGCAAGCTCCGCATCCGGGTCGGCCGCGATGTGCCGCCCGATTGCGCCCGTCAGGTCCGCTTCCGCAGCGCGCGCGTCGAACGGCACGCCGATCGACAGCACCGGCCCGGCGCGTGTCACGATGTAGCCAGGTCGGCGCTGCAACTGATCCTCCCCGAGGCCCAGCTCCTCGCCGATCTCACGGCGCACGCTGTGGTCGATGTCGATGGCGCCGTCGGCCCCCACATCGGCAGCGTCGATGAAGCCGCTCGGCGGATAGCAGAGTCCGCCATTGAGATGCCCGTCGCGCTGTCGCCCGAGCAGCACACGGCCCTGTTGCGAGAAAATCAGTGCCGAGCCGAACGCGTCCATCACCGTGCGGTCGCGCCAGCCGGTCTCGCGCCAGAAGAGGAAGCTCTTGAAGTCGGAGCGGAGGAAGCGCGCGTCGAGGCACCCCTCGGCCGTCACCTCGTAGCTCGCGAGCAGAAGCACGGCGCCGTTGAAGAAGCGCGGCTGCTGCTCGCGGCGCAACGTCCAGTGCGCGTCGATGGCGGCAGCGTTCTCGGCCGCGAACGCCCACGGTTCCCCGCACGTGGTTAACCGGGCCGATGCAACATCGAACACCTGCTCGTCGTCATCCCGCCACACGCACGTCTCCCGTCGCCGTCGTTCTCGTCTGCCGTCTTTCGCCGCAGGCCCCGTCGCTGGATGCAGCAAGGTTCCGCCTTAGTTACAAGGCAATGGCATCCTTCCCTGGCCGTGGCGATGCAGGGCCTATGGGCCTTCGTCATACTCTGCCATGCTGCGCCCGCAATAAGCTATGATGGCCCACGGAGCGTTTTCGGGACGCGCGTGGCGCCAGTCTGCGAGATCGCGGAAGTGTCTGCGGGATGGCCGGAGAGTACGGGTCGAACGAATGTCGGGGGTCATGGCAGTCAGCTTCGCAAGGCAGAGCCTGCGCGCCTCTGGACGGCGCGCAGGTTGGCTGTCCGCCGGCGGCTGGGCCTCCATGGTGGTGGCCGCGTTTCTCTCGGTGATCCTGACGGGCTGCGCTTCCATCGAGAGATTGCCGGCCGTGCCGCTGGCGATGGGCCAGGAGATCCGTCCTCTCGATATTCCCTACGCACGCTTCTACTACGATGGCGATCCGGCAGCGTTGCGTGCGCTCGCGCGCGAGGTGATTGCGAAGTCGCGCGCCGCCCGCGGCGAAAAGAGTGACACGTCGGGAGCGAGACACGCGGCGACGTTCCTCGCCATCTCCGGCGGCGGAGACGACGGCGCATTCGGCGCCGGGCTTCTGGTCGGCTGGACGGCCCACGGCGATCGCCCGGAGTTCAACGTCGTCACCGGCATCAGCACCGGCGCGCTCTCGGCGCCCTTCGCCTTCCTGGGCCCCGACTACGATCACGCGCTGAAAAGCGTCTACACCGAAACCGCGGCATCCGACATTTTCAGCGACGAGAACCCGGTTGTCTCGATCATCTCCGGCGACTCCGCCGCCGATACGACGCCGCTCAAGAACCTCATCTCGAAGTTCATCGACCAGCGCACGATCAAGCGCATCGCCGAGGAGTATGAAAAGGGCCGCCTGCTGCTCGTCGCGACGACGAACCTCGATCAGGCGCGATCCGTGATCTGGAACATCGGCGCCATCGCCCAGAGCCCCGATCCGCGCGCACGCGCCCTGATCATCGAAGTGCTGCGCGCATCTGCGTCCATTCCCGGTGCCTTCCCGCCCGTCATGCTGGACGTCACCGTGGACGGCAAACGCTACGAGGAAATGCACGTCGATGGCGGCGCGATGACTCAGATGTTTCTCTATCCGCCGTCGCTGCATCTGAAGAAGGTGGAGAAGACCACCGCGAAGAGGGACGTCGCCTACAT
Source organism: Hyphomicrobium sp. (assembly GCF_019744875.1). Taxonomy (GTDB): domain Bacteria; phylum Pseudomonadota; class Alphaproteobacteria; order Rhizobiales; family Hyphomicrobiaceae; genus Hyphomicrobium_C. The sequence goes on along the minus strand of NZ_JAIETU010000002.1, from coordinate 698,967 downwards.
CATTCGCAACGGGCGTCTCTTCCGTCCCGAGCAACAGGTGAAGCGCCAGACGCTCGCCATCGCCGGGCAGGCCATCGCCACCATGACCGCGGCCAACGGCATGAACGACCTCTACCGCATCTATCTCACGACCGAGCGCGACGGCGTCGAGTACAACCTCATCTATCTCGACGACGAGTTCGCCGTTCCCTACGAAGGCCCCTTCAACAAGGCCTACATGAACACGTTGTTCCAGTACGGCTATCGCAAAGGCGTGGCCGGCATCGACTGGCACAGGCAGCCGCCGGGCTACGAGAAGTAGCGCGGACAAGACGCATCGGATGACACACGTCGGATGACAAACGTGACAGACAGCACCGTCGGCCAGACGAGCCTCTACCTGGAAGACCTCGAACCCGGCCGCCGGTTCGAAACGGCCTCTGCGGTTGTCGCGCGCGACGCCATCAAGCGCTTTGCCGCGGACTTCGATCCGCAGCCCTTCCACCTCGACGAGCACGCCGCCGAAGGCAGTTTCTTCGGCGGGCTCGTCGCCAGCGGATGGCACACCGCCGCCATCACGATGCGGCTCCTCGTGACGAGCGGGTTGCCGATCTCGGGCGGCGTCATCGGCGCGGGCGGCGAGTTGGTCTGGCCGAAGCCTGTCTATCCCGACGACGAGCTCACGGTTGCCGTCGAGATCGTGGCGGCCAAGCGCTCCGCGTCCCGCCCCGAGCGGGGCCTCGTCACGGTGCGCTGCGAGACCCGCAATCAGAACGGCGACGTCGTGCAGATCATGACCGCACGCCTGGTCGTTCCGGCCCGGACCGCAAGTGTTACACAATAGCATCAGGGTAGCTGATGAGCGGTCACGGAAAATGCAATTGGCCGGACGCCGCGCGGGCCTGTAGCTTCAGCATCATAAATGGGCGGGACCGATATCCCGCCTCCAACAAAGGAGACGCGCCATGAAGACCTGGATGAAGCCCTCGGTTCGCGAGCAGGAAGTCGGCCTCGAGGTTACCTCGTATCTGCCGGCTGAGATCGACCTGATCTAAGTCGATCAGCTTTGGTAATCGAGCGGCGGTCGCGGAAGCGGCCGCCGTTTTGATTTGTGGCCCCTTCACGCGCTGGGCGTGAAGCTCGCGAACACCTTGCGCACCGGCACCGCGCTCGACCAGCCGGCGATGGCATCCTTGGGCACGAAGCATGTGTCGCCCGCCACGAACGTCTCTTCCCGCCCGTTTCCGTCCGACAGTGTCATCTCGCCTTCGATCACATGCATCAGCTCGTGGCGTGCGGACGCGACCGGCTTGCGCGTGTAGGGCGTGGCCGCCCAGACGCCTGCGGTGAGCTGCCCCGTCAGATCCGTGAACACGACGTCTTCGTGACAGACCGGGGCAGCCCCGATCAGAAGGTTCGCAGGCGGCCCCTCGGCAGGCGCGCGCGGCGCGCCGAAATCGATTTTGCGCGCCTTGAGCTTCGTCGCATCGGCCGCGGCCAACCCGGACGCGTCGGAATGGATGACGAAGAACTTCTTGAGATCGCCCTCCTGGCGCCAGGAGCAGACCGTGCCTTTCGGAATGAAGAATGCGTCGCCCTGCGTGAACGTGAGCGATGACCCGTCCGCGTGATCGATCGTGACGGCGCCCTCGAGGAGAACCATCACCTCATTCGTCGACCATGCATCCATGCGGCCCGTCATCGGCGTGCAATGCCATACGCCGACCAGCAAGCCCGTCGCGGGATCGTCAAGCCAGATGCGGCCGTGCTGCTGCCCGATGCCTGCGACCAAATCGTCTTTCGGCATCGGGCCCCAGGCGTCCAGCTCACCGCCACCATCGCGCAAGAGACGTGCGAAACCTGTCATCTTGATCTCCTGTAAGTCCCTGCGCTTGAGGACGTTTGAAGTGATGCGTTGATCGGATGCTGCATCGCGACATCACCGTTTTTGCAGTGCCAAACCAATGATCGCGCATGACAATGTTGTGATGCGCGCGGGGACAATTGCCTCTTTGCCGCCTCACGCGCGAACTACTAAGTCTGCCACGGGGAGCACCAGACGAGACGTCAGGAGCTTTGCACGAGCCGGATAGATTGTCGGCGACAACATCAAACGGGGGAACCGGGCGCAACGTGGAGAGTTGTCGCCCCGGCAACTGAGAAAATGAAGCGTAAGGAGTGCTCGCCTCATGGAAAACTCAGCCGCTCTTAGCAACAAGACATCGACTGCAGCTTACCTCTCTCTGAGAGAGCGCGCGATCAACGGATGCGATATCCCCGCCTCCATCCGCTTTCCCTGGACGGACGAACTCGAGCGTCGCCGCAGAGCGGTTGCGCGCTGGAGGGGCAACGACACCGGCATCAAGGAAGCGATGACACGGGAGTAGCATCCGCCGCTCGCGGCGAACGCTCCATCCGCTTTTCCTCACATCCCAGAAGACGCGACCGCAGCCCGCTTAGTGGTGGCTGTGGTCATTGCTTTTGTCTTGGCCATGTCCGCTGCCGCTCGACGCGCCGAGCGCCTTGACTGGCAGCGTGACCGTCATCGACGCTCCGCTCTTGAAGGTCAGCGTCACCGGCACCGTACCGCCCTCGACGAGGCGGTCCTTGAGACCCATGAACATCAGATGCGTGCCGCCGGGCTTCAGCTCGATCGCGCCGCCCGCCGGAATCTCGATCCCGTCGGCAAGGTGGCGCATGCGCATGACGCCGTCGTCGGACATGCTCATGTCGTGAACCTCGCCGCGCTCGGCTGCAGGCGTTGAAACCGAGACGAGCGTGTCGGCCGCGCTGCCGGCGTTGCGGAGCGTGAGGTAGCCTGCGGCGACTTTGGCGCCTTCCGCCGTGGCACGCGTCCAGGCGCCTTCAATCGTGAGCGACCCTGCGGTCGCCGTGCCGGCCTTGCCCGCGCCGGACGTATCCGCTGCGCCATGCTGATGCTTGCTGTGATCGTGCTCGTCGCCCGCATGCGCCGTGCCGCCCGCGATCCGAAGTACGGCGGCGGGTGCTGCGAGATCGTGCGCATCGACGCCCGTGGCAGGCACGTCGACCCAGTTGAGCTCGCCCTTGTCGCACACCTGCACGACCTTGAAGTAGAGCGCGTCGGCTTCGAGCTCCTTGGCGACATAGCCGGCCGCGACGAACTCGTCGTAATACGCGTCGGGCAGCGAGCCACCGGACCACTCGACCTGCGTCACGCCTTCGGCCAGGGGACCGTGGTAGTAGCCGTAGGAGCGCGCGTACGCACCGCTTTTGGTCTTGATCGTCCAGCCCGCCTTCGGCATCGGCTTGACCCCGATGAAGCCCTCGGGGATGTCGACGCGCACGGTATGCGTCGCGCTGCCGTCGCAGCCGTGCGGCACCTTGAGAACGGCCTTGTAGGACTTGCCGCGCTCGGTCTCGGGCTTTTCCAGGCCGACATGCGCGCCGGCTGGTGCCACGGCCAGAGCCGTGAATGACGCCGCGGCAAGCACCGCGAATTTCGATGAGAATGTCATGAGCAGATACCTCGGTCAGGGATGGGGGCTGTGATCGTGATGGTGCGCGGGTGCGTCTCCCATCACCGTGCCTTCGAATAGGGAGAACTTCGCGCGCCGGTCTGCGGGCGTGCGGGCTTCTTCATCGGCGATACGCCGGGCGATGACATCGGCATCGGGCCCCGGCACGCCGGTTTCGACCAGGGAGACCGCGCGCGTGAGTGGATCGCCGCTGCAGAGTACGACTTTCCAATGCGCGCCGTCCCGCTTCAGAAGGGCGCGCCCGCCACGGTCGCCCTGCGTCCAGCTCGCCACCGCATGCTGGCCGGAGATGACGACCGGATTGGTCTCGACTTTGCTATCGGGGCGATCCCAGGTCGCGCCGATCAGCGCGCGTATCGCTCTGGCATCATCCTGGGTGTTCGCCTGAGCGAGTGCCGCACCGGGCAGGCAGAGGGCGCAAATGAGCGCCATCCACCTCCCTGCAGACAACGCCTCGCTGCGGCGAAGGCCGAAAGCACCATGGGGTGCTTTCATCCGGCTCACCACTTCACCTGCACGCCGCCATAGATCGCACGCCCCGTGCCGGGCTCGAACAGGGTCGAGTTCGGGTTCGCGCGATCGATGATGCTGGCGCTGGCGATGTAGGCCTCGTCCGATAGGTTGCGCCCCTCGATGTAGGCGCTGATGGGCCCGCCATTGTCGAAGCCGATTTTCGCGCCCCAGATCGCATAGGCGGCGGTCTCGAGCGTATTGGCGCTGTCGACATAGTACGCTTCAGGCACCCACTCGACGTTGGGCCCGACATAGACGCCGCTCGGATGCTTGTAGAGCAGCTCCGCCCTCAGGAAATGACGCGGCGCGCCCGGAAGCTCGTTGTTGCCGAAGGTCGCATCGTTGTCGAACTGGAAGTCGTTGAGCGTGTAGGCGGTGTTGAGCCACAGCTTGTCCGGCGTCGGCCCGTCCGCGAACATCGATTGCAGCACGGCGACGCCGAAGCCCAGCTCCAGCCCTTGATGAATGGTCTTGTCGGCGTTCGACACGTTGCAGTTGCCAAAGGCGCTGTAGAAGCACATCAGCTCGTTGTCGATCTCGGCGCGATAGGCGGCAACGTCCCAGGTGTAGTTCGGCCGCGAGCCTCGCGTACCGATCTCATAGGTCGTGGCGCGCTGGGCGCGGATATCGGTGAACGGAATTGTCGGCAGGCCAAGGAACGGAGGTCCCGACACGCTTTCGCCGAAGCTCGGCACTTCGGCGCTGCGCGAAACGTTGCCGAACACCTGCCAGGCCCGATCCACGTCCCACGCGATGCCGGCCTTCGGGCTCCACAGGTTGAACTCCGTGGATCCACTGCCGTCGCCATCGGACAAGAAGAAATCCTTGCGGTCGCGCGTCGCATGCAGGAACTGCACGCCGCCGACCAAGGCGACGTCCGGCATGACGTAGAAGTGGTTTTCAAAATAGGCGGAAACGTTTCCGGCCTCATCGTCTGAGTTCGCGCGTAGCAGGCCTTTCTGTCCGCCGACGTTGTCGTACTGCTTCGTGTCGATTTCGCCGTAGTGCAGGTTGACGCCCGCGATCAACCGGTTCGCGAAGCCGCCGATCCGGCTCTCGTTCGTGATGCGCGCAAAGCCGCCGTAGTCGTCGTACCGGTAGTCGAGCCACTGGAAGATCGGATGCATCAGGTGCCGGTCGACGTTAAACACGCCCAGTTCCAGCATCGTGCCCGGGTCGATCCGCATCGTCGTTTTGTTGGCGATGCGCACCGTGTCGATGTTGCGTTGCCAGTTGTGGTTCACGTTGTTCGGCGCCGCCGTCTTGGGATCGTTGAGCGCGGCATCGCGCGTCACGCTTCCTGGAATGCGCTGATCGACGTTGTTGGCGTTGAGGTAGAACCGCGTCTCGACGTTCTCAGTCAGCCGGTAGCCGACGTTCATCACGCCGCGCACGCTTTCGCCGTCGCTGTGATCGCGGAAACCGTCTTGCTCGAGCCACGTGCCCGCGATGAAGTAGTCCGCCGCGCCGGAGACGCCGCCTGAGCTTACCGACAGCTTGTGGAACCCGAAGCTGCCCACATCGATGCGCGCGCCGAACAGATCGGAATCGTAGCCCGTCGGCATGACGAAGTTGATGGCGCCGCCCATCGAGTTCGCACCGAACCGGAGCGCGTTGCCGCCCTTGTAGACCTCGATGTAGCGATAGACGCTCGGGTCGATCTCCTGGAAATCGCCGTAGCCGTCGGCAGTGTTGATCGGAATGCCGTCCATGTAGAGCTGCAGGCCGCGCAAATGGAAATTGCGCGACAGGCCCGAGCCACGGATGGAGACGCGCGAATCCTCACCCCACTTCGGCTGCACGAACACGCCCGGCACATAGTCGAGCGCATCCTTGATCGTCGTGGCCGGCGTCGACTTGGCGTATGCGCTGGACGGAACGAGATCGACGCCGCCCGGCGCGAGCTGAATGTCTGCCTTCGCCTCGGCGGCCGTCGGAACCGTCAGGCTTCCCGATCGTGTGCCCGGTGCCGGAATGGCGGACGGGTCGCTTTGGCTGGCCGTGGCGGCGGGCGGCGCGACCGGCGCGGGCGACGATACGGCCGGCGCTGCCTTCTTCTTCTTCGGGCCCGCCTTGGCCTGCGATGTGGTGGTGACGCTGATCGGGGGAAGCTCGGTTGCGGGCTTCGCGCTCTCTTGTGCAAGCGACGGCATGGCGAGAAGGGTCAGAAGGGCCGTTGCAGCGGTCCCTGCGAGCAGAGTGGCACGATGCGAAAAGGGCCGGTTGAACAGCGGCAGGCGTGGTGAAGCGAACATGTGAAAGATCCCAACTGGTCTGAAACGGGCAGCCTGCGCGCACTCCAGAGAGAGCAACCGACGCAAAGCCACAGCGACTGCTCGCGCGAACGCGAGCGTGTCAGATCAGCGAGGAGGGCGGCCCGCGGGCGGACGTCGCCCCGGGTTTGGGAGTTTCTGCAAACAGTGCAACCGCGAGCGTGTACGTCGTGGCCGCATAGTGTGCCGCGTGGACGAGCGCGACCGGTCCATCGGTCACGACGGCGGCAGCGCCGGCAGCCGCAAACGCGCAAAGGCCGTGATCGGAATAGTGCTTGGTGGCCGGGAGCGGGGCTCCGTCGGCGTCCACCGTCACCACCTTCGTGCCGCCACTCGTGCAGATCACGATTTCGAACGATCCGTCCGCGGCGTTGGCAGCCTGCAGCATGAACCCAGTCGGCAGCAGCGCGCGCATCGCCAGCACGATCAGCAGAACAGCGGTGATACGCCTGCGATTGAACAAGGGGATGCTCGGGATGCTTTGAAAGCGGTGGCCGGTGAAAAATGCCAGTAAGGCGCGGAAACGGTACTTGTGGCAGCGAGCGTTTGCAACCGTGCGAGGCGGGAAGCCCACCGCACGTGCTTCTCCGGCAACACGGAGGCCCGACAACATGGAACAATGGGCTTTCCACGCCATCGGAGCCTGAAACTCTGGCAAGCCGCCCCCCGGCAAGGCTAAGATTGCCGCACGAGGATCATGACGAAAGAGCAAAAACAATGAAGTCACGTGCATGGGGCGCTGCGCTGGGTCTCGCGGCATGCTTCCTCGTTGCGGCCGGCGGCGGATCCTTCGCCCAGGCGCCGGACATGCCCGCCGAGGTCGACACCGCACTGATCGTCTCCGTGGACGTGTCGAACTCGGTCGACGAGCATCGCTACAGGCTGCAGATGGAGGGGATAGCCAAGGCTCTGGAAGACCCGGAGGTGCTGAAGGCGATCCTGAACGGCCCCCAAGGCGGCATTCTCCTCGCCATGGTCACCTGGGCGGACAAGCCGCGCCTCTCGCTCCCGTGGCAGCGCATCGCGAGCGCAGCCGACGCCGCGGCGGTTGCAGCGAAGGTGAGGGCAATGCCGCAGCAGACGGGCGAGTTTACGTGCGTGTCGGGGATGCTGCGCTCGATCTCGGACAAGGTGGTGCCCCAGATTCCGGCCAAGGCCTTGCGCATCATCGTCGACGTATCGGGCGACGGGCGAGAGAACTGCAACCCCGATCAGCCGCCGGGTGCAGTTCGCGACGAGCTGGCCGCATCGGGCGTGACCGTCAACGGGCTTCCCATCCTCGAAGGAGACGAGGGTCCGGTCCTCGAGCAGTGGTACCGCGAGAACGTCATGGGCGGCCCGGGCTCGTTCATTCTGCCCGCCAACGGATTCGGTGATTTCGGCCGCGCCATTCGCCAGAAATTCATGATCGAGATCAGCGGCGGCTTTCCGCCCCGGAAGGAAGCGCGCGCCGAGCGTTGACGTGCAAACTCTGCTACATCCGGAACTTCGCCAACCCTCCCCGCGTTTCAACGCGAACGTTGGAGGACCGACATGGAAGAGGAGATCGAAATCAGGAAAGTCCCGGTCCAGACGCGAACGTCGATTCCGGCCATCGCCGTCACCGCCATCGTCATGATCGTAGCGCTCGGCGCAATCATCGCGATCCAGAAATACGCCAACGCTCCCCACCCGGCACCGCAACCGGCTGTGCAGACGCAGCCGCACTGAAGTGCGAAGTGGCAACAATCAGGTGTCGTTGAGACCCGTCGGCTGGCACTTCCAGCGCCGGATGCTCCACTGCGGATGGTCTTCCGCCCATTGGGCGAAGTAGGGCGGCGCGGCCATCGTGCAGTGCTGGGCGTCCATGTTGACGTCGAGCGGGATTTTGAAGTCCCGGCACTGGCCAGGGTCGGCCACGAGACACGCTGAAAGAATAATACTGAGCATCTGGCAGTTTCTCCCTCTTGCCCCGCATGAGCCCAACGAGGTCCCGATCAGGCCAATGTCGGCCGTCTCGAGCCCCCGTTCAGAGCCATGGCTCCACGGGATGATGTCACAATTCAGGAGAAGATACGTGCCAACTCGGCTGCCGGTTTTACCGGCTCCGCAAGAAATGCCCCAAAAAGCGGGCGAGGGCGGGGCCCGCAAGCCCCGCCAGAAGGCCGCGCCGCAGCGGCCGGTCAGCCTGTCAGAAGAATTTCGCCTTTGCCGATCGTGGCTTGATCGCCCGCGAACTTGTGCACGATGATGGGAAGCGCCTTCGGCGCCAGCGCCCCCAGCGTCTGCGCGACGGAGCGCGACAGAATCCGCAGCACCACCGGATCGACGCGTCCACAGTCGGCAAACGTCGGCAGCATGTCGTCCACCTTGGGTCCGATGAGCGTGCCGCGCCGCAGCAGAGGGCCGGGACGCGGGCCGAAGCCGGTCTCCGTCCAGAGCGTACCGCCCACCATGCGCGAGCCCGCCGCCGCGCCGAACTTGCCGCGCGCGATGATCGTGCCGCGCCGCATGCGTTCACCCGCGCGCTCGCCGACATCGCCCTCGACGACGACCGTGCCGCCGAGCATGCCGAACTTGTCTCCAGGCCGCGCACCGCCCGCAAAACTTCCGGCCGATCCCGTGACATGGATGATGCCGCCGCGCGCGTTGGACGCGAGATAGGCCCCCGCATCGCCGCGGATGTCGAGCCGCCCGCTGCGCATGCCACGCCCGGCATAGGCACCAACCGGACCCTCGACCGTGATCGATCCGCCGTCGAGCCCCGCGCCCACATAGTCGAGCAGCGGCGATCCGCCGGAAATCACGATGGCGTCGCCGAGCGTTCCCGAAACGTCGAAGAGGTCAGCGACCTTGAGCGCGCCGAGCGGCAGCTCCTCGATATCGCCCGTCGACAGTCCCGCGAGCTTCGCAGGAATGAGCGCCGAGAGATCGACGGTGGCTACAGGCGCTTGCCGAAGCTTGAAGTTGAGCGTGCTCATGGCAGCAGATCCTTCAGGTGATAGTGATGCTGGCCGAGCTTGCCGCCGTAGTTGCCGGCGGAAACGCGCGTCACGCCCTTCGCGGCGCCGACGTCGATCAGTGCCTTGAGGCCGACCCGCATGGCCTCGGCGACGGACTTGGAGGTCAGGCCGTCGATCACGATTTCGAGCACCGCGATGGTGTCCGGGCTGCACTCCGTCGCCACCGCGCCCTTGAGCGTGGGGCAGAACGCGTCGTTCGTGGAGGCAACGGCGCCCTTGTACTTCGATCCGACCTTCGAGCCCGAGCGCACGATGCCGCCCGGGAACGGCGTGATCACGTCGTCGAGTTTGTTGATGGCCTCGACGGCCGCTTCGGTCGCTTCGAGCAGGCCCGCGCGATCGCGCCCGAGGATCAGGAGGTTGCCGCCGCCAACGGCGTCGGTTGTCAGTCCGCACTTGTCTTCGATCACGAACTCGCCGTCCATTGTGGGTACACGCCAGAAGCGGCGGTCGCCGAGCTTCTTGGCCGTCTGCCAGCCGTCGCCGAAGAAGCGCGGGCCGGCCGCGAGGCCGAGCGTGGTCGGGCTGTCGAGGCCGTTGTAGCAGGCCGAGCCCGGGCTCGTGAGGACGCACTGGCCGACGCGGTTGCGAAGTTGCGGCACGAGCGAATCCGGCGAGAAGCCGAACATCAGCACGCGCACGCCGGGCCGCCCGTCGGGCGTCTCGTCGGGCGAAAGCGCGCGATCGATACCGCATTCCGCGCCGCAGCCGATGACGGAGGTGCCGAAGCCCGTCATCACCTGGGCCGAAATCATCGCCCACTTCAGGCTGTCCGCCGTGATCACGAGTCCGAGCGCGCTCATTCCGAACGCCTCGGCGAACGTATCGTCGATCGCGATGCCGTTTATTGTCTTGCCGCTCATAATTAGATCCTTGGTCCGCACGGCTGCACGATGACGCAACCGCATTCCCCACCGGTGTGGCCGCAATTGCTTTCGACGATCTCCTGGTCGGAGAGGCGGAAGTTATCGAGCTTCACGGTGTGGTAGCGATCGAAGTACTCGCGGAGCGGCTTTTCGATCGCACGGTCGTATTCGGGGCGCGCGACGTGCGTCGCGCCCGAGACGACTTTGACGACGCGGCCGTTGCGCACGATCTGCTCGCCCGCCTTGAACACGAACAGCGGCGTCTTGAACATGGCCTCGCGGTCGGTGTCGTCCGCATAGACGGTGATGTCGGCGATCGCGCCGGTGCCGAGATGGCCGCGGTCGCGCAGGCCGAGGCTCTTGGCCGGGCCCGCCCGCGTCATGATCGCGATTTCGTAGAGCGAGTACTCGCGGTCGAGCGACTTCAGGATCGTTGCCGCCTGCGCTTGCGGGTGCAGCTTCTCCAGCATCTCGTTGCGGAACGTGCGGTCCATGAGCAGGCGGATGAGGTGCGGATAGTAGTAGAACGGCGCGCCGTTCGGATGGTCCGTCGTGAGGAAGATGCGCCACGGATCGTTGACGAGCAGAAATAGCTCGAGGCCGATCGCCCACTGCAGCGCGTTGACGTAGCTCTTGTCGCGATACTTCATCGGCACGACGCCGCAGCCGTTATCGCACTCGATGTCCATCACCACCCACTTCTTCGGGTTGGCGGACTTCGTATTGCCGTACTGGCGCATGCTGTCGCCGGAGGCCGTGCACGTCTGGCCGAACATGATCTGGCCGATGTCGATCGAGACGTTCTTGTACTGGTTGACGAGCTCCGCGATCTGCGGCGCGCCCGACGAGAACTTCATGTCCCCTTCGGTGCCGTAGCTGTGGAACTGGATGTGCGTGAGATGGATCGGCAGGCCTTCCGAGCCGCGAATGGTCGCGAGCGTCGAATGCAGGCTGCCCGGCGTGCCGAGGTTGCAGCCGTGAATGTGGATCGGATGCGGGACGCCGAGCTCCTTGAGGCCGCGCGCAAGCGTCAGGATGATCTCGCGCGGGGTGAAGCCGTAATGAACGTGCTTCTCGTCGAGGTCCATCTGGCGCTGGTTGAACTTGAAGGCGCTGATGCCGCCCGGGTTCACGATCTTGACCGCCAGCGCCTGCGAGGCATGCATCGTCCAGGCGATGTAGTCCTTGATGAACGAGAAATCCTTCTTCTCGGCGAGCGAGCGCAGGAAGAAGTCGTCGTTGCCGAGCATCACGAACGCGCCCTTGTCGATCATGGGCGTATCGCCCATCTCGAGGTGCGCCTGGCGCGCGTTGGCGGGCAGCATCGCCGGCTCGAACGCGGCCGTGTAGCCCATCTCCGCGTAGCGATAGCCGGTCGTCATCGTGGAAGGCACGGCGTGTCCGCAGCCCGACCGCGTGAGATCGGTGCGCGCCACTTCGTGGCCCATGTGATCCTCGGGCAGCAGCATGCGCCCGATGGTGACCTTGCCGCCGCCGATGTGGCTGTGCGGATCGATGGCGCCCGCCATCACGACCCGCCCGCTGAGCGAATATTCGGCGTCGATCTTCGTGCCCGGCTGCGGCGCGGCAACGATGCGCCCGTCCTTGGCGTAGATGTCCCGCACTTCGCCGTTCACGCCGTTCATGGGGTCGTAGACGGTTCCGCCGGTGAACTTGATCAGCATGTCTTTAGGTCCTTGAGGCGGGCTTGGTGCTTCGAGTGGAAGCGAAGCGGTTGTCGGAGAGCAAGCACCACATGATTGAGAGGGCCAAACTTAAAGGGCAAGTTCGATGGCGCCGAGCAGATTGGCCGCGCTGGGCAGGCTCGAGCGTCCCAGATTGCGCAGCGGCAGGCTGACGACGTTGTCGACGCGGATGATGCGCCCGCCATGGTCCGCGCCCGGCGTGCCGATCGGGATATAGACCGACGGCGTCTGTGCGAGCTTGAGGCCCGGTGTGCCGAACACGATGGACGGAATCTTCGTCGCGGGCGGGCCGAGATCCGGGCTGAACGACGCGATCCAAACCAAGAGGTCGCCCTGTCCGGTCGCAAGCATGTTCGGAATGGCGTAGCGCAGCGCATCGTAGTCCGGCTTGCCGCTGGCGAAGCTCATGCGCAGCGGATAACCGCTCTGCCAGGACGAGACGGCGCCGGCCGAGATCGCTCCTTCGTTGCCGCCGAGCGCGAGGCCCGCGGCCCGGCCCTTGACGTTCAGATCCTTCACGAGATCCGAGACCATGCTGACGACGAGGTCGGCATTGTCGAAGGCGAGGCTTGGAGGCGCCCAGGCGAACACCGGATAGGCGGCCTTCTGGCACAGCTCCGCGAGCGCGCGCACATCCGCGATCGGAACGCCCGCCACGTTGTCGCCGCCGATCGGCGCGCCGCGCACCTCGGCTGCAAGCGCGGCGATGATTTCGCCCACGCGGTTCAATTCGCAAGGCAGCGTGATGATGTTGCCGATGCGCGGCCCCTTGACCGCCGACTGGTCGAGCCCCTTGCCGATGAACACCACCGTGCGCTTGGCCGGCTGCTCGGTGAGAAGCGACGTTTCCACGTTGACGATGCGCTCGAAGAAGCGCGGATGAAGCTTGTGGAGGTCGCTGCCGACGATGATGAAGACGTCGGCGCGGTTGCGTGCTTCCGTGAGCGTCGACATGACCCAGCCGCGCGTCTGGAGCACGCGGAAGTTCCGGTACTGTCCCTCCGACAGCGCGTGATCGACAACGCCGCCGGTCTTGTCGGCGAGCGCCATCACGGCCCGGATGCCGTCCACGTCTGTGCCGAGACCGCCGTAGAGCGGCAGCTTCGAAGCGCCGATGAGATCGGTCGCGGCGCGCATCGCCGTTTCGAGATCCACGTCGCGGCCTTCGATCTGCGGCTTGGCGCCGTTGACGTTGCGCTCGAAGCCCGCGACGGCCTTCTCGCACCCGTTCTTCGTGACCTTGAGCCCGGTCTCGTCGCGGGCCATTTCGAGGTCGTCACACACGAGACCGCAGAATGGGCAGGCGACATCAGTAATCGCGTTGGACTTCGGGCTGTCGCCCGGGCCCTTGGCTTGGGTCCAATTCGTCATTTTGATCGGGTCTCGTGATTTGATTTGGCGGCGAACAAAAGCATGGACTTAAGTATAAAACAACATCGTTGACTGACGCGCTGCGTATTATGCCGCTGCGCTGAGATTGCGCGCAACCCTTGAGCCCATTAATGTCCGGCGCCGGCTTGAGATAGCCTGCTAGCGACGAAATCCCGCGGAGGAAGACTGATGGTTAGATTGTTTGCTTCTTTGCTGGCGTTTGCCTGCGTGTGGCCGATGGCTGCATCGGCGCACGGGCCGAGCCGGCAGAAGGTTGTCGAGACGGTTGAGATCAATTTGCCGGCCGACAAGGTCTGGGCAGTCGTCGGCAATTTCCAGGACATGAGCTGGCACCCCGCCTTCATCAAGACGGAAGGCAAGGGCGGCAATGATGTCGGCGCCACGCGCATCCTGACGGTCGAAGGCGGCGGACAGGTTTTCGAGAAGCTGACCAAGTACAACGCCGAAGGCAAGACGCTCGCCTACGAGATCACCGAGGTCGACGTTAAGGTCGTGCCGGTCACCAACTATTCGGCCAGCATGACGGTCACGCCTAATGGCGACAAGTCGACGGTCGAATGGAAGTCCGCGTTCTACCGCGGCTACGTGAACAACGACCCGCCGCCGGAGCTGTCGGATGAAGCCGCCGTCAAGGCCATCACCGGCGTCTTTCAGTCCGGTCTCGCGGCTCTGAAGAAGAAGCTGGAAGGCGGCTGATGCGAGGTGCCGGCCGGACAACGGCGGTTGAGCGACGCGCCGTGCGCGCGCGCCTCGCCGTCGCGGCTTTGGCGCTGGTGCCTGCCCTGACGATTGCCACGCCCGCGCCGCTTGCGGATGAGCCGAAAGCGGCGCGGGAAGCCTTCGTCACCAATCAGACCGGAGATTCCCTGTCGGTCGTCGATCTCGCAGCCGGCGTGGCTGCCCCAGAAATCAAGATCGGCGGCAAGCCGGCGGGCATCGCTCTCTCCCCTGACGGCCGCACCGCCTACCTGACATCGCCCGAAAGCAAGGAACTCGTCGTCGTCGACGCCGAGGCGCGCAAGGTCGCCTCCCGGCTGCATGTCGGGCAGGGGCCGCTCGGGATCGCGGTCAATCCCGTGAGCGGCGTCGTCTATGTGGCCGACTGGTACGAGCACAAGCTCTTCGTCGTCGATGCGGCGGCCGGAAAAATCGCGGGCACCGTCGAGGTCGGCAAGTCGCCGTCGGGCATCGCCGTGACGGCTGACGGCAAAACCATTTTGACCGCCGACCGCGACAGCAACGAGGTGTCCGTCATCGATGCGGCCACGTTGCGCCGTACGGCCGTTGTGGCGGTCGGCGAGCGCCCCTTTGGCGTGACCGTCGACGCGGCGGGGGCGCGCGCCTACACGGCCAACGTCGGCAGCGACGACGTCAGCGTCATCGATCTCGCCCAAGGCAAGGTCGTCGGCACGGTGAAGGTCGGTCACCGGCCCTATGCCGTGGCCCTGGCGGGCGGGCGCGCCTTCGTGACAGACCAGCACTCGGCCAGCGTGACGGTGTTCGATCTGGCGACGCTGGCGGTGGTCAAGGTCATCGAAGTTGGCGAGTACCCTGAGGGCATCGAGGCCGATCCGTCCGGTAAGGTCGTCTATGTGGCCTGCTGGGACGCCGACCGCCTGGAACGAATTGATACGGCAACTCTGGCCGTGACGTCCCAGATCGCCGTCGGCCGGGGTCCCCGGGCCTTTGGCCGCTTTCTGCGCCCCTGATTCCGGCCATCTGGCCTCCCAAAGCCCCTGGCTGCGGCCTCCCTTGCCGAGAATTCATGTTGCGGCGATTGCTCCGGCACGGCGGCTGGCGCTAGAAGTCTTCCCAAGAGGCAGCCGGAAACCGGCGCACTCAAGGAGGAAAGTGTTCCAATGACGATCTCGATACGTGCGTGGGCCATGGCGTGTTTGGCCCTGTTTCCGGCCGTCGCGCAGGCTTCCGAGGAGAAGTCCGCCGTCCCGATCCTGTTTGAATCCCGCCAGCTCGACCTCATCGACAAGGGCAAGGAAGTCACCTACCGCTTTGAAAAGACCGGCTCAGATGAGCGCCTGGTGGGCAAGAACTTCGCCGACGACCTGCGCCTCGGCGTGGCCGACGTGGACGCCAAGGGCGCACGTCAGGTCATCTTCAAAGTGTTCACGGGCGACAACGCTCGCGATCCGCAGAACTGGCCCGACCTGACCATCAACCCGCTGTTCATCTGGTACCTCGATCGCGCCGTGGGGACGTTCAATTCCCTCGCAGGCGGAAGCCAGATGTACCTCAAGCACAAGATCCGCGAGGCGCTGGGCGCCGCGAAGGTCGAAGAGATCAAGGTCGACTACGACGGCAAACAGGTCGACGCCCTCAAGCTGCACATCACGCCCTTCGCCGAGGATCCGAGCTCGCAGAAGATGCAGGGCTTCCACAAGAGCACCTTCACGATCGTCGTGAGCAACCAGGTGCCCGGTTACTTCGTTGATCTGAAGTCGGACTTCGTGAGCACTCAGGCCGCGGGCCCCGAGCTGCGCGAGCATGTGAAAGTCGTTGGCATGGGAGATGCGAAATGAAGACAGGACGTTTTCCGGCCGTGCTTCTGACGGCAGGCGCTGTGCTGGTCGCGCTCGGCGCGGCCGCCATCGGTGAGGAATGTGCGACCAAGACCACGGACATCACGCAGGCTTTGGTCAACGACTACCCGACCAACGTGCGCGGCGACTACATCTACGGCTGCATGCTCGTGAACGGCCAGTCGCGCGATGTGCTCGACAAGTGCGCCTGCTCGATTGACGTGATCGCCGCGTCGCTGCCGTACAAGGAATACGAAGAGGCCGAGACGGTCATGTCCGTTCGCCAGCGCGGCGGCGAGAGCGTGGCCTACATGTACGCTCCTGCCTATCGCGCCAAGGTCGAGAACCTGAAGCGCGCCCAGGTGGAAGGCGAGATTCGCTGCTTCTGATCGCGGCGCGAGGCGTCAGGCGATCGAGCCGTCGAGCATCGACGGCCGGGCGCTGACGCGCGTGCGATGCACCGGTGGGCAACGACGATTGCAGATAACAAAAAGGGCGCCGCTATGGGCGCCCTTTTTAATGACCGTTACAGGCTTCGTGATCAGGAGCCCTTGGGCGCTGCCGTGCCCGTGAACGTGCGCCCGTCCGTATCTTCCGCCACGACCTTCAGCGTCTCGTCGCTGCCGCCCGCGTAGGTGAAGCGGATGTTCGGGTTCTCCGACAGCGAAATGCCGCCTTCCATGCGGAAGACCCGATCGCCGCCGCGCTGCACGTCGATTACGCGCAGGAACTTCGCGGGGATGTAATAGCCGGTGGCCTGGTTGAGCTGGAGGCCCGAGTACTGCGGATGGCGGATCTTGAGCTGCGCTTCGCGCTGCCCGCCGCCGTCTGCCAGGAGCTTGATCTGCATCTTTCCGGCGTCAGCAAGCGCAGCGTCCGTATCCTTCAGCGCCGGTGCCGAGCAGCCGCCCGCCGCCTTCACGAACTTGGTCGCCATGTGCAGCGTGCCATCCTCCGTTTCGACGATGGCGCGAACGTTGGAATACATGTCGACGCGCACGCGCGTCTCGAGCGTCCGCTCGCCCTTGCCCGCGGCGGGCCCGAACGTGAAGTCCGCAACGAGCGGCGCGGGGTTCTTGTCGATCACGAGCGAGAGCTTCTTGACCGAGCTGGCGACGGCGGCCGGAATGCGCACGACGAGAGGAACGAGCGCGGCGTCCTCGGCCCGGTAGGGAGCCTCGAGCACCACTGCCGCCGGATCTTCTACGACCGCACGATCGCCGAAGAGATCCTTCTGCAAAGCCGGCCAGATGTCTTCGTCCGCGTCGGCTGCGTTGGCGCTGATCCACCCGCCCGCGGCGACGGCGAAGGCCATCGCGAGGGCCGCCACAACTTTCACGCTTCTGCGTTCAACGTGGATCATTTCGTCCTCCAGTTCGGCGCTTGCTGCGCCTTGCCCAGTTTGGCGCATTCAGCGCCTTTCGCAGTAGTTTGGCGCTTTCAGCGCCGTGCAATGCCACACATCGAGTGGGGTTTACTCCCACTCCAGTTCCGCAAACGCGGCCGAAACATTCCGCGCATGATAGTCGTCGAACAGTTGCCACGCATCTTTTTCCGAGCGCCCAACCACCGCGACGGCATCCGTGAGTGTGCGATCGTCTTTCAGCAATACGCGGATTTCGTCGGTTAAGATCTGAATGTAGTGCCGGATCGGCTTGGCTGCATCGGGCCACGCCATCGATGGCGGGCCGTGGCCGGGCACGACGCGCTGGGCGGGCGTGGCCGAGAGCGTATCGAGCACCGCTGCCCATCCGACGATCGACCCATCGAGCGTCGGCACGTGCTCCGAGAACAGGAGGTCGCCGAGGAAGGCGGTGCCCGTGCGGCTGTCGCGCACGATCAGGTCGTTGTCGGTGTGCGCCGTTTTCTGCGGCTCGAGCACGATCTCGCGGTCGCCGAGATCGAGCTTCATCGTCTCTTGAACGGGCAGCGTCGGCAGCACGATCTTCGTACCCGCGAACGCCTCCTCTCCGATCGCCTCCTTGTTGACGGCGATGTAGCGCTCGGCGCGCGCCGAAAGCCCGCGCGCCATCTTGTGATGGGCGACGAATGCCGGCTGGTCGGCCTCGAAAGCGGCGTTTCCGAACACGTGGTCGGGGTGCATGTGGGTGTTGATCACGTATCGGATCGGAAGCTGCGTCACGGATCGAATGGCCTGATGCAGATGCGCGCCGACGCGCGCGCTGCCGCCGGTGTCGATCACGGCGACGCTGTCGCGTCCCACGACGAAGCTCGCGTTCGAGATGTCGCCCTCGTTGCCGGGATTGTAGAGCGCGACGTGCCCCTTGTGAGCGTAGACGCCGGGGGCGATCTCGGTGGCGAACGGCGCGTCCGGGGCCGGCGTCTCGGACCACGCTGTGCCCGTTCGAAACAGGCCCGCGACGAGGGCGGCCGCGGCAGACAACCTGATTGCCATCCGACGATCGAGCATCCGCCCGTCATTCCCGCTCATTTGCCGGTCCTTCCTGGCCCAAGGGCCGTAGTCTTCTGAGAGATTTAGGGAGTCGCAAAGCGTTCGGCAAAGGGAAAACCGGGGTGAATCCCGGTCAAAAAGGCGCCGAAAGCCCCCGCTGAGGGAACGATCCTTAGGCGAAAAAATCAATGAGGGGGCAAATATTATGCATATGTCAAATACTAAATCAATGGGACCACAAGCCAGCTTGCCAATCAAAAAATTAGGCGTGCGACGCAACAAATTTCGCTGCAACGCAAAAAACCCCAATGAAATGGGCGATTTTTTGGGTCAGAATGCTTGTCCTAAAGGTGTTGCAAGAAAAAACGTCTCACGGATTGTCTTGCGGACCTCACGAGAAAGTGTCTAAAAGGGTCGCACGGTAGCGATGGCTTCCGAAGGCGCTTCAGTGCAGCGCCTTCATCTCGTAAGTCAGCGGAATAACAAGGGAAAAATCCCAACTAAACCGTGAAATGGGCTGTGACACGCTGTCGTTCGCTGCCGCTTGCAAGCGTGGCAAGATCTTTAAGGAGGAAGCGCGATGCGCAGAAGTGCACTCGCATGCGGGTTGCTCGCAACTGTCGCTCTGACTTCGCCCACCTGGGCGAACGATGACGTCAAGAAGGCGACGTCTGACCCGAATAACTGGGCAATGCAGCAGGGCCAGTATGCCGGCTGGCGTTACTCGGAACTTGACCAAATCAACACGTCGAACGTCAAGGACCTCAAGGTTGCTTGGCAGTTCTCGACCGGCGTTCTTCGTGGTCACGAAGGCTCGCCGCTCGTCATCGGCGACCGGATGTATCTCAACTCCGCGTTCCCGAACAACGTGTTCGCTCTGGACATCTCGGACCCGGCGGGCCCGAAGATCCTCTGGAAGTACTCGCCGAAGCAGGATCCGTCGGTCATCCCCGTAATGTGCTGCGACACGGTCAACCGTGGCGTTCAGATTGCTGGCGACACCCTGATCCTCGGTCAGGCTGACACCACCCTCGTAGCCCTCGACGCAAAGACGGGCAAAGAGAAGTGGAAGGCCGTGAACGGCGATCCCAAGAAGGGCGAGACCCACACGGGCTTCGTCATCATCATCAACGACAAGGTCATCATGGGTACCTCGGGCGCCGAGTTCGGCGTTCGCTGCCACGTGACGGCTTACAACCTGGCCGACGGCAAGCGTGCATGGCGCGCTTACTCGATGGGCCCGGACGCTGACATCCTGGTCGATCCTGAGAAGACCCTGTCGCTCGGCAAGCCCGTCGGCAAGGACTCTTCGCTGAAGACCTGGACCGGCGACCAGTGGAAGATCGGTGGCGGTTCGACCTGGGGCTATGCCTCTTACGATCCTGAAGCCAACCTCTTCTATTACGGCACCGGCAACCCGTCGACCTGGAACCCGGCACAGCGCGCTGGACCTGACGGCAAGCAGATCGACCAGAAGTGGTCGATGACCCTGTTCGCTCGTAACCCCGACACCGGCGTGGCCGCCTGGGCATACCAGATGACCCCGTTCGATGAGTGGGACTACGACGGCGTCAACGAGTCGATCCTCACCACCCAGAACATCGGTGGCAAGGATCGCAAGGTTCTGACGCACTTCGATCGTAACGGCTTCGGCTACACGCTCGACCGTATCAACGGTGAGCTGCTCGTCGCTCAGCCCTACGACGAAGACCTGAACTGGTCGACCGGCGTGGAAATGGACAAGTCGAAGCCCAACTACGGTCGTCCGACCGTCGTCGCTTCGAAGTCGACCTTCCTCAACGGGCCTGACGTCAACTCCAAGAACGTCTGCCCTGCCGCTCTCGGCTTCAAGGATCAGCAGCCGGCTGCCTACTCGCCGCTGACGAACCTCTTCTACGTGCCGATCAACAACGTCTGCATGGACTACGAACCCTTCAAGGTTTCGTACACGCCTGGCCAGCCGTACGTCGGTGCAACGCTTTCGATGTTCCCGCCTGAGGGTAAGTCGAACACGGGCCACTTCACGATTTGGGATGGCGCTGCTGGCAAGATCGTTCACCAGCACGACGAGCCCTTCTCTGTGTGGTCGGGCGTTCTCACCACGGCTGGCGGTCTCGCTTGCCATGGCACGCTGGAAGGCTGGTTCAAGTGCCGCGATCAGAAGGACGGCGCTGAGCTCTTCAAGCATCGTCTGCCTTCGGGCTCGATCGGCAACGTCATGTCCTATGCGCAGGGCGGCAAGCAGTACATCGGCCTCTTCTCGGGCGTCGGTGGCTGGGCTGGCATCGGCCTCGCAGCTGGCCTTGACAAGCCGACGGACGGTCTGGGCGCAGTCGGCAACTATGCCGGTCTGAAGTCCTACACCGATCTCGGTGGCACGTTCACGGTCTACACGCTGCCCTAATGGGTATCGGCTAGAAAATACAGGCCGGCGCGGGGAAACCCGCGCCGGTTTGTTGCATGAAAGTAATCTTCAATTGGGCTTGAGATCCCGGCGGGGGTCACCAAATTTTGAAGACAGGGCAGGAATTTTTGACCATATCGTGAGAGCCAATTTCCCAGTTTGGGAGTTGTGTCCGGACCAACCGGAAGATATGGCAAAGAGGTTCAAGGAAAAGGGCGAGCGAGTGAAAAGGTTTGGATTTGGATTTGTCGTTGCTGCGGGCTTGAGCCTCGCGTCTCTTTCAACTGGTTCGGCAATCGCCGCGGACGATGGCAAATCGCCGGTTCCGGATCCCGCTTTCGAAAAGCAGTACCAGGAAGGCAAGAAGCTGCAGGAAGGCAAGTGGGTCCTTCCGGATGGCACGCCGACCTATGACGTCAAGCGCAATCCCGAGAACACGGACCAGGTCATCCAGGTGGACTGGTACACGTACTCCGGTTGGCGCCGCTATCACGCTGAGTGCCACGTCTGCCATGGCCCGAACGCTGAAGGCTCGTCCTTCGCTCCGGCCCTGAAGGACTCGCTCAAGAACATGACGTACGAGAAGTTCCTCCAGGTCGTTTCGAGCGGCCAGGAGCGCGACGTCGCCGGTACGAAGTACATCATGCCGGCCCTCGGCGATAACCCGAACGTCATGTGCTACATCGACGACCTGTACATCTATCTGCGCGCTCGCTCGACGGATGCCCTCCAGGGCGGTCGCCTGAGCGCAGATCAGCGCGCCGAGAAGCCCAAGGAAGCTCAGGAATACGAAAAGAGCTGCACGGGCGGCTGATAAAAGCCGGCAGTTCGGCGCTGCCTCTTCAAACGGAGAGAGACAAGAACAATGAAAATGCGCGCCTCACTGGCCACGATGATCGGTTGCCTCTCGCTTGCCTCGGGCGGCGCGCAGGCTGCTGAAGGACATCTTGCAGACGCGGTGAACAGAAATGTTCTCCGCGTTTGCGCAACCCCCGCGAACCTGCCGTACTCCAACGAGAAGGGCGAAGGGTTCGAGAACAAGATCGCGCAGCTCGTCGCCGATCAGCTCAAGCGCAAGGGCGTTGAGAACACCTGGTTCCCTCAGGGCACGGGGTTCGTTCGCAAGACGCTTTCTGAGAAGCGGTGCGACCTCATCATGGGCACCGTGCAGGCCGACGAGTTCACGCTCAACACCAATCACTATTACCGCACGACCTACGCGCTCGTGACCAAGCACGGATCGGGCTTGGAGGGCATCACGTCCATCATGGACCCGAAGCTCAAGGGCAAGAAGGTCGGCATTCAGGCGGGCGCCCCCGCCGCTGACTACGTCGCCAAGGCCGGGCTGATGCCCAACGCCAAATCTTATCTGTTCATCGTCGACACCCGCTACCAGAACCCGATGCAGGACATGGTCGCCGACGTACGCTCGGGCGAGATCGATGTCGGAATCCTCTGGGGCCCTCACGCCGGCTGGTATGCGAACCACGGCGAGGGCGAGAAGCTGAGCATCCAGCCGATGCTGGAAGAAAAGCTGCCGGGCCTGCCGCGCCTCGAATATCGCATCACGATGGGCGTGCGCGCCAACGAGACCGCTTGGAAGCATGAGATCAACGACGTGATCGCCAAGCGCCAGGGCGACATCGACAAGATCCTCTTGGACTACGGCGTGCCGATCATCGATGAGGACAACAAGCTCATCACTGAGCCGCGCATGCCCAAAGGGACCAACTAGAGTGCGGCCTCCCGTGGCGGAGCTTGAATAACGCTCCTGATTGCGGCAGGACTCAAGGCACGACGGAACAGACTTCGGCACCGCGAGCGCAGGTTGCTCGCGGTGTTTCTAACTTTCCAGCACAGGATCGAACATGGGGCGCAGGAGCGTGCTCAGCGGCGCGGGTAAGTGGTGCTTGGCCCGTTGCGGCCTGCTGTCCGCGGCCATGTTGTCTCTCGTGCTCGCTGGCGCCCCCGCGCGGGCGGCCGAGGGCGAAGTCGCCGAGCCCGACGGCTACCGCATCGACGGCTACCGCACGCCTGTCCCGAAGACGCTGAAGGGCGCGCGCGTCATTGGCGCCGACGAAGCCGAAGGCCTTCTCAAGGCCGGCACCGCCGTTTTCATCGACGTCTTTCCCCGCGCCCCCAAGCCGCCGAACCTGCCGGCAGGTACGGTCTGGCGCGACCCCACGCACATGACGATCGATGGCGCGCACTGGATGCCGAATGTCGGCTACGGCGTGCTGTCGCCCGAGTTTGAGGACTATTTCCGCACGCGTCTCGCCAAGCTGACGAGCAACGACCCGGCAAAGCCCGTCGTTTTCTTCTGCTTGAAGGACTGCTGGATGTCGTGGAATGCGGGCAAGCGCGCGCTGGAGTGGGGCTACACCCACGTCATCTGGTTTTCAGACGGCACGGACGCCTGGCAGCAGGCGGGCTTCGATCTCGTCAAGGCGACGCCGGTACCCTAAGCGCACGGGCCAAAGCGCGCCGCGCGTAATAAGCGCGCCGTCGCACGCGAGGATACGCGCAAGCTCATAGAGTGAAGAATGGGGCAGTCCTGGCTTCCCAAGCGCCCCGGCTTCCAAGCGCCGACGAGGCGCTTGGATCGGTTACGCCCCCGCAGCGATGCTAGCTCTTCATATTGGCGCGGATGGCGCGGCTGAAGGCATACAGCCGCTCTTCGATCAGCACCGGCAACTCGCAGGCGAGCGGCATGGACGACTGGCGCTCCTGGAAGATGCGCTGCGCCCAGTTGAACTTCTCGCGCGCGGCCGCAAGCTCGGGCGTGTCGTCGACAATGCCGGGCGGCAGCTTGCTTTCGAGCTGGCCGATCGCGGTGCTCTGGTGCTCGAGTTCCCGCGCGCGCTCCTTCTGCGACTTCTGATATTTCAGGATGCCCGACATGACCGTGCGGCGCTGGCTGGTGATCTTGTCGAAAAGCCCCGCAAACAGCAGCGTGAGCTGTGCGTCACGCTTGTCCTCGGGCTGCGCCTCGGCGAACTTCTTGATCGCGCCTTCGCCATCGGCAACGGGCACGCGCCGGCTCGCCAGCACTTCGATCAGGTTGGAGATGTCCTTGTCGCGGAACCAGCCTTTGACGTTCTCCGTCGGCGGGCCGTCCCAGACCTGACCCACCGAGACGCTTTCGACCTTGCGCTGAACGCACGGCCATTCGGCGGTCATGTCGATGGGCGGCGGCGCAGCCTCCTGCGCGCCTTCGATCTGCGTCTCGCCGCCGGCACCGGCGGCCGTGGCAGGTGCTGCGAAAAACAACGCTCCCGCCCCCAGCATCAGCAGAGAGGCAGCGAGTGGCATACGACGACGTTGAGCGGTACTGGTCATGTGTCTGTCTCGCGTTGGTCCAGGTCGCTTGAGTAACGTGTCAGCCCGCGCCGCCGGGTCCGCCACGTCGGGCGATGAGCCCCTTGGAAGGGTTATAGGCATAGATGGCCGCTCCAAGGAAGAACACCGTATAACCGATGCAAACGTAAAGATTGGTCAGGTCCAGAGACCCGTCTTCGACCCGCGGCCCGATCTGTCCGTACAGAGCAAAGCGGATCAGTTCGACGGCGTAGGTGAACGGATTGAGACGGCAGATCTCGTACAGCAGCGGACTGCTCTCGCGTATGCGCCACAGCGGATAGAGCGCGGACGAGGCGAAGAACATCGGAAAGATCACGAAGTTCATGACGCCCGCGAAGTTCTCAAGCTGCTTGATGACGGACGACAGGAACAGCGAGATCGAGCCGAGCATCAGGCCCGCCAGCAGCAGGGCCGGAAGCACCGTGACGTAGTTCATCGACGGAGCCGAGAGGTTCCATAAGAAGATCGCGCCGATCAGGATCGCAATCTCGAGCGCCGTGCCGGCCCACAGGACCTTCGACATGACTGCGTCCGAAAGCTTGCCTGTCGCCGAGTTGAGGAGATGGAGAAGCACGAGGAGCGCGGGCACCAGCAGCAGAAGAAGCTGCCCCGAAACCGTGATCGGCTCGGCCGAGCCGCCGGCGGAGAACGAGTACGTCGGGACGTCCGCTTCCCAGAAATAGAAGATTGCCAGAAACACGTAAGCCTGGATTGCCGCCACCGCGACGCCGCCCGCCAGCTTCGAGAGCAGCAGGAACGAGCGCGGAAACGGACTGACGAGCAGGGTGCGCATGGCACCGGTTTCGCGATCGTAGACCATCGACAGGGAGGACTGCATCGCGTTGAACAGCAGGATCATGCCGACGAGGCCGGGCACGACGTAGACCTCATAGAGAACGTAGGTCTCGTAGGGCGGGATGATCGAGACGCCGAGCACCTGCCGGAAGCCCGCCGCGAAAATGAACAGCCACACCAGCGGCCGCACGAGTGCCGAGAAGAAGCGCTCGCGCTGATGGAGAAAGCGCAGCACCTCGCGCCAGACGATGCCGCTGAAGCAATTGAAATAGGCGACCGGCCCGAGCCGCCGGGCCGTGTCGGGGTTCGAGGCTTCGAGGGCCACGCCCGCGCGGATGACGTCGACGTTCATGCTGCCTCCGCGGTCGCTGAAGTGCCTGTCAGGAGGCGAAACGCGTCAGCGGGTGTCGCGGCTCCCGTGCTGGCGAGGAATTCCGGAAGGCGACCGGAAAACAGGACTTTCCCCTTATGCAGCAGCACGATGAGGTCGGTGGGCTGGATCTCGTCGATAAGATGCGTGGCCCACAGCACGCCCAGTCCCTGGCGCGCGACGAGCCCGCGAACGATGGAGATCACGCTTTCGCGCGATCCGATGTCGAGACCGACGGTCGGTTCGTCCAGCAGCAGGCAGCCCGGTTGGTGCATCAGCGAGCGCGCGATCTCGACACGGCGGCTTTGCCCGCCGGAGAGGTTGCGCACTTTGTCCTTGGCGCGGTCGGAAAGATCGACAATGGCGAGCGCTTCGGCCGCGCGCTTCTTGGCTTCGCTGCGCCCGAGCCCATGCAGCGCCGCGTGATAGAGCAGGTTCTGCTGCAGCGAGAGATCGGAATCGACGGTCTTCGACTGGAACACGACGCCGAGCCTCTGTAGCGCGGCGCCGGGGCGGCGGCGCACGTCGTGCCCGAGAATGCGGATCTCTCCGCTGACGTTGTCGTAGAGGCGGGTGATGAGTGAAAACAGCGTCGACTTGCCCGCGCCGTTGAGCCCGAGCAGCACAGCGAATGTTCCGCGCGGCACGGTGACGGACACGTTGTCGAGCACGCGCTTCTCGCCGAAGCTGTGGCTGACGCCGGAGACGACGAGGGCAGGCGGCGATCCGGCCGCCTGGGTATCTGCTTGAGTTTCGCTCACGAGTTCATGAACTTTCCGGACAAGCCGCTGTCTCGAATTTCGACGTCTCGAATTTCGACGCCTCGAATTTCGACACGGCCACATATACCTGCCGGGCCGGATCGCGACAAAGACAAAGCGTGGGCGCTCCCGCCGCCTCGCTGCACCGCGATCTGCCCACCGGCTTTGCCACTTACGGCGCGACCACCACGCCCCACGGATAGCGGCCGACCTTGATCGACTTCGTCACCTTCATGGAGGCAACGTCGATCACCGACACGTCGTTCGATGTTCCGTTCGTGGTGAACAGCAGTTTTTCGTCCGGCGTGAAGCCGAGGTTCCAAACTCTCTGGCCTACGAGCAGGTACTTTTCGACTTTCCGCGTTGCAACATCTACCACCGCGACGCGGTTAGCCGGCCCGAGCGCGACGAAAGCCTTCTTGTTGTCCTTGGAGATGCGCACGCCGACGGGCTGAATGGCGTCCTTCGTGATGCCCTGGATCTCGAAGTTCACCTTGCCGAGCACCTTGCGCGTCGCCGCCTCGATGACCGTGACCGTTCCGCCGATCTCCGCGCTGACCCAGACTTCCTTGCCGTCGGGCGTGAACTCCGCCACGCGCGGCCGGTTGTCGACGAGCACGTTGTCGATGTTCTTGTAGGTTGCCGCATCGATGAAGTGCGCCATGTTCGTGGTCTCGGACGTGTTGACCAGAACCTTTCCGTCCGGGCTCATGCCCATGCCTTCGGGCTCCACGCCGACAGGCACGTCGGTAATGATGGTGCCTTTGAAGATGTCGACGATGGTGACGAGGTTGTCGTCCTCGTTCGAAACGTACAGCGGATTTCCGGACGTGTGCAGGATCGGCAGCTCCGGATCCGGCCCCGAGGGCAGATCCTTCACGTATTCGAAGGTCTTGGTGTCGAACACCTGCATCTTGTGATCGTCGCTGGCGCAGACGATCACCCACTTGCCTTCGTTGGCGAGGATGATGCCGCGCGGACGATTGCCGGTCTTGATCGTGTGCACGACATCGAGCGTCTCGGAATCGATCACCGAGATCGTGTTTTCCTTTTCGTTCGAAACAAAGACCTTATAGGCCAGCGCATCCGTCGCGCCGAACGCGAGCAGCGTTCCTGCGAGTGCGAAGGCGAGGCGAGTCCGTTGTCTTGTCACGAGGCAGCTCCTTGGGTGTCGCTTATGTTTTTCTGAATCATTTGAAAGCGGTGCACTTTGTTTCAGGCTTGTCGACGCCGAGCGTGTCGAGTTCCGTGACCTGATGCAGGAAGCCCGGCTGCGGCGAGACCGTGACGTGGATCTTTGCGGTCACCAGCAGCACCGGCTGGCGCAACTGCCCGTTCCACGGACGATAGGTCAGCTTCTGGCCCTTGAAGGCCGCCAGCTCGAATTCAGGCGAGCGCATGTAGGCGATCAGCGTCTTGGCATCGCCCGTGGATTTGCGGGTCGCCGCTTCGCCGACCGAGCGCACGGCCATCCAGACGTTGTAGTCGAGCGCGCGCATCTGCCGGCCGGCCAGGCGCTTGAAGCGGTTCTGGAACTGCGTGCCGCCCCAAAGCTCGATCGCCGGATGCCACGACGTGGCATAGAGGCCCGCCGTGCCGATCACCGGGCGCGAGGTCCAGGTGCGATAGGGGAAGTAGTCGCCGAACAGCTCGCCTTCGTCCGCCACGACAACCACGTCGTGCTCGGGCGCGCCCTGCAGGAAGCCGGGGATCTGCTGCTGAATCTGTTCGAACCCGCCGTCGGAGCGCCGGCTGCCGGGGTCGTACTTGAAGGCGCGCTCCTCGACGATCTTGTGCCCGAAGCGCTTGGCCGTCCGGCGGATCGCATCGGCGTAGGCGGCGTCTTCCTTGGCCGGCCCGACAACGAGCAGCCAGTTACGCCACTGCTTCCAGGCCATGTACTGGCCGAGCGCATCCGTCAGCATCGAGCGCGACGGCAGCGTGTGCTTGACGTTGACGCGGCATTGCTCTTCGCGCAACGCCTCGTCCGGCGCGGCCGCGTTGAAGATGACGGCGTCCTTGTCCTTGATCGCATCGGCCATCTTGAGCAGCGTCTCGGCGGACACGTCCGCCACGATGTAGGCAATCCCTTCGTTGACGCGCTTGACCACTTCGGCAACGAGGGAGTCCGGCGCCGCGCTCTGGACGACGTCGAGAGAGAACTCCTGCTTCAGGAAGCGGCCGGTGGTGTTGTTGTCCGAGATCGCGAGCTTGCCGCCGGCCACGCCGTCGTCCGGCGGGGGAATGTCGAGAAGCGACAGAGGCGGCAGGCGATCTTCGCGAATTTCGCGCGCCATCAGCAGCTTGATATTCAGGGTGTCGGCGTCGGACTTGGCTGCCGCAGCATCGGGTGCGGCAGGCTCAGCCGCGGCCGGTGGCGTGGCGGGCGGAGCCGCGGGCTCAGCGGCAGGTGTCGCCGCCGGAGCAGCCGTTTGTCCGCCGCTGTCGGGGGCGGCGTCACCGCCGGCGAAGGCCGGGCGACCGAAGGCGACTGGCACACACAACAGCGCGAGGAGGGAGAAGTCCCTCAGTACGGTGCCGTTGAGGCGAAGCGAGACAGACCGGGCGGACCGCAGTCCTGACCCAGCAAAAGCGGTCATCATTTGTCCTCCCGGCGGACCTTCCGGCATGCCGATGTGCCGGGGTACATTGTAACATCTTACCCGGGAACATCGCATCGAATTGCCAATTGTCAAGTTCACCGGCCGCAAGCCTCTCGCTTTTGTTACAGCCCGTGAATGCTCGGTTGCAGCGATCCCACTTGCAAATCCGTAGTCTTAGAACGCACGTTATAGTGTAAGAACTTCCGGTCGGCGGTCCGGAACATTTTGCAATGTCAGGAGGAGTTGTGGCGGCACGATTTGTTCTCGCGGTGGCAATGCTTGCTGCGGCTGGCGGGCCGGGCTTGGCGAGCCAGAAACTGGCGATTTTTCCCATCGACATGTCGATGCCGAAGTCCGAGGAGGATTTCTTCAAGGGCGTCACCGGGCCGACCGAAGCCGAGCAGACGCGCCTCGCGATGGCCGAGGCCGAGTTGAGGAAGCGTCTGGGCGACGATAAGCGCTACGAGCTTATCGACATGACCCCGATTAAGGATGAGATCGCGGCCGTTCGCCCGATTTACGAATGCAATGGCTGCGAGATCGACATCGCCGCCAAGGCCAAAGCCGACCTTGCGATGACGAGCGTCGTCGAGAAGATATCCGAGACCCATCTGAGCCTCACCGTCGCCATCGTCGACGTCGCGCAAAGCAAGCTCGTGAGCAACGCGAGCGTCCTGATCCAGGGCAACACGGATGAATCCTGGTTGCACGGCGTGCGGTGGTTGGTGAAAAATCGCCTGATGGCAAAGGAAGATACGAAATGATCGACCGCCGCAGGCTGCTCGCCAGCGCCGGAGCGGGCCTTGTCGCGGCCGCCGTTTCGCGCCCCGTCCATGCCGCCCTGTCCGGGAGCTTGCGGCTCGCTTCCGTGAAGTACGGCTCCCTTTCCTGGGTCGTCGAGACCATCCGCGCCCTCGAACTCGACAAGAAGGCCGGCCTCGCTCTCGACACGATCGAGGTCGCGTCCAACCAGGCCGGCCCCGTGGCCTTGCTCGCGGGCGGCGCGGACGTCATCGTCTCCGACTGGACGTGGGCGATGCGCCAGCGATCGCTCGGCGAAAAGCTCAAGTTCTCGGCCTATTCCTCGGCGCTTGGCGGTCTCGTGGTGGCCGAAGGCAGCCCGATCACCGACATCGCCGGGCTCGACGGCAAGACGCTCGGTGTCGCGGGCTCGGCCATCGACAAGAGCTGGCTTCTCCTGCGCGCCTACGCGAAAAAAACTATCGGCCAGGACATGGCGAGCTATGCTCACCCCCAGTTTGGCGCCGCGCCGTTGCTGGCTGAGCAGATCCGTTCGGGCCGCCTCGATGCCGTCCTCAATTTCTGGACTCACTCCGCGCGCCTCACGGGCAGCGGCTTCAAGGAGATCCTGAGTATCGAACAGGTCATGAAGGATCTCGGCATCGATCCCGTGCCGGCCCTGGTGGGCTTCGTCTGGAAGGAATCCTTCGAGGCCACCCACGGGGCGCAGGTCGAGACGCTGCTCTCCCTGGTCCGGGAAGCCAACGCCGTGCTCGCCACCGACGACAGCGCGTGGGAGCGGCTGCGGCCGATCGTGAAGCCGAACTCGGACGGTGAATTCCGCGCGATCATCGCGGCCTACCGCGCCGGCATTCCGAAGCCGTGGGGCGCCGCCGAGATCGAGTCCGCGCGCAAGCTCATGCAGGTGCTCGTCGATGCGGGCGACGCCGAGCTGATGGGCCACGGCACGCTTTTCGACGTCAAGCTGTTTCACCATGCAACGAGCTAGTATGCCGGCACGCGCCAGCGTGGATCAGCCATGGCAGAGCCGTGTCGCCTGGGGCCTTGGCTCGCTCGCATTGTTCCTGGTGTTCTGGGAGGTGATGGCGCTGCTGATCCAGCATCGACATCTGCCCGGCCCCGGTCTCGTCTTCGCCGCCATGATGCGCGAGTTCGCGAGCGGAGAATTGACCTTCCACATCGGCATGACGCTCTATCGCGTTGTCGTCGCGTTCATCCTCGCCATGCTGATCGGATCCGCCATCGGCATCGCCATGGGGCGCAGCTCCCGCATCGATCGGATCTTCGACGGCTGGCTGATCCTGTTCCTCAACCTTCCGGCGCTCGTCATCATTTTCCTGTGCTACGTCTGGCTCGGCTTCACCGAGGTCGCCGCCATCACCGCCGTCGCCGTCAACAAGATCCCGAACGTCGCCGTGACGGTTCGAGAGGGCGCACGCAGCCTCTCGCGCGATCTCGATGAGATGGCGCACATGTACCGCTTCGGCTGGTGGAAGACGTTGCGCCACGTCACGCTTCCCCAGCTCGCGCCCTTCTTCCTCGCCGCCGCGCGCACGGGCCTGTCGCTGGTGTGGAAGATCGTGCTTGTCGTCGAGCTGTTCGGACGCTCGAACGGCGTCGGCTTTCAGCTCAACACCTACTTCCAGCTCTTCGATGTCGCGATGATCCTCGCCTATGCGCTCGCCTTCTGCATCGTCATCCAGTTGATCGAATTCGGCATCCTCCAGCCCTTGGCTGCACGCGTGAACAGGTGGCGCCGATGACCGCCGCGCTGCACGATCCGCTCGACATCCGCGTCGTCCGGAAAATCTATCCCGCCTCTGGTGTGCGCGAGGCGCAGCCGGTGTTGAAGGACATCGCGATCAGGATCGAGCCGCGATCGTTCGTCGTCCTCACCGGTCCCTCCGGTTGCGGCAAGT
Organism: Hyphomicrobium sp.; assembly: GCF_019744875.1. Lineage (GTDB taxonomy): Bacteria > Pseudomonadota > Alphaproteobacteria > Rhizobiales > Hyphomicrobiaceae > Hyphomicrobium_C. Next base: position 667,794 of record NZ_JAIETU010000002.1, on the reverse strand, counting down.
CGACCTTGCTCAACATCATCGCCGGGCTCGATTCCGAGTTCGAGGGCGAGATCAAGCTCGGGGGCCCTGAGACGCGCGTCGGATACATCTTCCAGTCGCCGCGCCTCTTGCCCTGGCGCACGGTGCGCGAGAACATCGCGCTCGCCTTGCCGGACGGCGATCCCAAGCATGCGCGCATTGATGAGATCCTGGCGCAGGTGGGGCTCGAAGGCTTCGCCTCCCAGTATCCTGAGCGCCTGTCGCTCGGTATGCAGCGGCGTGCGTCCCTTGCGCGCGGGTTCATCACGGAGCCCGACGTCCTGCTGATGGACGAGCCGTTTGTCTCCCTCGACGACCCCACCGCCGAGGGCCTGCGGGAGCTTCTGATCGCGCTCTGGAACAGGCGTCCGACGACGGTGATCTTCGTGACCCACGACCGCGCCGAGGCCGTCATGCTGGGCACCCGCATCTTGCGCATGTCGGCCGCAAATGCGACTATCGTCTCAGATGACACCGTGAACCTGAGCCCGTCCGAGCGGACCGACAAGGACAAGGTGCGCGCCGAGAAAAATCGGATCTTCCACGAGACGTGAGCGTCCCTTCCATGACGACGATGATGACGACGCCGCATCGCTTCGTCCGCCTTCTAGCCAGTGTCATGTCCGAACCCGAAGCGCGCCTCGCGGCCGCGCACGGCGCCGACATCATCGATTGCAAAAACCCCGCTGAGGGCGCGCTCGGCGCGCTCGCCTGTTCGGTGGTTGCGTCCATCCGCGAGGCGGTGCCACGCCACGTGCCCGTCAGTGCCACGATTGGCGATCTGCCGGCCCATCCCGCCACCGTGGTGCGGGCCGCAGCCGCAATGGCCGCGACGGGATGCGATATCGTTAAAATCGGCTTCTTCCCCGGCGGCGACGCCGAAGCGACCATCCGCAGCCTCGGGCAGGAGATCGCGCCTCACACGCCGCTCGTCGCGGTGCTGATGGCCGACGCGCCGCTCGATCTCGCGCTCGTCGCTCATCTTGGCGATGCGGGATTTGCCGGCGTCATGCTCGACACTGCCGTAAAAGATGGCCGCACGCTCTGCGACCACCGCACGCCCGCCGAGCTCGGCCGCTTTGTCGGCGAGGCGCAGGCCGCAGGCCTCTTCGCGGGACTTGCCGGTTCGCTGCGCGTGGGTCAGATCCCCGAGCTTCTGGCGCTTGAGCCGGACGTGCTCGGGTTCCGAGGCGCGCTCTGCACGGGTCGCGACCGCCAGCAGGCGCTCGACGCCGCAGCGATGTCCGCCGTGCGCCGCGCCATTCCGCACGAGTTCGAGAGGACACCTTCATTGGAAATCGCATCATGACGGGCACGATCAAGGCGCCGGCGCTGGGCCGCGATGCGATCTTCCTCAAGGACTGGGTCGTGGATTGCAACATCGGCGTCTATGCCGAGGAGAAGGGCGTGACGCAGAAGGTGCGCCTCTCGATCGATGCGCATCTGGCCGAGGGCGTGCGCGCGTCAGGCGACGACATGGACACGGTGCCGTCCTACACCGACATCATCGACATCGTGAACGACATCATGGCGGCCGGTCACATCAATCTCATCGAGACGTTCGCCGAAGGCATCGCCGAGCGCACGCTGAAAGACCCGCGCATCAGCTCGATCCGCGTCTTGATCGAAAAGCTCGAGCGCGGCCCCGTGCGCGGCGTCGAGATCTTTCGCATCCGCCAGGCGAGCGCATGACGCCCGTCGTCCTCAAGCTCGGCGGCAGTCTGGCCGAGACGGGGCAACTTCGCACCATGCTCGCGATCGTCCGGCGCGCGCGCCGTCCGGTGGTCATCGTCCCCGGCGGCGGCCCGTTCGCGGATGCCGTGCGCGACACGCAGCGCGCGCTGGGGTTTTCGGACGAGATCGCACACGACATGGCCCTGCTCGCGATGCATCAGATGGCGGATGCCATGCGCGCGATCGAGCCGCGTCTCATCGCGTCCGAAACGCTGGTTGGCATGGCACGCGCCTGGCGCAAACGGCGCGTTCCCGTCTGGCTGCCTGCGAGGCTCTGCGCGGGAGACCGCCGCATTCCGCGCGACTGGTCGATCACCTCGGATGGCCTCGCCGCGCGCCTCGCGGAACGCTTGGGCAAAGCGGATCTCATTGTCGTGAAATCCTGCCGCATCCCGCGCAACGCGACCGCCGCCGCGCTGGCGCGCCGCGGCATTGTCGACGCCGTGTTTCCGGTCATCGTGAACCGGGCGGATGTGGCGTGGAGCGTGCTCGGACCCGGCGACGCGCCGGCGCTGGAGCAGGTCCTCGACGCCGCGCCCGATCGGCCGAAGGCGTCAGCCGCGCCCGGCAGCCGGACCAGAGCGTTTGCGCGCGCCCGCGCGCAGGCCGCGGGCAAATGGACCGATTAGGAGGCTCGACATGCCGCGCATCGTCGAAACCATCGTCACGACAGTCAATGCCGATGGGCAGGCGCACATCGCTCCGCTCGGCCTGATCGAAGACGGCGACGGCTGGATCATCGCCCCCTTCAGGCCCTCGCGGACCCTCGACAACCTGATGGCCAACCCGGCCGCCGTGGCCAGCCATCCCGGCGACGTGCGCGTGTTCGCGGGCTGCGTCACGGGCCGGCGCGACTGGGCCACCACCGCCGCCGACCGGGTCAAGGGCGTGCGCCTCGCGGACTGCGTTTCGCATTGGGAGCTCGCGGTCGAGCGCATCACCGAGGACCCGCAGCGCCCGCGCTTTCATTGTCGCCTGGTGCACGCGGCGTCTCATGCGGTCTGGAGCGGGTACAACCGGGCCGAGGCTGCGGTCATCGAGCTGGCGGTGCTGTCGACCCGGCTTTCGATGCTGCCGCCGGAGAAGATCGACGCGGAGCTGGCCTACCTCGACATCGCGATCTCGAAGACCGCCGGCCCGCGAGAGCGCGAGGCGTGGGGCTGGCTGATGGAGCGCGTCGAGGCCCACCGCCGGGGCGACGCAGAGGCCGCGCGCAAAAAGTAGCGGGCAGAGATGGCCGGTGGCGGCCGTGCCGCGCCGGAACTTGGATCAGATGGAAATCCGGATCAGACCGGCAGTTGCGGCGCGCGCTGGGCGACCCGGGCGTAGGCCCGGCGGCGCGCGAGATAGAAGGTCGCGATGCTGATGGCCAGGATGATCAGGCCACCCGGCATAATGATCGCAGTTGCGATGGCGAGCGTGGTTTTCATGGGCCGTGCCTCTCCCCGTTTGAGGCTTTTCTTTGATTATGGCCTGAGTCTACCAGGGATACATTAGAGCCCACTTCAGGCGATCGTAGGTTTCCAAGGGAAACTTTTAAGGTTTGAGTAAAATTCGCGGCGTTGCACTGCAGCAGGAAATTGGCCGCCGTCAGCGCGCTTCGAACGCCAGGAGATGCGCCACGGCCACCGCGGGCGCCGCGCCCGTCGCCACCTCGAGGCAGTCTGCATCGGCTTCGGCAAGCGCACCGAAATCGATCGCCGTGCGGCCGAGCCGCCGCGCGATTTCATGGATGTCACCGGCCCCGATGCCCGCCGCGATGACGGGCGCCGAGCGCGCAACCGCCACCGCCGACAGCACCCGCGTCGCGCCGTCGTGGATGGAGCGCAACTGCAGCTCGCGAATGTGCCGGGCAGCGCCCTCCCACGCCTCCGCCGAACCGTCGCGCGCATCCCGCCCCAGCATGCGCGCAAGCCGCGTGACGCTCTCTGCGAGCGATTTGCCTTTCCCGTCCGCCGTCGCATGCAGGTCGATGCCGGCGAGGTCGTAGCCGAGGATGCGGCGCACGTCGGCCATCGTCGCGAGATACTCGCGTGCAAGGCTCACCCATTGTCCGCCGAACGGCGCCTCGCTGGCGATCGCCATCACGGCCGTGCGCGTGGCGCCCGTGTAAACCAAAGCGCCCGTCGCCTGCCGGTCGGCATCGGAAAGGCCCAATGGGCACGCCGTGCCGCCCGTGACTGGAATGATGTCCGCCGTGGTCGACCCGAAGTCGATCAGCAGGGCGTCGGCGTGCTTGCGCGCGATGAACGCGGCCGTTGCGAGAAAGTTGGTCGATCCCACGTCCGCATGCCGGGCGCGGGCGTCGTCGCCGCTGCCAAAGCCGCGCGGCCCCATCCAGAACCGCGCCGCAGACCCGAGATCCGTCTCAATACGGCCGACGAGCGTCCCCACGCCCGTTTCGCGATCCGGGAACAGATCCGACAGCTCGCCCGTCATCGTGACGGCGAACCGCGTGGCCCGCGCGAGCAGGGGGCGGGCTTCGGCGAGCGCGGCGTCGAGCTTGTCGAGACCCTGCCACAGCGGGCACACGAACTGGCGCGCCGCGAGCGTGCGGCCATCCTCGACCAGGGCCACCTTGAGGTGGGCGCCGCCGACATCGAGTCCGGCCGTGACGGTCATGGTGTGAAGCGCTCCCGATAGTGTGGTTGCCGCGCGGCGTCTGCGGCGTCGCGGCGAGGCGCGCGATGTTTACATCGCCCGCCGTGCGGTTACATCTCAGGCCATGTGTTACATCACCTGCGGTCAGAAGGAAGCCCGATGCAGGTCATTCCGGTCGTTGATATCCGCGGTGGCGCCGCCGTGGCCGCGGTGCGAGGCGATCGCGCGCGCTATCTTCCGATCGAGACGCCGCTCGCGCCATCGACGGCCGATCCGGTGGCCGTCGCGCTGGGTCTCCGCACGCTCTTTCCGTTCTCCACGCTTTACATTGCCGATCTCGACGGCATCGAAGGCCGCGGCGCTGATCTGGCGACGCAGGCCCGCCTCATGCAGGCGTGGCCGGGAGCCGAGCTGTGGATCGACGACGGCATCGTCGAGGCGCGCGCAGTTCCTCCCCCCTCGTGGGGGAGGTTAGGAGGGGGGGACCCCCAACCGCCGCAATCAAGCGCCACCCACGTCCTCGGATCGGAATCGCTCGCGAGCCTGGACGCCTACGCGCGCGCCCGCCAACAGGCCGGTCCCGCAGCACCGCTCTCGCTCGATTTTCGCGGCGACCGGTTCATCGGCCCGGAGGGTCTTCTTGAAGACGCAGACCTCTGGCCGGAGCGCGTCATCGTCATGACCCTCGCGCGCGTCGGCAGCGGCGAGGGGCCTGATCTCACGCGCCTCGGATCGATCGTGGCGCGTGCTGGCGCACGCAAGGTCTACGCCGCGGGTGGCGTTCGCAACGCCGAAGACCTTCACGCACTTCGGGACGTCGGCGCGGCCGGCGCGCTCATCGCGACTGCATTGCACAGCGGCGCCATCACGGCCGCCGATATCGAGAGATGCGCCGCAGGCGACGCCTGACTTCGCGCTCCGTCCGCGTGAATCGGCGGTCACAAAACAACCGTGACCCCGATCGTCGCGCCGCCTATCAGGCGCGACGTGAATCGGCGGTCACAAATAAAAAGAGCCCGATTGCTTTCGCAATCGGGCCCGGAGAGTTTCAGTCCACTTGCGAGTGGATCGTGAAGGTCCACCTGCTCGTGTCAGCCGTTCCAACGGCCGGAGAGTAGTCTTCCCAATCGCTGCAGCAGACCCCCATTCAACGGAGGGGCATCATTTTCCTGCTGTGGACGGTTTCCGCTTCAAGTCTTCGCACCGAAGGGATGTGCGACCGAGTTGCGCTGAGCGGTAGCTTCGGCAGCCGTCGGCTTGCCGGCGACGGCACGAGCGATCGACTCCTTGACTGCGCGATAGTTGTAGTCCTGGATCTTGGCGTCGTCGGCAGCTTCCCAGTGGATGAACACGCCAACGAGGATGTAGATGTCGTCAGCTTCGTTAGCCGGGATAACGCCTTCAGCGACCGAGTCCTGAACGGCCTTGGCAACGCCGTACTGAGCAGGTCCGAACATCTGAACGGCCTGGCGGGCGTCCTTGATGGTGACCTTGTTGAACATGATCGTGTTCGGCTTGCAGGGCAGGTTCGGAGCGATCACGGCGAGGAGGGTGGTGAAGCCGTCCTTGTTGTTCGCGAGTGCGTTGACGAATGCCGTCTCGGCCGCGCTGCCGCGCGGGCCCATGATGAGGTCGATGTGAGCGACTTCGTTGCCGTCACCGACGAGCGACTCGCCGACCAGTACGCGATTGATCTTGGCCATTAGGGGGTTCCCTTCCTTCATATTGAACAAAAAACGCAATCCGAGCGTCCGTCAGCGACGTGCGCCTGAAGCGTCTGCCCGGAGTGTGAGAGCCGGCTGCAGTCTAAAACCTATCCCAGTTGCAGCGAACGGCGACACGGGGTGTCGCCGGCCCGGTTGGCCGGATAGTGGCGCCGTGAGCGCCGCCCCTTAATAGACCTAGGTCGAAGGTTTGGACAAGAGGCTAGAGAGGCTTGGTGGTCGCACTCTGGTGAATGAGCATGTCCGCAAAGAGAGTAGCTACCACCAGGTCCGCAGTCGTACCGGGGTTAATTCCCCGATCCTTAAGGCTCTTGTCCAGCGCCCACAGACCATTCCACGTCTCGGGCCGCGGGGCAGGGTGCCAAAGTGATGCCGCATTTCGCGCTTCGCCCCGGATGCGCTCTGCGACGTCGATGCCGAATTTTCTGGCGATATGACTGTCCGGGAACTCGGCCAGATAGGTCATGTGCAGCGCAGTAATCGCCAGGGTTTCGTTTGCTGCAGCGCGCCGGCCCGCATGCAGCGCGGGCAGGCCCAGAGAAAAGAGGTCGTCGAAGCGCGTCACGTAGGCCTTCGCGATTCTGTCGCGATCCGCCGCGAGCGCCATCGCCTCGCGCAGCGTCACCGTGGCGGCGGCGTTGACGTCACCCTGGTCGGCGCGGCCAAGGCCCGCAGGGTTCGCGATCACGATGGCCTGGAAAGCGTCCGCCGCATCCGCCTGGTCGAGGCCGCCGAGCACACGCCCCAGCCGCTCGCGCAGGTCTGCGCCTCCAATCCGTGACTCGGCGGCCGCCGCAAGAGGCGCGGCGAGCAGAACGATGCCGAGGTTCGCGTTGAGCCCAGTCTCCGCGAAGCTCGCCTTGACCGCGCCCAGGATGCGGCCCCCCACGGACAGCGAGGGATCGGCAATGAACGGCGCGGCCGCGGCGGCGGCGCGCTCGAAATGATGGATGTCCATGCCGTGCCCGGCGCTGTGGACGTGCACGTTGCCGGGCTTCAGGGCCTGGAGTTCCGCGTGGCAGGCTGCAACGAACGCGGCTTCGACGTTGGTTTGATTGAGCGGAAACGCCATTACACAGCGCCTCTCCTCCCCCCTCGTGGGGGACGTCGGGAGGGGGGGATTGCGGACCTTCGGCGGTCTGGGTTCCCCCCTCTCCGCAAGGGGGCGAGGAATGCAAGGCCGACGTATGTGATGGGCGCCATCACCGAGCCGAAACTTTCGTGACGGCCGCGAGGAAATCCGCCGCCAGCGTGTCCGCGATGTCGATCGTGGTGACGCTCTGCAGTCCCTTCCAGGCCGGGTTCGAATTGATCTCGAGCACCATCAGCCGGCCGGACGCGTCGCGGATGAGATCCACGCCCGCGTAGTCCGCTCCGATCGCCGCCACTGCGGCAAGCGCGAGTTGGCTCATCTCGGTGCACGGCTCGTGCGCGATCGGCTCCGCGCCCTGGTGCACGTTCGTGATCCAGCTCTTGCCGCGCCGGACCATCGAGGAAAGAAGGCGGCCTTTCGATACGAAGACCCGCCAATCCTCGAACAGCGTCGCGTCTGGCGCCCGCAGATAATGCTGCATGTAGTAGACGTCGCCGACCTCTTCGGGCGCGGGCAGCTCATCGGCGCTGTGCGCGCGCCTCACGCCGTTGCCCTGGCTGCCGAACAGCGGCTTCAGAACGAACGGGCGCGGATCGGCCGAAAGGTGAGCCTGCGCACGCGCGAGCGTCTCCACCACGCGCGTCGGCGGCGTGGCGAGGCCGGCCTTCTGGAACAGGAACGTCGCCGTGGATTTGTCGACGCAGCGTTCGATGGCGCGCGCATCGTTCCACACGCGCACGCCGCTTTCGCGAAGCGCATGAAGAATGCCGAGACGCAGCGTGATCTGCTCGAGCGTCCCCGTCGAGACGGAGCGCACGAACGCCCCGTCCGGAAGCAGGCCGTCGAACCCGGGGATGTCGAGACCGCTCGGGCAGGATGTGTCGAAGGCGCACGCGCTGAGTGTCGTCGTGACGACCTGCGCACCGCGCGCCTCCATGGCCTTCTTGAGGCGCCGCGCATGCCAGTCGCCCGAGCCGTCCTCCACGAACAGCACGATCCGCGGCCCCGAAAGGGTCGCCTTGTCGAGTTCCGTGGTGGTGACCGGCTTGTTCATGGCGAGGATGTTCTCCCTCTCCCCGCAACGGTGGGGAGAGGCATGATGTCGAGATGTCTTACTTGAAGCTCGCGTCGACGATATCGGGCGCGAGCTTTCCGGCATGGAAGCTCGATCCCGTGTCGAGGTTCGACACCGTCACGAGCGCCGGGCTGAACAGCGACGCGTCGATCTTGTAGAAGTCGCCGTTGACGGCAGCGAAGATCTCCGCGAACGGCTTGCCGTAGATCGAGCACGTGTTGGACGGCAGGTTCTGCGCGAGCTTTTCAGCCTCCGCATCCGTACCCCGCACGAACAACTGGATGCGACCGCCGTAGATGATGGCGTCGTTGGTCCGCCCCATCGCCTTGACGAAATCCGGCACCGGCGGCGCGATCGGCGCAACGCCGTAGCCGTCGACGATGTTGTTGAGATCGAAGTGCAGCGAATGCGCCTTATGCAGCGCCACCTCGAGAACGCGCGCGGCGATCTGCACCGTCCCCGCGAGGCTGCCCGTCGGGGCATACATCACCGTGAGGTCGCTCGGCTTGATGCCGCACGCGGCGGCAACCTTCGTGGCGACGGCGGGCGGGGGCGCGGTATCGCCCTCGATCACCAGCGTGCCCGTGTAGTGCTTATCGACGTAGCCGAGTTCGGTGTAGAGCTCTTCGACACGCGAGAGCGCGCGCGCTGGGCCCGAGCCGAGAGCAAAGAAGCCGCTGTCGTCCGTGATGGTCCAGCCCGCGTACTGGCTGCCGAGGCAGGCGATGACCGGGTTCGACGAATGAACGACCACGCCGAGCGGCCAGCGCTCGAGGCCCGACGACGACGTGAGCGTCACGGTGCCGAGGCCACCCATGCAGATCTCGCCGAGACGGCGGCCGGCTTCCAGGCCGCCCGGCACGTTCGCGCCGAGATCGATGCACCGCTCGCCGGCCTCGCCGGTCGTCACGGCGCAGCGCAGCGCGTCCGCAGCCAATACGAGATCGTCAACCAGCACCCCCGCCCGCGCGTTGACGCTGGGCGCAAAACTGGAACCGCTGCTCATTGTTGAGCTCCTTTTTCGTTTGAATGGTCATACAGCAAATCTTCGAGCGCGCCCAAGCGCTGAACGCAGGTGGCGGCCACGGTATTGGCGTCGTCCCCTTCGGCCAGCACGGTCGCGAGCGGTTGGCGGGCGGCGATGGTGCCCCCAGGGCACGGGCGATCCGCGCTCCACTCCGGCCAATCGACCGCCGGGATGGTGAGCCCCCCGCGGTCGGCATAGAGAAAAGCGGCGGCCCGCGCGATCGGCGGATGCCACTCGGTCGAGAGAATGGCCGCGGGATCGCCGCCGCGCGACGCCTCGACGTGCGCCTTGAATAGAGTGCCGGACGCGTCGTCAAACACGTCCAGGGTAGCGCCCGGCCGCGGATTGACCTCAAGCAGCAGAGGCGCCCCATCGTCCACGAGATAGTCGAACGAGACGATGCCCTTGAGCGACAGTGCTTCCGAGACAGCGAGCGACATCTCGATCATGCGCGCTTCGAGATCTTCATCGAGCGGCCAGGAGCCGACCGCGCCGCCGTAACGATAAGGGCGCCGCGGCAGCGGATTGGTCCACTGGCGGCTGGCGGCGAACGCAGCGCTCTTGTCCGAAACCAATCCCAGCAGCGAAACGGGCGCTCCTTGCGCCACGCGCTGGTAGAAGCGCCGCTTGTCGGGGCGCGGCTTGGCGGGGCAGGGGTGAATGTGCAGGCCGCCGCTGCCGCCGATCCGCCGCATGAGCCAGCCGTCGGAGACTTCGGGCGCGTCGAGGCGCGTCTCAGGGTGCGGCACGCCGAGGTCGCCGAGAATCTGGAAAAAGTGCTGCGGATGCTTCGCGCGCCAGATCGTCTCGGCGTCGTTGCCGATGAGGGTGAAATGCTCGGCGAGCTTCGCCACCAGGCGCGGATTGCACTCGAAGCCGCCGCCGAGCACGAGGCCGATCGGCGGCGAAGAGGCTTCAGAAACGAGACTTTCGAGAGCCGCGATCAGCGGGCGGGCGGTGAACCCAACCTGGACGCGTGCGGGCAGGCAGCGGGACGCTTCAGCCAGCGCCACCGTATCGAGATCGCCGAAGCAGTCGACGACCAGCGGCTTGTAGCCGGCGCGCCGCGCGGACGCTGCGAGCGCCCGCGCGGAAAAGGCGGCAATAAGGACGGTTTCGCCCGTCAAGCCACGAGCTGGCGGGCCAGCGCGAAGGCATGACGGAAGTCGAGCGAGAGGGCCTCGTTCGACGACAGCATCTGCTTGAAGAGGCCGGATTCGGTCTTGTACTTGACGTCGCCGATGGCGAGCGGGCCGACGCCGTAGGCATCGGTGCCCGGCAGCGGCGCGCCATCCATGAACAGCTCCATGCCTTCGACGCCCGCGGGCGGCACGGCGTTGACGTCGGCGGCCACGAGAAGGTTCGTTGCGAACGCCTTGTCTTCCTTCGTGATCACCTGCACGCCTGCAGCGGCGGCGGCGAAAACGACTTCGGCATTGGCGAGGATCTCGCGCTTCTGCGCTTCGGTCTCGCCGCTGGCCGCCTTGAGGTCGACGCCGAAGCGCTCCTTCGAGACGGCGGCGGACTTGATGACGCGGTCGACGCCGCGATGCGCGACGAGCGTGACGTCAGCGCCTTCGAGCGCGGTGATGATCGACGAGGCGAAGCCCACGACGCCCGTGGCGCCGAACACGGCGACCTTCGTGCCCTTCCAGCCGCGGCCGAACTTCTGCTTCAGCACGCGCTCGACGCAGGCCACCATGGCGGCGGCCGTCGTGAACGAGCCGGCCGGGTCGGCGATGACGGAAAGCTGGAACGGCGGCACCATGGCCTTGCGCGCGGCTTCCATCATGTCGAGGGCGACGATGGCGTCCTTGCCGCCGATGAACATGCCCGTGCGCACGCCGTAGTCCGGCGGGCGCGAGAAGATGGCGTCCTGCACGAGCGCGGTCGTCTCTTCGAGCGTCACGTTGATGTAGGGAATGATGACCTTGAAACCGGCGTCCGCGGCCATGTTCACGTCGAACGGGCTCATGTGCTTCTGCGGCGAAAGCATGTGCAGAATAGGCGTCGCATCACTCATATAAATCGTCTCCCGTTCGTGTAAGGCGTTCGGTTTTTATGGCCGCTGAGGGGCATCGTCGGTCGTGACCGTGGCGCCTGCATTCCGGCCGCGCACAATCGCGATGTCGAGGCCCATCGCTTTAGCGTCTCCGACTAAAGAATGATAGAGGCGGTCTGCCACATCCTGGCTGTCGACGAATCCGAAGCCAGACGGCCCCCACGAGGTCTGTCCGATGCCCGTCGCGCCGAGCTCTGCCGCATGTTTGAGCAGGCGGCCGACGGCAGGCGACGTCCAGGGGCTTCCACCTTGCGCTGCAGCAAAATGACCGCCGACGATGCCCTGAATGGTGGTTAACGCTGAGCCGAACGCGGCGATGTCTCCCTCGATCAATCCTGGCACGAGCTGCATCAGAACGAGCCGGCAAAGGCGGTCGGCCAGAGCTTCCGGAAACGCGGGGAGCGTGGCGAACGCCTTGGTCTCGCGGTCGCCGTGCGCACCCTGGTCGCGCGGGTCGAGCACGAGCAGGCAGCGCCAGGCCTCCGGAAACGGGATCTGCATCAGCACCGGCGGCGGCTGGTCGATCGTGCCGCGGCCGCCGTCGACGATGAAGCCTCCGTTCTCGAATGCGGCCATGCCGATAGCCGAACGCGCGCCGCGGCCGGCGAGGTCGCCGATCTGCTGCGGCGAGAACGAGAGGCCTTCGAGCCGGGCGAGCGCCAGCCCGATCGCGAGCGCGAGCTGCGTGCCGGAGCCGAGCCCCGCGTGCGCCGGAATGGCGTGAACCACCTCGACATGGTAGGCGCCGGGAAGCCCAAGAGCGTCTTGGCAGCGGCTCAGAACGGTGAGCACGCGCTCGCGCTCCGGCCCCGTCGCCGTGTTCGTCCCCGCGCGCGTCACGCGCACATCTGTGGCCGGTGAATCGAGGGCGAGCCCGATCGATCCGTACCGCCGCCCCAGCCCACCGTTGAGATCCAGGAATCCGAGATGAAGCCGTGCAGGCGCCGAAACGCTGCAACCGTTGACCGGGTCCGGCCGCCCGTGTGTGTCGTGCATATGCGTATGCGCCTTTGCCGAAATGCGTGACATGTTCAAAGCGGCCATCTCCACCCGCGTGAGCCGCGGGGCACGGCGTGCGTCTTTGAAGAGGCTTAGATAATAGCTGAACGGCTGAGCCTGAGTTCCAAAACCGCCAAACGTGTTCTATAGGGTCGGCCCAGAGCGCAGCACTAGTCTGCATTTGTCTACGAAAGACGAGGAGAGAGCACAATGAGCAGCCCGCGCGAGAAGGCACTTTCCGACGCCGAGGTTACGGCGTGGCTGGCCGAGAACCTCCCCCAGTGGCGCCTGGAGGATGGCTGGATCCGGCGCACATACAAGACGGCAAGCTGGAAAGGCACAATGATGGTGATCAACACCGTCGGCCACCTCGCCGAGGCCGCCTGGCACCACCCGGACATCACCGCGTCCTATGCCTGGGTCGAGGTTCGCCTCGTCACCCATTCCGCCAAGGGCATCACCGACAAGGACCTGAACCTCGCCAAGAAGATCGAGGAGGTCGTGCACTGGCAGCCGGCCGGCGAGGGCGTCTTCGAGGGCACGCCGTCCGACCAGCGCTTCGCCTACATTAAGTATGATTGAGCCAGGGCCCGCCGCGGAGCCGTCCTGGACAGCGCTGCTCGGGCTCGGTTCGAACATCGGCGACAAGGCCGCCAACATCGCACGCGCGATCGCGTTGCTGACTGCGCCGGGCGACGTGCATCTCGCCGGCGCCTCGCGCCTCTATCGCACGGCGCCGTGGGGCGTGACGGACCAGGACTGGTTCGTCAATGCCTGCATCGCCGTGCGCACCGCGCTCGTCCCGCATGACCTGCTTGCGCGATGCCTCGGCGTCGAGCAGGAGATGCGCCGCGTGCGCGAGCGGCGCTGGGGCCCGCGGGTGATCGACGTCGATGTGCTGGTCTACCGCGACGCGGCATCGAAAAGCGTAACGCTGAACGAGCCGGATCTCATTCTGCCCCATCCGCGAATCACGGAGCGCGGGTTCGTGCTTGTGCCGCTCGCCGAGCTGGCGCCCGCGCTCGAGCTGTCCGGCCACACGCTCGCCTATTGGCTCGAGCGCACCGACACGAGCGATGTCGTGCCGTTCGACGGATCTTAAGCACACGCTGAGATCGAGCGACGCAAAAAAGCAAACGACGCAAAAAAGCAAAACGCCGCGGCTTGGGGTCCGCGGCGTTCCGAATTCAAAAAAACAGAGCGAGCAGCTTACTGCTTGCACTCGGACTTGATGTAGGCGAGCAGGTTGGCGCGATCTTCTTCGTTCTTCACGCCAGCCGGGAAGATCATCTTGTTGCCCTTCACGACTGCGTCGTCCTTCTCCATCCACTTCAGGAGATGCTCGTCGTCCCAGGTGAGGCCGGAGTTCTTGAGAGCGTCGGAATAGGCGAAACCTTCAGCATGATGACCGGCCTTCGAACCGGCAACGCACTGCAGAGACGGTCCGAGACCGTTCTTCGCATCGGCGCCGATCTGGTGGCAAGCGGCGCACTTCTTGAACACGCCCTTGCCAGCTTCGACGTCCTGCGCCGACGCAGCAACGGGCACGACTACCAGCATGGCAGCCGCCATAACCCACTTAAGCATTTCCAGTTCCTCCGAATTTTCTTCATGTCGAGCTGCCAGCCGCGCTCCCGCACGCCATAGCAATCGTCGCATTCTGCCAAGTTTCGCCTGAACCCGGGCTGAACAAAGTGCCGCACCCGGGCCCAACATCAACCTGTAATCGAGTGCTCGGTTCCGCTCAAGACGCGTTGTGGGCTTCCGGTTTCTTTGTTGCGCCGCCCACGCGTCGGTAGATGAACTCAGGGGCATTGGGCGTGTGGCTCTCGACTTCCGCCACCGCCTGCCACTGGGCATGCATCGGCGAAAGCGAGCACGCGGGATCGGTGTTGGCCGCGTCCCCGGTCAGCGCGAATGCCTGGCAGCGGCATCCGCCGTAGTCGATTTCCTTGCGCGGGCAGCTCCGGCAGGGCTCCTTCATCCAGCTCGTGCCGCGATACTTCTGGAAGGCTTCGCCGTTGAGCCAGATGTCGGCCAGCGGACGGTCCTTGATGTTGTCGAAGGGCAGGCCCTTGATCGACTCGGCCGCATGGCACGGCAGCACCCGCCCCGAGGGCGTGATGTTGACGATGCCGCGCGCCCAGCCGCCCATGCAGGGCTTCGGAAACTTGGCGTAGTAGTCCGGCACGATCGCGTCGATGACGATGACGCCCTTGTACTTTTCGCGCGCCTCCTCGACCTGCTTGGCCGCCGTCATGAAGGCCTCGCGCGTCGGCATCAGCGACGCCCGGTTGATCAGCGCCCAGGCGTAATACTGGACGTGAGCGATCTCGACGCGTCCCGCTCCCATCTCGACCGCGAACTCGATCATGCGCGGCACGTTGTGAATGTTCTGCCGGTGGATCGGGCAGTTGATGGTGAGGGGGAGGCCGTTCTCCTTGACCCAGCCTGCGACCTGGATCTTCTTGGCCATGCCGCCCTTGTAGGCTGCGATCCGGTCGGCATTCTCCGGGTCGACATCCTGTACGGAAAGCTGCACGTGATCGAGGCCGACCTCGACCAGCTTCGCCAGCCGCTCGCGAGTCAGCGTCACGCCTGCCGTGATCAGGTTGGTGTAGAGGCCGACGTCGGCCGCCACGCGGACGATGTCTTCCAGGTCTTTGCGCGCCGTAGGCTCGCCGCCGGAGAGATGGATCTGCAGCACGCCGAGCGAAGCGGCCTGACGCATCACGTCCTGCCATTCGGCCGTCGTGAGCTCAGCGTTGGCGCGCTCCAGCTCCACCGGATTGGAGCAGTACGGGCACTGCAATGGGCAGCGATGGGTCAGCTCGCAAAGCATGCCGATCGGCGCCCGCGCGCACAGCGCCGGCTCCGTGCCCGGATCGGGCGATGTCGCGCACTCCGCAACCCGGGCAACGTCGGGCATCGCGGTCTCAGTCACGTGGGTCGGTGCGATTTCGTTCATATGCGCCTTCCTCTGGTCCTGCCGTGCCTGCGCGCCGAGCGGCCCGTTTTGACCTCTGCTGTTATGGGGCCTTGATAAGGACGCCCTTGTCGGTAAGGTCCTGAAGCATTTCCAAGATATCGGTTGTTACAACGTCAAGTGGGGCCTGGTACTCCTGAGACAAGGCCTCCGCGATCTCGCTCACGGAACGTTGTCCGTCACAACGCTTGAGAACTTCCACCGCGGTATCGTCGGGGTTGAACACGCGTTCCGGCGCCAGGATGATCCAGCGGCCGCGCCCTGCATCGTGGCGCAGCTTGTTGTGCCTCGGCATGACGAGCTTGGTCTCGCCCGTCACGATGAGGCGGGTAGGAGCTGGTTTCGGCGCCGTCGGTTCAGACATTCAGCATCTCCGGCTTGAACGCGCCCGGCGGAATCCATCCCGGCGCGACGTAGGCATGGTGCAGCGCATCGAGCTGCGACCACAGCACATTGCATTTGAAGCGCACGGCCTCGACGCAGGCTTCCTGTTCCGCGCGGGTGCTTGCGTGCTCCTTGATGTAGTTGAGCGCGAAGTCCGCATCGAACGGCGCCTGCACGAGCCGCTTCTTGAAGTACGCCATCACCCGGTCGTCGATAAAGTCGTAGTTCTCGAGCATACCGGAAATGCGCTCCTTGTGGATCTTGGGTGCAAACAGCTCCGTGAGCGAAGACGCGACCGCGACCGTCAGCGGCTGCTCGTAGACGAAGCGCACGTAGGCTTCGACGGCAAAGCGCGTGGCCGGCAGCGCGCCCGTCATGCCCTGCACGTAGTCGCGGTCGAGCCCGAGAGCATCCGTGAGCACCAGCCAGCGCTCGATCCCTCCCGGATCCTCGCCATGGCCGTCGTGCTCGAGCACGCGGTGGATCCAGTCGCGGCGGAGCTGCCGGTCGAGCACGCGGCTGACGAGCGCCGCATCCTTGCGCGGCACGGCCGACTGGTAGCAGTAGCGGTTGAGGGCCCAGGCGGCGACTTGCCCCTTGTTGAGCTTGCCGCCGTGCAGAAGGTGATGAAAGGGATGCTTGTCGTGGTAGCGCTCGGCGCCAACGGCACGGATCGCGGCCTCGAACTCGTCCGGCGTCCAAAGCGCCGGCTTGTCTGCGGGTGATCGACGTTCGCTCATAAGCGGATCTCCATTCCGTCGTAGCCGACTTCCCAGCCGGCCGCTTCTGTTGCGCGGCGCTCGGGCGAGTTGTCGTCCAGCACCGGGTTCGAGTTGTTGATGTGGACGTAGATCTTGCGCCCGACGCCGAGCGCCGCGAAGGCCGCGATCGAGCCCTCGGGCCCCGAGATGCTCATGTGCCCCATGCGCTGGCCGGTCTTTTTCATGAGGCCCTGCCGCAGCATTTCGTCGTCGGTGTAGAGCGTGCCGTCGAAGAACACGAGCGGCGCACCCTTTAGCCGGCTGGCAAGGTCCGCATCCACCACCGCACAGCCCGGCACGTAGAAGAAGGTCTTGCCGGAAGCCCGCGCGGTTACTTTCAGTCCGATTGCGTCGCCCTCCCGGCTGCCGTAGTTCGCATCCGCCGCGCCGCTTTCGAGATACAGCGCGACCTTGCCGGGCACCGCGAACGCTTCGACGTCGAGACCGGTCTCGGCGATCGCCGTCGTCTGCCCGAGAGGCAGCTCACGGCGGGGCACGACCTCGGCATTGAGCACGTTGAAAACGGAGTTGGCCTTGAGCGTGCTCAAGACGCGCGACGAGCCGTAGACGGTGAACGGCTGCAGTTCGCGCAGGTTGAGCAACCCGGCGATGAAGTCGACATCGCCGCCCGTCAGCACGGCCGCCTTGATGGGGCTGTTGCGCAGGCCCGCATCGGCCCGTGCACCGAGCTCGGGCGTTTCATTGATCTGTTGGCGCAGGTCCGGGGCGGTGTTGAGCAACACCCAGTCGGACCCGTTCGCACTCACCGCGAGCGAGCATTGGGTCCGGGCTTTAAACCCCGGCTTCCCCTGTCTCACATCGGCGCAGTTGCGACAGCTACAGTTCCATTGAGGAAAGCCGCCGCCAGCGGCCGCCCCCAGGATCCTGATGTGCATGAACCTGTTCGCTTTGAAGCGGCGTGCCTCGCCGAAAGCGGCGCCGCGAAAGATGGAACCTAGTGAAGCTCCCGCCCCGCTTGTCGCGACGGCGTGGAGGTCTCAAATCGCAGCTAGCGCCGAGGTTGCAAATAGCGACGGCGGCCGAATGTTTCGACCGCCGCGCCAATACTGCATCAACGCTTTGCGAGCGGATCAATTAGATGATGTCGATCTCTGCCGGCAGGTAGCTCGTGACCTCGAGGCCAACTTCCTGCTCACGCACTGCGGGCTTCATCCAAACCTTCATGATTTCCTCCTCCTAATCGGCAAGCTTGCTGATCGAAAGGCCCCGCCAGGGCCCACCGAGGTTGCCGTTTTTGACCGCCTCAGTCTGCGGATGGGGCCTCGCTTGTCAAGCCCGTCCGCCATGGTGAGAAAAGACCACAAACCCTTCCTGTAGAAAAGTAACAGTGCGTCACGAGTTCGTGTGAGTACGCGCGATCCGGGCGGCGAGGGAGGCATTTACCAGTCCGTTAACACCCCCGCGCCGGCCCGCCCGCCCGCAGCGCCTGCGCGGTGCATTTTCGGGCCCCGCCTGACCCTCCGGATACGGCCGGATCCTGCTGGCCGAGGCGCGATGGCGCAAATCGGCACGTCGATAGAAGGGCGTGCTCATACCAAAGCACGAAGGGGAATAAAGTTGCGATCTGGCTGATGTGACCTTAAAGCAATGGAAAATTATTCTACGTTGGTGTACATCCCCATGACCTTGGGGTCGGCGACGTAGGGTGCACTTTACCAAAGTCTGCTAAGACGCCAGGACGGGGTCGCGTCGATATCCTAACCGCGCCCTGTTCCAACGAATTTTCAGGAGGAGCGGGTGGCCGCGGTCCCTTACTTGCCGAAGAATGCGCCGTTCGCGGCTGAAGACATCGATGCGCTGAACCAGCTCGTTCAGCGCGCGACGCCGCTGCAGCGCAGCTGGCTGTCCGGTTTTCTGGCTGGGCTCGATGCTGCACAGGGCCAGACGGCCGGCGTCCTTGCGCCCGCCCAAGCCCCTCGCGCCCGCCAGCCGCTCACGATTCTCTACGGCAGTGAATCCGGCAACACGGAATCGCTGGCCCTCAAGACCAAGAAGCTGGCCGCAAAGCTCAACTTCGATGTCCGCGTCGTCGACATGGCCGACGCCGATCCCGCCACCATCGCCAAGGCGAAGAACCTGATCGTCTACATCTCGACCTGGGGCGAGGGTGATCCTCCGCAGCGCGCCGTCGATTTCCACAAGGCCCTGATGGCCGACGATGCGCCGCGCTTCGATGGCGTGCGCT
The DNA here is from genome assembly GCF_019744875.1 of Hyphomicrobium sp. Taxonomy (GTDB): domain Bacteria; phylum Pseudomonadota; class Alphaproteobacteria; order Rhizobiales; family Hyphomicrobiaceae; genus Hyphomicrobium_C. The sequence goes on along the minus strand of NZ_JAIETU010000002.1, from coordinate 649,124 downwards.
TCGCCGTCCTCGCACTCGGCGACACCGCCTACGTCAACTTCTGTCAGACCGGCCGTCAGATCGACGCTCGCCTGGAAGCGCTGGGCGCCACGCGCGTTGCCGACCGCCAGGATCTCGACCTCGACTTCCAGAAGGCCGCCGCCGCCTGGACCGACAAGGCGCTGGAAGTCATCGCTCCGGCCGAGCCCGCGGGCGCGACTACCGTCGTGCATGTCGATTTCAAGGGCCCCGGCGCCTCCGAGGACGACGAGCCGCGCTACACCGCCGAGAACCCGGCTCAAGCCGAGATCACGGCCCTCGTCAATCTCAACGGGTCGGGCTCGACGCGCGAGACCTGGCACGCCGAATTCGCCGTCGAGGATCCCGCCTTCACCTACAAGCCGGGCGACGCCATCGGGCTCTTTCCGGACAACGATCCCGATCTGGCGGCCGATCTCCTTGCCTCCGTCGGTCTCTCCGGCAACGCCGACCTGCACAAGAAGCTCGTCAACAGCTTCGACATCACCACGCTCTCGCGCCCGCTCGTCGACGGCTATGCCAAGCTGACCGGCCGCAAGGACGTCGCCAAGCTGCTCGAAGAGGGCGAGCTGGCGCGCTTCTCGGCCGACCGCCAGTTGATCGATCTGTTCGAGAGCTTCCCGGAAAGTCTCAGCGCCGACCAGTTCGTGAAGCTGCTGCGTCCGCTGCCCGGCCGCCTCTATTCGGTCGCCTCGAGCCAGAAGGTGCATCAGGGCGAAGCACATCTACTCGTCGGCGCCGTCCGCTGGTCCTCGCATGGCCGCATCCGCAAGGGCGTCACCTCGACCTATCTCGCCGACCGCTGCAAGGTTGGCGGCAGCGCGCGCATCTACGTCAAGCCGAACCGCCACTTCGGGCTGCCTGCCGACGGCAGCCGCCCGATCATCATGATCGGCGCAGGCACCGGCGTCGCGCCTTACCGCGGCTTCGTCGAGGAGCGCGGTGAAACGGGCGCGACCGGCAAGAGCTGGCTGTTCTTCGGCGAGCGCAACTTCACGAACGACTTCCTCTATCAGCTCGAATGGCAGGATCATCTCGCCTCCGGCGCCCTGTCGCGCATCGACGTGGCGTTCTCCCGCGATCAGCCCGAGAAGATCTACGTGCAGACGCGCCTGTGGGAGCGCCGCGACGAACTCCTCGGCTGGCTCGAAGACGGCGCGCACGTCTACGTGTGCGGCGACGAGAAGGGCATGGCCAAGGACGTCGACACCACGCTCGCGCGCATCCTTGCCCAGTCCGCAAAGGGCGACGAGGAAGCCGGCCGCACCAAGCTCAAGGAACTCGCCAAATCCGGCCGCTATCAACGCGACGTGTACTAGGCAACAGACAGCGGGCAACACACGGCCGACGTTCCTGACGCTCGCTGCCGGTTGCCTGCTGCCTCACTCACTGCCGACTGCCTCTCTGCCTACTCCCGAGACACCCATGACCGACAAACGCTCGAAGAACGAATTCCTCAAAGAGGAAAGCCATTATCTCCGCGGCACCATTGCCGAAGGGTTGGCCCAGGTCGAAACCGGCGCCATCGTCGACGACGACACGCAGCTCATCAAGTTCCATGGCTCCTACATGCAGGACAACCGCGACGTGCGCGGTGAGCGGGCCAAGAAGAAGCTGGAAAAGGCCTTCAGCTTCATGATCCGCTTGCGTCTGCCGGGCGGCCTGGTCTCGCCTGACCAATGGATCAAGCTGGACGACATCGCCGGCACCTATGCCAACGGCACGCTGCGTCTGACGACGCGCGCCACGTTCCAGTATCACGGCGTCATCAAGTCGAACCTGCGCAACACCATGCAGGCGATCAACTCCGCCTGCCTCGACACGATCGCGGCGTGCGGCGACGTGAATCGCAACGTCATGTGCGTCGCCAATCCGTTCTTCTCCGAGGCGCATGCGGCCGCAGGCGAGTTCGCGCGCAAGGTCAGCGATCATCTGTTGCCGAAGACCACCGCCTATCACGAGATCTGGCTCGAAGGCGAAAAGGTCGAGGACATGACGCGTCCCGCCGTGCCGGACACGGAGCCGCTCTACGGCGTCCACTATCTGCCGCGCAAGTTCAAGATCGTCATCGCTGTGCCGCCCGTCAACGACGGCGACGTGTTCGCCCATGACCTCGGCTTCATTGCGATCACCGACGCCAACGGCGCGCTCCTGGGCTGGAACGTCTCCATCGGCGGCGGCATGGGCATGACGCACGGCGAAACCGCCACGTTCCCACGCACCGGCGACGTGATCGGCTTCTGCACGCCCGAGCAGGCTGTGGATGTCGCTGAAAAGGTCATGCTCGTGCAGCGCGACTGGGGCAATCGCGAGAACCGCGCCAACGCGCGCCTCAAGTACACCGTCGAGCGCTTCGGCGCCGACAAGTACCGCGCCGAGGTCGAGAGCCGGCTGGGCTACAAGCTCGGCGAAGCCCGCCCCTTCAAGTTCACGCACATGGGCGATCCGCTCGGCTGGCAGCAGGGGCCGGACAAGAAGTGGCACCTTGGCCTGTTCATCGAGAACGGCCGCATCAAGGATACGCCCGACAAGCGCCTGCGCACCGCGATCCGCGAGATTGCCGAGGCGGGCGGCATCACCTTCTCCGTGACCGGCAACCAGAACATCATCATCTGCAACGCCGGCGCCAAGCAGAAGGCGAAGATCGAGGCCACGCTCAAGAAGCATGGCATCGACATCGCAACGTCGTCGGGCCTGCGCCGCAACTCGATCTCGTGCGTCGCGCTGCCGACGTGCGCGCTGGCGCTGGCCGAGAGCGAGCGCTTCCTGCCGGAGCTCATCACGACCCTCGAAGGCTCGCTCGACAAGGCCGGCCTGCGCGACGACGACATCGTCATCCGCATGACGGGCTGCCCGAACGGCTGCGGCCGTCCTTACATGGCCGAGATCGGCTTCGTCGGCCGCTCGCCCGGGCTCTACAACCTGTATCTCGGCGCGGCGCACGAAGGCACGCGTCTCAACAAGCTCTACGCCCAGGATGTCGGCAAGGCGCGCATCGTCGAGCTGCTGGAGCCGTTGTTCCTGCGCTATGCGAAAGAGCGCAACGAGGGTGAGCGCTTCGGCGATTTCGTCATTCGCGCCGGCATCATCAAGCCGACGCTCGGCGGCAACACCTTCCACAGCGACGTCGTGCTGGCGTGATCGCTCGCACCGTCCGCTGCTCGCACGGTCTGTCATCCTAGGCCTTGTGCCTAGGATCCAGCCCTCAGCTGGGACAAGCCCGAGGATGACAGGAGCCAGAACGCTCGGTCAGATCTTCGCGAAGAGCTGATAGGCGGCGAACAGCAGGATCGCCGCCAGCGCGAACCGCAACGCCTTGTCGGGGAGCCGACCGGTGAGGCGCGATCCAATCGCGATACCGGGGAGCGATCCCGCAAGCAGCATGGCGAGCAGCGTGAAGTTCGTGTTCCCCATGCCGAGATGGCCGAGCCCCGAGACCAGCGTCAGCGGCACCGCGTGCACGATGTCGGTGCCGATCAGGTAGCGCGGCCGCAGCGCCGGATAGAGCAGCGTCAGCACGACGACGCCGATGGCCCCCGCGCCCACCGACGTCAGCGTGACGATCGATCCCAGCAGCAGGCCCAGTAACAGCGTCGGAACGGGGCGGACGTCCTGCGTCTCGCCGTCCGCGATCTCTTTCGTGCGCGTGATGAACGGGTAGACGAGGATCGCGAGCGAGCTCAGCACCAGCGCCGCCACCAGCGCGCTCTTGATGACGTGCGCCATCGTCGCGAGGTCGGGCTCGAGCCACTCGATCAGGCCGAGCATGGCGATCGACCCGGGCACGCTTCCGGCCGCGAGCCAGCGCACGATGCGCCAGTTCACGTTGCCGAAGTTGTGGTGCGGCGCGACCGCCGACGCCTTGGTGATCGATGCAAACAGCAGATCGGTGCCGACCGCGAGCGTGGGCTGCACGCCCACATGCGCGATCAGAAACGGCGTCATGAGCGATCCCGCGCCGACACCCGTCATGCCGACGAGGAAGCCGACACCGAAGCCGCCGCACACGATCATGGGCCAGAGGGAAAGAAGCGAAGTATCGAACATGGGATCACTTCGCCGGTTACGTAAAAGCTTTGACGATCGTGTTGAGGCTCAACACGATGACGACGCATCCGACCACGAGCATCAGCGCCTTGGCGGGCACGTGCTTGGCCGCGAGCGCCGCGAACGGCGCGGCGATGACGCCGCCGATCACGAGCCCGGTGATGATCGGCCAGAGCCCCAGGCCGATGGTGAGAAAGAACGTCGTCGAGATGGTGAGCGTCACGAAGAACTCGGCAAGGTTGACTGAGCCGATGGCGTAGCGCGGCGTCGTGCCCTGGCCGAGCAGGCTCGAGGTCACGATCGGGCCCCATCCGCCGCCGCCGATGGCATCCAGCAGGCCGCCGAAAAATCCGAGCGGGGCGACCGAACGCGGTTGCGGAGATTCGAGCGGACGCCGCACGAGCGCCTTCCAGATGATGACGATGCCGAGGGCCAGCAGATAGACGGCGATGTACGGCTTCAATGTATCGCCGTCGAATTCGGAAAGGGCATACGCCCCGATCGCGCCGCCGATCGCACCCGGCACGGCCAGCCGCCACAGCAGCTTTCGGTCGACGTTGCCGAGCTTCCAGTGCGCCAGCCCCGAGGCGCCGGTCGTGAATGTCTCCGCCGCGTGCACGCACGCGCTGGCCGTCGCCGGCGGCACGCCCGTGCTGAGCAGCACCGATGTCGCCGTCACGCCGTACGCCATGCCGATGGCGCCGTCGATCATCTGCGCCACGAAGCCGATGGCCACGTAGAGTAAGATTTCATCCATGATGGTAGGCAGCGTTTCCGTTATTGCTGCCCACCGATAGCAGAGATGACCTGCTGTGACGACGGGGAAATTCGCCGTTGGCGCGGCGAGTTGAGATCGAATGTCTCACCTCGCCGCTTCGCAACTGCGAGCGTCTGTTGCGCTAGATCGAGTAATCCGGCGCGCTCTCGATTTCGACGTTGATGCCGGCCGACCGCAGGATGAGCGCGACCTCGTTGGCGCGGCGGCGGAACTCCGCTTCCGATCCGGGAAGATCCCGAAGGTCGGTGTTGAGGCCGCGTTCCAGCATGGCGCGCGAGAGAACGAACGTGTTCTCGTCAGCCAGCGCCGCTTCCGGCTTCGCCGCCGTCACTACGCCGCCCGCGATGGACGCACCCGTGATCGCATCCACCAGCATGAAGCTGCCGGTTTCAGGTGCCTCACCGAACGTGTCGATGGCCGCGGGCCGCGCGAGCGCGATTTCGCCGATGGCGATGTCGTTGGTCGAGCAGGCCTCGGCCGGATGGCTTTCCAGCGTTTCGAGATCGAGCAGCGCCTGGATCTTGAGATTGGATACCGGCGTGAGGTCGGTCGCGGTGCGCAGGAGGTACGAGCCGCGCGGATCGTAGGGCGTCTCGCTGAGCCAGACCATGCGCGCATCCACGACGCGGGCCACGACCGGCCGCGAGTCCGCTTTCGAGAGCACCGCCCCGCGCGCCACGTCGATGTCGGTATCGAGCTGGATCGCGACGGCCTGGCCTTGCGACGCCTGGTCGAAATCTCCGTCCATGGTCGCGATGCGCAGCACCTTCGCCGTGCGCTTCGAGAGCGCATCGACCACGGTTTCGCCGACGCGCACGCTGCCGCCGCTGACCGTGCCCGCGAGCCCGCGGAAATCGTTACGGCTGTCGCGCAGCACAGTCTGCACCGGGAAGCGGAACGGGCCGCTCGGCTCCGTCACGCGGCTCGGAAGCTGCTCGAGATGCTGCAGCAGGGTCGGCCCCGTGTACCAGGGCATGTGCGTCGACGCGGCGGCGACGTTGTCGCCCGAAACGGCGGCCGTCGGGATGGCGGTCGCCTCCCAGAACCCGAAGCGCCACGAGAACGTCTCGAAATCCGCTTCGATCTTGCGGAACGCCGACTCCGACCAGTCGACCAAATCCATCTTGTTGACGACGAGGATGACGCGCTTCACGCCGACGAGATCGAGGATCGCGGCATGGCGCCGGGTCTGCTTCTTGATGCCGTGGCGGGCATCGATCAGCAGGATGGCGACGTCGGCGTGCGATGCGCCCGAAGCCATGTTGCGCGTGTACTGCTCGTGGCCTGGGCTGTCGATGACGACGATGCGGCGCGAGGCCGTATCGAAATAGCGCCAAGCGATGTCGATCGTGATGCCTTGCTCGCGCTCGGCGACGAGCCCGTCCATGAGCAGGCTGAAATCGGGATTGCCGCCATCGACAGTCTTGCCGCGCTTTAGCGTTTCGCGCTGGTCGTCGTAGAGGTCCGTCGCATCCCAGAGCAGGCGGCCGATCAACGTCGATTTGCCGTCGTCGACGGAGCCGCAGGTCAGCACGCGCAGCATGCCCGAAAGCTCAGGCGCGATCTTGTCGAGATCGGAGGGCGCGGGCTGCGTGTCGGCCTCTTGTCCGGCAACGACTTTGAGCGGCGTCTTGGCCTTCTTCACGCTCTTCTCCTGAAGGGCATTGGGACGTGTCATCAGAAATACCCTTCCTGCTTCTTCTTCTCCATGGCGCCTGCCTGGTCGTGATCGATCAGGCGGCCCTGGCGTTCCGACGTGCGCGCGCCGAGCGTTTCGGCGACCACGGTTTCGATGGTGTCGGCGTCCGATTCAACTGCGGCCGTGAGCGGATAGCAGCCAAGCGTGCGGAAGCGCACGCGCCGGTTGACGATCTCTTCTCCCGCCTTGACGGTCAGGCGCTCGTCGTCCTTCATCAGGAGCTGGCCGTTGCGGATGATCGTGGGCCGTTCCTTCGCGAAATAGAGCGGCACCACGTCGAGCTTTTCGCGCAGGATGTAGCGCCAGACGTCGCGTTCGGTCCAGTTCGAGAGCGGAAATACGCGCACCGTCTCCCCGGCGCCGAGGCGGCCGTTCAGAAGTCGCCACATTTCGGGCCGCTGCCGGCGCGGATCCCAGCGATGCCCCTCGGCGCGGAACGAGAACACGCGCTCCTTGGCGCGGCTCGCTTCCTCGTCACGGCGCGCGCCGCCGAAGGCCGCGTCGAAGGCATACTTGTCGAGCGCCTGCTTGAGCGGCACAGTCTTCATCACGTCGGTGTAGACCGACGGCGCATAGTCGATCGGATTGATGCCCTTCGCACGCCCGTCTTCGTTCGTGTGCACGATCAGGTCGAGGTCGAAATCGCGCGCCGTCTTGTCGCGAAACTCGATCATCTCCCGGAACTTCCAGCCGGTGTCGATGTGCAGCGTCGGAAACGGCAGCTTGCCCGGCCAGAACGCCTTGCGCGCTAAGTGCAGGAGAACCGTCGAGTCCTTGCCGATGGAATAGAGCAGCACCGGCTTGCGGAACTGCGCTGCTGCCTCGCGGAAAATATGGATGCTTTCCGCTTCGAGCAGGTCGAGATGGGAGATGGCTTGCGTCATGCGTGCGTCTCTTTCGCTTTCGGGCGGTTGTGCAGCCCGCATTCCTTGCCGTCCTCGTTCTCCCACCACCAGCGGCCGGCGCGGATGTCCTCGCCCGGGCGGATGGCGCGCGTGCACGGCTGGCATCCGATGGAGGGGAAGCCGCGCGCGTGCAGCGGGTTGACGGGGATGGCGTTCGTTTCGATGTAGGCTTCGAGAGCGTCCAGCGTCCAATCGGCGATCGGATTGAGCTTCACGAGCTGATGATCGTTGTCCCAAGCCGCAAAAGGCACATGGGCGCGTCCTGCCGACTGATCGCGCCGCAGGCCCGTGATCCAGCCCTTGGCGCCCGCAAGCGCCTTGTTGAGCGGGCGGACCTTGCGCACGTCGCAGCACGCCTTGCGCGCCTCGATCGATTGGCGAAAGCCCATGATGCCGTCGCGCGCGACGAGCATCTGCACGTCGTCGGCGTCGGGAAAGATGACGCGGATGTTGAGGCCGTAGCGCAGCTCGCTCGCGTCCAGCGTCTCCAGCGTCTCCGGAAAATGCCGCCCGGTGTCGAGCGTGAACACGTCGAACGCCCGCCCCGTCGCCGCGATGGCGTGCAGCACGGCCTGGTCCTCGAGGCCGAGGCTGGTCGAAAACGTGATCCGGCCCGGGATCGCGTCGGCAATGGCGATCAGGCGCTCTTCGAGCGTCGCCAGGCTGCCGAGCGCCGCATCGAGCCGCGCGGCGAGCGCCGGCCCGTCGACGGACAGTCCGACGGACGGGTCAAGGATGGGCGATTCAAGGCCGGTCGCCGCCCCGGCAACACCACCGGCACGCGCTCCAATCAGTGTCTCAGACATGGAAATCCTCCGATCGCCGGAAGTTAGTGAAATATGGTTCTTAGATAAAGGGGCGGGAAGAAATAAGAATAGGATCGCATTCCCAAACCCGACTGATAGAGAAAAATTGTTCTACCATGCATCCTCCCGGAAAGGAATTCTGAGATGGGCCCGTGCCCTGCGGTATCTTGCGCCTGTCCGGGCCTGCCGCGCACTCGCGTAAAGAAAGAGCGACATGGCGGGCAAAGAGAATAGGGAAGGGCCGGCGCCCAGGCTCTCTACAACCTCCGGGCGATCTTCGAGGGACCCTGTCCGCCGCCTCGCGGCATGCCGAACAGACCCGTCCCGGATACGTCATTGTCCGAATGTTGCAGAAACAGCACGCAGGACAGAATGAGAACATCCGCAGCACGGACGTCCAAGTTCATCGGATCGCTCGCAATTCGAGATCGCGCTGGGGCGTGGAAGTTATCCCCAGGGGGGCGGGCGTTTGCGGTCGCGTCTGGCGGGCGCGCGGATCACGGACAGAAAGCGCATCCGAGGCCCATTCCAGGCGCGAATCAGTTGGCGGCAGATCGTCGTGTTGCGACCTCAACGAACGCTGAACAGCGTTCGCCGCCCAACGATCTCCACCGCCCCGGATTTTTTGCCGTGAACCCGGAATACTAATAATTGGTTAACGAACTCATATATTTAGAGACCAAGTTTCATGTGGACATGATGTCAGAGGGCTGTCGTGAGAACACCGCCCACGACACGAACACTAGCCTCGACCGCCCCAAATGATATTCTTGGCCGGTCTCAGAAACGCAGACGGCCGATGTTGAGGGCTGACGCTGTATTTGCGGTGAGAGACGCATGAGTTGTTCAACGTAGACCAAGTAAGGCGGGGTACTATTATGGGGGATTCTAAGCTACCTCCGGAGTTTCCGGGCGGCAGTGCATTGGAAGCGGGCGAACTGGAACGCCTCGAAGCAGGCGGCCTGGAAGTAATCGAGATCGCCGGCATGATTAAGTGGTTTGATGTTGCCAAGGGATACGGCTTCATCGTGCCCGACAACGGCCTCGCCGACGTGCTTTTGCATGTGACGTGCTTGAGGGCTGGGGGCTATCAGACCGCTTATGAGGGTGCACGCATCCACTGCCAGGTCCTGCGCCGCCCGAAAGGCATGCAGGCTTTCAACATCCTCTCCATGGACGAATCGACGGCCATCCACCCGTCGCTCCTTCCTCAGCGGACGCACGTTCATGTGCAACCAGAGAGCGATTGGGAGCGGGTGATCGTGAAGTGGTTCAACAGGGTCCGGGGCTTCGGCTTCCTGACCAAGGGTGAGGGCACCCCGGACATCTTCGTCCATATGGAAACCCTCCGCCGCTTCGGCTTCACCGAGCTTCGCCCGGGCCAGACCGTTCACGTCCGCTGGGGCATGGGCTCCAAGGGCTGCATGGCGGCCGAGCTGAAGCCGGATGGCTCGACGACCGGTCTCACGTCGTCGCACTGACGGTGTCGGCACTTCAAGGACGCCTCGAAACACCTTAGGTTTGCAAAAACTGCACGCCTTTCGTGCCTCAAGCGCCGGTGCCGCATGACAGAAACACGCTATGGAAGAGGGGCTGCGTTCGGCGCGGCCCTTCTTGCCGTTTTGACGCCGGGTCTCGCTGCGGGCGAGCCTCCGAAGCACGCCGATAGCAAAGTCGCCGCCGCCAAGCTCACGACCGAGCGGCTCGACGTCGTCTCGGCGACCGGCACCCACACCTTCGACGTTGAAATCGCGACCACCGCGCAGCAGCAGGCGCTGGGACTGATGTTCCGCACCAGCCTTGCGGCCGACAAGGGCATGCTGTTCCACAACGGCAAGGAACGCGAAATCACGATGTGGATGAAGAACACCTACATTCCCCTCGACATGGTGTTCATCCGCGCCGACGGCACTGTGCATCGGATCGCGGCCCGCACGGAGCCGTTTTCGGAGCGGATGATCTCGTCGGAAGGCCTCGTCAGCGGCGTTCTCGAGATTGCCGGCGGTCGCGCCGAGCAGTTGGGCCTGAAGCCCGGCGATAAGGTGCGCCACCGCCTGTTTGGCGCCACGCCGTAGCTCGGGACGAGGCGCTCGGGAACACGAGATCGGGCAGCAGGAATCGAGGCAAGTTGCCTCAAGCGCGACACGGCTTGCGGTCTAAGCTTGACCCTGACCGCGCGACGCGGCACATGGTGCGGACGATGCTGCTTTGAATTTCCGATGGTGAGCCGGCCAGGCGCCATCACCGCAGACATTGAGACGGGGCATAGCTCAGCCTGGTAGAGCGCCTGCTTTGGGAGCAGGAAGTCGGGAGTTCGAGTCTCTCTGCCCCGACCATAAATTCAATGGCTTAACCTCGTTCAGCCGTTTCATTCTGAGTTTCGGCCGGGTCGTCATTCTGAGTTAAATTTTTACGGCGCGGGCGGCGGAAGCTAACGTCATGATTAATCTGCGCTAATGCGCTTGTCGAGCGCCTGCCATTTATCGCCGTTCAATGGCACTCCGTGATCGCTACCGCCCGAAACCGCAGTCGACTACCGTTGACGACGAAACATCCTTCGTTCAAGATCTTTGCTCGTCGTAGCGTCTGACCCTGTGTGGCACCTCAGGCTGATGCAAAAAATATTCACTCGCGCGGATATTTTCTGAATAAAATTTGAATGCCCCCTTGCGCCCATCGCGCGACTCGGGCGAATTTGCCTTCAGGCCGGACCTGGAGGTTGCCATGACCCGTACAGAGATTCTGACAGCTCTGAGAGAACGGTTGGGTGCCGGCATTTGGCAGCTCGCCGCTGAACTCGAGAAGACCCTCAAGGGTCTCCACTCCGTTGAACACTTCGATCTCACCAGTCCGGCCGCCGTCGGCGCCGCGATCCATTCGGCCATCCCGCAAGCGGCGATGGCATCAAAACTCGAAGAGTGCGGCCTGAAGGCCGTCCGAGTTGAAGAAGGGCCAGCCTACAAGATCGTAGGCACTATCGAGCTTGGCGGCTTGGAGCGCGAAGTAAATTTGGAGCTTCACTATGCCGGGCCGAAGGGGGGCGTTCGAAAACCGCAGCATCAATTTGTCGATATCGAGGACGAGGCCGCACCGTCGCTGCCCGGCTTCGAAGGCTTGGCGCCGAAGCAAATTTTGATGTTCCTCGGCTATTGCCTCGCAAAATCTCGCGTTAGCATTGACAAGCTGTTTCTTGCTTATGCGGACAAAGTGGACCGGCAAAAAGTTGCCATCCCCCGTCCCGCCCTCGTCATTCCGGAGCCAAAAATTGAGGGCGCTGACGCGCTCTTCGACCGGGCAACTAAGGTCCGGGGCACGGAGATCAAGGTGAAAAAGGCTCGCAAGGGAACGGAAAAAGATGCTGGATCGCAAGTTAAACGGGGAGATGGTTCGTCTGGCGCGTAATCGCCGACGCATGACCCAGACCGATCTCGCCGCAGCGTCCGGAGTGCCGCAGACGGCGATTTCCAGAACTGAGAATGACGCAAGCGGAGAGCTAGGGCTTGAACAGCTGAAGTCTATTGCCCGTTGCCTTCAGTTTCCAGTGGCGTTTTTCTACGAACAGGACACGGTTTACCGACAACCCATAAGCTTGCATCCAGCGGCGTTTCGCAAACGAGCATCCGTATCGGCAAGAGATGAAAGCGCCGTGATTGCTTTAGGTAATCACTACGTTCTGCAGCTGAGACGTTTGCTCGATGCTGTGGATCTCAATCCGGAATTTGAAACGCCGAAGTTCGAGATTGTAAAAACTCGATCAGGTGCGGCTGAGTTCGCCCGCGCGATCTCGACCGCGCGCGACGCTGCTATCGCTGTCCGTGCAGGTTGGCAACTAGGCGATGGGCCGATCGCTGATCTAACCAGCTACGTCGAAGCAAGCGGCATAATGGTGATCAAGGCAGATTTTGGTGCGGCCGATGTCGACGGTTTCACTCTCCGTCCGGTTGGGATGGACCCGGTGATATTTCTCAATCAGAACCGCCCTGCCGACCGAATGCGCTTCAGCCTGGCACATGAGTTCGGCCACGCCGTGCTCCACGCTTTCCCAGACGAAGCTATGGAAAAAGAGGCCAATGAATTCGCATCTGAACTGCTGATGCCGCGCAACGGAATTCTACCCGATTTGAGACGAGGCCTCTCCATCCCTGCTCTGGGCAAACTTAAATTAAAGTGGCGTGTTTCAATTGCATCGCTGATCTACCGTGCATCCTCGGTCGATTTAATAGAGGGCGAGTCAGCGAGGCGACTGTGGATTGATTTCGGCCCTTATCGCACTCGGGAACCCGTTGAGTTCGATATCGCGCCAGAGCAACCTCGACTTGCCGCAGACTTAATACGGGCCCATACGCAAGATTTAGGGTTTACGATTGTGGACATTGCAAACGCGGTGACGACGTTCCCTAACGAATTCGCGCAGATGCACGGTCTTGTACCAACAGGGCCTCGCGTTCCCGAAAAGCCAAAACTTCGCTTGGTTCCGAACTTCAAGCGACAGGCTTAATGCGGCTTGATGTTACTGGGACGCGGGAGAGCGTTGAGCCAACTTTTGGCTCGAGCGCATTCTTACTAGCCGCTAAGCCTCTGTTTGATAACACCGCGAACGTCACGTGAATCCTCAGAACGCGCGTTGGGAGCAGGAAGTCGGGAGTTCGAGTCTCTCTGCCCCGACCATTTTTCTTCAGCTTGTTAATATTGAATCCATTCCGGGCACCGCGCATTGCGGAGATGGCGCGCGCATCGTTCGCGCAAATGGCCAGCACCTGCCCACCCCAGGCGCCGCTTTCCGCCCCTTCAAGACTGAGATACGCTGCTTTGCTATCGATCGCCGACGAGGAGGATCGCCATGCACACGTCTTCTCTCGCGCCGTTGCTGGACGCCACCTCGCCGAGGACAAAGCGCTCGGCGGCCGGCGCCCGCGCCATTGTAGCGGGCGCAGCGGCGCTCGCTTGCATCGCGGCACTGGATCCAATTCCCGATGCTCGGGCCCAGGGGGCAGCGCCCGTCCCGGCGAACGGCGCCGTCACGGTGTTCGAGAACGTTCGGGTCTTCGACGGCAAAAGCGCGGCGCTCTCGCAGCCCTCCAATGTGCTGATCCGCGGCAACGTCATCGAGCGCGTGTCGACTGAGCCGATCCCGGTGGATCGCCGGGCTGATACACGCATCATCGCCGGCGGCGGGCGCACGTTGATGCCGGGCCTCATCGATGCGCATTGGCACGCGGCGCTGATCCGCGTGACGCCGATGCAGGCGTTCGGTGATGTCACCTACACAAGCCTCCTGGCTGGCGCCGAGGCGACCGACACCCTCATGCGCGGCTTCACCACCGTTCGCGACGTGGGCGGGCCGGTGTTCGGCCTCAAGCGCGCGATCGACGAGGGCGTCGTCAAGGGCCCGCGCATCTATCCGTCCGGCGCCGTCATCACCGTCACGAGCGGCCACGGAGATTTCCGCGATCTCACCGACCTGCCGCGCCAGATCGGCGGCAAGCTCACCCGCATGGAGCAACTTGGCGGCAGCATGGTTGCGGACAGCCCCGATGAAGTGCGCCTGCGCACCCGCGAGCAGCTCATGCAGGGCGCCTCCCAGGTCAAGCTGACGGCGGGCGGAGGTGTGTCATCGCCGTTCAGCCCGATCGACGTCACGACCTTCACCGAGGCCGAGCTTCGCGCAGCCGTCGAAGCGGCCGAGAACTGGGGCACCTACGTCACCGTGCACGCGTTTACGCCGGCGGCGATACAGCGGGCCATCGCGGTTGGCGTGAGGTGCATCGAGCACGGCATGCTGATGGACGACGCCACCGCGAGGCTGATTGCCGACAAGGGCATCTGGCTCAGCATGCAGCCGCTGCCCGAGGACTTGCGGCTCGGATTTCCGGAGGGTTCGATACAGCGCGCCAAGGCGGATGAAGTCTGGCCCGGCATCGGCAAAACCTACGAGCTGGCGAAGAAGTACAAGATCAAGACGGCGTGGGGCACAGACGTGCTGTTCTCGGCGGCGCTCGCGAAGCAGCAGGGAGCCATCCTCGCCTCGCTGACCCGCTGGTACACACCGGCCGAAGCTCTGGTCATGGCGACATCGACCAACGCCGAGCTGCTGGCGCTGTCCGGCAAGCGCAATCCCTATCCGGGAAAGCTCGGCGTCGTGGAGCAGGGAGCGCTCGCGGACGTGCTGCTCGTCGACGGCAATCCCCTGGACAACATCAACCTGATTGCCGACCCGGCCAACTTCAAAATCATCATGAAGGACGGCACGATCTACAAGAACACGCTGGCCGAGTGAGCCGCCGGTTGCAGCCATAGCCGTGGATCGGCGCGCGCCACGTGCGCAGTGTTGGTTCGAGAAACGACGTGTTTCGGGCAATCGAAGGCGCAGCGCGTTCGAAAGCGCCGGACGCATAAAAATATGCCTAATTTTTAGAAATTGCGTTTTTGCGCGGGCGCCCGGAAACGTCCGTGCGCGAATGCTCGTCAAATCATGGTCTTAGCTGGGGTAGCAGCTAAGTGACGGATATAGCGTAAAAATATATGTTTAATGGTAAATACCTACGGGATTTCCGTTTCAAAAGTGGCCGGTATATGCGTGCTCCAATAAGGAGCGGACTTATACGTTTTTTTTAGAACCTGCGCCCCCTGGGTCTCCCGCTCCAGACCCGCCTCGCGCAGATGGTCGTTTGGAGTTTAGCGTGTCCAAGAAAAAGGTCGTTAACGTCAAGATTCTGACGTTCGCTCAGATGTGCGCAAAGATCGCCCCGACGTTCGTGGGCCCCCAGTCAGCCTCCGTCACCGAGCTTCCAGATAACCATCCGAACGAGCTCAAGTTCGAGCACGCACGCTCCGGAACGTTGAAGTTCACCGACACGGCCGGTGACACGCATTCCGCCACCGTGGTCCCGAAGGCCGGCGGCTATCTCGGCACCTTCAGCGCCAGCGTGAACCAGAACACGGACGCGGTGAACTGGACGTTCAAAGTCAAGGACGGCGCCATCGATCATCTGGCCGTCGGCCAGACGCTGACGCAGACCTACACGATCCTGCTCAAGGACTACGCGGGTAACACCACGTCGACGACGGTCACGATCCAGATCGTGGGCACCAACGACGCGCCGATCATCACCTCCAAGGCGCAGTCCGGCGCGGTCGCTGAAGTCGCCGACGGCAAGCCCGGCGAGAACACCGTCACGCATTCGCAGTCCGGCCTGATCACGTTCTCGGACGTCGACAAAATCGATACTCACAATGCGACGATCAAGCCGCTCGGCAACAACTACCTCGGCACGCTGACCCTCGGCGCAGTGAACCAGGCAACGGACTCGCTTGGCTGGAACTTCCAGGTCAACGATGCGCTTTTGGATTCGCTCGGCCCGAAAGACACGCTGACCCAGAAGTATCTGGTGACGATCGACGACAAGCACGGCGGCACGGCCACCACCATCATCACCATCACGATCAAGGGCGCCGATGACGGCGTCACGATCAAGGGTCTCGACGTTGCGGGCGGCGAAGTCGTCGTCGACGAGCAGAACCTTTCGGATGGATCGGCGCCGAACGCGGGCCTCCTGACCAAGACGGGCACGTTCACGGTCTCGGCGCCCGATGGTCTTGCGAGCATCGTGATCGGCGCGACCACGATTCCGCTCAACGGCACGCAGGTCAGTGTACCCACGCCCACCGGCAACAGCCTTCTTGTGCGCTACGTCGCAGGCGTCGTGACCTACACCTACACGCTGCTCGACAACGAGCAGCATGCCGCCGGTCAGGGCGAGAACATCCTGGGCGAGAGTTTCGTCGTAACCGTAAAGGACAAGGACGGCAGCACGGCCACCGGATCGCTCGACGTCAAGATCGTCGACGACATCCCGACCGTCTCGATTGCCGGAACGTCGAACACGGTCGCGGAAGACGGCACCGTCAACGGCGCCTGGACGCAGACCATCGGCGCCGACCAGAACGGCGCATCGACCGTGGTCGTTATCGGTGCCAACACCTACGCGCTCGGCTCACCCATCGCCGTCACGGGCGGTACGCTCACGGTGAATGCCAACGGCACCTGGTCGTTCGCTGCCGGCCACAACGTCAACAATGCCGATGCCACGCCGGATGTCGTCAACTTCGCGATCCGCGTGAGGGACGGCGACGGCGACATCGCGACCGACACGCACACGATCACCATTACCGACGGCAAGGGGCCGAGCATTTCTGGCCAGCCGCTCTCGCTGACAGTCGACGACCAGAATCTGGCCAACGGCAGCACGCCCGCCGGCGCTGACTTCGCTCAAGGCGCCGTCTCGTTCACGGCCGGCTCGGACGACATCACGTCGTTCGCGTTCGCCAATGACGTGTCGGGCCTTGTTGGCGGCCTCACGTGGGTGCGCGTCAACGGCACCCTGATCGAAGGCCGCGACGGCGGAACGCTGATCGTCTCCCTGACCCTCACGCCGCCGGCTTCCATTGCCGCGGGCGCCACGGGCAGCGCCACCGTGACCGTGACCCTGCATGACAACTACGACAGCCACCCGGGCATCGATGCCGATGATCTCGTCGGCCTCGGCTCCGTTGGCGTCGTCGCGACCGACATCGACGGCACCACCGCCACCAACACCGTCAACCTCTCGGTGTCGGACGACGTTCCGGCGGCGCGGAGCGATAGCGATGCCGTGACGGCGGCTGCGATCCAGGTGTTGAGCTTCGACGACGTTCCGCTTTCCGAGGGCGGCGAGCAGCCGATTCCCTTCAACTACGGCGGCTTCACCTGGACGCAGACCGGCATCCACAATCCGCAGCCGGGATCCACCTACATTCCGACCAGCGGCGACAACCTCGCATTCTTCGCCGAGGCGCGTCCCCCCGAGCATCCGGACTATCCGGCCCCGCAGGGCTCGCCGATCGGCATTTCCGGCGGCGTGTTCAGCTTCCTCGGCGCATCGTTCGTTGCGCGTAACGGCAACATGAACGTCACCGCCACGGGCTATCCCGCCGGCGGCGGCGCGCCGGTGACGTACACGTTCCTGGTGCTGCAGGGCGTGGCCCAGTTCGTCGATTTCTCGGCGATCCCCGGGTTCGCGAACCTGACGAAGATCGAATTCCACGGGCCCGACTACTTCGGCTTCGACGACTTCACGACGCGTGGCGTGGCGCCTGCTGCGACGGGCAACGTCGTCACCGCGGTCGACGGCGGCCTCGGCTCGGATACGAACGGAACGGATGGCGTTGCAGACGGGCTCGGCGCCGACGGCTTCGGCTCGATCTCCTGGACGGGTGCGGTCGGCAACACGGTGGCCGGCGCCTACGGGACGCTGACGGTCGACGCGAACGGCAACTACGCGTATGCGGTGAACAGCGACAACGCGAGCGTCGCTGCGCTGAACAAGAACCAGTCGCTGACCGAGACGTTCACCTACACCATCGTTGACGGCGACGGCGATCACTCTACCGCGACACTCACGATCACGGTCAACGGCGCCGACGATCCGGTCGTGCTCTCGTTCCTCAATGTCGAGGGCGGCGAGATCGTTCTCGACGAAAGCAACCTCGCCGACGGGTCGAACCCGAATGCCGGCCTGCTGCAGCAGTCGGGCGTGTTCGGCATCGCAGCCGGAGACGGCGTTGCGAGCGTGACGATCGCTGGCACCACCATTCCCCTCGACGGCACGACGGCGACGATCACGACGCCGCTCGGTAACACGCTGCAGGCGACCTACAACGCCGCGACGGGCACGGTTTCGTACACCTACATCCTGATCGACAACGACAACCATCTGCCGGGCGGCGGCAGGAACGCGGCCAGCGAGCAGTTTGCCGTCGTCGTGGTCGACACGGATGGAACGACCGCAACGGGCGTTCTGAACGCCAGCGTCATCGATGACGTCCCGACCGCGAGCAACGAGGCGTCGCAGAACGTCGCGGAAGGCGCGACGATCACGGGCGCGCTCGACTTCGTGGCGGGTGCGGACGGCGCAACCGTCACGCACATCAACGGCACGGCGCTGGTGTTCAACCCGGCCGATGCCAACTACTCGCAGGCGATCGATCTCGGCTCCGGCGTGATCAAGGTGAAGGCCGACGGCAGCTACTCCTTCACCGCGAACAGCGCCACGACGAGCCCCGTTGCGCCGATCCAGGCGACCTACACCGTCACCGATGGCGACGGCGACACGGCGACGGCCAACATCAGCCTGCAGGTGACGGACGCCAATGTCCCGACCGGCGGCACGGCGGCAGCGTTCGTCGATGACGACGCGCTCCCGGGCGGCAACCCGGCCAGCACGATCGGCGACCTCGCGGTGCCGAACACCGACGGCGACAACTACGAAGCAAACTTCTCGGGCACCCTCGGCGGCAGCGTCGGCCTCGACCAGCCCGGCACGTTCAGCTTCGCAGCCCTTGGCGGCACGTCGGGCACTGTGGGCACGGAAACCGTCAACTACACCTGGAACGCCGCCAACAATACGCTGACGGCGACGGGCCCGCGCGGTCCGCTGTTCAACGTCCAGATCACCGACCCCTCCACGGGCGCCTACACGGTGAACCTGATCGACAACGTTCTTCACAGCCCCGGGGAGAACGAGAACGATGCGATTGTCACTCTCGCTTATGTCATCCGCGACGCGGACGGCTCGACCGCGCCCGGCACGCTCACCATCACCTTCGACGACGATGCGCCGACCGCGAACGCCGGCCCGACCCTGACGATCTCCGAAAACGACGGCATGGTCACGGGCATCAACCTCTTCACCAATGACGCCGAAGGGGCCGACACCGCACGTGTCACGCATGTCACCTTCGGCTCGACGACGTATGTCGTGGATCCGGCGCTCGGCGTCACGGTCGTGACGACGAACGGCACGTACAAGTTCACGGCCAGCGGCAACTGGACGTTCGATCCGGTGCCGAATCCGAGCAACGCCAACCAGAACGAGAGCTTCACCTATCGCATCACGGATGCCGACGGCGACACCTCGGAAGCGGTGCAGAACATCGTCATCACCAATGCCAACACGCAACCGACGGCCGGTACGGCTGCGGCCGTCGTTGACGACGAAGACCTTGCCAACGGCATCGCCGGCGGCACGGGCGACGCCACCGGCCAGGCCACCACGGCCACCGGCGTTCTGCCGCATGACTTCGGCGGCGACGGAAAGGCGGCTGTGGACCCGGTCAGCTTCTCGAGCATGCACGGGACCACGGGAACCGTTGGTACGGAAGCGGTGACGTACGCCTGGAACGGCGCGACCAACACGCTGACCGCCACGTCGGCGCGCGGCCCCGTCTTCACCGTCCAGGTGGACGGCGGCGCCGAGACCGGTGCGGGCGCCTACGCCTTCACGCTGCTCAAGCCGGTGCTGCACGCGACGGGCAACGCGGAGAACGACGCCGTCGTCAATCTCACCTACACGGTCCGGGATTCGAACGGCGACGCCACGAACGGCACGCTCTCCATCACCATCGACGACGATACCCCTGTCGCCAACGCTCGGATCAAGACCATCAACGAAGCGGCGTCGAACAACAGCAACGTCATGCTGCTGCTCGACGTGTCCGGCAGCATGGACGATCCGTCGGGATTGACGGGCCTGACGCGCCTCGATGTCCTCAAGGCCTCCGTGGTCGAGCTGCTGGAGCAGTACGACAACATGGGGGACGTCAAGGTGCGCATCGTGACGTTCTCATCGAACGCCGATGCCGTCGGCGCGGTTTGGATGTCGGTCGCCGAAGCGAAAGCCGCGGTGCTCTCGCTCACGGCGGGTGGCTCGACCAACTACGATGACACGCTGAGCGATGCCGTGACGGCTTTCAGCTCCAGCGGAAGCATCGCTGGTGCGCAGAACGTCGCCTACTTCGTATCCGACGGCGAGCCGAACCAGCCCGCGGGTAGCGCTGGCATCAGCCCAACCGAGCAGGCTGTCTGGGAGAACTTCCTGAGCACCAACAAGGTCGTCTCGTACGCCCTCGGCGCGGGAAGCGGCGTGACGGCAAGCGCGCTCGAGCCGGTCGCATTCAACGGCGCAAGTGGGCAGCAGATGCCCGCGATCGTCGTGACCGATATGTCCCAGCTCACCGCGACGCTGGTCGGAACGGTCAACGCCGTGACGACGAACGGCAATCTCCTGACGGATGCAACGGCTGGCGGCTTCGGCGCCGACGGCGGCTACATCAATCAGATTTCGATCAACGGCCAGAGCTTCAACTACAACCCCGCAACGGATCAGGTGACGACGGCGGGCGGCACGCAGCAGTTCACTTTCGTGCAGGCCACCAACGTGCTCACGATCACCACTGCGATCGGCGCGTCGTTCGTCGTCGACCTCGACGACGGCACGTACTCGTACACCGGCCCGGCGTCGATCAACACGAACCTGAGCGAGATCATCGGCTATCAGCTGATCGACAACGACGGCGACACAGCGTCGAACACGCTGACCGTCAACATCGTCAATGGCGATCGCGCACCGATCGTCCGCGACGACAAGGTGATCACGAACATGTCCGGTTCGGCGATCGTCATTCCCGAGTACGCGTTGCTCTACAACGACAGCGATCCGGACGGCCAGGTGATCGCCGTGACGGGCTCTGCTGCGGATATCAGCAGCGCAAACTCCGTCCCGCGCGCGTCGGGCAACTTCACGTTCAACGACAACAACTCGAACGGTGGATCGTTCACGTACACTGGTTCCACCAGCGGACCCGCAGCCTCGGACACGGGCTCGGTCTCGGTTGAGCGCACGAGCAGTTCGACGTTGAACGGCGCCGGCCTGGCGGAGATCCTGATCGGCGGCAACTCCGGTTCGACGATCAACGGCGACGCGGGCCACGACGTTCTGATCGGCGGCACGGGCAACGACCGTCTCGTCGGCGGCACGGGCAACGACCTGCTGCACGGCGGCGCCGGCAACGACACCTTCGTGTTCAACACGGCGCTCAACGCGGTGACAAACGTCGACACTATCCGGGATTTCGACGCCGACGCTGCGGGCGGCCAGGATCGCATCGAGCTTTCGCAGGCGATCTTCGGTGGCATCGGCGGAACGCTGAGCGCCTCGGAGTTCGCGGTCACCACCGATGGACTGGCCACGACTGCCGCGCAACGCATCATCTACAACAGCACCACGGGCACCCTGACCTATGATGCTGATGGATCGGGTGCGGGCGCCGGAATTCACTTCGCCGTCGTCAAGCTCACGAGCGGCGCGGGAACGTTCGATGCCGGCGATTTCATCATGAGCTGACCCGGCGAAACACGTCTGGAGTAAGCGTGGGGCCTGCGGGCCGCACGTTCGTTTCGGGGCGGCGATGGGCGTCCTCGGCGCCGCCACCGCTGCGTCCATTCTCTTGCCTGTGGCGAATCAGTATCCGCCCCGTCGCAAAAGATGCCCGAATCGCGCATTGCTGGGGATGACTGGCGAACTGTATGCGCAGCGCCGGGGGGATAGCGCGTATAGATGCATGCGCGACCGCATCGGCGGTTCTAATTTTTTTGGGGGCTACATGACGACGTTCCGCGGGTCGACGGGAGTCATCGCAGCGGCGGCGCTCTGCCTGTTTTCACACGCGTCTTACGCCGATATGGGCAAGTCCCCGGCGGGCCCCAATGGCATCGTTCTCTCCTTCGAGGGCGGCTACCTCTATCAGGACGGCCCCGACGTGACGGGCCACGGCATCAGCGACGTCGTCGTCGCCTCGCCATCTGATCCTGTGACCGACATTCTCGTCTCGCCCGACAGCGGCTACTTCGTCGGCGGCCTCATCGGGTTCGATACCGGCAAGCCGTTCCTTTTTGGTTTCCACCGCGTCGAGCTCGGTCTGCTCTACGGCAGGACGGACGACAGCGCGCATAACGTCGTGTCCTCGGGCGGCGACATCGTGCTCAGCACCGTCGACGGCTCCGTGCTCGGCACGGGCGGCGCAACGGCCTCCACGAGCATCGAGCGCAAGACCTGGGAAGGCGCGCTGCGGTTCGAGGATGACGACGTCGTGAACGAGACGACCACGGTGACCTGGGTGCTGGCGCCGTTCATTCGCGGTTTCGACGAAGACACGCGGACCGCGATCACCACGTCTGTGCCGTGCTGCGAGTTCGGCCGGACCGCGAGCGTGGATGCGACGCTTTACGGCATCTTCGTTGCGGCCGAGCCCGAGAAGTGGCTGTCGCCCAACCTCGCGCTCGTCGGCCGCATTGGCGCGGGCGTCTATGGCTACGATGCGGACGGCAAGTTCCGGTCGGCCGGCACCGCCGCCACCACGGGCGATTTCGACGCCACCGTAACCGACGGTGACTCCGGCGCCGGTTTCCGCGGCCTGCTCGGCATCGGGCTCAAGCTGAAGGTCGCCCCGTCGACGCTTCTCGAAGGCTTCGCTGAAGCCGATTACTTCTCCAACGTGCCGACGGCGCATCTGACCAGCAACAGCCCCGCGGGCGGCTACGTTTCGCACGTGCAGGACGACGACCTGTGGGAGCTGCGCACGGGCGTGCGCCTCACGCTCGGCTTCGGGCCCGGCTCGAACTGACGAAACGCTGCAGCCCGAATTTGCGGGCAATCGCTAGGCGCTGGGCCGCCCAAGCGCGGTCGGCGCTTCGGGCAAGTGACACTCCGCTAACCACATCTCTTCATGCATTCTTTACGCTGTTCCGCCTCGGCCGGGGTGGCTCGCCCGTGTGAATTGGGCGTGGTCCGGCTCGTGCAAGTGACCGTCTCAGAGCGGGCTTCGAGAACCGAAGCCGCGATGTTTGTATCGGTCGCGAGGACTACGGCGTGTCAGCCTCCAGCGTTAAAGCGGCGATTGGAAAATCGCGAATGGCCTTCCTCGGAGTGGGCCTATTCTCCGGCATTATCAATATCTTGGTTCTGACCGGCTCCATGTACATGCTGCAGGTCTACGATCGCGTCCTGCCCTCGCGAAGCGTCGGCACGCTGATCGGCATCACCATTGTGCTGGTTTTGCTCTATGCCGCCTTCGGCGCGCTCGATTTTGCCCGAACCCGCACCCTCAGCCGCATTGGTATCGGAATAGACCGCCAGTTGCGGGCCCGTGTCATGGAGGCTGTCCTGCTTGTGCCAATCCGGGGCAAGCAGACCATGGACGCGCTGCAGCCGGTCCGCGACCTCGACCAGATCCGCTCGTTCCTGTCCGGGCTCGGGCCGACCGCGCTGTTCGACCTGCCGTGGCTCCCGATCTACATCGGCCTGATCTACCTCCTTCATCCCATGCTGGGCCTATTTGCGATCGGCGCGGCGGCCCTGCTCGTGGCGCTCACCATTCTGACCGAGTTCAAGACGAAGCGCCCGGCCAAGGAGGCGACGAAGAGCATCTCCCAGCGTCACGCCTTCACGGAGGCCGCCCGGCGCAACGCCGAGGTCGTCCAGGCCATGGGGCTCGGCGGCCGGCTGGTTGCGCGCTGGGAGAAGGTCAACGAGCGCTACCTCGTCGACCAGGTTGCGATGGCCGACGCCGCAGGCGGCATCGGCGCCGTCTCCAAGGTTCTGCGCCTCCTGTTCCAGTCTGGAATTCTCGGCCTCGGTGCCTACCTCGCCATCAAGGGTGAGTTGTCGGCGGGCTCTTTGATCGCCGGCTCCATCATCCTCTCGCGTGCCCTCGCGCCGATCGAAATCGCCATCGCGAACTGGAAAGGCTTCGTGGGCATGCGCCAGAGCATCGGCCGCCTCGACACGCTGCTGAAGGCGCTGCCGGATCGCGAGATCACGACCGCGCTTCCGCGCCCGTCGCGCAGGCTCGAGGTAAAGGACCTCTCCGTTGCCCCTCCCGGTGAAACGCTTCCCATCGTGTCCAATGTCTCGTTCGCGCTCGAAGCCGGCGACGGCGTCGGCGTCATCGGCCCGAGCGCGGCAGGAAAATCGACGTTGATCCGCGCGCTCGTCGGCGCCTGGGCCCCGCTTCCGCGCGGCGGCAGCGTGCGTCTCGACGGCGCGACCCTCGACCAGTGGGCGCCCGAGGCGATCGGCCGGGATATTGGCTATCTGCCGCAGGCCGTCGATCTGTTCGACGGCACGGTGGCCGAGAACATCTCACGTCTCGATCCGCAGGCGACGAGCGAAGCCGTCGTCGCGGCCGCCACGCTTGCGGGCATCCATGACATGATCGTCCACCTGCCGCAGGGCTATGAGACGCGCGTCGGCGATGCCGGCATGATGCTCTCGGCCGGCCAGAGACAGCGCCTCGGTCTCGCGCGCGCTCTCTACGGCGATCCGTTCCTGGTCGTGCTGGACGAGCCGAATTCCAATCTCGACACGCAGGGTGACATTGCGCTGACCAGCGCCATCCGCTCCGTGCGCGACCGGAAGGGGATCGTCATCGTGGTTGCGCATCGCCCGTCCGCGCTTGCCGGACTCGACAAGGTGCTGGCGCTCGGCAGAGGACAGGTTCAGGCGTTCGGCCCGCGCGACGAAGTTCTGAAAGCCGTCTTGCAGAGCGTGCCCGTTGAACCCGTGTCGCCGCCGCCGCTGCCCGCTTTTGCAGCTCCCGCGGCCGCAGCGGCCATGCGTGCTCTCGCGCCCAGTTTGAAGGTTGTGGCCGACAACGCGTCGGCAGTTTGAGGCAAACGAACATGCAGAAATCTCTCCCGCCTCCGGCCAATCCGGCCAAGCAGCCGTCGCCGTTCACCGAGGCGCGCGCCTACATCACGTTCGGCATCGTCGTCATCGTGACGTTGCTCGGCAGCCTGGCCGTCTGGGCGGCGACCGTCGATCTCGCAGGCGCCGTCATGGCGGCCGGTAACGTCGTTGTCGACAGCAGCGTCAAGAAGGTGCAGCACCCGACGGGCGGCATCGTCGGCGATATTTATGTCAAGGAAGGCCAGCACGTCGCAGCAGGCGATGTGCTCGTCCGTCTCGACGAAACCGTGACCCGTGCCAACCTGCAGATGGTGACGAAGCAGCTCGACGAGATCGCCGTGCGTCAGGCGCGCCTCAAGGCCGAGCAGGACGACCGGACCGAGATCGCCTTTCCCGCAGACATTCTCGCGCGCCGCGACGATCCGGTTCTCGCGCAGATCATGGCCAGCGAAACGGCGCTGTTCGAAAACCGCAAGACCGCCCGGCAGAACGTGAAGTCTCAGCTTCGCGAGCGCATTGCCCAGTTGCGCGAGGAAATCGACGGGCTGACGGCCCAGCACGTGGCGCGCGGGCAGGAAATCAGTTTTGCCAAGGCCGAACTGGCCGGGCTCGAACAGCTTGAAGGCAAGAGCCTCGTCAGCACGCCGCGCATGACGGCCGCCCGCCGCACCGTGTCCCAGCTTGAAGGCGACTTCGCCCAGGTGTCGTCGGCCATCGCCCAGGCCAAGGGCAAGATTTCGGAAACCGGTCTCCAGATCCTGCAGCTTGACCAGGATCTCAAGACCGAAGTCGGCAAGGAGCTGCGCGACCAGCAGGGCCGCGAGGCGGAGCTGACCGAGCGCCGCGTTGCTGCGTCCGATCAGTTGAAGCGCATCGAGCTGCGCGCCCCGCAGAGCGGCACGGTCCATCAGCTCAATGTGCACACCGTCGGCGGCGTGATCACGCCGAGCGAGCCGGTGATGATGATCGTGCCCGACGCCGATCGCCTGGTGATCGACGCCAAGGTCGCGCCGCAGGATATCGATCAGGTCCGCGTCGGACAGCTCGCCCACATCCGCTTCTCAGCCTTCAACCAGCGCACCACGCCGGACGTGACGGCAACGGTGACGCGGGTTTCCGCCGACCTGATGATGGAGCAGCCTCGCGCCGGTGGCGATCCCGCGCTGGCGGGCGGCGTCGCCTACTACAGCATCCGCCTCGCGCTGACGGACGAAGGCCAGCAGAAGCTCGGCAACCTGAAGCTCGTGGCCGGCATGCCTGCGGAAGTCCACGTGACGACCGGCGAGCGCACGGCGTTCACGTACTTCACGAAGCCGCTCTCCGATCAGTTCGCCCGCTCGTTCCGGGAGCGCTAGACGACGCGCGTCGCGTTCGGAGGATCAGGCCTGCGATCGGAGATCAGACCGGGGCCACGTCCACGCCGACCGTGACGTCGTGGTCGCCGCCGCCGAGCAAGAGCCCGCTGATGGGGCTCACGTCGTCGTAGTCGCGCCCGCAGGCTACCGTCACATGCTCGTCGGTGACGGCAATGCCGTTGGTCGGATCGAGATCGACCCAGCCCGTCTCGGGCGCCCACACCGAAATCCACGCGTGAGAGGCATCCGCTCCCTGCAAGCGTGGCATGCCCTCCGGCGGGCGGGTCAGGATGTAGCCGCTGACGTAGCGCGCGGGGATGCGCATTGCGCGCAGGCAGGCAAGGGCGAAATGGGCGAAGTCCTGGCACACGCCGCGGCGATGGCGGAAAACCTCCAGCACCGGCGTCGAGAGATCGGTCGCCGTGGGATCGAAGATGAACTCGCGATAGATGCGCAGCGTGAGATCCATCGCGCCTGCGAGCACGGGCGTCTCGGGTGCGAACGAAAGCGCGGCGTAGTCTGCGATGTCGAGCGACGCCGTCGTCAGCCGTGAGCCGCAACGATACGGAACTACGTCGAGCGGGATGGCGCCGTTGCGGCCGAGCGCTTCGTCCAGCCGGTCCCACGCGCTCGATGCGGCGAAATCCGTCTTCGGCGGCGCGATCGTTTCCACCGTGCTGCGCGCGTGCAGCACCAGCTCCTTGTGGGGTAGCTCGATATCGAGAATGGCCATTGCGTTGCCGAACGCATCGATGCCGTCGTAGCGCCCCGCGGGCGCCGGCTCGATCAGCAGGCTATGGTTGAGGATGGTTTGCCGCTCGCTGGCACGCGGCGAAAGATGGATGAGGTGCTGCGATTGAACCACCGGCGAGGTGTAGCGATAGAAGGTCCGGTGGCTCACGCTGAGCTTCATGGCGCAGCCTCGCTGCGCGTCTGCAGCCGGTGCGGCGTGTCTTCGGTCAGGTTGAAGTAATGCCGCGTGATCGCATCGGATAGCTCGGGCAGAAGCTGGATCTGCTCGATCAGCAGCCGTTCGAGCGTTGCCCCGTCTGCGTCTTCGGCCATGCGCTCCACGTCCGCGAGACGGATCGAGGTCAGCAGCGCCAGAGCGATGCGCCGGTCCTCCGTCAGGCTCGCGCCCTGCGTGCTCTCGGGCAGCGTCTCGAGCTGGCGCGAGAACGCGGCAAGCTGGTAGCCGAGGCTGCGCGGATTGCTTTCGTCGAGCAGCAGGAGGTCGAGCACTAGCGGCATCACGGGGCTCAGGCGATAGCGCGAACGGTAGGTAATGAAGCTGTCGGCCAGTTCCAGCAGCAGCATGAGGCTGTTCTGCTCGTCCTCGGCGTCCGGCACCGGCACGAAAAGCGCCAGCATCGCCTCGCTGAGATTGTACGCGCGCTCGAGCCGGCGGCCCATGTCGATGAACGACCAGCCGAAGTTGCGCGTCATGTTCTCGTGCATGAGGCCGTTGAAGGCGGAGATGGAGGCCAGGCCTTCGTCCAGGAGATCGAGCACGGCGCCCGGCGTGGCGGACGCAAGCGAGGTTGACCAGGAATCGCCCGGCCGGAACCGACCGAGCGCCTGGAACGCTTCGAGCGACAGGCGATCGCGCGCCAGATGCGCGACCTTGTAGAGCCGCTGCAGCGTGCGTTCGAGCGTGCGCGACGAGCGGCCCCCGCGCAGCACGCGATGGCACAGCCCGTCGAAGTCGAGCTTGCCGAGCGCGGTCCGGTCGCCCGCGTCGGCGTCCTTGTCCGTCAACAGCACCTCGAGGCACCGGCGCGCGCTTTCGAGGCCCGTGTGCGGCCCGCTGTCTTCCGCCACGCGACGGAGCGCGCTGCGCAGCACGCGCATGGTCCAGTCCGCGCGCTCGGCGTATCGGCCGAGCCAGAACAGGTCGTCGGCGACGCGGCTTTGGATGACGCGCTGCGTGCGGCTGACGCGCGCGGACTCAATGGGCGGACGCCACAGGCTGACGTGATAGCCCTGCGCCGCGTCCGACAGAACCCAGACGTCGCGCGTGTGTCCGTCGGGCGCCGACAGAGCGACCGCGCGGCTCGGGTCGACGGTCATGGCGAGCCCGCCCGGCATCGCCACGTAGCCGTCCTGCGAACGCGCAACGAAGAAGCGCACCGCGAACGGCTTCGGCGCGAGCGCCCCGTTCGCGAATACGGGCGCGGTGCTGAAGCTGGTCTTCTCCTCGGCGACGAGCCGCGCACCGGCCAGTTCGATTTCGCGACGGAGCGCCATGCGCTCGGCGTCTGACATGGCGTGCGTGTCGCGGCCCAGTGCAGCCTGGCCCGGACGCCCGGTGCCTTCCTGCGCCTTGCGGATGACGAGATCGTCGACGTGCTCGGCCGCATGGCGGCGCGCGGCCGGATCGCCGAGCCACCAGCGCTGGGCGTCGTGCAGCATCAGCTCTTCGCCGAGCAGCGTCTTGGCAAGCTGCGGCAGATACGGGCCCAGGCCGCGGTTCTGCACCATCGCCGACCCGATCGGATTGACGACGAGGTTGGGTGTCAGCCGGCAGGCGCGCACGAGGCCGGACGGCGCGTCATAGCCGCTGGGATCGAGTTCGAGCGGATCGCTCGCATGCCCGTCCACGCAGCGCACGAGCAGATCGATCTCCTGCAGCCCTTCGAGCGTCTTGAGAAAAACCTGCCCGCCCCGCGTGCGCAGATCCGCGCCCTCGACCAGCAGGTAGCCGAGATAGCGTGCGATGTAGGCGTGCGAGAAGTAGTCCTCGTGATGGGCGCCCGGCGTGAGCAGCGCGATGCGCGCGTTGTCGCGTCCGCTGTGCTGCGTGAGCGCGCTCTGGACGGTCTGGAAGTAGGAGGCCAGCCGCACGGCGTTGTTGGCGTTGAAGATGTCGCCCGCCACATGCGTGTGAACCATCCGGTTGGCGAGCGCGAAGCCGACGCCCGCCAGCGTTTCCGCGTGGCTGTCGATTGCGCGCCATTGCCCGTCTGCGTCGCGCGCGAGGTCGGCCGCATAGAAGCGCAATCCACCGGCGCGCGGCAGCACGCCGCGGAGTGCGTGCAGGTAGGCGCTGTCGGAAAACACCAGATCCGGCGGCAGGTGGCCCTCGCGGAGCAGGTTCTGCTCGCCGTAGAGGTCGTTGAGCACGCGGTCGAACAGCCGCGCGCGCTGCACGAGCGCCTGGTCGAGCCACCGCCACTCCGCCGCCGAGAAGACGATCGGCACAAGATCGAGCTGCCACTTCTGCGCGCTTTGAGTTGGATCGGCGAAAATGTCGTAGGCGATGCCGGTCTCGCGCACGCGCCGGTCGAGGCGCGCGGCCATCGCCTTGCGGTCCGCGTCCGTCAGCGCGTTGAGCTCGTTGAGAAGCGGCAGCCAGTGCCTGCGCGGTGTGCCGTCGCGGCCGAGCAGCTCGTCATAGCTGGCCGTCTGCGAAGACGTGTAGGCATCCAGCAGATCGGACCTGGTGAGCTGGCTGGTCATCGCAGCGGTCGTCATCGTATCGGCGTCCGTCTCCGAGTTCTCAGCCTGTCGTCGGATTGCGTCGCAAGCCTCAGTTCTGGCATGCAGAATCAGCCTGCATATTGAACAGGCACTATCGCGTCGCCCAAAGGCCGCCGCAAGCGGCGAATCTGCACCGCCAACGGTAATTCGCGCCGCCAAGCACGGTTAAAATGCGCGCCTGAGGTCGAGCGTGAGCGGATAATCGGAGTTGATGATCGCGGCTGCAGGGGCCGTCTCACCCGGCGTGTGCCCGAGCGGCTCGAAGCGGGCGAGGCGTCGCCCTTCTGCTTCGTAGGCATTGACGGGGAACGTTGCGTAGTTGCGCCCGCCGGGGTGGGCCACATGGTAGCGGCAACCCGCGACTGCGCGTCCGAGCCATCTGTCGAACACGTCGATGACGAGCGGCGCATGCACGGGGATGTTGGGATGCAGCGCAGAGGGCGGTGCCCACGCCCGGTAGCGCACGCCGGCCACCGCTTCGCCTTGCGTGCCGGTCGGGGTCAGCGGCAGCATGCGGCCGTTGCACGTCACCGTCAGCCGGTCGCCGAAGAAGCCCGAGACCTTCACCTGGATGCGCTCGAGAGAGCTATCCACATAGCGGGCCGTCGCGCCGCCCGCGCTTTCTTCGCCCATCACATGCCAGGGCTCGAGCGCCTGGCGCAATTCGACCTGCGCGTTGGCGTACTCCAGCGTTCCGCAGCGCGGGAAGCGGAATTCGAGGTGCGGGCGGAACCACGCCGCCTCGCACGGAATGCCGGCTTCCTGCAAATCGCCGACCACGCTTTCGAGATCGGCCCAGAGGAAATGCGGCAGCATGAACCGGTCATGAAGCGCCGTGCCCCATCTCACGAGGCGTTGCTTGTAGGGCTTCTCCCAGAACATCGCGATCAGGCCGCGCACGAGCAACTGCTGCGCAAGGCTCATGCGCGCGTGCGGCGGCATCTCGAACGAGCGGAACTCCACGAGCCCGAGCCGTCCCGTCGGTCCCTCGGGCGAATAGAGTTTGTCGATGCAGATCTCGGCGCGGTGCGTATTGCCGGTGACGTCGATCAGCAGGTTCCGGAACAGCCGGTCCACGAGCCAGGGCGCGACCTCGCCGTCCTTCGGATCGGGAATCTGCGCCAGCGCGATCTCGAGCTCGTAGACCTGCTCGTAACGCGCTTCGTCGGCGCGCGGCGCCTGGCTTGTCGGGCCGATGAAAAGCCCGGCGAACAGATACGACAGCGACGGATGGTTCTGCCAATAGGCGATGATCGACGCCAGCAGGTCGGGGCGGCGCAAGAACGGGCTCTCGGCCGGCGACATGCCGCCGAGCACGATGTGATTGCCGCCGCCGGTGCCGGTGTGCTTGCCGTCGAGCATGAACTTTTCGGCGGCCAGACCTGCCGCGTAGGCGTCGTCGTAGAGCGCCGTCGTGTGCTCGACGATTTCGCCCCAGCTTGCGGCCGGCTGCACGTTGACTTCGATGACGCCGGGATCCGGCGTCACTTTCAAAACTTGCAGGCGCGGATCGTAAGGTGGGCCGTACCCTTCGATGTGGACGGGAACGGAAAGGCTCGCAGCCGTATCCTCGATGGCGGCCAGCAGCGCCGCATAGTCGTCGGCGCTTTCGAGCGGTGGCATGAAGATGCAAAGCGTACCGCCGCGCGGCTCGATGCACAAAGCGGTGCGCACGGCCTCGATCGGCGCGGGCGGCAATGCGCGCTCCGCCGCAGACGAAGATGCGCGCTCCGCCGCGGGCGACGACGCGCGCTCATGCGCGTTGGCATCCGCGCCGTCGCCGCTCTCGGGATTGGCCAGCGGCGGCACGGTCGCCATCGGGTCGAGGGGCTGCACATAGGGGTAGTCTTCGGCCGCAATCGGCGGCAGCGACCCAAGCGGCAGGCGGAACCCGGCCGGTGAATCGCCCGGCACCAGCACGAGCTTGTCGCGCCGCAGCTTCCAGCGCTCCGTCGCCCAATGAGCAGGGCGCACGCTCGACGCCTTGAGCGGCAGCACGTAGGCGACCACATCGTTGAGCCCGCGGTCGAGGGCGCGCGCAAGCCGCGCCCGCTCGGCCTGGGTTTCGGGATTGGCGTCGTCTGCAACGATGTCTCCGAGCGGCTGCTTCTGCTCGGTGAGCATCAGCAGCGAGGCGTCTTCGTAAGCCGGGATGGCACTGTCGCGCGGCAGGCCGAGGCGCTCGCTGAGACCAGAGCCGAAGGCCTCCGCGTGGCTGACGGTCGCCGGCTTCTCAGGCGTCTCGCGGGCAATGAGAGCGGGGTTGCGCCACAGCGGCTTGCCGTCCGTTCGCCAGTAGGCGGCGAAGGCCCACCGCGGCAGCGGCTCGCCGGGATACCACTTGCCTTGGCCATAGTGCAGCAAGCCGCCCGGCGCGAGGCGGCGCTGCATCCGCCGCACGAGATCCTCGGCGAAGCGACGCTTGGTCGGCCCGACGGCGGCGGTGTTCCATTCCGGCGCGTCCATGTCGTCTGCCGCCACGAACGTCGGCTCGCCGCCCATGCTGAGCCGCACGTCTCCGCTGGTCAGGCGCGCGTCCACCTCATGGCCCGCCGCCACGATGGCGTCCCACGTCGCGTCGTCGTAGGGCTGCGTCACGCGCGGTGTTTCGAGCACCCGCGTCACGCCCATGTTGAAATCGAACGTCGAGGTCGCCGCCTCGTGCGCGCCCGAGATCGGCGCCGCCGACTGCGGATGCGGCGTGGCCGCCAGCGGAATATGACCTTCGCCCGCAAGGAGACCCGACGTGGCGTCGAGGCCGATCCAGCCCGCGCCCGGCACATAGACTTCCGCCCACGCATGCAGGTCCGTGAAGTCCTGCGCGGCGCCCGATGGGCCTTCGCGCGGGCTGACATCGGGCTTGAGCTGGATCAGGTAGCCGGACACGAAGCGTGCCGCGAGGCCGAGGTTGCGCAGGATCTGCACGAGCAGCCACGCGCTGTCGCGACACGATCCCGAGCGCAGGCTAAGCGTGGTTTCGGGCGGCTGCACGCCCGCTTCCATCCGCACGAGATAGCCGATGTCGCGCTGGAGCTTTGCGTTGACGGTGCAGAGGAAATCGATGGTCGTGCGCCCGGAGGCCGTTTCGATCGTCGCCAGATACTCCGAGAGCATAGGGCCCGCGGGCTCCGGCGTGAGATAGGCCGCGAGATCGGACGTCAGCGCGTCGTCGTAGACGAACGGCCAATGGGTCGCGTGCTCTTCGACGAAAAAGTCGAACGGATTGATGACCGCCATGTCGGCCACCAGATCGACGGTCACGGAGAAGTGGTCCGTCTTCTCGGGAAATACGACGCGTCCGAGGAAGTTTCCGAAGGGATCCTGCTGCCAGTTGATGAAATGCGTCGCTGGCGAAACCGTCATGGAATAGCTGACGATCGGCGTCCGCCCGTGTGGCGCGGGCTTCAAACGAATGATCTGCGGTCCCATCGAGATGGGGCGATCGTAGCGGTAGCTGGTGGCATGCGTTAAGGCAACGTGCAGCGCCATGGAGACGTGATGTCCTTTCCGCTCGCAATCGCGAGCGTTACATGAACTCGGCGACCCTGTATGCGTTATCGAGCCGGAGCATAAGAGACAAGCATCCGCGTGATCATTGGGCGGCGTTCTTTGTGAATGCGCTTAAAGGCTATGCAGGGTGATGAAACTTTGGTGCGATAGTGCAAGAAATGCGGGCATCTCCTGAAGTGGATCGCTCGGCGTTGATCGATCGCGGCCGGAACTGATCGGATAAGAATGAAGCGCTTCTCCTGTTCGGCATGCGGCAATCGCGTCTACTTCGAGAACGTTGCGTGCCTGCGCTGCGGGCACGCCCTCGGCTTCGACGCCGATCTGCAGGCTATGGTCGCGCTTGAACCAAACGAAAATGATGCCTCGCTGTTCCGCCGCATCACGATCGACGAAACCGGCGTGCGTTCGGACGTCAGGCGCTCGGGCGTAACAGCGGACGTGCGCTACTGCGCCAATTCCTTCTTCGGCGTCTGCAATTGGCTGACGCCTGCCGGCAGCCACGAACTGTGCCGCGCCTGTAGTCTCAATCGCACCATTCCCAATCTCTCCGAATCCGGCAGCCTGCAGGCGTGGCAGGATCTAGAGCACGCGAAAAAGCGTCTGGTCTATTCGCTGCTCCGTTTTGGCCTGCCGTTCCACACTGCGGACGCTGGCCAAGGCGCGCTCACGTTCGACTTCGTCCGCAGCGCCATGACCGGACATCTCGATGGCGTCGTCACGATCGACATCATGGAGGCCGATGCCGTCGAACGCGAGCGTCAACGCCAGCAGTTCGGCGAGCCGTACCGCTCGCTGCTCGGCCATCTCCGCCACGAGAGCGGGCACTTCTATTGGAAGGTCCTCGTCGCGGAGACGGGCCTGCTGGACGAGTTTCGCGCGCTTTTCGGAGATGAACGCGCGAACTACGCCGACGCCATCGCGCAGCATTACAGCAGCGGCCCGCCGCCGGACTGGGACACGCGATGCGTCTCGGCCTATGCCAGCGCGCATGCCTGGGAGGACTGGGCCGAAACCTGGGCGCATTACCTGCACATGGTCGACACGCTGGAAACGGCCGAAGCGTCCGGCATGGAGCCACGCACGGCCGGCATCGTCTTCGGCGCGGCGTGGCCGTTCAAGACCTACGACATCTATCGCGAAGAAACCTTCGATGCGCTGTGGGAGCGCTGGGTCCCGCTCACGCTCGCGATGAACACGCTCAATCGCAGCATGGGTCACGCCGACTTTTATCCCTTCGTCATTCCGGCCGCCGCGGTCACGAAGCTCGCGTTCGTGCATCGCGCCGTTCGCGATCATCAGGTCGCGCGGCCCGCGAACGTCAGGAAATTGCAGGGACAGGCCGCGAGCCCCTAGCACCCTGCGCCCCGGCCACGATCAATCCCAGGCAATTAGCGCGGCCCAAAACGGGTCGACCCCCGGGAGGGGGGCCCGAGGGTCGAAGAGGGGGAACGACACACGGGCTTGAGGGGGAAGACCGTGGTGCTCATGAAATCCGGCTCGCCAGAGAAGGTTCCAGCGACCCGCCAATTTTTTCGCCGAGCATTTTTGCCGTCGGCGGACCAATTGGATGAGGCGTAACTAGCCGGCGCCGTGCTGCTTGAACCACGCCAGCGTGCGCTTCCAGCCTTCCTGCGCGGGCTCCGCGCGATAGCTCGGCCGATAGTCGGCGTGAAACGCGTGCGGGGCTCCCTCGAAGACCTTTATTTCACACGTCTTGCCCGCCTTGGCGCAGGCCGCGCGCATGGCCTCGACGGTCTCGAGCGGGATGCCCTGATCGGCGCCGCCGTAAAGCCCGAGCACGGGGGCCTTGAGTTCGGCGGCGATGTCGACGGGATGACGCGGCGTCTGAGGCGTCGGATCACCGGCGAGCCGCCCATACCAGGCGACGCCCGCGCGCAGTTTCGGATTGTGCGCCGCGTAAAGCCACGTGATCCGGCCGCCCCAGCAGAACCCCGTAATGGCGAGCTTGTCGCCGTCGCCATGTCCGGACGATGTCGCATACGCCACCGCGGCATCGAGATCGGCCATCACCTGGGCGTCCGGCACGGTTGCGACGATGGGGCGGATCTCGTCGATGCTCTTGAGCTTCGACACGTCGCCCTGGCGCACGAACATCTCGGGCGCGATGGCCAGATATCCGGCCTTGGCGAAGCGCCGGCAGACGTCCTTGATGTGCTCGTGTACACCAAAGATCTCCTGCACCACGAGCACGATGGGGAACGGCCCTCCGGACGACGGCATCGCCCGATAGGCCGGGATGGCCCGGTCGGCCGTCGTGATCTGCACCTCGCCCGCCGTGAGGCCGTCGCTGTCGGTGGTGATCGTCGTCTCGGCCGCCACGGGCTGAATGGCAAGCGCGAACCCGGTCGCGAGCGTCGTCAGCATGGCTTCGCGCCGCGACGGGGCGAACTTGGGCGCGAGGCTCCGCGCATCATCGTCGAAGTTGTCGGTCATGTGAGGGGCTCCGGGCAAGCAACCGCCGAATGCGCGATCGTCCGACACATGGGGCGAATGCTCCGCTAATCAAGCCGCCCACCAACCAAGTGGCCGGTCAATCGAGGTTCGCCGCCAATCGAGGCGGGGAGGGCGAGGCCCGCCCCTCAATCCTTCTTGCGGCGGGGCGTGGACTTGCGCGCTTTGGTGCCGGTCTTGGCTGCGGGTTTGGACGCCAGCGCGCCGCTGTTTTCCAGCCTGCGCCGCCGGTGCGCTTCGAGCCGCGCCCGTTTGAGCAGAAGCGCGTCGTAGTTCGGATGGCTCGGATCGAGCTGGGTCGAGAACAAGTCGGCTTTCGGCGGCTTCATCGGCACCCTGCGCGTCGGATCGGAACGTTATCCCATTCTACAGGGAAAATTTCCCGAACCCCAACCCTGGCCGCCACATATTTTAGTCCTAAGCGACGATGGCCACTGGTTATCCCCTGATGTTGCAGTGCGTTAGGAGATCTCCCCTCAACGCAGGATGGCGACGACCCGCGCCGGCGCCGCCGATGCGCCGACGATTTTCAGCGGAAACACCGCCACCTCGAACCCGTACGGGGGCAGCGCGGCGAGATTGGTGAGCTGCTCCATGTGCCAATAGGGCCGCCGCTGCCCGACGCGATGCGCCTCCCAGAAAAGCGTGGCGTCGCCGGTCGCCTTGGATTTGGCGATCTGGGCGCGGAACGGCAGGTCCCAGCCCCACTGGTCGATGCCCATCACGGTGATGCCGCGATCGAGCAGCCATTCGGTGGCGGCCGCGCTCATTCCGGTTCCCGTTTGCCAGAAGTCCTTCGTGCCCATCAGGCGGTCGCGGTCGGTGCGGATTAAAACGATGGTCTGCTCCGTCAGCGGCGCGCCGGACGCCGCGAGCGCCGCCTCCATGTCGGCAACCGTGATCGCCTCGTCGTCGGCCTTGTGCGAGAGATCGAGCACGACGCCCGGACCGATGCAGCGGTCGAGCGGAATTGCGTCGATGGTTTGCGCGGGCGCGCCTCCGGATTGCGGGCCGTAGTGCCACGGCGCATCGATATGCGTCGTCGCATGCACGCCCATGCTCACGGTGTCGTCGGCCCAGCCCGCGAAATCGCGCGGGAAAAGCCGGAACGGCAGGCCGAGCAGGCGGACGAGCACCTTGGCCATCCAGTGCGGCTTGTGCTTGACCTTGACCCGCATGAAGAAAGGATCGTCGCGATTGAACTGCACGGGCTTCGACAGGTCGATGACCTTCATGCGGAACTCTCCTTCATGATCCGCCCCCGAATCCGTGCACCGGCGCGACGATGCGATTGCGCAAAGCACCGACGCCCGTGATGCCGATCTCGATCTCGTCTCCGGCCGCGAGCAGGCGGCCACGCTCGATGCCGCTGCCGCCGGGCAAGGTGCCGGTCGCGAACAGCTCGCCCGGATAGAGCCGCTCCGAGCGCGATACGTGCGCCAAAGCCTCGCCGAGCGACCAGCGCGCGCCCGCCGTCTCCGGCTCCGCGACGAGCGCGCCGTTGAGCCGGACAAATCCCTTGAGCTCGCGCCAGCGCGGCAGGATCTCATCGGCGCTCACGATGTCCGCCGAGAGGCCATTTCGGAAATGCTTCGCCTTCTGCGGCCCGAAGCCGGACCGCATCTCCGCATGCTGCACGTCACGCGCGCTGAAATCGTTGACGACCACGAACCCGCCGATGGCCGCTTCCGCCTCGGCGGGCGACGCATCCACGATCTCGCGAGTGAGCACGAAGCCGAGCTCCAGCTCGTAGTCGAGTGCGAGCGTATAGGCGGGCGCGCAAACATCGCCGTCGCCGCCGAAGGCGAGATGATTGCCCATGTAGTAGATCGGCTGGCGCGACCAGAGCGCGTGCGGCCTGAGAGGTGGAAACGGCGCACCGAGCACGGCCTCCCAGGCTCTGACCAGCGGCCAGGCGCGGGGCATGAAGTGGCGCACGAACCCGCGCGCCGCATCGATGGCGTGCCGTTCGTACAGCATGAAGTCGCGAAACGAGCGCGGCTCGAACGGCAGGACAGGGATCCGCGCGTCGTCGGCTACGGGCGCGATGCTCGCGGCGCTTAGGGAAATAGCGTCGCGAACGGCGGCCGGCGCGCCGAGCAGCGCGACGGCATCCGTCGCCCACGATGCGCAGCCCGGCTCGCCCGCGAGATGCGCACCCGGAAGCGCCCGGGCGACGTCGACCCAGCCTGCGCCCGTCGCGACCTGGAGCGCCGGAGCCGCCCCGTCCATGACACGCCTGAGCCTCATCGCTCGCCGCCAGCCTCCCGATCGCAACACGCCCAAGCCTCTGCTCCCACATCCGGGCGGCCCCTTCAATCCCGCTGCAGTTGCCGCAAGGCCCCGGCCGTGTCATGCAGCGCTGAGACCCTACTGCAATGCCCTCGATATCCGGATTCCCATGACCGGCCGAAATCAATGACCAGCCGCTGGATCGAGAAAGCCTGCCCGATGCCGTCGGCCGCCCATGAGGCGGCAGCGCGCGAACGCCAGTCCCAGCTCACCAAGCCGCCGGGCTCCCTCGGCCGGCTCGAAGAGCTCGCCATCGCGCTCGCAGCGCTTCAGGCCACCGACCGCCCGCGCGCCGCCGCCGCGCCCATCATTCTGTTTGCGGGCGATCACGGCGTCACGGCGCAGAACATTTCGGCGTTCCCCGCCGCCGTCACGGTGGAGATGCTGCGCAACTTCGCATCCGGCGGCGCGGCCGTTGCCGTCCTCGCGCGCGAGCTGGGCGTGCCCCTGATGGTGGTGGATGCCGGAACGCTGGCCACGGATCCCATCGCGGGCGTGGTCTCCGACAAGACGCGCCGCGGCACGCGCGATTTCACCGTCGAAGCCGCAATGACCGCCGACGACCGCGACGAAGCCCTGGCCGCCGGACGCCGCGCCGTGGAAACGGCGGGCCCCGCGGATCTCGTTCTGTTCGGTGAGATGGGGATCGGCAACACGACCTCGGCCGCGGCGATTGCCTGCGCGCTGCTCGGCAAGCCGCCTGCCGAGATCGCGGGCGCGGGCACCGGGCTCGACCAGGCCGGCATCGCCCACAAGATCGACGTCATCGCGCGGGGGCTCGCGCGTCACGAACTAGAGGGGAGCAGTGCCCCCGATGCGCGGCGTGTCCTCGAAACCGTCGGCGGATTGGAAATAGCAGCGCTCGTCGGCGCCATCGTCGCCGCCGCGCAGCGTGGCAGCCCCGTCCTCGTCGATGGCTTCATCGTCACTGTGGCCGCGCTCGCGGCCACGCGGCTCAACCCGAGCGTCCGGCCGTGGTTGCTGTTCGCCCACCGCTCAGCCGAACGCGGCCACGCCGCCGTGCTCGCGGCGCTGGCGGCCGAGCCCATTCTCGATCTCGGCCTGCGTCTCGGTGAAGGCTCGGGCGCCGCATCCGCGCTCGCGGTCCTGCGCTTGGCATGCGCGCTTCACAACGGCATGGCGACTTTTGCGGAGGCGGCCGTCTCGAACCGCGACGCGCCATGACGGCCATCGATTTTCTGCGCCACGGACGCACGGTCGCGGAGGGCAGGCTGCTCGGCCGGACGGACGCGCCGCTGGCGGACGCGGGGCTTGCGGCCGTGACCGCACAGATCGCTGGCCGGTCCTGGGATGCGATCGTGGCATCGCCGCTTGCGCGCGCGCAGCAGACGGCCGCCCTCGCGGCGCAAGTCTCGGGGTTGGCCGTAAAGAGCGATCCCGCATGGCGCGAGATCGACTTCGGTGAATGGGACGGCCAGGCGCTCGCCGACCTCGCGAACGATGCGCGCTTTGCCGCCTTCCAGGCGGACCCGGAGATCAACGCTCCGCCCGGCGGCGAGTCTCTGCTGGATGTGAGGCGGCGCGTGCAGACCGCATTGCGCGACCTGATTTCGACCGGACAAAACGGCGTGCTCGTCGCAGCCCACGGCGGCACCATCCGCATGGCGCTGTCAGTGCTGCTCGCCATTCCGCTGCAACGCCTCTGGGCCATTCGCCTGTCGCATGCCACGCGTGTCTCTGTGCGCATCGGCTGGACGGACGCGCACGGGCTTTGGGGCGAGCTGATCGAAATCGTCCAGCCGCCGGACGAGGGGAAGGCGCGCGAGGGGAAGGCATGAGTGGATTTCTCACGGCTCTGACGTTTCTGACGCGCCTTCCCGCGCCGGGCTTCGCGCCGGAGCGCGCAAGCGATCTCGGTCGCGCCGCGCCGTGGCTGCCGGTCGTCGGTGCCATCGTCGGGGCGATTGTGGCGCTTGCGGTTGCGCTCGGATCGGCCGCCAGCCCCTGGGTCGGCGCGTTGCTCGGGCTCGTGGCGTGGGCGGCGGTGACGGGCGGGCTCCATCTCGAAGCCGTAGGCGACGTCGCGGACGGCCTCGGCGCAGCGCATGGCGACCCGAAACGCTTTGTCGAGGTGGCGCGGGATCCGCACACCGGGGCCTTCGGCGTGATTGCCATTGCACTCCAGATTGCAGCCAAGCTCGTGCTCCTGGCGGCAATCTCCGAGACCGCCAAGGGCGACCCGATTATGATGGTCGCGGCGCTGGCCCTCACGGCAGCGTGGGCGCGCTGGGGCGTGCTCGTCATTGCGCGGGCCGTGCCGCCGCTGGGAGAGGGAATGGGCAGCCGTCTGGCAGCGGGCGTCGACACGCGCGTTGTCGCGATCGAGGGCGTCGGCCTCGGGATTGCATCGCTGTTCGTCGCGCCGATCCTGATCGCGGCCGTGCCATTGGCCCTTGCGCTCGCGATTTACTGGCGCCTGCGGGTGGGCGGCGTGAACGGCGACTGCCACGGCGCGAGCATTGAAATGACCGAGTCCGCGCTGCTCCTACTGCTTGTGCTCGCGTGAGGCATGTTCCGCCACGGCCCCGGCTGTGCTAGCACGCTGATCTCGCGGCCCCCGAGACGAGGAGAGCTATGACGTTCGCGCTGGCCTTTCTCGCACTCTTCATCGAGGCGCTCGTCGGCTACTCCGACGCGCTCGTGGCCCGCATCGGCCATCCGGTCACCTGGATTGGCGCGCTCATCTCCCGCGCCGAGCAGGTCTGGAACGAAGGCCACCTGTCGCCCGCGCGCGCGCGTCTGCGCGGGATCCTGGCGCTCGCGACCGTGCTGCTCGTCGTCGTGTCGATCGTGCTCCTGATCGACGTCGCGATCGACCTCACGCTGCCGCTCGTTGCCGCGCTGATCCTGAAGGCCGCGCTGGCCAGTACGCTGCTGGCCGGCCGCAGCCTGGATGAACATGTGTCTGATGTCGCCGTCGCGCTCGAGGAGCGCGGCCTCGCCGCCGGACGCCAGGCCGTGTCCCGCATCGTCGGCCGCGACCCGGCCTCGCTCGATGAAGCAGGCGTTGCGCGCGCCGCCATCGAAAGCCTGGCCGAGAACTTCTCCGATGGCGTCGTCGCGCCCGTGTTCTGGCTGATCGTAGGCGGCCTGCCGGGTTGCGCCGCGTACAAGGCGGCCAACACCGCCGACAGCATGATTGGTCACAAGTCGGAGCGCTTTTTTGCCTTCGGCTGGGCGGCGGCCCGCTTCGACGATCTGATCAACCTGCCGGCTTCCCGCCTGACCGCGATCTGGATCGCGCTCGCGGCGCGCGTCACGCAGGGAGCGGACTGGCGCAGCGCCGTCCACAGCGCCTTGAGCGACGCGCCGCGCCATCGCTCACCCAACGCCGGCTGGCCGGAAGCGGCGATGGCCGGAGCGCTGGGCCTCGCGCTCGCGGGCCCGCGCAGCTACGGCGGCAAGACCATCGACGACGCGTGGATGGGGTCGGGCCGGCGAGACGCAACCGCGGCGGATATCCACCGCGCGCTGCGCCTCTACCGGATCGCTTATCTCATCCAGGCCGCCGTGATCGGCCTGCTTGCGATCGTAGCGTTCCTGTTGTGGTAGGCGTGAAGCAGCACTCTGGCGTCAGATGACGCCGAGCGCATCCATGGCATCCGCAACCCGAAGGAAGCCGGCGACGTTTGCGCCGAGCACGTAGTTGCCCGGCGAGCCGTACTCTTCCGCCACCTCGGCGCAGCGGTCATGGATGCTGTTCATGATGACGCCGAGCTTCTGCTCCGTCACCTCGAAGGTCCAGGAATCGCGCGAGGCGTTCTGTTGCATTTCGAGCGCGCTCGTGGCGACGCCGCCCGCGTTGGCGGCCTTGCCGGGCGCGAAGATGATGCCGGCCTCCTGGAACACGCGAACGGCTTCCGGCGTGCTCGGCATGTTCGCGCCTTCCCCGACCGCGATCACGCCGTTCTTGACCAGCGTGCGCGCGTCCTGGCCGTTGAGCTCGTTCTGCGTCGCCGACGGCATCGCGATATCGGCCGGCACGTCCCAGATGCGCCCGGCCGGAACGAACGTCGCGCTCGCGCGGCGCGCGGCTGCGTAGTCGCTGATGCGACCGCGCTTCGTTTCCTTGATGTCCTTGAGCAGCGCGAGATCGATGCCGTCGTTGTCGACGACATAGCCGCTGGAATCCGAGCACGCGATCACACGCCCGCCGAGCTGATGGATCTTCTCGATCGTGTAGATCGCAACGTTGCCCGAGCCTGAAACAAGAACCTTCTTGCCCGCGAAGCCCTGCTTGCGCGTGGCGAGCGCGCGCTCGACGAAGAACACCGCGCCGTAGCCGGTGGCTTCGGTGCGCACGCGCGAGCCGCCCCACGTCAGGCCCTTGCCCGTGAGCACGCCCGACTCGTAGCGGTTGCTCATGCGCTTGTACTGGCCGAACATGTAGCCGAGTTCGCGCCGGCCAACGCCGATGTCGCCCGCCGGCACGTCCGTGTGCTCGCCGAGATGACGCGACAGCTCCGTCATGAACGACTGGCAGAACCGCATGATCTCGCCGTTCGAGCGCCCCTTGGGATCGAAATCCGAGCCGCCCTTGCCGCCGCCGATCGGCATGCCGGTCAGCGCGTTCTTGAACACCTGCTCGAAGCCGAGGAACTTCACGGTGCCGAGCATGACGGAGGGGTGGAAGCGCAAACCGCCCTTGAACGGGCCGAGCACCGAATTGAACTGCACCCGGAAGCCGCGGTTGATCTGCACCTCGCCGTTGTCGGTGACCCAGGGAACCCGAAAGATGATCTGACGCTCGGGCTCGCAGATGCGTTCGATCAGCGCGTGCTCGGCATAGCGCGGATGCTTGGCGATGACGGCGCCGAGCGACTCGAGCACCTCCCGCACGGCCTGATGGAACTCATCCTCGCCGGGGTTCCGGCGCAGCACGTCCGCGTAGATAGGTTCGAGCTTCTCGTCGAGCATTCGTCAAACATCCCTGGAAAGACCATGAGCGAGTTCCCTGAGAGGAAACCCACGCTCCCCGCAGTGGAGCCGGAGGTCTTGCCGGCGCGCGGGGGCGGCCCTGTATAGGCAAAAGGATGCCTGATGTGCACTAAAAACAGACAGTATGCCTAGAAAATAGTCAGACATCAGAGGGGAAGCTTTAGGGCGCCTTGAGCGTTAGGGGAAGGCCGGCGGCCATCAGCACGACGTAGTTCGCCTGCCGGGCGACCGCCGCGTTGAGGCGGCCCTGCGCATCTCGGAAGGCCCGCGCCAGTGCGTTGTCGGGCACGATGCCCATGCCGACCTCGTTCGAGACGGCGAGGACGGGAACGGTGGCGGACGCGAGCGCGTCGAGCAGGCGCGCCTGTTCGTCCTCCACCTCGCCACCCCCGAGCATGACGTTGGTCAGCCAGAGCGTCAGGCAGTCGATCAGCAGCACAGAGGCGCCCGTGGTCGGCGCGAGAACCGCAGCCGCGAGATCGCGCGGTGCGTCGACCGTCACCCACCCGTCCGCGCGCCGTTTACGGTGATGGGCGATCCGCTCCACCATCTCGTCGTCGTGCGCTTCCGCCGTCGCGACGTAGATCCAGGGCGCCGGGTGGGCGGTCGCAAGGTCCTCGGCAAATCGGCTTTTGCCCGAGCGCGCGCCGCCGATGACGAGGGTGAGGCGAGGGAGCGGCGTGGCCATGGTCGTGCGTCCGTCGGGTGTGACATCGGGGCTCGGAAGACGCCCCTGTTTGACAGGCCGTAGCGGCAAAGGCTACCCCAATCCGTCGATGGCGCGCCGTGCGGCCCGCACACATCACAGTGCGATCCGCATGCTTAACAGCGCCGCCCGCACGCCCAAGCAGTGAAGCAGGCCATGAACTTTCCGCCCGAGATTTTTCCCGAGTTCCCAGAGCTTGCCTCCGGCCACGTGTGGCTCGTAGGCGCCGGGCCGGGCGACCCGCGGCTGCTCACGGTCATGGCCATTCACGCCCTGCGCTCGGCCGACACCATCGTGCATGACGCGCTGGTCGATCCGCGCATCCTGCGTCTCGCGCGCGAGGATGCCGAGATCCACTTCGCCGGCAAGCGCGGCGGTCGCCCGTCTCCGCAGCAGCGCGAT
This sequence comes from Hyphomicrobium sp., assembly GCF_019744875.1. GTDB lineage: Bacteria > Pseudomonadota > Alphaproteobacteria > Rhizobiales > Hyphomicrobiaceae > Hyphomicrobium_C. The sequence goes on along the minus strand of NZ_JAIETU010000002.1, from coordinate 605,133 downwards.
ATCAACGAACTCATTATTGCCGAAGCGAAGCGGGGACGCCGCGTGCTCCGCCTGAAGGGCGGCGATCCGTTCGTCTTCGGGCGCGGCGGGGAAGAGGCTTATGCGCTCGTGTCGGCGGGTATTCCGTTTCGCGTCGTGCCGGGCATCACGTCGGGTCTTGCGGCCCCGGCCCTGGCCGGTATTCCGGCCACGACGCGCGAGACCAACCACGCCGTCATCCTGGCGGCGGGACACCGCGCCGATGACGCGACGGCCGCCCGCTCGTGGGAGGCGCTTGCCGCCACCGGCCAGCCGATCATTCTCTACATGGCGCTGGCGCAATTGCCGGAGATCACGGCCGCCTGCCTACGCGGCGGCCTTGCGCCCGGCACGCCCGCCGCCGTCATCTCGCATGCCAGCAGTGAGGACGAGCGCATCGTCGAGACGTGTCTTGCCGATCTTGCCGCCGACGTCGCAGCCCACGGCATCACGTCGCCCGCCGTGATCGTGATCGGCGCCAACGCCGCTCTGCGCGCCGTGCTCGCGCCGGGCATGGTGACGGATGCCATGCTCGGAAAGCCCACGGCCAAGCCATGACCGGGACGCCGCCGCCCGGGCTCATCGTCGCCGCGCCCGCCTCGGGCTGCGGCAAGACCACCGTCACACTCGGCCTCATGCGCGCACTGACGCGCAAAGGTCATGTCGTGCAGCCGTTCAAGTGCGGGCCTGACTATATCGATCCAGCCTTCCACGCCGTCGCCACGCGGCGCGCCTCGCACAACCTCGACACCTGGGCGATGCGCCGCGCCAGCCTCGCGCAGATCGTTGAGGGCGAGAGCGCAGGCGCATCGCTCGTTATCGCGGAAGGCGTGATGGGCCTTTTCGACAGCGGCGTCACGGCGGCAGGCCAGACCGCGCGCGGCGCGACCGCCGATCTCGCGGCGCACACGGGCTGGCCGGTGGTGCTCGTGCTCGATGTCTCGGCTCAGGCGGAAACCGCCGCCGCGCTCGCGCTCGGCTGCGCCCGCTTTCGCGACGATATCGCCATCGCAGGCGTCATCCTCAATCGCGTCGGCGGCGAGGCGCACGCTCGCATGATCGCGCCCGTGCTCGAAAGCATCGGCATCCGCTATCTCGGCGCGCTGCCGCGCAAGGCGGACTTTGCGTTGCCGGAACGGCACCTGGGTCTCGTGCAGGCTGGCGAAACGGCCGACGTCGAGGCGCGCATCGGCCATATCGCGGATGCCATCGCCGAATGCCTCGACCTTGATGCGCTCGTGCGGTTGGCGGCGCCCGCGAAACTCGCGGCCGCCGGGCCGGGCGACGAGGCGATCCGACCGCCGGGACAGCGCATCGCGCTCGCCTCCGACACGGCGTTCGCGTTCGCCTATCCGCACGTTCTCTCAGGCTGGCGGCGAGCTGGCGCTGAGATCCTGCCGTTCTCCCCGCTGGCCGACGAAGCCCCCGACGTGGCCGCCGATGCCGTGTGGCTGCCCGGCGGCTATCCGGAACTGCATGCCGGCACGCTCGCCTCCGCACGCGGCTTCCAGGCGGGGCTTGCTGCCGCGGCGAAGCGCGGCGCTGCGGTGCACGGCGAGTGCGGCGGCTACATGGTGCTCGGCGCGGGCCTCGTCGATAAGGACGGCCACCGGCATGCCATGGCCGGTCTGCTCGGCGTCGAGACGTCGTTTGCGCGCCCCGCGATGCATCTCGGCTATCGCCGCGTGCGGGTGCTTGCCGATTGCGCGATCGGGTTGGCCGGCAGCCAGCTCATGGGCCACGAGTTCCACTTCGCCTCCGTCGTGGCCGCCGGCGACGATCCGCTTCTCGCAGCGACAGGCGCCGACGGCCAGCCGGTTGCGGAGTGCGGGGCACGGCGCGCGAATGTCACTGGCACGTTCGTGCACATCGTCGATAGATTAGCCTCATGACGGACACCCCTCGTCACGCAGCCCCCGAGTTTTCGGCGGCCTTCGCAGACCAGTTCCGCGACCTCGTGTACTGGCGGCGCGATGTCCGGCGCTTCCGGCCCGATCCGCTGCCCGCCGGCAGCGTCGAGCGGCTGATCGAGCTGGCGTGCCGCTCGCCCTCGGTCGGCAACTGCCAGCCCTGGCGTTTCGTGCTCGTTGCATCCGAAGCCCGCCGCGATGCCGTGCGGGCCTCGTTTCGGCGTGCCAACCAGTCCGCCCTCGACGGCTACGACGGCGAGCAGCGCGAGCTTTATGCGCGCCTCAAGCTCGAAGGGCTCGAGAAGGCGCCCGTCCATCTCGCCGTGTTCGCCGACGAGGACACGGAACGCGGGGCCGGGCTCGGCCGCCAGACGATGCCGGAAGTGCTTCGCTACTCCGTGGTCGGCGCAATTCACACGATGTGGCTCGCGGCCCGCGCGGAGGGCATCGGCCTCGGCTGGGTCTCGATTCTGGAGCCCGATGTCGTGACCCAGGCGCTCGACGTGCCGGCCGACTGGTCGCTCGTCGCCTATCTCTGTCTCGGGCGGCCGGTGGAGGAGCACCTGGATCCGGAGCTGGAACGCGCCGGCTGGCAGGCGCGCGCCGATACGGCAGACCTCGTGCTGCGCCGATGAGGCGCTTGCCCGGAAAGGCCGCCGCGGCTAATCATGTCCCGGATCAATTGATCCCTAGCGTCGTTTCCGTTTGATTGAATCGCGGAATGACACTAGCCCTTTGTTTTATCGTGCTTCTTGCCGGGCACTGCGGTGCCGCGTGGCGCCGCCATGAGCAGGGCTCGCTTTCCGGAAGCACTCTATCGCAGTCGAACAGCGAGGGCGCCGTGACGGCACGCATCTACAAGCCGGCCAAATCCGCAATGCAATCCGGGCTGGCCCGTACGAAAGAGTGGGTGGTGGAGCAGGAGCCCGCCGTGCCGCGCGAGATCGATCCCCTGATGGGCTGGACCAGCTCGGCCGACACGCGCACGCAGGTCCGTCTTGAGTTCGACACCAAGGAAGAAGCGATCGCCTACGCCGAGCGCAACGGCATCGCCTATCGCCTGGAAGAGCCGAAGCCGCGCAGCCTCGTGCGGAAGGCCTATGCCGACAACTTCAAGTTCGGCCGCATCGGCGCCTGGACGCACTGAGAACTAATTGCGGGTGCGCTAGCCCGCCTGCCGCGCCGGCTGCTGTAGCAGCCGCGCCGCGCAAAAATCCAACACCGCAACGCGTGCTTCCGGAAACGTGGTGTCGAGGCAGAGATGCCCGGCACCCGGCACGATGCTCAATGCGAGATGCGGGTTTTTCATCGCCCGGATCATCGCCTTGTCCACGTCGTCGAGCAGGCAGGGAATGGTCTTCTGCGGGCGCACGGGAAACAGCGGCAGAGTGCCCGTCAGGATCAGCGCCGGCACCGTGACGTGCGCCAGCACCGAATAGTAGATGCGGTCGCCATTTAGTCCTTCGAGCGTGTAGCCGAACGCATTGGCGAACAGCGTCATCAGATAGTCACCGATCGGCCGGGTCGTGGCGCGGTGCACGAAGTTGGCGTAGATCGGCCATTGCTTGGCCGTGGACAGCGGCGGGTCGGCCGCGATGACGCCGCGCACGCAGGGCGTTCGTCCGTCCGCGACGCCGAGGCCGATGAGCCCGCCGACGGACTCGCCCACGATCACGACATCGCGGCGTGAGAAGTGCCGCAACAGAAACTCGCGGAAGCGCTCCGTGAAAGCCGCGAGGGTCGGCTCGCCGTCGGACGGCGAATGCCCGTGCCCCGGCAGGTCGACGAAGATCACGTCGAAGTCTTTCGACAGCACCGGAAACCAGGCCTGCGTGTTCTCCGAGTGTCGCAATGCACCATGCAGGAAGATGACGAGCGGGCGCGATGAGGTCCGCGGATCGCGATCCATGAGAAAAAAGAGGTCGCCCAGCGACGTCCCGCCCGACCCCACGCTGAGGCCGGGATCGTTCGCGTCACGAGACGTGTCGATGTCGCGGGAATCACTCATGTGGCGAGCGTAGGATCATTCCGGCGCGCGCGGAACGGGTTCGAGGCGCCGCCGTTGCGTCTGTTGGCCCTTGGCGGGGCAAGAGCTGGCTTGCCACGGAAAGCGTCTCTGCTATTCAAAGGGCTCCGACGGCTCAGATCCCGTAGCTCAGCCGGATAGAGCACCTGCCTTCTAAGCAGGGGGTCGCAGGTTCGAGCCCTGCCGGGATCGCCAGCGTCGCGTCCGTCGCGCGCCCGCTATTCCGCGACCAGCCTCACATACGCGCCGTTCGGCACCGGGCAGGCCGCCCACAGCGCTCCCAGGGCGCGCACCAGATCGTCCATCTGGTCGTCGGAATGAACGGGCGACGGCGTGAGGCGCATCCGCTCCGTGCCTTTCGCCACCGTCGGATAGTTGATGGGCTGCACGTAGATGCCGTGCTCGCGAAGCAGCGTGTCGGTGATCGCCTTGCAGTGAGCCGGACAGCCGACCATCACCGGCACGATATGGCTCGGATTGTCCATGACGGGGACGCGCTTCGCTTTGAGCGCCGCCTTGAGCGTCCGCACCCGCTCCTGGTGGCGGGCTCGCTCGCTCGTGCTTGTTTTCAAGTGGCGGAGGGAGGCGAGCGCGCCAGCCGCGATCGTGGGCGCCAGCGAGGTCGTGAAGATGAACCCGGCGGCAAACGAGCGGATCGCATCGATCAGGGTCCGAGTGCCCGCGATGTAGCCGCCCATGACGCCGAAACCCTTGGCCAATGTGCCGTTGATGACGTCGACGCGGTGCATCACGCCGTCGCGCTCGGCAATGCCGCCGCCGCGCGGGCCGTAGAGCCCCACCGCGTGCACCTCGTCGAGATAGGTCAGCGCGCCGTATTTTTCCGCGAGATCGCAGATGGCCGCGATCGGCGCGATATGCCCGTCCATCGAGTAGACGCTCTCGAAGGCGATGATCTTGGGCGTGCCCTTCGGATACTTTCTGAGCTTGGCTTCGAGGTCGCCGATATCGTTGTGGCGAAAGATCTGCTTGTCGCCGCCGCCGTGGCGGATGCCTTCGATCATCGACGCGTGGTTTTTCTCATCCGAGAACACGACCGTGCCGGGAACCAGCCGGGCGAGGGTCGAGAGCGTCGCGTCATTGGCCATGTAGGCGGAAGAAAACAGCAGCGCGGCTTCTTTCCCGTGCAGGTCCGCAAGCTCGGCTTCGAGCTCCACGTGATAGTGGGTCGTCCCGGAGATGTTGCGCGTGCCGCCCGAGCCCGCTCCCGCCGCGTCGATCGCCTCGTGCATGGCGGCGATGACGGCCGGGTGCTGGCCCATGCCGAGATAGTCGTTCGAGCACCACACCGTGACCTCGCGTGTGCGATGGGCCGTGAAATGATCGGCCGCTGGAAAGTGTCCGCGGCGGCGCTTCAAGTCCGCGAACACGCGATAGCGGCCTTCGCGGCGGAGGGCCTCCAGCCGCTGCTGGAACTGGTGATCAAAATTCATGTCGAACTCCTGCGCGCCGGGCGCGGCGATTGAGGGAGGTCATTCGGATGTCAGGCCGAGTTCGGCCGCCATGGCCGTGACCTGGGCGGAAGCAGCCGAGTCGTCCTTGAAGATTTCGAGGGCCTTGGCGAACGCTTCCGCTGCGACGCCTCGTTCTCCGAGCACGACGCGAGAGCGCATCAGGCGTGTCCAGCCCTCGACATCGCGCGGCGCGCTCGCGAGGCGATTGGCCAGCCCATCGACCATCGATCGGATGGCGGCGTTGGTGTCATGCGGTGGTGTGCCGGCAGGGGTCTGCGCTGGCGCGCTATCGGAGTCTTGCGGCTGCGTGGCATTTGACGGCGTCGTCGTAGCGTCTGTCGCGGCGGCCACGCCTGCGCTTCCGGACGCCTTCGCCTTGGCGTCCTCATAGAGGCGCGCAATCTCGGGCGAGTTCGGATCGAGCGCGACGGCCTTCGCGTAGGCCTTTACGGCATCGTCATACCGCCCCGTGTTGACGTAGGACCAGCCGAGCGTGCGCCAGCCCTGCACATCGTCGGGCGCGCTTGCGAGGCGAGCGGCGAGCCGCTCGATCATCGTGTTCACGTCGGGCAGGAGCGTGGCGGTGTCGCGCTGGCCGTCGGTCGCTGTCGGCGAGGCGGTAGCGACGGAGCGCGCATAGTCCGCGAGGTGTTCGAGGTCGCCATCGGCAAGATCGGCAGGATCGCCCGCATCGGATGACCGAGAAGTCGCCATCGTCTCATCCGACACATCCGGTGCCTGGCCGAAATACGATTTCGCAAAGCCTGCACACGCAACGACGAGAAAGACAGCGGCGGCAATCGTCAACGTTCCCCGGCCGCCGTCGAGTTTCACGTGGCGGAGCAGCGACCCGCTGTCTCTCAGGCGCGCGGTCATGCCCACGCCGGCGCGGCCGCTTTGCGGCGCCAGCGAAACCCGCGACCGGAGCTGATAAACGAGCAGCGCATAGGGCGCGAGCGCGGAGACGATCAGGATCCAACCGAAAAGCTTCAGCGACATCTGCAAGCCCCCCTCTGGCGGCGGGGCGACGCAGGTCCCCGATAGTAGCCGGCTTTGGCGAGACAACTTCGCCGCCAGCTCGAGCATCTGGCATCGACTTTTGGATCACGGCCGCGCGCGAACGAGGGGAAATAGACATACCGCCCGATGTGCGTCGGGTAGTAGCCGCGGCTGTAGTAGTAGGGATAGTCGTAGTAGATGTAGGCCGGTCCCAATGGCTGCGGGATCCGTGGGCCGCGACTGCGGGTGCGCTTTGTGCCCTCGAGCACATAGGCCCGTCCGCCATCGCGCGCCTTCATGACGGATTTCCCGGCCGAAGCGGCCGAGACCGCCGCAAGGCCGAAGAACCCGGCCACCAGCACGCAGGCCATCACAATCGGCACAAACACGAACGGTGCGAACCAAGTCTGGCTACTCATGAGAGAACTCCCTCCAGCCGATCGTCAGAATTTGCGGCGCACCTCGGCGCGAAGGCCGAAGTTGTCTTCATCGCCGCCGTCGAGAATTTGGTAGGTCGCGTCCGCGCGGAACAGCCACGCCCGGTCGATGGGCACCTGATAGCGGATCCCGAAACCGTACTGCGCGTCATCGGCGCCGATGCCGTCGTCCTTGAACGGCTGCACCATCGCCACTTCGAACACGAGCTGCTGATCGAGATTGAAGAGGTACTGCAGGCCGAGCGCGCCACCTAGGGCATTAGAGCCGCTGTCGTCGAGCTTCGGATAGCCGGTGAGCGCGTCGGTCTCGAAGTTGATGCCAACGTTTTTCAGGATGCCCGCGCCGTTGCCATCGACCAACGGTTGAGGATTGCCAAAGCCGACGAAGAAATTCGCATACGGTAGCAGCGTGCTCGGCAATCCCGTCACGAGGCTGTTTTCGGAGATGATCGCGAGACCGTCGCTGTTGCCTTCCGGGTCTTCGCCGAAGTTCGCGAACACGCGCGTGGAATTCGAGACGGTGTTGAAGTAGCGGTGCGTGTAGGCGGCGGTCAGGAAGTGAGTCAGCAGCCCGTCCTGCTCGTCGCGGCCTTGGATCAAGCCGTAGCCCGTTTCGATGTAGCCGTCGAAAGCATCGATGAACGCCGTGACGCCGTAGAGGTTGGCGAGATGGTTGTCGCCCTTGTCCGCGCCGATGATGCCCGCGTTGTCGACGTTGTCGAACGCGGCGAAGAAGGTGATGTCGAAGTTCGCCAATCCGAGCGCGGCGGAGTTTTTTGCAGGCAAGCTGACCGCGCCGCCGAGGATGGCGTCGTTCGCCCAGATGCCGTTCTGCAGGAACAGTGGATAGAGACCGACCGTGAAGGGCAGGTCGAACGTGGCGTCCTGGCCGGAGAAGCCCGAATAGAGTGAGCCCACGTCGCCTTCGAAGAACAGTGTCTGCGGGTTGAGATCGAGCTCGTCGTTGAATTGCCCGTTGCCGTCGCCTCGGCCGAACTCGAAGCGCGTGAACTCCTTGTTGGCCTTCTGCAGCGGCGTGAAGAACGCGTGGATGCGCTCGGTGCCGGTGATCTTGAAATCGACGTCGAGGTTCAAGCGCGTCGCGACTTGCGAGATGTTCTTGCCGTTGTTGTTGTTGGAGGCGATCGCCGTCCGCCAGTCGCCGTAGATCGCAAGGCCCGGGAGCAACGGGTTCTTCTCGCCGAGGAACGTGCTGCTCTTGTCGTAGGCGCCGGAGGTATATTGCTGCCGGCCGATTTCCACCGGAGGACGCGGCGGCTCGACCGCGCTCTTTGCGCCATAGATGTCGACCTGCCCGTCCGCGTGGTATTCCCCGTCGTACTGAGGATCGGATCGGAACAGGTCGTCCTTGGCGGCTGCCTCCTTGCGCTTGCGCGCCGCCTTATCAGTTTTTTTGGCAGCCTTTTTCTCGGGCGTTGCGTTTGCGGCTGTGGTCTCGACCTTGGCCTCCGTGCTGCTGCCCGCCTGCAGGCGCGCCTGATCTTCGGCCGACGCCAGCCGCGATGCGCCGGGCCAGACCTGCACCGACCAGCCGCCGTCGCCGGCTTCGCCATCGCTCGCGGCAAATGTGGACGCCGCCCCGGTTGCAAGGAGACAGCCTCCGGCCACCATCGCGAGTGCGGCGGTGCTGGTCCTGGCAAGGTACGCATTACACGTCATACGAAACCCCCTCGTCGTGACTTGGTCGTGAGATCGGATGAGCGCCGGTGCTTCCCCCGCCGGTGCGCATCCGAAGTTCGGAGTGCGATTAGCCCTTCACATCGACCTCCACCGCGAAGGCGTGAAAATTCATGATCCGTTCGTTCATGCTCTGCTCCATGGCCTTGGTGGAGCCGACGAAGCGCATGAAGTAGATCGGCTCGGCGCGGCTGCGCATGCGGAAGGCGAGGCTGTATTTGCCGGGCTTCGTGATCAGGTTGCCGGGCACGACGTACTTCGCGAGCTTCTCGCCGAGCGGCGCGAGAGAGCGGTTCTCCATGCGCACCAGCGGCGGATGATTGAGAACGGTGGTCGGGATCTGCGGCGGACGCAGATGAGGCAACGGATCGACGTCGAAATTCACCGGTAGATACATCTCACGTTCCGTGCCCTTGACGTTGGTCGTGAGGAATTTGGTCTGGAAGTGCACGAGCTGCTGGTCTGTCTTGATGCGGCCCGCGGCGACGTCGAGGCTGTGCAGATCGGCGATGTCGCCGTTGCTGTCGACGTAGCCCGACTCCCAGACGTTGAGGCCGTCCGGATCGACGAGGGCGACATTCACCCAGAGCTGTGGCTGCGCGCCGAGCGAACCCGACGGCAGGTTGTGGCCGGTGTTGGTGTTCTTGATCTTGTAGGAGAACGCCAGATCCGAGCCGACAGCCGGAGCACCCTGGACAAAGGGGCCGTCGATGTGGCTGCTGTTCTCCATCACCTGCTTGCGGATTTCGTCCCGCTCGTCGAGCTTCTTGAGGTTCTCCTCGATGATCTCGCGCGCGTCCTCGCGGTCGAGCGCATCCGCCCACCGCTTGGGAAAGGCGACCTTGGCTTTGCCGGCGGCGACCTTGTCTTCGAACTTGGCGGTGCCCCATCCGCCGCGCCAGTCGAACTGCAGCCAGTCCTTGATGCTGTAGGCCTGCGCTTTGGTGTTGTGCGGGAAGATGCCGGGGTGCGCGATCGAGTACCCGGGACCTATGAAGCGGTGATTGGCGTGCTTGCGCCCTGGATTGACCTCCTTGCCGCCGACCACTGCGGAGGGAGCCGTCGCATAGCCTTCGGGCTTTCCGGGCACCTTGCCCATGTGGCAGTCCTGGCACGTCACATTGGCCTTTCGCGCCGGGCTGTCGCGATACTGGTCCCAGACGATCTCGAGCTTGATGCCGAGGTTCACCGCAACCTGATGGCAACTCACGCAGAACTCCGACTTGGTAATCTGGTCGTTCGTGATCATGCCCTTGTGAATGTCGTTGCCGCGCCCGTCGGTGCTGGTCTTGACGGAGTAAGTGTCCTTGTTGGCGAGCACGTCCTTGATCACGCTCTTCTCGCCGCTGCCGTACACCGGCTCGTAGATCTTGCCGGGAACGACGCGGCGTTCGCCGTTGACCTTGCCGTATTGCTCGCTGACGCGATGACAGGTGATGCAGGTCACGCCTTCGCGCGAAATCGGGCTGCGATCCCAGAGCGGTGTCTCGCGGTTTTCGCCGAGCTGCGTTCCGACCTGCTGGTGGCAGCGCACGCAGAACGTGCCGACCGTGCCCTGCGTCAGATCCTGGAACTTCTGCTCGAACTTGTGAAACATGGGCGAGATCGACGCATACGCATGCTGGGACGACGACCACTCCTCATAGATCTGCTTGTGGCATTCGCCGCATTGCGCGGCCGTGGGATAGAGCGAGAGCGTTTCCTCATCGACCGCGGGGATCGGCGCCTCCTGGCCCTTCGAGGCTTCGGCGGCGGCCTTGAGCACGGACATCTCGCCGTGACCCTCTGCATGCGCGTCAGCGCCCGACTTATGTGCGCCGGCACCCTCTGCCTGTGCGTTCGCGCCCTCTGAATGCGCGTCCTCGGAAACCTTGGTCTTGCTCTTTGCGCCGTTGCCCTTGGGGCTCGCGGCGCCGCTCGTTTCGCCGGATGTCGGCCCGCCGAGCCTGCTCGCCTCGTCCTTCTTGATCAGCGCTTCGAGCAGCGCGTTCGCATCGGCGGCGGACGCGGAACGGATGCCGGCGGACGCCGCGCAGGCCAGCACGCCGGCACAGGCGAACACCCGGAAGTATACGGAGAAATTGCGCACGGCTTGCATGGAGTCACCATCTGGATGGGCTCACGAGGGCACTGCAAAGTGCATCTTCTGCGCGAGAACTGTGGAGAGTTGCTACTTCGAAGGTCTGATTGAAAAATAGCGCGCAAAGCGGGCCGACAAATGGCCGAGAAAACGCGACAGACCGAAATGCGAAGCCTGAAGCGGCCATTTTCGCGACGCGCGGAGACGCTCCGTCAATCGAATGAAAGCGCTAAAAAAACTGAAAGCTCCGATCTGAGCAGATACGGAACAATGCGTAGGTTACGCAGCGGTTTGCCGCGGGAGATTGTGACGATTTCTGGTCGCGCGGAATAAAATAGTTTTCTCGTTTTTGCGTTCAATGAGCGCTGTGGAGCACAACCTATATGGAGCGAGCATTGGCTTTTCGCTTCGCTTCACATTTTTTGCCCGATTGTCTTCGTAAGAGCACTTGTGCGGTTGGCTCATGAATGACATTCGGAAACAGATAATGGCAATCGATTGCAGAATAACGATCAATGGCCAGGAGTTTCGGGCGCGCCGCGGCGAGGTGCTGCTGGACGCCGCCTTGCGCAACGGCGTCGATCTTCCCCACGACTGCCGGGCCGGCCATTGCGGAACATGCTGTGTGCGTCTCGTCTCCGGCCAGGTGCAGGGCGGAGAAGGCGCCGAGCCCGGCATCGTCCACGCCTGCCAGTGCCGGATTGCAGGCGATGCCGCGATTGAGAAGCGCCAGACGTCGGGCGTGCGCAGCGTAGATGGCGTCGTGAGCTCGTTGCTGCCGCTCTCGCGCGAGGTGATCGAAGTCGGCATCCGGACCGATCGCGCGCTGCCCTATCATGCCGGACAATATGCCCAGGTCCGGTTTAAGGGCTTTGCAAGCCGTCCCTTCAGCATGACGCACCCATTGCGCGGCGAAGCAGCTGGCGCGTCCATCTGGTTTCATATGCGGCGCATGCCGAACGGGCGCGTCACTGCCTCTCTCGGCACGCGCATCAGGCCGGGTCATCGCGTCACGTTGGCGGGTCCCTATGGTTCGGCGCATTTCCGGCCGGATCTCGTAGGCCGGCTTGTTCTCGTCGCAACCAATACCGGCTTTGCACCGATCTGGTCGGTGGCGACGGCCGCGCTCCGAGAGGATCCGGAGCGCAGGATCATGATCATCGTGGGCGGCCGCGCCATGGAGGCTCTTTACATGGGCCCCGCGCTCGTGCGGCTGGCGGGCTATCCCAATGTGCTGGTCGTGCCTGTGTGCAGCGGACCGCAAGCCGCCGCCAACGCGGTGATGCCGGGGCGTCCGACCGACTATCTCCCGCTTCTGCTGCCGAGCGATGTGCTCTACGCGTGCGGCGCGCCGGGAATGGTCGAGCAGGTCAAGGCGGCCGCGGCGCGCGTCGGCGCGGTCTGCTATGCGGATCCCTTCCTGCCGACTGCTGCCGACGCGGCCGAGGACAGCGTTCTGACGCGCGCGATGGGCTGGCTCGCCGTGCCTCCGCGCCGGGAGCAGGGCCAGCGCGATCTTGGCTCCAATCCGGCGCGCCGCGATCCGCCGCCGAACCTCTATCGCGCAAACGAAGCCAGGGAAGGATGAGGGGGCCGCGCGTGCACACCCCGAAATCGATTGCGGTCGGGGCAGGGACAAGTCGCAGGTCGCTGCGCCTCGGATGGCCGATGGCGCGTCTGGTCGCCGTTCTCGCCGTCTCGAGCTTCGCCGCAACCGAAGCCACGGCCACCGACACCGCCAAGACGGTCGGCCCGAACGCCTGTGCCGAATGCCACAAGCAGGAGGTCGAGGCGTGGAAGGAGTCGCACCACTTCAAGACATTTCGGGAGATGCCCCGCAACACCAAGGCGAATGAGATCGCCGACAAAATGGGCGTGCGCCGCATCAAGTACGACACTCTGTGCGCGAGCTGTCACTTTACGTTGCAGCAGAAGAACGATCGCGAGGAGCCGGTCTCGGGCATCTCCTGCGAGAGCTGTCACAGCGCCGGGCAGGACTGGATCAAGGTGCACAGCGGCTTCAGCGGCAAGACCATCCTGTTCGAAACCAAGGCCGAGGCGAAGGAGCGCTGGAGGCTCTCCGACTCCAAAGGAATGATCAGGCCGCGCTCCGTCTATCAACTCGCCAAGAATTGCTACACCTGCCACGTCGTTCCGCAGGAAGAGCTCGTGAACAAGGGCGGCCACAAGGCTGGCAGCGCCTTCGAGCTGGTGTCCTGGTCGCAAGGCGAGGTGCGCCACAATACGTGGCATTCCAAGGGCCGTGAAAACGTGCCGGCCGATGCCGCGCGCAAGCGCATGCTCTATCTCGTCGGCCTCGGCGTCGAACTTGAAATGGCGTTGCGCGGCATCGGCAAGGCGACGGTGCGAAAGGCCTACGCATTCGAGATGGCCAAGCGTGCGGATCGCGCGCGCAAGCAACTCGACGTTGCGGCGAAGGCAGCCCCTGGCGTGCCGGAAATCGCGGAGATGGTGAAGCTGGGCCATTCCGCGGGCCTGAAACTCAACAACGAAGCGCGCCTCACCGCCGCCGCCGACGGCGTCTCCCGACAACTCGTGCTCGTCACGGAAAAGTACGACGGCAGCACGATGGCCGGGCTCGATGGCCTGATACCCGGCGCGGACAAATACAAGGGCGCGGCCAGAAAGCCACCCAACTGAAGCCGCCCAACTGATGCGCCGCGCGGTGCTGCGGCACAACGAAAGTGCGCCGGAACAACAAAAGAGACTTGCGATCAGGACCGCGGCGATGGGGAAGAACAGGGGTCTGCCGTGACGCATGAGGCCATCGGAACACGCGCGGCGAGACGGCCCGCGCGACAGGGGGCGCTGGTGGCAGCCATCGCGGCGCTGTCCGCTGGCCTGTTCTGGCTCGTCTATATCTATGGCAATGGATTGCGCGACCCGCGCTACCTCGACGGCTGGGTGCTGGCCGGCGGCATGGCGGTGCAGATCTACTTCCACATCGCGATCAAGACCGCGCGCCTCTCTCCGAAGTCCGCGATGCGCTGGCGTAAGACGCATATCGCCATGGGCTACCTCCTGATTGCCGCCTTCGTCTCGCACTCGGGCTTATCGTTGCCGGATACCGGCTTCGAATGGGCGCTGTGGGCAGGCTTCGTGCTGGTGACGCTGAGCGGCATCTTCGGCGTCTATCTCGGCTGGTCGCTGAAATCGAAACGCCTCATTGATGACGGCGTGAGCGCGGAGCGGATCCCAGTGCTGCGCGCCGAGTTGGCGCGAGCCGTCCACGCCGCCGTCGTCGAGAGCGAGCCGGGAGCCGCCCAGATCGCCTTGCCGGGATTGCCCCCGCTGCCGGGGCTCCCCCATGACGCGTGGATCACCGATCTCTACACCGCCCACCTGCGCCAGCATTTCGACGGCCCGCGCAATGCAGTGGCCCATCTCATCGGCTCGCAGCGTCATCTCAAGAGACTGACCGATGAGATCGACAGTCTCGCCCGCTATGTCGATGCGGCCAGCCAGGAGAAGCTCGCCGCGATCAGGAGCTTGGCGGTGGAAAAAGACCGCCTGGATTTCGCCCGCGTCTATCTTGCGCTGACCCGGGCGTGGCTGTTCGTACACGTGCCCGCCACCTATGCGCTGGTCGTGCTCGGCGTGCTGCACGGTCTCGTCGTCTATGCCTATTCATCGGGGGCGTGGTGATGTGGCGGCCGTCTTGGAAAGGATCAGGCTTGGGACGAGATCGTCTGGCGCGGGTGCTTGCGCTTGCGACACTCGTTTGTCTCGGCGCCGGTCTCGTTCTCACGCACGGCACTGAGATGCTGATGCCGGGGCCGCTGGCAAGCGCCCACGGCGCGATCGAGGCGTGCAGCACGTGTCACGCCAGCAGCGGCAGCGGAAAATTGAGCTGGATACGCGGCCTCGCACCGGGAGAGCCGCACGCCGACAGCAAAGCCTGCCTTACCTGTCACAAGATGCCGGAGACCGCCTTCAACCCACACGGTGCGTCGGATGAAGCCCTGAAGCAGAGCACGGAGCGGCTGATAAAAATCGCGAGCACGACGCCTGTGCCGCTGTCGGCCCGCGCGCAGGATGCTGCCTTTCCGACCCACGACATGGTGAAAGGCGGCCTCGAGTGCGCGACCTGCCACCAGGAGCACCAGGGCGCAAACTTCGACTTGAGCAAAGTCTCGAACGAGCAATGTCGCGCCTGCCACTCCGTGCGCTTCGACAGCTTCGACGGCAACCATCCGAAATTCGTCACGTACCCGTTCGAGAGGCGCACGCGGATCGTCTACGACCACGCCGGCCACTTCGGCAAACATTACCCGGAGGTCGCGAAGAAGGACCCGTCGCGGCGCATTCCCGAGACGTGCGCGACCTGCCACGACAGCCGCCAGGACAAGCGCGTCATGGCCGTGGCGCCGTTCGAGCAGACGTGCACGGGCTGCCACCTCGATCAGATCGTGGGCAAGGAGCGGGCGAGCGGGCCCAAAGGCGTCGCGTTCCTGTCCGTGCCGGGCCTGGACGTGCAGACACTGAAGAAAAAAAACGCCGCGATTGGCGAGTGGCCGGAGGCCTCCGAAGCCGAGCTCACGCCGTTCATGAAGGTGATGATCGGGCGGGACGAGCGGGGCCGCGCGCTCATGAAGGCGTTGGACGGCGTCAACCTGCAGGATCTGAGCACCGCGAGCGATGCGCAGATCAAGGCGGTTGCGGCGCTGGCCTGGAAAACCAAGCGGCTGTTTCACGCGTTGATCAAGGGGAAGGCGTCGGACGTGCTGGGCAACTTCGGCATCGGCGGCGCGACGCTGAGCGCCGGCCTCGTCGCTGACCTGACCGCGAGCATGCCGCGCGATGTGATCGCTGGCGCGCAGCAGCAGTGGCTCCCCAATCTTGCGGCCGAGATCGCCGCGCACCCGGAGACGGACGCGGCAGGCGACGGCTGGAGCACGATCACGACCGAAACGAAGCTGGCCGCAACGGCGGATCCCGACGAGCTGTTCGGTGGGCACGCGCGCGAAGCCGGAGGCCATCGCGGCCGGATGCGCCTCGCCGAGGACAGCGACACCATCCCCGGACGCAGGCTGCTGCCGAGCGGCACGCCGCGCTCGATCGACGCCGAGCGCAACAAGGGCACCGACGACGATGAGCCAAGGATGGAGCGTAGAAAGCCCGAAGGCTCGGACAAGGACGATCGCCCAACCGCGCCGTCAGGCAAGGACACCGGATCGGCTGATACGACCACCAAACCATCCGACGGCGACAAGCAGGCGGGCGCCCCCGTCAAGCCGCCCCCGAGCGATCCGGCGGATCAAAGCGACGACCTTCTCTTCCCGACGGCGGAAGAGCTGCGCGGCATCGCGAAGGAAGCTCCGAGCGCCGCGAAGGAGGCGCCATCCGGGGCCGCAGGCGGTTCGTCGGATGCCGCGAACGCCAAGCTCGATAGCGGCGCTCCCCCTTATGCAGCCGATACCCGCGCGCCGACAGCTCCCGCGAAGTCAGCCGACGCCGCAGCCGCGCCGCGAGGCGGAGCAGCATCCGAGATCAGCATCGAAAGCGACGTGGACCCGGAGAGTTGGGCCGAATACGGCGGCTGGTACCGGCAGGACCACGCGATCTACTACCGGCCCGTAGGCCACAAGGACAAATTCATCTTCTCCTGGCTCGTCCTGACCGGCCCCCACGCAACGAAAGGCGACACGAGCCCGGCCGCGGCGGTCTTCGACGGCCTCACCGGCAAGGACGCGCAAGGAGCCTGCACCAAATGCCACAGCGTCGACGACATCCAGGGCAAGGGGCGTATCGTCAACTTCGCCCCGGCGTCGGCCGCCGCTAAGACGGGACGCTTCACGAAGTTCGTCCATGAGCCGCACTTCGCCATCACGGGCGATCGCGGCTGCTTGACGTGTCACGCGCTCGAAAAGGGCCGCCCGTACCTGAAGAGCTACGAGCAGGGCAATCCGAAAGTGTTCGCGTCGGATTTCGGCGCGGTGAACAAGGATCTCTGCCAGACGTGCCACACCGCCGGAAAGTCGCGCCAGGATTGCCTGTTGTGTCACAGCTATCACGTGAACGGCGTGACGACCCCCATGATGAGCACGAAACTCCCGATCCAATAGGCGTCCGCCATCCGTAGCGAGCTGCAATCCTCGGTTTTGGCCAGCCGTATCGTCGCACGTTTGATTGCGATCAAAGTCCGCAAGCGCCGCCGCACTCAGTGTTGTCCGATAAATTTCGACATCGGGCGAGGGACTGATGAGAGCGACGAGCGAAGAGGTAATCGCCCTGTCCGGCGGCGCGGCTGTGTTGGTGGCCGCGGGATGTGCGGCGCTCGGCGCGGTGTACTGGCTGGCAGGTCTTGACGAAGTCATCCGCTTCCATGGCGCGCTGTTTCTGGTCGCCAGCATCGGGGCCGGACTCTACGTCATGTCGCATCCGCGCCCCGGCGGCGCGGGCGAGCAGAAGGGCTACATGGATGGCCCGGTCAAGTTCGCCACCATCGCCGCGGTGGTCTGGGGCGTCGTCGGATTTCTCGTCGGCGTCATCATCGCCTGGCAGCTCGCGTTCCCCGCGCTCAACTTCGACCTGCCGTGGACCAACTTCGGACGCCTGAGGCCGTTGCACACCTCGGCCGTGATCTTCGCGTTCGGCGGCAACGTCCTGATCGCGACCTCGCTCTATGTCGTCCAGCGCACCTGCCGCGCGCGCCTCGCCGGCTACTGGGCGCCCTGGTTCGTCGTCTACGGCTATCAGATCTTCATCGTGCTTGCCGCCACCGGCTACCTGCTCGGCTCGACCCAGAGCAAGGAATACGCCGAGCCGGAATGGTACGTCGACCTGTGGCTGACGGCGGTTTGGGTCTGCTACCTGCTCGTCTTCCTCGGCACGATCTGGAAGCGCAAGGAACCGCACATCTACGTTGCGAACTGGTTCTATCTTGCCTTCATCGTCACCATTGCGTTGCTGCACATAGTCAACAACCTTGCCGTGCCGGCGTCTCTGCTGGGCTCGAAGAGCTACTCGCTGTTCGCCGGCGTCCAGGATGCGATGACGCAGTGGTGGTACGGCCATAACGCCGTGGGCTTCTTCCTCACAGCCGGCTTCCTCGGCATCATGTACTACTTCATCCCGAAGCGGGTGGAGCGCCCCGTCTATTCCTATCGGCTCTCCATTATCCACTTCTGGAGCCTGATCTTCCTCTACATCTGGGCGGGCCCGCACCATCTCCATTACACGGCGCTGCCCGATTGGGCGCAGACGCTCGGCATGACGTTCTCGATCATGCTCTGGATGCCCTCGTGGGGCGGCATGATCAACGGCCTGATGACGCTGTCGGGCGCCTGGGACCGCCTTCGCACCGATCCCGTCGTGCGCCTGCTCGTCGTCTCCGTGGCATTCTACGGTATGTCGACGTTCGAAGGCCCGCTGATGTCCATCAAGGCCGTGAACTCGCTCAGCCACTACACCGATTGGACCATCGGCCACGTGCACTCAGGTGCGCTCGGCTGGGTCGGCATGGTGTCCTTCGGCGCCATCTACTGCCTCGTGCCGTGGCTGTGGAAGCGCCAGGGCCTCTATTCGCTGCGCCTCGTCGAATGGCACTTCTGGATCGCGACCATTGGCATCGTTCTCTACATCACGTCGATGTGGGTGTCGGGGATCATGCAGGGTCTGATGTGGCGCGCCTACGACCACCTCGGCTTCCTCACCTACTCCTTCGTCGAGACGGTGGAGGCCATGCACTGGCCCTACATCATCCGCGCGACGGGCGGCACGATGTTCCTCGCGGGCTCGCTGCTCATGGCTTGGAACGTCTGGAAGACCGTCCGCGGTGACGCCCCCGTGGACATCAAGGATCAGCCGCGCGTTGCCGCGGCCCCGGAGCTGCGCGGCGCGCCGCTCGCTTCCCCTGCCGAGTGACGGAGAGCCGACCCAATGAAACTGTCGCACGCGATATTCGAGAAGAACTCTCTGGTGCTCCTCATCGGCATCCTGATCGTGGTGTCGATCGGCGGCCTGGTCGAGATAGCGCCGCTCTTCTTCCTCGGCTCCACGATCGAGAAGGTGCAGGGCATGCGCCCCTACGCGCCGCTCGAGCTGGTGGGCCGCAACATCTACATCCGCGAAGGATGCTACAACTGCCATAGCCAGATGATCCGCTCGCTCCGTGACGAGGTCGAGCGCTACGGCCACTACAGCCTCGCCGCTGAGAGCATGTACGACCATCCGTTCCAATGGGGCTCGAAGCGCACCGGACCGGATCTCGCGCGCGTCGGCGGCAAGTACTCCGACGCCTGGCACGTCGACCACTTGAAGCACCCGCGCGAGGTTGTGCCGGGTTCCGTCATGCCGGGCTATCCGTTCCTCGCCGAGCGCAAGCTCGATGCCTCCGCAATCGCCGCCGACATGAAGGCGCTGCGGCTCGTGGGCGTGCCCTACACCGATGAGATGATCGAGAACGCGGTTGCCGATCTCAATGGGCAGGTCAGCCCCGACAGCAAGGCCGGCAAGGCCGTCCTCGCCCGCTATCCGAAGGCGCAAGTGCGGAAGTTCGACGGCAAGGCCGACGAAGCCGCGACCGAAATGGACGCCTTGATCGCCTACCTGCAGATGCTCGGCACGCTCGTTGATTTCACGACCTTCGATGCGGCCGGACCGAACCTGCGATGAGGAGGACCCAATGAGCTACGCCGAAATCGTTCAGTGGTCGCAGATGATCGCAATGGGGCTGTTTGGATCGCTTCTGGCGGGGATCGTCTTCTACGCCTTCCGCCCATCCAATGCCGAGAAGTTTCGCCAAGCCGCGCGCCTCCCGCTTTTGATCGACGAGGAGATGCCCGCGATCCGTGACGACGACGAAGGGAACCGCGCACAATGAGCGGACATAAGGAAATCGACGCCGTCACTGGCGCCGAGACCACGGGTCACGTCTGGGACGGCGATCTCAAGGAGCTGAACAAGCCGCTGCCGCGGTGGTGGCTCTATGTGCTGTATGCGTCGATCGTCTGGTCCATCGGCTACTGGGTGCTGTATCCCACCTGGCCGCTCGTCAGCACCTACACCCACGGCATGCTGGGCTACAGCCAGCGCATCGAGGTCGCGCGCGACATCGCGGCGGGCAAGGAAAGCCAGGCGAAGTTCGTCGCGGCCATCGCCGCCAAGCCGATTGCGGACATCGAGAAGGATCCCGACCTGATGGAGTTCGTGCTGCGCGGCGGCGCGGCGCAGTTCTCGAACAACTGCGCCCCGTGCCACGGCCGCGGCGCACAGGGCTTCAAGGGCTATCCCAACCTCAACGACGACGATTGGCTGTGGGGCGGCACCGTCGAGACCATCGAAAGAACGCTCCGCTACGGCGTACGTTCGGGCCATCCCGACACGCACGACAGCGCCATGCCGCGCTTCGGGGTCGATCAGGTCCTGACGAGCGCGCAGATCTCGGACGCCGCCGACTTCGTCCGGTCGCTGTCCGGCGCGAAGGCCGATCCGGCCGCGATCGAGCGGGGTAAGGGCATCTTCGCCGAGCAATGCGCCGCCTGCCACGGCGCCGACGCCAAGGGCAACCAGGAGATGGGCGCCCCGAACCTCGCCGACGCCATCTGGCTCTACGGCGGTGAAAAGTCGGACGTCGTGGAAACGATCCGCACCGGCCGCGCCGGGATCGGCGTCATGCCCGCCTGGGAAGGCAAGCTCGATCCCGTGACGATCAAGATGCTGACGATCTACGTGCACTCGTTGGGCGGTGGAAAATAGCGATCTAAGGTAAGGCATCGTGACCATCATGGACCCCGTGTCCCGTTTCATCCGCGACGAGCCCGACGAAGCCGCGCCGGGCGTCGCGCGGATCGCTGTCGATGCTGTCTCCTCGAAGGAGGCGCGCAGCCTGTATGCCGCGCGCCAGCCCATCTACCCGAAGCGCGCCCACGGCACGTTCCGCTCGATCAAGTGGGCGGTGATGGTCGTGACCCTCGGCATCTACTACATCCTGCCGTGGATCCGCTGGGACCGGGGGCCCGGTCTTCCCGATCAGGCGTTCCTGCTCGATTTCGCAAACCAGCGCCTGTTCTTCGGCCCGATCGAGATCTGGCCGCAGGAGCTGTACTTCATCACGGGCATCCTGATCGTCTCGGCGCTGGGTCTGTTTCTCGTGACCGCGCTCGCCGGGCGCATGTGGTGCGGATATGCCTGCCCGCAGACCGTATGGACCGATCTCATGATCGCCGTCGAGCGGTTCTGGCAGGGCGACCGCAACGCGCGCATCCGCCTCGATCAGAGCGATTGGACGATTGAGAAAATCTGGAAGAAGGCCGCGACGCACGCGAGCTGGATGCTGATCGGCCTCGCGACCGGCGGTGTGCTGGTGTTCTACTTCCGTGACGCACCGACACTGGCCGCCGAGCTCGTCACGGGCGACGCGCCGGGCGTGGCCTACGTCTTCATGGCCCTGTTCACGGCGACCACCTACCTGCTGGGCGGCATCGCCCGCGAGCAGGTCTGCATCTACATGTGCCCGTGGCCGCGCATCCAGGCGGCAATGTTCGATTCCGAATCGCTTCTCGTCTCCTACCGCGATTTGCGCGGCGAACCGCGCGGCCCGCACAAGAAGGGGCAAACCTGGGACGGCCGCGGCGACTGCGTCGACTGCAAGGCCTGCGTCGCCGTCTGCCCGATGGGCATCGACATCCGAGATGGCGCCCAGCTCGAATGCATCCAGTGTGCGCTCTGCATTGACGCGTGTGACGACATCATGGGCAAGGTCGGCCGCCCGCAGGGTCTGATCGCCTACGAGACCTTCCGCAACATGGATGCGCGGTCGGAAGCCGAGCGCCGTCCGGTTCAATTCGTGCGGTCGCGCACGGTTCTGTACTCGGCGCTGATCGCCGTCGTGCTCGCCATCATGGGATGGGCATGGGTTGTGCGCTCGCCGGTCGAGATCAGCGTCATCGAGGATCGCAACCCGCTGTTCGTGCGCCTCTCGGACGGCGGCATCCGCAACGGCTACACGCTCAAGATCCTGAACAAGACGCACGGCGCCCGAACCTATCATCTGAGCGTCGAGGGCCTTCCCGTGACGGAGTTCTCCATCCTGGGCCAGGAGACGAGCGCGGCCGGCATGATTGTCGAGGCGAGCGCGGTACGCGCCTTCAAGATCTACGTCACCGTGCCGGCCCGCGCGAAAGCAAGCCTCACGGCAAGCTCCATGCCTCTGCAGCTCGTCATAACGGACGAAGAGACAGGTGACCGGCTGACCCGCGACACATCATTCAGGAGCGCAGGACGATGAGCGCACTTTCCCCGCCGCAGCAGGATGGCCTTCGCGGCAAACACGTGCTCGCCGCCATGGTCGCGTTCTTCGCGGTGATCATCGTGGCTGATGCGACGATGATCTACAAAGCTCTCACGACGTTCGGCGGCGTCGACAACGCGAACGCCTATCGGGACGGTCTCGCCTACAACGATCGCATCGAGCGCGCCAAGCGCCAGTCGTCCCTCGGCTGGGGCGACACGGTCACGCTCTCCGACGACGCGTCACGCCTGCGCGTCTCGATCAGGGCGGCGGACGGCAAGCCGCTCGCAGGCCTGCGCATCGATGCGACGCTGGGACGCCCGGCCACGGTCCGCGCCGACATGGCGCTGCGCCTCGCCGAGACTGCGCCCGGCGTCTACGAGGCCCCAGTCACCACGCCCTTGGCGGGTGGCACCTGGATCGCGGACGTGCGCGTCATAGCGGACGGCGGCGATCCGGCGATCCCCGTCTACGAAACCAGGAGACGCCTATGGGTCGCGCCCTGAACGCACACGCCGCCGCTGATGTACCGCTTCCGAGCCGCGCGGAGCGGGCCAATCGCACGGAGCGCCCGCAATCGGTCTCGCTTGTCGTCGAAGATATGCACTGCGGCGCGTGCATGACCACGATCGAGCGCGCTCTGCGCCGCACGCCCGGCGTGCGCGAAGGGCGCGTCAATCTTTCGACCCGGCGCGTCAGCATCGCCTTTGACGCCGCCGTCACCGATTCCCAGGCTCTGGTCGATGTAATCGGGGCTGCCGGCTTCAAGGCCGCCGAAGCGATCGAAGGCAGCAGCGAGCAGGAGAACCGGCGCGCCGACGATTTGCTGCGCCGCCTGGGTGTGGCGGGCTTTGCGGCCGCCAACGTGATGCTGCTGTCGGTATCGGTCTGGGCCGGTGCGGCCAGCGATATGGATGCGGCGGCCGCATCGTTGTTCCACTGGCTGTCGGCGCTGATCGCGATGCCGGCGATTGCCTATTCGGCGCAACCGTTCTTTCGCTCCGCCAAAGCGGCCATCGGCGCCCGGCGCCTCAACATGGACGTGCCGATCTCTCTCGGCATCGTGCTCGCGACGGGCATGAGCCTGTTTCAGACCTTCCGGGGATCGCATCAGGTCTACTTCGATGCCGCGATCATGCTGACGTTCTTCCTTCTCATCGGCCGCTATCTCGACGAGCACGTGCGCCTCAAGGCGCGGGGCGCGGCGGAGAACCTGATCGGTCTCAAATCCCTGACCGCAACGGTCATCGGGTCTGATGGCACCGCCCGGCGCATGGCGGCGCGCGCGCTGACACCCGGCATGCGCGTGCAGGTCGCGGCCGGTGAACGCATCCCCGTCGACGGCCGCATCGTCGAAGGCGAGAGCGAAATCGACGAGAGCCTGATCACCGGCGAGACGCTGCCGCGATGGGCGAAGCCTGGTGCCGACGTTCACGCTGGCACCGTCAACATGACGCGCGCCGTGACGGTCCAGGCAACGGCGACCGACGACAGCACGCTGCTTGCCGAAATCGCCCGCCTCATGCAGGCGGCCGAGCAGGGGCGAGGGCAGTACGTCCGGCTCGCGGATCGCGCCTCGCGTCTCTACGCCCCGGCCGTCCACGTGCTCGGCGCGCTCACGTTCGCCGGCTGGATGCTGGCCGGTGCGGGCTGGGAGCTGTCGCTGACCTACGCAGTCGCCGTGCTGATCATCACGTGTCCGTGCGCGCTGGCGCTTGCCGTCCCGGCGGTCCAGGTGGCCGCCACCAGCCGCCTGTTCGCGAAGGGCGTGATCGTGAAAGCCGCCGATGGGCTCGAACGGCTGGCCGAGGTCGATACGGTCGTGTTCGACAAGACGGGCACGCTGACGCGCGGCGAGCCGGTGCTGCGCAACGGCAGCGAGCTCTCAGACGCAGTCCTCGCCAAGGCAGCGTCGCTTGCGGTCGCAAGTCGCCATCCCTATTCGCGGGCGGTGGTCAGGGCCGCGCGCGAACGGGGTTTGACGATTGCCGCGGCCTCGGGCGTGGTCGAGATCCCGGGATCCGGGCTCGCGGCAGCATCTCCTGCGGGCGAGATCCGGCTCGGCTCGGCCGAATGGATCAAGTCCGGCGATCCCTCGGGCGGGCGCACCGGGTCGCTCCGCTTTGCGGATGCCAACGGCGAGATCGCGAACTTTGAATTCGAGGATGCCGTGCGTCCCGGCGCGCGCGACGTCGTATCCGCTCTCAAGCTGGCCGGCTATCGCGTGGCGCTTCTGTCGGGCGACCGGGAGACGACCGTCAACGCCGTCGCGCAGGCTGTTGGGATTGCCGACGCATGGGCGGGCATCAAGCCAAACGGAAAAATCTGCTTCATCGAAGACCTGAAGGCACGCGGCAGAAAAGTGCTCATGGTGGGCGATGGCCTGAACGACGCGCCGGCCCTTGCGGCCGCGCACGCTTCGCTCTCGCCCTCGACCGCGGCCGACATCAGCCAGACCGCCGCCGATGCCGTGTTCCAGGGCCAGCCGCTCGCGCCGATACTGGAGACGATGACTGTCGCGCGCGCCGCGCAGCGCATGTCGTTCGAGAACTTCGCCATCGCCATCGGCTACAACGTCGTCTTCGTCCCGCTCGCCATGGCGGGCTACGTCACGCCGCTGATCGCAGCCCTTGCGATGTCGCTGTCGTCGATTGCCGTGACCGCGAACGCCCTGCGGCTCAGGGGGCGAAATCTTCCGCTGGAATCCTTGAGGAGAACGGCATGAGCGCTTTGGCCTGGTTGATCCCGTGCGCACTCGCTCTCGGCGGACTGGGCCTCGCGGCCTTCATCTGGTCGTTGAACTCAGGTCAATTCAACGACCTCGAGGGATCCGGCTGGCGCGCCATCCAGGACGACGAAGAGCCGTCGCAGCCGCCGAAGCCCTAGCGAAGACTAAGGAAGAGCAGCCCAAAAGCTGGCGCGCGCGATGCGCGAGATCTTTATTCGAGTGGCAGAGGAAGCTTGCCGCACGTTCTGCTCGTGCAGTTCTGGCAGCACGCGTCCGTGTCCACGTGCGCCCGGTCGGCCGGGTGCTCGGTCTGCCTGACGTCATGCGTCACCAGCATCACGCATTTGCCGTCGAGCAGAATGCGCGATGCCCGAAGATATGCGTCCTGCCCGCCCGCCTGCACCAGAATGACGGTGGCGTCGGAGGCAAGGTGGCGCACGAGTGAATCGAAGTGCCGGGCGACGCCCACGGTGCGCCCCGCCGTGACGGGATCGGATTCGCCGCTCGGCCCGAGAACGGAAAAGCACGGAGAGGCGCTCAGGATCGCGGTGAAGTCGGAGAGCGCCGTCGCCTGATCGACTTGGCGGAAGGTCACGCCCTGGCGTGCCGTCCACACCGATGGCTCGACGGGCGCCGCCGACACGACGAGAACCTCGCAGGGGACCCTCGCCAGTTCCGCGACCGCGCGCGAGGCATCCGAGCGCAAGATGAAGACGCCGACGACATAGCGTTGCCGGCTGCCGGAGGCGGACGGGGCAGAATTGGCCGGGGCGTGAAGGCCCACGCTGGGATCGGGCGGCGCGAACGGCAGGCCGGCCGGGGTGAGAGACAGGGTTTCGCTGTTTTGCGAGGTGGTCACAGAAGCTCCTGCCGGAATCCGTCACACTTGAAGCAAGGGGTGCAGAAAACCCGACGGCGGTGCCGGGTGTATGCCGCGCGTGTGCGAATGTGTGACATGATGTGACAGCGGCCGCATGCCCGCTGTTCACCAGAGATCTGCTGCCGTATCGACGGAACGCATCATGACCGACACCATCCTCATCGTGGACGACGAGCCAGACGTGCGGGCCCTCTTGCGTGCGGGCCTGGAGGCGGAGGGGTTCGCCGTCGTCGAGGCCGGCAACGGTGCCGACGCCGATGATCAGCTTACGGCCCATTCTATCGGCCTCATGACGCTCGATCTCAAGCTGGGGGGCGAGGACGGCCTCAAGGTCGCCCGCGATCTGCGCGCCAAGCGCAACACGCCGATTATCATGATTACCGGAAAGGGCGATCCGATCGATCGCGTCGTGGGTCTCGAGCTCGGGGCCGACGACTACATCGCCAAGCCGTTCCTGATGCGCGAGGTGGTGGCGCGCGTGCGCGCCGTACTGCGCCGCTACCAGGCGGCGGACGCAAGCGCGGCGCCCGAGCCGCGGTCAACCGGCGGGCCGCGCTTTACGTTCGAAGGCTGGTCTCTGGACCTGCCGCGGCGCGAGGTGCGCAATCCCGCGGGCGACCGTTGCGAGCTGACGACGGCCGAGTTCAATCTTCTGGCGATCCTGGTGCAGCGCCCCGGCCGCGTTCTCTCGCGCGATGAGCTGATGGACATGCTCAAGGGCCACGACTGGACGCCGCTGGATCGCTCGATCGATGCGCTCGTCGCCAGGCTGCGCCGCAAGATCGAGCCGGATAGCGAGCGCCCCCAACTCGTCAAGACGGTCCGTGGCGTGGGCTACGTGTTTGCGGGCGACGTCAAACGGCTCTAGCCGCCAGCGCGTCCCGGAGTGCGTTGGCGAGTTCGGCGCGCTTGTACGGTTTGCGCAGAATGGGGAAATCGGCGGCATCGGGGCGGGCTTCCTCGGCCGCATACCCGGTGGTCAGCAGCACCGGGATGCTGGGCCGGTTCGCCTGAACCCATCGCCCGAGTTCATAGCCGGACAGTCCGCCCGCCATGACGATGTCGCTGAGCACGATGTCGATGGCTTCGCCGCTCTTCAGGATTGCGACGGCAGCCCGGCCGTTTTCCGCCTCGCGCACGACGTACCCGAGCCCCTCGACGCGCTGCATCGTCAACTCGCGCACATCCGGATTGTCCTCGACGACGAGCACGACCTCGCTGTTCTCCGAAAGGGGAACGGCCTCGGCCACCACGCCGGTGTCCTGCGAGACTTCGGCCGCGCGCGGCAGATACAGATTGATCGTCGCGCCGCGCCCGGGTGCGCTGTCGATGGTGACGTGCCCGCCCGATTGCTCGGCAAACCCGTAGACGGAGCTGAGCCCGAGGCCCGTGCCGCGTCCCGGCTCCTTGGTGGTGAAAAAGGGCTCGAACGCCCGCTCCAGCACCTCCGGCGGCATGCCGTCGCCCGTGTCGCTCACTGAAATCAGAACGAACTCGCCGTCCGGAGAAAGACCGGCCTGCTCCGCCGTCACGTTGCGGCTTTCGATGACGAGATTGCCGCCGGCCGGCATCGCGTCGCGTGCGTTGAGCGCGAGATTGAGGATGGCGTTTTCGAGCTCACTCCGGTCCGCGCGAATGCGCCACGCGCTGCCCGCCAGCACCGTGGTGAGCGAGACGGGCTCGCCGAGCGAGCGCTGCAGGATCTCGGTCAGGTTGAGGATCAGCTCGTTGACGTCGAGGATCTGCGGCATCAGGTGGCGCCGCCGCGCGAACGTGAGCAGCCGCCGCGTCAGGGCCGCGCCCATTTCGGCCGCGTCAGTCGCCCGTTTCAGGAATGCGGCTTGATGCAACTGCGAATGCTCGTTGCCCAGCAGTTCGAGATTGCCCGTGATGATCGTGAGCAGGTTGTTGAAGTCGTGCGCGATGCCGCCCGTGAGCTGGCCGAAGGCTTCCATGCGCTGCGCCTGGATCAGCGCCGCATGCGTTTCCTCGCGGCGACGGATCTCGGCTTCGAGTGCGCGCGTGCGATCGGCAACGCGGGCTTCGAGCGCTCCGTTCGCGGCCGCCAGCGCCACTTCCGCCTGCCGCCGCTCGGTCACGTCCCGCAGCACCACCATGTAGACCCGGCGCCCGTTGATCACCTGCTTGGCGATCGAGGCCTCGGCCGGAAACTCCGATCCGTCCTTGCGCCGCGCGAAGATCTCCTGCCGTTCGCCCATCTTCTTCGAGGGCACGGGGGAAGCCGAGAAATCCGCGACGTGGTGGCGGTGGTTGGCGCGCATGCGCTCTGGGATCAGCAGATCGAGCCGCTGTCCGAGGATTTCCTCCTTGCTGTATCCGAAGATCTGCGCCGCGCCGTCGTTGAACAGCGTGATGCAGAGAGACTCGTCGAGTGAAATGATGGCGTCCGCCGCGATGGCGAGAATGGCGGCCACTTGCGCCTGCGCCAGCGCCACGGCGCTACCCCGCGTCGGATCGAATGGCAGTGCGTCGTCGGCCATCAACTCCATCCCGGCGAGCAAGGGTGCACGCGAACGCTGCGCGTGCGGACTGCGCCGAGGCATAGATCAGGCAACGGGACCGGACAAGGCGCTTTTGATGCTGCGCGGCCGAGAGAACGCGGCCGAGGGGAGGTATCAGGCGATGCCCCGCCGGTCGGCCAAACCAGAGCCGCCGGCGCACGCAGCCGTCATAGCGTGTGCAGATAGGCCATGACGGCCTCGATCTCTTCCGGCGAGAGCACGTACTCGGGCATATCGGGATGACCCGATACGATGCCTTCGGCGAGCGCCTCCGCGAGATTCTCGGGCGGATAGCGCTTCATCAAATCGCGGAAGGGCGGCGCTTGGGCATGCGGGCTTTGACCCTCCGGCCCGATCGCATGGCACCGGCTGCAGCGTGTGTCGAGCGCATGCCGCCCCGCATCGATCTGCGACGGATCGGCCGCCGCGACCGGCAAGGTCACCGAGAGGCTTGCCAAGATGAACCCGGCAAACGCGGAATATGAACCGTGCCGCGAAACACTCACCGGCTCGGCTCCGCCTTCAGGCTCATGATGTAGGCTGCGAGGTTGGCGCGCACCTCCTCCGGAATAATGAAATCCGGCATGGTGGGATGCGAGGTCTGCAGCCAGACGCGCACGGCCATCTCGGTCATTCCCGGCGTATTGGCCACAACGGAGAAATCCGGCGCATCGGCATTCGGCGAAAAGTCTTCGGCCGAGGCGTCGACGCCGTGGCACTCGGCGCAATGGGCTCGCGCGTAGATGCCGCCTTCGCGCTCCTTGCCTCGGTCATCGGCGAGGGCAGGGCAGGCGGCGGCAGCAAACAGCGAGACGAGAGGCAGAAAAGCGAGAGACGATGTGCGCACGAGGCGATCCTCCGAATGGTCGAGTAACCTTTAGGGGAGATGCCCGGGCGGGCTTTTGACCTGGGTCAACACGGAAGGCGCGGCGGGCGCGCAGATCGCGCCCGAGTCTCCATGCGGCGCCCACACCGTGAGAAAGCCGAGAAGACCAATGGCGAGCCCGGCCGCAAGCCGCAGCCCCTTATGTGCAGCAAGCGCCGTGAGCGAGCGATACCCGGCGACGGTGGCGGCAAGCCCCGGCAGTGTGCCGACCCCGAAGGCCAGCATGATCGCGCCGCCGCCGAGCGCGGATCCGCTGAGCAGCGCCGTGAACAGCGCGCCGTACACCATGGCGCACGGCATCAGCCCCCAGGCGAGGCCACCGGCCAGCGCCGTGGCGTAGGGGTGAGAGCGCGGCCGGGGCACGCGCGCGAGCCCATTCGAAATGGGAGCCAGCAGCCGATCCAGCACGGAGATCGACGGCAGCAGCCCCGCCGTCGAAAGCCCGATCCACATGAGCGCCGCCGCACTTGCCCATTGCGCCAATCTGAACGCGACCTCGCGGTCGAGCCACGCGATCGCCGGCGTGCCGATGCTGCCGGCGATCGCGCCGGCCAGAGCGTACGAAACGATGCGCCCGGCATGTGTGATCGCCGCGATCCGGATGGTTTCACCGGTGCTGCGCGCGCCTCCGAAGTGGAGCAGGCTGGCGCTCAGTCCGCCGCACATGCCCGCGCAATGCAGCGTGCTTGCGAGGCCCAGCCCCAATCCGCCTGCGATGCCGAGAAGCTGGTCCATGCGGCCTCAGCTGTCCTTTCCCGCGCTCGCGCAGAGAAAGAGACCCGGTGCGATCAGCCCAGCCAGCGCCCAGAAGGAGAGCGCGCTTGTATTCGTCGACAGCGCCGCGGGAAACACGCCGCAGGCCCAGCCGGTCGCCAGCAGGAGAGACAGCACGCACACCGCCACGGCGACCCATCGGCTCAGACCCGCGTCGGCCACCCGCTTCACGCTGACGGCCCAGAACGCGGTAAGGCAGACGAACACCCAGATCACGGCGGCCATCGTGGGAATCTCGGGCTGCGCGTAGATGCTCTCGTCGAAGCTGCCGTCGTTGAACAAATAAACCCCGAGCGCGGCGGCGAGGGCGATGGCCAGGCTGCCGAACACCCACTGCTGCCTGCTGGCCCGGCCGCGAAATGAAAAGAACAGATCGATAATGTCGTCGCTCATGGTGTCCCCGTGTGCCGTGCGTGATCACCGTATCGGCGTGGGGGTGGCCTGCTTTGACCGGCGTCAAAGCAGTCGCTTGCGAAGCGCCCATTGTGGGCGCCGTCGGTCTGTCGGTCGGGGGTGTTGGCCATGAATGCGAAGCGCTACGCTGCAGTGTTGTCCTTGTTTGTCGGTCTGTCCTCGGGCGCGCCCCAGGCGGCCGATGACCCAAGCGAGCACAACGCCGAGCATTGGCGCGCCGTTCTCAAGGCACAGCTCAAGACAGAGATGACCTGCGATCTGAATGAGGTTCTGGCCTACCAGGAGATCCCTTTGGGGGACGAAAAGGGCGTCGATGGACGCATCTCCTGCTTCGATGGCCGCGAGTTCAACTTCTCGCGCAAAACGGCGACCCAGAAGTTCCGCCTTGAGCTGTGCGCCGCCGCGGTCTGCTAAGGGAACGAAGGGCGTGCGAGACAGCGTCTCAATCCCACAGTTTCGCGATCAGGTTGACCGGGAACGGCTCCACGCCCTGGCGCGCTGTCCAGCGCCAGAGGATGTCGCGCGAGCTGTCCCCCAGGCTCTTCGGAATTTTCAGGTCGATGGCGTTTTCGGCCGCGTGGTGGCGCCGCCGCAGGGCGAGCGTCTGCTCGATGAGGTCGAGGCGGCTGGAGGTCAAAGGGCGCCCATCGATGGCCATGTGCTTGAGGCTGATCGAGACCTCGCGCTGATGCTCGCCGATTTCGACGTGCACGTCCCCGATGCGACCGGCGAATTCGACAAAGTCGTCCGGCTGATTGCGCTCCGTGGCGAGGATGGGAAACAGCACCTCTTCCTGGAAGCGCCTGTGTTCGCTCCAGCTCGGCGTCAGCACGGCCGCCAGGATGCCCGCGACGCGCAGCGCGGTGACGAACGGCAGCTCGCCCATGAGCGTGGCGAGCGCCATGTCGATTTCCGATTGCAGCAGCAGGTCCGCGTCGACTTTTTGAGCGAGGGCAAGCAGGTGCCGGGCGTTTGGGTCATGGCTCGATCGCATTGCCGGTCTCGGGGTTTCAGGACCGGCGGATCATAGTCCTGCGGATGCAGGGGGATTTGATCGAGATCATAGTGCCGCACCCCGCGACGGCGTTGTTACAAACTCGTACAATTTATCACTTGCCCCTCATACCGTCGGAGCAAATCACGCCTTTAATCGGCCTCGTATCACGGCAATCCGCACCGGCCGCCTGGCCGAGGAGAGACGATGCTCGCGAGCCAATTTCACGAAATCAGTGCACCATCGAAGCCGTCGGCCGACCGCGCGCGGGGAAGCCGCGCCCTCGACGAGCGTCTGGCGCAGGCGACGGAGCGGAGGCTCGAAGCCAAGGAGCACGTGTTCTGCGAGGGCGATGCGCGCACCTTCGTCTACCGTGTCGAGGAAGGCGTCATCGCCATCTACAAGACGCTGTTCGACGGCCGCCGCCGCATCATCGATTTCGCCTATCCGGGTGATTTCATCGGTCTCGGCGTGCTGGGCGAGCAGATCATGAGCGCGCAGGCCACGTGCACCGCCAAGGTGCGCTGCTTCTCCGCGCCCGCGCTTGAGAAGCTTGCCGAGACGGACGCCTCGCTCGCCCTCAAGCTCTACAAGTCCGTCTGTCAGGATCTGATGGCCGCACGCAGCCTGCTCGTCACCGTGGGCCAGCGCAGCGCCATCGAACGCGTCGCGGCATTCCTGCTCGCCTTGCACCGCCGGTCAGGCGGCGCCGGAGACGACGTCATCAAGCTCGCGATGCGCCGCAGCGATATCGCCGATTTGCTCGGCCTCACCATCGAGACGGTCAGCCGCACGATCACCAAGCTGCGCGAGATGGAAGTCATCGGCGTCGAGCAGGGCGGCACGACGGTCAAGCTGCTGGATGTCGCGCGGCTTGCAGACCTCGCCAACGAGTGAGCCGCACACGCGTCACGCCGCGCGGACACTATTGTTCGCGATCGAGCCTCCTGCTCATCTCCGCGTCGACGTCACGAGCGTGATCACCTCGCTCAAGCGATAGTTTTTGCTGAAGACGACCGTGTGGCGCAGCGGCGCGGATGCCGGGTTGCCGATGCGCGAAAACACGATCGCGACGCCCGTCGGGTTGTCAGCCAGCCAACCATCGAGCTGTCCGGCGGGAACGTAGGTGATCGGCTCCGAAAGGCGCGCCAGAAAGCCGAACTCTCCGCGCGGCACCTGCGTCATGGCGATCGGCCCGGTCTTCCTCTGCGAGAGGGCGTTGGCCACCGGATCAATATCGAACAGCTCGGTCACGGTGGCCCGGCTTTGTACCGCGATGCCGAGCACGAACACGAGATTGGCTATGGCGAGGCCGGTCAGCGCGCGCCGCACTGTGCCTGTGAACATTGCCAGTGCACCGAGCGCCAAAAGCCCCATCGCGATGAGCAGTGGCAAGCTTTGCTTCTGCAAGACGGACGAGACCAATGAATCGTTCTGCAGGAAGCGGTCTCCGAGCAGGGCGAACGCCACCAGTCCGGCAACGATGGCGCCGGCGAACGCGAGCACAGGGAGGCCATCGCGCGCGCGCGGCTCGATGTCTCTCAAGCCGAGCGAAAGAAGCAGCGCCACGGCGGGCACCACCGGAAGCAGGTAATGGAGCTGCTTGCCGCTGATGGCACTCAGGCCGAGCAGCGCGGGCACGATCCAGCACATGAGGAAGGTGCGTGGCGCGTTGCTGGCCGAAAGGACTTTGCGCAGGCCCGCCCACGCGGGCCGCCACGGAGCGAGCGGCGCGAGGAGCGCGAGCAAAATCGGCCCGTAGAACCAGAACGGGCGCGCATGCGCGAACGATGATGTGATCCGCCCGGCCGATTGCTTCCAGAACAGCATCTCCGCGAACTCCGGCCCGCCGAGGGCAGCGGCGCGCAGCGCCCAGGCAAGCCCGATGGCGATGGAGAAGGCGAACGCGACACCGACGCGCAGATACCATCCACGCTTTTGCGCCTCCTCGATCCACAACGGACCGAGCAGCGCTGCCGGCAGCGTGAAGAGAAAGACGATCGGCCCTTTGGCCAGTAGCCCGAGGCCGGTGCAGAGACCGTAGGCGAGCATCGCGCCGCGTCCGCCGCGCCGGCCCGCGTGCCACAGCGCGAGCTGCGCCCCCACCACGGTCGCGGTGAGCAGCATGTCGAACATGATCGAAAAGCCGAGGATGACGAACACCGGCAGAGCGGTGAGCATCAGCGCGCTTGCTGCCGGCCCCTGGATGGCATCCGGGAGAAGGCGGCGGTCGAGCCGATGGGTCAAGAGCAGCGTCACGCCCATTGCGGCCGCGCCGACCATGCGCGCCGGCCAGACAGAAACTCCGAACAGCGACCAGCTCGCATTGATCAGCCAGAACAGAAGCGGCGGCTTGTGCGAGTAGGGCGCGAAGTTGAGCGTCGGCAGCATCCAGTGTCCGGAGGCGCGCATCTCCCAGGCGACAGTGAGATAACGCGTCTCATCGACCGGCAGCGCGGGCCAGCTTGCGACGACGGCGACCAGCAGCCCCGCCAGCACTACGAGCGCGACAAGACCTGCGTTCTCGGTCGGTTTCGTTTCGAGGATCAAGCGATCAACTCGCAGCCGAAACGGCCTCGCCTGTCCGGGCCGAGGTGGTGACGAAGTAGAGATTGCGGGCATAGATCAACAGCCCGGTGGCCTGACCGATGATAAAGATCGGGTCGGCGCGCCAGAGCGCATAGCTGAGCAGCACGATGCCGCCCGCCAGGCTGAAGTACCAGAAGGCGACCGGCAGGACCGACCGGCGCTGCTGCTCGGAAGCCAGCCACTGCACGAAGAAACGCGCAGAAAAAAGCGCCTGCCCGATAAATCCGATACAGAGCCAGATCGTTTCCGACGACGCGGCGACATGAGCGCTCATTGCACAGTCTCCAGCTCGACGTTGGCAATCTGACGCTTCACCAGCCAGCGAACGCCGACCAGGTCGTAGATGCCCACCCAAAGACGATCCCAGAAGCCGTATTTCGAGGCGCCGGCCTTGCGCGGCCGATGCCCAACATCGACCAGCACGACGGCGACGCCCGAAGCCTTCATCAAGGCCGGCACGAAGCGGTGAATGTGATCGAAGAAGGGAAGGTCGAGAAAATCCTGGCGGCGAAACAGCTTCAGGCTGCATCCGGTATCGCGCACGTTGTCGCCGAGCAGGCTCGCGCGGATACCGTTGGCGAGCCGCGATGAGATGCGCTTCAGAAGCGTATCCTGGCGCCGCATCCGCTGTCCGGCGACGATCATGCGCGCCGTGACGTTCTGGCGGGCGGTGAATGCAGCAATCAGCGTGGCGATGTCCGCCGGATCGTTCTGCCCATCGGCGTCGAGCGTCACGATCAGATCTTGCGAGGCGGCGCGGATGCCGGTCAGGAGCGCGCGGCTCTGCCCCTGGCGCCGGCCATGGCGGATGACGCGCAGCGACGGATCGCGACCCCACGCGGCGATTGCGTTCGCCGCGGTGTCGTCCGTGCTGCCGTCATCGACGAGAACGACCTCGCGCACCGGAAGACCCTCGATCGCGCCGCGGATTTCGCGCAGCAGAGGGCCGATGCTGTCTTCCTCGTTGAACGCGGGAAGAACGATTGCGGCATACATGCGTGGTCCCCCTCGGTTCAGCTCCCGGGCGGCACCTTCCTGCGGCAAGCTGAAAGCAACCTGACAAACACGAAGCACGGCCCGAATTTGCGCTGGATCAGCGGGGTTCACGCAGGCGCATTGCTGCGATGCCGTTGGTGTTTCGAGTGCGCGCTGGCTCCTGCGGAAAGCCTGCGAATTCAAACGGATGCGCGCGGTTCTCCCGCGGATGGCAGAACGCCGGAAAGAATTGGGAACAGTCCCCGGCTGAGGCCGTTTGATCTTCAAGGACAGCCGACAAGGAGGAGAAAATGGCCTATCCGGATACCAATCAGGAGCGCCGCACCCGCGTCGACCCCTATCGCGATCCCGACGCAATCGACACGCGTTCGAGCTTCAACTGGCCCCTGGTTCTCGGCGTCGCCGTGGCCGCCCTTTTGGCCATGGCGTTGCTGGGGTCGTTCAACGACAATGCGAGCCTGACAAACGCACCAATAGACCGGCCCGCACTGCAAACGCCAGCGGACCCGCCGACAAAGGCGCCTGTCCCGGCGCCGGCACCCCCCGCTCCATAACGCGGGCGAACGAGAAAGGCTGGCACGCGTGCCAGCCTTTTTTCATGACGCGCTGTGCAAGCGGTAAAGCGCCCTGCAAAACCAACGGAGCGCCGAACCGGTTTCCCGGCTCGGCGCTCCTGACCAAAAGGGCGATGCGACGCCCCTCATGCTGGGTTAACGCGCAAAGCAGGCGCGGGTTCCAGAAGGTCCACGGGATATCACGGGTTCGACGCGTTTCCGGGTTCGAGCGTTCGAGGCCCGGAACTACTTCGAGCCGTGCGACCTGGTCCGTGGCGGCGCCACGCTGTCGTCGGCAACAGGCTCACCGCGAACGGCGCTGAGAGCAGCCTTCATATGCCGGCGGGCCATTTCGAGGTTTTCATTCGCGTCCGCCCGGCGCAGCAGCACTGCGTTCTGAAGCGACTTCCGAAGCTCGTTTTCGAGCTGCCAAAGCGACTTGAGTGCTGGGGGCATGTTTTTCAGGAAATCGTTGGCCATCGCTCTCACTTTCGAAGCGAGAATGTAACGATTTCAGTCCCGAAGGGTTCCACTTGACGTTTGCCGCGGGCGCTAACCATGGCGCGCCCTGCGGGCTATCCGGCGCGGCAGCCGGTCTCGCCCGGCACCGGCCCGCTCTGCGGCACGAGCCGCTTCAGCGTGCATTGCTCCACCAGCAACACCCGCAAGCCGCTTTCGCGCTCCTTCCACTCGGCTTTCCCCGCGAGGTTCTCGAGCTCCATCGGGTCCGTCGTGACGTTGTACATTTCGTACTCGTCCGCCACCGGCTTGGTCTTCACGCGTTCTTCGAAAATGCGCCGCGAGTTGCCCTCTTCGTCGCCTTCGCGGCCCTTGGGCGTGGCCACCACATCGCGCACGCCGTCCGATCCGGGCGTGCCCGGCGCGCTCCAGTAGCGCGGATGATCGAAATAGCGCGAATATTTCCAGACCTCGCCGTTGAGCGTCGCGATGACGGTCTCGACGTGGTTCGGCTGCGCGACGGAATCGTAGGTGATGCCGATGAAGTTTTTCTGGTCGAGCCCGCGGCTCGGATCGTCGTCCGTCATGAAGTAGATGGGCTCGGCCAGCTTGTCGGGCGCCTCGTCCCCACGGATGGCCGCTGAGAGATCGCGCCCGACCAGCGGCAGCGCATCGGTGAAGGCGGGGGCGATCGCCTTGCGGGTCGCCTCGCGGTCGATGCCGGCCAATCCCAGGATCGTGGGCACGATGTCGATGTGGCTGGTCGGGATCGCGATTCTGCGCGCTTCGTTTCCTCCCGGCAGTGCGACGACCAGCGGCACGCGGAGCGCTTCCTCGTAGGCCATGTACCACTTCTGGTGCAGGCCCCCGTGCGCGCCGAGAATGTCGCCATGGTCGGACGTGAAGACGACGATGGTGTCGTCGCGGAAGCGCGTCGCGTCGAGCGCGGCCAGCACCTCGCCCAGGTGGCGGTCCACGTCGGCGTGCAGCCGGTAGTAGAGCCGGTAGTACTCGCGGCTCGCGAAGCTCGGCTGCATGAACGCGCTGTAAGCATCCCGGTAGGAGCGCTGGCACGACGGTTTGTCGTCGAGCTTCTCCAGGCGCGTGCGGCCGAACAGGCTGCGGTCGAACGGCTCTTCGGGCACCCACTCGGGCACACTGAAATCGTACTGCGCGCGAAACTGCTCCGCCAGGTTCGAGAAGAATCCCCAGAGCGCGATGTCGTGCGGGTTCGTGAACGACGCCATCAGAAACCAGGGCGCGGTGTCCGTGGAGGCATCGAGGTCCTTGAGCTGTCGCACGACCTGATCGGAGACGGCCGGATCGCGCCCCTGCTTCCCTTGGCCCGCGCTGGAGCCTGATCGCAGCGGATCGGACCCGTGCGGCTCGGGCCCCACCCAGCCGGAGAAGCCGAACGGGTCGAGCAGATCGGCGTTGAGGTAGATGCTCTCCTTGGCGGGATCCGTGATGCCGTTGGCATCGTAGCTCGTCACCACTTGGCTGGTGCCGGGCACCCGGAGATCCGCCTCCGTGACGTGCCACTTGCCTTTCCAGTAGGTCCGGTAGCCGCCATGGCGCAGATAGTGCCCGAGCGTCGGCACGGAGCCGGGCAGCAGCCAGTGCATGTCGGGATCTGTGGCGGCCTTGGCGGCGCCGTCGGTGTTCGCCGCGCCGTGCAGCGAAGGATAGTGCCCAGTGTAGAGCGAGGTGCGGCTCGGCACGCAGGCGACGGACGCCACGTAATGGCGCTCAAACGAGATGCCGCGTTTCGCGAGGGCGGCCTGCGTGGGCAGATACTTGGCCCGGAACTCCGCCAGCGCCGCGCTTTCGTAGACCGTTGGAAAACGCTGTTCGTCAACGAGCAGGAAGAGCACGTTCGGCTTCTTGCTTGTGGCGGGTTTGGCGGTTTGTCCGGCTTCGGAGGGAGCATCGAGACCGGCCGCAGAGGCAGCTCCGGCCAGACCGAGCTTGAGCGCGGTTCGCCGTGTCAGCACTCCGTCTTCCGACATGACTCGTCCCCCAGGCGCTGGCCCGCAATCCAGCTACCCGGGAATTATGGGATGCGGAGTATAACGAGCGCAATAGGGAAGGCTGCGTAGGGACGGACCGGCGTAGGAACGGCCAGCAGCGGGCACGGGAAAGGTTTCCGTTAGCCTCCGAGGTCGTAGGCTGCCAGCGCGGCCAGGTTCACGAGATCCTCGTCCTTGGCGCCGAGTGCCGAGATCTGCACGCTCTTCTCGAGACCCACGAGGAGGGGCCCGATGATCGTCGCACCCCCGAGCACGCCCAGCATCTTGGTTGAGATCGACGCGGCGTGAAAAGCCGGCATGACGAGCACGTTTGCGGGGCCCGAGAGACGGCAGAACGGATAGAGCTTCAGGAGATCGGGTGACAGTGCCACGTCGGCCGCCATGTCGCCGTCGAACTCGAAATCGACGTCGCGCTCGGAGAGCAGCCTGACGGCCTCCAGCACCTGCGCGGTGCGCTCGCTGGGCGGCTGTCCGAACGTGGAGTAGGCAAGCAACGCCACGCGCGGCTCGATGCCGAATTTGCGCGCCGCGTTTGCCGCCTCCGTTGCGATGTTGGCGAGTTCCTCGGCGGTCGGCATGTCGTGCACGTTGGTGTCCGCCACCAGCACGCCGCGTCCCCGGTTGAGCGCCAGGCTCACGCCGATC
Source organism: Hyphomicrobium sp. (assembly GCF_019744875.1). Lineage (GTDB taxonomy): Bacteria > Pseudomonadota > Alphaproteobacteria > Rhizobiales > Hyphomicrobiaceae > Hyphomicrobium_C. The sequence goes on along the minus strand of NZ_JAIETU010000002.1, from coordinate 566,768 downwards.
ACGTGCCGACCGGGCTTGGCGTCGATGACGCGGCGGACATCCTCGAAGGCGCTCGTCCAGTTCCGCGTGACGCCTGCCACCATGCCTTGGGCCAATCCGTGTGCCACCATCAGCGAGGCAAAGACGTTGCGCTCATTGCGCACCATGCGCAGGCAGTCGCGCCGCAGGTAGCCGCGCCGCTGCAGACGCGTGTAAAGGTGTTCGGCAAACTCCTCCGTCAGAGGCGAGCGCGTCGCGTCGACGATCTCGAATTCCGGCCTGAACTTGATGCCGGCCTCATGGAAACCGCGCCGGATCGCATCCTCGGAGCCGATCAGGATCGGAACCCCGAAGCCTTGCGAGATGTAGGCGTTGGCGGCGCGAATGACGGCCAGCTCCTCGCCGTCGGCAAACACCACGCGCTTCGGTGCCGCGCGTACCGCCTCGAAAATCGACTGCAGCCAGTCCGAAACCGGATCGAGGCGTCCCTTGAGGCGGGACACATAACCATCCATGTCGACGATCGGGCGTCGCGCAACGCCCGAGTCCATCGCCGCGCGCGCCACCGCCGGCGGGATGCGGCTGATCAGGCGCGGATCGAACGGGGCGGGAATAATGTACTCCGGCCCGAACGTGAGACGCCGCCCGAGGAAGGCGGTCGTGACCGCATCCGGCACGTCCTCGCGCGCGAGCGCGGCCAGTGCCTGGGCGGCCGCGATCTTCATGGCGTCGTTGATCGTGCGCGCCTGCACGTCGAGCGCGCCGCGGAAAATGAACGGGAACCCGAGCACGTTGTTGACCTGGTTCGGGTAGTCGGAGCGCCCGGTCGCGACGATGGCGTCGTCACGCACCGCCTGCACTTCCTCGGGCGTGATTTCGGGATCGGGGTTCGCCATCGCGAAGATGATCGGCTTCGGCGCCATCGACGCCACCATCTCGGCCGTCACCGCGCCCTTGGCGGAAAGCCCGAAGAACGCGTCCGCGCCGGCCAGCGCCTCCGCGAGCGTGCGCGCTTTCGTCTTGGAGGCGAAAGCGGACTTCCACTGGTTCATCCCGGCCTTGCGGCCCTCGTAGATGACGCCCTTGGTGTCGCACAGCACGACGTTCTTGCGTGGCATGCCGAGCGCACACATGAGCTCGATGCAGGCAATGCCGGCCGCGCCCGCGCCGTTCACGACCAGGCTGAAATTCTCAACGTCGCGGCCCGTAAGCTCGAGCGCGTTGATGAGGCCGGCCGCTGCGATAATCGCGGTCCCGTGCTGGTCGTCGTGGAACACGGGAATATCGAGCAGCTCCTTCAGCCGCTCCTCGATGATGAAGCAGTCCGGAGCCTTGATGTCCTCGAGGTTGATGCCGCCGAAGGTCGGGCCGAGGTAGCGCACGCAGTTGATGAACTGATCCACGTCCTCGGTATCGACGAGCAGGTCCATCGCGTCGATGTCGGCGAAGCGCTTGAACAGCGCACCCTTGCCTTCCATGACCGGCTTCGACGCCAGCGCGCCGAGGTTGCCGAGCCCAAGGATCGCCGTGCCGTTCGAGACGACGGCAACGAGGTTTCCCTTGTTGGTGTAGTCGTAGGCGAGGGACGGATTATCCGCGATCGCTTCCACCGGCACCGCGACGCCGGGCGAATAGGCGAGCGCAAGATCGCGCTGGGTGAGCAGCGGCTTGGTCGGCGTGATTTCGAGTTTTCCCGGCTTGCCCTGGCTATGGAACTGCAACGCCTCTTGGGCGGTGATGCGGGTGCGCTGGGATTTGTGGGTCATTGTGGCCGAATGGGATTGGACGCGAGCGCCGGGACGGCGGTCGGGGCGCGAAGCCTACGAGCCGTAAGCAGGTCCCACAACCGGTCATTCGTCCGACTTTCGGCGCATCCAAAACGCACACGCGCGCGCGACCAGGGAAGGGGGCGAAGAGAGGGTGCTACTCGACGATTTCCACCGAGAACGTGCGCTGGGTTACAGACCCGCCAAGCTCGGCTTCGACCGCAAATGTGTCCGGACCGGTCTGGCCGGGGCGTGCCGTGTAATAAATGCCAGTACCCTTCACGCGCTGGCCGATGCACGTTCCGGTCGCGCTCGTGTTCACGGTCGTCTCCTGGCCCGGCTCGAACGACACGTCGCCCTTCTGTGGCGGCTGCGTGATCGTCAGATTGGGTGTGGCCAGGCTTTCACATTTCTCGCCGAAACCGGCCATGATGAACACGCGTGCCCGGCGCCCCGCCACCACCGGATCGCGCCGTACGCCGTCGCCCACCTGCGCGCTGGGCGCGTTCGCTGTGGCGTTCGACCCCGGATCGGACGAGGAGCACCCCGCGAGCGCCAACGCGCCGGTGAGACCCGCCGCAAGCCAACAAACCGTCTTCGTCACGAAGTGAAGTCCCCCAACAGTAAGGCACGCCCAAGAACGTGCCCAAAAACGCGGCATAAGGCGCGGCGGCGGGTTCCCGGCCGCGGCCGGCTGCCGGGCGCGCCCGCATTCTGACACGTTCCGCGCCACGGAGCATCCGCGCCCCGCCACCCTGTGGAGAAGACGCTGCGTTGGGGCCCAAAATGAGACGTGCGCCGGATCGGGTGGATCCGGCGCACGTCAAAGGCGTCGAAGCGTGCCGTTTAGTGCGACAGGTAGATCGGCGTGATCTTCTTGGCGATGTCGCGGAACGCCTGCTTGAGCTCGGTGCCGTTGTCGGCCGTGTAGTTCGTCGAGTTGCTGCTCGCGCAATGGTTCAGCGTGGCGATGGCGGTGGCATTGCCGCCGAGCGCGAAGCCGACCGTGTAGACCGTGATGCCCTTGGCCTTCATTCCGGTGCAGAGCGACTTTGCCTGCTCCGACGAGCTGGCGTTGGCGGCGGCGCCTGCGCCGCTCGAGCCGGTGCTGATGCCCTTCGCGTCATACTGAAGGTTATACTCGCCGTCCGTCATGAGGATCGCGATCTTCTGGGTCGTTGCACCGTAGGCCTTCGCGGCGCTTGCCGTAGCCCACAACGAGTTCCAGTTGGACGACAGCACGTACCACGCCCAGGCCGTGCCGATGTGGCCGGCGGTCGAGCCTGAGATGTCGAGCTTGTCGATGCGGCCCTTGAGGTACTCCTTGTCGCCGCTCAGGGGCACGACTTCCTCGTCGGCCGACAGCGCACACGATGAGTTCGTCTTGTACTGCGTCATGACGTAGTTGTTCGCGTCGGGTGCCACGTCCGTGTACTTGTTCGCGCCCGTGCGTTCGACGACGCAATCGGTCTTGTAGTACGTCGCGGTATAGGTGTTCCTGCCCGAGGTGTAGTTGACAGACTTCGAGTTCACCGGCGAGCCGCGCGCCTTCGTATTGGCTGTCGAGGGCAGGCGGACGCCTTCCGAGAACGGCACGAGCGCCACGCGAACCTTGCGCGCATAGGCGCCCTCGTTGATGACGATGTTGACGAGGTCCTTGGCCGCGGCGCGGAGGTCGACAATCTTGGAGCCCGACATCGAGCCCGTCACGTCGAGCATCATCGCGATCTCGACTTCGATCTTGGCGTTTCCGCCCCCGTTCGTGCCGCCGCCGCCCGTAAGCTCGGCCCTCGAGAAGCTCGCCTCGGACTCGTCGAGCAGCGGCAGCTTCGAAATGTGGGCGAAGTTCAGGAAGATGGTGTTGATGTAGGCATTGCCGATCGCCACGAACGCCGTGTTGTTGCTGGCGGACGTGAACGACACCGTGTCGTCGGTGACGGGCGGACGGCTCAGGGTGTTTTGTTGATAGTAGCGCTGCGCGGTGGCCTGGGCGAGCGAGAGGGCCGACGCCGGATTGTCGGCGGCCTGCATCACGCTGCCGCCGGCGAGCACGGCTGCGTCCATGGCCTGGATCGTCAGGTGGCGCGCGTGGGCCCAACGGCCGAGGTCGATGCCCGCGCCGATGAACAGGCACAGCACGACGAGAACCAGCGCAAACATGATGGAGATGCCGCCCTGGGCATCCTGGCGGAACCTGCGCAGGAGCGACCCGACTTGCAGCCCGCACCGTGCCATACGCGAAAACATGAACCCGCTCCTTGAAACTAGGAGCTTGCACCATCGTCCGCCAACATCTTCGAAGGCGTTAATTCCTCCGTTCGATGGACGTTAGAAGATGGTCTTGTTTTGGACTGAGTTAATTCCTGACGAAGCGGATCGATGGAATTGCACGGATCGGCCTGCCGGACCGGGAGGGATGTCGGCCGTGGGCCATCCCTGATGAGGGCCATTCGAGCGCTGAGCTGGAACGGTAGGCGATACATCTCAGGGCGAGCGTCCGTGGGCCTGGCCAAGCCCGACCGGAGGCCGGGCTCGGACGTGGTGCGTGCCAGCCGTTGCTGCTCTATACTAGGCTGAACGGCGGTTGCTTCAGACCATGATCGACAAACTCGAACTGCTTCTTGCCCTAGCGCGCGAACGTCACTTCGGGCGGGCGGCGGAAGCCATGGGCGTCACCCAGCCGACCCTGTCGTCGGCCCTGAAGAGTGTCGAGGACCAGTTCGGCATTCTGATCGTCGAGCGGGGATCGAGGTTTCGCTGCTTCACCCCGGAAGGGGAGCGCATCCTCGACTGGGCGCGGCGCATCGTCGGCGACGCGCGCGCCATGCGCCAGGAAATCGAGGCGCTCAAGAAGGGCCTGTCGGGCCATCTGAAGCTCGCCGTGATCCCGACATCGCTGCCGTTCCTGACCGAGCTGACCGTCCCCATCTGCGCCCGCTACCCGGACATTCGCCTCACCGTTCTGTCGATGACGTCGGATTCGATCCTGGCCCGGCTGGAAAACCTGGAGGTCGACCTCGGCATTTCCTATGTCGACACGGAGCCCCCGCCGCGGTTCGAAACCGTGCGCATGTACGATGAGCACTATGTGCTGCTGGTGGCGCCGGAAAGCCCGCTCGCCGAGCGCGACCAGGTCACCTGGGCCGAGGCCGGGGAGCTGCCGCTCTGCCTCCTGACGCCGGACATGCAGAACCGGCGCCTGATCGACCTGCATCTGGCCGAGGCCGGCGTGAAGCAGAGCCCGACGCTCGAGAGCAACTCAATGCTCGTTCTCTATGCCCATGTGCAGTCCGGGAGCTGGTCGAGCATCCTGCCGTCCCGGCTCGCCGAGACGCTGGACCGCCCCAGCCGGCTGCGATCGATCCCGCTGATCAAGCCGACCGTCACCCACAAAATCGGGCTGGTCGTGACCAAGCGGGAGCCCCACTCGCCGCTCGTGGCGGCCTTCATTGCGCATGCAAGACGCGTCGCGGGCTTGATCCAGCCCCAGTTCGCCCGCCCGGCCGCCGTCGGGGCTTTAGCGAGCAATATCAAAGACGATATCTGATAGAAAATTTCTATCATGATACGAAAGACGCCTATTGATCTTTCGGTTGCCTACGGCGATCTAGATGAGAATAACTATAAAACTATCTGGAGGACTGCCATGAGCCGTTTCGAGCCATGGAGCGAGGAGCGCACGCTCGAGATCGTCGCGGAGCACGCGACGCTGGAAGGACCTCTCATGGTCATCCTGCATGCTCTCCAGCACGCCTTCGGTCACGTTCCAAAAGAGGCAATTCCTGTGTTGGCACGGGAACTTAACCTCTCGCGCGCCGAAGTCCACGGCGTCGTCACCTTCTATCACGACTTCCGCCCTGAGCTGCCCGGCAAGCACGTCCTCAAGTTGTGCCGCGCCGAGGCCTGCCAGTCGATGGGCTGCGAAAATCTCGTGGAACGCGCCGAATCGAAGCTTGGCGTTTCCTGCGGCAACACCAGCGCCGACGGCCGCGTGACGCTGGAAGCCGTCTACTGCCTCGGCCTGTGCGCCACCGCCCCCTCGGCCATGATCGACGGCCGTGTCGTCGGCCGCCTGGATGCGGGCCGCCTCGACGCCATTATCAAAGAGACCCAGGCATGACCCTGCGCATTTTCATCCCGCGCGACGCCGCGGCAGTCTCCGTCGGGGCCGACGAGGTCGCCTCCCTCATTTCGGCCGCCGCCCGCAAGGCTGGCGCCGACGTCCAGGTCGTGCGCAACGGGTCGCGCGGCATGCTCTGGCTCGAACCCCTCGTTGAGATCGAGCGCGACGGCATTCGCTACGGCTATGGCCCCGTCAACCCGGCCGATGTCCCGGCGCTGATCAAGGCCGGACTGCTCGAAGGCAAGCTCGCAGCCGAGATCAAGAGCCCGCTGTCGATCGGCGTTGTCGACGACCATCCGTACATGAAGCGCCAGACGCGCCTCACGTTCGCGCGCTGCGGCATCACCGATCCGGTCTCGCTCTCCGATTATCGCGATCACGACGGCTACAAGGGCCTCGAACGCGCTCTCGGCATGAAGCCGATAGAAATTGTCGATGAAGTCGCCAAGTCCGGCCTGCGCGGCCGCGGCGGCGCCGGCTTCCCCACCGGCATCAAGTGGAAGACGGTCCACGACACGCCGATGGGCCAGCAGAAGTACATCGTCTGCAACGCCGACGAAGGCGACAGCGGCACCTTTGCCGACCGCATGATCATGGAAGGCGATCCCTTCCTGCTGATCGAGGGCATGACGATTGCGGGCATCGCCGTCGGCGCCACGCGCGGCTACATCTACCTTCGTTCGGAATATCCGCACGCGCAGAAGGCTTTGAACGCCGCCATCGCGGCCGCGCGCAAGGCAGGCTACCTCGGCCCGAACGTCTCGGGATCGGGCCATGCGTTCGAGCTTGAAGTCCGCATGGGCGCCGGCGCCTACGTCTGCGGCGAGGAAACCTCGCTGCTCGAAAGCCTCGAAGGCCGCCGCGGCCTCGTCCGCGCCAAGCCCCCGCTTCCGGCTCATAAGGGCCTGTTCGGCCAGCCGACCGTCATCAACAACGTGCTGTCGCTGTGCGCCGTGCCCTACATCATGGCCGAGGGCGCGAAGGCCTACGCTGACTACGGCATGGGCCGCTCGCGCGGCACGATGCCCATTCAGCTCGCCGGCAACCTGAAGTTCGGCGGCCTGTTCGAAACGGCGTTCGGCATCACGCTCGGAGAGCTGGTTGACGCCATCGGCGGCGGCACGCTCTCGGGCCGTCCCGTGAAAGCCGTTCAGGTCGGTGGCCCGCTTGGCGCCTATTTCCCGCGCAAGCTGTTCGACACGCCGTTCGATTACGAGGCCTTCGCCGCCCGCGACGGTCTCATCGGCCACGCCGGTGTCGTCGTGTTCGACGATACGGCCCAGATGGCCAAGATGGCCCGGTTTGCCTTCGATTTCTGCTCGGTCGAGAGCTGCGGCAAGTGCACGCCCTGCCGCATCGGTTCGACACGTGGCCGTGAGACGATGGACAAGGTCATGGCCGGCCAGAACGTCGAAAAGAACCTCGCCGTGATTGAAGACCTCTGCAACACGATGAAGTTCGGATCACTTTGCGCTTTGGGCGGGTTCACCCCATATCCTGTTACGAGCGCGTTGACACATTTCCCTGAAGATTTCGGCCGGCCGGCGAAGAAGCTGGCCGAGGCAGCGGAGTAGGACCATGGCCCTTATCAAAGAAACCGACTACGGGACCCCGGCTTCCAAATCCGAGAAGCTCGTTACCCTCAAGATCGACGGCGTCGAAGTGACGGTGCCGGAGGGCACGTCCATCATGCGCGCGGCGATGGAGATGGGCACCACGATCCCCAAACTCTGCGCCACCGACATGCTGGACAGCTTCGGCTCCTGTCGCCTCTGCCTTATCGAGATCGAAGGCCGTAACGGCACCCCGGCGTCCTGCACCACGCCCGTCGCCCCCGGCATTTCCGTCAAGACCCAGACCCCGCGTCTGGCCGCCATCCGCAAGGGCGTGATGGAGCTTTACATTTCGGACCATCCGCTCGACTGCCTGACCTGCCCGGCCAACGGCGACTGCGAGCTGGAAGACATGGCCGGCGCCGTCGGCCTGCGCGAAGTGCGCTACGGCTACGAGGGCGACAACCACGTCTTCGCCAAGATGGATGGCGCCGCCAACGATCTCTGGATGGCGAAGGACGAGTCCAACCCGTACTTCACCTATGACCCTTCGAAGTGCATCGTCTGCAACCGCTGCGTCCGCGCCTGCGAAGAAGTGCAGGGCACCTTCGCGCTTACCATTTCCGGCCGCGGTTTCGACAGCCGCGTTTCCGCCGGCATGAGCGAAGACTTCCTCGAGAGCGAATGCGTGTCATGCGGCGCCTGCGTCCAGGCTTGCCCGACTGCAACGCTGAGCGAGAAGGCCCTCATCGAGATCGGCCAGCCCGAGCATTCGGCCATCACCACGTGCGCCTACTGCGGCGTCGGCTGCGCCTTCAAGGCGGAGATGCGCGGTGAAGAAGTCGTGCGCATGGTTCCCTGGAAGGACGGCAAGGCCAACCGCGGCCACTCCTGCGTCAAGGGCCGCTTCGCTTACGGCTACGCCACCCACCCCGACCGCATCATGCTGCCGATGGTGCGCGACAGGATCACCGATCCGTGGCGCGAGACCACGTGGGAAGAGGCCATCGGCCGCGTCGCCTCCGAGTTCAAGCGCATCCAGGACCAGTACGGCCGCACGGCCGTCGGCGGCATCACCTCGTCGCGCTGCACCAACGAGGAAGCCTACCTCGTCCAGAAGATCATTCGTGCGGGCTTCGGCGTGAACAACGTCGACACCTGCGCCCGCGTCTGCCATTCGCCGACCGGCTACGGCCTCAAGACGGCGTTCGGCGAAAGCTCGGGCACGCAGGACTTCGACTCGGTCGAGCACTCGGACGTCATCCTCGTCATCGGCGCCAACCCGCCGGATGCCCATCCCGTGTTCGCGAGCCGCATGAAGAAGCGCATTCGCGAAGGCGCAAAGCTGATCGTCATCGATCCGCGCCGCACCGACCTCGTGAAGTCGCCGCATATCGCAGCCGATTTCCATCTGCCGCTGCAGCCCGGCACCAACGTCGCCATCGTCACGGCGATGGGTCACGTCATTGCGACCGAGGGCCTGATCAACGAGCAGTTCGTCCGCGAACGCTGCGAGCTCGAAGACTTCAACGAGTGGCGCGCATTCGTGTCCGAGGAGCGCAACTCTCCGGAAGCGATGGAGCAGTACACGGGCGTCAAGGCTGAGCTCGTCCGCGGCGCAGCCCGCCTCTATGCGACGGGCGGCAATGCCGCGATCTACTACGGCCTCGGCGTCACGGAGCACTCGCAAGGCTCGACGACCGTCATGGCGATCGCCAACCTCGCGATGGCGACCGGCAACATGAGCCGTCCGGGCGTCGGCGTGAACCCGCTGCGCGGCCAGAACAACGTGCAGGGCTCCTGCGACATGGCCTCGTTCCCGCACGAGCTGACGGGCTACCGTCACATCTCGGACGCCGCGACGCGCGCGATGTTCGAGAAGGAGTGGAACTGCACGCTCGATCCGGAGCCCGGCCTGCGCATTCCGAACATGCTGGACGCGGCCGTCGAAGGCACGTTCAAGGCGCTCTACATCCAGGGCGAGGACATTCTCCAGTCCGACCCGAACACGCATCACGTCGCCGCCGGCCTCGAGCACATGGAATGCGTGGTCGTGCAGGATCTCTTCCTGAACGAGACGGCACGCTACGCTCACGTCTTCCTGCCGGGCTGCACCTTCCTCGAGAAGGACGGCACGTTCACGAACGCAGAGCGCCGCATCCAGATGGTCACCAAGGTCATGCAGCCGAAGAACGGCTTCGGTGACTGGGAGATCACGCAGATGATCGCCCAGAAGCTCGGCATGAACTGGAACTACACCGATCCGGCCCAGATCATGGACGAGATCGCGCGCCTCACGCCGTCGTTCACGGGCGTGTCCTACGAAAAGATCCGGAAGATGGGTTCGGTCCAGTGGCCGTGCAACGAGCAGCACCCCGAAGGCACGCCCATCATGCACGTCGGCACGTTCGACCGCGGCAAGGGCAAGTTCATGATGACGGAGTACATCCCGACCGATGAACGCACCGGCCCTCGCTTCCCCCTGATCCTCACCACGGGCCGCATTCTCTCGCAGTACAACGTCGGCGCTCAGACGCGCCGCACCGAGAACGTCGCCTGGCATCCCGAGGACATCCTCGAGATCAACCCGTTCGACGCCGAGCATCGCGGCATCAAGGACGGCAACTGGGTGATGGTGCGCAGCCGCGCCGGCGAGACCGCATTGCGCGCGCTGATCACCGACCGCGTGGCGGCGGGCGTGGTCTACACCACGTTCCACCATCCGCTCACACAGGCCAACGTCATCACCACCGACTTCTCGGACTGGGCGACGAACTGCCCCGAGTACAAGGTGACGGCGGTCGAGGTTTCGCCTTCGAACGGCCCGTCGACTTACCAGCAGGAGTACGAGGAGTTCTCGGATCTCACGCGTCGCATCGTGCCCGCCGAGGCCGCGGAGTAGGGCTATGGCCGAGACGTCACGCCGCGTGCCGTCGCGCCGGGTTTCGCAACCCGGCGCCGGGCAGGCGGTCGCTGAGGATACGAGCCGTCTCATCCCGGAAGAGGTGCCGGTCGCGCTCGTCTATGACGGCTCGACGCATGCCGTCATGATGGCGACCCCGGCCGACCTCGAGGACTTTGCCGTCGGCTTTTCCATCACCGAAGGCGTAATTGCGGCGCGCTCCGAGATCCACGACTTCGAGGTCGTGGAGCATGAGAAGGGTCTCGAAGCCCGGATGTGGCTCATCCCCGACGCAGGGCGCCAGCATAGCGAGCGCCGCCGACGCATGACCGGCCCCACGGCCTGCGGGCTGTGCGGCGTCGAAAGCCTGGACGCCGCCGTTCCCGCCCCGCGCCATGTCGGCCATACCGCGACCACGACCGCCGCACTCATTCACGAGGCGCTCGCCGCCCTGCCGCCCGCGCAGACGCTCAACGTCGCGACGCGGGCCGTTCACGCTGCCGCCTTCTGGGACGCGAAAGCAGGCGCCATCGCCTTCGTGCGCGAGGACGTCGGCCGCCACAATGCGCTCGACAAGCTCGTCGGCGCCATCGCGAGCGCGGGCCTCGATCCGGCCAAGGGCTTTGTCATTCTCACCAGCCGCATCTCCGTCGAGATGGTCCAGAAGACCGCAATGCTCGGCGCGGAAATCATCGTCGCCGTTTCGGCGCCGACTGCGCTCGCCCTGCGCGTCGCCGAGGAAGCGGGCATCACGCTGGTCGCCATCGCGCGGCCCGACGCCTTCGAGATCTTCACCCACCCCGATCGCATCACGCTGCCCAACGCGCGCGGCGAGGCCATCCGCCAAGAGGTTCACGCACATGCACGATCACTCTCCCACTGACAACCTGGTCCGCATGGCCAACCAGATCGGCAAGTTCTTCGCCGCCCAGGGCGACGAGCGCGGTGTTGCGGGGATCGCCGATCACATCAAGAAGTTCTGGGAACCACGCATGAAGAAGCAGATCTTCGCGTTTCTCGACGAAGGCGGCGCAGGTCTGGATCCCATTACCTTGAAGGGGCTGCAGAAGCTCAAGGCCGACATGCATGGCTTCTCGACGGCGGCAGAGGCGAAGGCCGCAGCCGACGCGCTGGTGGCCCAGGGCAACGTTGCTGCCGCTGAAGCCGCGAAGACCGCCGCCAAGCCTGCCAAGAATGGCGGCAAGGGCGCGCGCCGCTAGGCATCCGTTCGAACACGAAACAGCAAGACCCTGGATCCGCGTCCTGGCAACAGAGACACGCGCCGCCGCGCGAGCATCCCTAAGCGCGCCCATCCCCTAGGTGATGGGCAGCGTTGACCACGCATCCGCGACTGTCGGAGTGTGCAAGAAACACCGGAGAGCATCACGATGACAGCAGCACGGCCGCACGTCCTCGCAGCCCTTGCGTTGAGCGCACTCGCACTCCTTCCCGCCACGAGGCAGGCGTTCGCCGCCGACCGCCACATCTTCGTCACCGCGGTCGAGCCCAAGGGCGGCGCCAATGTCGAGAAGGAGCCGTTTCCCGGGGCGCTACCCGAAGGCGGCGGCTACGTTCTCAAGAAGCCGAATGACGAAGGCCGCTGGGAAGTCGCGGTCTACGTGTTCGAGCCGCGCCAGATCTTCGTGGACGAGGGAGACAACGTGACCCTCGAGTTCGTGGGCATCAATGGCGCGAGCCACCCGATCACGATCGACGCCTACGGCCAAACATTCGAGTTGAAGCGCGGCCACGTCAACAAGGTGACATTCACCGCCGACAAGCCGGGCCGCCACAGCATCGTCTGCTCGGCCCACCTCCCGACCATGACTTCGGAACTGATCGTCGCGCCGAAGAAGTAAGGCCCCGACGCGCTGGGCCGGGGTCTCGACAGCTAAGCCGCCACCGGGCGCTCGACGCCGGTGGGCGGCGGGCCGATCTTGTCGAGCTCGTCGTACTCGGCTTCGGTGTACACGCGCGAGCGCGTCAGGAAGCGCACACCTTCGGGAGCCTCGAGGGAAAAGCCCGAGCCCCGCCCCGGCACGATGTCGATGATGAGATGCATCTGCTTCCAGTAGTCGAACTGGGCAGCTCCCATGTAGAACGGCTGCCCGCCGATCTCGCCCAGGTACACATCCTGTGCGCCGACGCGGAACTCTCCGCGCGGATAGCACATGGGCGCGCTCCCGTCGCAGCACCCGCCCGACTGATGAAACAGCAGCGCGCCGTGCATGCCCGAAAGCTTTTCGATCATCGCCAGCGCGCCCGCCGTTGCCGTTACGCGTTCGACCATTGCAGTGTCCTTTCCAGAACGCCGGCCAGAGATCAGCTCGGAACCTTGTCTTCCGACGGTACCACGATCGCGAAGATGTCCGCAAGCGCGGTCAGCGCGCCGTTGTGCAGCTCCTCCGCCGAGACGACCCCGCCGCCCGCCGGATTGGCGAGCGCGCGCGTCGCCGTGGCGTTGCCGACGACCGTCGCCCGGTAGCCATGATTGAACGCGGCGCGCGCCGTCGAGTTCACACACACGTGCGTCATGAAGCCCGCGATCACCAGGTCTGTCACGCCGAGACGCTTCAATTCCTGGTCGAGATCCGTCTGCTCGAACGAGCTCGGAAACGCTTTCGTGATGATCTTCTCACCCGCAACCGGCGCCACCACGTCCGCGATCGCGCCGATCGGGGCCTTGGTGTCGTAGGGCGTGCCTGCGCCCGCGTCGTGCTGGATGTGGATGACGGGTGCTCCCGCATCGCGCGCCCGCTTGAGCAACGTCGCGCATTGCTTGAGCGCGGGCTCGACGCCTTCGAGCTGCATGATGCCCTCGCGGTAGGTCTGCTGGCAGTCGATCAGCACGAGCGCGGATTTAGACAGCGGCGCAGGCACATCCGGGAGAGCGAGAAGCGAGCGCAGGGTGGGGCGGGCATCAGTCATCGGTGGAGGTCCTCGGTTGGTAAGTGGCTGGCGCGCCTCTGGCCAGAATGGCATCGGCGTCCCAGAGTCTCTAGCGCGGGTCGGCACGCTTGCGCAGCGTGAAGTGAACGCCGCGTGGTCCTTCGAGCGAAAAGCCGGCCGCAACGCCGCGCGCAACGTCGATCACGACAGTGCTGCCCGCCCAGTATTCGACTTCGCTCGTCATGAAGTAAAGCGGGACCGTCTCGGTCTCGCTCAGGCGCACGTCGCCCATGAGCACGTCCCGCGGTCCGATCTTGAGCTCGGAAAGCGTAAGGCAGACGACGCTGACGCCGTAGCTGCCGGAGACGTGCAGGCTGATCGGCCCGTGCTCGGCGTAGAGTGCGCCGACGAGCTCGCGTGCGGCCTCTGTTGCAATGACGGTCGCAGTGATGGCGGTCACCCCATCTGCAAGCCTTCACGCCGGGCCAACGGGCAATGGCCGGCAGAACGCCGGGCGAGAGACACAATGGCCCCTCGCGCGCGGCGGTGAAAATGAAAAAGGCCGGACCGAAGTCCGGCCTTTTCACGAGGCCTAGAAGAAGCCCAGTGCCTTCGGGCTGTAGGAGACCAGCATGTTCTTGGTCTGCTGATAGTGGTCGAGCATCATCTTGTGCGTTTCGCGGCCGATGCCCGACTGCTTGTAGCCACCGAACGCGGCGTGAGCCGGATAGAGGTGGTAGCAGTTGGTCCAGACGCGGCCTGCCTGGATGGCGCGACCGAAGCGATAAGCGCGCGTGCCGTTGCGCGTCCACACACCCGAGCCGAGGCCGTAGAGCGTGTCGTTGGCGATGGCGAGCGCCTCGTCGTCGTCCTTGAACGTCGTGACCGAAACAACCGGTCCGAAGATCTCTTCCTGGAACACGCGCATCTTGTTGTGGCCAGCGAGGATCGTCGGCTTGACGTAGTAGCCTTCGGAGGTTTCACCGGCGATGAGGTTGCGTTCGCCGCCCGTCAGCACCTTGGCGCCTTCGTCACGGCCGATCTGGATGTACGACAGGATCTTCTCGAGCTGGTCGTTCGAGGCCTGAGCGCCGATCATCGTCGAGCTGTCGAGCGGGTGGCCCTGCTTGATAGCCTGGACGCGCTTGACGGCGCGCTCCATGAAGCGGTCGTAGATGCTCTCGTGAACGAGCGCACGCGACGGGCAGGTGCAAACCTCGCCCTGGTTGAGCGCGAACATCGAGAAGCCTTCGAGCGCCTTGTCGAAGAAGTCGTCGTCATGATCGGCGACGTCGGCGAAGAAGATGTTCGGAGACTTGCCGCCGAGTTCGAGTGTGCAGGGGATGATGTTCTCGGAAGCGTACTGCATGATCAGGCGGCCGGTCGTCGTCTCGCCGGTGAACGCGATCTTGGCGATGCGCTTGTTCTGGGCGAGCGGCTTGCCGGCTTCGATGCCGAAGCCGTTGACGACGTTGAGAACGCCCGGCGGCAGCAGGTCGCCGATGAGGTCCATCAGCACCATGATGCTCATGGGCGTCTGCTCGGCGGGCTTCAGCACGACGCAGTTGCCTGCGGCGAGAGCGGGAGCCAGCTTCCAGCAGGCCATCAGCAGCGGGAAGTTCCAGGGGATGATCTGGCCGACGACGCCGAGCGGCTCGTGGAAGTGATAGGCGACCGTGTCATGATCGATCTCGGCGATCGAGCCTTCCTGGGCGCGCAGGCAGCCTGCGAAGTAGCGGAAGTGATCGATGGCGAGCGGGATGTCGGCAGCCATCGTCTCGCGGATCGGCTTGCCGTTGTCGAGGGTTTCCACCATCGCGATCAGCTTGAGATTGCTCTCCATGCGATCGGCGATCTTGAGGAGGACGCCGGCGCGCACGGCCGGAGAGCTGTTGCCCCACTCGGCGCGCACTTTGTGCGCCGCATCGAGCGCGAGTTCGATATCTTCGGCCGACGAGCGGGCGATGTCGCAAAGCGGCTTGCCCGTGACTGGCGTGAGGTTGGTGAAGTACTGCCCCTTGACGGGTGCAACCCACTGTCCGCCGATAAAGTTATCGTAGCGCGGACGAATGCGGATCTGCTGTGAAAGCTCGTTTAAAGCCTGTTGAATCATGGGGTTCCTCCTTGGGGGCTCGGCTGGATCAGGCCGCCGCCAACAGGCTGGCCTGCGTTTTTTCTTATGGTTCGGGTGAAGCTTAATTAGAGAGGCGTACCAACTGCGTCTATACGCCAATGGTCCAAAGTCGAAAGGCAACCGCCAAGGGCGGTCATCGGATTGGCGATAGCCCCCATATTGGACCCTCTGATTGTGAAAACAATGGGTCTGCGCGTGCGCGCCGTTCGCATTTTCGCGACTTGCGCCGAAGCCGGGCGTCGCCGACAGTCTTCGGATGAGGGAACGGACGGACAGCGCGCCCCCGCGCGCCCGCGGATGGTTGACGGACATCGGCCTCGCGGGGCACCCGCCGGGACTGTCCGTGCTGTTCTTCGCAGAGCTGTGGGAGCGCTTCTCCTATTACGGCATGCGGGCCCTGCTCGTGCTGTTCATGATCACGCCTGTGGCGGAGGGCGGGCTCGGCAGGTCCGCCGCTGAGGCGGCGCTCGTCTACGGCAACTACGCGATGGCTGTGTACCTGCTCGCGATCCCCGGCGGACTGGCGGCCGACACTCTGCTCGGCGCCCGGCGCGCGGTGCTGATCGGCGGTGCCGTCATTGCCGCCGGGCAC
Source organism: Hyphomicrobium sp. (assembly GCF_019744875.1). Taxonomy (GTDB): domain Bacteria; phylum Pseudomonadota; class Alphaproteobacteria; order Rhizobiales; family Hyphomicrobiaceae; genus Hyphomicrobium_C. Next base: position 550,830 of record NZ_JAIETU010000002.1, on the reverse strand, counting down.
TTCACACTTGCGATCGCCGATCCGGCCGCCTTCTACCTGGGGCTCGCGCTTGTCGCGCTCGGCACGGGACTGTTCAAGCCCAGCATCAGCGCGCTCGTCGGCGCGCTCTACGGCCCGCAGGACACCCGCCGCGACGCCGGATTTTCGCTCTTCTACATGGGCATCAACATCGGCGGCTTCCTGGCTCCGCTCGTGACCGGCTTCCTGGCCCAAAGCCCCGCCATGAAGGGCTGGCTGGCAGCCCAGGGGCTCGATCCGCTGCAGAGCTGGCACTGGGGATTTGCGGCGGCGGGCGCCGGCATGGTCATCGGGCTCGCGATCTTCATCATGTTCGACAAAGCGCGGGGCAGCGCCGAGGGCCCCGTGTCCATGCTCGCGAAGCCCACGGCCGAAGCCGCGCGCCAAACCCTGGTGACGCTCTTTCTCGCGACCCTCGGGACGCTCGGCCTGATGGGCCTCATCGTGCTGTCCGATCGCCCGGGCTTCGAACCGCTGCGCTGGGCGTATGTGCTCGTGCCCGCAGCCGTCGCCGTCTGGTTCGGAGTGTCGCCGAAGGAGGAGCCGCGCCGCTACGGCGCCATGGCCATCCTGCTGATCGGATCGATCCTGTTCTGGGCCATCTTCGAGCAAGCGGGCGTCACCATCGCGCTCTTTGCAGACCAGCTCACGCGGTCGGAAGTCGGCGGCTGGGCGTTTCCGTCCGCGTGGTTCCAGTCTCTCAATCCGCTGTTCGTGATCCTGCTGGCGCCGGTCTTCGCGGCCCTCTGGATGCGTCTCGGCGACAGGCAGCCGTCGAGCCCCGTGAAATTCGGTCTCGCGCTGGCGCTGCTCGCGCTGTCGTTCCTGCTGATGGTTCCCGCTGCGCTGCTGACGGCGGAAGGGCGCATCAGCCCGCTCTGGCTGGTCGGCTTGTTTTTTCTGCAGACCTCCGGCGAGCTGCTGCTGAGCCCGGTCGGCTTGAGCACGATGACGCAACTCGCCCCGCGCCGCGCCGTGGGCTTCGTGCTCGGCATCTGGTTTTTGGGCTTCGCGCTCGGCAGCAAGCTCGCGGGCGTGCTGGGCAGCACCTTCACCGCGACCGATGCCGAGGCTCTGGCCTGGAGCTTCGCCTGGCAGGCGGGCGTCGCCGCGCTGGCAGCACTCGCGTTCTTCGCACTGACGCCTTCGATCAAGCGCCTGATGGGCGGCGTGAGGTGAACGCGCCGCGCCTCATCAGCGCGCCGCGTTGAGCCGCTTGAAGCCCGCTTCGAGATCGGCGATCAGATCGCCGACGTCGTCGAGCCCGATATGCAACCGGAACGCAGGTCCCTCCGCCGTCCAGTCCGTGGCGGTGCGATAGCGCTTCGGATTGAACGGAATGATGAGGCTTTCGAAGCCGCCCCACGAAAATCCCATGCCGAACAGCTCAAGCCCATCGAGCATCGCGGCCAGCGCCTTGCGTGGTGTCGGCGTGAGGATCATCGAGAACAGCCCCGACGCACCCTTGTACTGCGCCTTCCACAACGCATGACCCGGATCGGACGGCAGCGCAGGGTGCAGCAGGCGCGCGACCTCGGGCCGGGCGGACAGCCAGCGGGCCACCTCCAGCGCCGAGCGCTGATGACGGTCGAGCCTGACGCCGAGCGTCCTGAGGCCGCGAAGGCCGAGATAGACTTCCTCGGAACCGGGGCAGCCGCCGAGCGTGGCGCGCGCGTCTTCGACGAGCTTCGCGGCGCGCGCGTTGGACGTGATCGCGCCAAGCATCGCGTCCGCATGGCCGACGATGTATTTCGTGCACGCCAGGATCGAAACGTCGACGCCGAGCGCGAGCGGGCGGAAGTAGTAGGGCGTGGCCCACGTGTTATCCATCAGCACAAAGGCGTCGCGCGCATGCGCCGCCGCGACGATGGCGCCGATGTCCTGCATCTCGAAGGTCAGCGAGCCGGGGCTTTCGGTGAACACCACGCGCATGTTCGGCTGCATCAGGTCGGCGATGCCGGCGCCGATCGCGGGATCGTAGTAGGTGGTGGCCACGCCGAGCCGCGCCAGGATCGTGTCGCAGAATTTCCGGGTCGGCTGGTAAACACTGTCCACCATCAGGATGTGATCGCCGGTCTTGACGAACGCCAGGATCGCGGTGGTCACGGCCTGGTAGCCCGAGGCGGTCAACAGCGTGCGCTCGCCCCCCTCGAGGCGGCACAGGGCGTCTTCTAGGGCGGCCGTCGTGGGCGTGCCGTGGCGTCCGTAGCGGTAGGGCTGATTGTCGTAGTCTTCGATCGCGTCCAGGGTCGGAAACAGCACCGTCGAGCCGCGGTAGGCGGGGGGATTGACGAATCCGTGCTGCGCCGCCGGGTCGCGGCCGCTATGCAGGATTTCTGTGGCCGGATGGCGCGACGTGCCGGTCCCCTTGCCCGTGGGTGCTTTGCTCATGAGGTCGGGTCCTTGGCTGGCGGCATATGGGCTGGCGCAGATGGCCCGGCCGCCCGGAGAGCGCGGTGCCGAGCGCCCTTTGGCGCAACTTCCCACATTGGTCAAGGGCTTGACCATCGTACCGCAACGCGGGATGTGTGACACGCGCGGCATCGGTGTGCGTGAGACGCGATCCGGGACCGTACACGAAATTCGCCGCACACCAAGACACGGTGCGCACGAGCCCTGTGACCAATCACGTTCCTGAAATCTGGAGAGCTAGAGGCGTGACGGCCGTTCGTCCGATTGGCACTTGTTTTGTCCGCGCCCCGATGGCGCGGCTCGGCTGGCTTGCAGGCGCGGCATGGGCCGCAACGCTGGCCGCCATCGCCCCCGCAGGCGCCACCACCCTCGATGACGTGAAGGCCCGCGGTCATCTCGTCTGCGGCGTGACCGAAGGCATGCCGGGCTTCGCCGAGCTGAACGAGCGGGGCAACTGGACCGGCTTCGATATCGATATCTGCGCCGCCGTCGCAACCGCCACGCTGGGCCGCAAGGACGCCGTCAAATATCGCGTCGTGACGCCGGCGAGCGGCTTCCCCGCCTTGATGGCGCGCGAGGTGGATCTGCTGCCGCGCGCCAACGCGCGCACGCTGTCACGCGATACCGAGTACGGCGTTCGCTACGTCGAGACGACCTTTCACGAGGGGCAGGGATTTCTCGTCCGCCGCGGATACGCGGTGGCAAGCGTGCTGGAGCTGTCCGGCGCATCCGTCTGCGTCATGGCGCCGGGCGGCGCGGCGCAGGGCCTCGAAACGTACTTCCAGTCGCGCAACATGCGCTATTCCGTGCTGGCCTCCGAGCATTGGTCCGAGGCCGTGAAGGCCTACGCCGACAGCGCCTGCACTCTGCTGACCGGCGACATCACGGCGCTCGCTGCGGCACGCAGCCGCTTCACCACGCCGTCCGATCACGTCATCCTTCCCGAACTGATCGCCAAGGATAAGCTCGGACCGGTGGTGCGGACCGGCGACGAGCAGTGGTTCTCGATCGTGCGCTGGACCATCGAAGCGCTGGTCGCCGCCGAAGAGCTCGGCATCTCGCAACAGAATATCGACGCCCAGCGGGGATCGGCCAACATCGACGTGCGCCGTTTCCTGGGCGCCGAATCCGATCTCGGTCGCAGCCTGGGCCTCGCCCGCGACTGGAGCTATCAGGTGATCAAGCAGGTGGGATCGTACGGTGAGATCTTCGACCGCAACGTCGGCGCGTCATCCCGCCTTCGGCTGGACCGCGGCGCAAACAACCTCTGGACGAAGGGCGGCCTGTTTTCAGCCGCGCCGCTGCGGTGAGGCAGGGTCATCATGATCGAGATCGAGGGGATTGCCGGCAAGCTTGCCTTGCTGGCGCCGATTGCCGTGCTGGCGGTCGTTGTCTGGCGGACGGGCCGTCGTGCCGCCGCGACCGGGCCGGGTGAGCGGCACATGCTGAAACAGTCCTTCGACGCGCCCTTGGGCGCGCTGTCGCCCGGTGCGCTTGGTGCCCTTGAAGCGGGGGTGCTGGCCGCCGAGGCCGCACGGACGTCCGCCGCCGAAACCGCGCCTGCCGTTCCTGAAATGGCGACGCCCGTTGCCGAAACCACGGTGACGCCTCCCGCCGACGAGCGCACCCTGCCGCCATCGTCGCCGGTAGATTGGCCGACGCTCATCGCCGAGGCCGCCGAGCGCGGCGACAACGCCGCCCTCGCGTCAGCCCATCTCGGATATGCGAAAGCCGAAATCGCCGAGGGTCGCAACGCCCAGGCCGGCAATCAGCTTCGCGCATGCCTCCAGTTCGCTGCCCGCACGCGCAATCGCCCTCTGCAGGCGGAGGCGCGCCTCGAACTCGCGGAGTTGTCGCGCGCCGAGGGCGATCTCACCACGGCCTGCGAGCACTGGCAGATCGCGCGCGCCCTGTTCCACGAACTCTCGAGCAAACGCGAACTCGACGAGACGGAAACGCTCATGCGCACGCACGGCTGCCCGACCGATTGGGTCTTGAACGATTTCTGATCAACTTCCGACTGGCAGCTGCCTACTGCCCAACTCAGTTCATCACCAGCTCGACTTGCGTCGTCTCGCCGTTGGCGAGTGTGATTTCGCGCTGGAACGAGCGCCCCTGAGACTTGGCGAGCACGATGTACTTGCCCGGCGCCAGGATATGCGTCGGCAGCGCGCCGACACTTTCCTTGATCTCTTCGCCTTCGGGCGTCTGGATCGTCCATTGCGTATCGGGCAGCGCCTCGCCGCCCGCGCGGTGCACGAGCTTGAGAGTCGCCTTCGCCGCCGAATGCGTGACGACCGCTTCCGTAAGCTTGCCGGCCTCCACTGTCACGTCGCTGCGCACCACGGCGTTGCAGTCGCCGTAGGTCGACACGATGTGATAGATGCCGGCGTTGAGCCGCACGACCAGATTAGGCCGCGCCGCCGACAGAATGAGCTTGCGGTTGTCGGTCTGGTCGCGATCGGAATAGATGCTGAAGCTCACGGTATTCTGCGGCGCATCCGAGCCGCCCACCTGAGCCTTGATGCGTAGCCCGCCCGCGTTGAGCACGAAGTCCTCGACGACGCCGTCCGTCTGCCCGGGTTTGACGGAGATGCGCCGGGTGATGTGCGCCCGCCCGAACGCGGCATTCACGAGATAGTCGCCGACGTGCAGTTTGAACGTCGGGCGCGCCTGCTGCTGCGTAAAGAGAAGCGCCGTTCCGTTTTCGCCCGAGGGTGAATGTCCGAACACGCGCCAGACGAGTCCCTCTTCGATCTCCTCGCCGTCCGCCGTCAGCCGCGCCGTCATCGGCACCAGAACGACCGCTCCGGGATCGGCGGCCGGTTCCTTGTGTTTCTCGGGCGTTCCGGGCGCCACCTGCTGCTGCAGGCCCGTCAGCCAGTCGGCGGGAGATTGCGCGCCCGCTTCCCCCGCGCGCGCAAACAGGCCCGCAACCGCCATCAGCGCCACGAGAATGAAGGTGCTCGCCCAGGGGCGGCCGGAAGAGGATGCGCGTGCCATAGTCATGTGGGCTGGAATGTCATGTGGGCCGGAATCGATCCCGAGAGATGCGCTCGTGTGCCGGGGATGTCGCCCCGAGACAGTGGTTGAAGTATGGCACGGCACGCGGTCATGGGGCTGGACACCCTAAGGCCCGATGAGGGGGATAGACTGCCGCTCGGCCGCCTTGATGTCGAAGACCCGCTCGGCGCGGTTTCCCTCGACCTCGATCAGCAGCGTGTAGCGGCCGGGAGCGAGGCGCGCCTGTTTCGGCCGCCCGGCCCCGGAATGCATCACCGTTCGCCCCGTCTCGTCCTTGACGCGCCAATAGGCGCCCAGAGCGCCGGCCTCGTCGATGGCCACCTCGCCATGGTCGAGCTTGAGCTGGGTCGTCCCGCCCCGCCCCGTGCTGAGGTCGATGGTGCCGCGCGCAGCGATATTGAGGCCGCTCGCCATCGCCTCGACCCGATAGCGGGCGGGCGGCAGTTGGAACGTCCCGGTGGCGCCGTGGGCCCGCGCGATCTCGCGTGGCGTGGCATCGGCGCTCAGCACCCGGATCAGGATCGGATGCGATGCGTCGGTCGTAGCGTCGGCGGCCTCCCCGGTGATAACGGAAATCGTGATCGGCACGAGATTGAAGCTCGACACGTTCTTGACCACGTCGCCGCTGCCGAGGGCGATGCGCTGGTGAACCTCCGCAACTCCGGAGCGCGCCGACACGTAGTAGGTGCCAGCCGGAAGCGTGAATGAGGCGGCAGGCGCGGCGGAGCGGACGATTTCGCGCCGGCCCTGGGGCGAATCCGGATCGTCCTCCTCGACCGCGTAGGTCACGGCCTGCAACGGCGCGCCGTTCGCCGCCGAAATCGCCGAAAGCTCGAGCCGCCCCGTGCCAAGAACCGGCCGCGCTTCGGTGCTGGTCCCTTCCGCCACGGTGACGTCGGTGGTCTGCTCGGCGAGCCCGTCCTGCACGCGCACGACATAGGTCCCGGCCGGCAGCACTAGGCGCGCGCCCGCGTCGCGTCCGATCCAGATCGGCGCACCGGCCGCGGCCGCCCCGTCCTTGGCGGTGCCCCCGTCCTTCGCTGTCACCGTGATCAGCGGATCAGCCAGCGCCGCCCCGGCCTTGTCTGCGAGCGAATTGAGCTTGAGAAAACCCGCGCCGAGCGAGATCCGCGCCGTCGTCGGGCCTTCCGAGGTGACCTCGATGGTCTGGCGCCGGGACGACTGGCCAAAGCGCGCTTCGACGACATAGGAACCGGGGTCGAGATCGGCGGAAAGCTCCTTTCCGCGCGTGATTTTGAGGGGGGTGCTCTCGTCGCCCGACTTGTAAAGCGTCCACGCAACTGCTGTGGCCAGGGGAGGGCCGTCCGGCGCCAGCGACGCGGTCAGCCGAACACCCGGCGCGCCGGCCGGCGTGGGCGGCTTGGCTGCCTTCGGCACGGGGACCGCAATCCCGGTCGCCGCGTCGACGCGTTCGAGGTTGGCGAGCGTCAGTGCGTCGGAAATCGAATCCGCCAGCGCCGTGGAGCTCTGCGCCTCGATCACGCGCCCGTTGGTGGCTTCAGCCACGCACTGGAGGCGCTGGGCGTCGCCGGGCTCGATGCCGAACCCGATCAGGAAAATGCGGATGTTGGCGTTGGCCTTGGCGATGCCGGCCGCGGCCGCGCACGGATCCTGCCAGCAATTGTCCAGGCCGTCGTGCACGACGATGATGCTGCCGTGCTCTCCGGCCGGAATCTGCTTGGCGGCTTCCGTGAGGGTCAGCGCCAGCGGGCCCTTGCCTTTCGGGCTGAGCTTATCCACGAGGCTGAGCACGCGTTCGGGCGGGCCCGCCTCGGGCGGCAGGATCACCTCGACGTCGCTGCAGTCGGCGCGCCGCCGGTGCCCGAACGACATCAGTCCGAGCCGCACCCGTGGCGAGATGCTGGAGAGGGATTGCCGCAACGCGCCGCGCGCGAGATCGAACTTGGAAGGCTTTTCTGAGCCGACATTGCCCCACATTGACCCCGATCCGTCGAGCACGATGACCGCGGGCCCGTCGGCAGGCGCATCCGCGGCCCGCGCGGGCGCAGCAAGCGGCACCGGGCCGGCTGGGGCTAGCATCAGAAGAGCGGCACAACGGCGAAGCATCTGCATGCGGTTCGGGATCCGACTGATAACCAGGGGCTCAACGCAACGATTGTCACGGCGCCGGACTTGCTTTAGCGAGGCTTGCTTTAGCGAGGCTTGGGCGAGCGAGGCAGGCGCAACCTAGACCAGGATTTGCCCGAATCCCATCATTCTGGCGCGGGAATTCGCGCTCACGAAGGCATGAAAGGCAGCAATGAACGACGCCCTGTTTGAAGCCCTTGCCACCCGCCGGTCGGTCAAGCCGGACCTTCTGGCCGCCCCCGCGCCCTCGGGCGACGAGCTGACCCGCATCCTGACAGTCGCCGCACGCGTGCCGGACCACAAGAAGCTGGTTCCCTGGCGTTTCATGGTGTTCGAGGGCGACGCGCGGGCCGCCGCCGGCGAGATCTTCGCCGCCGCGTGCCTCGCGGAAGAGAACGAGCCCTCGCCCATTCGTCTCGACACGGAGCGCAAGCGCTTCCTGCGCGCGCCCCTCGTCATCGCCGTGGTCTCGCGCGTGTCCAAGCGCCCCGGCGCACCGGAATGGGAACAGATCCTGTCGGCAGGCGCCGCGACGTACAACCTGTGCCTTGCCGCCAACGCGTTGGGCTACGGCACGTCGTGGCTGACGGAATGGGTCGCCTACAGCCCATTCGTGCGCGAGAAGCTCGGGCTTGCCGACAGCGAGCGCATCGCGGGCTTCGTCCACATCGGCACACCGAAAGAAAAGCCCGAGGAGCGCGAGCGCCCGAAACTAGAGGCAATCGTCACGCGTTGGGGGGCGTAGGCACCGCCTCACGCCAGCCGCATCCGCGCGCGAACGTGCCGCGCGGGTCTCGGCGCACAACGCGAGCCTGATCGCGTCGTCCTCGGCGAAAGGGCATCCCCATGTTCGACAATCTGGTCGCGGCTCTGAAGTCGCTCGTCGGCAGTGCGCTCGCGACTTTGGCGGCCACAACGGGGGCTGACGCAACGTGGGACATTCCACCGGCGCGTGGCAGCATCCAGGAGATCGAGATCGGTGATGGGCCGGGCTGGGGGACGCTCTCGGGCCTCACCGCCCATCCCAGCGATCCAAATCGGCTCTACGCCGTGACCGATCAGGATTCGGCTCCCATTCGCATCGTTGAAATCGAGCTGACGGCGCAGGCGGCCAAGGTCGTCCGCCAGATCAGCGTGACCGGTCCCGGAGGCGAGAACCTCGATACGGAAGGCATCGTCGCCAAGCCGGACGGCGGCTTCTGGCTCGCGTCCGAAGGTGGGGCGGGAAACGTACCGGCCAACCGGTTGCTCGAGGTCGACCCGGAAGGAAAAATCCTGCGCACGATCGGCCTGCCGGAAGCGCTGGCGCCGAGCATCGGCAAGAAAGGCTTCGAGGGCGTTGCGCTTGAAAGCGCCGCACCCGGCGCGCGCCTCGTTGTGGCGTTCCAGGCTCCGCTCGATGGAGATCCCTCCGATTGCACGCGGATCGGCGTGGTCGATCCTGCGACCGGGGATTGGAGCTTTTATCTGTACCCGCTCGATCGAACCGGATCGGGCGATCTCACCGGCGTGAGCGAGGTTCTTCATCTCCGCGACAGGACATTCGCGGCGATCGAGAGAGACGGCAAAGGCGGAAAGAAATCGATCAAGTGGATCACCACCTTCGATCTCCCGCCCGCCAGCGCAACGGCCGCGTCCGGCGTCACCGACGGGCAGGCGCTGCCCCGGCTCACCAAGCGCCGCGCGCTGGATCTCGTCCCCATGTTCCTCGACGCGGGTCGAAAAGTGGAGAAGGAGATCGAAGGCCTGGCGCTGGCCGCCGATGGCCAGATCTATGCGGTGACGGACAACGACAACGAACGCCCGACCGTGCTGCTGCGGCTTGGCCCCGTCGACGCTCTGTTCTGATCGGTTAGCACTTCCATTGCCAACCCGCGGCACTCGAACCGCCGGGCGCGGGACTGTACGATGCGCTGCCGTCGGCGCTGGGCGCCGCCATTCTCGCGCCGAACAGGCGACTGTCCGCGTCGCGGAGGCGCCGGCTGACTTCGCGCCCCATGTTCATCTGGATGAGCGCGAACTGCTTCAGGTCCTTCGCGTAGACCTGATAGAGATTGGCCGCGGAAATACGGATCGCGCTGCAATCCTGCGCGGCCCGCACGGAGGCACTCCGCGCGCAGTGGTCCATGACGGCCATCTCCCCGAAGCAGTCGCCCGCATTGAGGGTCTGAAGGAGGTAGTCCTGCCCGCACCACGATTTCAGAACGTCGGCGCGGCCCACCTCTAGGGCGAACATCGAGTCCCCCTGGTCGAACTCGCGGAAGAAAAACTCGCCCGCAGGCATCGATACGACCGGGCACAAGCCGAGCAGGAATTGGAGGATCTCCGACTTGATCCCGCCAAAGATTGGCATTCGCTGCAGAAGTTCGATCCGCGCTTCTTGCATGGCGCACCCAGGAGGCGTCGCGGCTGTGATCTGCCGGATATCAGTTTAGCACGTCCGGCCGGGCGCTCCAGGGTGGTTGAGGGGCCGGCGAGGGGGATTGCGCGCATTCCCTTAACGCGGCGGCGTCCCGCACCGCGCCCGTACGCCAATGCCCGTCAAGCCGCAGCCCGACAAGCCAGGTGGGAACATTTCACAGCGGGCCTGGAACACTTGCACTTGTCTCCCACCTGCGCGCGCGCGAAGGACATGCGGGCGAGCGCGGTCCGAGCGCTCTGCAGCAAGGGATGAGACCGCCGATGTTGCGACGAACGATCATGGCCTTTGTCATCTGCGCCGCGGCGGCACCGGCCTGCGCGGAAGTCTGGATGGTCAGATCGTCCGGCGAGCTCGGATGCGGCGACCGCGAAACGCTGGTCAGCGCCTTCGCGTCGCAAAACGCGTCGGAACGGAGCGCCCGCCCGCCCGCAGGATGCGTCGAGCTTTATGCGGGCGAGAGACTGCTTGATCAGCCCGAAGCAGGCGCCGGCTTCAACGATTACATGCGCGTGCAGCGAGGGGACGGCAGCACGGTCTTCGTGCGCAGCTCGGCCGTCGTTCCCGACCCCGGCATCGGCAGCATGACGGACGATCGCCAGGAGTGATTGGTCCCGCCTAGTACTGGAACCTGAGGCCCGCGCCGGCATGGACGCGGGTATCGACGGCAGTTCTTAGAAGCGGAACTGCTCCGCCAGAATGCGCTCATCGAGGTTGTGGCCGGGGTCGAACATCATGAAGAGATCGATCGTGCGCGCCTGCTCGATCTCGACTTTGACGATGTTGCGCATTTCGGCCGCGTCGGCGACCGCGCTCACGGGACGCTTGTCTTCCTCCAGTGCCGACACCGTGATGCGCGCCTTGTTCGGCAGCAGCGCGCCGCGCCAGCGGCGCGGGCGGAACGGACTGATCGGCGTCAGCGCGAGCAGCGGCGCGTTGATCGGCAGGATCGGTCCATGTGCTGAAAGATTGTAGGCGGTCGAGCCCGCGGGCGTGGCGACCAGCACCCCGTCGCAGATCAGCTCCTCCATGCGCACCGTGCCGTCGATCGAGATCCTGAGCTTCGCCGCCTGGAACGTCTCGCGGAACAGCGACACCTCGTTGATGGCGAGCGCCTTGCTGGCTTTGCCCTGCGCGTCGTAGGCCACCATCGACAGGGGATGCACGCGGCTGATCTCCGCTTCCTGCAGCCGCTCCAAAAGCCCGTCCTCGCGGTACTCGTTCATCAGGAAGCCCACCGAACCGCGGTTCATGCCGTAGATCGGAATGCGATCGTTCATGAACCGGTGCAGCGTCTGCAGCATCAGGCCGTCGCCGCCGAGCGCGACGATCGCCTCAGCCCGTCCCGGCTCCACGGCCCCATAGCGCTCCGTCAGACGCTTGAGTGCATCCTGCGCCTCCGCCACGTCGCTCGCCACGAACGCGATATTGTCGAATTTGTTTTTCGATTTGGCCATGATGCCTAGAGTGTGGGGATGCCGAGCGGCGCCGGGATCGATTGAAAACAGATCGACCGGGAGGTGACCGACCGGGAGTTGACCGACTGGGAGTTCCGGCGGCCGCCGCGGCGAGCGCCGATCGGGGCCCGGATTCAGGCGAGGCGCTGGGGCCCACCTGAGACTCGTGAGGCCCAGAACAGGGAGGCTCGCTTACTTGCAACAAAACGACAAGGCCGTTCTCGTTTACGTTACCTACCCCGGCGTCGAAGCCGCAGAGCAGACGGGCGCGGCCCTGGTCGACATGGGGCTCGCCGCATGCGTGAACATTCTGCCCGGAATGGTATCGATCTACGTCTGGGAGGGCGCGCGACAGCGCGACGCCGAGGCGGTCATGATCGTCAAGACGCGCGCGACCCTGGCCGACCGCGTCGTCGCCGAAACGCTGCGGCGGCATTCTTATGAGACGCCGGCCGTCCTCGTGCTGCCGGTGGAGGGTGGGTCGCCGCGCTATCTCGACTGGATTTTCGGCCAGACCGCCAATCCCGCACCCGTCGATCCCAGCGACCCCTCAGTGAGCGGATAAGCGCGCGAGCCCGGCCAAGACCGGAAGGCTCGTCGTCAAGCGGCAGGGGCCAGCTTCACACAGGGGCCGAAGGGTTCACGAATTCGGCAAGCGTCACAAACTGCCGAGCGGGTGCTGGAACAGCCGCTGCACGTGGCGATACGTGTTGGTGCCACCGCGACGCTGTTGCTGCACGGCACGCTGAGGCGCCTTGGCGCGCGATGCCGTCGCCCGCGCCGGACGCTCGATCACGGCATCGTTGTCGAACGATGTCGGGCGAACCGGCGTCCTGGCCGCAGGGACATCGACGATTGCCGCCTCCTGCGAACTGTCGCTGCCCAGGGCCTCGCGCGGGATGTCGACGGATGCCGCGGTCTGCGGTTCGAGCGCCGCCGTACGTTGCAGCGAGCCAGTTTCCAGCGCCGGAGCTTCGAGAGCAGAAGGTCTGACCGCAGGTGTGGGGGCCGGCACAGGCCCGCCGATGGCCATGCGGCCCTCGAGCGATACGCGACGCGTGGGCTTGGTCTTCACGACCGGAGCCCAAGCCGCGGTGCGCTCCTCGAAAGAGCGATCCGGCTCCTCGTCGATCGCGGTCGTGGCCGAAGTGAGGTCGGCGCGCGCGATGCGCTGCAACCGCTCGCCGCCCCGGTCGTTCTGGGCATGCAGCGTGCTCGGCACGCAGCGTCCGCTGCTGCTCAGGCTCTGGCCTGCCGGGCAAGACGTGCCGCAGACGGCGGCGTCTTCGGCGCGCAGCAGCGACAGCATGAAGACGTCCGGCTCCTGCGTCGGAAGCGAGGCGTTGACGCGGTCCATGAACAGTACGATGGCCTGCTTCGAGGCGCCGCCCCACACGCCGTCGACATCGCCGACATAGCAACCGACGCGCTTCAGCTCGCGCTGGATGTCGCGCGTGAGCGACACGCGTGGCGCAAGCGTGGGCTGCGCCTGCGGCGGCGCGCTGGATTCGTCAGCGAGCACATCGAGCACCACCGCGCTCTTCCATTCGGGCGCGGTCACCGGCTGCTGGGGTACCGCAGGCGTGAACAGCGCGGGCGTAATCGCACCCGACGTCAGCGTGCGCGCGAGATAATCGAGAACCGAGGTTGGCGGGGCTTCATCGGCGACGGCGAACAGCCGCGCATCAGGAGAGAACGACCCGAGCCGGGACATGTCCGGCATTTCGACCTGTACGAAATCGAAGGCGTCGACGGGCGGCGCGGGCTCCGCGGCCGCGACGTGGCGGGGGCGTGCGTGGTCCTGCGGAAGATACGTATGCACGCCGAACACGAGACCGGCGGCGAGAACGGGATAGCTGAAATACCACCGCATAAAATAAGAACTCCCGGACAGGTCGAAAAAGAGCCAGTCCCCGCAATGCCCCGATCATATCAAATTCCGGCGCGCACGGCCACGTGGAACCGCGCCCGCTCAACGTAAATAAGCGCAGAGCGCTGGGCTCGGGTTTAGCAGCGGGCGCAGCGTGTGCGGACGGTTGGGAGGGGTGATCTTGGCGTGACCACCAGTGTCGCAAAGAGCGGCAGATGGGTCTGTGGACAGGCGGGCCATCCTGAGGACAACGCGTGCATAACCTGGGCACGCAATGTGGACGATCTGCGCATGCAAATCTGCAACAGATGATGCAATTTGGCGCGTTTCGGCAACGGCGCGAGCCTACCAAACTGATTCTCTTTAACAAACGGTAGCGGCCTTTCGGTCGAATCGCATTAGCCTCGGCCCCGAGGGATGTGTTCCGCGTACTTCGCTCACGGTTACGACTTGTTGTGCACATCGAGATCGAGCGGCGATACCGCCTGTGCAAAACCAGCATCGAACGTGAGCGGGTTCAGCTCTGTGTGACCGCCGGGGGGCGGCGCCAAATGTCTGATGATCCGCCTTGGGGGGCGGGTCTGCTCAACGGGCATCCAGGTGCGCACCCAATCGGACGCATGTGTCAGCGCTGACCGGTCTTGAACCTCCGAGACCCAAAAGGAACGGGCCTGTTTCGGCTGCCATTGGGCAGTGCGCGCGGGCCGACAATGGAGAGGGCAATGAAGATACGACATGCTCTAGGCGTGTTCGGGATCCTGGCAGCCGGCGTACTACTCGCCGTGTCAGCAGCCATGAACTGGCGTTTCGGGTACAGCTTGGGAAGAACCGAATTCGATGGCTTCATCTACGGTTCGGCAAGCGTGGCAGCGGATTGTTTGAAGGCGCTGATCCCGTTTTTCTTTTTCGCCGCGATTAAAAACAGAATGTGGTCGCAGGCAGCGGCATCCGCCGTCGTCGGCATCGTCGTCACCGCTTACTCGCTGACATCGGCCCTCGGCCATGCAGCGCTGAACCGGTTCGACACCACCGGCCACCGCGCCGTCGAAGCTCAGGTCTACAAGGATCTGCGCGGCGACCTCAAGCGGGCACAGGACCAGCTGTCCTGGATCCCGCAGCACCGTCCTGCCGCGACCGTGCAGGGTGAGATCGAAGGCCTGAAGAACCAGAAGGCTTGGACGTTCACGAGCGCATGCTCGAGCGTGTCCGGCAAGCAGGGCCGCGATTTCTGTCAGAAGTATCATGGACTGACCGCCGAAATGGCCTCTGGCCAGCAGGCGCAAGCGCTCGAAGCCCGTATCGCTGATATTCAGGGCAAGCTGGGCAAGACCGATGCCATGACGGTCATGGGTGAGGCAGATCCGCAGGCCGCGGTGCTGTCGAAGCTTTCGGGACTCGACGTCGAAAAGGTTCAGATGGCGATGACGATTTTCATCGCGCTTCTCCTTGAAGTCGGCTCCGGCTTTGGCATGTACGTCGCGTTCAGCCAGTGGCGCCTTTACGAACGTGAAGCCCCTGCCGCGCCGAAGATGGCGACGGTACAGAGCACCGCTGCGGCAGCGGTGGCGGCCCCGCAACCTGCACCCGCAGTTGCAGCCGTGGCAGTCAAAAAGCCGCGTTTCGGAGCCAACGACAATCGTACGCTGGCGCCGACGAAACTGCTGGTCCCCGAAACGGACGTCCAGCGGTTCTACAAGGAGAGCGTTGACAGCCAGGATGGCCATACCGTCTCCGCAACATCACTTTACGAAGCCTATTGTGTCTGGTGTGAAGAACGACAGAAGGAGCCTCTCGCACTACCGACGTTTGGTCGCGAAATTGCAGAGTTCGGTATCCAGAAAGTCAAAAAGAAGGACGGTGTCCGGTACGTAGGAATTGCACTCAAGTCCGATCTCGACGTCGAGGAGGATAAGAAGTTGCCGGCCTTCCACGCCGAAGCCGCATAGGCAAACAAATTAGAGGGGCCCCTTCGCGGGGCCCTTCGCATTTTTGGAAAGCCGCTCCTCAGGGGGCGGCTTTTTTTTGTCGCGGGGTCGTGATCGCCTGCGAGGCTGAACATCTGATAGTGTCTCCACGCAGTTCTCGGAGGAGTGTTTTATGTCGTTGCGCCGTTATGTTCTGGCATCCGCCATGACCGGATTGCTCGCCACCGTGTCCGCCGTCGATGTACGCGCCGACACCGATCCCGAATCCCTTGTCAACGCGTTGAACGCAGTCTTCGGCAAATACCCCGGCACGCGCTCGGGCCACGCCAACGGCTTCTGCGTCAAAGGCTCGTTCGTGCCGACCGCCGAAGCCGCGGGACTTTCGAAAGCCCCGCATCTTTCGGGCAAGGGACCCTGGCCGGTGATCGGGCGCTTCTCGATGGGCGGAGGCAACCCGAAGGCCTCGAACGCCGACCGGGGCAACGCGCGCGCCCTTGCGGTCCATTTCGACCTCGGCGGCGGGACCGTGACGGATATGGTGTCGATCTCGGCTCCCGTCTTCGTGGCCAAGACGCCGGAGAAATTTCTCGATTTCCTGCAGCGCGTCGCCAGCAAGGACAAGGCGAAGATCGAGGCCTACTTCACCGAAAACCCGGAAGCGAAGGCGCAGGGTGAGTGGTTCAAGTCGCGCCCCATCCCGGCCAGCTACGCAACCGTGAGCTATTACGCCGTGCACACCTTCACGCTGACGAATGCGGAAGGCAAAAGCCAGATCATCAAATGGAAGTGGACGCCTAAGGCCGGCGAGGTTGGCCTGACCGACGAGGAAGCCAAGGCCAAGGATCCCGATTTCTACCGCCCCGAGCTGACCGAGCGTCTGGCCAAGGGACCGGCGGAGTTCGAACTGTCCGCGATCCTCGGCGAGCCGGGTGACGCGACCGACGACCCGACGGCCCTTTGGCCGGAGACGCGCAAGGCGGTCAAGGTCGGTGATCTGGCCATTTCCGCCCTTGAGCCCGACGCGACCTGCGACGCGGGCATCTTCGACCCCACCAACGTGGTTGACGGGATCGCGGGACCAGAGAACGACCGCATCTTCGAGTTCCGCTCGCCGGCCTACGCCATCTCGTTCGGCCGCCGCACCCAGTAAGCGACCGGGTGAGGGCTCGACGAGCTTGATTTCATGACAATAAGCGCTGCGGCGGCGGACCCCGGTTCGCCGCCGCAACCATGTCACTGTTCGGCAACGCCCTCACAATGATCACTTTCCGCCCGAATTCCCCTCGACGACACGCCGCCCTTTTTGCTGCTAGCATCTCCTCGACTGCCGCTGCCGAAGGGCGATTACCGATGGCGCGCGGCTCGATTTTCCAAGCCGGGACAAATTCTAGGGGAGTGACATCATGTTTGGAGTACGTTTGAAGGCAGCTTTCCGGAGCGTGTCGATGGCCGCTACGGGTTTCGCCGTGATCGGTGCAGCGTTGACGTGGGCACCCAGCCAGGCCGCCGCACAGAAGACGCATGACATCACCGTCACCGTGACGCGCTTCAAGGCACTCGACCGTGCCGACGAGCTGTCGCGCGGCGATTTCTTCGCGCGCATCACTGTCGACGGCAAGGCCCAGTCGACGAGCGTGATCAGCGACAAGGAAGAGGTCCATCCGAAGGACTGGATCCTGACTGCCACGGTTCCGGCCGGCGTGCACAAGGTCAAGTTCGAGCTGATCGACAAGGACCTTTCGGTGGACGATCCGATCGACATCAACCGCCTGCCCAACAAGCGCGATCTCGATTTCACCGTCGACACGCGCAGCTGCATCATCGAAGGCTTCGCACAGAACTACAAATGCGGCGCCACGATCACGCGCGGCGGCTCTGAGAATAAGAAGGCCGACATCTCGTTCAAGGTGACGGTGAAGTAACCGAATGGCCCGGATGGCGCATCCGCCATTCATAAAGTGGCTCGGGAGAGGAGCGGCCGCCACGTAGGCGGCCGTTCGCTTTTGGGGGGCGCGCGGGGCCGGGACGGACCGACATGAGCGCACAACGCATCGTCGTCCTGACGGGCGCCGGGTTATCGGCCGAAAGCGGCGTGCCGACCTTTCGCGACAAGACGGGCATCTGGGCAAAGTACGACTACCGCGAGGTCGCGACCCCGGAAGGCTTCGCCCGCAATCCCGATCTCGTGCATGAGTTCTACAACATGCGCCGCCGCGCGCACGCCACCGTCCGCCCCAACGCCGCGCACGCGGCGCTGGCCCGCCTCGAGCGCGAGCACGAAGGCGAGGTGTGGATCGTGACGCAGAATGTCGATGCGCTGCATGAGCAGGCCGGCAGCCGCAATCTCATTCACATGCACGGCGAGATCTTCAGCGCGCTGTGCGCGGGGTGCGGCGCGCGCAGCCCTTGGGATCAGGACCTCGCGCTCGCGACTATCTGCGGGGCCTGCGGCGAGCCCCGCGGCATGCGCCCGGACGTCGTCTGGTTCGGCGAGATGCCCCATCACATGGATCGCATTCGCGAGCTGGTGGGCGCGGCCGATCTCTTTCTCTCGATCGGCACCAGCGGCAACGTCTATCCCGCCGCGGGGCTGGTCGCCGAGGCGCGCAGCCACGGCGCCCACACCGTCGAGCTCAACCTTGAGCCGTCCGAGGGCCGGCGAATGTTCGCCGAAGCGATCCACGGCCCCGCCACGCGCGTGGTGCCGGTCTACGTCGAGAAGCTTCTCGCGAGCCAGTAAAGGGGCGCGATCAGCGGTCCCGGCCGCACGGGATCCGCTCGATGCCCGTGCTGGTTTCGATCGGCAACGGCGTATCGCCCGCGCAAAGTCGCGCGCCATCCAGCAACACGCCCTGCGTAAAGACGCCGGCCAGGCGCGCGAACGAAAGGTCCGCGCCCTGCATGCGCACGCGCACAAGCTTGGCGTTCTCGAGGTTGGCGTCGACGAAGCTCGCCCCCTTGAGCGACGAGTCCGTGAGATCCGCCCGGTGCATGTCGGAGCGGTCGAAATTCGCGAAGTTGAGGTCGCGCCCGCGCAGCGAGAGGCTCGTCTCGCCGCTGGACGTCTCCTGGTCACGCACGAGATCCTCGTCCATCACGATCAGGTTGCGCGAAAAGAGGCTGGTCCGCCGCCGCGTCCAGTCGTCGACCTCGCCCTCGAAGAGAAATGCGGTCGGCGCGAAGGCCGTCCGGCCGCGCGCGCCCGGCGGCGGCGTGTGGGTGACGTTGCCGAGCCCCTGGTAGGGCACGGGCGCGGCGACCGCCTCGACGGAGCCGAGCAGGCGGTCGATCCATTCGCCGGGAATGGTCGCGATCGCGACCGAGAACACCATCACCGCCGTGGCCGCAAAGCCCGCCGCGAACTTGCGCAACACCGAGTCCCGCGTCAGCGTCTCGCTGCCCGGATAGACTTTGTCGAGCCCGGCCAGGAACGAGGATGCGCCCGCTACCATAAGCAAGCTGACCAGCACGTAGAAGCGGTGCCAGCCGGTGATTTCGAGGTCGTGCGAGGGCAGGTAGGTGATCTGGAAGGCGAGCAGCAGGCCCACCGGCACCAGCCGCAGGAACAGCCAGTCCATGGCGCGGAAGCAGCCGCGTAGCACGAGGTTCGTCTCGGGCCCGGCTTCGATCTGCGAAAAGTAGTAGCTGTTCACGCGCAGCCGGCCCGGATGCGACAGCGCCGGAAACTCGTTGGCGGCGAACAAGGCGTCGAGCGCCTTGAGCTTGCGCGCCAGGATGATGTGCTGCTGCAGCACGCCGGCCTGCATGGCCAGCAGCACCACCGGTCCGAACAGAATGAACGAGCGCAGCGGGATCGAGACCTGCAGGATGGGCTGGGCGACCGGCGTGTTGAGCAGAAGGTCGCGATGGCTGATGCCCGCCAGCGCGATGAGGAAGTAGGCTTCAAGCGCGATCAGCAGGATCCAGGCGCTGCGCGCCGACGCGCTGGACGCGTTGACCTCGGCGAGCAGCAGCTCGATGTCGGTCTCCCGTTTCTGGACCGCGGCTTCCGTCAGCGATTTACTTCCGAACATCTTCTCTCCTGTACGCGACAAGCCGTGAGTGTGTCACTGAAGGGAGTGGCCCCTCAAGCTTTCGGTGATGGCACGGCCGCGTTCGCCAATCCCGCAACCTCGAGCGCGAACGCATAATCCAGCGCCACCTCGCGCAGGCGCTCGAACCGGCCGGACGCACCCCCGTGGCCCGCTTCCATGTTGGTCTTCAGCAGCACGAGGTTGTCGCTGGTGTTGAGCGCGCGCATCTTGGCGATCCACTTCGCGGGCTCCCAGTAGGTCACGCGCGGATCGGTCAGCCCGCCATAGGCGAAGATGTGCGGATAACGCTTCGCTTCGACGTTGTCGTAGGGGCTGTAGGAGCGAATGATCGCGAAGTCGCGCTCGCTCTCGATCGGGTTGCCCCACTCCGGCCACTCGGGCGGCGTGAGGGGGAGATCCTTGTCGAGCATGGTGTTTAGGACGTCCACGAACGGCACGTCCGCGATGATGCCGAGGAAGAGTTCCGGCGCGAGGTTCGCGACCACGCCCATCAGCATGCCGCCCGCCGAGCCGCCGTTGGCGACGATGCGCCCGCGCTGCGTCAAGCCCTGCCGCACGAGGTGCTCGCCCGCCGCGATGAAGTCGGTGAACGTATTGAGCTTCTTCTCGTGCTTGCCGTCCTTGTACCAGCGATAGCCTTTGTCCTTGCCACCGCGGATGTGGGCGATGGCGAAAATGAATCCGCGATCGACCAGCGACAGCCGCGCCGACGAGAATGAGGCGGGGATGGAGATGCCGTAGGATCCGTAGCCGTAGAGGAACAGCGGCGCCGATCCGTCGAGCGGCGTGTCACGGCGATAGAGCAGGGAAACGGGCACGGTCTCGCCGTCGGAGGCGGGCGCGAGCACGCGGCGCGTGACGTAGTCGCCGGGATTGTGTCCGGAGGGGATCTCCTGGCGTTTGCGCAGCACGCGGTCGCGCGTCACGAGATCGTAGTCGAACGTCTCGGCCGGCGTCGTCATGGACGAATAGGTGAAGCGCAACGTCGTCGTGTCGAACTCGTAGCCGTCCGACATGCCGAGAGCGTACGCGTCCTCGTCGAACGCAATCGCATGCTCCGCCCCGTCGGAGAGCACGCGCACGATGATGCGCGGCAGGCTGTCCTCGCGTTCGAGGCGCACGAGGTGATTGGCGAACACGACGGTGTCGATGATCAGGCGGCCGGGTTTGTGCGCTACGAGTTCCGTCCAATTGTCTAGGCCGCGCGCCGTGATGGGTGTCGAGCAGATGCGGAAGTCTTCCGCGCCGCCCGAGTTCGTGGTCAGGATCAGCCGGTCGCCGTGATGGCTCACCTGGTATTCATGGCCCGTCACGCGCGGCGTCACGAGCAGGGCGTCGCCCGTCGGCGCATCGGCATCGATCAGGCGCACTTCGCTCGTCTGGTGATCGTGCACGTCGATCAGGATGAACTTCGACGACAGCGTCTTGTTGAGCGAGACGTAGAACCCCGTGTCCTCTTCGGCATAAACAAGTGCGTCGTCGGTTTCCGGCGTGCCGAGGCGGTGGCGATGGACGAACAGGGGGCGGTGGTTGTCGTCGAGGCGGATGAAGAAAATCGTCTGGCTGTCGTTGGCCCAGACGATCTCGCCGCGTGTGTCCGCGAGCACGTCGGGAAGATCCTGGCCGGTCGCGAGATCGCGGATTCGGATCGTGTAGAGTTCCGATCCTTTCTCATCGACGGAGTAGGCCAGCAGCTTGTGGTCGGGGCTGTGCGCCTTGGCGCCGAGATCCCAGTAGGGCTTGCCGGCGGCTTCCACGTTGCCGTCGAGCAGCACCTGGATCTCGCCGCCGCCGCGCGGCTGGCGGCAGAGCCGCGGGTACTGCCCGCCGGCGACGAAATCGGAGAAGTAGTCGAAGGCGCCATCCGGCGAGGGCACGCCGCTGTCGTCCGGCTTGAGCCGCGCCTTCATCTCGGAGAACAGCGCCTCCTGCAGCGGCTTGGTCGGCGCGAGCACGGCTTCGGTGTAGGCGTTTTCGGCTTCGAGGTAGGCCCGGATCTCAGGATCGAGCAGCGCCGGATCGCGCATCACGTCCTGCCAGTTCTCCGCTCTCAGCCACCCGTAGTTATCGACCAGCTTGACGTGGTGATGCGTGGTGACGACCGGACGGCGGGACGCGACAGGCGGCGCGAAAGAAGGTTGCGTGAGCGGCGCGCGCGAGGGGGTGTCGTCCATGGCGGATCCTTCCGGGTGCGAGAGGCGGCAGCGGGCGCCATGTTTCCGCAATTGCGATCAACTTTGTCAAATGCTGCCGCAGCTTACAGCCGGTTGCCAGGGACCCGCGCCGGTCATTTCAGCGTCACCCGCACTCCGCGTGTTTGCCCGGGCAATCGGGCAAGGTAGCGGCGTGCGTCGCATCAGCAACTAAAGTCGAAATTGGCTCATCCCCGGGTGAACTGACGCACCCCACTACTCGGACGAGGCAATCGAACTAAGAATTAAACTTAGTTCTGCCTAAGGCGTGATCAACAAGATCAGTTCAGACACGCCTTGGTTGGTCTACAGGCCCGCGCGTTGCAATTAGGCATAGAATAAGAACTGATGGACCGCCGTTGACATCTAGGGGGTAATGCTGTCCAAAGACCTCGACGGTCTAGTCGTCGGCAACCGGATCGCCCCTTTGTGTCTTGGGCTGGTCGATATTGATCTCAGCTTGTCGGGCTGAAATAGAAAATCGGCTAGCCTTGAGTTTGACTTGCTCAACGGGTAACCACTGTTTGGGGAGCGCTTCAGAAGTGTCTGAAAGGGTTGTAATGATGGATGACGGTTCCCAGCCGGAACTGGTCGAACTCACAGCGAGGATCGTGTCTGCGTTCGTGAGCAATAATACGATTGGCGCCGAAAACCTCCCGCAGTTGATCAACGACACGCACGCCGCGTTGAGCCGCGCCACCGGATCGGCGCCGCTGCCGGAGCGCGAGGAGCTTAAGCCGAAAGTTCCCGTCAAGAAATCCGTAATGCCGGATCACATCGTCTGTCTGGAAGACGGCAAGAAATTCAAGTCGCTGAAGCGCCATCTGCGCACCCACTACAATCTCTCGCCGGAAGAGTACCGCGAGAAGTGGGGCCTCGCGCACGACTACCCGATGGTCGCGCCGAACTATGCGCGCGCACGCTCCGACCTGGCCAAGAAGATGGGCCTCGGCACGCGCCGGGAAAAGTAAGCGGCACGAAAACGAGATCGAATGCGCCGCCCTCCGCGAAGGAGGGCCGCGAAACTACCGAGGGTGCTGGCCGCGTGGCCGGCGCCCTTTTTCGTGTCCGGCATCTTTGTGGGTTCGTATCAGCGCGTCGAGGGCTGCGCGCTCCCGCCGCCATGCGGCGAGCAATGCGCCGTGCCGCGCAAGATCGTAGGTCCAATGTCCCGCCCGCCCGCGCCGCCGCTCGGCAAGGAGCGCGCGTTCCAGGATGCCGACGAGACGCCGGCGCCCCGGCACCGAGAGATCGTCGATCTCGGCGGGCCACATCGGCACGAGGCGCACAAGCGCGAGCCGCCGTTCGTCTGCGGAAAGGGGCGGCGGCGGCGCGCCCGGAGGTGTGCGGCGCGCGGCACGGCCGGCCCTGCGATCGGGAGTGTTCATGGACGAGCGACCCTCGTTGTGAGGGGGCGAGTGTCGGGCCGCACCGCGCCGCGGGGATTGGTTGATGGCCGCGGGGATTGGTTGATGGATGCGATGCGCCGCCCATCCGCCGCGTCCCCGCCAGTCGGACCCGGCCGACTTATCCTCGCCGTTCACCGCTCCAGTAGTTTCGAGACGAGCTTCACCGCATCCCGGCTTATCTTCCGCAAGGACACGGTGACGTTGGCACGATCGAGGGCAGGCGCATGACCACCACCAGGGAACTTGATCGAGCCCGGCTTGCAGGCCCGGGCAGTGCAATGGGGGCAGGAGGCCAAGTCGCCCTGATGTTCGATCTCTCGCGCGCGTCCGATTTGGACCGGAGCATGGACCGGCACGAGCAGACGGCGCGGCGCTCCTTTGCTCTGCCGGATCGCGAGGCGCTGCGGATGCGAACCGTGATCGAAGCCGCCGTCGCCGAAGTGTTTGCCGTTTCGCGCACAGATCTCGGCCGCCCGACGCGCGGCAAAGCCCCGATCGCGCTCGCGCGTCAGGTCGCCATGTATCTCGCGCACGTCTCGTGTGGCTTGAGCCTGACCGACGTCGGCCACATCTTTGCGCGCGACCGGACCACCGTCGCGCACGCCTGCGCCGTTATCGAGGATCGCCGCGACGACGCCGTGTTCGACCGCGCCCTCGAACTGATGGAATGGATCGTCCCGTCGCTCGTGCTCTGGAACGGACTCCACGCGACGAGCGCAGGCTAACCCCGGCCAGACCGAACCCCGGAGATTTCCGACATGACACAAACGTCCTCGTCGCGAGGCCGCGCGTCCGCGCGCGCGCGAAAGCCGCGCCAGGCCCGCCCCGCGCCCAGCCAGCCGACGCGCAACCACGCAGAGAGCCCCATCGCCTGGCTGTTCAGCAGGCGCGACGCCGCCGGCAATCCGCTGATCACCGAAGCCCAGTTCAGCGCCGGAGAACGGCTCAGGCGCGACTTCTCGTTCGCGCAGATGTCTCCGAGCATCACGCAGAGCTGGAGCGCGGCCGGTGGCGCGGGGGGAGGCAAGCGCGGCGCACCGGGGGCGGGCGTCGACATGACGGATCGCGCCATTGCGGCATCCGATCGTGTCCGCCACGCGCTGGAAGCCGTCGGTCCCGAGCTGTCGGGCATTCTGCTCGACGTCTGCTGCTTCCTGAAGGGGCTTGAAGATGCGGAGCGGAAGGCCGGCTGGCCGCAGCGCTCGGGCAAGATCGTGCTGGGCGTGGCGCTCTCGGCTCTCGCGCGCCACTACGGCTTCACGCGCACACCTGACGCGTGCCCACGCGTCGCGCGTGTCCGTCATTGGGGCGCGGACGGCTACCGCCCCGGCATCGACGCAGGGGACGAAACCGAAACCGAAGGCGCGTGAACGCTTGTGCCGCGAGCAGCGGCGTAGACGAGACTAGGCGTCGAGCGCGGCGCGCGCGTCGGCGCGGATCCGCTCGACCATCGATGCGAGCCCGTTCGAGCGCTGCGGCGAGAGATGGTCTTTGAGGCCGAGCGACAAGAACACGGTCTCCGGCTCGATTGCCAGGATCTCCTTGGCTGACTTGCCGTCGTAGAGCGCGAAGATGATGGCGACGAGCCCGCGCACGATGTGCGCATCGCTGTCGCCCTGGAAATGCAGCACCGGGCCATTATCGCCCGAGCCCGCGCGGGTCTCGCTCGCGAGCCACACCTGGCTGGTGCAGCCGCGCACTTTCGTCGCCTCGGTCCGGAGTGCGTCCGGCAGCGGCTTCAGCGTTCGCCCGAGCTCGATGATGTAGCGATACCGATCTTCCCAGTCGTCCAGGAGCTCGAAATCGGACTGGAGACGAGCAATCGTCATAAAGTGTCCTCGCGCCGGGGAGCCCGGATTGGCCCCTCGTCGGACATATAGGAGGCTACGGCGGGATTGTCGCGCTGGTGATGCAACGCGGACGGCGGCGAAACCGCGCGTTTCGCCGCCGAGGTAGGTCGGAGATGACCGGGATGATCCGGAAACGCGAGTGCCGGCGATCAGGCGCCGTTTTCGCGCTCGAGGCCGCGCCAGCCCGGGGCGAGGTCGGTCGGCTGCAGCGTTCCGCGCGCCTTGTCCGAGATCGTCTGCGTGCGCGGCTCCAGGCCGTCCTCCATCGTCGAACGCAGCGCGACGTCATAGGCGAGCTTGCCCGCGAACTGCGCCTTACGCATGAACGCGTCCCACAAACCGCCCGCCGCTTCGCACTGTTGGGCGTTGCGATCGCAGTAGGTGATGGTCCAATGCGCGGCGGTGGCCGCACGCTCGTAAAGGGCGTCCTGCTGCTGCTGATCGGATGGCATCACGGCGACGCCAAGCGACAGAACGACGGCGATCCTGAACAAGGACATGATGGTGCAACTCCGGTCGATACGAATTGGCCTTGGAAGGCCTCGATGGACCGAAGCTACGGGAGAAGGTTTGAGGAAGGCCGGCTCGCAGCGTGACAATTTAAGACGTCATTGAAGCGAGTTAGCCGAAAAAGCGCGTAAAATTTTATGCGTTCGCGGGGCTCGGATTGGAGGGTGGGACAGGCGGGGTTAACGCGATGTTAACAGCCGCTCCACGATACTCTCCCCTCCCGGGGGTGCGAGCAAGAGCAGGCCGACCAAGAGATGACGCCGCTGACAGCGAGGTTCTCGTTCCTGCTTTTCGCAGTCCTGACGGGGGCGATGCTCACGAACCTGTTCGTGCTGCAGCCGCCGGGCCGCATGGCGGCGACCGAGCAGGCTCGCGCACGCACGTCTCCCCAGTCCGGATCCAGCGTCGCGACGGCCGATCAGGCTGTTACGCGCTCAGCCATTGTGCCGCCGATTGAAACCGGAGCGGTGAAGCCACTGCCCGAGACCGCCGACAAAACCGATCTGACGCGCGCCATCCAGCGCGAGCTAAAGGAAAAGGGCTACGAAGCCGGCGCCGTGGACGGCGTGGCCGGCCTCGTGACCCGCGGCGCCATCATGGCCTACGAGGCGGATGCGGGATTGCCGCTGACGGGCGAGCCGCGCCCGGCTCTGTTGCAGCATCTCGTGCTCGGCTCGGCCGATGCAGGATCGTCTGGCGGCGGCGACCGGCAGGCGCCCAGCCCTGAGGCCGAACAGGTGATCCGCGCCGTTCAGAGCGCCTTCCGCCAGCTCGGCTACCTGACGACCGTTCCCGATGGACGCTTGAACGACGCGACGAGACGTGCGATCCGGAAGTTCGAGCTGGACCGGAAACTGAAGGAAACGGGGCGGATCTCGGGCGAGCTGCTGGCCAAACTGGCGAGCGTGGCCGGGGATGCCCTGCGCACAGCGCAGCACTAACAACGCGCACAGCGCAGCACTAACAACGCGCACAGCGCAGCACGGAAGATGCGCACGGGGCAGCATCGCGTGTGCAGCGCCGCCACCCGCTAACGCGTCTCGCGCTGTGCGCGAAGCCATCCAACAAGAAGGCAGAATGCGGCTCAAATCCGAAATCTGGGTCAAGGCTTACGTGCGCCGGATGTCGGCCGGGGGACACCCGTCCTACGTCATCCGCCATGGCGACGACGACGCGGGCGCAATCTACATCCGCATCAATCGTCTCGATGGAACGTCCGCTCTGTTCGGCCCCGCCCCAAGCGGCCTCTCCGGCACCGAGACCGACCGGCGCTGGGTGATGCACTTCAAGGGCGAGCTTCGACCCGATAGCGAAGTGGACAACTATCTCGAGCGCGAGCACCGCACCGACCCGGATCTCTGGCTCGTCGAAGTCGAAAGCCGCGACGGCCAGCACGGCCTCGAAGGCTGGCTCTCGGAAGACTGATCCGCCGCCTGCGCGGCGCGTTCCACCGGCATCGAGCGTGTTGTTCCGGACACGCACATCCGCGCCTCGGTCTGCAGACAGCGGACAGTTAACCTTTCGTTAACCAAAGCAGCAGCGAATTGATGGCACTGCAAGGCGTGCATGTTCCCGTCGTTCGCCGGGCGTGAACCGCGAACGGAAGCCAGGCTTGAGGGAGCCGCAGAGATGGCAAGTGTCGTGGAATTCAAACGGGTCGGGCTGCAAGCACGGCCATCGAGTAGATCTCCGCAAGGGTCGGCGGAAATCGTTCTGTTTCCGGGCGTGCGTTACGAGCGGACAGTCGAGGAAACCTCGCGCTGCAGATCGCGCCGCCGGTCGCGCCAGCGCGATCATCTCGATTTCGAGGACTGAAGCGCTTCTGACATCGAAGCGCCGGCAAAAATCACAACGAGCGCCTGAAACTACCGCGCGGCGGTGCGCCGGTAATGGCACTTCGCGCGCTTGAGCTGAGCGAGCGCACGCGTGCTGTAGGCTTCGCCGCGATCCGGCGCACGCAGCACGGCGAGCCCTTCGTTGGCATGCAGCGTGAGCGCCGTCCCTTCGAGGTTTGCGTCCGGCTGGACGGCGGGACGCCAGGCGGATTCGCCCGGCACAATCAGCAACGACACTTCCGGCCTGCGGCCCGGACCGGCCACGGACGTGAAGAAGTTGTCGCCTGCCGGTGAGTAGAGCGCGAGCACCCAGCCCGGATCGGGAAGCACGGCCGTGATGCTGACGGCCCCATCGGTGGTGTCGAACCGGCACATCGCATAGCGCGCGTCCGACGACATGAACGGCAGCGGCTGCGTGTCCGGCGTGATGTCCGGCAGGAGTTCCATGGAGTTTTCCGGCAGATCCCCGGCCAGGCGGCCATAGGCGGACGTCGGCGTCAGCATCGGCGTCGCGAGCGTCGCCAGGATGTGGAGGATGCCGCTCGCGAACACCGCGGCGGCGGCCAGCGGCACGTTGATCGAGGTGATGCGGGTCCAGAGGCGCTTCAGCATGGCGAGTGTCCTGCCTCCGAAGCGCGCGGCTGTTGCCGGCACACGCAGGAGCAAGCTTCGCTCGGAACCTGGGTGCTCGATGGGGCGAATGTCTCGATCATGGCGCTAGCACGCCTTCCGCACGATGGTCGGCGCGAGCTGGTCGATTTCGCCGTCCTGCGAGATCGTGCGCGTGTCGAGATCGATGACCGTGAACACCAGCACGAGCTTGCCCGCGCCGCCGACGGGGAGCCAGTTGCCTGGATTGGCGTCGCGCGACAGCGCCACGAGATAGCTGCCGTCTGAATTGACGGCGACCGTGTCGCTCGTGAACGCAAAGCGTCCGAGCGTGTTCGGGATCATGCGCCCCTGCGCGTCGTAGACAGCGAGGCTCCACCAGAAGCCGGTCGCCTCGTGCCCTTCGACCGCATAGTGGCAGGACGAATGCAGCGCGCGGCCTTCGTCATCCACGCGCGCGACGTAGGTCTGCGAAACGGCGGTGGTGAGCGGCATGATGCCGAGGCGCGCGGCGTTGGCGCGCGTATAGGGATCGGCGTCCGGCCGCCCCGCCGACGTCCAGGAGACCCACGGCCCGACCGTGACTGTGGTCAGCGAGGATCCGCGCTCCACCATGTACCAGCTCGACCCGAGCCCGAGGATCAGCACGACACCGATGAAGAGCGCCCAGTCGGTGGTGTAGGCGACCAATGCGGCAACGCGCTTGCGCAGCCGGTGGAGCGCGAAGGACAGAGCGTTGAACGTGATGCGCGATCGAAGCGTGGAGGTTGCCATGGATCAGGGAACGCCCGCGGGTGAGAGCGGCGATCGCGCGCCGGATTGAGACGCGAGAGCGGCCGGCTTGCCGCGCGTGTCGAGTTCGGCGCGGTCGCCGCGCGGCGGCGTAGCGGGGCCGGCGGGCCGCCCGTCGATCGGGGTGTGTTGCGGCGCGGTGGTCGGTTCGGCGACACCGGCGGCTTTGCGCAACGCGGTCGTGATGCGCTTCAACGCGTCGCGCGCCTGCGCGGTCATCGTCGGTGAAACACCTTTCGAGCCGTCCCCATCGGCCGCCGCCGTCGGGTTTGCACGCTTGAACTCGGCGATCCGCTGCGCTTCGGCGACTTGCACCGGATGCGGCTCGAGGCCGGGAATGTTGGGAATGTTCATGTCGCGATGCGCGACCGACATGAACGAGTGCCACAGCGGCGCGGCAAGCTGGCCGCCCGTGTTGCCGCCCGCCATGGGCCGGTTGTCGTCGTTACCCAGCCAGACCGATCCGACATACTTGCCGGTGGCGCCGACGAACCAGACGTCCTTGGGACCGGAGCTCGTACCCGTCTTGCCGACGACGTTGGTGAAGTCGAGCGAGGCTTTCTGCGCGGTGCCGTCCGTCACGACGCGCCGCATCATCTGGTTCATGCCTTCGGCCACGTTGACGGGCACGATCTGCGCGGGCTCGGGCTCGTCCGTCTCGCGGCTGTAGACCATCTCGCCCCGCGAGTTGACCACGTCGAGGATGGCGAACGGGCGCGCGCTCTTGCCGCCGTTGATGAACGTGGCGAGGCCGCCCGTGTGCTCGAGCGGCGTGATGCCATAGTCACCGAGCGCCATCGAGCAGGTCTTGCGGATGCCGGTGATGCCGAGCCGCTGCGTCATCTCGATCACCTTCTCGCGCCCGACGGCGAAGGACAGCTCGGCCGCGACCGTGTTGAGCGATTTCGCGAGCGCCATCCAGAGCGGCATGCGTCCCCCGCCGCCATGGCTGCCGCCATAGTTCTGGGGGTGCCACCGGCCGCAGGTGCGCGACGCATCGCGCACGACGGTGTCCGGCTTGTATCCGTTTTCGAGTGCGGCGGCGTAGACGTAGATCTTGAACGACGAGCCCGGCTGGCGGCGCGCATGCGTGGCGCGGTTGAACTGGCTCTCGCCGTAGTCCGGGCCGCCGA
Organism: Hyphomicrobium sp.; assembly: GCF_019744875.1. Taxonomy (GTDB): domain Bacteria; phylum Pseudomonadota; class Alphaproteobacteria; order Rhizobiales; family Hyphomicrobiaceae; genus Hyphomicrobium_C. The sequence goes on along the minus strand of NZ_JAIETU010000002.1, from coordinate 521,211 downwards.
CGAGCGCGCGCACGGCGCCGTCCGGTTCCATGGCGACGAGGGCGCCGGAGTTGATGCGCAGGCTGCGGCCGCGCTGCTTAAGGAAGGTGACGAGCGCTTCGTCGGCCTGCTTCTGGAGCGTGAGATCGACAGTCGTGCGCGCGGTCAGAACGTACTGGTTCTTGCCTTCCGTGAGGCGCTGCACCTCCTCGTACGCCCAGTCGAGGAACCAGTCCGGACTGGTGGTCGCGCGCGTCTCGACGATCTGCGCGGGGTGGAGACGCGCTTCGTGAACCTGCGCGGCCGTGTAGAAGCCCGCCTCGACCAGGTTCTGCAGCACTTCGTTTGTGCGCGCGCGCGAAGCCGGCAGGTTGACGTGCGGGGCATACTTCGTGGGGGCTTTGTAGAGGCCCGCCATCATGGCGGCTTCGGCGAGGTTCACCTCGCGCACCGACTTGCCGAAGTAAAACTGCGCCGCCGCTTCGACACCGAACGCGCCGCCGCCGAGATAGGCGCGGTCGAGATAGAGCTTCAGGATCTCGCGCTTGGTGAACCGTGTCTCGAGTAGGAGCGCGAGAAACGCTTCCTTGATCTTGCGGTCGATCGAGCGCTCCGACGAGAGGAACAGGTTCTTGGCGAGCTGCTGCGACAGCGACGAGCCGCCCTGCACCACGTCGTTGGCGCGCAGGTTCTCGACGAGCGCGCGCGCCGTGCCGAGCACGTCGATGCCGAAATGCTCGAAGAAGCGCCGGTCTTCGGTTGCGAGCGTGGCCTTGATGATGGCGTCGGGAATTTCCTCGAGCGGCACCGCATCGTTATGCAGAATGCCGCGCTGGCCGATCTCGTTGCCGGCCGCGTCGAGAAACTTCACGCTGTACTGGCCGGTGAGAAAGCGCCCTTCGTCGAAATCGAGGAAGGCGGGGAGCGCGAGCGCGTAGAGAACGAAGAAGCCACCCACCGCAAGCGTCAGGCACTCGGAGGCTGCTTCGCTGGCGAGGCGTTTGCCGCCCGTGAGCTTGAAGCGCGCAAAGAAGCTCGAGCCCGCGTCCCAGATATCCTTGGCGCGCGACCAGAACTCGGACACGGAGGAATCGAGGCGCGAGTCGAGCGCCATCCAGTCGATGCCGTCGCGTCGTCCGCGCTTGAAGAACCAGTCGCTCAAGCCTGCCGCCCCGTTTTGCCGATCGAACACGCCGGTCAAAAAACACACCGGAGACGAAACACCATGAGCGCCGCAGGCTCCGGTGCCGCGGCGGGACTCAAATCATCGCCCCGCATTATGGTTATTTATGCGCCCACCGGAAGGCGGCGCAGCGCAAACATCGCGCTCCGACGCTTGGATTCGCACGGGATTTTTGCGTGGCGCCTGAAAGATATCCCCGCGGCAAGACACCGATCTATTCTGGCGTGTTGAGTAATCGAAGTAGTTATTCTGATAAAAAGAAGACCAGGCAAATAAAACGTGCGCATGTCGCCAAAAGTATTTGACAGCGCAACGGTCGTTATGTAGTATTTTGGCATGGTCGAACTTGTGTCTGGCGCGAAGTTGCGCGGGATCATGTGTCGGCATCTCGCATCGGGACGGCTTACGTCCGCGAAGGCCCAGATTTCGCGCTTGAACAGCGCTCCTCTCCTGAAAATTTGAACACGAAACCAAGCGGTGTGGCGGCGGCATGCAGGTCGGCGACGAAACGTGGGCCGAGGTGCGCCTCGCGTACGCCGACGGCTCGGTGCCCCTCAAGGACATCGCCGCTCGCTTCGGCCTGACACCGCAACGCATCGGCGCGAAAGCCAAGAAGGAGGGTTGGGCGCGGTCCCCTGGGCCCAAACCGGGCAGGCGTAGCAAGGCCTCAACGCCAGGCGTGGCCGCTCCGGCCCAGCCTGAGAGCGCATCCGCCGCCCTCGCAACACCGTCAAACGCCGCCAAGCCGCGCGGCGCGCTGCCGACCAAGACCGCGCAGAGGGCCGTCATCGCGCGCCTCTATCGCGCCATCACAGTGAAGCTCGAGCATATGGAGAAACGCATGGCGAGCGGTGAGGACCGTTCGGCCCAGGACGAGGAGCGCGAAAGCCGCGCCCTCGCGACCCTTATCAGCAACTTCGAGAAGGTCACGGAGGCCGTCGCTGAATTGGAAGACAACCGGGGAGCAAGCCGCGCCAGAAGCGCGGCCGGAACCGATGCGGAGCGCATGCGCCGCGAAATTGCGGAGCGTCTTGAACGCCTCGGCGGAGGCGGGCCGATTGCCCGAGGTCCTGGCGGGTCTCGATCTTGAGACGCTCGCGTTCATTCTCGGCGACTGGCAGGTCTGGGCGCGCGATGATCAGCTTCCCCCGCGCAACGCTGCCGGTGGCGGCGACTGGCGCGTCTGGCTGATCCTCGGCGGGCGCGGCGCGGGCAAGACGCGGGCGGGCGCCGAGTGGGTGCGCGCCAAGGCGCTCGGCATCGCCCCGCTCGGAGCGGAGCCTGCGCGCCGCATCGCCCTGATCGGCGAAACGCTGGGCGATGTGCGGCGCGTGATGATCGATGGCGTCTCGGGCCTGCTCGCGATCCATGCCGATGGCGAGCGCCCCGAGCTTGAGATTACGAAGGCCCAGCTCGTCTGGCCGAACGGGAGCATCGCGCAGATGTTCTCGGCCGAGGATCCGGACAGTCTGCGCGGGCCGCAATTCGATGCGGCATGGTGCGATGAGCTCGCCAAGTGGCGTCGCGCCGAGGAGACCTGGGACATGCTTCAGTTCGGCATGCGTCTCGGATCGTCCCCGTCGATCGCGGTGACGACGACGCCGCGCCCGCTGCCGATGTTGAAGGCGATCATGGCTGATCCCGCGACCGTCATCACGCGCGCGGCCACAGTCGCCAACGCCGCGCATCTGGCGCCGGCCTTCATTGCGGAAATGGAGCGGCGCTATGCGGGCACCGCGCTCGGCCGGCAGGAGCTGATGGGCGAGATCGTCGACGAGCAGTCCGGCAGCCTGTGGCGCCGCGACTGGATTGAGCGCCATCGCGTCAAGGAATGTCCGGAGCTGACGAGCATCGTCGTCGCCGTCGATCCGCCGGTGACTGCGACCGCCAACTCGGACGCGTGCGGAATTGTCGTGGCCGGGCTCGGCGCGGACGGGCGCGCCTACATCGCGGCCGACCGTTCATTGCAGGGCCGCGAGCCGCACGTCTGGGCACGCGCCGCCGTGCGGGCCTATCAGGAGTTCATGGCCGATCGCGTCGTGGCCGAGGTCAACCAGGGCGGCGATCTCGTGATCGCAATACTTCGCCAGATCGACGAGACGGTCGCGGTGCGCACCGTGCGCGCCACGCGCGGCAAGTGGCTGCGCGCCGAGCCGGTGGCCGCGCTCTACGCCGAGGGCCGCATCGCGCATGTGGGCCTGCACGCGACACTCGAAGAACAGATGCTCGCCTTCGGCGCCGACGGATTGTCTCGCGGCCGCAGCCCCGACCGCGTCGATGCGCTGGTCTGGGCCATTACGGATCTGATGCTCGACCGCGCCGCCGCACCGTCCATCCGGCAACTTTGAAGTAGGCAACGGGCAGCAGGCAACAGGCAGCCGGAAATCGCGATTGCTCTGCTGCCCGCTGCCGGCTGCCCTGCTGCCCATCTCACGAAGGACTCCTGCATGCCGCGTATTCTTGAGACGCTGGCGGGACTTTGGTCTCGCCCGGCGATGCCAGATGCTGCCTTGCGCAGCGCCGTCGCGCACGAAGAGAAGGCCAGCGCCACCGGTCCGCTCATCCTGCTCGAAACGCTCGGCCGCCCGGTGTGGACGCCGCGCGACTACGAGGCCTTCGCCCGCGAAGGCTTCATGCAGAACGCCATCGTCTACCGCGCCGTGCGCATGATCGCAGAGGCCGCCGCCTCCGTGCCGCTCCTCCTCTATGAAGGCGACGACGAGCAGGAGCATCATCCGCTGCTCGATCTCCTTGCGCGCCCGAGCCTCGACCAGACCGGCACGGATTTTCTCGAAGCCTGGTATGGCTACCTGCTCGTCGCCGGCAATGCCTATGTGGAAGCGGTCGCACTCGACGGCAAGCTCCGTGAGCTGCACGCACTGCGCCCCGACCGCATGAAGGTGGTGCCCGGCGCCGAGGGATGGCCCGAGGCCTACGAGTACACGTGCGGCGGGCGCACGATCCACTTCGAGGAGGAGCCGGTTTCGGGCGTGCGCGCGATCCTGCACGTGCGCCTGTTCCATCCGGTCAACGACCACTACGGTATGAGCCCCATCGAGGCCGCGGCGCAGGCCATCGACATCCACAACACGGCCGGCCGCTGGAACAAGGCGCTGCTCGACAATTCCGCGCGGCCCTCGGGCGCGCTCGTCTACGGCGGCGCTGACGGGCGCATGTCGCCTGAGCAGTTCGAGCGTCTGAAGGCCGAGCTGGAGGATGGCTTCCAGGGCCCGAAGCGCGCCGGGCGTCCGCTGCTCTTGGAGGGCGGTCTCGACTGGAAGCCGCTGTCGCTCTCGCCCAAGGACATGGACTTCATCGCGGCGCGCAACGGGGCCGCGCGCGAGATCGCGTTGGCGTTTGGCGTGCCCCCGATGCTGCTCGGCATCCCGGGCGACAACACGTTTTCCAACTACCAGGAAGCGCAGCGCGCCTTCTGGAGAAGTACCGTGCTGCCTCTCGTCACGCGTACGGCGAAGGCGCTGGCGTCGTGGCTGGCGCCTGCTTGGAATACGTCGCTAGAGTTGCGTCCCGACCTCGACCAGATCGAGGCGCTGACGAGCGAGCGTGAGGCCTTGTGGGCTCGCATCGAAAAGGTGAGCTTCCTCACCTTGAACGAGAAGCGCGCGGCAGTCGGCTACACGCCCCTCGAAGAGCCGCCGCCCGCTGCGACGGAAAGCGAACAATCGTCCGTTTTAAGAAAGTATCGCCCCGACCAAGCCCGCGCGCCTCGCGGCGACGCCGACGGCGGCCAGTGGGTGGACGAGGGCGGCGGATCAGGTGGTGGAAGCGGCAGTCGCCTCGGCACGAGCGTCGCGAGCGGCGTCGGCGCGCCGCGAAGAAAGAAGCCAACCGAAGCGGGAACTCAAGTCGCCAATAGAGCTAAGCTTCTTCAGGAATTGGCGCGTCGTCTTTTGGCAGCCAAACCGAAGGTTCCGGAAAAGCTCCCTGACTTTCTTACGAAGAAGCCTACGCCGGGAAAAATCACTGGCAAGCTGGACGACGTGACCCCAGACGAGCGGCGCTTCTTCGAGGAGATGCGCGACCTCGGCAACGAAGTGGAGATTGTACCGAGAGGCGCTGGGCGGACACCGGATGTGAAACTGAACGGCAAGCCCCATGAGCTAAAAACGGTATCGGGTGTCAAGAGAACGGATGAAGAGGGATTATCATCTGCAATATCGAGTCGAATCCTGGACGCACGCGGTCAGGCGCGAGACATTGTCGTCAACGCCAGAGATCAGGCGGGAATGACACGTGATGTGGCAGAGCGGGCCATTAAGCGCGCGTTCGGTGTCGATGCCCAAAAAGGCGGAATAGATAGTATTACGATATTCACCCCCCAAGGACCTATATCAACAGTGAGGAAACCGTGAGTCATGGCAAGCGTCCCGACTAAAGAGGAAATGCTGAGCCGCATTTCCATCCACCTCAGGCGTCGCAGTAACAGCGACACAGTCACTCTTCTCTGGAAAGGTTATCTCGCGGCATTGATGGAGTGGGGCTTTTTTGAGCCGCACGAATATGACGAACTGAGCAATCAGCTCGGTGACTTGGGTAATGAGGAGCTTCGAGAAGTATTTCTGGGGTTCCCCGATGAGTATGAAAGCGACTAGTCACGCCCCGACCTCGATCAGATCGAAGCGCTGACGAGCGAACGCGAAGTGTCCTGCCGGAGGCAGGCATCCCAAACGACAAGCGTGCGACACCAATGACGTGTTCGGGTGTTCGAGCCTTCAATGCTGGAGCGAGTATCCTGCAATGATTGAGATGAAGCGCAGTCGTCGCGATGCACCTGAGGATACCGTCTCGAATTATATCGAAACGATATCTTACTACATCGATAGCGACGGTGAGAGCCTTTGGCGAATAGTTCCCGGCGGCCGAACATTCGGCTTCGATGGGGACGAGCTTGCGGAGTTCGTGCGGCTATGCGTATTGCGCCTCCTCGAAGCTGGTGCGGTTGCCGTGCGCCATGCCGACGAAGGTCCTCTCAATTGGGTCGAGCAAACGCAATACGGCTCGTCGAACGAGGAGGTCGCGGATGCGATTGTCGCGGAATGGCTAGAGGCGGGCGGTGGTGATCCAGAGTGGCATTGGCTTTGGTTCGTGACGCGTGGCGTGTTGGAAACTGATCGTCGTGAGCCGGCGGATATCCCAAATCGGGCTGAGTAGCCGAGACGTCGCCCGATGCTGCATATGCGAGCCGCCGGCTGCGGGTCTCCATTGGAAACCGCTGTCGCTCTCGCCGAAGGACATGGACTTCATCGCGGCCCGGAATGAGGATCCACTGCGATGATTGATCTCAGCCGTTCTCATTCCAGGTATTCAGCAAGACAATATTTGCAGTGGCTGCCGAACGAAATCGACGGGGATGGTGAGTCGTGGTTCAGGATTGCAAACGCTGCGCAGCATCTAGGGTATGAGCGTGAGGAGTTGCAGGAGTTCCTGCGGCTCTGCATGTTGAGACTTCTGGACTCGGGGGCGGTCCCGGTTCTGTTCGCTGCCGAGGGCCCGTTGACTTGGGTCGAACAGATCAACTATGGCTCGACCAATGAGGAACGTGCAGCCGCGATTGTAGCGGAGTGGGTCGCGAAGGGTTCGCCACGTCCAGAATGGGACGATCTCTGGTTTGTGACGCGCCGCGTCCTCGAAACCAGTCGCCGCTGACAGGCAGGTCCCGCAAAGTCAGAGTGACCAGATCGAGGCGCTGACGAGCGATTTTCATGCTCATTAGAAACCGTCTGGAACATCCGCCGAACCGAACGCGCCAATGAGCGCCCGCTGAAAGCCCGAGCCCCGCTCGGGCTTTTTTGTTTGGCGGGCCGCTGGGCGTAACCGCACGAAACTCGAAAACAATCCGGAGATGAACCGCATGGCCATTCGCGCATGGGAACGGGCAGGATTTGCGATGCCGCCTTCCGAGCATCTTCCCGTGCCCGAGGTGAAGTTCACGTCCCTCGACTTCAAGCGGGCGGATATCGACGGCACGTTCGAAGGCTATGCGAGCCTCTTCAATCGCGAAGATCTCGGCCGCGACGTCGTACTGCCGGGCGCCTTCCGCGAGAGCCTCGCGCAACGCGGCGCACGCGGTGTGAAGCTGCTCTACCAGCACGACGCAAACCAGCCGATCGGCATCTGGACGACGCTGCAGGAGGACAGCCGCGGGCTCTATGCCCAGGGCCGCCTGATGCGCGATGTGGCCCGCGCGCGTGAGGTGATGGCGCTGATGCGAGTGGGTGCGCTGGACGGCCTCTCCATCGGCTTCAAGGCGGCGCGCGCGCGGCGCGATCGCGTGACCGGAGTGCGCCGCCTCGAAAAAATCGACCTCTGGGAAATCTCGATCGTGACCTTTCCGCTGCTGCCGGACGCGCGGATCACGTCGGCCAAACAGACACCGTTCTCGGCGGCTCCCCCGACCGAGCGGGAATTCGAACGCTGGCTCACGCGGGATGCTGGGCTGACGAGAAGCGAGGCGCGCGCGGTGCTCCGCGGCGGCCTCGCGGGCCTCAAGGCTTTGCGGGATGCGAGCTCGGGCCAATCGGACGAGGCGCGTCTCGCGGTCCGTATACGCGACGCCGCGCGCGCTCTCTTCAAGCAATGATCTCAATCGCATCCAAGAGGAAGAAATCATGACAGACCCCACCCAACTCGAAACGAAGTCCGGCGGCAGTGTCGGCGCGGCGTTCGAGGAGTTCATGCGCGCCTTCGAGAGCTACAAGGACGCAAACGACGAGCGCCTGGCCGATCTCGAGCGCCGCTCCGCCTCCGATCCGCTGATCGACGACAAGCTCGCCCGCCTCGACCGGGCCCTCGACGAAACCAAGCGCGTCGCCGACGCCCTGGCCGTCAAGGCGCAGCGCCCGCATCTCGGCGGCGCGAGCACGCTCGAGACGACGGCGGTGCGCGACCATCGGCGCGCCTTCAACGACTACGTGCGCAAAGGCGAGACCGCGAACCTGTCGCGCCTCGAAGCCAAGGCGCTCGCCGTCTCGACGAATGCGGGCGCAGACGGCGGCTATCTCGTACCGGACGAGACCGAGCGCGCCGTCATTTCGGCGCTGAAGGATATCTCTCCGATCCGCTCCATCGCCTCGGTGCGGCAGGTGTCGGGCTCCGTGTACAAGAAGCCCTTCGCCATCACGGGTGCGGTCACGGGCTGGGTCGCGGAGACGGCGGCGCGCACGCAGACGGCCACCCCGACGCTCGATGAGCTGACCTTCCCGACCATGGAGCTCTATGCCATGCCGGCGGCCACCTCGACGCTCCTCGACGACAGCGCCGTCAACATCGACGAGTGGATCGCCGAGGAGGTGCGCGACACCTTCGCCCAGCAGGAAGGCACGGCGTTCGTCTCGGGTAACGGCAGCGCCAAGCCGAGGGGCTTTCTCGACTACACCAAGGTCGCCAACGGCTCCTGGGCTTGGGAGAACATCGGCTACATCACGACCGGCGTCGACGGGGCGTTTCCGGCCAGCAATCCGGCCGACAAGCTGATCGACCTCATCTACACGGTGAAGGCAGGCTACCGCGGCAACGGCACGTTCGTGTTCAATCGCGGCACGCAGGCGGCGATCCGCAAGATGAAGGACGGCGACGGCCACTACGTGTGGCAGCCGGCGGCCAGCGCGGGCGAGCCGTCGCTGCTGTTGGGCTATCCGGTCGTCGAGTCCGAGGATATGCCGGCGATGGCCGAGGACAGCTACTCGGTGGCGTTCGGCGATTTTCGGCGCGGCTATCTGATCGTCGACCGCGTCGGCATCCGCGTGCTGCGCGATCCGTTCTCGTCGAAGCCGTACGTGCTCTTCTACACGACCAAGCGCGTCGGCGGCGGCGTACAGGACTTCAACGCCATCAAGCTCCTGAAGTTCGAAGCGTAGCAGAAGCGAGTCTTCACCTCCCCCTGTGTGGGGGAGGTGGGGATTGCGTACCAACAGCCGTTGGGGTTCCACCCACCCCGGCCCTCCCCACGAGGGGGAGGGAGAAGTGAGTGTAACCCACACGGCGGAGCGCCTACTGCGCGTGAGCGCAGGTTTGTCTCAGCCCCGAAGGGGCCGGGAGCGTCTTGGCGAAGCCAAGCTTCGCTTGGATGCGACCCGGCCGAAGGCCGCCCCCGCGGAGCGCCTACTGCGCGTGAGCGCACAACCAACTCCCGGCGGGCCTCCTCCCTCCCGCCGGGCCAGAGCGAAGCCGCCGGTTCCCCCTCCGGCGGCTTCGCTCGTTAGAGGCCCGAAAAAAGAAAGACGCCAGCATGTCCCTCGCTTTGACGAGCGGGCCCGCCGTGGAGCCGGTTACGGTCTCCGAGGCGAAGGCCCATCTGCGCCTCGATGGTTCCGCTGAAGACATTCTGATCGCGAGCCTGATCGTCACCTCGCGTCTGCACGTCGAAGCCGCGCTGGGGCTCGCGCTGATCACGCAAGGCTGGCGGCTGACGCTGGATCAATGGCCGCCGGGCCGCGAGCCGGTGCGTTTTCCATTGCGCCCCATTGCGGCGGTGACGTCCGTCACGCTCTACGACGCGAACGGCGACGCAACGCTCATCACGAGCGATCGCTACTTGCTCGACGGCCAGGCCTTGTCGCCGCGCCTGATCCCGAACGGCGGATGGACGGCGCCGGGACGGGCGCACGCCGGAATTGAAATCGAGTTCGAGGCCGGCATCGGGGCAATCGCCGCCGATGTTCCCGCACCGATCCGCCACGCCATCCTGCTGCTCGTGGCGCACTGGTACGAGCACCGCGATCCGCTCGAAATCGGCCAGGCCGCCGCTCTGATCCCGGCAGCCGTTTCGGATCTGCTCAAGCCCTATCGCGAGGTGCGGCTATGAGCGTGACCATCGGAGACATGCGTCATCGCCTGCAGCTCGAAGCGCCCCTGACAAGCGCGGATGGCGGCGGTGGCGTGACGCGCACGTGGTCGCTCGTTGCGGAAGTCTGGGCCGCGCTCCAGCCGGTTTCGGGCAACGAGGTGAGCGAGGCGGACGGCGTCTCGGGACGCGTCAGCCATGAGATTTGGATCAGGTATCGCACGGGCGTGCTGCCCGAGATGCGCTTCAGGCTCGGCACGCGGGTGTTCGAGATTCGGAGCGTGATCGACACGGGCGAAAGGCATCGGTTCCTGCGCTGCCTGGCCGAGGAGCGCATCGCATGAAGATATCCGCCGACGTCGTGGGGCTCGGCTTTGCCCATGTGGCGAGCCGCGTCGAGGACATTCGCCGCCGCGCCATCGCGCGCCGGGAGGCAGAACGCGCCGCGCGGGAAGCGCGAGCCGCGATGAGGCGCGACGTGCGCCTGATGACCGAGCGGCGCGCGCAGGAGTTGGCCGACGGCAAGCGAGGCAGCCCATGAGCAGTCCCGCTTGGGAGTTACAGAAGGCAATCTTTGCCGCGCTCATAGCAGACGCGCCCTTGCTGGCGCTGCTCGGCGGCGCGCGTGTTTACGACGACGTGCCGCGCGGGGCAGCGCTTCCGTACGTTTCGTTTGGGCCGAGCACCACGCGCGACTGGAGCACCGGCACGGAAACCGGCAGCGAGCACGTCGTGACGCTCCGCGTCTGGTCGAAAGCCGGCGGAGAGAAGCAGGTGCATCTCGTGCTCGAAGCCATTCGGACGGCATTGCACGACGCGTCGCTTGTGCTGGCGGGCCACCGCCTCATCAGCTTGCGACACGAATTGAGCGACGCGGCGCGTGGATCGGACGGCGAGATTTACGCTGGCGTCGCGCGCTTCCGCGCCGTCACCGAACCGACGGCCTGATGCGAAGCGCGCGACCACGCGCGTGAGCGAACAACCACGTTGCGGCAACGCAGCCCGGGAGCGTCTTGGCGAAGCCAAGCTCCGCTTGGACGCGACCCGGCGCGAGTGCGCCGCCCCAGCGGAGCGCAAGCGCGCCGTCTTTGACGGCGCGCGACCAGGCGCGTGAGCGACAATAAAGGAGACCAAACATGGCGGCACAGAAAGGCAAAGACCTTCTCCTGAAGGTCGACAGCAACGGCGCGGGCAGCTTCACGACGGTTGCGGGATTGCGATCGCGCGCGGTGGCGTTCAACGCCGAAAGCGTGGACATCACGCACCAGGAAAGTGTGGGGCAGTGGCGTGAGCTTCTGGCGGGCGCGGGCGTGCGATCGGCCCGGATCTCGGGGTCGGGCATTTTCAAGGATGCCGCGTCGGATGCGCTCATCCGCAGTTACGTATTCGATGGCACCATCCGCGACTGGCAGGTGGTCGTGCCCGATTTCGGAACGGTCGAGGGCGCGTTCCAGATTTCATCGTTCGAGCTGACCGGCAGGCACGACGGCGAGGTGAGCTTCGAGCTTTCCCTCGAATCCGCTGGCGAGCTGACGTTCGCCGCCGCGTAGCTGCAGCAACGAACTAAGGAGGACAGCATGCCAAACCGGCACCGGGGCGAGATCGACGCCGTGCTCGACGGCAAGACGTATCAGCTCTGCCTCACGCTGGGCGCGCTCGCCAATCTCGAGGCGGCGTTCGGCGAGGAGGACATGCTTGCGCTCGCCACGCGCTTCGAGAAGGGGCGCATTTCGGCGCGCGACTGCCAGCGCATTATCGGCGCGGGCCTGCGCGGCGGAGGCTTCGACGTCACGGATCAGGCCGTGGCCGCCATGCGCACGGAGGGCGGGGCGGCGGGATACGTCGACATCGTTGCGCGTCTGCTGGCCGCGACGTTCTCGGCAGCACCCGGAACGGAACCGGGTGAAGCCGCGAGGGGAGAGGCAAACGGCCCTTTCCCTGGGACGACGTGATGGCGGTCGGCTTCGGTCTGCTGGGGCTGGAGCCGCGCGCGTTCTGGAGCTTCACACTGGCCGAGCTCAACGCGGCCGTTCGCGGACGCTTCGGCACGGCGTCGATCGAGCGGCCCCTGTCACGCCGGGATCTGAGCGCGCTCGAACAGCGCTACCCCGATACGCAACGCCCAACAATCGAAGGATAAGCGCGCATGGATGCCAACCAGCCGGTTGAAACGTGGACGGTCGCCATCAACGCCGACACGACGGCGCTGCAGACGGAGCTGCGCCAGGCCGCGAGCATGGGGCGGCAGTTTTCGAGTGCGCTGATCGGCGCCTTCGAGGGGATCGCCATCAAAGGCAAGAACGTCGGCGACGTGCTGCGCACCCTCGCACTGCGTCTTTCCGACATCGTGCTCAAGGCCGCATTGAAACCGCTGGAGCAGGGGTTTGGAAACCTAGTGTCCGGGCTTGTCTCGGGCGGCCTCGGCTTTGCCAAGGGCGGCGCGTTCCAGGGCGGGATGCCAGTGCCGTTCGCCTCGGGCGGCGTGATCCAGAGCCCGATTGCATTTCCACTCGCGGGCGGCCGCTACGGCATCGCGGGCGAGCGCGGCGCGGAAGCCATCATGCCGCTCTCGCGCGGCCCGGACGGCCGTCTCGGTATCGCATCGCGCGGCGGCGGAGGCGTGCAGGTCACCGTCAACGTCCAAGCCCAGGACGCGCAGAGCTTCTTGAAATCGGAAACGCAGGTTGCCGCCATGCTGAGCCGCGCCGTCTCGCTCGGTCAACGCAATCTGTAGGCAGCAGGCACTTCCCGACGACCGACTGCCTCACTGCCTACTGCCAATCCGGAGGATCCCATGTCCTTTCACGAGATCCGCTTTCCGACCGCGATTTCGCGCGGGGCGCAGGGCGGTCCGGAGCGTCGCACGGACGTCGTCGTGCTCGGCTCCGGCTACGAGGAGCGCAACAGCCGCTGGGCCAACTCGCGCAGGAGCTACAACGCGGGCTACGGCGTGCGCTCGCTCGATGCGCTGCATGAGGTGATCGCCTTTTTCGAGGAGCGGCGTGGACGCTTCCACGGGTTCCGCTGGCGCGATCATGCGGATTGGAAATCCGGCCCGCCCGGCGCTGCCACGACGCCGCTCGATCAGGTCATCGGCACCGGCACCGGAGCGGCGCTGACGTTCCAGCTTAAAAAGACCTACGGCGCCGCGCACGCGCCCTACGCGCGCGATATCAAAAAGCCTGTGTCAGGCACCGTGAAAATCGCGGTCGCCGGCGCGACCAGGACCCTCGGCACGCACTTCACCGTCAACGCCTCAACCGGGCTCATCACGTTTGCGGGCGGGCAAGCGCCTGCCAATGGCGCGCTCGTCACGGCGGGCTTCGAGTTCGACGTGCCGGTGCGCTTCGATACCGACAAGCTCGAGATCAACCTGTCCGGCTTTCAGAGTGGCGCCATTCCGAGCATTCCCGTGGTGGAGATCCGCCTATGAAGCAGCTCGAAAGCGGGCTTGCCGCACACATTGCAACGGGGGCGACGACGCTGTGCTGGTGTTGGCGGCTGGTGCGCCGCGACGGCACGGTGCAGGGCTTCACCGATCACGACCGCGACGTGGTGTTCGACGGAACGACGTTCGAAGCCGCCAGCGGCATGACGGCAAGTGAAATGCGGGAGTCGGTCGGGCTCAGCGTCGACAACCTCGAGATCACGAGTGCGGTCACGTCCGACAGCCTGGATGAGGAAGATCTGGCGGCTGGCGTCTACGACGATGCGTCGGTCGAGATCTTCCGCGTCAACTGGACGGCGCCCGCGCAACGCGCTCTCATGCGCAGCGGCAACCTCGGCGAGGTCAAGCGCAGCGGCATCGTGTTTGCGGCTGAAGTGCGCGGCCTTGCCCATCGGCTCGGCGAAACGAAGGGGCGGCTGTTTCAATACGCCTGCGATGCCGATCTCGGCGATACGCGCTGCGGGATCGGCCTCACCAATCCGGCCTATCGCGGCACGGGCGCGATTGTGAGCGTCCAGAGCCCGCGGCGCTTTACGGTGAGCGGTCTCTCGGCCTTCCAGGATGCGTGGTTCACGCACGGGCTATTGACGTTCACGTCGGGCGCGGCCAGCGGCCAGGCCATCGAAGTGAAGAGCCACGGCAAGGCCGGCGGTGTCGTGACGATTGAAATCTGGAGTCGCGCGCGTCTGCCTTTGACGCCGGCGCAGACATTCACGATCACGGCCGGATGCGACAAGCGCGTTGAGACCTGCCAGGCGAAGTTCGCCAACGTCGCGAACTTCCGCGGCTTCCCCGACATGCCCGGCAACGACTTCCTGACGGCCATTCGCCGGCCCGGCAAATCGCGCTGAGGACTAACCATGGCCAATCTGACAGGACCGCGCCCCGCACCACTCTCTCTTGCGAGAGCCGGGGAGGGAGAAAGCCAGCACGCGCGCGAGATCCGCCCAACGCCTGACGACGTGGTCGCGGCCGCGCGAAGCTGGATCGGAACGCCCTATCATCATCAGGCGAGCCTGAAGGGTGTGGGTACGGATTGTCTCGGGCTCATTCGCGGCGTCTGGCGCGATCTCTACGGCACGGAAGCGGAGCGCCCGCCGGGCTACTCGCGCGACTGGGGTGAGGCGAGCGGAGAGGAAACGCTGATCGCAGCCGCCACGCGCCACCTCGTCCGCAAGGACATCGCGCGAGCAACGCCCGGAGACGTGCTCGTTTTTCGCATGCGGGAAGGCGCCGTCGCCAAGCATGCGGCCGTGCTCGCGACGCCGGGCACCATCGTGCACGCCATCGAGGATCGCCTGGCGGCCGAGATTCCGTTCACCGCATGGTGGCGCCGCCGCGTCGCCGCCGTTTACTCCTTTCCTGGGATTGAGACCTGATGGCCACGCTCGCACTCGCAGCCGTCGGCGCCGCCGCCGGCGGAGCTCTGCTGCCGACCGGCCTCTCCGTGCTCGGCATGACGCTGACCGGCGCCACCATAGGCAGCCAGATCGGCGCGTTCGCGGGATCCTACATCGACAACGCGCTGTTCGGCGCGTCGGGCCAGAAACGCAGCGTCGAGGGGCCGCGCCTTTCCGATCTGCACATCACGTCGTCGACCGAAGGCGCGCCGATCCCGCGGCTGTTTGGGCGCGCCCGCCTCGGCGGCCAGATCATCTGGAGCGACGACATTCGCGAGACGATCCGGACGTCGCGCTCGGGCGGCAGCGGCAAGGGCGCGCCGCAGTCCGGCCCCGTGACGGAAACGACCGAGTACAGCTATTCGGCCACGTTCGCCGTGGCGCTGGCCGAGGGTGAGATCAGCGGCATCGGCCGCATCTGGGCCGACGGCGCGGAGCTCGACCTCTCGCGGCTCACCTATCGTCTTCATGAGGGAAGCGAAACGCAGGCGCCCGATCCGGCGGTCGTCGCCATCGAGGGCGCGGCGCGCGCGCCCGCCTATCGCGGTCTCGCCTACGTCGTCTTCGAGAACATGGCGCTTGCGGATTTTGGCAATCGCATCCCGCAGCTCTCATTCGAAGTGCACCGCTCCGTCGAGCCGTTCGGAGAGGACATCAAGGGCGTCGTGCTGATCCCAGGATCGGGAGAATTCGTCTACGCGACGAGCGCCGTTTCGAAATCCATCGGCCGGGGCATCTCGGATGCCGAGAACGTTCACACCAAGCAGGGCGGCGCGGATTGGAACGTCGCGATCGATCAGCTTCAGGCAACACTGCCGAATGCGAAATCCGTGTCGCTGGTCGTGAGCTGGTTCGGCACGGATTTGCGCGCGGCGCAATGCCGGATCAAGCCCGGCGTCGACACCACCGCCAAGGTCACGACGCCCGTGACATGGAGCGCAGCCGGACTCACGCGCGCGACGGCTCATCTCGTCAGCCAGAAGGACGGCCGGCCCGCGTATGGCGGAACGCCGTCGGATGCGTCTGTCGTCCAGGCGATTACCGACCTCAAGGCGCGCGGCCTGAGCGTCGTGCTGACGCCGTTCATTCTGATGGACGTGGCGGACGGCAACGCGCTGCCGGATCCCTATAGCGCGGCGGCGTTCCAGCCCTCCTATCCGTGGCGCGGTCGCATCACGTGCTATCCCGCGCCGGGCCGTCCGGGCACGGCGGACAAGACGGCGACCGCCGCCAGCCAGATCGCGGCCTTCGTCGGCACCGCGGCGATCGGACATTTTTCCATCTCAGGCACGAACGTCACCTACTCCGGTCCCAACGAGTGGACGTTCCGGCGCATGGTGCTGCACAACGCGCACCTGGCCAAGGCGGCGGGCGGCGTCGATGCGTTCGTCATCGGCACCGAGTTGCGCGGGCTAAGCTGGGTTCGCAGCGCCGCGTCCACCTATCCGTTCGTCACGGCGCTGATCGCGCTTGCAGCAGACGTGAAGACCGTGCTCGGGCCAGGCACGAAAGTCGTCTACGCCGCCGACTGGTCGGAGTACTTCGGCCACCACCCGGGCGACGGCACGGGCGACGTCTATTTTCATCTCGATCCGCTCTGGGCCTCCGCCGGCATCGACGCCATCGGCATCGATCTCTACTGGCCGCTTGCCGATTGGCGTGACGGCACGACGCATCTCGATGCGCAGGCCGGCGCGAGCGCCATCTACGATGGAGACTACCTGCGCGCCAACGTGGCCGGCGGCGAGGGCTATGACTGGTATTACGCCAACACGTCGAACCGCGAGCTGCAGGTGCGCACGGCGATCACGGATGGGCATGGTAAGCCGTGGGTCTTTCGCTACAAGGACATCAAGTCGTGGTGGCTCAACCTCCATCACAACCGCCCGGCGGGCGTGCCGAGCGGATCGCCCACCGCGTGGGTGCCGCAGTCGAAGCCGTTCTGGTTCATGGAGATCGGCTGCCCCGCAGTCGACAAGGGCGCCAACCAGCCGAACGTGTTCATCGACCCGAAGAGCGCCGAGTCCGCCTATCCCTATTTCTCGCGTGGCGTACGCGACGACCTGGTGCAGCGCCGGTATCTGATGGCGCTGATCGATGCCTTCGATCCGGCGAGCCCGCGCTACGTCACGGGGCTCAATCCCGTATCGAGCGTGTACGGCGCGCGCATGGTCGATCTGGCGCGCATCCACGTCTATTGCTGGGATGCGCGGCCTTATCCGGCCTTCCCCTACAACCTTGAAATCTGGAGCGACGGCGAGAACTGGCGGCTCGGCCATTGGCTCAACGGACGCTTCTCGGCCGCCCCGCTCGCCGAGCTGGTCGACCAGATCATGACGGACTATGGCGTCTCAGGCCCCGATGCGTCGAAGCTTGCGGGCGTCGTGCCGGGCTACGTCATCGACCGCCTGATGTCACCGCGCGATGCCTTGCAGCCGCTCGAGCTGGCCTACTTCTTCGACAGTCTCGAAAGCGAAGGGCGCATTCTGTTCCGCCATCGTGGAGCCGCAGCCCCCGTGCTCGACCTGACGGAGGACGATCTCGTCGAGGAGCGCGCGGGCGATGCGCTCGTGACGCTGACGCGCGCGCAGGAAACGGATCTGCCCGCCTCCGCCAAGGTCAACCACATCGCGGCGAGCGGCGACTACCGGCAGGCCGTATCCGAGGCGCGCCGTCTTGCGGGCGCGAGCGGGCGCGTGGCGCGCGCCGACCTGCCTATCGTGCTGGAGCACGAGAGTGCGTCGCAGATCGCGGACTCATGGCTGTTCGAAGCCTGGGCCGCGCGCGAGCGGGCGGCGTTCAAGTTGCCGCCGAGCGCGCTTGCCATCGAGCCGGGTGATGTCGTCTCCGTCGACAAGGGCGGATCGAGCCTGCTCGTGCGTGTGACGGAGGTGGGCGAGCGCGGCCTGCGGGAAATCGAAGGCCGGAGCATCGATCCCGATGTCTACGGTGGCGTTGCCCCGCGCCCGCGTGGAAGCCCGGTCGACACGCCAGTCTTCGAAGGCGCGCCGTATCTCGAATTTCTCGACCTGCCGCTCCTGCGCGGCGATGAAGCGCCGGACGCCGGATATGTCGCGGCGTTCCAATTGCCCTGGCCGGGCGCGATTGCGGTTTATGGCTCGCCCGAGGTCGCGGGCTACGATCTGCGTGCGCGCCCGCTGGCTCCCGCCGTCATGGGCGAGACGCTCGATCCGTTGCCGCGGGGCGTCGTGGGCCTTTTGGATCGCGGCACGCGCGTGCGCGTCAAGCTCGGCAGCGGCGCGCTGGAATCGGTGACGCGCACGCAACTGCTGGCTGGCCGTAACGCCGCCGCGATCCGCAATCCGGACGGCGGTTGGGAGGTGCTGCAATTCGAAACGGCGACCCTCGTCGGCGCGAGCACGTATGAATTGTCGAACCTGCTGCGTGGGCAGGCCGGCACCGAGAACGAAATGCGCGCACCCCTCGCGGCAGGCGCATCGTTCGTGCTGCTCGGCCCGGAGGTCACAGCCGTGCCGCTCGCGGCGGGCGAGGTCGGCGCTCCGCTCAATTGGCGCTACGGTCCTGCCACGCGCGACATCTCTCACGCGTCCTATCAGACGGCGATCCATGCTTTTACGGGCCGCGGGCTGCGCCCGCTGTCTCCGGCGCACGTTCGTGCAGCACGGAGCGCGGGCGACATCGCGATGACCTGGAAGCGGCGGACCCGCATCGGCGGCGACAACTGGGGCGCAACGGAAGTGCCCCTCGCCGAGGACAGCGAGCGCTACGAGGTCGATGTGCTGTCCGGCCTTTCGGTTGTGCGGACGCTGTCCGTCACGGCGCCCGCGTGCGCGTATTCCGCCGCGCACCAGACGGCCGATTTCGGCGCGCCGCAAAGCACACTGTCGGTCGCGGTCTATCAGATCAGCGCCACCTATGGCCGCGGTACGCCGAAGATCGCCGTCGTCTAGCTAACGAACAACGAGACCCTCATGGATAGCGAACGCTGGCTCAGTCAGGCCTGGCGCGAGTTCGGCCAGGCCGAGCACGCGGGCGCGAAAGAGAACGCGCGCATCGTTGCGATGTTTCGCGATGCGGGGCACGCGTCCGTCGTGCGCGACGAGGTGGCATGGTGCGCGGCGTACTGCGGGGCATCCCTCGAAAGAGCAGGCATCCGTTCCACGCGCTCGCTGATGGCGCGCTCGTATCTTGCGTGGGGTGAAGCGCTTGCGGAACCGCGCATGGGCGCGGTGGCGGTGTTCTCGCGCGGCAGCGATCCCGCGCTCGGCCATGTCCTCGAAATGGAAGGGGGCTTTACAGATGATCCACATGACCCTGGGGGCCCGACAAATCTCGGCATTACGCTCGCGGTGTTCGCGGCATGGCGCAAGACGGCGGTCAGTGCTGCAAATCGCGCCCGCTTGATCCGCGACCTCAAGGCGATCGATCGCGCGACGGTCACGGCGATCTACCGCACCCGATACTGGGACGCAGCACACTGCGATGCGCTGCCGGCTCCAATCGCCTTCATGCATTTCGATGCGGCCGTGAACCACGGCGTCGGCACTGCGATCCGTTGCCTGCAGGAGGCGCTGGGCGTGTCGATCGATGGCGAGGTCGGCCCTGAGACGCGCGCCGCCGCCGCGCGCGCATCCATAGCCGCGACGCTCGACGCCTACGCCGCGATCCGCGAACGCCGCTACCGCGCGCTTCCGCACTTCTGGCGCTTCGGACGCGGCTGGCTGCGCCGCGTCGACGTCACGCTCTCGCGCGCCCGCGCCGCGCTCGACACCCATCGTGAAACTTCAAACACAGAGCAAGGAGATGCCGATATGAACCTGACGCCCAGCATGCCGTCCGACGGAAAGTGGTGGGGGCATTCCCTCACGATCTGGGGCACCATCGTGACCGTTCTGTCGAGCGTTCTGCCCGCGCTCGCGCCCGTGACCGGCATCGACGTGACGCCCGATCTGATCGAGAGCGCAGGCCGCGGCGTGGTCGAGACCGTCCAGGCCGTGGGCGCTCTGATCGGAACGCTGCTTACGATCTATGGCCGTGTGCGCGCCGATCAGCCGATCCAGCGCGTGATCCTGAAGCCGAAGCGGTGACGGCAGGGAGCATGACGTGAGCGGCTGATCAGAGCGCTGCAAATTCTCTCAACGCACCGAGCACGAGGGGCATGAAGTCGTTGCCCCCGCCGTGTCCGGCGTCGTCGAGGATGTGCAGCCGGCTGGTCGTCCAGCGGCGCGACAAATCCCACGCGGTCACCAAGGGTCCGCTGACATCGTAGCGCCCGTGGATCAACACGCCCGGGATGCCGTTCAAACTGGCGGCATCCCGGATCAGTTGGTTCTCTTCAAGGAACGCGGCGTGGCGCCAATAGTGCGTCACGAGGCGCGCGAACCGCAGGCGGAACGGCGGGTCCTGATAGCGCCGATCTGGCGTATGCCCAGGCGTGAGCGAGACGTGAGCATCTTCCCACGCGCACCACGCGATTGCCGCGCGATCGCGAACGGCAGGGTCGGGATCGGCGAGCAGGGCGGCATAAGCATCGACGAGCCGGCGTTGGCGCAAGTGGCCGGGAACGGCGCTCGCAAACTGCTCCCACTCGCGTGGAAAGATGCGCCCGACATCCTCCGTGATCCATTGCACCTCGCGGCGCGAGGTCGTCGTGACGAACCCCAGCACCATCGCCGTCACACGATGGGGATGCGCCTGCGCATAGGCCAGGCCGAGCGTGGTGCCCCAGGACAGGCCGAGAATGGTCCAGCGATCCACACCCAGCCTCTCGCGCAACATCTCGATGTCGGCGATAAGGTGAGCGGTGGTGTTGGCGCCGAGGTCGGCATCGGGCTCGCTCGCGAGCGGCCGGCTGCGCCCCGAACCGCGTTGGTCGAACAGCACCGCGCGATAGAGGCTCGGATCGAAGAAGCGACGCTGACCGGGCGAACAGCCAGACCCGGGACCGCCATGCAGAAAGAGCGCGGGCTTGCCGTCCGGAGCCCCGCAACTCTCCCAGTACACCTCGTGCCCACTGCCAACGTCGAGCCACCCGCTTGCGTAGGGTTCGATGGGCGGGAACTGCTCCGGCATGGACGGGCTCCACGTTCGAGGGTGAGGAAACAGCGCGCCATGACGGGAGGGCCGCTGGGGCAGTCTCGGCAGTATTGGCAGAGATTTGCCGGGCGGTTAGGGGTTTGTGCGGACACGGCCTAGGCTCCGCTCTCTCGCCCCTCTATACTCGGAGCCCTCGCAATCCCGAGGCAGCCTTCGAGAGACGAACCCCGTGAGAATACTCGTCGTTGAAGACGATAAAGACTTGAACCGGCAACTCAATGTCGCGCTGACCGGCGCCGGCTATGCGGTGGACGCCGCGTTCGACGGCGAGGAGGGGCATTTCCTCGGCGATACCGAGCCATACGATGTCGTCATTCTCGATATCGGCCTGCCGAAAATGGACGGCATCTCGGTGCTGGAGCAGTGGCGCCGCACCGCCCGCAACATGCCGGTCATTCTGCTCACCGCCCGCGACCGGTGGAGCGACAAGGTCTCCGGCATGGACGCGGGCGCCGACGACTATCTCGCCAAGCCCTTCCACATGGAAGAGCTACTCGCGCGCGTGCGCGCCCAGGTGCGCCGCGCCTCGGGGCACGCCAAGAGCGAAATCGAATGCGGTCCCATCCGCCTCGACACCAAGAGCTCGCGCGTCACCTGCGACGGCCAGCAGATCAAGCTCACCTCCCACGAATACCGCCTGCTGTCGTATCTGATGCACCACGGCGGGCGCGTCGTCTCGCGCACCGAGCTCGTCGAGCACCTGTACGATCAGGACTTCGACCGCGACAGCAACACCATCGAGGTGTTCATCGGCCGTCTGCGCAAGAAGCTGCCCGACGACGCCATCGAAACCGTGCGCGGTCTCGGCTACCGCATGAGCCGCGGCGACGGCGACAATGAAGTTTAAGTCTCTCGCGTTCCGGCTGCTCGCGACGTCGGCGGGGTGGGTGCTGCTTGTGCTGCCGATCGCCGGCTTCATCATCTATCAGCTTTACCGCGACGACCTGCAGACCGCGTTCGACGCGCGCCTCGAAAAGCTGGTCAACTCCATCGCCATCGACAGCATGGGCAGCGGCGGCCAGCCCATCGCGCCCAAGAACCGCTACGAGCCCCTCTTCGAGGATCCCCGCTCGGGCTGGTACTGGCAGATCAAGCCGCTCGATCCGACCGGCGGCCCGCCGCTGCGCTCGGTCTCGCTGGGTGATGCCGCAATCGATCTCCCCATTGAACGCAAGGTCAAGGCGGACGAAGACGGCGCCCGCTGGATGAACGCCGTCGGCCCCGCGCACGAAGGCATCCGCATGGTCGAGGTGATCGACGGTCCCGATCCGCTCGGCAAGGGACCGCGCTATTCGGTCATCGTCGCGGGCCCCATCGATTGGCTCGACAGCCGTCTCGCCAACTTCATGACGCGCCTTTCGATTGCGTTGTTCCTCACCGGCGTCGGGCTCGTGGCCGTGACGCTCTTCCAGGTCCGCTTCGGGCTGCTGCCCTTGCGGCGTATCGAGCAGGGGTTGGCCGAGGTCCGCTCGGGGCGCGCCACGAAGCTCGAAGGCGCGTTGCCGGCCGAGATCGAGCCGCTGCAGCAGGAGCTGAACGCGCTGATCGAATCCAATCAGGAGATCATCGACCGCGCCCGCACGCAGGTCGGAAACCTCGCCCATGCGCTGAAGACGCCGCTCGCGGTGATCACCAACGAGGCGCGCGAGGACAAGGGGCCGTTCGGGACGAAGATCGCAGAGCAGGCCGCGATCATGCGCGACCAGGTCACGCACTATCTGGATCGTGCGCGTGTGGCTGCCCAGGTGGGCGTGATCGGCCGCGCGACGCCCGTGCACGAGGTGCTGGAGCCCCTGGCCCGTGCGCTCGAGCGAATCCACCGCGAGCGGAACATCTCGGTCAGCATCGAGTGCCCCCCCGGCGTCCGGTTCGCGGGCGAACGGCAGGATCTAGAGGAGATTCTGGGGAATGTGTCCGACAACGCCTGCAAATGGGCGAAATCGCGCGTCAGCGTGAAAGTGACCCCCGGCCCGGCCCGAACCGGGCGCGCCCGCCTCTCGATTTTCATCGACGACGACGGCCCGGGTCTCTCCGCCGACCAGCGGGCCAGGATCGGCAAGCGGGGCGTGCGTCTCGACGAAAGCAAGCCCGGCTCGGGACTTGGCCTCTCGATTGTGACAGATCTTGTTCAATCCTATCTAGGCAGTCTGCAACTGGCGCGCTCGCCGCTTGGTGGGTTGCAGGTCGAGATCACGCTTCCCGCCGCGTGAAAGTGACGGCGCTTTTTCGGTGATAAGTGCCGAATTTCCGCCTGATTCCCCGTAGAAACCGAGGGGCGGATGTGCTTGAAGTCGAGTCAACATTCTAGGCAGTGTTTGGGCGTGTGGAGTTTAGCTCGGCAGTGCTGAGGCCGAGATGTGCTCTCGGGCAAACACGGGGATCTTCATGCGCTCTCTTTGCGCTACCGCAATTTTGATCGTCTCGATCGGCCTCGTCGGCTGCAGCGGGGAAGGTCCGAACAAGGCTGACACGGGCATGGTCGTTGGCGCCGTAGCCGGCGGCATTCTCGGCAACCAGGTCGGCAAGGGCACGGGCAACATCGCAGCGACCGCCCTCGGCGCCGTGGTTGGCGGCATCGTCGGCAGCGAAATCGGCCGCTCGCTCGATGCACAGGACCGCCGTCTCGCACAGGATGCCGAGTTCGAAGCGCTGGAGCGTGGCCAGTCGGGTGTTTCCCGTCAGTGGCGCAACCCCGACAACGGCCGCTACGGTGAAGTTGTGCCGAGCCGGCCCTACAAGCGCGGCGCCATCGACTGCCGCGACTACACCCACAAGATCTACATTAACGGCCAGCCCCAGTCGATGCGCGGCACCGCCTGCCGCAATCCCGACGGCACTTGGAGCAATGTCAGCTAACGCTGACATTAACGGGGGCCATACCCTCCCGATCACCTTCAGATTGTTATCGTTGCGGCGCAGCATAATGATTGCGCCGCACGACATTTAAGGCTGTGTGCGACCTTAGCGGCGCGCCCAAACGGCCCTGCGCCTCTTGTCGGCCCAAGTCTCACCCCCTATTGAACCGGGACACTTAGGCGACAAGGCTTCAAATGCTCCTTTGGCTTTGCTTTGCATTTTTGACGGCGGCCGTGGTCGCGATGCTTCTTCGCCCGCTCCGCGCTGGCGGCAACGGAGCCGTTGCGCCCGCTGAAGCCGACCTCGCGGTCTATCGCGATCAGCTCCGCGAACTCGAAGCGGAACGCGAACGCGGCCTGATCGGCGACAGCGACGTCGAAGGTGCCCGCGCGGAAGTTGCGCGCCGTCTCATCAAGCGCGCGAACGCCGGGCCGGATGCCGGCCCCGCGGCCCCCTCCGATCCCGCCCGAGCCCGCACCATCTACACTGCCGTTGCCATCGCGTTGCCCGTGCTCGCCATCGGCCTCTACGTGTTCACGGGCTCGCCGCAACTTCCGGCGCGCCCCTTTGCCGAGCGCCAGAGCAAAGACATCCCTGATGCAAACCAGGCGGCCGGGATTGTCGAGCTCATCCAGCGGGTCGAGGCCCGTCTCAGGGAGGATCCGCAGGACGGTAAGGGCTGGAACGCAATCGCGCCCGTCTATCTGCGTCTCGGCCGCTTTGCGGACGCCGCGCACGCCTTTGCGGAGGCCAATCGCCTCGAAGGCGAGACCGTGCGCCGCCTGACCGGCTTTGCCGAGGCGACGCTGATGGCGGAGAACGGCATCGTGACCGAGCCTGTCCGCCGCGCGACGCTCCGCATTCTCGAACTCGAGCCGAGCAGGATCGAGGTCCGTGTTTGGCTGGCGCTCGCCAAGGAGCAGGACGGCGATCTTCAGGCCGCCGCCGCCGAATATCGCGACATCCTGACGAAGAGCGCCGCCGACGCACCGTGGCGCAAGGCCGTGTCCGATCGGCTGGCGCTGGTCGAAAAGAGGATCGCGGGCGTGCCGGACGAGCCCAAGCCGTCTGCCGCCGCGCCCGCCGCCGCCGCCCCCTCTCAACCTCAGACGCCCGGCGCATCTCAGGGCGACGCTCCCCCCGACATCGCAAAGATGTCGCCCGCCGAGCGCGATGCCTTTATTGCCTCGATGGTCGGACGGCTGGCCGACCGCCTCGAAAAAGACGGTAAGGATCTCGACGGATGGCTCCGCCTCGCGCGCGCCTATAAGGTGCTGGGCAAGGATGACGAAGCGCGCGGCGCGCTGAAGTCCGCTCGTACCCATTTCGCGACCGAGACGGCAGCGCTCGCCGAAATCGATAAAGCCGAGCAGGCCCTGAGCCTGCCGACAAAGGAATGAGACGAGACGCATGACGAGGAAACAACGGCGCGGACTTGTGATCGGTTTGGGAGTGGGCCTGCTGTCGGTGGCCGCCATTCTGATGATGTTCGCGTTCCGCCAGTCGGTGGTTTTCTTCCACACGCCGACCGATGTCGCCGAGCACAAGATCGCGCCCGGCATGCGCTTCCGCCTCGGCGGCCTCGTCAAGGCCGGTTCCGTCGTGCGCGGGCAGGGAACGAAGGTGCAGTTCTCCGTCACCGACACGCTGCAGGCCGTGCCCGTGAGCTATGAGGGCATTCTGCCGGATCTGTTTCGTGAGGGGCAGGGCGTTGTGACCGAAGGCACGCTCGGGCCAGACGGGCACTTCGTGGCCGACACCGTGCTCGCCAAGCACGACGAGACTTACATGCCGCCCGAGGTTGCCAAGGCGTTGCAGGAGAAGGGCGTGAAGCTCGGCGAAGGGGCAACCCATCCCGAAGCGGTCACGCAATGACGCGAGCGAGGTTGCCGTCGTGATCATCGAGTTCGGACACTTCGCGCTGATCCTGGCGCTGCTGGTCGCGGTGGCGCAGATGATCGTGCCCGCCTGGGGCGCGCACATGCGCGATGAGCGCCTGATGGCGTTTGGCGCGCCGGCGGCCGTGGCGCAGGTCGCCCTCGTGCTGATCGCGTTCCTGTCTCTGATGTACGCCTACGTCACGTCGGATTTTTCCGTCGCCAACGTGGCAGCCAACTCGCATTCGTCGAAGCCGCTGATCTATCGCATCTCGGGCGTCTGGGGGAACCATGAGGGCTCGATGGTGCTCTGGGTGCTCATCCTCGCCATCTTCGGCGCGGCGGTGGCGCTGTTCGGGCGCAATCTGCCCGCGAGCCTCAAGGCCAACGTGCTCTCCGTGCAGAGCTCGATTGCCGTCGCGTTCCTGCTGTTCATCCTGCTGACGTCGAACCCGTTCGAACGCCTGGATCCGGCTCCGTTCGATGGCCGCGGCCTGAACCCGATCCTGCAGGACCCCGCGCTCGCCTTCCACCCGCCGTTTCTCTACATGGGCTACGTCGGATTCTCGCTCGCGTTCTCGTTCGCTATTGCTGCGTTGATCGAAGGACGTACCGATGCGGCCTGGGCGCGCTGGGTGCGCCCGTGGACACTGCTCGCCTGGATGTGCCTCACGATCGGCATCGCGATGGGCTCCTGGTGGGCCTACTACGAGCTCGGCTGGGGCGGCTGGTGGTTCTGGGACCCGGTCGAGAACGCATCGTTCATGCCGTGGCTCGCGGGAACCGCGCTTCTGCACTCGGCCCTCGTGATGGAAAAGCGCGAGGCCCTCAAGGTCTGGACGATCCTGCTCGCCATCCTCACGTTCTCGCTCTCTCTCATGGGCACGTTCCTCGTGCGCTCGGGCGTGCTCTCGTCGGTCCACGCCTTCGCCGTCGATCCGGAGCGCGGCGTGTTCGTGCTGGCCATCATGGTGCTGTTCACCGGCGGCGGCTTGGCGCTGTTTGCGCTGCGCGCACGCGATCTCGCGCAGGGCGGCGTCTTCTCGCCGATCTCGCGGGAAGGCAGCCTCGTGCTCAACAACGTGCTGCTGACGATCGCCTGCGTCACCGTTCTCGTCGGCACGCTCTATCCGCTCGCGCTCGAATCTCTGACGGGCGCGAAGATTTCCGTCGGCGCGCCGTACTTCAACATGACGTTCGTGCCGCTCATGATCCCGTTGCTGCTGGCGTTGCCGTTCGGCCCCCTGATGGCCTGGAAGCGCGCCGACATCGCAGCCGCCCTCGAGCGGCTGGTCGCGGCCGGGCTTCTCTCCATCGTGGTCTTCGTGGCGGCCTTCGCGGTGACGGAGCGCGGGCCGTGGCTCGCGCCGTTCGGCTTTGCCATCGGCGTCTGGGTGATGGCGGGCGCGCTGTCGGAGACGGCCTTCCGCATCAAGCTCGGAAGCGTGCCGCTGAATGAATCCGTGCGCCGCTTGACCAATCTCCCCCGCTCGGCCTTCGGCACGATGCTGGCACACTTCGGCGTCGGCCTGATGGTATGCGGCATCGTCGGCACGACGGGCTACAAGAGCGAAGAGATCCTCCTGATGCGCCCCGGCGAGACGAAGGAGATTGCGGGCTACGCGCTCACCTTCCGCGGTGCCGCGCCGTCCAAGGGACCGAACTATACGGAAACCATCGGCGCCTTCGACGTCACGCGCAACGGCGCGCCGGTGACGCACCTCGAACCCTCGAAGCGCCTCTACGACGCGCCGCCCCAGCCGACCAGCGAAGCCGGCATCTATGCCGCCTGGACCGGAGATCTCTACGCCGTGCTGGGCGACCAGCAGCCGGACGGCGCATTCGCGGTGCGGTTCTATTTCCACCCGCTCGTGCGCTGCATCTGGATCGGCACGCTCATCATGTTCCTCGGCGGCGCGATCTCGCTTTCCGACCGGCGCTTGCGGGTTGGCGCGCCGCGCCGCGCCGGGCGGGCCCCGGTTGCCGTTCCCGCAGAATGAAGGCGCGCATGGCACGAACTCGCACACGCTATGCTTTGCTCGCCGCATTCGCGATCGGAGCCGCCGTCTCCGCCGGCCAAGCACACGCGGTCACGCCGCAGGAGATCCTGCCCGACAAGGCGCTCGAGCACCGCGCGCGCGAGATTTCAGGCGGCCTTCGCTGCCTGGTCTGCCAGAATCAGTCGATCGACGATTCCGATGCGCCGCTCGCCCACGATCTCCGTGTGCTGGTGCGCGAGCGCCTGACGGCCGGCGACAGCGATCAGCAGGTGCGCGATTTCATCGTCGCCCGCTATGGCGAGTTCGTGCTTCTGAAGCCGCCGTTCTCGGCCGAGACGCTGCTGCTGTGGTTCATGCCGTTGATTGCGATGCTCGCCGCGGCCGGCATCCTCTGGACGAGCTTCCGCCCGCGCGACGCGGCAGTTCCGTCGAGCGCGCCGGATCTCTCGGCGGAAGAGCGCGCCGCGCTCGATACGCTGATGAGCGACGACGACACCAAGAAAAGCTAGCTAGCGCGGCACGCGCGGCGTGCGCCCCATGATGTCGTTGGTGACGTCATGCGAGCCGACGCTGCCCGTTTCGACGTTGGGCGGGCGCGCGCGAACGCCCGGCGATTTCCCGCGCCGCTCCGCATCGAGCGCGTTGAGCCGGCGCAGCAGCACCGTCGTGGCAAGCCCCGTTTCCTTGCGCCCCTCGGCGCGCTCGAACGCGCGGATGGCCGTGTTGAGCCGCCCGCCGTAGACGCCGTCGCGTGGGCCCGCGTCATAGCCGGCCGCCGCGAGCAGCGTCTGCAACTCCATGATCTCGGTGCGCGCGGCGAGAATGTCCGCACGCGCCAGCGCATCGAGCGTGTCGCGGAATGCGCCCGCCGCAACGCCCGTGTTGGCCACCGTCTCTGATTTGTAGCGGTGCACCACCTCGCCGTGCTGCGTCAGCACGCGCGACTGCAGGTACGTCCCGACGTTGATGCCGATCACCTCCGGCCCCGATGGCCCGTCGATCAGCATCGGCGAGCCGGACGAAGCCCCGCCCGTGTCGCACGTGTGCAGGATGACGTGGGCCGCATCCACGAAGTCCTTCGAGATCGCCGACCAGTCCGCGCCGTTGAACGAGCGGCGAATGGCGCAGGGCGCCCCGAGCGCCAGATCCCAGTTTCCGAAATCGCGATGGTAGGCGACCTGATAGACGCGCTGCGCCGCAGAGAGCTTGATCAGCTCGTCTTCGGGCTGGCGGCTGATCGCGAGCGCATGCCCTTTGCACACCGGCTTCATGAGCCGCACGAGCGCCCAATCGGCCGCCGCGTCGATGGGTGGACGCACGCGCAGCTTCTGCGATCCGTTGGCCACGTGCTGGGCTTCCGCGTTGCGCCCCGAGCCTGCGATCGGCGAGGACTGGGGCGGCGCATTGCGCGGCTGCAACCGGAACTGAAATCCCTTCAGCCGGAGCGGGCGCTCGTCGGCCGTGCGGAAGAGGCAGTGCCCGGCGGTCGCGATCACGTCGTCGCCGACGCAGAAGGCGGTGCAAACCGAATGCGAGCGGGTGTCGTAGAGAAGGCCGATGGACTTCGTCAGCGCGTCCTTGTCGGCGGGTAAGGCAAGCCGGTCGTCGGTGCCGAAAACGGCGACCGGGCGCGCAAGCGTGCCGGTCTCATTTTCGGACAGAAAGCGCGCCCTGCCAATCGGTTCGGCCTGCGCGCCAGTCGCGGCGAGGCCCGCGAGAATGAGTGCGATCGCAGCCCGCAGGCGAGGGGCCGGACGCGGTGCATCCCCCTCCGATCGGCGGCTCGCGAAGTGAATAAAATCCCTCATTACCAACTCTTAACGTACCCGAAAGGCAGCCGTAAGGCCGGACGGTCTACCTCTGCGATCGACAACAACTGCATCGCTTTTGAAAGCGGAGGACTTGAATGCTTAATTCCGGTGACGTGATGTCCCCAGCTCAGACCGGAGCAAAGATTGGGCCAAAGCCGGCTCGGGTCGGGGGAAGCCGCCTTGCTCAGGCGACCGTCTCGGCCATGGTTTCTGCGGCCCTCCTGAGCGGCGTCATGACGGCCACGCCGTCTTATGCTCAGCTCGCACCCGACGCCCCCAGCGTCGAGACGCCGTTCGGACGCGCTCCCCTGAGCTTCGCCGACGTGATCGAGAAGGTGAAGCCTTCGGTGGTCTCCATCTCCGTCGTCGCCGGCGGCGGCAAGACCGCGGGCAAGACGGGCAAGAACGGTTTGCCGGAAGGCTTCCCGGACATTCCCGAGGACAGCCCCTTCTATGACTTCTTCAAGAACCTGCCGAAGGAGTTCCGCAACGCGCCGCAGCAGCAGCGCCCGACGCAGGCGCAGGGCTCCGGCTTCATCATTTCGACCGACGGCTACGTCGTGACCAACAATCACGTCATCGACGGCGCCAACAAGATCCAGGTCAGCTTCGACGATCAGGAGAAGCTTGACGCCGAGTTGGTCGGCACCGACCCGCGCACCGATATTGCGCTTCTGAAGATCAAGGCGAACGGCAAGTCGTTCCCGGCCGTCAAGTTTGCCGCCAAG
Organism: Hyphomicrobium sp.; assembly: GCF_019744875.1. Lineage (GTDB taxonomy): Bacteria > Pseudomonadota > Alphaproteobacteria > Rhizobiales > Hyphomicrobiaceae > Hyphomicrobium_C. Next base: position 491,048 of record NZ_JAIETU010000002.1, on the reverse strand, counting down.
CCCGCCCGCGTGGGCGACTGGGCACTGGCCGTCGGCAATCCGTTCGGCCTCGGCGGCACGGTGACGGCAGGCATCGTCTCGGCGCTCGGCCGCGACATCGGCTCCGGCCCCTATGACTTCCTCCAGATCGACGCGGCCGTGAACAAGGGCAACTCCGGTGGCCCGACGTTCAACCTGTCGGGCGAAGTGCTCGGCGTGAACACCGCGATCTTCAGCCCGTCGGGCGGTAACGTCGGCATCGCGTTCGCGGTCCCGGCCGTGACGGCCACCGAGGTGATCGATCAGCTCAAGAAGAGCGGCACCGTGAGCCGCGGCTGGCTGGGTGTGAAGATCCAGAACGTCGATGAGGACACGGCGGCAGCCATCGGCCTCAGCGAGCCGAAGGGCGCACTCGTGAACGAGATCACCCCGAACGGTCCCGCGATGAGCTCGGGCCTCAAGGTTCAGGATGCGATCATCGCGGTCAACGCCGAGAAGATTGCCGACAGCCGCGACCTTGCCCGCAAGATCGCGAACTATGCACCCGACACCACGGTCGACGTGAAGGTCTGGCGCGGCAACAAGGAAGAGAACGTCAAGATCAAGCTCGGCAAGTTCCCGGGTTCGAGCGACGAGATCGCCAAGCTCGAGCAGGGCGGCGGCGCGCCGGACGACCAGACCGGTACCGAGCTCGAGCAGCTCGGCCTCAAGCTGGCGCCTGTGCGCGGCGGCGAGGGTGTCTCGATCATGGACGTCGATCCGGACTCGGATGCCGCTCAGAAGGGCCTCAAGGCCGGTGACGTGATCATCGAGGTTGGCGGTTCGTCCGTCTCGGGTGCTTCCGACGTCGCCGACGGCGTGAAGAAGGCCAAGGACATGGGCCGCAGCGCAGTGATGCTGTACATCAAGTCGGCTGAGCAGCGTCGTGTCGTGGCCCTCCAGCTCAAGAAGAGCTGATCCCGCCGAGGGTGAGTGACAAAAATGGGGCGGCGCGGCTCTTGAGGAGCCGGGCCGCCCCGATGTATCTCGAAGTGGCGTACGAGGCGTAACAAACGCTATCCCTGGGAGGCCGCGACCGATGCGCGTGTTGGTGATCGAGGACGACCGCGAAACGGCGCAGTTCCTGCAGAAGTCGTTGAAGGAAAGCGGCCACTCGGCCGACCTCGCGGGCGACGGCGAAACTGGCCTCGCCATGGCCCAGAGCGGCACCTACGACATCCTGGTCGTCGACCGCATGCTGCCGCGCCTCGATGGCCTCACGGTGATCAAGACGCTGCGCACGGAAGGCAACCGCACGGCGGTGCTGATCCTCTCGGCGCTGGGCGACGTCGACGACCGCGTCAAAGGCTTGCGCGCCGGCGGCGACGACTACCTGACGAAGCCCTATGCCTACACGGAGCTGCTGGCCCGCATCGAGGCGCTTGCCCGCCGCGCCATTCCCGAAGAGCAGGAGACGCGCTACGCCGTGGGCGATCTCGTGCTGGATCGTCTGTCCCATCGCGTGACGCGCGCGGGCGAAGCGATCCAATTGCAGCCGCGCGAGTACCGCCTGCTCGAATACCTCATGAAGAATGCCGGCCAGGTCGTGACGCGCACGATGCTGCTCGAAAACGTCTGGGACTATCACTTCGATCCTCAGACCAACGTCATCGACGTGCACGTCTCGCGGCTCCGCTCCAAGATCGACAAGGGCTTCGACAAGCCACTGCTGCACACCGTGCGCGGGGCCGGATACATGGTTCGCGACGGTGCTGTCTGACCTCACGCGCGGAATGGGAACGCAGGCGTTTCGCCTCGCCGCCGCGAGCGCGGCCGCTTTCCTGATCGTGTCCGCGCTCATCGTCGGCGCGCTGTTCCTGCAGACCAATACGCTTCTGACCGATCACGTCGTCGAAGAGCTGCACGGCGAGGCGGCGGAGCTGGCCCGCGAGTCTCAGGGCCTCGACACGGAGGCGTTGGCCGACAAGATCCGCCAGCGCGCCGCGGCAACCGGCACCGGCCTCTATCTGCTGACCGACGCCAACGGCAAGAAGCTCGCAGGAAATCTCCCGGAGTTTCCGGCCGCGCTCGCCGAGAGCCCGACAGGCGGCGTTTTCCGCTATCCGCGCGCGGGCGATGCGCCGGGCATCGAGCGCCTTGCCGTCGCGATTCCCGCCGACGTCGGCCATGATCGCCGCCTGCTGATCGGCCGCGACATCGCTGAGCAGGTCGAATTCGCCGCCCGTGTGAAGCGCACGTTCCTGTGGGGCTTCGGCGCGCTCGCTCTTGCCGCCATGATCGCCGGTCTCGCCATGGGCCGTTCCGTGCTGAGCCGCATCGAGGTGATCAACGCGACCAGCCGCTCCATCATGGGCGGCGATCTCTCGCGGCGCATTCCGCTGAGCGGCCGCGAGGACGAGCTGGATGACCTGTCGCAAAGCCTCAACGGGATGCTCGATCGCATCGAGCAGCTCATGAATGGGTTGCGCGAGGTGTCGGACAACATCGCCCACGACCTCAAGACGCCGCTCAACCGCCTGCGCAACAGCGCCGAGGCGGCGCTGCGCGACCCGCGCGGCGCGGACGCCTACCGGGAAGGTCTCGAAGGCAGCATCGAGAAGGCCGACGACCTCATCAAGACCTTCAATGCCCTGCTGCTGATCGCGCGCCTGGAAGCGGGTGTCGTGGAGGAAACGGCCGAGCGGTTCGATCTCGGCCGCCTGGTCCACGACGTGGCCGAGCTTTACGAGCCCGTCGCCGAGGAGCAGGGCCTGACGCTGAACATCGAGACGGAGCCGGGCATCGAGGTGCGCGCCAACCGCCAGCTCATCGGGCAGGCCGTGGCCAATCTCGCCGACAACGCGATCAAGTATTCGGCCGGCATGGACCGCCCGCTCGAACTCAGGGTGGTGGCGGTGAAGGCCCGCGCAAAGTCCGGTTTTGCAGAGATTTGCGTGGCCGATCGCGGCCCGGGCATCGAGGACAAGGATCGCGAGCGCGCGCTGCGCCGTTTCGTGCGCCTCGAAAAAAGCCGCACCCAGCCGGGCACCGGGCTCGGCTTGAGTCTCGTGGCGGCCGTTGCGCGCCTGCACGCGGGCGCGGTTCGCCTCGAAGATAATGATCCCGGCCTCCGGGTCGTGCTAACTCTGCCTCTGGCGCCGCCAAGTCCATAATGGCGACCCGGTCCTCGCAGGTCCAAGACGGGGATCGAGAATAAACGCACGAGGGAGAGACCATGGCGGACACGCCCGGGGGTGACGGCGCGCTGATCGATCGGCTGGGCGCGGACACGCGCTGGCCACAGGATCCTCTTGCAGGCGCGAGCCTCGATCCTCTGATCGAAGACTGGCGCAAGGACGCCGCCGCCGAACACCTCCTCGCGACGCTGGAGCATCCGCGCGTACGCGCGCTCATCGCTGGCATCGTCGCGGGCTCGCCCTATCTCCGCAGCGAATTCGCCCGCCATCCCGCCCGCCTCGACGACGCGCTGCGCGCCGATCCCGACAGGCGCTTTGCTGAGCTCACCGCCTCGCTTGCCGCCGAGCTCGAGGCGACGGACGCGTTTCCCGCTGCCATGACGGCGCTGCGGACCTACAAAGCCTCCGTCGCTCAATTGATCGCGCTCTGCGATCTCGCCGGCGTCTGGGATGTCGTCGCCGTGACGCGCGCATTGTCCGCCACGGCCGATGCCGCGCTTCAAGGCGCGGTTCGGTTCCTGTTCCGGCAGGCAGCCGCGAAGGGCGAATGGCTCGCCGACGCCGCAGGCGCCGATCTCGCTTCGGGATACATCGTGCTGGCCGTCGGCAAGTACGGCGCCTGCGAGCTCAACTATTCGAGCGACATCGACCTCATCGTTTTCTTCGAGCGCGCAAAGGCGCGGCTCAAGGAGGGCGTCGAGCCGCAGACGTTCTTCGTTCGCCTGACGCGCGATCTCGTCCGCCTGATCGATGAGAGAACGGCGGCCGGATATGTGTTCCGCACCGATTTGCGCCTGCGCCCCGACGCGGGTGCAACGCCGATTGCGCTCTCGACCGATGCGGCCGCGCTCTACTACGAGAGCTTCGGCCAGAACTGGGAACGTGCCGCCCTCATTAAAGCGCGCGCCGTCGCCGGAGACATCGAGGCGGGAGACGGGTTCATCGCCGAGCTGGCCCCGTTCATCTGGCGCCGCAATCTCGACTTCGCAGCCATTGCCGACATCCATGCAATGAAGCGCCAGATCCACGCGTTCCGCGGCTTCGGCGGCATCGGCGTGGCCGGCCACAACATCAAGCTCGGCTCGGGCGGCATTCGTGAGATCGAGTTCTTCGTGCAGACGCAGCAGCTCATTGCGGGCGGGCGCCAGCGCAATCTGCGTACGCGCAGAACTCTCGAAGCGCTGGGCGTGCTCGTCGAGGCGGGGTGGATCGAAAGCGCGACGGCGGCGGATCTCGCCGACGCGTATCTCTACCTGCGCTGGATCGAGCATCGCCTCCAGATGGTCGCCGACGAGCAGACGCAGGAAGTGCCGTCCGATCCCGCGCCGCTCGAAAGCTTTGCGCGGTTTGCAGGCTACTCCGGTGTGGATGCGTTCTCCGAAGCGCTGCGCTCCGTCCTGTCACGCGTGCAGCGCCACTATGCCGGGTTGTTCGAGGATGCGCCCGAGCTGACGTCAGAAGGCGAGAATCTCGTATTTGCCGGCGAGAAGGACGACCCGGGCACCGTCGCCGCCCTCACGCGCCTGGGCTATCAGCGCCCCGCCGACGTGCTGGCGGCCGTGCGCGGATGGCATCACGGGCGCTATCCGGCCGTGCGCTCGCCGCGCGCGCGCGAGCTTCTGACGGAGGTGCAGCCGCTGCTCGTCACGGCCTTGGCCGCGACCACAGATCCCGACCGCGCCATCGCAACGTTCGACACCTTTCTGGCCGAGTTGCCGGCCGGCGTGCAGCTCTTTTCGTTGCTCAAGGCCAATCCCGCATTGATGCGCCTTGTCGCCGACATGATGGGCACGGCGCCGCGCCTGTCGCGCATCCTCTCGCGCCGCCGCCGCCTGCTCGATGCCGTGATCGACCCGCGCGCGTTCGGTGCGCTGCCGTCGGCTGCGGATCTCGACGCTCTTGTGGCCGCCGAGATGGCGCAGGCGCGCGATCCGCAGGACGTGCTCGACCGCGCGCGCGTGGTCGGCAGCGAGCAGTCGTTCCTGATCGGCGTGCGCGTTCTCTCTGGCTCGATCAACGCCAGCGAGGCAGGCATCGCCTACGCCAGGTTGGCCGAAAGCCTGATCGCCGCGCTCGCCGCCGACGTCGAACACGAGCTTGAGCGCGTCCACGGCCGCGTGCCGGGCGGCGGAGCCGTGGTGCTGGCCATGGGCAAGCTCGGCGGTTGGGAGATGACGGCGTCGTCCGACGTCGATCTCATCGTCGTCTACGACTACGACCAGGCCGCCACCCAATCGGACGGACTCAAGCCGCTCGCGCCGAGCCAGTACTACGCGCGCTACACGCAGCGGCTCATCTCGCACCTCTCCGCGCCGACCGCCGAAGGCAGCCTCTACGAGGTCGATATGCGGTTGCGTCCCTCCGGCCAGAAAGGCCCGGTCGCTGCCCAGCTCTCCACCTTCCGCGACTATCAGGCGAACGAGGCCTGGACCTGGGAGCACCTGGCGCTGACGCGTGCGCGCGTCATCTCGGGCCCGCCGGAGCTGCGCCGCACGGTCGAGGAGGCCATTCGCGCCACGCTGACGCGTGCGCGCGACGCCACCGTCATCGCCAAGGACGTGCAGGACATGCGCGCGCGCATCGAGGGTGAGAAGGGGACGGACAACATCTGGGACCTGAAGCAGGTCCGCGGCGGTCTCGTCGACCTGGAGTTCATCGCTCAGCATCTGCAACTTGTGCATGCGGCCCGCCACCCCGATGTGCTCGACCAGAACACTCTGGCCGCGTTCCGCAAGCTCGCCAGCGCTGGCGTCCTCGATGCCGCCGATGCGGACCGGCTGGTCCAGGCGACGCGCCTCGTCCACAATCTGACGCAGGTCGTAAGGCTCTGTATCGAAGAGGCTTTCGATCCCGCGACCGCGCCCGTGGGCCTCAAGGTGCTGCTGGCCAGGGCCGGCGGCGCGCCGAACTTCCAGTCGCTCGAAGGCGACCTGCGCGAGAGCCTGGCCGGCGTCCACGGGCTCTTTTCCAGGCTCGTGACCTAGCGAGCATCCGAAACGTGTGTTTTCGACGACAAAACAGAGGGCTGGAGCGTTTCAAGCGGGCGCCCGAAGTTAGAAAGACTCTCGTCTGCGACGGATTTTTTGTGTGACGCCCGTTCCGCATTAGACATTAAACTGCGGAGCAGGACATGGCTGCGCTGCTGAGCGGGCGACCGCGAGACAAGAGCGCCTTTGTGAGATCGGGGCCAGACGGACGGATGGGGACGACGACACCCGGATCGAACGTGCGCGCTGGCCCTTGGCCGGACGCGCCGGATGACAAGGTGCTGCTGACCCGTCTCGCGCGCCAGGACAGCCAGGCCTTCCGGATCCTCGTCGACCGCCACCTGGGTTCCATCGCCGTTCTTGCGCGCCGCATGCTGCGCGACGAGGCGGAGGCCGAGGACGTGGCGCAGGAGGCCCTGCTGCGGCTGTGGCGCGCGGGCGAGACGTTGGAAATCGGCCCGCACGGGCTGCGGCCCTGGCTTCGCAAAGTGACATCCAACCTCTGCCTCGACCGGATCCGGTCCCAGCGGCGGACGGTGGTGACGGACGAGGTGCCCGAGGTGGCCGATGCGCCGACCCAGGCCGTGAGGCTGGAAGAGCAGGACCTGTCGAAGCGGGTCGCCGCGGCCATGCAGGCGCTGCCCGAGCGCCAGCGGCGCGCGCTGACGCTGTTTCACCACGAGGGCCTGAGCCAGGCCGAGGTGGGCGAGGTCTTGGGAGTATCGGACGAAGCCGTCGAGTCGCTCTTGGCGCGTGCCCGCCGCACGCTCAAGGCCGAGCTCGAAAAAGACTGGAAGAGCTTGCTCGAGAGCGAGAGTTGAACATTGAAAGTGCTGGATCACGGCCATGACTGAGAAAACGACAGGAGAAGGAGCAGGCCTCGCGGCATTCGCGCAGGTCCTCGAAACCTTCGGCAGCGATCGCACGCGCTGGCCGGCGCCGGTGCGCAGGGACTTCGCGGGCCTGCTCGCGACGAGCGCGGAAGCGCAGGCGCAATTGCGCGAGGCCGAAGCGCTCGACCGGCTGCTGGATTTTGCTCCGCCCCCGCCCATCGACACGGGCGCGCTCGCGTCGCGCATCTTGGCTGCGGCGGCCGCCGAAAGCGTCGCCCCTGCCGCGCCTCAGGCCGCCCCGCGCGCAAGGAGCATCTTCGAGCGCAGCCCCAACAAAGGCGCTAACGCGACCCGCAACGCGGAGCAATGGCCCGCCGCCGCGTTGCTGGCTGCGTCCCTCGTGCTCGGCGCGATTTTTGGGTTTTCCGGAACGTTCGACCGGCCGGCCGACACCGCGGTCGCCGAAGCGTCGTCCGATCCCGACATGGACCCGGCTCAGATCGCCTTCGACAGCGGCGAGATCAGCATGTTTGAGGGAGATATGCTGTGAGCGACCTGCCTCAGCCGCCGAGCGCCGCGCCCGATCCTGGAAAGCGCCGTTTGAAGTACGCCCTGATCGCGTCGCTGGCGCTCAACCTGCTGATCCTCGGCGCGGTGGCGGGCACGATGCTGGGACACCGCCAGCATATGCCGCGCGGGGGCCCGGGCGGCGGCGAGGACTTCGGCATGATGGGCCTCACCCGCGTGCTCCCGGACGAGCGGCGCAAGGAGATGCGCAAGCTGCTTCGTGAAGATCGCGCGAGCCTGCGCCCGCTGATGGACGACGTGAGAACCGCGCGCCGCGCCGCCGCCGACAAGCTGGCCGCTGAACCTTTCGATCGCGCGGCGCTGGACGCCGCCATCTCCTCCGTAGCCGAGAAGGAGCGGACGCTGCGCCAGACCGCCGTCAAGGCCTTCCTGGGTCACGTCGAAACCCTGAAGCCCGACGAGCGCGCCAAGCTCGCGGAGTTCTGGCGGAAGAAAAGCGAGCCGCCGCATCGGAAGAAGAAGGACGAGAAGGGCGACGACGATAAGGGCGAAAACGACAAGGCCGATAAATCCCCCGTCGAAGCTTCGCCGCCGCCTGCGCCACCCACCCCTTAAGCCGTCCGCCCCGTATGCTGTCGACCGCCAGCGGTGCGTGCAATGTCATCCTAGGCCTTGTGCCTAGGACCCATTCTTCCGCTTGGGAAAGCCGTCGTCGCGGCGCGCGTCGGCGCAATCACCTCCGCTTGTCCTCTTAGCCCGATGGATCCTCGGGACAAGCCCGAGGATGACAGGTTGGGGATGCGCTCACATCGCGCCGCCGCCTCTTGAGGTGTCAAACGCGAGCGGTCGCGCAGTATGCCGCTGTGTCATCCTAGGCCCTGTGCCTAGGATCCATTCTGTCGCTTGGGAAAGCCGTCGTCGCGGCGCGCGTCGGCGCAATCAACTCCGCTTGTCCTCTGAGCCCAATGGATCCTCGGGAGTCCGTGCGGAGCATGGCTGCGCCATGACCCCGAGGATGACAAGGTGTGGACGCGCGCACATCGCGCCGCCCATCGAGCGATCACCCCGAAAAAACTCTAGCCGAATGGACGAACCGCGGTAGGCCTACTGCCTACTGCCTACTGCCTACTGCCTACTGCCTACTGCCTACTGCCTACTGCCTACTGCCTGCTGCCCTCAGCACAAATGCGCCTGGGTCTCCGTCACGGCGACGCGATCGGGCAGGGTGAAGAAGTCCGACTGCGCCGCGCACGGCAACACGGTCACCGCGCGCCACGTCGAGTAGGGATCTTCGACTTCGATGAGCGAGGCCCCGTGCAGCTCAAGCAGCGCGCGCGCGAGGCAGATCGGCAGCGACGCCTGTCCGGCCATCGAGCTGTCCGGCCGGCCGCGCAGGTAGACTTCGATCTGAACGAGGTCGCCGTCGACCTTCGCGCCGAAGCCGACGGTGCCGCGGGCGTCCGAGCGGCGAACCGCTTCCGCAAAGAGATTGATGAGGATCTGGCGCATCGGACGGCGGTCGATGAGCACCTCGAGCGTGTCCGGCAGGTTGGCTTCGAGCGAAAGTCCCGTCGCGCCGCCCGGCGGGCCGACGTGGAACTCCCACGCGTCCTTGACGATCGGCGCGAGGTCGATGCCGGTTTCGAGGCGCACGTTCGGATCGTGGTCGAGGAGATAGGTGATCGCCAGCGTGTCCTCGGCGGATTTCAGAAGCTCGCGGCCGCTGTCGCAGATGTGCTGCACGTACTCGCGGTAGCGCGGATGGCCGACGGGCCCGAGCAGCTCGGACTTCATCACATCGGAAAAGCCGATCACGGCGTTGAGCGGCGTGCGCAGCTCGTGGCTGACGCGGGCGATGAGGTCGCCCCAGGGGTGGCTGCGCGACGACGGCAGGCGGCTGAGCCGGGCGGCGGCGCGGGCGAGGCCTTCGAGCTGGGCGGTGTTCGGATTGAGCGTGATGCGCTCCCCGATGAAGGGCAGCAGGGTGGGCGGACCCTCGCTGCCCTTTTGCGCCGGGGAGAGATCGGCGGGTTCGGAAACGGACGAAAGCTTCGCGGAGCGCTGTGCCGTAGGGACGGACGGCAGGTGCCCGCGAAGGGCAAGAAGCGTGACGGCAAGACCGGTAAGCAGAACGAACGGCAACGGCAGAACGTAGATTTCAAGCAACGCGAGCACCAGCGCACCCACATAGAAGACAGCGGCCGTCTGAAGAAAACGCTCGGCCCGGATACCCCCCAGAAGGCGGCTTTCCGGCTCCTGATTTTCGGAGCCGTCGTGCGCGACAAAGCCGTTTTGCAGCGCGGCCACGGGGGTGCCAGCCATGCGAATCTCCTAGCGAATTTTTTGAAGCTTTGCGCGACCGGGACTTCGCCGCTACACAGGCGAATCACTCCTCCAGTTCACCGATTCGGCGGCATTGTGTCGAGGGAGATTAAATCAGCGCAATCATCGTTTTCGGACGTGTGGCTAATCGAGCATCTTCGTTGCGATCTCGAACGCGTCCCGGGACAGATTTTCGGTCTTGACGACCATTTGGAGCACCTTTCGGGCCGCTCCGCGCCGCTCAGCCTCCAGCACCTGCCACGTCCGGAACGCCCCCAGCATGCGGGCCGCAATCGAGGGGTTGAGCCGGTCGATGGCCAGCACCTGCTTGGCCACGAACTCGTAGCCCGCCCCGTCCGGCCGGTGGAACTGCACCGGGTTCTGCATGGCGAACGTGCCGATCAGCGCGCGCACCTTGTTGGGGGTGGCGAGGCTGAATAAAGGGTGCCGCGTCAAGGCCTTGATCTGCGAGATGACCGGGCGCTGCGGGGACTGCGCCTGGGCCGCAAACCACGTGTCGATGACCAGGTTGTCGCCCTTCCAGCGGTCATGGAAGCGATCCAGCGCCTTCTGCCGCTCGGGGTGCGAGCCGGTCGCCAGCAGCATCAGCGCATGCTGCTCGTCGGTCATGTTCCGGGCCTTGAAGAAGTGCTCGGAGAGCCGGGTTTCGTCGCCGCCCGTGCCGCGCGCCGTGAGCAGAGTCAGAACCGCGTTGCGCAGCGACCGCCGCCCGGCGCTCTTGGCGTCCGGCGAGAACGCCGCCTCGGGCCGCATGTCCCGGTAGAGGTCTTCGAGCAGGTCTCCCAGCACCGTGCCCGTCAGCTTGGCGAGCTGGCGGTGTGCCCGGAAGATGAGGCCCGGATCGACGTTACGGCCGATGATGCGGGCGATGTCGGACTGGCTCGGCAACTTGAGGAGTTCCGCCTGGTAGGCAGGCTCCAGCCCGCCACCGCCGACGGCAGCCCCGAGCGCCTTGGCGAACTGCGTCGCGCGCGGCCCCGCCCGCTCGCCCTTCTTGAGCGCCTTGACCATGTCGATCAGCGTGCGCGTGGCATAGGTGTTGGCGGCCTGCCAGCGGTTGAAGAGGTCGCTGTCGTTGGCCATCAGGAATTCGAGATCGCGGTCGGAGGTGCTGACCGTGAGATTGACCGGCGCCGAGAAGCCACGCAGCAGCGACGGCACAGGAACGGACGGCACGTCCTGGAAACGGAAGGTCTGCGTCCGGCGCGTGACATGCAACACGCCGTCTTCGACAGCTTCGCCCGTGTCGCGCACGAGCGCGATGTCCTGGCCGTTCGATCCGATGAGCCCGACCCGCAACGGAATGTGCAACGGCTTCTTCTTCGTCTCGCCGGGCGTCGGCGGCAGGACCTGCTCGATCTTCAGCTCCGCCTGCTTCTTGGCCTTGTCGAAGGAGAGCGAGCAGACGAGCTCGGGCGTGCCCGCTTGCGAATACCAGAGCTTGAAATGGGCGAGGTCGCGGCCAGAGGCCTCCTCGAAGCAGGAGATGAAATCCTCGATCGTCGCGGCTTGCCCGTCATGGCGCTCGAAATAGAGATCCATGCCGCGGCGGAACGCATCCGCGCCGAGAATGGTCTCGATCATGCGCACCAGCTCCGCGCCCTTCTCGTAGACCGTCGCCGTGTAGAAGTTGTTGATCTCGATGTAGCTCTCGGGCCGCACGGGATGGGCGAGAGGGCCTGCGTCTTCCGTGAACTGCGCCGAGCGCAAGAGACGCACGTCCTGGATGCGCTGCACCGTGCGCGAGCGCGCGTCCGCCGAGAACTCCTGATCGCGATAGACCGTGAGCCCTTCCTTGAGGCAGAGCTGGAACCAGTCGCGGCAGGTGATGCGGTTGCCGGTCCAGTTGTGGAAGTACTCGTGCGCGACCACCGCCTCGATGGATTCGAAGTTGGCATCCGTCGCGGTTTCGGGAGACGCGAGGATCAGCCGGTCGTTGAAGATGTTGAGCCCCTTGTTCTCCATCGCGCCCATGTTGAAGTCGGACACGGCGACGATGTTGAACACGTCGAGATCGTACTCGCGCCCGAAGCGCTCCTCGTCCCACCGCATCGAGCGCTTGAGGCTGTCCATGGCCCACGCGGCGCGCTCTTCCTTGCCGTGCTCCACGTAGATCTTGAGGTCGACCTTGCGTCCCGACTGGGTCTTGAAGGTGGACGCGACATGCCCGAGGTCGCCGCCGACGAGGGCGAACAGGTAGCAGGGCTTCGGATGCGGATCGTGCCAGACGGCGAAATGGCGGCCGCGCTTGAGGCGCCCGCGCTCGACCGGATTGCCGTTGCCGAGCAGGATCGGCGCGATGGCCGTCTCGGCTTCGATGCGGCACGTGTAGGTGGCGAGAACGTCGGGGCGGTCGAGGAAATAGGTGATGCGGCGGAAGCCTTCCGCCTCGCATTGCGTGCAGAACACGCCGCGCGAGCGATAGAGCCCCTGCAGCGCCGTGTTGGCTTCGGGGTTGATGATGGTTTCGATAGCGAGCGTGAAGGGCTTGGCCGGAGGCTTGGGGATCGTGAGCGACGTGTCGGTGCGGCTGTAGGCGGAAGGCGCGAGTGCCTCGCCGTCGAGCGAGATCGAAGTGAGCTCGAGCTGCTCGCCGTCGAGCACCAGCGGCGCCTTGCCCGCGCTTGCCGCCGCCGGATTGGGCCTGAGCTTCAGCACCGCCTTGACGGCCGTGCGCGCAGGGTCGAGCGCGAAATCGAGATCGACATGGTCGATCAGATAGGCCGGCGGGCGATAGTCCTTGAGGCGGCGGGGACGAGGCGTATCGGCGGTCATGGGAGCTCCGGGGAAGCTGGACGGCGGCCAGCGAACCACCGAACGCATCGCGCTTCGCCGGGCAAATTGCAACAGGTCTCGCCGCTCTGATCGAGCGCGCGGGGCCTCAGCGGTTGAGCGCGATGACGAGCGTGCGCGGGTTGCCGCCGTTTTCGGAGATGTAGTTCTGGAACAGGTTGTTCAGGAACGACGTCATCTCGAAGCCGATGATCTCCGCATCGCGCACCTTGAACACGCTGCCGCGCCGCACGATGCGCCAGCGTACGTCATAGTTTTCGCCCGAGCGCAGTGAGATGCGGCTGTCGACGTAGATGCCGCCCGCCGTTTCCTTGGTCTGCCCGACCATGATGGCGCGCAGCACCGGATACTTCGGCGCTTCCTTGGCCGCATAGCGCGAGATGAAATTGATCATGCCGGCGTAGTAGGCGGGCCGGTCGGACTTGTTGAGGCTTTGCGCATAGGAGCCGAGCGCGGTGAGCGCGATCGTGGGCACGTCCGCGTGGCTGCGAATGACGGTCGCGAAGTCGCCCTCGGTGCCGCTCTTCTGAGCCTCGATGAGCTGGTTGGCGACGCGCTGCATGTATCCCGCAGGCGTCTCCGCGGCGGCCGAGCCGATCCCCGTGACAAGCATCGCTGCGATGAACGCCACAGTCTTGATCCAGGATGCCGCTCCTGCGAGGGGCAAGCGCTGGTGAAACGTCGTCATCAAACCTGAGCTCCCGCTACATCGCCCGCGGCACCCCTCCAGGGCCGATGGCTTCCCTACATTCAGCACGCACGCGGCGTCTCGTCAAAACTTGGCGCCAATCCGGCCAATCAAGCCCAGCCGAGCATGCCGGGCCAGATGGGGTGAGGCCGGCCGTCGAAAGTGCGGCCAGCCGCACGCGCGCGGCGCGCAAAAACGTGCAACCGGCCGGACGCTAGCGGCCTACCGCGACGGAATTTCGGCAAGGTTGAAGGCGTGGGCGAGGAAATCGACCTGCTCTTGGGAAATTTGCGGCGCAGATCGAACGACCACGGATCGTGCGCGGCGCGGATGAACCAGCACCAGCTCCTGCATAACGCCCGAATGGGACGAGCGAACACGACGCGAAAGGCCCCGGTAGGCGCTGATCGGCTCGACCCAGGAGCCAGATCCCGCAAGGCCGGTGACGGTCATATGCACGAAACCGCCGTCGATCGTGACGTGGCGCCGTTGCAGAATGCTGCGCGCGAGAGAGGCCAGCGGAACCGCGAAAATGGCCAGGAGCACGATCAATCCGCCACCGAGCAGCAGCGCGGTCATGGGCCGATGCGCCACGATTTCCCGCGCCGAGGGATCGGACGCGAGCTGCGAAGCCAGGAGCCAGAAGGGCGCCAGCAGCGCCAGAGTGGCCGGCACGAGCAGCGCCAGCAGCACCGGGCGGCCCATGCCAATCGGGCCGGGTGCCATGTAAAGGGTCTGAGACGGCAACGACGATGATTGGGCGCCCTGAGGCACACCGGTAAGCGACGCGGAGGCCGAAGCCACCAGGTTTGGTAACGTGCCGTGCATGAATGAGCCCCCGCCCCGAATACGACGCTCAGATTGATAGGGTTCTTGCCTTTAGCCAAAGTTACCGGGTGTTCAGAAAAGAGCCGTCCGCAAACATTTTTAATGCGCTTGACACATAAACATATCTTTATATCTTGTCCGGACTAGGCGGCTGACCGCCAGAGAGTCGAAATCGCCCCAGAAATCGTCAAAGACCAAGTCGTCAAAGCCCAGATCGTCAAAGCCAGAGATGTCCGGACCGCTTGAGATCCAGAAGCTTGTAACCGCGCTCAAGGCCGCGGCCGAGAGCACGCGTCTGCGGATCCTGTTGCTGCTGGCGGCCGGAGAGCTGAACGTCAAGGACCTGACGCAGATCCTGGGGCAAAGCCAGCCGCGCCTCAGCCGCCACCTCAAGCTGCTCGCGGAGGCAGGCCTGATCGAGCGCTTCCGGCAGGGAAGCTGGGTCTATTTCCACGTCTCGGACCGCTCGGACGGCGGCAAGCTGGTGCGCCGACTGCTTGAGACGGTCGACGGCCGCGACCCGGTCTTGCGCCGCGACAGCGAGCGCGCCGAAGCCCTCAAGCGCGAGCGCGAAGCCGCCGCCCAAACCTATTTCCGCGACCATGCCGCCGATTGGGACCGCATCCGCGCGCTCTATGTGTCGGAGAGCGCCGTTGAAGCCGCCATCGTTACCGCCTTGGCCGGGCCGACCTACAAGCTGCTCGTCGATCTCGGCACGGGCACGGGGCGCATTCTGGAAGTGCTCGCCGGGCGCTTCGAGCGCGGCCTCGGCCTCGACGTCAACCAGTCGATGCTGGCCTACGCGCGGAGCAAGCTCAAGACGGCCGGGCTGTCCCACGCCGAGGTGCGCCACGGCGACATCTATAACGTGGCGCTTCCCGACGGCGCGGCCGATGCGGTCGTCATCCATCAGGTGCTGCACTATCTCTCGGAGCCCGCCCAGGCCGTCCGCGAGGCCGCCCGCATTCTGGCGCCGGGCGGCCGTCTGCTGATCGTCGACTTTGCCCCGCACGATATCGAAGCGCTCCGCGACGAGCAGGCCCACGAACGTCTTGGTTTCGAGAGCGAGCAGGTTGCCGGATGGCTGGCCGAGGCAGGGCTCGGCAGTCCCGAGATCCTGAGCTTGGCTCCCGAGACGCACGACGACCGTCAGCAGCTCACAGTTTCCGTTTGGACCGCCCGCAAGCCGGACGCCGCCGCGGCTGCCCGTCAGCCCCAAAATCTGGAATGGATCGGATCATGACACCGCCCGCCAATGAAAGAAAAAGCCGTCTCCTCGGCGCCGGCGAGATCGACGTCTCCTTCGAGTTCTTCCCGCCCAAGTCGGAGAAGATGGAAGAAACGCTCTGGGCGGCCGTCAACCGGCTTGCGCCGTTGGCGCCGGAGTTCGTGTCCGTGACCTATGGCGCGGGCGGCTCGACGCGCGAACGCACGCACGCGACGGTTGCCCGCATCGTCAAGGAAACGGCGCTGCGCCCTGCCGCGCATCTCACCTGCGTCGATGCCACCCGCGAGGAAGTCGATGCCGTGGCGCGCGCCTATTGGGATGCGGGCGTTCGCCATATCGTGGCCTTGCGCGGCGACCCCGCGAGCGGCGTCGGCCAAAGCTATACGCCGACGCCCGGCGGCTATGCCAACGCGGCCGAGCTTGTCACCGGCCTGAAGAAGATCGCAAACTTCGAGGTGTCCGTCGGCGGCTATCCCGAGAAGCATCCCGAGAGCGCGTCTCTCCAGTCCGACATCGACAATCTCAAAGCCAAGGTCGATGCCGGCGCGGACCGCATCATCACGCAGTTCGGCTTCGACAACACGCACTATCTGCGCTTCCTGGAGCGCGCACGCGCGGCCGGCATCTGGGTGCCGATCGTGCCGGGCATCGTGCCGATCCATAACTTCCGCCAGGTGGCGGGCTTCGCCGTGCGCACCGGCGCGAGCGTGCCGGCCTGGCTTGCGCGCCGCTTCGAGGGTCTGGACGACGATCCCGCGACCAGCCACCTCGTGGCCGCGGCCGTCGCCACCGAGCAGGTGATGGATCTCGTCGACCAGGGCGCCAAGACCTTCCACTTCTACACGCTGAACCGCGCCGATCTCGTGTACGCCATCTGCCACCTGCTGGGCCTGCGCCCGCTCAAAACGGCGCCGCTTGAACAACGCCGGGCGGCCGGATAGGCGCCACAGAACTCCGCTCTCGCCGCGCGCGGAATGAGGGCGAAACGAGACATCACGTCAAAAAGAAATTCGAGTACGCCATGACCGAAACCGACATCGCCGCAACCCTCGAACGGGCCGCCGCCGAGCGCATCCTGATCATCGACGGCGCGATGGGCACCATGATCCAGCGCCACAACCTGGACGAAGCCGGCTATCGCGGCCAGCGCTTCGCCGATTGGCCGCGCGACGTGAAAGGCAACAACGACCTTCTCGTGCTGACGCAACCCGGGATCATCCAGGGCATCCACGAGGAATATCTCGCGGCCGGCGCCGACATCATCGAGACCAACACGTTCAACGCGCAGCGCATCTCCATGGCCGACTACGGCATGGAGGAGCTGTCGTATGAGATCAACGTCGCGGCCGCAAAGCTCGCCCGCGCCGCGGTCGACAAGTACACGGCGCTCACGCCGGATAAGCCGCGCTTCGTCGCCGGCGCCGTCGGGCCGACCAACCGCACGGCCTCGATCTCGCCGGATGTCAACAATCCGGGCTTCCGCAACGTCTCCTATGACGAGCTGCGCGACGCCTACAAGGAACAAGTGCGCGGGCTCATCGAGGGCGGATCGCAGATCATTCTGATCGAAACCATTTTCGACACGCTGAACGCCAAGGCCGCGGGCCTCGCGACACTCGAAGTGTTCGACGAGCTCGGTATCACGCTTCCGGTCATGATCTCCGGCACCATCACCGACCGCTCGGGCCGTACGCTGTCCGGCCAGACGCCGGAAGCGTTCTGGTATTCGATGCGCCATCTGAAGCCGTTCTCGATCGGCCTCAACTGCGCGCTGGGCGCGGACCTGATGCGCCCGTATCTCGCGGAGCTGTCTCAGATCGCGGACGTGCGCATTTCAGCTTACCCGAACGCAGGTCTGCCAAACGCCATGGGCGGCTACGACGAGACGCCGGACGACATGGCGTGCGCGACGGAGCCATGGGCCCGCGATGGCCTGATCAACGTCATCGGCGGCTGCTGCGGATCGACCCCGGACCACATTCGCCACATCGCCGAGCATGTGAAGCAGTATCCGCCGCGCCCGATCCCGAAGATCGCGCCCAAGCTGCGCCTCTCCGGTCTCGAACCGTTCGTGCACGGGTGAGGGCATGACAGCGTTGACGTTCGAGCACCAGAAACTGACCTCTCCCGAGAGCTGCGCCGCATCTCGCCTGCCCGTCATCCCACATACACAACGGAATTCGAATTCATGACATCTTCCGCAGCGCTGTCTTTCATCAACGTTGGCGAGCGGACGAACGTCACCGGTTCGGCGAAGTTTCGCAAACTCATCGAGGCGAACGACTACGCCGCCGCGCTCGCAGTTGCGCGTCAGCAGGTCGAGGCCGGCGCCATGGTGCTCGACGTCAACATGGACGAGGGCCTGCTCGACTCCGAGAAGGCGATGACCACGTTCCTCAATCTGATCGCCTCCGAGCCCGACATCTCGCGCGTGCCGATCATGATCGACAGCTCGAAATGGACGGTGATCGAAGCCGGCCTCAAATGCGTGCAGGGCAAGCCGATCGTCAACTCGATCTCCATGAAGGAAGGCGAGGAGGCGTTTCTCGAGCACGCGCGCAAGGTTCGCCGTTATGGCGCCGCCGTCGTCGTGATGGCCTTCGACGAGCAGGGCCAGGCCGACACGATCGAGCGCAAGGTCTCGATCTGCGAGCGCGCCTACAACCTCCTGACGGAGAAGATCGGCTTCCCGCCCGAGGACATCATTTTCGACCCCAACATCTTCGCCGTCGCGACGGGCATCGAGGAGCACAACGGCTACGGCATCGCCTTCATCGAAGCGACGCGCCAGATCCGCGAGAAGATGCCGCTCACCCACGTCTCGGGCGGCGTATCGAACTTATCCTTCGCGTTCCGTGGCAACGAGCCCGTGCGCGAGGCGATGCACTCCGTGTTCCTGTATCACGCCATCCGGGCCGGCATGGACATGGGCATCGTCAACGCCGGCCAGCTTGCGCTCTATGACGACATTCCCGCCGAGCTGCGCGAGCTTGCCGAGGACGTGATCCTCAACCGCCGTCCCGACGCGACCGACCGCCTGCTCGATGCAGCCCCGCGTTTCAAAGGCGACGGCAGCGGCCAGAAAGCCAAGGAAAAGGATCTCACCTGGCGCGAAGGCACCGTGGAATCGCGCCTCACGCATTCGCTCGTGCACGGCATCACGGATTTCATCGAGGCCGACACTGAGGAGGCGCGCCAGAAGCTCCCGAAGCCTCTCAACGTCATCGAAGGCCCGCTCATGGACGGCATGAGCGTCGTCGGCGATCTGTTCGGTGCGGGCAAGATGTTCCTGCCGCAGGTCGTCAAGAGCGCGCGCGTGATGAAGCAGGCGGTCGCCTACCTGCAGCCGTATCTCGAAGAGGAAAAGCGCCTGTCCGGCGTCGATCAGATGCCGGCTGCCGGCAAGGTCGTGATGGCGACCGTCAAGGGCGACGTGCACGACATCGGCAAGAACATCGTCGGCGTCGTTCTCCAGTGCAACAACTACGAGGTCATCGATCTCGGCGTCATGGTGCCGGCGTCGAAGATCCTGGAGACGGCCAAGCGCGAGAAGGCCGACATCATCGGCCTGTCGGGCCTGATCACACCCTCTCTGGATGAGATGTGCTTCGTCGCGGCCGAGATGGAACGCGAAAACTTCAGCGTACCGCTGCTGATCGGCGGCGCCACGACGAGCCGCGTGCACACCGCCGTGAAGATCAGCCCCAACTACAACAAAGGGCAGGCCATCTACGTGCTCGACGCGAGCCGCGCCGTGGGCGTGGTGTCGAACCTGCTGTCGGAGACGCAGAGCAAGAGCTATGTCGAAGGGATCCAGGCCGAATACGTGAAGGTGCGCGAAGCCCATCTCGCCAATGAGGCCAAGAAGCAGCGCCTGACGCTGACGGCCGCCCGCGCCAACAAGGTCGCTATCGACTGGGCGGCCTACACGCCGCCGAAGCCGTCGTTCCTCGGCACGCGCACGTATCGCAATTACGACCTCGCGAGCCTCGTGCCCTACATCGACTGGACGCCCTTCTTCCAGACCTGGGAGCTGACCGGTCGCTATCCCGCCATCCTCGACGACAACAAGGTCGGCGTGGAAGCGCGCAAGCTGTTCGAGGACGCGAAGGTGATGCTTGACCGCATCGTTCGCGAGAAGTGGTTCACCGCCAATGGCGTCGTCGGGTTCTGGCCCGCCAACGGCGTCGGCGACGACATCGAGCTTTATGCCGACGAGACGCGCAAGACCACGCGGGCGACGCTGTACACGTTGCGCCAGCAGATGGCGCGCGACCCGAGCCGCGATCGCGCCCACGTCGCGCTCGCCGATTTCGTGGCGCCGAAGGAGAGCGGCATTGCCGACTACGTCGGCGGCTTTGCCGTCACGTCCGGGCTCGGCGAGGAAGCCGCGATCGAGGCACACATCAAGACCACCGACGACTACAGCCGCATCATCGCCAAGGCGCTGGCCGACCGTCTGGCCGAGGCGTTCGCCGAAGCGCTGCACGCCAGGGTGCGCCGCGAGCTGTGGGGCTACGCAAAGAACGAGACGCTCTCCAACGACGATCTCATCCTCGAAAAGTACCAGGGTATCCGTCCGGCGCCGGGCTACCCGGCCCAGCCGGATCACACCGAGAAGGCCACGCTCTGGAGCCTGATGAACGTCGAGGAAGAGACCGGCATCCAGCTCACCGAGAGCTACGCGATGTGGCCGGGTGCGGCCGTTTCGGGGCTATATTTCTCGCACCCCGAAAGCCACTACTTCGGCGTCGGCAAGGTCGAGCGCGACCAGGCCGAGGACTACGCGCGTCGCAAGGGCTGGGCGCTGGAGGAGGCCGAGCGCTGGCTTGCGCCCGTGCTCAACTACGACCCTGTTTCCGCCAGAAAGAACGTGGCATGATCCCGACCTGAGACGGGACGTGGGAAGACCGGACGTGGGAAGATGTGAGACGTGCAGCGTCGCCAAGCGGCTGACGTGAACGCGGGAGGCGGAGAGGGGACATGCCGTTCGTAAATCTGACCGTGGCCCAGGCGGCAGCCGCCTGGATCGCTGCGCCAAACCTCGTGGGCTTCATCCTGCAGCAGGGCCCCGCCTTCAACTACGCCGTGGCGGCCGTTGGCGCGCTCATCATCCTGATTGGCGCCTTTATCGGATCGCGCATCACCAACACCATTGCCAAGCCGACGCTGCTGTCGCTGGTGGCGGCGGTGTCGTTTGCCATCATCGCTGCGTTTGCCGTGTCGGTGCTGATCGGAGAGCGGGCAACGCAATCGGAGCTTTTCGCGCACCTGTTCACGTTTGCGCCTGTTGCAGCCGCGATCGCCGGCTACTTCTACACCGCGCGCCCGCAAACGGCAGCGTAGAGCACGCGCCCACGATCATCAGCCAGAGATCATCCCGCGGCCCGCTCAAGAGCGCGTCCCGCGCCGAATTGGGCGCGCGTCATCCGCCATCGGAAAATGAAACAGGCGCTGACCGGGGGGCGGTAGCGCCTGCTCATGGACGTGACTGCTCGATCTCGGAGAGACGCAGCGCGGTTTCGACGTCAAACCATTCCCACCACGATTGCAGCCAGGAATCCGAAAGACATGAGAGCAGCAAGCATGCTCAGTCGCATCGAAAGTTCCATCGTTTCCTCCTGCCGGCATGGCGCCGGCTTGTCTTGGACGCCGGCTGATCCGGCTTGTTTCGGTACAAGGGCGAACTGGCCCTGAGGGAACGCTCATCGGTACGAGCAGACACGTCGGTCGGGTCGAGAGATCGGTAAAGTAGACAGGAGTGTGATACCGCCCGGGGTAGGGCGCCCGATGGACCAGAGCCCGATCGAGGGTTAAAGACTACGGAGCAAAATCGTTCCATGCCAAGTGAATAAGATCTTGCGGCGCAGCAACAGCCGCCGGGGTCGCGGCGTCAGGAGCGAATGTTTTTCCACGAATTGCGGGTAATGTTGATCTGTTGCGGCGCAAGCGGACGCCACGAAAAAATATGTGGCTTGGCAGTGTCCGAGCGCGGCGAGGCACGGCACGGCGAACACGCAAGGATTGCCGCCCGGCGTTTCTACTGGCCCGTGAACTGCGGCTTGCGCTTCTCGAGAAACGCACGGCGGCCTTCCGCATAGTCGGCGCTGGCGAAGCAGGCCTGCACGGCCGCGTCGAGCTTGCCGGCGTCTGCATTTTCCGGATGGCGAACCAACTCGTCGATGGAGAGCTTGGCCGCGCGCACGGTCAGCGGCGCATTGGCCGCGATCTCGTTGGCCAGGCTGCGCACGGCGAGTTCGAGCGCTTCGGTATCGACGAGGCGGTTGACGATCCCGATCTGATGGGCTTCCGCGGCCGGGACGCGCCGGCCCGTGAACAGCATGTCCTTGATGAACGACGGCGGGGCGAGCGCCAGCAGCGGCGGCACCCAGCGATGATTGTATCCAAGGCCGAGCTTGGCCGCCGGAATGGCGAACTGCGCCTTCTCGTCGGCGATGCGGATATCCGCGCACGCGGCAATGCCGAGGCCGCCGCCGAGGCAGAAGCCGTGGATCATGGCGATGACCGGCTTGGTCGCCGAGAGAAGCGCGGCGAAGGCCTCGTGGTTGAGGCGGTCGTACTCGGCGGCGGCATCACCCGTCCGCGCGTTTTCGAATTCGGAGATGTCGGCGCCCGCCGAGAACGCACGCGTCCCCGCCCCGCGCAGCACGATCACCCGAATGGCGGGGTTGCTTTCCGCCGCCGCGATGTGCTCCGGGATCTTGCGCCACATGCCGGCCGTGTAGGCGTTCATGCGCGTCGGGTTGCGCGCCGCGATCCAGGCAATCGGTCCATCGATCTCGAGGTCGAGATCCGGCGTATCGGCGAGCGTTTCGGTCATGAAGCGAGTCCCTTTTTCGATCCCGCGACCTTGCAGGCGAACGCGGCGGCGCGCAACGCGTCCACACGCCTCAAGGCGGTCGCCCGCCCTGGTGAAAAGGCCGCCCAGGAGCGACAAAAAGGACGTGTTGCGGGTGAGAGAAGAGAGGCCGCGCCCGGATGCCGGGAAGGAGCGAGGTTTAGATTGACGCCGCCGCCCCGCCCTTATACGCCGTAGCCCGAAATGGCGAGCGGCCCCCGGCAGGAAGCTTCTGACGGAACACCGCTAACGCTCTATAATCCGGCAGATTGTCCAAGGGCGGCAAAGGACGGAACGCCTGTTCGCAGGCGTCGCCCGCGCCCCCGGCAAAAGGAACAGCTGAGATGAGTGCCGCCAAGCACCTCACGGGCAAGCCCGAGCGATTGACCGTCCCTCGCCGCGCAGGCGACGATCCGATGTGGCTGACCCTGCGCGCCGAAGCCGAAGCGGCGATGGCAGCCGAGCCCGCGCTGACGGGCTTCATCCACGCCACCGTCATGAGCCACGATGTCCTCGAAGAAGCGATCTGCCATCGCATCGCGCAGCGTCTCGGCCATGCCGACGTCGACGCTGGTCTCATCTTCCAGGAATTCCGCGACGTGCTCGCCTCTCAGCCGGAGCTCGGGCGCGCCTTCCGCGCCGATCTCGCCGCAGTCCTCGACCGCGATCCGGCCTGCACGCGCTATCTCGAGCCGTTTCTCTACTTCAAGGGCTTCCACGCCCTCGTCACGTATCGCTTCGCCCACGAGTTCTGGCGGCAGGGCCGCGTGGACTTCGCGCTCTATATGCAGAGCCAGTCCTCGCGCATGTTCACGGTCGATATCCACCCCGCCGCACGCCTCGGCAAGGGCCTGATGCTGGACCACGCCACGGGCGTCGTGATCGGCGAGACGGCGACTGTCGGCGACGACTGCTCGTTCCTGCATGCCGTCACGCTCGGCGGCAGCGGCAAGCAGACGGGCGACCGCCACCCCAAGATCGGATCGTGCGTGCTGATCGGCGCGGGCGCGAAGGTGCTCGGCAATATCCACGTCGGCAACTGCTCGCGCATCGCCGCCGGCAGCGTCGTGCTTCAGGATGTGCCGCCACATGTCACGGTCGCGGGTGTGCCTGCACGCATCGTCGGCCCCGCAGGCACCGCCGAGCCCGGCCGCACCATGGATCAAACGTTCGATGCGCGTGACGCCGGCCACGGGCCGGACGATTACGCGATGCTGTAAACGCAAAGGAGCAAGCGGTGAAAAAGGAAGAGCTGGCCCGCCTGGAGGCCTATCTCCGCAAGACGTTCGGCACCAAGAACCTGACGGTGCGCGCGCGTCCCAAGAAGAACGATTCCGCCGAGGTCTACATCGGCGACGATTTCACGGCCGTTCTCTATCGCGAGGACGAGGACGGCGAGGTTTCGTACCAGTTCCAGATGGCCATTCTGGACATGGACCTCGAGGAAGCCTGAGAAGCGCGGCGAACGCCTTCCGCGACGCTTGTTGACCTCGCTCCGCGACGATACGTGAACGTCGCTCCGCGACGATGGGGGAAAGCGCATGGCGCTTTACGAGTTGGACGGCGTCGGCGTAACGACGCCCGCCGATGGCCGCTTCTGGGTCGCGCCGAACGCGGTGCTGCTCGGCAAGGTTACGCTCGAGACGGACGCAAGCGTCTGGTTCGGCGCGGTCCTGCGCGGCGACAACGAGATGATCACGGTGGGCGCGCGCTCCAATGTGCAGGACGGCTGCGTCCTGCACACGGACCCGGGCTATCCGCTCGACATCGGCGGGGACTGCACCATCGGCCATATGGTCATGCTGCACGGCTGCACGATCGGCCGCGGCACCCTCGTGGGCATCGGTTCCGTCATTCTCAACGGCGCAAAGATCGGCGAGGAGTGCCTGATTGGCGCCAACACGCTGATTGCCGAAGGCAAGGTGATCCCGCCGCGCTCCATGGTGCTCGGCTCACCGGGCAAGATCGTGCGCCAGTTGACGGACGAGGACGTGGCGCGCTTCGGCAGGGGCGCGGGCCGCTATGTCGCGAACTGGCAGCGCTACAAGGCCGGTCTCAAGCCGCAGGACTAGAAGAGCCTTCACTCACCGCGAGCGGAGAGGTGTCAGGCGCGCGCAACCGCGCCCTGTCGCTGCCGTGCGTTCGCGCCCGTAGATCTCCCTTCGCGAAGGCACGCGATGGAGACACAACGCGTCCCGCAAAAAATAGAGCCGGACGCGGGGGGGATCGCGTCCGGCTCAAGGGGAGCCCGGCTGAGGGGGTGGGGGCAGGGACGTGCCGGGCTCAAAGTCAAACAAGTCGTGCGACGGGCAGTGATCGAAAATTAGTGCGGTTCGCGAACACCGGCGATGGCATCCGGTGCGGTGCGGTCGTTGATGTCGAGAGACACCCAGACGCGCGGGTCCAGATACGACTGGCGCATGATGAAATAGTAGCCCGACGTGTTCCAGAGACGGACGTCGTCGACCTTGTTGTCGAGCACGAAGTCGCCCTGGGCCGTGCGTGCCGTCAGCACCGCGTGGCCTTCGCCCTTTTCGTCGCGGACGACGGTCAGCAGGAGCGAGCTTTTCGGCCAGCCGCGTGCCAGCAGCACGCTCTGCTTCAAGAGCGCGTAGTCCTCGCAATCGCCTCGGTCGACGGGGTACGTCCAGAACTCGCTGACGCCGTAGATTTCCTGATCGGTCGCGGGCGCGATGACGTGGTTGGCCCAGCGGTTGACCTCATCGAGCTCGCTGAGGCGCTCGGGCGTCGGCTGGAAACGAACGTCTTCCATGCGCTGGGGAGCACAGGCCTGCGGGTTGCTTTCGCAGAACCGGACGAAACCGTAAGGCGCCTGGGACGGGCCATAGACCCGCATGAAGGGCGAGGCCTTGCTGTCGAGCGAGGCCGGAAACGACGGGTCTGCCATGGCGCCCGAAGAGGCGACAATGCCGGCCAAGGCCCCCGCGATGCATACAACAAAACGCTTCATACTCACTACCCCTACTGTCCCTCTCACACGAAACACCGTAGTCGAGAAGTCTCGTGGTCTCCTGAAATACGCCGCCAGAAATCGAGCAAAATTTGAGCTAAATCGTTGTTCCCCACGGCACACGTTCGCCCAGCCTTTCAGCCGAAATAACGGCGCAAAGCTTCGGGGTCGGGAATGTCGAGAAACTGAACGCCGATACCCCGGTCGTGGTAGCGCATCACCTTGCAGCGCAGCTTCCCGAACATGACGATGTCTCCGATGGCCGGCCGCACGAGCGTGCCGATCGAGGCCCCGGAGAGCGAAACGTCGAGCACTCGGCAGTCCACGGGCGATCCGTTGGGCAGCACGAGCGTTTGCAATTTGTTGACCACTTCGAGACGCTGGTGCCGCCGGCCGGCGGCACCGCCCAGTTCGTCTTTGTTCACGAGCCAGGTGATTTGAGCGGCGAGTTTCTCGCGCTTGTGCTGGCTGACCTTGAGTTCGATGGCGAACCCGCCGTCGAAAATGCGCGTCACGCGCCCTTCGAGGCCGCCGAGCTCGTCCAGATACGCCACGATCCGCTCGTCGAGCTCAACCTCGACAGGCGCCATGATGGCCGCGCCGCCGACCGAGATGTCGGCCAGCCGGCAGGGGTATTCTTGCTTGTTGGCGCGCATGAAACGGCCGAGCAACGCCACCTGAAACCGCTTATGGCGGCGGCGGTCGGGTACGATCCGAGGATCGGGACGGAGAGACGATCTGGCGCTGGCGGCAGGAGCAGGACACATGGACAGATTCCGAACACCGAAACGAACAAACCTGGCCCCTCGTCGGATTTGCACCGCTCGTGACCGTCGGAGTCTCATTCTGAGACAACAGACTTAACGAACGACTAATTCGTGACCCGATCCCGCACGACCGGATTGCAGCAGATAGGTTGCAGTAGACAGGCCGAAACGGCCTGATGGCGAAGCAACGCGGATCGCGCCGCCAAAGTTGCAGCCGTCAGTTTGCAGCAGGAATTGCGGCGAGCCCGCGGCCGGCTCGACGGTGTCGAGACGGGCAGGCACGCCGATGCTGGCGCTTCCTTAGATAAGAAGCGGGACAAAACAGTGGGCTAGAGTTTTTCCCCGAGTCAGAGTCTTTCGCGCGCGTCGAGACCGGCCGCGCTCGTGTCCAGGCCCCCGTCATAGACGCGGAACTGCCGGCGCCCCTGGCGGACGATGCGGGCCATGCGCACGCGCGGATTCAGCGGCGATTGGCGGTCGGCGTCGCCGTGGGCCTGATACAACTCGGAATCGGGCCAGATCGCCTGGGCAGCCGACAGCCTCAGGCCCTGAAACTTGGCGTGTGCCGGCAACGTGTCCTCGTCCAGCGGCACGATGAGGCAGAGCAGCCGGTCGATGCTCTCGCCGGTATGGGCCAAGGGCAGGATCAAGAGCTCGAACGCACAAACGCCGGGGAGCGGGCTGGAGTCGGGGGCGATGAGGCGCGCTTCGCCGGTAAAGAGCCCCGCGCGCCCGAGATCCGTGATGGCCGCCAGGTGGTGCTCGAGCATGGCCCGGTCGCCGTCGGTCCAGCAGCTCAGGAAGTCCTGTGCCCGCAGATCGAGCCCGAACCGGGTCGTGACGCGGGTCCCGGTGAGCCGGAAGCGGAACGCTGAAGTGCCGGTGCGTTCGAGAATGAACGTGTCGAGCAACTGCTCGCTGATGCGGGCCGGCTCGATTTCCAGCCGCCGCGGGGCCACCCGGTCGCGCCGGATTTCGTTCCAATAGGCAAACAGCGCCTGTGTCGCTGGATGATGCATCGTGTCCGCCCTCCGTTGGCCGCAGCTCGTCGTCCGGCGCAGCCAAGGCGCGCCGGCGATCAAGAGCCCAGGCTCTCGAGAAATTGAGAGGGGCCGTCCCGGAAAGGGGCGGCGCCTGCTTCAAGACGGGTAGAGCAGCTTCCGTGCCATCCCGGCGGGGGACGCGTTAATTTGGCCCGGGAACGCCGCGAGCCGATGCCGTATCGTTAAGGCGAGGGGCGCCCCGGGGCGCCCGCGCAGCTTTGAGCCCGACCCAGGAGACACGCGTGATCCCAACGGAGCCGTCGAAAGAGCCGATCTTCAATGTGCACGCGTCAGTCGTCGCCATCCTGGCGGTTCTCGTGCTGGTCCACGTCGGCCGTGGCTTGCTCTCTCCGGATGACGATCTGTGGGTCGTGCTGGCCGGCGCCTTCATCCCCGCCCGCTACGGTCCGCTCGCCGCCGAGCTGCCCGGCGGCACGCTGGCGATGTACACCTCGCCGATAACCCACATGTTGTTGCACGGCGACTGGGTGCATCTCGCGCTGAACTCCGCCTGGCTGCTCGCGTTCGGCGGTGCAATAGCGGAGCGCACCGGTACGATCCGCTTTTTCGCGTTCTTCACCCTGTGCGGTCTCGCGGGCGCGCTCGCGTTCTACCTCTTCAACGCCGATCTGGTGCAGCCCATGATCGGCGCGTCCGGCGCCATATCGGGCCTCATGGGCGGCACGTTGAGGTTTCTGTTTCCTGCCATGGATTCCGGTGGGTTTCGCCGTTTGCGTGAGGCGCCGCGATCGGTGCGTCTGATGTCGCTCGCCGAGACGCTGACAGACCGGCGCGTGCTTGTGACGAGCGCAATTCTGGTCGTCATAAATCTTCTCACAATCGTCGGTTTCGGCAGTGCACAAAACGCGGCGGGAATTGCTTGGGAAGCGCACCTCGGCGGCTATATCGTAGGGATATTTACTTATGCCTTCTTCGATGATGTTCGCGTTAGCGAAGAAAATCGGCAACCAATTGAATATTGAAACTCTTGCAAGCCGTAGGAGTTTGCATCACTCTTGAAGTGCGGGTTTGGAAACGGACTCGCTGAGGTTCGAAGGAAGCGTCTATCGATAAAGATGCGTTTCGGATCGCGTCGATGGGGAGCCGTCCGCGGTGGCAGAGATGCCCTCGCGAGATGGGTAGATCGGCCAAGGCAAGGGTGGAGGATACGTTATGAACGTTGCATCGATTTTGAAATCAAAGGGCAGGGCGGTTTCGACCGTACGTCCGAACGCATCCCTGCTGGATTGCACCAAGAAGCTCGGGTCCAAGAAAATCGGCGCCATCGTCGTTGTCGGCGACAGCGGCCTCGTGACCGGCATCATCTCCGAACGCGACATCATCCGCGCGATTTCCGAGAACGGCGCACAGGCCCTGAACCTGATGGTGTCGGAAGTCATGACGCGCAACGTCGTCTCGTGCCAGGAGACGAGCGAGCTCGATGAGCTGATGGAGATGATGACCAAGGGTCGCTTCCGCCATCTTCCCGTGCTCGAAGACGATGCTCTCGTCGGCATCATTTCGATCGGCGACGTCGTGAAATACCACGTGGCGGAAGTCGAAATGGAAGTCTCCGCCATGCGCAACTATCTGGCGACGGGCTGATCGCAATTCGCCCGCGAATAAACGCGCGAAATTGAAATTGAAAACGGCGCATCTTTCGAGATGCGCCGTTTGTGTTTTTCCGATCCGGTGACGTCGCGGAACCATAGTCGGAGAGAGCCGCTAAGGCGCGGGAAGTTCCTCGCGCCGTGTCCCGCCCTGGTGGCGCGTATCCAATTCGCGGGTGAGGTCGTCGATTTCGCGCCGCGCCGCTGCTTCGCCACGCGCGATCAACTCGTCCGCGCGGTGGAAGTCGAACAGGCCGATGCCATGCAGCCGTGGGCTGATCATGCAATCCGGCGGATCGCCCGCGAGCCGCGAGCGCGCGATGCGGTCCTGCACGATATTCAACGCGTCGACCATCACGGTCGAAATGCCGGGCACGTCCTCGCCCCGGCCGAGAATCTGCCGCTGCAAGAGGCGCCGTACCGCGACGCCGTTCTTGCCGGTGACGGGAGGCGTGTCTTCAAGCACGCCGTCGGACTCCGGCATCGGGTTGACGTTCGAGATCGTGCCCCGATGGGAGATATCGATGTTGAGGTTGACGGCGATGACGTAACGCGCGCCGAGCGCCCGACAGACCGAAACCGGGATTGGATTGACCAGCGCGCCATCGAAGAGCCACCGCCCGTCGACCTTCACCGGCCGGAAGAGGCCGGGAAGCGCATAGGACGCGCGCACCGCGTTGACGAGGCTCCCGCGCGACAGCCACACTTCGTGGCCGGTGCCGATCTCGGTTGCCACCGCAGTGAAGCGGCGTTGCAGATCTTCGATGTTGGCGTCGCCGATGTGCTTGTAGAGCCGCTCGGCGAGCTTGTGGCCGGTGATCAAACCGGTGCCGGCGAGATTGATGTCGAGAAAGCCGAGCACGCGACGCCGCGTCAGTTCACGCGCGAAGGCCTCGACCTCGTCGAGATGCCCCGTCACGTCGCATGCGCCGACAACCGCGCCGATGGACGTGCCTGCGATGATGTCGGGGACGATGCCGGCTTTGTGGAGGGCGCGAAGAACACCGATGTGGGCCCAGCCTCGCGCGGCTCCTCCGCCGAGAGCCAGGCCGATCTTGAACTTGTTTGCGCCAGCTTGTGCCATGGCGGTCTCCACTCTTCTGGCCACCCGTTTGGGCGGGTCGCCAGTGCGAGGTCCATGAAACCCAACGCAGTCTCGTGTCGGATTCCCCCTCAAACCTTACATGGAACCTAACAGATTCCGATTAAAGGCCCCCTACCAACAAGGTGAAGCAACTTGAGAAATCGTTGTTGCAGTGCAGCTCGAAGGGCCGCTTCTTAAACGTCTCGAACGACCGAAAGGTTTCGCGCGCGAGAGATGGCGAGGCAGGGAAGGCGGGCGCACGACGAGGCTTAGTGGTCCGACGCCACGAGGCGGAAGCCGCCGGCGTCGCCCGGCACGATCGCCCGGTAGAAGCAGGACCTGGCGCCCGTGTGACAGGCCACGCCCGCGCCGTCGACCGCAACTTTGAGCCAGAGGGCGTCCTGGTCGCAATCGATGCGCGCCTCCCGGATCCTGAGGACGTTGCCGCTTTCCTCGCCCTTCACCCATATGCGATTACGCGAGCGGCTCCAGAAGTGCGCCACGCCCGTTTCGAGCGAACGCGCCAGCGCCTCGGCGTTCATCCAGGCGAACATCAGCACGGCGCCTGCCTCGTCGGTCACGATGGCGCCGAGCAGCCCGTCCTTGTCGAACTTGGGCAGCAGCTCGTCACCCGCTTCGATGTCGGCCTTGGTCCGGCCGGCCGGATCGCGAAAAATGGCAGTGTCGCCCATATGCAGCCTCTCGTCGCCTCGCGGCGTTGCACCGCGCTGATGCAACTCGAACAGCCGCACCAAACGCCCTATATAGACAAGGCGCTTAGTTATAGAAGCGATTGCGGCAAAGGCGAAGGAACGGCACGCGACCCATGGCCGATCTTGATGACATCTACAACCAGCGCATTTTCGAGCTTGCGGCGGCCATCCCGCATACCGAGCGGCTGGAGCGGCCGGACGCTGCCGCCAGCGCCCATTCCAAGCTCTGCGGCTCGACGATCGAGGTCGAGCTGAAGCTCGATGGCGACCGGATCACGGATTTCGGCCAGAAGGTAAAGGCCTGCCTGCTGGGCCAGGCATCGGCTGCCATCGTGGGGCGGGAGATCATCGGCACGCGCGAGGCAGAGCTTCGCAGTGTCGCCGCAACCATGCGCCGGATGCTCAAGGAAGGCGGCGCGCGCCCCGACGGCCGCTGGTCGGACCTGGGCCTCTTGCAGCCCGTCAAGGATTACCCCCATCGGCACGCGTCGACCCTGCTGGTCTTCGAGGCCATCGAGCGCGCCCTGGATCAGGCTCATGACGCCCGCGCGAAGCGCGACATGACCCCGGCCGCCGAGCGGGCGTGAGGCTGGCCCGCAGCGAGGACAGACACGAGGGCAGACGGATGTCGTGGAGCAAGGCCATCGCCAAGGCGCCGATCCACGCCTACCGATGGACGCTGAAGCCCATCATGGGCCTCGAATGCCGCCACCTGCCGACGTGCTCTGAATATGGGCTCGAAGCCATCGAGACGAACGGCGTCTGGCGGGGCCTGTGGCTGATTGCGGCGCGTCTCTCGCGCTGCCATCCCTGGGGCAGCGCCGGTTACGATCCCGCCCCCGACATCCGCGCAGAACGCCACCCGTTCGCCCCCTGGCGCTACGGCCGCTGGCGCATGGCTACCGGCCAGCCTGCTGGGTCCCAATCCCCCGCGCGCAAGTGCGGCTGTCCGGACCACCACCCGGACTAGGGCGGCGGCCCCCAAGCCCGTGTGCTGCAGGCCGTCCTCCCGGCCAAAATTCGGAGCGCTTTCTTAGGTCTAATGCCATCCATGCGTTCTGGGACGCGCGGCGCGTGGTAGAACGGCCGGATCTGATTTCCCAGGGAGTGCACGGTGAAGCGGAAGATCGCAGCCGTCCTGATGGCCGATGTCGCCGGGTTCGACCTCGCCCTCGCAGAGGACGAGGCGGCGGCCCGGTCGCGCCTTGCTGCCAACCGCACCGTGATCGAAGGCATCGTCGTGCGCGGCGGGGGACGCATCGTGCCCGCTGCCGGCGAAGCGGTGGTGGCGGACTTCAATAGCGCCGTCGAAGCCGTGCGCGCCGCGGTTGACGTGCAGGAGACGCTGCGGGCGCGCAACAAGCCGCTCGGCCCCGCGCAACGCGTCGACTTCAAGCTCGCCATCACCATCGGCGAGGTGATCGACCACGCGCAGGGCGGGGAGGTGACGCCGGAAACGCTGGCCGGCGCGGCTCAGCTTGTCTCGCTCGCGGTGCCGGGCGGCGTCTGCATTTCGCGCTCCGTGCAGGAGGCTGTCTCCAGCAAGCTGAAACTCAAGTTCCAGGACGTCTCGGAAGCGGGTGGGGACGCCGATCTGAAGTCGGCCGCCACCTATCGCGTCGCCTCGGAACGGCCGGTGCCGCCCGCGCATGCGCCGAGCAGCGCGGCTGGACGCCTGGGCGCGTCCGCCGCCTATGCCGGTCTCACGCTTGCCGCCATCGTCGCTGTGATCGTCGCCATCCCGCGCACCAATACGCCCGCGCCGAAAGAAACCCCGCAGGCTGCAGCCGTCGCACCTTCAGCGCCCGCCGCGACCGCACCGGCTCCCGCACCCGTGACGCACGGTTCGCTCGTCAAGCCTGCCCCGAACAGCGGCCGCGTGGAATTCTTGCCCGCTCAGCCCGGCGCGTCAGAGAACGGTGACGCATCGCTACCGCTTGATGCAAACGCCGCGCCGCAAGCTCCCGCACCGGATCCGGCCAGCATCCTGACCGCGCGCCGCATGCTTCCGCAGGCATGGCGCGACTGCCATTCCTCGCAACCTGCGTCCGCCGTGACGGCGTGCAAGACGCTGATCGACAGCGGCATCGCCAAGGATGAGGAACTGGCCCACGTCCAGGTCGTCTACGGCAAGGCGCTGCGCGATACGGACCAGCTCGACGGCGCGCTGCAGGCATTCAATGCCGCCATCGCCGCCAAGCCCCAGGCTGTCGCCTACGGCCTGCGCGGCACCGTGCAGTATCAGAAGGGCGATCTTGAAAAGGCGATTGCCGACTACAGCGAAGCGATCCGCCTCGATGCCGGCAACGGCGAAGCGCTGAACAACCGCGCCTGGACGTACTACCGCACGGGGCGCGCCGCGCAGGCCCTCTCCGACGCGGATGCCGCTGTTCGTTTGCTCGCGAAAGAGGCTTACGTCTGGGACACGCGCGCGCACATTCACGCCAAGCTCGGCAACCGGGATCTCGCGATCCGCGACTTCCGGGCGGCGCTGAAGATCGATCCCACCAGCACCACCAGCAAGGATGGGCTGACCGCGCTCGGCGTGAACTGAGGCCGCGTTGTCACGTGACGCGCGTGACGTGAATGGAGTGAGAGCGGGCGGCGTTCTCAAGAGCGCGTGTCACCCGCGAAACATCGCGGCGCGACGCGTCCGGTTAGCCTGTCCTGCCGGCCCGCAACGGGGCCGATCCGCAATGGGATGAAGCCGCCATGACCGCACCCACTCCCAATGGTCCAACTGAGGGCGTTTCCACGCTCAAGCCCGACACCAATGGAGCGCAAGCGAAATCCGGCATTGTCCGCCGCATCGCCGGCGCCGCCCTGCTGGCAGCCCTCGTTTTCGGATTGCTCTGGTACACGGTCTTCAACGCCGTCACCGCCGCGCTCGTCGCGTCCGGCGGCACGGTCGTGCTGCTCGCGGGCGCGTCCGCCTCGGACACGCTGGAGACCGTCTTCGAGATGATCGCGAACGTCCTGCTCGCCATCCTCGGCGCCATCGTCGCCGTCTTCGCCGCCGTCATGAGCTTCTTCGACTGGTAGCGGACGGGCCGTGTGCGTCGGCGCCGCCCGCTCCAGAGATCGCCTTCACCCATGCTCCCCGCTGGCCTCGTGCCTTGCCGCGGACAGGAGGCATTCCGTCTCTCCTTCCTGTCATCCTAGGCCTTGTGCCTAGGATCCAACCCTCCACGAGCGGCGGGGGCAATGTTGGCCGCCACCGTCGCCTCTTGCACCCGAGGCCTTCCCGCGCGGCCCGCTGGATCCTCGGCATAAAGCCGAGGATGACAGAGAGGACCGAACCAGTAGCCTTGCCTACTGCCTACTGCCTACTGCCTACTGCCTACTGCCTACTGCCTACCGCCTGCTGCCCCCTCCTTGACTTCCCGCCCGTTTCCGACGAATTAACCGGCTCCATAATCTTACGCGGATCGGTAAGCCGCGAGTGAGAGGAGCTGCACATGTCGGATGCTTCCGAAGTCACGATCACGTTCCCCGATGGCAAGAGCCGCCAGGTCGCCGCGGGAACCACGGGCCTTGAGATCGCCAAGTCGATCTCGCCGTCTCTCGCCAAGCGCACCGTCGCGATGAGCCTCGACGGCCAGCTCGCCGATCTCGCCGACCCCATCACCAAAGACGTTACGATCAAGTTCGTCTCGCGCACGGACCCGGAAGCCCTCGAGCTGATCCGGCACGACAGTGCACACGTGATGGCCGAAGCCGTCCAGGCGCTGTGGCCCGGCACGCAGGTGACGATCGGCCCGGTCATCGAGAACGGCTTCTTCTACGACTTCGCGAAGGAGCACCCCTTCGAGCCGGACGATATTCCGCGCATCGAAAAGAAGATGGCTGAGATCATCGCCAAGAACGCGCCCTTCACGAAGCAGTTCTGGAGCCGCGAGAAAGCCAAGCAGGTGTTCCGCGACAAGGGCGAGATGTTCAAGATCGAGCTCGTCGACGCGATCCCCGAAGGCGAGGATCTCAAGATCTATAACCAGGGCGAGTGGTTCGACCTCTGCCGCGGCCCGCACATGACGTCGACGGGCCAGATCGGCAAAGCCTTCAAGCTGATGAAGTTCGCGGGCGCCTACTGGCGCGGCGACAGCAACAACCCGCAGCTCCAGCGCATCTACGGCACGGCCTTCGCCACCGAGGAAGAGCTGAAAGAGTATCTGCATCGCCTCGAGGAAGCCGAGAAGCGCGATCACAGGAAGCTCGGCCGCGAGATGGACCTGTTCCATTTCCAGGAGGAAGCGCCGGGCTCCGTGTTCTGGCATCCGAAAGGCTGGACGCTGTTCCAGACGCTGATCGCTTACATGCGCCGCGCCCAGCAGCGTGCGGGCTACCAGGAAGTGAACTCTCCCGACATGATGGAGAAGCATTTCTGGGAGCTCTCCGGCCACTGGGAGAACTACGGCGAGAACATGTTCACGACCACGCTGCCGGACGAGCGCGTGTTCTGCTGCAAGCCGATGAACTGCCCGGGCCACGTGCAGATCTACAAGCACGGCCTCAAGAGCTACCGCGACCTGCCGCTCAAGATCGCCGAGTTCGGCAAGGTGCATCGCTACGAGCCGAGCGGCGCGCTGCACGGCATGCTGCGCGTGCGCCACTTCACTCAGGACGACGCGCACATCTTCATCACCGAAGATCAGATCATGGAGGAATGCCTCAAGATCAACGATCTGATGCTGTCGATCTACAAGGACTTCGGCTTCGAGGACATCTTCATCAAGCTCTCGACGCGCCCCGAAAAGCGCGTCGGCGCCGATGAGCTGTGGGACAAGGCCGAAAAGGCGCTGGGCGACGTGCTCGAAGAGGTCAAGCGCCAGTCGAACGGCCGCGTCAAGACGGCGTTGCAGCCGGGCGAGGGCGCGTTCTACGGGCCGAAGCTCGAATACGTGCTGCGCGACGCCATCGGCCGCGAATGGCAGTGCGGCACGACGCAGGTGGACTTCAACCTCGCGGGCCGCCTCGGCGCGTTCTACATCGACGAGCATTCGCAGAAGAAGACGCCGGTGATGATCCACCGCGCGATGTTCGGTTCGCTAGAGCGCTTCACGGGCATTCTGATCGAGAACTTCGCGGGCCATTTCCCGCTGTGGCTCGCCCCGCTGCAGATCGTCGTCGCACCGATCGTGTCGGATGCGAACGACTACGCGTTGGAAGTGGTGGCCGCGCTGACGGCTGCGGGCCTGCGCGTCGAGAGCGATCTCAGGAACGAAAAGATCAACCTCAAAATCCGCGAGCACTCTCTGGCGAAGGTGCCGGTGATCGTGGTCGTCGGCAAACGCGAAGCCGAGGAGCGCAAGGTCTCGATCCGCCGCCTCGGCTCGCAGGACCAGACGGTGATCTCGCTCGACGAGGCGCTGGCCTCGCTCAAAGCCGAAGCCACCCCGCCGGATTTACGGTGATGAACTTCTCCCTCTCCCCATTGTCTTCACTTTAACGGGGAGAGGGTCGGCATCCCCGTCACGGCGTTTGACTTCAAACTTCCCACCTCGAAGGGCTGATCGTGTTGCAACGGGCAATGCCCGCTGATCAACGTAAGAAAGTGCCGCAAAATTATCGCGCCCCCTCCACCTGCCGCGACTTGATCTTCTCCACCACCGCGGATGAAACGTCGGCGTCGCGCGAGCGCGCCATCTCCTGCAGCGCCGCCTTCGCATATGAGTGCGCCGTATCCGACAAGAGCGGCTCGATCTGCGCGGCGGCGAACGGGCATCGCTCGAACACGAACGGCGGCACGCCTTTGAGCGCCTCCGCCGTTTCCTCGCCGAGCGTCAGCATCGCCACCGTATCGCGATCGAGCACGGTGACCTTCGCCCTATCCGGCTTCTCGGAAATGGCGCTGATGTGATTGACGTTCGCGACGCAATTGTCGATGCCCGTCGCCGCGTCGAACGTGCAGGTGCCGTGCTTGTAGCGGATGAAGCGCGCCTGCCCCTGGGCCTCCCAATGCGCACGGTCGAGAATGTAGCCGCTGAACGCGCCGCCGTGCGTCTGGTGCAGAACGTCGAAGCCGCATCCCGCGTGCGCGGCGCCGGGCGTGCGGAGCGCGAAATAACCTTCGAACGGATACGGATCCGTGTCAGCCGCGGCGGCCCCAGCCGTCACCAGGCCCGCAACCACCACACACGCACGCAGCTTCATGCTTTTCCTCACACCGTCGAGCGCAACCAAAACGCGCCCGCGCGCACGACCTTAGCGAACGTGATTGCTCGCGAAAGAGGCAAAGGTTCCCGGCGTGCCGGGTCAAGCCAGCCCGGCGGCTCCCTGCGGCAGTCGCCGCGATCAAAAAGCGACCCCAGCCTCCACCGACTTATCCGCGATGTAAACTGCGGCCCTCTTGGCGCGCGCACCCTGGCGGCATAGGTGTCAGGCGAGCTGCGGGCGAACCTCCGAGGGGCCATCATGACGCTGCTGGCATTCGCGCAATCCAAGGACCGATACGAAGCCTGGCTCAAAGCCGGAGTGGGCCAGGATTTCGTCGCCGCCGATCTGGCGGAAAAGAACCGCGTGATGCGCGCCAGTGCCTTCGTGTTCCTGCGCGGCACGTACTGGCGTTGGGCCGAGCTGGTTCGCGAGCTGTTCCCGGAGGAGGCGAGCGCGCCTGCAGTGCTGGCCGTGGGCGACATTCATCTCGAAAACTTCGGCACCTGGCGCGACATCGACGGACGCCTGGTCTGGGGCGTCAACGATTTCGACGAAGCGGCCCACATGCCCTACGTCGAGGATCTGGTGCGCCTTGCAACAAGCGCGGCGCTTGGCGCCGATCAAAGCAAGCCCGATCCGAAAATGTGCGACGCCATTCTCGCCGGATACCGCGATGGCCTCGCGACGCCCAAGCCGGTCGGGCTGGATCGCGACTGGGCGTGGCTGCGCGAGAAAGTCGTCGTCCCGGAGGAAAGCCGGCAGAAATTCTGGAAGAAGATCGACGCGCGCAAACCCGAGCGTGCGCCCGAACACTTTCGCGATGCGCTGCAAAGCGCAATGCCGGAGCCGGGGCTGGCGTTCGATACTGCGCGCAGGGTGGCGGGCACCGGCAGCCTCGGACGCCCGAGATGGATCGGCGTGACGGAATGGCAGGGTGCTCCGATCGTGCGGGAGGCTAAGGCGCTGCTGCCGTCGGCATGGAGCTTCGCCCACGGCAAGCGCACGACGCGGATTCTGAGCGGCGAGATCGCCGCTGGGCCTTACCGGTCGCCCGATCCCTGGATGAAAGTGACTGGCGGCATCGTGATCCGGCGGTTATCGCCCAACAACCGCAAGATCGAGGCCACGACGAGCGACGTCCGCCTGCATGGCCTGCGCATGTTGTCCGTGATGGGCTATGAATTGGCCAACGTGCATACCGGAACGGAGGGTGCAGCCGCCGCGATCAAGAAGGACTTATCTGCGCGCAAGCCGGCTTGGCTCGCGTCCGCCGTTGAAAAGGCCGCGAAAGCCGTGCTCGCGGACTACAAGCAGTTCAAGAAAAGCTGAGGCGGGCGTCGAAATCCAGGTCGCCAGGGTGCGGCGCGCCGCAGCGACGCCGCAGAAGGCGTCGGTTTGAAACGCTAAAGCGCTGCCGTGGCGTTCTCCGCCAGCGTCTCGCGCTCCACGCCGCCCTCGTCATCCGCGCCAAAGGCCTGCTGGATGGCCGCCCGGATCTCGTCCTCGATGGCCTTGCGTTCCGCAGGCGGGAGGTTCTTTAGAGAGTCCTCGTCGAGATTGTGCGCGCCGAGAACGCGCTCGCGAATTTTCTCGGCCGGGGATTTCTGCTGCCACTCCATGAACTCGCGCGCGATGGCTTCGTTCGCCCGCTGCGTCGCGCGCCGTTCGCTTGCAGCGTCTGCGGCGGCAGGCTTGGCGCCGTCTTTCGCCTGCTCGTCGAAGAGCGAGATGTCGAACGAGGCGGCAGCGCTGGTTTCGCGCTTGCCATCCTGCGAAGCCGAAAACGGCGAGGTGTTGAACGATCCGACCAGCATGAGAAGATCCCCCAGTTTTGATCAGTGTTGGGAGAAAAGCTTGCGCGGAGCTTGTGACGGCTCATCGAGCGCGCGGTCTACTCGCCGCGGCCGTCCGGCGCGCCTGCTGCGAACAGAAATCTCTGCCAGCCCGACGCAAAGTCCACGGCCACGCGAGCCGGGGCCGACGCCTGCTGCGCCGCTTTGAAGGCCGCCCGGTTCACGGGACGCGGACCTTCGACAAGGCGTGGGCCTTCGACGAGACGCGGGCTTTGTTCGAGCCGCGTATCCTGGTTGGTCGCCAGCCGCGGAGGCGAACGCAAAATCATCAGCTCCCGCGCGAGCGAGGGAGAAACCGCCAGCCGCGGCTTCGGCACCAGGCCGTCCTCTCCGAGGGCGGCTGTTTCGAACGCGGCGTCGGCTGCACCGTCGCCGTCGTCACGGCCGCCGAAGCGCGCCTCGGCCGCGTCGAGCGCAATGTCGACGGTCTCGAACTGGCCCAGATAGCCCGGCACAGGCGCATAGACGCGCTTACGCACGTAGCTCGCCTCGGCGCTCGTTGGCGACTGCAAAACACTGATGACGAGCGCAGCCACGCCCTGTTTGCGGAAGCCGAGTTTCTCGGCCGCGGCGCGCGACACGTCGAGCTTGCGCTTTCCGCTATAGGGCCCCGCATTGGTCACGCGCAGCACGGAGGCATCGCCGGTCTTGGGATTGTAGGCGAGGATCACGGTGCCGTCCGGCAGCAGCGGGCTCGCCGCGTTGTCGGCAAGGTCCGGGCGGAAGACGGCGCCCGAGCTTGTCAGCCCGCACGGGTTCAAGCGATCGAGCTTGCAGCTGTCGTAATAGGAGGCCAGCAGAAAGCCGCGCCAGCCGACCAGCGTGTCGGTCTGCGCCAGGGTGCCGACGCGATGGCAGAAACCGTTGAAGCAGTAGCGGGAGCCGGGGGACTTGGCGTCCGCAGTCGGCGCAGCGACGCCGACGACGAGGCTCGCGACGGCACCGACGAAGGCCGTCAGCGCTAGCCGCCGGCCAGTTGTAAAATACGAGGCTGCCAGACGCAGCCGACGTTTCCCCCGTGCCATGCGCGCGACCCGATTCCCTAAATCAGTTCTCCGCCTTTGCGAGACAACCGTGGCAAATGTTTGAGCGAGCCTCGCTCAGGCACGGTAAACGCGCGCTTAATGGCGGGGGAAAGCGAGGCCGGCCGCCACCTATTCGGGAATGTCCGGTTCAACCAACGTCACGAGTTGATTGAGAGAATTCTGCCAGCCGAGATAGCAGGCCTCGGGCGGAATAACGGCCGGCACACCTGCTTGTTCGATGGCGACCTCGGTGCCGACGGAGACGGCCTTGAGCTTCGCCGTCACCGTGATGACGCCGGGAAGGTTGGGATCGTCGAAGCGATCCGTGTAGCGGATCAACGTGTGTGGCACGAGCTCCAGAAACTCTCCGCCGAAGGACTCGGCCTTCTGCGTCGTGAAGTTCTGGAACGACATTTTGAAGGTGCCGCCGACCTTGGGCTCGAAGTGGTGGACCGTGCACGTGAACCCGTACGGCGGCAGCCACTTGGCGAGCGCGGCCGCATCGAGAAACGCGCGGTACACCTTCTCCGGCGGGGCTGCAAACACGCGGTGGAGGCGAATGGTGTTGGTTTCCGGTTTCTTGGACATCAAATCTCTCCCTTGGCTGGCCGGCGGCCCGCGCGATTGTCCGGCACGTGGCCGCCGTCTAGCTTAAAGACGTACGGCGCAGCCCGTTCCCGACAGACATGCGTGATAAATCCCGCCGCCACCGTCTGTCTCCCTCGGCACATCCGCGCCGCCGGAAAACGCGCACCCTGGAGCTGAACGCAGGCGGCAGGCAGCATGCCACCCAAACGCGAGTGGAGCACATCATGGTGAACATCGAGGGGCAGGCGATTGAGGAGCAGGCGGATGGGGCGCCCACCGAGCGCGCGCCGCGCGACGCCGGGTTCTGGAAGCGCGCGCTGGCGCTCCTGATCGACGCCTGCGTCGTCGGAACGGTCGTCTCGGTTCTGTTTCTGCTGCTCGCGCTGGCGGTGCCCGATGTCGGGAAGATGATCACGCTGAACACGCCGTTCGGCATCGGCACCGTGGAGAAAGTCATCGAAGACAAGAGCACGGCGACGCCCGCGGGCGATGGCGCCACGCTCACGACGACGGACAAGACCATCGAGAAGACGGTGCTCGGCCGTTGGGTCTACCGCTACCGCATCGAAGGCTCGGGGCGCGAGACGGAGGGCGCGTACTACACCACCAAGTTCCGCACCTACACACGCCAGCAGCTCGATCCCGTCACGGGCGAGGAGATCGAGACGGCCGACGTCGATGCGATCGCGTTTGTGGTGCTCATGCTCTATTGGATTC
Source organism: Hyphomicrobium sp. (assembly GCF_019744875.1). GTDB lineage: Bacteria > Pseudomonadota > Alphaproteobacteria > Rhizobiales > Hyphomicrobiaceae > Hyphomicrobium_C. The sequence continues at coordinate 450,282 of NZ_JAIETU010000002.1, read as the reverse complement.
TGGCCGACGCGGGCCTCCACCAGGGATCGCTCGGCAAGCGCCTGTTGGGCCTCAAGGTCGCGGACGCAAAGGGCCAGCGCCTGACGCTGGCTGCCGCCGCCGGCCGCAACCTGCTGAAGATCCTCTCGGCCGTCCCTGCGTTGCTGGGCTTCATGATGGCCGGTTGGACGAAGCGCAAGCAGGCGCTCCACGACAAGATCACGGGCAGCTACGTGATCGTCGCGCGCTGAGGGGCAGGAACGCCGCGAGCGCGCCGAAGCGTCATCATTGGCAAGCATTGTTCCGCAAACGGCGCTAAAATCGTTTGCGGTGGCGCTTGCCGGGGAGTGGACGCGAATGAGACTGGGGCTCGGACGAATTTTCCTGCTGGCCGCCGTCATACTCGGCGCGGTGCCCGCCAGCGCCGCCGAGCGCGTCCTGACGCTGTCGTTTGGTGGCGAGCCCCGCCGCGTCACGGCCGAAGAGCTGCTCGCCCGGCCGGATGCGGCCACGATTTCGATCCCGAACGACCTGTCCTACAAGCGCGCGATGACCTACCGGGCGGTGCCGATGCTGGCCGTCATCGGCGACGCCGCGCTGCGCGATGCGGACACCATCGAAGCGCGCGCGAGCGACGGGTTTGTATCGCAGATCCCGGCGGCTCTCATCAGGAAGGCCGCCGAGGGCGGCTCCGTGCCCTGGATCGCCGTTGAAGATCCGAGCGCGCCCTGGCCCAGCATCAAAGGCCAGAGCCACAGCGCCGGGCCGTTCTACCTGGTGTGGGAGCATCCGGAACGCTCGAGCGTTGGCAGCGAGCAATGGCCGTTCGCGCTCGCAGTCTTGACGGCGGTCGCCCACCCTCTGCAGCGCTGGCCGCAACTGGCCGTCGCGGAAGCGCTGTCCCAGGATGCGCCCGAGCGCCGGGGCCAGCAGAGCTTCATCACGAACTGCATGCCGTGCCACCGCTTGAAGGGGGCGGGCGAGGGAGAGATCGGCCCCGATCTCGGCCAGCCGATGAACGTCGCGGAGTACATGACGGCGGCCGGCATCCGCGCCATCGTGCGCGATCCGAAAGGCGTGCGCACCTGGCCGAAGCAGCAGATGCCCGGCTTCACGGCCGAGCAGATACCGGATGGCGAGCTCGACGCGCTGGTCGCCTACCTCGAGCACTTGGCGAAACGCTGAGGCGCATGCCTGCAACGCATGGGTCCGTCGGCGAAAAACATCTCTGATCTGACGATAAATACCGGCCCGATCGGCGCAATTGTCAGCGTCTCCGTAAGGGCATTTTAGACCCCGCGTGGAAGAGTGCGTCCAGGCCGGCAACAAGAAGCGGACCGCACCGCCCAGCCCGGAACCCCCATACAGGAGACGTCAGAATGAAGATCATGAAGACTGCGCTTGTCGCCAGCCTTGTCGCCGCCAGCGCGCTCGCGGGCATGGCCAACGTCGCGCAAGCTCACAAGTCGAAGTATTACGGGCCGAAGTATTACGGCAAGCATCATCACCACAACAAATACAAGTACGGCGTCGGCGCTGCCGCCGCGGTCGCGACTGTGGTCGCAATCGACGCCGCCCGGCGTTCGGACTGCAAGAAGTGGAAGTATCGCTATCAGCGTACCGGCAACCCGGCATTCCTCGATCGCTACTACGCCTGCAAGTACTAAAGCCCGGCCACGCGCTCCGGGTGCGGCCGTGCTCGCGCCGCGCCGCCGATAGCGCTGCAAGCCGATCTCGCGGTTCCGTCGTACTCCTCCATTGCTCGGGCGATGGAAGAGTGCGGCGTTTTCTTTTCAGCGTTCCTGTGCGGTGCAGCACAACGATCCTGCCGCCATTGCCGGCTCACTCCGCATTCGCCCGTTTGCCGTTGGCCGTTTTGGCACTACCATCAGACCGCGCACGGTCCGCGTGCGGCTGCAGGCAAGGAACCGACATCTATGGCAATCGATCCGATCTGGTATGTCGTCGGGGCTTACGCGCTGGGTGCAGTCGTGATTGCGGGGCTGGTCGCGCTCTACTTCCGCAGATGAGGATCGCACACGGGCCATGATCTCGCGCATCGTTGTCCTGACCGACGACAGCGACGCCATCGAGTTCGCCAAATCCGGCGCGCCCGAACCGACACAAGAGTTGCGCGACTGGATCGCGCGCGAATGCAAGGGCGCGGTCCGCATCGAAGCCGACAGCGTGTTCAACGTCATCTTTGAATTCGAGGTGATTGAGGACGCGATGCGATTTCGGGCACGGTGGGCGGAGCCCACCAAGTAAGAGAGCAGGGCGGAGCCCACAAAGTAAGAAAGCAGGGCGGAGCCCACTAGGCAAAAGACAGTGGGCGGAGCCCACGAAGTGAAGAGCAGGGTGGAGCCTACTGAGTAAGAGCGCGGGCCAACGCCACTGAAATGCGCGTGCGCGGCGCTCGCATAGAGACAGGCCGGACCATCCGTGTTCCTCGCGGAACTGTTTCTCCCGAAACACGGCCGTAATGTCCCCGCCGTCAGCGCCATCCTCCCTTCTTCGACCGGCGCAAGGGTTCAGGCAGGAGCAGCCACATGCCGCTATATCAGCACGCCCGCATTCCACTCGCGCTCGGCGCAATCTACCTCGGCCTCAATGCGCTTTTCGGTGGACCGGACTTCTCGCCCTGCACGCAGGGTACGTCCGCGTCGAAAATCGCCGGATGCACGGCGCTCATCGATGGCACCGGCCTCAGCGGCAAAAACCTCTCCATCGCATACCTGCAGCGCGGCCTCGCGCACGACGACGCCAACGAGCTCGACGCAGCGCTCTCCGATTATACGGCGGCCATCAAAGCCGATCCGAAACACGCGATCGCTTACTCGAACCGCGGCCACACCTACGCGCGCATGAACGAGCTGACGCTCGCCATGGCCGATCTCGATGCGGCCGAAAAGCTCGATCCGAACCTCGGCCTCGTCTACCAGAACCGTGCCTTCGTCTACTCCCTGCAAGGCAACATGGAAGGCGCGATGGTCCAGGCCGTGCGCGCGCTGGAGGTCGCCCCGCGCGATCCGCAGAACCACTACAATCTCGGCGTCTTGAAAGGCCTCGGCGGCGACACCGCCGGCGCACTTGCCGCTTATGCCAAGGCCGTCGAGGTCGATCCCAACCACGCAGGCAGCTACGTCAATGCGGGCGTCATCCTGGCCGACCAGGGCGATCTCGACACGGCCATGGTCCGCTATCAAAAGGCGCTCGCGATCGATCCCGATAACGTCCTTGCTCACCACAACTTGGGCGTTCTGCATTGGCGGCGCCAGGAGTGGCAGAAGGCGCTTGAGGAAACGGGGCGCGCCATCGCTCTCGACCGCACCTTCAAGCAGGCCTACATGATCCGGGCGATTGCCCGCGCCCAGCTTGGCGACATCGACGGAGCCTATGCCGACAACACGGCGGCCATCGCCCTCGATGCGTCATACATGGTCGCCTACATCAACCGCGCCGAAATCCAGATCCACAAGGGCCACCACCAGGAGGCAATCGACGATTGCTCGCGGGCCATCGCCCTCGGCCCGGCGGCGGCGGAGCTGGGGTACGCCCACGCGCTGCGCGGCCAGGCGCAGGCCAAGCTCGGCAATACGGAGGAAGCGCGCCGCGATTTCCAGAAAGCGCTCGAAGTCGCGCCCGATGAAAAGATCGCAGCCGATGGACTGGCCAGCCTCGGAACGTAGGCCGAAGCCTCAACCGACAACCGGACGCCGCGTCATCTGAAAGGATGAGGCGGCGTTCGCGCGTCAGGGAGATCACTCGAGATTGTAGCGCTCGCCGAGGTCTTTCGTGCGCTCGTTCGTCAGAGCCGTCATGCATCCGAGAACCGCGGAAGACGTACCCGTGCCGCCCGACCACTCCATCGGCACCGCGCCCTTGCAGTCCGCATCGCGAAACGCCACCCACGCCCGCTGGCTTTCGCGCATAGCCTTTTCCCAACTTGCCCGGTCGTAGGGCTTTTCGAGATCGCTTTCGGCGATCTGCGCGAGCACCTTCTTGTAGGCCGCGTTGAGCTTGGCATCCGCCGCCTTGAAATCTTCGTCGGCGCAGAAGTTCATGTCCACCGTCGTCTTCTGGTCGGCGCAGTCGATGGGGTCGTCCGCGTGCGCCGGAAGAGAGGCGACGCAGAGGGCAAGCAGGGTGGCAGCAACAGTCAGGCGCATGGCGCGATCCTCAGGATGACAGTGCGCCACCCTAGCCGATGATCCGCATACCCAACAGGCACGCGCGGGAGGTTATCCGGAAATCCCGATAAGCGCCGCGCCTACCGCAAAGTGCCGCCGCTTGCAGCGGTGCGTCCGAAAAAGGAACGGCCCGAATTTCTGTTCGAAATCCGGGCCGAACGACGATGAGAACAAACCCTATCCGGCCGGGGTGGCCGGGTTCAGGTCAAATGTCGCGATCACCACTTCCACCGGTAGCGCTTCGGCACGCACCTCTCGCGGCCCCACACATGTGACCTGTGCCAGCCTCTGCGGTCCCGTTGGCAGCTCAGGTGCCAGCCATGGGTCTGGATCACGTTCGACGTTGCGGCCGTGGAATTCGTCGGCGCGCTGCCGCCCAGGGGCGCTGCCTGCGCAAAGGTCGTGAGAGCTCCCAGGCACACAACGCCCGCGAGGCCGGCAAGTGTTCTTGTCATGGCGATCTCCATTGGCTTCAAATGGCTTGGCTTCAAACGACGCGGACCTGATCTGGGCCCCCGTCCAGAGTGCGACTCCAGAATAAACGACCGGCCGCGCCCGCACTATCTGAAACCCCAACCTCAATTGTTCTTTGCGTTGACAGGTGCTAAGCGGGCACCTCGCAGTTATGCTCGCAAGTGCTCAGGGTGCAGTGCAGCCAACAGAAAAACATGTCGCCGTCGTCGGCGCCGGACCATCCGGCCTGATCGCGGCTGAAACGCTCGCCGCGGCAGGGCATCGCGTGGTCGTGTACGACCGCATGCCACGCGTCGGGCGCAAGCTGCTGCTGGCCGGCCGCGGCGGCCTGAACCTCACCCACAGCGAGGCCACGGAGCGCTTCATGACGCGCTACCGGGGAGCCGCGCCTCGGTTACGCGAGGCCATCGACGCGTTCCCGCCCGATAGCCTGCGCGCGTGGTGCGAGGGGCTGGGCCAGGAAACATTTGTCGGCTCGAGCGGCCGCGTGTTCCCGCGCGCGATGAAGACCTCGCCGCTGCTGCGCGCCTGGCTCGCGCGCCTTGCCGGCCTCGGCGTCGAGATCAAGACGAACCACCGCTGGCTCGGTTGGGACGGGGAGGCTTTGGTCTTCGAAACGCCCGGCTGCCGGTTGCTGGTCGAGCCGAGCTGCACGGTGCTGGCGCTGGGTGGAGCGAGCTGGCCGCGTCTCGGGTCGGACGGATCATGGGCGCCGGTTCTGTGTGAAGCGGGCGTCAAGGTGGCGCCGCTCGCGCCTGCGAACTGCGGGGTGCGCATCGCCTGGTCCGAAATCTTCAGCGCGCGCTTCGCAGGCACGCCTCTCAAGCGGATCGCTCTGTCCCTCGCTGACGAGACCTCGCGCGGCGAAGCCATGATCACGGCCGATGGGCTTGAAGGCGGCGCCGTCTACGCGCTGTCGGCGCCGATCCGCGACGCGCTGCAACATCGAGGGGAAGCGACGCTCGCCATCGACCTGCGCCCGGACCTCACGGCAGACGAGATCGCAGCGAAGCTCGCCAAGCCGCGTGGAAAGCAGTCGCTCGCGACGTATCTGCGCAAGGCACTGAACCTCGACCCTGTCGCCATCGGGCTGCTGCAGGAGCAGGCGCACGCTGGTGGAACGCCGCTTGCGTCTCTCGCGCCTGATGCGCTCGCTCGTGCCGTGAAGGCGCTGCCCATCACCGCAGCCGGGCTGGCTCCGATCGAACGCGCAATCTCGACGGCCGGCGGCGTGACGTTCGACGATCTCGACGACGCATTCATGCTGCGCGCCCGCCCGGGCACGTTCATCGCTGGTGAAATGTTGGATTGGGAAGCCCCGACCGGCGGCTATCTTCTCCAGGCGTGCTTCGCGACCGGCCGCGCAGCCGCCAACGGCGCGCTGGCGTATCTCGCAAGGACCTAGCGGCCGCGACCTCGCGGCAAAGACTGCAAGCGGCCTCAGCCCTCGATCTCGTCACGCAGCATTTCGAGTTCGAGCCACCGCTCCTCGGCCTTGGCGAGCTGGCCTTGCACTTCGGTCAAGTCGTCGGAGATAGCGGAAAAGCGCTTGCGGTCGCGCGTGTAGAGGTCGGGCTCGTCCAGCATGGCCGAGAGCGCCTTCTGCTTGGCTTCGAGCTTCGCGATCTCGCCGGGCAGCGTTTCGAGCGCATGCTTGTCCTTGAAGGACATGCGTTTACGCTGAGCGCTCTTGTCGGCGGGCGCGTTCTTCTCATCCGCAACGTCCGCAGAAACAGCGGCAACCGGCTGCTTCTCGCGGGCCTGGCGCGCCTTGAGGTCCGCCCCGCGCTGCGCGAGCATGTCCTTGTAGCCGCCCGCATACTCGGTCCAGCGGCCGTCGCCTTCCGGCACGATCACGCTCGTCACGACGCGGTCGAGGAAATCGCGGTCATGGCTGATCAAGAGCACCGTGCCCTTGTAGTCGGCCAGAACGTCTTCCAGCACGTCGAGCGTTTCGAGGTCGAGATCGTTCGTCGGCTCGTCGAGCACCAGCAGGTTGGAGGGCTTGGCGAGCGCACGCGCCAGCATCAGCCGCCCGCGCTCGCCGCCCGACAGCTTGCCGATCGGCGTCAGGCGCTGCTCGGACGCGAACAGGAAGTCCTTCATGTAGGCGACGACGTGCTTCTTCTCGGTGCCGATCGTCACGACGTCGCCGCGCCCGCGCGTCAGCGCCTCGGAGAGCGTCCAGTTGGGGTCGAGGCTGTCGCGCCCCTGCTCCAGCGAGGCCATCTCGACGCTCGCGCCGCTGCGCACGATCCCCGCGTCCGGTTGCAGCGTGCCGGTGAGAAGCGACACCAGCGTCGTCTTGCCCGATCCGTTCGGCCCGACGATGCCGAGGCGGTCGCCGCGCATCAGCCGGAGCGAAAAATCCTGCACGACGGTGCGGTCGCCGAACGACTTCGAAACGCCCTTGGCCTCCACGACGAGCGTGCTGGAGACGTTTTCGGATTCCGCAACCGAGATCGTCGCCTTCCCCTGCACTGCGCGGTAATCGCGGCGCGCCTGCCTCAGCTTCGCCAGTTCCGGCATGCGCCGCACGTTGCGCTTGCGCCGCCCCGTGACGCCGCCGTGCACCCAGTGATTTTCGGCGACGATCTTGCGGTCGATCTTGTGCTGCTGCGTCTCTTCCTCGGCGAGCTGCTGGTCGCGCCAGTCCTCGAAGCTGCTGAAGGGCAGGTCGACGCGCCGCGCCTGCCCGCGGTCGAGCCACACAGTCGTGCGCGAGAGCTTTTCGAGGAAGCGCCTGTCGTGGCTCACGATCACCAGCGCCGCGCGCGAGGTCGCGAGGTGCCCTTCGAGCCATTCGATCACCGGCAGATCGAGATGGTTGGTCGGCTCGTCGAGCAGCAGGATTTCGGGATCGGCCGCCAGCACGTGGGCGAGCGCGACGCGGCGCGCTTCACCGCCCGAAAGGTTGGACGGATTTTCATCGCCCGAAAGGCCGAGCTGCTCCAGCAGGTAGCGCGCCTGATAGGAGTCGTCGCTCGCGGCCAGCCCCGCCTCCACGTAGGCGAGCGTGGTTTCGTAGGCGGAGAGATCCGGCTCCTGCGCCAGATAGCGCGTCAGCGCGCCGGGCTGCACGAAGCGCGTGCCACGATCCGGTTCCACGATCCCGGCGGCGATCTTGAGCAGCGTCGACTTGCCGGACCCGTTGCGGCCGACGAGGCAGATGCGCTCGCCCGCGGCAACGGAGAGATCCACCCCGTCGAGCAGGCTCGTGCCGCCGAAGGTCAGCGCGATGTCGGTGAGCTGGATAAGGGGAGGAGCCATGAAAGTCCGCTGTGAAAGGAGGACCAGGCCGAGCCGGGCCGATGCCGCCGTCTAGCAGCCCTCGGGCACGATGGCCAGGATTTGCGGCCCGCGGCTATTTCACCTGCGCCAGCGCGCTGATGGCGTCGAGGGTGGTCCGCCCGAAGCTGCCGTCCACCGTGCCGCTGTATAGGCCGCCGTTGACCAGCCGCTGCTGCAGCGACTTGCGGAATTCCCGGCTCCAGGCCCGGCTGTTCTGCATCATCTGCTGATAGCTGAACGCATAGCGCTGCTCGAGCGCGTGGTAGATGTAGCCGGACGCCGCGTTCGGATCGCGCTCGACGCCGAGCCCCTTGTCGTACTGGTAGGCGAGATTGTGGATCGCGAGCAACTGCCCGCGCTTTGCCGCCTCGATGTACCAGGTGGCCGACGTGGCGTAGTTCTTCTCGACGCCGCGCCCCGTCGAGTACATCGTCCCGAGCGCCGCCATGCCTTCCGCATCGCCGAGATCGGCCGCCTTCTTGTACCACTGCACGGCCTGGAGGTTGTCGGCTTCGAGACCACCTCCGCCCTCGAACATCAGCCCCACGGCCACCATCGCCGGGGTGTAGTTCGTCTCGGCCGCCTTCTTGAACAGGTTGACCGCTTCGAGCGGATCGCGCGTCAGACCTTCGCCGTCGCGGTACATGCGCCCGAGCCGGAACAGCGCGGCGACGTTCCCCGCATCCGACGCCTTTTTGATCCAGCGATGGCCCTCGGTGACGTCCTTTGCCGTGCCGCTGCCGGTCGCGAGCGCATCGCCATAGAGCAGCATGCCGTTCGTGCTGCCCGCGAGCGCCGCCTTCTTGTACCAGTTCGATGCCTCCGTTGCGTCGCGATTGACGCCGGTGCCGTTGGTGTAGAGGCGGGCGAGGAACATCATCGCGGGCGTGCTGCCGCGGTCGGCGACCTGGCGCAGCTCCTGAAGATAGCCCGTGCCGTCGTCGCCGACCCGCCAGACCGAAAGCGTGCCCTGCGATCCGGGCGAGCGGCCCTTGATCGCCTCGACGAGCTCCGAGGTCTGCGAGATCGGCTTGTCGTCGAGCGCGAGCACGAAATCGCCGAAGCGCAGCCCGGCCTGGGCCGCGGGCGCGCCCGGTGTCGTATCGACGACGAACACGCCGCTGTCACTGCTGAGCCCGAGGGCAGATGCCGTCGCCCCGTCGCTCACGCCGTCGAGGCGGATGCCGATGTAGGAGGCTGCGGGATTGCCCGGCGCGGCCAGGAAGCTGATTGGAAGCTTGATCGATTTACCGTTGAGGCGCAGCGCGCCTCCCGGCACCGCACCACCCCCGGAGGGCGGAAACGGAATGTCGGCGCCGGATGGAGGCGCCACGCCCGCCCCGCCATTGCCCGCCCCGCCCGGAGGCGGCAACAGGCGGATGATGTCCCGGTCATCGGCGCCCGCGAGCACGACGCTGCCGTTTGCCGTCCGAGGGAGAGCAGCCAGCGGGCCTGCGCCGCGCACGCTCGCGACCAGCGGACCGGCTGCGGCGAGGTGAGGGGGAAACACGAAAAGTCCGCCGAGCGCTGCCGCCAGCAAGTGCGTCGTGGGTCGCGACATGAACGTGCCCCGCAAGGATCCTGGCGCCAATACTAACCCATCGCGGGCAGCGATGAAATGTGCCGATGGCGCGTGCGCCGGTAGAGGGCCGAGGTCAGCCCGCGGCCCGCCAGCATCGCTTGGACAGGGAAGGCGCTCACGATGCGGCCGGATTGAAATCAGGCGGCGGCCGGTTTCCATTCGCCGGGCGCGGTCTGGCAGAAGATCGCCGTGTTGGCGTTCTTCTCGTCGGCCGTCTCCTGACCCTTCTTCTTGCGGATCTCGAGCTCGGTCGTCACCTTCCGGCACTGCGTGTCGGGCGGGATTTCGCCGATCCGCACGATTTCTTCGTCGACCGGCGGCTTGGCCGCCTTACCGTCAGCGGGCGGCGTGGCGGCCTTGCCGTCTGCGGGCGGCGTCGCGGTGGGCGTCGGCGCATCGGTCGTCTTCGAGGTATCGGAGGCGAGCGCGGTTCCGGGAGCGGCAGGGGCGCCCTTGCCGTCCGGCGCGACCACCTTGTCGGCCGTGACGATGATCGCCGGATCGTTCTTGAGGTCGACGGCCTTCTGCATTGGCTCAGCAACGATGGTGACCTGCTTGGTTCCGTCCTTCGACGTGTAGGTGTCGGTCACGCGCTGTTCGGGGTCCTTGGCCACGACGACCTTGGCGCGCCGGGCGACTTCCCGACGCTCGGGCTTCGACAGCCGGTCGAAGATGATCGCGCCGACGGCGACGGCAGCCACAACTCCAAACACGGTCCGGAAGCGGCCGCCGAACACGACGAGGGGAGCCACGGCGAGAACGCCGGCCCGCGGGAGGATCCTGGCAGGTGCCCGAACGACGCTCTTGAAGGCGCGGCGAATGCCGAACTGCGCATCCGCAGGAGGCGGCAAGCTGGTGATGCCCACAGAAACCGCGAGTAGAACGCAGAGAATGCGCGCCAACATGTCCGTCTCCCGAATTCGCATTTGGACGAAATGAAATCTAAGGGGCGCCAAGCCCAAAGCCTTCGCCCGGACACGCGCTGCACAGATGAGAGACTATCCGAACAGAGCCTAAATCGGGAGTGGGATTCTGCGCCCTTGCAGATCAGGGTTACGAGCGCCGACAAGGACCCCCAAGTCCTTCATCTTTCAAGGGCTAGCGCGCGCATTGCCAGGGGTGTAGCGGGGCTCGGAAGGCCCGGGCGCACGGGGGCATGTCCGCAATATCGACTGGATGCCATGGGGCGGTTGCGGTACGACTTGAACGGAGAGGGTCGCTGTCGCCGAGTCGATAATGCCATTCCAGAAGAGAGGGATGTTCGGCGGGCGCCTTGGGAAGCCCACCGTTCTGATGCTCGGCGCGCTGGTCGCGGCCGGCCTCGCCCCGCCCGCTTCGCGCGCCTTCGACGCCAGCCGCGTCGAGCCCAGCGTCTACAAGATCTACACCTTCGTTCCCGACAAGGAAGGCCAGTTCTCCGTCTCGTCCGGGTCCGGCTTCCTGATTTCCGGCCGCCGCTACGTCGTCACGAATTTCCACGTCGTCGAAGGCGGTGCGAGATTCTACATCGCCTTCCGCGACGGCCGCGAAGCCAAGCTGATCAAAGCGCGGCGCGCCGACAGCCGCCCGAACGTGGATCTCGCTTTGCTCGAAGCCCGCGAGGATCTGCCGGGCTCGCCCCTGAAGCTCGGAGAGTATGAGCCGGACAAGCTCGCCGAGGTCGTGGCCATCGGCTTCCCCGGCGCCGCCAACCTCAACAAGGATCTCGTCCCCGGGCCCGATGCGCGCGGCGTGCCGCTCACCGATCTCGACTCGACCGTGACCACCGGCGTCGTCTCGCGCATGACCTTCACCAACCTCAAGGTTAGCGAAACGCAGATCTTGAGCGCGCGCACCGTGCAGCACAACTCCGCGATCAATCCCGGCAACAGCGGCGGCCCGCTGTTCGATGCCTGCGGCCTCGTTGTGGGCGTCAACACGCTGCAGGGCCTGAACTCCCAGGGGCTCTTCTTTTCCATCCACGCCAACGAAGTTGGGCGCTTTCTGCGCGAGGGCCAGATCTCCTTCGCCTCGACCAGCCGGCCGTGCGGCGCGGGCGTCGGCGGCGGTCTGACGCCTCTGCTCGTCGGCCTGTTGACGACCCTGGCGCTCGCGGGCGCCGTCGTGTTTCTGCGCACGCGCGGCTCGCCGGTCGCGCTCGCAGCGCTGCCGGATGCCGTCGCCAAGCTCCTTTCACCGGGCGCGGCGCGCAACAAGCGACTGACGGAACCCGTGGCCCTGCCGCGTGCCAAGCCAAGCGCGCGCGGCGTGCTCTGTCTGCGCCCGGCGGGGGGCGGCGAGCCGATCCGCTTCGATGACGCGCCGGGCGAAGTCACGCTTGGGCGCGGGCCCGGCGCCGACATCACGGTGCCCGCCGACATGCCGGCGAGCGATACGGTCTCGAAGGTGCATGCGCGCCTCGCTTACGACCGCAAGGCGCAGCGCCTCCACGTCGTCGACCTGAACTCGTCGAACGGCACCTTCGTCAACGGCGCGCGCATCACCGACACCGTAGCCTCCGCGGGCGCGGTCGTGCGCTTCGGTACGATGGAATACAAACTGGCACTGGAAGCTCCCCAGGCGCGCCCCGTATCGAGCCGCGTCGGCGGCGGCGGATGGATGCTGTCCGGCTTCGACCCGTCCGGCCGCGCCTTGCAGTTCGCCGCACGCCCGCTCGTCGATGCCGACAGCGGGGCAGATCTCCCCGCCACCTGGAGCATCGGCCGCGATCCAGCGCGCGCCGATTTCGTGATCGACGACAGCAGCGTCTCGTCGCTGCATGCGCAGCTCATCTACAACCCGGGTGAGACGCTTCAGCTCCGCGACATGGGCTCGATGAACGGCACGCGCCTCGACGGAGATCCGATCGGCAAGCGCACGGTGCGCGTGCGCGATACCGGCCACGAGATCTCGTTCGGTTTGGCGACGCTGCGGCTCTCGCGTTTGACGGGGTGAGGAGCGGCCGGACTTAGCCCTTGGGTTTCGTCCAGCGCGCGAGCAGATCCGTCACGACGCGGCGCGCGCCCAGAGGAAGTGCGCCGATCGCCCGCTTCGTGCCGTTGCGGATCAGTCCGAGATAGACCGTCACGTAGGCCCGGCCGAGAAGCGTCACCGGCTTGGCCCAATCCCTCACGCCGACGGCGTCGTCCGCCCACTCAAGCTTGTAGCCGTCGCCGGGGGCCAGGAGATCGAACACCTTGAGACCGTCGTCGCAGGCGCGCCGGATGCTGTCTTCCATCAGCAGCGCGCCGGCCGCCGTTTTCTCGAAGTCGGGATCGTACGAGATGATGTGGATCGCCGTGCGCCCGAGACACCGGACGCCGATCTCGAGAGCCACCGGCTGATCATTGCACTTGAGCGCCAGCACATGGCAGCCCGCGGGACGGACATCCGCGCGCGTGACGTCGGCAAAGAACTTTGCCGTCCTGGGATCGGCCAGCGCAGGCGAGACGATGCCCCGCTGACGAAGCCAGATGTTCTTGAAATGAAAAGCTTGCGCCGTGAGCGCCTCAGCCTCGGCGCCACCGAAGACCTGCGTGAGGCTCACGGGGCCGCGGTCTTCGAGCCTGCGCCGTTGACGCTTGCGGTTGCGCTTGGCGTTGCTCGAATAGCGCTTCTCGTACTCAGCGAAAGAGGGCGCGCTCGCGAGGTCGAGGTAGGGCGCCTTGAGGTCGCTGGTCACATCGGCGCCGAGCTCGGCAAGGAACGGGGCAACCGCAGAATCTTGACGCACCTTGCGCAGGCGCAGAACGTCCGCTCCCGTTTCGCGCGTCACGAACGCCCATGCCTCGCGCATCAGCGCTATCGCACCCGGGCCGCTTTCGATCAGGAGGTCGCCGTACTGGCTGACGGGCTCGCCCATCCACGCCAGCTCCGTCACCGGGCCCGAGCGTTCCACCACCATCGGCCAGACCATGACGAGACGGTCGCCGTCGCGCGCCGTCACGATGGCGAGACGCGTGGTGCTGCCGACGCGCAGGAAATGATTGGCCCAGTGCCAGAGCCAGTTGAACGTCTGAAAGAGATGGCGATCCGTGCCGGCGCGCTCGAAGAGCGCCGTCCAATCGGCTTCGAGCGCCTCGAAGTCCGCGAATGTCTGGACGAGGCCGAGAACCGGGCGAGGGGCGGGCCCCGGCGAGGGAAACCGGTGGACCGTGGAACGGTCCTGACCCTCGACCTGCGGAAGGTCACGCGGGAGGGTGCGCACGGCTACTGACATGGGGCGATCCATTACGCAAAATGAACATGTGTCCCAGGATGAGACCCATCCTGAGCTACGTAGAACGTGCCACGAAAAGGCTAATGTTTCGGCAAGACGGCCGTGTGTTGCGAGCGGATTTCGAGAGGCCGTGAAACGCGGGGCCGTGCCCGGATCAAGCGTGCGCGATTTCGACCAGCGCCAGCACGAACAGAGTGACGACGGTCGTCCAGATCACAAACGAGCCGCGCCGTGTCGGCGCGCCGCCGCCGAGCATCGCAGTCGCCGCGAGCGTTCCGGACAAAATGAAGTTGATGAGAACGAGGCCGGCGAGTCCAAGACCGCGCGATCCGGGCCACGCGCCCTCAATGTAGGCAGCCGCGCCGCATCCGATCAGAATCGCGCCGAGCAGACGCGGCCACAGTCCGGACCCCGCCGACGGCAATCCGAGAACACGGATGAGCGCAATCGGGACTAGCACGAGCGCGAGGCCGCTGCCCGTCTTGAGAAGCGCTTCAAGCCAAAGGAGCTGGTTCACAGGTGGCGATGCTCGCGGTGAAAGGATGTCCGCCCGGCGCTACGCGCAAAGCGAGTCTAACCGCCGGACTTGTCATCCTGCTTGGCCCACCAGTCGTCCGAACCGAACTTGGGACCGGATTCTTCCACGTCGTCGCCGTTGAAGAAGTCGCCGAAGAAGCCGTCGCCCTGCTTTTTAGCCACGGCCGTCTTCGCAGGTGGCTCGAAGTCGCCCGCGAGCAACCGCGTCAGGTCAGCTTTTATTTGCTGCGTCTTGCGATCGGAGCAGTAGTTCGGATCCTCGGCGGAGGCTTTCGTCACGCCGCCGTAGGCGACGCTGTAGATCTTCTCGACCGTCGCGAGTTGATCGCTGGGAGTTCCGCGTCCCATCTCGTTGGCGAGATAGGCCGCCTTCAATTTGTTCGCGTCGAAGTTATAGCCGCACTTCGCTGCGCGCGCGCTCACTGTTCCGACCTGGAATGCGCGATCCGTCGGCGTCGAGGGAATGACGACGGCAGCAACAGGCGTCGCGGCACCGGCCTGGCCAGCAGGAGGCGTGGGCGCATTGCCGAGAATCGACGCAGTCGAAATGCCGCTCCCACCCGAGCAGCCGGAGACGGCCGCGGCGACGAGAAGAACAGGCACGATGTAGCGATGCATGGGGGCTCTCCCTTGCCCAAAATCAACGCAGATTTGCGCCCTTTTTTAGGTGAGGTCAATGTGAGCAGGCACGTGCGCTGTTGAAAGCGGGCCACTGTTCACCATCCGCCGATGCAACCCGTAACTCCTTGAAGTTATGCGAGGTCAGCGCATCAGTTCGCGCATGGCGGCGTCGAGCCCGGTGAGCGTCATTGGAAACATGCGCCCATCCATCAGCCGCCGCACGAGCCCGATCGAGGGCGTGTAGCCCCAATGAGTCTCCGGCACCGGGTTGAGCCACACGGCGCGATGGTAAATCCCGCTCACGCGCTGCAGCCAGGTGGCGCCGGATTCCTCGTTCATGTGCTCGACCGCGCCCCCGACGTGCGTGATCTCGTAAGGGCTCATCGAGGCGTCGCCGACGAAGATGATCTTGTAGTCGGCAGGATAGGTGTTGAGCACCTGCCAGGTCGGCGTGGTCTCGCTCCAGCGCCGCGCGTTGTCGCGCCAGACGCTTTCGTAGAGGCAGTTGTGGAAGTAGTAGTACTCGAGATGCTTGAACTCGCTGCGCGCCGCCGAGAACAGCTCTTCCGCCGTGCGAATGTGCCAGTCCATCGAACCGCCGACATCGAAGAACATCAGGACCTTGACGGCATTGCGCCGCTCGGGCCGCAGCGCCAGATCGAGATAGCCCTTGCCGGCCGTGTTCCGGATCGTCTGGTCGAGATCGAGTTCTTCGGCAGCCCCTTCGCGCGCGAAGCGCCGCAAGCGGCGGAGCGCGACCTTGATGTTGCGGACGCCGAGCTCGAGGTCGTCGGCGAGATCCTTGAACTCGCGCTTGTCCCAGACCTTGATGGCCCGCCGGTGCCGGCTTTCATGCTGGCCGATGCGGATCCCGGCAGGATTGTAGCCGTATGCGCCGAACGGTGACGTGCCGCCGGTGCCGATCCACTTGTTGCCGCCCTGATGGCGCTCATTCTGCTCGGCAAGACGCTTCCTGAGCGTCTCCATGATCTTGTCCCAGTCGCCGAGCGCTTTGATCGCGGCCTTCTCTTCGTCCGAGAGGTAAAGCGACGAAACGGCGCGCAGCCACTCTTCGGGGATTTCGGCCGTCTCCGCCTCGCTCATGAGGTCGAGGCCTTTGAAGACGTGCCCGAACACCCGATCGAAGCGATCGAGATGGCGCTCGTCCTTAACCAACGCCGTGCGCGAAAGATAATAGAAGTCCTCGACGCGCCGCCCAGCGGCGCCCGCCGCCAGTGCTTCGAGCAGCGTCAGGTACTCTTTGAGCGTCACCGGGATCTTTGCGTCCCGCAGCTCCTTGAAAAACGTCGCGAACATGGCCGCCTCCTGCGCCCACCTATAGGACGGCGGGGCCTCGGAGAAAACAAAGAAGCCGCCCCGAGGGGCGGCTTCCGAGTTTCAGGCTTTAGATCGACTTCGATTAGAAGTTGATCAGAGCGCCGAAGGTGACTTCGTTGAAGTCCTGGCAACCCTGGTTGCCGACATCGCACACGCCGCCATCGGCTTCGATGTTGCGATACTTCAGCCAGAGAGACATAGCGGCAGCGTCGATTTCCTGCACGATGCCAGCGCCGTACCAGTTCAGGTCAGCATTGCGAGCGTCGTCCTGGCTGTCCAGGTACTCACCGTAAAGAACGGTGGCGCCGAGGTGGTTCCAGTTACGACGGATACCACCCTTGAAGTACCAGACTTCGCCTTCGTTCGCGACCAGGTTGTTCTCGAAGTCAGCGTAGTTGACCAAGCCGAAGAGGCCCGTGCCGATGTGCTGAGCGTAGAGGCCAGCCTGGAAGTAGTTGGCGTCGCCGAAGACCGACGAGACAGCGCCCGAGCTCTCAGCATAGACAGCCGTTGCAGCGAGCTTGAAGCCGTGGACTTCGCCAGCGTAACGGATGCCGATATCCCAGATCTCGTCATCGCCCCAAGAAGCCGATGCGCTGAAGCCAGCGAAGGTCGGCGAGTCGTAGCGAACCGAGTTGGCAGGAACGCCGAAGCAGTCGCCGGTGATGCAGACGCCCTGACCGCCCCAAGTGCCGCCGGTGAAGCCGCCAGCGTTGTTGCGGATGCCGAAGCTCAGGAATTCGTACGCCACCCAGTTGGCGGGAACGAGCGAGCCCGAACCGTCGACGAGGATTGCAGCGTTATCCGAAACCATCGACTGGAGGCCGACGCTGACCTTACCGTAATGGTCGCTCTTGATGAACCAGTACGACTGCATGGTCTGAACGAAGTTGTTCGTCAGGCCGCCGTTGAGGAGGCCAGGACCGCGCGGGGTAACCTGGTTGGTCGTGAGCGAGTCGGAGCCGTCGGCTTCGATGTGCAGCACGTAACCCGCCGTCCAGCCCGGGACGATGGTAGCCTGGCCGGTGAACTTGACGTTCGTGGCCAGCGTCGAGCCGAGGCCCGTCACGTAGGTGTTGCTCTCAACGCCGTCGTCCCAGTAGGTGACCTGTTCGGCAACCCAACCAGAGATCGTCAGCGAAACCTTGCGGTTGCCCTTGCGAGCGGTCGTGGCCTCGAGCTCTGCAATGCGCTCCTCGAGGTCTGCGCAGCAGTTACCCCCAAGGTCGGCTGCGTTTGCACCGGTGGCGAAGCTACCTGCGAGCAGGCCAGCTGCCGCCAGGGCGCTTAGGCTGTATTTGTTCATTAGACCTTCTCCCAATCTGCGTTGGTAATCGAGATGGCGGACGCCTTACCTGGGTGGATACGCAAACGAGGCCGCACTCTGCGATAATGACGGCGCGAAGATTCCTTCGGAACCGCCGCTGGCCCGGAGAGTCTGCGATTCTCCCCCTCGCAACAATCGAGCATTGCCTTTTCAGCTATGACAGGGCTGCAACTGTGGCGCGTGAGACACGAGAGGCGCGTCAGAGGCTGAAAACATTGAAACATTTTCATGATGCCCTGAGCGCTTCAGGCTGTGCAGGAACGTGGAAGCCCTGGGGACAACCCGCCCGTGAACCCGTTTTGGCGAGCTCATTGATCCCGAAGGCGGTCCACGGACCAGCGCCGAATCTCATCATAGGGCATGCGGTCGGCCCCGTTCTGCGTCGCGCACAGAATGATCAGGATGCCCAAAGTTTGAACGCGGGTGCGTCCGAAAAACGGGCCAGCAGATGGCAGACGAAACGACTCTGATGGTGGCCTCGCCGCGGCGATCAGATGCTCCCATCGGGCCTGCGCGGATCGCGCACGGCGGGACGCGATGAGGTGGTGCGGCAGCCGGGCGGCCGCCCCCGTCTCTTTGTGGGTCGCGCGGCGCACAGCATCTTGGTCCATCCGGGCAGCGGGCCGCGTCGAGGGGCGACGCGATAAAAACAAAGAGGCCGCCCTTTCGGGGCGGCCTCTCTTAGTCCAGACGCGATCAGCTTGGATTAGAAGTTGATCAGAGCGCCGAAGGTGACTTCGTTGAAGTCCTGGCAACCCTGGTTGCCGACATCGCACACGCCGCCATCGGCTTCGATGTTGCGATACTTCAGCCAGAGAGACATAGCGGCAGCGTCGATTTCCTGCACGATGCCAGCGCCGTACCAGTTCAGGTCAGCATTGCGAGCGTCGTCCTGGCTGTCCAGGTACTCACCGTAAAGAACGGTGGCGCCGAGGTGGTTCCAGTTACGACGGATACCACCCTTGAAGTACCAGACTTCGCCTTCGTTCGCGACCAGGTTGTTCTCGAAGTCAGCGTAGTTGACCAAGCCGAAGAGGCCCGTGCCGATGTGCTGAGCGTAGAGGCCAGCCTGGAAGTAGTTGGCGTCGCCGAAGACCGACGAGACAGCGCCCGAGCTCTCAGCATAGACAGCCGTTGCAGCGAGCTTGAAGCCGTGGACTTCGCCAGCGTAACGGATGCCGATATCCCAGATCTCGTCATCGCCCCAAGAAGCCGATGCGCTGAAGCCAGCGAAGGTCGGCGAGTCGTAGCGAACCGAGTTGGCAGGAACGCCGAAGCAGTCGCCGGTGATGCAGACGCCCTGACCGCCCCAAGTGCCGCCGGTGAAGCCGCCAGCGTTGTTGCGGATGCCGAAGCTCAGGAATTCGTACGCCACCCAGTTGGCGGGAACGAGCGAGCCCGAACCGTCGACGAGGATTGCAGCGTTATCCGAAACCATCGACTGGAGGCCGACGCTGACCTTACCGTAATGGTCGCTCTTGATGAACCAGTACGACTGCATGGTCTGAACGAAGTTGTTCGTCAGGCCGCCGTTGAGGAGGCCAGGACCGCGCGGGGTAACCTGGTTGGTCGTGAGCGAGTCGGAGCCGTCGGCTTCGATGTGCAGCACGTAACCCGCCGTCCAGCCCGGGACGATGGTAGCCTGGCCGGTGAACTTGACGTTCGTGGCCAGCGTCGAGCCGAGGCCCGTCACGTAGGTGTTGCTCTCAACGCCGTCGTCCCAGTAGGTGACCTGTTCGGCAACCCAACCAGAGATCGTCAGCGAAACCTTGCGGTTGCCCTTGCGAGCGGTCGTGGCCTCGAGCTCTGCAATGCGCTCTTCGAGGTCGGCGCAGCAGTTCCCCCCGAGATCGGCTGCGGACGCGCTGGTAACAGACAGACCACCTGCAAGGAGGCCGGCTGCCGCCAGGGCGCTTAGGCTTTGCTTTTTCATTTACCTTCTCCCGTCTACTTACTTCGAAACGGGCGCTTGACGCTTTTACGCCTCGCGCTCACCAACTCGACCCAGCGGCTGCTGCACGACTGTGCCGAATCACCGCTCAGGCCGAGATACTACGCAGATCTCTCCCGACCAGGGAATGCCCAAGATCGCAATTCCAGCCGAATCCACAGGTCATGTTGCGTGATTGCCACTGCGTCTGTTGCCCGGCTAAAGTATTGAAACCGCTGATCATTGTCTTGTGTCGTTTTGAGAAATGGCGCGTCTGCCATGGTTCCCTAAGCCGGTCGGAGGCGGGCTTCATCACCGCCAAGCGCGCGTTCTGCCCAGCCACGGCCTCGATCCATCGCCCGTCTGGC
The DNA here is from genome assembly GCF_019744875.1 of Hyphomicrobium sp. Classification (GTDB taxonomy): domain Bacteria; phylum Pseudomonadota; class Alphaproteobacteria; order Rhizobiales; family Hyphomicrobiaceae; genus Hyphomicrobium_C. The sequence goes on along the minus strand of NZ_JAIETU010000002.1, from coordinate 430,447 downwards.
AGGGCACTTTTCCTTGCCTTGGTCTCGCAACCTCCGGCAGCACGTGAGCATGTACAATCTAAAGCGGCGCTGATCCAGTGCGGCGGCGAGCCCTAGCAAAAATATCGCTGGGCGATCCTTGCGAGACGTCCACGGCTCAGGTTATTGTTTTTGCGGCGCACAAAAGTACGCGGGCAATAGTGCGTGGCCGGAGCCTGCGGCTTGGAGGCCTCGCCGCCGAGGAGCCGAGCAGGCCAGCTCCGACCTACCTGTTAATGTTGCCACAATTAAACGCTATCGCCCTTCCACGGCGCGGTTTTATTGAATCGTGCCTGAATGGCCGGATTGCCACGTGGGGAACGTCAGAGCCCCCCGATCAGTTGGTGCGAGATGTGCTGGTTGATCTGGGGACAACGACGACGCGGCAAAAACCGGCGAGGGGGTTCTCCGGAACGAACGCTATATGAATGACGTACCAGCGACTGGGGCGAGCCTGAACCGGCGCGGCGTGCTGCTCGGAACGAGCGCCCTCGTGGCCGTTGCCGCATTGGCGGACAGCCTTCTCAACGCGACCGATGTATTTGCGCAGGCCGCGGAAGATCCTGGGCAGTCGTTTGCAGCCGGCCATGTGCAGAAGCTTGCCGAGGATCTCTCGTCGCGCGCCTTTGCCAAACCCCCGCACGAGGTTCCCGAGCCGTTCAACGCGCTCACCGCAGAGCAGTACCGCGACATTCGCTTCCGCCACGAGAGCGCGATTTGGCGCGGCGAGAACCTCGACTTCGAACTTCAACTGCTGGCGATGGGCTGGCTCTACGATGTGCCGGTCGAGATCTGGATCGTCGACGGCGACAAGGCGCGCGCCCTCAAGGCCAACAGCGCAAACTTTTCCATCGGGCCCTCCATCGAGAAGGCGCCCGACACGGCTCCCTTCGGATTTTCAGGTTTTCGCCTCTCCGGTGCTTTGAACCGCGCGGGCGTCCTGGACGAGTTCGTCTCTTTCCAGGGCGCGAGCTACTTCAAGTCGATGGGCCGCGGCCAGCAGTTCGGTCTTGCGGCGCGTGCGCTCGCCGTCAACACGGCGCGTCCCGGTGGCGAGGAGTTTCCGTTCTTCCGCGGCTTCTGGATCGAGAAGCCGGCGCCTGGCCAGCCCCACATCGTCATCCACGCGCTTCTGGATAGCGAAAGCCTCTCCGGCGCCTACCGCTTCACCGTGCGGCCGGGCAGTGCCACGACGATCGATGTCGAAGCAGCGTTGTTTCCGCGCAAGCCGCTCTCGCACGTCGGTCTCGCGCCGCTCACGAGCATGTATCTTCACGGCCCCCAGCAGCGCCGGTTCGGACGCGACTATCGCCCCGCCGTGCACAACAGCGAGGGCCTTGCCGTCATCAACGGGCAGGGCGAACGCCTGTGGCGTCCGCTCGCCAATCCGAAGATGCTGCAGACCAGCGCCTTCGTGGATAAGAACCTCAAGGGCTTCGGCCTCTGCCAGCGCAGCCGGGACTTTGCCCACTTCGACGACCTGGAAGCGCGCTACGAGCGCCGCCCGACGCTCTGGATCGAGCCCATCGGCAGCTGGGGCGATGGCTATGTCGAGCTGATCGAGATCCCGGTCGCCGAAGAGATCCACGACAACATCGTCGCCTATTGGAAGCCCGCCAACGTCATCGAGCCGGGCAAGCGCTTTAACTATGCCTACCGCATGTCCTGGGGCGAGGACGTGCCGGCGGTGTGGGCGGGCTCCTGGGTCGGCAAGACGCAGGTTGGCGCCGCGCGCAGCCCCGACACCCTTCAGTTCGTTGTCGATTTCGTAGGCCCCGCGGCGCGCGACGCGCGCGAGCTGCCGGTTGCCGATCTCGTCGCCAGCAGTGGTGCGACGTCCAAACTGAGCGTGCAGCGTAATCCGGACGTGCAAGGAATCCGCGTGAAGTTCGAACTCAATACCGCGGGAACCGAGCTCATCGAACTGCGTTTAGGCCTGAAGCTTGGGGATCAGCTGATTTCCGAGAATTGGCTCTATCGATGGACCCCAGCATGAGCCTTGATGACGTCGAACGCGGCGCCGCGCCGGTGAATGCCGAGACGCCACCCCGTTCCCATCACGATGCGAGCGATCCGTCGCTCCTTCCTGCGCCATCGCCGTTAAGAATGCCGGAGCAGGATTTCTCCGCGAGCCCTCCGCGCTTGTGGCCGAAGCGTCGCGGACCCTCTATTCCGCGCACCGCCGTCTTCCTCGGTGCGGCCCTGATGACGGCCGCATTCGCCTATGAACTCTACGGCGTGCTGTCGTTCGTCCAGATGACGCCGTTCCAGCTCTTCTTCCTCGTGCTGTCCACCATCACGTTCGCGTGGATCGCGGTTGGTACGCTGTCGGCCGCTCTGGGCTTTCTTCCCCTTTTCGCGGGCGAGACCGCCGACACAATCCGTATTCCCGACGCGGACGGCCCGCTCAATCGGCGAACGGCGCTGCTCTTTCCCGTCTACCACGAAGAAGCGGCGACAATCGCCGGCACCATTTCCGCCATCGTCGAGGAACTGACGTCGCTCGGCCGCAACGACGCGTTCGACATTTTCGTGCTGTCCGACACGCGTGGAGCCGAGGAGGGCGCCCGCGAGGAAGCCGCCTACGCCGCCCTCGCCAAGGCGCTCGCCGGCGACTGCAAGATCTTCTATCGCCGCCGCATCGAGAACACGGGCCGCAAGGCCGGCAATATCAAGGACTGGGTCGAGCGCTTCGGCGGCGCATACGAGAATTTTGTCATCTTCGACGGCGACAGCATCATGTCCGGCGTCGCGCTGGTGCGCTTGGCCCGCGCCATGGAGAGCGATCCCTCGGCCGGCCTGATCCAGACGGTGCCGAAGCTGATCGGCGGCCGCACGCTGCTCCAGAAGCTGATGCAGTTCGCCGCCAATACCTATGGCCCCTCGGCCGCCGCCGGCCTCGCCTTCTGGGGCAAGGACCAGGGCAACTACTGGGGCCACAACGCAATCATTCGCACGCGCGCCTTCGCCGGCTCCGCAGGCCTGCCCGCGCTGCCGGGTCCGCCGCCGTTCGGTGGCCACATCATGAGCCATGACTTCGTCGAGGCCATGCTGCTGCAGCGCGCGGGCTGGGGCGTGCACATGGCGCCCTCCATCGAAGGCTCCTTCGAAAGCATGCCGCCCGCGCTGACCGACCTGATTGTGCGCGACCGGCGCTGGTCGCAGGGCAACCTTCAGCATCTGGCACTGCTTTTCCGCCGCGGCGTGCCGCCGATGGGCCGCCTGCATCTCTTCATGGGCGCCATGGCCTACGTCGTCTCGGCGATCTGGGCCGCGTCCCTCGTCGTCGGCCTCGTGCTGGCCCTGCAGGGCCAGCAGTTGCTGCCGAGCTACTTCACCGACGCCAAGACGCTGTTCCCAATCTGGCCGATGATCGATCCGGGCGCCGCCATGCGGCTGTTCCTCGGCACGATGGCGGTCGTCCTGCTGCCGAAGGCGCTGGGTCTCGCGCTCGAGCTGAAGCGCGCGCAGCGCGCCCGCGAGCTGTTCGGCTTGCCGCGCGCGGTTGCAGGCGTGGCGACCGAGACGGTCTTCTCGATGCTCTTCGCTCCGATCATGATGATGACGCAGACCTCGTCGGTGCTGCAGATCTTCCTCGGTCGCGATGCCGGCTGGAAAGCGCAGCGCCGCGACGGCGCTCACATGGATCTCGCCGCTGCCATGCGATTCCATGGAGCCCACATGGTGGTCGGCATCATCGTCACCATCGTGTGCTGGAAAACGTCGCCCGGCCTGCTCGTGTGGATGGCGCCGGTCGTGCTCGGTCTCGTCCTGTCGGGCCTTTTGAACTGGTACACGTCGCAGGTCGCCGGCCCCGCCATGAACGTCGTGCTGTCGACGCCGGTCGATCGCTCGCCCGCCTCGATCGAGCTGCGCGCGCTCCGCCATACGGGGCTTTGGCGCGAGCGCTGGCTCGCAGACACCGCCGATGCCGGTCCGCAGCGGGAACTGGCGACGGCCGCCTGATCGCCAGCATTTAGCTCGCTAAGTTTTCGACGCCTTCGCCTCCCGGCGCAGCAGCTCCGGAAGCAGGTCGCGCACGCGGATCGGATCGGTATCGAGAAAAGGCATTGGCCGCGTCACGTCGATTGCGGCGGTGCCGATCCTGGCTGTCAGCGCCCCGTTGAACGCGCCTTCCCCGAGCCGCCGCGACAAGCGCCGCATGAGATCCTGGCCGAGAAACTGGCCGACGAGGTCGTCGGTCATCGCCAGCCCGCCCGTCGCCACGATGTGCCCCACGACCAGGCTGCCGAGCTTGAGCGCGCCGAGCCCGCCGGGGCGCCCGCCATAGGTCGCAGCGAGCCCCTTGAGCATGCGCACATTCTCCACCATCACGTAGAGCATCGCCACCCACACCATCGGGCTCATCGCCGTCACCACCAGCACGCGCTTGGCGCTCTTGAGCACGAGACGGCGCGCGGCCGCATCGAGCGGCGCCATCAATTCGCGGTCGGCCAGACGCAGCAGCTCACCGGGATCGCGGATGTCGCCCGCATGCGCGTCAAGCCGCGAGACGTTCCATGCCAGCTCTCGCCGCCCGCGCAGCGTCGCCGTCAATGCCGCGACGGTCTTGCGTTCGAGTGCGCGGTCGTTCGTGCGCAATGCCGCATCCGCGTCGCGCCTGAGACGCGTCAGCCGCCCGAGACGCACGAGACCGATCAGTTCGCGCAGCACGATCACGAGGCCCGTGAGCGCCGCGATGCCCGCAAGGCTGGTCGCCGTCCATCCGATCCAATCTTCACGCGCGAGCGCCGTCGTGATGAACCCGGTAAAGCTCGCCGCCAGCGTGAGGCTCACGAGGCCCAGCACCGCCGAGAGAAAGATCCCGCCGAGGCTCGCGCCCCGCGACGGCGGCGTGCGGGGCCCATCAGGCGCCGTGTCGTCGGTGTCGTCGTCGGGCGGAAGCGAGGGCGCACTGACGACCTTCGGATCGTCGGTCGAAAAGACGCGCGGGCCTCGGATGTCGCTCATGCCAGCCAGTCTCCGATCAGGTAGTCGAGGGCGCGGTCGAGGCGGACGTGCGGCGCTGCGGGCGTTTCTCCGGCGCCGGTGACCGGCAACAGGCGCGCCGGCCGGAACCGCGGAAAGGTGACGCCGAGCGATACGTCGCCAGAGAACACCGCCGCGGGATCCTCCGGCAGGTCGCCCGGAAAGAGCGCCACCTCGCGCTTGCCGTCGAAACGTTCGGCGCCCACCGTCTCGCCGGGCAGCGGCACGCCGACGATGCAGGGCAGCGTCGTCCGCCCCTCCCGCACCTCGGCTTCGCGCGTCGCGCGCAACGCCGCGAGCGCCATCACGCGCGTCTCAGCGCCTGCACCCGAGGATCGCGCCGCCGCGCGCTCGGTCAGGAGCGCGAGGATGCGTTCGAGCCGGTCGTGGCTCGTGTGATGGACATGGTCGGCCTTCGTGGCCGCAAACAGCAGCCGGTCGATGCGGCGCGCCCCGATCAGCGATTGCAGCCAGCTCGCGAGCCCGGGCCGGAACGCCGTCATGACGGAGGAGAGCGTGCGTTCGAGCTCGCGGATCGCGTCCGCGCCGCCGTTGAGCGCGCCGAGCACGTCGACGAGCACGATCTGCCGGTCGAGGCGGCTGAAGTGATCGCGAAAGAAAGGTCGCACCACATGCTGCACGTAGCTGTCGTAGCGCCGCGCCATCATCGCCGCGAGGCTGCCGCGCTCGATGGCGGCGCCGTCCGGCAGCTCGATTGGAAAGAACGTCAGCAGCGGCGATCCTTCAAGCTCGCCCGGCATGAGAAAGCGCCCCGGCCCGAGGGTCGCGACCTTCGACTGCCGCCGCGTCTCCTGCAGGTAGTGGGTGAAGCGTCGCGCCCCGTCGAGCGCCACCTGCTCGTCCTCTGGCGCGGAAGGATCGATGGCGCCGGCGTAGGCCAGCCAGTCCCGCGCGGGCTCGCCCTGCACGCCGAGGCGCGCGCGCTCCAGCGCATCCCGCGACCAGGCGTCGTAGGACAGGTCGAGCAGCGCGAGATCGAGCAGCCATTCGCCCGGATAGTCGACGATGTCGAGATTGAGCCGGCGCAATCCAAGCGCGCGCCGCAGAGGATGGGCGCTTTCGAACGTGAGCGCGACACGCACCTCGGAAATGCGGCGCGTGCTTTCGGGCCAGTCCGGCGGATCTGCGGAAAGCGCGCCGATGTGGCCTTCGTAATCGAAGCGCGGGACGTGGTCGTCGGGCTGTGGATCGAGGTGCGCGGACGCAAGGCGCCTTTCGGCGACGGGCGTGAAAAACGGCAACCGCCCGCCCTGTGTGAGGTTGCGGATCAGCGCCGTGATGAAGACCGTCTTGCCGGCGCGCGAAAGCCCCGTCACGCCGAGGCGAAGCGACGGCGTGAACAGGTCTGCAACACGCTGACCGGCTTCGGCGAGGCTGTCGGTGAGGGTTTGCGGTAAGTCGCGCGCGGCCAAAGGGAACCTCTCATTGGGTTCCCCTAATTAGGCGGCGCAAACACGCCCTGCAAGGAGCGCTGGGGCAGGTGGTCGCGCCGGCTGCGTGTCAGGCGCGCCGCGGGGCATGCGGTGTCACCCGTAGAAAACGACGACGACGCCGGCACCGATCACGGTCAATCCCATAAGGACGATGGTCGCGCTTCTCATGAATTCGAGCATGTCTTTCTCCACCGGCCCCGCTCCGGCTGACTGCCAGGCAGGGTACGATGCAATGTTTACGGTTCGCTCAATGAACCCGCCCTGAAATGCACTGTCAGGTGCCGTTCATGTGTCAGATGCGGTCCGTGGCCCCCTAGCGCTTTTCCGGAGGCCCGGATTCGCGTGTGTCGCGGGTCGCCGTGGGCCTCGGATGGCGGGCACTGGACGACAGCAGTTGGGTAGCTTTGCGGCTGCAACCCATATTGCCTGGGCATGACGTTGAGAATGCCGGGACGCCGTGATGGAAAAGCCCCAACCGTCCGGCCTTACCAAATGTACCGCCGATAATCGGGACAAAAACAATCTAGATCAGATGATTGACTAATAAAACTTAACTTAAATTGAAACGAAAAGTTCATACGACAAAAGTAATATTGGGCAAACCAAGTTCCACAAGTCGTGGCACGTGAGAGGCTTTCCCATGAGTGCGATGCGTTCGTTAACCGCGCGAGTTCGGATCGAAACCCTGATTTCGCTGCTCACCATCACGGCCGTCTTGGTCGCGACCGCAGGGCTGATGGCCGTTGTGCACGTCCAGTTGACGGACGACGCCAAAGAGAAGGCGATCGAAAGCCAGCAGCTCTCGTTGCGCATCGGCGCCGAGCTGCTGCGCACCACCAATCCCTCGACCGAGGTCGTGTGGGCGGATCGGCGCGTCCAGAAGATCGTCATGGACAAGATCCCGGCCGACACGGATTTCGCGCTGGTGGAATCCATCACGCGTATGGCCGACGACCCGATCACGCTGTTCACGTATGATGCCGCAAAGCGCGACTTTCTCCGCACGTCGACAACCGTGAAGACGGCGAACGGCGGCCGGGCGGTCGGCACGTGGCTCGGCCAGAGCAGCGCCGCCTACGACGCGGTGATGGCAGGCAAGCCCTACAACGGCGCCGCCGACATTCTGGGCACCCAGTACTTCACCGTCTATTTCCCGATTGTCGACCGCGCGTCGAACGTCATCGGCATCCTGTTTGCGGGCACCGAGCAATCGGCGGCCTATGAGCTGGCCGCGGCTCTTGAAAAGCGCATCCTGCTGGCGTCCGGTCTGTTGCTTCCGCTGATGGCCGTCGCCGGGTTTTTCATGTCCCGCCGGTTCATGAAGCCGATCCCGACCCTCGCAGCCGTCATGGACCGCCTGGCTCGCAACGATGCCAAGGGCGACATCCCGTACACCGAATACAACAACGAAATCGGCGAAATGGCACGCGCTGTCTCGGTGTTCCGCGACAACACGCTGGAACGCGCCAAGCTCGAAGAGGAGCGTGAACGCGAGGCGGATCGCACGATGGCCCGCCAGGAAGCGCTCGAATCCCTCATCGACTCTTTCAAGTCTGACACCGCCGAGACCATCGCGGCGCTGTCCGTGATGGCCGCAGATCTCGATCGCACGGCGAACGGCCTGCAGGGCATTGCCGCCGGCACCAGCGACAAGGCGCAGTTCGTCGCCTCCGCGTCCGATCAGGCCTCCGCCAACGTCGGCACGGTGGCCGCGGCCGCCGAGGAGCTGACGGCGTCGATCTCCGAAATCGGCAACCAGATCTCGGTCGCGCTCGCCAACGTCAGTGACACGAGCTCGATGACCATCACCACCAACGAACGCATGTCGGAGCTGCTCGCGTCGGCCCAGGAGATCGGCCAGGTCGTGACCCTGATCCGCGAGATCGCGGGCCAGACCAACCTGCTGGCCCTCAACGCCACCATCGAAGCCGCACGCGCGGGCGAGGCGGGGCGCGGCTTTGCCGTCGTTGCAACCGAGGTCAAGACGCTCGCCACCCGCACCGCGCAGGCGACCGAAAGCATTTCCGAGCAGGTGACCTCGATCCAGATCGCGACAGACGAGGCCGTCCGCGCCATTGGCGAGATCGCAGCCCGCGTCAGCCACGTCAACGGCATCACGACGCAGATTGCCGCCGCCGTAACGGAGCAGGGCTCAGCGACATCCGAGATCAACGCCAGCGTCCATCACGCGGCAGGCGACACCCGCCATGTCAGCGAGACGATTGCCGGCGTGACCGAGGCAGCTACGTCGACCTTCAATTCGGCTCGCGCGGTGCTGGAGACCAGCGCCAACGTAAGCGCGCAGACGAAGGCGCTGGGCGCGCGGATCGAACGCTTCCTCGCAGGCGTTGCCGCCGCCTGATCGCGGTCGCGCGGTCGCATCGAAATATGGATTTGGCCCGGGACCTAAGGTCGGTTGCCGAGCGCTTCAGGCAATCATGTACTGGGCAAGGCGGTGGATTCGACACTGCGTGCCCGCCAGTCGCAAGCACCTCAGTCTCTCGACCATTGAACCAATAAAAAAGGCCGGAGCGTCACACGCTCCGGCCTTTTCTCGTCGTCGAGGGAGAACTCGTCGAGAGAGAAACTATCGATGGAAAACTGCGCGATCAGGGACCGTCGATGTGCAGCGTGAGCGAGCGCGCTTCGGACTTCAGCGACGCGAGCTCGAGGCGAACCTCGCCGTCGCCACGGGCCGAAACGGCGTCCTGCGAGCCGGCCGAGGGCAGCGCGACGAGCAGCAGCAGCGGGATGGCCGCAAACAGAAAACCGTTGCGAATGGAGGACTGGCTCATGACGCGCACTTTCGATGACGGGCTTCAATCGACCCGCAGCGTGCCATGGATCCTGTGTCGGTTGTCTTAATGCGGATGGCTAAGCCCGCCCCAATCCGCCAAATCCCGCGTCAAGGTTGATGCGGCGTTAATCGCCCTTGCGGCGGCTCATGAACGCCAGGCGCTCGAACAGGTGCACGTCCTGCTCGTTCTTGAGCAGTGCGCCCGCGAGCGGGGGAATGATCTTCCGGCTTTCCGTCTCGCGCAGCACGGCCGGGTCGATGTCTTCGTTGAGCAGCAGCTTCAGCCAGTCCAGCAGCTCCGACGTCGACGGCTTCTTCTTGAGGCCCGGCATGTCGCGCAGATCGTAGAAGACCTTGAGCGCTTCCGACACCAGCCGGCCCTTGAGGTCCGGGAAATGCACCTCGACGATCTGCGCCATCGTCTCTGGATCGGGAAACTTGATGTAGTGGAAGAAGCAACGGCGCAGGAATGCGTCCGGCAGCTCCTTTTCGTTGTTCGAGGTGATGATCACGATGGGGCGCACGCGCGCCACGACCGTCTCGCTCGTCTCGTAGACGTAGAATTCCATCCGGTCGAGCTCCTGCAGGAGATCGTTCGGAAATTCGATGTCGGCCTTGTCGATCTCGTCGATCAGCAGCACGGGCCGCGTCTCGGAGACGAACGCATCCCACAGCTTGCCGCGGCGGATGTAGTTGCGGATGTCGCGCACCCGCTCGTCGCCGAGCTGCCCGTCGCGCAGCCGCGAGACGGCGTCGTACTCGTAAAGCCCCTGATGGGCCTTGGTGGTCGATTTGATATGCCACTCGATCAGCGGCGCGCCGAGCGCGCGGGCGACTTCCTGCGCCAGCACGCTCTTGCCGGTGCCCGGTTCGCCCTTGATCAGCAGCGGCCGCTGCAACGTGACGGCGGCGTTGACGGCCACGGTCAGGTCGCGCGTCGCGACATAGCGGTCCGTACCCTCGAATCGCTGCGTGCCCGTGTCCGCGCCCGATTTGGCCATGGCGGCTGTCTCCGTCGTTGCTGAACGCCGTCATAGAAGCGTCGCCCCCGGCCCGCAAGCGGCGTCCCGACGCGGGAAATCGGGCCTGCGGGGGCCGAAGGCGCCGTCGGGCGGAAAGTTGCTGGGGACAAGCGTCTCCGCTGGCAGACGAACGAGCCCAAATCGGTCGAAATATCCGCAGCTTGACCCTTCGAGGCCCGTGAAGCGTTTAACAGTTAAGCAGCGGATTTTCTTGACAGAAGAGGTCGCTGCCGCCAAGAGAGCGTCGCCGCACTTCGGTACGGTTGACACGAGCGAGGAGCGGCGGCGGCAGAGCGACCTTAGGCAGGCCCATTATCGGAGGCCACGAATGACGAAACGAGCCACGGCGAAGTCGGCCAAATCGAAGGCCGTTTCGAAAAAAGCTGCCGTCAAGTCAAAGACCGTCGCCAAGTCGCCGGCCAAGGCTGCTGCGACCAAGGCCGCCGCGAAGGCCAAGCCCGCGCGCACGGTAGCGGCAACGCCTGCAAAAAACCAATCCGCAGCCAGCAAGTCTCCCGTAAAAGCGGTAGCGAAATCCGTGCCTGTGAACAAACCGAGGACCCGCGCCATCGAGAAGACCCAGGACAAGAAGCTCACCGCCAAAGCGGGTGTGGCTTCCACCATCGTCGTCCCGCCGGACTATCGCCCTTCCGAGGACGAGCCGTTCATGAGCGAGAAGCACCGCGCCTACTTCCGCCAGAAGCTCACGGCCTGGAAGGAGGAGATCATCCGCCAGACCCGCGAGACGCTGGCTGGACTGCACGAGGATTCGACGCAGCACGCCGACCTCGCAGACCGCGCGACCTCGGAAACGGACCGCGCGCTGGAGCTGCGCGCCCGTGACCGCCAGCGCAAGTTGATCGCCAAGATCGACGCGGCGCTCGCCCGCATCGAGGACGGCACGTACGGCTACTGCGAAGAGACGGGCGAGCCCATCGGCCTCAAGCGGCTCGATGCCCGCCCCATCGCAACGCTCTCCGTCGAAGCGCAGGAGCGCCACGAGCGCCGCGAACGCGTCTATCGCGAAGACTGATCCACGAACAAGACTGATCCACCAAAGAGCTGAGGCTGCCGCAAGGCCGCCTCAGCTTTCGCGTTCCGGCTTGCTGTCCGGCGCCGACGCGCGCGCCCGTTCCTCGGCGAGCCGCATCAGCATTATCTTCACGCCGTCGAGATCGCGCAGATGCACGTCCTGCTGCGCATGCGCCATTGCGATGCCGGCCTCCCGCAGCGCCTTGATGACCCGGAAGCGCAGATCGCTCTGCACGGCGGCCAGTTTCGTCACGTCCGGCGTGACGCCTCCGACTGAGAACTCGAACCCGTTCATGCTGAGGTTTTCGAGCGCGACGGATGGCGCCGGATGCGGCAGCAGCATCGGGCAGTCCTTGCCGACGCGCTCCAGCATCCGGCGAACCTGCTCGGGATCCGACTTCGAGCTGACGGTGACGCGGACGGTTGCGGCGCCGAGCGAATTGCGATGCGTGTAGTTCGTCACCGTCGACGTGACGAGCGCCGAGTTGGGAACGATCAGGCTCGCCTTTTCCGCCGTCTCGATTTCCGTCGACCGCACTGAGATGCGCCGCACGAAGCCTTCGAGGCCATTGACCGAAACCCGGTCTCCGACCTTGATCGGACGCTCGACCAGGAGGATCAGGCCGGACACGAAATTGTTCACGATCGACTGCAGGCCGAGACCGATACCGACCGACAGCGCGCCCGCGACGATGGCGAAGTTCGTGATGTCGATCCCGCCGTAGGACACCGCCACCAGCGCCGCCAGGATGAAACCGGCGTAGCCCACCGCGGTCCGCACCGAATTGGCGATGCCCTGGTCGATGCGCGGCGACCGGAACACGTCCTTGTCGAGCCAGCGCTGCAGCAGCCGGGTCGCAAACACGAGCGCGAGAAACAGCAGCGCCGCGAGCATGATCCGCGCCACCGAGATGCGGAAGTCGCCGACCTGGAAGCCCAGCACCGCCGCGCGCACCCAGGAGAGCGATTCACTCAGCGTGTAGCCCCACGTGATCAGGAACAGCGGCACGGCGGCGAGCGCGAGCGCAATGTTGAGCAGGGCCGAGAAGGCGCGCGTCAGCACGCGGCTTTGCGTCTCATCGAGGCCGGTCTGCTCCTCCAGCACCGTCGCGAGCGGCTTGATGCCCGAGCCCGGAGCGCCGAGCAGCGCGCGGATGGCGAGATGCAGCACAAGCACGACGGCAATCGCACTGCCCGTCACGATCACCTGCTGGGCGATGAAGCGGCCCAATCCGATATAGCCGAACAGCGTGGTCGCGAGGATCGCGAGCGCGGCCAGCAGGATCGGCACCTTGAGAATCTGCGGCCGCAGCAGCGACGTGTCGTCGTAGACGACCGCATCGACGGCCGCTGGAGAGGACGTCGTGACGGCGGCGGGGGAGGCGGCGCCTTCTGAGATCGGCACGCTCTTGTCGGCCGGCGCCGCGCGCGGCAGCGGATCGAACGGCACGCGCACGATCTGCAGCATCAGGAGCCCGATCGCGAGACTCGCCAGCGCCGTCTCCATGATCGAGAGCGGCAGCGGCAGGTAGAGCCGTGCGATGATCTGTTGGAGGATCAGGTCGCCGGAAAAGACGGCCGCGATCCCCATGATGATACGCGACAGCCGGTGCGCCGCCGGGGTCGAAAGATCGACGAGCCGCCAGTGCGCGCGGCGCGGTTGCAGGATGGCGCGGGCCAGCGCCGATGCGACGATGAAAGCCAGGAGCGCCGGTGCTGCCGCATGCGCGATCTTGCCGACTTCCATAACCAGCAGATTCAAGCTCTCGAGCCCGCCGGCGAGCGCCGACAGCGCGACGAGGCCGGGCAGCGCCAGCAGCGGCGCCATCCATCCGACGGTTACGGCCTTCGTGAAGAAGCTCGGCGGCTTTTCGCGCGGACCGTCGAGGCGATGCGCGAGGAAGCGCCGCACGAGCGCAATCGAAACCGCAAGCAGCAGCACTACGCCGCCGATCAGCGCGGCGAGCGCCGTGCCCCGCCGTGACGCGAGCGACCACCAGTCGGAAATCGCCGAGCCCACTTGCCGCACAGCGCTCGGCAGGTCGTCGGCGAGCGTGTCCCACGTCGCGGGCGTCACGGGCGAGGGGCTGCGCTGCAGGATATGCGAGGCAAACAGATCCTGGCGCGCCCGCTGCAGGGTGTCGCGAAGCTGGTTTGCGCGCACGACGATGAGTTCGATGTTCTTGAGCGCGCCGTCGAACTCGGCCGCCTTCGCATTGAGCCGCGCCCGCTCCGCCGTGACGTTTGCCGCTTCCGGCGCGGCGTCCTTCGCCGGTGTCGTGCCGAGTTGCTCGACCTGCTGGCGCAGGGCTTCCTGCTTGGGCTTGATAGCGTCGCGCGCAGCTTTTGCGCCGTCGAACACGGCGACCAGCCGGGTGCTCAGGAGCGTGAGCTCAGGATCGTTGTCGAGGTTGTTCGTGACGGCCTTCTCGAGCCGGTCCATGTCGGCCTTGAGCTGGTCGACGGGGCGCTGCACGTCGGCAATTTCTTTGAGGTCCGCATCCGTCAGAACGGGGGGCGCAGGCTCGGCCGGGGCGGGCGGCACGGCCGGCGGGGACGCTGGCGGGGCGGTGCCGGGCGGCTCGGCGGCGGAGGGCGAAGCGGCCGGCGCTGACGGAGCGGTCTGAGAAACGGCCACGCCCGCGCCCGCCAGCAGCGAGAGCGCGAGCACGGCGAACCGCAGAATGTGCCGAACCAAAACCATAAATCGTCCTTGTGAATGAACCGCGCGGGCGGCGGATAATGTGCGGCCGCCCCGCACGAAAAAGCGCTTAAGGGCGCAGCGTGGTGCGCGACGAAACCGTGCCGGGCGAAGGTGCGCCGGGCGGCGAAAGCGAAGGCGTGGATTTGCTGGCCGCCGCGCTCTCGGCTCCGGCCTCCGGCCCGCCGATTCCCGTTTCGATCACCATGTCGACAGGCCCGCCCGTCATGATCAGGTGCTCGACCCCGTCACGGCGCACGAGAATGAGCCGGCGGCGGCCGTCGATGTTGAACTGTTCGGTGATCGAAAGGCGCCGCTCGGGCTTGGGGCCGAACAGCCCACTGACGGCCTGCCCCGGGCTCGTCCCCGAGAGATAGTTCCGCACGACGAATGCGCCCCCGATCGTCGCGACGGCGAGGGCGATTACGACCGCAAGATAGTAGACGATGTCCAACATGCTCCTGCCACTCGGGCACCCCCGAGAGTCCTTCCTCTGCGCGTTTCGCGGTTTCCCTATAGCGTGGAATTCATTCCATTTTAACTCTGATGATCGAAGTGTGGGTGTGACGGGGCGCAGCAACACGGGCGCCGGGCGGCCTCTGAGCGGGGCTTCCGGCGACGGCGCAGAGGCCCCGGACACGAGCGTAACCGTTAGCGTAAGAGTTCAGTACATCCATGCAGGCTTCCCGGGCGGTCACCCCTGAGAATCAGATAGCTTTCGCCTTCATGAGTGAGAGCAATGTCCGACCACCCCAAGCCGGCGTATCGGCAGCCCCGCCCCTGAGCGGCGGCCAGGAAGCCGGAATCGTCCCGATCATCGCAGCCTCGGTCGCGGCCGGCGCGCTGGTTTTGGCGCTTGTCGCATCGCCCGCGGGCGAGCCGCTGCTGCTGACGATCCTCTCCGTCCTCGCCATGCTCGGGCTTGCCGCCGTCTTCGCTTACGTCGCCGGCCACGTGCGCATCGGTGAGCGCGTGCGCGACGACGATCTCGTGCGCGCCCTCGCCAACAGCCTCGACGACGGCATCCTCGTCACGCGTCGCGACGGCCGCCCCATGTACGCCAACAAGACGCTCGCCGATCTCGTCGGTCTCACGGCAGGTGGCGAGGTCAAGGCGCTGGAAACCCTGTTTGCAGGCGACGCCCGCGCCACCGCCGCCTACTTCCGCCTGGAGCGCGCAGCTTCGCGCCGCGAGCCCTGGCGCGAGGAGATCGAGCTTGCCGCGCCGGGCCGCCCGCCGCGCCTGCTGCGCGTGTCGCATCGCGCCTGCAGCGTGCCCGGCCACGATCGCGAACTCGGCCCCATGATGCTGTGGACCGTCGCCGACGTGACGCTCGACCGGGCCCACCAGGCGAACACCGTCTCCATGCTCGAAGCAACGCTCGAGCGCCTGGACAGCGCCCCCGCGGGCCTTCTCGAAGTCGATTCCCGTGGCGTCGTGCGCCGTCTGAACGCCACGCTGCTGCGCTGGCTCGGCCTTGAGCCGACCGCGCTGTCCGAGCGCAATCTGAAACTCGCCGATATCGTGTCTCCGGAAGGCGTCGAGCTGATCGTCAACGCGGCGGCCGCCTATTACACGACCGGCCAGGGCGTCGATCTCGATGTCAGGATCGACAAGACCACCCAGGTGCCGCTGCGCTTCTTCGCCCGCCGCGATGCGCAAGGCGGCCTGCTGATCGCCGCCTACCGCCGCGAAGCAGGCACCGAGGACGAAGCGAGCGCCGCCGAAGTCCGGTTTGCCCGCTTCTTCCAGTCGGCTCCGTTCGGCATGGCAACCCTCGGCCCGGACGGCCGCCTGATGAGCGTCAACGCCGCCTTCGCACGCATGATTCCCGATGGGCTGACGGCAGTCGGCTCCCTGGCGGCCCCCGTGCTGTGCCGGCAGGCGGGAAGCGACACGCTGGCAGCGGTCGAAGGTGCCATCAAGCAGGTGCTGGCCGGTACGGCGGGCGCGACGCCAATCGACATCACGGTCGGCCCCGACAGCGAGTTCTCGCGCCGCGTCTACCTTGCTCCGCTCACCCAGGCCAAGGATGCGCGCGAAGCTGCCGTCCTCTACCTGATCGACGCGACCGAGCAGAAGGCGCTCGAAGCCAAGTTCGCGCAGAGCTCGAAGATGGAGGCCGTGGGCAAGCTCGCGGGCGGCATCGCCCACGACTTCAACAACGTGCTGACCGCCATCATCGGCTTCTCGGATCTGCTGCTGCAGACGCATCGCCCGAGCGATCCCGCCCACAAGGACATCATGAACATCCGCTCGAGCGCTGTGCGCGCGGCGGGTCTCGTGGCCAAGCTGCTCGCGTTCTCGCGCCGCCAGACGCTGCAGACGGAGCCGCTCCAGCTCGGCGAGGTGCTAGGTGATCTGTCGCCGCTCCTCAAGCGCTCGATCGGCGAGACCATCGACCTCAAGATGCCGTCCGGCCGCGATCTCTGGTACGTGAAAACAGACCGCACGCAGTTCGAGCAGGTCGTGATCAACCTGGCCGTAAATGCGCGCGATGCCATGCCTGAAGGCGGCACGCTCTCGATCGTGACCCGCAATGTCACCGAGCGCGAGAGCCAGCGCCTGTCCAACCACGGCATGACGGTCGGCGAGTACGTGCTGATCGAGGTCAGCGATACCGGCTCCGGCATGCCGCCCGACGTGATGGCCAAGATCTTCGAGCCGTTCTTCACCACCAAGGGCGTCGGCAAGGGCACCGGTCTCGGCCTTTCGACGGTGTACGGCATCGTCAAGCAGTCCGGCGGTTTCATCTATCCGGAGAGCGCGCTGGGCCGCGGCACCGTCTTCCGTGTCTACCTGCCGCGCTACATGCCGGGCAACGAGGACGAGCTCGTCGCGCAGAAGTCGACCAAGAAGGAGCGTCCCCAGGATCTCACCGGCTCCGGCCGCGTGCTGCTCGTCGAGGACGAGGACATCGTGCGCTCGTTCGCGGTGCGCGCGCTGCGCCGCCAGGGCTACGAGGTTCTTGAGGCGACGACGGGCGTCGAAGCGCTCGAAGTGATGGCCGCCAACGAAGGCAAAGTCGACATCGTCGTCTCCGACGTCGTGATGCCCGAGATGGATGGGCCGACGCTGCTCAAGGCGCTGCGCAAGAAGAACCCGGACCTGAAGATCATCTTCGTCTCCGGTTACCCGCACGAAGCCTTCGAGACCAGCCTCGACAAGAACGAGCAGTTCGCCTTCCTGCCGAAGCCGTTCTCGTTGCCGCAGTTGGCGGCTAAGGTGAAGGAGCAGCTCGCGCTCTAGCGAAGGCTCGGCGCTGGGCGCGGAGTTCTGGAGGCCGAAATGAGCGATGCCGAAGCCCCGATGTGCCGCGTGGTGCGCGCCGACGAAACCTACGACGGCAAGCAGGGCCTGACCTACTTTTGCGGCATTGCCGCAGAAACGGTCGGCTCGAAGGCCATCTGCATGCATCTGCTGACGATCCCGCCCGGCGCGCGCGCCAAGGCGCACCTGCACGAAAACCACGAGACGGCGGTCTATCTGCTGGCGGGCGAGGTCGTCACGCTTTACGGCGATCGCCTGCAGCACCGCATGACCAACCGGGCGGGCGATCTGGTCTACATTCCGGCCGGCGTGCCGCACCTGCCCGTCAACCTGAGTGGCGAGCCTGCATCCGCCGTCATTGCGCGCACCGACCCTAACGAGCAGGAGAGCGTGGTCCTGTTGCCCGAGCTCGAAGCGATCGCCGACGAAGCCATGGCGCGCCTGACCGCGGTTTGACGGAACCGGCCGCACCCCCGCGGTGACGCATCACCCGAGATCGACGCAGCAGCACCGCTTCGGCCGTGAGAATCGCCACGCGATGCGCGCGCGCGACTTCTCGCCAATAGCTGATTTCAATGATCCGTTTTTCCGTAAACGAATTGGTAAGGTTTGTTAACGTCGAGAGCAGAAGTCGATTCTGCCGTGTGCGTGATCCGCTGTCTCGCCGTCAAACCTGAGAGCCCGAATGATCCGCTACACGGAGCAGCAGCCCCGCCGGGCTGAAGTCTGCGATCGCCCGTTTCTGCGCCCGCACGCAGCCGCAATCTTTGCGGTTCTGTCGATCTGCGCGCCGATATCGACGGCGGACGCAGCAGGCTGCGAGTCGGTCACTGGCGGCATTGTCTGTTACGCGCCCGATACCTTCAAAGGCACCGCCGATCTCGCTCAGGTCTTTTACGCGTTCACCAACGCGGGCACTCTGAACACTCTTTCCGCCTTCAACTACACGGGCGCCCCTTATTCCGTCACCAACACAGGCAAGATCACGGGTAGCTTCACCTTCAGTGCCAACAACTCCGGCACGCTGTTGGACGGCTACAGCTTCATCAATCGCGGCACTGTCGGCAACGAAGTGAAGCTCGAGACGGGCGATCTCGTCTTCAGCAACTTCGGAAAAGTCGGCGGACGCGTGTCGAGTTTCGACGGCGACATCCAGATCCTGAACTTCGCGGGCGCGCAACTGAACGGCGGAATTCAAACCGCGGCCGGCAACGACGTGGTGGTCAACGTTGGAACGGTCAAAGGCGATATCGCCCTTGGCTCCGGCGCCAACAGCTTCGTGAACTTCTGGGGCGGTTTGGTCGAATCGGGCGCTACCTTCTCGGTCGGCGCCGGCAATTCGTTCGAAAACTACGGCGTGATCTCTCCGGGTGGCGGCAACAGCGTCCAGACCACGACCTTCACCGGCGACTACGATCAGTACGCCAGCGCCGCCTATCTCACGACGCTGAAGGGCGCGTCATCCGCCGACCGGATCGCCGTGTCCGGCACCGCCGAAATCGCAGGCGCCGTCGTCGTCAACCGCACCGGCGCGATCGGCAACTCCGGCTCGGCCGTGATCATGACCTCGGGCGGATCGTTGACCAACACCGTCACGTCGCTGACCCAGAACGGCTGGCAATATGCGCTGGCCGTCGTCCCCGGATCCTCCGGCGGCGCGACCTACTACCGCTACGACCTGGCCAACTGCTGCGGAAACTACGTCCTCGCGACGCCATCGATGGTCGGTGACGGGGTGAACTGGTCGACGCGCCTGTACGTGTCGGACGGGTCCGGCGGCTACAACGTCACCTCGCTCATGACACTCCCCACGAGCGGCGACCAACTCGTGCTGAGCTGGAACCGCCTCCCACTCATGAACTATCTCACCTCTGTGGTGCTCACGGAGCATCAGACCGAGGTCGCAAGCATCTTGCATGGGGCGGAGGCGGGCAGCCCGGCTATTCGCTTCTTGAACGACACGCTGTTGGACGCCAGTGCCGCGTCGGTGCAGTACCTCCTTGGAAGCGTTCTGTCGCCGACAGCTTTCGTGGCCGACTACAAGAGCCTTTGGCAATCGACGAACGGCTTCATCCAGGCGGTGAACAGTTGCCCCAAGCTCGAAGGCAGCCCCGGCCTGATCGTCGAAGGAGAATGCTACTGGGCCAAGTTCGGCGCGGGCCGCAACGACTGGGAGACGACTTCCAGCAACGTCGGTGGCCAGGATCAGTCGTACGCGTTCTCGGGCGGCGTTCAGGTGGCGCTTCGTGACGAATGGCGGCTCGGCTTCGCGGGCTCCTACGAAGCCGCCACCTTGGACACCGCGAATGGCACGAGCACCGATCGCGACAGCTTCGAAGGCGCCGTCGTTCTGAAGAACCGCTGGGGTAACTTCAGCGCCGCCGCGACCGGCTTTGCGGGATATGGCTGGGCGGATTCCGAGCGCACGCTGTTTGGCGGACTGGGGCCCGCGACGAGCGACCGCGAGATGTGGCTTGCGGGCGCAAACCTGCGCCTGAGCTACCTCTTCGGCCTGTCGCAGGGCTGGTACGCAAAGCCTCTCGTCGATTTCAACGCGACGTACGTCGCCACCAAGGACTTCACCGAGCAGGGCGGCGGCGGCGCCAACCTCGCTGTCGAGGGCGACGGCACCTGGGTGCTGTCCGCGAGCCCCGCCATCGAGGTCGGCACCGAGATCCGCTCCGGCGGCATCCTCTATCGGCCGTTCGTGCGCGTCGGCGGCACGTTCCTGGACGACGCGACATTCGACGTGACGGCGAGCTTCGTTGCGGCTCCCGGCCAGTTCTTCACGACCTCGCAGTCGTTCGACGACGCATACTTCGACGTCACGGCCGGCATCGACATTCTGACCGTCGATGGCGTCGACTTGAAGCTCACCTACGACGGGCGTTTCGCAGAGGACACGACCTCGTCCGCAGTCGGCGCCAAGGCTGCGATCCCGTTCTGAGTGTAAGGCGAGGGAGAGGTGTTCATGAGATCGGTGAAGCGGGCCGGTCAGTCGATGGCCTTGTAGAGCGCCGTGATCATGTCGGCGGCCGTTTTCAGCACGGCTGCATTGGCCTTGAACGCCATCTCGGCTTCCATCATCGAGGTCATGCCCTCGATGTCGCCCGGTAACGGCAGGTAGCCGATCCGCGGCGCGCTGGTGGAGCTTTGCGTGCCCTGCGCCCCCGCAGCGTCTTCCGGAGTGGCGATAGCCTGCGCCGCAGCCCCGAGTTTCGCCGAGGCCGAAAGCATCCCGTTGCGGGCTGTTGTGAGCGCGTCGATCAAGCGGGCGGCGAACCGGCTAAAGCCAAAGATCACACACTGTCCCATGCAACGCCTAAGAGGCCGTTACATCCCGGCCTCGAACTGTCTCGAATGGGGGCTCGATCGGGGTCTCACGAGCAGCGTATCGGCCGGTCTTGGCCCGCCACGTCCCGCGTTCGGCCAGCGTCTCCGAATGCCCCCGTGGACGGAACAGTAGACGGGTGAGAACAAATAGGGTACAAACAAGGCAACACGTCGAGTCGCTCATCAATCGTTAACATGTCATAAGGTGCGCACATGACCAAGCCGGAGCTGCACGTCGTCGAGGGGGGAAAGATGGACAAGAAGCAGGCGCTCGAAGCGGCGTTGGCGCAGATCGATAAGGCCTTCGGCAAAGGCTCGATCATGCGTCTTGGCGCCAACGACAAGATGGATATCGAAGCGATTTCGACGGGCTCGCTGGGCCTCGATATCGCCCTTGGGATCGGCGGCCTGCCGAAGGGCCGCGTGGTCGAGATCTACGGCCCCGAAAGCTCCGGCAAGACGACGCTGACGCTGCAGGTAATCGCGGAATCCCAGAAGAAGGGCGGCGTGTGCGCGTTCGTCGACGCCGAGCACGCGCTCGACCCGGCCTATGCCCGCAAGCTCGGCGTCAAGATCGACGAGTTGCTCGTCTCGCAGCCCGACACGGGCGAGCAGGCGCTGGAAATCGCCGACACGCTGGTGCGCTCCGGCGCCATCGACGTGCTGGTTGTGGACAGCGTCGCCGCTTTGACGCCCGAAGCCGAGCTCAACGGCGAAATGGGCGATATGCAGCCCGGCATGCAGGCGCGCCTCATGAGCAAGGCCTTGCGCAAGCTCACGGCGTCGATCTCGAAGTCCGGCACGATGGTGATCTTCATCAACCAGATCCGCATGAAGATCGGCGTCATGTTCGGCAATCCGGAAACGACGACGGGCGGCAACGCGCTCAAGTTCTACTCGTCCGTGCGTCTCGACATCCGCCGCATCGGCCAGATCAAGGAGCGCGAGGAAACGGTCGGCAACCAGACGCGCGTCAAGGTCGTCAAGAACAAGGTCGCCCCGCCCTTCAAGCAGGTCGAGTTTGACATCATGTACGGCGAGGGCATCTCCAAGATGGGCGAGCTGATCGACCTCGGGTCGAAGGCCAACGTCATCGAGAAGTCCGGCGCGTGGTTCTCCTACGACGGCGAACGCATCGGCCAGGGCCGCGAGAACGCCAAGCTGTTCCTCAAGCAGAACCCGAAGATCGCCGAGGCCATCGAGAAGGCGATTCGTGCCAGCGCCGGCCTGATCGTCGACAAGATGCTGTCCGAACCCGAAGCCAACGCCGAGGGCGAGGAGCCGGACGAGGACGGCGTGCTGCCCGAGGCCAGCGCCGACACCGCCCGCAAGGGCGCCGGCCGGGCCGGGAAGCGCTAGCGCTCCCTCGCAAGCCTGAAATCAGCGCGGCGCAGCCTTCGAAACCGGGGGTTGCGCCGTTTGCCTTTCTGGACAGTCCCGAGACCGACCGCTAAAAGCGGCCAATGGCGGAAAGGCGCTCGCAAGGGGGCTTTTCGCCGCCACGCGCCCGATGCTCCGTCGTCGCTCGATTGACGGAGGCGGGATCCACGTCACTCCTGACAATCGGTGTGTGGTGCAGCGTGGGAAGCCGGCCTTCGGCCAGGATGCATGGTTTCGCCCGCCGCGAAGCCGCGCGCCGCCGGGACCGGTGAGCGGACCGCTTCCAATGCTTTTCAAGGCCTGAGCCTTCAAGGAATCAGAATGACTGGCGTCAACGAGATCAGACGGGCGTTCCTCGACTACTTCAAGAGCGAGGGCCACGAGGTGGTAGCCTCTTCGCCGCTCGTGCCGCGCAACGATCCCTCGCTGATGTTCACCAACGCCGGCATGGTGCAGTTCAAGAACGTGTTCACCGGCCAGGAGCAGCGCCCCTATGTGCGCGCCACCTCGTCTCAGAAGTGCGTCCGCGCCGGCGGCAAGCACAATGATCTCGACAACGTCGGCTACACCGCGCGCCACCACACGTTCTTCGAGATGCTCGGCAACTTCTCGTTCGGCGACTACTTCAAGGAAGACGCGATTGAGTTCGCCTGGCGCCTGATCACCAAGGACTTCGGCCTCGACAAGAAGCGCCTCACCGTCACCGTCTATCACGAGGACGAGGAAGCCCACGCCATCTGGAAGAAGCTGACCGGCTTCGGCGACGACCGGATCATCCGCATCGCCACGAAGGACAACTTTTGGCAGATGGGCGACACCGGCCCCTGCGGCCCGTGCACCGAGATCTTCTTCGACCACGGCCCCAAGATCCCGGGTGGCCCCCCGGGCTCGCCCGACGCCGACGGCGACCGCTTCATCGAGATCTGGAATCTCGTCTTCATGCAGTTCGAGCAGCTCCCCTCGGGCGAGCGCGTCAATCTGCCGAAGGCGTCCGTCGATACCGGCATGGGCCTCGAGCGCATCGCGGCCGTGCTCCAGGGCACGCACGACAACTACGAGATCGATCTTTTCAAGAACCTGATCGCGGCCATCCGCCAGGAATCCGAAAAGGCCGGCAGCCGCGAGAGCAGCGTCGAGGGCGGACCCGAGTTCATCAAGGTCGCGCGACGCGTCATTGCCGACCACCTGCGCGCAACGAGCTTCCTGATTGCCGACGGCGTGCTGCCGTCGAACGAGGGACGCGGCTACGTGCTCCGCCGCATCATGCGCCGCGCCATGCGCTACGCCCATCAGCTCGGCTGCGTCGATCCGCTGATGTACCGCCTCGTGCCCGCGCTCGTGCGCGAGATGGGTGCGGCCTATCCCGAGCTTGGCCGCGCTGAAGCGCTCATTGCCGAGACGCTGAAACTCGAGGAAACGCGCTTCAAGAAAACGCTCGGCAACGGCCTCAAGCTCCTGGGCGAAGCCTCCAGCGGGCTTACCCAGGGAGCGACGTTCTCGGGCGACGTGGCCTTCAAGCTCTATGACACGTACGGCTTCCCGCTCGACCTGACGGAAGACGCGCTCCGCGCCCGCGACATCACCGTCGACGTCAAAGCCTTCGACGCCGCCATGGCAAAGCAGAAGGACGAAGCGCGCCGGGCTTGGAAGGGCTCGGGCGAAGCGGCCACCGAAGAGATTTGGTTCGAGATCAAGGAAGAGACCGGCGCAACGGAGTTCCTCGGCTACGACACCGAGACCGCCGAGGGCGAGATCCGCGCGCTCGTGCGCGACGGCAAGCCCGTCAAGACCCTGAAGGCCGGCGAGGAGGGCGTGCTCGTCCTCAACCAGACGCCCTTCTATGGCGAGAGCGGCGGCCAGGTCGGCGACCAGGGCGTCATCCGCGGCGCCAAGGGGGCGCTGTTCCGCGTCACGGACACGCAGAAGAAGCTGGGCGATCTTTTCGTCCACGTCGGCCGCGTCGAGGCGGGCAGCTTCAAGTCGGGCGAGGCGGTCGAGCTGGCTGTCGATCACGCCCGCCGCACCGCCACGCGCGCCAACCATTCGGCAACCCATCTGCTGCACGAGGCGCTGCGCCAGGTTCTCGGCACGCACGTCGCGCAGAAGGGCTCGCTCGTCTCGCCGGACCGCTTGCGCTTCGACTTCGTGCACCAGAAGCCGATGAGCGCCGAGGAAATCGCGGCCGTCGAAAAGCTCGCCAACGAAATCGTGCTGCAGAACAGCGCCGTCGAAACGCGCCTGATGGCGCTGGAAGACGCAAAGGCGTCGGGTGCCATGGCTCTGTTCGGCGAGAAGTACGGCGACGAGGTGCGCGTCGTGTCGATGGGCGATGCCCATGCCGGAAGCAACAAAGCCTGGTCGGTCGAACTCTGTGGCGGCACGCATGCGCGCCGCACCGGCGACATCGGACTGGTCAAGGTCGTGGGCGAAAGCGCGAGCTCCGCCGGCGTGCGCCGCATCGAGGCACTGACCGGCGACGGCGCTCGCGCCTACCTGGTCGACGCCGATCAGCGCGTCAAGGAAGCCGCCAGCGTTCTGAAGACGCGCCCCGAGGATCTGGTCGAACGCCTCAAGGCCCTGGTCGAAGAGCGCAAGCAGCTCGAACGCCAGCTCGCGGACGCCAAGAAGCAGATCGCTCTTGGCGGCGGCGGGGGCGGCAAGGAGAGCGGCCCCGCGATCGTCGAAGTCGCCGGCAAGAAGTTCCTGAAGCTCTCCGTCGCCGGCGTCGAGATGAAGGACCTGAAGGCGATGGCCGACGACGGCCGCGCCAAGGTCGGCTCCGGCGTTGTCGCGATCGCCAACAATTCCGCCGATGGCAAGCTCGGCATCGTCGTCGCCGTGACGAACGATCTGACGGGCGCCGTCAATGCCGTCGATCTGGTCCGCGCGGGCTCCGAAGCGGTGGGCGGCAAGGGCGGCGGCGGCCGGCCCGACATGGCCCAGGCCGGCGGCCCGGACGGCAGCAAAGCCGACGAAGCCCTGGCTGCCATCGAGGCGCGCCTCGGCGCCTAGTCCGGTCACGCGGCAATCGCTGTCGCGGCGCTGCCGATTGGCAGTTGCCCGCCCCCGACTCCCGGGTCGAGGGCGGTCGCGAGCTTGAACAGCCCCCACGAGAGCCACCGTCTGGAGTGACGCCAGAAGAACGCCGCCAGCGGCTTGGTGAGAATGTCCCAGGCCAGCAGCATGGCGATGGTCGAGCCGACCTCGCGCCAGCTCAGGTCCGGCATGGCCAGCACGAGATCCAACAGCGTCGGATCGAGCACCATGTCGTAGAGCGCGTCGTAAACATGTGAAGACACTGTCATTCCACCCCTCCCGATGTCAGTCGGGATGGAAAGTTGAGACATGCTTAAGAGACGCCAGCGCGCATTTGAAAAACGGAAGCCGACGGAATGAGTTGGATGTGGCGGCTAACGAGCGTGTGAACATTCGTGCCCCAGCTACGCATCCAGACGCACACAACGAATATCCGCGACTGACGATCGTAGAAAAACAAGCAAAAACAGATAAATAGGCAGGCAAGTTAGAGTGGAATATTACGAATAAAACGAATGCAACGCCGCCCGCTTGCGACGCCTCGAACGAAATGCAATAGAAAGAACGGAACGCATGAGCATGCGCCGCATGGGCGCGCAAAGCCCATTCAATTGCATTCGTATTGGGTTCGAGCGATGGCCGCCGACGGGTTCAACGGAAAGCTTTCTGAGGATCGCGTAGCGCACATTTTCGGAGCGTTCACCCGAGAGGTCTTCACGCCCATGGTGGCGTCGCTGACCGGCGTTCCAGCCGCCGAGCGCCGTCGCCTGCTCGATGAAATCCGCCGCCGCCTGGACATCGTCGAAGACGTCATCGCGACCGAGGAGGCCGCCGGCATGCTGCCGCAGCAGGCCCTTGCGCCCGTACCGCTCGAAGACCCCGAGCCCGACGACGGCCTATCCGCCAATGACAACGGGCTCGGCCGCAACCAGCGCAGCCGCGTGCGCGAGCTGGTGCTGCTCGAGGTGCTGGGGCGCGACGCCAAGGCCTTCTCCCTTCAGCAACTCATGAACGCGCTCGCCCAGCGGGGCTTTAACGATACCCAGTCAGCCGTCGTCTCTCAGCTCCATCGCTTGAGAAAACTGGAGCTGATCCGCCAGCCTGCGGGCAGCACCGGCATGTACGAGATCACCACCGAAGGTCTCGGCCACGGCCGCAACCTGCGATCGAGCTTCGGTGCCTATCTCCCGCCCGGCTAGAGTGCTACTGGACGCGTGGGACCAGTTTTCCGATCGGAATCACGAGCGCGGCAAAGCGTCCATTGACGCCAAGGGGCTGTGGTCCTAACTCGCCGCTCCCGAAACCCAGCAAGCCGCTAGGTAGTTTCCCCGAGTGACCGGGATCGAACGACTCTGGTAGTCGAGCGTTCCTAGGGGACCTTGCAGCACAACGTCGATGATCATGCAGAATGCATCCAGCGCCAACGAGCGCTTCGTGTCTCTCGTTTGTACCCTTCGCTCCAGCGTCATGAAGGCGATCTTCGGAAAGAGCTGGGCCTGCGCGCGCTATCAGCGCCGCCACGCTCCGCTCGCCGGACCCCGCCCCGGCGCACGTCTGGACTAAGCCGCTTCTCGCGAAGCCCGGCCCCCCTGTCTCGGATGAACGCGCGCTTCCCAATGCATGGATCAGCTATGCGCTGCCTCGCTAGCGCAGCAGGCGATCGCCGAAGAAGATCGCGATAATCACCGAGACGATCGACAGCACGAAGCCCGCGACCGACAGGCCGAAACTCCACCAGAACGTATTGAGACGAAGTCTCATGTACTCGGAGCGGAGCGCTTCCATCTCCGGATTTCTACCGCGCCCGCCGCCGCCCATCGCCAGCGGCTCTTCCTTGAGATAGGCGAGCCATCCCCCGTGCAGCGCCCAGTAGCGCCCCGCGTTGGTGAGCACGAGGGTGGTCCGCCCCTCATCGTCGAACTTTGCAAGTCGCGCCTTGACCAGGAGGTCGGACGCGAGCTTGAGCAGCGCCAGGCGATCCTTCTCCGGCTCGACCTCGGGCAACGGAAAATCGAACAGCGACAGCGGCGCGCCGGCAAAGGCGCCGTCCAGTAGCCGCGCGGCGACAAGATCGGGAGACGTCGCCCCTGCGGGTGCCGGATCGTCCGCCATGCCTATCCCTGCGTCATCGCCGTCTTGAGATTGGCGTCGATCTTGTCGAGGAAGCCGCTCGTCGACAGCCACTTCTGATCGGGCCCGACGAGCAGCGCGAGATCCTTCGTCATGGAGCCCGCTTCCACGGTCGACACGCAGACCTGTTCGAGCGTCTTCGAGAAGCGCGCGAGCTCGTCGTTGCCGTCGAGCTTGGCGCGATGCGCAAGCCCGCGCGTCCACGCGAAGATCGACGCGATCGAATTGGTGGACGTCTCCTTGCCCTTCTGGTGCTCGCGGTAGTGACGCGTCACTGTGCCGTGGGCTGCTTCCGCTTCCACCGTAGCCCCGTCCGGCGTCATGAGCACGCTGGTCATCAGGCCGAGCGAGCCGAAGCCCTGCGCCACCGTATCCGACTGCACGTCGCCGTCGTAGTTCTTGCACGCCCACACGTAGCCGCCGCTCCACTTGAGCGCGGAGGCAACCATGTCGTCGATCAGGCGGTGCTCGTAGACGATCTTCTTGGCCTTGAACTTGTCGGCGAACTCGGCGTCGAACACCTCCTGGAACAGATCCTTGAAGCGCCCGTCGTAGGCCTTGAGGATGGTGTTCTTGGTGGAGAGGTAGACCGGGAAGTTGCGGTTGAGGCCGTAGTTGAACGACGCGCGCGCGAACTCGCGGATGCTTTCGTCGAGATTGTACATGGCCATCGCCACGCCGCCCGACGGTGCCTTGAAGACTTCCTTCTCGATGACTTTGCCGTCCTCGCCCTCGAACTTGATCGTGAGTTTGCCTTTGCCCGGGAACAGGAAGTCGGTGGCCTTGTACTGATCGCCGAACGCGTGGCGTCCGATCACGATCGGCTGCGTCCAGCCCGGCACGAGGCGCGGCACGTTCTTGGCGATGATGGGCTCGCGGAAAATCACGCCGCCCAGGATGTTGCGGATGGTGCCGTTGGGCGACTTCCACATGTCCTTGAGATTGAATTCCTTCACGCGCGCTTCGTCCGGCGTGATCGTCGCGCACTTGACGCCGACGCCATGCTTCTTGATGGCGTTGGCCGCGTCGACGGTGATCTGGTCGTTGGTCTTGTCGCGGCTCTCGATGCCGAGATCGTAATACTCGAGGTTCACGTCGATGTAGGGATGGATCAGCTTGTCCTTGATGAGCTGCCAGATGATGCGAGTCATCTCGTCGCCGTCGAGCTCGACGACAGTGCCGGTCACCTTGATCTTCTGCATGGGAAAGCCTTCGGGGTGGAGGAGAGGAGGATTCGAGAAATGCTGGGCTGTAGCCTAGCGGCACCGCTGCGCTGCAACAAGATGCCCCTTGGTCGTCAATTCGATTGGTTCCCGAGCCCGGCACCGCCCGAGATCAAGCGAGCCCCCGACCGCTCAGCCGCCGAACCCGCCCTCATCGAGATAGCGCTGCTCGTCCGGTGTCGCGGTGCGCTCGAGAATGGCGTTCCGGTGCGGGAAACGGCCAAAGCGGCGGATGATCTCGCGGTGCAGCTCCGCATACGACCGATAGATATCGTCGAGCGGCTCGGAGAGCGCCACCGACCGGTCCTGGTCGGCCAGATCCTCGGAATGCTCGAAGGGAAGGTAGAGGAACACCCGTAAGTCGGGATCGACGGCCCGGTCCAAGCCGGCGGCGATGGCCGCGTCCGCCACCTCGCGCGCCTGTGCGTCCGTGGCGAACATGCGGGCCGTGCCCCGGAAGCAGTTGCGCGGAAACTGGTCGAGCAGAAGCACCAGCGCCAGCGCGCCGTCCGGCCCCGCCCTCCAGGCGTCGAGATCGCCCCTGGCCGCCGCCTCGTGCAGCGCCAGGCAGTGCGCCCGGAAGCGCCGGTCGAAGTCGGCGTCTTTGGCGAACCACCGGTCGGGCCCGGCGTCGCGCCAGAAGCCGATGATTTCTGCTGCGGTCTCGAGGGGCGTGGGGCTGTCCATGTCCCCCATATTGGGTTTGCGGCGGGAGACTTCAAAGGGTTAAGCAGGCGGACCCGCCTCGCGAAATGCCGTCTCGGACCCCGGGACAGCGCCCGGCAACGATGCTAAAGCCCCACCATGACCGCCGACCCGACACCCGAAACAGCCATCGAGATCAGTTCCGAAGCGGACGCGCGCGTACCGTTCGTCGCCGGGCTATCCATACCGGTCGCGCGCCTCGTGCACGCGTGCCATGAGAAGACCGTCGACGGCGGCCTGTCCGCGCTCGGCGCGCCGGACTTCGACCGCGACACCCTCGAACGTGCGCTCACCTATTGCGCCGAGCTTCGCTGCGAGAGCGATGCCGCGACCTGCCCGGACTGCAAGCGCCGCACCGAGGCGCAGGGCCTCGCCACCCTCGACGACTACATCGCCCATCATCGCGAAATCGTCGTCGGCGACGGATCGGTCCGCCTTATGGGCGCCGGCCAGGAGACGTCGCACACGCCCTCCGTTGCTGTGCTCGAAAAGACGTGGTCGGGCGAGAACTACTGGTTCTGGGCGCGCCGCGTGTTGCGCAAGCTGAGGCACGGCATTCGCCGCGCGAACGTGACCGGCGAGCGCGTGGCGGGCCCGGGCGAGACGCCGTCCGTCGTGCTCGTGGAGCCGCAACTTGCCGACAACATCGGCATGGTCGCGCGCGCGATGGCGAACTTCGGCCTCGACGATCTGCGCCTTGTCGCCCCGCGTGACGGCTGGCCCAACGAGAAGGCGCGCATTGCCGCGTCCGGCGCCAACTACGTCATCGACGACGCGGCCGCCTATCCCTCGCTCGAAGCTTCGCTCGCGGACGTGAACTACGTCGTGGCCACCACGGCGCGCCAGCGGCCGTTGAAAAAGCCGGTGCTCACGCCGGAGGAAGCGATCGCCGAGGTGCGGGCGCGAACCGCGCGCGGCCAGCGCTGCGCGATTCTCTTCGGCCGCGAGCGCAACGGCTTGGAAACGAGCGAGCTTGCGAACGCGGACGCGCTGATCATGATTCCGGTCAACTCGCGGTTTGCCTCGCTCAATCTCGCCCAGGCGGTGCTGCTGCTTGGCTACATCTGGATGCGCGAGAGCGGCCGCGCGAGCCTCGGCCGCGTCACCAACTACGAGACGCCCATTTCCCCCGGCCTGAACTTCGGATCGGACCGCCCGGCGGAGAAAGAGCTGCTGTTCGGCTTCTTCGACCACCTGGAATCTGAGCTTTCCGAGCTCGGATTCTTCAATCCGATCGAAAAGCGCCCTGCTGTTGTCCAAAACATGCGGACTATGTTCACCCGGATGGCGTTGACGGAGCAGGAAGTGCGGTCGCTCCGTGGTATTGTTGCCACTCTGTCCAAAGGCAAAGGACACGGTCGCAAGTCGTCCACATAGGTCGCCTTTATGTTGCCGGTTTTTGGGCAGAGCGATGCCCGCAATCCTGGCATAACACCGTGCCCGTCGGCGAACGGGCGCGAACGGTGGCGGACACAAAGACAACAGGCGTCGCAGTAGGGGCAAATAATGCGGACGAAGATCATGGCGAAGAGTGCATGGGTTGGTGCGGTCGTACTGGCGGGCGTGACCGCGCTCCTTCCGGGGACGGTAACGGCCTCGGAAGGCGAGCTCAGTGACAAGTCCGTGCAGATCTTTATGGAATACGCGTGGTCGCTGACCCCGCAGCAGTTCTCTAAGAAGGACGGCACGGTCATCGTCGTCGACAAGTCCAAGCCGGAACAGGCCATGGTGCCGATCGACGTAGCGCGCGAGGTGATCCGCGTTGGCCGTATTTCGGCTCACGCGCAGGTCTGCAACCTGCCGGAAGACCAGACGCTGAACCATCGCTCTCTGATGCGCCGCGAGACGGACAAGAAGAAGTGGACCGACCAGCAGACGCTGTACATTAACCAGCTCCACCTCACGACGGTCATGTTGCTGACCGGCAAGATCAAATTGGTCGAGAAGGACGGCGACAAGGAAGTGGTCGTCGACGAGAAGCAGGCTCCCCAGCAGACCTGCACGGACGAGCAGCGCCAGAAGGTGAAGGAGCTGATCGCCGCCTACGTGAAGGCCGGCCCGTCTCTGGCCTCGAACGAAACGGGCGCACCGGCTCCGGCTGCCGCCCCGGCTCCTGCCGCCAAGAAGTGATCGGTCGGGGCTGAGGCCCGCCGCGCCGAGGCAAAGCCTTTCCTTGACTGCGGACTTGCCTTGACTGGGGATCGGCCCTCGACTATGCACACCCCAAGACGCGGGCCGATTTGGCCCGCGTTCTATTTGCGCACCCGCGGCAGACCCCGAAAGTTGGGGCCGGCCTGTCGGTCCGCTCCCCGGAAGGGACGGACAGAGGAGGGGGCGCTCCAGGCTGAAATCCAGGCTGTCCCAAGGACTTGACCAGGATTTCGGATACAACGAAGACAGCAACTCTTGGAGTGCCGTTACCATGACGAAGCGCATCCGCGCCAAGCACAAGATCGACCGCCGCCTGACAGAGAACATCTGGGGCCGCCCGAAGAGCCCGCTCAACAAGCGCCAGAGCCGTCCCGGCCAGCATGGCGAGCGCCGCGTGTCCAAGCTGTCCGACTTCGGCCAGCAGCTCCGCGCCAAGCAGAAGCTCAAGGGCTACTACGCCAACCTTTCCGAGCGCCAGTTCTCGCGCCTCTACGTTGAAGCCAGCCGCCTCAAGGGCTCGACCTCCGAGCACCTGATCGGCCTGCTCGAGCGCCGCCTGGACGCCGTTGTCTATCGCGCCAAGTTCGTGCCGACCGTGTTCGCCGCCCGCCAGTTCGTGTCGCACGGCCACGTGACCGTCAACGGCCGCCGCGTGACGATCCCGAGCTTCCGCGTCCGCGTCGGCGACGTTGTCGAGGTCAAGGAAAAGGCCCGCCAGCTCCCGCTCGTCCTCGAAGCGCTGAAGAGCGCCGAGCGCGACGTGCCGGATTACGTCGACGTCGACCAGAACAAGCTGACCGCCAAGCTGACGCGCATTCCGTCGCTTTCGGACGTGCCGTACCCGGTTACCATGGAACCGAACCTCGTGGTCGAGTTCTACTCGCGCTAAAGGTCGAGTTCTACTCGCGCTAAAGGTCGAGTTCTACTCGCGCTAATCTGCAAAGCTTCGGCTTTCTGCGAATTCAACGGCCGGCTCCCACGGAGCCGGCCGTTTTTGCGACCAGCGTCATGTGGATCGGCCGTCCTGGCGCTGGGTCGCTTCACCGGTTGGCAACGGGCGGCCGATACACTTGGGCAACCCTGCGGAGCCCCGCCGCCACGGCACGACGTGGCGAGGGCTCCAGTTTTGTCCGGCCCCGTCCGAAAGATGCCGCATCGCAGGCGTATCGAGGACAGGCTGGAACGTTGACCGCAGCCTGGCGTTTAACGCGTGAGGCATCCAAGGGACGCAGCGCAAGTTTATGAAAAACTGGCTTAAATCGATTGTCCTCGCCTCGGCCTGCGCAGGTGTTTTCCTGGCCGCCGCCGGCCCCGCCGCCGCGCAGGACAGGCGCGACCGGTATGAGCGCTATGACCGCTACGACCGGTACTACAGCTACGATCCCTACGACCGGCGATACCGGCGCAGCCGGGAGCGCGCGCCGGTCTCACCTGCGCCCGCCACCAAGGAAGACAGCGCCGAAGTCGCCGCCCAGCCTCCCATCGGCCCAGCCGTGCTGGCCGTCGTTTCGCTGCGCCATCAGCGCGTTTCGGTCTACGACGCCGAGGGACGCGCAGTGCGCGCCGGCGTCTCCAGCGGCCAGACGGACTACGAGACCCCGGTCGGGATCTACGCGATCCTGCAGAAGAACCGCGATCACTATTCGAACCTCTACGACGACGCGTCGATGCCGTTCATGCAGCGCCTGACGTGGTCCGGCATCGCCTTGCACGCGGGCGCTCTGCCCGGCCATCCTGCCTCGCATGGTTGTGTTCGCCTCCCGCACGCCTACGCGGAAAAGATCTTCGACCAGACCAAGCTCGGCATGCGCGTGATCGTTGCGCGCGACGACCGCGCCCCCGTCGCGATCACGCATTCCCGCCTGTTTCAGCCGACCATCGAAGCAGGCGCGAGTGTCGCCCAGGCGCCGACGCCGATCGCCTACGACCCCGCCTCGACCGAAGGCAGCCCCTTCGAGCCGGATCTGACAAACTGGCCGGAACGGCGCGCTCAACTTGAAGCCTTGCGCCCCGACGCGAAGGCGAAAGCCGCCGAGGCCGAGAGCGCCAAGACGCAGGCCGACGACCTAAAGAAGGTCGAGAAGGCGAAGGCCGCCGAGGTCAAGAAGCTCGCCAAGCCGCTGGCGCGCGCCGAGCGCAACAAGAAGCGCGCCGACGAAGCCAAGACGGCCGCGGAAAAGCGGCTCGCGGCCGCCAAGACGGATCAGACGCGCAAATCCGCAGAGACGCGCGTGGCCGCCGCCGCCAAGAGCGTGACCGAGGCCGAGACCGCGCTCGCTGCCATCAAATCCAAGCATGACGCCGCCAGCGCCGAGCTCGCCCAGGCGACCGCTGCCGCCACCGCTGCGGAAACGGCCAAGGCCTCCGCCGTCGCGGCCGCCGCAGAAGCGCGCGGCAAGATGCTTCCGGTGTCTGTTTTCGTGAGCCTCAAAACGAAGCGGGCTTACGTTCGCCAGGGCCACGAGGCGCTGTTCGACATGCCGGTCACCATTTCAAATCCCGAAGTGCCAATCGGCACGTTCGTGTACACGGCGGTCGATTATGCCGACGGCGGCAACCGCGTGCGCTGGATGGCGACTGCGCTCCCGGCGCGAGCCGACGACGACACGGGCGCCTACGACCGCCAGCGTCGCGCCTCGAAAACGGAAGCGGCGCCCGCAACGGATGCCGTGGCCGCCGGCGCCGCGCTCGACCGCATCACGTTCCCGCCGGAGTTCGTTGCGCGCGTGTCGAGCTATGTCTGGCCGCGCTCCTCGCTGATCGTGTCCGACGAGGACGTCAGCAAAGAAACCGGCGCAGCCACGGATTTCACCGTGTTGATCAGCGGCGAGCCGCAGGGCGGCATCAAGAAGCGTCCCAAGCAGCCGCCGGATTACTACGCCTACGACTCCTACTATTATGACGATGGCTATTACTACGATCGCAGTCAGCGCAGACGTCAGAAGTATCCCTCGTTCTTCAGCTTCTGGTGATTGGCCACGGGAGGATCGTCATTGCCGGCATCCGGGCGACTGTCACGCCAACTGGCGATGGCCGCCATCGCGGGCACGGCGATCACGCTCTCGATCACGCTCAATGGCACGTCCGCCCGGGCCGCTGATCCTGCTCCGCCTGCGGCCAAGGCGAGCGTCGACCGCGATCTCGCCGGGCGCTCGGAGCGCAGGCGCGCGGTCAAAGAGGGCCGCCTGAAGCTGCCGCTGCCCGGAACGCCCGATACGTCCCAGCCCATGACGCGCCTCGCCGCAGCGGGACTTTCGCTGGGCGCGCCGGCGCTGATCCGCGTGTTCAAAGCCGAATCCGAACTCGAAATCTGGCTCGAGAAGAAGCATCGCTTCGTTCTCTTCGCCACCTACCCGATCTGCTACTGGTCCGGCACGCTCGGCCCAAAACTGCGCGAAGGCGACAAGCAGACCCCCGAGGGCTTCTACTATCTGACCGAAGCATCGCTGCATCACGGCGGCCGCTGGCGCCGCTCGCTGAACCTCGGCTATCCCAACGCCTTCGATCGCACGCAGGGGCGCAGCGGCTCCGTGATCCTGATCCACGGCGGCTGCGATTCCATCGGCTGCCTGGCGATGACGAACGAGGTCAACGCCGAGATTTACGATTTCGTGGCCGCAGCCCTCAGCCGAGGAGCGGCGAGCGTCCCCGTGCACGTGTTTCCCTTCCGGATGACGGCGGAGAACATCGCAGCCCAACCGGCCGGACGCTGGAACGGCTTCTGGGACGACCTTCGCCAAGGCTACGACTCGTTCGAACGCACCCATTTGCCGCCGCGCATCACCGTGTGCGGAAAGCGCTACCGGGTCGGCGATGCGGCCTCGTTCGTGCGCACGCCGGACAGGCTCGAGCACTGCCCGCAGGACAATGACGCCGTCCCAGATCCGCTCGAAGCCCACCAGCGCAACGATCAGCCCAACTTCTCGCTGCGCCAAGCCGCGCTCAAGGCACCGCTTGCGCCACGCTGCGACACGTCCCGCCCGAGCTGCCGCAAGTGGGTGGCCCTGCGCGACCGCCACACCAGCCGCATGATCTCGGACCGCGGCGCGGGCGGCAGGCATTCGAAGATTCGCTGAACCGCGGACCTGCTGGCTTTGAAGTCAGCACGAGCGCAATTCGCCCACGCTTTTCACTGTGATTGCTCCGTGCTTCACCAATAGGAGAAGGCGTGGCCGGAATGGTGCGTGCAGGCACGCAACCCGCGGGCATTGCCGCGCGTTGGTGAGGACGCCCAGGCCATTCCGCGAATTTGGTCTATAGTCGGCAAAAAGAGAGGGGCGAGGGGGCACGATGCTGGCGGGGACTGCTGACGAAACGGTGAGCGTGCCGCCAAAGAAGCCATTCTACACCCACCTTTACGTTCAGGTTCTCACGGCCATCGCGCTGGGCGTGCTGCTCGGGCACACCTATCCCGAGCTCGGCACGCAGATGAAGCCGCTCGGCGACGGCTTCATCAAGCTGATCAAGATGATCATCGCGCCGATCATCTTTCTGACGGTCGTGCACGGCATCGCATCCATGACGAACCTGAAGGCCGTCGGCAGCGTCGGCATCAAGGCGCTGATCTATTTCGAGGTCGTCACGACCTTCGCGCTCATCATCGGCCTCGTCGTGACCAACGTCCTGAAACCGGGCGCGGGCATGAACATCGATCTCTCCACGGTCGACAGCTCCGCCATCGCCGAATACGTCCAGAAAGCCGAGAAGCAGAGCACGATCGAGTTTCTGCTCGATGTGATCCCGAAATCCGTCGTCGGTGCTTTCGTGGACGGCAACATCCTGCAGGTTCTGCTGTTCGCCATCCTGTTCGCGTTCGCGCTCCAGGCCATGGGGCAGCGCGGAAAGCTCGTGCTCGATCTGGTCGACCAGCTCTCGCATGTGTTCTTCGGCATCGTCGGCATCATCATGAAGGCTGCGCCGATCGGCGCGTTCGGCGCGATGGCGTTCACCATCGGCAAGTATGGCGTGAGCACGCTGGCCTCGCTCGCAGCCTTGATGGGCAGCTTCTATCTCACGTGCCTGATCTTCATCTTCGGCGTGCTGGGGCCGATCGCCTGGCTCACGGGCTTCAGCATTTTCAAGTTCATCCGCTACATCAAGGACGAGCTTCTGATCGTGCTCGGCACGTCGTCGTCCGAGTCCGTTCTGCCGCGCATGATTGCGCGCATGAAGCAGCTCGGCTGCAGCGAGCCGGTCGTCGGTCTCGTCGTTCCGACGGGCTATTCCTTCAACCTCGACGGAACGTGCATCTATCTCACCATGGCCGCGCTGTTTCTCGCGCAGGCCACCAACGTCGACCTGTCGCTCGCCCAGCAGCTCGGCATTCTGGGCGTGCTGCTGCTGA
This sequence comes from Hyphomicrobium sp., assembly GCF_019744875.1. Lineage (GTDB taxonomy): Bacteria > Pseudomonadota > Alphaproteobacteria > Rhizobiales > Hyphomicrobiaceae > Hyphomicrobium_C. Next base: position 393,862 of record NZ_JAIETU010000002.1, on the reverse strand, counting down.
CCTCGAAGGGCGCGGCCGGCGTCACCGGATCCGGCTTCATCGTGCTCGCCGCAACGCTCGCCGCGACCCACACCATCGACGTCAGCTCGATCGCGATCATTCTCGGCATCGACCGCTTCATGTCGGAAGCGCGCGCTCTCACGAACCTCGTCGGCAACGGCGTCGCGACCGTCGTCGTCTCGAAGATGGAAGGCGAGCTCGACGAGGCGCGCATGCACGCCGAGCTGGACCGGCGGCCGCTGCCCGCGTGACGCGCAAAGCTGCGGCGAAAAAAGGGCGCGCGCGGCGCCAAAAATTTGCCGATCGCAGGACGGATCTCTTCGTCTCGCGCGTTATCCTGACGACGAATGCCTTTTGCCGCCGGCGAGACCGACATCTTTGGACGCGCACAGACCGAGGAGCTCTGAAACGATGGGATGGCAAATTCTTTGGCGTGCGCCGCACGCAGCCCGGCCCCTGGCGGCGGTCCTGCTCGCGATTGCGTCGGGGGCAAGCGTTCTTGTCTCTGCCAGCGGCGAGGCGGCTGCCCAGCGGCGTGGCGGCCGTGCCGACATCGTGCCGGCCGTCACCGTAGTCGAGGTGAAGCTGCAGCCCCTGAACGAGCGCGTCGCCGCGGTCGGATCGGGCCGCGCCCGCCAGCAGGTCACGCTGACGACGCGCGTTGCGGGTGTCATCGGCGAGGTGCTGTTCGAGGGCGGCAATCTTGTCGAGGCCGGCCAGCCGCTGGTGAAGCTCAATGCAGAGCCTGAAGCGATCGCCGTCGAGTCCGCCGAAGCTCAGCGCGCCCAGGCGGCCGATCAGGTCGAACGCTATCGGCAGCTCACGAGCGGCACCGTATCGAAAGTCGTGCTCGCCGAAGCCGAAACCGCACTCAAGGTCGCCGATGCCGCCCTGCGCCGCGCCAAGGACGAGCTGGACCGCACGATCATCAAGGCCCCCTTTACCGGCATCATGGGCCTGTCGAACCTTCAGGCAGGCGACTATCTGGCGGTCGGCGCGCCGATTGCGAGCATCGACGATCGCACCAAGCTGCTGATCGAGTTCACGGTGCCGGAAGCCGTCGCGAGCGCGATCAAGATCGGACTGCCTGTCCGCGCGAGCCTGATCACGCGCTCGGGCGAAATCCACAACGGCGTCGTGCAGGCCGTGGGAACGCGCATCGATCCGGTGTCGCGCACGCTGACTGTCCGCGCCGAAATCCCGAACCCCGAATCCAAGCTCATTCCCGGCTCGACGTTCTCGATCTCGATCCAGCTTCCCGGGCAGGAAACGCCGTCCGTGCCCGCGCTCGCCATTCAATGGGACCGCGAAGGCGCCTACGTCTGGAAGCTCGGCGAGAACAACACCGTCCAGCGTGTCAACGCGGCCATCCTGGGCCGCGACGGCGATCGCGTCATGATCGATGCGCAACTCAAGCCGGGCGACAAGGTGATCCACGAAGGCGGCAGCTCGTTGCGGCCAAGCCAGACCGTGCGGTTGGCGTCGTGAGCGCCGCCCTCGTGACGCAAGCCACCAACACGGGACAATCGCGATGACAACGACGAACGACGCGCATCTGTCCCAGGGAAGTGTGGACGACGGCGGATGGGTCGGAACGTTCGTCCGCCGCCCCATCCTGGCCATGGTGCTGAACCTGCTCGTCATCATTGCGGGCATCGCCGCGCTCCAGGGCGTCGAGATCCGCGAGCTGCCGGATGTCGACCGCCCGGTGATCACGGTCCGCACGAACTATCCGGGCGCCACGCCCGAGAGCATGGACGCCCAGATCACCGCCATCATCGAGAGCGCGGTGTCGCGCGTCCAGGGCGTCACGAGCATCTCGTCGAACTCGTCCTACGGATCGAGCCGCGTGACAGTCGAGCTGTCGAGCAACGCCAATCTCGAAACCGCCGCCATGGACGTGCGCGACGCGGTGGCGGGCATTCAGAACCAATTGCCCGACGACATGGACGAGGAGCCGCGCGTCCTCAAGGCCGACGCCGACGCCACGCCGATCATGCGCATGGCGGTCGCGTCCTCGACACTGTCGGAAGGCGAGCTGACCGATCTCGTCAACAACGTCATCGAGGATCGCCTGTCGGCCGTCGAAGGCGTCGCGTCGGCGAATTCCTACGGCCTGCGCGCGAAAATCATCGAGGTGCGCGCCAATCCCGTCGCACTCACGGCGCGCGGCCTGAGCGTGAGCGATCTCATTGCAGCGATCAACAAGGCGTCCGTCGCAACGCCCTCCGGCGCGCTCGAAAACGCGACGCAACAATTGCTGGTGCGGGCGGAGGCGCCAGTCTCGTCGCCGGAAGATGTGGCTGCGCTCGAAATCAACGCCCAAACCAAGGTCGCGGATGTCGCCTATGTCCGCTGGGCGTTCGAGGAGGCAACCGCCATGACGCGCCTCGATGGCACCACCGCCATCGGCGTCGAGATCGTCCGTCAGGCGCAATCCAATACCATCGCCATATCCGAAGGCATCCACGCCGCCATTGCCGAGCTCAAGTCGTCCCTGCCGCCGGGTGTCCAGATCGCCATTACGTCGGACGATGCGGTCTTCATCCGCGAGTCCGTCCGCGAGGTCGTGATCGCGCTCGTGCTGTCGACGGTGATCGTGATTTTGATCATCGTGGCGTTCCTGCGTTCGATCCGCGCCACCATCGCGCCCACCATCGCCATTCCGGTATCGCTCGTCGGTACCATCGCCGCCATCTGGATGGCCGGCTTCTCGCTCAACATCCTGACACTGCTCGCGCTCGTCGTAGCAACGGGTCTCGTCGTCGATGACGCCATCGTCGTCATCGAGAACATCGCCCGCCATCGCGCCATGGGGAAGGGGCCCCGCGCCGCGGCCGTCATAGGCACGCGCGAGATCGTGTTCGCCGTGCTGGCGACCACCGCCACCCTCGCGGCGGTATTCATTCCGGTCTCGTTCATGCCGGGCGTGGTCGGCAGCTTGTTCTCCGAGTTCGGCTTCGTGCTCGCCTTCGCGGTCACGATCTCGTCGCTGACCGCGCTCACGATCTGTCCGATGCTGGCCGCCAAGCTTGGCACCGGCGACCATGGCGCGGATCCGCACGCCAATCCCGGGGTGCTCGGCCGCGTGGGCGGCTGGCTGGCATCGAGCTACGCCTGGGCCATCGACATCTGCCTCAGGATGCGCTGGATCGTGGTGCTCGTCTGCCTGGGCTTCGCCGCGCTCGGTTGGGCCGCCTTCAAGCTCCTTCCGAACGAGATCACGCCTGCTGAGGACCGCGGCGTCGTGCAGATCCGCCTGACCGCCCAGCAAGGCGCCAACCTCGACTACATGTCGAAGAAGACGCACGAAGTTGAGGACGTACTCTCCGAATACCGCAAGACGGGCGAGGTGACGGGCGTCCTCGCGACGGTCGGCGGCGGCGGCGTGAACCGCGCGTCCGTCGTGGCGTCGCTCGCACCATGGAACGAACGCAAGCGCACACAGCAGCAGATCCAGGCCGAGCTGCAGAAGAAACTGGGCGACATCGCCGGCCTCTCGATTTCGATCAGCTCCGGCAACAGCCTCGGCATTCGCGGCGGCGGCCAGGGACTGCGCTTCGCGATCTCAGGCCCCGACTACGCGCGCCTGGCGGACGCCGCCGCCAAGATGGTCAATCGGCTGTCCGAGACGCCGGGCTTCCGCAACGCGCGCACCGACTACGACACCACGCAGCCGCAGCTCTCCGTCCGCATCAATCGCGAGGCAGCCACCAAGCTCGGCGTTCCGATCAGTGAGATCACGAGCTTGATCAACGCCATGATCGACTTCGAGAAGGCCGCCGACCTGTTCGTGGAGGACGAGATCATTCCCGTGCAGGTGAAGGCGGGCGGCCGGCCGATCAACGATCCATCCGATCTCCGCAATCTGTTCGTCAAAACCGCGGACGGCAGCTTCATCACGCTCTCGACCCTCGTCACCATCGAGGAGGTCGCCATCGCGCCGACGCTCGGCCGCGAAGACCGCCAGCGGTCCGTGCCCGTCAGCGTGCAGCTCGATGAGGGCATCGCGCTCGGCGATGCCGTGACGCAGATGCGCGCCGTCGCCGCCGAGGTGCTCGACAAGGATCTCTCGATCACGCTTCTCGGCGAGGCCAAGACGCTCGCCGAGACGACGCAGAACACGGCCTTCGTCTTCGCCATCGCGTTTCTGATCGTCCTCATGGTGCTCGCCGCCCAGTTCGAAAGCGTGGTGAGCGCGCTCGTGATCATGTTCACGGTGCCGTTCGGCCTCGCGGCGGCGACACTCGCCATCCTGATCACCGGCGGCACGATGAACGTCTACAGCCAGATCGGTCTCGTGCTGCTGGTCGGCGTGATGGCCAAGAACGGAATTCTCGTCGTCGAGTTCGCCAACATCCGGCGCGACGAGGGCGCCGACGTCGACACCGCCATTCGCGATGCGGCCAACACGCGGTTGCGGCCCGTGATGATGACGATGACGGCCGCGGTGCTGGGCGCGCTGCCACTCATCTACGCGCATGGCGCGGGCGCCGAGGCGCGTCTCGCGTTGGGCTGGGTGATCATCGGCGGGCTTGGCTTCGCGACCGTGTTCACGCTCTTCCTGCTTCCGGTCGCTTACCGCATCATGGCGCCGTGGTCGAAGCCGCGCGCCGAGGAAACCCGCCTCCTGATCGAGGAAATGCGGGCAGCCGAGCAGCTCGACGCGAACAGCGCCCATGCCTGACGTCGGGACGCGGTTCTGAATGCCAGAGCAATTTCTGACCAAAAGCGGCAGGAGGACTTAGGTGACTGGATCCTGGCCTCCGCCGGGATGACGTGGGCAAGGATGACGTTGAGAATGAGCGGTCCGTAGCGACCCATAAATCCGTCACCCTGACGAAGGTCAGGGTCCAGTCACGCCTCAAGCAATGCTTTTGAGAGGACTGGCGCTAAGCCGTGTGATCGGAAAATGCACTAGGCCGGACGATGCCGGCGGCCGGGGTTCGTCGGCATGGAGACCACGTGCGACGTGGGCTCGGCCTCGCGCAGGCCGTCGCGGTCCGGCTGCACGGCAAGCGGTGTGATCGCCACCTCGCGGCGCAGCGGCCGCGCGACCGGAACTGAGTTCGCCCAGCCGTAGGCGAGCATCGTGATGATGGCGGACGCCGCGAAGAAGTAGACGCCCGGCAGCACGGTCGCCTCGGTGTAGCCCGAGGAGTTGACGTAGAAGATCATCAGCGCGAGCACCATGACGTCGGTCATCGAATAGCGCCCCAGCCACTCCATCGTCGAAATGGACTTCTTGCGGAACTCCGGCGGGATGTCGGGCGAGGTCACGAGCGTCAGCAGGTAGAACAGCTTCAGGAACGGAAACAGGATCGAGAACAGGAACAGCACGACGGTGAGGAAGTACTCTTCGTTCTCGAACAGCGCCCAGATGATGGTCGCGATGGAATGCTCGTTGGTCCAGACGTAGACGGTGGTGAAGCGGATGACCGGCAGGATGATCCCGAGCGCAAAGAACACCGTGGCCAGGATGATGAGGAAGCTCAGCACGAAATTGCGGAACGGCGAGATCTGCCGCGCGAGCGCCGTCTGCGTCGAGGGCTCGTCTGCGGGCCGCGCCGTCAGGCCCTCGTTGCGGAGCCACGCGTAAGAGAGGATCATCAGCACGACAGCGGCCGTGAAGTAGTAGACGCCCGAAAGGCTCGCCGCGTCGTAGAGACCCTGGGCCTTGATGAAGAAGATCGTGAGCGACAGCACCAGCACGTCGTGCATGGACCACTTGCCGAGCCACTCGAGCGCCTTGAGGCGGCGGTTCTGCCGCGTCAGCTCCACGGCCGGAAGCGTCGAGACGAGCAGCAGATAGAGCAGCTTCAACACGGGCAGCACGATCGAGAAGATCAGCACCGTGCCGCCGAGAAATGTCTGCCCGTCGCGGATCAGCACGTCCACCGTCGAGAGCAGCGAATGCTCGGTCGTCCAGAACACGTATTTCGTAAGGCGGATAATGGGGAGCGTGATGCCGAGCGCGAGGCACACGGCCGCGCCGATGATCGCCAGGCTCAACAGAAAGCGCCGTCCGCCCAAACGCATCTGCCGCCTACGCCCTGTCCAGCCCCGATTGCCCCGAAGCATGGACTAGAGGGGCCCGCCGCGTCAAAAATTTGACCGTGACGGCGCTTCCGCGGGTAGGGGCGGTAGCGGGCAGTCGGCAGACGCAGCGGCTGAGGCACAGGGCTGCCGGTGCGCCTCCAAATCGTCGCAGCACACAGGCCATCGCCAGCCTGACGTCAGTTCCCATCAAAGGCGACGTCAGTCACGACCACATCCGGCCGCCAGCCCCACCGTCATCCCGGCGCAGGCCGGGATCCAGACACGCCGTGAGAAACGCGACGCCGGTCGTGGTCCAGCCGGCTACCCTTAGCCGTGGTTCGTGTGGGCGATGCCCTTGTCGTGGATCAGGGCGTGCAGCTCGCCGGCCTGGAACATCTCGCGCACGATATCGCAGCCGCCGATGAACTCGCCCTTGACGTAGAGCTGCGGAATGGTCGGCCAGTTGGTGAAGCTCTTGATGCCCTCGCGGATGTCCTGGTCGTCCAGCACGTTGACGTCCTTGTAGGGCACGCCGAGGTGGTTGAGGATCTGCGCCACCTGAGCCGAAAATCCGCACTGCGGGAACTTGGCGGTGCCCTTCATGAACAGCACCACGTCGTTGCTCTCGATGGTCTCTTTGATCGCCGCGTGGGCGGTTGCTTCGCTCATGGGTCGAAAACCTTTCTTGTCGTGGGATCTGGCGGCGCGCCGCGTACGGGTGGCGGTCGAATTCGTGCCGGTAGATGTGGCGTGCGCCTGCCGGTTGTCAATGCGGCCACGGTGGCGAGGCACGGGGGTGGCCAGGCGACAGGGTGGCCAGGTGCGCTAGTCGGGCGGCGCGGCGGTGGTCAGGGCGAGCGCATGCAACACGCCGCCCATGCGCCCGCCGAGGGCGTCGTAGACCATCTGGTGCTGCTGCACCCGGGATTTGCCTTTGAAAGCCTGGCTTTCCACCCGCGCGGCGTAGTGATCGCCGTCCCCGGCCAGATCCTGGATGACGATCTTGGCATCCGGAAATTTCGCCTTGATCAGCTCTTCGATCTCGGACCGGTCCATAGGCATGGGTGAGGGGCTCCTGAAACGCGTGAGGCCACCCGGTGGGGCGGCCTCGGCGAGTGTATAGGGGGTGAAGGGAGCGCGAAAGGTGCGTCCGAGCGCCGCTGGGGATCTCTAGCGGCGGATCGAGGCGGTCTCGATGCCGCTGGCGCCTAGATAGGGCGCAATGCGGCCGAGCGCCACCAGGGCGGACTCGCCGTTGACGCGCGCCATCGAAATCTCGATTTCGGCGTTTCGGGCCGCAATGAAGGCCATGTCCTGCTGCTGGGAAACCTTCGTCATGCTGATGTCGATTTCGCGGTTGCGCGCTTCGGCGAAGCGGGCCTCGCGGGCCCGGTCGGTTGCAGCCATTGCGGCGGCAATTTCGACATTGCGCTTGAACGTGAAGGCGGCGGTGCGCACAGCGCTGTCCATCGCAATCGACTGGTCGATCTCGCGCTGGCGGGCTTCGGCAAAGAGCGCGGCGCGTCCTGCGTCGGCAGCGGCCATCGAGCGGTCGATTTCCGCATTGCGCTCCGCCATGAAGTCGGCGGCGGCGACCATGGCGCTGCGTTCGCTGGCCGCTTCGATCTCCGCAAGGCGGGCTTCAGCAAACAGCACCGGCGCGATCGCATCGCGCGCAGCAATCGAGCGGTTGATTTCGCGATTGCGCTCGGCGGTGAACTCGCGCGTGCGCAGGGTCTCGACGCGCCGCATGGAGCGGTCGATTTCACCGTTTCTCTGCGAGGTAAAGAGCGCCGTCATGACGGTCTTCTGCAATTCGGACGAGATCGACGCGCGCATCGCCTGCGTCTGGCGGGCGTTCGGAAGATGATGGTCAACGGTGAGGGGAATGAGCGTTGCAACGAGCAACCCCGAAAGCGCGATGGTACGCATGACTGAACTCCACTACGGCGTTGAGGGGAGTGTCACCCGGAAATCTAAAGGTTTATCTATTCGAGAAATAATGCGCCGAGGAATACAGTGTTTTTAAAAAGCGAAACGAAAAACAGAGTTACCAATTGATTTCGATTGTTTTCAATGCAGGTCGCGCCGGAGGCGCGCGAGCAACGACTGGCCGGAGGCATGCGAGGAAAGTCATGCCGAAGGCGTGCAAGCAAAAGACCGGCCGGAGGCATGCGCGGCACGATGCGGACTGGCCACTGGTTGCGCTCGTATGCCAAGTAAGGCGGATTGCGCGGAACGGAACCGGTCAGATGGTAGATCGAAGCAAATTCTATATCGGCGGCACGTGGGTCGACCCCAAGCAGCGGCGAACGATCCCCGTCGTCAATCCGGCGACCGAGGAGCCCATGTACGACATGGCGGTGGGGTCGGCCGAGGATGTCGACGCCGCCGTCGCGGCGGCGCGCGCGGCCTGGCCCGCCTACGCAGCTACAACCCGCGAGGAGCGCGTCGCCCTGCTGACGCGCATCATGGAGATCTACTCCAAGCGGCTGCGCGAAATCGGCTCCGCCGTGTCCGACGAAATGGGCGCTCCCCTCGGGTTTGCCGAGCGCGTCCATGCGGGCGCGGGGCTCAGCCATTTCATGACGACGCTCGAAGCGCTCAAGTCCTATCCGTTCGAGGAGCGCATGGGAGCAACGCTGATTGTGCGCGAGCCGATCGGCGCGGTCGGCATGATCACGCCGTGGAACTGGCCGCTCAATCAGGTCGCCTGCAAGGTCGCGCCGGCCCTGGCGGCGGGCTGCACGATGGTGCTGAAGCCGTCGGAGTACACGCCGACCTCGGCGCTGATTCTCACCGAGATCCTGCATGAGGCGGGCGTGCCGCCGGGCGTGTTCAACCTCGTCAATGGCGTCGGTCCTGAGGTCGGGGCTGCCATCAGCGCCCATCCCGGGCTCGACATGGTGTCGTTCACGGGCTCGACGCGGGCCGGCATCGACGTCGCCATCCGCGCGGCGCCGAGCGTGAAGCGCGTGACGCAGGAGCTGGGCGGCAAGTCCGCCAACATCATTCTCGCCGACGCCGACTTCGAGAAGGCGGTGGGCGGCGGCGCGCGCCATTGCTTCGGCAACTCCGGCCAGTCCTGCAACGCGCCGACCCGCATGCTGGTGCCCCTCTCGCGCATGGACGAGGCCGCCGCCATCGCGGCCGCCGTCGCCGACAGCCTCCGCGTCGGCGATCCCCGCGCCAAGGAGACCGAAACGGGCCCCGTCGCCAACCGCACGCAGTGGGACAAGATCCAGCGCCTGATCGAAAGCGGCGTCTCGGAAGGCGCAACGCTCACAGCCGGCGGCCCAGGCCGCCCGCAGGGGCTCAACAAGGGCTTCTTCGTGCGCCCGACCGTGTTCGCCAACGTCACGCCGGACATGACCATCGCGCGCGAGGAGATCTTCGGCCCCGTGCTCTCGATCCTGGCCTACCGGGACGAGGACGACGCCGTGCGCATCGCCAACGACACCCCGTATGGTCTGGCCGGCTACGTATCCTCCGGCGACATCGACCGCGCCCGGGCGGTTGCCCGCCGTCTGCGCGCCGGCAACGTCAACCTCAACGGCGTCATGAACGACCGCCGCGCGCCGTTCGGCGGCATGAAGCAATCCGGCAACGGCCGCGAATGGGGCCGCTTCGGGCTCGAGGAGTATCTCGAAGTCAAAGCCATGGGCGGCTGGGGCGAGTAGGCGCGCGCTTATTTCGAGCGGATGCCGAAGAACCGCCGCGGCAGGTTGTCGGTGAAGCCGGTAATCGCGTGCTCGCCCACGAATTCGAGGTCGATCAGGGATTGCAGTTTCGCGGCCGCCGGCTCGCTGCAGAGAAATGTCCGGTTGATGCTGCCGGCGATCTTCTCCATGCGAAACAGCAGCACGAGTTCCGCGCCCGAGATGTTGTCCTCGCCGAGGCTGCGCCCGCCGCCCATCACGACGTCGCCAAAGTGCACCGCGATCCGGAACGGCAGCCGCGCGCCGCGCTGCTGACTGAGCAGGGCGGCGATCGCCTCCTTGACCGGCTTCGTCGGCTGGCCGTCGCGCGGCCAGATGGCGAGGAAGCCGTCGCCGAGGTACTTGTTGATCAGCCCCCCGTTGCCCTCGACGATGCGGCGGCATCCGTCAGTCCAGGCCCCGACGAGAGAGGCCCACCGCGCCGGCTCGTAGGACGTGGCGAGCTTGGTCGATCCGACGATGTCGGCGACCAGCATCCAGCATCGGGCGCTCTTCACCTCGATCATTGTCATGGAAGAATGGGCGGACGTCAGCGCGCGGGCGCCCGAGCCAAAGGCCTGGCGGAAAGTGAGGATGGATTCCCCGATCCCCACGCAATCGCCGTCGTAGAGACGCGTCGGATTGGCGATGCGCAACCCGTTGATGAAGGAGCCGTTGCCGCTGCCGAGGTCGACGAGCCAGTACTCCGTGCTGTCCTGGCGATGCACGACGGCGTGGCGCCGCGAAATGCGCCGGTCGTCGAGCACGATGGTATTGGAGGGCGCCCGCCCGATCGAGCAACTTGCGCCGAGCGGCCAGGGACGTCCGTCCGCCGCTTCGAGCCAGGCATCCCGGCTATCCCGGTCGTCCGCCGATTGAGGCCCCATGAGGGGATCCGCGTTTGTGAAGCCTACGCAAACTCGAGTAACGCCCGCGCTCCGTGGAGCGCGCGCCGCCCATCTCTCCGTAGTCTCACGGCCGCTCCAGCGGCTGGCAAGCGATATCTGCTGAGGGCCGCCCGAGGCATCAAATGGCGGGCTTGACGAAATCGGATGACGGCCGCCAAAAGAGACGCGAGGTCATCGCGGGCGATGGACCAAACCGATCCGAAGTCTGGGGGCGCTCATCGAACGGACCTTGATTGATGCGCCCCGAAGCCTTCCGCCGGCCGCGGCCAATGATGAAGCGACGCCCCGCAGGCGGGCAACCAGCCGCCGGCCCACGAAGTCCGTGCCAGCCAAGCCGCGGCCAGCAGAGCACAACAAGTCGCGCGGCTCCCGCGTGTCGCCGCGCGCAACCGTCAAGGTCTCGGCGCCGCGCACCACGCGCCGCAAGACAAGCGCGCCGCCGGACGGCGTGACCTTCCGGCACGACACGGACGCGCACGGCCGCACGACGGCGAAGTTTTTCAAGAACGGCGCGGAAGTCGGCTCTGCCGACATCCGCAACTTCGGCCACACGATCCAGATCACCAACTTTCAGATTGTGCGCGGAGCGCGCCGCCAGGGCATCGGCACCGCGTTCCAGTCCTATATCGAGGCGAAGCTCGGCAAGCCCGCCGTACCGGATGCCATGCTCTCGAACGCGGAGTACCGGCGATGGAAGAAGATCGATCCCATCGCGGTGAGCGACTACGCCAAGGGCGCGAAGACCTACACGCCGCGCGCAAAGAGCGACGGATACATCGCAGCGCATGGCGGGCGCCCCGTGCCGGGATCGCGCGCGGCGCAACGCATCGCGGCGCAGGCTAAGAAGGCAGCGGCGAAGACACGCCGCAAACCGGCGGGAACCGCCAAGAAATCCGCGCGCAAGCCACGAGCGAAAACCCGCTGACGCCTGCGCCGGCCGCGACCGATCCGGCTATTCGTCGTGCTGGCTCGCGTTCCATTTCTTGACGTGCGGAATGCGCGGCACGATCACCGCATAGACCGATGCGATCACGGCGATCACATACCAGCCGATGCCGATCGCCATGCCGACCGCCGCCGCAAACCAGATGGCCGCCGCTGTCGTGAGGTTCCGGACGGAGTCGTTTTCACTTTTGATGATCATGCCCGCGCCGAGAAAGCCCACGCCCGACACCACCTGGGCCGCGATCCGCGCGGGGCTGTTCGGGTCCGCCACGGTGGAGATGAACGTAAACAGGCAAGCGCCGGCCATCACGAAACAGTGCGTGCTGATCCCGGCCGGCTTGTTGCGCAGCTCACGCTCCACGCCGATCATCATCCCGAGCAGCAGGCACAAGGCGAGCTTGCCCGCGAACGCGGCTTCGTGTCCGGTCAGCCAGTCTGACATGTCGTCTCCTGAGTTTTTTCGGCTTGCGAATGGCTACAAGGACGCGGCACACACCGCATCTGTCACGAGACCGTCATCCCGTGCGGCGTCAACCTAGGTGGCAGCCCGTCCGCTGTCTTGGATACGCGGAATACGCCGTCCTGCTTTCACCGCTGACAGTGGCGGAATTCGGCCCGATACTGCGCGCGCAATTACGATGGAAAATCCTGAATGAGAGTTGTTCTCGCGGTGTTCGCCGGTCTCTTCTTCCTGTCGTCGGCGCACGCCGAGGACCATCCTTACACCGGCCTGTGGTCCGAGGCAGGGCTCGAGGACGCGAAGGGCAATGCCGAACTCGCCGGCCCGCTCGCCTGCTACAACAAGTTTACCGAGCAGCTTCCCGACGGCCGGTTTCGCTACTACCTCGTCGATCATGCAAAGTGGCTCGCCGAGAAGAAAGTCGAGTATCTGCTCGCCCAGGAAGGCACGTGCACGATGAATGCGGGCGGGCGAAGCGAGCGCTGCACGGGCCGCGTAATCGGCGAGAAGGACAGCGAGTGGTTCATCGCCTATGAGGGCGCGCCGTCGAACGAGGTCCGCGCGACCTACTACGAAAACGTCTTTTCATTCGAAAAGCGGTTCGACGGCGAACCGATCGTCCGGAACAAGTGCCCGTTCACTATTGCCGAGATCAACCGCTACATCACAGGCAAGACTATCGCGGACTGCACCACGCGGTGCCGGGCGTTCGGTCGCTCGGAAGGGGAAGAGTTCAAGGGCATGCTGAAGGCGCTGACGGGCGAAAAGTGACACGTACGCTTTGTCGGTGCCGCGGCGAACGTCGCGCTACAACGGTGGATCGCACATGAAAACGCGCCTTTCCGGCAGGTCGAGCTTTCTGGCCGCTGCCGGCATCGCAACTGTTCTGCTCGGCGGATCTGTTGTTGCGTATTTGTTTCGGCAGCCGACCGCGCCAGCGCAGAGGCCGCCGGAGGTTGCGACCACGAAGCCGAACGACGCGCTGCCCCCGTCGCTCGATTGCTCCTTCACCGCCTTCATGCACAGCAGCACCGCGGTGTTTTTCTACTTCGACGTCGAGGTGCCGAAAGGCGAGCCGCCGCGCTTCTTTCAACGCGCCTTCGTCTCGGCAGACGGCGTTCGCCAGAACTACGAGCACGCGGAGCGTCCCGCCTGGACCTACGCGCTCGACGGCGACGGCCGGCCGATGATCACGTCGGCGGACGGCGCCACCCACATCGTGCTCTACGACTTGAAGCTCGGCGCATCCGGAAGCCTGCCGGTCGAGGCCGGCATCCGGAGCAACGTGTTCCGCAACCTGGGCGGCCAGTGCCGCCAGACCAATCTCGATGGCAAAGGCGCTTGAGGGGATACGAACAGGGCTTGGCGGAAGCCGCGCCTAGATCTCACCCGCCATGTAGTTCGGCAGCCAGCCTTCGTTGATCTCGGCCAGCTCCGTGAGCTTGAGCGGCTCCTCGCCCTTGAGCACGATGGCGTCGCCGCCCGTGCGCCCGACGATGCGGGCCGGCAGCGCGAGGAGACGCGCGCGCTCGACCACCTCTTCCGCGCGGGCCGGATCGACCGCCAGCACATAACGTCCCTGGTCTTCGCCGAACCACACCGCGTGCGCCGGCAGCTTGCCTTCATAGGCGAACAGCTCCACGCCGAGCCCGCTGCCCTTTTCGCCCGACGCCAGCGCCATCTCGGCAATCGCGACGAGCAGCCCGCCGTCCGAGAGGTCGTGCACGGCCGACACCTTGTCCTCGCGGATGAGCGCGCGCACGAGACGCCCGGCCTTGATCTCGTCGGCGAGATCCACCGGCGGCGGCGCGCCTTCGAGCTTCTCGCAGATGATCTGTTGGTAGAGCGACTGGCCGAGCCAGCCCTGCTCGCGGCCGATGACGATCAGCAGATCGCCCTCGCGCTTGAGCTTGATGTCCGCCACATGCGCCACATCCGGAATGAGCCCGACGCCACCAATGGCCGGAGTGGGCGGGATGCCGACGCCGTTGGTCTCGTTGTAGAGCGACACGTTGCCGGACACGACCGGGTAGTCGAGCACGCGGCACGCTTCCGCCATGCCGCGCACGGAGGCCACGAACTGCCCCATGATTTCCGGGCGCTCGGGATTGCCGAAGTTCATGTTGTCGGTGATGGCGATCGGATCGGCGCCGACGGCGCAGAGATTGCGCCACGTCTCAACGACAGCCTGCTTGGTGCCCATCTCAGGATCGGCCGCAACGTATCGCGGAGTGACGTCACAGGTGGCCGCGAGGCCCTTCTGCGTGCCGTGCACGCGCACGACGGCCGCGTCTCCGCCGGGGCGTCCGATGGTGTCGCCCATCACCATGTGATCGTACTGCTCCCACACCCAGCGGCGCGAGCAGAGCGCGGGCGAGCCGAACATCGTCTTCAGCGCATCGAGATTGCCGTTCGGCGCCTTGACCCACTGCGGCAGCACAGGCTGCGGCGGCACGGGCGCGAACCACGGCCGTTCGTACATCGGGGCCGAGTTCGCGAGCACCGGCACCGGCAGGTCGGCTTCGACCACGCCCTTGTGCATCACGATCATGCGGCCCGTGTCGGTCGTGGTGCCGACGACGGCGAAATCGAGACCCCACTTGCGGAAGATCGCCTCGGCCTCAGCCTCGCGGCCGGGCTTCAGGATCATGAGCATGCGCTCCTGGCTTTCGGAGAGCATCATCTCGTAGGCCGTCATGCCCTCTTCGCGCTGGGGCACATGATCGAGGTCGAGCGTGATGCCGACGCCGCCTTTGTCGGCCATTTCAGACGTCGACGAGGTGAGGCCGGCAGCGCCCATGTCCTGGATGGCGATGATCGCGTCCGTCGCCATCATCTCGAGGCAGGCTTCGATCAGCAGCTTTTCGGTGAAGGGATCGCCGACCTGCACCGTCGGGCGCTTCTCTTCGGATTTGTCGTCGAACTCGGCGGACGCCATCGTCGCGCCGTGGATGCCGTCGCGGCCGGTCTTCGAGCCGACGTAGACGACCGGCAGGCCGACGCCCTTGGCGGCCGAGTAGAAGATCTTGTCCGTCCTCGCGAGGCCGACGCACATGGCGTTGACGAGGATGTTGCCGTTGTAGCCCGCGTCGAAGTTCACTTCGCCGCCCACCGTCGGCACGCCGACGCAATTGCCGTAGCCGCCAATGCCGGACACGACGCCCGAAACGAGGTGCCGCGTCTTGGGATGGGAAGGATCGCCGAAGCGCAGCGCGTTGAGGTTCGCCACCGGCCGCGCGCCCATCGTGAACACGTCGCGCATGATGCCGCCGACGCCCGTAGCCGCGCCCTGGTAGGGCTCGATGTAGGAGGGGTGGTTGTGGCTCTCCATCTTGAAGATGGCCGCGTCCCCGTCTCCGAGGTCCACCACGCCCGCGTTCTCGCCGGGCCCCTGGATGACCCGCGCGCCGGAGGTCGGCAGCGTCTTGAGCCAAACGCGAGAGGATTTGTAGGAGCAGTGCTCGCTCCACATGACCGAGAAGATGCCGAGCTCCGTGATCCGGGGCTCGCGCCCGAGAATCTTGAGCAGCCGCTGGTATTCGTCGGGCTTGAGCCCGTGGGCGGCGACGGTCTCGGGCGTGATGGTGGAAGTCGCGTTGTCCTGCATCAGGAAGGTGTTCCGGGTCTCGCGATGAAGATCTAACGCGGAGCTTATAGCGAGGGAAAACGGGCTTGTCGCTCGCCCGGGCCGTCTTGTCCCGCGGCGCGGACGCGCGTGTCGCAGGTCGCGTGGTTCGTCTGGGCCGCGGCGGGGTCGGGGCGACCGGCGAGAGGACAGGATTCGGGCGGGCTTACGTTGGGTTGAAGCCATGCGACATCACACCCATTGCGACAGTATCGCGCTGCACAAACCTGGCCGCTGCTATGCAGCAATAGGAATTCTTCCTGCCGAGTCATGATGTTATAGAATGCCCAAGCCGGAACGCAGGACCAGAAGAGTCCCGCCGCGGCGAGCATCTCATCATTAAATGGAGTTGAACCATGTTGAAGGCGACGAAAGCCGTTGCTGCAGCAGCGGGTATGATGGGCGTACTTGCTGCGGGTGTCGTATCCGCCGATCCGTTGTTTCATGCCCAGCCGGGCGCAACGGTCGAAATCATGACGCCGGGACGCGGCATCAGTCTCGATATCGGTGGCAAGCACGCGATTGGCTATTTTGTAGCCAATAACAAGGCGTGCGAGCTGACGGTCGTGGTTGCCGACGCGTTCGGCGATCAGGCGAGCCTGGATAGCCCGGGTACCCGTTTCGTCATGCCGGTCACGCAGGGCAAGATCTTCAAGGTCGATGCCAGCGCCGGCCAGTCCGCCGAGTTCTTCTGCGGGCACGGTGCGAATCGCATGATCGCGCGCGTGTATGATCGTGCGCCCTACAAGTCTTAAGAAGCATTCGTAAAGTAACGATGCATAGTTTGAGGGCAGGTCCATGACCTGCCCTCAATTGTTCCAGGTCTTGAAAGTAATGTGAAATTTCGGGCTGCCATGCCGGGCCTGCATTGCAGGCGAGCAAGTGCCGCACTTCCTCGGGGCCGCGGATCAGGGTACAAGCTCACCCAACGAAACACTTCTAGAGAGAAATCCAATGAAAGCCGTGTTGCTCGCTCTTCTCAGCTCCTGGTCGCCCGTCGAGGGCGCCGGCTCCAAGAAGCGCTGAGTTCGGCCTCCGGCGCAGGAGCGTGATCGTTTGAGATCCTATCAATCTCAAACGTGAATCACCCTCCGGCAAGAAGCCGGGTCTCGAATTCACTCCGGCATCGCCGGAGGACGAAAAAAGGGACGAACCGAAAGGTTCGTCCCTTTTGCATTTCAGAGCGACGAGGGCTCCACCTCGACTGCCGACTATCACCCCATCGCAGCCACGGCGCCCACGACCGCGCTCTCGAACACGCGCCGGCCGTCCGTCCCGCCGAGCATCTTTTCGTAGAGCCGCTCCGGATGCGGCATCATCCCGACGATGCGCCCCGTCGGATCGGCGATGCCCGCGATGTTGCGCTGCGCACCGTTCGGGCACGTCTCGGGCGAGACGGTGCCCTCGGCATCGGAATAACGGAACACGACCCGGCCTTCGCCCTCCAGCCGGTCGAGCGTTTCAGTATCGGCGAAGTAATTGCCTTCCGCGTGCGCGATCGGGACGCGGATGACTTCGCCCGGACGGTAGCAACCCGTGAAGAACGTCTTGTCCGTTTCGACCTTGAGATGCACGTCCCGGCAGATGAAGTGCAGGGATTTATTGCGCATCAGCACGCCCGGCAGGAGGCCGGATTCGCAGAGGATCTGAAATCCGTTGCAGATGCCGAGCACGGGCGTGCCCTTGCGGGCCTTCTCGACCACGTCGCGCATGATCGGCGATTGAGCCGCCATGGCCCCGCAGCGCAGGTAGTCGCCGTAGGAAAAGCCGCCCGGCAGCACGATGAGGTCCGAGGAAGGCACCGTGGCGTCGCCGTGCCAGACCATCTTGACCGGAAAGCCGGTGATGGCTTCGAGCGCGGTTTTGACGTCCCGGTCGCAGTTCGAGCCAGGGAATACGATCACGGATGCGCGGAGCATGGTCTCTCCCGGTATGAGCTTGGCCCCCAGTATCGCGTGGCCCTGCCGCTGTCCATAACCCATTGCGCCGCTGCGAACGGGGATGTGGACCGGCGCCCGGGTGGCGAGGGCAGGGGCAATACCTAATGGTTTCGGCGGGGCTCAGACGCCTGCGCCCCGTCAGTTGGGCGTCGCGAGCGGCGACTGGTCCTGCTTCTTCCGTTCGACCTCGTCGCGCGAGGCGTTGGTCAGCGCGGTATCGGCGGCCTTCATGTCGGCCATCGCGGCTTCGAACTGAACGCGGTCGCCGTATCCGCAGCCCTTGCTTTGGGAGGTCCAGACGCCGGTCACCTGCATGTACCGCGTCCGCATCATGACGGCGGGATGCGCGGGCGTGCCGGGAGCCGTGAACACGACCTCGATGCTCCAGGTGTCCGGCACGGAAAGCGTCACGACGTCGAAATCGCCGCGCCGCTCTGCCTTGGCGCCCGGAAGGGCCTGCATGGAGGATTGAAGTCTTGCGTAGCCGAGCGCGCAATCGAGCGTGGGCGCACCCCCGCTTTGCGCGCCTGCAGCCGCCGGACACAGCAGTCCGATGGCCACAGCAATTGCGCGCGCGCTCCGCACCATCAGGGCGCGAGCTCGAAGCTGTAGTTCTCGATGACCGTGTTGGCGAGCAGGTCGCGGCACATGCGCTCGACTTCGGCGCGGGCCTTGTCCTCGCTCATGCCGGCGACATCGACCTCGATGTACTTGCCCTGGCGAACGTCGTTGACGCCTTCGAAGCCGAGCGCGCCGAGCGCGTTCTGGATCGCCTTGCCTTGCGGGTCGAGGACGCCATTCTTGAGCGTGATCTTGATGCGGGCTTTCATTGGACCTCGGGCAGCGGGCAGCGGGCAACCGGCAGCAGTGTTACAGCCATCTTGCTGCCTGCTGCCATGTTGCCTGTTGCCTCATACTTAGTTGGGTTTTCCGGTCGGGTTCGACGCGACGAGCACCGGGCCGACGCCCTTGGGCGGGCGGTTTTCCGTCAGCACGCCAAGACGGCGCGCGACTTCCTGGTAGGCCTCGAGCACGCCGCCGAGATCGCGGCGGAAGCGATCCTTGTCGAGCTTGTCGCCCGACGTGATGTCCCACAGGCGGCAGCAATCGGGGCTGATCTCGTCTGCGAGCACGATCCGCATCTGCTCGTTGTCCCACAGGCGGCCGAACTCGATCTTGAAGTCGACGAGACGGATGCCGATGCCGAGGAACAGGCCGACGAGGAAGTCGTTCACGCGCAGCGCGAGCTGCATGATCTCGTCGATTTCCTGCGGCGTGGCCCAGCCGAACGCCGTGATGTGCTCTTCGGAGACCATCGGGTCGTTGAGGTTGTCGGCTTTGAAGTAGAACTCGATGATCGAGCGCGGCAGCTGCATGCCTTCTTCCAGGCCGAGCCGCGTCGACAGCGAGCCGGCCGCAACGTTGCGCACGACGACTTCGAGCGGAATGATCTCGACTTCGCGGATCAACTGCTCGCGCATGTTGAGGCGCTTGATGAAGTGCGTCGGCACGCCGATCTCGCCGAGACGCTGGAACACGTATTCCGAAATGCGATTGTTGAGCACGCCCTTGCCCTCGATGAGCGCGTGCTTCTTCGCATTGAACGCGGTCGCGTCGTCCTTGAAGTGCTGGATGAGCGTTCCCGGCTCTGGTCCTTCGTAAAGAACCTTCGCTTTGCCCTCGTAGATTCGGCGCCGCTTGTTCATCGATCCTGGTCCCTTGACGATCACGCTCTTGCCCGACATTGCAACTGATGAGGACGGCCTGTCCCGAGGAGCCGACCCATTGATGTTACGACGAGATTTCGGAAGTTCTCGACTTGTCTCTGGGCCGGTCTAACGCACAAATTTCATGCCCGGACACTAGCCGAAGCAGGGGGGAGAAACAATCTAAACGAGGGGGCAAATGGCCTCTGGGGTACGAGCTGGACAAGCCGTTGATTTGTTTGCCCCGCCAAGGTACGGCTCGCGGACTGCTGGGCGTGATGCGAGACCCATACAACACGGATTCGCCCTGAACAAAGCCGGAACAGCCCGGACTGAAAGTAGCCTGATTGGAGACGGTCATGACCACGTTTGACGAGCGCGAAAAAGGTTTCGAGAAGAAGTTTGCCCACGATCAGGACCTGAAGTTCAAAGCCGAAAGCCGGCGCAACAAGATGTTGGCGGAGTGGGCCGGCGCCAAGCTCGGCATCACCGGCGCCGCGCTTGAGGACTACATCAAGGCCGTGCGCAAGGCCGATCTCGCCGAGAAGGGCGATGACGACGTGCTGCGCAAGGTGAAGCAGGATTTCGCCGACAAGGGCGTGACGATCGCCGACGCCGAGATCCGCCAGGCCATGACCGAGTTCCTGGCCAAGGCCGTGACCGAAATCGAATCGGCGAAGTAAGCACGAGATCGGCCAGCGGGTTCAGGCCCGCTGGCCACTTTCCTTTGAGCGTGCGGCCGGCGGCTCCTCGAGCGCGACTATGCCTCGAGCGTCCTGAGGAAGGCGCCGAATCGCAGCACGCCATCGGGCCACGGCCCGAAGCCGGACGCGCTGTTGATGTGACCGGCGTCCCCGGCCTCCACCAGCGTTGACCCCCAGCCATTGGCCAGCGCGGTCGCGCGCTCCATGCTGCAGTAGGGGTCGGTCGACGACGCCACCAGCACGGACGGAAACGGAAACGGCTCGCCCGGCAGCGGCGAAAATCCGCTCGCCGTGGCATCGAACTTGAGCCCTTCCGTCACCGGCCAGGCGCTCGCGTGATCGACATCCGCGGGCGCGACGAGGAACGCCCCCGAAATGAAGCCCTTCGGAATCCGCTTCGCCATGTGGGCCACCGCAGGCACGCCGAGGCTATGCGCCACGATGACCACGGGCCGCGCGCTTTGCACGGCGTTCTCGATGATGCGGCCCACCCACGCCTCGGCATCCGGCGCGTACCAGTCCTCCTGCTCGACGCGACGCGCCGTTTTGAGCGTGCGCTCCCAACGCGTCTGCCAATGGTCTTCGCCGGACCCCGACCAGCCGGGGACGATCAGGATATCGACGTCGGACGTGCGCATGGAACCTCTCGCGAAAAAACCGTTCGCGCGGATGGGGATCGCGCTCAGGACTGGGGATCGGGTGGTGAAACGGCCCCGGAGTTGGAAGGCGTCGACGTGGAGGGCGTCGCCGCCGGCTCGTATTCGGGGCGCGCCATGCCCTGTAGGACGATAAGCCCCGCTGCCGCAAGCAGCAGAACCTTCGTCGGAGGAATGAGGAGTGGCGCGTGCGATATATGTGAAAGCACCATCCCGAATACAACGAGCCCGACCAACGCTCCGGCGAGCGGCATCGCCGCAGCCGCTGCGGAAGCGCCGGTCGCGCTTCCGAGACTCCGCCGCCGCATCACGACGACCAGCACCACGCACACAAGGCTGAGCAGCAGCAGCGCGTCGTAGAGGGACACCTGCTCGAAGGGCGGCGCATACTCCGGCGCGAGGAGCGCGACAGCGACCCATGCCCCCGTCACGACCCACGTCACGAGCGCGAAGCCGAGAATGCTGGCCCAGGCCGGCTCAGTCGGTTCGCTGAGAGGCGGCTTCGCGTTGAGCAGCGCGGCCAGCACCGCGATCGAGACGGCCAGCATGAGGACCGTGAGCGCAATCCCCGTCGGCCCGGCCGGCCCGAAGTCGCCGGCCCGTTCGATCACGCGCTGGGTCAAGGTCACGATGAGGGGTGCAGCCAGCAGGATCCAGAAGCCGTGCCCAATGCCATGTTGCGAAATCACGGCCGCAAGCCAGATCAGAACCGCCATCGCGGCCATCAGGGAGACCACGACGCCCGCCCGGAAGCCGAACCCAGGCTCGGGAACGAGCCCGACGACCTGCTCGAGCGCGAGCGCGAGCCCGCCGGCCTGAAGCGCGGCAATCAGGAGCGCGCCGGCCACCGCGGCGATCTCGATCCGATGGGCTTTGCGAGGCACGGCCGCCCACGCGCAGAAGCCCGGCCAGAACGTCTTCGTCATCTCGACGAGGATCAGCGCCGACAAGAGCGGCGTCATGCCGAGCGTCATGATCGACACGAGCCCGATGTAGGCGCCCGATCCGCGCATGGGAGCCTGCGCGTACAGAAGCGCGGCATCGATGCCCGGCAGCGGTACGTTGCTGCCAACACGATAGAGCGCCAGCACCGCGAAGGTGACGGCGAGGCGACGGATGAATTCGGGCTGGGTCCAGCGGGCGGCGGGCAGGGTGAGCATGCGCGATCCTAGCGCATGCCGTGCCGGAAGCACCAGATCCCGAAGGCGTGATGCGTTACGCCGTGCCGAACACGCGCGTGAAGATCGTGTCGACGTGCTTGAGGTGATAGCCGAGGTCGAACATCTCTTCGAGCGCCGCCACGGGCACCTTCGCCGTCACATCCTTGTCGGCCTTGAGCTCAGTCAGGAAGTCGGCGCCCGTTTCCCACGTCTTCATCGCGTTGCGCTGAACCATCGCGTAGGCCTCCTCGCGCGAGGCGCCCGCCTGCGTCAGCGCCAGCAGCACGCGCTGGGAATTGTGCAGCCCGCCAAGCTTGTCGAGGTTCCGCTTCATGGCCTCGGGGTAGATGACGAGCTTCTCGATCACGCCCGCGAGCCGCGCCAGCGCGAAGTCCAGCGTCACCGTCGCGTCCGGACCGATCATGCGCTCGACGGACGAGTGCGAGATGTCGCGCTCATGCCAGAGCGCCACGTTCTCCATCGCCGGCATGGCGTAGGAGCGCACCATGCGCGCCAGCCCCACAAGGTTCTCGGTCAGCACGGGGTTGCGCTTGTGCGGCATGGCCGACGAGCCCTTCTGCCCGGCCGAGAAGAACTCTTCGGCTTCCAGTACCTCGGTGCGCTGCAGATGGCGGATCTCGGTCGCGAGCCGCTCGATCGAGGACGCCACCACGCCGAGCGTCGCGAAGTACATGGCGTGCCGGTCGCGCGGAATGACCTGTGTCGAGACGGGTTCGGCTTCGAGGCCGAGCTTCTCCGCCACGTAGACTTCAACGCGCGGATCGATGTTGGCGAACGTGCCGACCGCGCCCGAGATGGCGCAGGTGGCGACCTCACGCCGGGCGGCGACGAGGCGTTCGCGCGCGCGCTGGAATTCGGCGTGCGCGAACGCGAGCTTGACGCCGAACGTCGTCGGCTCGGCATGGATGCCGTGGCTGCGCCCGATGGTGACGGTGTTCTTGTGCTCGAACGCGCGCGTTTTGAGGGCGGCGAGCAGGCGGTCGACGCCCGCGATCAGAATGTCGGCGGCACGCACGAGCTGCACGTTGAGGCACGTGTCCAGCACGTCCGATGAGGTCATGCCCTGGTGCACGAAGCGCGCGTCCGCCCCGACGTGCTCGGCGAGATGGGTCAGGAAGGCGATCACGTCGTGCTTCGTCACCGCCTCGATCTCGTCGATGCGCTGGGTGTCGAAGACGGCCTTGGAGCCCTTGTCCCAGATGACCTGCGCCGCCGCGGCCGGAATCACGCCGAGCTGCGCCATGGCGGACGCGGCGTGGGCCTCGATTTCAAACCAGATCCGGAAGCGCGTCTCGGGGGTCCAGATCGCGGTCATCTCGGGGCGTGAATAGCGGGGAATCATTCGGGTCTCGCAGGCTGGAAGAGGGAGGGACTCTGAGACGGGGGCGTAGCAGAGCCGGCCTCCGGCAGCAAATCCGGCCGCGCCGGGCGCCAGCATCCTGCCCGCGCTGTGGATGGCTCTTGCGACACTATGTCATGCGAAAGTCGGGGGCAGCAGACGGGCGTCCCAAATGTCGGCGTTTTCCCTGCATAATATTCAGGCAGGTGAAACTTCGCACTGCGAAATCACGTCGCCGTTTTTTGTGCCGGAAATCGAAAAAAGAAATCGGGCACAATCTGTTGCATTTTGCTGCAGGGCCCAAGTGCATTTTTGCAACGCAATACTCGGCAACAATACGTGAGCCTAAAACGCCAAGATCGGGCCACAGTTCGATGAGAGATCATGCGCCGCGCCGGGTGATCAAGTAACGCAACGATCAACACTGTTGCGAAAATGTTAGGACAAGGTCTTCCGAGACTTGATACTTTTCGAGTTCGTATTTGAGTTTCGGCAGACGCGCGCACACCGACAGCGCTTCGCCGACGAAGGCCGGAACCGGCTCGTCCCGCGAAGACACGACGAAGCTTAGGGGTAATTGATGACCGAACAGATGCAGTCTGAGATTGCTGAGCTCAATCTCAAATTGGAAGAAATCGACGATCCACGCCGCTCTTACGCAATTGTTTCGGAGCGCATTCGCGCTTATCGCGCCCACGGATATCAGGTGCCTGAGGCGCTCGCGCTCATCGAACGCCGACTGGCGCAGGAGTGCATGAGAGAATCGCAGGGCCGCTGAACGTCCCCGTCCCGGGGCCCGCTACAGAGGACCCCTCCGGGGCGATGAACGACGCCCCGCCCGGGATCATGAACGAAGTCCCGCACCGGGCCGGGCAAGACTGCTCCCAAAGCAGCGATCAGGGCCGCCGGTCCACGAGCCAAACGCCTGCGCGCGCCGACGCCGTCACAAACGGGTCGGCCGCCAGGTCGCCAGCCGGATCGAAGGCCAGCTTTCCAAGCGACGGCGTATCGAGCACCGCCATCGGGTCCCGGACCTTCGCCGCGACCGCTTCGCCGTTCGCCGAGCCAAGCGCGGCCACCGCCTGCATCCAGACCTCCAGCGCACCGCGCGCACGCGCCCCGAACACGTCCTCGCCGTGCGGGAGCGGCATCGGATCGGCAGGCAGCAGCACCTGGACGCTGAGCTTCGATTTGGCAGCGACGAGCGCGAACTCTTCGGTCGCAAGCGCATCCGAGCCGAGCACCGGCACCGTCTGGCCGGCCGCCGCAAGCCCCGCCAGCATCACCGCCGCCTCATCCGGATAGCCTGCGAAAAACAACGCGTCGGCGTGCATGTCGCCGATCCGCGCGATGGTCTCCGCGTAGCTGTGCTTGCCGGCCACGATCGGAAACACGGTGGCGAGCTCCACCGCCGCGTCCTTGAGCGCCTGCGCCGCGCGCTCTGCGATGACACGCGCATAGGCCGTCCGGTCGTGCACGATGGCGACGCGCTTGCCAGGAGCCCGGGCCGCAAGCCAGTGCGCGGCCGCATCGCCCTGCCGGTCGTCGCGCCCGGCGAGCCGCAAAATGGGCGCGCCCGCGCCGCCGAGCATGACGTCGGGATGGCGCGCGCCGACGGCGATAAACAGAACTTTCGCAGCCCCATAGACCGGCGCCGCAGCGGTGGCGGCACTGGAGCAGGGGTGGCCGATGACGAGCAGAGGGCCCCGCGCAAGAAGCGCGCGCGCCGCGCCTTCGCCGCTCGCACGTGCGCACCCGTCGTCTTCGACATCGAGAATGAGCGGCTGGCCGAGCACGCCTCCGGCCGCGTTCACGTCCTTGATGGCGGCGGCAAGAGCCTGCTGCATGGCGAGCCCCTGGGCGGCCAGACGCCCGCTCAGGGGCGCGGCGAGCCCGATCCGGATGTCCGCACGCGCGCCCTCGGGCAGAAGCCCGAGCAGCGCCGCGCCGATCATCACGCCGAGCCGCACGCCCCGGAGCATGGACGAGGGCTCAGTTCTGCACGTAGCCGATGGTGCCGTCCGGCAGCTTCTGCCAAGTGTACATGACGTAATCGATGCGGGTCACGTCGCCCTTGGCATCGAACGCGAGGTCGCCGATCGCGGTCTTGTACGTCTTGCCGGAATGCAGCTCCGCGGCGATCTTCACCGGATCGACGGAGTTGAGGGCCTTCGCCGCCTCCGCGATCACCTGCGTCGCCGCGTAGGCATAAAGCGTGTAGGCCTCGGGCTTGAAGTTGCGCGCCTTGAACTTTTCGAGCACGGCCTGCGCCTCGGGGCGCTTCTGCGGATCGGGACCGAACGTCATCAGCGTGCCTTCCGTACCAGGCCCGCCGAGCGCGGCGAACTCGTCGGTGGCGATGCCGTCGCCGCCCATCATCACGGCCGTCAAGCCCGCGCCCCTCATCTGGCGCAGGATGCTGCCGCCCTCGGTGTGCACGCCGCCCCAGTAGACGAGATCGGCGCCGGAGGCCTTGATCTTCGAGACCAGAGCGCTGAAATCGCGCTCGCCCGCATTGATGCCCTCGTACAGCACCTCCTGCACGCCGAGGCCGTTCATCGTCTTCTTGGTCTCGTCGGCGAGCCCCTTGCCGTAGGTCGTTTTGTCGTGCGCGATGGCGACTTTCTTGTCCTTGAAGTGCTGCGCGATGTACTCGCCCGCGATCTTGCCCTGCTGGTCGTCGCGCCCGCAGGTGCGGAACACGTTGCTGAGGCCGCGATCCGTGATCTTGGGGTTGGTCGACCCCGGCGTAATCATCAGGATGCCGTGCTCGGCGTAGATGTCGGAGGCGGGCTCCGTGACGCCGGAGTTGAAGTGGCCGACGACGAAACTCACGCCCTCGCCGACGAACGTATTGGCGACCGAGCGGCCCTGCTTCGGATCTGCCGCGTCGTCGCCGAACACGAGCTCGAGCTTCTGCCCGTTGAGCCCGCCCGCCGCGTTGATGTCCTGCACGGCCTGGTCAACGCCGTTCTTGAGCTGCGCGCCGAACACCGCGTCCTTGCCGGTGAGCGGGCCCGCCACGCCGATTTTGAGCGTCTTCTCGCCGCCGCACGCGGACAGAGACAGGGCGACGGCGAGCGCGATCGCAAGCTTCACGGGACGCATCGAGATCCTCCTGGATGTAAAAAAAGGTGCGCGCTCGCGCGCGCATCGAATGTCAGACCGCGTTTGTCTCCCGAAAAGACGGCGAAGTCACGCCGAGTATGAGAAGACGCGTGAGACGACTTAGGGGCGATCGCGCCAGGTCAGGGGACCCGACCGCTCAAAAATCCATCCGTATTGTTCGGTCATGTGGCGGGTGCGCCGGATCCGATAGGCCACGAGCGCGATGACGGAAAGCAGCCCAAAGTCGACCAGGTAGCTCGGCGCCGACACGAGCGCGGCCCCGAACAGCGCGTAGTGCAGAAACCGCACGGCCGCCGCGATGAGCGCCGTATAGACGAGCACCGGCCAAAGGGGGCTCCAGCCCTCGGCCACGGCCTGCCCCGTGCGCCATGCCGCGCCGCCCCCGACGGCGAGTGTCAGCAGCAGAAACGGGATGACGCCCCCGCCGGGCGGAAGCGCATAGCCGAGAGAGGAAAGCAGGTCTTCGATCATCAATGCCTCCCGCCTTCGAGGTAGGCCTGGCGGATCTCCGGTCGCGCCAAGAGATCCCGCCCCGCGCCCTCCATCGTGATCACGCCGTTGACCATGACGTAGGCGCGGTGCGCCAGGCGAAGCGCATGAAAGGCGTTCTGCTCGACGAGGAAGATCGTCATGCCTTGCGCATTAAGCTCGGCCAGCGTCGCGAAAATCTGTTTGACGATCAGCGGCGCAAGTCCGAGCGACGGCTCGTCGAGCATCAGCAGCTTCGGCCGTCCCATGAGGGCGCGCGCGATGGCCAGCATCTGCTGCTCGCCGCCGGACAGCGTGCCACCGCGCTGGAGAAGTCGCTCCTTGAGGCGCGGAAACAGCGTCGTGATGCGCTCGAGATCCGCTTCGAAATTCTCGCCCCCGTCGACGGCCGCGCCCATCTGCAGGTTTTCGAACACCGTCATGCGCTGGAAGATGCGCCGGCCCTCGGGGGCTTGCGAAATCCGAAGACGCGCGATCTCGTGCGTCGGCAGATGCGTGATCGGCCGGCCCTCGAACAGGATCTCGCCCGCGCGCGCCCGGGGACTGCCGAACACCGACATCATGAGCGTCGACTTGCCGGCGCCGTTGGCCCCGATCAGCGTCACGATCTCGCCGCGGCGGACGTCGAGCGTCACGCCCTTGAGCGCCTGGATGTTGCCGTAGAAGGCCGAAACGTTGGAGACCGACAGCAAGGGTGCGCTCATGATCCGCGTCCCTCTTCCGCGGGCGCCCGGTCGGCGTTCACCCTGTCCGCCGCCGCCAGATCCTCGTCTTCGACGCCGAGGTAGGCCGCGATAACTCTGGGATCGTTCTTGACGCTCTCCGCCGTGCCGTCGGCGATCTTGGTGCCGTACTCGATCACGACGACATGATCGGAAATATCCATCACCACCGACATGTCGTGCTCGATGAGCAGGATCGAGACGCCGGTCTGCGCGCGGATCCCGCGCAGGAGCTTCGTCAGCTCGGCGCTCTCCCGGTTGTTGAGGCCCGCCGCCGGCTCGTCGAGACAGAGCAGCACGGGGTTCGTGCACATGGCGCGCGCGATTTCGAGCCGCCGCTGCGCGCCATAAGGCAGCTCTCCCGCCGGATGGTCGGCGCGGTCGAGGAGCCCGACGACTTCGAGCCACGCCCGCGCCAGCTCCAGCGCCTTGCGTTCCGCCGCGCGGTAGGTGGCGAGCCCGAGCAGGCCGCCGATGCTCCAGCCGGATGCGTGCATCAGCGTCTTGTGCTGCGCCACGATCAGGTTTTCGAGCACCGTCATGCCCGGGAACAGGCGAATGTTCTGGAACGTACGCGCCACGCGCGCCTGAGCTGCGATCTCGTGATCGGGCATGCGTTCGAGCAGGAACAGCTCAGGGTTCTTGCCATAGGTGCGCCTCCGGTCGGAGCGCGTCAGCACGTCCACCGCGTCGGGCGTTGCGGCCGCCCCGTGCGCCAGCGCGATCCGCCCGCTGGTGGCTTTGTAGAAACCTGTGATGCAGTTGAAGACGGTCGTCTTGCCCGCCCCGTTCGGCCCGATCAGCGCCGTGATGTCGCCGCGCCCGACCTGGAACGAGAGGTCCTTGACGGCCACCAGTCCGCCGAAGCGCATCGAGAGGTGGTCGACCACGAGCAGGGGTTCGGATTGCCAGCGCATGCCCGTCACTCCGCCGGCTGGGGTCGATGGGCGGGGCTGCCGCGCGTCGGCCGCGCCGCAAGCCGCACGCTCGGCTCGCGCGTCGAGACCAGCCCCTTGGGCCGCAGCACCATCAGCACCACCATGGCCAGGCCGAACAGCAGCATGCGGTACTGGGCCGGATCGAACCCGCTGCCGAACACGGCCTGCAATCCGCCGAGTTCGCGCAACAGCTCCGTGCCGCCGACCATGGCCGTGGCGGCGATCGCGACGCCCAGCATGCTGCCGAGGCCGCCGAGCACGACGATGGCGACGATCATCGCGCTTTCCAGAAACTCGAATGACTTGGGGCTGACGAAGCTATAATGCGCGGCGAAGAACGCGCCCGCGAGCCCGCCGAAGAATGCGCCCGCCGCGAACGCCGTGAGCTTGGTCGTCACGGTATTGATGCCGAGCGAGCGGCAGGCGATCTCGTCCTCGCGCAAGGCTTCCCAGGCGCGCCCGACAGGCAGCGTCCTGAGGCGCAGCGTGACGAAGTAGGCGGCCAGCGCCAGCGCCAGCACGAGATAGTACATGAAGGCGAGCCGGTAGATCGGCGCGTAGGGGATTGAGAGCGCGGTCCAGAGTGAGTCCGGACCTGGGCCAAGCGAGTAGCCGAACAGCGTCGGCTTCGGGATGTCCGACAAGCCCGCATATCCGCCCGTCACCGGCACCCAGTTGACGAGCACGAGGCGCACGATCTCCGCGAACGCAAGAGTGACGATGGCGATGTAGTCGCCCTTGAGGCGCAGCACCGGCAGGCTGATCAGCACGCCCCAGAGTGCCGCCACGATGCCCGCGATCGGCAGCGCAATCCAGAACGAGAAGCCGTAGGTGGTGGTGAGGAGCGCCGTGCAGTAGGCGCCGACGGCATAGAAGGCGACGAAGCCGAGATCGAGAAGGCCGGCGAGGCCGAGGATGATGTTGAGGCCGAGCCCGAGCAGCACGTAGATCAGGATCTGGATGCCGTAGGTGTCGACGACCTTGAGGATACCCGGCCCTCCGGCAGAGGCGACGGCGAGCGCGATGAAGGGAAACGCAAGCAGCAGCGCCAGCCCCACACGCGGCAGATAACGCAGGTAGGGATGCGGCGGCACCTCGCTTCTGGGCTTTGCGGCGCGGCGCACGAAGCCTGCCGGATAGAGCAGGGCGAACACGAAGCGCACGGCGAACGCGGCGCCCGCCAGCGCCAGCGCCAGTCCCGAGCGTTGGTTCAGCACGAGCTGGTTCGACAGGTTGGTGTCGGTGCGCAGCGCCACGATGGGGAACGCGAGACCGAACGTCACCAGGGCTGCGATCAGCGCCGCTTTCAACGCCTCGCCGATATTGCCCATGGCCTCAGACCTTCTCGACGTCCGGGCGGCCCAACAGTCCGGAGGGCATGAAGATGAGAACGATGGCCAGGATCGAGAAGGCCGCGACGTCCTTGTAGTCGATGGTGAAGTAGGCCGACCAGAATGTCTCGATGAGGCCGATGAGAAGTCCGCCGAGCACCGCACCGGGCAGCGAGCCGATGCCGCCGAGCACCGCCGCCGTGAACGCCTTCACGCCGGGCACGAAGCCGTCGTTGAAGCTGACGACGCCGTAGTAGGTCATCCACAAAAGCCCCGCGACCGAGGCCAGCGCCGCGCCCATGATGAACGTGATCGAGATCGTGCGGTCCACATCCACGCCGAGCAGCGAGGCCATCTTGCGGTCCTGCTCGCAGGCACGTTGCGCGCGCCCGAGAGGCGTGTGGCGCACGACGTACCAGAGCACGCCGAGCAGGAGCGCCGTGACGAGCATGATCACGAGCTGCTTTTCGGCGAGAGTCACCGAGCCCTGACCGACCGGAAGCACGATGACGTTGGACAGGATCGGCTCGAGCGTCTTGTTGCGGGGGCCCTGCACGAGCTGGACGAAGTTCGACAGGAAGATCGACATGCCGATGGCCGAGATCATCGGCGCAAGACGGAACGATCCCCTGAGCGGCCGGTAGGCGAGCCGTTCGATCACCCAGCCCCAGAGGCTGGTCAGCGCCATGCCGAGCACGAGCACGATCAAGAGCGCGAGCCCGAGCGAGCCGATGCCGAGCAGTTGCGTGAGGGCGAGAAAGAGGATGAGAGCGATGAAGGCGGCCAGCATGAACACGTCGCCGTGGGCGAAGTTGACCATGCCGATGATGCCGTAGACCATCGTGTAGCCGATGGCGATGAGACCGTAGATGGAGCCGAGCGTGAGCCCATTGATGAGCTGCTGGATGAAATAGTCCATTGTTGCGGCCGTTCCCCCGAATAGCTCTGCCTTAGCTGTTTAGGACGGGTGCGGCGCGGTTGGGAAACGATTTTTCGGCTGAGGCGCCCGGGAAGCGGCCCGAGCGGGCGGCGTGCTGTGGATTTGTGCGGAGGTGAGGCAATTTTTGCGCAAAAAGGGGCCTGGAGGCTGCGGCCCAACTCCCCGGACGAGTGTCCGATTCGCCTTGGATGTCCGTGCGCGCAGGCGGAGCAGTGGGCCTCAAATCATATTATGCGAGCCGTCGCACCAGGGCTCGTCGTCGGTGGCCTTGCAGCCGCAGAGATTGAAGGTGCCCGTGGACGGCGCCGTAAACTCCAGCGGCTCGATATCAGTCACGCTGTGCGAGCCGTCGCAGAACGGCTGCGTCTGCGAGCGCCCGCAGCGGCAATAGAAGTACGTCTGCCCTTCCACGAGTTCGACCTGGTAGGGGCCCGCTTGCGCGACAATGGGGTCATCAGACATGCTTCGGATCCTGCGTTCAGCCTGCCCTCCGGCGTATCGGCTTCAGGCCGCGCGGGCAAGTCCAAGAAACCAGGAATATAAACCGCTCTGTTAGGTCGGAATTCCGCGGGCCTCAGCCGACCGCGATCGGGTAGCGCTCGATCGTCTCGCCGCCCTCGTCGTCAATCCATGTCACCCGCAGTTCGCCGGGGCCCGGCACCTTGAGATAGAACGAGATGTAGGGATTGGCCGAAATGCTGGGGCCGAACTCGGCCGTGAACACGGGCTTGCCGTCGTATTCGGCCCTGAACGTGTGGATGATGTTGCGCGGGATCGGCTGGCCATCGGCCGTCTTGCGGTTGCCCGTCTCCATGACGTGCGTGATCAGCGCCTTGATTTCGATCACGTCGCCGGCGGCGGCAGCCTGCTCGGGAAGCTTGAGGCGGGGTTTGGAGGCGGCCATTGTCTACTCCGCCCCGCAGCCGCCGATGCCGACATCGACCATCTGTCGCCCGACCAGGAGCGAGTTCGACGACGTCAGCGCCACCGCAACGACTTCCTGCGTCTTGGCAAGGCGCATGCGCCCCGACACGGTCGCCTTGCCGGAGAGCGGCGTGAAATGGAACACGGCCACCGTGGCTTGCGGGTTCTGCGTCGAGAGCAGGGTGATCCGCTGGATATGGTCCTCGCCGGTCATGGGGCTGTCGATGCTGATCTTGTAAGGCACGATGTTGCCGTTCTCGGCAAACTCCGGAAGCTCGAGCACAACGAGCCCTTCGAGCGGCGTCCCGCTTCCGACAACTTTCGCGAACGCGTCTCCGAACTGCGCGGTCGGCACGAGGGGAGGCGGGTCCGCCGCGGCTGCCGGGGTGGTCTTCGCGGCTTCGGCCAAGGCCGCTGCCGGGACCATCGCTGCGGCTGCGAGCGCGCCGGCGCCGGCCAGAACCGCACGGCGATCGAGCGCGCGCCCCCCAAGCAGGTGCTCCCATGGCGAAGTGGTGTTTTTCACGTCCGTGCTCGCATCATCTCTCAAGGCGCGCCGCCTGGGCGGGGAGGAGTCGTCGAAGATTACATATATGAATGCGTGGGCATCGTGGCCATAGCATCCTTCTCGTCATACCTAGGGACTGCTACGATGCCACCAAACGAAGGTGCAAAAAATGGCCCTCGATCACGTCGGAGCCGACTTGGCGCCGCGCGCAAGCCGCGGCTGGCTCACTGGAATTCTGCTCGTGCTGGCGTCCGCCGTGTGCGCGGCCGGCGCGTTCGTGGCCTGTGCGATCGCGCTCAATGCCGCGGCCTCTCTCCCGTCCCATGCCGCATCCCCCATCCGCCTCGTCATGGTGGAAGAGCCCGGGTGCCGGTTCTGCCAGAAGTGGCATGCCGAAATCGGGCGCGGCTACCCCAAAACCGATGAAGGCCGCTTCGCGCCGTTGAAGCGCGTGCGCCGTGGCGCCCCCGATCTCAAGGGGCTCGCGCCGGTCGTCTACACGCCGACATTCATTCTGATGCGGTCCGGCGAAGAGCTCGGACGCGTGACCGGCTATCCCGGCGCGGACTACTTCTACGAGGAGCTGCGGCCGTTGCTGTCCGCAGCCGGGTATTTTCCAGGTTTCGGGACCAAGGAGATCAGTGCGCCATGAGCCAGATCGACCGGCGCCAGTTCGCGCTCGCACTAGCAGCCGTGCCGCTCTCGCTTAGCGCGCTCGCGCGGTCGGCGCGCGCCGCCGCGAAGGCCCGCGTCGTCATCATCGGCGGTGGCCCGGCGGGCGCGACGGTCGCCGTCACGATCAAGCGCGCCGTGCCGGATCTCGACGTCACGCTCATCGAGCCGCAGACGCACTATACGTCGTGCTTCTACTCCAACCATTTCATCGGCGGCTTCCTGCCGGTCTCGCGTATCACCAACACCTACGACGGACTGGCCGCCATCGGTATTAAGGTCGTGCATGCCCGCGCCACCGGATTCGATGCCGCAAAGCGCGAGGTATCGATCGAGAAGGGCGCAGCCATCCCCTATGACCGGCTCGTCGTCGCGCCCGGCATCGGCTTCAAGTATGGCGCCATCGAAGGCTACAGCGAAGCCGCCAGCTATTTCATGCCCCACGCCTGGTCGGGCGGACGTCAGGCGAAGCTGCTGCGCGAACGCCTCGACGACATGGAGAACGGCGGCCTCGTCGTCATCGCCGCCCCGCGCAATCCCTATCGATGCCCGCCGGGCCCCTACGAGCGCGCCTGCCTGATCGCCAACTACCTCCAGCGCGAAAAGCCGAAGAGCAAGCTCGTCATCCTCGATCCCAAGATGTCGTTTTCCAAACAGGCCGTCTTCGAGGAGGCGTTCGCCAAGTACTACAAGAACGTCATCGAGCTGCGCCTCACCAACGACATCGACGACATGAGCGTTGTGCGCGTCGATCCCAAGACGGGCGAGGTGGTGACGAAGTCGGGCGAGACGTTCAAGGCGGCGGTCGCCAACATCATTCCCGACCAGACGGCGGGCGCGATCGCGCTGTCGAGCGGCCTGGCCGAAGGCGACTGGTGCCCGATCAAGCCGGAAAGCTTCCAATCGGCGAAAATCGAAAACGTCTACGTCGTGGGCGACGCAACCATTGCCGCCGACATGCCCAAGTCAGCGTATTCTGCCAACAACCAGGCGCGCGCCGTCGCGGGGCACGTGCTGGCCGATCTCACAGGGGCCGAGCGCCCGCCGGCCGCCTACCGCAACACCTGCTGGTCGATGCTCTCGCCGGGCGACAGCGTCAAGATCGGCGCCGACTACGCGCCGGGCGACGCCAAGGGCAAGCACATCCTGGTCGCCAAGGATCCCTTCATCTCGCAGCCCGGCGAGACGGCAGAGCTGCGCAAGGAGAACTACGAGGAGAGCCTCGCCTGGTACGAGACGCTGACCGCCGACATGTTCGCCAAGTCGGCCTCCGCCACGGGCAAGCATCCTGAGGCAGGACGCGGTTAACAGCCGCCGCGGGTCGCTCTCATTTCAGTCGCGGCCGGAAGATACAACGTTAACGCTCAGTAAAGACAAAGATTTCCACGAATTCATTGTGGCGGAGAGGAACGCTTTATACTCTTCGCTTACCATATCGGCTCGACGCGCGTTTTTGCGTGTGAAGCGGAAGCGTCGTATCGATGGCGAGGTAGTCTCAGCAACTCTGAGCGGCCTGCGCCAGGCGTTGTTGATCGAGCCTGATGAAAGTGGGACGCGCCCCCAGGGCGTAGACCGCTCCTGAGGCGCGACAGACCAAAGAGCGGAGCCCCCGATGGCGTTGATCCTGCTTCTGATCACTTTGATCGCGGTCGCGGTTGCGCTCGGTATCTGGCGGGCCTCTCCCTGGCAATGGGCAGCGGGCCTCGGACTTGTGGCCCTGGCCTGGCAGTGCGGGGCGTTCCACGGCGCGCTGCATGCGCCGCACTTCGGTTTCCTCGGCTTTCTGGTTTGGCTTGGCCTCGCCGGGCTGGCAGCACTTTCAATCGCGGACGTGCGCCGCAAGGTTCTGGTCCGGCCCGCCTTCAAGCTCGTCCGCAACATCCTGCCCAAGGTCTCGGACACCGAGCAGCAGGCGCTCGACGCGGGCACCGTCGGCTTCGATGCCGAGATCTTTTCGGGCACGCCGGACTGGCAGAAGCTGCGCGCCATCCCCCCGATCGTGCTCTCGCCCGAGGAGCGCGCTTTCCTCGACGGTCCGACCGAGCAGCTCTGCGCCATGATCGACCACTGGCAGATCCGCCACGCGGAGCGCCGCATGCCGGTCGAGATCTGGGATTTCGTGAAGGCGCATGGCTTCCTTGGCATGCTGATCTCGAAGGAGCACGGCGGTCTCGGGTTTTCCGCCCAGGCCCAGTCGCTGATCCTGGGTAAGATCGCCTCCCGTTCGCCCGACGTCGTCACCATCGTGATGGTCCCGAATTCGCTCGGGCCCGGTGAGCTGATCGAGAAGTACGGCACCGACGAACAGAAGCACCATTTCCTGCCGCGCTTGGCGCAGGGCCTCGAAGTACCCTGCTTCTCGCTGACGGGGCCAACGTCCGGCTCCGACGCCGCCACCATGCGCGACATCGGCTATGTCACGAAGGGCGAGCACGAGGGCCGTGAGGTCGTCGGCATCCGCCTGTCGTGGGACAAGCGCTACATCACCCTCGGGCCCGAAGCGACGCTGGTCGGCCTCGCGTTCCGCCTGTTCGATCCCGACAAGATCATCGGCGACACCGAGGACATCGGCATCACCGTGGCCCTCATCCCGGCGAAGCATCCGGGCGTGAACATCGGCCGGCGCCATCTGCCCTCGGGCGCGGCCTTCCCGAACGGCCCCAACTGGGGCACGGACGTCTTCATTCCCATGGAGTGGGTGATCGGCGGCCAGGCCATGGTCGGCGGCGGCTGGCGCATGCTGATGGAGTGCCTGTCGGCGGGACGCGCGATTTCGCTGCCCTCATCCGCGACTGCAGGCGCCAAAGCCATGCTGCGCGTCACGACCGCGTACGCCCGCATTCGCCGCCAGTTCGGCCTGCCCATCGCGCGGATGGAAGGCGTTGACGAGCCGCTCGCTCGTCTTGTTGAAACCGCCTACGTCAACGAAGCCGCCCGCGCCGTCACGGCCGCCATGGTCTCGCGCGGCGAGCGCCCGTCCGTCATTTCGGCGCTGATGAAGTACCAGACGACCGAGAAGCTGCGCCGCGCCGTCAACGATGCCTTCGACATCCACGGCGGTCGCGCCATCTGCGACGGCCCATCCAACTACCTGCAATCGGCCTATCAGCTCGTCCCCGTCGGCATCACGGTGGAAGGCGCAAACATTCTGACTCGCACGCTGATCACGTTCGCTCAAGGCGCGCTGCGATCGCATCCCTATTTGTACAAGGAAGTGCAGGCCGTCCAGGACACGGACACCAAGCGCGGCCTCGCCGCCTTCGAAGACGCGCTGCTCGGCCACATCTCGTTCTCGATCTCGAACGTCGCGGGCGCCTTCTTCCACAACATCACGCTTGGGCTGTTCGGCGAGGTGCCGGATCGCGCCGACGGTCTTGAAACCATCTATCGCCAGCTCTCGCGCGCATCGCGCAACTTCGCCCTCGTCGCCGATCTCACGGTCGCGACCCTCGGCGGCGGCCTCAAGGTGAAACAGAAGATCACCGGGCGCCTCGCCGATGCGCTCTCCGAGATCTACCTCCTGTGCTGCGTGCTCAAGCGCTTCGAAGATGACGGGCGACCCGAACCGGATCGCGCCATCGTCGCTTTCGCCGCCGCGAACGGCCTGCATCGCTTCGAGGAAGCGCTTCGCGGCACAGTCGAGAACTTCCCCAACCCGGCCGTGCGCGTCCTGCTCCGCACCCTCGTGTTCCCGTTCGGCCGCCACTACTATCCGGCTCCCGACGCGCTGGGCTCGCGGATCGTGCGCCTCGTGACCGAGCCCGGTCCCGTGCGCGACCGCCTCACGCGCGACATCTACATCTCGAACGATCCGGGCGATGCGACCGGCCTGCTCGAAGTGACGCTGAAAAAGGTCGTCGCCGCCGAGGAAGCCGAAAAGAAGCTTGAACGCGCCATCCGGTCCGGGACCGTTCGCCGCTTCCACGGCATCGATTGGATTGCCGCCGCGGCTGAGGCAGGATCGATCACCGAAAGCGAAGCGTTGATGCTGCGCGAGGTCGAGACGTTGACGGCCCGCGTCATTGCGGTCGATCATTTCGCGCCCGAGGAATTGGAGCCAAACTATCGCAAGGCGGCTTCGATCCTTGGACACAACTCGCGCGGCCTTCCGGCCGATGCGGAAAAACAGATGTAACAGGAGTTCACCCGATGTCCGACGACGGCGAGAGAACGGAAGACGCGCCCGCGAGCACCCTCGCGTTTCGCGACTGGCATTTCTCGGTCGATCAGGAGGGGATCGGCTGGGCCATCTTCGACCGCGAGGGCGCAAGCGCCAATGCGCTCGGCACGCGGCCCCTGCAGGAGCTGTCGGCGATCATCGATTGGGCCGAGGAAGGCGCGCGCCGTCGCACCATGTGCGGCCTCGTCATCCTCTCCGGCAAGGAGAAGGGCTTCATCGTCGGCGCCGACATCAACGAGTTCGACAGCTTCGACACGGAAGCCCAGGTGCTCGACCGCCTCGGCATGGTGCTGGCGCTGTTCGACCGCATCGAGCGCCTGTCGATCCCGGTCGTCGCTGGCATCCACGGCGTCTGCGTCGGCGGCGGCTTCGAGCTGATCCTCGCCTGCCACTATCGTATCGCGACCCGTGATCCTTCGACCAAGGTCGGCTTCCCCGAGGTCAAGCTCGGCATTTTCCCAGGCTGGCACGGCACCGCCCGCTCGATCCGCCAGGCCGGCCCCGTGGCCGCCATGCAGGCGATGCTGACGGGCTCCATGATCGGCGCCTCGCGTGCGCGCGCCCTAGGTCTCGTCGATGAACTGGTCGCCAGCCGCAGCGCGCTCCGCTGGGCCGCGCGCCGCGCCGTGCAGAAAAAGCGCAAGTCGAAGCCCGCAGGTCTCGCCCAATCACTGCTGACGCGCTGGCCCGCCCGCGCGCTGCTCGCCAAGAAAATGCGCGACGAGACCAAGAAGAAGGCGCGCGAGGCGCACTATCCCGCGCCCTTCCGGCTGATCGATCTGTTCGAGCTGCACGGCGGCGACCTCGACGCGATGAAGGCGGCGGAAACGCGCTACTTCGCGCCGCTGCTGATTTCGGACACGTCGCGCAATCTGCGCCGCGTCTTCAAGCTGTCCGAGCTGCTCAAGGCGCAGGCCCCGAAAGACCAGAAGTGGAAGCCGCTGCGCGTGCACGTCATCGGCGCAGGCACGATGGGCGCCGACATCGCCGGCTGGTGCGTCGCCTCGGGCATGGAGGCGACCCTTCAGGATCTCTCTCCTGAGGTCATCGAAAAGGGCATCAAGGCACAGAGCAAACTGTTCTCGCGCAAGTTCAAGACCAAAGCCGAGAAGGCGGCCGCGAAGGCGCGCCTGATCGCCGATCCCACGGGCGCCGGCGCGTCGCGCGCCGACATCATCATCGAGGCCATCGTCGAACGTCTCGACGTCAAGCAGAAGCTGTTTGCGGAGCTTGAGGGCGTGATCAAGCCGGGCGCCGTGCTGGCCACCAACACGTCGTCGCTCGAGATCGAGGCCATCGCCGCCCCGCTCAAGGATCCCGGCCGCCTGATCGGCATCCACTTCTTCAATCCCGTGGCTCAGATGCCGCTCGTCGAGGTCGTGCGCGGGGCGCAAAGCCGCGAGGACGAGGTGAAGAAGGGTGCAACCTTCGTCACCGCCATCGGCAAGTTCCCACTCGTGACCAAGAGCGTCCCGGGCTTCCTCGTCAACCGCGTGCTCGCGCCCTACATGATGGAAGCGATGGCGCGTCTGGAAAAGGGCGAGGAGAAGGAAAAGATCGACGAAGCCGCCCGCGCTTTCGGCATGCCGATGGGCCCCATCGAGCTGTCCGACAACGTCGGCCTGGATGTCTGCGCGCACGTCGGGCGCATCCTCGGCCTGTCGCCGGAGGGCTCCATGCTGCAGCGCCTCGTGGACTCGAAGAAACTCGGAAAGAAGACGGGCGAGGGCTTCTACGTCTGGAAGGACGGCAAGCCCGAGAAAGCGGAAAAAACTTATTCGGCGATCGAGCTCGAACGGCTCGGCCGCGAGCTGGTCGAACCCCTGATCCGGGAATCGCAGCGCGCCCTCGACGACGGCGTGGTGGAAAGCGCGGATCTGGTCGATGCCGGCGTCATATTCGGCACCGGCTTTGCGCCCTTCCGGGGCGGGCCCCTGCACTTCAAGGCGAGCGAGCAGAACCAGAGCGCGGCAACGCGCGAAGCGGCGGAATAGCAGTCGCGCTCGCGCTGCGCGGGCGGACAGAGGAGAGACAAGCATGGCTGGAACTTTGCGGCGGATCGGCATCGTAGGCGGCGTGCGCACGCCGTTCTGCCGCTCAAACACCCTGTATGCCGATCTGTCCAATCTCGATCTGATGACGGCGGCGCTGAACGGCCTCGTCGACAAGTACCGGCTCAAGGGCGTGCACATCGACGAGGTCGTCGGCGGCGCGGTCGTCACCCACTCGAAGGACTTCAACCTGACGCGTGAGGCGGTGCTCGGCACCAAGCTTGCGCCCTCGACACCGGGCATCACGCTCCAACAGGCGTGCGGCACGAGCCTGCAGGCCGCCGCCATGATCGGCGCCAAGATCGCCTCCGGCGAGATCGAATGCGGCATCGCCGTCGGCTCCGACACGACGTCCGACGCGCCGATCGTGTTCTCGAAGAAATTCTCGACCCGCCTGATCCAGGTCGGCCAGCAGAAAACGCTAATGGACCGCGTGCGCGTGTTCAAGGGCTTCAGTCCGAGCGAGCTCGCCCCCCAGCCGCCGAACGTCGCCGAGCCGCGCACCGGCCTCACCATGGGCCAGCATTGCGAGCTGATGGCGCGTGAATGGAAGATCGGCCGCCAGGAGCAGGACCGCTTTGCCTTCGAGAGCCACCGCAAGGGCGCCGAGGCCTATCGCTCGGGCTACATGGACGATCTGATCGTGCCGACCGCCGGCGTGTTCCGCGACAACAACCTGCGCGAGGACATGAGCCTCGACAAGCTCGCGACGCTCAAGACCGCCTTCGACAAATCCGACAAGGGCACGCTGACGGCAGCAAACTCGACGCCGATGACGGACGGCGCGGCCTGCGTGCTGCTATGTAGCGAGGAATGGGCGGCAAAGCACGGTCTCGCACTGCAATCGTACCTCACGTACTCGCAAAGCTCGGCCAACAATTTCGCGGCCGGCGAGGGCCTGCTGATGGCGCCGACGATTGCCGTCTCGCGCATGCTCGATCGCGCGCATCTTACGCTGCAGGATTTCGACTACTACGAGATCCACGAAGCCTTCGCGGCCCAGGTTCTGGCCACGCTCAAAGCGTGGGAGGATCCGCTCTACTGCAAGACGCACCTCGGCAAGGACGCCCCGCTCGGCGCGATCGATCGCGCCAAGCTCAACGTCAAGGGCTCGTCGCTGGCGTTCGGCCATCCGTTCGCCGCGACCGGCGCGCGCGTGCTCGCCAACCTGTCGAAGCTCCTGTCGGAGCACGGCGGTCGCGGCCTGATCTCCGTCTGTACGGCGGGCGGCATGGGCGTGG
This sequence comes from Hyphomicrobium sp., assembly GCF_019744875.1. Classification (GTDB taxonomy): domain Bacteria; phylum Pseudomonadota; class Alphaproteobacteria; order Rhizobiales; family Hyphomicrobiaceae; genus Hyphomicrobium_C. Next base: position 353,536 of record NZ_JAIETU010000002.1, on the reverse strand, counting down.
CAGCGATCCTCGAAAGCGCCAACCGCGCCGAAGCCCGGGTTGCCGCCTAGCCGAATTGCACCTGCGTCACCGAGGTCATTTCGGCGAGCGCCGGATATTGCCCGCCTGCTGCGTTGTTGCCCATGATCGTCGCGGCATGACTGACTGCCGTGATGGCGGTTGCCGTATCGACGGCCGCCACAGCGACGCGTGCAGACAGGGGACAATCATGACAGCAGAGAAAAACGTGTCGCGGCGCGCAGCCTTGACCGGGTTCGCGGGCGGCGCCGCGGCGTTAGCAAGCGCCCGTACGGCGACAGCGGAAGCGGCAGGGCCGGTCGCCGTCCCCCAACTCGCGAACGTCTGCCGCATGACGCCGCGCATGGTCGAAGGCCCGTTCTATTTCGATCCCGCCCTTGTCCGCGAAGATATCACCGAAGGCCGTCCGGGCGTGCCGCTCAGGCTTCTCATCCAGGTGACGGACGGCGCTACCTGCCAGCCGATCCCCGCCGCGCGCGTAGATGTCTGGCACTGTGACGCGACTGGCCAGTATTCCGGCTATGACGGGCAGGGCGACGACCGGGAAATCTCGACCAAGGGTGAAAAATTCCTGCGCGGCACACAGACGACGAGCGCAACCGGCGAAGTCTCATTCAAGACGATCTTCCCCGGCTGGTATCGCGGCCGCACCACGCACATCCATTTCAAGGTGCTGCTCGACGAGAAATCGATGCTGACAGGGCAGATGTACTTCCCGGATGCGCTCGCGGAATACATCTTCGCCAACATCGCGCCCTACAATGCGCGCTCGTCCAAGCGCGACACGCTCAACAGCACGGACTTCATCGCCCGCGCCGACGAAGACCACATTTCCTTCGTGAGCCTGCGCGAGGAGGCCGACGCGTATGTCGCGACGCTGGTGATCGGCGTTGACCGTGCCGCGGGGCCTGAGCGCGCAGGGTTCGGACGTCCGCCCGGCCCACCCCCTGGTCCTCCCGGCATGGGGCCACCGCCCGGCGGCGCCCCAGGACCGCGCGGTCCGGAAGGCGCGCCGGCGCAGCCCCGCAGTCGCGGTTCGATCGTTCCTGGCAGCGAGGGTTGACCGGCGAATGTCTGCGGCCGTCAGGTCGCGAGCGGCTGGCGTTGCTGGCCGGAAGCGTCGAAATTCTCCGGCGCGAGCCACGCCTCGTAGCACGCTCTGAGGCGCGGCCAGTCGCGGTCGAGCATCGCGAACCAGGCCGTGTCCCGGTTCTGCCCCTTGGCGACCATTTGCTGGCGGAACACGCCCTCGAACGTGAAGCCGAAACGGAGCGCCGCGCGCTTCGAGGGTTCGTTGCGGTCGTCGCATTTCCATTCGAAGCGGCGATAGCCGAGATCGTCGAACACGTGGCGCGCGGCCAGAAACAGCGCCTCCGTCGCGACGCGCGTGCGCGCGATCCGCGGCCCCCAGAGAATGCTGCCGATCTCGATCACGCCGTGCTTGGGCTCGATCCGCATGAGGGCCTGGCGGCCTTCCGCCCGCCCGGTGGCAGCGTCGATCACAGCGAAGAAGAGCGGATCGGGTGTTGAGGCGGCCTTGGCGAGCCAGGCATCGAACGCGGCCCGGTCGGCGGGTAGATCGTCGAACAGAAAACGGAAACGCTCGTCCGCGCCCGGCTCCCGCGCCGATGCGTAAAGGGCGTCGCCGTGCAAGCTCGCTTCGAGCTGCTCGAGGCGCGCATAGCGCCCGTGCAGGGACGTGCGTGCGGGGCGCGGCGCGCCCGTCCAGCTTGAGAGATCCGTCGTCATGCGTGACCTGGAGCAGCGTGGTGAGATGGCGCGGTGGGGTGAGTGGCCGTCGCCCTTCCGCGATGGATGACAGGAGAGGCGCGCCCTAGCCTTTCCGGCCGCCCTGGACTTCCTCGGCCTTGAGCTCCTTCTTCGACAGCTTGCCGATCATGGTCTTCGGCAGCGTGTCACGGAACTCGATGTCGACCGGCATTTCGAGCTTTGAGATCTTGGTTTCCAGATGCGCCATCAGCGCGGCGCGCGTGGCCTCCTGCCCGGCCTTGAGCTTCACGAACGCCTTGGGCGCCTCGCCGCGATACTTGTCGCTGATGCCAATGACGACCGCTTCCTCGACGGCCGCATGCTCGTACAAGGCCTCTTCGATTCTGCGCGGATAGACGTTGTAGCCCGAGCAGATGATGAGATCCTTGATCCGGTCGACGATGAAGAAATACCCGTTCTCGTCCATGATCCCGACGTCGCCGGTGCGCAGGCAGGGCCCCGCAAACTGGGCCGCGGTCTCGGCCGGCTTGTTCCAGTAGCCGCGCATCACCTGCGGGCCCTCGATGCAAAGCTCGCCGCGCTCACCGCGGGCAACCTCGCGCGTCGGGTCTGTCAGGTCGCGCAGCGTGAGAACCGTTCGCGGCAATGGCAGGCCGATTGCCCCGCGCGGCGCCGACCCGTCGAGCGGATTGCAGGTCACGACGGGCGAGGCTTCGGAGAGGCCGTAGCCCTCGACGACGCAGCAGCCGGTGGCGGCATCGAACGCCTGCTTGACCTCGGCCGGCAGCGCCGCCCCTCCCGAGAGCACGAACTTGAGGCACGTCAGGTCGTAGCTCGAAATGCGCGGATGGTTCAGCATGGCGTTGAACAACGTCGGCACGCCCGCGAGCACCGTAAGCCTATTCTTGTGGATCAGGTCGAGCGCGTCGTTGAGCACGAAGCGCGGCATCAGGAACAGCTCGGCGGCATACTTCACGCCGAGGTTCATGACGACTGTCATCGCGAAGACGTGGAAGAAGGGCAGGCAGCCCAGCGACTTCTCTTTGCCGTAGACGAGTTCGGGCGCCCAGGCTCCGATTTGCTGCACGTTGATGTAGAGGTTCGCGTGCGTCAGCATCGCCCCCTTGGGGGTGCCCGTCGTGCCGCCCGTATATTGGATGACGGCGACGTCCTCGGCCTCGACCGCAACCGGCGTGAACGTGGCCGCGTCGGTCAGCACCTCGTCCTCGAGCCGCAGGCGGTCGCGCACGCGTGACGAGTGGGGCCGCGCCAGCTCTTTCGACTTGAACAGCTTGAACGGGATCGCCTTCGTCGCCGGCAGCAGCGCCGGGAACGAGCAGATGACGGCGCCCTTGAGCGTGTTGTTGGCGATCAGGGCCTCGACCTTGTCGAACAGCACCTTGAGGTCGAGCGTCACCATCAACTCGGTTTCGCTGTCCTTGGTCTGGAAGGTCAGCTCATCGAGCGTGTAAAGAGGATTGTAATTGACGACGACACCGCCCGCCTTGAGGATCGCGTAATAGTAGACGACGAACGTGGGCGTATTCGGCAGGAAGAGGCCGACCTTGGTGCCCTTCACGACGCCCAGTTGCTGCAGCCCGGCGGCGGCGCGAGCAACCAATGATCCGATCTCGGCGTAGGTCAGCGTGCGGCCCAGGAACGTCGTGCACGGATTGTTCGGGCTGGTGGCGGCTGCGTCCTCGATGAGGTGATGGAGCGGCTTGACCTCGGTGTCTAAATCCCAAGCAACCCCAGCGGGATAGCTCTTGATCCACGCATAATCGGCAAGGGGGGTGTCTTGAGCCGTCCCGTCAGCCATCCGTGTGCTCCCCGCGTTTTTTTACGAGCGGAAGCGTGCAATTTCGGCCGCGTCTGCGTGTCGCGCAGCGTGGCCGAGGCTTCACTATCCACCCGGCAAGCATTAGTTGTAACTTGTCCGTGACGCAGAACGCCGCATTGCCATAGAACACACTTTTTCGGCTTTCGCCTAGTGCGCGCCCCACAAAGACGCGAGAGGTGAGGGCCTATGAGGTGAGGGCCTGTGTCGTGTGGAACTTCGCGGCGTTTGAAGATCTGAGATGAGACGGCCTGGCCGGACGGCCTCGGGCGAAATAGCCCGTTGGCTGGACTTCAGGCCGGTTTAAGGATATGTGACGCCCAAGCTTGTGACGATTGCAGCCTTGCTTTACTTAAGTGCTTCAAGACTTAAGTGAAAGACAACCGGGGTCCCTGCAAGTCAAGTTTGGCAGGGTGTGGAGAGCGAGATGGACGAAGTCGCAACCAAAATCATTGAAATCCTCAAGAAGCACATGAAAGAGCCGAGGGACGATATCTCGCTCACGACCGCTTTGACGGATCTCAAGATCGAGTCGTTAGACCTTGCGATGATTGTTTTCGATATCGAAGACACCTTTGGGATCGAGATCCCCTACAACGCGAACGAAGACGTTGGCGACTTCAAGACTGTCGGCTCGGTGGTCGACAAGGTTAAGGGCCTGATGGCCGCTGGCCCGGCTGCTGCAAAGGCCTAACGGCCAGCCGTAAGGTCCTCGATTGCGCGAATAGCGGGCTGCCGGTCAAGGCGGCCCGTATTTGAACGTGGCTGGGCTTGCCCAGATCTTAGGATTGATAATCCATGGCAAAAGGCAACGGCACACGTCGTGTGGTCGTGACGGGCGTTGGCGTGGTTACGCCGATCGGCCTCAATACCTCTGAGTTCTGGGAGAGCGTGAAGGTCGGCAAGTCCGGCGTGAGCGAACTCGGCGGCTTTCCGCTCGAAGACCTCAAGATTCTGATCGCGGCCCAGATCAAGGATTTCGATCCCAAGGTCCGCCTCAAGAACTTCAAGCGCGACAAGATCATCGTGCACGCCGACCGCTACTCGTGGTTTGCCGCGGCCGCCGCCGAGGAAGCCGTGCGCCAGTCGGGCATCGAGTTCCCGGTCGAAAACCCCTACCGCGCGGCCTGCATCATCGGCTCGGGCGCCGGCGGCCTGACGACCTTCGAAACGGCCTACCGCGACCTGTTCATTCACAACAAGCGCGCCACCAACCCGCTGACGCTCCTGCGCATCATCGGCTCGTCGGCGTCGGCCCACGTCGGTATCGAATTCGGCATCAAGGGCCCGACGTTCGCGACCTGCTCGGCCTGCTCGACCGCGACGCACGCCATCGGCCTCGCACGCGATTACATCAAGAACGACCTGGTGGATGTCGCCATCTGCGGCGCCTCGGAATCGGTCATCAACTACGGCACCATGAAAGCCTGGCAGGCGCTGCACGTGCTGTCGGCGCAGGGCTGCTTCCCGTTCGCCAAGAAGCGCAACGGCACCGTGCTCGGCGAGGGTGCCGGCATCCTGGTGCTGGAAGAGTATGAGCATGCCAAGCGCCGCGGCGCGACCATCCTTGCCGAGCTCGTCGGCTACGGCATGGCCTCCGACAGCCAGGACATGGTGAAGCCCACGGTCGAAGGCCCGAGCTACGCCATGCAGATGGCGCTCGACGATGCCGGGATCGAGGCGTCAGAGATCGACTACCTGAACGCGCACGGCACGGCGACCAAGGACAACGACATCAACGAGACGAGGGCGATCAAGGAGGTCTTCAAGAACTCCGCCTCGAAGCTCGCGATCTCGTCGACCAAGTCGATGACCGGCCATCCGCTGGGCGCGGGCGGCGGCATCGAGGCCGTCGCATGCATCAAGGCCATGCAGGAGAGCTGGGTTCCCCCCACCATCGGCCTCGACGAGCCCGATCCGGAGTGCGACCTCGACTACGTCCCGAACGTCGGGCGGAGCATGAAGGTCAACTACGCGATGTCGAACTCGTTCGCGTTCGGCGGCCTGAACGCCGTTGTGGTGTTCGGCCCGCCACCCGCCTGAGCTGCCTCTGAAGTCTGATCGTTGTGTACTGTTCTGAGGCGCGGGAGATACCAGTCTTCCGCGCCTCTTAACGTGTGGGCGAACGCGGACGAGGCCGTCACCCTCTTGAAGGACGCCGCTCCAGGTGAGATGGTAGGGTTGACGGCCACGATAAAATCGAAGCCGCGCAGTGCGCGCCACAAAATGGCGTTCTCCGCGGCGCCCACTTGGAACCGGATCGCTTGCGGCTCGGTTAATGTCTGGATGGGCGAAAAATAAGCCGTCACGGCGAGGGCTTGGGAGGCTTTGATGCGGCACATAGTCATCAAGGCAGGAAAGGTGACGATCCGGGCTCGGCTGCTGCCGACGCCGACGGCGGATCGCATTTGGGATGCGCTGCCGATGCACGGCGCCGTCCAGACCTGGGGCCGCGAGGTCTACTTCCGCACGTCCCTCTCCCCTGATATCGAGCCGGATGCCCGCGCGGTCATCAACAAAGGTGAGATCGCCTTCTGGCCGGACGGCGACGCAATCACCATCGGGTTCGGCGCGACCCCCATCTCGAAGCGCGGCGAGATCCGGTTCACCAGCAAATGTAACGTCTGGGCCATTGCCATCGACGATGTCGACCAGCTCCGGAGCGTGTATGCGGGCGAAGACATCACCGTGATGGAAGCCGAGTTCAGCGAGCCGGCATGGCAGGGCCACGCTTCGGCTGCCCCGCTCGTTTGTGCGGGACGTCAGGGCCGGCTGCAGGCCGATGCGTGTCCGGCCGACGACGCGAGCGGGTGAAGGCAAGCGCTCATCCCGGAATTCCGCTTTTCATTGAAAAAGCCGGTGCGTGGAGAGCCGCACCGGATTTTCTGATTCAGAGTGTCGGGCCGTCGATTTGTCGAAGTTGCGGGTTGAGCCTCTGCAACTTGTCCCGATCCTTACTTGGCGGCGACCTTGCGCTCGACGGTCGACTTGGAGACTTCGCCGGCGGCTACGAGGGCGCTGATGCAGCCCTGCGAGAGGTTACGGCCGACGGCGCGCATGCACTTGCGGACGCCGGGAGAGCCGACAGCATGCATGCTGCAGTGAGCGCGGTAGTCGGCGGCGCAGGCAAGCTTGACGCCGAGGCTGACGGCGCCGGCCTGGCTCGAAACCAGAAGCGCGCCGAGGGTGATGCTTGCTGCGAGGATGTTCTGGATCTTGGTCATTGGCGTTCTCTCCGTTGCCAGTGTGTGTCCGATGAGGAGAGAGTGCGCCCAAACGGCCCTGGCCGCTGTTCCTCTGGGAACGCGGATGGAAAAAGCGAAGACATCGGCAAAAAAGTAAGGGCGGGGGAGTGCGGCGGTCCGCGGTCGGAAAGCACTCCTTGAGAGACTGATACAACTTTGAGGGCGGTGCGGAGCGTGCGTGGACCCGGCGCTCCGGGCCCGGCTGGGCGAAGCGCCTTACTTGACGGCGACCTTGCGCTGGACGGTCGACTTGGAGACCTCACCGGCCGCCACGAGAGCGCCGATGCAGCCCTGCGAGAGATTGCGGCCGACGGCGCGCATGCACTTGCGGACGCCGGGGGAGTCGGGGGCGTGCATGCTGCAATGGGCGTGGTAGTCGGCGGCGCAGGCGAGCTTGACGCTGAGGCTGACGGCGCCGGCCTGGCTGGACGCGAGGAGAACGCCGAGGGTGACTGCGCCGGCGACGAGGTTGCGGATCGTGGTCATCTGGGTCTCTCCACCGTATGGCGTCGCCTTGGCGCCGGGTTGATGCGAGGATGATCGCCCGGAACGCGCACGAGCGCTGTTCCGCCCGGAACCACCTCACAACGAACGCAAAACACAGTGAAACAACACGCACGGCGGCGCGCTGGCGCCGCTCGATCACAGCGATCAGGAGGGCTGAACGCGGCCTAGACCGCGACCTGCGTCGGGGCGATCAGGCTCGGAAGCAGCGTCTTGAGCTCTTCCAGTTCTGCATCGTCGATCTTGAAGAACATGTTCTTCGAGATGCGGCGCTTCAGGTCGTCATCGAGCGCGCGGCCGAGCAGAACGACCGGAACATCGCCCGGCGGATAGAACTGCGGCGGCCCGAGCGCCTTGAACGCCATGACATGCTGGTAGAACGACTGCCACTTGGTCTGGGTGGCAACGAGGAGGTGGCGCGCATCCATGGCCACGCAGGCCGTCACGCCGGCGCGAATGGCGGCCGCATAGAGGCGTGCGCGGTAGCGCGTGTTGGTGATGTCCGGATCGATCGACAGGCGCGACAGCTCGACGACGAGCCCCTGCGCGTTGTCCTTGATGCCCTGAACTTCCGGATAGACCTTCTCGCATGGCAGAGCGGCCGATTGCGTGCCCGGCGTGTAGAAGCTCAGGCGGAGCGTCGCGACACAGGCGCCACGGCGGAAAAGCCCGGCGACAACCGTGGTCGGCAGCTCATCGTAGACGTCAGAGTAAATTCCGAACGGCGATGCTTCGATCAGACCTGCGTGAACATATCCGCGATGGCGAAGGGCGAAGGCTTCGCGCCGGTTGTCCAGGGTCGAATACCATTGGGTGGTGACAACACCATCCGACTGGGCCGCTTCCACCGGTGCGGCATCTCGCAAGGCATGAGTTTTCAATGGAAGGTCTCGAGGTTGGAAGCGCAAACGGACGTTCAGTTGTGTGCAAACACCTTACCAGATAATTGAGTTCCCCTAACACTCAAACCACTGAAGTTGAGACCGAATGTCACGCATTTGACGGGCAACGATAATTTTAACCTCAACACCGCGTGCGGTCCGGAAATCTTCTTCGACGATATCGGCTCGCCAGGCCCGAGCTGAGTAAAACCTAGGGTTGCGACAAATCGAAGCAAAAGGGTCAGAAGGCGTTCCAAATCAAAAACATACAGTCGTCTGACTAAAGTTTAGTCATTAGACCAATTTCCAATATTTTCTGAGTGTTTCAGGTTGAAAAATTCGGAGGTGGGAAAATTTCTTAACCCCAAATTATCCGGAATCGGACATTCTTGTACGCAATTTTCAGGTGCATTGACAGTCGACGCAGTATTGTGCGCTGCGATCGCCTGAACACCCGAGCATCGTCTCCAGCGGGAAGGCGTCCAAATGTTCAGCCAAAAGACCAATGAACTGCAGTCAAAGCTCGATGCCCTCGACAGATCGCAGGCTGTCATCGAGTTCAATCTGGACGGCACGATCGTGACCGCCAACGCGAATTTCCTCGGTGCAGTCGGCTACAGCCTGGGCGAAATCCAGGGCAAGCATCACAGCATGTTCATGCCGGCCGACCAGCGCTCCCACCCCGACTACGCGAAATTCTGGGCCAACCTGAACCGGGGCGAATTCCAGTCGGGCGAGTTCTTGCGGGTCGGCAAGGGCGGCAAGGAAATCTGGATCCAGGCGACCTACAACCCGCTGGTCGACGCCGGCGGCAAGCCCTACCGGGTCGTCAAGTTCTGCACGGACATCACCGCCCGCAGGCAGCATGCGGCCGAACTGGAAGGCCAGATTGCGGCCATCGGCAAATCCAATGCCGTCATCCATTTCGATCTCCACGGCAACATTCAGAGCGCGAACGCAAATTTCCTCGGTGCCGTCGGCTACGCGCTCGAGGAGATCGTCGGGCGCCACCATCGCATCTTCGTCGCCGAGGCGGATCGCCAGACGGCGGCCTACGCGGCGTTCTGGCAGGCTCTGAAGCGCGGCGAGTTCCAGTCCGGGGAATACAGGCGCCAGACCCGCGCCGGTAAGGAGATCTGGCTGCAGGCCACCTACAACCCAATTTTCGATGCCTCGGGCCGCCCGTTCAAGGTCGTGAAATTCTGCACCGACATCACCGCGCAGGTGGCCCTCAAGACGAGCCTCAAGCGCACCATCGACGTGGACCTGGGCAAGGTCACGAAGGCGATTGCCGACACGACGCAAGAGGTGTCCGGCGCGTTCACGGCGTCCTCGGCCACGTCGAGCAACGTCCAGGCCGTGGCGTCCGCCGCCGAAGAGCTGGTGTCATCCGTGCGCGAGATCGGCCGCCGCGTCGATCAGGCGTCTCAGATCACGAACCAGGCTGTGATGCTCGGCAAAAGGACGAACGAGATCGTGAGCGGGCTTGCCGTCTCGACCGATCGCATCGGCCAGGTCGTGAGCCTCATCAACACGATTGCCTCGCAGACCAACCTTCTCGCCCTCAACGCCACGATAGAGGCGGCGCGCGCGGGCGAAGCCGGCAAGGGATTTGCCGTCGTCGCCTCCGAGGTGAAGACCCTGGCCAGCCAGACCGCGAAGGCCACGGCCGAGATCGCCTCTCAGATCGGCACCGTTCAGGCCGGCACGAGCGATGCCGTCGCCGCGATCCAGGAAATCACCACCGTCATCAATTCGATCAACGACATTTCGACGGGCATCGCCGCCGCCATCGAGGAGCAGGGCGCCGTCACCCAGGAAATCTCGTCGAACATGCTGACGGCGTCTCACGGCGTGCAAGCCATCACCGACAACATGAGCAAGATCGCCGGCGCGACGGAAGCGGCCAGCGTCGCCGCGCGCGCAGTCGTCGAGGCGTCCAAGACGCTCGTCGCGTAGCAGTGCGGCTGCTCAGCGCCCGGCTCGCACCGCGCCGCCGAAGCCGGCGATCGCGTTGAGCAGGATGTCGCGCAGCGCATCCTCGGGATAGCTGTGCAATGCGTGACCGTAGGCCAGACGCAGCCAATGGCGCATGTCCCGCAGCTTGCAGACCATGGACGGGCTGTCGATGGCGTGCTCGAGCGCATCGCATTCGGCAAGCGCGACTTTGAGCGTGTGCGGGTTCTGCCCGATGGGCGTGGCGGCGATGCGATCGAAGAGCGCCTCGCACCGCAATGCCGGGTCGTCAGCCAAGTGCGTATCGAGCATGTCTGCCTCCGCGCATGTGATGACAGCACGAGACTAGCGCTTCGGCCGGATCTGCCAACGCACGCGGCGACCATGATCCACATCAAAATCAGCGGCAGAGTGAGATTTCACCAACAAAGTTGCACTGCGGGCGCATGCCCCAAAGTTTATGGACGGCCAAATTTGGCAGTTGGCGAAGTATCATTCTTTGTCGACGAGCTCCCCACGCAATGCGAAGAACACTGAATGTCGGACTGCGTGGGGGCACGCCAATATGGGAACTGTTCTGGAATTTCTTCCGCTCGCCAGCGTGATTGCGACTGCGGTCATGGCGTTCATTGTTTGCGGCGACGAGCGAAAATCTCGACTGGCTGTCGAAGAAAGATTTAGCGTCGTTCTCGATGCGGACGTGGAGGCTGAGCGCATTCTCAAAGAGGCGGATTGGACAGCGAAGAAAATCCTCGTCGATGCGAACTCTCAAGCGAATGTGGTGCAGAGTAGAGCGAACGCGTTTGCCGATGCACAGATGGCGCGTACCCACGAGTCGGGAGTTCGCGCTAGAGAGTTGCAGGGTGAAATTGAACTCCTCCAACGCAACTACATTGAGAAGAGGCAGATCTACGATCGGCTCGTAGCAGAGGTCGCCATCTTCGACGAAAAGCTCGCGTTCGCCGAGTTGGGCGTCTACGAGCCCCACTTCGATTTCACAGACAGCGAACAATTCAAAGCCGCAATCATCGACGTCAGGTCTGCCCAGAAGAAACTCATTTCCCAGGAGATCGCAGTCGTTTGCTCGACGAAATGGACAGTCGACGGAAGCGTCGCGAGGGGTAAGACAATGACCGGTCGGAACATCCGGCTGACCATGCGTGCTTTCAACAATGAATGCGACGCAGCGATAGCAAATACACGGTGGAACAACGTCAATGCTATGGAGAAGCGCATTGTTCGCGCAAAGGAGCAAATCGACAAGCTCAACGAGTCGAATGCTATCACGATCACCGCAGACTACTTGACGCTGAAGCTTCGTGAGTTGCGCTTAACGCACGAGTGCCGCGAAAAGCTGAAGGAAGAGCGAGAGGAACGCACTGAAGCGGCGCGACTGGCCCGAGAGGAGCAGCGATTGCTTCGAGATATGGAGGAAGCTCGGCGAGACGAAGAACACTATGAAAAGCTGCTGGCGAAAGCCTCTGCCGAGGCCGCAAGTGTGACCGGGCAAAAACTCGAAGCGTTCGGTGAGCAGATAAAACTCCTTGAGAGGGATCTGGCGGAAGCGCGGGCCAAGGCCGCAAGGGCTCAAGCAATGGCAGAGAGAACGAGTTCCGGCTATGTCTACATCATCTCGAACGTCGGCTCGTTCGGTGAGGACGTCGTCAAAATTGGACTTACGCGAAGACTTGATCCCCTCGACCGCGTAAAGGAGTTGGGGGACGCGAGTGTACCGTTCGTATTCGACACGCACGCAATTATCTACAGCGACAACGCGCCTGCACTCGAACGCGCCCTACACGCCACATTTGAATTGCAGCGCATCAACACCCGTAATGTCCGCAAGGAGTTCTTTCGCGTGTCGCTCGCCGAAGTTGAGGATGCCGTGCGAAAGCTGGCTCCCGCTGCACCGTTCTTTAGGGACATTGAAGCGCAGGAGTATCGGGAAACGGTATCCCGCCGCCAAGCCGCACTGGCAAGCGCGCATGAGTATGGGGCAAGTTTGCTGCCCGTCGCGATTTGACGCAAGATGTGCCCACGCAACGCTGCTTGAGTTCCGCTCGTCGAAAACAAACTGCGTTTGACAGGCAACGGAGCAGGCAACCAGGGCGCGAAGGATGGCAGGTCTCTACGAAGATGCGTTTGTCGAACAACTCCGCCAAGGCCTCGTCGCAACGGCCCATGAGTGGGGGCTCCCCCCGCACGCCTCTATCACGACCTTGAACCTCTCCGAGAACGCCACCTTCAAGGCTGTCGATCCCGAGACCGGCCATCCGGTCATTCTGAGAGTGCATCGGCCGGGCTATCACAGCCGCACCGAAATCGAATCCGAGCTCGCCTGGATTCACGCACTCCGGCGCGACGGCATCGTCACCACGCCGAAGCCTCTGCCGTGCGGGAACGGGGACGCCATCGCGGTCATGCAGGCCGCGGGCGCCGCGCGCCGCGTCGTCGCGTTCGAATTCATGAGCGGAGCGAAGCCGGACACGCGGGCGGAGAGCATCGTCCCCGCGTTCAGGGAGCTCGGCGCGATCAGCGCGCGCCTTCACGCCCACTCCCGCGCCTGGCGGCGCCCCGCGGAATTCCGCCGCAAAGTCTGGAACTACGAGGCGATGCTGGGATCGCGGCCGCTATGGGGCGACTGGCGAGACGCACTTGGGCTGACGGCGGACGGCAGAGCTACGCTCGGTCGGGCCTGCCGCGTGCTGGACGAGAAGCTCACGCGCTACGGCGAGGGGCCGGAGCGCTTCGGCCTCGTTCACGCCGATCTCCGCCTCGACAACCTCCTCGTCGACGGCGACCGCCTGGGCGTCATCGATTTCGACGACTGCGGGTTCAGCTGGTTCATGTACGATTTCGCAGCCGCCGTGAGCTTCTTCGAGGAAGACCCCATTGTGCCCGCACTTCAGGATGCATGGGTCGAAGGCTATCGCACGGTCGCGCCACTCGCAGAGGAAGATGTCGCGTTCCTGCCGACCTTCATCCTGCTCCGGCGCATCCTGCTGACCGCGTGGATCGCGAGTCATGCCGAAACGCCGACGGCTCAGGCGCTCGGCAGCGCCTTCACCGACATGACCGTCCAGCTTGCAGATGCGTACCTCACGCAAGCCGAGCGCAGCGTGGCGAACCAGCAGGGCTGAGGAGCATCGGCATGGAGGTCTCTGCGATCACCCGCCGGAGGCGTTGCTGTCGTAGCCATGCGGCAGCGGCGGCTGCTCGAACATCGCGCGCTTGATGAGAGCGACCAGATCCTCGACCATCCAACCGAACAGCTCTTCGCCCTCGGCGCGGGTCGCGAGACTGGGCGTTCCCGTCACGCCGTTGAGGCTTGTCCTGTTCACGGGATGAGAAAACAGAAGCCCGGCCGTGCGGTCCGGGTCGTCCGACGACGCAACCAGCGCCTCGCGCACCATTTCGGGCGCGACCGCCATCATCACCGCGGTTTCAGCACGATTGGCGTGCCAGTCGTCGCCATCGCTGAAATGGGCCGCGCGCACGCGGTCGCTGATGTGGGGCGAGTTGACGATCGCGACCATCAGGTCGTCGTGCTCGGCACGCAGCATTTCGAGCGCGCAGCGCAGTGGCGCGGCGTTCGTGACATGGCTGTTGACGATGATGAGCCGCCGCACGCCGCTGGCGTAGGCCCAATCGCCGATCTCCTTGACGACCGTGATGAGCGTGATCGGCTGGAGCGAAATGGTGCCGGGCCAGCGGCGGCTGTGCCCGAGAGAGCAGCCGTAGGGCAGGGTCGGCAGCATGAGCGCGCCGGTTCGCTCGGCAGCCTTCCGGCAGAGCGGATCGCCGATCGCCGTATCCATGCCGGTCCCGAGGTGCGGGCCGTGCTGCTCGGTTGCGCCGACCGGAAGCAGCGCCGTGTAGTTCGCAGCTTCGAGATCGCCGGGAATTTCAGTCCAAGTGCGCTCGGCCCAGATCATGTTGGTCCTATTGATGCATCGTACGTGGCGAACGGGTCGCATGCGCGCGAGGGCCCGCAAGGCCGCCGCGCGCATGACGATCGAGAAAAGAAGGAGACGCAGAAAACAAGGGGAGCAAAAACTGCGTCTCCCAGTCTGGATTTAGTAGAGCTTCCGGATTTAGAAGAACTTGAGGTAGCGCTTCACTTCCCATTCCGAGATGTGGTTCGTGTACGAGTGCCATTCCTCGCGCTTGAACTCGAGCCAGGACTTGAACATGGCATCGCCGAACACCTGCTTGCAGAGCGGGTTCGCTTCGAAGGCATCGAGCGCTTCGGAGAGCGACCCCGGAAGCTGCGACACGCCGAGCGCGGCCAGCTCTTCCGGTGTCTTGAGATACATGTTGTCCTTGTGCGGCTCGCCCGGATCGAGGCGATCGCGCACGCCTTCGAGGCCTGCCGCAATCGTCAGCGCAGCACCCAGGTAGGGATTGCACGCGCTGTCGGCGACGCGCAGCTCCACGCGGCCGCCGCTCTTGGGCACGCGCACCGTGTTGGTGCGGTTGTTGTTGCCGTAGCAGAGGAACACGGGGGCCCACGTGAAGCCGGACATGCTGCCCTTGAGCACGAGCCGCTTGTAGCTGTTCACGGTCGGCGCAACCACGGCGCTGATGGCGGGCAGGTGCTTCAGGATGCCGGCGATGTAGTGGTAGCCGAGTTCGCCCAGCTTGCAGCCGCGCGGATCGTCCTTCGCGACGAACAGGTTCTTGCCCGTCGCCTTGTCGGAAAGCGACATGTTGAAGTGAGCGCCGCTTCCTGCGCGATCCGCATAGGGCTTCGGCATGAATGTCGCGAACCCGCCGTGCTTGCGCGCGATCTCGTGCGCCATGAGGCGGAAGAAGGTGAAGCGATCCGCCATCGTTAGCGCATCCGCGTGACGGAAATCGATCTCGAACTGCCCGATGCCGTCCTCATGGTCGAGCGAATAGACATCCCAGCCCAGGTCGTTCATCGCGTTGACGAGCTCGAACAGCCAGCCGCTGTTGTCCATGCAGCGGGACACGTCGTAGGCGGGCTTCGCGAGGTTCTGCCGGTCCGAAAGCGGCTTGAAGCCAATCTTCTCGTCGTCCTTGAGCACGAAGAATTCGGCCTCGATGCCGAGGTTGACGCCGTAGCCCATCTCGTCGGCCTTGGCCAACTGCCGCTGCAGGATGTTGCGGCTGCAGGGCTCGAACGGCTGTCCGCCGCACCACAGGTCGCTCGCGAACCAGGCCACGTCGTTCGCCCAGGGAAGGACGGTTGCCGACCGGATATCCGGATGCGACGACACCTCTTCGTCGCTGACATCCTGCGGAACGCCGTCCAGTGCCGCGCCCGTGCACAGTTCCGATCCGTCGACCATGTCCTGGAGATGTGCGAGCGGCACGACCTTGGTTTTCGATACGCCGTGCATGTCGACGTAGCTCGGAAGCATGAACTTGACGCCCGCGCTTTCCAGTTTCTTCATCAGGGTTGCGATGGCGCTGTCGGTTACTGTTGTCATAACGTCCTCGTTGAAGGTCAGAGTGGTTTCAGTATCCCCGCGGGAGAGATGCGCCGTGCGCCTCTCCCGCGAGGGGGAGTGTTGTCAGGTTCAATATTGGGCGAGTGAGTATCCGATCGCGATCACGCCGGCCCCGACGGCGAGCGTCAGGTAGGGCAGCAGACCGGCGCGCGTCTTGACCTCGCTTTGATCCACTCCGGCGAAGTCTTCGAACGTCTGGTGCGGGAACTTCCCGCCGTCGACGATGTAGTGCCGGAATGCGAACACCGGGATGATCATCACCGCGACTGCGAAGCCGGCTGCGAGCGTGCCGGGCCCCCAGATATTGGCGCCCATGCCGAGCAGCAGCAGGTTGACGAAGCCGAGTACCGCACCGATCGCGAGAATGATGGTGGGAGCGCGGTAGGGCCGTGCCATCTCCGGCCGATCGATGCGATGCAGCCAGCCGGATTGCAGGTTGAGGAAGTTGAAGATCATGTAGTTCACGTTGGCGATCGCCAGCAGGAACACATAGTCCGACATCATGAGCAGCAGCATGTTGAAGCCGAGGTCGGTCCACATTGCCGCAACGGGCGCGCCGTGGCTGTTCACGCGTCCGAGGTAGCGCGGCAGCCAGCCGTCGACGGAGCCCTGGTAGAGCGTCCGAGCCGAGCCCGCCATTGACATGCTGACGGTCAGCAGAAGCGCCAGGATCAGCATCACGATGAGAATTTTCGTGATGACGGGGCCTGCGCCAATGATGCCCGCCATGGCGTCGGCCACGCCCATGCCGCTGTAGATGCCGGGGTCGAGCATGCCCGAGAGCCCCAACGCGCCTTGGAAGGCGAACGGTACGAGCGAGAACACGACCAGGCAGAGAATGCCGGCGGCGATGAGAGACAGCGGCGTATCGCGACCCGGATTGCGGAACTCCCGCGTGTAGCAGACCGCAGTCTCGAAGGCGTAGGTCGACCAGCCGGCAATGAACAGGCCACCGGCGAATACGGTCCAGCCGGCCATGTTCCACTCACCCGCGATGGGGTTTCCGGCAGCGTCGCGTGCGAGCGGCACGAACGGCTCGAAGTTCGCCCACGAGAAGCCGCCGGTGAAGAAGGGCGAGAGGCCGATGATGATCAAGGGCGCCAGCGCCGTGATGGCGAGCAGCTTCTGAAGGTTCGCGGCCTTCAGTACGCCGCGGTGCTGCACCGCAAAGACGATGAGCACGAGGATCCAGCCGAGCACGAACACCGAGTTGATGCGAAGGGTCAGGCCGGACTTCAGAAAGTCGAGTGAGAGCAGGGTGATCTGCCACGTCTGAACGGGATGATCGGCCGGAAAGAAGAGATTGAGAATGTAGCCGGCGCCCAAGCCGGTGCCGATTGCGAGCACGGGCGTCCACGAGAACCAGTTCGACCACACGGAGATCGGGCCGAGCATCTTGCCGTAACGCACCCAGGCGAGCGCGCCGTAGACAGAGGCACCACCCGACTTGTGCGGGTACATCGACGAGATCTCGGCGTACGTGAAGGCTTGCAGGAAGCCGAAGATGATCGAGATCGTCCAGACCAGTGGCGAGATGTTGCCGACCGTGGCCGCAATGGCACCGACCGAGAACAACACGAGAGCCGGTGTGCCGGCGGCGAACCAAAATGCGTGGGTCCAATTCAGCGTGCGGACGAGAGAGTGCGAAGTCGCGCCCTCTGCCGAACGCGCGGGTACTTGCGGTAGCGTCGTATCCGTCATCGTTCCTCCCCTGTGCGGACGGCCCCTTTTGTTGCTCTGTCCGCAATCTCGCTTCTTCCCTAAGTGCGACAAACTTGCCAGCCATTGATTGACTAGTCAATCAAATACGAAGAGGCCCGTCTCCGGCGCAGAGATTTGCGCACAAGTAAGCGCCGCCAGCGACCAGCGATGAGCGAGCAACAAGCGGAGCGAGGGTGGAAAACGCGGAGCGGAGGGCCCGCAAAGCGATGCACCATCGGTGTTCGCAAGCGCGAACGGTGCGCGCCGGCGAAGAAGCGCGGAAGGAGGGGAGTGCAGCCGATGCGCGGCTGCTGCGGCCGGGCCGGCTGTTAGGCCTTCTTCGGATCGTAGCCCACGTAAGCCCAGAAAGCGGTGCGGAACGCGGCGATGGCCGCGGGCACGTTGAGCTGCGGCTGGATGATGGAGCGGACCATCACGCCATCGAGATGCATGGAGGCAAACATCGCGGCCGTCTGCGGAGATACGTTGTTGAACAGCCCCAGGCGCTGACCGCGCCGGATGGCTTTGGAGAGAACCTCGGTTTCGACGTCGTAGAACTTGCTCACCACGTCATCCAGCACGCGCGTCTGCGAACTCGAGCTCGAATAGTCGATCAGGATTTTCACGAGCCGGCGAATGTCCGAGGTCAGCTCCACGTGCATCTGGAACCAGTCGTCGATGAGGTCGACGGGTTCCGAGTGCTTGCTGGCGATCTCGGCGTAGTTCCGCATGGCGGCGCCCACGGCTTCCTCGAGCGCGGCCCGAAACAGGGCCTCCTTGTCGGCGTAGTAGTAATAGAGGAGCGAGGTATTGACCTGCGCGAGCTGCGCGATGTCCTTGATCGTGATGGCCGAATAGTCGCGCTCGGAAAACAGCTTCAGGGCCGCCGACAGAATTTCCTGACGCCGCAGCAGGCCTTCCTTTTGCCCAGCCGCTTTCTGCTGGGCCCCTTTCTGCGAAGCCCCTCTCTGCTTGGCCTCTTTCGGCGCCGCCTTGGTGGTCATTTCCAGTCCTCGGTCTTGCACGTGTCGTCAGCAGGCAACGGCACGTTGCCGTCCTGAACCCCTGCCGCGATTACTGCCGCAACTCGCCAAAAAAGGAAAGCTCACCCAGGCGGAACAGGGCACGTGCTGGGAGAGGCACCGCAAACGCAGTGGATGAACCAACGGATGTTTGTCATCGGCTATCGGCTGGGAGGATCGCGCAGGCCGCAAGTTCCGCGCCGCGCCAAGGCGCGTGAGCGCGCCGATTTGATCCCTCTTGCGGGCCCCCCTCTTGCAGGGATGGCTCCCGGCTTCTAGGGTCCGCCGCTCGTCGCGGGCCTCAACCCGGCCATGGTCTATGAGTTTCTGGACGTCACAGGGCGCGCCGCCACCTGATCCGAAACCGGGCCCGGCACGCGTGACGACGAATCGAGCGATTTATGGTAGGCGACGGAAATACATATGCTATTTCCGCCGCAGGGATGGCATCGCACCCCGTTTGCGGGGGGCCCGTAGCTCAACGGTTAGAGCTGGCGGCTCATAACCGCCTGGTTCCAGGTTCGAGTCCTGGCGGGCCCACCAAATTTGACTGTTGATGCAATCCGGCCAGCGCGCGGCGCGGCGCCCCGCACGTCTTCCCGGCAACGTCAACGCGCCACCGGCTTGATCATCCGCCACAGCGTGCCGTCGCCATCGACCACGTGATGCTTCAAGGCGGCGCCGACGTGAAGAACGATGATTGCCGCCAGCAGGTAGGCGAACGTCGAGTGCGCGAGCGAGACGGCCTCGTTCCACGGCACGTTCTTTTCAGACAGCAGCTTGGGGATGAGCGGCGCGCCGAACACCTCGACGGGACGCGCGTACGTCACGGATTTCAACATCCCCGTCACCGGGATGGCGACGGTCAGCAGCAGCATGGCCTCATGAACGCGGCGTGCGACCCGCGTCTCCCAGCCCGGCGCGTGCGCCGTGGCGGGGGGAAAGCCTTCACGGCTGCGCCACACGAGCCGCAGGAGCGCCAGCGCCCCGACCAGGACGCCGCACGATTTGTGGATCTGGATCGCCGCGGTCTTGTCCGGACCGCTCTCCATCGCGCCGACCCAGACGCCGAACCCGATCATCCCGAGAATGCCCACGGCAACCAGCCAGTGCAGCGCGATGCTTGTCGCTGAAAATGCGCGGGGCGTCGCGGACATGGCTCACTCTCCCTTGGGCCGCAGCAGCTCCAGGCTGTCGAACTCGCGCGCCGTCGTTTCTGCCCGGCAGTGGCGATCGTCGTCGGGATCGGTGCAGATCACGAAAAGACCGTGCGGATACGAGGAGACGTCACGGCATTCGGCCTTGAACCGCCGCCAGTCCGGCCGTCCGGCATCCAGCCGCTCGAGCTTCTGCACGCCGCACGTCGTGCCCAGATAGAGCATGCGCAGGATCATGTAGTCGTGAATTTCGGAGCGCGCCGGAGAGCCGAGCCCGGCCACCGTCGAAAACGCAAGCGCTACGACCCGCAAAGTCAGCATCAGTCGGGCTGAGAGTCGATGTACGTGCGGATGGCCCAGATGGCTTCCTGATTGAGCAGCCCTTCGAAGGGAGGCATCTTCTGGCGGCCGCTGACGACGGCGCCCTGCAGAACGCGCGAGATGAACCAGGCGTCTTCCGTCTCGCTCTCGCCGAGTTCGCGCAGGTCAGGCGCCATGCCGCCGGATTTCGCTTCGAGGCCATGGCAGCGGGCGCAGTTCGAATTGTAGCCCCGCGATCCGATCTCGATGGCGGCAGCCTTCTGCTTGGCATCGTCGCGATAGGGGTTCGTGCCGCGCCACTCATCTCCGAGCGGCTCGAGGCCGGTCGTGTCGACGGGCTGCGGGGCTCCGTCGCCGTGAGCGAGAACCGCGGTCGGTGCCGCGAACAGAATGGCAAATGCAACAACAGCAGCGCGCAACGTCATCGGAAAGTGCCTCTTTGCTAATTGGTCTTCATGTCTCTTTGCGGCTCGAGCCAGATGCGCCAGGATTCACTGCCGCTGACGTCGAGGTAGTAGGTTCCTGGGCGGTCGATGAGGTAGCTGTCCTCGCCCCCGCCGCCGATGTGGAGGTTCTGGATCACGGTGTCGTCGGGCGCCTTGAGATAGAGAACGAAGATCGGACCGTCGCTTTGGTATCGAAGCACCGTCGGCCCATCGATCTGGAAGCGATCGGTCGTCTTGCTCAGGCGTCCTGAAAATGTCGGCGCGACGAGGTTGCGGACTTCGCGGTCGTAGCAGGCCAGTCTCTCGCTGTCGGCCGCGATGCCGAGGCACGTCTGAACCGATGATCTTGGATCGCCCGCGAACGCAACCCCGTCGACGCACGGCAAGGCCAGGAGCATGAGGGCCGCGATGCAGCCGAAGCCGGCGTTGCCGAGGAGATGAGGCGCTGCGCGCATGCGGGCCACCGTTATTTGGTCGCCGGCTCGGGCGCAGCGGGCTCCCACCGCTCCTTGTTCGTTTCCCACACGCGCTCGCCGTGCTGCCAGGTCAGCGGACATCCCTTGCAGCCTTCCATGAAGGCATCCTGGAAGATCGCAAACCGGATCTTCACACCGTCGAACACGGCATTCGACAGGTCGGCCTCGTAGAATTTCGTTTCCTGGACGTCCGTGTTGATGAATTTGGTGCCGATGAACTTGACGCCCTTGGCCATCGCTTTTTCAAGCGTCGCGGCCGTCAGGTCGGCGTTGCTCAGATCGGCCTTGTTCATGCGAACGAAGGAGAGGTCGGCGCCCTTGAGCGACGCGCCCGGCATCTTGACGCCCTGGATGAACGCGATCGTGAGACGCGCGCCGTCGAGATTGGCCCCCGTCAGGTCCGCGCCTTGCAGGTTGGCGTGCCGAAGATCGGCGCGAGCAAGAATGGCGCCCTTGAGATTTGCGCCCTGAAGGTTGGCATCCTTGAGATCGGCGTGCCGAAGATCGGCGCCCTCGCAGGTGGTCTTCGGCGCGATCGTGCAGCCGTTGATGACCCAGGGTTCGGGCCGCGGCTCTTTGTTGACGATGATGGGGTAGCCCTGCGCATCGGCCTGAACCGGCACCGCGTCACCCGCAATCACAGTGGCAATAGCAAGAAGCAGCGGCTTCGCACCGCGCAGAAGTCGGCGTCCGGTCATGCGGCAAGTCCCGTGCTTGAGAACGGAGGGAACCGCCAGCGCGGCGTGGTCGCGCTGGCGGTCTGGTGTCTCGAGCGGCTTGGAGAGGAAGGTTTATCCGGCCGCTCAAGCCAATTGCACTACTCGTTCGAAGCCGTGGTGCGCGGCACCTCGAACACCCAGAACGAACCGCCCTGGCTGACCTGCTTGGTCTGGTCGGCCATGTCGCCACCCCAAAGCGGAACGGCGCCGCCGTAGCCCGAGGAGATGCCGATGTACTGCTTGCCGTCAGCTTCCCAGGTCACAGGCTGCGAAACGACGCCAGAGCCCGTCTGGAACGACCAGAGCTGCTTGCCGTCCTTCGAGTCGAAGGCCTTCACGTAGCCGTCGCTCGTGCCGGTGAGAACGAAGCCGCCCTTGGTGGCGAGCACGCCGCCCCACAGAGGCATTTCTTCCTTGTGTTCCCACACGATCTTGCCGCTTGCCGGGTCCATCGCGCGAAGCACGCCGACGTGCGTGTCGAACTGGCGCTTGATGCGGAAACCCTGTCCGAGGTAGGCGGCACCCTTCTTATAGGTGACGTTCTCGGTCCAGTAGTCTTCCGACCAGTCGTTCGTCGGGATGTAGAACAGCTTGGTGTCCTGGCTGTAGGCCATCGGCATCCAGTTCG
Source organism: Hyphomicrobium sp. (assembly GCF_019744875.1). Lineage (GTDB taxonomy): Bacteria > Pseudomonadota > Alphaproteobacteria > Rhizobiales > Hyphomicrobiaceae > Hyphomicrobium_C. The sequence continues at coordinate 331,417 of NZ_JAIETU010000002.1, read as the reverse complement.
TGCCGCCGAGGAAGTTCGGCGTGACCTGAATGACCTTGCCCTTCTGCTCGCCGGCAGCCGGTGCCGGAGGACGCTGTCCTTCGACTTCGTTCGGACGGCCGTTGGCGACATCCCAGCTCTTTGCCCAGGTGATGTCGGGCACCATCGGGTAGATGCCGAGCGCGCCGCCGACCTGCTTCGAGATCTTGCCGTCGCGTGCGGTCAGCTTGTCGAGATCGGTGATGAACAGGTAGCCGTTGCGGTCGGCGTGAGCGCCGGCGCGGACCGTCTTGCCATCCTTCTCCATTTCGAACAGCGTGATCGGGTTGTTGCCCGAATAGTCCCACGCGTCGTTCGGCGTGTGCTGGAAGAAGCCGACCGGCTCGCCGGTCGACGGCTCGATGTAGACCTGGCCCGACGTGTAAAGGCTGTCGTAGGGCTTCCAGTCGCCGTTCGGGCCGGAGCGATAGTGATGGTTCCACGGAGCCGGGTTGCCCGTTCCGATGACGATCGTGTTGGTCTTCTCGTCATAGGTCGCCGTCTGCCACGGAGCGCCGCCGCCGTGATTCCAGGCTTCGACCTTCTTGCCGTCCTTGGCGTTCGGCCACGACGGAGCCTTCGGATCGCCCGTCGGCGTCGAATCCTTGCCGTTCATACGACCGACGTGGCCTTCGACCAGCGGACGCATCCAGATTTCCTTGCCGGTGTCGGGGTCGCGCGCATAGAGGCGGCCGACGACGCCGAACTCGTCACCCGACGAGCCGTGAATGAGAAGAACCTTGCCGGTCTTCTGATCCTTCACGATGGAGGGCGCACCCGTCATCGTGTAGCCGGCGGTGTGGTCTTCGAACTTCTCGCTCCAGACGACCTTGCCGGTCTTCCGGTCGAGAGCGACGATGCCGGCATCGAGCGTGCCCATGTAGAACTTGTCGCCGTAGAGAGCGCCGCCGCGGTTGACGACGTCGCAGCACGGGCGAATGTCGTCGGGCAGGCGGTGCGAGTAGGACCAGATCTTCTTGCCGGTCTTGGCGTCGAGCGCGAAGGCGCGCGAGTAGGACGCCGTGACGTAGATCACGCCATCATGGACAAGGGCCTGGGTTTCCTGGCCGCGCTGCTTTTCATCGCCGAACGAGAACGACCAGACCGGCTTCATCTGGCCGATGTTGGCTGCGTTGATCTGCTCGAGCTCGCTGTAGCGATGGTTGCGAACGCCCATACCCCAGCTCACCACGTCGCCGGGCGTTTTTTCGTCGTTGAGAATGTCTTCCCAGCTCACCGGCTTGGAGCCCGTCTGGGCTTGCGCGGTGAGGGTGCCGCTAAAGGCGGCAATCGCGAGTGTCGATGCGGCCGCAAAAAGCGTCGCGTTGACGCCCCGAAGGGGGTGTCTACGTTGCATGGCGTTTCTCCCAGTTTCATTTTAACGAGGCGAGTTTCGAAATCCGCCCCTGCCCGAGAAATTCAGTTTTTGAAATGTGCGTCTATTCGCCTTTTGGCGAACAATGAGCGTTTCGCGATCTCATGTAGACCAATGGACAATATGGAAATTCCATAAATTCCCAGTAGCGCCCAGACTAGTTCCCGAATACGTCAAGATAATCACGTAAATGCAACGCGTTGGACGATTTGCCACCTTTCGCGGAAAACAAATGGCGTCGTGGTGGGTTGGCCGCATTGGGCGTGAATTCCCATTATTGGCGGGAAGTAATTGCACACGCTATTTCACGTTCGCGTCATGTAAAGAGCCGCCGGGAAGATAAGCCTTGAAGGCCGAGGGGTCGCGGTCAATATCCCGTCAAATTCAGCGCCCGGCATCCCTAGATAAAGTGGTTTGGAGCATCAGAATGCGCACGTTGCTGCGAGTAGTCGTCGCCCTGTCGGCCCCCTTCGTTGCCTCCGCAGCCTTAGCCTCGACGATGGCGTTCGAGGACAACAAATTGAACTTCAAAAGCTGTGACGGGGCCAATGTCACCGCCCGCTGGCGCGGACATGTTTTTTCCCTTTCGGAGCCCGGTAAATCGCTCGGCGACGATCACGCAGCGTTCACGCACCTCGGCTGGGACGGCAAGTGCGAGAAGGCGAGCTGGAACGCGGACGGCGCGAAGTTCACGGTTGAAGCGGACGGCGCAGCCAAGCCCGCCCACGTGGTGCGCTACGTTGCGCCCGACGGCTCGAAGTGGGTCGGCATGCGGGCTGGCGACGGCTTCTTCGTGACCCGGATCGCGCGGGAGAACGAGGAGATCTCACCCGAGCGCGTCAAGAACGTCGCCGACTGGCTGGCGCGCACGAGCAAGGAATACACGCCCGGAGCCGAGCTCGCCGTCCACCTCAAGGCCACGGTCCAGTAGGACGCCGCTGAGGTGCCAAGTGCCATGAGGACAGGATCTGTGGTTTCGCGTCTGGTGGCTTCGTCAGTCGCGCTCGGCGCCATGCTGCTCGGCGTGAGCGTTAAGACCGCGACGGCATTCGCAGAGCCACTGCCGGTGCGCAAGGCAGGGCACTGGCGCATCACCAGCGTCTCCGCCGAGCTTGGCATGACCGAGTTCGACGCGTGCATCGCGCCCGCCGACAGCATTGCGGTTCCCTCGGCTGGCAGCACCTGCGCCGAGCCGGATGTGAAACGCTTCGACGATCAGGTGATTGTCAACGTTGTGTGCCGCTCCAAGCTTGGCGAGGAGCGCATCAGCACGCTCTACACCGGTGATTTCCAGACGTGGTACCGCGGCATTACGAAAATGACGTTCGATCCGCCCGCCAATGGCCAGGCCTCCATGGCCGTCACGGTGGACGCGAAGTACGTCGGCCAGCAATGTCTGCCCCCGTGACCGGAAACGCACCGCCGGAGCGGGCGTGCGGCGCCATCCGGAAAAAATCCCATCTGAATTTGCCGCGACACGCCGCGGCGCAGACCGGCAAGTGAAATTCGATCTCAAACCGAAGAAAAATGGAGAGTTCAGGTGCGGACAGTCGTTGTCGCAATCGCGGTTTTGATGGGCCTCGCAGGTCATGCGCAGGCCGATTGCAAGAGCGAGGTTGACCAGGCCTTCTCCAAGCTGCGGAGCGGGAAGAGCTTCCGCCTCGAGACGCGGATCGTCAACGAGCAGCAGGGCTCGCTGACCATGACGGTCGACTATCTCCTGCCGGACCGCATGCACCAGCGCGTCAGCCTCGGCGATTCACCGCAGAAGATGGAGACCATCGCCGTCGGCGATAAGGTCTGGTCCAACCAGGGCCAGGGCTGGTCCGAGGTGCCCGCGAATTTCGCCGAGGTCATCTCCAAGCAGCTCAAGGAAACCATCGCCGAGCCCGCCAAGAGCAAGATCGACTACGAGTGCCTGGGCGAGACGACGTTCGAAGGCAAACCCTATGTCGCCTACAAGGCGACGCTTCCGTCGGCCGTCGAGGAGCAGGCGAAGGGTGACCAGGCCAAGCCGAAAGACGAGCCGAACGTGCAGACGCTCTACGTCGACAAGGCGACTGGTCTTCCGGCGCGCAACGTCGTGACGAAGGGCGCCAGCGCGACGCGCCTGTTCGACGGCACGTTCTCGACGCCGGCCGATATCGCGATCAAAGCTCCGGGCTGAAACTGGTCTTCGCGTACCAATCGACGCGGCACAAACAAAATGGCCGGGCAGATGCCCGGCCATTTTTTGTTATTCAGGATCGATGTGGGAGGCGCGAGCTATTCCTTGCCGCGCCGGCCGGACGGGCCGGGCAGATGCTGGATCGCAAGGCGCATCAGCTCGGGCAGGCTCCGCGCGCCGAGCTTCGACTTGATCTGCGACGTGGTGTTGGCGACGGTCTTGTAGCTGATGTTGAGTTCGTCGGCGATCACGCCGTACGACTTCCCTTCCGAGATCAGCGACAGCGTCTGCAGTTCGCGCACGGTGAGCGCGTTGAGAGGATTGGCGCTGTGGCGCGTGTCGCTGAATGCGATCTCGGACGCGACCTCGTGGCTGAGATAGGGCTTGCCCTGACGCACGCAATGGAACGCCTTCAGAAACTCCTCAGCCGGCGCGTCCTTGAGAAGATAGCCCGTCGCGCCTGCTTCGAGCGCGCGGCGGATGATCATCGGATCGCTGTGCATGCTGAGCACGAGGATCGGCGTCCGCTTGTCGTGCAGCCGCAGGCGGCGCACGAACGACAGGCCGCCGAGCGTCGCGGTCTTGATTGAAAGATCGACGATGATCACGTGCGGATGATGCGCGCGATATTGGCGATAACCGTCAGCGAGACCGCCGGACTGAAGCGCGCGCGCGATATCCGCCTCTTCGAGAATGCGCGCGCAGCCCTGCAGCACAAACGGATGATCGTCGATGATAAGGACGCGGAGCTGCTCTGCGCCTTGAGTATCTAGTCCCATGGGAAGTCTATCCTGAAGTGTTAGCGCCGTGGTCCATAGTGGGTTTTGAGAGCGGCAAGCGCGTCCTGCCGCTCGACGCGCGCAACGCGAAGATTGAAGTAGTGCTGGCTGATTGCGCCGAAGCCTTCCGTTTGGTTGACCTCTCCGGCAATGCTCGTGAGATCGTCCAGAATTTCGATGGGGCTCTCGACGATGCCGAGCGGCGCGAGCATGTCGGAAAGCTGCGAGGCGCGATTGGCGATCATGCGCTCGCCTTCACGATATCGCTCGTTTGCAGCGGCGAGCCGGTCTGCAACGGTGATTACGTCGGCGTCGTCGGCCGGCTTCAACGTATTGTCGCGCTTGCTGACGAGCCACTGGGCCGGGCTCAAGGGGCTCGAAACCTCGAGCCACTTGACCGTGTAGGCAGGTTCGCCGCTCGCAGGCGCTTTCGCATGCTCGGTCGTCGCTTCGTCGCCGCACCCGCCGATTGTAATCGTGCCGATCAGAATGGCTGCGATCACGGACGAAGTCCGCACCGGCGCGCCGATCAGTTTCTGATGTCGAGAGCAAGGCACGCTGGTCGAAGCCTCTTCAAGAATGCGTCCGCCGACGCATGCGCTGCGTCGTGTTCGCCTTGAAACACCACAAGCTTGCTCCCGAGCGCAATCACAAAAACGTTACACAGTTACATGCGAGCCGTGAACCGGCACTAGCCCGGCGGGTTTGCAGTTGTTTCCCGCTGATGTCTGCCAGTCGGACTAGAGACCGATACGAAAGTCGCAGTCTAGCGTGAGCCCACGGAACGAGATGCAATGTCGCAGCGGATAGCTAAGTCCTCTGCGTGCCGAGCGGATCGAAACGTGCTCGCGATGTCCGAGAATTGGTCAGTGGCCATCGCGAATTTGAACAGTGGCAGGCCGCGCCAGCGCCGGGTGGTTTTTCCCTCCGGAGCGCAACGCGGGAACTGCCGCGACCTTGGGATGGATAACGCGAGGTTTAGGGAATGATGAAGCACCTGGGTACGGGGCTGCTGGCAGGCGCGTCTTGCGTCGCGCTGACGGTCGCCATGCAAGTGGGTTCGGCTTCGGTTTCGTTCGCCAACGACAAGCTCAATGAGCTTTCGAAGAGCAACGAAAACTGGGTCATGCCGGGCAAGAACTACAGCTCTCAGAACTACAGCCCCAACACGCAGATCAGCACCGAGAACGTTAAGCAGCTCCGCGCTGCCTGGTCGTTCTCGACGGGTCTGCTGCACGGGCACGAGGGAACGCCGCTCGTTGTCAACAACGTGATGTACGTTCACACCTCGTTTCCGAACAACACGTTCGCTCTCGACCTGAACGACCCGGGCCACATCCTGTGGCAGCACAAGCCGAAGCAGGACCCGGCCGCACGCTCGGTCGCTTGCTGCGACCTCGTGAACCGCGGTCTGGCTTACTGGCCGGGCGACGGCAAGACGCCTGCGCTGATCATCAAGACCCAGCTCGACGCTCACCTTGTGGCCCTCAACGCCGAGACCGGCGAAGAGTACTGGAAGGTTGAGAACGGCGACATCAAGGTCGGCCAGACGCTGACTCAGGCTCCTTACGTCATCAAGGATCTGGCTCTCGTCGGCTCCTCGGGTGCAGAGCTCGGTGTTCGCGGTTACACGACCGCCTACAACGTCAAGACGGGCGAGCAGGTCTGGCGCGTTTACGCGACCGGTCCGGACAACGAAGTGGGCCTCGCAGCCGACTTCAACAGCGCCAACCCGCACTACGGCCAGAAGGGCCTCGGCACTGGCACCTGGGAAGGCGACGCCTGGAAGATCGGCGGCGGCACGAACTGGGGCTGGTACGCCTACGACCCCGAGACCAACCTCTTCCACTACGGCTCGGGCAACCCGGCGCCGTGGAACGAGACCATGCGTCCGGGCGACAACAAGTGGACGATGACCATCTGGGGCCGCGATGCGGACACCGGACAGGCCAAGTTCGGCTATCAGAAGACCCCGCACGACGAGTGGGACTACGCAGGCGTCAACGTCATGATCCTGTCGGAACAGACCGACAAGGCTGGCAAGAAGCGTAAGCTTCTGACCCATCCGGATCGTAACGGCATCGTCTACACCCTCGACCGTGAAAACGGCGACCTGGTCTCGGCTAACAAGCTCGACGACACGGTCAACTGGGTAAAGCAGGTCGACCTGAAGTCGGGTCTGCCGGTTCGCGATCCTGAGTACGGCACGCGCATGGACCATAAGGGCAAGGAAATCTGCCCGTCGGCCATGGGCTACCACAACCAGGGCCACGACAGCTACGATCCCACGAAGGAACTCTTCTTCATGGGCATCAACCACATCTGCATGGATTGGGAGCCCTTCATGCTTCCCTATCGTGCCGGCCAGTTCTTCGTCGGCGCAACGCTGTGGATGTACCCGGGCCCGAAGGGCGATCGCCAGAACTACCTCGGCCTCGGTCAGATCAAGGCCTACAACGCGATCTCCGGCGAGTACAAGTGGGAAAAGATGGAGCGCTTCTCTGTCTGGGGCGGCACGCTGTCGACCGCAGGCAACCTGGTGTTCTACGGAACGCTGGATGGCTTCATCAAGGCTCGCAACTCTGACACCGGTGAGCTGCTCTGGAAGTACAAGCTTCCCTCGGGCGTGATCGGTCACCCGATGACGTATGAGCACAAGGGCACCCAGTACGTCGCCATCATGTACGGCGTCGGTGGCTGGCCGGGCGTTGGCCTCGTGTTCGACCTCCAGGATCCGACGGCCGGTCTCGGTGCGGTTGGCGCCTTCAAGAACCTGCAGAACTACACGCAGATGGGTGGTGGCCTCCAGGTGTTCTCGCTCGATGGCAAGAACCCCTACTCGGAAGACATCAACGTCGGTGAGTTCGACAGCAAGGGCTGATCCAGCCTGAACTAACGGTCGCCGCAGTGCCGAACCTCAATGAGGCACTGCGGCGGCTCTTCACGACCTAGCTAAAAGCCGCACAACCGCGAGAGACGCATCTGAAGCGTCCGGGATGGAGTGTGCGCCGAGCCAAGCCGCAAAGCCCGGGCCCGTGTCCGGAAGCAAAACAGACGGCAGGCCCGAAACCACAAGAGGAAACCCAAGGGTAGAGACTATGAAGCGTTTTGCCTCCTTCAGCTTCGCGTTTATGAAATTCGGCCTTGCCGCGCCGGCTCTCGCAGCCGGCTTGATGGCGGCCCCGGTGCTTGCCGCCGACGATGACGTCGAAAACCCGAATGCTCTGCGCATCTGCGCCGCCGCCGATGAGCTCCCCTATTCGAACCGCGACGGCTCTGGCTTCGAGAACAAGATCGCAATTGCGCTGGCGGAAGCCATGGGCCGCAGCCCGATGTTCGTCTACTTGAACAAGCCTGCGATCTACCTCGTGCGCGATCTTTTGGACGTGAAGCGCTGCGACGTTGTCATGGGCCTCGACACCGGCGACGATCGCGTCCTGACGACCAAGCCGTACTACCGCGCGCCCTACGTGTTCATCCAGCGCAAGGACACTAAGCTCGACATCAAGGACTGGTCGAGCCCGGACCTCGCCAAGGCGTCCAAGATCGGCTTCACGCCGGGATCGCCTGCCCAGATCATGCTCGAGAAGATCGGCCTCTTCCGCGAGCACTTCAACTACATGCACTCGCTGACCAACTTCCAGGACAAGCGCAACAAGTTCACGCGCATTCCGCCCCAGCGGATGGTCAACGAGGTCGCCGACGGCACGGCTGACGTCGCGATCAATTTTGCACCCGAAGTGGCCCGCTACGCGAAGGCCTCCGACAAGATCATGCTCACCGTCATCCCCGACAACAACACCCGCAGCGACGGCGAGAAGGTTCCGCACCATTTCGACCAGTCTGCCGGCGTCCGCAAGGATGACAAGGCTCTTCTCGCCGCGCTCGAAGCAGCGCTCGAGAAAGCAAAGCCGAAGATCGAGGAAATCCTGAAGGACGAGGGCATCCCGCTCGTCGGAGGATTGCCGCGCTCGTAAGACGCGGCTGAACAGATCAAGCGTTAAAGAATGGATGGCGATTACACGATGAAGAGCAAGGCACTTGTTGTGATGGCGGCGGTCGCCGCGATGATTACCGGAACGGCCGTGGCGGCGGAAACTTTCCGCAACACGATTACGGGTGACGATCTCAAGGTGCCGGAATCTTCCAATCCGGAAGGGCGCGATACGGCAGCGGTCAAGCACTTCCTCGAAAGCGGTGTCAACCTCTACACCGAGGTCAAGGCATGCCTGCCGAAGGGTGAAGAAGTCTACCTGACGTCGTGCTCGGGCTGTCATGGCCACGTGGGCGAAGGCAAGGTTGGCCCGGGTCTCGCCGACAACTATTGGACCTACCCGAAGAACAAGACGGACAAAGGTCTCTTCGAGACGATCTACGGCGGCGCGCAAGGCATGATGGGCCCGCACAGCGATCTGACGCTCGATGAGCTTCTGAAGTTGATGGCTTGGATCCGCCACATCTACTCAGGCGATGTCGCGGATGCCGATTGGCTGACCGAAGAGCAGAAGAAGACGTTCAAGCCATACAAGCCCGAAGAACACGCGTCCGCGGACGGCAGCGCCAAAGCCGCCGACGGGGATGAGTGCAAGGTATCCGCAAACTAGTCGGCAAGGCGCCCTGTAAAAGGCGCTCCCGACAGCATGTGGGTGTCAAGGCGGATGAAACCGCTCGAAGTGGAAGACGATTTGGAGGAACGACCCATGACGATCAAGTCTATTGTCACCGTTGCAGCAGGAGCGCTTGTGCTCGCGATCGGAGCCGGTGCAGCCGGCGCCTACGACGGCACCAAGTGCAAGGCCCCCGGCAACTGCTGGGAAGCCAAGCCTGGCTATCCCGATAAGGTGGCCGGCTCGAAGTACGATCCGAAGCACAACCCGGCTGAGCTCGCCAAGCAGCAGGCTGCTCTTGACGGCCAGGACGCACGCAACAAGAAGCGCGCTGAGCACTTCAAGAAGACCGGCAAGTGGGTTTACGACGTATCGAAGCTCTAGAAGCTTCGGCGTTCTAGTCTCCTCGGCTGCGGTGCCACGCTTGCAAAGTGCTCTGCTTCCTCTCCGAGGGTTCTTGGGGTGCGGCTTCGGCCGCACCTCCTTTTGAATGGGCGACGGGTCGGCTCCGCGCGCCGCGAGGTCAAAGATGGCGCTCGACAGAAGGGAAAGCGGCGAAGTGGCCGAACGCATAGACTTGCGCGAATGGCGCGAGCGCGCCCAGAAGTTCGAAACGGAAGTGTCCAAGGCCGTCGTCGGCCAGCAGCGCGTCATTCGCCTGCTTACGATTGCGCTTTTCGCACGTGGACACGTGCTTCTCGAAGGTGACGTCGGCGTCGGTAAGACGACGCTGTTGCGCGCCGCCGCGCGGTGCGTGGGCGGGGCCTACGAGCGCATCGAGGGCACCATCGACCTGATGCCCGGCGATTTCATCTACCACACGTACCTCGCCGAAGATGGCCGACCGCGCGTCGAGGAGGGGCCCGTGCTGCGTGCGGGCGAAGACCTCGCAATCTTCTTCTTCAACGAGATCAACCGCGCCCGCCCCCAGGTGCATTCATTGCTCCTGCGCATCATGGCCGAGCGCAGCGTCTCCGCATTCAATCGCGAGTTCCACTTTCCGCATCTCGTCGTCTTCGCAGACCGCAACCGCGTCGAGCGCGAAGAAACGTTCGAATTGCCGGCCGCCGCGCGCGACCGCTTCTTGATGGAAATCGCCATCGGGCTTCCGTCGGACGACGCCACGCGGCGCGCCCTCGCGTTCGATACGCGTTACCACGATGGCGACCGGCTGATCGGGCAGCTCGAGCAAGGCATCCTCAAGCACGATCTGCTGAACGATGTCGGACGGGCCATTCAGAACGAGACAAAGACTAGCGACGTGCTGGAGCGCTACGTGCTCTCCCTCTGGGAGGCCGTCCGCAACCCGAAGGCAGCCGGCATCGACATCGATGGTGTCGACACCGCGCGTCTCGTCGCGGCAGGCGCCAGCCCTCGCGGCCTGAGCTATCTCGTGCGCGCGGCCCGCGTCGCCGCCTGGCTCGACGGCCGCTCGGCAGCGCTGCCCGAGGATGTGCGCGATGTCTTCTTCGAGACCATGGCGCACCGCATCTTCTTCGAACCGGCTTATGAGTTGCGGCGCGAAACCATCGTGCGCGAGCTGATCGGCGCGCTGTTCGATCGGATACCGGTGCCATGACGGCCACTGAGATGGCGTCGAACAACGCGCTCTCGGACGTCCCCTATCGCATCATCTGGCGCAGCCGCGCGCTGCGGCAGGGAGCCCATCGCAGCACGCACGCGGGCTCGGGGGGCGTCTTCCGCGATCTCGCCAGCCTGCTCGAATACCGCGACCCGCGCCGTATCGATCTGCGCCAGACGATGCGCGATCCGTTCGGCGCCCTGCACGTGCGCCGCTTCGAGGAGAGAAGCCAGATCGGCGTCACGATGCTGCTGGATGTCTCGGGCTCGATGGGGTTTTCGGGCGCGGCCCGCAAGATGGCCATCGCGGCCGATCTTGCGCAGGTCTTTTCAGCGTCCGCACGCCGGGCAGGGGACACCTTCGCCCTCTTCAGCGCCGACGAGACGATCCGCGAGGAGCTGTGCGTCGCGCCGCAGCGTTCCCGCGCTGGCGAGCCGCAGATGGTCGACGCCATCCGCACCTATGTTCCCCTGCGCCGGGGCGCATCCGGGCTTGTCGACGCCGCGCGCCGCGTGGGCCGCAAGCGCAACCTCGTGATCGTCGTGTCGGACTTTCTGCTCCCCGAGAAGCAGATCGAAGCGGTGTTCGAAGAGCTGAGCACGCACGATGTCGTGCCCATCCGGATCTCGGACTCGCGCGAAAATGCGGAGCTGCCGTCGTGGGGGCTCCTGGAGCTTTCCGATCTCGAAACTGGCCGGCGCCGTCTCGTCGCCATGAGGCCCTCACTCCGGGCCGAGTGGCAAAGGAGGATCGAGGCGCGCCGGTCCTTTTTTCGCTCGCTTGCCGCACGCTACGGCCGTGAGCCGTTTGAGATTACCGATCACATAGCCTGGGATCGCCTCGGCGCCCATCTCGCAGCGGGGGCGTGAGCGATGGTGCGCGCGCTTCTCGCGGCTCTCATTCTCGGCGCGTTCGCCCAGCACGCAGCGGCCGAGGTGCGCTCCGTGCGCATGATCGAACCGCGCCCATTCGGCTACTTCCTGGGCGACACGCTGCAACGCACGGTCGAGATCGAAACCGGCCTGGAGGATGAGATCGTCCCGGCTTCGCTGCCGCGCGTGGGCCCGTCGAACTACTGGCTGGAGCTGCGCGGCATCGAGCAGCACGCCGTGCGCCGGGGCGACGCGCGCGTCCACATCCTGAAGCTCACCTATCAGATGTTCTATGCGCCGATCGACCCGCGCAAGCAGACGATCCCGGCGGCCGAGATCGCGGTGCGCGGCGCGGGCGGAGCCGCGACGGCCACCATTCCGGCGTTCACGTTTCTCATGTCGCCCCTGCGCGAGATCTTCCCCGAAAAGAGCGGCGAGACGGCCGAGACATTTCTGCGGCCGGATTACCCCAACGGCCTGCGGCGCTCTGGAGCTACGCGCACGTTTGCGCTGATCATGGCGGCGCTCTCTCTGGGGCTGCTCGCGCTGTTGGCGCGCGAGCTAGCCTGGTGGCCGTTCCACCGCCGCCCCGCGCGGCCCTTTTCCCGCGCCACACGCGAGATCGGCCGCGCCCTGGCGCAAGGCGGTTCCGAGGGCTATCGCGCCGCGCTTCTCGCCCTGCATCGCGCCTTCGATGCGGCCGCCGGCCGCCGGCTTATGGCCGCCGACGTCGATGCGTTTCTGGGCACGCATCCCGAGCATGGCGACGCGCGCATGGCAGTCGACCGTTTTTTCCGAGCCTCCCACGCGGTCTTTTTCGGCGAAGGGCGGAGAAGCAATCCTGACACGTTCGGAGCGGTCGAGCTCAAGGAGCTTGCGGCCAATCTGGCACGACAGGAGCGCGCCAGCCGATGAACCTCGCGGTCTCCAGCCCGGCCCTGCTTCTGCTGCTGCCTCTCGCGCTGCTTCCGCTCTTCCGGTCCGCGCAGCGCCCGCAGAGCGCGTCATCGCTCGACGGCATCGAATCCGATCCGCTTTCGGTCGCCATCGACTGGACGCTGCGCATTGCCGGTGCGGTCGCCATCACGGCGCTCATCCTCGGCATCGCCGGCCTCCACCGCCTGGGCCGCACTATCGAGAAGACAGGCGAGGGCGCGCACATCGTGCTCCTGATTGACCGCTCGTCGAGCATGGACAACACGTTCGCCGGGCGCGCGCCCGAGGGGGGAGAAGAAAGCAAATCGGCCGCCGCGCGGCGTCTGCTGAAAGACTTCATCGCCCACCGCGATCATGACCTCGTCGGCGTCGCCGCCTTCTCGACATCGCCGATGCACGTCCTGCCGATGACGGAGCACAAGGCAGCCGCCATGGCCGCCATCGACGCCATCGACCGCCCGGGCCTTGCCTTCACCAACGTCGGGCGCGGTCTGGCCTTGTCGCTCGACATGCAGGAGGCGGACACGTCGCCCGCGTCTCGCGTCATCGTGCTGGTGTCGGACGGCGCGGCCGTCATCGACCGCAAGGTGCAGGAGACGCTGCGCGCGGCCTTCGCCCGCCGCCCGATCAATCTCTATTGGCTGTTTCTGCGCACCGCCGGCACGCCCGGCATCTCCACCGTTCCCGCCCCCGGCGAGGACGACACGCCGCAAGCCATGCCGGAGCGCCATCTCGACAAGTTCTTCAAGTCGCTCAACATCAGCTACCGCGCGTTCGAAGCGGAGAATCCGGAAGCCGTCAGCGGCGCCATCGCCGAGATCGGCAAGCTTGAGCGCAGCCCCATCACCTATTTCGAGCGCATCCCGCTCGAGGACATGAAGGCGCACGCCTTTGCCGTCGCCATCGCGGCGCTGATCGTGCTGCTCGCGGCGAAGTTGGCCGAGGTCCGCCTCGTGCCGGTCGCGGAGGGAGCATGATGGAACGTTCGCAATCCGCGTTCATAGCGCAAGCCCGAGCGGCGCTCGTGGCGGCCTGGCGCAAGGTGCGCTTGCCGGCGCTCGTCGTGGCGCTGGCGGCGTCGGTCGCCGCGCTCGCGGCGCTCACTTGGCAAATTCTCGAGGTTCGCCGCGACAACGCAACCATCGCGGCCCTCAAGGCGGGCGAGGACATTCCGGTCGATCTGCGCAAGGCGTCCGACGAGGTTCTGTTCGCCCGCTCGGAATTCCTGATTGCGCGCGACCGGCGCGAGGAAGCGCAGGCCCTGCTCGATGCGTCTTCGTCCATGGACGATCCGAAGCTGCGCGCGCGCCTGCTGGCCAACCACGCCAACGCGCGCATCCGCTCGGCCATCGCCTTCGTCGAGCGCGGCGATCAGGACAAGGCCATTCCGATGACCCGGCTCGCGAAGGACGAATACCGCCTGGCGCTGCGCCTGGATCCGGAAGCGTGGGATATCAAATACAACTTTGACGTCGCCATGCGCATCGTCCGCGATTTCCCAGGCTACGACCAGGAAGGCGAAGACATTCCGCCCGACGCGCCAAAGCGCCTTTGGACCGATCTTCCCGGCGTGCCGAAGGGACTTCCCTGATGCGGCTTCCGTTGGACGATGCCCGGTTCTGGGCGCTCCTCGCGGCGCTGCTGCTCACGTGCCTCGCGATGGCGCTGCCGCGCGTCACGCTCACGCGCAATGTCTACGACCTCGTCGCCATCGTCGACGTGACGGGCAGCATGAACACGCGCGACATGACGGACGCCGGCCAGCCCGAAAGCAGGCTCGACGCATCGAAGGCGGCGCTTGAGCGCCTGCTCGCCCAACTGCCGTGTCAGTCGCGCCTGGGGCTCGGCATCTTCACCGAGCGCCGCAGCTTCCTGCTCTTCAATCCGGTCGAGGTTTGCGACAACTTCGCCCCGATCGAAACCGCCATCCAAAACCTCGATTGGCGCATGGCGTGGGAAGGCGACAGCATGGTCACCAAGGGCGTCTACCACGCCATGACGATCGCCGAGGATCTGAAGGCCGACCTTCTGTTCCTGACGGACGGCCACGAGGCCCCACCCGAACCGCGCGGCGTGCCGTTGCCGGAGTTCGAAGGCACGCTCGGCAAGGTCAAGGGCGTCGTGATCGGCGTGGGCGGCAAGGACAAGGTGCCGATGCCCAAGTACGACGACGACGGCAACGAGATCGGCAGCTACGGCCCCATGGACGTGCCGCAGGAAAATCATTCCGGCCCCCCGCCGCCTGACGCACATCTCCGCCCCGGCTACCACCCGAAGTGGGCGCCGTTCGGATCGGATGCACCGCAGGGCGACGAGCATCTCTCGTCCGTGAGAAGCGAACACCTCGCTGCCATCGGGGCGAAAACGGGCCTGGCCCACGTCGATCTCATCGACAATCCGAACCTTCTCGAAACCATCGCCGGCAACGCGCGCTCCCGACCGGTTGAGGTCGCAGTCGACGTGCGCCCGGTGCCCGCGGCACTCGCGCTCGCGTTGCTGGTTGCTCTTTACGCCGCGCCGGCCTTCCTGCGCGGCACTCCATCGAAACTCTAGAAAAGTGAGGTCACGAATGTCGAAGTTCGCACACGTAATGGGAGCATTGGCTCTCTGGATCGGCGCCGCTGCACCGGCTCTCGCCCACGGGCCGACGCCGCAGAAGGCCGAGGAGAAGATCACGATCGCAGCACCGCCCGCGAAGGTGTGGGCTGCCCTCAAGGAGTTCGGCGACGTGAGCTGGAACTCCGGCATCAAGAAAGCGGAAGCAAGCGGCGGCAACGGCAGCGGCGCCACGCGCACGATCACGCTGGAAACCGGCAACCTTGTCGAAGGTCTCGACGAGTACAGCGACAAGGACATGTCGTACGGCTACCGCTTGTCGACGGAAAACCTTGAGGCCCTGCCGGTCAGCTTCTACTCCGCCACCATTGCCGTCACCCCGGCAGGCGAAGGGAGCGAGGTAACATGGACCGGCCGCTTCTATCGTGGCGACACCAGCAACTTCCCGCCGGATAACCTGAACGACGAAAGCGCCGTGAAGGCCATGACCGGCTTCATGCGCGCAGGCCTCGAGTCGCTCAAGGCCAAGGTCGAAGGCAAGAGCTGACGCCGATGAGCATGCGCTGCCTCCGGTCACTGGCGGTTTTTGCAATGGTGCTGGCGCTGGGTCTGATGGACCGCGGCGCCAGCGCAGCAGCCGCGGAACGCATCTACGTTCTCAGCCAGACTGGCGCCACGCTGAGCGAGATCGAGGACGGCGCAGAGGCCACGTCCGGTGCGATCGCCCTGGACAAGGCGCCAGCGGCGCTGGCCATTGCGCCGGACGGGAGCCGTGCCTATGTCACGCATCCCGATCTCGGCGCGGTGTCGATCGTCGATCTCGCCAAGAAGAGCGTCTTGCGGACGCTCAAGGTCGGCGGCTCGCCGTTCGGCGTGGCCATCGCCCGCGACGGACGCCTGTTCGTCGCCGACTGGAACGGCTCGCATGTCTCCGTGCTGGACGCAGACGGCAACGAGCCCGCAAAGACGGTTGAGGTGGGGCGCGCGCCAGCGCACCTCCTTCTCTCGCCCGACGAGAAACTGCTGTTTGTCGCCAACCGCGAAAGCGACAGCGTCAGCGTCATCCGCACGGACGATCTGACGGCTGCGGCGACGGTTCCCGTGGGCCACGCGCCGTTCGCGATCGCCCTCTCGCCCGACGCCCGCAGCCTGTACGTGGGGAATGTCCAAGGCGGCACGGTCTCTCGGATCGACACGACGACGTTCAAAGTCGCCGACGTGATGCAAAGCGGCGCGATGCCCTATGGCGCGGCTGTCGTGGGTGACGGGTCGCGCGTCCTCGTCACGAACCAGCAGTCAGGCACCATCGCCGTATTGGGAGCGGCCGGTGCGCCACCCGCACACGTCAAGGTCGGCTCTTACCCTGAAGGCATCGTCATCGTCGCGGGGGGCGCCCGCTGCTACGTCGCGAACTGGTTTTCCGACACCGTTTCCGTGGTCGATCTTGCGAGCCTGAAAGAGATCCGCCGCATCAAGGTGCCCGGCGGTCCGCGCGGACTTGCCGTGCTGCATGAGACCCCCGAGCGTCCCTCACCGTAACCCCCGAAAAGGATCCCAGGATGCAAGCGAGCAGCGTGACCCGGGCTATTCTGACGGTGCTTCTGATGGTCGGCGTGGCGGCGGATGCCAGCGCCGGAAAGTACTGCGGCGATCCCGTCGAGAGCGGGCTGTCGTCGGAAGCGACGCAGGAAAAGGCCATGGTCGCCGCCCAGGAGTGGTGGTCATCACGGGCCGGTGCGCTCGGCCGGGGTTACGAGAGCTGGGACAACTCGGAAGACCGCGCGCTCGAATGCAGCAAGGACGACCGCAACATGTTCCGCTGCAAAGCCTCCGGCCGGCCCTGCCTGCCGGACGGGACGCTGCCGGACAACGTGCCGAAGATCGACATGTAGGCGTCTCGCGCGCGCTCAAGACGCCCGCCCGGGACTGGGACCGGCTACGGGATTGGGAAACCTGGCAATCCATATCGGGATGTAATCCCGTGGTGGGCCGTCAGGGTGATACCCTATGGTCCGAGGGCTTGCAGCGAGCCGGGCGTCGAGTGAGCGGTCTCCTCCTTATGTTTTCTCGACGCCCGGCCCTTTTTTTTCGCTGAGCCTTTTTGCAAAGCGTGTGACGCTCGCCGGGTATGGCGGCTGGAGTGTCGGTAGCCCCCCGGGATGTTCGGTTGCGGGATTTGATCGGCTCGAAAAAAGCTCTAGTCTTGCCGTCTTTGGCCGAGCCGTGGCGGCATGAACAAAGTTCCCAAACCGGGTGTACGCAGCGCGCCATTTGGCGGGCGGTTCCCGTGGGTCGGGCCCCTGTGGATTGGGTGCGCGATTGCATTCGCGCTCGCTCTTGCCGGCCATTCCCCGTCACGAGCGGCAGACTGGTCGCAGGAAGCAGCCGCAGGCACGGACGCGCTGGTGGCGAGGTTCCTCGCCGAGCTGGACCGGCAGGCGGCGGACCTGCCGAAAGCGTCGCTGGTGTATGGCATCGCGACCGACAAGGGCGTGCTCGCCGCCAAGGGCTATCGCGAAGCCGCGCCCGGCGTTCCGGCGAGCCCCCACACCGTCTATCGCATCGGCTCGCTCGCCAAGCAGTTTACGGCCGCCGCTGTCCTGGATCTCGTCGGCCGTGGCGCGACCCTGAGAGACGGCACGCCAGTCACGCTCGAGCTTCCCTTGTCGCGCGTCTTCTCGGGCGTCGCGCATTGGCCGGGGCTCGCGAGCGATCTCGACAAGCAGCCGGTGACCCTGCGCACGCTGCTCACGATGACATCCAACCTGCCGAACTTCACGCGCACGCCCACGGCGTCGATGAACCCCTGGGGCCGGATTGCCGCGCCCGACCTGCTGTCGGAAATCAAGAAGCTCACTCCCTCTGGCTGGCCGAACACGTTCGAGTATTCGAACACGAGCTACTTTCTGCTGGCCGAGGTGATCGAGGAGGCGGTCCGTCCCGGCGCGACTGCGCCGATGGCACACCGCCGCTATCTGCGGGATGTCATTTTTCCGGCCGCCGGACTTGCCGAAACCGGCTTCGTCGATGAGCCGCAGACCGGAGCTATCAACGCCGTCGCAATTCCGAGAAGCGAGCCCGTTTTCGACCAGCCCGATTGGCTCAAGGGCAGCGCCGACATCACCAGCTCCATCGCCGACCTTGCACGCTGGAACGCTGCTCTCATGGGCGGACGCGTGATATCCGTCGATCTGAAGCGGGCCATGTTCTCGGACGGCGCGCGCGTCACGCCGGACGTCTACTACGGAATGGGATGGTTCATCGAGCACGCCGGCGGCGTGGATCTCTACAGCCACTCGGGGCACGTGCCCGGCTTTACATCCTACAACATCATCGCCGCGCATCCCGAGACATCGGACTGGATGTCCGTCTCGGTGTTGATCAACACGGATGTGGGCGAGGGGATCGACGTTCTGGCGCGCGACATCTTAAGGCTCGCGCGCCAGTAGAGGTTGAAAGTAGCGCTTACGAGTAGCGGCTTACGCGCAGCCCTCACGAGCCGCTGTCGGACTTGCTGGTGAACTGCTCGCCGTTCGTATCGCGCGCCGTCACCTCGATCGGACCCTTCGTGCTCGTGCCGTAGCTGAAGCGCAGGTTGGGGTTCTCCGAAATCGAAATGCCGCCCTTCATCTTGAACAGCACGCCGTCGGCGCTCTTGATTTCGAGATCGTCGATGAAGCGGGCAGGGACGAAGCCGCGCGACACGGGATCCATCTGCAACCCGGTGAAGTTCGGATGCTTGATCTTCACCTGGGTTTCGCGGAACGCGTCGCCGCGCGCAGGCTCAGACAGCGTCTTGATGTCGATCCGGCCGATCCCGGCGAGGGCTGCTTCCATGTCCTTCGACGAGGTTGCAGAGCAGCCGCCCGCGCCCATCACGAAGCGCGTGGCCATGTGCAGCTTGCCGTCGGTCGTCTCGACGATCGCGCGCACGCGCGAGAAGCTGTCGAGACGGATGCGCGTCGCGAGCTGGCGCTCTCCGATATCGTCGCCCTTGCGAAACGCGTCTCCGAATTCGAACGTCGCCGCGACAGGCGCCGGATTGCGATCCACGAGCAGCGTCATGGATGTAATCGTCCGCGACGTGTTCGGCGGGAAGCGCACGCTGATCGGCACCAGCGCGGCGTCCTCGGCGGTTTCAGGTGCAAAGAGCGCGATCACCCCATCGTTCTCGGCGATGACGCGGTCTCCGAAGATCTCCTCTTTGAGCCCGGGCCAGAGGTCGGGCTCGGCCGCCGAGCTTTGGGTCGCGACCAAGCCTTGCGTTGCGAAAAGGATCGATGCGATGGCGAGCACGAGGCTACGGGGCATGTCTGTCCTCCACGGCCGGAACGGCCCGGCTTGATTGCAGCAACAGTATAACATAGGAGTACGCGCGCTTTTTCGAGAGGACAATGGCATGAGCCGCGCCAGGAGAAGTTCCCAATTCGGTTGCTTCGCGGGCGTCGCTGTGCTGTTCGCAAGCGCGCCGGCTCACGCTGCGGGAGGTGCGGCCGAGATCGCATCGGCAACCAGCGCGGCGGCTCTCGAGGCGATCCTCACAGCAAATCCGCAGGACAAAGACGCTGTTGCCGCGCGCGCCCGTGAGCTCGGCCTTGCCGTTCTGTCGTTCCCCGCCGGGCTGAAGGGGCAACACACGGAGACGACGCGGATTGCGGGCGGCGCCAATCCGTTCCGGGATTGCGAAAAAGACTGCCCGGTGCTGGTCGCCCTGCCGCCGTCGCCGAAGGGCTTCAAGATCGGCACACCCGAAAGCGAACGCGACCACATGGAGGACGAGATCCAAGTGGAGGTCGCCATCGCGCCGTTCGCCATCGCGGCACTGGAAACGACCGTTGCCGAGTACGAAGCCTGCGTCGCCGACGGCGGATGCAAACCGGCGGAGTGGCGCGAGCCAGGCGGGCAGCACAACATCGAGACCGGATCGAGCCGCTACTATCGCAATCTGGGAGACAACCTCACGGCGCCGGGCCAGCCGATCGTCGGCGTGAGCTTCAACGACGCGATGGCCTATGCGGCGTGGCTCACCGCAAAGACCGGCCACGACTATCGATTGCCGTCCGAAGCCGAGTGGGAGTTTGCCGCGCGCGCCGGCACGACAACGGCCTACTGGTGGGGCGATACGCTTCCCGCCGATGGCGCGCCCCGCGCGGCGTGCAAGGGGTGCGGTGGCGAATGGGACGGAAAAGCGCCGGCGCCAGCCAATGCGTTCGCACCGAACGCGTGGGGACTTCACAATGTCCACGGAAACGTCTGGGAATGGACGGCAGACTTCTACTGCGAAGACTATGCGTCTGGCCCCAGGAACGGAGCGCCGCGTAGTGCCGACGATTGCGCTCCTGTTGACGATCAACCGCCGTCGCGTGGTGTGCGCAGCATGCGCGGCGGATCCGTCTTCTACTCGCCCAAGGTCATGCGCTCAGGCATGCGCGCCCGCAACGTGCCTGACTTCAGGAACTTCAGTGTTGGTTTCCGCGTCGCGCGCACGCTCGAGCCAATCGATCACTAGTCCGTGATTGGGAAAATGCCCCCGCGGAGATGGGACATTTCCCTCTCGAAGTTCTGGTATAACATCCCTACCGTGCGTGCTGTGGGTAGGGCGTCCACGCAGGCATATTCGGCATGAATTGCACGCGCTCGCTCTCACCGACGTTTGTGAATTGAACGCCAGGGAGCAGAAGCGCGGTCCGCCTGCAGCGTAGGTTGCGGGACATAAGGCTCGCTGAAAGAGCCAGATCGCCCTGCCAAAGTCACATACTCGCGTGAGCGGATCGTCCGGGGTTTCTTGCTGAACCTCTCGGGCGGGCGGATGTGCTTTGCCTGGCTCCTCAATCCTCAAACCTTCGAAGATAGGAGAGGAGACCTGACATGACGAAAAAAATGGGCCTGCTCGCGGGCGGCCTCATGTTTGCGATGCTGGGACTTGCCGTCCCCGCCTTCGCAAACGACGAGGTCGACAAGCGCGCGGCTGACCCCAACCAATGGGGTTCCCCCGGGCGCGACAATTCATTGACCCGCCATTCGCCGCTGAAGGACATCACCACCGACAACGTGAGCAAGCTGCAGATGGTCTGGTCGCAGTCGACCGGCGCCCTGCGTGGCCATGAAGGCCAGCCGCTGTTCATTGAAGACGTCGGCGGCAAGCCGATGCTGTTCTTCGTGTCGGGTTGTCCGAACATGGCCCAGTGCAACATCGCACAGGGTCTCGATCTCTCGGACCCCGACCATCCGAAGCAGATCTGGAACTACGTCAAGACCACCGACCGTGATGAATCGGCCGTGCCGCGCGCCTGCTGCGACACCGTCAATCGGGGACCGGCCTACGCCAACGGCAAGCTCTACTACGGCACGCTCGACGGCTTCCTGATCGCACTCGATGCCGCAACCGGCAAAGAGGCCTGGGTCGTCAAGCACGCCTGGCCCGAAAAGGGCGAGACCAGCACCAGCGCTCCGCTGATCGCCGGCAACCTCGTCATCCTCGGCTTCGGCGGCGACGAGTTCGCAGCCCGCGGCCGCGTCACGGCTTATGATCTCAACGACGGCAAGAAGGTCTGGGAGTGCCACTCCACGGGCTCCGACAAGGACGTCTGCCTGACGCCCGAGACCAACAAGGCCAACCCGCACTACGGCACCGCCGGCCAGGACCTCGGCATCAAGACGCACGTCGGCGAGGACTACAAGATCGGCGGCGGCGCTGCCTGGGCGTGGTTCAGCTACGATCCCGAGCTCAAGCTCGTCTACTACTCGACCGGCAACCCGGGTCTCTGGAGCCCCTCGTATCGCTGCTCGAAGAAGACGCACGAAGAGTGCAACACGGGCGAGTTCGACAACAAGTGGTCGATGACCATTTTCGCCCGCAAGGTCGAAACCGGTGAAGCTGTCTGGGCCTACCAGATGACGCCCTTCGACCAGTGGGACTACGACGGCGTCAACGAGAACATCCTCGTCGACATGAAGGTTGACGGCAAGGACCACAAGGCCCTCGTGCACTTCGACCGCAACGGCTTCGCCTACGTTCTCGATCGTGCGGACGGCACGCTGCTGCGCGCCCACAAGTACGTGACGACGGACTGGGCCGAGAAGGTCGACCTCAAGACGGGTCGTCCCGTGAAGGTGCGCGAGCACTCGCCGCTCGAGCGCGGTCGCAACGTCTCGGCATGCCCCTCCGCCATGGGCGGCAAGGATCAGCAGCCGTGCTCCGTCGATCCTGCCGATCCGACCAAGTTCTACTGCCCCACCAACAACTGGTGCATGGAGCTTGAGCCTCAGGAGCGCACGCACACGCAGCAGGGCACGGTCTACGTGTTCGCGAACGTGTTCATGTATCCGGAGAAGCCCGGCACGACCGGCAAGATCAAGAAGTTCGACGTGCTCAGCGGCACGGCGGATTGGGAGATCCCGGATCCGTATCCGAACTGGGGCGGCACCATGGTGACCGACGGCGGCCTGATGTTCTACGGCTCGCTCGGCGGTGACTTCCGCGCTGTCGACCGCAAGTCGGGCAAGGTGCTCTGGAGCCGCAAGCTCGCCTCCGGCATCATCGGCAACCCGATGACCTACAAGGTGAAGGGCAAGCAGTATGTCTCGATCCTCTCCGGCATCGGCGGCTGGATCGGCGTTCCCGTCACGGCTGGCCTCGATCTCAACGACAAGTTCGGTGCGATCGGCGCGACGGCCATGACCAAGGCCGCCAACCTCGACAAGATCCCGCAGGCAGGAACGCTCTTCACGTTCCGGGTCTTCGAGTGATCGATTTACTGAAGTAACGGAACGCCCAGCGTCGTATGGCGCTGGGCGTTTTTCTTGCTCAACCGGGACGCGTTCAACGGAACTTGATCATGAGCGCTGGGTTGATTGCTTGTCGCGAATGAAACGCAACAATATACAGTTACATAACGCCGTTGCATGATTGGAGAGTGTGTCCTCGTGAGGCCGTTTCGACTTCTGGCGTCTGTTCTTGCCGCGGGAGCTTTACTCGGCTTCAGCCTTTCGGGTGCGTTTGCGGCGGATCAGGGATTCCGCGCCAACAAGGAATTCGACGAGCTGACAGCGGCCGAGAAAACCGCAGCGCGCGCAGCCGGAAAGAAAGCCTTCGAGACCAAGTCAATTGCCGCGCTCCGCGTCTGCGGCGATCCCGGCAACATGCCGCTCTCGTCGGCAGATGGCCAAGGCTTCCAGAACAAGATCATGGCCGTGCTCGCCAAGGCGATGGGCACGCAGGTCATCAATTTCTGGCGTCCCTATCTCGAGCGCGGCATGACGCGCCAGACTTTCGAAACCAACGACTGCGACGTGCTCGTCGATATGCCGACCGTCTACGGCGGTGTGCTCACCACCAATCCCGTGTACCGCACCACCTATGTGCTGGTGTGGAAGAACGATCGCGGGCTCGACATCTCGGGTCTCGACGACCCGAAGCTCAAGGATCTCAAGATCGGCGTGTACCAGACCTCGGCGATCCGCGAGGTTCTGAAGAGGCGCGGCCTCAGCACGAACGTCGTCATCCATACCGTAAGCCACAACGGCGATCTCCTGCCCGAGCAGCAGCCGACGTATCAGGTGCAGCAGGTGGTCGACGGCCGTCTCGACGTCGCGGCCGTCTGGGGCCCGTTCGCGGGATGGTTCCGCACCATGAAGGGCGCGCCCGTCGCCGTGCTGCCGGTGAACCTCATGGAAGACGAGGTGCCGCTTGAATTCGATCTGTCGCTCGGCGTGCGCCCGACCAATGTCGTGCTCAAATATGCCCTCGATTACGCGCTCGACGCGAGCCGCACCGAGATCGAGAAGATCCTGCGCGACTATGGCGTGCCGCTCGTCAAGTGCAGCAAGTGCGTCGTGCCCGGCGATTTGCCGGCACACGGCTCCTACACGAAACCGTTCG
This sequence comes from Hyphomicrobium sp., assembly GCF_019744875.1. GTDB lineage: Bacteria > Pseudomonadota > Alphaproteobacteria > Rhizobiales > Hyphomicrobiaceae > Hyphomicrobium_C. The sequence goes on along the minus strand of NZ_JAIETU010000002.1, from coordinate 307,644 downwards.
AGATCAGCCAGGGACAGAAGGTCGAAGCATCGCCCGATCAGCGCGTGACGCGCGAGCGCCTTGAGGCGTGGCTGGCCGAAGGCGCCGACGTCCAGGGCGAGCTTGCGAACGCGGTGCTCGCCTCCGACGCCGAGCGCATCCGCTTCCTGATCGAGAAGGGAGCCGACATCAACAAGCACGATGCGCAGGGTTACGGCGCGCTCCAGGCCGCCGCGCGCAATCGCAACGACAAGATCATTCCGCTCCTGATCGAGCTCAAGGCCGACGTCAACGGTCGCGACAATGACGGTTTCACCGCGCTGATCCACGCAGCCGAACGCAACCACGTGCCGTCCATCAAGGCGCTCGTCACGGCGGGCGCGGATATCGAGAAGGCGGTCGACGGCGGCTTCGGCCCGCTGTCGCTCGCCATCGAGAGCAACAAATTTCTCGCCGCGAAGTCGCTGATCGAACTCGGCGCATCGGTGAACGCGGTGGCCGGCACCGACCGCGTCACGCCGTTGATGGTCTCTGCAAGTCAGCTCGCTGTCGGCGAAGCGGCGAAGGAAATAGAACGTCGCCAGGGCCTGCGCTCGACCGACATCGCGACGGCGCTGATCGAGCGCGGCGCCGACGTCAACGCGGTGAATGCTCAGGGTGTGACGCCGTTGATGATCGCCTCGGCGCGCGGCAACCTCCCGATGATCGGCCTGCTGCTCGAGGCAGGCGCCGACCCAACAACGACATCGAAGGCCGGAAAGACCGCGATCGACATCGCGCGCGACAACCTCAACGAGGATGCCGTGAAGTCCATCGAGCTGTTCAAGGCCACCATCTCGGAGCGATCGCAGCCGGGCGACGGCGCAGGCGCCAAGGACAAACTCTGAGCATGCGATGGGCTGCTGAGGGAGATACGGGGAAGACAGGGGCGGAGGCCTCGCCGCCGCTGGACTGACTGGGAGGCGCAGTTCGTGAATGAAACAGGGGACTAAAACGTGAAAAGCCAATTCATAAGGCTGCTGCTTGCAGCAGCGCTCTCGGTCGGAGCGTTCGTCGGTGCCGCTGGTGCCGCAGACGCGCCCGCGCCGGCAGAGAAATCGGAACCTGCAGCAGCCGACAAGAAAGCCGATCCTGCTGCGGCTCCGGAAGCGGCACCGTCCGGCGAAGCGGCGGCAGCTCCGGCTGCCGGCGGCGCGCCGATGAAGCCGATCGACCGCGTCAACTCGACTGAAAAAGGAACGCTCAAGAACCCCTACAGCTCGACCGACAAGGCCATCACCGACGAAGGCCACAAGATCTACATGGGGCTCTCCTGCAACGGCTGCCACGGCGGCGGCGGTGGCGGCGGCATGTGCCCGCCGCTCACGAACGAGACGTGGGTGTACGGCGGCGACGACGACACGCTCTTTCGCCTGATCACGCTGGGCACCCAGGAGTACAAGAAAAAGTACAACGCCACGCGCACGGGAACGGAATCGGTCGTCGGCCCGATGCCGCCCTTTGGCGAGCTCATCGACGACGAGACGAAGCTCTGGAAAGCCATCGCATGGATCCGCACCGTCTGGGGCGGGCGCGCTGAGAAGAAGGTGTGGCAATGAGGGAACGACGGCTGCCGATTTCGGGTGCGCACGCGAAGCTCGGCTCGGCGGCCGTCTTCTCTCTCGTTTTAGGCTGGCTGGTCGCGGCGTATCCCGCCGCGGCTATTCCCGAGGCTCCGACCCACGCGCCGGAAGGCGCCCTCGTGACCAAAATCCTTTACGTGGGCAAGCGCTATCCCGAGCCGTTGCCGCTGTCGCTGCTCGACAAGGATCTGACCGACGAGGGGGTGCAGGGTGCACGCCTCGCGATCAAAGAAAACAACATGACCGGCCGGCTCATCGAGCAGCATTTCGAGCTCACCGAGGTGGTCGCGGATGCCAATGAGGACGTCGTCACGAAGGCGCGTGCCGAGCTCGCCAAGAAGCAGGGCCTGATCATTGCCGACCTCGAACCGTCCGACCTTCTGGCGATGGCCGATCTCCCCGAGGCGAAAGGTGCCATCATCTTCAATGTGCGGTCGAGCCGCGATGAGTTGAGGCAGCAGGACTGCCGCCAGAACGTCTTTCACATCATCCCGAACTGGGCGATGCGCGCCGATGCGCTGGCGCAATACCTGTCCTGGAAGAGATGGCGCCGATGGCTGGTCGTCTATGGCACGACGCCGGGCGACAAGGACTACCTGGTCGCCATCCGGCGCTCGGCCCAGAAGTACGGCGCCAAGATCGTGGACGAGCGCTCCTATGAATTCGATGCCGGTTCGCGGCGCACGGATTCCGGCCACCAGCAGATCCAGACGCAGATGCCGATGCTCACGCAGGGCGCGCCGGATTATGACATCATTTTTGCGTCCGACGTCGGCGAGGCGTTCGGCGACTATCTGCTGTTTCGCACCTACGAGCCGCGCCCGGTCGTGGGTTCGCAGGGGCTGCAGGCGGTCGCGTGGCACCGCACCTTTGAGCAGTACGGCGGAACCCAGCTGCAGAACCGGTTCGAAAAGCAGGCCCGCCGCATGATGACCGAGCGCGACTACACGTCATGGCTTGGCGTGCGCGTTGTCGGTGAGGCGGTCACGCGAACGGCCATCAACGCCCCCGCCGACATCAAGCGCTACATCCTCTCGAAGGATTTTGCGGTCGCGGGCTTCAAGGGCATCGGTCTGACGTTCCGCACCTGGGATCATCAGATGCGCCAGCCCATCCTGCTGTCGGGCCCGCGCACCCTGGTCTCGATCTCCCCGCAGGAAGGCTTCCTGCATCAGACGTCTCTCGCCGACACGCTGGGCTTCGACGAGCCCGAGACGAAGTGCCGGATGCAGAAACAATAGTCCGCTCGAAAGGGAACCGCTCATGAAGCGCATTTACGCAGCCGCGGTTATCGCTGCGATTGGAAACTTCGGCGCGCAGCCCGTATCGGCCGCGACGCTTTTCGTGTCGAACGAAAAGGACAATACGGTCACGGTTCTTGACAGCGAGACGCTCGCGATCGTCAAGACCATCCCAACCGGCGCGCGCCCGCGCGGGATGGCGCTGACGCCGGACTTCAAGGAGCTTCTGGTCTGCGTCGGTGACGACAATCGCCTGGATGTCATCGACACCGAAACTCTGGAAGTCGTCCGCACGCTCGAATCCGGCCCCGATCCCGAGCTGCTCGATATCGACCCCAAGGGCGAGCGCGTCTACATCGCCAACGAAGACGAGGGCTATGTGACCGTTCTGGAGCGCGTCAGCGGCAAGGTGCTGGCGGAGATCCCGGTCGGCGTCGAGCCGGAAGGCATGGCGGTTTCGCCCGACAACAAGTTCACCGTCGCCACGTCCGAGCAAACGAGCATGGCGCATTTTATCGACAACGAAACGTTCAAGGTGACTGCGAACGTGCTCGTCGATACGCGCCCGCGCGTCGCCGAGTTCGAGCGCGACGGAAAGCTCGTCTGGGTTTCGGCCGAGATCGGCGGCACGGTGTCGGTGATCGATCCCGTGACGCGCAAGGTGGTCAAGAAGTTCGGTTTCGAAATCCCGGGCGTGCGGCGCGAGCTGATCCAGCCGATGGGCATCCGGTTCACGAAGGACGGCAAGACCGCATTCGTAGCGCTCAGTACGGCCAACCGGGTCGCCGTCGTCGACGTCGCGACCTACACGACGAAAGAGTACATCCTAGTCGGCCAGCGCCCCTGGCACATGGCGCTGAGCCCCGACGGCGCCAAGCTCTATGTCGCCAACGGCCTCACCAACGACATGACGATCGTCGATGTCGCGACGCGCAAGGCCGAGAAGTCGGTTCCCGTCGGCCGCCTGCCGTGGGGCGTCCTCGTCAAGCCGTGATGGTCATCCAACTCCGCGGAGGGCGCCATGACACTTCCGATCCGGCCGGTGAACTTATGGCTGGGATGCCTCCTGATCCTGGCGTCCATCGTTCACTCGGCCGCGAAGGCGCACGCGGATCCTGGGTCCGCATCGCTCACCTTGCGCGGGCACACCGCTGACCTGACTGTTGCGCATTTCAGCCCGGACGGCTCCCGCATCGTGACCGCCGCGAACGATCGCACGGTGCGCCTGTGGGATGCAAAAACCGGGAAAGAGCAGCTGTCGCTCACCGGGTTCACCGAAGGCGTGCGCTGCGTGGCGTTCAGCCCGGATGGCAAGCTGCTGGCCACCGCCAGCCGCGACGGCGCCGCGGCGGTCTGGGATGCGCACACGGGCGCGCGTATCGCCGATCTCGTCGGCCACGCCGCCATGATCGAGCAGATCGCCTTCAATGAGGCCGGCGACCGCGTCGTGACCGCATCGCACGACAAGACGGCCATCGTCTGGGACACGAAAGGCGGCAAGCTCGCAACGCTGGCGGCGCACGGGGAGTGGGTGACGGGAGCCACGTTCAGTCCGGACGGAAAATCGGTGCTGACGTCATCGAGCGACGAGAAGGCGCGCCTGTTCGACACGGAGACGGGCAATGTCCGCCTCACACTCGACGGACATGAGAGCATGATCGCCATGGCGCGCTTCAGTCCGGACGGAACCCGCATCGTCACGGTGTCGAGCGACAAGACGGCCAAGGTCTGGGAGACCACGTCGGGCGCACTGGTTGCAACCCTCGCGGGGCATACGCGCGGCGTCCGATGCGCCGCCTTCAGCCCGGACGGCAAGCGCATCGTGACCGGTGCCGCCGACAAAATCGCCCGCGTGTTCGATGCCGCGACGGGACAGGTGCTGGCTGAGATGTCGGGCGCGCATCGCCGCCTGATCAGCAGCGTCGAGTTCGATCACGATGGTACAAAGGTCGTGACCGCCGCGCACGACAACCGCGCGGCGCTCTGGGATGCGCAGACGGGAAAGCTGATCGCCACCCTTGAGGGGCACGAAAAATCTGTCGAGATGGCAGAGTTCAGCCCCGACGGGCGCTTCATCCTCACAGCATCGCTCGACGGGACGGCAAAGGTCTGGCCGGCAGGTCCGCCCGCGCCGTAACGCTGCGGAAATTGCATTCCGGGCGGAACGGAGTGCTAGACGCCCACTCTCGGCGCGTCGTCTGCTAAGGGGATGATGACCGTGAGGCAGGTTCCGCGCGGCGACGAAGCGCCGACCCGTACCGTGCCATCCAGCGCGCCGACTCGCTCCCGCATGCTGCTCAGCCCGTAGCCGAACGGCGCGTGGGCCGCAATCCCGGTACCATTGTCGCGAACGTTGAGGGTTACGGTTCGCGCGGAGCCGTCCTCCGCCAGCGCAAGCTCGACTTCAATGCGGCCCGGCCGCCCGTGCCGGATCGCGTTCGTCACGCCTTCCTGCACGCAACGATAGACCGTCAGGTCGATGATTTCGCCGAACGTAGCGGGGAGGGCGGCGGTGTCGAGATCGAACGTGATGCCCGCGTGCCGCCGCTTGAACGTGTCGATCAGTTCGGCAATGAGCTGCTCGATGGTATGGCGGCCAAGCGCGATGGGCCGCAGCCGGTTGAGCAGCGCCCGGTTCATGCTCTTGAGATGCGAGGAGACCTGCACGATCTCGTCGACGCAGGCGAGGATCGGCGCCGCCTTCGCCTCGGGAAGCTGCTTGGCGTGATGGGCGACGGCGGTCGTCGCCGCCATGATGCCGAACAGGCAGGGTCCGAATTCGTCGTGCAGATCGCGGGAGATCTCGCGCCGCTCTTCCTCCTGCACGGCGATGAGCTGGCGGTAGAGACGCCCGTTTTCCGTGTTCGCCGTGTCGAGGGCAGCCGCCAGCGTATTGAAAGCCGACGAGATCGACTCGAGTTCCCGGACTTGCGAGATGTCGAGGCGGAACGTGTAGTCGCCGTCCTCCAGCTCCTTCATGCCGTCGCCAAGGATCGCGAGCGGATTGAGCACGAGGCCGAGAATGAAGTAGAGGCCCACCATCATCAGCGCGATCGCGCCGAGCCAGAGCGACCCCATCAGCTCCAGGAAGTCCCAGGTTTCCGCGATCTCGTCGTCCGGCACGCCGTGGATCGTGACCGTGCCGATCGGCTCGCCGCGGGACGTAATGTTGACCGTCTGGAAGGCGGCGTTGGGCTGCACGAGCGCGGTAAACCATTCGGGCGCGCGATCCTCCGGCGGCCCGGCCTTTTTCGTGGAATGAACGTCGACCGGATTGCCGTGGCTGTCCTGCACGCCGACCGAGACGTGGCGCACGTTGGCCATTTCGGATTCGAGCTGCGCGGCAAACTCGCGGAGCTGGTCCGGCCGGTCCAGAGCCCGCACCTTCGCGGCGATATGATTGGCCCAGAGATCGATGTTCGTGCGCGTTTCCATGTCCGCGCGCCGCTTGGCGTCGAGTACGGCAAACACGCTGCCGAGCATGCTGGTGATCAGAGCGAGGATCGAGATGGCGATGAGGATCTGCCACCGGAACGGAAACCTGTTCCACCATCGGCCGAGCGAGGCGAAGGCGGTCGTCTCATCGCTGCGGGCCGAAGCGCTGGGCGCTTGAGGAAGGGCCAAGCTACGCTATCCTTGTTTGTTGCTCCCGGAGCTCACCGAGAACAGGACTGCGACCGCCAGCCGGTTTCATCGGCCCCGGCGTCATTGCACCATGACCCGGGTTCCGTCCGGCCCCTTTGCTTCGCCGCCGGAAAGGTCGCCGCAATCCGCGCCGAGATACGTTCCCGTCTGTTGGATGGTGCGTTTGACGCTGACAGACTGCGCATCCTGCTCGCCCGACGTCGTGCTTTCGATCTTGACGGCAAACGCCGACTGGAAATCGCCGCTCATCTCCGTCTTGCTCTCGACCTGCCGCCCCGAGAACTGGCAGGACATCTCGACGACGGTGGCCTCGCCCCGCCGCGCGATGTCATAGCGCGCGCATTGCTTGCCGTGCTCTTCCGCGCTGGTCGAGACGGTCAGGCGTTCCATGCGGGCATCGACGCACATCGTGAGATCCTGCGTCACGGCGCCATTGCCCTCGTCCATGGTCGTCGTCATGTGCCACAGACCGGCTTTGCGCTCCGGCATGCGGGCCGGCTCGGCTGCTGCCGGGAAGACTGATAAGGCCGCCATCGCAGCCGCCAACGCCGCAAGCAAACAAGATCTTTTCACGTGTCCGCCCTCGAAGTGTATTTTTTCACTTTTTGTGCCGGGAAGCTTACACGGGCGCCGCGGGATTTGGAACAATGTTATAAAGTATCACAATTCGTGATGGCCCGGAGCCGATCTTCCGGCCGCGACGCCGTCTATTTTGCAGCGCGGACGAGGGGCATGGGCGCGCCCCGCGCGCTGATCTCCGTCACGAACTTGTGCCGGAACGCGCGACCGAAATCCTCATACCCGTCAGCCAGATGCAGGAAGCCCCCGGCGCCGCCGATGATATGATCGCGGTACCAGGCATCCAGCGTGGTCGCGTCCCGGTCGAGGCCCAGGTCTTCAAAGGCGAAACCGGGACGCCGGAACGTACCCGCGCCGACGACATCGTTCTCGCCCTGGACGATGATCGGCAGGCCGTTGATCGTCGCACCCTGAGCCACGATGGCATCGCGGGCGGTGTCGCTGGCTTTGCGCACCGCGCAATTGTCGATGCCGTCCCCGGAAACGTCGATCACGGTGTGGTCTGCGCTGAGCGCGGCCTGCGGCAGAAGACTGTCGTGCACGCGATAGAGCATCCGCGACACGCAGGTGTATTCGCCGCCTTTTTGCGGCAGCGTCCGCACAATGCCCGCGACGCGTCGCGCATCGTCCACGTTGCGGATGGTCTGCCACGGCATGACGAGCTCCGCGTCGTCCGACCACGCCAACAGGCTGAGGGTGATGCCGCCCCTGGGGCCGCTCGTGATCGCGTCGATCACGGCCGGATCTTCGAGCGCCCGGGCGATGCCTTCCATCTGCAAGCGATAGCGTTCCGCATCGACCGATTCGGAAACGTCGACGGCGAGCACCAGCGCCGTGTCGACCCGCGCGCCCTCCTCGCCGCCACCCGCATGCGAGCAGCTTGCCGGATACGCGAGCGCCAGCATGGCCGAGATCGCACAGGCAAGTGCGTTGCGCAGGGCGGTCAGCGGCATCTCTGATGTGCTCCTCGTCTCGCAGTGAAAAGGGACACGGCGCGGGACGCCGATCCAGACCCGCCAAACAAAAAGGCGGAGTAGACCTATGTCTACTCCGCCAAGGAGGGAGGAATCCCGTCTCTTTTTTGTTTCGCGCGTGCTTACTGAGCTGCAGCCAGCTTCTTCGGCAGCTTGAACGTCCAGAGCATGCCGCCCTGGTTCAGGTTTGCGACCGTCTTGGCGACTTCACCGCCCCAGAGCGGAACAGCACCACCCCAGCCCGAGAGAACCGAGACGAACTGCTCGCCGTCCTGCTCCCACGTGATCGGAGGAGCCACGATGCCCGAACCGGTGTTGAAGCTCCAAAGCTCCTTGCCGTCCGTTGCGTCGAGCGCCTTGAGATCACCCTCGGGCGTTCCGAAGAACACGAGGTTGGAGCCCGTCGTCAGCACGCCACCCCAGAGCGGAGCGCGGTTCTTGTAGGTCCAGACGATCTTGCCGGTGGCCGGATCGACAGCCTTGAGCGCGCCGATGTGATCTTCGAAGATCGGCTTGATGGTGAAGCCAGCGCCGAGGTAGGCGGCACCCTTCTTGTAGGTCACAGGCTCGTTGTGGATGTCCATGCCCCACTCGTTGGCGGGAACATAGAAGAGCTTGGTATCCGGGCTGTAGGCCATCGGCTGCTGGTTCTTGCCGCCGAGGAAGCTCGGCACGGCGAAGACCGACTCGCCCTTCTTGCCGTCCTTCGAGTCCTTCGGATTGCCGGGGCGGTTGTCCGGATTGTAAACCGGACGGCCGTCCTTGCCGATTTCCTTGGCCCACGTGATCTTCTCGACGAACGGCGTTCCCGAGATGAACTTGCCGTCTTCGCGGCCGAGAACATAGAAGAAGCCGTTGCGGTCGGCGGTGGCGACAGCCTTGGTGCCGTTGAGATCGAACGAAACGACTTCGTTCACGCCGTCGAAGTCCCAGCCGTCATTCGGCGTCGTCTGGTAGCCCCACTTGATCTCGCCCGTCTCGGGGTCGATCGCGATGCGCGAGCACGACCACTTGTTGTCTCCAGGACGCATGTGGCTGTTCCACGGAGCAGGGTTGCCCGCACCGACGAAGATCAGGTTGGTTTCGGGATCGTACGTGCCGCCGAGCCAGGTCGCGCCGCCGCCCGTCTTCCAGAGATCGCCCGGCCAGCTCTCGCCCTTCTTACCGGTCATCGTCGACGGCTTGCCGTCGAGCGTCCCGACGTGGCCTTCGATGGTCGGACGCGACCAGACGAGATCGCCGTTGTCTGCCTTGCGCGCTTCGACCCGGCCGACGATGCCGAACTCGCCGCCCGATACGCCGGTCACGACCAGCGGGCCGTGCGCCTTCGAGGGTACGATCAGCGGTGCAGCCGTGTAGGAGTAGCCACCCTTGAAATCGTCGATTTCCTTGGTCCAGACGACCTTGCCCGTCTTCCGATCGAGGGCCACCAGCTTGGCGTCAAGCGTGCCGAAGATGACCTTGTCGTTGATCAGGGCTGCGCCGCGGTTGACGACGTCGCAGCACGGCAGAATGCCTTCCGGCAGGCGATGATCGTACTGCCAGATTTCATGGCCTGTCTTGACGTCGATGGCCCAGAGGCGGCTGTAGGACCCCGTGACGTACATCACGCCGTCCTTGACGAGCGGCTGCGCCTGCTGGCCGCGCATCTTCTCGCCGCCGAGCGACATGGCCCAGGCGGGCGCGAGCTGGCTGACGTTGTCCTTGTCGATGGTCTTGAGGGGGCTGTAGCGCTGACCCTGCGTGCCGAGACCCGAGGTCACGACGTCATTGGTCGTGGTGGCATCTTTCAGAATGTCTTCGATCGAAACGTCGGCGCGTGCCGGCGTCGAAAGTGTCAGCGCGAGCGCAAGCGCCGGCGCACTCGCAGATGCGAGCCATTTGGCGGTCATCATGGGAATCCCCTTGGTTCGTTTCCTACCCGCTTCCGGCGTTTTTCCCGTTGAGTACCGGGCAAGGAAGGCAGGCTGGGCAGGAACTTATTCCAGGGTATGTCCAGGAATAATAGGCAAATAGTCTATTCGCCTAAAGTCGCGACAACATCAGTGAAAACAAATTCGCAAAAGGAAAGAAACTATCGGCTTTGGGCATCGACGCGGGGTAATTTCCCGGCTTCGAGCTTCGGATAGAGATGCATCACCGTGCGTTCGTATTCATAGCGCGCGAGTGCAATCTTGTTTGTCCACGAAGGCAATTCGAGCGCAACGGCCTCGGAAACATCGAGACCCTTTTCGAATGCATCGGAAATCATCGCGTAAACGGCCTCGAGCCAATCTCGCGTCTGGCGAATTCCGCGATCGGTGTCCTCGGAAGGGCCGTGCCCGGGCACAATCCGCGAGCAGGGAATGCCGCCGAGATTGGCGAGGCTGATGCGCCAACGCTCGAAGTCGGCATGAGGTGTTGTCGGCGCTCTGTCGAGGAAAACGAGATCGCCCGCGATCAGGATGCCGGACTTCTCGTCGAACAGCACGAGATCGGAATCGGTGTGCCCGCGCATGGGCAGGCAGCGGATACGCCGGTCGCCGAAATCCTCGACGCCGCCTTCGATGATTTTGCCGGGAAGCTTGAGCTCCGTCCCGCGCATCCAGTCGCCGGCCGAGCGATACATCGAATCCGCGAACGCTTCGCCCAGGGCTTCGAGGCCCTTCACGACCGCCGGTGTCGTCGCGATCGTGCCCGCTTCGAAGGCTTGATTGCCGAACACGTGGTCCGGGTGGAAATGCGTAATGTAGACGCGCGCGACGGGCTTTCCCGTGAGTTCGGTCGCAAGCGCCGAAAGCGCCGAGCCGAACCGGAGGGACGGCCCCGTATCGACGATCACCGCACCGGCCTTGGTGTCGAGAATTGTGATGTTGGCGATCGCCCCGCCGTTGGATTGCGTGATCGCCTCTTGCGCGCCGGGGATCATCCAGACGCCGTCCGTGAGCTTCTCGGGCTTCAATGAATAGGAAAGAGGCAGCGCCCGCGCATCGAATGCGGGCAGCCAGCACGAGGCGAGCGTTGCCGAAAGCGCCGTCATCGCCTGCCGGCGCGAAAGGCCGGTCGTACGGTCGCGCTTAGCCACGGGGGACGACAACATTGCTCTGCCGCCAGGGCGCAGTGATCTGCGAACGGAAAAGTCCGCCGTTGATGTCGCGTCCCTCGATGTCGATCGCGCCATCAGACGGCGCCAACGGCAGCATGAGGGTCACGGTCGGATCTTCGCTCACGGGCTCGAACATCTGCAGCGTTGCGAGTGGCGCGCCCGCGCTCGAGGTCACCTTCACGGATTCGATATAGAAGGCCGGGGTGTTGTCACGTGCGAGGCCCGTGTCCATGGGATGGCGAATGCGGAACCGCGCGCGCGCGAGCCCCGAGATGTCCCGCCAGATGCGCCCCTGGGTCTGACCGACCGTGGTCGACCACGACTCTTCATTGCGCGCCATGGCGGGTGCGGAACAGCCCCCGCCCGCGGCATCGAGATAGACGCTGCCGACATGCCACACGCCATCTGCTGTTTGCGCGGCCGCGCGCACGGGCGTGCCCTGTTCGACTTTCATGCGAAAGCCGATGTAAGGAGCCGACTTGCCGGGCGTCAGCGTCAGCACGTGTTGGATCGGGTTGAGGTCGGCGAACACCACGAGCTTGGTCACGCCGGGCAGCGCCCGCGCATCTGCCGTAACGGGCACCTGCGCCTGATTCTCGACGATGCTCGGGACGACGACTTTGACCTTGTCGTCGAAAACGACTTCACCGCCTTCGAGCACGCGCTCGACCATGTCGGCCCACATCGGCGAGCCGAGCGGATCACTGGGCGGCGCTGCGTAGGCCGCGCCCGAAACGAGGAGCAGAAGAAAAGTGCTCGCAAGCAGGCGCATGGCCAACTCCCGGATCAGTTCAATGGGGGCGAGACGTAGCTCACGCCGTACTTTTCGAAGCATCGGGCCAAATCGCCAGATGCCGAAAGCTTAACGAGTGCCGCGTCGATTGCATACCCAAGATCGCGGCTGTTTTCCTTCCAGGCCATTCCGATGACCCAGGTCTTTCGTACAATGCCGGGCATGTCGGGATTAAGGAACTTCGCCCGGCCCTTGGACGCGTGAAGCAGCGATTCGAGTTTCGACTGAATGCCCAGAAGCGCCGATACGTCCTTGTTGAGAAACTCCTGAACCCCCTGTTCTGGCTTCAGATGATGGGAAATGTTTTCAATTAGTGCGCCGTCGTCGTATGTCATCAGGAAGTAGTCGGCGACGGTCGCAAGCTGCACGCCGATCTTACGGGTTTTGAAAGCGTCGAACGACGAGATGTCCGTGCGTTCGCCAGGATCGACGGCGAGTACGACGCGTTCCTGGAAATAGGCGTTACCGAACACGGCCTCGGGATTGCGCAGCGCAAACTCCCGGTCCATCGGCACGTTCATCATGATGTCGCCCGTGCCGCCGCCGGTCAGCGGGCCGCGCCAGACATTCGCGCGAACATCGTCGTCGGCCTTTTCGCCCTGCATGCGCAGCACGATTTCGGCCGTGACGCCGAGCTCCTTTGCGATGGCGCGCGCGATCTCGACGTCGATCCCAGCGGGCTTCCCGTTCTCCTCGAACGAGAACGGCGCATTGTCGAGATAAGAGATGACCCGCAACGAGCCGGACGCGACGACCTCATCGAGCGGGCGCGCCGAGGCGGAGAGGCCGAGCCCGCTGCAACAAACGATGAGGGTCGCAATCCTGAGAACAGCGCGCATCATCACGGACGCGTATGTCACTGAGGCGTGTACTTCGACTCGAGATAGGTCCGGATCGCCCACATGGCTTCCTGACTGATCAGCCCATCGAAGGCGGGCATCATCGTCGTGCCGTCGGGCTTCTTGGCGCCGTGGCGAATGCGCTCCATGAACCATTCGTCGCCCGCGTCGCCCTTGTCGAGCAGGCGGAGATCGGGTGCGAGGCCACCGGAGATGGCTTCGAGGCCATGGCAGCGCGCGCAGTTCTGATTGTAGCCGGAGGTGCCGATTTCAATCGCCTTCGCGTTCTCGCGATAAGGATTGTGCTTGCGCCATTCCTCGCCGAGGGGATCGAGACCCGTCGTGTCGACCGGCTGGGGCGTGACGTCGCCGTGTGCCGAAACTTCCGCGACATTGAAGGCAAAAAGTGCCGTCGCGACTGCAAATGCCGCCGCCAAAAGCCGAATTGACATGAAGTGCTGCTCCCGGGTCCGCCCATACGTTTTTCTTTTCCTCAGCTATGACGCGGGCGGGAAGACTAGGAAATTGACATTTAGTGTAATTCCCAAAGAAAAGCGGCGAACTTCCCGTGCGAATTGCAGCTTTGCACTATGGTCGAATATCAGATCATCCCGGCACCCCTATACAAGTCACACGGCGCATTGTGCGGCGACACCAACGACCGTGTCCGGAAAGGCCATTCATGCTGCGCTTCAACGCAATTGTCGCTTGGTGTGGGGCCCTCATCGCCCTGGCTGCTCCGTGCGCCGCCCATGAGGTCTACGTCACCAACGAGAAAGACAACACCGTCAGCGTCATCGATACGAAATCGCTTTCGGTGGTGCGCACGATCAAGGTCGGCAAGCGCCCGCGCGGCATCACCTTCTCGCGCGACTACAACCGCTTTTTCGTTTGCGCGAGCGACGACAACGCCGTCCAGGTCTACGATACGGCGACAGGCACGCTCCTCCACGATCTGCCCTCGGGCGCCGATCCCGAGCAGTTCGTGCTCTCGCACGATGGCAAGCGTCTCTACATCGCCAACGAGGACGACGCGATCACCACCGTGGTCGATGTCGCAACGCGCCAGGTCATCGCCCAGATCCCGGTCGGAGTCGAACCGGAAGGCATGGCCATCTCGCCGGATGACAGCCTCGTCGTCACCACGTCAGAGACGACCAACATGGCGCATCTGATCGACACCAAGACCAACACCGTGGTCGACAACATCCTGGTCGACGCCCGCCCGCGCCACGCGGAGTTCACGCCGGATGGCGCCAAGATCTGGATCTCCTCCGAGATCGGCGGCACGGTCACGATCGTCGATGTTGCCACGCACAAGGTCGAGAAGACGATCCAGTTCGAGATACCGGGCGTGTCGCGCGACAAGATCCAGCCCGTCGGCTTCCGCATCACGCAGGACGGCGCGACGGCTTACGTGGCGCTCGGCCCCGCCAACCGGGTGGCCGTCGTCGACACGCGCTCGTACGAGGTCACGCACTACATCCTGGTCGGGCAGCGCGTCTGGCACCTCGCGTTCACGCCGCAGGAAAACATGCTGATCACCACCAACGGCGTTTCCAATGACGTGACGATCGTTGACACGGCCTCGAAGAAGGCGACTAAATCGATCAAAGTCGGCCGCTACCCGTGGGGGGCCGCCGTTCGTCCGCAGCCTACCCACACGTCGGGTGAAACATCGACCGAGACACGCTGATCCGCGCCAGGCATGCGAGCCTCGTTGCCGTCGCCTTCGTAATCACCGCAACCCTGGGCACGAACGCGCGCGCCGGTGACGAGACGCATTTCGATGCCACTACGGGCTACCGCATCGACCGCTATCGCGCGCCGACCCCGGACACCGTGCCGGGCGCAACCACGATCTCCGTTGACGACGTCCGCCGGCTGCTCAAGGACGAGCGCGCCGTGCTGGTCGATGCGATGCCGGCCGAAGGCGCGGGGCCCGATCCGAAAACCGGCGCATGGCGGCTGAGCAAAAAGCGCGAGCACATTCCGGGATCGATCTGGCTGCCGGATGTCGGCAAGGGCGTGCTGAGCCCGGCCATGGATCGCTATTTCAGAACCAACCTCGATCGCATCACTCAGGGCGATCAAGCCCGCGCGCTGATCATCTATTGTCTCGCCGACTGCTGGATGGGGTGGAATGCGGCGAAGCGGGCCGCCGCCTATGGCTACACGCGCGTCTACTGGTTTCCCGGCGGCACGGACGACTGGCGCGACTGGGAGGGAACGCTCGAACCGGCTGCTCCCGTGCCGCTGGACGTCTCGGCCGCAGCTCCGAACTGACCGCGCACGCACGAACGAGGGCGCTCGGTGTGCGCCGACGCGCTCCCCAATTTGCGCCGCCGATTTCAACGCTCAGCGCCGCGGCGCCGCGTGCCCCGGCCTAATTTCCACCGCGAACATATCCTACCTCCAGCCCACCAACCTGGAGGATGGAATGCGACTGTTGAATGCCACCAAACCCGCTGTTTTCGCCGCCGCTGCTCTGCTGCTTACTCTTTCGTCTCCCCTTCGCGCCGAGGACAAGTCCATGGATCGCCTGATCACCGTCTCCGCGACGGGCTATGCCTATGCCGAGCCGGATCGCGCGCGCGTCTCCTCCGGCGTCGCCTCCGAAGCCGACACCGCACGCGCGGCCCTGACCGCCAACACCGAAAAAATGCAGCAGGTCGTGGCCGGCCTGAAGGAAGCCGGCGTCGATGCGAAAGACATCCAGACGAGCAACTTCAGCGTCGAGCCGCGCTACACCAATCCGCAGGACGGCTCACCGTCCAAGATCGACGGCTATCGCGTGTCGAACCAGGTGACGATCCTCGTTCGCGACGTGTCGGCGATCGGCACACTGCTCGACAAGCTGGCCACCCTCGGCGCCAACCAGATCTACGGATTGACGTTCGAGGTCAGCAAGGCCGAGACGCTCAAGGACGATGCGCGCAAGGAGGCCGTCGCCAACGCGCGCCGCCGCGCTGAGCTGCTTGCAGGCGCCGCCGGTGCCGAAGTGGGGGAGGTCGTGAGCATCGCGGAAGATGTGCAGTATTCAGGGCCTCGGCCGATGGCGATGGCGCGCGCCTCCATGAAGGCGGATTCGGTGCCCGTCGAAGCCGGTACGGAGACGCTGGAAGCCCGCGTCACCATCACCTGGAAACTGAAGTGATCTTCTGAAGCGATCCGGAGATCGAAGTAGCCACGGCCGGAAAAACCCACGCCCGAACCGAGCAGCTCAGGAAAGCGTCACCATCTCGACGGTCTTCTTGAGCGGCTCGGCGCCGGGCTGGGCCGGCCAATCGCCGAAATTGCGCATCTCGCCGCTGGTGCGGAGCTGGCGCAGCGAGGCGAGGTTGACGGCGGCATAAACCCACTCCGCCTTGTTCAACGTCCCCTCCGCCAGCACGCCCGTGTCGCTCACGCCGTGCTCGGGCGGCACGTAGATGCCCGCCGCTCCGACATTGAAGTCGACCGCCGGAGACCACGGCGCATCGCCGACTGTCGGGCTTTGCACCGTCACGATGGTGTTTTCCAGCGCACGCGCCTGCGAACCGGTGCGGACGCGCCAATAGCCGGAAATGCGCTCCGTGCACGACGGCACGAGAATGGCGTCGGCTCCCGCCTCCACGGCTGCCCGCGCCAGCAGCGGAAACTCGCTGTCGTAGCAGATCAGCACGGCGAGCTTGCCGAGCGCGGTGTCGAACACCCGCAGCGGCGCCCCGGCCGTCACGCCCCAGCCGTGCTCGAACGGCGTCATGATGAGCTTGTCCTGCACGCCCACGGCGCCCGTCGGCGTGACGAGCTGCGCCGAATTGACGAAGCGCCCGTCCGCCGTCTTTGCCGGGCCCGATCCGACGAGGATATGCACGCCGTGCTTCGCCGCCAGGTTGGCGTGAAAGGCGACGCGCTCATCGGCAAGATGCGCGACGCGCTCGAGCGTCGTCGTGAGATCGTTGTAGACGTCGGGCCCGAAACACGCGGCCTGTTCGATCGCGGCGTACTCCGGAAACACGAGCAACTCAGCTCCGGTTGCGGCCCCGGCAGCCACCCAGGTCGAGATCTTGTCTTCCCACTCCGCGAGCGAATCGGGCTGGCCGATCGGATATTGCGCGGAGGCAACCTTGAGAATCTGCGGCGCCGTCATCGGAGGGCTTTCATCCAGAATTGCATCGTGTGCGTGGTCTCGTCGTCGTGGTCGACGTCTTTCCAGTCGTACGTCGCAGTCAGCCCGGGAACGGGAGCGTAGCCGCGTTTCGTCCAGAAGCCGTCGAGCGGAACGTAGTCGGCCGGCTTGAGCGGATGGTCGTCAGGACGCACGACGCGGCAGAAGGTGGAATGCGTGAAGCCGCCGAGCGCGTGCGCTTGCCCTTCGCGCAGATCGAAAAACTTGTGGCCAAGCCCGTGCCCGCGATGGCTTTTGAGAAGCACGCTCTCGCCGCAATAGAAAATCTTTGAAAGGTCGTACCCGGCCTGCCGGAAGGGCTCGCCGAATTCATCCGCATGCTCGATCATCGGCGCGCCCGTCGACGCGCCGACGACGAGGTCACCGTCCCGTGCGATCACACAGACGGCGCCCATCGCGGCCGCAAACTTCGCGAGGTACTCTTCCTCGTAGGCCAGCGTGCCGTCGTAGAGGTAGGGCCAGTCGCGGAACACGGTGATGCGCAGACGCGCCAGCTCCGGCAACGCCGCTTTGATGTCCTCGCCGGTGAGCGCCTGAACCGAGAGGCTCATGAGCGACGTCCTTTCTCAGCACGTTTGCCCCGAAAGGGGCGGGTAGCACAGCCGCGCCCCGACGCGCGCCTCGCGCGAGAGGTCTCTCCGCGAAGCGAGCGGATCGGCGGCCGCAGCCGGATCAGGCGACCTGCGCGATCCAGTCCGTGAGATTGTAGTACGTCGTCACGCGCGCGATCTTGCCGTCGCGAATGGCGAAGAACGTTCCGGCCGGCAACAGATACGTCTGGCCGTTGGCGGCAGGCAGATCGCTGTCGCTGTTGATGTAGGTGCCGTTGACGTTGAACTCGGCGGCGGCGCGCGTGCCGTCCTTCGAGACCAGCACCGTGATCTCGGTCAGGATCTCCTTGTAGTGGTGCGTCATGCGCGCGTTGAAGGCGCGGAACTTGTCCTTGCCGACGCGGCGCTCGCCCTGGTTGACGTCGTGGATCACGTCGTCGGTGAGGTGCGCCAGCATGCCCTCGCTGTCGCCGGCGTTGAACGCCTCGTAGTAGGTGCGGATCAGCTTTGCGGTTTCAATGCGGGTCTGGCTTTCGGCGTCGCTCATGGCTCTTGGCTCCGGACAGGGGGATTTGGCCGCCTCATTAGCAAATTGCGGGTGCGGCCTCAAAGGGAACGCGGACAACCGCCACGCGACAAAGAGCATCGCCAGCGGCCGTCCGCGATCACGCGCGAGAGTGAAAATCGTTAATGTCGAAGGAGGAGAGGGGCCAGGCTGCAGAAAAATCAGCGTGCGTCAGGCTCTCGAGGCCCAATGCCCTGGCGCCGGCTCTAGCGCTTCTTGGCCGCCTTCCGGGCGGGCACCTTCTTGACGACGCGCTTCACGGCCTTCTTGGCTGCCGGCTTCTTGGCCGCTGCCTTCTTGGCGGACGCCTTCTTTGCGGCTGCAGACTTCGCGGCCGCAGTCTTGGCAGCAGCTCCGCTCGCCTTCTTGCGCACGCCCTTGAACGGCTTCTTGTCTTCCTTGACGTCAAGGAACTTGCCGCTCTTCTCGTCGCGTTTCGTCCACGTGCCCGTAATCACGTTCTTGATTTGCGAACGCGACTTCACCGCTCCAACGCGACGATTGTCTCCGGCTTCTTTGTTCTTTGCCATGATGTCCTCTCAGTGGATTCGAACCGCAGTGTCGGTCACGCGCCCATCACATGCAACACGATCTTGCGTGCATGCGGCGCATGGCGGTGCTCGAACAGGTAAAGACCTTGCCACGTGCCGAGCACGAGCGAGCCTTGAGCGATGGGCACGACGAGAGAAGATTGCGTGAGCGCGCTCTTCACATGCGCCGGCATGTCGTCGGGGCCTTCCATCGTGTGCACGAAGAGCGGATCGCCATCCGGCACGAGCCTGCGGAAGAAGGCCGCGAGATCGCGCTGAACGTCCGGATCCGCGTTCTCCTGGATGACAAGCGAGGCCGAGGTATGCCGGCAAAAGGCCGTAAAAAGCCCCGTTTCCATCTCCGCCGAGGCGACGAAGGCGTGCGCCTCGCGGCTGAACTCGTAGAGCCCAGCGCCTGACGTCTTAAGTGTAATTTCGCGCAGCACCTGCCGCATCGAAGTGACCTCGTGAACATTGGCTTGGATGAGCCTATATTAGTGCCATGAGCAGAGCCTTCGTCAAAGAACCGGACGGACTGGAAGCCTTCGACGAGCTTCCCGAACGTCTCGTGTCGTCCAATCCCAACCTCGTCACCGAGGCCGGTCTTGCCGCCATCGAGCACGAGGTGGCACGCCTGTCGCGCGCCTACGCAGACGCGCAGGCCTCCGGCGATCGCGCAGCCCTCAATGTCGCCGCCCGTGACTTGCGCTATTGGAACGCGCGCCGCGCAACCGCTGAGCTGGTGCCCGCTTCAGGCCCCGCGACCGAAGTACGCTTCGGCTCGCGCGTGACGATCGCGCGCGGCGACGGCCGCCGGCAGACCTATCGCATCGTCGGCGAGGATGAGGCCGATCCCGCGGCCGGGACGCTCTCCTACGTCTCGCCTCTCGCTCGCGCGCTGATGGGCAAGTCTCCGGGCGACGTGATCGTCGTGGGCGCGGGTGAGATCGAGATTGTCGAATTAACCTAACGCGTTATTCGCACCCCGCTGGGCGTGCAGGGGCGCGATTGCGCCTGTTCCTTGGGAAACAGCTCGAAGCCGCGCGGGCATTCTAATCAGGCCCACGAGCCCGGCGCCGCCGGGCCGCAGAACAGGGTACAAGGAGTTTCCCAATGAGCAGCATCTTCCGCGCCGGCGTTGCCGCACTTGCACTTTCCGTCCTCTCGCTGGCCGTCGTTCCGGCAGCCATGGCGGGCAGCCGTCCGGACGACAAGAGCGCCGAGGCCGAGGTCAAAGGCGTAGGCCCCGAAGCCACGAAGGCGGCCCGGCGCGCGGCGATCGCGGAATGGAAGCGCGAAGTCGCTCGCGACGGAAACACGCCGGTCTGGCGCACCGCCACCGAGAAGAAGGTGAAGTGCAAGACCCACCGCACCGAAACTGAATGTGAGGTCGAAGCGCGCCCCCTGCGCTAAGCCGCCGCCGATCAAAGACTGTTGCCGGGTCGTCTCACAACGATCCGGCCGCTGTCGTTTTTGCCGCCCGAAGCCCTTGCGAAAAAGCGCCGGCCAGTTTTAGACTCGCCCATCGTGACGCGCGCCACACGCAGGCGGGGGCTGAGATGCGGATCTGGGAGCCATTTCTGAGACGGCATTTCGCGGGCGGCAGCGCCGCGGGTGCGGTTCTCTGCATGCTCGCCGTGTGCGGGCTCGCCGCCGCAGCAACCTTCGCGCGCGCCGGAGAAGATGCTCCGATGGCCGGCCTGGTCGAGGTCAAGCTCGGCCTCAACTCGATGAACAAGACCGATCGCGCGACCCTTTGGCGGCGCGTGGACGAATACGCCACGGTCGATGCGTTGCAGGAGTTCTGCGGCCGCAAGCTGAACCTGCAGCGGCGCACGTGGGCGGCGGTCAGCCCCTGCGTGGAGGTGGCGTCGCTGCGCAAGGTCGCGGCCGTCTTCCGCACCAAGAAGTCCGAATACATCAAGGGCTGGGAAACCGCCCACGGCGATCCCGAGAAGAAGAAGGCCTTGTGCGACACGTGGCGGCCGAAGCTGCTCGAGTACCAGAAGGTGCTCGACGCCCACATTTCGGAAGCGGCCACGATGTGCAGCGCGTGCCTGTTCTGCTGAAATCGCAGTTTTGATCCGCCCGCCAGCCGGTTGCGCCACATTCATTCCGCGCCGTCTTGCTAGAGATGGCGCACTCTGAGTCGGCACCGGTTACGTTGCGCCGCAACAACCGGGCCCAGGAAGCACAGGATGTTTTGACGATGACCGCCCCGACGACGACCGCCAAGATGACGTCCGCGATCTGCCGCGCGCTCGCCCTCAACCTGATGCTGGCTCTCGTGCTGCTCGCGAGCGCCACGCGCGATGCCGGGGCCGCATCGGCCCGCGCCATCGACGCCGACGTGGACCACGCGCTGTCGCACTTCTACCGCTCGGTCGGCGGCGCCCGCGAGCTCGTGCGCGACGCGGCGGGCGTGCTCGTCTTTCCTTCGGTGATCAAGGCCGGCTTTGGCGTCGGCGGCGAATACGGCGAGGGCGCGTTGCGCCGCGGCGGCTACACCGAGGGCTATTACAACACCGTCTCCGCCTCGTTCGGCTTCCAGCTCGGCGCCCAGGCGCGCACCGTCATCATCCTGTTCATGAGCGAGGAGGCGCTGGGCAGCTTCCGCCGCAAGCAGGGCTGGAAAGTCGGGGTCGACGGATCGGTCGCGTTGATCACGGTCGGCGTAGGCGGCTCCATCGACAGCAACCAGATCAAGAAGCCCGTGATCGGCTTCATCCTCGATCAGAAGGGCCTGATGTACAACCTCACCCTCGAAGGCTCCAAGATCACGCGCATCGACCGCTGAGGCGCAGGTAGCCTCACGCCGCCGTTCTACGCCGCGCGGTCGTGCGAGAGTGCAGCGGGCGCGCCCGGCTCGGGTGTGCTCGCCTCAGGTGATTTGGACACGTTCTCGCTGGCGCGCAGGAACGAGCTTGAGGTCTCGGCCGCCTCGGCGTCCAACGTGGGATCGTAGAGGCGCGAGCAGCCGCGCCCGTCCCGCTTCGCCCGGTAGAGCGCCATGTCGGCCTTCGCCAGCAGACCGTCGATGGAGAGTGCCGACGGCGCCTCGAACATGGCGGCGCCGATGCTGACGCTCACGTCGATCACCTTGGAGCCGTAGAGCACCGGCATCATGAGCGTCCGCTCGATCAGGCGCACGACGCCCGCCGCGTCTTCCAGGCAGGCGAGGGGACGCGTCACGGCCGCGAACTCATCGCCGCCGAGGCGGGCAGAGATCGTGAGCCTGCCGTCGCACGCGCGCAACCTGTCCGCGATGGCGCCGAGCACGGCGTCACCCGCCGCATGGCCCAGCGTATCGTTGACGGACTTGAAGTAGTCGCAGTCGATCAAGAGCACCGCGTACGTGCTCTGCTTCTGGGCGCCCGACGTCAGCAGGCTCGAAAACACGCTCATGAACCAGCCGCGATTGGCAAGCCCCGTCGCCGCGTCATGGCGCGAGGAATAGACGGCGGCCTGCTCGCTCTCGGCGAGGCGGCGCGTCAGCCGGCGCACGGTGAAAGCGGCGAACAGCGTCATGGCCAGGATCAATCCCAGCGACACGGCGATGGCGGGCAGCGCCGCCAGCAGGATGGCTTCACCGGGGGAGGCAAATTCCCACGTCAGGTGCGCAATGACGTTTCCGCGCGCATCGCGCACGGGATGAGCATTCTCATCGTCGCCCTGTTTGCCCGAGCTGACACTCAAATCGTCGATGTGGGTGAGGCTTTCGAGCTTGTCGAGCACCGCAGGCGTCATGACCTGGACGCCGATGAGCAGCGTCGGCTCGGTTGGCGTCGCGAGGGTCTCGTCGTCGGGGGTGAACGGCGACACCGTGATCAACGCGGCCTTCCCGTCGAGCTTGACGATGTCGTTGACGTAAAGCCCGTCCGTCATTGCTCCGTCGAGGCGCGGATCGAAATCGCCCGTCGCCCGCGCGTCCCTGTAGAGACGGCGCGCGCGCTCCATCGGATTGGCCGCCGCCGCGAGCAATCCGGCCACCCTGTCGGGCGGCGGCGCGGCATTGTATTCGCTCGAGAAGGTGGCGCGGCCCGTCGGATCGACGATGACGATCTGTTGCGGCCCGGTCGGCGAGAGGGCTTCGCTGCCGAAATTCTTGCGGATCCACTCGGTCCGCTTGTTCACCACGACGTTGTGGAAGGCCGCATCCCAATTGGTCTGAGACACCATTTCGGACGCATGCAGCTCGCCGAGCACCTTGATGCCGCGCTCGATGGCCGCCCGCTCGCGTTCCAGTGCGTTTTCGTTGATCTGGTTGACGACCAGAAGGGCGTCCTTGCCGAGCAGCACGACGGCGACGAGCGCGGGCAGGCCCATGGCGAGCCCGATCCACCGCGCGAGCTTAACGCCGCTCGTCTCCTGCTTCGTCCGCATGGCTCGACATCCCCCAAGATGTTCTTTCCCTTGGGTTCATCTTGCGCTGCAATGCTTGAGGGCGCTGCAATGCGAGCCCGCAAATGCAAGCGAGTTCGGTAAGGACTTGTTGACCATGAGGGCGCGGCGCGGGCCTCGCTAGTCGGACTTTCCGCTCTCGACGTGGAAGTGGTGCAGCACGCGATGGAAAATCGGCGCCAGCACGAAGCCTGTCGCGATCACGATGATGAGGCCGGAAAGGATGGCGTAGAACCCGGCGAACCACTTGCCCCCTGTCGTATGCAACTCAGACACCGGGCCCATGCCCGAAAGGATCATCGCCGCATTGACGAAGGAATCCGCGAGCCCCATGCCCTCGGTGAACGCGTAGCCCGCCATGCCGATCACCAGCCCGACGAACGTCAGCGCCAGCCATAGCCCGATCGCCCGCGCCATCCGCTGCGCGAACAAAAAGCGCGGGATCACCTTTTTGTTGCGAGGCTCGAAGCCTGTCAGCGTGACTTTGCTCGTCATGGCATCCTCGATGATCCTGCCGGGGAGCGCGCCCCCTGGCGTCACACGCCGTCTCCATAAGGGTCGGCATCCGTGAGGTCTGTTACAACCATCTGCGATGATTTGATTATTTGTAAGATTCTCGCCACATCCGCGCCGTTGCGTCGCCACGCGCGCCTCCTACATGTCTCCGCGTAGCACGACAGCGCGGAGGACATCCATGCAGTATGCCAGCGGTTACCGGGACAACGCCTCAAAGGTCCGGGACGAAACCTACACCAGCATCATCGAGCACGCGAAGGCGCAGGCGCGCCGGTATGCGTCGCTCGGAACGCGCGAAGGCCGCACCGCAGCCGTCGCTGTGCTGCGCTTCGCCAGAAGCCTCCGCGCGCGGCGCGGCCGGCTGAACGCATAGCGCCCGCACGCCGATCGAGACAGCAAAGCCTCCGAGCCAACCCGCTCGGAGGCTTTCGCGTGGGCGTAGTCGAAGAGCCTCGTCACACACAGCCGCTTCCACTGAAGCGCCGCGCTCGGCGACTACGGCTTCTGCGCCGCGTCGAGCTTCAACACCACGGCGAGCCCATCGTGGTCGCCGGTGGTGATGTCCGGGTTGCCGGAAATGGCGTTGTCGAGCGGCGCCATGCCGGCCGGCCGGAACGCGGTGTGCGCGGTGAGTTCGGCGGCGAAGTTATCGCGCGCTTGCTTGAACGAGGCATAGCGATGCGGCGGGTCGCGCAGGAAATCCACGGCTTCGCGGCTGAACGCGCCGACAAAAACGAAGCCGCCCTCGTAAGCATGCGGGCCGAAAATGCGCCCGTGATTGTTGGTCTCCTCGAAAATCCGATTGGAGAACGCGTCGTCGCGCCCTTGCGGAAGCTGGCCGTAGACCGATCCGCCGATGAAGCCGCGATAGCCCGTCGAGTGGCCGAAGCGGACGGGATAGCCCGCTTTCGTCGCCGCTGCCGTTAATGTCCGGCGCGCCTGATCGGCGGTCGTTGAAGCGCCGTCGATCAGGATGACGTTGATCGGCTCATGCAGCATCTTGCCGTCGACGCGCTCGCCCAGCCAGTGCGCCACCGATCCGTCGCGCGCGATCATCCATTTCCCGACCTGCGGCAACCCCGGCGGCGTCGCGATATCGGCGGGCGGGATGGAGAGCGGCACCGCTGCTAGCGGACGCTGCTGCGCCTCTGCAATGCTCGCGCTGAATACCAGCACGCAAACAGCAGCGAAGGCAGAAGTGATCCGGATCGTCATCTGTACGACGCCTTGGCCATGACCGCGGCTAGCATATCGGGATGGTGATAGCTGGGTCAGCAACGAAATCTATCCATCCCGTCGGGCCGCCTTCGCCTGGGCCCTGACCTTCGTCAGGGTCACGCGCATTTCAGAGCTTGCGTGCATAGTTTCCGCGGATGTGTCGATTGATGTACGTGGCCAACCCTCGACCTTCCGCCGCCAGCCGCTTCATCGCGTCAACATGGGCGCGGCCCGGGCGGCTGTCGTCGTACTCGTAGCCGTCGTCGCCCTTGAACCAAACGCGAATGGAAGAGGGGCCGAACGCGAAATAGCGTACGCCGGAATTGCCTCCGTGATTGCCATAGACCTCGCGATCCATTTCTCCTGCTGCCATGAGTTAAATCCGCTCCGTCATCCCGGCGAAGGCCGGGATCCAGACACGTCAGCCCTGGCTGTCACGGGTCGACCGATCCATGGCTGGATCCTGACCTTCGTCAGGGTGCCGGTCTTCTTCGGCTCCGGCTCGCGAACAAAAAAGCCCCCGATCTCTCGGGGGCTTTTGCTTGATCAGTTGTCGAGGAAGCTGCGCAGCTTCCGGCTCCGCGAGGGATGCTTCAGCTTCCGCAGCGCCTTCGCTTCAATCTGGCGAATACGTTCGCGCGTCACCGAGAACTGCTGGCCGACTTCTTCCAGCGTGTGGTCGGTGTTCATGCCGATGCCGAAGCGCATGCGCAGCACGCGCTCTTCGCGCGGGGTGAGCGACGCCAGCACCCGCGTCGTCGTCTCGCGCAGGTTGGCCGCGATGGCCGCCTGATCTGGCAGCACCGCGTTACGGTCCTCGATGAAGTCGCCGAGATGCGAATCCTCCTCGTCGCCGATCGGCGTTTCGAGCGAGATCGGCTCCTTGGCGATCTTCAGAACCTTGCGCACCTTCTCGAGCGGCATCGCAAGCTTTTCGGCCAGCTCTTCCGGCGTCGGCTCGCGGCCGATTTCGTGCAGCATCTGGCGGCTCGTGCGCACGATCTTGTTGATCGTCTCGATCATGTGCACAGGGATTCGGATCGTGCGCGCCTGGTCCGCGATCGAGCGCGTGATGGCCTGACGGATCCACCACGTCGCGTAGGTCGAGAACTTGTAGCCGCGGCGATACTCGAACTTATCGACCGCCTTCATCAGGCCGATGTTGCCTTCCTGAATGAGGTCGAGGAACTGCAGGCCGCGGTTCGTGTACTTCTTGGCGATCGAGATCACGAGGCGAAGGTTGGCTTCCACCATTTCCTTCTTCGCCTGGCGGGCTTCGCGCTCGCCCTTCTGCACGGCCTTCACGATGCGGCGGTACTCGGTGATTTCGAGGCCCGTTTCCGTCGCCAGCTCGTGGATGTCCTTGCGGATCTGCGCAATCGCAGGCCGCTCGTTCTTGATGAGGTTGCCCCACTTCTTGCCGTTGTCGGCCATGCGGTCGAGCCAGGTCTGATCCAGCTCGTTGCCGAAGTACTCGTCGATGAACGTCTGGCGCGGCACGCCATAGCTGTCGGCAAGGCGCATCAGGCGGCCTTCGAGACCGACGAGACGCCGGTTGATCGAATAGAGCTGCTCGACGAGGCTCTCGATACGGGCGTTGTTGAGCGACAGGCTCTTCACGTCCGCGATGATTTCTTCGCGCAGCTTGTCGTAGGCCTTCTGCTGCTGGCGCGAGCCGCTCTCGCCCGCCACCTGCTGCTCGAGCTTCTTGTCCTGCTGCTTGCGAAGCTTCTTGTACGTGCCCGCGATGTTGTCGAAGGTCTCGAGAACCTTCGGCTTGAGCTCGGCTTCCATGGCCGCAAGCGAGAGCGCGTTTTCGAACTCGTCCTCGTCGTCGCCTTCGCCCTGGCCGGGCGTGGCCGCTTCCGGTGCCGCGTCTTCATCGCCGGCTTCACCGCCGAGGGCGGGCGGCGCCTTGGCCTCGGGGCCTTCGTAGGTCGCTTCGAGATCGATGATGTCGCGAAGCAGAATTTTCCCTTCGTTGAGCTCGTCGCGCCAGATGATGATGGCCTGGAAGGTGAGGGGGCTTTCGCACAGGCCCGCGATCATCGCCTCGCGGCCCGCCTCGATGCGCTTTGCGATGGCAATTTCGCCCTCGCGCGACAGCAGCTCGACGGAGCCCATTTCGCGCAGGTACATGCGCACGGGATCGTCGGTGCGCTCCGTGGGCTCGGCGCGCGTTTCCGATCGGGCGGGAAGCCCGGCCGAGACGACCGAGCGGCCGCCTTCATCCTCGTCCGCATCCGGCGCGGCGGAATCCGCGCCTTCCTCGCCTTCTTCTGTCTCGACGACATTGATGCCCATGTCGGAGAGCATCGCCATCGTGTCTTCGATCTGGTCGGGCGAAACCTCTTCCGAAGGCAGCACCGAGTTCAGTTCGTCGAGCGTGACGTAGCCGCGCGCCTTAGCCGTCTTGAGCAGGCGCTTGACCGCCTGGTCCGAGAGGTCGAGTAGCGGGCTATCGCGCTCCGAAGGTTCGGCCGTCGCGGTATCCTGCTCTTCGTTCTTTGCAGCGTTTGCCATGTGTTCTTAACCGTCGCCTAAACTGAGGAAAGGATGCTGCTGGTGCACCCTGTTTGTCGCGTTCCCTCCGCGGCCCGCCGGCCATGGAGGTCATGGATCTCTGGGCGTCAGCCCTATCAAGGTGGGCGTCAGCCCTATCAAAGTGGGCAAAAGCCCGTTCGAAGTGAGTGCTTCAGCCCGTTCGCAGTCTGGACGTTCGCGTCGATCTTGGATGTCGCGTGTTCCGGCCAGGAAAACGCGAGTGCCCCTATCGGCTGCATTGGTCACAATTCCGGACGTGGCGCCCCCCTATCATGACGTGCGGCCGGCGTCGGCCGCGGCATCGAAGACATCGGCACTGCTGAGCGCCTCGAGCTGCCGCTTGAGATCGCAGATGCGGGCAAATGACACCTCACTGCGATCGTCATGCCAAGCGCGCTCGGCCGCCTCCAGCGATTGCTGAAGCAGAACATGCCGCTCATGCATCGCGAGGGCGTGGCGCCAACCATCTGCCACCTCGGAGCGCCCGGCTTGGGGCTCAGCAAACCGATCGCATTTATGCGAAACGGAGCGTTCGACGAGGCTCAGGACCTTGCCGACGCTGGATTTGTTCAAGTGGGTTCGAAGCGACTCCGTGTCAAGTGAATTATCAAGCGCGTGAGCCGAAAGAATGGCGTCCCGTAGCCCGGAAAGCGCACTCGAGGTGAACGGCAGGTCCGCCAGAACTTCAGCCTGGTCCTCGATAAGCCACGGATGGTTAAGGACAGCCTTAATCAGAACCGCCTCGCGATGCGCCGTTTGCGGGCCTTCGCTCGAAACGAGCGCGCTTTTTCTGAGGCTGGAGCTCGGGTTAACGCGCTCCGTGCCTTGGCCGAGCGACGGGGGGAAGGCCCGCCCGCCAGGGCCGCGCCGCAGCGCACCCAACGGCCCGTTGCGCGTGCCCTGCGCCCCGGCCCGTGGCCAGGACCCGCTGCGGTTGCCGCCGGCGCCACCTCTGGCGCCCGCGCCGTCACGAGGCGCTCCGCGCCCGTCCACCGGCTCGCCCCAGGCCGCGCGCAGGCGCTGGCCCAGCGCTTGCCGGTAGTGGGCGCGCACGCTCTCGTCTTCGATCTGGGAAATCAGCGTCTTGAGGGACTTTTCGAGGCCCGCCCGGCGTTCGGGCGTGGACCAGTCCCGGCCCGCCCATTCGCGCTCGAACAGCACGTCGACCAGCGGCCGGGCCCGCCCGAGGCAGCCATCGAGCGCAGCCGCGCCCTGCTGGCGCACGAGGTCGTCCGGATCGAGACCGTCCGGCAGGAACGCGAACATCACGCTCGCGCCGGGCTTCAGGTGGGGCAGGGCGGTGTCGACCGCCCGGAACGCGGCGCGCTTACCCGCGCTGTCGCCGTCGAAGCAGAGGATGGGCTCGGCCGACATGCGCCAGAGCAGCTTGAGCTGATCCTCGGTGAGCGCCGTCCCGAGCGGGGCGACCGCCTCGTCGAAGCCCGCTTCCGCCAGCGAGATGACGTCCATGTAGCCCTCGACCGCAATGACGCGATCCTTGTCATGGGCGGCGGCACGCGCGCGGTGCGCGTTGAACAGCAGATGGCCTTTGTGAAACAGCGGCGTTTCCGGCGAGTTCAGGTACTTGGCGTTCTGCTCGGGATCGAGCGCGCGCCCGCCGAAGGCGACGATGCGGCCCTTCGCATCCCCAATGGGAAACATCACGCGGTGCCGGAACCGGTCGTAGGCCACGGGGATGTCGTCGCCGGCGATCAGCATGCCCGATAGCGTCATCTCTTCGAGCGTATAGCCCGCCTTCGCCAGATGCTCCTTGAGCGCCGAGCGCGAGTTGGGCGCGTACCCGATGCGAAATGTGGCCAGCGTCTCGCGCTTGAGGCCGCGCTTCTCGATGTAGCGCCGCGCTTCGGTGCCGGGTGCACCCACGAGCGCCGCCTGAAAGAACTTTGCGGCCTCTTCCATGAGCGCCAGCAAACGCGTGCGCTCGTCGGCCCGCTCCTGATCTTCGACTTCCACCTTGGGCAGGGCCACGCCCGCTTCCTGGGCAAGCCGCTCCACCGCTTCCGGAAAGCTGAGCCCCTCCGTCGTCATGACGAACTTGAAGATGTCGCCGTGCTCGCCCGACGCGAAGCAGTGGTAGAAACCCTTCTGATCGTTGACGAAGAACGAGGGCGTCTTCTCCATCTTGAACGGCGACAGCCCAGCGTACTCACGCCCCTTGCGCTTGAGCGCAACCTTCCGGCCCACCACATGGCTCACAGGGAGCCTGGCGCGGATTTCGTCCAGCAGATGGGGCGAAAATCGCATGGAAGATCAGAGGTCCAAGCTGCGTCGTTCACAAAAACGCGTCTGTCAGACTTACGCGATTCGCGCCCCCCTCCTTACCCGCCCCCGAGCCCTCGAACCCGTTGTGAGCACAATCCACAGGGAGGAGGGGCATCGGGCAGCTGGCAACAGGCAGCCGGGAGTGAGGCAGTCGGCAGTAGGGAGAGCGCTACGCCTTCGATGCCCGCTGCCTACTTCAGCAACTCCTTCAACACGCCGCTCGCTTTGCCGAAATCCATCTGCCCCGCGAAGCGCTCCTTCATGGCGCCCATGACGCGGCCCATGTCCTTCGGGCCGGCCGCTCCAAGCTCGGCGACCAGCGCAGCCACGGCGGCCTTGGTGGCCGCTTCGTCGAGCTGCTTCGGCAGATAGGTCTCGAGCACGGCGATTTCGGCCTTTTCCTTGTCGGCCAGATCTGTGCGCCCGGCGCCCTCATAGGTGGTGATGCTCTCGCGGCGCTGCTTCACCATTTTCTGCAGGATGGCCACGACCTCGGTATCGCCAACCTCAACGGGCGCCTGCCCGCCGACGCCGATCTCCCGGTCCTTGATCGCGGCGGTCAGGAGACGCAGCGTGGCAAGGCGGGCCTTGTCGCCGGATTTCATGGCGTCCTTGACGTCCTGATTGATGCGTGCGCGCATGGAAATCCTCTCATTCTGTCTGTGCCGGGCGGCTCTCTGTTGGGCCGGTATATAGGCGAGCTGCGCGGGAAGAGCGAGCGACGCGAACGGCCCCGGGGGAATCGTAGAGATATCCAGGGCGGAGATCGGGATGCGGGGAGGGCAATGCCGCCGATGTCCCGCCGCCGAATATCCCGCTGCCTATGTCCGCCCGGCAGCCGCGCACCGGGTGCGGCGGCGCAGCGCAGATTTGTGACGCTCACACTGCGCCCCATTCCTTGACCGGCCGTCACCCCTCGCATAGGGTCCGCCGCGATCCATGGACCCCGGCCCGAGCGGACCTCGCAACTGCCCAGCGCGCGCGAGACGGCACCGCCGAGCCCAGAACGAGCAGGCCGCCAATGTCGTTTGACCCCGCCCCCTGGACCGACACGAAAAAAACGGCGCGCCTGGTGCTCGACGACGGCACGGTCATTTCGGGCGTTGGCCTCGGCGCGACCGGCTCCGCCCCCGGCGAAGTCTGCTTCAACACCGCCATGACGGGCTACCAGGAAATCCTGACGGATCCGTCGTACGCCGGCCAGATCATCACCTTCACGTTTCCCCACATCGGCAACATCGGCGCCAACGCCGAAGACACCGAGACGTCGAATCTCGCCTCCCGCTCCGGCGTTCGCGGCTGCGTGCTGCGCGCCGAGATCACCGGCCCCTCGAACTATCGTGCCGCACAGAACTTTGACGCCTGGTTGAAGGCGCGCGGCATCATCGCGATCAGCGGCGTCGATACGCGCGCGCTCACGGCCCGCATTCGTGACAAGGGCATGCCGAACGCCGTCATCGCCCACGAGCCTTCGGGTGAGTTCGACATCGAGAAGCTCCGCGCCGAGGCGAAGGCCTGGCCCGGGTTGCTCGGCCTCGACCTGGTGCCGGATGTGACGAGCGGCCAGAGCTACACCTGGGACGAGACGCGCTGGGTCTGGGACAAGGGCTACGGCCGCAACGAAGCGCCTGAATTCCACGTCGTCGCCATCGACTACGGCTTGAAGCGCAACATTCTGCGCTGCCTGGCGTCTGCGGGCTGCAAGGTGACGGTCGTCCCGGCCACGACCAAAGCCGCGGACATTTTGGACCGCAAGCCGGATGGCGTGTTCCTGTCGAACGGTCCGGGCGATCCGGCGGCGACGGGCGAATACGCCGTCCCCGAAATCCGCAAGCTGGTCGACTCGGGCCTGCCCGTGTTCGGCATCTGCCTCGGCCACCAGATGCTCGGCCTCGCGCTGGGCGCCACGACCCGCAAGATGCACCAGGGCCATCACGGCGCCAACCATCCGGTCAAGGACTTCACCACCAACAAGGTGGAAATTACCTCGATGAACCATGGCTTTACCGTGGATCGCGAGACGCTGCCCAAGGGCGTGGTCGAGACCCATGTCTCGCTGTTCGACAACACCAACTGCGGCCTCGAGCTGGAAGGCCGCCCGGTATTCTCCGTTCAGTACCATCCCGAGGCATCGCCCGGTCCTCAGGACAGCCACTATCTGTTCACGCGCTTCGTCAACAAGATGCGGGAACGCCAGGGCGTCCCGCTGAAGTCGGAGCGCTAAGCCGCGCGCCTCTCGTGTTTTTCATGACGGCGAATTAATCCCGTCCATGATCGACTTTTTCCCGGGGCCCCGTATAGGATGCCCGCCGGTCCGAGGGACCAAGTCGAAGCACGAACGAAGAGAAGCCGAAATGCGCACCCGTTTGTTGATCGTCCCGCTCGCCGTCCTGGTGGCGCCCCTTGTCGCGCCCGCCGGTGCCCAGGCGTGCGATGCCAAAGCAGAGATCGAGGCCGCTTTCACCGCGCAGCACCAGCACCCCTGGCGCACCGAAAGCGCCTCCAAGAGCGACACCGGCATGACCCAGTCGCAGGTCTTCGATTTCGCGCCCCCCGACCGCATCTATCGCAAGGTGACGTCAGGCGCCGAAAGCGTCGAGACGGTCGGCATCGGCAAGCAGGCTTGGACCAACGCGACCGGCGCCTGGGAAGAGATGAAAGCGGAGCTGGCGCTGCTCGTGTCGACGCATATGAAAACGACGTTCGCGCCACCGCGGGTGTCCGTGGCGTTCAAATGCCTTGGCCCGGTGGATTTCGAAGGCAGGAAACTGCTCGGCTATCAGACGGAGCCCGAGACAGTTGAAGGCAAGGTGGTCGCGCGCACGATCTACGTCGACCCCGAAACGAAGCTCCCGGCCTTCAACGTCGTCGGCACCGTCGACGGCAAGGAAGAGCTGATGAAGGAAGCCTACAGCTATCCGAAGGACGTCACGATCGAGAAGCCGCTCTAAAGCGGACCGATGCGCCCGAGCCGCGTGGCTCAGGCGCAAAGACTGGGAAGAAATGCAGCCCGCGGCCCAAAGGCTCGCGATGTCAGGAGAAGACGGAATATGGGTTTGAAGCGCGCCACCACCAGCGTCGCGGCCATGGCAACTGCGATTGGCCTGCTCGCCGCCGCGCCGGCCTTTGCAGATTGCTCGACCGAGGTTGCCCTGGGCGTCAATTCGCAAGGCAAGCAGAAGTTTCTGCGCAAGGAAACGAGCATGATCACCGAGGCGGGCCCCGCCAAGATGGTGGTCGAATACGCCACGCCCGACCGCATGCGCCAGATCCTCACGCCGCTGACCGAAGGCAAGCCCGTCGAAAGCGTCGTCGTGGGCGACAAGGCCTGGACCAACAACGGCGAGGGCTGGAAGGTGTCGCCGTCGCACGAGGCCGATCAGCTCGTCCAGTTCATGATCAAGTCGATCGCCCAGGTCTACCAGGAGGTCGGCAAGTTCGAATGCACCGGCCTCGAGACCATCGACGGCCGCGAGCTGCGCGGCTACCGCGGCCTCGACGAGCCGCCGCCGTCCGCGCCCGGCCAGAAGCCGGAAGAAAAGATAAAGAACGAAGCGATCCGCATGGTCTATCTCGACCCGAAGACCGGGCTTCCGGCGCGCAGCATGCTCGGCCGCCCTGGCCACATGGATAAGCCGATCTTCATGGAGGTCTACACCTATCCCGACACGATTGTCATCGAACCGCCAAAAGACGTCGTCAAATAGACGCCGACTGCGGCAGACGAACGGATCGGTCAGCGAGGGTGCCCCACGGCGCCCTCGTTTGCTGTCCGGCCTTTCGCAGATGTCGCAGGCAGCCTGTGATCGCCGTCGCGTCTCGCCTATAGCCAAATCTCACATCGTCGAATAGAACCGGCCTCGCCATGCCAAAACGCACAGATATCGACTCCATCCTCATCATCGGCGCCGGCCCGATCATTATCGGCCAGGCGTGCGAGTTCGATTATTCGGGCACTCAGGCCTGCAAGGCCCTGAAGGCCGAGGGATATCGGATCATCCTGGTCAATTCGAACCCGGCCACGATCATGACCGATCCTGAGCTGGCTGATGCAACGTATATCGAGCCGATCACGCCCGAGATCGTGGCGAAGATCATCGTCGAGGAACGCCGCCAGCGCCCGAACGAGAAGCTCGTGCTGCTTCCGACCATGGGCGGCCAGACCGCGCTCAACACGGCGCTCGCCCTCGACAAGCAGGGCATCCTCGCCAAGCTCGGCGTCGAGCTGATCGGCGCGCGCGCCGAGGCGATCGACATGGCCGAGGACCGCAAACTGTTCCGCGACGCCATGGATCGCATCGGCCTCGAAAGCCCGCGCGCCATGATCGCCTCGTCGCCGGAGATCAAGGACGCCGAAGGCAACGTCATCGGCTACGACAAGGCGGCAGGCTTCGTCGAGGCCATGCGCGGACTCGAAGTGATCGGACTGCCGTCCATCATCCGCCCCGCCTTCACGATGGGCGGCACCGGCGGCGGCGTTGCTTACAACCGCGAAGAATTCGAGACCATCGCCCGCTCCGGCATCGACGCCTCGCCCGTCGGCCAGATCCTGATCGACGAAAGTCTGATCGGCTGGAAGGAGTACGAGATGGAGGTCGTCCGCGACAAGGCGGACAACTGCATCATCGTCTGCTCGATCGAGAACATCGATCCGATGGGCGTCCACACGGGCGATTCGATCACCGTCGCGCCGGCGCTGACGCTGACCGACAAAGAATACCAGATCATGCGCGACGCATCGCTTGCGGTGCTGCGAGAGATCGGCGTGGAGACCGGCGGCTCGAACGTGCAGTTCGCCGTCAATCCGGCCGACGGACGCCTCGTCGTCATCGAAATGAACCCGCGCGTCTCGCGCTCTTCCGCGCTTGCGTCGAAGGCCACTGGCTTCCCGATCGCGAAGGTCGCAGCCCGCCTTGCCGTCGGCTACACGCTGGACGAGCTCGACAACGACATCACCGGCGGCGCCACGCCCGCCTCGTTCGAGCCGTCGATCGACTACGTCGTCACCAAGATTCCGCGCTTTGCCTTCGAGAAATTCCAGGGCGCCGACACGACGCTCACCACCGCCATGCGCTCGGTCGGCGAGGCGATGGCCATCGGCCGCACGTTCGGCGAGAGCCTGCAGAAGGCCCTGCGCTCGATGGAAACGGGCCTCACCGGCCTCGATGACATCGAGCTCGAAGGCTTGGGCGCCGGCGACGACAAGAACGTCATTCGCGCGGCCCTCGGCCACCCGACGCCGGACCGCCTGCTCAAGGTCGCACAGGCTCTTCGCCTCGGCCTCGACGCCGAGCAGGTTCACGCCGCATGCAAGATCGATCCGTGGTTCATCGCCCGCATCGAGGAAATTCTGGACGTCGAAGCCCGCGTCAAGGCGCACGGGCTGCCGAAGTCGGCCGAGCACATCCGCCAGCTCAAGTCGATGGGCTTCTCCGACGCCCGTCTCGCCAAGCTCGCCGGCAAGACCGAAACCGAGGTGCGTGAAGCGCGCCGCGCGGCAGGTGTGCGCCCGGCCTTCAAGCGCATCGATACCTGCGCCGCCGAGTTCGCCTCGCCCACGGCCTACATGTACTCCACCTACGAGCGCGGCCTTGTGCTGGGCGAGGACGGTACGGGCGATGCGGCTCCGGCCTGTGAATCGCAGCCGACCGCGCGCGAAAAGGTCATCATCCTCGGCGGCGGTCCGAACCGCATCGGCCAGGGCATCGAGTTCGACTATTGCTGTTGCCATGCCTGCTTCGCGCTCACCGCGGCCGGATTCGAAACCATCATGGTCAACTGCAACCCGGAAACGGTCTCGACCGACTACGACACGTCCGATCGCCTCTACTTCGAGCCGCTGACGGCCGAAGACGTGATCGAGATCATCCACACCGAGCAGTCGAACGGCACCGTCAAGGGCGTCATCGTCCAGTTCGGCGGCCAGACGCCGCTCAAGCTCGCGAGCGCGCTCGAAGAGGCCGGCGTGCCCATTCTCGGCACGTCGCCGGACGCCATCGATCTCGCCGAGGACCGCGACCGCTTCAAGGCGCTGATCGACAAGCTCGGCCTCAAGCAGCCGGAGAGCGGCATCGCCCGCACGCCGGAAGAGGCGGCCGGCATCGCCGAGCAGATCACGTTCCCCGTCGTCATCCGCCCGTCCTACGTGCTCGGCGGACGCGCGATGGAAATCGTCCACGACCGCGCCGAAGTCGACCGCTACATCTCGCGTCTGTCGGCAACCCTCGACCGGCCGAGCGAGCTGGTCGTCTCCGCCAAGCGTCCGCTGCTCATCGACCGGTATCTCGCTGATGCGACCGAGGTCGACGTCGACTGCCTGTCCGACGGCAAGGACACCTTCGTCGCCGGCATCATGGAGCACATCGAGGAAGCGGGCATCCACTCGGGCGACTCCGCTTGCTCGCTGCCGCCGCACTCTCTCTCGCCCGCCATCGTCACCGAGCTTGAGCGCCAGGCGCGCGAGCTTGCGCTGGCGCTCGGCGTTGTCGGCCTCATGAACGTTCAGTTCGCCATCAAGGGCGAAACCGTCTACGTGCTCGAAGTCAATCCGCGCGCGTCCCGCACCGTGCCGTTCGTCGCCAAGGTGATCGGCACTCCGATTGCCGCAATTGCCGCTGAGATCATGGCCGGCCGCCCGCTCGCGAGCTTCGGCCTGAAACCGGTCAAGGTCGATCACGTCGCCGTAAAGGAAGCCGTGTTCCCGTTCGCCCGTTTCCCCGGCGTCGACCCGATTCTCGGACCCGAGATGCGCTCCACGGGCGAGGTCATGGGCATCGATCGCGACTTCTCGATCGCCTTCGCCAAGAGCCAACTCGGCGCCGGCCAGAAGCTGCCGAAATCGGGAACCGTGTTCGTCTCCGTTCGCGACAGCGACAAGGACCGGATCGTGGCCCCCCTGCGCGAGCTTGTGGACCTCGGCTTCAAGATCATCGCCACGCGGGGCACCCGCCGCCACCTCGAAGCGCACGGCGTGCCGTGCGACCAGATCAACAAGGTGCTGGAGGGCCGTCCGCATATTGTGGACGCGATGAAAAACGGCGACGTGGCCCTGGTTTTCAACACCACCGAGGGCGCCAAAGCTGTGTCTGACAGCAAGGACATCCGGCGCACGGCCTTGCTTCACCACATTCCGTATTATACAACTTTAGCCGGTGCGGTCGCGGTTACTCGCGCGATCAAGGCCTTGAAGGCCGATTCTCTCAACGTTGCTCCGCTGCAGGTCTATCTCGGTCGCGCCGTTTGAGACTTTACGCCTCGTCAGGCGTTATGTGACGCCCGGGTTCACAAGCGTACAGGGATGTTGCTAGTTTTGGTGCCGGCCGGTTAGGCCGGGCCGGATGGGAGATTTTAGCGAAATGTCGATGGAACGCGTCCCGATGACGGTTGAAGGCTTCAACACCCTCGAGGCGGAGCTGCACCGCCTCAAGGCCGAGGAGCGCCCGCGCATCATCCAGGCGATTTCCGAAGCCCGTTCGCACGGCGACCTCTCCGAGAACGCGGAATACCACGCGGCCAAGGAAGCCCAGGGCATGAACGAGGCCCGCGTCGCGGAGCTGGAGGACAAGATCGGCCGCGCCGAGGTCGTCGACACTTCGAAGCTGTCCGGCACGTCCATCAAGTTCGGCGCCACCGTCACCCTGGTCGACGAGGACACCGACGAGAAGGTCAAATACAAGATCGTGGGCGACCTCGAAGCCAACGTCCGCGACGGCAAGATCTCGATTTCGAGCCCCATCGCGCGCGCCCTGATCGGCAAGTCCAAGGGCGATTCCGCCGAGGTGACGACGCCCAAGGGCTCGCGCTCCTATGAAGTTTTGAAAGTCGAGTGGAAGTGAGCGAGAGCCGGCCGGATCGTCAGCCCAGGGCTGGCGTCGGTCGCGTCCTCACATCCCCCGTGCGGGTGACAGCCTTTGAGCGAACCTGACAGTGGACCTCCGGCGCAGCCGATCTCGGCCTTCGCCTATAGGTCTTTCCGCCTCTACTGGATGGCGCGGTTTCTGAACGGCTTTGCCACCCAGATCATCTCGGTGGCCGTCGGCTGGCAGATTTACGACGAGACGCGCGATCCCTTTCTGCTTGGCCTCGTCGGTCTGGTTCAGTTCGCCCCCGCCATCGTCTTCGTGCTGATCACCGGTACCGTCGCGGACCGCTACAACCGCCGCGTCGTGATGACCCTGTGCATCGGCCTCGAAGCGCTCTGCGTGGCGGCGCTGGCGGGCTTCTGGATTTTCCACGCCGCCAATCCCGGCCAGTACGGCCACGTCTGGCCTGTGTTCGTCATCCTCACGCTGTTCGGCGTCGCGCGGGCGTTTCTGACGCCATCGGTGCAATCGCTCGCGGCCAACATCGTGCCGCGCGAAGCCTTCGCCAACGCCGTGGCCTGGAACTCCTCGGCGATGCAGGCGTCCTTCACGATTGGCCCGGCGATCGGGGGCCTGCTCTACGGCATCTCCTCGCTCGTGCCCTATGCGGTCTCGTTCGTCCTGTTCGGGCTCGCGGCCCTGATGACCATTCTCATCCCGAACACGCTGCAAAAGACCTCGTCGGAACCGCGCTCCATCGAAACCATGCTGGCGGGCTTCCGCTACATTCGCAACAATCCCGTCGTCCTCGGCGCCATCTCGCTCGACATGTTCGCCGTGCTGCTGGGCGGCGCGACCGCGCTCCTGCCCGTGTTCGCGCGTGACGTGCTCGAGGTCGGCCCCTGGGGGCTCGGCTTTCTGCGCTCGGCCGCGGGCGTCGGCGCGCTCGTCATGGTCGCCTGGCTCGTCCGCAATCCGATCCGCGACCACGCCGGCAAGGTGATGTTCGCCACCGTCGCCGTCTACGGCCTGTCGATCATCGTCTTCGGTCTCTCGACGACGCTCTGGCTGTCGCTGCCCGCGCTGTTCGTCATGGGCGCGGCCGACATGGTGAGCGTCAACGTGCGCTCGACACTGATCCAGCTCGCAACGCCCGACGAACTGCGCGGCCGCGTCACGGCCGTCAACAGCGTCTTCATCGGCGCCTCGAACGAGGTCGGCGAGTTTCGCGCCGGTACCACCGCCGCGTTCATCGGCGCCGTGCCGGCCGTCGTCATCGGCGGCGTCGGCACGCTCGCCATCACCGCGCTTTGGACGAAGTTCTTCCCCGAGCTCTACAACAAGCGCCGCCTGACCTGAGGCCGCCGCCTGATCGGGACCTACGCGTCGTCGCGGGCGGACATCGGCACTCCCGGCGCGAGCTTGGCGCGCCGGATGGCGAGATTGGTTTTCACGCTCGCCACGTTCGGCGCCGCCGTCAGCTCCTTGAGCACGAACTCCTGGAACGAGGAGAGATCGGGCGCGACGCATTTCAGGATGTAGTCGCTCTCGCCAGAGAGCATGTGTGCTTCCCGCACCATCGGCCAGCCGAGCACGCGGTTCTCGAACGCGCGCAGATCGGGCTCCGCCTGGTTGTGAAGCCCCACCATGGCGAAGGCGGTCAGCTCGAAGCCCAGCGCCTTCTCGTCGATCAGCGCCGTATAGCCCTGGATCACGCCGGCATCCTCCAGCGCCCGCACGCGGCGCAGGCACGGCGGGGCGGAGAGCCCGACGCGCTTGGCGAGCGCCACGTTGGTGAGCGCGCCGTCGCTCATGAGTTCGCGCACGATGCGGCGGTCTACGGCGTCCAGGCGAAGGGGCATGGCAGCTCTCTCAAGAAATTCGGTCGAAACCCGGACCTAGGCACCTAGAATAGCCGCGCAACAAATGCAAAGGAATGCTCCGCCAAACCTTTCACCGCGATCGCGGGATCGACGGGTATGCCGCAGTAGACAGAGGCGCGCCGGGCAGGGATGATCGCGCAATGCAGACCGATACGCCGCCGAGCGAACCAGCGCGCCACCGCCCGACGCCCACGCTGGCGGGCGCGCGCGCCTGGATTTTCAGCGATGGCAAGGCAGGCCACGAAGCCCTGACGCGCGGCGTGGCCGAGGCACTTGGGCTCGCCATCGAATGGAAGCGAATTTCGCCCACCGGCCTCTGGAAGGCGCTCGCGCCCTGGGGGCCTGTTGCGCCGTCTGAGCGCTTTGGCCAACCCGGCAGCACGTTTGCTCCCCCCTGGCCGGACATCGCCTTCGCGGCCGGGCGCACGACGATGCCCTATCTCCGCGCGCTGAGGAAACGGGCCGGCCTCAAAACCTACTCCGTCGTCATGATGGACCCGAAGACGAGCCCCCGCAGCGCCGACCTGATCTGGGTGCCCGAGCACGACAAGCGGCGCGGCCCCAACGTGATTTCGACCCTAACCGCGCCCCATCCGCTATCACCGGCCCGCCTTGCCGAAATTCGCGGGCAGGGGCACGACGCCATCGCGCGCCTCAAGGCCCCGCGCGTCGCGGTGCTGATCGGCGGGCCGAACGAACGCTACCGCTACCCGCCCGAGACCATCGCGCGCCTTGCCGAAACGGTCCGCTCGCTCGCAGCCCTCGGTGCGGGCTTGATGATCACCGTGTCGCGCCGCACGCCGCCGGATCTCGTGGCCGCGCTCGACGATGCCGTTGCCGGCGCGGACGCGCTGTTCTGGAAAGGCGAGGGGGCCAATCCCTACGCCGCATTCCTGGCTCATGCCGATGCTTTCCTCGTTACAGCCGACAGCGTCAACATGGTGGGTGAAGCGGCAACCACGGGGCGGCCGATTTACATCTTCGAGCCTGAAGGCGGCGCGCCGAAGTTCGCGGCGTTTCACGACGCTTTGCGCGCCCAAGGCGTAACGCGCCTCGCGCCCACGCGCTTCGGCGGCGCGGAACACACCCTTGAGCAATGGAGCTACCCGCCGCTCTACGCCGCCACCGCCATCGCCCGCGAGATCGAAACCCGCTGGCAGCGCCGCAAGGCCATGCTGCCGGGCCTGACGTGATCGCCAACACGCAAACCACGACGAGAGCCTCCCTCCCATGACGGCACCCATCACCGCCGGCGGCACGCTCCCTACCGAGGGCGACCTCTCCCTTGCGTCGCGCCTCTGGCGCTGGATCGAGATGGCGATCCTGTTTGGGCTCGGGCCCATCGGCATGTATTGGGCCGTGCATGGCGAGCGCATTCCGCTGCTGTCGAACTACATCCCGCCGGGCACGAAAATTCCGATCTTCGTCGCGCTGCTGCCGGTACTGGCCATCGCCGTCGTCATGCTGATCGCCGATCGCACGTTCCAGCTCCGCCGCGAGTTGACGCGGCGCATCTCCTGGCGCAACGCCCTCTCGGTGCTCGCCATCTTCGCGCTGGGTGGCGGCTATGCAACCTATTGGGTGATGACGCATCACCCCGACTGGTTCCTGGAATTTCCGACCAACCGGCCGGAGACCTACCGGCGCATCATGTTCGCCTATCCGGTGTTCTCGGTCGCGGCGCAGGAGCTGCTCTATCGCACGTTCTTTTTCCACCGCTACGGGCCGCTGTTCGGCGGCCAGAAGTGGCTGGCGGTGATCGTCAACGGCATGGCGTTCGGCTTTGCCCACATCGTCATGGGCTCGCAGTTCGCGATCATTGCGACGACGCTCGGCGGCCTGGTGCTGGCCGCGCGCTATGCGCAGACGCGCAGTTTCTGGGCCGTTTTCATCGAGCACACGA
Source organism: Hyphomicrobium sp. (assembly GCF_019744875.1). Lineage (GTDB taxonomy): Bacteria > Pseudomonadota > Alphaproteobacteria > Rhizobiales > Hyphomicrobiaceae > Hyphomicrobium_C. The sequence continues at coordinate 266,520 of NZ_JAIETU010000002.1, read as the reverse complement.
TCTGGGGCTGGCTGATCTTCACCATCGGCCTCGGCCGCTACTTCTTCACCGGTGTATCGAACGTTTGAGGTGGCGAACGCAAGCTCGGCCGGCAGCGGACGCACCCCTACTTGCGAGGATCGTCAGCGGGATTGATGTACGTAATGTTCCATGGCCCGGTCGCAGTGAGAAGAACGATGGTCTCTTCCTCGTTCCACAGATAATGGGCATGGCCCGCCGGCAACGTGAAGCTCGATCCGGCTCCGAGTTTATCGCCCTTTTGCCGATCGAGCTTATCGCCCATTCCGTTCCAAACCGTACCCTTCAAAACCGTGACCACCTCGGCGAATGGATGCGTGTGCGCAGGGATCTCGTAGTTTGCCGGGAACTTGAGGTAGGCCATGAACACGCCGGGCTTGCTTGGATCTCCGGCGATGAGCGCGCTTTCGGCGGCTCCCGGCAGCAATGCCTCATGCTTCCATGCGATGCCCGAGAGTTCGAAGTTCTCCATCTTCGAGATGGTCAACCGATCGATTTGATCGCCTTGCGCCAACGCGTGCGTCGAGACGATTGCCAAAATGAGACCTGCGACCGCGCCGCTGAGCATCCGCTTCATCTTCTGAGAATCCTTCCTGGAACGGGCTTGCAGTCAGTTCTGTAGTCTCAGGAGCCTGTGCGCAGAAGCCACTTTTTTGTGACGGCAACCGCAAGTCGCGTGATCGGCGTCGGCGCAGAGCGTTCTCTGCTCAAACTTTGCGTACTGACCAAAATCGGGTGCCGAAGGGGAAATCTCACCGACCTTCCTGATACCGTCGCCACTCTCTTAACGCCGCCTGTCCTGCATGATCTCGAGCTGCAACTGCTGGATCTCGGCCAGCCGCTGCCACTGCTTGCTGATCAGGTGATCGAGTTTTTCGTGCAGGTGGCGGATCTCAAGCTCCGCCTTGAGGTTCACCTGATAGTCGTTGAGCGACCGCAGCCGGTCTTTCGCCTCCTGCCGCTTCTGGCTCATCATGATGACGGGCGCCTGCAGCGCGGCGATGCACGACAGGATCAGGTTGAGCAGGATGAACGGGTAGGGATCGAACGAGTTGATCCCGCGCGCGAGATTGAAGGCGATCCACACGCCGAGCAGCACGAGGAAGCTCAGGATGAACATCCAGCTTCCGCCGAACGAGGCGAGATGGTCGGAGACGACTTCGCCGAAGCTGCGCTTTTCTTCGAACTCCTCCTCCACGTTCTCGGCCAGCGTCTCGTTGGTGGCGAGGCTCTCGGCCACCCGCCGCTCGATCTCGCTGATGTCGCCCGTCTCCGCCGACAGCAGCTCCTCGACATAGCGCGTCCGGTACCGGGCAATTTCAGACCGGGAGACGAGGGCGTCGTGCGCCAAGCCCGGATGATCGCGGTGGATCAGATCGGCGAGCGTCGGGCGGATGGTCTCCAGGTTCACGAGCTGCTTGCGCGGCAGGTCGCGCCCCGTGATGGCGCAGGACGCCTTGTTCGATGAACTGCCGTTGGGGTGCATGGTCGAGCCTCTGGATGGAGCGTTTCCTGGGAAGTTGGCGTGGAGGCCGGCGAACCGCAATGGGCGCGGCATTTCAGACCGGCCCGCAGATCCTGACCGGAGCCAATCCTTTCCCAGAGCAGGCCTTTCCCAGACATTGAGATTGCCCAGGCGATCCGCTAAAACCCCTGCAACTCCTGAAACCTCGAATTCGAAGAGGCGCCCTAATGGCTGCGGCCCACCAGTACGTCTACCACATGCACAAGCTCTCCAAGGCATACCCGGGGGGCAAGCAGGTCCTGAAGGACATCTCGCTCTCGTTCCTGCCCGGCGCCAAGATCGGCGTCGTGGGGCTCAACGGCGCGGGAAAATCGACCCTGCTCAAGATCATGGCCGGCACCGTCGACGACTTCCTGGGTGAGGCAAAGCCCGCCGACGGCATCAAGGTCGGCTACCTGGCGCAGGAACCCGAACTCGATCCCGCCAAGGACGTACTCGGCAACGCCATGGAAGGCGTGGCGGAGAAGAAGGCGATCCTCGACCGCTATAACGAGATCGCGGCCAACTACTCCGAAGAGACCGCCGACGAGATGACGGCGCTCCAGGACCAGATCGACGCGCTGAACCTGTGGGATCTCGACACGCAGGTCGAGCAGGCGCTCGACGCGCTGCGCTGCCCTCCGGGCGATGCCGACGTCACGAAGCTCTCCGGCGGCGAAAAGCGCCGCGTTGCGCTCACGCGGCTCCTGCTCTCGAAGCCGGACATCCTGCTGCTCGACGAACCGACCAACCATCTCGACGCCGAGAGCGTCGCCTGGCTCGAGCACTTCCTGAAAGAGTACACGGGCTGCGTCATCCTCGTGACGCACGACCGCTACTTCCTCGACAACCTCACCGACTGGACGCTGGAGCTTGATCGCGGCCAGGGCGTGCCGTGGAAGGGCAACTACTCGAGCTGGCTCGAGCAGAAGGCCAAGCGCGCCGAGAGCGAAAAGGCCGCCGAGGAAGGCCGCCAGAAGCAGATGGCCCGCGAGTTGGAATGGATCCGCTCCTCGCCCAAGGCGCGGCAGGCGAAATCCAAGGCGCGTATTTCCGCCTACGACAAGCTGGTCGAGCAGGCCGGCCGCGAGGACGTGGGCAAGGCCTCGTTCTCGATCGCGCCCGGCCCACGGCTCGGCGACATGGTGGTCGAGGTCGACGGCCTGTCGAAGGCGTTCGGCGATCGCCTGCTGATCGACAACCTGACCTTCAAACTGCCGCCCGGCGGCATCGTCGGCGTCATCGGCCCGAACGGCGCCGGCAAGACGACGCTCTTCAAGATGCTGACCGGCAAGGAGCAGCCGGACGGCGGCGCCATCAAGCTCGGCCCCACCGTCAAGCTTGCCTACGTCGACCAGAGCCGCGATCACCTCGACGATAAGAAGACCGTGTGGGAGGAAATCTCGGGCGGCCTCGACATCATGAAGTTCGGCGACAAGCGCGAGATGTCGTCGCGCGCCTATTGCGGCTGGTTCAACTTCAAGGGACCGGATCAGCAGAAGAAGGTCGGGCTGCTCTCGGGCGGCGAGCGCAACCGCGTGCATCTCGCCAAGATGCTGAAGGAGGGCGGCAACCTGCTGCTGCTCGACGAGCCGACCAACGACCTCGACACCGAAACGCTCGGCGCGCTCGAAGCGGCACTCGAAGATTTCCCCGGCTGCGCCGTGGTCATCTCACATGACCGCTTCTTCCTCGACCGCCTCGCGACCCACATCCTGGCCTTCGAAGGCGACAGCCATGTCGAATGGTTCGAGGGCAACTTCGAAGCCTACGAGGAAGACAAGAAGCGCCGCCTGGGCGACGCCTCCGTCGAGCCTCACCGCATCAAGTTCAAGCGCTTCGAGCGGTAAGGAAGCCGAACGCACGAAACGAAGCAACGCACGCGGTGGGCAGCGCCCGCCGCGCGCGGCGTTACCCAAGCTTTACGCATTTGTAAGCGCGAAGTAAGCGCACTTCATCGGTCTCCGGGATTAGAACTGGCCTCATAACACCAAGGCCAAGGAGGCTACGATGACCAGACTTGCAATCCCGCTCGCCATCATGATCGCTTTCGCCGGGCCGGCATTCGCCGACACGTGCAAATCGCAGGCGACCGCGAAAAGCCTGCACGGCGCGGCCGAGACGAGCTTCATCAAGAAGTGCTCGTCGGATGCGAAGTCCAAGTGCGAGACCGACGCCAAGGCCAAGAGCCTGCACGGCGCCGCCGAGATGAGTTTCGTGACGAAGTGCATGAAGGGCGTCTAGTGCATTTCCGATCTGACGGAGTAGGCAAGAGGATCTAGGTGGCTGGATCCTGGCCTCCGCCAGGATGACGTGTGGAATGAGCGGTCCGTAGCGACCAATAAACCCGTCACCCTGACGAAGGTCAGGGCCCAGTCACGTCTCAAGCTGTGCTCATCGAGCGGACTAGCGCGAAGCCGTGTGATCGGAAAATGCTCTAGCACACGCGAGTGGGCCGCACATGCGGGGAAGAGCCCCGCTGTGCAGCCTCGCGTATGACATTGCGACAACCGCACCGCGCTGCGATTGATTGTTTTTGAGCAGCGCTCTGGCCGATCCATATCGTCCACTCCCTAGGGAGCTCCGACAAACAAGCGCGACGTGCTTCAGCGCATCAACCTGCCAACGGCCTCAATCATCCGACAACTTGCTGTTGCCACATCTCCGCCCTCCGGTACGATGTGGCGCAAGCGTTGTGCGGCGTGAGGGGCGTCACCATGGATTTTGTCTTTGGCATTGCCGAGTACTTCGGCAACTGGATCGCGGCCGCGATCGAGCACCTCACCGGATGGCGGCCCGACGAGCGCGCAAAGAACATCATCGACTGGATCGGTCTCATCACGTCGGCGATTGCCGGCATTTGGGGCCTTGGAGCGCTCATCCGCGGCGGCGGCAGCGCAACGAAGCAGGACATCGAAACGCTTCGCCAGGAGCTGCAGGCCCTCCGGGAGGCCCGGGAGGCATCGCAGCCGTCCCACAGCGGCAACCCGGTTTCAGCGCCAGACACCGGCCTGGCCCGCGACTTGGATGCAGCCCTGGACACCGCCCTCAAGGCAGGCAATCGCCGCGCGCTGAAAGACAAAACGGCGGCCGCGGTCGAAGCGGCCATCGATGCACTCCTGGCCGAGCACGCCGCCGCGCGCAAACGGCAGTCGAAGGAGGAGGCCGCGCTGTGGCGGCAGAAAGGTGCCCTCGCATTTTTGCGTGACACGAAAGCGGCCCTCGCAGCCTATGCGAAGGCGACCGAACTCGACCCGGACGATGTGGAGGCCTGGAACGCGCTCGGTCATCTCCAGCAGCGCGTCGGCAAGTCAGGCGAGGCCATCGCGTCCTTCGAGCGTGTTCGTGGTCTTGCCGACAAAAGCGGAAACCTGCCCATCGCTGCCATGGCCATCGGCAACATCGGCATTTCACAAATAGCTCGTTCCGAGATCAGCGCAGCGGAGCGCTCGCTCACAGAGGCCCTCCGGATCTACGAGAAGCTGGGAAACAAGGTTGGCATGGCCAATCAGTTGGGAAACCTCGGCAGCGTCCATGCGGCGCGTGGCGATTTCGAAAAGGCGCTGTCGGCTTTTCGGCAGGCGCTCGCAATCGACGAGGCGCTCGGCCGCAAGGACGGTATGGCCAACGCCTACGCCAACATCGGCAACGTCTTTTTGAGATGTGAGCAGCCCGACAAGGCGGAGGCGATGTATCGTAAGGCATTGGCGCTCTATGAGGAGCTTGGCAGCGCGACGGACATCGCCACCTCTACCGGCAATCTCGGCAACGTCCACCTGACGCGCGACGAGATCGATGCGGCCGAGGCCATGTTCCGCAAGGCGCTGGAGATCGACACCAAGCTGGGCCACAAGCAAGGCATCGCCAATCACTACGGAAACTTGGGCATCGTGTTCGACATTAGAGACGATCTCGAGCAGGCCGAAGCGATGTACCGGAAGGGGCTCGCGATCAACGTGGAGCTGGGGGACAAGGTAGGCATGGCCAACGCCTACGGCAACCTCGGCATCCTCAGCGAAAGGCGCGGCAATCTCGCCGAGGCGTGCGACTATTGGCGGAGAGCCCTCGATCTGTCCCGGCAGATCGGCGCAAAGCCGATGATCGAAAAGATGCAAGGCTGGCTGCGCAATGCCGGCGATCCCGCGGGACAGTCCGGCGCTGTTCTCTAGCCAAGTCGCATCTCATTCCGTCTGTCTCCCCGAGTTCGAAACGTCCAGAGCGACACCATGCAGAACGAAACCTGGGTCGCGCTCACGATTTCGGCCGGCGGAGCGTTAGCGACTGTGGTGATGTTGGCGCTCAAGGCGCGGCTCAACGGCGACGACCCGAGCGAGCGCGCGCCCATGCTGCGGCAGTTCGTGGCCTACTTCGCCGCCTACCTCGCGGCGTTCGCGGCGGCTGCCACTCTCGAGCGGCCCTGGTCGCTCCTAGTTATCGTATTCGCGGCATCAGTGGCGTTCGCGGTGACGATGCACGGAGACCGGCCGCTGCCGACGCGAGCCTTCCTGCGGATCTGGACGATCACGCTCGCGGTCTTCGTCGGCCTGTGGGGGCTCTACGAGGTGCTGCTGCTCGCCGGCATCGATCTGCTCGACAAGAATTTCGAACCACCCCGTCAAGGCGCCGAATAGGCCCGGTCGAGATTGCGCGCCTTGTCGAAGTTGACGGCCTGATCGCGGCCTACCAGCACTTCGATGTGGGCAGAGCTCAGATCCGCTCCGTTGAAATCCGTCTTCGCGACGTTCGCGCCGTGAAAATCCGCGCCCGAGAGCGCCGCACCCGCAAGCACACTGCCGGAGAGGTTCGTGTCCTTGAGAGAGGCGAATTCGAGCACGGCGCCGATCAGCCCCGCGTTCGTCACGGACGCGCCGTCGAGCTTGGCCGAACGCAGAATGAAGGGGTGGCGGCGGCTGTCGCGGGCAGGCTTGCCGTCGGTCATGTTAATGCCGTCGAGGTGCGCGCCGACGAGGCTCGCCTGCGAAAGATCGCACGCCACGCGCGCCTTCGCGAGGTTGGCCCCGTCGAGCTTGGCGCGCAGGAATTGCGAGGAGACGAGGCTCGCGCCTTCGAGATTGGCGCTCGTGAGATTGGCATCCACGCCCCAGGCCTGATCGAGCATCGCGCCTGCGAGGTTCGCGCCCGTGAGGTTCGTGCCGTTGAGGCGCGCCGCCTGCAGGTTGGCGCCATGCAGATCCAGCCCGGAGAGATCGAGCCGGTTGAGCTGCTTGCCGCTGAAGTCCACGCGGCCTCCCGTCCCCGCGGCCGTGATGGCGGCCTCCACGTCCGCGCGCGAGACATCGGCCTTGGTGAAGGCGTCCGAGTTGAGATCGATATACTGCCAGAGATCTTGCGCCAGCGCGGGCTGAGCGGGGACTGTAAAAGAGAGGCCAACAGCAGACAAAACGGCGAACACGGATCGCATCATCACCACCTTCGGTTTTCGATCGATTGAACCGCGCCGCCGTGCCCGATCCGGGAACCGGTATATCCCTCCTGCCGCCGGGTGCCTAGTCGTCCGGATAAACGCCGCGCAGCACCTCTGCGAAGTGCGATTTCACGCTGTCGTTGCAGGCGCACGAGCGCTTGACGAGCAGGTCCTTGTCACTGACGACGAGCGAGCCGCGACGGGTTTCCAGAATGCCGTCCGCCTTGAAGGTCTGGATCACGCGGCTGGTATAGCTGCGCCCCACGCCGAGCATCGACGCAAGCTCTTCGTGCGTGAGCGGCACGACCTGGGTGTCCATGCGCTCCATGGCCGACAGGATCCACTTGGCCGTGCGCTGCTCGATGGAGTGGATGGCGTTGCAGGCCGTCGATTGGAAAATCTGCGCCAGCAGGCAATCGGCATAGCGCGCAAACAGGGAGCGCAGGCTCGGAGAACGCGCCTTTGCTGCCTCGAGCTGGCTCACCGGCAGGAACCCGAACCGCCCGCCGAACTTGACGACGACGCGGCAGTAGGCGGGCAGATTGCCGGAGCTGACGATGCCCCCGACGGCCCCCTCGCGCCCGATCAGGATCGTTTCGACGTCGCGTCCGTCCGCGTTGGTGACGAGATAGGAGATGAGGCTCGGCCCGCACGGGAAATACACCGTCGCGACGTTGTCCCCAGGCTTGTAAAGCTCCTGTCCGGCCTCGCACTCGGTCACGTCGAGATGCGGGCTGAGCAACGCGAAATCATCGCGCCGCAAAGCGCGTAGCAGGTTGCTTTCACAAACTTCGGTATCGCCCATGGACGGGCTGCGCTCGAGAACCATCACGCCACCCTAACACGCCTGTGAATGGCATTGTGTGCACAAGTGAACAGACAGCGCGAGCGCGAGCTGATTGTGTAGCGGCATCGAAGTGGGCTCAGGCGACCCCATTGCGAGCATCACGACGTCCTTCCCGCCGATTGCACTTGTTTCCGTGAGGCATCCCCAGGCGACCAAAAGTCGAGCGACAAATCAAGACCCATCGCAGGTGTCCTGGCTATCAGCAGGAGTTGGCCCGTGGACCACATCGAACGCGTCTTCCACATAGACCTCCAATCAGGCGAGCCAGTCATGGGCCCCACCGAGTTCGCGCCCGAACCTACCCCGCGCGTGCCCTCCGACGTGCTCATCGTCGAGGACAATTTCCTGATCGCCCTGGATACGCAGGAGATGCTGGCTGAGCTTGGCGTCGCCAGCGTCCGCAGCGCGGATTCGGTCGAGGCCGCCCTCGAGATGATCGCCGCCAGGGTGCCGGAGTTCGGACTGCTGGACGTCAATCTGGGGCAGACCAAGGGCTTCGAGGTGGCCGAGCGGCTGGCCGCACTGGGCGTGCCGTTCGCCTTCGCCACCGGATACGGCGACCGGGAAGCGTTCCCGCTTCCCTTCGCCGACGCGGCCTTCGTGAGCAAGCCCTTCACAATCGAGGCCCTGCGCGAAGTCCTCGCCGGCGGCGCTTAGCCGCCGGGGTCCTGCAAGACGCGCGAAACAACGCATGTCGCCCCGCTGGGCGGACGATTAGACTAGGCGCCCGGTCGATTGAGTGACCGCCTGGAGCGCCGCCCTGCATGGATCTCTTCCGCCTCTACACGCGTGCGCTCTCCCAGCTCTCGTCGGAAAAGGTCCTGGCCGCCACACTCGCGCTGGCATCGGTCGCGATCGGCTTCGTGCAGCTCGCCGAGCCGATCCTGCTCGGCCGCGTAGTCGATGCGCTCTCGCGCGGAGAAGCGGCCTTCCCGACAATTGGGCTATGGGCCGCGCTCGGCCTGTTCGGCATTCTCGCGAGCGTCGTGGTGGCGGTCTTCGCCGACCGCCTTGCGCACCGGCGTCATCTGGCAGCCATGGCGGACGCCTTCGAGCGCGCCATCACCCTGCCGCAGGGCTATCACGCCAGCCGCGGTTCGGGCGCCGTCGTCCGCTCGCTCTTGCAGGGAACGGATTCGCTCTTCTGGCTCTGGCTCGGCGCCATGCGCGAGCAGGTGACGGCCGTCGCCGGCGTGCTGATGCTGGTGCCAACCGCCATCAGCATGGATCCGCGCATGGCAGCCATCCTGGCCGTGCTCGCCGTCGCCTACATCGCCATGAACGCCCTCGTCATGCGCAAGACGAAGACCGGGCAGGCGAATGTCGAACGCTACAACTCGGCGGTCTACGGCCGCGTCGGCGACGTGATCGGCAACGTCACGGTGGTGCAGAGCTTCGCGCGGCTGCGCGCCGAGAGCGATGCCATGCGCGCCGTCATGAGCGACCTCCTTGCCGCCCAGTATCCGGTGCTGACGTGGTGGGGCATCCTGACCGTGCTGCAGCGCGCCGCCGCGACCATCACGATGGTCGCCGTCTTCGCAACCGGCGCCGTGCTTGCCGGTCGCGGCGAGCTGACGGTGGGCGAGATCGTCTCGTTCGTCGGCTTCGCCAGCCTCCTGATCGCCAAGCTCGACCAGATCTCGGGTTTTGTCACGGCGATGCACCGGCGCGCGCCCATCATGCGGGCCTACTTTGCGCTGCTCGATGAGCGCGACGAGATTTCCGAGCGTCCCGGCGCCGCGCCACTCCCGCCGGTCAAGGGAGACGTACGCTACGAGGGCGTGAGCTTCCGCTTTCCCGAGAGCGAGCAGGGCGTCTTCGATCTCACGCTGAGCGCAAAGCCCGGGCAGACCGTGGCGCTCGTCGGCCCGACGGGCTCAGGCAAATCCACCACCGCCTCGCTGCTGATGCGCCTGCGCAATCCCGACGCCGGCCGCGTGCTGATCGACGGCCATGACATCGCCGACATGACCCTCGCATCCGTTCGCCAGCAGATCGCCGTCGTGTTCCAGGATGCCGGGCTGTTCAATCGCTCGATCGGCGACAACATCGCCATCGGCCGGCCGGGTGCAACGCTGGCCGAGGTCGAGCACGCCGCCCGCATGGCGGAAGCGCATGACTTCATCGCCCGCAAGCCGGACGGCTATGGTTTCGTCATCGGCGAGCGCGGCGTTGCGTTGTCGGGCGGCGAGCGCCAGCGCATCGCCATCGCGCGCGCCATCCTGAAAGATGCGCCGATCCTCGTGCTCGATGAAGCAACAAGCGCCCTCGACGCGGAGACGGAGGCGCGCATCAAGCGGGCGCTCGATCGCCTGCGCGCCGGCCGCACGACCTTCATCATCGCCCACCGCCTCTCGACCGTCGCCAATGCCGACGAAATCCTCGTGCTCGACCAGGGACGCATCGTGGAGCGGGGCAGGTTTGCGGAGCTCGCGGCCGGAAAGGGTCTCTTCGCGCGCATGGTGGCGGAGGGCGGCTTCACGATCCCGAAGGCGGCGGAGGGCGGGGCGGAGGCGGAAAGCGCCGCCCACTAGTTTGCGCTCAAGCTCGCGAGAGCGCCTACCCGGCGAGAACCTTGCGCAGGCGCGGCCACAACACGTTGAGCGCAAGTCCCGACATGACGAAGCACGCCGCCACGAGCTTCCAGTCGTGGAGCGGCTCACCCAGCGCGAGAGCCGACGCCCCCATGCCGAAAATCGGCACCAGCAGCGTCATCGGCGCAATCGTCGCCACGGGATAGCGCGCGAGCAGCGCACTCCAGGCCGCGTACCCGAACAGCGTGTTACCGGTCGACTGCCAGGCGACCGCCCCCCACGTGGCCGCCGTCGCGTTCGCAAGGCCGGTCGAGATCGCGGGCCAGCCTTCGAACAGATACGACATCGCAAACAGCGGCACCGCCGAGAAGAAGCTCGCCCACACCACGAAGCCGAGCATGTCCACGCCCGGCGTCGCACGCACGACCATGTTGCTTGCAGCCCACCCGGCCGCCGCGGCGAGAACGAGCGCGAGTCCGAGCGCCGTGGTCGTCGCGTCCGTGTGGCGGAGGATGATGAGAATGCCGGCCAGCGCCAGCAGGAGCGCGATGACCTGAAACACCCGCAGCCTCTCGCCATTGAGCACGCCCGCCAGCAAAATCGTGAAGAACACCTGCGTCTGGACCACGAGCGAGGCCAGGCCCGGCGTGATGTAACCGCTCATGGCTGTATAGAGCAGGCCGAACTGCCCAGCGCCCACGAAAACACCGTAGGCCGCGAGATTGCGCCACGGCACGGCGGGCCGCTTGATGAACAACACGGCCGGAATGAGCGCGAACGTAAAGCGCAGCGCCGCAAACAGCAGCGGCGGAAGCTGCTCGAGCCCGACGTGAATGACGACGAAGTTCGAGCCCCAGACAGCCGTGATTGCAATGGCTATGAGCGCATCGCGCAACGAGAGAGTTTGGGGCGCGATGCGCAAAGGGCGGAGCCTGGAAAATGAGCGGCTGCCGGGGTCACGGCAGCCGGGGAATGAACGAGGGACTAGCCCGCAACGACCGGGTCGGGCGTGGGCGCGGCCCGGCTGGTGCCGAAACCGTGCATGCGCAGCTTCCACTGCAGCGCCACGATGAAGCCCTTGACCGGCTGCAGCAGCGCCAGCGTCAGGATGACCGTGAGTGGCAGCCAGAGCGACCAGTGCACCCAGACTGGCGGCGCGTACGTGAATTCAGCCCAGAGGACGAGACCGACGACGATGTGGCCGACGATGGACATGACGATGTACGCCGGCATGTCGTCAGCGCGATGGTGATGCAACTCCTCGCCGCACGACGGGCAGGTCTCGGCGACCTTGAGAAACTTGCGAAACAGGCGGCCTTCACCGCACTCCGGACACTTGCAGCTCGCGCCGCGCAAGAGCGCCTGACTCATGGTTGGCTCGGAAGCGGTCATGAAAGGTCTCCTCAGTTGGGCTTATTGATTTCCCAAACGATACCCGCGATTGTATGGATCAACAACGCGCGTAATGACCCAATTGTATGGTTTGGACGCCGACAATCTCAGACCGTCAGGGGCCGATCTACCAGCGCATCGTTAATGCGTTGGCGGACGACATCGCAGCCGGCCGGGTTCATGCCGGCCAGACGCTTCCCACCCACAGGTCGCTCGCGGCGGCGCTGGGGGTCGACGTCACGACCGTCACGCGGGCCTACACGGAGGCCGGCCGGCAGGGGCTGACGGAAGCCCGCGTCGGGCGCGGAACGTTCGTCAAAGGGGCGCCTCCGGCCTCGGTTCGCTCCGCCGCGTCTCCCGGCATCGATCTGTCGATGAACCTCCCGCCGTTCCCAGCGAACGCGCGGTTCGATTCCCACCTCGCCCACACCCTCGGCGAAATACGCGCCGGTCCCGGACTGTCCGCCTACCTGACCTATCGCCAGGCCGCTGGTACGGCGAGCGAGCGCCAGATCGCGGCCGACTGGCTGGGCCCGGTGCTAGCGGGTGTGGCTGCGGACCGCGTGCTGCTCGCGCCCGGAACGCAGGCGGCGCTCTATGCGCTCCTGCTGCAGCACGCCGAGCCCGGCGCCACGATCCTCACCGAGCATCTGACATTCCCCGGCATGAAGGCTGCGGCCGAACTCGCCGGCGTCACGCTCGCGGGCGTCGCGATGGACGGCGAAGGCATCATCCCGGAGGAACTGGACCGGGTCGCGCGCAAGCATGCCGCAAAGCTCGTCTACCTCATGCCGACGATCCACAATCCGACGACGATCACCATGCCGGAGGAGCGCCGCCGCCGCGTCGCCCACGTGATCCGCGAACGCGATCTTCTGTTGATCGAAGATGACCCGCACGCGTTTCTCGCGCCGGGACATCTCCCGCTCTCGGCCTTGATCCCGGAGCGAAGCTATCTGGCAGCCAGCCTCTCGAAATGCATCGCGCCGGGATTTCGTATCTCGATCCTCGTCGCACCCGACGCACAGGCGGCAGAGGCGGTGGCGACGCGGTTGCGCGCGATGCTGCAGATGTCGGTGCCGCTGATGGTCGCCGTTTTGACCCGATGGATGCGCGACGGAACGGCCCTTGCCATCGTCAATGCCGTCCGCACCGAGGCAACAGCCAGGCAGACGCTCGCGCGCGGCATCCTGGGGCCGGACCACCTGGTGGCGCACCCGCAGGGCCTGCATGCGTGGGTGCCATTGCCGGACGGTCTGTCCGCCGCACGCTTCGCCGCCGATCTGCATGGCCGCGGACTGGCCGTCGTCACGTCGGACGCATTTGCCGCCGATGCCGATCCGCCCAGCGCGATCCGCCTCGGGCTTGGCGCGGCCCAGAACCGCGCGCAGCTCGTCAAGGCGCTCGAAATTCTGTCTGCCGCGCTCACGGCGCGTCTCTAAAAGATTGCGGGCCGCGACATCCGCCGCAGCCCGCCTGTCCAACCGAAAACGTCACGAAGACCGCGCCCGGCAGCCGTGCCGGAGCAGCCCCGTCTAGACCTTCTCTTCAGCGAGCGACGCATAAGCGTCTTCGGCGTTCTGGTAGACCTGCGTCGTGAGGCCCCGGCGGCGCAACGCATTCTGAAGCTTCTCGCGCGTGAGCTCGCTCGTGGCGTAGCGCGCGGTGCGCCCATAGTGATGCTTGACCATGTAGGCGACCATGTCGGCGTACTCGCCGTAGAGGTCCTCGGCGATCCGGCAGCCGTCCTGATTGACGACCGAGTTGACGCGCTTGCCGACCTTCTCGCACGCAGCCACAAGAACCTTCTGGAGGTCGGCGACGTCGGCCTTCTTGCGAACGCTCCAGGCCTGCAGGTTGACCGAGAGAATATTGCGGGCCGCGTCGTAGCTCACGCGGTCGGTGAGGTTGAGGTTCAACAGATCGGACAGCAGATCCATCGGCCCGTCGAGGAACAACCGCGGGTTCATGCCGATCGGCTTGTGGATGTGCGGCTTGAACGCCATGTGCGGAAGGATGTCCCGCTCGATATCGATGCCGGGCGCAACCTCGATCAATTCGAGGCCGTGGTCCGTGAGCTGGAACACGCAGCGCTCCGTGACGTAGATGACCGGCTGGCCCTTCTGCGCGGCGTACTGGCCGGAGAACGTCACCTGCTCCACCTGCTTCACGAACTTGCGCGCGCGCCCTTCCTTGACGATGCGCAGCTTGCCGTCCTCGATGGCGATGTCGAGCCCGCCCGCTGTGAACGTGCCCGCGAACACCACGGCGCGCGCGTTCTGCGAAATGTCGATGAAGCCGCCGCAGCCGTTCAGCTTGCCGCCGAACTTGCTCGTGTTGACGTTGCCCAGGCTGTCGCACTCCGCCATGCCGAGGCAGGTAAGGTCGAGACCGCCGCCATGGTAGAAGTCGAACATCTGGTTCTGATCGAGGATCGAATGCGCGTTGGCCGATGAGCCGAAGCTCGATCCGCCAGCCAGCACGCCGCCGACTGCGCCCGCTTCCGTCGTCATGACGAGGTACGGCGTGACCTTCTCTTCGTTCGCCACGTTTGCCACGCCGTCCGGCGCGCCGACACCGAGATTGATGACGCCGTTGGGCGGCAGCTCGAAAGCCGCGCGCCGCGCAATGATCTTGCGCTCGTCGAGCTCCATCGTCGGCAGGCTGTCGACGGTCACGCGCACTTCACCGGCAAGACCGGCATCGTAGATGACGCCGTAGTTCATGCGGTGCATCTCGGGCGGATCGGCGATCACGACGCAATCGACGAGAATGCCGGGCACCTTGACGTCCTTGGGCTTGATCGAGCCTTCGGCGACGATGCGCTCCACCTGGGCGATGACGAGGCCGCCGTTGTTGTGGGCGGCCATGGCCTGCGCGAGCACGTCCAGCGTCAGCGCCTCGCGCTCCATGCTGAGGTTGCCGAGCGGGTCGGCGCTCGTGGCGCGGATGAGCGCGACGTTGAGCGGCGTCGCCTTGTAGAACAACCACTCCTGGCCCTCGACCTCGACGAGCTTGACGAGGTCTTCCTTGGTCACGGTGTTAACTTTGCCGCCCCCGAGGCGCGGATCGACGTAGGTATGCAACCCGACCTTCGAGAACAGGCCCGGGCTGCTCGATGCGCATGTCCGGTACAACTTGGAAATGACGCCCTGGGGAAGGTTGTAGCCCTGGATCTTGTTGTCCTGGGCGGCCTGGGCAACCTTCGGCATGCGCCCGAAGTTGGCGGCGATGACGCGCTTGAGCAGGCCCTCGTGATGCAGACGCCCGGTGCCGAGCCCTTTGCTGTCGCCGGCGCCCGCGCACATGATGAGCGTCAGGTCGCGCGGCCCCTGTGTCTCCACGAAGCGCTTCTCAAGCGCGGCGTGCAGCATTTCGGGAATGCAGCTTTGCACGAAGCCGGTGGTCGCGATCACATCGTTGTCACGAATGCGCGCAACAGCTTCATCCGCCGAAACGACTTTATTGGTCCGCATGTCTTGTTTTCCCCCAGGGGCCTTCACTCTTTGAGGCCGGCTCGCGGATGGCCGCGTATCCGGCAGTCGGTGAAGTGCTCGAAGCTTGCTCTGGGTATAAGGTCGCCCCCCATTCCAGACAACGACCCGGTCGCGCAGCACATCGTCCTACTCGGGTGGGTAAGAAGCGCCTACCCACCCTCGCATTGCACTGCAACATCGGCAGCCACATGTTCGCCGAAATGCTCGTTCCCCTTGCCGGGCTGAAACGAGGGGATTGGGGAGCACTGACACATGGATCTCGGCCGCAAAAGCGTGCACGACGCGACGGACATCACGACCGACAACGCAAGACATGTCTCGGGGGGCGTCGCGGCGACGGTGCTCTCGGCGATAGCGGTTCTATTTTCCGCATACAGTCTTTGGGATACGTCGCTCAAGAGCGCGGATCTGAAGGCCTACGTTCCGCGCGTGATCTATTACGCCTCGCCGTATCAGAACACGAACTTCGAAATGATCTCGATCCCGGTCACGATCTCGAACGAGGGCGCACAGACCGGCACGATCCTGCACATGGACCTTGCGGTCACGGATCCGCGCACCAAGCAGACCAAGAACTTCTACGCCGCCGAGTTCGGCGTCTGGTCGATGGAGCGCACCCGCACCAAGAGCTACACCGGCTTCGCGCCGATCCCGCTCGAAGGCCGGTCGAGCCGCACGGAGTCGATCCTGTTCTACACGCGCGGCGAAGAGGAAAAGCCCGAGCAGATCATCCGCGAGGTCGGGCCCTACGAATTCAAGCTCACCCTCACGCCGGCAGACGGCGCGAACGGTCTGGGCATGAAGCAGGCGTCCAAACCCATCTCGGTCTCGTTCACGCGCGAGCTGCCGTTCTACGACGCCCGCGCCTTCGAGATCGGCACGATCTTCATGCACGCCAAGGACTGGCAGACGTCGACGAACTCGTCCTCCCAGTAGAGCTCTTCCGGACGCAGGGGCCCAAAAAGATGTGTGTCCGGGGAGCGAAAACCCGGACGCACCGCAGCCGCTGCGACAACAGCGAGCAAGAAGAAGCACGTCAAAACAGCGGGCTAGAGCCTTTACCCGAGACGGGCAAAAAGCTCGGTCGCGTTTCAAGGCGCGCCCGCATGGCATTGACTTGGCGCCGCGCCGGGCGATAGTCCGGCGATTGCCGCTCCGCGCGAGGATGCCTCATTTCATGAAGCGCACGCTGACGATCGCCGCCGCATTCGCTGGTCTGCTGCTGGCGTTTGGTACCGCTGCGCGCGCCCAGCAGTCCGGCGGTTTCTCGACCACCGCGCCGAACGCAATCCTGATGGATTCCGCGTCGGGCTCGATCATTTTCCAGAAAGCCGCCGACGAGCTGATCCCGCCCGCCAGCATGAGCAAGCTCATGACGCTCGCGGTGCTGTTCAAGGCGCTCAAGGACGGCAAGTACAAGCTCGAGGATGAATTCACGACGAGCGAGAACGCCTGGCGCACGGGCGGCGCGCCCTCCGGCACCTCGGCCATGTTCATCCCGATCAACTCCAAGACACCGATCAGCGAGCTGATCCAGGGCATCATCGTCCAGTCCGGCAACGACGCCTGCATCACCGTCGCCGAAGGCATCGCCGGGTCTACCGAGAAGTTCGCGGTGATGATGGAGGAGGAGGCCCGTCGCATCGGCCTCAAGAAGTCGACCTTCCGTAATCCGACCGGCCTCAATCATCCCGAGCACTTGATGACGGCACGCGAGCTGACCCAGCTCGCCCGGTACATCATCAAAGAGTACCCGGACTACTACAAAACCTTCTCCCAGCGCGAATTCCAGTATCGCAAGCACAAGTTCTACAATCGCAACCCGCTGCTCCGCGAGGAAGGTCTCGGAGTGGACGGCATGAAGACCGGCCACACCACGGAGGCCGGATACGGCATCGTCGTGTCGTCCATCGCCGACGGCCGTCGCCTGATCGGCGTCATGGCCGGACTGCAGACCGAGAAAGAGCGCAAGTCCGAAACCCAGCGCATGCTGGAGTGGGGCGCCAAGAGCGTGTCGCGGGCCAAGCTGTTCAACGCCGGCGAGGCCATCGGCTATGCGCGCGTCTGGGGTGGCAGCGACTTCTACGTGCCGCTCGGCGGCGAGGGCGACCTCGAGGTGATCCTGCCCAAGTACCCGGTGAACCAGAAGATCCGCGGCGAGATCGTCTACGAGGGCCCGCTCAAGCCGCCCGTGCGCAAAGGCGATCAGGTGGCCATGTTCCGCGTCACAAGCACCGCGCCCGGCAGCAGCGAGCCGATCGCCGTGAGCGAGACCCCGCTTTATGCCGAACGGGATGTCGACGAAGCGAGCTTCGTCTGGCGCGGCGTCGATTCGCTCTTGCACCTGGGCTTTCGGGTCGTGCCCGATGTGCGCCGGTTCCTCAACCGCTAGCCGGCCGGGCCGCGCCTCGTGAAATGCGCAGCCTCCATCGGGCCCATACGGCGGGGTCCAGCCCCCGCCGCACGGCGAAACAAAGGGCTAGAGTCTTTCCGCGGAAAGGCTCTAGTGTCCGCCCCATGACACGCGGAAAGTTCATCACATTCGAGGGCGGCGAGGGGGCCGGCAAGACCACCCAGGTCGCCCGCCTGGCCGAGCGTCTCCGCGCCGGCGGCGTCGAAACCGTCGTCACGCGCGAGCCTGGTGGTACGCCCCTCGGCGAGAGCATCCGCGACGTGGTGCTGGGTGCCTCGCCTGAGCCCGTGACCGAGCTGCTGCTGTTCGCCGCCGCCCGCGCTGAGCACGTCGCCAAGGTGATCCGCCCGGCGCTCGCGCATGGCACGTGGGTGCTGTGCGACCGCTTCGTCGACTCGACACGCGTCTACCAGGGCGTCATGGCCGGCGTGTCCGCTGACTTGATTGGCGCCATCGAAATGCGAACGGTCGCGCCTACGTTTCCCGACCTGACGGTCGTGCTCGACGTACCGGCCGAGGAAGGCTTGAAGCGGACCGAAGCCCGGGGCGCTCTGACGCGCTTCGATGCCGAGCATGCGGCCTATCACGTCGAGCTGCGCGAAGCGTTCCGCAGGGTGGCCTTAGCCGAGCCCGAGCGCTGCGTGATGGTGGACGGCAGCCGCGCGGCGGACGAGATCGCAGCCGACATCTGGCGCACTGTCGAAACCCGATTGCTCGCCGAGGCGCGGCCCTGATGGCCCGCGCGCCCGCCCTGCACGAAATCGAGGATTTCCCCGAGGCCGACCGCCTGGAAGGCTTTGCCCATCCGCGCGCCACGCCGAGGCTCTATGGCCATGACGAAGCCGAGCACACGCTGCTCACGGCGTTCGCGTCCGGCCGCATGCATCACGGCTGGCTCGTCGCGGGCCCGGAAGGCATCGGCAAGGCGACGCTCGCCTATCGGTTTGCCCGCCACGTCCTGGCCGACGAGAATGAGCGGCAGGCAGACACCCTCGACATCGGAATGGACACGCGCGCCGCGCGCCAGATCCTGGCGCTGTCCCATCCCGGCCTGCTCGTCATCCGGCGCGCCTACGACATCAAGGCGAAGCGCTTTCCGGCCTCAATCCCGGTCGACGAGGTGCGCCGCCTCAAGACGTTCCTCGGCCGCACGAGCGAAGACGGCGCCTGGCGCATCGTCATCGTCGACCGCGCCGACGAACTCAACGTGTCGGCCGCCAACGCACTTCTGAAGTCCCTGGAAGAGCCGCCACCGCGCACGATCTTCCTCCTGATCTCGTCCGCCCCCGGCCGGCTGCTCGTCACGCTGCGCTCGCGCGTGCGCATGCTGGAGCTTGCGGGCCTGGAGGAGGAGCCGCTGCGGCGCGCCGTGACGCAGGCGTTCGCGGCGAGCGGCGAGGAGGTGGCGGCATCAGCCCCGCAGCCCTCCGAATGGGAGCGCCTGGCGGTGCTCTCGGGCGGCAGCGTGCGCCGCGTGCTCGCGCTGCATGCCGCCAAGGGGCTCGCTCTGCACGACCGGATTTTCAAGATCCTGGACGGGTTGCCGCAGGTTGACTGGTCCGCCGTGCACACCCTCGGCGACGAGCTGTCCAGTCCGGCCGCCGATCAGCGCTATCAGCTCTTTTTCGAGCTTCTGATGGACGCGATCGCCCGCCTTGTCAGCGTCCAAGCGCGCGGGGCGGGCGGGCCGGCGGAGGTCGCGCTCGCGCGCCGCCTCATCGGCCCGGCGCGGCTTGCCACCTGGGCCGGCTTGTGGGAAAGAGTGGCCGCAGACAAGGCCGATGCCGAGGCGTTGAACCTCGACCGAAAAGCTTTGATCCTGAACGTCTTTTCGAAGCTCGACGCCGCCTCGCGAGATTGAGGCCGCGCCGCGCCGGTGGCCCGACACGCGCGCGATCCCATCGAGTTTCTACGAGGCAGCATGAGTTCCTACGAGGCAGCATGAGCGGTCGAGAGAAGTTTTACATCACCACCGCGATCTCCTATCCGAACGGCGTGCCGCACATCGGCCACGCCTACGAGGCGATCGCCACCGACGCCATCGCCCGCTTCGAGCGCCTCGACGGCCGCGACGTCTTCTTCCTGACCGGCACCGACGAGCACGGCCTCAAGATGAAGCAGACGGCCGCCAAGGAGGGCCTCACGCCGCGCGCATTGGCGGATCGCAACGCCGCCCGCTTCATCGAGATGGCGGAAGCGCTGGGCCTGTCGCACGACGATTTCATCCGCACCACGGAAGCGCGCCACTACGAGGCCTGCACGGAGATCTGGCGGCGCATGGACGCGGCCGGCGACATCTTCACGAAGAAGTACGGCGGCTGGTACTCGGTGCGCGACGAGACCTACTACAAAGAGGCCGAAACTGAAGTGCGCGAGGATGGCGCGCGCTACGCCACGCCGACCGGCACGCCTGTCGAATGGACCGAAGAGGAGACGTACTTCTTTCGCCTCTCGGCCTACGAGCAGCGCCTGCTCGCCCACTATGAAGCAAACCCGGATTTCATTCTGCCGCCCGAGCGCCGCAACGAGGTCGTGAGCTTCGTCAAAAGCGGCCTCGAAGATCTCTCGATCTCGCGCTCGACGCTGGACTGGGGCATTCCCGTGCCCGGCGCGCCGAGTCACGTCATGTATGTCTGGGTGGACGCGCTCACCAACTACATCACGGCCACCGGCCTCCTGAACACGCCGCAAGGCGCGCGCGCGGACTTCTGGCCCGCCGACGTCCACGTCATCGGCAAGGATATCGTACGCTTCCACGCGGTCTACTGGCCCGCGTTCCTGATGTCGGCCGGCATCGAGCTTCCCAAGCGGATCTTCTCGCACGGCTTCGTGCTGAGCAAGGGCGAAAAGATGTCGAAGTCGGTCGGCAACGTCGTCGACCCGTTCGATCTCGTGCGCGCCTACGGCCGCGATCAGGTGCGCTACTTCTTCCTGCGCGAGGTGATCTTCGGCCAGGACGGCAACTATTCTCAGGAAGCGATAGCCAATCGCATCAACGCCGATCTCGCCAACAACCTCGGCAACCTCGCGCAGCGCTCGCTGTCGATGATCTTCAAGAACTGCGACGGCAAGATCCCCGAGCCCGGCGCGTTCAACGCCGAGGACACGGCGATCCTGGCTGCGACCGACGCGCTTTATGCCGAAGCGCGCGCCGCGATGGATAAGCAGGCCATCACCCGCTACCTCGACGCCGTCTGGAGCGTGATCGCCGACGCCAACCGCTACTTCGCGGCTGAAGAGCCCTGGGCGAAGAAGAAGACCGACCCGAAGCGCATGGAGACCATTCTCTATGTGACGGCCGAGGTCGTGCGCCAGTTCGCCATTCTCGCCCAACCCGTAATGCCGGAGCTGACCGCCAAGCTGCTCGATCTCATCCTGCCGGGCACAGGCCCGGAGAACCGCGCCTTCACGAAGCTCGGCCCGGGCGGCCGCCTCGTACCCGGCACGCCGATCCCCGAACCGCAAGGCGTGTTCCCGCGCTACGTCGACCCGGAAGAAGCGGCCAAGGCAGCCGCTCCCGCGCCCAAACCCAAAAAGGGCAAGTCAGACAAGTCATAACAGTCCCCTCTCCCGATTTCGGAGCAGCCACTGCGGAGAGGGAGGAGAAGCGTATGCTCGTTGATCACCACTGTCACCTGGACTTCCCGGATTTCGCGTCGGATCTCGACGGCGTCGTCGCGCGCGCGAAGGCAGCCGGCGTGGGCACCATGGTGACGATCTCCACGCACATCAGGAAGTTCGACCGCATCCGCGCCATCGCCGAGCGCTACGACGACGTCTACTGCTCGGTCGGCACGCATCCTCACAACGCCGATGAGGAACGCGGCATCCCCGCAAGCGAGATCGTGCGCCTGTCGCAGCACCCCAAGGTCGTCGCCATCGGAGAAGCCGGTCTCGACTATTACTACAAGAACGCGAGCCCCGAGGCGCAGGCGGAAGGCTTCCGCATCCACATCGCCGCCGCGCGCGAAACCGGGCTGCCGCTTGAAATTCACACGCGCGAAGCCGACGCCGACACGGTGGCGCTCATCGAGGACGAGTACAAAACCAACGGGCCGTTTCCCGGCGTGCTCCACTGCTATACCGGCGGCCCCGAGCTCGCCCGCCGCGCCGTCGAGCTGGGCCTCTATGTGTCGTTCACCGGCGTCATCAGCTTCAAGAAGACGGAGGCGCTGCAGGAGATCGCGCGCAACGTCCCGGCCGATCGCGTGCTGGTCGAAACCGACGCGCCGTTCCTCGCGCCGGTTCCGTACCGCGGCAAGACCAACGAGCCGGCCTACGTCGTGCATACGGCTGCGGCGCTGGCAGCCATCCGTGGCGTCTCGGCCGAGGAGATTGCGAAAACGACCACCGACAACTTCTTCCGCCTCTACACGAAGGCGCGTCGTCCGGCCGTGACGGAGCGCGCCGCTCCATGACGACGATGCGCTTCACGATCCTCGGCTGCGGCTCATCGGGCGGAGTGCCGCGCATCGGCGCCATGTGGGGCCGTTGCGATCCGACCAATCCGAAGAACCGCCGCCGCCGGTGCGCCATGCTGGTGGAACGGCGCGGGCAGGGTGGCGTCACGAGTGTTCTGATCGACACGCCGCCGGACCTGCGCGAGCAGCTGCTGAGCGTGCGCGCGGACGCGCTCGACGCGGTGCTGTTCACCCACGACCACGCCGACCACACGCACGGCATCGACGACCTGCGCATGGTCGCCTACGCCATGAAGAAGCGCGTGCCGTGCTATTTCGATGGGGCGACGCAGCAGAGCCTCGTCACCCGCTTTGCCTACTGTTTCGAGCAACCGGCGGGATCGACCTATCCGCCGATCCTGATGCCGCGCCTGCTGACGCCGGGCGAGCCGATCCGCGTCGAGGGCGCCGGCGGCCCGATCGACGTGCTGCCCATTCGCCAGCACCACGGCGACATCGACAGCTTGGCGTTTCGCTTCGGCAACGTCGCCTATTCGCCCGACGTCTCCGCGCTTCCGCTGGATTCGCTCCCGCTCCTGGAGAATCTCGATCTCTGGATCGTCGACGCGCTGCGCCACGAGCCGCATCCGAGCCACTTCTCGCTCAAGGAAGCGCTTGCCCACATCGAGCGCCTGAAAGCCAAGCGCGCCGTGCTGACCCACATGACCGGCGAACTCGACTACGACACGCTCGTGCGCAACCTCCCCGCCCACGTCGAACCCGCCTACGACAACATGGTCATCGAGCTGCCGGGCTAGGCGTCGTTGCTTGCGGCGAAGGATTTGGCGGAAGAGCGTTCGGCCGCCCGATAGCGCGCCACGGTCCCGTTCTCCGTCGCAGACGACAGCAGCAACGGCAGTGCGAACGCAGCAACGGCGTCGGGGTCGGCGAGATGCGCCTTGTCCTCGCCGGGAAACGCCTTGGCGCGCAGACCCGTCCGCATCGGCCCCGGGTCCAGCAGATTGACGCGCACGGCCGTGTTGGCCACCTCCTGCGCGTAGGTCTTGCCGAGCGCCTCAAGCGCCGCCTTCGAGGCCGCGAACGGCCCCCAGTACGCGGTGTCGGCGTGCGCAGCGTCCGACGTGACGAACAGCGCGCGCCCCGCATCCGACAGCTTGAGCAGCGGATCGAGCGTGCGGATCAGCCGCCAGTTGGCATGCACGTTGATGTCGAACACGCTCTGCCAGGCGTCGGCGCTGATGTGCGGGAGCGGCGACAGCGGCCCGAGAATGCCGCCTGCAGCCACCAGGATGTCGAGCTTGCGCCAGCGCTGAAACAGCAGCGGTCCAAGCTGATCGACCTTGTCGCCGGCGCGCAGGTCGAGACGCAGGATGGTCGCACGGCCGCCCGCGGCGCGGATCTCGTCGTCCACCTCTTCGAGCGCCCCGCCCGAGCGCGCGGACACGATGACATGCGCGCCTTCACGCGCCAGCGCCACCGCCATCGCGCGTCCCAATCCCCGGGACGCGCCGGTGACGAGCGCAATGCGGTCCTGGAATCGGGCGCGGGGTGCCATGGGGGCCTTCTGAACTGCTGAGTGATGACGGCAGGAGGGAGTGTAGGCGCGGAAGGGGGCCGGAGAGAAGCCCGGCCGGACCGGTTGGTTTCCAATACGCCATTGCGGACAGCGCATCGACGCCGGAGCAGCCCCCGGTCATGCGGCCAAAGAGCGCCCATAATCAAACGAAGATCGGCCGGGGATTTCCCCCGAAAGCGCACCGGTTTCGCGAGAGACGAGAGGGAGTGGATGGGCGGCGCCGAAAGCGAGGCGCCACCCGGAAATCAGCTCACTTCCGCCAGCAGCGACAACTGGCGCGTGCTCGCCTGGCCGTTCTGGTCGGTCAGCTCCGTCGGGTATTCGCCCGTGAAGCAATGGTCGGTGAACTGGGGCGCGCGCCCGTCGCGGCCTTCGTACCCGACAGCGCGATAGATGCCGTCGACCGACAGGAACGCGAGGCTGTCCGCCCCCATGAAGGCGCGCATGCCCTCGAGATCGTAGTTGGCCGCGAGCAGCGCCGTCTTGCTCGGTGTATCGATGCCGTAATAGTCGGAGTGCGTAATCGGCGGAGACGAGATGCGCATATGCACCTCACGCGCGCCCGCATCGTACATGAGTTCCACGATCTTCTTCGATGTGGTGCCGCGCACGACGCTGTCGTCGATCAGCACGATCCGCTTGCCGCGGATCACGCCCGCATTGGCCGAGTGCTTGAGCTTGACGCCGAGCTGGCGGATGCGCTGCTCCGGCTCGATGAAGGTGCGTCCCACATAGTGATTGCGGATGATGCCGAGTTCGAACGGCAGCCCCGATTCACGCGCGAACCCGATGGCTGCCGGCACGCCCGAATCCGGGATCGGCACGATCACGTCGGCGTCGGCCGGTGCCTCACGCGCGAGCTGCACTCCCATTTGCTGGCGCACGTCATAGACGGAACGGCCGCCGATCACGCTGTCAGGCCGCGAGAAGTAGATGCATTCGAAGATGCAGGGACGCGCCGGGCGGCGCGGATACGGGCGGTGGCTTTCGAGGCCCGCTTCGGAAACGACGACGACCTCGCCGTTCTCGACCTCGCGCAGGAACTCCGCGCCGACGATATCGAGCGCGCACGTCTCGGACGCGAACACGTAGGCGTCGCCAAGCCGGCCGATGACGAGCGGGCGGATGCCGACCGGATCGCGCGCGGCGATCATCATGTCGTTGGTCAGCGAGACGAGCGACCATGCGCCTTCGATCTGGCGCGTCGCCTCAACGAAACGCTCGACCATGCGCCGCTTCTTGGAGCGCGACAGAAGATGGAGAATGACCTCGGTGTCCGAGGTGGAGGGGAAGATCGCGCCGGTCTTGATCAGCTCTTCGCGAAGCGTCAGCGCGTTTGTGAGATTGCCGTTGTGCGCCACCGCGAACCCGCCGGTGTCGATATCGGCGTAGAGCGGCTGGACGTTCTTCAGGGCCGGCTCGCCCGTGGTCGAATAGCGGTTGTGGCCGACGGCCATCGTGCCCTTCAGCCGATGGATAATGGCCGCGTCGTTGAAGTTGTCACCGACCAGGCCGAGATGGCGCTCGGCGTGGAACTGCTGGCCGTCGTAGGAGACGATGCCCGCCGCTTCCTGTCCGCGATGTTGGAGCGCGTGAAGCCCGAGCGCTGTGATGGCCGCCGCGTCAGGGTGCCCGAAGACGCCGAAGACGCCGCATTCCTCGCGTAGCCTGTCGTCGCCCATCTTGGACAGGCCGAAATCCGGAAAAGGGTCGTGCCCGGCTCCGAGCGACCGATCGTGCGTCATGGCTGCCTCCCGCTAAAGCATCCGCCGCAACTAGACTAAAAACCGTGTCTCACAACGGGTGCCTGCGCACGCCGCATCAGGGGGAACTACGCCCTGCGTTGCTTGCGCGGAATATATGATAATCGCCGGGTCGTTAAAGAGCTTTGTTGCACCTGTCGCAGATCTGTCGCGGGCTATTGCGCCGGCGGCTCAGTCGGCTCCTGCGGCACCTCTTCCTTGGGCTGGGAAAGTGACGTCGGCATATAGGTTTCGAGCGTTCCGCGGATCACATTGCCCGTCGAGCGGATATACGGGGTCGACAGACCATCGCGCACCCACGGCAGGTGGTTCTGCTCATCGGGGACGAAAGATGCGTAGAACATATAGGGAATGACGACGAGCAGGAAGCCGCGTGCCAGTCCAAAGACGAAGCCCAGGATGCGGTCGATCATGCCGACGCTGCTGTCCAGGATCGCGTCCGAGATTCGCGATGTGATCAGGTGCACGATAATGAGCACGATCAGGAAGATGACGGCGCCGATGGCGATCTGCGCCACGGCCACCTGCGTGTTCATCTGGGCGGCCATGTCTTCGGCCACCTTCTTGTAGTTCAACACGAAATAGAGCGTCGCGCCGGCGGCCGCGATCCATGACAGGATCGACATCAGCTCGCGCGTCAGCCCGCGGTACATGGCGAGCAGCGCCGAGATGAAGCAGATCGCCAGCACAGCGGCGTCGAGATACGTGAGCGGCCCAATCATGGCCCTTGGCTCCTCGGATGGGTCAGCGGCGTCGGAAAAGTCGAGAGTCCCCGCCGTTTCAGTCGCATGGGCCGAGCGCCTCTGCAAGCTCCTTGAGGTGGCTGATCCGGCGCAGCTCCAGCCGGTTGGCCTCGCTGACGGCTTCGCCGCCTGCCGGCATCACCGCCTCGCTGAAGCCGAGCTTGGCCGCTTCCTTGAGCCGTAACCCCGTATGCGGGGCCGCACGCACCGCGCCCGAGAGCGAAATCTCGCCGAAATGGATCTGTTTCGGGTCGAGCGCCCGGTTGCTGAGAGAGGCCAGCAGCGCAGCCGCCGCCGCGAGATCGGCGGCCGGCTCCACGATGCGCAGCCCGCCCGCAACGTTGAGATAGACATCGTGGTGCGAGAACGACACGCCGCAGCGCGCTTCGAGCACGGCGATCAGCATGGCGAGCCGGCTCTGCTCCCAGCCCACCACGGCACGGCGCGGCTGGCCGAGACCGGACGGCGCCACCAGTGCCTGGATCTCGACCAGGATCGGCCGCGTTCCTTCCATGCCGGCGAACACAGCCGTGCCCGGCGCATCTGCGTCGCGCTCGCCGAGGAACAGCTCGGACGGGTTCGCGACCTCGCGCAGGCCCGAGCCCACCATTTCGAACACGCCGATTTCATCCGTCGCGCCGAAGCGGTTCTTGGTTGCGCGCAGGATGCGGTAGCTGTGCCCCCGGTCGCCCTCGAACGAGAGCACAGTATCCACCACGTGCTCGATGGCCTTGGGCCCGGCGATCTGGCCGTCCTTGGTCACATGGCCCACCAGCAGGAGCGCACAGCCCGCCGTCTTGGCATAGCGCACCAGAGACTGCGTCGCCGCTCGCACCTGGCTGACCGAGCCGGGCGCGGCCTCAAGCGCATCGGACCAAAGCGTCTGGATCGAATCGACGACCACGAGATCGGCGCGCTTCTCGGACGCGAGCGTTGCAAGAATGTTGGTGAGGCTGGTTTCGGCGGCCAGCGCCACCGGTGCGTCTGCAAGTCCGAGGCGTGCCGCCCGCAGGCGGACCTGCGCTGATGCTTCTTCGCCGGAGAAATAGATGGCCCGTCGCCCGCCGCGACCCAGCGCCGCCGCAAGCTGCAAGAGAAGCGTCGATTTGCCGATGCCCGGCTCGCCCGCGATCAGCAGCACGGACCCGGGTACGATGCCGCCGCCCGTGACGCGGTCGAGTTCCGGCATGCCGGTGAGAAAGCGCGGCGCTTCCTCGGGCGCACCAGCCAGCGTTTCGAGGCGCAGCGCCTTGCCCTTGGTGGCGCCAACGATGCCCGATCCCGGAGGCGCCGCCGTGCCTGCTTCCTCGACAATGGTGTTCCAGTCGCCGCACGACGTACACTTGCCCGCCCAGCGCGAGGCGACCGCCCCGCAGCTCTGGCAGACGAAACTGGATTTCGCGGCCTTGGCCATCTAAGCGCCCCCGCCGACGTAGCGCCGCGCGAAACGTGTCCCGAGCCGCGTCAGCACCTCGTAGCCAATGGTGCCCGCCGCGCGCCCCATCGCCTCGATCGTCAAGCCCGGCCCGATCAGCGTCACGAGATCGCCGCGCTGCACGCGGCCCACGACGTCCGTCACGTCCACCGTGATGAGATCCATCGACACCCGCCCGACGATCGGCGCGCTCTGGCCGTGTACCATCACGATCCCGCCGGTCTCATTCGAAGACGCGCTCAGGCCGCGCCCCAACCCATCCGCATAGCCCGCCGCGACGATGGCGACGCGCGTCTGCCGCGGCGCCACCCACGAGGCGGAGTAACCGACGCTCTCGCCCGCGTCCACGGTCCGCACCTGCAGAATTCCTGCCGCGACCGTCACCACCGGATTGACCGGCGTCGCACCGCCTTGAAACGCCTGTCCGCCATAGAGCGCATAGCCCGGGCGCACCAGATCATAGTGGAACGGCGCGCCCAGCATCAGCCCGTCCGATGCGGCAAGGCTCGCCGACGCAGAGGGGAGGGCGAGGGTCGCGCGCCGCTGCTCGAAGGCCGCGCGCTGGCGCGCGTTGTGCGGATGATCGGGATCGTCGGCGCACGCCAGATGGCTCATGACGAGCCGCACGTCGAGGTGTTCGAGGCGCTCGCGTTCGCTCGCAAGAATGGAGACGTCATCGGCGGACAAACCCAGCCGATTGAGACCGGAATCGACATGCAGTGCCGCAGGCAGCCGCCGTCCGGCCTGCCGCGCGTGCGCGCTCCAGTCCGCGATCTCATCGAGACCGGAGAGCACGGGCGCCACATCCGCCGCGATGAAGTTCTGCGCCGACCCGGGCACCAGCCCATCGAGCGCGAACAGGCGCGCACTGGGCACCAAACGGCGCGCCGCGGATGCTTCCTCGGGCGTGGCGATGAAGAACGTGCGGCAGCCAGCCCGGGCGAGCGCGGGGATAACCTCCGCCGCGCCGAGCCCATAGGCGTCGGCCTTGACCACGGCCCCGCATTCCGCCGGCGCGACCAGTTGAGCGAGCGCGCGCCAGTTGGCGCAGAGCGCATCGAGGTCGACAGTGATGAGGCCGGTCGCGTCCGCCGGCAGCCCGGGCGCACTCATGCCGCCAGCCCCAAAGTGCCGCGATCTTGCAGTCTCACTCGTACCGCTCGGGCATTTGGAACTCTTTGGCCAGATTGCCGAAGCGCGTGAACTGGCTCTCGAACGCAAGCTGCACCGCGCCCACGGGACCGTGACGCTGCTTGCCGATGATCACCTCGGCCTTGCCGCTGACAGCCATCATCTGCGTCTGCCAATCGTTGAACTCCGGAGTACCCTCGCGCGGCTTCTGCCGCTCGACGTAGTATTCCTCGCGAAACACGAACATGACAACGTCGGCGTCCTGCTCGATCGAGCCCGATTCACGCAGGTCTGAGAGCTGGGGGCGCTTGTCTTCGCGCTGCTCGACCTGACGCGAGAGCTGCGAAAGCGCCACGATCGGCACCGCGAGCTCCTTGGCCAAGGCCTTGAGACCGGTCGTGATTTCCGTGATTTCCTGAACGCGGTTGTCGCCCTTCTTGGACGATCCCGAGAGCAACTGAAGGTAATCCACGATCAGGAGGTCGAGCCCCTTCTGCCGCTTGAGCTTGCGCGCACGCGCCGCAAGCTGGGCGATGGAAATGCCGCCCGTCTGGTCGATGTACAGCGGCGCGCGGCTCATTTCCTGCGAGACGGAGACGAGCTTGCGGAACTCGTCCTCGGTGATCATGCCGCGGCGGATCTTCTCGGACGCCACCTCCGCCTGCTCGGACAGAATACGTGTGGCGAGCTGCTCGGCGCTCATTTCGAGCGAGAAGAAGCCGACCCGTCCGCCGTCGACCGTTTTCTCGGTGCCGTCCGCCTGCGTCTCGGAGCGATAGGCCTTGGCGACGTTGTAGGCGATGTTGGTCACGAGCGCCGTTTTGCCCATCGACGGGCGTCCGGCGAGAATGATCAAGTCCGACGACTGCAGGCCGCCCATTTTGTTATCGAGGTCGGTGAGACCCGACGACAGCCCCGACAAATGTCCGTCGCGCTCGTAGGCGGCGTTGGCCATGTCGATGGCGTGCGTCAGTGCGGTGCCGAAGCTCATGAAGCCCTGGCCGTACTTGCCGCGCTCGGCAAGATCGTAGAGGCGCGTTTCGGCTTCCTGGATCTGGCTGTCCGGCGGAAAATCGATCGGCGCGTCGTAGGCGGAATTGACCATGTCCTCGCCGAGCACGATCAGCGAGCGGCGCACGGCGAGATCGTAGACCGTCCGGCCGTAGTCGTGGGCGTTGATGATCGACGTGGCGTTGGCCGCGAGGCGTCCGAGATACTGCGGAACGGTCAGATGCTCGTCGATCGGCTCGGCCGAATCGAAGAACGTCTTGAGCGTGATCGGCGTCGCCTGCTTGCCGGCCTGGATCATCTTTCCGGCCGTCTCGAAAATCTGCCCATGCAGAGGATCGAAGAAGTGCGGCGGCTCCAGAAACGCCGAGACGCGGTCCATGGCCTCGTTGTTGATGAGGATCGCACCGAGGAGAGCCTGCTCGGCCTCGATGTTGTGCGGAGCTTCGCGGAACTGCTGAGGCTCGGCCGCGGCCGCAGCGTCGCGCAGTTGGTCGGATTGGAGGAGTGCGGTGTTTGCCATGCGCGAAACCTAAACCAGCCCCGCGAGTCGCCCTAGCCGATCCCCAGCCTCTCCACGTTACCCACACGCCAAAAACTTCCGCCTTGTCTGAAGCGAAATGTCCGCAGCGAATCGCGCCAACGGAATGACGGCCTGCACAACTTAAAGCGTGTGACGGCGGCCGTAAAATACACGCGCCCTCGCGCATGAAAAAGTGGCCGGAAGCGAGCGCTCCCGGCCACTGAAACAACCGACCAAACGCGCGTCTTACGACGCGTCGGCTTCGTCGTCGCCGGCCGGCGCGGCGCCGTCTTCGAAGGCGTCATCCGGGTTGAACGTCTCGATCTCGGGCGCTTCGTCCTTGACCATCGTCACGTCTTCGCCGCGGGCCTGCTTCTCGGCTTCTTCTTCCGAGCGCGCCACGTTGAGCGAGACCTTCACGGAGACTTCCGGATGCAGCGCGACGGTGATGTCGTGCAGGCCGAGCGTCTTGATCGGACGGTCGAGCACGATTTGGCGGCGATCCATCGTGAACCCGCCCGCCGTGATGGCTTCCGCGATATCGCGCGTCGAAACCGAGCCGTAGAGCTGGCCCGTATCGCCGGCCGAGCGGATGGCGACGAAAACCTTCCCTTCGAGCTTGGCGGAAACGGCTTCGGCTTCCTTCTTGTGCTCGAGGTTGTTGGCTTCGAGCTGGCTGCGCTGGCTCTCGAAAACGGTGAGGTTTTCCTTGGTGGCGCGCAGCGCCTTCTTGAGCGGCAGCAGATAGTTGCGGGCATAGCCGTCCTTGACGTTGACGACGTCGCCCATCTGGCCGAGCCGGCCGATGCGTTCGAGTAGAATGACCTGCATGGGATTAGTCTCCTTTGAGATGATCAGGTGTTGGGTTGCAGCGGTGGACCGGGCGCCGCATTCGAGCGGGCCCGCAAGTGAAGGACGGTTTCGGCGAGGCCGAGAATGGCCACCACGATCCAGATCCAGACGTTGACGACGATCAGCGAGCCGTAGAGCGCCCAGAGCGCGAACGGGCGCCAGGGCTGGCCGCGCGTCGTGTAGTGAATGATGGCAAGGCCGAGCAGCAGGTAGGCGAGGAACAGCCCACCCGCCATGGCGGAGGCGACGAGGCCCGGATATCCGGTCATCATCAGGCCGAGCAGCAACGCGCCGAACGCGAGCGGCGTGTAGGCGGGATAGGTGAGGGCGGCGAGATCCGGCCACGGCCGGCCGAGCTGGCCCGAGGCCAGCGTCACGCGCCCCGCAAGCCACAGGTTGAACAACAGGCTCGACATCCACGAGAGCGCGGACGCTCCCGGCAGGATGGACAGCGCGATGTCGGCCAGCGCCGCAACTTCCACGTCGCTGAGCTGCATCGGCGCCTGGCCTTCAGGCAGAGCCGCGGGCAGCGCCTGCTTGATCACGTCTCCGAGCGAGCGGCGCAGTTGATCGAGATCGTTGCCGAGCAGCGCCAGCGTGCCGATGGCCATCAGTCCAGCCAGCACGGCGGCCCAGATGACGATGCGGCCCGGCGGATACCATTCGAGGTTGGGGGCATCGTCGTCGGACGATGGGACGTCTTCGTTCGCGGGCCGGCTGAGAAGCGCGAGATACGTCAGAACCGCCATCGGCGCGGCCTGCGTCAAGGCGAAGGCGGCCGCAACGGCAGGCGTCGAGAAGACGAACACGAGCGCCGTGCCGACCGTGCCCGCGAGCGCAGCCGTGCGCCAGCCCCAGCCGAGACCGGCCAGCGCGATGGCGAGGGGCGTGATGAAAAGAAGGAGGAAGCGGGCAAACAGCGGACCGGTGGTCGCGGAGGCGAATACCACCGCCGCGACCAGCCCAAGGCCAATACCGATCAGAGAATGACTTCTCATGTCCTAGCTGTCCCGCATCCAATGCGGTTAGGGAGAGGACGCGTGCGCATCGCTCACCCAACCTATTTTTGCGCGTGTCGCGCTTACTTCAGAACGTACGGCAGCAGGCCGAGGAAGCGGGCCCGCTTGATTGCGCGAGCAAGCTCGCGCTGCTTCTTTGCCGAAACGGCCGTGATGCGGCTCGGAACGATCTTGCCGCGCTCCGAGATGTAACGGCCGAGCGTGCGGACGTCCTTGTAATCGATCTTCGGCGCCTGATCGCCCGAGAACGGGCAGGTCTTGCGGCGGCGATGGAACGGCCGGCGTGCGGCGATTTCTTGAATCTCAGCCATGATTAGCCCTCCGACCCGGTGCTGCCGCCCGGCTTGTTATCTCTGAACGCGGGACGCGGACCGCGCGGACCGGCATCGCCCTCACGCGGCGGACGCGGACCACGGTCGCCGTCGCGCGGCGGACGCGAATCGCCACCTTCGCGGGGCGGACGGGCGCGGAACGTCGAGCCGCCTTCGGCCCCGCCTGCGCCACCACCGAAACCGCCACGGTCGCCACCGCGGAAACCGCCGCGATCGCCGCCACGGAAGCCGCCGCGATCACCGCCGCGGAAACCACCACGCTCGCCACCGCGCTCATCGCGATCCTGCTTGCGCATCATGATCGACGGCTCGGTCTCGAGTTCGTCGAGACGCAGCGTGATGAAGCGGATGATGTCGGTCGAAAGACCCATGCGGCGCTCCATCTCGTTCACAGCCGCGGACGGCGCGTCGATGTTGAGGAGCGAATAGTGGGCCTTGCGGCTCTTCTTGATCTTGAACGCGAGGCCCTTGAGGCCCCAGTACTCGGTCTTGGTGACCTTGCCGCCACCCTCGACGATGATGTCGGAGAATTCCTTGGTCAGCGTCTCGACCTGCTGTTGCGAGACGTCCTGGCGCGCCAGGAAGACATGCTCGTATAGAGGCATGTTTGGGCCTTTCCTTTCGATGTTGCCGCCGCGAAGCGTGCGGGTCACGATGTCCGCTCGGCGCAAAGCCCCTTTTGAGCCCGAAAGGCCCAAAGGCACTCAAAGAGCGGAGACACCGGGGAACAGGCGTTCGGCTTTCGCCATACAACCCTGCCGCCGAGCTGAAATAGCTAAGCGGCCCCGTTCAGCCTCCAACCGAAGCGCGTGACGGCGCGACTTATACGGGAATTCGTTCGCGGAGCAAGGGGGTGCTAGCGCATGACCCGTCCGGCCGCGGCCTTGCAGTCCGCCCCGTCGCAGTCGATCCAGCGGCCGCTCGGCAGCCGGACCTCCCAGACGGCCTCGCGGACCAAGGGGCCAGGCGCGGAAGACTTGTACGCATCCTGCCGCGACGCACGGTAAAACTGCCGCGTTTCCAATGTCTTGCCGTCCTCGGTCTGGACCGTCCCGGTGGCGATGACGTCCCGAGGCAGCAGATCCCACTGCCAGGCCAGCAGAACAAGCGCGACTGCGCTCACGACAATGGCCACGATCAGGAGCATGTGTCTGCCTTTCATCGTTTCTCCAGGGGGGGCGGACTTAGGACCACGGCGTCAGTGCCAGTACGTCAATGCCTGAGCGTCAAAGCGGCATGCAGGAGCAGGCCCGCGCCCCAGCCGAGAAAAACCCAATGCGCCCAATAGGGCTCGGCCGTGTACCAATCGATGACGGCCAGTACCAGCATCACCGCGGCAAAGATCTTCGCGTGCACCAGCACGCCCCCTTCGCGGAGCGCGCCGACCCGGACATCCTTGAGCGAGAACAGCTTGAACGGCATTGCCATCGCAGGCTCCTGACGGTTGCGCAGAGGAGGGCGCGTTGGCGAACGGTCTGCCCGCGCGCCCGATGGCAAGTTGTCCTCTTTCGCCGCCGCTGTCACCTCGGGGCCTTGACAACACCACGCCGGACATGTCGAAAGCCCCGAGAGCAAGACGCCCGCCACACCTGCCCGATCGGGCCCCGCGTGGGCCGTCCCGCCAAGCGTCTCAGACACCGACAAAGGAGCGAGCGTGGCACGCGCATTCGTATTTCCCGGACAAGGCAGCCAGGACGTGGGCATGGGCCGCGAGCTGGCGGAGAATTTCCCGGTCGCCCGCGAGGTCTTCGACGAGGTTGACGACGCGCTCGGCCAGAAGCTGTCGGCGATCATGTGGGAAGGCCCCAAGGACACGCTGACGCTCACCGAAAATGCCCAGCCCGCCCTGATGGCCGTATCGATGGCCGTCATGCGGGTGCTGGAGCGCGAGCGCGGCATCAAGCTCGCCGACAAGGCCAAGTTCGTCGCCGGTCATTCGCTGGGTGAGTATTCGGCGCTCGCAGCCGCCGGCGCGTTTTCTCTGGCAGACACGGCAAGACTTTTGAAGTTGCGCGGCAAGGCCATGCAGGCCGCCGTCCCGGTCGGGCAGGGCGCTATGGTCGCCCTCCTCGGCGTCGGCATCGACGTGGCGCGTACCGTCGCCGCTGAAGCGGCCCAGGGTGACGTCTGCCAGGTCGCCAACGACAACGAGCCGACACAGGTCGTGCTCTCCGGCTCGAAGGTCGCCATCGACCGCGTCGCCGACATTGGCAAGCCGCACGGCGTCCGCCGCGCTGTTTTGCTGCCTGTCTCCGCACCCTTCCATTGCGCGCTCATGCAGCCCGCCGCCGAAGCGATGGCCGCAGCGCTCGCCGAGGTCGCCATCAACAAGCCCGTCGTTCCCGTCGTCGCCAACGTCGTGGCGAGCGCCGTCAGCGATCCCGACGAAATCCGCAAGCTGCTCGTGGAGCAGGTCACCGGCACCGTCCGCTGGCGCGAGTGCGTGGGCTACCTGGCCGCGAACGGCGTCACCGACGTGTTCGAGATCGGCTCCGGCAAAGTGCTCGCCGGCCTCGCCAAGCGCATTGAAAAGTCCCTCGAGGCGATGAGCCTCGGCACCCCCGCAGACATCGACGCCGCGATCGAGAAACTGGCCTGAGGGCCGGTCGTCTCGTCTCCGAAAAGGATTGAAACCATGTTCGACTTGACTGGCAAAACTGCGCTCGTGACCGGAGCGACCGGCGGCATCGGCGAGGGCATCGCCCGCGCCTTCCACAAGGCCGGCGCCGACGTCGCCATCTCGGGCCGCCAGGTGGCGAAGCTCGAAGCTCTCGCCGCCGAGCTCGGCGACCGCGTGCACGTCGTGCCGTGCGATCTCGCCGACAAGGCGCAGGTCATGAAGCTGATCGACAACGCAGCAGCCAAGCTTGGCCGCGTCGACATCATCGTCAACAACGCAGGCCTCACCAAGGACAACCTGTTCATGGTGATGAAGGACGAGCAGTGGGACGACGTCATCGCCGTCAACCTGACGTCCACCTTCATGCTGATGCGCGCCGCCACGCGCCACATGCTGCGCTCCAAGACGGGCTACGGCCGCATCATCAACATTTCGTCGGTCTCGGGCATCATCGGCAATCCCGGCCAGGGCAACTATGCCGCTTCGAAAGCCGGCATGATCGGCATGACGAAGTCGCTCGCCCGCGAAGTCGCCAACCGCGGCATCACGGCCAACTGCATCGCGCCCGGCTTCATCGCCACCGCGATGACGGACGTGCTCAACGACAAGCAGAAAGCCGAGATCTCGCAGCACATTCCGGCCCAGCGTTTCGGCTCGCCCGATGACATCGCCGCCGCAGCCATTTACCTTGCCAGCAACGAGGCCGGCTATGTGACCGGCCAGACGCTGCATGTGAATGGCGGCATGGCAATGGTTTGATTGAGAAAAACGCTGTTGGCGCCAGCCGCGCGCGACAATCGCGCGGCGCGGTGTCAAAGTGTCACTCTCCAACCGGGGCGAGTGCCGTGCCACGACACGACCACCGGTGCTGGCCACGCATCCGGAGATATGTTAACGAGCCTCGTTTTTTTGCTGCGCGTGCTGCGGAA
This sequence comes from Hyphomicrobium sp., assembly GCF_019744875.1. Taxonomy (GTDB): domain Bacteria; phylum Pseudomonadota; class Alphaproteobacteria; order Rhizobiales; family Hyphomicrobiaceae; genus Hyphomicrobium_C. Next base: position 230,538 of record NZ_JAIETU010000002.1, on the reverse strand, counting down.
AAGCCCTAACGATCGACGCTCACGCGCTGTCGTCCGGGTATCCTGATGGACACCACGGCATCCGGCATGAGGCAGAACGAAACAGCGAGCGCGCGATCGGAAAGTCGGAATTGGGCTTTCTGATGAACGCCATCGAAGTTACCAAACGAACTTGAGTGCCCCGGCACACGACGGGCCCCGAGAAAACGATAGCAACGGAATTAGCAGGGACACGAGGGAAGACGATGAGCGATGTCGCAGAGCGCGTGAAGAAGATCGTTGTTGAGCATCTTGGCGTCGAGGCCGACAAGGTCACGGAAAACGCCAGCTTCATCGACGATCTCGGCGCCGACAGCCTTGATACGGTCGAGCTGGTTATGGCCTTCGAAGAAGAGTTTGGCTGTGAAATCCCCGATGACGCCGCCGAGCACATTCTGACGGTTGGCGACGCAGTCAAGTTCCTCGAGAAGAACGCGACGGCTGCCTAAGCCTTCGCATCGTCTCGGGTCTCGGCCGCTTCGCTCCGCAATAAGGAGCAAGCGGGCGTCTCGCGTGGCGGCCCTCGTGTTCGTCGAGACCATCCCTTGGGACGGTTGCGCGAAACGACAGGCGGCACGTAGCGCCGCCGACGGCAAAGCCCAACGGCCAGCCAGACGGCACGCCCAATGCGCCGCGCCGCTCCCGCCGAGCGAAACGGACCGCACGAGAAGGCTGGCCGAAAAGGCCGGTACGAGACCAACGTCAACAACCCGAGAGGCGTGACTATCAACGTCCGTCGCGCCTCCCGGACACCAGCAACGGACGCAAGCTCTCCGGGCTCAGGCACAATCCGATTGGGCAAGGACGGGCGGCGCTCTCACTCACCGGGGGATTGAAACTTGAGCGGCTTGCGGCGCGTCGTCATCACAGGACTTGGCCTCGTCACCCCCGTCGGATGCGGGGTGGAAGCGGCCTGGAGCAATCTTCTGGCCGGCAAGAGCGGCGCCCGGCGCATCGAAGAATTCGACGCTTCCGATCTCTCCTGCCAGATCGCCAATTTCGTGCCGCGCGGTTCAGCCTCCGAAGGCAAGTTCAATCCCGACGATTGGATGGAGCCGAAAGAGCAGCGCAAGGTCGACGATTTCATCATCTACGCCGTGGCAGCAGCCGACCAGGCGCTCGCGGATTCGGGCTGGAAGGCCGACACCCCTGAGAAGCAGGAATCGACCGGCGTCCTCATCGGCTCCGGCATCGGCGGCCTGTCCGGCATCGCCGACACCTCGATCCTGCTCAAGGAAAAGGGCGCGCGCCGCGTCTCGCCGTTCTTCATTCCCGGCCGCCTGATCAACCTCGCCGGCGGCTACGTCTCCATCAAGCATCAGCTCAAGGGCCCGAACCATGCGGTCGTGACCGCATGCGCCACCGGCACGCACGCCATCGGAGATGCCGCCCGCCTCGTCGCGCTGGGCGATGCCGAGGTCATGGTTGCGGGCGGCACCGAAAGCCCCATCTGCCGCATCGGCATGGCCGGCTTCGTGGCCTGCCGCGCTCTCTCGACCGGCTTCAACGATCGCCCTCACGAAGGTTCGCGCCCCTACGACAAGGATCGCGACGGGTTCGTCATGGGCGAGGGCGCCGGCGTCGTCGTGCTCGAGACGCTGGAGCATGCGCAGGCGCGCGGCGCGAAGATCTATGCCGAGGTGATCGGCTACGGCATGTCGGGCGACGCCTACCACATCACGGCCCCGTCCGAGACCGGCGACGGCGCGTTCCGCTGCATGCGCGCAGCCCTCAAGAACGCGGGCCTTTCGCCGAGCGACATCGACTACATCAACGCGCACGGCACTTCGACGCCGATGGGCGACGAGATCGAGCTCGGTGCGGTCGAGCGCCTGTTCGGCAACTCGCAGGCCAAGGTGTCCATGTCGTCGACCAAGTCGTCGATCGGGCACTTGCTCGGTGCGGCCGGCGCGGTCGAGGCGATCTTCTCGGTGCTGGCCATCCGCGACCAGATCGCGCCCGCCACCCTGAACCTCACCAATCCGTCGGTCGAAACTGCCATGGATCTGGTGCCGCTCACCCCGCGCAAGCGCGAAATCTCGACCGTGCTCTCGAATTCGTTCGGTTTCGGCGGCACGAACGCCTCGCTCATCATGCGCAAGGTGGCCTGACCCAGCGCACTGGGCCGCCTGGGCGTCGATTGACCGGGTTTTGCCACAATCCCAAGGTCACGTCGGGCTCTAAGTCACGGGGCACTTTCGCGCTCGCCCACACCTCGACCGGAACCGGGCGGCGCGAAACGGGAGCTGATCGATGAGTAATCACCGCCGGGATGTGTCGCCCACGTTGTCGCGACGCGATGGCATGCGCCCCCGCAGTCCCGCCGAGGCTCTGGAGCCGGGCCGCGCTCCGCCGCGCCCGCATGGCATGCGCCAGAAGCGCGAGTCGCGTGTGCTCTCCGGCTTCGCGCGCATCGTCAGCGGTGTCATGACGCTCGCGCTCGTCATGATGCTAGCGGGCGGCGCGCTCACGCTCTTTACGGGCCATCTCTACAGCCGTCCCGGTCCCCTGACGACGACCCAGACCATCGTCATCCCCAAGGGCACCAGCACCAATTCCATCGCCGACGATCTCGAACGCGAAGGCGTCGTGTCCAGCCGCTGGGCCTTCATGGTCAACTACCTCGTGCAAAGCCGGATGCATCCCGGCGAGGTGGTGCTGAAGAGCGGCGAATATCTCTTCAAGCCGGGCGTCAGCATCCGCGACGTGATCGCCATCCTCTCCGAGGGCAAATCCGTTCTCTACAAGGTGACGATCCCGGAAGGCCTCACGAGCCAGCAGATCGTCGAGCGGCTGAAGAGCGAGGAGAACCTCACCGGCGACGTGACGCAGATCCCGGCCGAAGGCTCGTTGATGCCGGAGACCTACAGCATCGAAAAGGGCATGTCGCGCCAGGAGCTCTTGGATCGCATGCAGGCCAAGCAGAAGCAGGTGCTCGACGCCGCCTGGGAGCGCCGCCGCGAGGGGCTGCCGCTGCAGTCGCCGGAGCAGGCCGTCGTGCTGGCGTCGATCATCGAAAAGGAAACCGGACGCGCCGACGAGCGTGAGCGCATCGCGGGCGTGTTCTCGAACCGCCTGACCAAAGGCATGCCGCTTCAGTCCGACCCGACCATTCTCTACGGCATCTACGGCGGCGGCGTGCAGTGGGGCAAACCCATCCTGCAGACGGAGAAGGACGCCAAGAACGCGCACAACACCTACCAGATCAAAGGCCTGCCCCCGACGCCGATCTGCAACCCGGGACGCCCCGCGCTCGAAGCGGCCTTGAACCCGTCGCAGCACGGCGACGTCTTCTTCGTGGCCGACGGCACGGGCGGACACATCTTCTCGGCGACCCTCAAGGATCACAACGCGGCCGTCTCCAACTGGCGCAAGGTCGAAAAGGACATGCGCGCGCGCCAGGCGGCAGCAGCGGGTACCGCAGAGCCCGCCGCCGACGGCGCGGCCGCACCCGCGGGCGACGCCGCAGCGCCCGCGAACCCCGTGACGGAAATCCCAAATCCCCCAGCGGAGGATGCACCGGCAGCCCCTGCTGAAGCGGCGGCCCCCGCTGGAACGACCACGGTCTCCGCAATTCCCCTGCCGATCCGTAAACCCAAAAAGTAGCGCGCCGCCCTTGCAGAGGTCTGCCCGCGCCCGTACTGGTGTCGCGTGTGCCCGCGCACGCGCCCTTCCCAGTTTTTTCCGGCCTGTCGCCCCCGAGCCCCCAAAGACGAGCGTCCCAAGATGAGCCTGCAGAGCATGACCGGGTTTGCCCGCCGCGACGGCGCGCACGAGGGATGCACGTGGCATTGGGAGCTGCGCAGCGTGAACAATCGCGGCCTGGACGTGCGCCTGCGTTTGCCCTCCGGCTACGAAGCCCTTGAAGCGAAAGTGCGCGAGCGGCTGACGAAGGCGATTTCGCGCGGCAGCGTGAACGCCAACCTGAGCCTGACGCGCCGGGCGCAGACGGCCGACATCACCGTCAACCAGGCCGCGCTCGATCGCGTGCTCGCGATCGCAACGCGGCTCGCCAAGGAGATCGGCGCCGAGCCCCCGCGTGCCGAGGCGCTGCTGGCCCTCAAAGGCGTGCTCGACGTCGCCGACGACGCGGACGATCCGGTCGCTGAGGCCGATGAGCAGGCGGCCGTCCTCGCAAGCCTGGACGCTGCGCTCTCTGATCTGGTGGCCGCACGGCGCGACGAGGGCCGCCGCCTTACCGAGGTTCTGACGCGCCAGATCGACGAAATCGCGCGGCTCTCTCACAGCGTCGAAGTCGCGCCTGCGCGCTCCGTCGAGGCCATCCGCGCGCGTCTTGCCGAGCAGGTCGCCCGCCTCATGGAAACCGGCCAGTCGTTCGACCCCGCCCGCCTCCATCAGGAAGCCGTGATGCTGGCCACGCGCGCCGACGTCGAGGAAGAGCTCAAGCGCCTCAACGCCCACGTCGAGGCCGCCCGGGCCCTGCTGCGCGACGGCGGGGCAGTGGGCCGCAAGCTCGATTTCCTTGCCCAGGAATTCAACCGCGAGGCCAACACGTTGACGTCGAAGGCGGCCGACCAGGACATCGCCCGCTCGGGTCTCGCGCTCAAGGTGGTGATCGATCAGTTGCGCGAGCAGGTCCAGAACATCGAGTAGCACTGGACCGGCTGCGGGCGAGCCCCTATCAACGGCGGGAAACGAACGACGCGCGCGGGGAGCCGCCATGACGACCGAAAATCCAAGCATCGAACGGCGCGGCCTGCTGCTTGTGCTGTCGTCGCCCTCGGGCGCAGGAAAAACCTCGCTCGCGCGTGCATTGCTAGAAAGCGATCGCCACATCGCGCTTTCGATTTCCGTCACGACGCGCCCCCCGCGTCCCGGCGAGGTGGACGGTCGCGACTACTGGTTCGTCGATGAAGCCCGCTTCAAGGCGATGCGCGACGACAACCAGCTCCTCGAATGGGCAACCGTGTTCGGCAACCTCTATGGCACGCCGCGGGCGCCGATCGAGCAGGCCGTCGCCGAAGGTCGCGACGTGCTGTTCGACATCGACTGGCAGGGCACCCAGCAGTTGTCCGAACGCATGGCCGGCGACCTGGTGCGCGTTTTCGTGCTGCCGCCTTCGGGTGGCGCGCTTGAGGCGCGCCTGCAGCAGCGCGCGCAGGATCCTCAGGACGTCGTCGCCAAGCGCATGGCCAAGGCGGCATCCGAAATCAGCCACTGGGCCGAGTACGACTATGTCATCGTGAACGGCGATCTGGCGGAAAGCATTGCCGGGCTGAAAGCGATCCTCGCCGCCGAGCGCCTGCGCCGCGATCGCATGACGGGTCTTTCGACGTTCGTGCGCGGGCTCCAGTCCGCACTCGAATAGCCCCAGGCATACCCCCCGAGACGTAGAGCCAAGACCCGCGGAAGCCGCCAGGAAACTTACGGCAGATCGCGCGCGTAGCTGATGACCGAGAGAAACCGGATGGGAAGCTTGATGAGCTCTTCCGGTCCGTGCGGCGCGTCCGCGTCGAAGAACAGGCTGTCGCCCGGCTTCATGGGATAGAGCTTGTCGGCATGGCGATAGACCACTTCGCCTTCGAGCACATAGATGAGTTCGAGCCCGCCGTGCTGGAACAGCGGAAATACGTCGGATTCTTCGGTCAGCGTGATGAGGTAGGGCTCGACGACAACCCCGCCCGAGACGCCGCCTGTATGCCCGAGAAGCTGATACTGATGGCCCGCGCGCGTGCCGCGACGCTCGATGAACAGGCCCTGTCCCGCTGAAACGAACACCGCATCGCGCCGCTCTTCGAAGCGCCGGAAGAGCGCCGTCACCGGCACACCGAGCGCCTTCGAAAGACGCTGCAGCGTCGTGAGCGACGCGCTCGTGACGCCGTTTTCGATCTTGGAGAGCATGCCGAGCGACAGCCCGGCCGCCTTCGCCAGGTCCGACGCCGTGATGCCGAGCTTGTTGCGGAAGGCGCGCACCTCGCGGCCGATCGCAACCTCGAGCATGCTGTCGCGCGAACCCTGCAGCGCGTGAGGATCCTGCTCCTTCGCCTCCACACGCTCCGCAAGATCGCCGAGGTCTGCCTGCACCTCGCCCTTGGACAGCTTGGCCTCCGCCAGAACATCCGCATCAGCAGAAATCGCTGCGAGTGCCTTTTTGCCGGATGCGCTCAGTCGTTGGTTCATTGTCAATTCCACATTTCGCGCTCAATTCCACATTTCGCGTGGTGCGCCAATTGGAGAAAAATGCGAGTGGCTGCAGGCGAAATAACCTCGGAATAGAACTGCGTCGCCGTTTCCTATCGAACACGTTCGCATCCACATTGGCAACAGACGCCTGATGAAATGCACGACTCCCTGACGAAAGACGGAGCGAACTGACGCCGTACAGCCCGCAGGGAGGGGCGCGCCTCGGCACGTCAGGACGGCGCGAGCAGGCCCGATAGGGTCCCGGTCAGGTTAGTTTCCACAGCTTCAAGATCAATGGTTATCGCGCGGCGCTGCCCAATTCATGGCCACCCACATCACAAATCTGCATGAATCTGTATCAAAGCATCTTGACAAGGTGCGTCCACTCGCCGCACAACCTTTCCGCACATAAAAAACAATTGCCTCACAGGCAAGTCCTGCATGAGGCTTAACTGGGGGAGCGCATGCAACCAAACCAACAAGATCCACGCATTCAAAAGATGTTTTCCGGTGACCGCATATGGGCCTTTGGCGCTGTAGCGGTGCTCTGGTCCATTTACGGCTTCGTGTTTTGGAAGCTGTCGGCAAATCCCGGCGCGGAACCCGTTCTGACCGCGCTGGCAATCTCCGGCGGCCTCGTTCTGCTCTTTTGCACCGCCTCGATCGTCGCGATGATCAAGCACTACGCGGAGGACAAAGAGCACATCTACGGCCTCGACATTCATTATCTCGATGAAATGAAGAAGGCTCGGGGGTGAACGATGGCAAAAGCACCATATCAGCCGCCGGTCCAATCGAAATTCGGCCAGGTTTTCGACTCTCTTTTCCTTCTCGCACTCGTCATGGCGGCGCTTTTCGTGCCGCTGTATCTGGGCCTCGCAGGTGGCGGTAAGACCACTCTCGAGATGCCAGACAAATCCTGGGCAGGCATGCAGCAGAACGCGACCATGCAGGCCCAATGGGAAAAGCTCGGCTACACCGATGGCACTGAGGCGAAGGACGGCAAGACGCCGGCCGCCGATCTCATCGCCGCGCGGTTCGACTACACGTTCGAACCCGTCGAGCTTGGTCTGACCGCCCTCGTCGTCATTGGCTATTTCTTCATCGTCTTTCATTGGTCGAAGAAGGAATACCAGGACGTGATCGACGAACGCTTCAACAACAAGTGAGTGGGAGGGGGACCTCGTGAACAATTTCGTACTGCTCGAATACGCAGCGTGGGGCATCTCTGCTCTCTTGGGGCTTTGGATGCTCGCTGATCTCATCTACACCGACCGCACGTACTCAGAAGAAATGCTGACGTCGTCGCAGGAAGGCGATATCGAAGACTCGCTGGTCATCGACCCGACCCAACAGGGAGGTCAGAAATGAGCCAGACAACAGCAGTCCACGGCGAAAGAATTTCGCTGCTTCGCGTTCTCGGCCCCGGCCACGTCTGGGCCCTCGGCGTCGGCATCGTTCTCGTCGGCGAATACATGGGTTGGAACTTCGCAGTCGGCAAAGGCGGCGCCATCGCCGCGCTTGTCGCATGCTGGTTCGCCGGCCTTCTCTACACCTGCGTCGCCATGATCGACTCGGAAGTGACCTCCACGGTCGCTGCCGCTGGCGGTCAGTACGCCCAGGCCAAGCACATCATTGGGCCGCTCATGGCCTTCAACGTCGGCTTGTTCCTGGTCTTCGCCTACACGATGCTCGAAGCAGCCAACGCCATCACGCTCGGCTACCTCGTGCAAACCGTGGGGTCGATGTCGGGCTTTGAGAACACGCACGACAAGCCGTTCATCGTCTTGACGATCATGTTCCTGGCTTGGCTCAACTACCGCGGCGTTTACGCGACGCTGACGTTCAACCTCGTCATCACCGCCATCGCCTTCGTTGCCATCTGGGTGCTGTTCTTCGCAGTGCAGCCCTGGAGCGACGTCTACATGAAGCACGACCAGCTGCTCACCGGCTTGCCATACGGCTGGCTCGGCGTGCTGGCCGCCATGCACTTCGGCATGTGGTACTACCTCGGCATCGAAGGCACCACGCAGGCCGCCGAAGAAGTCCGCTCGCCGGCCCGCGCACTGCCGCTCGGTACGATGACCGGCATCATGACGCTGCTCATCGCCGCGACCATGACCTGGTACATCTGCGCCGGTCTCATGCCGTGGGAATACCTTGGTCAGGCCGTGACCCCGCTGTTCGACGCAGCGCGTCTCACGGACTCGACGGTCCTGATGGTGCTTCTCTTCATCGGCACCATCTTCTCGACGCTGGCCTCGGCCAACGGCTGCATCAACGACGCTTCCCGTGCCTGGTTCTCGATGGGACGCGACCGTTATCTGCCGCAGGCTTTCGGCGCGGTTCATCCGAAGTACCGCACACCCTACCGGTCGATCGTCTTCCTCGTTCCGGTGGCTCTTGTGTTCGCGATCTTCGCCCCGCTCGATCAGGTCATCACGTTCTCGATCCTGTCGGGCCTGCTTGAGTACACGTTCATGGCCTTCAACGTGCTCATGTTCCGCAAGAAGTGGCCGCTTGGCACCATTCCGCGCGGTTATGTGCACCCCTTCCATCCGCTGCCGGCCATCGTGCTCTTGATCCTCTGCACCGCCACTTACTTCGCGGTGTTCCTCGGATACGGCACGCAGCTCATCGCGATGATGGTGTTCTACATCATGGCTTCGCTCTGGTTCGCCCTCCACCGCTACAAGTTCGTGCGGCGCGGCGCCCAGTTCACGATGCCCTGGCCGAAGCCGGTCGGATACTAAACGCAACGCCACTGACAAAGCGCGGCTTGGACAGCCTCCAGGCCGCGCTTTTCACGAATGACCCCGCTTTTCACGAATGAGATGTCACCCGCGTTCCGGAAGGCAGGTATCGCATGTCAATTGACCCCGCCTTCATCTTCGTCGCCATCATTGCCGGCCCGCTTGCCTGGCTCGCGATCCGCGACCACAAAAAGCTGCGCACGAGCCGCACCAGCCTCCTCGACGATTGTCTCCCGCTGTTCGATCGCCCCGAGCTGACCCACGGCGGCGACAGCTTCCCCGCAATCCGCGGCACCATTGCGAACCGTCGCGTCGATGTCCGGCTGATCAGCGACACGATGACGATCCGCCGCCTGCCGCAGCTCTGGCTGCAGGTGACTGCGCTCGATCGCTTGCCCGACATCGCGGGCGTTGCCGTCCTCGTGCGCCCATCGGGATATGAATTCTACAGCCTCACCGCGGGCTTCGAACACGTCATGGACACGCCGCCGTCGTTTCCGCGCGAAGTGCTCGTCCGCGGCGAGAACCCGCGCGCCGATTTCACCTTGAAGAAACTCACAGCGCCGATGGCCGCCATCCTCTCCGATCCCACCGTCAAGGAGATCGCGGTCACGCGCCAAGGCCTGCGCATCATTCGCCAGGCAGGCGAGGGCAGGCGCGGCGAGTATCTTCTCCTCCGCCAGGCCGTGTTCGATGGCGCCGCCGTTTCGGCCGCCGCGCTTCAGTCCACGCTCGACGAAATCGATACGCTCCGGCGCGCTGCAACCCTCAGCCAGGAAAACACCTACGCATGACGACTCCCGCCCGTGAGCCTTGGAATCCCTACGCTGTGCTCGCTTTTGCGCTTCTGATGCCCGGCGCCGGACACGTCGCCGTCGGCCAGCCCCAGCGCGGCTTCGGATTCGCGTTCTTCTCGCTCCTGCTCGCGCTCGTCTCCTGGCACACGACGACGCCCGAGCATTCCTTCATCGGCCGCTCGGCCGCGGGCCTTTTCGTGTGGGCGATCTCTATTCCGGACGCCTATCGCCTGGCCCGGATGAAGTACGAGCTGTGGCGTAAAAACCGCCGCTGAGCTATCCCCTGAGGAAACTTACATTCATCGCAGTTGAATGCGACGAATTTTCCTGCTACATAATGTCTACGAACAAAAACTTGCGGAGGTCGCTTGATCCGATGTGTGGAATTGTAGGGTTGTTCCTAAAAAACAAGGCTTTAGAGCCTAAACTTGGCGAGATGACAGCTACCATGCTCGCAACGATGTGCGAGCGCGGTCCGGACTCGGCCGGTTTCGCCATCTACGGCGACGCCAAGTCGGGTAAGGCAAAGATCACCCTTCAGTCGCCGCAGCCGGACAAGGACTTTGCCGGTCTCGCTAAGGCGGTCGGCGACAAGATCGGCAAAGCCGTATCTCTGGAAGTCAAATCCACTCACGCCGTCCTGACCTGCCCGGCCGCCGACGTCGATGCCGCCCGCGCAGCCGTCCGCGAGATCACCCCGACGATCCGCGTCATGGGCCGTGGCGACGTGATCGAGATTTACAAGAAAGTCGGCTACCCGACCGAAGTGGCGAGCCGCTTCGATCTCAAGAGCATGACCGGCACTCACGCCATCGGCCACACGCGCATGGCCACCGAAAGCGCCGTGACGACGCTTGGCGCCCATCCGTTCTCGACCGGCCCCGACCAGTGCCTCGTGCACAACGGTTCGCTGTCGAACCACAACAACCTGCGCCGCGAACTGATCCGCGACGGCATGATCTTCGAGACCGCCAACGACAGCGAAGTGGCGGCAGCCTACCTGACGTGGCGCATGAACCAGGGCCTCAACCTCGGCCAGGCGCTCGAGCGCAGCCTCGAAGATCTCGACGGCTTCTTCACGTTCGTCGTCGGCACCAAGAATGGCTTCGGCGTTGTCCGCGACCCGATTGCCTGCAAACCGGCCGTGCTGGCCGAAACGGACGACTACGTGGCCTTCGGTTCCGAGTACCGCGCACTCGCGGGTCTGCCCGGCATCGAGAACGCCCGCGTCTGGGAGCCTGAACCTGCCACTGTGTACTTCTGGGAGCGCTAAGAACATGAGGTCGATCGATTTGGCGAAGACGCCGCTTCGGGAGCTGAACCAGGGCTTGCACGCCCTCAAGGACGGCACCAACGAAACCGAATGGGAAGTGCTCAATCCGCGCGGCCAGCACGCCATTGCGGCGGGCGTCGACGCACCCGTGAATGTCAACATCCGCGGCGCCGTTGGCTACTACTGCGCCGGCATGAACAAGCAGGCGACGGTCGTCGTGCACGGTTCCTCCGGCCCCGGCACGGCCGAGAACATGATGTCCGGACAGGTCATCGTCAAAGGTGACGCCAGCCAGTACGCCGGCGCCACCGGACGCGGCGGCATGCTCGTGATCGAAGGCAACGCATCCTCGCGGTGCGGCATCTCGATGAAGGGCATCGACATCATCGTGCGCGGCAACATCGGCCACATGTCGGCCTTCATGGCGCAGACCGGCAATCTCGTCGTGCTCGGCGATGCGGGCGATGCGCTCGGCGACAGCATCTACGAAGCCAAGCTCTACGTGCGCGGCTCCGTCAAGAGCCTCGGCGCTGACTGCATCGAAAAAGAGATGCGCCCTGAACACCACGAAGCACTGTCGGCCCTTCTGAAGAAGGCCGGCGTCGACGGAGTGAAGACGTCCGAGTTCAAACGCTATGGCTCGTCGCGCAAGCTCTACAACTTCAACATCGACAACGCGGACGCCTACTGATGACATATCATAATCCGCCGACCACCCCTCGCAAATCGGCTACCTTCGACGACTACACGCTGTCGGAGATCCGTCGCGCCGCCCAGACCGGTATCTATGATATCCGTGGCGCCGGCGCGAAGCGGAAGCTGCCGCATTTCGACGATCTGCTGTTCCTCGGCGCATCGATGTCGCGCTACCCGCTCGAAGGCTATCGCGAGCGTTGCTCGACCGCGGTGACCCTCGGCACGCGCTACGCCAAGAAGCCGATCGAGCTCAAGACGCCGATCACGATCGCAGGCATGAGCTTCGGCGCGCTTTCGGGCAACGCCAAGGAAGCCCTCGGCCGCGGCGCGACGCTCGCCGGCACCTCCACCACCACCGGTGACGGCGGCATGACGCCGGAAGAGCGCGGCCACTCGGAAAAGCTCGTCTATCAGTACCTGCCGTCGCGTTACGGCATGAACCCGGACGACCTTCGCCGCGCCGACGCCATCGAGCTCGTTGTCGGCCAGGGCGCCAAGCCCGGCGGCGGCGGCATGCTGCTCGGCCAGAAGATTTCGGATCGCGTCGCTGAAATGCGCACGCTGCCGAAGGGCATCGACCAGCGCTCCTCGTGCCGCCATCCCGACTGGACCGGTCCCGACGATCTCGAAATCAAGATCCTCGAGCTCCGCGAAATCACGGACTGGGAAAAGCCGATCTACATCAAGGTCGGTGGCGCGCGTCCTTACTATGACGTCGCTCTCGCCGTGAAGGCCGGCGCCGACGTCGTGGTTGTCGACGGCATGCAGGGCGGCACCGCCGCCACGCAGGAGGTATTCATCGAGCACGTCGGCCAGCCGACGCTCGCATGCATCCGCCCGGCCGTGCAGGCGCTCCAGGACCTCGGCATGCATCGCAAGGTGCAGCTGATCGTCTCGGGCGGCATCAGAAACGGTGCGGACGTCGCCAAGGCTCTGGCTCTCGGCGCAGACGCCGTCGCGGTCGGCACGGCAGCCCTCGTGGCGCTCGGCGACAACGATCCGGCGCTCGAAGACGAGTACCGCAAGCTCGGAACGACGGCAGGTGCCTACGACGACTGGCATGAAGGCCGCGACCCGGCCGGCATCACGACCCAGAACCCGGAACTGGCTCAGCGCCTCGATCCGGTTCGCGCCGGACGCCGCCTCGCCAACTACCTGAAGGTTATGACCCTCGAGCTGCAGACCATCGCACGCGCCGCGGGCCACAACCACGTCCACAACCTCGAGCCCGAGGATCTGTGTGCGCTCACCCTCGAAGCCGCCGCTATGGCTCGCGTTCCGCTGGCCGGCACGAGCTGGATCCCGGGACAGGGTAATTTCTAGTCTAGTGAACGCTTCGGATCGAGAGATCCGAAGCGTTTCATTCTGCCGAACTACAAAAAAAAGACCAAGCATCTAGGGGACTGAAACACCAGTCTTGCGTCAACCCAAGTGGGAAAGCATTCAATGTCACACGATCTCGCTCAGCTCGCGAAAGAGCGCGGCATCCGCTATTTCATGATCTCGTTCACCGATCTGTTCGGTTACCAGCGCGCCAAGCTCGTGCCGGCAGCCGCGATCGCTGACATCCAGAAGGACGGCGCAGGCTTTGCCGGGCTCGCAACCTGGCTCGACATGACGCCGGCTCATCCGGACATGCTCGGCATGGCCGATCCGGCCGGCATCATCCAGTTGCCCTGGAAGAAGGAAGTGGCCTGGGTTCCCGCCGATTGCGCGATGGAAAACAAGCCCGTTCCGCAGTCTCCGCGCGTTGTCCTGAAGACGCTGGTCGACCGCGCCGCAAAGCTCGGCCTGCGCGTCAAGACGGGCGTCGAGTGCGAGTTCTTCCTGATCAATCAGGACGGCACCGCGATCTCGGACTCCAAGGACCAAGGCTCGAAGCCCTGCTACGACCAGCAGGCACTGATGCGCCGCTACGATGTGATCGCCGAGATCTGCGATTACATGCTCGAGCTCGGCTGGGAGCCTTACCAGAACGACCACGAGGACGCGAACGGCCAGTTCGAAATGAACTGGATCTTCGACGACGCGCTGGTGACCGCAGACCGTCACGCGTTCTTCAAGTTCATGGCCCGCTCGGTTGCCGAAAAGCACGGCATGCGCGCGACGTTCATGCCGAAGCCCTTCCCGACGCTGACCGGCAACGGCTGCCACGCTCACATCTCGGTCTGGGATGCGGCGACCGGCAAGACCAACATGTTCGCCGACAAGACCGACGAGATGGGCCTCTCGAAGCAGGGCTACAACTTCCTCGGCGGCATCATGAAGCACGCAGAGGCGTTGGCTGCCATCACCAACCCGACGATCAACTCCTACAAGCGCATCAACGCGCCGCGGACGATCTCGGGCGCGACCTGGAGCCCGAACTCCGTGACCTGGACCGGCAACAACCGCACCCACATGGTGCGCGTGCCCGGGCCTGGCCGCTTCGAGCTTCGCCTGCCCGACGGCGCAGTGAACCCCTACCTGCTGCAGGCCGTCATCCTCGCGGCCGGCCTCGATGGCATCGACAACAATTGCCACCCCGGCAAGCGTTATGACATCGACATGTACCAGGAAGGCCATACCATCACCGACGCGCCGAAGCTGCCGCTCAACCTTCTGGACGCCATCCGCGCGTTCGAGAAGGACCAGAGCCTCAGAGAGGCCCTCGGCACGGACTTCTCGTCCTCCTACATCAAGCTGAAGCAGCGCGAGTGGAACTCGTTCTCGACCCACTTCACCCAGTGGGAACTCGACAACACCCTCGACATCTAACCATCGGCAGCGGGTAACAACAGGCAACGGCGGCAGAAGACCTCTGCTGACCGTTGCCTGTTGGCCGTTGCCTGTCCTATAGCCATGCCCTGGCGCGCCGAATTGCTGCGCCGAAAGGGGGCGCATGGACGTGCGAAGGCGGCTTGGAATTCTGGCCGGGGGAGGCACGCTTCCGCGCGAGATCGCCGATAGTGCGGTCCGGCGCGGCATGCCCGTGACCATCGTTGCCATCGACAGCGAAGCCGACCGCGATTTTGGCCCCCACGCCGTCACGCGCGTGAACTGGGGCCAGCTCGGCGGCATGATCCGCGCGTTCAAGGCCGCCCGGGTAACGGATCTCGTCATCGTCGGCCGCGTCACACGCCCCGAAATCGGCATCATGCGGCCGGACTGGGGCTTCTTCCGCCATCTGCCGCGCGTCCTGCGCATTGTGGCCTCGGGCGGCGACGACGGCGTGCTGCGCCATGTCGTGCGCTTCTTCGAAGGCCAGGGCATTCGCGTCGTCGGCCCCGACATGGCAGCCCCCGAGCTCGTGATCGGCGAGGGCGCCATGGGCGCCGCCCGCGCGACCCCGGCCGACCAGACAGACATCCAGCAGGGCATGGCCCTGATCCGCGCGCTCGGCGCCTACGACATCGGCCAAAGTGTCGTCGTGGCCGAGGGGCGCATCGAGGCGATCGAAGGCGTGGAGGGCACAGACCGCATGCTGGCGCGCGCCGCCGCCCGCCGCGCCGACCCGAGCCACGACCTCGCGCGCAAGGGCGGCATCCTCGTCAAGCGCTCGAAGCCCGGCCAGGATTTGCGCGTCGACATGCCGGCCATCGGCCCCGCGACCGTGACAGGCGCCAAGGACGCCGGCCTCACGGGCATCGCGGTCGAGGCCAACACCGTCATCGCCGCCGAACGCGCCCGCACGCTGCGCGATGCGGATGCGGCGCAGATGTTCGTGCAGGGCGTCAAGGACGAGGATCTCGGCGCAGCGCAGCGGCGCTTCAACCCGCGCCTTGTCGCCATGAGCTTCCGGCGGGCAAACCGCGTAAAGCCCGCCGAGCACGCAACGCTCGATGCCATCAAGGCGCTCTCGGTGGTCGATGCGCTCGCGCGCTTTTCCGTCGGCCGCGCGGCCGTTGTCGTGCGCAATCATGTGCTGGCCGTCGAGACTGGCGAGGGCGCGGAAGCCACTCTTCAGCGCGCGAGCGGTTTGCGCCAGTGGGCCAGCATCACGCGGCGCAGGCGCGGCGCAGCCGCCCTGCGCGACATGCAGGATCTGACACCGGACGTCGTCACGGCCGTGGCGGATGCGGGCTATGCCGGCATCGCGGTGGGCGGCGCACTTTATGCCGCCGATGCAACGCGGGAAGCCGCGATCGCAGCGGCCCAGGAACGCGGGCTGTTCGTGCTGCTCCGCCAGAATGCCGAGCGGAGCGGCGGATGATCCGCGAAACGAACGACAACGTTCAGGTGAACGGCACTGGCGAAGTTCGCCTCGTGCTCATCGCCGGCGAGCATTCCGGCGACGCCCTCGGCGCGAGCCTCATCGCCGCGCTGCGGGCGCGCCTCGGCGACCGCCTCAAGCTCGCAGGCGTCGGCGGGGCCGACATGGAGCGCGAAGGTTTCGTCTCGGACTTTCCGCTTGCCGACGTCGCCGTCATGGGCCCGCTGTCGATCCTGCGTCACCTGCCGCGCATCGTGCGCCGCGTGTACGCCACCGTCGACCGCGCCATTGCGTTCGATCCGCATGCCGTCGTCATCATCGACAGCCCGGAGTTTACGCACCCGATTGCCAAGCGCATCCGCGCGCGCCGCCCCGATATCCCGATCATCGACTACGTAAGCCCCAGCGTGTGGGCCTGGCGACCGGGCCGCGCGGCGAAAATGAAGCCCTACGTCGACCACATCCTGGGTCTTCTGCCATTCGAGCCTGCCGCCCACGAACGCCTCGGCGGTCCGCCCTGCACCTACGTCGGCCACTCGCTGATCGAGCGCCAGCCCTGGCTCGATGCGCTCGATCCCGAACCGCTGCGCACCCGTCTCGGTCTCGACCCGGCGCGGCCCGTCATCGTCGCCTTGCCGGGCAGCCGCTCCTCCGAGGTCGGCCGCCTAATGGAGCCGTTCGGCGATACGCTGCGCCTCGTCATTGAACAGGGCGTGACACCGGAGGTGCTGCTGCCGTGCGTGCCGCACCGGCGCGACCTCATCCGCCAGTTGAGCCGAAGCTGGCCACTACGCCCCCACATCCTGGAAACGGACACCGACAAGTTCCGCGCCTTCAAGATGGCCCACGCGGCGCTCGCGGCCTCGGGCACGGTCACGCTCGAGCTGGCGCTCGCCGGGACGCCGATGGTGGTGGCCTATCGCGTCGATCCCGTGGCCGCGCCGTTTCTGCGCCGGATGATCAAGGCGCCCACGACCGTGCTCGCCAACCTCGTGCTGGGCGAGAACGCGTTTCCGGAGTTCCATCAGGAAAAAAGCGCACCGGAAAATCTCGCAGCGGCCCTGCTGCCGTTGCTGAAGCCGTCGCCGGAGCGTGATGCCCAGCTCGCAGCTCTCGCGCGCATTCCGGGCCTGATGCACATCGAGGGCGGCCATCCGAGCGAGGCCGCAGCCGACATCGTGCTCGATTACGCGCTCAAAAGAAAACGCGGGGCGTAATTTCACGCGCCCCGCGTCTCAAACGTGCAGTCGTGCCTCGCAGCAGCCTAGCCGCCGACCTTCGGGAAGTCGCGGCGCGGCGGGCCGATGTAGAGCTGGCGCGGGCGGCCGATGCGCTGCTCCGGATCCTCGATCATTTCCTTCCACTGCGCGATCCAGCCGACGGTACGCGCCACCGCGAACAGCACCGTGAACATCGAGACAGGGAAGCCCATCGCGCGCAGCGTGATGCCCGAATAGAAATCGATGTTCGGATAGAGCTTCTTCGAGACGAAGTAGTCGTCCTGCAGCGCGATGCGCTCGAGCTCCATCGCAACCGCCAGCAGCGGGTCGTTGCGCTTGTCGAGCTCGTCGAGAACCTGATGCGCCGTCTGCTGCATCACCTTCGCGCGCGGATCGTAGTTCTTGTACACGCGATGGCCGAAGCCCATCAGGCGGAAGCCCGACGACTTGTCCTTCGCCTTCTTGATGAACTCGGGGATGCGATCGACGGTGCCGATCTCTTCGAGCATGTTGAGGGCCGCTTCGTTCGCGCCGCCATGCGCCGGCCCCCAGAGGCAGGCAATGCCGGCCGCGATACAGGCGAACGGATTGGCGCCCGACGAGCCCGCGAGACGCACAGTCGAGGTCGAGGCGTTCTGCTCGTGGTCGGCATGAAGAATGAAGATGCGGTCAAGCGCGCGCGCCACCACGGGGTTCACGATGTACGGCTCGCACGGCACCGAGAAGCACATCTGCAGGAAGTTCGATGTGTAGTCGAGATCGTTGCGCGGATAGATGAACGGCTGGCCGATGGAGTATTTGTAGGCCATCGCCGCAATGGTCGGCATCTTCGCGATCATGCGATGGCTCGCCGTCTCGCGCTGGCGCGGATCGTTGATGTCGGTGCTGTCGTGATAGAACGACGACAGCGCGCCCACCACGCCGACCATGACCGACATCGGATGCGCGTCGCGACGGAAGCCGGTGAAGAACTTCGTCATCTGCTCATGCACCATCGTGTGGCGCGTGATCGTGAGGCGGAAGGCGCGGAACTCTTCGTTTGTCGGCAGCTCGCCGTGCAGCAGCAGATAGCAGGTCGCGAGGAAGTTCGAGTTCTCGGCCAGCTCGTCGATGGCGTAGCCGCGATAGAGCAGCTCACCCTTGTCGCCGTCGATGAAGGTGATCTTCGAGGAGCAGTTCGCAGTCGACGTGAAGCCCGGGTCGTAGGTGAAGCAGCCGGTGTCGCGATAGACCTTGGCGATGTCGATCACATCGGG
Source organism: Hyphomicrobium sp. (assembly GCF_019744875.1). GTDB lineage: Bacteria > Pseudomonadota > Alphaproteobacteria > Rhizobiales > Hyphomicrobiaceae > Hyphomicrobium_C. The sequence goes on along the minus strand of NZ_JAIETU010000002.1, from coordinate 212,189 downwards.
ACCGATGGTGCCGGTGCGCACATCGAGCGAAACGTCTTTGCCGTTGAGCCTGAGCTCGGCCTGGCGGGCTGCCTCCGCGGTGGGGGTTGAGCTCTCGTGAATGCTCATGCCGCTTCTCTCCTGTTTGGGCCGCTGGCCCAGATGGTGCTTTGCTTCCAGCCCAGGCCTCGTGTCAGCCCAGATTGCACCTCGCCGCCCGCCAGTGAGGCGAGGGCGATTGCTGCGCTGCACTATAGACCAAACACATCGCAGCGAAACGACGAACTAAAGTGCAATTACACAGCAGAACTATGCCGATAAATCGCGCAGTCGCGCCAGCGTCTCCTCGCGTCCGAGCACGGCCATCACGTCGAAAACGGGCGGCGAAACAGTCCGCCCTGTAAGGGCCGAGCGAAGCGGCTGCGCGACCTTGCCGAGCTTGGTGCCCGTTTCCTCGGCATATGTGCGCACAAGCGCTTCGAGGGCCGCCGCGTTCCAATCGGGCGCTGCTTCGAACTTCGGCGTCAGCGCTGCCAGAATCGCCTGCCCGTCAGCATCCATCAGCTTACGCGCTTTGTCATCCAGGGTCAGCGGGCGGCGCGCAACAATGAAGAGCGCCTGTCCGATCAGCTCGGCGACCGTCTTGGCGCGTTCCTTGAGCGCCGGAAGCGCCAGTCCGAGGGCGTCCCAGCCCTTGGCTCCGAACAACTCCGCAAGACCCGCGCCGGTTTCGGTTCCCGGCACCTGCGCCGCCACCTCATGGGCGAGCGCGACGTCGGAGCGGGCGGGGGCCTTCGGATCGACGGACAGCGCCCTGAGGGCTGCGAAATCGAGATGCGGAAGAACGCCCTTGATCGCGTCCAGCAGCGTGCTGTCCTGCGCCTCGCGCAGGTAATGCCCGTTCAGGTCGTCGAGCTTCTTGAAGTCGAAGCGCGACGCGCTTCTGTTGATGTTGTCGATGTCGAACCAGGCGATCAGGTTCTCCGTCGAGATGATCTCGTCGTCGCCATGGCTCCAGCCCAGCCGCACGAGGTAGTTGCGGAGCGCGACCGGCAGATACCCCATGTCGCGGTAGTCTTCCACGCCCTGCGCGCCGTGACGCTTGGAAAGCTTGGCGCCATCCGCGCCGTGGATCAGCGGCACGTGCGCCCACTCGGGCACGTCCCAGCCCATGCCGAGATAGATCTGCGCCTGCCGCGCCGCGTTCGTCAGATGATCGACGCCGCGAATGACGTGCGTCACGCCCATGTCGTGATCGTCCACGACGACGGCGAGGTTATAGGTCGGATTGCCGTCGCTGCGCAGGATGATGAGGTCGTCGAGCTCTTTGTTCTGGAAGACGACGCGGCCCTGCACGTGATCCTGCACGACGGTCTCGCCCTCGCGCGGCGCCTTGAGGCGAACCGTATAGGAGGCACCCGCCGGCGCCTCAGAGGCGGGACGGTCGCGCCACGGCGAGCGGATGGTCAGCGGCCGCTTCTCGGCCTCGGCCTGCTTGCGCATCGCGTCGATTTCTTCCGCCGTCATGTAGCAGCGGTAAGCCCCGTCCCGTTCGAGCAGCGCCAGCGCCACCTCCCGGTGACGATCGGCGCGGGAGAACTGCGACACGGGCTCTCCGTCCCAATCGAGCCCGAGCCAACGCAGCCCGTCCAGGATCGCCGCCACCGCCTCCGGATTGTTGCGCTCGCGGTCCGTATCCTCGATGCGCAGCAGAAACGTCCCGCCCTTTGCTTTCGCATACAGCCAGTTGAACAGGGCCGTGCGGGCGCCGCCGATATGCAGATAACCGGTGGGCGAGGGGGCAAAGCGGACAACGGGACCGCCGGCGTGCGTGGTCTTGGGTGAGGTCATGGAGGGATCGGCTCGGGTTTCAGAGGGATGGTCCGCCATGTAGCATGGGGCCGCCAAGGGAGACCAGCCGTCTTGGCAACCCGGCCAGTGGCCGGAGGGCCATCGTGTTCAGACGCCGGAAGGCGCGAAGCGGTCGATTGAGGGAAGGGGGCGGCGCGTGGAGGGCGGGCGCGTGGAAGATCCGGACGCGGCCGGGGCAGGAGGGGAGGCATCCCCCGCCCACGGCGCGGCGGACCGTGCGCGCGCGCTCGCCGCGTGGGTTCCAGGTCCAGCCACGGTGATGGAGCAGCTCGAGCGCGAGCGCGCACGCTGGTTCGTTTGGCTCCCCGTCGCGTTCGGCACCGGCATCGCGATCTACTTCGCCCTGCCATCAGAGCCGGCTCTGTGGACCACGCTCGCCGTGCCGGCCATCGCGCTCGGCCTTGTGCTGTCGGCCCGTGGCGCGAGCCTGGCCTACGTGGCCGGACTGGCGCTGCTCGTTATGTCGCTGGGCTTTGCCGCAGCCAAGACGCGCACCGAAGCGGCGCGCGCGCCCGTACTTCAACACGAGCTTCGCTATGCGGATGTGGAGGGCGTGGTCGAGCTGATCGAGCCTCGCCCCACGCGCGGCGAACGGCTGACCCTCCGCGTCATCTCCATCCGCGGGCTTGCGGCGGATCGGCAACCCAAGCGGATCCGCATCCGCGCCATGCGCAAGACCAAGGGCCTGCGCCCCGGCGACACGATCCGATTGCGCGCGACGCTGCGTCCGCCTGCGGGCCCAGCGATGCCCGGCGGATACGACTTTGCGCGCACGGCGTGGTTCCAGGGACTGGGCGCAACGGGATTTTCGCTCGCCCCCGCAACGATCGTGACACGACCCGCCGAGGGCGTGCACAGCCTGATCCGCGAAGCCCGCGAGCACCTGGAACGCGCGCGCCACGCCATCGGTGAACGCATCCGCGCGGCCGTACCGGGCGAGACTGGCGCCATCGCCGTCTCCCTGATCACCGGCGAGCGCGGGGGTATCACGGAGCCGACCAACGACGCATACCGCGACTCCGGCCTCGTCCACATTCTCTCGATCTCCGGCCTGCACATGGTGATCATGGCCGGGTTCGTGTTCACGTTTGCGCGCATCGTGTTCGCGGCATTTCCGTCCATCGCGCTGCGCTACCCAACGAAGAAGTGGGCCGCCGCAGCAGCACTGCTCGGCGCAGTCAGCTATTTGCTGATATCCGGCGCATCCATCGCCACCGTGCGCGCAGCCCTCATGATCGCCATCATGTTCGTCGCCGTCATGCTGGACCGCCAGGCGCTCGCCATGCGCAACGTGGCGCTCGCCGCACTGCTCGTGCTGGTGGTGCTTCCCGAAAGTCTCCTCGACGCGGGATTTCAGATGTCGTTCGCCGCCGTCGTCTCGCTGATTGCCGCCTACGAGGCCGTTCGCGAGCGCACAGATCGGCAGACGTCCGGGGGCTGGCTGCGTCCCGTTGCGTTCTTCCTCGGCGGCATCGTGCTCTCGACCGTGATCGCGAGCATCTCCGTCGCGCCGTTCGGCGTCTACCACTTCCACCGCAGCCAGCAGTACGCCCTGATCGCCAACCTGATCGCGGTCCCCATCTGCAATCTCGTCATCATGCCGTCGGCGCTGCTCACCCTGATCGTCATGCCGCTTGGCCTCGAAGCGTGGCCGCTCGCCCTCATGGCGAAGGGCATCGATGTCATGACGGCGACGGCCTACTGGGTCGCGAGCCTGCCCGGTGCGATCGTGCACATCGGCGCCATCCCCGAGGTGAGTTTCGCCCTGATGGTGTTCGGCGGCCTGTGGCTGCTGCTGTGGCAGACGCGCTGGCGCGCGCTGGGCCTCGTCGCCATCGGCGCGGGCATCCTCACGGCGGGCGGAGCCGAACGGCCGGACGTCCTCGCCGGGCGCGGCGGCGCGCTGGTCGCGGTCCGCGGCAACGACGGCCGCTATGCCGTCATCGGCAGCCGCGCGGGCAATTATGAGCTGACGCGCTGGCTCGAACGCGATGGAGACGGCCGGCCCGCACGCGAAGCGCTACGCGCCAAAGGCGCCCTTTGCGATGGGGCCGGATGCCTCATCGAAACGAGGGGCTTGCGCATCGCGGTGGCGCGCCACGCGTCGGCGACGGACGAAGATTGCCGCAACGCCGATATCCTGATCGGTGGACCGCGCCGCCCGAAGGGGTGCACGCGCCCGCGCGCGGTGCTCGACCGCTGGGCGCTGCGCGATGACGGCACCCACGCAATCTTTCTCGCGAAACCTTCAGACGACAACGCAGCCCAAATCGCGCGCATCGAGAGCGTCACGCAGCGGCGCGGCGCGCGGCCCTGGACCGAACGTCCCGAGCAGCGTGTGGCAGGGAGCACGCGAGGCGAACGCGCGCGGCAAACCGAACCCGGCGCAGATGCCGTGCCGAATACCGGCGCGCCAGAGCCCGCCGCTCCCGTCCACGATGACGACGATCAATAGCGGCGGATAAGCCCGACGAGGCGGCCCTGGATATCGACCTGGTCCGGTCCGAAAATGCGCGTCTTGAATTCCGGGTTGGCCGCTTCGAGCGCGATCGTCGAGCCCTTCTTGCGCAGCCGCTTCAGGGTTGCTTCTTCCTGCTCGACGAGCGCCACGACGATATCGCCGTTCTCGGCCGTATCGCAGCGGCGGATGATCACCGTATCGCCGTCGTGAATGCCGGCCTCGATCATCGAGTCGCCCTTCACCTCGAGCGCGAAATGCTCGCCGTTGGTGAGAAGGTCTGGCGGACAGGCGATGTCGTGACTGTGGTTCTGGATCGCCGAGATCGGCACGCCGGCCGCGATGCGCCCCATGACGGGCACCGAGACGGTGCGGCTGTCGAGCATGTGCGACGGCGGCGTCGAGATATTGCGCGCCTTCGTGCCTTCGATGACGCTCGGCTGAAACCCGATGCGCCGCTGCGGCTCGGCGGATGCCGAGGACGTGGCCGCCACGACCGACAAGGTCGATGTCTCGGGCAGCTTGAGCACCTCGATGGCGCGGGCCCGGTGCGGCAGGCGGCGGATGAACCCGCGCTCGACGAGCGCCGTGATCAAACGGTGGATCCCGGATTTGGATTTGAGATCGAGCGCGTCCTTCATTTCGTCGAAGGAGGGCGGCACGCCGTCGGCCTGCATGCGCTCATGGATGAAGAGCAAAAGCTCTTTCTGTTTGGAAGTCAGCATTATGCCTCCCGTGCAAGGCCCGGACGCGAAGGACGCGTCACTCCAAGGCCGAGAGCAGTTTCATTTTCCGCACGCCGTCACGCACACCCGACGCACCCACGCCGGCAACCGGCGAAAATGGCCATCGTCTCCGCGACGCGTGATGCTGCATCGCAAGACTCACCTAAACAAAGCGTGAATGTACGCTAATCGTTCTTGCAAGGTTCCGTCAAGTGCTTCGTGGACGGCACTGTTTCGAACTCTGCGCCGGATCGCTAAAGGCGTTGAAAGCGCACCGCATCGCCTGCCGCCGCAAGCGCCGCATCGGGCTCGCGCCAGATCAGGCAATCGGCCTCCACGAGCGCGCTGAGCAACGAGCTGTCCTGCGAGGGCATCGGCGTAACAGTCAGCACACCCGACGCGTCACGCCCCAGCTTGGCGCGCATGAGATGCAGGCGCGGTCCGTTCGCTTCGAGCGGCTGCGTGAGGATCGCCGTCTCGAGGTCGCGCGCCTCCGGCCCAATCCCGAGCAGCGCATGGATCAGCGGCACGAGAAACACGCGCGCCGTGATCAGCGCCGAGACCGGATTGCCCGGCAGCCCCATCACGCGCGTTGCATCGAGCCGTCCGAACATCAGCGGTTTGCCGGGCCGGATCGCAACCTTCCAGAACGCGAGGTCGATGCCTTCTTCCTTCAACGCCGGCCCGACGAGATCATGATCGCCGACGGACGCGCCGCCGATGGTGATGAGGATGTCTGCGCCCCGCGCCTGCGCGATCGCCGCACGCAGATCGGCCATCCGATCCGCCACGATACCGAGCTGCAGCGGAACGCCGCCCGCCCGCGTGACCAGCGCTGCAATGCCTGCTGGATTGGACGACACGATCTGATCCGGCCCCGGCCGGGCGCCGGGAGGCACCAGTTCGTCGCCGGTTGCGAGAATGGCAACGACGGGGCGCCGCGCGACGGGCACCTCTCCGTGCCCCATGGCCGCCGCCAGCGTCAGCGCATGCGGATCGAGCCGATGTCCCCGCCTGAGCAGCACGTCGCCTTGGGTGAAATCGTTTCCGGCGCGGCGGATGTTGGCTCCGGAGGCGGTTGCGTCGGTCGCGACGATGACGTCGCCATCGCGCGCAACGTCTTCCTGGATGACGACCGTCGCGCAGTCCGCAGGCACCGGCGCGCCCGTAAAGATGCGCACGGCCTCGCCGGGCCCGACGCGCCCCGCAAAGCCGCGCCCCGCAGCCGATTCTCCGACAACCGTCCAGCGCGCACCGACCGGCGCAGCGTCCTGCCCGTAGACCGCGTAACCGTCCATGGCCGAGGCCGCGAAGGGCGGCTGCGTGAACATCGCCGCAAGATCGCGCGTCAGCACGCGCCCGTCTGCGGCGAACACCGAAACCATCTCCTCGGCGGGAGACCCGATGCCGGACAGGATCTGTTCAAGTGCGGACGCGACGGGCAGCAGCGGCATGGCTCAGGCCCCGGATTTGACCGGCGCAGCGTAATCGCCAGACCGCCCGCCCGTTTTGCTGACGAGCCGCACGCCGCCGATTTCCATTCCGCGGTCGGCCGCCTTCAGCATGTCGTAGATCGTGAGCGCGGCGACGGAGACGGCCGTCAGCGCCTCCATCTCGACGCCGGTCGGACCCGTCACGCTCACCTCGGCGCGGATATGCAACCCGGCCGGCTTGTCGCCCGGCGCGAAATCGACCGCCGCTTTCGTGAGCGCGAGCGGATGGCAGAGCGGAATGAGATCGCTGGTCTTCTTGGCGGCCATGATGCCGGCGATGCGCGCCGCCGCCAGCACGTCGCCCTTCTTGGCGCCGCCCGAAATCACGAGATCGAGCGTCGCGGCGCTCATGGCAATGAAGCCTTCCGCGACGGCCGTCCGCGACGTGGCTTCCTTGTCGCCCACGTCCACCATGCGGGCGCGGCCTTTGTCGTCGAGGTGCGTAAGCTTGCCGGTCATGCGGCCTCCGGCGTCAGCAGCGTGCGCGTCGCGGCGGTCACGTCGGCCTGCCGCATCAGGCTTTCCCCGACAAGAAACGTTCCCACGCCCGCGCGGTTCATGCGTGCGATGTCGGCCGGTGTGAAGATGCCGCTCTCGGAGATGACGATGCGGTCCGCGGGCACACGCGGCGCCAGCTCTTCCGTCGTCGCGAGCGACGTCTCGAAGGTTTTTAGATTGCGATTGTTGATGCCGATGAGACAGCAGTCGAGACGCAGCGCGCGATCCATCTCTGCTGCGTCGTGCACTTCGACGATCGAATCCATGCCCCAGTCGCGCGCGGCGGCTGCGAGATCAGCGGCGAGCGCGTCGTCCACTTCTGCGAGGATGATGAGGATGCAGTCCGCGCCCCACGCGCGCGCCTCGACCACCTGATAGGTGTCGATCATGAAATCCTTGCGCAGCACCGGCAGCGAGCAGGCCGCCCGCGCACGCGTGAGATAGTCCGGCGCGCCCTGGAACGACGGCCCGTCCGTCAGGATCGAAAGGCACGCAGCCCCGCCCGCTTCATAGGCTTGCGCAAGAGCAGGGGGATCGAAGTCGGCGCGGATCAGCCCCTTGGACGGCGACGCCTTCTTGATCTCGGCGATCAGCGCGGTCTGCCCGGCGTCGCGCTTGGCGTCGAGCGCCCCCGCGAACGAACGCACGCGCGGCGCACTGCGCGCATATTCCGCCAGCACCTGCAGCGGTATGAGATCGCGCGCGCGGGCGACCTCTTCCCGCTTGTAGGCGGTGATTTTCTCAAGAATGTCGGCCATTGGTGAAGCGTACTTTCGTAAAACGTGCGTGCTACCGGCCCGCCGCTCCGGGGTCAAGCCTGCTCATTCCCCGCCGGCGGGCGCCTCGTCTCGGGGCCCGAGGTTGGCCGTTTCCTTTTGCAGAATATCGTGGCCGAGGTCGAGGCACTCGGTGGCGATGGCCTGCGGGATCATGTCGGTGCCGATGTTGTGGCCGCCCGTCGAGAGCGCCCACTTCATGTCCATGCAATTCTTGATCAGCCCCGCCACGTGGCGCGCGGCCGCCGCTCCGTCGAACCGCGTCTGCTCGGAGAGCACCGCGCGGAAGTCGGTGTAGGCGGCCTCCAGTCTCGCGTAGGCGTCGATGTGCTTCTGCCGGTAGGCGCAGACGTCTTTCACCGCCTGCTCCATCTCGGCCTTCTCCCACTCGACCATGTCGACGACGAACGCCCGGCAGGATTTCTCCGACGCATCCACCTTGCCCTCGTCCTCGTAGCCGATGACGAGCGTATGCGGCATCGGCGCATTCTCCTGCTGACTGCCGGCCTCCTGCGCGAGCACAGGCGCACACAGCAGCATGGAAGCGAGGAGGGGGAGTGGGAAGCGGATCATGCGAGCCTCGGAGCAAAGGGGCACCCGGATGAACCTAGCACAGAACGGGGCCGGCCAAACCCACGCGCCCAGTGGACGTGGTTAGCAAGGGGCGCCCAAGACTATGCGGTCGACTGAGCAGCCGACTAAGCGGCCGACTGACTGACCGCGACGAGCCGCTCAAGCGCGGCTGCGGCGCGGCCGGAAGCGATGGCGTCCTGCGCCAGGGCGACACCCTCGGCCAGCGAGCTCGCCCGCCCGCCAACGATGAGGGCCGCGGCGGTGTTGAGGAGAACGATATCGCGGTAGGGGCCCGTCGCACCCGCGAGCAGCTCGCGCAGCGCCTGCGCGTTGTGCGCGCCGTCTCCGCCCTTGAGGTCGGCTAGAGACACACGCGCCAGTCCCGCGTCTTCCGGCGTCACCTCGAACGTCGTGATCTTGCCGCCCTCGAGCGCCGCAACAGTCGATGCGCCCGTCGTCGACAGCTCGTCGAGACCGTCGTGGCCGTGCACCACCCAAGCCCGCTCGGAGCCGAGTGCGCGCAAAGCTTCCGCCATCGGCATCACCCACGCGTGGTCGAACACGCCGAGCACGTGATGGCGCACGCCCGCCGGATTGCAGATCGGTCCGAGCAGATTGAAAAGCGTGCGCACGCCAAGCTCGGCGCGCGGCGCGGCCCAGGCTTTCATGGCCGGATGGTGCGCGGGCGCCCACAGGAAGCCGACGCCCGCTTCATCGATGGCGCGCTGAATGAGGGCAGGGCCGCAATCGAGCTTCACGCCCAGCGCCGACAGCACGTCCGACGCGCCAGAGAGCGACGACACCGAGCGATTGCCGTGCTTGGCAACTTTGAGGCCGGCGCCCGCCGCGACCAGCGCCGACGCGGTCGAGACGTTGAACGTCCCATGCCCGTCGCCGCCCGTGCCCACGATGTCGATCGCCCCCGGCGCAACATCGACGGTCGCCATCCTGCGCCGCAACGCGCGCGCCGCGCCCGTGATCTCGTCCAGCGTTTCGCCGCGCACGCGCAGGCCCATCAAAAACGCCGTCATCTGCGGCGGCGTCGCGCTCTCCGTGAGGAGATCGACGGCGCCCGCCATGTCGTCTGCCGAGAACGTCGCGCCGGACGCCACCGTCTGAAGAAGGGCCTTCACGCCCGCCGCGCTGCTCATGGTCCCCCCCGGGTGCTGTAAGGTCAGGCCGCGTTGCGCGGACGCGGCGTGATGCGACGCGGATTGAGACCGGCAAGCTCGAGGAAGTTCGCGAGCAGCGCATGGCCCTGCTGCGAGGCGATGCTCTCCGGATGGAACTGCACGCCATGCACGGGATGCGTCTTGTGCTGAAGACCCATGATGGTGCCGTCGCTTGTCTCGGCCGTCACTTCGAGGCAATCGGGCAGGCTCTTGCGCTCCACGATGAGCGAATGATAGCGCGTCACTTCGATCTCTTTCGGCAGGCCCTTGAACAGCCCCTTGTCGGTGTGCGTGATGGTCGAGAGCTTGCCATGCATCGGCGCGTCGGCGCGGATGACCTTGCCGCCGTAGGCCTGTCCGATGGACTGGTGGCCGAGGCACACGCCGAGCAGCGGAATCTTCGCGCCGGCCTTCGCGATGAGATCGAGACAGACGCCCGCTTCGTTGGGCGTGCAGGGGCCGGGCGAGAGCACGATCGCCTTGGGCTTCAGCTTGAGAACTTCCTCAGCCGTCACCTTGTCGTTGCGGATGACCTCGGATGTCGCGCCGAGCTCGCCGAGGAAGTGCACGAGATTGTACGTGAAGCTGTCGTAGTTATCGATCAGGACGAGCATGGGGGCGGCGGCCTCTCGGTGCGGCAGGATGCCGGAATACCTTGATGTGGGTGTAGAAACCCGCGGCGCAAGCGTCAAGCATCGGGCACCCGAGCCCTCGGAGCGCCCGGACGCGCCACGCCTGGCCTGGCGAAGCCCCGAAAGCCGGAAAGGCCCTAGGAATGCTACTAGAAGATCGGAAAGTACCGACCAGCCCCTGCGAGACGGCGGCGGTGGAGGGAGACCGCGCTTGCTTGCCATGCAATTCGCGAATTCACTATAAGGGCGCATGACCCAGCTCGACTCGACGAAACCCAACGCCAGCGTCGCCATCGGCGCGCTTTCCGTCTCCAATGCGTCCCCGATCGTCGTGTTCGCGGGGCCGTGCCAGATGGAGAGCCGCGCCCACGCACTCGAAACGGCCGGCGCCTTGAAGGACATGGCCCAGCGCCTCGGCCTCGGCCTCGTCTACAAGTCGTCCTTCGACAAGGCGAACCGCACGTCGCTCAACGGCAAGCGCGGCATCGGCCTCGACGCCGCCATCGACGTCTTCGCCGAGATCCGCGAGACGCTGGGCTTGCCCGTCGTGACGGACGTGCACGAGATCTCCCAGTGCGCGGCCGTAGCACCCGTCGTCGACGTGCTGCAGATCCCGGCCTTTCTCTGCCGCCAGACCGACCTGCTCGTCGCCGCCGCCAAGACCGGCCGCGTCGTCAAGATCAAGAAGGGACAGTTCCTCGCGCCCTGGGACATGAAGAACGTCGTCGCCAAAGTGGTGGGCTCGGGCAACCCGAACGTGCTGCTCACCGAGCGCGGGTCTTCGTTCGGCTACAACACGCTCGTTGTCGACATGCGTGCCCTTCCGCAGATGGCCGAGACCGGCGCGCCCGTGATCTTCGATGCTACGCATTCCGTGCAGCAGCCGGGCGGCCTCGGCGGAAGCTCCGGCGGAGATCGCCGCTACGTGCCCGTGCTCGCACGTGCAGCCGTTGCAGTCGGCGTCGCGGGACTTTTCATCGAAACGCATGAAGCGCCCGACACCGCGCCGTCGGACGGCCCGAACATGCTGCCGTTGCGCGACTTCGAACCGCTAATGCGCGAGCTGATGGCGCTCGATGCGCTTGTGAAACGTCACACGCCCGCATCCGCCTGACGCGCGATCCCGGCAGTCACGCATCCACTTGAGAGTGTTTCGACGCTCACGCGCGCAAACACTGGCGTTGCGGGGATTTATCTCGCTTTCGAGCACAGCTTTTGGCTCACTTTGGCCTTCATATTAAATTCTAATTGCCGTTCGATGTGTCTGCACGTTGTGCAACACAGGGCTCCGGTGCAGATGGCAGCCGTCCAAGCACGAGCCCCAGTATTTCGGGTCGCGTCGTTAGATTTTGTCGGAGCCCGTAATGCCAAATGGTGTCGAATGCTCGGATGCGCCCCTCGTGCGCACAGACGACCGGATTGATGATCACGTAACAGGGCCAACAGGCTCCAGCTCTCGGCGCGCGCACGAGCACTGGGTCACCACGCGCATGAGCGCGGACGAGACGCTGCCCGCTGAACACGCTGCCGCGCGCCCACAACGCGCCGCGCTCTCGATGGGAACGCATTGGCTGTCGGCGAGCATGGGCGCCGCGCCCACACCCGGCCCGTGGACAGCACGAGCGGAGCCACCTGCTGTCGAAGCGCTGCCCGTTGTCGAGGTCAGTCCGCTCGATCAGATCGCGACGCTCGAAGAAAAACTGAAGATCATCGTCGCCGCGACCACCGCACCGCGCAGCGAGACCGCGTCTCCCGTGCTTTACGAGCCGCCGCCCTTCCTGGGCGACGCCGACGAAGCTCCGGCCGGCGCGAGCCAAAGGAATGCTCAGCCGAACCTGCCCGCGCTGATCCCCGTTCCCGCGCCAGATCCCGTTTCAACCATTTCGCACAATCTCGGATGGGGAATGGCCGCCGCGGCGTGTGCGCTGGCCGTGCTCGCGGGCGGTATCGGACACACGACCCGCACCACCGGCGGCAGCGCGGCCTGCACCGATCCCTCGTGCGAGACCACGGCGCCGACAATGTCGAACCTGATGGCGCGCGCGTCTCTTGCCGGCAGTGCGGCACCCGCCGTCGCCCTGGCTCCCGGCCTTGCCGTAGCGAGCGCCCCGCCCGCCGTCGGCCCGCTGCCGGAACCGGCGTTCGATCCCGTGGAGACGATCACCGTTCGCGGCGTGGCTCCGGAGGTGAAGCTCTCCGCCGGACAGAAAATCTCCGACACCGATTGGAGCCTCGCTCCAAATGAGCTCTCCAATGTCAGCTTCGTCGTGCCCCACGACCGCGCCGATCCCGTTCGCGCGGAAATCGAGATCAAGTCGCGCCAGGGCATCGTGCTGGCGCGTCTCGGCCTCGGCATCGTCAACGAGCCGCCGCCGCCGCCCGCCGAGATCGCGGCGGTCAAAGAAGTGATCGAGAGCCCCGCCACATGCCTCGGCGAGCCTTGCGGCAACCTCTCGCCAAGCATGTATGCGATCGCCTCGAACCTCGAAATCCTGCGCGAAGACCACACGCAGCCCGGCATCGTGCTCGCCGATGAGGCCGAGGCAGCGGGTGAGGCGCCAGAGCCCCCCGTGGAGCAGGCAGACAGCGTGACGGTCAGCGGCCTGCCGCCGAATGTCGAACTCTCGGCCGGAGAGCGGATCTCGGAAACAGGCTGGAAGATCGCCTCCGCCGAACTCGCCGACGTCGGCGTCGTGATCCCGCACGATCAGGTCGAGCCGGTTCGCGCCGACATCGAATTCAAATCCAACGACGGTCTCGTGATGGCGCGCCTCGGCCTGGACATCGTTCATGCCCAGCCGCCCCCCGCGGCCGAAGTCGCAACCGAACCCGAGGCGCCTGCGATCCGGCCTCCGCCGCGTGCGAAAAAGGGCAGGGCGGCAGCCGTGAAGGCGCAGCCCGCGTACGCAGCCCCAGCGCCGCGCAAGCTCGCAGCCCCCGCGATCCAGCCGCGCGGACTGTTCCAGTTCGAGCCGCCACAGAAATCCGCAAAGCCGAAGCCGACGCAAGCCCCGAAGGCCGAAGCGAAAAAGCCCGAAAAGAAGGCCGAGGCGCCCGCGGCCGTGACGCAGGCGTCGGCCGCGCCCGTGGGCTCCGAGCAAGCCCCCGGCTTCCGCATTCAGTCGACCCTCGACCGCCCGAACTAACAGACGGCGGGCCGAACGAGGGCTCTCGCGTGGCTTAGAGCCCGATCAACGGCTGCAGCAGGCGCGCGACCGGCCCCTTGAAACGCAGCTTGCCGTCCCTGGCTACTAGGCAGATGCAACCTTCCGTCGCGCAAGCGACGGGCGTGTGCTCGGTATCGGAATCGAGATCGGCGACATCGCCCACGCCGAAGCGTCCGATCGTGTCCGTGTAGGCGCCGCGCAGGATGATCGTGAGTTCCTGGCCGTCATGGCCGTGCGCGGGCATTTCCTTGCCGGGCCCAACCTTGATCATCAGAAGCTCGCCGCCCGCGTTCTCCGACAGCGGCACCGGATGGGTCCAGATCCCCGGAGCCGACCAGCGCCAGGGCAGGTCGTCGAGCCGCGCACCGAGCACGGACACGAGGGGGAGGGGAACGTCGCCGGCCGGAGCCTCACGCGCCGTCGCGGTCACGCTCTCGTCCACGGCAGAGCCCATCTCCGCTTCGCCCGCGCGCATCGCGATGACGGGCGCAGCCGCGTCCACATCCGCAGGCGCCAACGCATCGAACAGCGCCACGCCGATCTCCTGCATTCGGCTGACTTCCGCGCGGCAGTCCGCGCAAACCGACAGGTGAGACGCGATCACGGCCGCGAACGCATCCGGCTGGCTGCCGGCCGCGCAGCACATCAGCGAAGCGAAATCCGGATGGTGGCGGATCGTCATCTACCTCAAGTCCTCAAGCGCATCGCGGATCTTCTGATAGGCCAGCCGCATCCGCGATTTGACGGTGCCGAGCGGCAAATCGAGACGGGCTGCAATCTCGCTGTGCGATAAGCCCTCAATGAACGCCAACGTGACGACTTCTGTCTGTTCCGGCGGCAACTCGGCCATAACGGACCGCACGCGCTCTCCTCGCTCGCGTTCGGACAACTCCTCGTCCGGCGCGAGGTCGGTCGAGGCCTCCTCGGGTCCATCCTCCGGCAGCGGCTGCCAAGCCACCTCTTTACGCAGCCGGTCGATCCTTAGATTACGCGCGATCGTAAAAATCCATGTCGTCGCGCTGCCCTTCTCGCCGGAATAGAGGCCCGCCTTTCGCCATACCGTCAGCAAAGTCTCCTGCGACAGCTCCTCGGCGGTCGCCGAGTCGGCGCCTTGCCGCAGCATGTAGGATTTGACGCGGGGAGCGTAGGCCCGGAACAGCGCGCGGAACGCATCCACATCGCCGTTTACAGCAACCCGTCGCAGAAGATCAGCCATGGTCCTCGGCATTCGCGGCGAGGGCACGCAGATCTCGGCCCTCCTGGAGAACCTGAAGCATACCGCAACCTCGCCGCCGCGCCAGCAACGTGCTCTCGAAGGCGCGCCCGCGCGCTTGCTCCCGATCCCACGCTTGGCCTGCCTACGGCCGAACCGTCGAACCGGATCTGCGTCACATCGTGACCGGCTCCACAATCGTGGTGGACGCGCCGCCCGCCGACCTGGAAAGTGACCGCCAACCCCTGAACCCGGTGTCCGATGCCGAATGTCACCCTGACTGAAGTTGCCCTGTTGCTGGCCGCCATGGCGATCGCCCCGCCGCTGGCGCGCCGCTTTGGCATCGGCACGGTCCTGGGCTACCTGCTGGCCGGTATCGCGCTGGGGCCCCACGGCATCCGCCACGTCTTCTCCAGCTACGAAGCCCACGAGATCCTCGAGTTTTCGGAATTCGGCATCGTTCTGCTGCTGTTCCTGATCGGTCTCGAACTGCGCCCCAAACGCCTGTGGGCCATGCGCCAGGGCATCTTCAGGCTGGGTGGCGCGCAGGTTCTGTTGACGGCGCTGGCGATCGGCACCGTGGCCGCGCTGTTCGTCGACCAATGGCAGACCGCGCTTTTCATCGGCCTGGCGCTTGCGCTGTCGTCCACGGCCTTCGCCCTCCAGGTCATGGAAGAGCAGGGGGATCTCGCCGCGCGTCACGGGCGGCTCGGCTTCGCGGTGCTGTTGTTTCAGGACCTCGCCGCGATCCCGCTCATCGCGCTCGTCCCCTTGTTTGCCTCCGCCGCCGGCGGGGTGAGCCAGCCGATGGACCTCGCCGCCGCGCTGTGGGGGCTGGGCACCATCCTTGCCGTCGTGCTGTTCGGCTATTTCGGCCTCGACACCTTCATGCGCCTCGTCGCGCGCACGAACGTCAAGGAGGCGATGACGGCCGCGGCCCTGCTGACCGTGGTCACAGTCTCGCTCCTGATGCAGAAGGCGGGCTTGTCCGCGTCCCTCGGCGCATTCATCGCCGGCGCACTGCTGGCCGAAAGCTCCTACCGCCACCAGCTCGAAGCCGACATTCAGCCGTTCCAGGGCTTGCTGCTGGGCCTGTTCTTCACGGCCATCGGCATGTCGCTCAACGTCGCCCTCGTGCTCGAGCAGCCCCTGCTCGTGTTCGCGCTCGCCGTCGGGCTGGTTCTGGTGAAGGCCGGTATTCTCTATGTGCTGGGCCGCATCGCGGGCCTTGGCGAGCGCCCAGCGCGCCGCCTCGGCCTCTCCCTCAGCCAGGGCGGCGAATTCGGCTTCGTCCTGTTCACGGCCGGACTGACGGCCGGCGTGATTTCCGATCCCGTCAGCGATCTCCTGATTGCCGTCGTTACGATCTCGATGGCCGCGACGCCGCTCCTTCTCGCCATCGAGCGCCGCCTCTCGGCGCGCGCGGGAGGCGAACCGTCGCCGTCCTTCGACAAGCTGCCCGGCCGCGATGAGCACGTCGTCATCGCCGGCTTCGGCCGCTTCGGCCAGATCGTGGCCCGCGTGCTGCGCGGCAAGAAGATCCCCTTCATCGCCCTCGACATCTCCGCCGAGCAGGTGGAGCTCGTGAAGAAGTTCGGCGCGCAGGCCTTCTACGGCGATGCGAGCCGGGCCGAGATCCTGGAAGCGGCGCAGATCTCGCGCGCCCGCGCGTTCGTCCTCGCCATCGACGACATCGAGGCCTCGATGCGCGCCGCCGAGTTCGTCAAGCGCCGCTTTCCCGATACGCCGATCTACGCCCGGGCCCGCAACCGCAACCATGCCCTGCGCCTGCTCGACCTCGGCATCACGACGGTGCAGCGCGAGACGTTCCTGTCCGCCCTGGAGACGACGCGCCAGGTGCTGGTCGGCCTCGGATACACGGAGCGCGAGAGCGAGCGCGTGACAAAAACCTTCCGCGCCCACGACGAGCGCCGCCTGATCGAGGACTACGCCCACTACAGCGACATGGAAAAGCTCCAGGCCAAGGCTCGCAGCGACTATGCGACACTGGAGCGCCTGTTCGAGGAGGACGCCGCCGACAACCTGGACGCAGACGTGCCCCCACGGCCCGCCAAGCCCGCAAAAGCGCCTCCGCCGCACCAAAAAGAGCCGGAGAACGATCCGACCGGAAACGAGGCGGCCTGAGGGCCACGGCGCGGGGCCGTGACGCGAGGTGGGAGAGGGGGAGCCTCGCGGGAAAGCGCGGTAGACGCCACCGGCTTGCCCGGCTAAATGTGCCCCAGCAATGGGCGAAAGCCCTCGATTTCTGCAGGGGACAGGTTGGACATGGGCGAGGCGCAAGACACAATGATGACAAACGGCGCCACAACCAGGGATATGGCCAACGCCATCCGCGCACTCGCAATGGACGCGGTGCAAAAGGCCAACTCCGGCCATCCCGGCATGCCGATGGGCATGGCCGATGTTGCGACGGTTCTGTTCACCGACGCCCTCCGCTTTGACCCGGCCGATCCCGCTTGGCCTGACCGCGACCGCTTCGTGCTGTCGGCGGGCCATGGATCGATGCTGCTGTATTCGCTGCTCTATCTGACCGGCTATCCCGAGATGGACATCGGCCAGCTTGCGAACTTCCGCCAACTCGGATCCAAGACGGCCGGTCACCCTGAATATGGCTATGCGCCGGGCATCGAGACCACCACCGGCCCGCTCGGCCAGGGCATCGGCAACGCCGTCGGCATGGCGCTGGCCGAACGCCTGCTCAACGCCCGCCACGGCGACGATCTCGTCGGCCACTACACCTATTGCCTCGCCGGCGACGGCTGCCTGATGGAAGGCATCAGCCACGAGGCGATCTCGCTCGCGGGCCACCTGAAGCTCGGCAAGCTCATCGTCCTGTGGGACGACAACTCGATCTCTATCGACGGCCCGACGTCGCTGTCCGTCTCCGACGATCAGGTGAAGCGCTTCGAAGCCTCGGGCTGGAACACGATCCGTGTCGACGGCCACGATCCGAAGGCGATCTCCGCCGCGCTCGCCAAGGCCCGCGCCGACAGCTCGAAGCCCTGGCTCATCGCCTGCAAGACGGTGATCGGCTACGGCGCGCCGACCAAGGCCGGCAAATCGTCGACGCACGGCGAACCGTTGGGCGTCGAGGAAATCAAAGGCACGCGCGAAAAGCTGAACTGGAGCGCCGCGCCGTTCGAAATCCCGGCCCCCGTCCTCAACGCCTGGCGCGCGCTGGGTGCGAAGGGCGCCGCCGAGAACGCAGCCTGGAAGGCGCGTCTCGCCAAGGCGCCCGCCGCCGCGAAGACCGCGTTCGACAGCCCCGCTGCCGCATCGCGCACGAAAGAGCTCGCCGCCGCCATCGCCGCCGCCAAGGCGCAGTTCGCAGCCGACGCCGCGAAGAAGGCGACGCGCGTCTGGTCCCAGCTCACGCTTGAGCATCTCGTGCCCGCGCTTCCCGAGTTGCTCGGCGGATCGGCCGACCTCACGCCCTCGAACGGCACGCGCACCAAGCATCACAAGGCCGTCGAGCCCGGCAACTACGCGGGCGACTACATCCACTACGGCGTGCGCGAGCACGGCATGGCCGCCGCCATGAACGGCATCTCGCTGCACGGCGGCTTCATCCCTTATGGCGCGACGTTCCTCGTCTTCACCGACTACTGCCGCCCGTCGATCCGCCTCTCGGCGCTGATGCACCAGCGCGTCGTCTACGTCATGACGCACGACAGCATCGGCCTCGGCGAGGATGGCCCGACCCATCAGCCGGTTGAGCATCTGGCGGCGCTGCGCGCCATTCCGAACCTGCTCGTGCTGCGCCCCGCAGACGCGCTCGAGACGGCGGAGGCCTGGGAGATTGCGCTTTCCGATCCGAAGCGCCCATCCGTGCTTGCGCTCTCGCGCCAGGCGGTGCCGACTGTGCTCCGCACCGGCTCGGTCGAAGAGAACGCATCCGCCAAGGGTGGATACGTCGTGAGCGGCGGCGCCAAGCGCGACGTCACGCTGATCGCCACCGGCTCTGAAGTGGGCCTCGTCGCGGAAGCGGCTGCGGCGCTTGCGAAGGACGGCATCAACGCCGCCGTCGTCTCGATGCCGTCGTTCGAACTGTTCCGCGCCCAGCCCGAAGCCTACCGCGAGGACGTCCTCGGCACAGCTCCGCGCATCGCCGTCGAGGCGGCCATCGCGCAGGGCTGGCACGAGTGGCTTCGGCCCGGCGACCGCTTCATCGGGCTATCGGATTTCGGCGTCTCGGCGCCGGGCCCGAAGGTGTTCGAGCATTTCGGCCTGACCGCTCCCAAAGTCGCCGACGCCGCCCGCGCCATCGCCAAGAAGGGCTGACGGTCCGCACATGCGCTCATTGCCCGTCCTGGATGGGGACCTGGATCCCGGCAATTCTTGCAGAGCAAGACTTCGCCATGACGCCAGGTGAGAGTGAACTTAGGGCGCGCCGTCAGCACACCCATAACGTCATCCCGGCGCAGGCCGGGATCCAGACACGTCAGATCGCCCGACACGCAAGATCATAAGCGCCGCGCCAACTTCATCGGAACGCCCAACCTCATCGGTACGCAATGAACCTCGACAAGCTCAAGACGACGGACGGCCTCGACCTTGCCGGCAAGCGCGTGCTCGTGCGCGCCGATCTCAACGTGCCGGCCAAGAACGGCGTGGTGACGGACGCAACGCGCCTCGAACGCGTCGTCCCGGGCCTCAAGGCGCTGGCGGCGCGAGGCGCGCGCGTGATCGTGCTCTCCCACTTCGGCCGCCCGAAGGATGGACCCGACCGGGAGAACTCGCTAGCAGCCGTCGCCGAAGCGCTCGGCAAGATCGCAGGCACGCCCGTGGCGCTCGCGTCGGACTGTGTCGGCGAGGCCGCGCAGAAGGCCGTCGCAGCACTCCCCAACGGCGCTATCCTCGTGCTCGAAAACACTCGCTTTCATAAGGGCGAGGAAAAGAACGATCCCGAGTTCAGCAAAGCCCTGGCAGCCCTCGGCGACCTGTTCGTCAACGACGCCTTCTCGGCCGCCCATCGCGCGCACGCTTCGACCGAAGGCGTGACGCATCTGCTGCCGTCCTATGCCGGCCCGTTGATGATGGAAGAAATCTCGGCCCTTCGCACGGCGCTGGAGCAGCCGAAGCGTCCAGTCGCAGCCGTCGTGGGCGGCGCCAAGGTCTCGACCAAGATCCCCGTCCTCACCAATCTCTCCGCCAAGGTCGACAAGCTGATCATCGGCGGCGGTATGGCCAACACGTTCCTGCTCGCGGGCGGCGTCGAAATCGGCAAGTCGCTGGCTGAACCCGATCTCGTCGAGACCGCGCGCGAGATCATGCACGCCGCCAAGGCGCGGAGCTGCGAGATCGTGCTGCCGCAGGACGTCGTCGTCGCCGGGCGTTTCGAAGCGGGCGCCCCCTCGCGCACCGTGCCGACCATCGACGTCCCGAAAGACGAAATGGTCCTCGACGTCGGCCCGAAGACGGTGGCGCATTACGTCGATGTGCTCTCGCGCTGCGAGACGCTGCTCTGGAACGGCCCGCTCGGCGCGTTTGAAATTTCGCCCTTCGGCGAAGGCACCTTTGCGCTTGCACGCGCCGCCGCCGAACGCACGAAGGCCGGCACGCTTACGTCGGTGGCCGGAGGCGGCGATACGGTGGCCGCGCTCAACGCTGCCGGCGTAACGGACGACTTCACCTACGTCTCGAGCGCGGGCGGCGCGTTCCTCGAATGGCTCGAGGGGCGCGAGCTTCCTGGCGTCACGGCGCTGACGCGGTAGAATTGGGTCGCGAGACGTGAGAGTGACGAAACATGGGTGACGAAACCCATGGGAAGCTCGCAACGTAGTCTCCTGGTGCCCTCCCCATGGAGCGTTGCTAACCCGGAAAGTGCTGACGATGTTCGCAGAAGCTCATCTCTATCTCGGCGTTGCGCTGGCGGGCCTCGTGAGCTTCCTGTCGCCGTGCGTGCTGCCGCTCGTGCCGCCCTACCTCGGCTATCTCGGCGGCACCACGTTCGAACAGCTCTCCGATGAAAAAGGCCTCGAAAGCCATGTCTGGCGCCGCGTGGTGCTCGCGTCGATCTGCTTCGTGCTGGGCTTCTCGACGGTCTTCATCGCTCTCGGCGCAAGCGCCTCCCTGATCGGCCAGTTCATCCAGACCTGGCGTGCCGAGCTCTCGATCGCCGCCGGCATCGTGATCATTCTGTTCGGCCTGCACTTCCTCGGCGTCCTGCGCATCCCATTCCTGCACGTCGAAAAGCGCTACCAGCACGATAGTGAAGGCGCGAGCCTCGCAGGCGCCTATGTCATGGGGCTCGCGTTCGCCTTCGGTTGGACGCCGTGCATCGGCCCCATTCTCTCGACCGTGCTCGCGCTCGCCGCCAACGAAGCGAGCCTGGGCGCCGGCGTGCGCCTGCTTGCGGTCTACTCGCTCGGCCTCGGCGTTCCGTTCGTGCTGGCCGCGATCGCCATCCGCCCGTTCCTGTCGTTCATGCAGCGCTTCCGCCGCCATCTCGGCCTCATGGAAAAGATCATGGGCGCGCTTCTCGTGCTGACGGGCATCGCCTTCCTGAACGTGTTCGACTGGTTCTCCATCCAGGCCATCGGCCAGTGGTTGATCGAGACGTTCCCCGGCCTCGCGCGCATCGAGGAGATGATGACGCCGGACAAGCTGCAGCAGGATCTGCGCAACCTCACACCGGGGGGCTGAGCCTTGGCGCATACTTCGATCGCGCTGACGATTGCGGGCTCCGACAGCTCGGGCGGGGCAGGCATCCAGGCCGACCTCAAGACGTTCACGGCCCTCGGCGTGTACGGCGCCTCGGTCATCACCTCGATCACTGCGCAGAACACGCAAGGGGTGCAGGCGGTCTACAAGCTGCCGGCCGGCATCATCTCGGCGCAGCTGACGTCCGTGGCGGACGACCTCGGCGTGCGCGCCATCAAAACCGGCATGCTGGCCGACCGCACCACTGTGCAAGCCGTCGTGCGCGGGCTCGCGGCGTTCCGCGGCGTGCCGCTCGTCGTTGATCCTGTCATGGTGGCGACCAGCGGCGACGTGCTGCTCGAACCCGAAGCCATCGACGCCGTGCGCACCGAGCTTTTTCCGCTCGCCGATATCGTGACGCCGAACCTGCGTGAGGCGGCCCGCCTGCTCGATGCGCCGATGGCGACATCGCTCGACGAGATCGAGGAGCAGGCCCGCCGCTTGCTCGCCTTCGGCCCCAAGACTGTTCTCGTCAAGGGCGGCCACGGAGAAGGCAGCGACGCAACTGACGTGCTGGCCTTCCAATCGGGTTCGCTGCGCTTCTCGGCTCCTCGCATCGCCACGCGCAACACGCACGGCACAGGCTGCACGCTGGCTGCCGCCATCGCCGCGCGGCTCGCAATCGGCGACAGCGTGCCGACGGCCGTCAGCGCCGCAAAGACGTTTGTCTGGAATGCGATAGAAGGCGGCCGCACGCTCGTTGTCGGCAAAGGCGACGGCCCCGTCGATCATCTCCACACAGTGCGTCGGCATTAACTGTTGCACACCTGCATCGCGCCGGGATCAATGCTCCGGACCACTCTTGAAAGCCAGGCACGCTTCTGCAACTCTCCCGTTCGTGCAGCAGCCGGACGTCGGGGGGCGGATCGCGCAGCGCACACACTGCACTCTTTGGGGGGAGCAGGACGGCGATCAGGGACGCCGCGATGCTCGGCAAAAAACCGGTCCGGATTTATCCGGGCCGGTTTTTTTCTTGCTGCCATCTCGTGCGCGCCGGACCTCTGCTAAATCCCGCATGCCGAAGGCCCGAGCCGCGGCAGAGGATAGAACCACGATGCGCAACGATGGACATGAGGGAGAGGGCCGCGGCGCATCCGCCATCTCGCCCCGCGCGTCCTACAGCCTCCGTCTCGCGGTCTTCTACGGCGCGCTGTTTCTGATTTACGGCATCCATCTTCCGTATCTGCCCGTGTGGCTCGATTGGCGCGGCCTCACGCCCGAGCAGATCGCGCTCGTCACCGCAGCACCGTTCTTCCTGCGCCTGTTCGTGACCCCCGCCGTCGCCATTCTCGCCGACAGCACCGCCCGCCATCGCTCGCTCATCATTGCGCTTACGGGCCTGACGCTGGTGCTGGCGCTCGTCCTGAGCCAGATGGAAAGCTTCCTCCTCATCCTGGTCGTCTCGCTCGCGTTTGCGATCTCGCTCTCGACCGTGATGCCGTTGACCGAGACCATCGCCATCGCCGGCGTGCGTGCGCACGGGCTCGACTACGGCCGCATGCGCCTTTGGGGATCGATCACGTTCGTCGGCGTGGGCTTTGCGGGCGGCTGGATGATCGACCACGTTGGCCCCGGCGTGGTTGTCGGATGCATCGCGGCAGGCGCGGCAGCCACAGCCGCGTCGGCCTGGCTGCTTCCCGATCCCGGATTGAAATCGCAGATGGCTCCGCCCGTGGATTCGGGGGCCCGCGCGCCGCCGTTCGGGCGCATGCGCGAAGCGGCAAACCTCGTCCGCTCGCCGGTGTTCCTAGCCTTCCTGCTGGCGGCCGGCGCCGCCCAAGGCGCCCACGGCATGTTCTACACGTTCGGCGCGCTCACCTGGAAAGCGCAGGGCATATCCACGGCCGCCGTCGGCGCGCTCTGGGCCATCGCCATCGCAGGCGAGGTGTTGCTGTTCGCCTACTCTAGCCAGGTCGTGCGCCGCTGGGGCCCCGTGACGTTGATCGTGGCTGCGACCGCCGCCGCCGTGCTTCGCTGGGCGCTCATGAGCCTGTCACCGCCGGTCGGGGTTCTGATCGCGCTGCAGACCTTGCACACACTGACCTACGGCGCCTCTCACCTCGGCGCGATGCACTTCATCTCGCGCGCTGTTCCGGAGAGCGCGCAGGGCACGGCCCAGGCGCTCTATGCCACCGTCGCCTCCGGCGTGCTGATGGGTGTCGCGACGCTGTCGTCGGGCTGGCTCTATGCCCGCATCGGTCCGCACGCCTATTGGGCCATGGCGGCGCTGGCCGGGCTCGGGTTCGCGGGCGCGCTCTATGTTCGTGCCCGCTGGAGCGGAAACCTGCTCTGGGGCGATACAAGTCGAACCGCAGCGCAAACGTAGGCGAGGTGCTTAGCCCCAGAGCCGCGACGGCGGCGGCCGGATCAGCCCATCGGCAAACTGCGCCGGAGGATTGCGATCCTCCGCCAGTAGCAGCGGGCCGTCGAGATCGACCCAGTCTGCATCAGACGCCAGCGCAAACGCGGGCGCGACCGCGAGCGACGTCGCCACCATCGACCCGATCATCACGCGAAAGCCCGCAGCCTTCGCCGCCGCCGACATCGCCAGCGCTTCGGTGAGCCCACCGGCCTTGTCGAGCTTGATGTTCACGGCCTCGTAGCGCCCGATGAGGCCGCGCACGTCCGCGGTCGTGTGCGCGCTTTCGTCGGCACAGACCGGCACCGAGCACATCAGCCCTTCGAGAATGTCGTCCGCATCGACAGGCAGCGGCTGCTCGACGAGCTCGAAGCCGCTCTCGTCCGCCGCCGCGAGAAACGGCCCCACCATGTCGTCGGTCCAGGCTTCGTTGGCGTCGGCAACGAGGCGCGCATCGGGCCGGGCGTGCCGCACGGCCGCCATGCGCTCGATATCACCCGCGCCGCCCAGCTTGAGCTTGAGCAGCCGATGCCCCTTCGCCTCGCGCGCCGCGATGGCCATGGCTTCCGGCGCACCGAGACTGAGCGTGAAGCACGTCTCGACCGCCATCGATGCGTCGAAACCGAGCCGCTGCGCGACGCTCACACCGCTGGCCTTGGCCTCATAGTCCCAGAGCGCACAGTCGAGGGCGTTGCGCGCTGCCCCGGGCTTGAGCGCGGCAGCAAGCGCTTCGCGTGCGCCCGCCGCATCCCGTGAGCCGAGCACGTCACCGCGCGCGGCAAGTGCTTCGATCTCGGCCACCACGCTTTCCGGCGTCTCGCCGTAGCGGGCGTAAGGCGTGCACTCGCCGCGCCCCGTCACACGGCCGTCTGAGAGCGAGACAGCGACGACGATGGCGTGCGTTTTCGTCCCGCGCGAGATGACGAACGGCACCTTCAGCGCAAAGCGCTCGACAGAGACGGACAGCCTGAGATGGGTCATCGCGAGGCTAGGCGATGCGCCCGCTCATATGAGCGAGGAAGAGATATACGCGGCCCATGTCGGACAGGAGATGCGCGTTGACCGCGCGGCCCGACGGATCGCGCTGCTCGGCGTCGCGGCGGATGTTCTCGAAATCCATCAGGTAGTGATTGATGGTCTGCTGCAGGTCGGCGTCGCTGCGATAGCGCACGCTGAGATCGTCGAAGATCGCCTGGCCTTCCACCGAGTAGATGCTGCGCACCATCACGCCGCGCTGGCCGGACGCGATCCGCTGCCAGAGCGCCGCCGTCGTCGCCGGATCGAGCGCGCGCGCAATAACCTCGATCTGATTGTGGAACGGCATCGGCTGTGGCGCGGGGGCTGCGTGCATACCGCCGCCGTGATGAGTTTCGTCGTCCTGCGAAGCGCGCTTAAGCAGGTCGCCGAGCGACCAGGCGTCGCGCGTCTCCTGAGGCGCGGGGGAGGGCGCCGACGGGCGCGGCAGCGCGGCCTGATAGGGCGGCACCGGCGAACGGCCAGGGGTACCCCAGCCGGGCTGCGCCGCCGGCGCACCTTGAGAGCGTGCCTCGGACACATAAGAGCCCGTCAGCGACGAGGGGCCCGCGCCCGAAGGCATCGGCTGCGGCAAGGACACGTCGCGTGCGGCCAGCGAACGCGTCGTGAGGTTGGACAGATGCTCGATCGCGCGAAGCTGGTCCTGCAGCGCCCGGCGCATCTGCTCGGCGCTTTCGCGCGAGGCGGCCGGCAGCCGGTCCATCTGCTCCTTGAGGCGAACCTGCTCGGCCGCGATGTCGGCGGCGGCCCGGCGCGCGCGCTGGCGCACTTCGTCGGAGGTCTGGTCGATGCGCGTCGTGAGCGACGACAGTTGCTCGCTGACGACGCTGGAGATCGACGAGAACCGGTTCTTCATTTCGTCGAGCGCGCGATCACCCTCGGCACCCGCCTCGAGCCGGAAGCGTTCGAGATCGGCCAGCGCCGAGTGCTTGGCCGCTTCCGCGCTCGCGCGGAGCTGCTCGGCGGTCGCCCTGGCGCGCTGCTCGGCGCTCGTCAGCGAGCCTTCCATCGAAGACGAGAAGCCTTCGACGAAGCGGCCGAACTCGTCGGCCTTGCCCGAGAGCTTGTCCATGGTCGAGGTCAGCTCGGCGTGGCGGCCCTGCAGCGTCGACTCGATCTTGAAGTTGGCGTTCTCGAGCGAATTGGCCGCCCGCATGATGGCCTGGCCCTGGCCTTCGAAGCGATTGGTCACGGCGTTCACCTGCCCGAGCAGGTTTTCCGAAACGCGCTTCAGCATTTCCGACTGACCGGCGAGCCCTTCGATGGCCTTCATCGACTGGCGCGTGATGTTCTCGCTCGTCCGGCGCACGGAGTTGATGCCGTGCATCAGGCTCTCGTCGAGATTGACCGCCTGGCGTGAAATCGTCTCGCTGAAGGTGCGCGCGTGATTGTCGAGCGCGCTCGTGAGTGCGCGCGCCTTTTCGGCAACCGCGGAATCGATCGTCATCGTCGAGCGCACGATGGACTCGTCGAACGACTTGAGCCGCTGTCCGAACGCCATGTCGAGCGCCTTGGTCCGCTCGACGAGCTGGATGTCGAGCGCCTGCGCGCGGTTGGTGAGCGACGTATCGAGCGCACGCGCGTATTCCTCGAACACGAGCTGAAGCTTCTCGGTGCGGTTGGTGAGCGACGTATCGAGCGTCTCGACGTAACCGGAAATGGCCGACTGCAGTTGGTCGGTGCGCGCGCCGAGCGCCATGGCGAGGCCGGACGTGTAGCCTTCGAGCATGACCTGCAACTGTTCGGTCTTACCGCCGAGCGCCGACTCGAGCCGCTCGGTGCTCTGGCCGACGGCGGATTCGAGCGCCGTCAGGTTGTCACCCGCGCCCTTGATGATCTGCGCTAGCGTCATCTGCTGCGACGACAGCCGGTCGATCAGCGCCGGAATATCCGTGCCGAGCGTCTTCAGCGTATCGGTGACGCGTTCGCTGGTGTCGACCAGCGCATGCCGCTCGCCCGAGAGTTCCTGAATGAGACCGCGGATCTTGCGTTCGTTTTCCTCGTAGGAGCGTTCGAGCGCCGTCACCTCGTTGTGGACGAGAGCTTCCAGTTCGCCGGCGCGGCCGAGCGCGCGCGAAATGGCGTCGTTCATGAACGCCACCTGCCGCCGCACGGCCTGCCCGAGCGAGGCGACAGACTGCTCCGCCATGCGGTCCGGTTCCGCGAGGCGGATGGCAACCTCGGTCATGGTCGAGGAGCGCAGCTTCAGCTCATCCGACCGCCACGCCAAAAGCGCCAGCGCCCAGAGAACCGCGATGGGCACGATGATCGCGGTTGCCACGAGGAACGTGCTCGGCTTTTCGAGCAGCGACATGACCGTGGCGCCGTTGTCGAGTTCGGCGCTCACGATCACATACGAGAAGCCGAGACAGATGAACAACCAGACGGCCGTCGCGATGCCCGCATACTTGAACGGCGCTGACGACGGCTTCTGCTCAAGCGCATAGATGAGGCCGCCGATGGAGGGCGCGTCGTCGTTGGCTGCGATCTTGCCGCGCGGAGGGCCGGCCGGACGCCGCCGCGCCAGCCGCCGCATGCCCGGCTCCAGAGGCTGGGCGTCGTTGGCGCGCGTATTGACGGGTAAGGCGAGGGCCTGCGCGGCCATGTTCGGCAGCGGCGGAGGCATGCGGTGATTGACGGTCGCCAGCGGCGAACCGAGGTTCGGTGCCGACGGCTCAGCCCCGACAATCGACAGAGAATCCGATAGGGAGCGAACGCTCTCGGCCGGAGGTGCGGGCGACGGCGAGGGCGGCGCTGGGGAAGACGCCATTGCAGCTGCATCTCGTGGCAGGGCCGGCGGTGACGAAGGAGGAGGGGAAGAGGGCGCAGCCGGGCTCGCCGATCCGCCAGGGGGCGGAGGCGTCACCTCGGGCGGCGTTTTTTGCGACGCCGCCGCGCCTGATTTCAATTCCTGACCCATCCACCCGTCCGAACCGGCCGCACGCCGGTGCCCCGCACCATGTTATCGCAGTCGGAGGGTTCTGCTCAAACGGGTTTTCGCCCGCAAGCCGTCCCGTCAACGCTCTTTTTTACAGCCGGCCCACGTGCCGGATGACGCTCGGATAGGCCGTTTTTAGGGCCAAATGAAGTTGGCGCCCCGGACCCGGGGGTGCGGCATGGTTAATTGGGTCTTGCATTGCGGCGCCCAATTAGAGATACTGCATTTACAAATATTTAGTGGGATAGGCTCACAAATTAGTACAGGCATGCGCCCTAAGGCGCGGCCTTTGGGCGGTAAACACAACTCGACGACCAGAACCCAGGATCTCGACCATGAGCTCCGAACGAAATCGGGCTTTTCAATCTTCCCTGAGCGGCTACGCGCTTGATACCCAGGCCGTCCTGATGGATGCGCTGCCGCCGATCGACCGCGCGCACCTGGCCCGCTACACCCTCGGCAGCCTCACGCTCGAGCGGGAAATCCTCGGTCTTTTCCTGGCCCAGCTTCCGCTGAGCATTGAGCAGCTCCGCTTCGCCGCTACCGACCGGGAATGGCAGATTGCCGCACACACGATCAAGGGTTCGGCGAAATCGGTCGGCGCCCGCCATGTCGCCCGTATCGCCGTCGATGCCGAGCACACCGCCGGCGTGATGGTTGAGGAGGAGAGGGTCCGCATCCTTGCTGCCCTCGAGGACGCCTGCGAGGCCATCGAGGCCTACGTTGAGGAAGCCCTCGGCCCGCAAGACCCCATCCACGCCTGAGCCCCGGCCACCGGCCCTGCAACGTCCGGCCCTGCCACGCCCGCCCCGCACCTGACCGGTCTGCGTCCCAGGTCCGCACCCTAACATGCGGAGCCCTGAGCCATTTTCTCAAGGCTCCAAACTCGCGACGCGCGGCGCGAGCACCCTTGAATTCAAGTCCTGAGGCCATTAATCCTGCCGCCACCGCACCCGGACGGGTGAGGGCGATGCCGCACGCTGGAGCAAGCCGACGATGGTCAAACTCACGTTCATTCAGCCGGACGGCGCCAACCAGACGGTCGAGGTCGAGCCCGGCCTTACGGTCATGGAAGCAGCCAAGCTGAACGACATCGCCGGCATCGAAGCCGAATGCGGCGGCGCGTGCGCCTGCGCCACGTGCCACGTCTATATTGATCCGGATTGGGTCGCCAAAACCGGCAAGCCCGCCAGCATCGAAGAAGATATGCTCGACTTCGCCTTCGACGTGCGCAAGGAGAGCCGCCTGAGCTGCCAGATCAAGGTCACGGCGGACCTCGACGGGCTCACCATGCGCGTTCCGGCCAAGCAGTTCTGACGCGCGGCCAAGCCAAGGATTTAGGAGAACACGAATGGCCCTGGACGATGTCGCAGAGGCGACGCAAGCGGGCGTATCCACGTTCGACGCCGTGATCATCGGTGCGGGCCCCGTCGGCCTCTTCGCCGTATTCGAGCTCGGCCTGGTCGACATCAAGACCTGCGTCATCGACATCCTTGGCAAACCGGGCGGCCAGTGCTCCGAGCTTTATCCCGAAAAGCCGATCTACGACATTCCGGCCCTCCCGACCGTCACCGGCCAGGAGCTGACCGAGCGCCTGATGGAGCAGATCAAGCCGTTCGGCGCCGAGTTCGTCTTCGGCGAGCGGGTCGATGAGCTCCAGCGCCGCGAGGACGGAAGCTTCTTCCTCAAGACCGACGCGGGCCGCGAGATCGTAGCCAAGGTCGTCGTCATCGCAGCCGGCGGCGGCTCGTTCACGCCGAAGCGCCCGCCGCTCGAAGGCATCGAAGGCTACGAAGGATCGTCGGTGTTCTATGCCGTGCGCCGCATCGAGGATCTGCGCGGCCGCGACGTGCTGATCGTCGGCGGCGGCGACAGCGCGCTCGACTGGACGCTGAGCCTCGCGCCGGTGGCCAAGTCTCTCACGCTGCTTCACCGCCGCGACGAATTCCGTGGCGCGCCCCACTCCGTCGATAAGATGCGCTCGCTGGTGGCCGAGGGCAAAGTGCGCCTCGTCATCGGTCAGGTGACCAAGCTGCACGGCGACGGCAAGACGCTCTCAGGCGTCACCGCCAAGACGGCCGCGGGTGAGGAGCAGCTCACCGTCGATGCCATGCTGCCGTTCTTCGGTCTCACCATGAAGCTCGGGCCGGTCTCGTCGTGGGGATTGAACCTCAACGAGAACCTCATCCTCGTCGACACGGAGAAGTTCGAGACGAGCGAGAAGGGCATCTTCGCCATCGGCGACATCAACACCTATCCCGGCAAGCTGAAGCTCATCCTGTCCGGCTTCCACGAGGCCGCGCTGATGGCGCAGCAGGCGCACAAGTACGTGCATCCCGAAAAGAAGCTGATGTTCCAGTACACGACCTCGTCGTCGAGCCTGCAGAAGAAGCTCGGCGTGAAGTAAGCCGCCAGGAAAGGGCGCTATCAGCGAGCCACGCTCACACGCGTGTCATTCCAGGCCTTGTGCCTGGGACCCATGGTTCCAGATGGGAAAGCGGCACCGATGTCGCTCCACCCGTCCCGTCGCACCAGCCGAGCACTGGATCCTCGGCATAAAGCCGAGGATGACAGGAGGCGGCCACCGCACAATGCCCGCGCTTAGCGCCCCGCGATGGAGCGCTCGTAGACGAGCGCGAGCTTGGCGAAGTCGCGGACGGGAATCTGCTCGGCCCGCTCCGTCGGCGAGATGCCGGCGGCGTCCAGAAGTTCCTCCGGATTGGGAACGAGCGTCTTCAGAGATGCCCGCAGCATCTTGCGCCGCTGTCCGAACGCCGAAGCCGTGACACGACCGAGCGCCGCCACCGTACACGCCGGCTGCGGCGCGCTGCGCGGCGTAAACACCACGACGGCCGAATCCACCTTCGGCGGCGGCGTGAAGGCTTCCGGTTTCAAGGTCAGTGCGATGTGGGCTTCCGCACGCCACTGCGAAATCACCGATAGCCGGCCATAAGCCTTGCTGCCCGGCTCCGCCACGATGCGCTCCGCAACCTCTTTCTGGAACATCAGCACCATGCGGTCCCACCAGGGCGGCCAGGGTTCCGCTTCAAGCCAGCCGATCAGGAGCACCGTCGCCGCGCCGTAGGGCAGGTTGGCCGCAATGATGGCCTTGCCGCCACCGAGAAGAGCCGGCCAATCGGCTTCGATCGCGTCGCCCTCGTGAACCGTCAAGCGTCCGGGATAGCGCGCGCTGATTTCAGCAAGAGCGGGCAGGCAGCGCGAATCCCGCTCGACCGCGATGACCCGCCCCGCGCCCTCGAGCAGCAGCCCACGCGTAAGCCCGCCGGGGCCCGGCCCCACCTCGACCACCGTGCGCCCGTCGAGCGATCCGCCCGCCCGTGCGATCCGCCGCGTGAGGTTGAGATCAAGAATGAAATTCTGCCCGAGGCTTTTCTTCGCCGCGAGATCGTACCGCCGGATCACCTCGCGCAGAGGATCGAGCCCGTCCGGGCTCGCCCCGCCGCGCTGTGTCGGGCTGATCTGTTCCGGCCCAGTGGTGTCGGCGTCGTCGCCGGAGCTGCCGTCGGCGCCAATCATGAAGCCCCCGCGCCAAAGCGCTTGCGTGCAATCGCATCCGCCATCTTGAGCGCTTCGATCAAGCTCGTCGCCTGTGCCCCGCCCGTACCTGCGAGCGAAAACGCCGTGCCGTGATCGGGCGACGAGCGCACGAACGGCAAGCCGATGGTGACGTTCACACCGCGATCGAACGCCAGCGTCTTGATCGGGATCAGCGCCTGATCGTGATACATCGCCAGCACCGCGTCATAGGTTGCGCGCGCCGCGGCATGGAAGAGCGTGTCGGCCGGGTAGGGGCCGGTAACGTCGAGGCCGTCGCGAACGAGCGCCGCGATGGCGGGCGCGATGAGGGCCTGGTCTTCCGAGCCGAGCCGGCCGTCCTCGCCCGCATGCGGGTTGAGCCCCGTGACGGCAATCCGCGGCCGCACAAATCCGAAATCGGACTGCAGCGACGCATGCAGGATCTTCGCCGTGGCGATGATGGCCTCTGTCGAGATCGCGCCCGCCACGCGCGCGAGCGGAATATGCACCGTGAGCGGCACCACGCGGAGTTCTTCGGAGGCAAGCAACATCACGGGATTGGGCGCCGCCATCCCAAAATGCGCGGCCGCCAGCGCGCCGAGATATTCGGTATGGCCGGGATGCGAGAAGCCGTCCGTCATCAGCACGGCTTTGGAAATGGGGTTGGTGACGACGGCACGCGCGCGCCCATCGCGTACGGCCAGCACCGCGCTGTCGATGGCATCCACGACGGCACGCGCATTGCGCGCGTCGGGCGTACCCGCCGCAACCGGCGCGGCGCACGCAATCGCGCAGACCGGAAAGCGCGTTGCAAAAGCCTCCTGCGCCTCGCGCGGATCGCCGACCACGGCGACCGGCACGTCGAGACCGAGCGCCGCCGCGCGCGCCCCAAGCGCCTCGGGATCGCCGAAGAACGCAAATGGAGCGAGAGCGTGCGCATCGCGCGCAAGCCAGGCGGCCAGAGAAATGTCGAGGCCGATGCCCGCCGGGTCGCCCATCGTAAGAGCGAGAGGTGTGAGAGCGAGGTGTGTGTGTGACGACGAACCCGGCCGAGCCTCAGCCGGGACGGCCGGACCCGAAGTGGAGCGGATCATCAGCGGATCTCGATGGCCGCGTCCTGCCGCAGGTCCTTGAGATGCTTCTGGGCCAGCACGTCGAATTCCTTCTGGCGCAGCTCGTTCGTCGCCGCCTCGCGCCGCGACACGTCCTGCCCGCCTTCGGATTTACGTCCGCACAGCGCCCACAGCTCGATGCCGCCCGCGCTCACGCTGGCCGGCAGCAGACTGCCCTCGGAGGCGTTCAAAAGCAGGCTCCGGGTGGGCTCGGGAATGGTGTTCGGCTTGCGCAGCCCCAGGTCTTCGTGGCGCCCGCCCGCCGTCGTCGCGAGCTCACCCATTGATCCGCAGCCCTGGAAGCGCTGCGCCAGCGTGTCCGCCTCGGCGATCCGCTGCGCGATGACCGCCTGATCGACTGACGACGGCAGCGGCAAGGTGATGCGCTGGACCTGCAACTCTGTCTCGGCGTCGGACATGGCCGTGGTCGCCACGAAATCGTCGACGTCGCGCTCTGTGATCGCAACGAGATGGCCGAACCGCTTGCGCACCACCTCGCGCCAGGACATCTCGGCCCGGAAGCGCGCCTTCATCGTGTTGATATCGACGCCCATGCCCTGCATGTGCTTGCCGAACTGTTCGAGGTTCATCTTGTTGCGCTCGGCGATACCCGAGATGATCTTGTCGACGTCGGCATCGTCGGTCAGCGCGTTCTGCTTGCGCGCTTCCTGAAGCTTGATCTTTTCCTCGATCAGCTCCTGCTGGGCCTTGGCCTTGGAGCCCGACACAGCGCCGGCGCGAGCTTCCTTCTTGAGCTGGGCGACCATGTTGCCCTGCAGCTCCTTGATGTACTTCGTCTGCAGCGCGCGCGCCTCTTCCTGCGTCTGCACGTTGTTCTTCTGCAGCAACTGTTTGAAGCGCTCGTTGGTCTTCGGATCCTGCACGATCGACTTCCAGCGCGCCTCGGCCTTGGCCTTGAAATCCGCGCCACCTCCGCCGCTCTGGAGCGCGATGAACGAGGCGCGCTGCTCGATCTCGTAGGCCGTGATCGGCTCGTCGTTGACGAGAATGGCGATGCCCTGGGCGCCCTTGCGCTTGGTGATCTTGCCGCCCTCGGCAGGATTGACCAGCTCGATGTTGCCCGTGCCGGTCTCACCCGGCGGCGTAGCCGCCGCCTGCTGGTTCTTCGGGTCCTTCGCGGCGCACGGGGTCACGACCGCAAAGGCGGCGCACAGCGCGATCGCTGCCGACGTCCGCATCAGATCATGGAAGTGCAAAGGCATGGGCCCAGTCTCTAGGATCAGTGTCTCTACGATCAGCGTCTCTAAGGATCAGTCCATCACCGAACGGTTCAGCGATCGGGCTGGAACGCATTGCCCGATGCGGCTTACGGCGGCGGACGGAAACCGGATGGGGCGACAACGCCCACGCACCAAATCACCTCACGGAGAATACCGCTTGCCGCAGCATACGCAAACCGCGTCGCTGTTATCCACATCAACCGTGGCAGAGCAATGGCGGACCCTGCGGCATCGTAAATAGGCCCTGCCGAATCAGGCGATTAGGCCGGACGCGCGCCTCCCGGGCACCCTTCCGCGGGGCTTAGCGCGTTCCCGCGAGAGCCGACGCATCCTCGCCGCCCATGAAGTCGACGACGTTGGTCTGATAGTTGAAGCCGCCCAGGTTCTTCATTTCGAAGCGCAGCATGACCGTGCGATCCGGCTCGATGAAGCGGGCGGGGTCGTTGATGTATGTCTCGCTGTAGGTGGCGCTCAGCATGAAGCATTCGTCGAGGTAGGCGAGCCGGATGGAGTCCGTCAGCACCTTGGCTTCGTCGAGGTCGTAGCGCATCGATCCGGACAGCGTCCAACGATCGGTCAGGCGCAGCGCCATGAAGCCGAGAATGTCTTCCTGCTCGTCGTACGTTTGCGTCAGCGTGTCGAACACGTCGCCGTAGGTATACGTCGCAGACGCGATCAGCGGACCGTAGTTGAAGCTTGCGGTCAGATCTTCGCGACGCAGCGTCATGTCGTCTTCATCGAAGCGCGACTGCGCGATGACGCGGAACACGTCCGTGGGCGCGAGGTAGATGCCGAGCACATAGTCAGACTTGTCCGTCTCCAGGCCGCTGCGCGCGTTGAACTGGTCGGAATTCTCGTTGTAGGCGTTTTCGCCGCTGAGATGGATGCTCTGGCCTGCCAGCACGCGGGCATACCCCACCGGTCCCTGGAAGGTGTACTGCACGCCGACGTTCGCGCGCACGCCCGTTTCGAGGCGGTCGTAGCCGGAGAACTTGCTGGTCTCGAAC
Organism: Hyphomicrobium sp.; assembly: GCF_019744875.1. Taxonomy (GTDB): domain Bacteria; phylum Pseudomonadota; class Alphaproteobacteria; order Rhizobiales; family Hyphomicrobiaceae; genus Hyphomicrobium_C. The sequence goes on along the minus strand of NZ_JAIETU010000002.1, from coordinate 177,679 downwards.
AGGTTGGTGTCGTCGAAGATCAAGCTTTTCGCATCTTCGTCCGGCAGGTCGTCCTGGCGCACGCTGGCATTGTGCGCAACGATCTGTCCGATCGGCTCGATGACATGCGAGCTCGAGCCCGTATTGGCGACCCACGGATAGGACACGGTTGCACCACCCGTCGCGAGGCCGCGCACAAAGGTGTCGTCGAGGCCCGCCGTCAGTGGGTTCGAAGGATCCTCGTAGTCGATCTGGTAGATGTCGCCGCGCAACTCGCCGAAGGGCGTGTAGGTGATGCCGATGGCGTCGGTGAAGCGGCGGCGCCACTTCACTTCGGTGATCACGCGGTTCATGTCCTGGCTGATGAGGCCGTTACCGTTGTTCACGTCCGAGCGCGACAGGCTGAGCGCGTTCGACCGCCACGTCAGCTCGCCGCCGACCACCGGATCCTTGAAGACGTAGTTGTGATCGATCACCGGATGCACGAGCGATTCAGACTCGTCCGTATCGTTCACGAGCAGGCCGCCGAACTGATAGGCCTTGGCGCTGAAGTAGCTCCGGTCGCCGAGACCGACGAGCCAGAGATCATTGACGCGGTCCGTCAGCAGCACGCTGTCGAGCTTGTAGAAGCGGCGGAAGGAGTCGTCGCTCTCGACCGTGACATCCCAGCCGTAGCTCCACCAGCTCGAGAGCGAGAAGCGGCCGCGCGTCTCGACGCTGCCGCGCCAGCCGTCGAGGCTGCGGCGCTGGTCTTCCGTCACGCCCGCGCTGAGCGGAAGGTCGGTATAGTCCTGGTCGATGCCCGCGAGATTGACGTAGTACTCGCCATTGGCGAGCTTCTGGCGCCAGTCGCCCTGCCACAGCACGCCCTGCTCGGACATGTAGCGGGGGCGGAACGTGAAATCGTAAGTCGGCGACAGCGCGTAGTAGTAGGGCAGCTCGACGAAGATGCCGAGATCGTCCGAGTTGCCGTAGGTCGGCGCCAGGAAGCCGCTCTTGCGCTTCACCGACGGGTCGGCGTGCTCGAAGTAGGGCAGGTAGCCGATCGTCACGCCATACAACTTGAACTCGGCGTCCTGATACGAAATCGTCGCTGCCGACTGATCGTGGATGATGCGCTTGGCGCCGATGCACCACAGCGGCGGAACGTTGCCGTCGCTTTTGCACGCCGTGAAGGTCGCCTCGGAGAATTCGGTCACGTTGCCTTCGCGCCGCTCGCCGCGCTCAGCAGTGATACGCGAGTCATCGCGCGTTACGACCGACAGCGACTGCACGAAGCCATCGCGGAAGTCGTCCGTCAGCGTGTAGCGATCGGCGCGGATGACGTTGCCGTTGGCTTCCTTGAGCTCGACGTTGCCCGAGGCCGTAAGCGTGTTCGCGCCCTGGTCATAGATGACCTCGTCGGCCGTCAACACGTTCTTGTTGTAGTAGATTTCGACGTTTCCGCGCGCGATCACGCGGTTGCCCTTGGTGTCGTAGACCAGCTCATCGCCCTGCAGGTAGAGCGGCAGCGACTTGTCGAGCTGTTGCGGCTTGCCGAACATTCCGCCTTGAGGCTTCGGGAACGCGGATCCGTCGGACGCCGTAAACGTTTCGCGGTCGCGAACGCTCTGGGCGTGCGCAGGAGCGGCAACTGAGACAATCGCGAGCGCGAGCAGGGCTGCAAGCACGCGAAACCGCCCGCGTTCCGCCACCGTTTGGCAGGAACCCGCTGGGCAGGACTCAGTGCATGTCGGCAGCAATTTGCGCGCAACACGCATCACTTAGCCGTCCTCCTGGTGCAAGAGCACCGTGACTGAAACAAGGATCGCAAGAAGGACCGGAACCCACACGGCAGCCCAAACCGGGGCAAGACCTGCAGTTCCGATTTGCCTTGAAATCTCCGCGAAAAGGAAGAACCCAAAGCCCCCCACCATTCCAGTCACGACCATAGTCTGGATCCCCCCAGAGCGGAATGACCGCAACGACACAGTAGCCGCCAAAAAAACCATAGCGACGCACAGCAGCGGGCGGCTCAGGAGGAGCTCGTATTGGATTCGCAAGCGTGAAGCCGAAAGTCCAGCCCGCTCCGTAGTGTAGATGATGTCCGGAAGCTCCCAGAACGACACTGAGATCACGCTGCCGAGGGCATCGACGACACGCTCCGGCGTGAGGTAGGTGGACAGCAAATAGGAATTGAATTTTTCGGGCTCCCGGCCCATGCGCGAAACGAGCGCCGGGCTGAGCAGCCAGAAGCCGTCGTAGAGCCGCGCCTCCGAGGCATCCACCCGCTCCGAAAAGCGGCCGTTCTTGTCATAGACGAAGGCCGTCACGGTCCCCAGCACCGCGCCCTTTTCCTTCGCCGAAGACGCCGTCAGCACGGATTGCCCATCGGTACCATCCTGGCGCAGCCAGGTGCCGGCCGCGCCCTTGCCTAAGGGACTGGATTCGCGCCCGAAAGCTTTCGAATAGACCTTTTCCGACTGATCGCGCGCGTGCGCGGCGAGAGGATTGAACGCCATCGAGCTCAGCATGCCGAGCCCGAGCCCGACGACCACGCCCGGCCGCAGGATCTGCCAGACCGACATGCCGCCTGCACGCATGACGGCCAGCTCGCTTTTGCGGGCCAGCATGAGCAGCGCACTGATGGACCCGACGAGGACTGCGAACGGCAGCAGGATTTCGGTATAGGCCGGCAGCCGCAGCAGCGTGATCCACGCCAGCTTGTAGCCCGGAACGCTGCCGTATTTGCCGGCCTGGCGCAGCAGCTCCACGAAATCGATCATGAAAATCAGAACGGTACACAGCCCGAACACGCCGAAGATGGCGACCAGGAAGCGCATGCCGATGTAGAACGAGGCGGTCGAGACGAACGGCATAGGCCTCTAGCCTCCCGCCCGGCCGGCAGCCGCCGGCGCCGCACGCGAAAAGCGTTGCTTGAGGCCGGCCGCGAGCGCGCCCGCCGCATCCATGAGCCGCTCGATCCGGGGATTGGGCTTGCGTGCCCGCGCGCCCCGCACGATCAGAAACATAGAAATACCGATCGCGCTCAGAGGGATAAGGTAAAGCAGGGGCACCGCACTGGCGTGCAGCGTCACGACGTTGTTGACGGCAAGGCCCGTCAAACGGATCCCGACACCGGCCAGGAAGCACAGTCCCATCCGCATGTTCCGGTTCTGGCGCGTGCTCTGCGCCTGCCCGACCACCGCGATCGCCATCAACACGAAGGCAAGAGGGTAGAGCGCGCCAGAAAATCGCTCATGCAACTCGGACCGGTAGCGCCCAAGCTCGGTCTTGTAGGACTTCTCCTTCGGATCGGGCGAGACGAGCTCGGAAAAATAGCGCTCGCGCGCCTTGAGATCGGGCGGCCCGGCCGTGCGTTCCTCGAGCCGGTCGAGATCGACGGCGTACTTGTCGAACGCGATGATCTGGGTCGGCACCGTAATCCCGCCCGAGCGGCGCAGAATGTGCCCGTCCATCATGAACAGGTACGCGCCGCTGTCGTCCTTCACCAGCACGCCCTTGTCGGCGAGGTAGGACTGGGCCTGCTTCTCGTCGCGCAGGTCGTGCATGACGAGGCCGCGCAGCGTGCCGTCGGCCGCGCGCTCGCGGATGTGGAACGTGAGCCCGGTCTCCGGCGAAGAGAACCGTCCCGGCTGGATCACCTGGGTGAGAAGGTCCGTGCGCACCTCGACGACGATGTCCCGCAACAGCCTGAGGCTCCACGGCATCGCGTAGTGGTTCACGAACGAAATGAAGACCACGACAATCAAACCGAGCGCCACCAAGGGCTTGGTGATCGTCCACGCCGTCGCCCCCGACGCCGTGAGCACGATGATTTCACTGTCGCTGTTGAGGCGGTTGAGCGTGTGGATGGCTGTAATCAGCAGCGCGAAGGGCGTGATGACGGCCACGAAACTCGGCAGGCCGAGCGTCGTCATCTTGATCAGCGTCAAGGCGCCCTGGCCCTGGCTGGTCACAACGTTGAGCTCGCGCAGCGCGAGCGAAATCCAAACGATACCGGTGAGCGACAGTAGCACCAGCAGCAGCGCGCCGCTCGTTTGCCGGAAGACGTAACGCGAGAAGATCGTCATGGAGCGCCCCGCACGCGCCGCGCCCGCGGTCCCGCATCAGCAGGGCGGACGGCAAAACGCACGACGAAACGGACCAGGGGCGGATCGCCCGTGGACGCGCAGTCGCGAAGCTGAACTCCTGGTTTGCCTGCCGGCACGGTCCCCGATCCCCCGAACTCGGTTCAATGCCCTACTGTCACGCCACAATGGCGGAATTCCGGCTCGCATCCAAGCGTTGCGTGCAGTGCAACAAGCAGCCGGTTGGACGAGGAGGGGGAGGGCTGGCGGGCCCAAAGGGCCCGAGATCGCCCGGAGCGCCCAGAGATCACTCGGCGCTCGCCCGAAGCTGCTGTTTACCCCGTTCGCTTTAATTGCGGTTCGGCCGGGATTTGGGCCGCTCCCGCCTTGCACTTCCCCGGCGAGCGTCTAACTTCCACAGCGAAGATCGAAAAGCCACACTGTGCCAGTGCCACTTTTAGAGTGCCGCTTCCCTGCGCCCGGCCATGTCCGCGACGCCCCGCCGCCCGCGAGGCGGACCTGCCAGGCCCCTTCCATACCGTTCCCGAGGAGCACCATTTCCGCATGACTACGCCGCTCGACATCACGTTCGCACGCCTGGACGCTGCCCCGGCTGCAACCTGCGCCGCATTCGCCGGCAGCGACCTTTCGCTTTCGCCTGCCGTGCAGGCCCTGAACACCAAGAGCCAGGGTCTCGTTCTGAAGGCCGCAGAGGCCGCCGAATTCAAAGCCAAGGCGAAATCGTCCATCGAAATCCTGGCGCCCCAGAAGCTCGACATCCAGCGACTGCTGCTGATCGGCGTGGGCAAGGCAGGCGAGCACGACGAAAGCGATTGGGCCAGCATCGGCGGCTACACGTTCGGCCAGATCACGGCGCGCAAGGCGCGCGAGGTAAGCGTGATCGCCGAAGTGTCCGGCGCCGACCACAAGCCTGAGATCGTCGCCGCGAACCTCGCCTACGGGGCCCTGCTGCGCAACTACTCGTTCAAGAAGTACCACACCAAGAAGAACGGCGACGACGCCAACGGAGCCGACGGGGCAGCCGACCGGGGCATCAAGCTCACGATCCATTGCACCGATCCCGACAAGGCGCGCGCCGCATTCGAGACCAAGCGCGCGGTCGCGTCCGGCATTTGCTTTGCGCGCGATCTCGTCAACGAGCCCGCCAACGTCCTGGGCCCGGTCGAGTTCGCCGATCGCGTCAAGGAGCTTGAGAGCATCGGCCTCGAGGTCGAGATCCTCGACGACGTGACGCTCAAAGAGCTCGGCATGAACACGCTGTTGTCAGTGGCCCAGGGCAGCGTTCGCCCCGCACGCGTCGCCATCATGCAGTGGCACGGCGCCAAGTCGAAGCGCGCCAAGCCGCTCGCCTTCGTCGGCAAGGGCGTCGTGTTCGACACCGGCGGCATTTCAATCAAGCCGGCAGCCGGCATGGAAGACATGAAGGGCGACATGGGCGGCGCCGCCGCCGTGACCGGCCTGATGGTCGCTCTCGCCGAGCGCAAGGCGCCCGTCAACGCCGTCGGCATCCTCGGCATCGTCGAGAACATGCCGTCGGGCTCCGCCATCCGTCCGGGCGACATCGTCGTCTCGCTGTCCGGCCAGACGGTCGAAAACCTGAACACCGACGCCGAAGGCCGCCTCGTGCTGGCCGACGTGCTCTGGTACGTGCAGGAGCGCTTCAAGCCGCGCCTCGTGGTCGATCTCGCGACCCTCACGGGCGCCATCATGATCGCGCTCGGCAAGGATTTCGCGGGCCTGTTCGCCAATGACGACAAGCTCGCCGACCAGCTCATCGCCGCATCCAAGACGACGGGCGAGAAGGTCTGGCGCATGCCGCTCGACAAGTCCTACGACAAGCTCATGGACAGCAAGAACGCCGACGTGAAGAACATGGGCGGCCGCTGGGGCGGAGCATGCACGGCGGCAGCCTTCCTCAATCGCTTCATCAAGAAGGATGTGCCGTGGGCGCATCTCGACATCGCGGGCACCGCGATGGACGCGCCCAAGAACGAGATCAGCACGAGCTGGGCTTCGGGCTGGGGCGTCCAGTTGCTCGACCGGTTCATCGCCGACAACTACGAGAAGGCCGAGAAGTAGGCCGGACGGCGGACGGCCTGAGCGCCGTCCGCCGATTTTCCGAATTGAACGATACAGCTACAACCATCCGCTTCAACGCCTATTAACGTCATTATTTTCCATAATATATATTATGCGAACGATGGGTTTACCCGTTTGCTTCAAGCGCACCGACCTTGCGCGCGCCGTCCATCCCCCTCGCGGAGATCCCGGCCGCCACGGCATCAACCGATGGCACCATCTCATTATCAGTCATCTGCGGAATGTCCTCTAAAATACTCCCGCAGCTGGCTTCCCTCGTGAGCGAGAACAGAGCAGCATTTCCATCGGCATCCCGATTCGGATGCGTCGAAACAGATGCGTCGAACCAAGGATCCCCGCGCCGTCCATGACCGCCTCATCCAAGCCCGTGCTGATCACCGACATCATCTCCAGCACCAAGCGTGTCCGCCAGTCCGCCGCCAAGAACATCGACGGCATCCAGGCCGTCACAACCCAGCTTCGCGTGCTCGCGCTCAACGCCCTCATGGAAGCCAGCCGCGCCGGCGATCAGGGCCGAGGTTTCGCGGTCGTCGCGGAAGCCGTGAAAAACATCTCAGGCGAAGTCGAGACCTTCGCGAAGGCCCTCAACAGCGATCTCGGCGGCGAGATCACTTCGCTCGACGGGCTCGCCCGGCGCATGGCGCTCGAAGCCAACGGCCGGCGTCTGGTCGATCTGTCGCTGAACGCCATCGAGCTTCTGGATCGCAATCTCTACGAAAGAACCTGCGACGTCCGCTGGTGGGCGACCGATTCCGCCGTCGTCTCCGCCGCCAAGACGCAGACGCGCGATCTGGCCGACTACGCCTCACGCCGGCTCGGTGTCATTCTCAAGGCCTACACGGTCTATCTCGACATCTGGATCTGCGATCTCAACGGCACCGTCATCGCCAGCGGCCGGCCTGACCGCTGGCGCGTCGCCGGCACGTCCGTCGCGAACCGCGCCTGGTTTGCGCGCGCACGCGACCTTCGCGACGGCGACAGCTACGCCGTGGGAGAGGTCGCGCGCGAGCCGCTTCTCTCCGGAGCGCAGGTTGCCACCTACGCGGCGAGCGTGCGCGAGAACGGCAACAGCAATGGCGCCCCCCTCGGCGTCATGGCGATCCATTTCGATTGGGAGCCGCAGGCGCGGAGCATCGTGAAAGGCGTTCGCCTCAGCGACGACGAGCGGGCCCGCTCCCGCGCGATGATCGTCGATGCCAACGGCTGCGTGCTCGCGGCGTCGGACGGCGCGGGTGCATTGACCGAGCGCCTTGCGGTCAATTTTTCAGGCCGCAAGCATGGATACGAGCTCAGCGCGTCCGGCCAGCAGATCGTCGCCTTCCACCACACGCCGGGCTACGAGACCTACGACGGCCTCGGCTGGTACGGCGTCATCTCTCAGCAGCTCGAAGCGCTGGGGTAAACGGCGCCCGTGAACGCCCAGGAAAGCGGAAAGCCGAGGTAAGCGCGCCCTTACGGAAGCCGCTCCTCGGCCCCACGCACGATCGCCGCAATCGACGCCGCATAGACGGACGCCACGAAGCCCGTCAGCACGTTGACGCTTACGACCACGCCTGCGACTCGCGCCCACGGCTCCGGCAGCACGGTCTCCAGCACCGTCACGATGAAATCGTCGAACGCCTGCTTAATCTGGAAAAAGAGCTCGCTGACCTGGCTGATCGAGGGCTTCTGGGGCAACTCCCACACGAGCTTCCAGCCGATGTCGCCAACGCTCGTCGGCGTCAGGATCTGCAGCGCGGCCAGCACCGCGAGCCCTGCCGAGAACGCGAGCCCGAGCGGCGCCGCCAGCCGGAAATACCCCCACCGCCACGGCTCGGCACGGAACGAAACCGACAAGGCTCGCAGCAGCGTCGATCCGGCATACGTCGTAAGCCCGAACACAATGGCGACCCACAGCAGTCGCCCGCTGTCGGTCCCGGCGAACGTGAACAGCGCGGCCAGCCCCGCCAGCACGCCCTTCATGATCGCCTCGACCGATCCCACGAGCGCGACCAGCAGCCGCCGCGGCGTGCGCGCGCCCTCGAAATAGAACGGCAGCTCGAACGAGAGCCGCGCCATTTCCAATCGCAATCCGAGAAGGAAGCTCAGCCCGGCCGTGACGGCGGCGAACACGAACGGATACTGGTAGCCGAGCCAGGCAACAGCCGCCACGGCCGCGATCTCGGCAGCCATGATGACGGCATTCAACAGGATGCGAAGCACGGCCATGACCGATGACGCCTAGGACGGGACCCTGCTTCCGGTCTAAAGGCGTTTCGCGCCACAGGAAACCACTTTCGCGGGCTCGCCCCGCTCAAGCCGTACCGCCGATCGCCCGCCTGCCGTGTGCCCGAGCCGTCGCCCCCGCTGTCATCCTAGGCCGTGTGCCTAGGATCCAGCCCGCCCCACGGGAAAGCCCAGACGCGATAGCGTGACACTTCCAACCCTCTCGTCACCCAAGCTGAAGCATGGATCCCCGGGACAAGCCCGAGGATGACAAGTGCGGCGTTGATCGATCGTGATCCGGATTTAATCGAGTAGCGAGACAGCCGTCTCCGGCTTGCACGCAGGCTCACCCGCCCGCGCCAGCGTTGCATTGAACGGGAACGACCGGCGGAACATGCGGAACTCACCGCCCGTATCGCCCGCAATCTGCAGGTCCCGGTCCGGGCTGCCCTCGCGTCCGCCCGGCACGACATAGACCTCGACGACGTAAGGCTCGGTGCCCTTGGCCAGCTCGAGCGTGCCGCGGTAGACGGGCACGGCGCTTCCCGCAGCCGAGGTCCCGCCGTCGAGCTTGAGCGCAGTGGCTCCACAGCGCTTGTCGCCGTCGAGCACTTCGACACCGCACCATCCCGTCGTGCACTTCATGACGTCGAGCGTCAGCAGGCAGCGCGTGCCGCTGCAGTCGGATTCGCGGCGCGAAAGCTCATAGCTGCGGCCCTGCCAGCGTCCGGACAGGTCCGCGCTTGCGGTTGCAGAGGGCGCGGCCGGCGCGCTCGGGGCATCGCCCGCGAGCGCGGGCTCAGCCGTTGCAATCGATCCCGCCGTCTGGAGCGCAAACCCCGCCGTAGCCAGAACACAAAGTGCGGTGAAGCTCGAAACAATCCGATGACACCGTGTTCCCAAGCGCATGATGCGAACTCCAGCTTTCACAAAATGATCACGGAACCGATCAAATCATCCGGCCCGGGCGAAACTGTGTCGCGCTTTCTCCTCGGTGCCGCGATTTGCCTCCTGATCTCCCTTGCTATCCCGACAGGGATCGTCGCTCTGACGCAAGGTGCAGGCCTCATGCCCCTGCCCTTCAACCTTCAGGTTGTCGTCGAGCGCCTGCCGGGCATCTTCCAGATCCACATGCTCGCATCCGGCGCGGCCCTGCTGCTGATCCCGACCGCAATTGCCACGCGTCGGCACAGAGCCTGGCATCGCCCGCTCGGGCGCATCGCCGCCGTGTTCGTCATCGCGGGCGCGCTGACGTCGTTCCCCGTCGCCTACGAGAGCACGTCCGGCCTCGTGGCGCGCCTCGGTTTCGCAGCCCAAGGCACGATCTGGCTCGGCCTCGTGCTGGCCGGCGTACGCGCCATCCGCCGCAAGGATCGCGCCCGCCACGCCGCGCTCATGCTCGCCATGGCCGCAGTCGCCTCCGGCGCCATCTGGGTACGGCTCACGACCGCCCTCGCCACATCCTATGACCTGCCGTTCGCCCCCATCTACGCGTGCGCGACCTGGCTCGGATGGCTGCTGCCACTGACAATCGTTCTGGCTGTCGCCTGGCCGCGACGTCCCCGCCCTGTGCGCCCCACCGCTCTCGCCACCTGACGCCCGTTTCGCTAGGGTCCGACCGCGCAACACCCATGCGCGTCAGCACACCAGCCCGGACCCCTCTCTATGACCCCCTCCAAGGACATCGCCCGCCTCGTCGACATCCTGGCTGCGCTGCGCGCGCCGGACACCGGCTGCCCGTGGGACATCGAGCAGACCTTCGCGACCATCGCGCCCTACACGATCGAGGAAGCCTACGAGGTGGCCGACGCCATCGAGCGCGGCGATCTGCCGGATCTCAAGGACGAGCTGGGCGATCTCCTGTTGCAGGTCGTCTATCACGCGCGCATGGCCGAGGAGCAGAACGCGTTCGCCTTCGGCGATGTGGTGCATGCCATCACGAGCAAGATGATCCGCCGCCACCCGCACGTGTTCGGCACGGGCGAAGAGCGCGCTGCCGGCGCCGCCCCCGGCTTCTGGGCGCGCATCAAGACCGAGGAAAAAGCCGCAAAGGACGCCGAACGCGCCGCCTCCTCCACTTCTCCTCCCCCCTCGTGGGGGAGGCCGGGAGGGGCTGACGCCGCAGCGTCAGCCGTAGGAAAAAACACCATTCTCGCCGACATCCCTGTCGCCCTCCCGGCTCTCACGCGCGCCGTGAAGTTGCAGGACAAAGCCGCCCGCGTCGGGTTCGACTGGCCCTCCCTCGCGCCCGTGTTCGACAAAATGCGCGAAGAGCTGACGGAGCTGGAGGAGGTTGCCGCTCCCGCCGATCCGCGCAGCACCGCCGCCGACCGGTCGCCTGCACGCATGGCCAAGATCGAAGAGGAGTTCGGCGATCTCCTGTTCGTGATGGCCAACGTCGCGCGCCACCTGCAGCTCGACCCGGAAGCAGCACTGCGCTCGGCGAACCAGAAATTCATGCGCCGCTTCGCCCACATCGAGCGCCGCCTCGCCGAGCAAGACCGCTCACCGGCCAGCTCCAATCTCGCCGAGATGGACGCACTCTGGGACGAGGCAAAGGCGATCGAGCGCGCATCCGGCTGACGCAAACGCCCTGACTATCCGCGCCCCGCGCGAATGTACTCCGCCACATGCTCACGCCGCACGCCGAGCCCGAGCACGCGCGCAGGGAAACGCTGCAGGATCGGAAACCACTGCATCATCCTGAGCACCAGCGGCGGCTTCGGCTGCACGCGACGCGAGAGCGTCGGCCCGATGATGTTGTTCTGCGCGGCAACCTGGATCGCCTGCGTAACGCGCGTCGGAAACATCCGGCGCTTCTGCACCTGGCGCAGATCCGCAAGCCCCACGCTTCCCGCCTTCAAGGGTTTGGCGAGACTATTCGCCGCCGCCACAGCGTCCTGCACGGCGAGGTTCACGCCCACGCCCCCGATCGGGCTCATCGCGTGTGCCGCATCCCCGATGCAGAGAAAACCATCCTGATACCAATGCAACAGCCGGTCGACGCGCACCGTCAGCAACTTGACGTCATCCCACGATGCAATCGCATCGAGCCGCTTGCGATCGAACGATGATGCCGCCGCCACCGCGTCACGAAAGCTTTCGAGCCCTCCGCTCTTGAGCTGTTCGAGCGATCCCTTCGCAATCACATACGCGCACTGCCAATAGTCGCCACGGAACAGCATCGCGAGAATGTATCCCGCCCCGAACCGGCCCATCGTCTCGCCAGTGTCGCCGGGCTCGACAGGCAAACGGAACCAGAGCGCATCCATCGGCGCGCCAAGATCCTCGATCGCAAGCCCCGAGCGTTCCCGCAGCACCGAGTTGCGCCCGTCCGCCGCAACGACCAGATCGGCCATGATCTCGCGTACGCCCTCGGGCGTCGTCGCGCGCACGCCCACCACCTTGTCACCACGCTCGATGAGATCGGTCGCCTCCGCGTTCATGAGCAGCGTGAAGTTCGGAAAGGCCTTCGCCTCGGATGCGATGAAGTTGAGGAAGTCCCATTGCGGCATCATCGCGATGTAGCGCTCGCGAACGGGGAGATGACGGAAGTCGGCAATCGCAACCGGCGTCTCGCCAACCATGCCGCCGAGACGCTCGACCTTCTGATGCGGCAGCTTGAGGAAGCGATCGATCAGCCCCAGCTCGACCATGATCTGCAGCGTCGAGGGATGGACCGTATCGCCGCGAAAATCGCGCAGGAAATCGGCATGCTTTTCGAGCACCGTCACGCGCACACCAGCACGCGCCAGCAGATAGCCGAGCATCAGCCCTGCCGGCCCCCCGCCCGCAACGCAACACTGAGGTTGAGATCCGTCTGCCATGCGAGCCTCCGGCCGGAAACTGAGGCGCGCATTTTACTCCGGAAGCGGAAGGCCCGCACGCCGGAGTTCCTGCTCGAGCCGCATTTTCTTTTCCGACGCGATGCGCACGCGCACGGCGATACTTCCCGCCTCGTCCGCGTTTTGATCGAGCACGTCCGCGTTCTGATGCAGCCACGCGAGCAGCCGTCCCTCATGCGCGGGAAGCGTGAAGCCCAGAATCTGGTCCGCCACGCCAAGACGTAAATCGATCCGGTCGAGCAGCGCCGCGACACCCTCGCCCGTCACTGCCGACATCAGGACCGGCTCCGGCTTGCGGAAGCGAGCCGCACCTTCCGCGTCGGCCCGCACCTCGGGCGCAAGCAGGTCGATCTTGTTCCAGACTTCGAGAATGTGCCCGTCCGCCGCAACCGTATCGACGCCGAGATCGCGCAGCACGCCTTCTACGTCTTTCGCCTGCGCTTCCGTCTCCGCATGCGCGATGTCGCGAACGTGCAGCACGAGATCCGCCTCGATCACCTCCTCGAGAGTCGCGCGGAACGCCGCCACGAGTTGTGTCGGCAGGTCGGAAATGAAGCCCACCGTATCGGAAAGGATGACGCGCCGGCCGGAGGGCAGCCGCACTTCCCGCATCGTCGGATCGAGCGTCGCGAACACCTGGTCCATCGCCAGCACGCCCGCACCGGCGACGCGATTGAACAGCGTAGATTTTCCCGCGTTCGTGTAGCCCACGATAGCCACGATCGGATACGGCACCTTGCGGCGGCCCTTGCGGTGCAGGTCGCGCGTCCGCACCACGCCTTCGAGCTCGCGCTTGATGGCGATGATCCGCTCGTCCAGCATGCGCCGGTCGAGTTCGATCTGCGCTTCACCGGGACCGCCGAGGAAGCCACGTCCGCCGCGCTGCCTTTCAAGATGGGTCCACGCGCGAACCAGCCGGCCCTTCTGGTAGCTGAGATGGGCAAGCTCCACCTGCAGGCGGCCTTCCCGCGTCTGCGCGCGCCGTCCGAAAATTTCGAGAATGAGCCCCGTGCGGTCGAGCACTTTGGCCTTCCAGGCGACCTCGAGGTTGCGCTGCTGTCCGGGCGAAATCGCGTGATCGACGATCACGAGCCCCACTTCAAGATCTTCGATGAGCGCCCTGATCTCTTCGACCTTGCCCGAGCCAAACAGCGTGGCCGGATTGGGCTGCGGTACGGGCACGAGCAGCGCAGAGCGCACATCGAGGTCGATGGCCTCGGCAAGGCCCTTCGCTTCGGCGAGCCGGTCTTCCGGAGAATGCATCGACGGCGTGCGGTCAGCCCGCCCCGGCAATCCTGTTCTTGTTCGCGAGACGACCGGGACAAGCACCAGCACGCGCATAGCCGGCACGTCGCGGACATGACCGCGAGGCTTTGCAGCTTTGACGCCCGTTGGCTCGGGGCTCGTGTTGGCCGGATCGAACTCCGGCTCGTCGTTGTGGCCGATGGGACGCGTTACCCTTGCTGGCCGTCTTGCTCTGCATCCATGAGATGAACGGGAGCACCCGGCATGATGGTCGAGATCGCATGCTTATAGACGAGCTGCGAGTGACCGTCGCGCCGCAAGAGCACACAGAAGTTGTCGAACCAAGTGACGATGCCCTGCAGCTTCACCCCGTTGACGAGGAAAATCGTCAGCGGGGTTTTGCTCTTGCGGACGTGATTGAGAAAAGTGTCCTGCAGATTTTGAGCGCGTTCAGCGGCCATTTCTATTGCCTCTTATTATTTAGCCACGTCTTGAAGCTGGTGTCTTGAACCTGGACTTTGGTCGCGGGAGCGATCGAAGCGCTCCTAACGCACCGCCAGCATGCCGAAAGGCTCGCGGTCATAAGCTGCTAACATATCCTGTGCGCGAGACAATAGGCATGCGCACTAAGGAGCACAACACGCAGAAGTGATGGAGCTCCCGGTCAGGGAGAAAGTTTGGCAGCTTGATGAAACTTTGAGCGCAAACGGAGGGTCAGTTCGCCGGGATGACCGTTGCCGATCGGTGCGCCATCGATGGCCACAACAGGCATAACGGTTCCGGAAGCTGAGGTAATGAAGGCTTCGCGCGCACCTCGCGCTTCCTCGACCCGAAACGATCGCTCCGAATACGGGATATTTTCCCGTATAAGCAAATCAAAAAGCGTTCTGCGCGTGACGCCGGGCAGGATTGCATTTCCGGTGGGCCTCGTAATGAGGACACCCTCCTTGTCGACGATCCAAGCGTTGCTCGAAGCGCCCTCCGTCACAAACCCCTCCGCATCCACGAGCCACGCTTCGGACGCACCCGCGCGTGACGCCGCGTCCTTCGCCAGCACGGCAGGAAGCAGCATCACCGTCTTGATGTCGCAGCGTCCCCACCGGATGTCCGGCATCGTCACGACGGAAATGCCCGCGTTGGCGCGCGCTTCCCGCTTGTCCCCGTCGAGGCGGCGCGCCAGGCACACCAGCGTCGGCGTAAGACCGCTTGGCGGAATGGAAAAGTCGCGGGGTGCCGCGCCCCGTGACACCTGCAGATAGAGAAGCCCGGTCGAGACCCGGTTGCGCCGCACGACCTGCCGCATGACCTGCCCGAGGGCCGCCCGCGACATCGGCATCGGGATCGCGAGTTCTCCGAGCGAGCGCTCCAGCCGATCCATGTGGCGCGGCTCATCCACAAGCCGCCCGTCCAAAATCTCGCACACCTCATAGATGGAATCCGCGAACTGAAATCCGCGATCCTCGACGTGCACGCCAGCCTGCCCATAGGGCAGATACTGCCCATTGACGTACACGACCCGCGTCATCCCCGACCCCACTACTCACTACGGGTTGACCGTTGCCGGCAGCCCGCAGCCCACCCTCACCCGACCTTCATCTCGTTGCCGCGCTGGTCGGACGAAACGCCGAGCGCACGCAGCTTGCGATGCAGCGCCGACCGCTCCATGCCGACGAACTCGGCCGTGCGCGAGATGTTGCCGCCGAACCGGTTGATCTGGGCCAGCAGGTACTCGCGCTCGAAGATCTCGCGCGCTTCGCGCAGCGGCAGGCTCATCAGGTGCTCCGCGCCGCCGTTGACCGGCAGCGGCACGTTGGAGCCGATTTCCTCCGGCAGCATGTCGGCCGTGATGATCGTCGACGGATCTCCGCCTGCGAGGATCATCAGGCGCTCGATGTTGTTGCGGAGTTCGCGCACGTTGCCCGGCCAGTCGTGCGCCTGCAGCACGGCGATGGCGTCCTCGCCAATCCGCCGCGGCGAGAGGCCCGACGCCTGCGAAAGCTGCCCCACGAAATACTGGATCAGGTCTGGGATGTCCTCGCGCCGCTCAGCGAGGCCCGGCACGCGCAGCGGCACGACGTTGAGGCGATGATAGAGATCCTCGCGGAAGCGCCCTTCGTTCATGTCGCGCTCGATGTCGCGGCTGGTCGACGACACGATCCGCACGTCCACCGAAACCTTCTGCGCTCCGCCGAGGCGCTGGAACTTCTGCTCTACGAGAACGCGCAGCACCTTGCCCTGCGTTTCGAGCGGCATGTCGGCGACTTCGTCGATGTAGAGCGTGCCGACGTGCGCTTCTTCGAGCGCGCCCACCTTGCGCGGGCCGCCCGAGCGGTCCTCGGTTCCGAACAGCTCCTCCTCGACGCGATCCGGCGCCATCGAGGCGGCATTGAGCACGATGAACGGCCCATCGGCGCGATGCGACTTCTGATGCAGCAGGCGCGCGGCAAGTTCCTTGCCCGCGCCCGACGATCCGCGGATCAGGATGCGGCTGTTGGTCGGCGCGAGCCGGTCGATGGCGCTCTTGAGCTGGTTGATCGCCGGCGACTTACCGATCATCTCGGCCGACACCGTCGAACGTTCTTTCAGCTCGCGCACTTCGCGCTTGAGCTGGGAGGCTTCGAGCGCGCGCAGCGTCACGAGCACGAGCCTATCCGCCTTGAACGGCTTTTCGATGTAGTCGTAAGCGCCCCGCTTGATCGCCGTCACGGCCGTCTCGACGTTGCCGTGGCCGGAGATGATCACCACCGGCAGATCCGGATACGTCCGCTTGATGACCGACAGCACCTCGAGACCGTCGAGGCGGCTGCCCTGCAGCCAGATGTCGAGAATGACGAGATGCGGCCGGCGCTCCTCGATGATGCGCAGCGCCTCGTCGCTGTCGCGCGCCACGCGCGTGCGGTGGCCTTCGTCCTCGAGGATCCCCGCGACGAGTTCCCGGATATCCGCCTCATCGTCGACAATCAGAATGTCCGCAGCCATTGCTCTACTCCTCGAAGTCTCGTCGTGGTTCGTCGAAATCTCATTCAGCCGCACGGCTGGGGCTGTCGCCCTCTGCCGGCGCGCCATCGGTCGTCAACATGGAACGTGGGAATGACAGCGTCACGCGCGCGCCCGTCACTCGTTCCGCCGTCACTTCGGCATCGTCGAGCAGCAATTGCCCGCCGTGCTGTTCGGTAATCTTCTGCACGATGGCCAGGCCAAGGCCCGTGCCCTTGTGGCCCTTCGTCGTCACGTAGGGTTCGAGCAGCCGCGAACGGTTCTGCTTCGGCAAGCCCGGGCCGTTGTCGGACACCGCGATTGCCACCGTTTCCCCGACGCTGAGTTGCACATCGACCCGCGGCGTGCGGCTCTTGTCGGCTTCCGCCGCGCCTTCCACGGCTTCCGTGGCGTTCTTGACGAGGTTGGTCACGGCCTGCGTCAGCAGGCGGCGGTCGAAGGAGCCGAGCACCGGCGTCTCCGGCAGTGACAGCCCGTACACGACCGCGCTGTGGCTCTCGCGGAAGAGGATCACGGAATCCGTCACCGCGTCCCTGAGGTCGCCGTGCTCCATCACGGGCTTCGGAACCCGCGCGAATGATGCGAACTCGTCCACCATCGTTTTGATGTCGCCCGCCTGCCGTTCGATCGTCGCCGTGAGCTTGTCGAACGTCTCGCGATCCTCGACGATCACGCGACCATACTTGCGCCGGATGCGCTCGGCGGACAGGATGATCGGCGTCAGCGGATTTTTGATCTCGTGCGCGATGCGCCGCGCGACATCCGCCCAGGCGGATGTGCGCTGTGCCGAAACCAGCTCCGTGATGTCGTCGAATGTCACCACCGAGCCGACGTCGCCGGGGCCGGCCTTTTCGCGCGTCACCCGGACTGCAAATGTGCGCTCCTCGTCGCCGATCATGACCGAGATCTCTTGCGCGCCGCGCTGCTTCATGCCCGGCTCGTCTCGCCGCTCGAGCGCATGTGCGAGCATCGGCATCGTGTCGATCAGCCGCTTGCCGACCACATCCGCTTCCGGGATCGCCAGCAGTTGCTCCGCCGCGCGCGACACGAGCGTGATCCGGTCCTGGCTGTCGAGGCCGATGACGCCGGCGGAAACGCCCGACAGCACGGCTTCCATAAAGCGGCGCCGGTCAACCAACTGCTCGTTGGCCGTCATCAGCGCGTCGCGCTGATGTTTCAACTCTCGCGTCATGGTGTTGAAGGTCGTCGAAAGACGGCGAAGATCGCCCTCGCCGCGCCGCTCGGGCAGCTCCACCGCGAGATTGCCGCGCGAAACCTGCTGCGCCGCTTCGATCAGGCGCCGGATCGGCGCCACGAACCGGCTCGCAAACCACAAACCCACCCAGATCGCGGCGAGCAGGGCCGTCATCGAGATCATCGTGTAGATGAGGCCGTGCGCAAGCTTCAGGCCGCCGCGCGCGCGCCGGAGCAGGTTGTACTCGTCGACGCTCTGCTCGGTCTGCTGCAGATGTCCCATTACCTTCGCGCTCAGAACGCGCGAGACGTAGAGAAACCGGTCCGGATACCGGTTGAGCTTGGCCAGCGCCGAAACCTGCGACGTGTCGTTGGGCGTGAACAGCGCCACCTGCCCTGTCTCCGCCTGCTTCACGTAGTAGAGCGGGACGGAGGTGAACGGCAGCTTCTTGTCTTCGAGCGCCGAGACGACACGCTTGGCCTGTCCGTCCAGCACATAGGCGACGGGCAAGTCGCGCAGTCCCGCCTGTGCGATGATCTGCTGTTTGAATTCGGGGGAATCGACCAGCGTGTGGTCGGCCGCCGCATCGATGTCGCGCACCATGTTGGCGATGTCCGTGCGCAACAGCTGCCCGTGCTCTTCCACGTAGGCCTGCGCAACTTCGACCGAGTTGTTGATGATCGCGCGCGTGCGCGTCGAGAACCAGCTGTCGAGCGAGCGCGAGAAGGTTGTCGTCGCGGCGACCGCGAGCAGCATCGCCGGCACCGCCGCCGTGATCGAGAACAGCAGCACGATCCGCACGTGGAGCCGCGCGCCCGGCAGCTTCTCTCGCCAGGCCTGCCACATCCCGAAGAACTGCCACGCAATCACCGCGATCATGGCAATGATCAGCACGACGTTGATGAGCAGCGCGCCCAGCACGACATCGTCGCGCGGCGCAATCGGCGTGAGCCCAGTGAGAATGAGGTAGGTCGCGAGAGCCGACACGACCGAAAGCACGACGACGACAAGGCCGATCCAGAAGGCGCGATCCGTCAAATCGAGCAGCGGCGCGGCCGCGCCGTTGGTCGGCGGAATCTTGGAAGCGGTACCGTCTCCGACCATCAAGCCTTGCGTACTCCGGTGTGTATGCGCCCCCACAGGTGTCACAATCCGACAACGCAGCAAACGTGGCGGACGGCGCAAGTTGCTATTTGTGCAACTGGGGCTGGCGTGCAGCGGGCACAACTGACACCGTAACTGTGACATTCCTGCGACGCAACGGCGTAACTCGCAGATTTAGTGCAACGCGTCGCACCCTCTGGGACGACTTATGTTGTAGGGGCTCGCAATGCTCCACCACCCGTCCTGGCTCGGCCCGCTCGGCGCTCAATCAGCTCATGGGTGTACGGAAAACCCGGATATCGAGCGCCTTGATGCGGCTGCGCAGCGTGTTCCGGTTGAGCCCGAGCAGCTCCGCCGCGCGGATCTGATTGCCCCGCGTCGCCGCCAGCGCCGCCGACAGCAGCGGATGCTCCACCTGCCGGATGACCCGGTCGTAGAGCCCCGGAGGCGGAAGCTCCTTGCCGAATCCCGCGAAATACTGCGCGAGGTGCCGCTCGATCAGCTCCGAGATGTCCTTCGGCTCGGACTCCGATTGGGCGCCCCGCTTCGGCAGCACCTCGATCAGCTCCTGCTCGATGATCTGCTGGGTGAGCGTATCCTGCGTATAGAGCGCGCCCACGCGCCGCACGAAGTTCTCAAGCTCGCGCACGTTTCCAGGCCACGGATGGCTCTTGAGCCGGTCGATCGCCGCCGTCTCGATCGATTTCTGGCCAAGCCCCTCGCGCGCCGCCTGGCGCAGGAAGTGGCGCACGAGGTCGCCGATGTCTTCCGTCCGCTCGCGCAGCGGCGGCAGCCGCAGCGGCACGACGTTGAGACGGTAATAGAGGTCTTCGCGAAACAGCCCCTGCAGGATCTGGCTGCGCAGGTCGCGATGCGTCGCGGCGATGATCCGCACGTTGGTCTTGATCGGCGTGCGCCCGCCGACCGTCGTGTATTCACCCTGCTGCAGCACCCGCAGAAGCCGCGTCTGCGCCTCGAGCGGCATGTCGCCGATTTCGTCGAGGAACAGCGTGCCGCCTTCCGCCTGCTCGAAACGCCCCGGCGTGCGCGTCTGCGCGCCCGTGAACGCGCCCTTTTCGTGGCCGAACAGCTCGCTCTCAATCAGCTCGCGCGGAATAGCCGCCATGTTGATGGCCACGAACGGGCCCTGCCGGCGCTTGCCGAAGTCGTGCAGCACGCGCGCCACCAGCTCCTTGCCGGTGCCGCTCTCGCCCTG
Source organism: Hyphomicrobium sp. (assembly GCF_019744875.1). Classification (GTDB taxonomy): domain Bacteria; phylum Pseudomonadota; class Alphaproteobacteria; order Rhizobiales; family Hyphomicrobiaceae; genus Hyphomicrobium_C. The sequence goes on along the minus strand of NZ_JAIETU010000002.1, from coordinate 157,702 downwards.
GATCATGACGGTGAGATCGGTCTGCGTCAGGCGCGCGAGCGAGCGATAGATGTCCTGCATCGCCGTCGAGCGGCCGATCAGCGGCAGCTCCTCGCTCTCCATCTCGGAAGCAGAGACCGGACGCGGGCGCCGCCCGAGCCCCGCCATCGCGCGGCTGACCACCGCCACCACCTCGGAGAGATCGAACGGCTTGGGCAGATACTCGTAGGCGCCCTTTTCCGCGGCCGTCAGCGCCGTCATCAGCGTGTTCTGCGCGCTCATGACGATGATCGGCAGATCCGGCCGCACCTTCTTGATGCGGGGAATGAGGTCGAAGGCGTTTTCGTCCGGCATCACCACGTCCGTGATCACCACGTCGCCCTCGCCCTGGCTCACCCAGCGCCAGAGCGTCGCCGCGTTGCCGGTCGCGCGCGGGGCATATCCGGCCCGTGCCAGCGCCTGGTTGAGCACGGTCCGAATGGCCGTGTCGTCATCCGCGATCAGGATCGTACCGCGCGCCATGTGTCAGCCTTTCTTGTCTTTGACGGGAACGGGCTTGCTGAAGGGCCCGCTATTGCTCATCCGGTCTTGCATCGGCAGCAGCACGCGAAACACGGTGCGCTTGGCTTCGCTCTCGCATTCGATGATGCCGCCGTGATCACCGATGATCTTTGCGACGAGCGCCAAGCCGAGCCCCGTTCCATTGTGTTTGGTCGTCACGAACGGATCGAAGAGATGCGGCTTGAGCTGGTCGGACACGCCCGCGCCGTTATCTTCGATCTGGATCATGAGCGGCAGGTTGATGCGCTGCTCCGATCCCGGCACCGACAGGCGCACGCCCGGCCGGAACGACGTCTGCATGATGATCCGGGGCTGACGGTCCTCGACGTCGGACGTCGCTTCGGCCGCATTCTTGATCAGGTTCAGGAACGCCTGCACCAGCTTGTCGCGATTGCCGGGGATAGGCGGCAGCGAGGGATCGTAGTCCTCGATGATGCGCACCCCGCGCGCAAACCCCGTCTCCGCGAGACGGCGCACGTGATTCAGCACGTCGTGGATGTTGACCGCTTCCTTGGTCAGTGGCCGCTCGTCGCCGAACACCTCCATCCGGTTGACGAGATTACGGATCCGCTCCGTCTCCGAGCAGATCAACTGAGACAGCACGCGATCCTCGTCGGAGAGGTTCTGCTCGAGAAGCTGCGCCGCCCCCTTGATGCCCGAGAGCGGGTTCTTGATCTCGTGCGCCAGCACCGCCGCCATGCCCGACACCGACCGCGCCGCCGCGCGATGCGTAAGCTGGCGCTCGATCATCTGCGCCATCGAGCGCTGCTGCAGCATCACGACGATCTGCGACGGGCTATCCATCATCGGGCCCGCATACACGTCGACAAGCTTGGGCGTGGCGAACTTCGGGCTCGCCATCTCGATGCCGTACTCGTTGACGGTCGAGCCGTGCTCGCGCACCTGCGCCACCAGCGCCAGCAGCGGACATCCGAACGCCACCACATCGTCGAGACGCTGGCGCGTCAGCATCGTGCTGCTGGTCGAGAGAAACGCTTCCGCCGCCGCGTTGCCGTAGAGGATCTGATTGTTGTCGCTGATGACGAGGATCGGATGCGGCAGCGCGCCCAGCAGCACGTCATGCTCGACCGACGGGGTGCGCAATGGAAGGACCGCTTCGGCCGTTCGCTTGATCACGCTGCATCCTCCAAGACGTCCTCGCCGCGCGCGTCGCCGTAGAACGCAGCCAGCAGCGCCAGCACGCGCGCCGGATCGGTTTCCGTGCACAGGCGCTGCCGCCAGGCCTTGAGCGCGCCAGCCCGATGACCGCTCGATGCGAGATACCAGCCGATGTGCTTGCGCGCGTTGCGAAGGCCGAGAAAGTCGCCGTAGTAGGCGAGCATCGCCTCCACGTGCGCCGACGCGATGCGGCATTGCTCGTCGAGCGGCGGCGCGCTCGGATCCTCAGCGCCCCCCAGCGCTGCGTCCGTCGACAGCGCGCGCGCGATCTGCCCCGGCAGCCACGGCGCGCCATAGGCGCCCCGGCCGATCATCACGCCGTCCGCGCCGGACTGGGCCAGCGCTGCCCGCGCATCACCAATGCTCGTGATGTCACCGTTGACGATCACCGGAATGGCAACCGCGTCCTTCACGGCGCGCACGTGAGACCAATCGGCCGTACCCTTGAAGAACTGCTGACGCGTACGCCCGTGCACCGTAACCAGTTGCACGCCGGCCGCTTCCGCACGCCGCGCCAGCTCCGGCGCGTTGCGGGACTTGTCGTCCCAGCCAAGCCGCATCTTGAGCGTCACCGGCACCGTCACCGCGCGCACCACCGCCTCGATCAGCGACAGCGCATGATCGAGATCGCGCATGAGCGCCGAGCCGGACGCCTTGCCCGTCACTTCGCGAGCCGGACAGCCCATGTTGATGTCAACGATTTCGGCGCCCTTGGCTTCGGCGATCCGCGCGCCTTCGCCCATCCACTCCGCGTCCGAACCGACAAGCTGCACGACGAACGGCGTAAGTCCCTCGCCGTCCGCGCGGCGCACGACATCGGCGCGGTTGCGCACGAGTTCCGCGCTCGCGACCATTTCGGAAACGACGAGCCCCGCACCCTGCGCATGCGCGAGTTGGCGGAAGGGCAGATCGCTCACCCCCGTCATCGGTGCCAGGAACACATTGTTTGCGGCAATCTGCGATCCGATTGCGAGTTGAGACACCAGTCGCTCCTTGTTTGCATAAATATTAGGCACTAATATTTATGCCTCGCTTTTAGGCACAATATGCTGACCGTTCTCATGACGCAAGCGCGAAGAGTTCGGATACGATTGCCCGATTGCCGCGCCACGGGTATGGGCGAGGGAGCCAAATCTTTCCTAGCCATCGGGGCCGTACAGGGTCGTGACAGCAGCCGCACTTATCGTTGCCGCGGGCCGAGGCGCACGCGCCGCCCGTAACGGCCTTTCTCCCAAGCAATATGCCGTGCTGGCCGGCCGCTCGGTGCTGGCGCGCGCCATCGCGCCCTTCGAGGCCTCACCGGCCATTTCCACGATCACCGTCGTCATCCACCCGGACGACTTTGAGTTGTATGCAGCATCAAACTTGGGCAGCTTCACGAAGCTGACAGCCCCCGTCATGGGCGGGGCGACCCGGCAGGATTCGGTCCGGCTCGGCCTCGAATCCCTGAGCGCTGCATCTCCGGATCTCGTCCTCATTCACGATGCCGCCCGCCCATTCGTGACCGACGACATCATCACGCGCGTCCTCGCTGCCCTTGCCGACCACGACGGCGCCCTCGCAGCCGTGCCCCTGGCCGACACCCTCAAGCGCGAACAGCACGCCCCTCTCGTCGAAACCACGATCCCCCGCGCCGGTCTCTGGAAGGCCCAGACGCCGCAAGGGTTCCGCTATCCCGCCATCCAGGCCGCCCACCGCGCGGCCAGCGCAGCGGACGCCCCCACCTTCACCGACGATGCATCGATTGCCGAATGGGCGGGCCTCGGCGTTGCCCTGGTGCCCGGGTCCGAACGCAACTTCAAAATCACGACTTCGGAGGACATGGCCATGGCGGAAGCGCTTCTCGGCGCGAGCCCTCTCGGCTACGAGCCGCGCACCGGCACTGGCTTCGACGTGCACGCGTTCACCGCCGGCGATCATGTCTGGCTCGGCGGCATCCGCATTCCCCACGACCAGGGTCTCGACGCCCACTCCGACGGCGACGCTCCTCTCCACGCCCTCACCGACGCCATTCTGGGTGCCCTGGGAGACGGCGACATCGGCCAGCACTTTCCCCCGTCCGATCCCGCCTGGAAGGGCGCGCGCTCGCGCCTCTTCGTCGAGGACGCGGCCCGCCGCCTTGCCGCGCGTGGCGGCCGGATCACCAACGTCGACCTGACCATTCTGTGCGAAGCCCCGCGCATCGGCCCGCATCGCGACGCCATCCGCGCCGAAATCGCCGACATGCTGGGCATCGACATCACCCGCGTCGCCGTAAAAGCCACGACGACGGAGCGTCTCGGCTTTACGGGCCGGAAAGAGGGCATCGCCGCGCTCGCCACGGCCACACTGCTCCTGCCGTTTTGAAAGTTGCCGACTTTTCCTCAGCCTCTCGCGGAGGCTGCGTTGACCCCCCTCCCAGAATCGCGGCATCACCACCTCCTAGGCGGTTGTATCGCCACAAGCTATTCCCTGGGGGCCAAGTCTATGAACCTGATGACCCACACGCTGGAGCGTCCCGCGTCCGAGCCTGCGATCGGCACCAACATCACCGACATCGCAGAGACGACATCGGCGACCTGCCTTGCCACGCGCGTGCGCCAGCTCTCGCGCATCATCACGCGTCTCTATGACGACGCCATGCGCCCGCTCGGCATCACGGCCAGCCAGTATACGCTGCTCGCCCAGCTCGCCTCGCGTGATGGCATCACCGCCGTCGAGATCGGCCACGAGCTCGACATCGAGAAGTCGACGCTCTCGCGCAACCTCAAGCGCCTCCTCGCGCTCGGCATGATCGTCATGGATCCGCCCGCCGGCCGCCGCGGCCGTGGCCTTCACCTGACGCCGAAGGGCCAGGCTGTCCTCAAGGAAGCCTATCCGGTCTGGCAGGCCACCCAGTCGCGCTCGATCTCCGCCATGGGCGTCGACACCCGCGCCAAGCTGGACGACCTGCTCCGCGTCGCTGAAAAGCTCATCGCGGACTGATCATGCGCGCGAGGGCATTGCCCTCAGCGTTGCCGCCACTAAGTTCAACGGAGCTCACCGCCAGGTGACGCTCCGTTTTCTTTGCGCGCCCGTTTTCTTTGTGCGCCGGGCATCGACAGGAGGCCGCCCAATGTTTGCGACCGAACGCATGGCCCAAGCCGAGCAACTGCTCGCCGCGCTGCGCGCCCGCTCCCTGCGGCTCGCCACGGCGGAAAGCTGCACCGGCGGCCTCATCGCTGCGCTGATGACAGAGATCCCCGGCTCCTCCGACGTGTTCGAGCGCGGATTCGTCACCTACTCGAACGCAGCCAAGATCGGCGATCTCGGCGTCGACTACGATCTCCTGGCCCGCCACGGTGCCGTCAGCGCCGAAGTGGCCGCCGCCATGGCGCAGGGCGCGCTGCGGGCATCGGCGGCTGACGTCGCCGTAGCCGTGACCGGCGTGGCCGGCCCCGGCGGCGGCTCACCGCAAAAGCCCGTCGGTCTCGTTTACATCGGCCTCGCCGCCCGCGATCTCGAAGTCCCGACTGTGCGGACATTTCGCTTCGGCGACATCGGCCGCACCACCATTCGGGGCGCAACCGTCGCCGAGGCTCTGCGATTGCTCGAGGATCACATGGACTCGCGATAGCCGCGCACCTGAGCTCCATAGCCCTCGCGCGATCCAAACGCCCCGCCACCGCGTAAAACTCTTTGAAGCGCAGCACCGGCTGGCGTTTGCGCCGCCGCCTGCCTAATCTTAGGCCCGCCCGGTTGCGGCAAATCGAGAGGTGATCCCTTGGCCCGTCGTTTTAGTCTGTCAGTGATCGCAATGTGCGCGGCCGCCGGAGCCGCCGCCGGTGCCGACTTCACGGCCAAGCAGATCACCCAGGATCTCTACAAGGCCACCGACGACGCGCCCCTGAATTACGCGCGCCGCGACCTCACCGACCTCGACCTCGCCGGGCTCAAGTTCAAGAAGGCAAACCTCTCCGAAGCGAACCTGTTCGGAGCCGACCTGAGCGGCGCCGATCTCACAGGTGTCAACCTGCACGCCGCGCGCCTCGACCGCGTCAACATTATCGGCACCCGTTTCGATCAAGCCGACCTGAGCGAAGCCAGCATCCTGCGGCCCGCAAGCGCCACGACGTTCGAGGGCAACCGCAGCGAGGCCGCGAGCTTCGTCGGCGCCAACCTCACGAAGGCACGCCTGTTCGGCGTCTTCACCGGCGGCACCTTCGCCAAGGCCCGCATGGCTGGCGTCACCCTCGCTCCCTTCAGCGACACCGGGTTCATCGAAGTGCTGTGGCGATCGCGGCTCGATTCCGCCGACCTCACCGGCACCGATCTCACGGGCGCCGACCTCAGCCACGTGTCGTTCCGGTTTGCGAACCTTCAGGGCGCCAATCTGGCCGGCGCTCGCCTCGTCAACGCCGACCTCTCGCACGCGGATCTCAGCGGCGCCGATCTCACGGGCGCGGATCTGAGCCGAGCCGATCTCGACCGCGCCATCCTGACCGGCGCCAAGGGCCTCGACAGCGTCGGCGGCCTTTCGACCGCGCGCAATCGCGACAAGGCTATCGACTGAAGCCGTGAATCCCTTACGCGCGACATCGCGCTCAGGCCGTGACGCTCAGGCCGTGACGCTCGGGCCGTAAAGTCCGCGTGCACGCGCCTCGAACGCCTCCGTGTAGCTGCGCACGGCCTTGTCGAACGCCGCCCCGACAATCACCTGCAGCATCGTCGAGCGGAAGGCATAGTCGATGAAGAACTGCACGTCCGAGCCGCCCGCCGCCGCCACGAAGCGCCATTCGTTTTCGAGATGCGTGAACGGCCCGTCGCGATGGCGCACGCGGATCAAGAAGTCAGCGGGATCGAGCGCAACCTGCGTCGTGAACTGCTCGGTGATGGCGCGGTAGCCCACCACCATCGTCGCCGTGAGAATGGTCAATCCCTCGGGCGTGGCCGTCCGCGCCGTCACGGTCAGCGCTTCGCAGAGCGGCAGAAACTGCGGATACTTTTCAACGTCGGCGACGACATCGAACATCTGCTGCGGCGTGAACGGCACGCGCCGGACGGTACGGAAGGTCGGCACGGTCTCAGTCCTATGCAAGTCCTATGCAGTCGCAGCGAGAGAGGCGGCGCGCGCGGCCTTGAGGCGGCGGAAATCGTCACCCGCATGAAACGACGAGCGTGTCATCGGGCTCGCCGCCACCAGGTGGAAACCCTTGGCGAGCGCCACGCGCTTGAGATCGTCGAACTCGTCCGGCGGCATGAACCGCTTCACCTCGGCGTGCTTGGCGGACGGCGCGAGATACTGACCGATCGTCAGGAAATCGACGCCCGCCGACAGCATGTCGTCCATCACCTGGAGAACTTCGTCGCGGGTTTCGCCGAGCCCGACCATCAACCCCGACTTCGTGAACATCGCCGGATCGATGTCCTTCGCGCGCTGCAGCAGGCGCAGCGAATGGAAATACCGCGCGCCCGGCCGGATGCGCACATAAAGACCCGGCACGGTTTCGAGGTTGTGATTGAGAACATCCGGCCGCGCCGCGACGACCTTTTCGAGCGCGCCGTCCTTACGCAGGAAATCCGGGATCAGCACCTCGATGCTCGTTGCCGGAGAGAGATCGCGGATACGCGTGATGACGGCTGCGAAATGCGCAGCCCCCCCGTCATCGAGATCGTCCCGGTCGACGGAGGTAATGACGACATGTTCGAGACCCAGCGCCGCTACGGCATCCGCCACGCGCTGCGGTTCATCGACATCCAGCGGACGCGGCCGCCCGGTTGCCACGTTGCAGAAGGCGCAGGCGCGCGTGCAGATCTCGCCCATGATCATCATGGTGGCGTGGCGCTTTTCCCAACAGCTTCCGATGTTGGGACAGGCCGCCTCTTCGCACACCGTGGACAGGCCGTGCGCCCGCACGATCGCGCGCGTGGCGAGATAGCCTTCGGTGCCCGGCGCGCGCACGCGGATCCAGGCGGGCTTGGCCGGCATCGGATGGTCGGGCCGGTGCGCCTTTTCGGGATGGCGCGGACGCGGAGCTTGTCCGGCCTCCGCTCCGCCTCCGGCGCGCGTATCGAGGATAGTGACCATCAACCTACCTTGGCCGCGGACTCAACGTTGCCGGACCATAGCCCAGGCGCGAGCCCACACCAATCGTCCGGCTTCGAATGAGACCAAAGGCGGAGGTCAGCGCCCACCCAGGAAGCGCGCGACCAGCACGACGAGCATCGCGCCGATGGTCGAGACCACGATCTGGTTGCCGTACGGGATGTAGGCGTCGAAGTCGTAGGGGAACTGGAGCAGCCCGGCCGCCACGAGATAGCCGCCCACCACGGCGCCGATTAGGCCAACGATCAAATTGCGGATCAACCCGCCGCCGCCGAGCAGCAGCCCCGCCAGCCAGCCCGCGATCAGGCCGTTGACGATCATAATGATCCAGACCTTGTTATCGGTCGCGACTTGCCAGTAATCCATGTCGTGCTTCCCCCGTGTAGATCGCGCCATCCGCCGTCGTTCCGACAGTTGCGGAGGCCGTGGCCGTGCGGCCGAGACTAGCGCGGGTCAGGCCCACGCGCCATGCGGATCGCCCGCGCCGGATGATCCCCGCGCGTGCCCGCCAGAAATGAAAACAGCAATGAAAAGACGGCCGTAAGGCGGCCGCGCACGCCTCAGACGTGGCAGCGCGCGCCGAGATAATCGTTCAGGAGGCGGTTGTAGAGATCCGCGTCGGCCTTCTGCTGGCCCGAGAGCTTCTTGCCCGCCGCCTGCGCCTGCACCGACGACGGCACACCGCGCGCGTCGAGCTTGTTGAGCTGAGATTTGACCGAGTTGCAGGTCTCACCGTTCGCGAGCTGCTTGCTCGTCGGACCGCTTCCGCCGCCCGACGCACAGCCGCCGAGCGACACAGCCGCTCCCAAAGCGCAAAGCATGGAAAGACGCAGCGCGCCGCGCAACCCCGCCGTCATGAGTCTCTTGCCCTCTCGAAGCATTAACCGTAGCGACACGTTAGGTGGTTCATGGGGGCAGTTGAACCCCCGGGCCCTCTTCTCAGGCCATTCGCGCAGAAGTGTGGCCGCGAAGCCGCAGTTTGGCGCGAGACACGCCTCCGGTCAACGTCACGCAATGCAAAAATCCGAACGGGGCCGGCTCTCGGCCCCGCTCGGATCGGGAGATTACGGGCGTCAGAAGCCGGAAGCTTCAGCGCTGCTGCACGACCACAGGCGGGGCGACATGCGGCGTGGTCGCCGGCACGACCTGCGCGCTGTTTGTGGTCGGCGCGGCAGCAGCGACGACGGCACCGGTCGCGGCCGGAGCGGCAGCGGCCTGGGCGGGACGCGGGCCGAAGTTGGAGCAACGGGCCTGGAAATCGGCGTTGGCCTTGTCGAGCTCCGCGGCCTGCGCGAGCGAGGCGCGCTTCACCGCGACCGTCGCCGACTTGCCGACCGAGGCCTTCTCGATCCGCTCCGAAACGCCTTCCTTGCGGAGCATGTCGATGCGCTGGGCCAGCGAATAGCACTGCGGATCGATCTTGTTCGCGACCGGCGTCGGCGTTGCGGCGCCACCATCCGAAGAGGCCATACCGATGGACTGCGTGGTGAGCGAATTGCCGAAAAGGCCGCTGTTAGACGAACATCCGGTGAGCATCGAGACGCCGAGCGCGGCGCATGCGACCGTTGCTGTGAATTTCTGCATTGTGTCCCCCGTAACGCCTTCGAACGAGCGTTGCCTGTACGTAATTTGGTCTACGGTGGACTCCGAGCTTGTCACAAGAAGCCCGGCACAAAATGACCGTGTATGGAGCAAATTGACAGCCCCGAATCTGTGGAAACTCAGGCCCCGTGGCGGGTCGGACACATGCGCGCAACACGGGACGAAGCGTACCGCGCCCGAATCCGCGCAAACCACCGCGACTCACCCCTGAGCGGCAGCACTTGGTCGAAATTCCCAAAGAAAAACAGCGCTTGCGTTAGGCGGCGCCACGCACCGCATCACGCACGGCGCGAACGACTGCGGCAGCATCCGGCAGCGCCGCAGCCTGCAGCTCCTGAGCATAAGGCAACGGCACCCGCGCCCCGCAGAGCTGCACCGGCGGCCCCTTGAGCGCACCGAAGCACAGCGACACGACAGCCGCCGCCAGCTCCGCCCCGATGCCAGACCCCTCCTCGACGGTGACGAGACGCCCCGTCTTGGAGACCGAACGCGCCACCAGATCGAGATCGAGCGGACGCACGGTCATGAGGTCGATCACCTCGGCTTCGATCCCCTCGTCGCTCAGCCGGTGCGCCGCTTCGACCACCGCCTGCAGCGCAAAGCCTGCGCCCGCGACCGTCACATCGGAACCCTGGCGCGCGATCCGCGCCTTGCCTAGCGCGACCGCAGCGCCGTCATCGTGGGCCGGCAAGTAGAGTTCGCGGCTGCCATAAAGCAGCTCGTGCTCCAGCACGGCCACGGGGCCAGAGCTTCGGATGGCGGCCGAGAGCAGGCCGCGCGCCGCAGACGCCGTCGCCGGCTGCACGACCGTGAGCCCCGGGATCTGCGCCAGCATTGCCGCCACGCACCGCGCATCCTGGCCGGTTGCGCCCGGCGAGAACCCGTTCGGCCCGCGAAACACAACCGACACCGGCAGCGTCCCACCCGAGAGGTAGAACGCCTCTGCCGCTTCCGTGAGATAGGGCAACATCACGTCGAGCGCGCGCCCCCACGACGCAACCTCGACGATGGGTTTCAGCCCGCCCATCGCAGCGCCGACCGCAAGACCAAACAGCGCCTCGTCCATGGCGGGCACCGTGACGACGCGCGTGTCGCCGAACTCGTCTTCAAGCCCCTGCGCAACCTTCAGCGCGCCCCGGTTCTGCGCCACGTCGACGCCGACCAGCAGCACGCGGCTATCGGCGCGCATCTCGTCGGCGATCGCATCCCGCAACGCCTCGCGATAGGTCTGGTCGGCGCCCTTCCTCTGATCTCCGCCCGACCGTGGGCCCGAGCGTGGGATAGCGGCCAGCTCATCGGCCGCCGACCCAATCGCCGCGAAAGCCATCGTTGCATTCGGCGTCGTCGCAGTATGAGTCCGCGTCTGCAGCGCATCGTGCTTGCGCGATTGAGTAGCATCCAGCGCGAGCTGCGTGACCGAGCCCAGCCCCAACGCCTGCGCCGCATCGAACGCAGGCGACTGCACATCGGCCAGCATCACGGCGATGGGCGTGTTGACCTTCACATCGTCAGTACCAGCCGGCACGAGAATGCGCTCCACGCGGCCTTCGTCCTCGGCCTCGATTTCGAGCGTCGCCGTCGAGGTCGAGATCTCGACCAGCACGTCGCCCGCGGCAACGGTCTGGCCCTCCGCCACGTGCCAGCGCGAGATCTTGCCGTGCACCATCGAGGGCGTCACAGGCGGCATGAGGATTTCCCGGCGCATCTGCCTCCTCAAGCCTCCAGCGCCGTATGAAGATCATGAGGCTCCGGCGGCAGCTCAGACCGCGCCGCAAGCGCGGCGCTGCTGATCGTCTCGCGAACCTCTTTTTCGAGCGCCTTGAGCGCGCGCTCGGTAAGTGCGGACGTCGCGAGAAGGCGCGCCCGCGCCTTGGCGACGGGATCGGCCTCCGCGATCCGGCGCTCTGCGTTTCCGGGTTGCGCCGTCGCGCCATGGCCGCGATAGCGGAACGTCAGCATCTCGAGCAGCGTCGGGCCTTCGCCGGCGCGCGCGCGCGCAATCGCCCGCCGCCCCGCCGCGCGCACGCGACGCACATCAATGCCATCGACCTGCTCACCGGGGATCGCAAACGGCTTGCCGCTTTCGGCAATAGCGGACGGCAGCGCCCCGAGGACGATGCCCGCGCCGGGAGACGCGGTGTTGTTGTCGACGATGAACACGATCGGCAGCTTCAACTGGGCGGCCAGCCTGTAGGCCTCGAACACCCGTCCGCGCGAGGCAGCCCCGTCCCCGTAGAACGCCAGCGTCACCGCATCGTCGCCGCGATAGCGCGCAGCGAACGCGAGCCCGCCTCCGAGCGGCGCACAGACGCCTGCCGATCCGTGACCGCCATAAAATGCATGATCCGGCGCGGCCATGCGCACCGTGCCGCCCTTGCCGCCCGAGAGCCCGCCGCGGCGCCCCATCAGCTCGGCCATCACGCGGCGTGGATCAATCCCGCGCGCTAGGAGCGCGCCGTGCGTGCGGTATCCCGTGATCACCGGATCGGTATCGCGCGCCGCCATCATCATGCCGACGATGGACGCCTCCTGCCCGATCGACAGCGGGCAGACCCCATGGATCACCTGGAGCGCGTAAAGCTGTCCCGCCTTTTCCTCGAAGCGGCGAATGAGCAGCATGGCGCGATAGGACGCAATCTCCTCGTCGGGCGAGAACGTCACGTCCTCCGCCTGAGCCAGATGAGACCCGCCCGCCATTGCCGCTCCTCTGTTTGTGCCGCCGCCGAAAAGCGCCCAATGTTCGTTGCCCCGGCGCGCAAGGGCCCGGTGCGACCGTCAGTTTGCCATCGATACAAGAAAAGTACACGACGAACCCGCCGGAACAACGGGCATGGAACGGCACCGCCAGACGCCTACCGCGCCGCAACAAAAATGCCTAAGGAAAGCATGCTGGAGCGACGTGACGGCGAGGCCGAGCGGGCACAAACCCCAGCTCTGGGGCCAAAATGCGCCGAAGCGAAAATTGCGGCCTCAGCCGTTGGGCGCGGACTGGGCGACGATCCGGTCGTCGGGCCGGGCAAATCCCAGCACGTTGCGAGCCACTTCCTCGACGAAATCCGGATCAGGCGGATCGGGGCGCATCAGGGCCACGTCGCGCGAAAGCGTGGCGCGCACAGCCTCAAGGCTTTGGATTTCGAACTGCAGAGCGTTTTCACGCTCCAGCAATGCATCCCGCGCCTCGAGGCCGTGACGGCCATGCAGGGTGTGATAGGCGAAATAGGCCGTCAAACCTAAGCAGAGAAGCAACACCAGCGCCTGCCGGGGCCTAGCTCGCCGATCATGTATGGGTGGACGCAACACGGATGTTCGACGATACGCTTTATGAGAAACGGGAACGAGAGAACCCTACCCCCCGCACGATTAAAGCGAGGTAAAGCCTCGCCCCGCATGCGCTCGAAACCCGCTGAGAGCCCGATGAATTTCCCTCGCCCGATGGCCGTCGAGTTGCTGCCGCACGACCCGGCGCTGAGCCGCCATGGTCGAGCAGGCCGGCGCGGCCTTTTCGTCGGCTCTCGCACCTGTCGTCGTGACGTCCATCACATCGGCTCGACCGCGATCCCGAGCATGTCAGCCAAGCCGATTCTCGACTCATGCCTGTTCCCGCGACTGCAGCGACAGCAAGTCGGCGCAGATCAAACGCGAAGAGGCGGAAGCACTCGCGCGCTTCCGCCTCTGAAAGTGAAGGGGCCGTATCTTATTAGACCGCGCGCGAGCCGCGCAGGATGGAGCGGCCCGCATAGCGCGCCACATCGCCCAGCTCGCCTTCGATGCGGATGAGCTGGTTGTACTTCGCCAGACGATCCGAGCGGCAGAGCGAGCCGGTCTTGATCTGTCCGCAGTTGGTCGCGACGGCCAGATCCGCAATCGTCGAATCTTCGGTCTCGCCCGAACGGTGAGACATGACGGCGGTGTAGCCCGCGCGCTGCGCCATCGACACCGCGTCGAGCGTCTCCGTCAGCGTGCCGATCTGGTTGACCTTGATCAGGATCGAGTTGCCGGTGGCCGTCTTGATGCCCTGCGAAAGACGCGCCGTGTTGGTGACGAACAGATCGTCGCCGACAAGCTGCACGTTCCGGCCGATGGCGTCCGTGAGCGCCTTCCAGCCGGCCCAGTCGTCCTCGGCCATGCCGTCTTCGATGGAGATGATCGGGAAGCGCGTGACGAGGTCTTCGAGATAACGCGCCATGCCCGCGCTATCGAGGCTCTTGCCCTCGCCGTGCAGCTCGTACTTGCCGTTCTTGTAGAATTCGGTCGACGCGCAATCGAGCGCCAGCATCACGTCGTCGCCCGGCTTGTAGCCTGCAGCCTCGATCGACTTCATGATGAAGCCGAGCGCGTCGTCGGCGCTCTTGAGGTTGGGGGCAAAGCCGCCCTCGTCGCCGATGCCCGTGTTGTGGCCGGCATCCTTGAGGTTCTTCTTCAGTGTATGGAAGATCTCGGCGCCGATGCGGATCGCGTCTGCACACGTCTCCGCCGCGACCGGCATGATCATGAATTCCTGGATGTCGATCGGATTGTCGGCGTGCATGCCGCCGTTGATGATGTTCATCATCGGCACCGGCAGCACATGCGCCGAGGTCCCGCCGACGTAGCGGTAGAGCGACAGGCCCGAGGCGTCCGCCGCAGCCTTCGCCGCCGCCATCGAGACGCCGAGAATGGCGTTCGCGCCGAGACGGCTCTTGTTCGGCGTGCCGTCGAGCGCGATCATCGCCTGGTCAAGGCCGCGCTGGTCTTCAGCGTCGAGGCCGATGAGCGAATCCGAGATCTCGCCGTTAACCGCATCGACCGCCTTGAGCACGCCCTTGCCGAGGTAGCGCGACTTGTCTCCGTCCCGCAGCTCGTTGGCCTCGTGCGCGCCGGTCGAAGCACCCGACGGAACCGCAGCCCGGCCCATCGAGCCGTCCTCGAGCATCACATCAACCTCGACAGTCGGATTGCCGCGGCTATCGAGAATTTCGCGGCCGAGGATGTCGACGATGGCAGTCATGAGCGTATCCTTGGAAATCGAGGAGCAGGAAGCCGAGCTGGACGGAAGCCGGACTGGACAAATGCGCCGTGCGCGACGATGTTCGGCGCGCCCGCGAACGCGGTATGCGCCAGCAAGCCGCAGGCGTTGTACCTGGGTTCGTTGGGCGCGGAAAGACCCCACTGGGTAGTCGGCCCTACCCATCGGCCGCGACAAACGCGACAGGCAGGCGCTGCGGCGAATTGTAACGAGAGCGAAGGCACAGAATGACGGACCTGACGACCTATGAAGGCTCATGCCACTGTGGCGCCGTGCGCTACGAGGCGCGCAGCAAGCCCATTTCGCAGGCGATCAGTTGCAACTGCTCCATGTGCCGCCGCAAGGGCACGCTGCTGGCCTTCATTTCGGGGTCGGATTTCACGCTCAAGTCCGGCGCCGACACCCTGACCGACTACCAGTTCAACAAGCACATCATCCACCACCTCTTCTGCAGCGTCTGCGGCGTCACCGGCTTCGCACGCGGCACGACACCGGACGGAACATCGACCGTCGCCCTCAACGTGCGCTGCATCGACGCCGTCGATCTCGACGCCATCAAGATCATCCCCGTCGACGGCAAGAGCGCCTGACGTGAAGACCGGCGGCGCGCTCGTTCTTTTTTCGGGCGGCCAGGACAGCACAGTCTGCCTGGCGTGGGCGCTTGCGCGATACGACCGCGTCGAAACACTCGGTATCGACTACGGCCAGCGCCACGCCGTCGAGCTCACCCAGCGCCGCGTGGTGCTCGATGAAATCCGCAGCGGTTTTCCCGAATGGAGCACGCGCCTCGGCGACGATCACGAGATCGATCTCAAGGCGCTTGGGCGCATCAGCGAAACCGCGCTCACCCGCGACGCCGAGATCGAAATGACGGCGGCGGGCCTGCCGTCGACCTTCGTGCCCGGACGCAACCTCCTGTTCCTGGTCTACGCGGCAGCCCTCGCCTATCGCCGCTCCATCGGCACGCTCGTCGCCGGAATGTGCGAGACGGACTACTCGGGCTATCCCGACTGCCGCGACGCGACCATCCGCGCGCAGCAGCAGGCCATCGCGCTGGGCCTCGACAAGCCGTTCGCGATCGAGACGCCGCTGATGTTCATCGACAAGGCCGAGACGTGGGCGCTGGCCGGCACGCTGGGCGGGCAGCCCTTCGTCGACCTGATCCGCGAGCACACCCACACCTGCTATCTCGGTGATCGCACGCACCGCCACGCCTGGGGATGGGGGTGCGGCACATGCCCCGCGTGCGAGCTGCGCGCCCGCGGGTGGGACGCCTGGCAGGAGGCCGATCCGCCCCGCAACCCTCCGAAATCCTGACCGCTAACGTGCATTTTACATTGTCCGCCGGGGGTTCTTCTCTTTGCGGCGTGGGGCTCCTACCTATTGCTTGGCAACCCCGCCCCCCCCCGAACCCGATGGAGCCCCCCATGGCAGACATGAAGAAGGCCGCCGAGCTGCGCAAGTCGCCGCTCCGGACGCCGAGCGATCTCGGCGACAACGCCGTTCGCGATCTCTCCGGCGCCTTGAACGAGCTGCTCGCCGACACGTTCGCGCTCTACCTCAAGACCAAGAACTTCCACTGGCATGTCAGCGGCCCGCATTTCCGCGACTATCACCTGATGCTTGACGAGCAGGCGGGGCAGATCCTCGCCATGACGGACCCCATCGCCGAGCGCGTCCGCAAACTTGGCGGCACGACGCTGCGGTCCGTCGGACACATCAGCCGTTTGCAGCGCGTGAAGGACAACGACGCCGACTACGTCGATCCGGAAGGCATGCTCGCCGAGCTGCGCGACGACAACAAGGATCTCGCCCAGCGCATGCGTAGCGTCCACGACCTCTCGGACGAGCACAACGACTTCGCGACCTCGAGCCTCCTCGACGTCTGGATCGACGAGACCGAGCGCCGTCTGTGGTTCCTGTTTGAATCGACCCGCCGGCGCACGTCGTAAAATCAGCGCGCCAAGCGCAAGCGAAAAAGCGCCGAGCGCAACTTCGCGCTCAGCACGGGTTCGCCTCTCACGCCGCGTCGAGGGCGATTGCAGGACGCCGATCCGGTCCTGCCGCCCTCTTCGCCGTTTCGAGCGCCGTAACGCGCGCATCGAAATCGAGCCGCAGAAGTTCGTTGAGCACCGCGTCCGCCACCTCGTACTCGCCGCACCGCTTGCAGCGCACGACCAGCCCGTCGAAATCGCCGGAGGTCAGGTTTTCGGCCTCTGCGCCACAAACTGAACACTGCATGCGCCGTCCTCGTAATTGTCCTCGATAAAGATACCCATGAGCGGCGCTCCGGTTCCGCCGCGTCCCGCGCTGGCGCCCGAATGCGACGGCCGGCCGCTTGACATCGACCCGCCAGCCCGTACGCATCGCAGCATGTATGCCGTCAAAGAAATCTTTTACACCCTGCAGGGCGAGGGCGCGAACGCGGGCCGCGCGGCGGTCTTCTGCCGTTTCGCCGGCTGCAATCTGTGGTCCGGGCGCGAAGCCGACCGCACGACGGCCGACTGCCGCTTCTGCGACACCGACTTCGTGGGAACGGACGGCGCGGGCGGCGGCAAGTTCCGTGACGCAACCGCGCTCGCAACCGCCATTCAGGCCGCATGGACCGGCAGCGGCGACGGCAACCGGTTCGTCGTGCTGACGGGCGGAGAGCCCGCACTGCAGGTCGATGCCGCGCTGATCGACGCGTTGCATAGCCACGAATTTACCATCGCCATCGAAACCAACGGCACGCTTCCCCTGCCCGACGGCATCGATTGGGTCTGCGTCAGCCCCAAGGCGGGCACACAGATTGCGGTCAAGGCGGGCGATGAGCTGAAAGTCGTCTACCCCCAGGCGGGGCTCGATCCAGCGAACTTCCTCGCGCTCGACTTTCCGCGCCGCTACGTAAGCCCCATGGATGGGCCCCTGCTGGCCGAAAACACGGATGCCGCGGTCGCCTACGTCAAGGCCCACCCCGCCTGGCGGCTCTCCGTCCAGACGCACAAGCGCATCGGGATTCCATAGGCGCGGCCGCGGCGCCGGCAGGGGTGCGGCCGGCGCCCTGCTGCCCCTTGCCCCACGCCCTGGGGATGGCGCCGCCGCCCAAAATCCCCTATGTCACGCCCCATGCGCATCTATAAGGAATTCCTGTTCGAGGCCGCGCACTACCTGCCGTCGGCCCCCATCGGCCACCCGAACTCCCGGGTGCATGGCCATTCGTTCCGCGCGCGCATCGTCATCGATGGCGAGCCGAACGCGGAAACCGGCCTCGTTTTCCATTTCGACGATTTGGCCGCGGCTATCGCGGATGCCCAGGATGCGCTCGACCATCGACTGCTGAACGAGGTCGAAGGCCTCGATATCCCGACGCTCGAGCGGATCTCGATGTGGATCTGGTCGCGCCTGCAGAACCGCGTGCCCGGCTTGGCCGAGGTTCATGTCTCGCGCGACAGTTGCCACGAGGGCGTCATCTACACGGGGCTTGCTCACCGAGCTCCGCTCGCAGCAGAGTAACAAGCCCCGCTCGCCGCCGAATAGAGCGCTCCGCTCGCAGCCGAGTACCGAGCGCCGCTCACCGAACAACAGGAGCCACCAGTGGCCAGCAAGATCACCGGCGTCACGCTTCTTGGTGGCGCGACCGCCATTCCCGAGAGCCCAGACAAGGCCGTCCTGGAGCGCGTCGCCAACCCGCACCCGGACACCGCCTACGTCGCGCGCTTCGCCGCCCCGGAGTTCACGTCGCTCTGCCCCGTCACGGGCCAGCCCGACTTCGCCCACCTCGTCATCGACTACGTCCCTGCCGACTGGCTGGTCGAGAGCAAGTCGCTGAAGCTCTACCTCGCCTCGTTCCGCAACCACGGCGCGTTCCACGAGGACTGTACGGTCGCCATCGGCAAGCGCCTCACGACGCTGCTGGAGCCCGCGTATCTGCGCATCGGCGGCTACTGGTATCCGCGCGGCGGTATTCCGATCGACGTGTTCTGGCAGTCGGGCGCGGTGCCCCAGAACGTCTGGCTGCCCGACCAGGGCGTGCCGCCCTATCGCGGCCGCGGCTGATTTCGCAGCTCAAGCGCGCGTTTCAGCGACCGTCATGTCGTTGCCACGCCACGTGAAGCCGTCGCCGGTCCAGCCCTTGAGCCAGATCACCGGCAAAGCCACGTCGCGCGCCACCCAGGCGAGCGGCGAGAGCACCGACACGTGCCAGCCCCCAGCCTTGGCCAACAGGAACTCCGCGCCGTACCAGACCGCGCCCATCAGCGCGCAGGCTTCGACCTCGCCGAGGCCCATCGCCGGCGCTGCCACGACGGACGCCGCGAGCACCGGCACGCTGCCCGCGAGCACCTCCGGCAGATAGTAAAGCTGGAACGTCGCGCGCCTCAGCCGAGCCCAGCGCACCTGCCGGTCGATGACCTGGCGGCGATTGCGCACGCCCAAAGGCTGCTCGAACGGCCGGTCCACGATGCGCACACGAAGACCATGCCCGCGCACGACCTTGGTCGCCGCCGCATCCTCCGCAATCTCGATGCCGAGCGCGCGAATGCCGCCTGCCGCGTCGAGCACGGACTTCGGCCACAGCATCGACTTGCCTTGCGCAAAGCCGAACCCGCAGGTGTCCGCGGCAAGCTGAAAGCGTGCCTGATAGGTGTTGAGGAACGCGCACTCGAGCTCCGCCCAGAAGCCGGACGGACGGCTGCCGATCGGCGGCGAGCACACGAGGCCGGTATCGTCGCGCAGCCCTGCGAACAATTGGTCGATGTAATCGGCCGGCATGAGCACGTTGCTGTCGGCGATCACGATCCATGGCGCCTGCGCAGCGTCCCAGCCCTTGATGATGTTGTTGAGCTTCGGGTTCGCCGTCCCGCCCTCGTCGCCGATCAGCAGGCGGGCGCGGATGTGCGGATGCTCCGCGATCAGGCGGCGAACGAGCGGCACAGCGTCGTCGTTTGCACGCGCCGCGCAGAACAGAAGCTCGGCATCACGATGGGCGAGTTCGAACGTCGAGCGCAGCGTCATCTCGTCCAGCGGATCGAGGCCGCAGACGGGCCGGATGATGCTCACGGCGGGCAGCGTCTTGGAGACCGATGGAGCGCGGCGCACCAACCGCACGCGCCAGATCGCAAGGGCCGCGGACACGAGATGAACCGCCAGCACAGCCGCGCAGAACGTCAGCGCAATCCATTCCATGCCGGTCGCAATCTCCCGCCCGAAAATTTCAATGCGTCGTCCTGCTTGGCGGAGTCCCATGACACGCCGATGACGGCAATGGCGGGACCAAGAAAGCAGCGTGACTCTCTGTAACAGCGGACAAAAAAAGGGGGCGCGTTCGCGCGCCCCCGTACAAGTGGGAGAAGGTGTCTTGCCTCACGCCGCCGCGTCGCAGAACGAGCGAAGTGCCATCGACGAAAGTATCAAACAGCAAGCTGGCGACGCCCGTCAACGCGATCCACATCGGGCCCGAACGCGCATATCGCCGCGCCGGATTGTCACAAAAGTGAGATGTTCGAGAGGGTTCGCATTGTTGCCCCCTCACCGCCAAAAAACTGAGACGCGGATCGGCTAGATCACCCGCGAGTCGAAACAGCAGGATCATGAAACCGCATGACGATCAGCATCGACCAGCTTGGCATCGGCGACATCGTCGAGATCAAGTACAGGGTCTGGCGCAAGATGGACAACGGCGGCGAAGACATCGTCGAGCGTTGGGTCTCGGCGCACATCTGCCGGCGTGACTCGGGCTTGCGCCCCATGGCCCGCCTTGCGGACGGCCAACTGACGGAAATCCGACCCTTCATGGACTGGCGCCTGGTGTCGCGCGCCCGCATGCGCCACGCATTGGCCGCTTAGCCACCCACGCTGCCCGGGCATCAGCATCGCCCGGGCGCAACTCCGCTCAGCTCTGGCACACGCCAGCGCTGGGCCACTCCACCACCCTGAAAAGTCGCCGATCGGCTCGCGGCAATTCTCAGCTCGCCTTATCAGCTCGCCGTGCGCGCGGGCGCCAACGGAGCCGTTTCCACAAGCACGGGACGTCGCGACGCGGCCGGCTGCTTCTTCGCGGCGGGAGCCGGCTTCGCTGCGGGCTTGCTGGGCTTCTTCTTTGCCGCCCCCTTCGGTTTGGACGGGGAACCGGCCAATTGCTTCTCGAGCGATTTGACGTCGCCGCGAAGCTTGGCGATCTCCGACAGGATCAAACCAAGCGTTTCTTTCTTGCCGAGCTTCTTGCTCATCTGCGTGACCTCGCACGAACGCTGTTACGTCGAAATTATTGCACGAACTCCCGGCTCGAAATGCGGAAATCGCCCGCCACCGGCCGAAAGCAAGCCTTTGAGTTTAAGGGTCCGCTCGTCGGCGCGCTTTGGCGTCCGGAAAATTTAAGCTGTGTCTTCCCAGCCACATCGTGACTTCCCCTTGGAACTTTCAGCGACGGGACTGCGTAACTCTCACCGTTGAGCCCGAACAGGACACGGCGCGCCGTGATTTCGCCTCCCAGGAGAAATCGCACGTCTACCGAGGACGACGGCCGCGGCAATTGGGAGTGTGAGCGTTGAATCTGAGGTTGCGCGACGAACTGATCATGGCGTTTGCGGACGGTGAGCTGGAAGCGCCGCTCGCTGAGACGGTGCGCGAAGCCATCAACGCGGACACTCAGGCCCGCTCCAAGCACGAAATGTATCTCGGCACGCGCTGCATGCTCGCACGCGCGTTCAACGGCGTCCTCGACGATCCCATCCCGGCCCGCCTGACAGGTCCTCTGCAGCAGCTTTGCGCTAAGCGCCGATCGCGCGCCTGAACGCGATGATTTCCGCAGCCGCGGCGCTCGGCTGCTCGAGCTGCCACCAGTGCCCGCAATCGAGCACACGCGATGCGGCTCCCGTAGCTTCCGCCAGCCGATCCCCAAACTCCGGACCCGCATAGGGATCGCGCGCGCCCCAGAGCACGAGACCGGGCGCGAAGATCTTACGCGTGACCTCCTCACGCGTGAGCCCCCACGTTTCGAAGACATCGCGCCCCGACCGGTAGAGCGCGAGAATAGCGCTCTTCATGCGCGCATCGATCCGGCTCACGGTCTCGGCGGCCATGGCCGCATCGAGCCCCGCGCGCGCCAGCATGTCGATGGCGAGCTGACCCGAGAACCGCTCCATCGCCTTTTCTCCCGCGCCGGGCGTCTGCCAGAGCCGCGCCGTCGGATGCCACGTATAGCCCGGCGTCGAGGGGGCCCCGCCCGCGACCCAGCTCCGGACGAGGCCCGGGCGAAGCGCAATCGCACGCATGGCCAGGATCGAGCCCCAGTCGTGCGCAATCACGTCGCGCGGCGCTGGGATCGCCTCGAGCGCAGCGATGAGCCAGGCGACATAGTCTTCCTTCGAGTACGTGAACCCAGACGGCGCATCGCAACCGAATCCCGGCAGCGCGAGCGCCACCGTCCGTTCGCCGGGCAGCTGCGCAAGAATTTCACGGTCGAGGCGCGACCACACCTCCGCCGTGTCGGGAACGCCATGCACGAACACCGTTGTCATCATTCGCCTCGCGGAAAAGACCCTCGCGGGCACCCCATCGCACACATCCGCGCGAGCCTGAAGAGCGCATCGCGATAGTGCTAGATGGCCGGCCCGCGACCAAAATCGGGATGAGGTGGCGACGTTTGACGCCCATCGCGTGGTCGCAATCTAACCCGACGCCTCGCTTCTCTCAAAAACGACATGAGCTAGGCCGAGACTGCGCGCCCTAGGCGCGATTTTAAGGCGGTCAGCATGGCGGGCGTTTCGAGACGGGGTCTGTTTGGGCTCTTCGGGGGCTTGGTCGGAGCAGCGATGGGCAGCAAAGGGGCTATCGCAGCGTCCTGTGCTCAAGCGCCGGTGCCGCCTCTCGTGAACGCCCTCGAACCGACGCTCACCGAGCAGGTGCGCAAGGGCCTTATCGACGAGATCGGTCCGGACATTTACGAATGCTGGTTTTCAGCTTTCGAGGTCGAGGGTATCGACGCGGGCGGACTTACGGCCTCCGTGCCCGTGAGGTATCTCAAGAATTGGATCGAGTATAAATATATGCCTTCCCTGCTTCGGGCAGCGAAGCGATCCAACGCTTCCGTCGAATGGGTGGAAATCATCGTGCGGAAGCCGGTGGCCGACCGTTTACGGACGTAAGAGCCGCTCGCGCTCCAGGCAATCGAAAATATTGGCTGGGACGGGAGGGTTCGAACCTCCGAATGGCGGAATCAAAATCCGCTGCCTTACCACTTGGCTACGTCCCAAAAATTCACCCCGAAACGAGGTCTCGATCCTCGGACAGCGTTCCGGAACAGGCAAAAAGGCCGGTGCGCGGGAAGCTGGGCGCCGCACCATAGTGAGAGCCGCTGGGCTCGGCAACCTCCCGCGAGCGACTTCCTGGCGTTAAATTCTCTCGTCCGTCTCGCTTGCTCTCGTGTGGGTGTGCCGCTATAAAGCCGCCTCGCGATCCGGCCACCTCTTGGCGGGCGGGCGCAAACCCTTGCAACGTTTTGTGCGGGCCTTGTCTTTGACCCTTGCGTCAGGGACGTGATGAGCACTCAATTGCGATAGGGATTTCCTAGCCGGATGCCGCGTTGGCGTCCGGTGGTAGACACACGGTCGGGCGGAGCGTAGCGCAGCCTGGTAGCGCACTTGCTTCGGGAGCAAGGGGTCGGGAGTTCGAATCTCCCCGCTCCGACCAGTGTCTCTATAGGACCCAAAAATAGGACCCAAGTGGTCTCTACATAGCCACAAGTTGCGGGCGCCTGAGCCCGCTGGTCGCCATTCAGACGCCCAACGCAAGGGAAATGTCGCCGGATCGGATCCCTGTTCTCGGTGCCCATGGCGAGAGGGGGCGGCCCCGCGAGGGGAGCCGCCGCCGAAGCGCTTACTTCTTCTGCAGACCCTGCATGGCTTCGCCCACGAGGCGGCCGAGTTCCTGCGCCTGAAGCGCATAAGCTTGCATCTGCGCCTGAGCAAAGCGGCTCTGGTGCGCGAGCACTTCCTGGATGTCCTTGGCGCTGGCCAGATCGCTGGCCAGACCGAATGCGGCCTCGGCGTTCTGCTTGGCGAACTTCGTCGCCCGATCCTGGACCGCGCGGAAGCCCGTCGATACGTCGTTTGCGGGCAGCGACTTGGTCCAGAAGCTCATCGCCTGCGTCATCGCATCCATGAATTGCCCATAGGCGAGCCGGGCCTGATCGACATTCTTTTCGGCCAGGTCGCGCATCTGCTGGGGAATTTCGAACGGGTTCTGGGACATCAGTTTCTCCGGCTTTCGTTATCTTCCGAGGGGGTAAAGCATTCGTACCGCTTAATGGACCTCGCGCCTACCGCCATCTTCCGTTTCGCCGACGGCAGGTCGACACGGGGTTAACTCATTCGGGAAGTGGAATAAACTCGTTGCGATCGGTCGGAACCGGCTCGAACCGGCCCGCCTTCCAGTCGGCCTTGGCGGCGCGGATGCGGTCTTTCGAGGACGAGACGAAGTTCCACCAGATGTGGCGCGGGCCGTCCATCGGCTCGCCCCCGAGCAGCATCAGCCGCGACATCGCCGTTGCCAGCACAGAGATGCGATCTCCAGGCCGGAACACGATGAGGCGTCCGGGCCCGAACGTCTGCCCCGCCACGTCAATTTCACCGGACACGATGAAAATCGCACGCTCGTCGTAGTCGGGATCGAGCGGCAGGATGGCGCCCGGCGCCAGCGTCGCTTCCGCATAGAAGCAATCGTGCGGAAAGACCGCCGGAGAACTTTCGCCGTACATGGATCCCATGATCAGCCGCACCGTCTTTCCCTCGCCCGCGATGCGCGGAAGCGCGCCCGCATCGTAGTGCGCGAACTCGGGCGCACCTTCTTCATGAGACTTGGGCAGCGCCGCCCAAGCCTGGATGCCGAACAGGCGTGACGCATGGCTGCGATCCTCCCCGCCCGACCGCTCCGAATGCACGATGCCCCGGCCTGCCGACATCAGGTTCAGCTCACCCGGCTTGATCAAGAGCTCCGTGCCGAGGCTGTCCCGGTGCATCAGACCGCCGTCGAACAGATAGGTCACGGTCGAGAGCCCGATGTGCGGATGCGGCCGCACGTCGATGCCCTGCCCCACCAGGAACTCCGCCGGCCCCATCTGGTCGAAAAAGATGAACGGCCCGACCATCTGCTTGCCGGCCGCAGGCAGCGCGCGGCGCACCTCGAAGCCGCCGAGATCGTGCGCGCGCGGCACGATAACGTGCTCGATGGCGTCGCAGGACTGCGCATCGCCGGGCTTCGGGTCGTCACAAGGTTGCCAGCTCATGCGGCTTTCTCCAGTGTTGCAGGACGCCCGTCCGCAACAGATAAGAACGGTCTACGCCGGTTCGCAAGCAGCCGTGTGACGACGACCCTATAGCGACGACCACTAACACACGCCCAGGAACACCCCGCCATGCCCACGGATGACGCCTTCCGCGAAATCGATGCCGCCGCCGCGACCCTCGGGCTCAAGATCGCGCCGGAATGGAAGCCAAACGTCCTGATGTTCTTCGAGGTTGCGCGCGGCATGGCGAAAATGATCGACGCGACCGAAACGATCACGACCGAAGCCGCACCCGTCTTCACGCCGGGCGCAGGCCAATGACGGCAGCTCGCAGGCCCGGCATAGCACCGGAAAGCGCAACCGCCATCGCGCACGCCGTGGCCAGAGGCGACGTCTCCGCCGTGGAAATCGTCGAAGCGGCGCTCGCACGCATCGATGCGAGAGATGGCGAGATCGGCGCCTTCACGGACATCACGCGCGAACGCGCCCTCGCCGAAGCGAACGCCGTCGATAAGGCTCGCGCCGCAGGCGCACCCCTTGGTCCGCTCGCGGGCGTCCCTTACGCCGTGAAAAACCTCTACGGCATCGCCGGGCACGCGACACGCGCGGGCTCGAAAATCAGCGCCGGAGATGCCCCGCAGCAGACCGATGCCGTCCTCGTCGCGCGCATGAAGGCGGCCGGCGCCGTGCTGATCGGCGCCCTCAACATGGGCGAGTACGCCTACGATTTCACGGGCGAGAACGCGCACTACGGCCCCTCCCGCAATCCACTCGATCCCACGCGCATGACCGGCGGATCGTCGGGCGGATCGGCAGCGGCCGTCGCGGCGGGTTACGTGCCCGTCTCGCTGGGCTCCGACACCAACGGCTCGATCCGTGTGCCCGCGGCCTTCTGCGGTCTCTTCGGGTTGAAGCCGACATATGGCCGCCTGCCGCGCACCGGCACCTTCCCGTTCTGCGACAGCCTCGATCACCTCGGCCCCTTCGCGACCAACACCGCCGATCTCGCACGCACCTATGATGCGCTGCAAGGCCACGATGCGTCCGATCCGGTGTGCGCCGTACGCCCCGTTGAAGCGGTATCCGGCGAGATTGCAAAGGGCCTCGACGGCCTGCGCATCGCGTCTGCAACGGGCTACTTCCGCACCGATGCCGAGCCCGGCGCCCTCGCCGCCCTCGAACGTGCCGCGAAAGCTGCCGGCGCCGAAGACGCGATCGAAATTCCGGGCGCCGCCGAAGCGCGCGCCGCCGCGTTTCTGATCACCAACGCCGAGGGAAGCGCGCTCCATCTTGCGAACCTTCGCCGCCGTCCGGCCGACTTCGATCCCGACACGCGCGATCGCTTCCTCGCGGGCGCCATGTTGCCGGCGAGCTGGTATGTCGCCGCCCAACGCTACCGCCGCGCGTTTCAGGCAAACATGGCCGCGATCTTCGCGCGCTACGACGTGATCCTGGCGCCGTCCGCTCCCTGCAGCGCGCCATTGCTGGGCCAGAAGACGATCCACCTCGGCGGCCGCGATGTGCCGCTGCGCGCCAACATGGGTCTCTATACGCAGCCGATCTCGTTCGTCGGATTGCCGGTCGCCGCCGTGCCCGTGCGCACGGGCGGCGCGATGCCCTACGGCATCCAGGTGATTGCGCAGCCCTGGTGTGAGGATCATTGCCTGCGCGTCGCCGCCGCCCTCGAGGCCGCCGGCCTGTAGGCCGTCGATCCGAGCGCTCCGCAACCGCCGTCAGACCACCGCGCGGCGCACCTTGCGCAAGCTCGGCGAGGCGGAGGCGCCGAACGCCTGGCGGAACGCGCGCGAGAAATGCGCCTGATCCGCAAACCCGGCCGCGTGGGCCGCGTCCGTGAAGGTGCTGCCGGCAATGATTTCCGCGATCGCATGGCGCAAGCGCAGCCACACCCGATAACGCCGGAACGGCACACCGACCTCCGCGGCGAAGAGATGTTGAAAGCGCGATGACGAGAGGTCCACGCGCGCCGCCGCCTGCTGAGCCGTTATCTCCGGTCCCGTCTCGACAGTCAGGTCCGAAAGCGCGCGCGCGATCCTTGGATCGATGTCGCGGCGTGCACGATGCGCGGAGTAGGCGAACAGATCTTCGAGTGACTGTCCCGCCCACGCCGCGCCGTCGCGCGCTTCGTAGAGTTCGCGCAGCGAAGCAGTGAGCGCGCTTTTCCCGAGGAGCGCACCCGACGTCTCGCAGGCGTTCGTGACGAACGGCGCGAGCCCATCGACACGCCCTGCTTGCGGTTCGAGGTAGAGCACTGCGAGCGGCTGGCCTTCGACATCGAATTCGTAGTTCACGCCCGCGGGAACCGCCGCCGCCTCGCAGCGCTGCCAGGGACCGTCTGCAATCCGCAGGCGGACGGCCCCATACACACCAGCCAACAGCACCGGCACGCTGTGCGCATGCGGCGCGTTGTGGCCGAGCGGCCCGATAAACAGCGCGCGGTCCGCTTCCAGATGCCAAATGGGCAGAAGCGCTCCCGGCAGGTCCGGCGGTGCATTCGCAGCACGTTCGTTCAAGCGCCCGCTCCCCTCGTGCCCTAACGTCCTCCGCCGATAGCAACTGGGAGACGCGATCTCAATGACCAAATCCAACATGCCGAACCGGCGCGCGGTGCTTTCGACCCTGGCGGCGGCCTCTGCAGCACCATTGGTCCTCGCCCCATTTGCCAACAGCGCGCTCGGCGCGGCCGCCAAGCTCGGAGCAGCCCAGCCCCGTCACTGGCGGTACAAGCTCGGCCAGTTCGAGCTGACGATCGTGGCCGACTCGGAGGTTTTCATCGACGGCCCCTACCCGATCATCGGCGCCAACGCCAACGAAGCCGACGTGCGGAAACTGATGCGCGATAATCTCCTGCCCGAAACCCGCTACCAGCCGGGCTTTTCGCCAACAGTCGTCAACACTGGGCGCGAAGTCGTGCTGTTCGACACCGGCAACGGCGAAAACGGCTTCGTCCCGCGCCCCGCCGGCGGATGGCTGGCGGACGGCCTCGCGCCGGCCGGCATCAAGCCCGAAGAGGTGGACATCGTCGTCATCAGCCACGGCCACCCCGACCACGTCGGCGGCATCATGAACGGCGGCAAGCCGCTCTTTCCCAACGCGCGCTATGTCATTGGCCAGGTCGAATACGACTTCTGGGCGCCGGAAGGAAAACACACGGGCGAGCTGGAAAAGTTCGCCTCCGTCTTCCGCGCCAACACCAAGAGCCTCGCCGAGCGCTTTACGTTCCTCAAGCCCGGCGACGAAGTTGTGCCCGGCATCACGGCCGTGGAAGCCTACGGCCACACCCCGGGCCATTTGAATTTCCGCATCGCGAGCGAGGGGAAGGAAATCTATTTCTGGGGCGATTGCGCCCATCATCAGGTCGCGTCCCTCGCCAAGCCGGATTGGCATTGCGTGTTCGATGGCGACAAGGAACAGGGGGCCGCGACCCGCAAGCGCGTCTACGACATGCTCGCGACGGAACGCATTCCCGTTATCGGCTACCACATGCCGTTTCCTTCGGTCGGCTATGTCGAGCGCACGACGCCAGGCGCCTACCGCTGGCTCGCCCACACCTACCAGCTCAACTTGTAGGTCGCCGGTTTTAAGTCTTGGGCGAAGCGCCGGGGCGATGAGCGACCCGGCGTCGCCTTTGCGGCGGGCCGATCGATCGACTAACGTTGCCGGCCAGAAACCGACCGGGCAACACACGCGCATGCCGCACGAGCTGTCATTCAAGACATCGATGACCTTCGCTTACGGCGTGCCGTCGCCCGTGAGCCCCGGCATCGTGCGCATCGTTGCCGAAAATCCGAGCCCGTTAACCTTCAAGGGCACGAACACCTATCTCGTCGGAATGACCGAACTTGCCGTCATCGATCCCGGCCCACGCGACGGCGCGCACCTCGAAGCGATTTTGAAAGCGGCGGCTGGCCGGCCGATCCGCCAGATCATCGTCACTCACGCCCACCGCGACCACGTCGACGGCGCCGATGCGCTCAAGGCCGCCACGGGCGCGCCGGTGATGGCTTACGGCCGAGCCGACATCCCCCCCGTTGGCCCCGACACGAAACCGCAAGGCTCCGAGTTCATCGATTACGTCTTTGAGCCGGACGTGATCCTGGGCGACGGCGACATCGTCGAGGGGCCCGAGTGGCGCCTCGAAGCGCTGCACACGCCGGGCCACGCACCCGATCATCTGTGCTTCGCCCTGCTGGGGCGCGGCGTGCTGTTTTCCGGCGACCACGTCATGGCGTGGAACACGTCGCTCGTCGCGCCGCCCGAAGGCTCGATGGCGGCTTACATCGCATCCCTCGAACGCCTGCTCGGGCGCAGCGAGAGCATCTACCTGCCGGGGCACGGCGGGCGCGTGGACGAGCCCCAGCGCACGGTCAAAGCCTACTTGCTGCACCGCCGGTGGCGCGAGGATTCGATCCTCGATGCGATCCGCGACGGCGTCGGCACGATCTCGGACATCGTGCCCGTCGTCTATCCCACCATCGATGGCAGGCTGACGAGCGCAGCGGCGCTTTCGGTGCAGGCCCACGTCGAGCACCTGATCGAGCGCGGCCTTGTCACGTGCGACGGGCTTACTTGCGACGGGCTCCCGGCTTGGGACCGCCCTCTTTCTCCGGCTTAGCCTTCCCGCCTTGCTGGCGCGCATCTTTGGCGGCCGGCATCGTGGCATCGACGCGGGCGCGGATCTCGACCATGAGCGCGCGGATGCGCTCCGCATTACGTCCCATGTCGCCACGGCCAAACCGCGACGCCGACCGGATGTCGACGCGGCTCTGCTCCTCGCCGCCCGAAACGCGCACCGCGACATCGTCGAGGAAGCCCATGATCAGCGTCTTGTCGACGGCTTCGACCACACCCGGCGTGCCCGCCTCGGCATCGGGAGGATCCTCGCGCGTAAGGTCCATCTTGAGCCGCTTCACGGCGTCAACCACCAGCGCGTAGGTTTCCTCGCCCGAGCGCGGGATCGTCATCGGCTGAATATCGGGATAGGCCACCGCCTGCTGCTCGCTCCACTTGGCGCGGTTGTAGCGGACGGAGTTGTCTCCGGGACCGCGCAGGCGCACGGCGGCCGTCAATGCCGGTGGATTGGCCGCGTCCGTGGTGATGTCGGGCAGCATCGGGAAAGACCGGAGCCACACCTGATAGAACAACGGCAGCGTGAGCAGCCCGACGCTGAGGCAGAGCGCGAACAGCACGCGCGAGGTCCCGGGCCGCCCCGTGCTCCAGATCGTCAGCGCCGCAATCAGCGCACAGGCAACCGAGCCGATGGCGATCAGCAGCGCGACGAGCACGAGATTGAACGCCACCGGCGTATCCACGCCGAACAGCCGGTGCAGAAATGCCGTGGCGACGATGAGCCCAAACGCAAACAGCGCCGCCCGCGTCGCCCATCGGCTCGACGCCGGCTCTCTTTCCGGAACAGCAAGCATAAAACTTCGATTTCCTTGCCTGGATGACGGACTCGCTCAAGGATAACGCCGGATTTGGACGAATTGTAGCGCCGCGTCACTCAAGCCCACATGAAGCGGGCCGGCGATGCCCGCTGCCATTCGTTTCCGCCTCGCCCCCTCTGTCTCTGGGAGAAGCCGTGTGACCGCACGCCACCCCACCGCTCGCAGTGCCCGGCCCCAGAGATCGCCGCAGAGATTATTGCGACAGACCGCATCCACGTTCGCGCGGATCGCAGGCTGCTCGGCCGCAATCGCCGCCTCGCTCTCCGCGCCGGGCGCACTGGCCGGCGGATCCGGCACCGCACCCGCGCCCGCCGGATTGACCATCGCGATTCTCGACCTCGCCGAGGTCCCGGCCCTCGCCCCGCCCAAACCCGTGAGCGCCGATCAGTCGGCCTGGCGCACGTCGTTCGGATCCGAACGCAAGAGCGAGCCCAAGGTCAAAGCGGCCGCGCCCGACAGTCCTCTCGCCGCCATCGCCGAGGCCGATGCGGTGCTGATCCAGGGCGTGCATGCGGCCGCCCCGTTGCGGCGGCTGTTTCCGCCACGCACCTGGCGCCTGATCGTCTCGCGCGGCCTCGCCTCCGCGTCAAACAGCGCGCGCGGCACGAACGCCGGCGATCCCACGATCACCGCAATTGCCATCAAGGCGCGCCCGGACTTGCGCGTCACGGCCCGGAGCGCCGGACTGCTCCTCGAAGCGCGCGACGCGCCGGAAAGCGATCCGGCAGGCACTCCTCCTCCGACCACCGCGACAGCCGTCAGGCTCATGGATGCCGGCCGCGCCATCTGGCTTGCCTCCGTCGCGCTGCCCGCAGGCTGCAGCGACGCCGGCCGCTGTACCGCGCGCGAACAGTTGAACGCCTGGCGGGAAACCAAGCGCGGCGACGGCGAGCTCACGGTCATCGGCGGACGCACGCACGTCGAACAGGCCGGCCCCGCCCCCGCCGGAGACACGCCGCCAGCCTGCGCCGCGCATGGCATCGACGCGGACGCGCCGTGGCAATCGGTTCCTGTTCCGGCTGGCGAAACCCCTCCGAGCGCGGCATCGGGTTGCATCACCATGATCCGGCTCAGCAGTCAGCCCGCAGCGCAATGAGGCGCCTCGCGCCCGACCCCGCCGCGATTTACAATGTTCGCGCGCTGCCGCTATAACTCCGGGCTGATCAGCCACGGGCGCGCGCTTCGAAATGGCCTTTCGTTTCAAACTCGACGAACCGATTGAGAAAGGCTTCCGGCGCATCGGAGCCGAGCAGATCGAGCGCGCCCGCCGCCAGGTGATGGCGGCCTCGGATCCCGTCTCGGAAATCCACGAAGCGCGCAAGTGCCTGAAGCGCACGCGCGCCCTTCTCCGGCTGGCGCGTGAGGGCCTGGGCGAGCAGATTTTCCAAACCGAGAACGCGCGTTTCCGCACCATCTCCGCCCAGCTCGCCCCCGCGCGCGACGATCACGTGATGCGCGAGACGATCCTGAAGCTCGCCGCCGACGCGCCCGCGCACGTTCAGCCCGCCATTCAGCGCCTGAAGGTCGCGATCCTGGCCGACCTCGCCGACCAGCCCGCCCCGGACCGGAGCGGCGCTCTCACCCAGCTCGACCGCGCGCTGAACCGCTTCCGCCGCCTGAAGATCGAACCGGATGACTTTCACACGCTGGAGCGCGGTCTCGAGCGCAGCTATCGCCGGGGCGTGCGGCTTTTCGCGGTGGCCTATCACGACCAGGGCGACGAGAGCTTCCACGACTGGCGCAAGGGCGCGCAAAGCTACTGGCGGCACATGGCGCTGCTCTCGCGCGCCTGGCCCGAACACTTCGATGCCGGTGTCGGCGTCGCACGCGAGCTGTCACAAATTCTCGGCAACGACCATGATCTGGCGATCCTGAAGCTGCGCGTCGGCTCCCTCGCACCCGATGCGCTTGCCGCGAACGACCGCACCGCGATCGAACGCTTCATCTGCGAGCGCCAGGAGCTGCTGCGGCGCGCCGCGCGCCCGAGAGGAGACATGATCTTCTCGGAGCGGCCGAAGGCCTTCGCGCGCCGCATTGGCGCCATCTGGTCGGCGGCCGCCGCTAGGTCTCACGCCGACGAGGCCCTCGACGCCGCGCACCGCGGAACCGAAAAAGTGACCCTCGAGGCCCTCGCCGGGGAATGATCGAGAGACTGATCCGGACGCCCGCCCGCCTCGTTCAAGGCCTTGGACGCTCAAGGCGCTTGTAAGCCCAAGCGGAAGCGCGCAACTAAAGACGGAACGGCCCGCGCGGCCGCACGGAGATGACCGAAGGATGTCCACCCCAAAAGACCGCCAGGCGGACCGCACCCATTGGCCGAAGGACCATCCCGATATTGCCTATGGCAAAGTCGGCGTCCTGCTGCTCAATCTCGGCACGCCCGACGGCACGGACTATTGGTCCATGCGCCGCTACCTCAAGGAATTCCTCTCGGACGAGCGCGTCATCGAGGAACCGAAGTGGAAGTGGTGGCCGATCCTCAATCTCATCATCCTGACGGTACGTCCCGGACGCAAAGGCCGCGACTACGCCACCATCTGGAACAACGAGTGCAACGAAGGTCCGTTGAAGACCATCACGCGCGGACAGGCTGAAAAGCTCGCCGCCCGCCTCTCCGCGTTCCCGAACGTGGTCGTCGACTGGGCCATGCGCTACGCCAATCCGTCGACCGAGAGCCGGCTCGAAGCCCTCGTCGCCGCCGGCTGCGAACGCATTCTCCTGCTGCCGCTCTATCCGCAGTACGCCGCCGCCACCACCGCGACCGCCGCCGATCACGCGTTCCGCGCGCTCCTCAAAATGCGCCGCCAGCCCGCCGTCCGCGTCGCCCCCGCCTATCACGACGATCCCGCCTACATCGCAGCCCTCGCCGCCTCGATGCGCGAGAGCCTCGCCAAGCTCGACTTCGAGCCCGAGCGCATCATCGCCACCTTCCACGGCATGCCCGAAAAGTACTTCGCCAAGGGCGACCCCTACCACTGCCACTGCCAGAAGACGTCACGCCTGTTGCGTGATGCGCTCGGTTGGCCCCAGGACCGCTGGCTGACGACGTTCCAGTCCCGCTTCGGCAACGATCCGTGGCTGCAGCCCTACACCGACAAGACCGTCGAGCGCCTGGCCGCCGAAGGGGTGAAGTCCCTCGCCCTCGTCGCGCCGGGCTTTTCCGCCGACTGCCTCGAAACGCTCGAGGAGCTGGACGGCGAGAACCGCCACATTTTCGAAGGCGGCGGCGGCGAGAAGTTCGCCTACCTCCCGGCCCTCAACGACAGCGAGCATGGCCTCGACGTCATCGAGGCCGTGGTGCGCCGCGAACTCTCGGGTTGGCTATAGAATTCTACCCCGTCAATTCCGTAAGAAACTGAGTAAGCATCCCGTTATGTGGTCGCTGACTGCGCCATGATTCCTGCGTAGTGTGCGGGCAATAATGCAGTACTCGGACCGACAGGGTCCAACGACGTTTCGGGAAAGGTCTTAAGATGGGCGGTTTTGAAGTCTTCGGTCTGGTGCTGATCGTACTGGCCGCAGCCGTACTCTGGTCGACGGTCAAGGTCGTCCCCCAGGGCTACAACTACACGGTCGAAAGCTTCGGCCGGTACACCCGCACGCTCACCCCGGGCCTCCACTTCCTGGTTCCCGTCGTCGAACGCATCGGCCACCACGTGAACGTCAAGGAGCAGGTGATCGACATCCCGAGCCAGGACGTCATCACCCTCGACAACGCCATGGTCCGCGTTGACGGCGTCGCCTTCTTCCAGGTGCTGAACGCCGCCAAGTCGGCCTACGAAGTCGACAACCTCGAGCACGCCACCATCAACCTGACGATGACGAACATCCGTACCGTCATGGGCTCGATGGCGCTCGACGAGTTGCTCTCCAATCGCGACAAGATCAATTCGCAGCTCCTGCACGTCGTCGACGCGGCGACGGAATCGTGGGGCGTCAAGGTCACGCGCATCGAGATCAAGGACATCGCACCGCCCCGCGACCTGATCGACAGCATGGCCCGCCAGATGAAGGCAGAGCGCGAGAAGCGCGCCCAGATCCTCGAAAGCGAAGGCTTGCGCGCCGCCGCGATCCTGAAGGCCGAAGGCGCCAAGCAGGCCGTCGTGCTCGAAGCCGAAGGCCGCCGCGAAGCCGCCTTCAAGGACGCCGAAGCTCGCGAGCGCGCGGCCGAAGCCGAAGCCAAGGCGACCGAGCTCGTCTCGACCGCCATCGCCAACGGCAGCGTGCAGGCCATCAACTACTTCGTCGCCAACAACTACGTGAAGGCGCTCGAAGCCCTCGCCTCCGCGCCCAACCAGAAGGTGATCCTGATGCCGCTCGAAGCGTCATCCGTCATCGGCTCGCTCGCAGGCCTCGCCCAGATCACGGGCGAAGCGTTCGGCACGCCAGGGGCTCCCGCCGCTCCCGCACGCGCCACCAGCGTTCCCACGTCCAAGTCATAAGGCACACGGGAAACCTCGACATGTCCGCACTCACCGACTTTTTCGCCGGCCTCGGCCCCTGGAACTGGTTCATCATCGGCCTGTTCCTGATGGCCCTCGAAACGATCATCCCGGGTGTGCATTTTCTCTGGTTCGGTCTTTCGGCCGTGATCGTTGGCGCGATCGCGATGGGCCTCGGCGATGCGCTGAGCCTGCCGTGGCAGCTCACCTTGTTTGCGGTAATTTCGGTCGCGACCGTGTTCGGCGTGCGCCGTTTCGCCAACGCGCAAACCGTCGAAAGCGCCGAAAAGGATCTCAACCAGCGCAGCGCTCAGTACTTCGGCCGGATCGTCGTGGTGGAAGAGGACATTTCCGACGGACGCGGCCGCGTGCGCGTCGGCGATACGCTCTGGCCGGCCTCCGGCTCGGATGCGCCCAAGGGCTCGCGCGTCCGCATCACCGGCGCTAACGGCACCGTCTTCGTCGTCGAACCCGCCTAACGCTCACGCCTGCCGACTGCCTCAACTGCCGACCTCCCTCGGCTGCCGGTTGCCCGCTGCCCCGCGCCCACTTAACAGCTCCTTAACCGCCCCTCCCTAGTGTCAGCACCAGCGACGACCCGCGTTCCGGGCCGCGCCAGGGTGTGCGTTCGCGTGTGGAAATTCCTCATGAGGGCGCCACGTGACCGTGGTCTGGCGGCTTGGTCTGATCCTGTTCGGTTTCGCGGTCGCAACGCTGACTGCGGCCGTTTTGCATGTGCCGCGCGCCGCCGCCCAGTACGCGGAGCCGTCCGCGCGCAGCGCCGATCCTTCAAGCACAGCAACCCGGACACGCCCGTCTCAATCCGCCGACGAGCAGGCCGGCGCGTATGAGATGCCGGCCAGGCGTCCGCGCCGCTCCGACCAGAACCTCTACTCAGATCCCGATGCCGGTGATCAATCCGAAGATGGGTTCGCCGACGCCTCAGCCGATGCTCCCGACCAGGAAAGCAACGATCCGACAAACAGCGCGTCGGGCGACCCGGCCGACGGCGAACCCGCCGCGCCTCAGGACGGTCTGATGGGCGAAGATGGCGTCATCGATCTTGCAGAGCCCCAGGCACCCAACGACGGCGATGACCCGAACCGCGACACGCGCCCGGTCGAAGACGTGGACGTGTTCGCCAATCCGCCTGCCGGCCACGACCCGCTGCTGTTTCAGATCGAGGACATCGATCCCATCGAGACCGACCGCCGCCCGGCGCGCCTCGCGCGGTTCGAGCCGTATGATCCTGTCGGCATCAAGATCGGCAGCTTCGTGTTCTTCCCCGAGATCGAGATTGGCGGCCTCGCCACGAACAACGTGCTGAGCTCGCCAACGCCGAGTTCCGATATCGCAGCCGAGATCCGCTCGACCTCGCGCTTCGTGTCGAACTGGACGCGCCACGCGGTCGAACTGCGCGGCACGACGGTGTCGAGCTTTTACGATGAATTCGCAACCGAGGACGATCGCGCCTGGGGCGTCGAAGCGCGCGGCCGCCTGGACATCACGCGCCGCACGAACCTGCAGGGCCTCGCCTCTCACGACTTGAGCCAGGAATCGCGCTCCGGCATCGACGCGAACACCGCAGGCGAGCGCGCGGACGTCACCGTCGATCGCGCCAACCTTGCGCTGAACCACCGCTTCAACCGCCTGTCCGTGCAATTGCGCGGCGCGATCACCGACACCGCTTATTCCGACGCCAACGGCATCAGCAATGCGGATCGCGATACGCTCGAGACCACTCAGACCGGCCGCGCCACCTGGGAATTCAAGCCGACCTTGTCCGTCTACGCCGAGCAGGAGTGGAACCAGCGCGACAAGGAGGCCACGCCGCCCGACGGGATTTCACGCTCATCCAAAGGCACGCGCACGCGCATCGGTCTCGATTTCGGCGCCACCGGCGCCATCCTGCGCGGCACGATCAGCGCCGGCTACGGCCAGCAGAACCCCGACGACAGCCGCCTGAAAGAGGTCGATGCCTTCCTGTTCGACGCCAACCTCGCGTGGCGGCCGAGCGAGATCACGTCGTTCCTGCTCACAGCTCAGAGCGACATCTACGAAACGACGACGGAACTCTCCGGCGGCGTCATCACCCATACCGTTGGGCTGGAGGCGCGCCACGCCTTCCGCCGCTATCTCATCGCGACCGCTGGCCTCGCCGTCACGAACTACGACTACGACGCGACCACCATACGCGAGAACGAGCTGATCACGTATCTCGGCGCGGAGTACTACGCGAGCCCGGAGCTGGTGCTGTTCACGCGCTACCAGCATCTCAACTTTGACTCAAACGAAGTCAATCGTGACTACGACAGCGACGAGATTCGCGTGGGCGCGCGCCTGCGCCGATAGCGTTCGCTTGCGAAAAGTAGCGACGCATCGACTTGAATGAGTGCCTTGCGCCGCGCTTTCTTATGCTCACGCGGAGCGTTGCGTCCGGTCCCGAGCCGTCTAGATTGAGAACTTGATTGATTCGCTTGAGGATTCGAGCGCATGCCGCCACCCGATCGCACGTTTGAACGCAGGGAGCCTGCCATGTCCGACCGTACTCAGTTCGCCGTTGGAAACCGCAAGGTCGCCATGATGCCACGCGTCATGAAGCGGTCGCTGCATGTCGCCATGGCCGCCGTGCTGACGGCAGCCGTCGTGCTCTTCGTGATGATGATCAATGGTTTCCTCGTCGGCCGCGGCGGTTCGCTCGGCGGTATCGATGTGTGGCTCGCCTTCATCAAGCGCAGCGACATCATCGGCACGATCATCCTGACCGCGCTCGTGACGACCGCGTTCCTCTATTGGCAGCGCGACAAGGAACGCCGCTAGATCTTTCCGACGTTGGCTTGATCACGGAAAGCCTTTAACCCAAGGCGTGCTCCTGTTCGGACGTCGTTGTTTCTTGCGCGGCTTCGCCATGCCTCGCCAGCACGGCTCCGCCATGACCGGACCCCACTTTTCCAGAAGCACGCGTTTGTTGCGAGCACTCTGGGCGTCCCACCCGCTTCCACCGTGGAACGGTGCTAGGTGATCGAGCGGCCGCCCACGCAAAACCCGTCATCCCGGCGAAGGCCGGGATCCAGACACGTCACAGACCGGTCTCTGACTCACACCACGGGCGGCCCAAGCGCCGGACCTGGCAGCGCCGGCTCGGACACCAGCGCCTCCGCCTTGCGCGGCTGCGAGGCCATGCGCTCCTTGGCGAGCGCCAGCGCCGCCACATAGTCCGGCTTGCCACTACCCAGCAGAGGCACGCTCGGAACCGTTAGAATGTCGGCCGGCACCATCAGCTCGTTGGCGCCCTTCTGGCGCGCGAAACGCGCAAACGCATCGCGCGAAGCAGACGCGTCGCTCGTCATCAGCACCAGCCGCTCGCCCTTGCGGGCATCCGGCAGCGCCACCACCACGCTCGTCACGGCCGGCCACAGCTCCGTCGCCAGCGCCTCGACCGCCGACAGCGACACCATCTCGCCCGCGATCTTCGCGAACCGCTTGGCGCGCCCCTTGATCGACAGGAAGCCCTGCGCATCGATGGCGACGATATCCCCCGTGTCATGCCAGCCGTCCTGCGGCGGCTCCAGCACGCCGGGATTTTCAGCGCGCATGTAGCCTAGCATGACGTTCGGCCCGCGCACGAACAGCCGCCCCGCACCCTCGATGCCGGGCACCGGATCGAGGCGCGCCTCCATCAGGGGCGAAAGCCGGCCCACCGTGCCGGACTTGTTGGCCAGTGGCGTATTGATGGCGAGCACGGGCGCCGTCTCGGTGACGCCGTAGCCTTCGAGAATACGCACGCCGAACTTTTCCATGTAGATCTGCCGCGTCCGCTCCTTCACGGCTTCCGCGCCCGCCAGAATCAGCCGCACGCGCGCGAAATCGTAAGGGTGCGCCGTGCGCGCGTAGCCGTTGAGGAACGTATCCGTGCCAAACAGGATCGTGGCGTTCGAGCCGTACACCAGCTCCGGCACGATGCGGTAATGCAGCGGCGTCGGGTAGAGATAGACCGGCACGCCCGCGACGAGCGGCATCACGAGCCCCGCCGTCAGTCCGAACGAATGGAACACCGGCAGCACGTTGAACACCTTGTCCTGGCCGTTGACCGAGACGCGCGTCAGGCTCTGCAACGCGTTGGCGAGCATGTTGCGATGAGACAGCACGACGCCCTTCGGAAGCCCTTCCGAGCCCGACGTGAACAGGATCGCCGCCGGATCGTTCGCCCCGCGCTCGACCAGCGCCCGGCTGCCCGCCAGCAGCCCGCGCACCTTGTCGGAAAACTTGATCGAAGCCCTGACGTCCTCGAGATAGACGATGCGCCGGCCTTCGCCGATCTTTGCGACCACCGCTTCGAGGTGCGCCTTCTCGACGAACGCGCGCGACGTGAGCACCACCTCAACCTTCGCGGCGCGGCAGGCCGCGTCGACGTTCTGCGGACCGGCCGTGAAGTTCAGCATCGCCGGCACGCGGCCGATCGTCTGCAACGCGAAGAAGCACACCACCACGCCGACCGAGTTGGGCAGCATGACGCCGACCGCAGCGCCCTCCGGCGCAAGCGGCGCGAGCTTCGCGCCCAGCACCTGCGCACTCGTGATCAGCTTGCCGTAGGAGAGCTTCGCGCCCAGCGGATCCTCGACTGCGGGCTTGCCGGTGTCGCGGGTTTCCTTCGCTTCCGCCAGCGCCGAGAACAGCGTCTGATCGAGATTGGCGGTGCGCACGGCCGTTTCGACCATGAGATCCTGCAGCGCCATGCCGGCCGCCTGACGGCGCGCCTTGCCCCTGAGCCCTTCGGGCACATCGAGCTTCACCGGCGCCAGGATCGTAACCGTCGTCTTGGGGAACAGCGTCTTGCGCGCCTGGAACCGGTTGAGATAGCCGAAATGGCTCCGCTCCGGCCCGTCGATGCGCACCGGTACGATCACCGCATCCGCCTTGTCGGCGATCATGGCGGTGCCGTCGTAGACTTTCATGAGGCCGCCCGTCACCGTGAGACGGCCCTCGGGGAAGATCACCAGCGTCTCGCCACCCTTCACGGCCTGGATCAGATGGCGTGTGCCGAGCGGCTTGGTCGGATCGATGGACTGCGCGTTGACGAGCTTCAGGAACGGCTTGATCCAGCTCTTCTGCGCCATGGCGGTATCGATGGCGAACGCGGCGTGCGACGGCAGGATCGAATACATGATCGGCGCATCGAGCAGGCTCACGTGATTGGGCGCGATGATCGTGCGCGTACCGGCCGGCGGCAGGTTGTCGTAGCCGCGCACTTCGAGCCCCATGAACTGCCGGAACAGGAACACGCCGACATCCTGGATGCCCTCCTTGCCCCAGGCGCGCAGGATCAGCACCATCACGACGAGGTTGGCGGCACCCAGCAGCGCCAGCAGCAGAGGAAGCCCCGCACCCGCTGCCTGCAGCATCGCGATGCCGAGGCTCGCAACCGTCATGAACAGCGCGGAAAGAACGTTGCACGCGCCGATCGTGCGCGCCCGCTCGTCGGCCGGCGCCCAGAGCTGCACGGCCGCGAAGGCCGGCACGATGTAGAAACCGCCCGCAACCGCGAGACCCATGAGGTCGATCAGGATGCGCCAGCCCGTAACAGTGCCAAGCAGCCCGCCGACCGTCAGCACGTCAGCCGATTTAACGAGGCCGGACGCCGTCCACGCGAGATCGAGTGAGAAGCAGCCCATCAGCAGCGCGCCGATCGGCACCAGCGCGAGATTGGGCCGTGTCCGGCTGGCACGCGCCGCTCCTGCCGAGCCGATGGCAATGCCGATCGTGAATACGACGAGCGCCAGAATGGCGACGCTTTCCCCACCGCCGATGATGTCCTTGATCAGAACCGGCAGCAGCGACAGCACCACGGTGCCGACCAGCCAGAACCAGGATGTGATGAGGCCGCCCACCCAGAGACGCCGGTCGCCGCGCAGGTGAACCAGCAGCGACTTCGTGGACGTCCAGGGATTGTAGTCGATGGCGAGACCGGGCGCGGCCGCACCCATCTTCGGGATCAGCGACGCCGAGAACCAGCACAGCACGGCAAGTCCGACGACGAGCCCGGCCAGCACCCACACGCCGTTTGTGTCGGAAGCCGCCATGCCGCCGCCGATGGTGCCGACGAGGATGGCCGCAAACGTCGCGCTCTCGACGAACGCGTTGCCGGCGGGCAGCTCTTTCGGCTCGAGCAGCGCCGGCAGGATGCCGTACTTGATCGGACCGAACAGTGCCGCGATCACGCCGTAGAGCCCGAGTGCCACGAACAGCAGCGGCACGGACTGCAGCACGAACCCGAGCGCCGCGATGATCGCGACCGGAATTTCCGCGCGCTTGAGTTTTTCTGCGACGATGGCCTTATCGTACCGGTCGGCCATCTCGCCGCCGATGCCGGACAGAATGAAGAACGGCGCCACCAGCACCGCGCCCGCCAGCGCCACCAGCGCGCCCCCCGACTCCGACCCGATCTTGAACAGGATCAGGATGACGAGCGCGTTCTTGACGAAGTTGTCGTTGAGCGCCGAAAGAAACTGGCACCAGAACAACGGCGCGAAACGGCGGCTTGTGATCAGCGCTTTGAACATGGTGTGGTGACCCTGGGAAGACGGGCAATGGCCCTTCGGGAACGGATAATGCCGAACCAGTGGGCCCGATCATGGTCAAACAGCGGCTCTTTGTGGCGAAGTCAATGGGAGTTGGCGGTAAAGTTAAGCATCCAGAAGGAGTTGATCGCCCGTTTCAACAGGTTGCATCGGCCCGTCTGCTCTAGATGGCCTACGATCCTTGTCGAATTGACACCCTTCGCCCGGGAGCGGATGCTGCCGGCTAACCCCGCCGGGCGTCACGATGACGTCTGGCAACGCCGCTTTCGAGCGCTTACCTCATCGTTGAGGCGCGAACCCACGGCCGAGGACATGGACACGACCACGACCACAACGGCGACGAACCGAGAGCGCGAGATCATCGTCAACGGCCAGCCCCTCGCCACGGCCGCCGCAACCCTTGCCGAGCTTGTCGACAAGCAGGGGTTCGCCGGCGTGAAGGTGGCAACTGCCCTCAACGGCGACTTCGTGGCCGAGCGCCTGCGCGCCGCGACATCGCTCGGAGCCGGCGACCGCATCGAGATCCTCACCGTTCGCCAAGGCGGCTAGGCCATCATGAACCAGACCGAACCCGTGCGTGGTGTCGCCGCCTCGCCCGACCGCAAACCCCTCGCCTTCTACGGCGTGAACGTCGCCTCGCGTCTCCTGCTCGGCAGCGCGCTCTATCCCTCGCCCAAGGTCATGAGCGACGCGATCCACGCCTCGCGCGCCGCCATCGTCACCGTCTCGCTCCGGCGCGAGCAGGCGCGTGGGCGCACCGGCACGCGCTTTCTCGATCTCATCCGCGCGCTTC
Source organism: Hyphomicrobium sp. (assembly GCF_019744875.1). GTDB lineage: Bacteria > Pseudomonadota > Alphaproteobacteria > Rhizobiales > Hyphomicrobiaceae > Hyphomicrobium_C. The sequence goes on along the minus strand of NZ_JAIETU010000002.1, from coordinate 115,770 downwards.
CCGTCCACCTGCTGCCGAACACCGCCGGATGCCGCACCGCGCGCGAAGCCATCACCACCGCCGAGATGGCGCGCGAGCTTCTCGAAACCGATTGGATCAAACTGGAAGTGATCGCCAACGACGACACGCTCCAGCCGGATCTCTTCGGCCTCGTCGAAGCCGCAACCGAGCTTGCCAAGCGCGGCTTCAAAGTCTTTCCGTACACCACCGAGGATCTTTCGGCCGCCGAGCGGCTCGTGTCCGCGGGCTGCCGCGTGCTGATGCCCTGGGGCTCGCCCATCGGCACGGCGCGCGGGTTGTCGAACCCGCATGCGCTGAAAACGCTCCGCGCCTACTTCCCGGATCTACCCCTCGTCATCGACGCCGGCATCGGCGCGCCGTCTCACGCCGCGGCCGCCATGGAAATGGGCTACGACGCGGTGCTGCTCAACACCGCCGTCGCCCGCGCGCACGATCCGGTCCGCATGGCCGCCGCCTTCGCCTCCGCCATCGAAGCTGGCCGCGAGGCCTTCGAAGCCGGATTGATGGCGCCGAGTGACCGCGCCCAGCCCTCGACACCGGTAGCCGGCACGCCGTTCTTCGATTTCGGCCCCGGCGACGCGAGCCGATCGACGTGAGCCGATGAGGCCAGCATGACATCGCATAGCCCCGCCGCACCCCACCCTGCACCGGATGTCTTCTATCCGATCGTGCCGACCGCAGCCTGGGTCGCGCGCCTGGTTCCGCTCGGCGTGCGCACGATCCAGCTCCGCGCCAAGGACATCACGCCCGAAGACGCGCGCGCCGAAATCGCCGCTGCCATCGCGATCGCCAAGCCCGCGGGCTGCCGCCTCATCGTCAACGATTACTGGCAGGCCGCCATCGACCTCGGCGCGACAGACCTCCACCTCGGCCAGGAAGATCTCGCCGACGCCGATCTCGCCGCAATCCGGCGCGCCGGGATTGCCCTCGGCCTCTCGACCCACAGCGAAGACGAGCTCGAAACCGCGCTCGCAGCCGACCCGGCCTACGTCGCGCTAGGCCCCATCTACGAAACGAAGCTCAAGGCCATGAAGTGGGCGCCGCAGGGACTGGAGCGCATCGGCGCGTGGAAAAGGCGCATCGGTGCGCTACCGCTCGTCGCCATCGGCGGCATCACGCCCGAGCGCGCAACCGCCGTGAAGGCCGCTGGCGCCGACAGCATCGCCGTCATCACCGATTTCATGACCGCCCCGCATCCTGAGGCGCGCGTGCGTCTCTGGCTCGACTGGGCGGCAACCGTCCGCGGCTGAGTAACTCGAGACGTCGGCCTCACAAGTGCCAGCTCTTGACCGAGAGCGGGCATATCCGCCGCACTCACGCCCGCATTGCGCTCCGGAAGCGTACGCCAACTTCGTTCGAGCCGCGGCGAATGACCTGGCAATTGCGCATGTCGCTTTCGCCGTCGATCTGCAGCTGGAAGAAGTCCGGCACGGACTGCGGATCGGCAACGAGCAACTTGCCGCCACCCCGCGACAGATTCCTCAACGATCCAGCAATGCTGGCCCCGTTGGAAAGAAGCAGTTTAACGGGCGTGTTGACGCGCCGTCTCTCGTCGAAACAGCGCTCCTCCATGCCGATGATCCAGTCATCGAGCGTGCGCGCGATACTCGCGACGTCATCGGCCGTCGTTCTCATGTTGTCGGAAATTTCGACGGTCACAGAGCTCTGCGCCTCGATCTCGGACGTTGCGGTCTCAACCAGCCCGTGAGCCTGCTGGATGGCCCCCGTGACGCTCGCGAGCGTCGTCACAACCTCGTCCGCGATGGTTTGCATCGCGGCGATCTCCGATGAAATTCTTGTCGTCGCGTTTGCCGTCTGAGCCGCGAGGCTTTTCACCTCCTGCGCCACAACCGCAAAGCCACGACCCGACTCGCCGGCTCGCGCCGCTTCGATGGTCGCGTTGAGCGCGAGCATGTTCGTTTCCTTGGCGACCTGCGCGATCAACTGCACGACGCTGTCCATCGACTTTGCCGCATCGCGCATCTTGTTCGTCGAGTGGTCGATCGTGGTCGCTTGAGAATTGATCTCAGTCACAGCGCGCTTGGCGCCATTCATGTTGGTCACGAGGTTGCGAACCGTATCGCTCATGTCCTCCGCGGCGTCCGCAACGGCTTCGACATTGCTCAAGGTACTTTCAGCAGCAGACACCGCACGCGTCCTCGCATCCATGCTCGAGGTGATGTCGTCGGCGTATTTCACCACCTTCCAGGGCTTGCCGGCCGCGTCCAGAATGGGGTTGTAGGTGGCCTGGAGCCAGATCGGCCGCCCGCCTTTCGCAAAGCGCTGATAGATTCCTTGAACCGGAATGCCCTGTCCCAGGCGCTCCCAGAACACGCGATACTCATCCTTGTTCGCGAAGTTCGGCTCGACGAACATCCGATGATGCTGGCCCTTCACCTCGCCGAGCGGGTACCCGGTTGCCTTTAGGAAATTCTCGTTGGCGTCGAGGATCGTCCCGTCCAGCGCGAACGAAATGACGGCCTGCGTCCGGTTGATGGCGGCAATCTGGCACTCGTAGTCGGCGTTTCTGAGCTTCTCTGCCGTGACGTTGATAGCGAATTTGACGACCTTCACGGGCCGTCCGTCTCCGCCCAGGATCGGATTGTAGGTTGCGCGGATCCAAACTGCCTTGCCGCATTTCGCGAACCGGCAGTACTCGGCAGCCTGGAACTTGCCACGTCCGAGCTCTTCCCAGAACCGCGCGTAATCCTGGCTCGCCGCTTCCTCCGGCGACACGAACATCCGATGATGCTGACCGACGATCTCTTCGCTCCGGTAGCCCATCGCCGACAGGAAGTTCTCGTTGGCTCCCAGGATTTTCCCATCCACCGAGAACTCGATGACGGCCTGAGAGCGATGAATGGCCGCCAGTTGCCCGGAGTCGTCGAGAGACCGCTGCTTTTCCGCGGTGATATCCGATGCGATTTTGACGATGCTGATGGGCGCGCCTTTTTTATCGAACACCGGATTGTAAGTCGCGCGAAGCCAGATCTCTTTGCCGCCCTTGGCGATCCGGCGGAACTCGCCTTGCTTCATTTCGCCTTTTCGAAGGTCGTCCCAGAAGGACGCATAGCTCGCAAGCTTCGCCTCGGCTTCGGGCACGAAGATTTTGTGATGCCTGCCGATCACGTCCTCTCTGGCAAACCCCGTGGTGGCCAGGAAGTTTGCGTTCGCATCGACAATTTTGCCGTCGAGGTCAAAACTGATCACTGCCAACGAGCGGTCGACGGCTGTTCGCAGGGCAGCATCATTGCCTGCGTTTGCATTCTGCCAAAGCATGAGGGGCAACCACGGTTCGGAATCGGATTGGACGCAAGCATTGGTGCTTTGTGGTTAAGCCCGTGTAAAATTTCGGCATGAGAGGTCGCGTTGAGGCGATTTACGCCAACGATTTCAACCGTCCGCGAACAGACGTCTTCGAGCGCACTGGCCGATCTCGTCCACGGGCAGAATGGAGCACCCCGATCTGCGCTACCGCAGCGGTTCCCACTCCGGATCGTCGAACAGCGTGCCATAGCGCGCGAGCGCATCGTCGATCAGCACGATGCCGTCGATCGGCTCTGTCGAAGGATCTTTCCCCGCAATCGCCGCCGCACCAGCAGAAATGTCCTGCACCATGGCGGTCAGCGAATCTCGCGGTTCCCCGATCAGTGTCGTCCCCGCCTGGATCCTGCCGAGCGCGCCCTTGATCTTGTCCTGAAAGCTCCGCCCGGCGGCGGGCGAGAGCCTGCGATGCGTCACGAGCGAATGAATGTCGAGCGTCAGGTCGCGAATGATCTTCATCTCGGCCATCAGCACAGGATCGGGCCGGATCCGCTTCTCTTCCGCGATCATGTCCTCGCCGAGCGCGAACGCGGGCGCCGCAAGCGACAGAAGAAAAACGCCGAAGACGGCGAGCACGGCCGAAATTCGCTGCGCGAGCTGCCGGGACGCGATCATCCGCGCGCCCCCTTTTCACGCGCCACCGCACGCCATCCGATGTCGTGACGGCAGAACCCGCCTGGCCAGTCGATCTTGGCGATGGCGGCGTACGCGCGTTGCTGCGCCTCCGCGACTGTTGCCCCGACGGCCGTGACGTTCAACACGCGCCCACCGTCGGCGAGCACGCGATCCCCGTCGCGCCGCGTGCCGGCATGGAAGATCTCGACGCCCGGCGTCCGCCGCGCCTCATCCAGCCCGCGAATTTCCGTGCCCTTAGTCGGCGTGCCGGGATAGCCCTCGGCCGCCAGCACGACTGTCAGCGCCGCGTCGTCGCGCCAATGCAGGTCGAGCCGGCGCAGCTCTCCGTCCGCCGTCGCGAGCATCGCGGCAAGAAGATCCGAATTGAGACGCACCATCAGCACCTGCGTTTCGGGGTCGCCGAAACGCACGTTGTACTCGATCAGCTTCGGGCCATCGGCGGTGATCATGAGGCCGGCGAACAGCACGCCCTTGAATGGCGTTCCACGCGCAGCCATCGCCGCGACCGTCGGCCGGATGATCTCGCGCATCGTGCGCTCGACGAGCGCCGGCGTCATGACCGGAGCGGGCGAGTAGGCACCCATGCCGCCCGTGTTCGGACCGGTGTCGCCGTCGCCGACGCGCTTGTGATCCTGCGCCGTCGCCAGCGCCACCGCATCGCGCCCGTCGCAAAGCGCAAAGAAGCTCGCCTCTTCGCCGTCGAGAAACTCCTCGATCAGAACTTCCGCGCCCGCCGCGCCGAACGCGCCCGCAAAGCACGCGTCCACCGCAGCTTCCGCTTCCGCCCGCGTGGTCGCCACGACGACGCCCTTACCGGCCGCAAGCCCGTCCGCCTTCACGACGATCGGCAGCCCGTGCCGCTCGAGATAGCAGCGCGCCGAATGGGCGTCGCTGAAGCGCCCGTAGGAGCCGGTCGGAATCCCCGCCTCGCGGCAAAGATCCTTGGTGAAGCCCTTCGAGCCTTCGAGTTGGCTCGCCGCGCGCGAGGGACCGAAGTGCTTGACGCCGACACCCGCCAGTGCATCGGAGAGCCCTGCCACCAGCGGCGCCTCCGGCCCGATGATCACGAAGTCGATCGCTTGATCCTTGACGAAGCGCAAAACCGCTCCGTGGTCTGCCGCATCGAGCGCCACGCATTTGGCGACGTCCGCGATGCCCGCATTGCCCGGTGCCGCGTAGAGCTTGGTTAAGAGCGGGCTCGCATTCAATGCCCACGCGAGCGCGTGCTCCCGACCGCCTCCGCCGATGAGAAGTACGTTCATGTGTGCGAAGGGTCCTTAAAGTCGTTGAATTGTCCGGGCGTATTCCATCCTGATGTCAAAACCGGCATCAAAATGCAAATGACGCTGTATCATGCTGGCTCCCCCCAGCAAGCAAGGACCGATTCGTGGCCGCTTCTTCTTCCGCCGGAAACGTCGCCGAATTCACTGTCTCCGAGCTCTCAAACGCGGTCAAGCGCGCGCTGGAGGACGGGTTCGGCCATGTGCGCCTGCGCGGCGAGATCTCGGGCTATCGCGGGCCCCACGCCTCCGGCCATTGCTATTTCTCGCTCAAGGACGACAAGGCGAAGATCGACGCGGTCGTCTGGCGCGGCGTCTGGAGCAAGCTGAAGATCCGCCCCGAGGAGGGCATGGAGGTCATCGCCACCGGCAAGATCTCCTCGTTCCCGGGCTCCTCGAAGTACCAGATCGTCATCGAGAGCCTGGAGCCGGCCGGCCTCGGCGCCCTGATGGCGCAGCTCGAGGAGCGCAAGCGCAAGCTTGCCGCCGAAGGTCTTTTCGCGGACGCGAGAAAGCGTCCGCTCCCGCATCTGCCGCGCGTCGTCGGCATCGTCACGAGCCCCACTGGCGCCGTCATCCGCGACATGCTCGCGGGCTTTCGTGAACGCTTTCCGACGCGCGTCATCGTCTGGCCGGTGCGCGTGCAGGGCGAAGGCAGCGCCGCCGAAATCACCGCCGCCATCCGCGGCTTCAATGCGCTCGATCCCCTAGGGCAAATCCCCCGCCCCGATGTGCTGATCGTCGCGCGCGGCGGCGGCAGCCTCGAAGACCTGTGGGGCTTCAACGACGAAGCCGTCGTCCGCGCCGTGGCCGACAGCACGATCCCCGTCATCTCCGCCGTCGGTCACGAAACCGACTGGACGCTGATCGACCTCGTCGCCGACGCCCGCGCGCCGACGCCCACCAAGGCCGCCGAATGGGCCGTTCCCAAGTATTCCGACCTGCTGCAGGAAACGGGCAAGCTGGCGCTCCGCTTGACGGCCGCCATCCGTCGCGCCCTCGACGCGCTGCGCCGCGACCTGAAATCCGCCGAGCGCGGCCTGCCCCGCGCCGAGGACCTCGCCGCGCTGCCGCGCCAGAGATTGGATTCGATTTCCCATCGCCTCGACGGCGCACTCGGCGCCCGCATCCAGCGCAGCCACACGCGCTTCGCCCAGGTTGCGGGACGCTTGCCGAACCCGCGCTTGCTCGTCGCCCAGCCGCGCCAGCGCATCGACACAGCGAGCGCCCGCCTCGGCCGCGCGCTGGCGTCCAACACGCAGGCGCATCATACGCGCCACATCCGCGTGACGTCGCGACTGCACACGGGGCTGCTTGCCAACCGGCTGGCCCGCGCGGCCGACCGCCTCGACAGCTTCGAGCGGCGCGCACGGGAGTGTCTGCGCAAAACGGCCGCCGTCCGCCGCGCCCAGCTCCAGCACGCCGCCGGACGCCTGCAGCCCGCGCCAATCCGCCACCGCGTCGACCGCTGCGGCGAACGCCTCGACGCGCAGACGACCCGCGCCCGCCGCGCCATGGCGGCAGCGCTCGACCGGGGTCGCCGCCAGCTCGACGGCCACGGCAAGCTGCTGGCCTCCCTCGGCTATCAGAGCGTGCTCGCCCGTGGTTTCGCCCTTGTCCGCGACACGACGGGCGCGATGATCCGCTCGACCGCCGCAACTCAGGCCGGTCAGGCGATCCAGATCGAGTTTGCCGACGGCCGCATCTCAGCCGACGTGACAGGCACGGCAGGACCTGGGCGTTCCCCCTCCGGTCCGGCGCCCAGCGCGCCGTCCTCCAGCGGCGAGAAGGCGCCGCCGGCCGCCCGCCCCCGCGCGACAAAAGGCCAAGGCAGCCTGTTCTGAGCCGAATTCCACCCGCCCAGCCTTGACGGCTTGGCTCCAATTGGCAATTTCATACGAGACCGAGGGCGCACAGCCCCAAGAGCCAGGCATTCCGGGGCAGAGAGTGATGAACCGCTTCGACAAAATCTTCGGCATGCGCGGCGAGGCCCAGGTTCGCTACCTGGACGGCGAGTTCCAGGTCGTGGCGCCCGGCGACTACGTACTCTGCGCGGTGACCGGCCAGAAGATCGCGCTTCCGGATCTTCGCTACTGGAGCGTCGAGCTTCAGGAAGCCTACACGTCGGCCGAGGTCTCCCTGAACCGCTACCTCGAAGCAGTGCGCAAGCCCGCCTGATACGGCCGTCTCACCGCCGCGCGACACCCTTCAACGCCCCATCGATGAGAGCGTCGAGCCGCAGCAGGTCGCGCTCGTCGAACGCGACGCGGATCGGCAGCGTCTGCGAACGCTGCGCGAGTTCCGCCCGCGCCCCCGTCGCACGTTTCAGCCGCACGGCATCCTTTTCGGTCGTGACCAGATCGGCGCCGATACTGTCGGCCTCGGCAATGAGCGCACGCGCGTCGGCCTCCGAAAACTCATGGTGGTCGGCAAAGGCGCGGCGCACCAACACATCGGGCGCGAAGCTCTCGACCAGCCGGAAGAAGCGCTCCGGATTGGCGATCCCCGCGTAGGCGATCACGGCGCGCCCCGCAACGGCACCGAGAGACGCCACCGGCACCACGGCGGCCCTCAGCACCGGACCATGAAAGCGGCTGCGCAGCGCATCGAAATGGCTGGCGTCGAAATCCGCGTCCGATCCCATCACGACGATGCCGTCGACAAGACCGAGCTGAAACTCGAACCGCGCCCTGAGCGGCCCCGCCGGAATGACCCGCCCGTTGCCGAGCCCGCGCTGCGCGCTCACGACGGCAAACGAGAGATCCTTGGCCAGCGACGGGTTCTGCAATCCGTCATCCATGATCACGGCATCGATCCCGCCGCTCTTCGCAATCAGAGAGGCCGCTGCCGCGCGATCCCGCCCGATCATCACGCGCGCGTCCTGCGCAATCAGCAGCGGCTCATCGCCCACGTCGCGCGCCGTATGACGCTCGCCGTCGACCCATACCGGCCCCGCGAGCGAGCCGCCGTAACCGCGCGACAGACACGCAGCCGTCAGGCCACGCGCGCCAAGCCGCTCGATCAGGAAACGCGTCAGCGGCGTCTTTCCCGTGCCGCCCGCGGTGAAGTTGCCGACGCAGATGACGGGCAGGCCGCACTGATACGGCTTCGCCGTCGCAAAACGCCGCTCGGCAAGCGCCGCGTAGATGTGTTCGATGGGCGTCAGCAGGCGCGCAGGAAGAGAGTTGCCGTCACCCGCGCCGTACCACCACGATGGCTCATCAAGACGCACGGCGCGCCTGCGGGCTTTCCGGCAGCATGGCCAGAAGCGCTTCGACCGTGCGGTCCAGCGCCCCGGCGAGTGATGCGACAGCCTGCTGCGCGCCCTCGCGCATGCGCAGCAGCTCCGCCTCGTTCGTCAGAAGCGCAAGAAGCGACTCCGCGAGCTGCTCGGCGGTCTCGACCTCGCGCGCGCCCTTGTGGCGCAACAGCGCTTTGTAGAAGTCCCGGAAGTTGCTCCAGTGAGGTCCGGTCAGCACGACCGCACCGTGCGCAATGGCTTCCACCGGGTTCTGTCCGCCGTGCGCAATCAGCGAGCCGCCGATGAAGGCGACCGGCGCGAGCGAATAGAAAGTTCCGAGTTCGCCGATGGTGTCGGCGATGTAGATGTCGGTATCGGCAGATGGCAGCTCGCCCTTCGAGCGCAACGCTACTCTGAGGCCCTGCGCCACCAGCATGTCCGCGATGGCTTTGCCGCGCCCCGGATGTCGCGGCACGAGGATGGTGCAGAAGCCCGGCAGCTTGTCCGCTACGAGCTTATGCGCGCGCCCGACAATGCCCTCTTCGGGATCGTGCGTGCTGGCCGCAACTGCCACCGGCCGGCCACCGAGCGCGTGGCTGAGACGCTCGAGCTCCGTTGCATCGACGACAGGCGGCGGCGCATCGATCTTGAGATTGCCCAGCGCCTGCACGTGCCGCCCGCCGAGCTCCTCGAATGCGCGCGCCATCGGATCGTTCTGCGCCAGAATGAGATCGAAGCGAGAGAACAGCGGCCGCGAAACCGAGCTGAGACGTCGCCAGCGCCGCCCACTGCGCGTCGACATGCGCGCGTTGACGAGCGCGAGGGGAACGCCGCGCGCCGACGCCTCGAGGATCAGGTTTGGCCAGATCTCGCTTTCGGCAAACACTGCCAGATCCGGCTTCCAGTGATCGAGAAACGCCTGCACATAGGACGGCACGTCGAGCACGATGTACTGATGAAAAGCCCGCGGCCCGAGGCGCTTCTGCGCCAGCGCCGCCGACGTCAGCGTACCCGTGGTCAGAAGCACGGACAGATCAGCGCGCTCCGCGAGCAGCCGCTCGATGACCGGCATCACGGCGTTCGTCTCGCCGACGCTGGCCGCGTGAAACCATGCCAGCGGCCCTGCCGGGCGCGGACGGCTCGCCCGCCCGTAGCGCTCCCCGCGCCGGACCGGATCTTCCTTGCCTTGCCGCGAACGCCAGGAGAGCAGCATGGGAGCCGCCGTGCCGAACGCCGCCGTCGCACCGCGATAAACCTTGAGCGCATGGCCGGGGGGAACGGGCCCCGTGATCGGTTCGGGCGGCGCCGGAGGCGTGACGCGCGCGACGTTGGCCCCGACAAGCGCATAGGCGCGATCCGTGACGCGATTCAGTTCCGCTTCGACTTTGCCCTGATAGACCGCGAGTGCGTCCACATCCGCTTCGGCCGGCACCCAGATCGGCTCACCGATGACATAGGCCAGCCTGGAGAACGGCAGGTTGATCGTCATCCGGCTCCACGTCGGCAGCGCCACGAACTTCGAGGTCGCGACCGCGAACGGCACGATCGGCCGGCCAGAGAATTTCGCAATCGTCACGATGCCCACGCCCGACCGGCGCGCCGGCCCCGGCGGCACATCGGCCGTCATCGAGAAGGTGCTGTTGCCCTTAAGGAGCTTCAGCGCCGTCCGCAGGGCATAGGCGCCGCCCCGGTCGCGCTTGCGGTTACCCGCGCCGGCCCCCTGCACAACCTCGATGTCGAACTCCCCGAGCAGGGACCGGATCAGAGCGGCGTCCTTGTGCCTGGCCGCAATGGCCGACACCCGGTAGGCGCGCCCGTGCAACTCGCGCAGCGTCGGCATGAGCGAAAACTGCCCGTGCCACATCGCCAGGATGAAGGGGTGATAAGCTTCGAGCAGGCGCGGCGCATCCGGAGGCTCTATGACCACCGTGGATGTGGCGCGCACGAATCGTGTGAAGCGCGCGGCGCGTCTGCCTATGAAGCTGCGAAATTTCCAGTCTTGCTCTGGCGATTGTGCCATCGATCGGCTTCTCTCGCCTTTTTTCGGTGGGGACGCCCCGCGTCGCCCCGCGCCAAGTCCGGCAATTTTCCTATAGTGAATAAGCGACTGACGCAACCATCTGCCGACTGAAGCCAACATCGGGTTCGACATGGCCCACAAGATGATGTTACCCACCGGTTGAACGTGGCCGCACCCCGCCTGCCGCGGCGTGGACCGGGGGCGATTGAGAGAACGTCTGGAATCACGAAAAGCAGATGCCATCCATCACCAAACGGGCACGGCGCGCACTTCGCCGCTCTGCTTCGGCGGGGATGAGAGCTGTTTCCGCGATCCTGCCTCCGTCATGGCAGACGCGCGCCGCGCCGCTGGCCCGCTATGGCGACATGCTCGTCTTTGACCACCTGTTTATTCGCCTCGTCTTTCCGAACCGCCACAAGCTCTCCGATGAGGCCTGGCGCGCGGCCCAACCGCTGCCGCACCAGATCCGCGACGCGGCCCGGCGCGGCATCCGCACCATCGTCAACCTGCGCGGCCAGGTGGACACCTCCACCTACGCAATCGAGAGCGAGGCGTGCCGGGCGGCCAACGTGACACTGCGCGATTTCCGGATCCGCTCACGCGCCGCACCGAGCCGCGACGAGGTTCTCGCCGCGCGCGACCTGTTCGCGACCGTCGAGTACCCGATCCTCATGCATTGCAAATCGGGCGCCGACCGCGTCGGCCTGATGAGCGCGCTCTACCTGCACACCCGCCAGCGGCTCCCCATCGAGGAGGCACGTAAGCAGCTTTCGCTCGCCTACGGCCACATCCGCCACGCCGACACCGGCGTGCTCGACCATTTCCTCGACGCCTACGTGGAGTATGCGGCCCAAACTCCCATCGAATTCTACGACTGGGTGGAAACCGTCTACGATCCGGACGAGGTCACACGCCGGCTGCACTCGCTCCGCTGGGCCAATCGCATCGTCGACGGCATCTTCCGTCGCGAATAGTCCTCGGCCCGGCGTCAGGTCCTAGTTAGTTGAGCGGAAGTCCCGGCGGCGGGCTGTCCGCATCCGCGTCCGAGAGCAGCTGCGCGCGCACGAGCCGCGCATAGGCGCCACCCCGGCTGACCAGTTCGGCATGCGTGCCGGTTTCGATGATCGTGCCGGCATCCACGACGCAGATCATATCCGCGTTCTGCACCGTCGAGAGCCGGTGCGCGATGACGATCGAGGTCCGCCCGCGCGTGAATTCCGCAAGCGCCTGCTGCACCAGCCGCTCGGATTGCGTATCGAGCGCGCTGGTCGCTTCGTCGAGCAGCAGGATGGGCGCGTTCTTGAGGATCGCCGCCGCCAGCGCGAGACGCTGGCGCTGTCCGCCGGAGAGACGCACGCCCCGGTCACCGATCATGGTCGCATAGCCTTCCGGCTGGCTGAGGATGAACTCGTGCGCAGCAGCAGCCTTTGCCGCCGCCACGATCTCGTCGTCCGTCGCGTCGAGTTTGCCGAGGGCGATGTTCGAGCGGATCGTGTCGTCGAACAGCGTCACGTCCTGGCTCACGATCGCAACCGCCTGGCGCAGCGACGCCAAGGTCACTTCGCGCGTATCCTGTCCGTCGATGCGAATGCTGCCGCCCGTGACGTCGAACAGCCGCGGCACGAGATTGACCAGCGTCGACTTGCCGGCTCCCGAGCGCCCGACGAGCGCCACTGTCTGCCCGCCCTTGACCAGCAGCGTGAAGTCCGTGACAGCGGGAATGTTCGCGTCGCCGTAGTGGAACGACACATGGTCGAACGCGACTTCACCGCTGCTGATCGCAAGCGGCTTGGCGCCCGGCAGGTCCCGGTTGGTCGGCTGCTCGTCGAGAATGCCGTAGACGCTTTCGATTGCGGCCAGCCCCTCCTGCAACCGCGCCATCAGGCCGCCGATCGCCTTGAGCGGTTGGGCCGCCATCAGCAGGGCCGCCGTCAGGCCCATGAAGTCGCCGACGGTTGCCGCCCCGCTCGAAATCCGCCAATACGCAACCCAGATGACGCCCGCCACGGCAAGACCGCCGAGCGCCTCGAGCAGCGACTCGAGCCGCGCCTTGACCTGCACGCCCTTGAGCTTGAGGCGAAACACCTCCTCGAAGCTCCGGCTCACCCGGTTCGACGCGAACTCCTCGAGACGGAACGACTTGATCAGACGCGTTGCGCCGAGATTTTCGGCAAGCAGCGAGGTCATGCCGCCAAGCTCGGCCTGCGTCTGCGTCGAGTTCCGCCGCACGCGCCGCGCGATTGTCGCGATCGGCACCACCGCAAACGGATACACGCCGAGCACGACGAGCGAGATCATCCAGTCGAGATAGAACATCGAGCCGACCAGCGCGACGACCGAGAGCGTGTCGCGCATGATGGAGTTCATCGAGGCGAGCGACGCCTGCTGGATGAACTGCATGTCGTTCGTCAGCTTCGACAGGAGGCGGCCCGGCGTATCGCGCGTCAGGCGAGCGTAGTCAGCATTGATGAGGTGGCGGAACGTGTAGTTCTGCATGTCGGTCTGCAGCCGCAGCACGATGCGCTGCGTCGTCACCGTCTGCATGTAGAGGAACACGCTCCGAGCCGCCGTGATGCCGATGATGCCGACCAGCACCCACGGCAGCCAGGACACATCGCCCTTGAGCAGGCTGTCGAACGAGAACTTGATGACCATCGGATACGCGCCGGTCGCAAGCGCAAGACCAGCCGTCAGCGCCAGAGCGACGAGCAGCTCGCGCCACCGCGGGCGAACCCAATCGTGCAGGAACCGGGACAGCAGCGCACGCGAGCGGGCGTCGAACGCCACCCCACGCGAATCCTTTTTCTGCTTCTTCTGGGTCAAAGGCGCATTCCCGAATTCAAACTCTCACGCATCGCGCAGCGCCCACGCAAAACGACCGCCGGTTGCGGCTCTCCGCCCGGGCGGCGGTGGAGACCATTAGGGTCACGCCCCAACTTTGGCCCCAAGGCGGCCGCTGAGAGCATCAGGCTCCAGCAGATGATGCATATGCACGATGAAGTAGCGCATCGACGCGTTGTCGACGGTCCTCTGGGCGGCTGCCCTCCAAGCCACCAACGCTTCGGCATAGTTCGGAAAGATACCGACGATATCGAGCGCCGAAAGATCGGAGAACTCGATTCGCTCGAGGTCCTTCAACTCGCCCCCGAAAACCAGATGCAGCAATTGCTTCGGGGCTGTTTCGCCGTCGGCAGTCATGTTCCATCTCCTGGGGGAGCCATTCGGCCCTCCCTTTTCTGTCTTCCTGCCCTAACGGCGCGACCGGTTCAAGGCGCAGCGCAGCAACCGGCTCGGAGGCGTCTCGTTCGCGCCCGATATGTCCGCCGGCGGACCGTAAAACGACGCACCCAATTACACGAAATTAAGTAGCCTTTTTAAGGAGATCTCTATCTCCGTGTGGCACATTCAGAGCATGGTCGCACAAGACGGCCGCTCAGAAGTCGACGGGGAAATCAAAGGCACGGCGCGGACACAGGAAACCCTGGCCGCGCCGAAGTCTTTTCAGCGGCACGCCACCGCGGCTTCAGACCGTTCGCCCAACCCGCCTAAGAGCCCCGCCTAGAGCAAGGCCCACGGCGCCATCAGCACCAGCACGGCCACCACCCAAAGTGCCAAGACTTCCGCCTTCCCGTCCGTCATTTCCGCCTCCCTGAAAGGGCGCCAGACGACATACGGCTAAAGTCTACAAGGCACCCCGCGTGTTTCAAGTCCGATCCGGGAATTGCGCACGCATTTGAAGCCTGTGTGGCGAACAACGGCTACTCCACCCCCGCCTGAACGTCCCGCATGCGTTTCGCCCAAACGTATCGCAGTGCGGAACGGCGTTGCTCGCACGCCTGACAGTCGTTAGCGTTGCGGAAAACGCAGTCTCAAGAACGCCCGCACATGACCGAAAACCCCTACACCATCGGCCTCGCGAAAAACGCGGCGAACTACCAGCCACTATCCCCGCTGGGTCTGCTGGAGCGCGCCGCATCGGTCTATCCGGACCACACGGCCATCATCCACGGATCGCAGCGCATCAGCTACGCCGAGTTCTACGCCCGCGCCCGGCGGCTTGCGTCCGCGCTGGCCGGCCGCGGCATCGGCTCCGGCGACACGGTGTCGGTCATGCTGCCGAACACGCCGGCCATGCTCGAAGCCCACTACGCGGTGCCGATGACGGGCGCCGTCCTCCATTGCCTGAACACGCGCCTCGACGCGCCAATCGTGGCCTTTCAGCTCGATCACGCCGGCTCCAAGCTCCTGATCACAGACCGCGAATTCTCGCCCCTCATGAAGCAGGCCTTGAGCATCGCCAAGTCCCGGCCCCTGATCATCGATTACGACGATCTCGAATTTCCCCAGCGCGGCGATGCCCTGTCCAATCTCGACTACGAGGACTTCGTTGCCAGCGGCGATCCTGGCTACCGTTGGCGCATGCCGGCCGACGAGTGGGACGCCATCAGCCTCAACTACACGTCCGGCACCACCGGCAATCCGAAAGGCGTCGTCTACCACCACCGCGGCGCGGCCCTCATGTGCTACGCCAATGCGCTCGCCACCGGCATGACGCGCCACCCGGTGTACCTTTGGACGCTGCCGATGTTTCACTGCAACGGCTGGTGCTTTCCGTGGACGATCTCGCTCGTCGCTGGAACGAACGTGTGCCTCCGCTGGGTGCGCGCAAAAGCGATGTACGACGCCATTGTCGACCACAAGGTCACGCACCTCTCAGGGGCGCCCATCGTCATGTCGACGCTGCTCAACGCGCGGCCGGAAGAGCGCCGCGAGATCACTCACCGCGTGGCCTTCAACCACGCCGCCGCCCCGCCGCCGGAGCAGGTGATGGCGAGCATGGACGAAGCGGGCTTTGCGCTCACGCATCTCTATGGCCTCACGGAAACTTACGGACCGGCGACGCTCAACGAATGGCACAGCTCCTGGGATAGCCTTCCGAAATCCCGGAAGGACGCGCTGCGCGGCCGCCAAGGCGTGCGCTATCCCGCGCTCGAGCAACTGACGGTCATGGATCCCGTCACGATGACCGAGGTTCCGGCCGACGGCGAAACGATCGGCGAGATCATGTTCCGCGGCAACATTGTCATGAAGGGCTACCTGAAGAACCCCGAGGCCACCGCCGAGGCATTCGAGGGCGGCTGGTTCCATTCCGGCGACCTCGGCGTGATGCATCCGGACGGCTACATCCAGATCAAGGACCGCTCGAAGGACGTGATCATTTCGGGCGGCGAGAACATCTCCTCGATCGAAGTCGAAGACGTGCTCTACAAGCATCCCGCCGTCGCGCTCTGCGCCGTGGTCGCAAAGCCGGACGAAAAGTGGGGCGAAACGCCGTGCGCGTTCGTCGAGCTGAAGCCCGATGCCACCGTCACGGAAGAGGACCTGATCGAATGGTGCCGCGAGCACCTCGCGAAGTTCAAGGCGCCGCGCCGCATCGTCTTCACCGAGGTGCCGAAGACCTCGACGGGCAAGGTGCAGAAGTTCAAGCTGCGCGAGATGGCAAAATCAGCCTGACGCAAAGCGCTTGTAAAACCCGCCTCGTGCCTCACTGACAGAGTGGCTTAACGCGTGGCGCGGAAGGCGTGAGCGTCATTGTGCGAGAAACAGTGGGCATGCCGCTATCGCACCCCATCAGAGCGCGCACGGCCGGGCAAAAGACACCAGCGCGTGCCCCAGCGCCGCGTCAAAGCGATGGCGAAAAGCCGATGCGTACGCACTGCGTCGCAACACGCGACGCCGACGCAATCGTCATTCCACCCAGCCGCTCTCACGCATCCTCAGCATGCCGCTTCCACACGTCCGCAAGCCTGGGCACGTCCCCATGCGCACGCCTCGAAAGAGGCTGCCAAGAGAGACCGCGCACAATCCAGCGTCCGCGCCTAAACAGCGAGGATGCAAACGAGATGGATATATCGGGATTAGAGTCCGGAACTGGCGATCACGGCAGTCTCAGAACCGCCGCGCTCGCAGCTCCTGAAGACCTCTAGTGCCGGGTGATTTCCAACCGAAGGATTTCGTCTTTGAGTTTTAGTTTTTCTTGTTTGAGCCGGCGGATCGCGAGATCGTCAGATCCTGGCCGGAGTGTCTCCTCTTCAATCCGACGCTCGAGTTGCCGGTGCTTCTCTGAGAGTTCCTGAAGATGAGCCGATAGCGCCATCCTGACCTCCTTTTCAAAGCTTAAGACGAAACCATTGTTACAGATTTGCCACGACCTGTCCAATCGAAGAGGTGTTGTTACAAACGTTTCATTAAACCGGGCGAGACAGCATAAGTCCGGTAAACATCCGTATTTTCAGGGTGATTGTTCTCTAGACCACGCGTGAACCTTGCGTGGTTTAACAAATGAGAGGATAGTCCCGCGCGCCCGCCTGAGAATTTTAACCTCGAGCGTCACGGCGGGCCAAAACCTCGAAATCTTCTCGAAATCCAACGAGCGGCGACATGCAGCGGCAGAACGACAGGGAGCTTCGCGATGAGCTGGTCAAGCTCCGCGCCGAGCACCGTTTGCTGGATGACGAGATCCTCGCGCTCGAGATCGCAGGCTCGGCCGACCAGCTCACGATCCGGCGCCTCAAGAAGAAGAAGCTCGCCCTCAAGGACCAGATCACCAAGATCGAAGACCGGCTCCTGCCCGACATCATCGCCTGACCTCCCCGCCCGAGCGCGGATGTGCGGCCCTTGAAACCTCCTCCCCGCCGCCCACGTTCAGTCCTCCCCGATGGGTGGCCACGGTGATGGCCCGAATGCAGGCCCAATGCAGGATTATTGAGGACGATGCGCGCCGCCGGCGTCGATCAGTGGCTCTACCCAACACCGCGTGGCCTCTACTGCGCGCCCGCCGGCGTCTACATCGACCCCGCCAGGCCCGTTGAGCGCGCGATCGTCACGCACGGCCATAGCGATCATGCCCGCCCCGGCAACGGCGCCGTCCTCGCGACCGCGGAAACGATCGAAATCATGAAGGTACGCCTTGGCACCGAAGCCGCCGGACGCTTCGAGCCCGCCGCATACGGCGCGACGACGAACCTCGATGGCGTGGCCGTCCGCCTCGTTCCGGCCGGCCACGTGCTCGGCTCGGCGCAGGTCGTGCTCGAGTGGAACGGCCAGCGCGCCGTCGTCTCCGGAGACTACAAGCGCAGCCCCGATCCGACGTGCGCCCCGTTCGAGGTGGTGCCGTGCGATGTGTTCGTCACCGAAGCGACATTCGCGCTGCCGGTCTTCCGCCACGAGCACGCCGCCAGCGAGATCGCCCGCCTGCTCGCATCGATGCGCCGCAATCCAGATCGCGCGCATCTGGTCGGCGCCTACGGGCTCGGCAAATGCCAGCGCGTCATTCGCCTCGTGCGCGAAGCAGGCTACGACGCGCCGATCTATCTCCATGGCGCCCATCTCGCGATAACCGAGCTTTACGCGAAGCTCGGCGTCGACCTCGGCGACTGCCGCGCCGTCCCCGACGACAAGAGCGCCGATCTTGCCGGCGCTCTGGTCATCGGCCCGCCGTCCGCCATCGCCGACCGCTGGTCGCGCCGCTTTCCGGATCCGGTCACCGCATTCGCGTCGGGCTGGATGCGCATCAAGGGTCGCGTGCGCCAGAGCGGCGTCGAGCTGCCGCTTGTCATCTCCGACCATGCGGACTGGCCGGAGCTGATCTCGACCATCCTCGAAACCAGCGCCGAGGACGTCTGGGTCACGCACGGCCGCGAGGACGCGCTGGTGTATGAGCTGACGCGCCGCGGCCTCAAGGCGCGCGCTCTCGCCCTCGTCGGCTTCGACGAGGAAGGGGAGTAGCACGCGGCATGGAGCCCTTCGCGCTTTTGCTCGACACCCTCACGACAACGCCATCGCGGAAGGGCAAGCTCGCGCTTCTCAGCGAATATTTTCGCGCAGCGCCCGATCCCGATCGCGGCTACGCGCTTGCAGCCCTGACCGACGGCCTGTTCCCGCGCCTTCCGTTGCGGCGCAGCCTTGCCACGCTGCTCGAAACGCGCGTCGATCCCGTGCTCTATGCCCTCTCGCGCGACTACGTTGGCGACACCGCCGAGACGGTCGCGCTGTTGTGGCCAGAACCCACAGACCGCCCCCCGCCGCCGCGCCTCTCGGAGGTCGTAACGGCCATCGCGAATGCGCCGCCCTCCGAAATCG
The DNA here is from genome assembly GCF_019744875.1 of Hyphomicrobium sp. Lineage (GTDB taxonomy): Bacteria > Pseudomonadota > Alphaproteobacteria > Rhizobiales > Hyphomicrobiaceae > Hyphomicrobium_C. The sequence goes on along the minus strand of NZ_JAIETU010000002.1, from coordinate 97,106 downwards.
CCGGCACGCTCGGCCACCTGCTCGATCGCCTCGACACGCGCGGCCGCTGGGCGCTGCTCAAGCTCGTCGGCGGCGCCCCGCGCGTCGGCGTCTCGGCCCGCCTCGCCAAGACCGCACTCGCCGAGATCCGCCCGGACACGGCGGCGCACGCTGTCGGCGTTTCAGACATCGAGGAGATCTGGCACGCACTCGAGCCGCCCTACACCGATCTCTTTCTCTGGCTCGAAGGCAAAGCACCGCGCCCCGATGCCGGCGGCAAGCCCGTCTTCCGCCCCCTCATGCTCGCACACGCCATCGAGGAGCAGGACTGGGCGAGCTTCGCACCGGAAGACTTCGCCGCCGAATGGAAGTGGGACGGCATCCGCGTGCAGATCGCGGCCCACGGCGGCCACGTGCGCATCTTCTCGCGCACCGGCGACGACATCTCGCGCTCGTTCCCCGAGATCGTCTCGGCGTTCGAAAGGCACGACGTGCTGGCCGACGGCGAACTGCTCGTGGCGCGCCGCGGCGTGGTCGCCGCCTTCAACGATCTGCAGCAGCGCCTCAACCGCAAAGTCGTGACCGGCAAGATGCTGAAGGATCATCCCGCCCACGTCCGCCTCTACGATCTCCTGATCGTCGACGGCGAGGATCTGCGCGAGTTGTCCTTCCGCGAGCGTCGCTTGCGGCTGGAAGCCTGGCACAGCGCACACGGCCCGCCCCTCACCGACGTCAGTCCCCTCGTGCCGTTCGAAACGCGCGCAGAACTCGATGCGCTCTGGGCAGACGCGCGCGAGGCCAGCATCGAAGGCTTGATGCTGAAGCGCTGGACGAGCCCCTATCTCTCCGGCCGCCCGCGCGGTCATTGGTTCAAGTGGAAGCGCGCGGCCCTGACGCTCGATTGCGTGCTGATGTACGCGCAGCGCGGCTCGGGCAAGCGCTCGTCCTACTATTCGGACTACACCTTCGGCGTCTGGCGCGAGATCGAAAACCCTGAGGCCGCGACCGGACCGCGCGGCGACATCTATCCCGGCCACGAGCTCGTGCCGGTCGGCAAAGCCTACTCGGGCATGACGGATGCGGAGCTGATCGAGATCGACCGCTTCGTGCGCAATCACACGGTCGAACAGTTCGGTCCCGTCCGCGCCGTCGAACCGCGTCTGGTGCTCGAGGTCGCGTTCGACGCGATCTTTCCGTCCCCGCGCCACAAGTCCGGCCTCGCCATGCGCTTTCCGCGCATTCACCGCATCCGCTGGGACAAGCCGGCCGTCGAAGCCGATACGCTCACGGCCGCGCAGCGCCTCGTCGCGAACGCTGCAAACGCGCTCGCGAGGTAGAAGGCGTGGTCACTTTCCGCCCCAGCTCGTATTCCCCGAATTGAAACAAGTCGTGCGCTCTCTCGTCAGTCGAATGCAACGCGCCGTCGACGACCATTGCACGATCGCCACAAAATAAAATCCGGCACCGAAATAATCCGATTGCTTTGAGCTTGGATAAGAGCGCGGGGACGGCGGGGCAACCCATGGGGGAGTGTCACGGGCTGTATCCCATTTCGCGGAAACAAACCCAACAGAAAGAGTACGATCATGAAGATTGCACAGCTCGTGCTTGCAGGTCTCATTGCAAGCGCGTCCGTAGCCGGCGCCCACGCCGCTACGCTCTCGGTCGCCAAGCCGTCCGCTCAGGACGCCCTTGTTCTGATCAAAAAGAAGAAGAAGGACAAGGCCGGTCACTGCGGCGAGCACAAGTACTTCGACAAGAAGGAAAAGAAGTGCGCAGACGCTCGTAAGAAGAAGAAATAGTCCGACATCGAAAGGCCAGGCCTCGGCTTGGCCTTTCGACTGTCACGCAGCGACAACGTCTCGCTGCTAGAACGCGCCGCTGAGCCGCGCCAGCCCATCCCGGGCCATCTCGTTGTCGACATCGAGGGAAAGCGCCGTGCGGTAGTCCTGCTCGGCCAACCTCGCGTCGCCGCTCTGCTCATAGGCGATCGCGCGCGCAACATAGGCGTCCGCGTCACCCGGATCGAGCGCAACCAGCGCATCGAAATCGGCAAGCGCCCGATCGAAACGGCTTTGTTTCAGATAGAGAGCACCACGAGACCGAAGTGCTGCGCCATCCGCGGACTCGATGGTAAGTGCTGTCGTGAAATCCTCGATGGCCTTGTCCATCTCCCCGGCGCGCGCATAGGAAGCGCCACGGTTGACATAGATCGCCCCGTACTCAGGATTGATCGCGATAGCGCGCGTGAAATCGGCGATGGCATCCGCGTCGCGTCCCGCAGCCGCGTGCGCAAACCCCCGGTTGAGAAGCGCCTCGGCGCGGATGTCCTCGATCTCGGAAGAGTTGTCCGCAACCTTCGAACAGAGCGCGATCTTGAGCGGCGGATCGGTCGCACGCTGGCAGGCAGCCAGCTCATCGGCTGAGGTATCGCCGCGAGCCGCAGCAGCGAGGGCAATCGAGACAGAGACGGCAGTCGCCCCCATGAAGAGCGCTGTTCTCCAAAACGGCAGGCTTGAGAGTGTCGTCGTCATCGCGCCAGCCTAGCGCCGGTTTATGACACCCCATGACTGATCCGTGCCGCGCTACCGCGACACGTCCCGAAGGCCCCGTCGCAAGCCTCAACCCGCGATCGCTAGAACCCGCCGCTGAAGAACCCGCTGAAGAAGTCGTCGCTCGCCGATTGCGAGACCCGCGACGGCTTCTGTTCCGGCTTGTTTGCGAGCTCCGTCCGATTGGGCTCGACAGGCGCCAGATGATCGCGCCCCTTGGAGATCTTCGTCCAGTTGCCTTCGAGCGCCTGCGTCACGCGCTTCTCGTGGCCGTAGATATCGCTGTAGGTCTTGAGCGCGCCGCTGTCGTCCACCCACGCCGTAAAGTAGGCGAGATGCATGCGGATGCGCTTCTCCATCACGATCTCGTTGTTCATCGGGCCGTTCTTGGCGAGATCCTGCACCTTGGCCGCATCCCACCCCCGATCCTCCGCGAGAATGATCTCCGCCACGCGCAGCGGATTGCGAAGCCTGAGGCAGCCGTGGCTCAGCGTGCGCTGCTTGGAATTGAACATCCACTTGTCGGGCGTGTCGTGCATGAAGATCGTGTGCTGGCTCGGGAACGAGAACTTGACGTACCCCATCACGCTCTTGCGCCCCGCAGGCTGCACGACCTCGTAGTCGCGGATGTCGAGCTTGTTCCAGTCCATCGTCCGCCAATCGAGGCGACGGCCGTCCTTCGTCTCAACTTCGAGCCCGTACTGGCGCATCAACCCGCCGCCGCGCCGCAGGCTCGGCCACAGCTCGTGCACCTTGATGCTCTCCGGCACGCGCCACATCGGGTTGAACACAATGTTCTTGAGCGACCGCGTGAAGATCGACGTCTGTTTGCCGATCTCGCCGACGACAATGCGCTCGGTGTGGATGGTCTGCCCGCCCTTGACGATCTCGATCATGTACGACGGCACGTTGGCCATCAGATACATGTCGCCGAGATCGTCGTGCATCCAGCGCCACATCTCCATGTTGGCCTGGATCCGCTTGGCGAGCGCGTTGGGCTTGCCTTTGGCGCCCTTCGCGAGCGCCTCGACGTACTTCTCCTTGAGACGCTGGAACTGCGGATGCCGGGGATGCGTGCCGGTGAGATAGGCGCTCTTGTCGGACGCGGCGGCGAGCCCGTCGAGCACCTTGGCCGGCGCGATGAGCTGCGGCTTGCGGTCGAGATTGGAATTGAGATCGGCGGCCGGATTCATGATCCGCCCACCACGTGCATAGCGCGCATACTTGAGCGCCGCGAGCGACTGCTCCACCTCGGCGGCCGCCTGCGCTTCAGGCGAGAGGTGGCCCGCATCGGCCTCCGGCGCCGCGATCTTGGGCGCTACGAAATCGGAAGGCTCCAGCCCCCACTCACCGGCCGCGCCGAACACCTGAACGACGGCGTTCGCGTCCGCGGTGAAGCCTTTGTCGTCGGTCCAGAGCGCCTGGTATCCGCGCGCACCATAGAACGCGATCAACGCCGCGCGCTCGTTCTTTTCTTCATCGGATCCGGTGTCGGGGATCAGATCGAGGCGCGCTTTGAGCGCCTCGCCGAACGGCGTCGAGGGCGCAGCTACAGGAGCCGCGCCAGCATTCGGTGCCGCGGCGCCATCGCCTGCGGAGCCGGGCGTCGTCCCTGCGGAGCCGGGCGTCATCGCGGGCGATTGCGGGGCTGCAGCGGGTTCGCCGCCTTGATCGATCCGATCCTCGGGCTTGACTGCACCCGCATCGGATTCAGCCGAAAGCGACGACGCGCTGTCGGGCCCAGCGACCGCAATCCGCTGCCCCTGCTGCGCCGCAGCCGTTTGAGCCTGCACGTCGACGCTCGCGCAAGCAAGCAGCACGCAAGCGATTGCAAACAGACAGATGCGGCCCATCCGCGCCTCCTCACTCTATTCGAGACCTTAAAACCAAGACTTTGCGGGCACCAAGGCAAGCAGCGCCCCGCCCGCCGGTTGCGGGCCGGGTGTGGTTATGCCGCCGCAATGCTCAATCCCGGAGAAACCGACGCATCATCACGGGCGTGATCGACGACGCCCATCGCATCGAGCAGCACCAGCCGCTTTTCGGCGAACTCCTGCCCCATGGCAGCCAGCTCCGAAATATTCTCGGTTGCAGTCGGAATCGGCTTCCCGTTCCGCATGAGCCGCTGCCCCTGCTGTTCCATCCACGGCCAGATATCGACCGCCCACTCCTGCGGCGCACTACGCCCGCGCGCGATCGAGCGCAGGAAGAGCTGCTGTATCCGCCCCACGGAAACACCCGCGCCCGTCACCGGGCTTGCGATGTATCCGACATCGCCCGAGAACACCGCCCGTTCGATGAGCGCGTTGTTGAGCGCCCGCGTGCGCGGACGCGCCGCCGCGATCCGCTGCTCACTGTGCACCGCGCTCGCGTGCCCGAGTCCGGTCAGCACGAACAGCGCCTGCGCCATCTGCGCGGCCGTCACGGTCCGCAGCGTCGGGTGAGCTGCAAGCTCGGCGAAACTCTTGGGCGCATGCCGGCCCTCGGCCAGCGCCGCCACGATCGGCCGGTAGACGTCTCCCTGAAGCTGCGCTTCACCCACTGGCCCCGCGATCTTGTACTGCACGTCGCGTTCCTGGCTCGTCAACATGAAGCGCCAGCTTTGCAGCAGCTCGATCTGCTGCGGCTGCGTCATCGTGCGGGGACCTTTGACGAAGATATCGCGGCGGAACTGCTGGTTCTCGCAGTAGTCGCGCACGGACTCGCGCAGCATCGGATGCGCAATCGAGGCCAGCAGTTGCTGCTGCGGTCCCGTCAGATGCAGCGCATCGATGTGCGAGACGAGATTGGACGACGCCGCAAACGAGAGCTTGGCCTGTTCGAGGTAGGCCGCAGCCTCCGAGAACGGCATCGGATGCCAGTCGGCATTGAAGAACTCGTGCGCCAGATAGTTGCGATTGTGGTTCTTGATCGCCTTGAGGCGTTCCGCAACGGCCGGATTGGCACGGAAATAGAGCGCGTTGCTGTCGATGACCTTTTCCGCAAAATCGACCGCCGCATCGATGCGCGAGCCGAGCCCGTTCGCTTCGCCCGTCGCGAGATTGAGATGGAGCGACATCAGGTGGCGCAACGGAATAGCAGGCGACCACCCGGGCGTCGTATTGTAGCTCACATACAGGATGCCGCCGACGGCCAGCCGGTTGCGCGCGATGTCGGCGATGACGCGGCGGTTCTCGTCCGAGATCCAGCTCCAGATCCCGTGCAGCACGATGACGTCGAACTCCGGCAGGTCGTCGCGCCCGCGCAGCTCCTCGAATGACTGGTCGAGCGCGCGCAGATTTGCGCCAGAAGCCTGCGCCAGCTCACGCGCGTTGGCCGCCTGGGTCGGATTGAAATCCGTGCCCCAGAACTCACCCTCGTTCGCCGCCGCGTGAATGTTGAGCGAAAGCCCCTGCCCGAAGCCCAGCTCGAGATAGCGCAGCGGCCGCCCGACGCTATGCGCCTGCATCCGCGACAGCATGGCCAGCTCGAGGTTGAGCGGGCTCATTTCCCGATAATAGCCGTGCGTATAGTCGAGCTCGGAGACGTATCCGGCCGTCCAGGATGGGGATGTCATGTATCTACCGCGCCTAGAAGTTTCCCGTGGCGACGCCGCACGCCGCCTGCGACGGGTCGGCAGGCCACGGAAAGATAGGCGATTCGAGCGCCGACTGGAAAAGCCGCCGGAAACCCTTCCCCCGCCCCGGTTCCTTAAGCAAACTGCGGTGTATTCCGCGCCTTTCGCCTTGCCAGCGGGGGCGTCCTCCTCTACATCGCCCGTTTTCCTCGATGGCCCCCTGCTCCGGCAGGGCACCCGGGACACAATCCGATGACCCAGCGCAGCGCCGAAGTGGGACTGATCATGGGGAGCCAGTCCGACTGGCCGACCATGAAGCGTGCGGCCGCCGTGCTGGACGAGCTGCACGTCGCCTACGAGGTGCGGATCGTCTCGGCCCATCGCACGCCCGACCGTCTCGTCTCCTACGCCCGCTCCGCAGTCGACCGCGGCCTCAAAGTCATCATCGCAGGCGCGGGCGGTGCGGCACATCTGCCCGGCATGACGGCCTCCATGACCACGCTTCCGGTACTCGGCGTTCCGGTCCAGTCGAAGGCCCTGTCCGGTCTCGACAGCCTCTATTCTATCGTCCAGATGCCGGGCGGCGTGCCCGTCGGCACGCTAGCCATCGGCGACGCCGGCGCGACTAACGCCGGCATTCTCGCCGCCCAGATCCTTGCCCTCTCCGATCCAGAACTCGCCGCGCGCGTTGCAGCCTACCGCGCACGCCAGACCGCGAGCGTCGCTGAAGAGCCCGAACGCGAATGACCGCACTTCCCCCCGGCGCCACCATCGGCATCCTCGGCGGCGGCCAGCTCGGTCGCATGCTGGCGCTCGCCGCCGCGCCGCTCGGCCTCAAGTGCCACATCTATTCGGACGTGCCGGGGCCCGCCTGCGATGTGGCGGCCGCCTCCACCATTGCCCCCTACGAAGACACCGACGCGATCCGCGCCTTTGCGTCCGCCGTCGATGTCGTCACGTATGAATTCGAGAACGTGCCACTCGAAGCGGCTGCTGCCGCCGAGGCCGTCAAGCCCGTCCGTCCCGGCCCGAAGGCCCTGGCCGTCGCGCAGGACAGGCTCGAGGAAAAGACCTTCATCCGCGGCATCGGCATTCCGGTCGCGCCCTTCGCGCCCATTGATAGTGAGGCCTCCTGCGCCGACGCCGTCGGCATCATCGGCGAGGCAGGCATCCTCAAGACGCGCCGCCTCGGCTATGACGGCAAGGGTCAGGTTCGCGTCAAAGCGGGCGCCGATCTTCCCGCCGCCTTTGTAGCGCTGAAAGGCGCGCCGTCTGTCTTCGAAGGCCTGGTGCCGTTCGCCTACGAGGTGTCGGTGCTCGTCGTGCGCTCGCTTGCGGGCGACATACGCTTTTACGACATCCCCCTCAACACGCATAAGGACGGCATCCTCGACACCTCGACCGTCCCTTCGCCGCTCCCCGCTGCGCACGCGGCACGCGCCCAGGAGATTGCGGGCGCCATCGCCACCGCGCTTGGCTATGTCGGCGTGCTCGGCGTCGAGCTGTTCTATCTGCCGGACGCCGCCGAGCCGCTGGTCGTCAACGAGATCGCGCCGCGCGTGCACAACTCCGGCCACTGGACCATGGACGCCTGCCTCTGCGGCCAGTTCGCCAACCACATTCGCGCCGTCGCAGGCTGGCCGCTCGGCCCCACCGACCGCCATTCCGACGTCACCATGACCAACCTGATCGGCGCCGACGTGAACGCCTGGCTGCAGCTCGCCGCCGAACCGGACGCCGCCCTCCATCTTTACGGCAAGCCCGAAGCCCGCCCGGGCCGCAAGATGGGCCACGTCAACCGGCTGAAGCCCCATCAGGCGCGCTAAGTCTTAAGGCCCGAGCCGCACTTGTCGCACTCCCGATTCCCGCCGCCAGACGTGGCATCCGGGCGCATTTTTCAGCCCCCGGATCACAAATCCCGCCCGCCGCTGCGAAATAGCGCCAAATTCCTTAAGAGCGCCCGTGGACAAGGGCCGCGACCTTTGCTAGAAGCCAGCCAAATCCATTCTGCTCGAAGCACCGCGGGGTCAGCCCCCGGAGCTTGGGGCCCGTATTATTTCTGAGATCCATAAACTCCAGAGGTCACCGCTTGCAGGTACTCGTTCGCGACAACAACGTCGACCAGGCCCTCAAGGCGCTCAAGAAGAAGATGCAGCGCGAGGGTATTTTCCGTGAGATGAAACTCCGGAACTATTTTGAGAAGCCGTCCGAGAAGAAGGCGCGCGAAAAGGCTGAGGCCGTCCGCCGCGCTCGCAAGCTCGCACGCAAGAAGCTGCAGCGCGAAGGCCTGCTTCCGGGCAAGCCCGCCGCACCCCGTGGCGGCCCTGGCGCAGCCCGTGGTCCTGGTGGCGCCGGTCGTGGCGGTGCTGGTGCAGGTGGCGCAGGCGGCCGTTCGACCGGCGGTGGCTACAGTGGTGGCGCTGGCGGCAGCGGTTATGGCGGCGGCAACAGCGGCGGCGGCTACGGCAGCCGCTAAGCTGGACGCGGGGCCTCACGGGCCCTCGCCGAATGCGACCCGATAGAATTTTCGACGCCGCTGGATAACAATCCGGCGGCGTTTTTTGTCGTCGCCGCGCGATAGAAGCGCCAGCCCCGCCACACGAGCGCGCCATTGCCGTACCGGCAAAGCAACATCTCAGCACATCGTGGACGATTGAGAAAACGCGTCTGGCCCTCGTTCTTCCGCTGACTTATCGTCCGTATATGGCCAAACTCTATTTCGCATCCTTCGTCACCCTCTCGCTCCTCACCGCAATGGTCGCCGGCATCGTCATCGCCGCGCTCGTTGCCGCGGGCTCCCTCGACGTCGGCGCAGCCCTCGTCATGGTGTTGATCGTCAACACGGTGATCTTCTTCATCAGCCCTTGGCTCACGGATCTGATGCTGAAATGGATCAACAAGGTCGCCTGGCTCGACGATTCAGACCTCAAGGTGCGCTATCCGCACGTCCACCGCATCGTCCACGACGTCGCCCGCGAATACCGCTTCACGGCGCCCTCGGTCGGCATCATCCCCGACCGCAATCCCACGGCTTTCACCTACGGCATCTTCAGGCCCGGCGCGCGCATCGTGCTGACCGACGGCATCTTCGAATTCCTGAACGAAGAAGAGACCCGCGCCGTCGTCGCCCATGAGCTGGGCCACATCGTCAATCGCGACTTCCTCGTCATGACGGTCGCGGGCACCCTCGTGCAGATGCTCTACGTCATCTACTCGAGCCTCACAAAGACGAAATCCGGCGGCGGAGATTCGAAAGGCAAGAACGCCCTCGCCGCCATCGGCATCGCCTCTTATGTGATGTACCTGCTCGGCACGTACAGCCGAGCGCGTCGAAGCCCGCCACCTCGCCAACGCCCTCGTCAAGATCGCCTACGGCATCGCGGAGGCGACCGACAGCGACGAGACGCGCCAGCTTCTCGCCTCCACGCGCCACATGGGCGTTATGGACTTCAAGGGCGCGAGCCACCTCGGGCTCGTCGTCGAGGCCGCGAAAACGCAGCCCAACGCGACCGCACGCGCCATGCTGTTCGACATCTACAATCCCTGGGCCAAGCTCATCGAGCTGAGTTCGACGCATCCCCTCACCGGCAAGCGCATCCAGGCGCTCGCGGCCATTGCACGCGACAAACGCCAGCCGTTCCAGGACATCGACGTCGAGGCAGCAGCGCGCGCCGCCAACGTCAATCGGCCCGCCCTGTGGCGCAAGTTCCTGCGCGAGCTTGCGCTGCCGATCCTGCCGGTGCTGACCCTCATCGGTCTCGTCGGCACGGGCATCGCTTCGGGCGTCCCCATCATTGCGCTGATGGCCGTGCCCGCCATGCTGCTCGTCTGGGCCGCCCTGATCCCGATCACGTATCCCTTCACCCAGCCCACCGACACGGATGTCGTGGCGCTGATGGGCGACGTTGCGGCATCCCCGATGGTCGGCCGCCCGGTCCGCCTGCAGGGCCAGGTCATCGGCCGCGCCAACGCCGGCTCCGTCATCGGAGAAGACACCATCTTCGCCGATACGACCGGTCGCACGACCATCGATTTCCGCTCGCTCTGGGGGCCCATCGGCGACATGTGGACCGGCTGGCGGCGCATCAAGCCGCACATCGGCGCGAACGGCGAGGTGACGGGCTGGTTCCGCCGCGGCATGGGCGGCTACATCATCATGAGCGAACTCAAGACGAGCGCCGGCCGGTTGAAGGCATACCCCTATCTCGTCGGCGTCATCGTGCCGTTGGTGGTCTACACCGTGCTCGCTCTGATCGGCATCGCGACCTACGACGGCTCGGCATTCTAGCGTCCCCGGAAATCTAACGTGAAGAGCGCTCTAGCCCGCGGCAGGCGCTAGGGCTCCTTCGCCGTCAGCTTCTCCGCGCGGAGCTGCGCGATCCACGCATAGAGCGCTTCGTAAGACCCGTACTTGTAATGGTTGTCGTGGCCCGCGCCCGGAAACGTCTTGAGCACCTTCGGCGCGTGCGCAAGCGCGAACACCTCGCGCCCCATTGCGACGGGAACAATTCCGTCGTTCTCCCCGTGCAGGATCAAGAGCGGCGCCGTCACGCCCGCGATGTGGCGGCGCGTCTCGTAGCGATCCGTCATGAACCAGCGCCCGGGGATATGCGGATAGTGCAGCGCCGCCAGATCGACCATCGATGTGTAAGGCGCATCGAGCACGAGACCTGCCACGCTGCGCGCGGCCGCGACCTGCACGGCGACGCTGGACCCGAGCGACTCGCCGTAGACGATGATGTCCTCGGCCGGCACGCCCGACGCCACGAGCACATCATAGGCTTGCTTGGCGTCAGCCACGTTCGCCGCTTCCGATGGCGACCCCGTGCTTCCGCCGAAGCCGCGATACGTCATCATGAACACGCCAAGCCCGCGCGCCATGTACTTCCTGATGCGCTCGACGCGCGTCTCGAGCGAGCCCGCGTTGCCGTGGAAGTAGAGGATCGTCGGCTGCCCCGGCGCAGCCGGCGCCTGCCACGCGAGCACGCGCGCACCATCGGCCGTTTCGATCACGCGCTCCGTCACGCCGCTGATGCCCGCCTGCTCAGGCGTGAAGTGCGTCGTGTCCGGAAAATACATGAGCCGCTTTTGCAGCGCGTTCACGGCCAACGCCAGCAGACCCATCGCCACCGCCACTCCCACCAGTAGTTTCAACACCAGCTTCAAGCGACCACTCCCTCCAATCTCACGAGCGCGCAACCGCACACGGAACGTACGCTCAAACGCACCGCCGAACCGGAGTCTTAAGGCGCCATTAACCTAAAGCTGCGCTTTTAGAGTCATATGCGTTTGCGGAGTATTTAGTCATGCGTTTCCGTTCAGGCTCGGTCCGCGCTCCCGCGCTGACCCTGTCGATTATGAGCCTCGCTCTCGCCGGCTGCAGCGCCGGAAGCCCCGAAAATTCTGTTTCAACCGCAAGCCTCGCGCCCGTACGCGACCAGCCCGGCTATGGCGGCAATCGCGGCGCCGGCACGCCCTATGCGCTTCCGCCCCGCGAGCGCGATCGCTCGTATGCCTCCGCACGCCAGTACGCCGATCCCGGCTCCCCCACTCCGCGCGAGTACGCCGCCTACGACAGCGGCCATCGCTACGGCAATTCGCAATCCATCCAGACCGGCAGCGTCGGCGCCACGAACCGCGGACCTTACGCGTACGATCCCGATGCACGCTGGCGCCAGCCTACCAGCCTGCCCCCGCGCCAGCCGATGAACCCGGCGCCGCGCCAGAGCACCTACGCTCCGAGCTCGCCGAACTTCGTCGAAGTCCGTGAAGGCGACACGCTGTTCGGCCTCTCGCGACGCTACAACGTGCCGGTGGGCGATATCGTGGCGGCCAACCGTCTTCCGAACGAGCGCATCGCCATCGGCCAGCGCCTCGTCATCCCGACACGCTATCGCTAAGCCGCAAGCAGCGAAGGCGCGCGTGGGTGCCCGCGCGCGCCTGTCACGTCGGCTGCAGAAAATGCGACCGCCTTTGGCAGGCGTCATCGCGACAACGAGTAAGCGACCGGCTCGCTTTCGGGCTTGTCGAAACAGTTGAGAATGTAGGCGCTCCGCTCGGCGCCCGGCAGATGTCCGAACTTCGAGCCGTTGCTGGCCGCAAAGAACGGCGCGAACCCTTCCACGTCCTTGCGTGAGAACAGCCCCGCCCATCGCCCATAGTTGGCCGACCAGCAATCGGCATCGCGCTCGCTCTGCAGCGTCGGCCTGATGACGTGCCCGAGCACGTGGTGCGCGCACTCGTGCATGAAGAAAAAGATCTGCAGCTTCGGCGGCAGCTTGGCGAGCCGATCGGTGTCGAGCTGAATGACGGGAACGCGTGCCACGATCGAGGCCCGTCCCACGTCGCCCAGCTCCGTCGTTTGCAGCGTCCGCACCACGGCGCCACGGAAATCATGGCACCGCATGGGAGTGCCGCCGATCAACGGCTGTACCTCGAGGCCTTCAGCCTGAGCCTGGCACGCCGCGCCGCCAACGAGAGCCAAACCCAGAAGGAGTGCGAATGCTTTCATGCGAGCCCTGGTCGATGCGCGCGAGCCGATCCCCGTCCTGAACGCAGCCTAAAGTCTCATCGATCGCCGCCGCAAGGGGATAAGTCGGGAAGACCGGGTCAGGGCGTTTCGTCCTTGGCCTCGGCCAGCCGCTGCTCCAGCACCGTCACGAGAATCTCGATGGCTTCGCGGCGAAAACCCTCATAGATCTCGCCACTTCGTGTCCGGTTGTAGAAAATCGACGAACTGCCTTCTAGCACCGTACCGAGCAAGTACAGCGTGTCCCTGAGCCGCCGCGCCTTAGGCGACTGGGGAAGCACCCCCAGCGATCGCATGCAGCTCTCGACCGCCCCGTCGTAGAGTGCGGCCAGTCCGTCCGCCACCATCGGATTGTGCGTGGACATGGCCCAAAGCTCGAGAAAAACCGGTGCCGTTTCCGGGTCGACGGAATCGTCGATCAGCCACGTCACGAGCTTCCGGACCTGGCTTGCGTCGGTGTTGTCGAGCGATGCAGCAAAGGCATCGAAGCGCGCGCCATAGCGTTCGAGGATGGCCTCGAGCATCGCCTCGATCAGCTTGTCGCGCGAGGGGTAGTGGTGCGTGAGGTTGCCGTAGACGACATCCGCCCGGCTTGCCACCGCCTGCATCGTGAAGTCGGCAAAACCGTTCTCCGCGAGCACGGCGATGGCCGCATCGATGATCTTCGCGCGGGTCGCCTCGCCCAAGCGGTTGGGCTTGCCCGGTGTCTGAGATATCGTTGGCATGGGGCGCATATTTCACGAGTGGCCGCTCCCAGGCAAGCCACCCATCAACAACACGCACTCTCACGAACTCTCGAAAGTTCAAGCAGTTGCAGCGTCGTCACTCCGACGGCTAACTGACGCCCCGCATACCGTTCATGCCCGCTCGCGGCCGGAACAATTCCGACCGCAGCCATGAACAGCGTCCTGAATGGCCGAATTTAATGCGCCATCGCCTTGGCGATTTCCTCGGTCATCTTCTTCGCATCGCCGAGCACCATCACCGTGTTGTCGCGATAGAAGACCGGGTTGTCGATGCCAGCGTAACCCGAAGCGAGCGACCGCTTGTTGAAGAACACCGTCGCGGCCTTCCACACCTGCAGCACGGGCATGCCGTAGATCGGCGAGGTCTTGTCGTCCTCGGCGGCGGGGTTCACGACGTCGTTGGCGCCGATGACGTACACGGCATCCGCCTGCGCGAACTCCGAGTTGATGTCCTCGAGCTCGAACACCTCGTCGTACGGCACGTTTGCTTCGGCAAGCAGCACGTTCATGTGGCCGGGCATGCGGCCCGCAACCGGGTGGATCGCATACTTTACCTCGACACCGGCCTTCTTCATCGCGTCGCCCATCTCGCGCAGCGCGTGCTGGGCCTGGGCGACGGCCATGCCGTAGCCGGGCACGATGATGACCTTGGAGGCATTCTTGAGCACGTAGGCTGCGTCTTCGGCCGAGCCGAGCTTGACCGGCTTCTGCTCACCGCCGCCAGACGGTCCCGCCGTCTCGCCGCCGAACCCGCCCGCGATCACCGAGATGAAGCTGCGGTTCATGCCCTTGCACATGATGTAGGACAGGATCGCACCCGACGAGCCGACCAGCGCGCCCGTGATGATCAGCGCAATGTTGCCGAGCGTGAAGCCGATGCCGGCGGCCGCCCAGCCCGAATAGGAGTTCAGCATCGACACGACGACCGGCATGTCAGCGCCACCGATCGGGATGATGATGAGCACGCCGAACACGAGCGCGAAGATCGTGATGGCCCAGAACAGCGTCGGATCGCCGCCCGACATGCAGAACTTATAGATCAGAACGGCAAGACCGCCGAACAGCGCGAGGTTCACGATGTGGCGCAGCGGCAGGATGATGGGCGCGCCAGACATGCGGCCCGAAAGCTTCGCAAACGCGATGACCGAACCCGTGAACGTGATCGCGCCGATCGCAAGGCCGAGGCCCATTTCGACGAGGCTGGCCGCACCGATCTGGCCCGGATGTCCGATACCGAACGCGTCCGGCGCATAGAGCGCCGCGGCGGCGACGAACACGGCCGCGAGGCCGACGAGCGAATGGAACGCTGCCACCAGCTCCGGCATCTGCGTCATGGGGATCTTCTTGGCGATCACCGCGCCGATGACCGCGCCGGTGCCGAGACCGCCCAAAATCAGCGCCCACGTCAGCGTCTCTTTGGGATCGGACACGGCGAGCGTGGTCAGCACGGCGATCGTCATACCGATCATGCCGTAGAGGTTGCCTTTGCGGCTGGACTCGGGATGCGAGAGCCCGCGCAGCGCGAGGATGAACAGCACACCCGAAACGAGATAGAGGGCGGCGGCGAGGTTGGCGGTCATTTGCGGAGATTCCCTCTACTTCGCGGCTAACTTCGCGGCCTACTTCGCCGGCTTTTCTTTTTTCTTGTACATCGCGAGCATGCGGCTCGTGACGAGGAAGCCGCCGAAGATGTTGACGGACGCCATGACGAGCGCAAGGAAGCCGAAGATGCGCGCGAGCAACGTGCCTTCCGTGATCGCCTCGACGCCGACGGCGAGCAGCGCACCGACCACGATCACCGAGCTGATCGCGTTGGTGACGCTCATCAGCGGCGTGTGCAGGGCGGGCGTGACGCTCCAGACGACGTAGTAGCCGACGAAGATCGCCATCACGAACACCATCAGGCGATAGATGGCCGGATCGACAGGACCGCCGATGCCTTCGGCAGCAGCCATCGCCGCCGTCGGCAGCAGGGCGGCCAAGGCTGCCATCGGCAGGAGCCACCTCAGGATTGCGAAAATGCGGCGCGGCTGCATGGCTCGGCTCCTCAGGCGGATTGCGGGGCGAGGCTGGGATGGACGATCTTACCGTCGCGGGCAACCAGCGTGCCCTTCACGATCTCGTCGTCCCAGTTGATGTTGAAGGTCTTGTCCTTCTTGTCGAAGAACAGCTCCAGGAAGGCGTAGAGGTTCTTGGCGTAGAGGCTCGACGCGTTGACCGGCACGGACGCAGCCAGATTGACCGCGCCGACGATCTTGACGCCGCCCACCTCGACCGTCTGGCCGGGCACGGTCGCCTCGCAGTTGCCGCCGCGCTCGGCCGCGAGATCGATGATCACCGCTCCCGGCTTCATGTTCGCAACCATGGCGCTCGTGATGAGACGCGGCGCCGGGCGGCCCGGAATAAGCGCCGTCGTGATGACGATGTCCTGGGTCTTGAGATGGTTGGCCACGAGCTCGGCCTGCTTGGCCTGATACTCGGCCGACATCGGCTTGGCGTAACCGGCCGCCGTCTGCGCCTGCTTGAACTCTTCGTCCTCGACGGCGACGAACTTCGCGCCGAGCGACTGCACCTGCTCCTTCGTGGCAGGGCGCACGTCGGTCGCGGTGACGACGCCGCCGAGACGGCGCGCCGTAGCAATAGCCTGCAGGCCCGCAACGCCGACGCCCATGACGAACACCTTGGCCGCAGGCACCGTGCCCGCCGCCGTCATCATCATGGGCAGCGCCTGGCCGAACAGCGACGCCGCATCGACGACGGCCTTGTAGCCGGCAAGGTTCGCCTGGCTCGACAGCACGTCCATCGACTGCGCGCGGCTGATGCGCGGCATGAATTCCATGGAGAAGAGATTGACGCCCGTCGCGGCGAGCGGCTCGATGCCGGCCCGGTCGTAGGGGTCGAGAATAGCGGCGGCGAGAGCGCCCTGCTTGAGCTGGCCCAGCTCGTCCGCTGCGGGACGCCGCACCTTGAGCAGGATGTCGGCCCCGGCGAGCGCGGCGGCGGCCGAGCTCGCGATTTCGGCGCCGGCTGCCGCCAACGCCTCGTCGGAGAAGCGCGAGCGCAGCCCGGCTCCGGACTGGACGCGAACCTTGGCCCCGAGAGCCGCAAGTTTTTTCACCGTCTCGGGCGAAACGGCGAAGCGTGGCTCATCCGGCCCTTCGGCCGTCACTGCTATGGTAACCATCGAAGCATCCCGAAGACAGGCTCGCGTTAAGGCCGGCAAACCGGCCCAGTGGCATCCTCGACAGCAAGGGTCTCAACGGCAAGGATGGCTTGAAGTCCGGCCGGAAGCGGCGGCGCATTCCGATCCCGGACCACGCGCCTGCTCCTTAGCTGGAAGTTCGCAGAGACTAGACGAGGAAGAACGCCATGCCGGAGAGCAGCACGACGAGAAACACGATGATGACTTTCGCCCAGCCAAGGAAGTTCGCGTAGGTGCGGTTGTGCTCAGCGTAGTCCATGGCCGGATGCCCGCCAGACGTGTTGACCCCCATAGTGTCCTCCAAGTCAGATTGTTGCTTCGTTGCAATGCTTGGTACCCCAAGCATCGCGGGCCTTCAAGCCTGCCGCGCGCTTGCGTAGCAGCGCAATCCGCCCCCGGCTGCAGTCCCGGGTGCGCCCCGGATGGGCACGGACCGGATCTAAGCCCAATTCTAGGCTCATTCGAATGTCACACCGCCAAGCCTTTCAGTAGCCCGACCAAAGGCCAAGGAACGCCATGATTCGACGCGCCGCTGCCATGAGCGCCCTCTCTCGCCCCCATGGAGCACCCGGTCACCGCCTCGGAGGACGGGCCTTCGCTGCATTGGCCCTGTCTGCGCTTGCGATGGCGACTTGGTCCGTCCCCGCCGCAGCGCTCGAACAGTCGGACGCGGAAATGGCCGGCCTCAAGGCCTGCGAGAAGCAGATCTGCACCATGATCCTCGGCAAGCAGCCGAAGGGGGCAGACCTCGCCTGCGATGTCCAGAAGACGTGGGCCAAGTCGAGCCTTGAGGAAGGCAACAGCAAGGGCGTCTCATGGGGATTCGGCGACGCGCGCTGCTCGGTGGATCTGAAACTGTCACGCGCCGACGTCGTCGACGCCCTCACCAAGCCGAAGCACAAGGTTTTCGTGCCCGCCCATGACGTGAAATGCGTGATCGAGCGCGACGGCGCGCTGCAGCCCGTCACGGCCCGCCTTGCTCCCAAGCTCGTCTTCAAGAACGGCAAGGCGGAAAAGGTCTGGATCAACCTCGAAAACGTCGACGGCCCGGCGGATGTGAAATCGACCCTGTCGGCCGCCGCCAAGCTCGAGGATTCGATCGGCATCTTCCACGGGCCGATGATCAAGCAGATCAACAAGTTCGTGCACCAGCAGTGCGCCAAGCGCTACGGCCCGGGCGCGGTCGCCAAAGATCCGGCGACCAAGAAGGCGGACGACGCCAAGAAGCTCGCCGCCAAGAAAACGCCCGCTCCCGCTGTCGCCAAACCTGCGCCCGCAGCTGCCAACGCGGCAGGCTCCGCGCCTGCCGCGCCGAAACCGCCGGCCGCCGCCCCCGCGAAGCCCGCGGCCGATGCGGCTCCGAAAGCTCCGTAGAAGGCTGCAATTTTCAGCAGCGGATATCAAAAGAACGGGTACATTTCCAAGTACTTTTTTTGCAATCGCCTGAGGACAGGCATTTCACAATCGTGAATGCCGATGTCGTCGTAACCTAGCCTAACAAACGCACCCTTCAGCTCCGCCATCCTTGAACAAAGAATTTCAAAACGGTCGCGTGTCAGCATTACGGAAGATAGCTGCCCCTTCCGCAGCTTTTCAAAGCGGAACTCGCTGTTCGGAAAATCCAAGTAGGCATTTCCATGAACAATCAAGTTTCTTATCTTCGCGCACTCCCATAACTCATCGGAAATTCTTAGCAATTGCCCCACCAGCATGGGCGCATCAGAAAGTTGCGACCCAACCAAGCTTTGAAACAATTTCCTTTTTTCCTTTAGGCTTGAGGGCAACCGATCAGGCAGGGGCTCTGCCGACATTGCAAGTAGGACGTGCATTAGCTTGTCGAAATCGAACTCCAACTCTCGCCAGTCCATTACCACATGCCCAATGAGCAACAGTAGGTAGTCGGGCACCAAGTTTAGCACTATAGGGTTGCCGTTTGTCGGCATACGTAGTGCCACCGTCGAAGCGTGAACCTCGACTAACCTCTCTTCCTCATCGCCTGACATGGATTTTTCTCCGCCGGAACCCGCCAAATCTACTCCTTCACGCCATGGACATGACAAAAAACACGCCCCCGCTCCACAGGCCGCTCCGGCCATCGTCATCCTCAACCGCCAGATCGACGAGATCGTAGACGAGGCTGCGCGACAGGAGCGCTTCGAGCCGTCCGCGCACGTGGACATAGGGCTTTAGGCTATCGTCCCCCTCTCCGGATCCGAAACGCAGGGGATGCTCGGCCCCACAGGCCACCACGTCGTCCACGTTGGTGCGGAAGATCAACGTCTGCGCCCGCCCGCTCCCCGTGACTTCGAGCTCAACGGCCACGAACGGCGCATCCTCGACCGCGATGTCGATCTTCTCGGCAGGCGTGACGAGATAGAACCGCCCGTCGGGATCACGCCTCAAAACGCGGGCGAACAGCGTGACGAGAGCCTGGCGCCCGATCGGGCTGCCGCGATAGTGCCAGCCGCCGTCGCGCGCAATGCTGAGGCCGATGTCGCCGCAGTAGGGCGGGTTCCAGCTTTCCACGGGCGCGACCCCGCGCGATCCCGCCTCCTTGAGCAAATCTGCAAGCCTGTCGATCACGCGCGCGCTTTCGCCGGAAGCCGGCAATTGTGGTGTGGCTGCGAACCTTAGAGCAGTTGGTCGCGACGCGGACAATCCCCGCGGACCCCGTTGGCCCGCCCTGCCGTCCCCGGATATACTGCGCGCTCACGGGCAATTACGGAGGTTTAACTTGACCGCGCCCCCTGCCAGCCCGTCACAATCGGTCCTGAACGCGCGCGCCGACCGGCGCCAGAGATCGTCACCCGCGCCCCCAGCAACTCGCGAGCCGGACAAAGATATTCATGAGCACCGTGATTCAGACTGACGAAGCCATCGTTCCGCGCCTGGAAGCTGCTGCCGAAAAGGTCAAGCGGGCCCACAAGGCCGCCGCCGCCGTCATCTTCGGCCAGGACGTCGTCATCGAGCGAACGCTGATCACGATTCTCTCGGGCGGCCATGCTCTGCTGATCGGCGTGCCCGGCCTCGCCAAGACGCTGCTCGTCGACACGCTCGGCCGCGTGCTCGGCCTCGACGCCAAGCGCATCCAGTTCACGCCCGACCTCATGCCGTCCGACATCATCGGCTCGGAAGTCCTCGAAGAGACGCCCGGCGAAAGCCGCCGCAGCTTCCGCTTCATCAAGGGCCCGATCTTCACGCAGCTCCTGATGGCCGACGAAATCAACCGCGCCTCTCCCAAGACGCAGTCGGCTCTGCTGCAGGCCATGCAGGAGCATCATGTCACGGTGGCCGGCACCCGCCACGACGTGCCCCAGCCGTTCCACGTCCTCGCGACCCAGAACCCGCTGGAGCAGGAAGGCACCTACCCGCTTCCCGAAGCCCAGCTCGACCGCTTCCTGCTCGAAATCGACGTCACCTATCCTGATCTCGCCGCCGAGCGGCGCATGCTCTACGCCACCACCGGCAGCGAGGAGCGCCACGTCGAAGCGGTTCTCAACGCCGGCGAGCTCCTCAGCATCCAGCGCCTCGTGCGCCAGATCCCCGTGCCCGACAAGGTGGTGGAAGCCATCCTGCGGCTCGTGCGCTCGGCCCGCCCCGGCACCGGCGCCAGCGCCGACACGGATCGGTTCGTCGCCTGGGGCCCCGGCCCGCGCGCCAGCCAGGCATTGATGCTCGCCGTCCGCGCCAAGGCGCTGATCGACGGCCGCCTCGCACCCTCCATCGACGATGTGATCGATCTCGCCGAACCCGTCCTCAAACACCGCATGGCGCTGTCGTTCGCGGCCCGCGCCGAAGGCGAGGAGCTCGGTCCCCTGATCCTGCGTCTCGCCCACGCGGCGGAGTGACGGGGATGGCAGCACCCCGCGGGTCGCGCCCGGGACGTCTCGATGCGACAGGTGACGGGCGGATCTTTTCGCTCGAACGCGATGCGCACAGCGTCGCCGACCGCCTGCCCGATCTGCTGCTGGAAGCCGACCGCATCGCCCAGACAGTTGCGCACGGCATCCACGGCCGCCGCCGCGCCGGTCCCGGCGAGACGTTTTGGCAGTTCCGCACGTATGAAGCGCAAGACGCCGCCCAGCTCATCGATTGGCGCCGCTCGGCCAGCTCAGACCACCTTTACGTGCGCGAGCGCGAGTGGGAGGCGGCCCACACGCTTTGGCTCTGGCCCGACCTCTCGCCGTCGATGTACTTCCAAAGCCATCTCTCCCCGATCACCAAACGCGACCGCGCGCTGGTCCTGATGTTGGCGTCCGCTGAGCTGCTGGTGCGCGGCGGCGAGCGCGTCGGCCTGCTCGGCGTCACGCAGCCGACGTCGAGCCGTCGCGCCTCCATGCGTCTCGCCGAAGCCATAGCCGCGCATGGCGACATTCCCCAGCTCGTCTCCGGCCAGCCCTCCAAGGAGCGCATCAGCCGCTATTCGAGCGTCATTCTCCTGAGCGACTTCCTCGATCCGATCGAGAGCATTCGCGAGCATGTCGAGATGCTCGCGGCGCACGGCGCTAACGGGCACCTCGTGCAGATTCTCGATCCCGCCGAGGAAACGCTGCCCTACGAGGGCCGCACGGAATTTCTCGGCCTCGAAGGCGGCGAGAGCTGGATCGCGGATCGCGCCGAAAGCCTGCGCGCCCGCTACCAGGCGCGCCTCAAGGCCCACCGCGAAGAGTTGCAGGCGCTCGCCGTGCGCCTCGGCTGGTCGTTCCTCGTCCATCACACCGACCGGCCGGCGACGGAGCCGCTGCTGACGCTGATCATGCGGCTCGAAGGGCGTGAAGGCCACTACCGCTGGCAGACGCCCGCCGCATCGAAAGAGCCGTCCTACGATGAACCGGCGCGCCGCCCCGGAGTGAAATCATGAGCTTCGGCGCGCTGGCATTTCTCAATCCCTGGCTGCTGACGGCGCTCGCCACGCTGCCGCTGATCTATTGGCTGCTGAAGACGGTGCCGCCGCGCCCGAAGCAGGTGGCGTTTCCCGCCACCCGCATCCTCGTCGGCCTCGAAAACGAAGAAAAGACGCCCGCCAAGACGCCGTGGTGGTTGCTGCTCATCCGCCTGCTCGCCGCCGCCCTCGTCATCCTGGCGCTCGCCGAGCCCGTGCTCAATCCCGTCCGCGACCGCGCGCTGACCGGCACCGGCCCCGTCGTGCTCGTGGTCGACAACGGCTGGGCGGCGGCATCGGGCTGGAACCGGCGCATGGCGCTCGCCGACGAAATGCTCTCCGACGCCCAGCGCCAGAACCGCGCCGTCGTCATCGCCGAAACCGCGCCCGCCACCAAAACGCGCTCCATCAAGCTCGAAGCGCCTGCCGACGCGCGCGCGACGCTCGCCGCCATGGAGCCGCGCCCGTACGCACCCGACCGCAAGGGCACGCTCGCGACCCTCAAAGACCAGTTGGCCGCACTCAAGATCGCGAGCCCCAACATTCTCTGGCTCGCCGACGGCATCGATCATCGCGCGGACGCAGCAGCCTTCGCCGACGGCCTCGTAGCCCTGGCCGGTGACGGCGGCTTCTCCATCGTCGAGGACACCGGCGGCCACGAACCGCTCGGCCTCACCGCCGGCGTCGGCGCCGACGGCAAGCTCATCGCCACCGTGCTGCGCACCGGCGGCCCGGCACGCGACGGCCGCATCGACGCGTTCTCCGCCCGTGGCCAGCGCCTGGGCGAAGCCGCGTTCACGGTTGCCTCAGGCTCCGGTGCGTCGGAAGTGACGTTCGGATTGCCTCTCGAATTGCGCAATCAGGTGACGCGTCTCGAAATCGCCTCCGAGCGCTCGGCAGGCGCCGTGAGCCTGCTCGACGGCCGCTCGCAGTGGCAGCGCGTCGGCATGATCTCAGGCGAAAGCCAGGAGCAGTCGCAGCCCCTGCTGGCGCCGCTCTACTATCTCGAGAAAGCCGTGCAGCCTTACGCGGAGATCATCCGGCCGAAGGATCACAACCTCGCCAAGGGCATCGATGCGGTGCTGAAGGAAAAGGCGAGCGTCCTGATGCTGGCCGACATCGGCACACTCTCCGGCGAGATCAAGGATCGCGTGCGCGCCTGGGTCGAGCGCGGCGGCGTGCTGGTCCGCTTTGCGGGCCCCCGCCTCGAAAGCGGTGGCGACGATCTGCTCCCGGTCGCGCTCCGCATGGGCGGCCGCGCACTCGGCGGCGCGCTGTCGTGGTCGAGCCCGCAGCCCCTCGCAGACTTCGACGACGCGAGCGTGTTCGCCGGCATTCCCGTGCCGAAGGATGTCACCGTCAACCGGCAGGTCCTCGCCGACCCCGCTCAGCTCACGCCCGCCATCAAGGTCTGGGCCCGCCTCGCCGATGGCACGCCCCTCGTCACCGCAACCACCATCGGCGCCGGACAGATCGTGCTCTTCCACGTGACCGCGAACTCGGACTGGTCGAACCTTCCCATCTCGGGCCTGTTCGTCGAGATGCTGCGCCGCGTGACGTCGCTCGGCAGCCTCGCCCCCGTAGGCGCATCGGAAAGCGGAGAGGCGGACACGGCCGCCGGTGAGCAACCCCAGAACGGCGCCGTCGAAGCCTTCGCGCCGGTGCAGACGCTCGACGGCTACGGCGTGTTGCGCTCGCCCCCGCCCACCGCCGAAGCCATTCCTGCCGCAAAGATTGCCACCGCCGAGGCTGGCCTTACGCACCCACCCGGGTACTATGGAGCCCAGGGAGCACCGCGCGCGTTGAACGTCCTGGCGGCCAAGGCCACGCTCTCGCCGCTTCCGCCGCGTCCCGCAGGGGCCACCCGAATGTTGTATGATAGCCTTCCGTCCACGCCGCTCGCGCCCGCCCTGTTGTCGAGCGCGCTGGCGCTCGTGTTCGCCGACATCGTCGCGGTGCTGATGCTGCTCGGCGTATTGGGCGCGGCGCTCCGCTGGCTCAAACCTCGCGCACCCACGGCCGCGGCCCTGCTCGCAATCGCACTCGCTACCTCGGCTCTGCTCGGCGATCCCGCGCGCGCCCAGGACGCGCCAGCACCGCCCGACGCAGCAGCCCCCGATGCCGCTCCCGTCGCGCCCTTTGCAACCGACACGCCAGGATCGCCTCCGAGCGCCGCCGTCGCCCAGCGCGCAACCGAGAACGTGACGCTCGGATACGTGCTGACGGGCGATCCCGGCGCGGACTCGACAAGCAAGGCGGGCCTTTCGGGCCTGTCGCGCATTCTCGCCGTGCGCACCGCCGTCGAGCCCGGCGAGCCGCTGCCCGTCGACATCATCAAGGACGAGATCGCGTTCTTTCCCGTTCTCTATTGGCCCATCCTCGACAGCGCCCGCCCGCTGCCGCAGCCGACGCTCGCCAAGATCGACGCCTACATGAAACAGGGCGGCATGATCATCTTCGACACCCGCGACTACGGCACCGGCCTGACGACGGGATCGACGTTCGAAGGCAAGAACGGCATGGCGCTGAAGCGCGTGCTGGGCTCGCTCGACGTGCCGCGCCTCGAACCCGTGCCCGAAGATCACGTGCTGACGAAGTCGTTCTACCTGCTGCGCTCGTTCCCCGGCCGCTGGGAAGGCGGCCAGCTCTGGGTGGAAGCGGGCGCGGGCGGCAACGCGGAAGGCGATGGCCGCAAGGCCCGGCGCGCAGACGGCGTCACGTCCATCATGATCACGTCGAACGACTTCGCCTCCGCTTGGGCGCTCGACCCGAACGGACGCCCGCTCTACCCGGTCGTGCCGGGCGGTGAAAGCCAGCGCGAGATGGCGCTGCGCACCGGCGTCAACATCGTTATGCACGCGCTCACCGGCAACTACAAAGCCGACCAGGTGCACGTCCCGGCGCTGCTCGAGCGTCTCGGCCAATGAGGAAAACGCAAACGGCCGCGCCTCTTCACGCGCGGCGGAGTGAACCATGAGCTGGTCGATCGATATTGCGCCGCTCGTGCCCATGCCCTTGATCTGGGCAGCCGGGCTTGCCGCGCTGCTGCTCGTCGCCGTGCTGCTGTTCCGCAAGAGCCGCGGCGCGCTCTGGCGCGGCCTCGCCCTCGCCGCCCTCATCGCCGCGCTGCTGAACCCGACACTGCGCGAGGAAGAGCGCGAAAGCCTCGCCAACGTCGCCCTCGTCGTTTTGGACGAGAGCACGAGCCAGAACCTCGACAAGCGTCCCGATCAGAAAGCCGCCATCCGCAAGGATCTCGAAAAGCGCCTCGAAGGCATCAAGAACCTCGAAGTGAAGTGGGTCACGGCCGCCAAGCAGGACACCGCCGTTGGCCAGGGCACGCAGTTGTTCGCGGCCCTCACGCAGGCGCTCACGAGCACGCCGCCCGACCGCATCGCGGGCGTCATCTTCGTCACCGACGGGCAGGTGCACGACATTCCGAAATCGACCGCCGCCCTCGGCTTCGACGCACCCGTCCATGCCCTGCTCACGGGCACGCCGGAAGAATTCGACCGGCGCATCGAAACGCTGGAAGCGCCCCGCTACGGCATCGTCGGCCAGTCGCGCGACATCAAGATCGCCGTCCGCGAGAGCGGCAAATCGATGAGCGCCGGCAGCCCCGCCACGCTGAAGGTGCGCCGCGAAGGCCGCCCCGACGAAATCCGCACCACCGCCGTCGACCAGCCCGTCACGATCGAGATGCCGTTCCCGCACGCGGGCAACAACATCGTCGAGATCGAGCTTGAAACCGCACCGGGAGAGCTGACGCCCGCCAACAACCGCGTCGTGCTCGTGGCCGAAGGCGTGCGCGAGAACCTGCGCGTGCTGCTCGTCTCGGGCGAACCGCACGCGGGCGAGCGCACCTGGCGCAACCTGCTCAAGTCCGATGCCGCCGTCGATCTCGTCCACTTCACCATTCTGCGTCCGCCCGAGAAGCAGGACGGCACGCCGATCAACCAGCTCTCCCTGATCGCCTTCCCGACGAAGGAGCTGTTCTCGGACAAGATCAAGGATTTCGATCTCATCATCTTCGATCGCTACGAGCATCGCGGGATCCTGCAGCTCATCTACTACGACAACATCGCCCGCTACGTGGAAAGCCACGGCGGCGCAGTGCTCGTCGCGGCCGGCGACGACTACGCCGGCATGACGAGCCTCTACCGCACGCCGCTGTCGCCGATCCTGCCGGCCGCACCCACGGGCCGTGTTCTCGAAGAACCGTTCCGCGCCAAAATCACCGAGGAAGGCTTCCGCCATCCGGTGACGCAGGGCCTCACCGGCTCCAACGCGCTCCAGCCGTCTCGCGAAGCCACCTGGGGCCACTGGTTCCGGCAGGCCGAAGTCCGCCCCGATCGCGGCCGCGTCATCATGGAAGGCGCCAAGGACCAGCCCCTGCTCGTGCTCGACCGCAAGGGCAAGGGCCGCGTCGCGCTGCTGACGTCCGATCACGCCTGGCTCTGGGCGCGCGGTTACGAAGGCGGCGGCCCGCACACTGACTTGCTGCGCCGCCTGTCGCATTGGCTGATGAAGGAACCGGACCTCGAGGAGGAGCGTCTGATCGCGTCCGCCCGCGGCCTCAAGCTCACCATCGAGCGGCGCACGCTGGAAGATAAAGTTGCCCCCATCACGATGTCCGCGCCGGGCGGCGAACGTTCAGAGGTCACGCTCGAAAAGGATCGCCCGGGCGTCTGGAAGACGACGCTCGATGTCACGATCCCCGGCCTCTACAAGGTCGAAACGACGGCCACCTCGGGGCCGCTGACCGCCGTCGCGCATGCGGGCGTCGAGGATCCGCGCGAGATGAGCGAGGTCGTCGCCACCGACGCCAAGCTGAAACCGCTGATCGAGCAGACCGGAGGCGGCGTGTTCTGGACCCGCACCGACCGCGCCAGCGCGGGCGATGCCGTCACCGTGCCGCGCGTGAGCGTGATGTCCGGCGCGCGCGTGCTCGCGGGCTCGGGCTGGATGGGATTGCGTGACCGCGAAGCCTTCGTGACGAAAGGCGTCAAGCTGACGCCGATGTTCACCGGCGGCTTCGCCCTCGCCGTGCTGCTCGCGCTTCTCGCCATGGCCTGGTGGCGCGAAGGCCGGTAACGGGGTGCTTACACCTCAACCGTCACACCCGCTGAACCTTGCGTAGGCCCCGACCTGCGTCGGGGTGACGGTGCGTTCGCGCGGGTTGAGTTTGCGCGATTAGTTTGCCGGAGAAACTCCGTCATGCCAGCGAAGGCCGCTGACGTACTGGACGTCCGTCGCCTCGACCATCGCGTTGGTCCGGTACGCAACCACCACCTGTCATCCTAGGCCTTGTGCCTAGGATCCACTCATCCACGCGCGCGAAATTCAATCACCCGAGCGCAGGCGGGGCACCGGTGCTCTTCACGATCACGCGATAGCCAACGGCCTCGAGCTGCGCCAGCACCGCTTCGAGATGCGAACGATCCCGCGTCTCGATAACGAGGTTGAGCTCTGTGCCGCGCGCCGGCAGATCCGTGAACACGCGCTGGTGATAGACCTCGACGATGTTCGCGCCCGCTTCGCCCAGCACGCCCGACACGCGTGACAGCTCGCCGGGCCGGTCGGGGATATCGATCGTGAGACGCGAGAGCCGCCCCTCGCGCGCGAGTTCACGCGTCAGCACGCTCGCGAGCAGCCGCGGATCGATGTTGCCGCCGGTCAGCACCAGCCCAACCTTGCGGCCATGCCAGCGCTTGCGGTCGGCCATCAGCGCCGCGAGCCCCGCCGCGCCTGCGCCTTCCACCACTGTCTTCTCGATGATGAGCAGCGCGAACGTCGCCCGTTCGAGATCCGTTTCGCTGACGAGCACGATGTCGTCGACATACTGCCGCACGAGCCGCGCCGGAATGGCGCCCGGGTGCACGACCGCAATGCCCTCCGCCAGCGTGTCGCCGCGCGCCGGAAGTTGCGTGCCCTTGATCACGTTGTACATCGACGGATAAAGCGCCGCCTCGACGCCGATGATCTCGATGCTCGGCTTGATCGCCTTGGCCGCGACCGCGATGCCCGCGATCAGGCCGCCACCGCCCACCGGCACGATGATGACGTCGAGGTCCGGCACGGCTTCGAGCATCTCGAGCCCGACGGTCCCCTGCCCCGACACGACCAGCGCGTCGTCGTAAGGATGCACGAACACCAGTCCATGCTCCGCGCCGTACGCGTGTGCAAAGCGCGCCGAATCTTCGAGCGTCGCGCCTTCCAGGATCACACGCGCACCCCAGCGCTTCGTGTTCTCGGCTTTGACGGCCGGTGTCCCCTTGGGCATCACGATGGTCGCCGGAATGCCGAGCCGCCCCGCGTGATAGGAAACACCCTGTGCGTGGTTGCCGGCCGACATCGCGATCACGCCGCGGCGGCGCTCGTCCTCGCTCAGCGCCGACAGGCGCACCAGCGCGCCGCGCTCCTTGTAGGAGGCGGTAAACTGCAGGTTCTCGAACTTGAGCCAGATCTCCGCCCCCAGCTCATGGCTGAGCGAGAAACTCCGGTCGCAGGGCGTCTTGACCACCTGCCCCTCGATGAGGCGCGCGGCCCGCGCGATATCGTCCGGGGTCACGGTCGGAAGGGCGTCGTCGGCGGCAGCGGCCATTGGGTTCTTGCCTTGATGTTGTCCACGGGGCATTGACTGCGGGAGCGCGTGCTTCCGGAAACCTGGGACCGGTCATAGCGGTCGGCCAGAAGCACGACGAAAAGAGGCGCTGCCTCGATACACCGGATCGCAACCGAAAAAATAGGGGGGGCAGACGCATGGCCAACGTGGCATGGATCGGCTTGGGCGTCATGGGATACCCCATGGCGGGGCATCTGCAAGCGGCTGGCCATACGCTGACGGTCTACAACCGCAACGCGGCGAAGGCGGAAGCCTGGGTCGCCGCGCACGGCAAGGGAACGCACCGCGCCACGCCTGCCGAGGCAGCCCGCGACGCCGACCTCGTCTTCACCTGCGTCGGCAACGACGACGACCTGCGCCAGGTCACGACCGGGCCCGATGGCGCCTTCGCCGCCATGAAGCAAGGCGCAATCCTCATCGACCACACGACCGCCTCGGCGGGCGTTGCGCGCGAGCTTTACGCTGAGGCCCAGTCTCGCGGGCTTGCCTTCATCGACGCCCCCGTCTCCGGCGGCCAGGCGGGAGCCCAAAGCGGCAAGCTCACC
The DNA here is from genome assembly GCF_019744875.1 of Hyphomicrobium sp. Lineage (GTDB taxonomy): Bacteria > Pseudomonadota > Alphaproteobacteria > Rhizobiales > Hyphomicrobiaceae > Hyphomicrobium_C. The sequence goes on along the minus strand of NZ_JAIETU010000002.1, from coordinate 68,490 downwards.
GTCATGTGCGGCGGCGATGCGGACGCCTACGCGACGGCCGAACCCGCCATCCGCTCATTTGCGCGCGCCGTGCGCCTCATGGGGCCGGCAGGCTCCGGCCAGCTCACCAAGATGGTGAACCAGATCGCCATCGCAGGCCTCCTGCAGGGCCTCTCGGAAGCCATCGCCTTCGCCGAGAACGCGGGCCTCGATGTCGCCGCCGCCATCGACACCATTTCGAAGGGCGCCGCCCAGTCCTGGCAGATGGAAAACCGCTGGCAGACCATGCACGACCGGCGCTTCGATTTCGGCTTCGCCGTCGACTGGATGCGCAAGGACCTCGGCATCTGTCTCGAGGAAGCCCAGCGCAACGGCTCGAAACTTGATGTCGCCGCCCTCGTCGATGGCTACTACGGCGAAGTGCAGGAAGGCGGCGGCGGACGCTGGGACACGTCGAGCCTGATCGCGCGGCTGCCGTCGAACAAGCGGTGAGCCCGCGCACCGTCGTCACGAATTCTTCTCAAAACAGCGCCACCACTGTTGACCCCATGCGGGCGCGCCCCACAATCAAGCTATAGGTTGCAGCCATGCCGATCACGGCCCTCTATGCGTCGCTGCTGGCGTTCCTCTTCCTGCTGCTGACGGCGCGCGTCATTTCCCAGCGCCGCGAGGCGCGCGTCGAAATCGGCCACGGAGAGAGCCGCGAGCTGATGCGCCGCGCCCGCGTTCACGCCAATTTCGCCGAATACGTGCCGCTGGCGCTCGTGCTGCTGGCCGCAGCCGAAAGCCTCAAGGCGCCGGCCCTCGTGCTCCACGTCCTCGGCTTGGGGCTGGTGGCCGGGCGCTACATCCACGCCTATGGATTGTCGCAGAGCCCGCACAACTTCCGGCTTCGCGTGCTCGGCATGTGGCTGACGCTCATCGCCATCGCGCTGCTGGCCACGCTCTGCCTCGCACTCGCCAGCCTCGACCTGATCGTGTGAGCGGCGGCGCGGAAGCGCTAGCCGCTCTTGCGCTTGTCCGACTGCGGGCGCGCAAACGTCAACGGCAGCGCCGTCGTGTGCTTGATCTCTTCCATCGCGAAAGCGGACGACACCTTGGCGATCTCCACCTGCGAGATCAGCTTCTTGTAGAACACGTCGTAGGCGGCGATGTCCGGCACGGCGACGCGCAACAGATAGTCCACGTCGCCCGACATGCGGTAGAACTCGACGACCTCCGGAAACTCCGCCACCGCGCCGTGGAAGCGCTCGAGCCAGGCCAGGCTGTGCTTGTCGGTCTTGATCGAAATAAAAACGGTGACCCCGGCGTTCACTTTCATCGGGTCGAGAACGGCCACGCGCCGTTGAATGACGCCAAGCTCTTCGAGCTTCTGGATGCGCCGCCAGCACGGCGTCGTCGACAATCCCACTTCCTTGCCGATTTCCGCGACGGGGCGCGTGCAATCCTGCTGCAGGATGGCGAGAATTTTGACGTCCATTTCGTCGAGCATGCGCGACCGGCCGGAGGATGATTTTTCTATTTTTTTCGCCGAACCAAGATCATTTTTTCGCACGCCGCGGTCAAGCAATTTGTGCGGGGCAAATTTTCATCTTTAGGCGAGGAAACACCCGTCCGCGGCGGTCCACGGGCCTTCAGATGTCGGCTGTAAGACCGTCATGCGCGATGGAGACACGCTCGTGCGTCATGGACGCCTGATTGGCGAGCGCTTCCGGGCCGAGATGGGTCAGCATGACCCGCTTCGCCGAAATACGGGGCAGGTTGGCCTCGATCGTGCGCCAATTGAGGTGGAAGCGCGCCTCGCGCTCGTAGGCAAAGCACTCGCAGATGAAGAGATCTGCACCCTCGGAAAGCGGCACGAGCCCCTCCACCCATTCGGTATCGCCCGAAAACGCCAGCGTCTTGCCGTCGACATCGAACCGCAGCCCGTAGGAGGTCGCCCCCGACGGGTGGCTGACCACGAACGGCTTGACCGTCACGCCCCCCTCCGACAGCGGCACGAAATCCTCGTAGGTACGGAACACGAGGTGGAACGGCCGGTTGCAGGCTGACGTCCCCGGGAAAAGCGCTTCGGTCGCCGTGACGTAGCGCTCCTGAATGCCGGCAGGCCCCACAACCGTGAGGGGAGCCTCGCGCTTGGCCACGTGCACCGCGTGAATCATCCACCAGATCAGGCCGGCGAAATGATCCCCGTGCAGATGACTGACGAAAATCGTAGAAATAGAATTCGGATCAATGCCTTGCCGCTCAAGCCCGATGAGCGCGGTGGCCCCGCAGTCGATCAGAAACGCGCCGTTTGCATGGGCCACGTGAAAGCACGTCTGGAGGCGCCCGCCAGAACCGAACGCGTCGCTCGATCCGATAATTGAAAGCTTCATGCCCGCTCCCGGACGCGCCACGGCCAAATAATCGTGCACCATGCAGCCTACACTGCTTCGGCACCTGTTCCCGAGGGAACAGACGGCCCCGCAGCCGGGCATCGCGGTAAACACAACATTAGCGAATTCTGGGGACATTAGCGGCGGGCAAACCCACGCCTAACACTCCCGGTCGGCTCGCAACAGGGGTTTCCACTGTCGCGCCGGCAAGGCAAAGCGGCGGTTGCGGCCCACACGGCGGAGCATGGATAAAGAAACCCGTTCGCAGATACTTACGGAACTCCGAAGCCGTCACGCCGCCCGCAAGCGCGCCGATGAGGACGTGAAAGCCGCGCGCGATCGCCTGACGCGTGGAACCGAGATCAAGCCGGAGTTCGAATACGAGCTCATGGGGCTCTTCGCCCGCAACGAGCTGAGCGCCGCCGTCACCATCTGGGCCTTGGCTGCAATTTTCTCGCTCGCCTCGATGTTCTGGGCGCCCTGGGCGCAAGGCTGCCTCTGGCTGATCCTCGTCATCGGCTCGAAGGTCGCGCTGCTCGAACTCTGCCGCCGCTACGTCGCCAACGCGCGCCCCGACGGAGACCTCCGCCGCTGGCGGCGCATGTTCATTCTCGCCGAATTGTTCTGCGGCATCGTCTGGGCGGGCTTCGCCCTCGTCGGCATCGGTGAGACCGAGCCGACCTTTCAGACGGCCGTGTTCTCGTCGCACGTCTTCATTTTTGCCTCCCTCATCGTGCTGCTCGCAGTGCGCATGACGTTCACGTCGCCGATGATGAGCCTGCTCTACGTCGGCACCATCCCGATGACGATCGCCGTCTCCGCGCGCCTGATCATGTTGCACGAGCCGTTCTACTACGCGCTCGCGACGATGGCGGTCGGCGTTCACATCTACTTCGTGTTTCTCGCCAAGGGCCTCCAGCAGACCACGCTGCAGATGCTGGCCTTCCGCGCCCAGAAGGACATCCTGATCGCCGAGCTGGACGAAGAACGCCTCGTCAGCGAAGAGGCGCGCCGCCGCGCCGAGGCCGGCAGCAAGGCAAAATCGCGCTTCCTCGCCACGATGAGCCACGAGCTACGCACGCCCCTGAACGCCATCCTCGGCTTCTCGGAAGTGATGAAGGACGAGATGTTCGGCCCGCACACGACGCCCGTCTATCGCGAGTACGCGAAAGACGTCTACGACAGCGGCCGCCACCTGCTTCAGCTCATCAACGAGATCCTCGATCTCTCGCGCATCGAGGCCGGCCGCTACGACCTCGTCGAGGAGCGCGCGCATCTCGGCGACATCGCGCAGGATTGCCAGCGCCTCCTGATGCTGCGCTCCAACGCCAAGGGCCTCAACGTCAGCGTCGCCATCGCCAACGATCTCCCGCAGGTCTGGATCGATGTGCGCGCCATGCGCCAGATCTGCCTCAACCTGCTGTCGAACGCGATCAAGTTCACGCCCAAGGGCGGCAGCATCGTGCTCACCGTCGCCCCGACGCCCGAGGGCGGGCAGTATCTCGCCGTCCGCGACACCGGCCCCGGCATCCCAGAGGACGAGATCCCGCGCGTGATGCAGGCGTTCGGACAGGGCTCGCTGGCCCACGAGTCGGCCGAAGGCGGCACCGGCCTCGGCCTGCCGATCGTCAAGAGCCTGATCGAGCTGCACGACGGTACGTTCGACCTTGCCTCCGAGCTGCGCAAAGGCACCGAAGTGCGCGTCACGCTGCCTCCGAAGCGCGTGCTGGCCAGCGTCTCCCCGCTGCAGCCGCTCGGCGCCGAACGCCATCGTCAGGCAACCCCACCGCCGAACCGCCAGCCGCGTCTGCGGATGGCTGCCTCCCAGGGTGGGACGGTTGCTCCGCCGCCGCCGTCGCGGCCCCCGCGCGTGGCGTAGAGCGGCCCCCGCGCGACGTAATGCGTGTTCTGCTTGCCCCGATGCGCCCTACTAGCCCCAACCCGGGCCTGTTTTGCCGCGGCCCGGCGCCTTGAGGGAGCCCACCGGACCCCCTAGATTGCCGTCTGCTCTCGACCTCAAAACTCCACGACGCCCGAGATCCAATGGAAACGCCTTGCATCGCCGTCTGCATTTTGAGCCCCACGGATGGCCTGTGCGAAGGGTGCCGCCGCTCGCGCCATGAGATCGCCCGCTGGTCGTCGTACAGCGACAGCGAGCGGCGCGCGATCATGCAGGACCTGAAAACCCGCGGCCCCCCAACCCGCACGACACGGTAGCCCCGCACAACAAGGTCGCAATGCTCGCCATTCTCCTCGCCATCCTCGTCGGACTCGTCGTGCTCTTCTGGACCCTCAGTGGCAATCCAGGCGAGCTTTCCGCCGTCGCGAGCGAGAACGCCGGCTACATCGCAGGCGTCCTGGCCCTGGGCGTGTTGTATTTCGTAGCCCTGAGCGGCGACTACCAGGGACGGGCGCGGGACGCCATCCGTCACGCCCTGATCTGGATCGGCGTCGCCGGCGCCCTCGTCGTCGCTTACACCTACCGTGAGGACCTGAAGACGGTCGCCAACCGTGTCGCGGGTGAAGTCCTGCCGCCGGGACACTCGATCCTCGTCGACACGACGCCAACCGGCGAGCAGGCCGTCCGCCTCCGCCGCCAGGACAACGGCCACTTCGTCGCCCGCGCCGCCGCCAACGGCACCAGCATGTCGATGCTGGTCGACACCGGCGCCTCGACCGTCGTCCTAACCCCCACGGACGCCGAGCGCGCGGGCATCGACACCGCCTCGCTCGCCTTCACCACCCCCGTATCGACCGCCAACGGCACCACCTTCGCCGCGCCCGTGCGCCTGAAATCCGTGTCTGTCGGCCCCCTGGAGGTCCGGGACGTCGAGGCCCTGGTGGCCAAGCCCGGCGCGCTCAGCGAAAATCTGCTCGGTATGAGTTTCTTAAAGCGTTTGCGCTCCTATGAGTTTTCCGGCGACTTCCTGACGTTGCGCGGCTGACGCCTTTCGTGCGCCGCCCGCTGCCAGCCTGAGCCCCGGAACTGGTCTTACGGCGCCGCCTGCGGGCGAGCCCAGACGTGGAGCGTTGCGTTCATGGCCCTATCGTCCGGCACGCGGTCGTTGTTCGGCGAGCTTGCAAGCTGGGGCGCCGCCGCCGCCATCCTGATCGTCGGCATCGTCCACTACGACAGCTTCCGCAGCGGCCTGAACCAGTTTCTCGGCATCGCCGACCTGCCCTCCGCCGCCGGCCCCGAAACAGCCAAAGCATCGGCCGAAACCACCCCGGTTTCCCATAGCGGACGCGAAGAGCTGCGCGCCCAGCAGGACGGCCATTACTACGCCCGCGCCGAGGTCAACGGCCGCCTCCTCGACGTGATGGTCGACACCGGCGCCTCGATGGTTGCATTGACCTACGAAGACGCCGAGCGCGCCGGCCTGAGCCTCAGGCCCTCGGATTTTACGGGCCGCGTCAGCACCGCCAACGGCACGGCCGCGGTCGCCCCCGTCACGCTGGACCGCGTCAGCATCGGCCACGTCCAGGTCCGCAATGTCCGCGCCGCCGTCTGCGAGCGCGGAAAGCTCGAAAAGACCCTGCTCGGAATGAGCTTCCTCTCCAAGCTGGAGCGCGTCGACATCAATCAGGGCCGCCTGACCCTGATCGAGTGACGCGGCACCACCTGCCACCCTCGTGAACATTTTCTGACCTGTCGCGTTAACCGCGGGTCCGCAAGACACGGGGCGCCCCGGAGCGCCACGTATCGGCTGGCGTCATCATCGTGCATAATGAGCGCAGCATACGGACAACATTCCCGCCGCCCCGGTTTTTGCCGTATTCCCGCCCCATGAGCCGCCAGCGGGCGCCAGATGTCTCCCGCGAAAGTCGCCCGCCCTTACCGTCAAAAGGCCCCCTGAATGTTTCCCAAACCCCGCGCCGATCTCGTCCCCAACACCGCCGACTTCGAACGCCTGCCGCTAGTGAAGCCGACCGGCTTCCGCGAATACGATGCGCGCTGGCTGTTCCCCCAAGAGATCAACCTGATGGGGCTCAACGCCATCGGCCTCGGGCTTGCCGCCCTGTTCGATGAGCGCGGCGTGAAGAAGCGCATCGTCGTCGGCCATGACTACCGCTGGTATTCGGGCTCCGTGAAGCAGGCGCTGATCAACGGGCTGCTCGCGGGCGGCTTCGAGGTGCACGACATCGGCCTCGCGCTCTCGCCGATGGCCTACTTCGCCCAGTTTGAGCTCGAGGTCGAAGGCGTCGCGATGGTGACGGCCTCGCACAACGACAACGGCTGGACGGGTATCAAGATGGGCCTGTCGCGCCCGCTCACCTTCGGCCCCGACGAGATGGGCCGCCTCAAGGAGATCGTGCTGGCGGGCGGTTTCAAGACCGGCTCAGCCGGCCGCTACATCCTCGTTCCCGATCTCGCCGAACGCTACATGAAGGACCTCACGAAGCGCGCGCCCTTCAAACGCAAGATGAAGGTGGTCGCCGCGTGCGGCAACGGCACGGCGGGCGCGTTCGCTCCGCAGGTGCTCGAAGCCGTGGGCCTCGAAGTCGTGCCGCTCGATGCCGAGCTGGACCACAGCTTCCCGCGCTACAATCCCAACCCCGAAGACATGAAGATGCTGCACGCCATCGCGGAAGCAGTGGTGAAGCACAAGGCCGACGTCGGCCTCGGCTTCGACGGCGACGGCGACCGCTGCGGCGTGGTCGACAATGAAGGCCACGAGATCTTCGCCGACACCGTCGGCGTCATGCTCGCCCGTGACCTCGCCACGCAGTACAAGAACCCGGTGTTCGTCGCCGACGTGAAGTCGACCGGCCTCTTCATGACCGATCCCGTCCTGCAGTCGTCGGGCGCGAAGGCGCTCTACTGGAAGACCGGCCACTCGTACATGAAGCGCTACACCTTCGAGCAGAAGGCGCTCGCAGGCTTCGAAAAGAGCGGACACTTCTTCTTCCAGCCGCCGCTCGGCCGCGGCTACGACGACGGCCTCGTCGCCGCTCTCGCAGTTTGCGACATGCTCGAACGCGCCGAAGGCAAGACGATTGCCGACCTGCGCCGCGCGCTGCCGAAGACCTATCAGTCGCCCACCATGTCGCCGCACTGCGACGACGAAAAGAAGTACGGCATCGTCGACAAGGTCGTGGCCGATTACGAAGCCATCGCCAAGGCGGGCGGCACGATCGCGGGCCAGACGATCCGCGATCTCGTCACCGTCAACGGCGTGCGCGTCACGCTCGCCGATGGAACATGGGGCCTCGTGCGCGCCTCCTCGAACAAGCCGGAACTCGTGATCGTGGTCGAGAGCCCGGTCTCGGAAGCAAACAAGATCGCCATGTTCCGCGATATCGAAGCGCGCCTCGCCAAGTTCCCGGAAGTCGGCGAGTACAATCAGAAGATCTGACGCGGCCTCATCGGCATGTCTGGATCCCGGCCTCCGCCGGGATGACGCCGTGGTTGGCGACTTGTCCGTCCACTTATTCCGTCATCCCGACGAAGGTCAGGGTCCAGACACGCCAGAGCCGTTCTGACGTTGGTTGAATCACGAAGCCACTTTAGATCAGCGTCATCAGAAGCCGCGTCGCCACCAGCGAGAGAAACACCGCGAACGCCAGCTCGAGCTTGCGGCGTGACAACCCGTGCGCCACCCGCACGCCGAGCGGCGCGGCGAGCACGCTCAGCGGAATGATGATGGCCGCGCCGAGCAGGCTGACGTAGCCGAGCGACGCCGCCGGCAGCTCCGGATTGCCCCACCCCGCCCAGATGTAGCCGATGAGCCCCGGCACGGCGATGAACGGCCCGAAGCCGCTCGACGTCGCCACCGCCTTCAGGATCGACCAGCCGCACAACGTGAACATCGACACGAGGAACATGCCGCCGCCAATGCTCATCAGCGTCGAGAGAACCCCGATCACGAACGCCGCGATCCTGACGGCCGCGTTGTTCGGCACGTCGTCCGCCAGCCGCCACTCCTCACGGCCGAAGAACATCTTGAGCGCGAGCAGATACGCGCACACGATCCAGACCCACTTGAGCTCTTTGCCGCTGACGAGCGATACGAGCCCGATCCCCACGAGCACGCCGGCAACGACGAATGGCACTAGCCGCCGCAGAACGTCCATATCGACGGCGCCGCGCTTCAAATGCCCGCGGAACGACGAGATTGCCGTCGGCACGATGACAGCGAACGATGTGCCGAGCACGAGCTGCATGCGAACGTCGTCCGGCACGTCGAGAAACGTGAACACATCGTAGAGCACCGGCACAAGAATGCCGCCGCCGCCGATGCCGAGCAGCCCTGCCAGAAATCCCGTCAGCAGCCCGCCGGCCAGGAGGGCCAGCACGAGCCAGAGAAGCGTGCCGTCGGCAAGATTGAGCGCCATCGAACTTGGACCTGGACCCTGACCCTACTCCGCCGCCTGCGCGTCTTCGGCTCGGCCCGCGCGTTCGCCCGCGCGTCCCTGTGCGATTGCGATCGCATCGACCAGCACATCGAGCCCCGGCCCCTCGCCCACGCCATGCTCCGACAGGTAGCGACGGAACTGCCGCGCGCGCGGCTGGCCGTGATAGATCCCAAGCACATGGCGCGTGATGGAATTGAGCCGCCCCCCGGCCGCAATGTGCCGCGCCACATACGGAACCAACCGCTCCAGCACCTCGCCGCGCGAGAGCGGCGGCGCATCCGAATTGAAAAACGCGGTGTCGACGCCTGCCAGAACATACGGCGTCTGATACGCCGCGCGCCCCAGCATCACACCGTCGACGTGCTGCAGATGCTCAGCGCTTGCTTCCAGCGTCTCGATGCCGCCATTGAGCACGATGGTGAGTTCGGGCCGCGCGGCCTTGAGCCGGTAGACGCGCGCATAATCGAGCGGCGGAATCTCGCGGTTTTCCTTCGGCGAGAGCCCGTTCAGCCAGGCCTTGCGCGCGTGCACGATGAACGTCGTCACGCCCGCGCCTGCCACCGTTTCGATGAAGCGCGTGAAATCCGTTTCGCTGTCCTGGTCGTCGATGCCGATCCGGCACTTGACTGTCACCGGGATCGAGACGCGCGCCGCCATTCGCGCAACGCATGCGGCGACGAGATCCGGCTCCGCCATCAGGCACGCGCCGAACCGGCCCTCCTGCACGCGCGACGACGGACAGCCGACGTTGAGATTGATTTCGTCGTAGCCGAACGCCTCGCCGATCGCAGCCGCGTCGGCAAGCTTGGCGGCATCCGACCCGCCGAGCTGCAGCGCGAGCGGATGCTCCTCCGCGCCGAACCCGAGCAACCGGTCGCGCTCGCCGTGGATCACGGCCTCCGCCGTCACCATCTCCGTATAGAGGCGCGCATGCCGCGACATCTGGCGGTGGAAGAACCGGCAATGCCGGTCCGTCCAATCCATCATGGGTGCCACACAGAACCTATGTGATTGAGATTGCACGTATTTTCCTATATGCTTCAAAAGCATGAAGGGTGAACATGCTCACGGTTGTTCGCATGTGTTCTCACCTTCCATCAGGTGTTTTTGGCTCCCTTGCTCACGAATTGCTCACGTGAGCACGGCGTGAGCAACAGCCGGATGCACTGCCAATGCATCCAATCAGGAATTGGACGGACAGCCATGGCAACCATCGTCAAGCTACCCTCCGGCAACTGGCGGGCACAACTACGCCACCACGGCAAATCGGTATCCAAGACCTTTAGGCTTAAATCTCAAGCCGAGCGATGGGCCACAGAGCAGCAGGACCGCGTCGGCCGGGGAGAAACGCCCACCACGCGGGATTCTGTCAAAACTGACACCATCGGCGAACTCATCAAGCTGCACTTGGACGACATGGCCGAGGTCGGCAAGGCCGCCCAGCGCAGCAAGGAACACGCCCTGCTTCGCCTTCAGGATGACCGCGACGTGGGCAAGGTCCGGGTTTCCCACTTCACCCGCGAGCGCGTGATTGAGTTCGGCCGCCGCCGTGCCAAGGAAGGCGCCGGGCCATCCACCCTCTCAATAGACCTCAGCTTCATCGGCACGGTGCTTGGACACGCCTCCGCCATCTATGGCCACAAGGTTCCTACCGAAGACCTCCGGCTCGGCCGTGCCGCGCTCCTCCGCCTGGGCCTCGTCGGCAATGCAGCCGAGCGCGACCGCCGCCCCACGACCGACGAGCTTTCCCGCTTGCTCTCGTTCTTTCGCTTCCAGCCCCGGCTCGTCATCCCCATGGAGCGCATCGTGAAGTTCGCCGTGGCAACTTCCATGCGGCAGGAAGAAATCACACGCATCCTATTCGATGACTTTGATGGTGAAGCCGCCACCGTCCTCATCCGGCAGCGCAAGCATCCGCGCGACAAGGCAAGCAACAACCAGTACGTTCCGCTGGTGGCCGACACTGGCTTCGACGCCGTGGCCCTCATCAAAGAGCAAGCAGAACGGGTGTCGCCGAAGGGCTCCATTTTCCCTTACTGCGCGCGTTCAATCGGCGCCGCATTCCGGCGAGCCTGCATAGAGTTGCGAATTGAAGACCTGCATTTCCATGATCTACGCCACGAAGGCATCAGCCGATTGTTCGAGGCGGATTGGGATATTCCACAGGTGGCCTCAGTGTCGGGCCACAAGGATTGGAAGATGCTCCAACGCTACACGCATCTTCGGCCCAGCTACATTGCAAGCCGAGCCAATCGACGCAAGGCGCTTTGAAGATAGCGCGCCCCCTCGACAGCAAGATGGTCGAGAATCCGAGTGGCGGTCATGCTATGCGGGGCATGCGGACAATAAACGGGGTGCAACATTGAAGTACGACGTATATGGAGGCTTCGAACTCGCGCGTAGGAACAATCGGCTAGGAAGTTACGAGAAAACGTTCTGGACACAGGTGGACGAAGCAAAAGATGGCCTCTCTCGCGCGTGCGGGTGCTACGTTTTTGCGATGAAGAACGGCTCAAACCTTAAGCCATGGTACGTCGGCAAAGCAGAGCGCCAACCATTTTACAAAGAGTGCTTCTCACCAGCTAAACGTCTCATTTTCAATGAGGTTCTCATTGAACGCAATGGAACCCCCCTGCTCTTCTTCCTTCCTCGAGTGACTCCCAAACGCAAACTTTGCAAACCAACGGTGTGGAAACTTGCAGACATCGAGTTCCTAGAGACGATGCTCATAGGCATTGCCCTTGAGCAAAACGCGGATCTGGCCAACATCCAAAAGACCAAGATGCTGCGCGAAATGTGCGTTCCCGGCGTTATAAATAGCCCACAAGCTGCTCCGACCCTGCCCGTCCGAGACTTGCGAAACGCGCTTGGCCTCTCCGTCTAACGATAGAAATTGGAGCCGACGTGATCTCTCACGTCGGCTCTGACGCAATGGTTCACACGCCAAACCGGATTGAACCCCTGCGCAATCTCATGTGGCCGCTTGCGGCTGTGGCCAGCCCACGTTGCGCCATGTAGCCAACTCCCCTTCCGGCCCTTCCAGCGCAGCAATGCGCTGTTGCAAGGCCAGCCGACGACCGGCGGCAACCTGCACGTCGGCCTGCGCTTCACGAAAAGCCTTATGACAACCGCTGTCAGGGGCATCGGCGCGCATGCTCAGCATCTCGTCCACCCGCAGCAGGCAATCAAACCAGTCCCGTTCCGCCTGCTTCTCCAAAGCCCGAAGTTCCCTTAGTGACGCCATCTGAATCTCCTTTGTGTTCTTGCTTTGTTCTATTTGGCAAAATGAAGGGAGTCCAGTTTGAATCCGGCGCTTTCCACCGGTGCGGGACACACACCACACATTAGGGGTTCCCACCTCAACCTCCCCTCGTGTCCAACTTTGGACGAGCCCACCGCGTTCTTTCGTTCCGAAACCTGCACGCTGACGTCAGCGGCACGGTGAAGGTGGCGGGCACGGGCAACGAGATTGTGATGGCGGTTCGCTCGGCACCATCCGCTTCAACCCCGTGACCGGCGCGCCGCAGATTTGCGTGCAGCGATAGCGCGTGCCCTCAAGCTAATAGATGCGAGAGGTCCGTTTCGGCGGCGATGAGATGCGGTTGCGTGCGAAGCCTCTCTGCTAGCTTTGCAGAATTCCGCACGGCAAATCGCATCACGTCTCGCGGCGATAGTAGCCCTGACGTCGACAGATGCCGCAACACCATGCTCGCAACCGCTTTACGCGCATCAGCAGAGAGCGGCTTGTCGACATCAATCAGCAGAAGCTCGATGGCCGCGATTGTCGACGAGCGAAGGTCACTCTCCGTAGCCAGTGCGGCAAACGATGGATTGTCTGTGGTAGCTACGACCGCGTCGAGCGCTTGCGTCGTCAAAATCTGAAAGGGCAAGTCGCCATCCATCACTGCAGAGAGTATTGAGCGGCAATAGCAATCTTTCAAGGCTCGCGTCGACGCAACGGTGAAAGCCCCATCCGCCTCATACCCAGCGACGGAAGAGCCGCATATTTGCGTAGAACGGTAGCAAGGCTAGCTACGATACTTCCACTCAAACAACCTGCCGCCTGGATCCGCATACTTCTGTTTGTTCGCTGCACAGTGCGCGCGCACATTATCGAGCCATTTATCATACCAGACCCATGCGTTTTTATAGTCGCCTTCCCGCCCGTACCCTTTTGAAGGATTCTTGGCGTCCTCCGCCTGCCACAACTCTGTGTGGTCGTGTATCCGAAAGCGCGGGAAGCCTTCCTCTTGCATCTTCGTGACAATCTGGCTGGGCGTGTAGCGCGCTTTATCTACCTCCTTCAGCAGAACGCGACTGATCTCCTTCGCTTCATCGCTTCCAGCTTTAACAAACTCGACGGCTAAGTCCGAGTTGGACGCCTTGCTACCTACCTTCGGCACAAAGGCAACGCGATAGGCAAAGCGGGGGTCTGCTTGTTGATCGGCAGTCAGTCCGCCGTGAAAGTGCTCCATCATCGTTTCGACGTGTTTCGGCAGGTTCGCAGGCTTAAGGTTCTCCCGCTGGTCCGCGCTAAATGTTACGAACTGCAGGGCGATAGGCAGTCGATGTTCTAGCCCGAACTGGGTGCCAAACAGGGCTTTGATGGCGTCGTTGAAATTGATGCAAGCAGCTTGAAGCTTCGAACTTACCGCGTTGTCTATGCGGCTTGTCGAGCGGTGCTCAATCTCATGCCGAAGCTCGATGAGAAAATCCAGGTTGCTTTTTACCTCTATCTCCAATGGACATTTTTGATGCCGCAAGCAGAAGCCCAAGTCCCAATGACAGTCGGCACCATGCTTCGTTTTCTTAACGTCGCCATTCTTCTCCTTGTAAGTGTAATCGATGCCCTCGCGTTTAAACCAGGCGTGTAGCAGGTATGTCCAAGCGATGATGGATGTCACGATGAAAAGCTCGGCACGAAACGTGAGACCGGCCGCATTGAAAATATGAACGGCGCCGATCATGGCTTCACGAGCTTTGATCAGCAATTCATCTCCTCGCAGGCTCAGCCCGCTTGCGGGGTCAATGTCCGGCCAGTTTAACAAGAACTCGTCAAGCTCCTCTTCGCTGGCAGCCACCACATCAGCGTGCAGTTCACCGTTGCGGATTTCTCCAATTTCACGGTGGTTCACCGATCGCGACGGGCGTGAGAAGTACGGCAGAATATCTTGGTCGTTGATATCTTTCGTTCGGGCCTGCATTGCCTTGATTAGGGCGGCCTCCCAAGCCTCAAGCTTCCCTTTTCTCCGTGGCGGCACGTTCTGGTCCCCCCTGAGCGAACACTATCGCTTCGAAGATATGCGTAGCACGAAGCTCATCTCTACTCTTTCAAGCTCATATCTGCTCATATCTGTGGGAAGAGGTAGAAGAGATTGGAAACAATGCTGGGTGCCCATTTCCAGCAACAACCCAGCAGTTTCTAGCGACCAATCTTCGACTGCGGGAACTCCCCGCACATAGCGGCACTCCATCGATCAACGACGCTGCCTAAGCCGTAAGCAATCATCTGCGGCCACATCTTCATCCCCGCGCGCCTACGTGTCAGCGTGTGGATGTGAAGACAATCGTACTCCTCTCGCAGAAAGGTGGTTCCGGCAAAACCACGCTCTCGCTCAATATGGCCATTGCCGCCGCCAACGCCAAGCTTTCCACGGTGGTCATCGATCTCGACCCGCAGCAAAGCGCGTCAAGGTGGGCACGCATACGCAACGACGACAACCCCGTGATCATCAGCGGCCACGCGCCCAACCTCGCAGCCCTCCTTAACCAAGCGCGCGACGGCGGTGCCGACATCGCCATCATTGATACGGCGCCGAAATCCGAAAGCGCCTCTCTTACTGCCGCCAAGGCGGCAGACCTCATCCTCATCCCCTGCCAGCCATCCAGCCTCGACCTCGATGCCGTAGCGGACAGCGTGAACATCGCAAAGCTGTCCGGCCGACCGGCAGCGTTCGTGCTCAACGGTTGCAAGGCAGGCAGCTCCCTAACCGAGATGGCAGCCGAGGCCCTTGGCGATTATGGCCTCACCATAGCGCCGGTTCGCATCGGCAACCGCGTCGCCTTCATCAAGTCGCTCACCGAGGGCAAGGGCGTCGTGGAATACGAACCGTCCGGCCGTTCCGCCCAAGAAATCCGACAACTCTTCACGCATGCACGCAAGCTCGTTGCGTTGAAGCGATGAAGACCTGATGTCGTGAAAACATGAAGGAGTGAAGACATGAAGCAACAAAACAAACTCCGCGAAGCCATGCGCGGCTTGCAGACGACCGCCGAACAGCCAGCAGCGCAGGGCGCCGAAACCGCACAACCACCAACATGGAAAACGCGGCCGACACCTTCAACGCGCGTAAACCGGCGCGCCGTAACGGTCTGGATCAGCCCAGAAGCCTACCGCCAGCTTCACCTTATCGGATTGGACACAGACGCCTCGGTTCAGGACATGGGCGTTGAGGCCGTGAACGATTTCTTCCGTAAGCACAACAAAAGCGCCGTGGCCTGATGCTGCAAGGCGAGATACGCGACGCCGACCTGCTTGCCGAACTTGACGCGGCCCTCGACACCGCAGGCTTTGCGTTCAAGAAAATGGAGCTGGCGCAGAAACAAGCCGCGCGCGACAAGCTTTCCGGCCTCTCCCGCGACGCCCGCCGACGCGAAGTTGTGCGGCGGAACCTCGCCGAAACTCCTAACGATACCGAAGACCTTCGGCACATCCATTCGGTGCTGGCGATGTGCGGACTGCCTTACAGCCGCCAACCGTTGGCCGTCCGCGAATACGAACGCAAGCAAGGCCGCATGTCGCTTGTCGTGGAAGCGGGCAAACTGCGCGACCCTGACGGCAACCGCATCGAGCAACCACTGCCGTTCGGCCCCAAGGCACGCCTGCTCCTGATGCACCTCTGTTCCGAAGCCATCCGCCAAAAAGGCCCGACCATTGAAGTTGCAGATAGCCTCACCGGCTTCATCCGCGACATGGGCTTTCCAGTCACCGGCGGCACGAAGGGAACGCTGCGAGCGTTCAAGGAACAAATCAACGCACTGGCTGCGTGCAAGCTGAGCGTCGGCATGTGGGACGGTCGTCACGCCGTCGAGTATCAGGGAATGCCGTTTTCCAAAATCGACGTGTGGTTGCCGACCAGCCCCGACCAAATGATGCTCTGGCCGTCCACGCTCACGTTCAGCATGGACTTCTACACCACGCTGGCCAAGCACGCGCTGCCGATCCGCGCCGAAGCTGTGCGCGCGTTTGCGGGTTCGGCCCGCAAGCTGGATATGTATTTCTGGTTCAACTACCGGCTCCACCGGCTCAAGGAGCCGACCACGCTGTCATGGAACGCACTTGCCGATCAGTTCGGCGGCGGCTTCGACCGCCAACGCGCGTTTAAGGCACAGTTCGCCGACGACCTGAATGACATCAAGGATGTGTTCCCAAAACTGCCTGTGAAGCTCACCGACGAAGGCATGGAGTTATCACCGGCTGGCCCTGACCTCCTCGCCCTTCCCCCGATGCGCAAAGGTAAGTGACCGCTTACGCAGAATTGCTGGCGCCCTGTGAATAACTCACCACCAAACATTCAAGCACTTAGCAGGGCGCCTACGCAGAATTGGTGGCGACCCTACGCAGAATTGCTGGCGCTCAACCCGCCTCGCTACGCAGAATTGCTGGCGCCTTTACGCAGAATTGGTGGCGCCCTCTATATAGAACAGAACACTTCAGAACACTCTCTCCAGAACACTTCCCAGAATTTTCAGAACACAAGCGCGAGCGAATGTTTTTTTGAAGAAGTCTGAGAAGGGGAGCGTTTTGGTTCTCGTTACGGCAACCAGCCATTCGCCGTTTTAGACGCTCGCCTCCCGGCGGCCACCTCTCCCTTTCGTTCTGTGCCGTAAAATGCTCTAGCGCTCGTTGTGAGGCGCTCACGCGCCGCTTTGACGCGGAGGGACGATGCCGCCGCGGATGACCTGTGGACCTACAGGCTAAGCAAGCCCATGGCAGACGATGACATCACCGCACTGCTCACAAAGAAATCGTTGACTCGCTCCACACAGTTAATACTCTGACGGCGTGCAGAAAGTCGGATATTAAGGGTCTAGTTTCATCACCTACACGTTGAGTGGCATGCGGCCAATTTAGGCCGTGGCGGGGGCCGTAATGCGTCTTATTGCAAGTGTCCTGGCGACTATTGTCGCCATCGCCACCGTTCCATGCGTTGCGCAGCAACATATTCCCCAAGACGACATCGGACAGGTGCGCAAGCGCTTTGAAGCTCCCGACACACCACTTTCGCAGCCCCGCGCAGGTTTCATTCAGATCCAGCCAGGCGAAGAACCCACCGGCGCCGCAGAAGCCGGCATTCTTGTCCGGGCCTTCTCGATCACAGGCAGCAGCGTCTACAGCAAAGCCACGCTTGAGGCGGAATTGTCCGACCTAACCGGACGCCCCATCACCGTTGCAGACCTCTATGTCGCCGTCCAACGCATTACCGCTCTTTACGGCAACGACGGATACGTCCTTTCGCGAGCTATACTTCCGCCGCAAGAACTGGACGAAGATGGCGCACACGTCAACATCACGGTCATCGAGGGCTACGTAGACCGGGTGCGGTGGCCCATCCACATTGAATCGCACCGCAATGTCTTCAATCACTATGCGGAATCCATCACACGGGATCGCCCCGTCAATATCAAGACCATCGAACGGTATCTGCTGCTGGCGAACGACCTGCCCGGCCTGGAACTCACTTCGACACTAACCCCTTCACCCACGCAATCCGGCGCCGCGACGTTGGTCGTTGACGCGAAATCGAAACCCATCGATGCAGTGGCGACGATCGACAACCGGGGCAGCGAGGGCAGAGGCCCAGTGCAGTATGTGCTCCAGGGAACGGCCAACAACGCTTTTGGGCTGAACGAATCCATAGGCGTCACTTATGCCAGCGTTCCTGATGCCGACGAACTCACCTATATCGCGCTGGACGCGGCCGCCGTCTTGAACGGTGAAGGGTTGCGCCTCGCATTTTCCGCCTACCACAGCGACGGTGTGCCCGGCCTCAATGACCTGCAGGAACTCCGCTTCGCCAGCAACAGCCAGGGCGTCCGTGCCGCACTTAGCTATCCGCTCATCCGCACACGCGAAGAAAACCTCGCCGTTTCGGGAACGCTCTTTGCCGACGACGTTTCCTCCGACCTGCTCGGTGCACCCAATTCACGTGACCATGTGCGGGGCATCAGGGCCGCCGTGGTCTATGACCGCGCCGACGAATTCGCGGGCGTGAGTTTGCTGTCCCTGACCGTAAGCCAAGGTTTGGACATCCTGGGCAGCAGCGGGAACCAGAACCCCCTTGCCACGCGCGCCCATGGACAAGCCGATTTCAGCAAGCTTGAGGGTACAGTCTCCCGCCTTCAGGGCCTTCCGGGCGGTTTGTCTTTGTTGGGCTCGCTTGAATGGCAGTATGCCTTTGATCCCTTGCTTTCATCCGAAGAATGCACTTATGGCGGCTTGCGCATAGGCCGTGCGTTTGATCCCGCCTATCTGACAGGTGACAGCTGCGTTGCCGCGCTACTGGAGATCCGCGTAGAACCGTCTTTGCTCACCGGCCACGGCATTCAAACTCAGCTCTATGCCTTCACGGATTACGGCTACGTTCACCGCATTGCCCCGGCCGCTGGAGGCGACGCATCAGACAATGCCGCATCCCTAGGAACAGGTCTTCGCTTCAGGCTACCTCATGGCGCCGAAGCAAGTTTTGAAGCCGCCCGCGCGATCGTCGGCGTTGACGACGGATGGCGCGGATTTTTCAGCGTGACAGCACGGTACTGAGGCACACCATGGTCGCATCTCCTTGTGCAAGAGCATCCGCCGCGGCCATTGTCCTTCTGGCTGCATCCCCGGCCACGAGCAATCCCAACGCCGCGGACGTGGTTGCTGGAAAAGTCTCCATCGAGCAAAGCGGGTCCAAGCTCAACGTCTTCCAGCAAACCGACAAGGCCATCATCAACTGGCAAAGCTTCAACATCGCCCCCAACGAACACACCCAGTTCCACCAGCCCAGCGCGTCCTCCATCGCGCTCAATCGCATCACCGGCACCCAAAAGCCGTCGCAGATTTTCGGACAGCTCTCGGCCAACGGCCGCATTCTCATCATCAACCCGGATGGCGTGCTGTTCGGCCCGGGTTCCCGCGTTGACGTGGCAGGCCTTGTCGTTACCACCAGCGATATCCGTAACGAGGATTTCCTCGGCGGCCGCTACCTATTCAACATACCCGGCAACCCGAACGCCTCCATAGTCAACCTCGGTACAATCTCCGTTACCGAGCATGGCATCGCCGCGCTGGTAGCACCGGCCGTCCGCAATGCCGGAACTGTTTCGGCGCGTCTCGGAAAGGTCAGCCTTGCAAGCGGAAGCCGGTTCACGCTCGACCTTTACGGCGACAACCTGATCAATCTGGCCGTCGGTGATGAAATCACCCACGCGGTTGTGGATGTGGGCACGGGAAGACCTGTTGCCGACCTCGTTACGAATACCGGGAAGATCAGCGCCGATGGCGGTACGGTCGCATTGTCCGCCGCCACGGCGCGGGTTGCGGTGGACAGCGTCATCAACAACAGGGGCATTATTGAAGCCCGCACCATAGCCCGCAGCAAGGGTAAGATCATCCTTGGAGCGCAAACCGCCACTTCGAAAACGGCTGGTGCTCCGAAGCAGCACGTCAACGTGTCGGGCGTGCTCGATGCATCCGGAAGGGGCGAAGGGGATAGCGGTGGCAGCGTTCTCGTACTGGGCGAAGACATTACTCTCGCCGGTACGTTGATAGACGCCTCAGGGCATTCCGGTGGCGGAAAGGTCCTTGTCGGTGGCGACTATGGCGGCGGGACGCTCACGCCCGCGCGAATGACGTTGGAAGCTGATGCCGTTCCGACCGCGTATTCCGTACGCGTGGACAAGGACAGCATTATCGATGTGTCAGCGTTGCAAAGCGGTGATGGCGGTAAAGCCGTCGCCTGGGCTGACCACGACATGACGTTCAGCGGCACTATGTACGGCCGTGGCGGTGTTCAGGGTGGAAATGGCGGGTTTGCTGAGGTGTCGGGCCTTTCTTCCCTCGTGTTTTCTGGCATCCGCGCCGATCTCTCCGCTCCCTACGGCAATAACGGCCTCATCCTTTTCGATCCCGCCACGCCGGTGACGATTAACGCCACCATGGCCCAGGATTTTTCCAACATCCTCAACAGCAACACCGACGTTGAATATGAAAGCGCCGGAGCCATCACCCTCGCCGCCAACATCCTCCGCACAGCGGGCAACGACCAGGTGCAATTCAAATTGGTGTCGGAAGGAAGCATCACCGTCCTCCCCGGCATCACCATCGGGTCATCGGCCGGGCCGCTCGACGTGCATTTCCGGGCAGGAACCCTCGACAGCTGCGTCGCTGTACTCTGCGATGCCGCGGTGACTTTTGGAACTGGCGCCCGCATCTACACTGCGGGCGGCGCAGCGACGATGATCCAGGGCACCAGCTATTTCACCGAAACTCAAACGTATGCCACCTACGAGCAGGCGGAAGCACAATGGGAACTCTGGTGGGATGACGACCCTACATTCGGGATTGGATTTGGCGAATTTGACTCGGTAACGAACACCATCTCACGCACCGGCCTGCGAAAGGAGCATATGCCGAGCAGCGTTGTATCCACCGGTCCGTTGCCCGGCATATCAGTTGACTACGAGGGCAATACGATCCCGCTGACCTTCAACCAGCTTGTTCAACTCAGTAAAGGTTTGGATATTCCTCCACCACAACTGCTCGACATTGCCAGATCCTTGGATGGCACTGACATTACGCCGTCAACCTATCTTGTTGTCCTTGGGAACCCTACCCCCACGCCCCAAAATAAGAATAAATACCTCGTTGGCGGCACCGGCACACTCAATGACCCCTACGTTATAAACTTTGATGCTGCGGATATTCGTGGAGTATTTATCGACTTAGCGACAGACGCCATTATTCGAAAAATACTGAATCCAGCGCGAATGTCCCAAATACAAGATTTTCTTCCAATACCAAACGCCAAGAAAGAAGCAAGAAAGGAACTCATTCGAGACATCGTGAATAACGGTGAGTATTTTCTAGACACTACGACCGGCGTGCGTTACAAAGTTGACAATGGGTATATTTATGAAATCGACCCCAACGGCAAGGTCATTTGCTCTGCTAATTGCGCTTAGCTCTAGCACCGCGGCATCTCCGGGGCATTCGGACGAAATCCAAAAAAGACGGTTTCACGGTCTGAATTACACAATTGCAGAATGCATCAATAATGTGGAAGACGTGGTTTGGAACGAATTCATTGTGCCAGTCCTACCCGACCGCGATTTAATTGACGATCTGACACACCTCATCAGTATAGCTGCCGAAGCCAGCGCCACCCGCACGTCCTGTAATGTCCATCCAAGAGAAGCCGTCCGCGCTGAGTTTATCAGACGTATGGGCACTAGGCTGAAAGCTGTTGATCGAACAGACATACCTCTTCCCCTCGCCTCCGACACTCCTAAACCAGCGCCAGATAGCCGGTATGTTCGCGAGGGGCTTAACCAACAAATGGATGACCGATCTATGGCCGGACCACTCTACTGACAGTCGCTCACGTTCACTGATTACTGCCCTCCAGCAAGGTTCACCGAAATAGCCGCATCGAGCCATCACCATTCCGCTAATCCAGCTGCCGCGTAGGCAGCGTCACCACTCGGGTTAGTAACGGACAGTAGTACCGGGTGTGCCGGTCATCGCTGAAGAGCATCACAACAAAATGCCCGTTACCGAAAAGAGGATTGCGGATGTTGGCAATCGCCAACCGCCACAATACGTGTCCTCCCCTGCGTCGAGTACCGGCATATGTTCTGCGGCATGTTTCGACAGCCGCTCATGGCAGGTGCCAAGCTTAGGAATCGCATTGAGCTCGGCGCCCAGCACCTCCTAGCGCATACGTGTACGCCCACGCGATCGCGCTGACCAACGCCATTAGTTCCCTTCACTTGATACAAGTACGCCGTAACGCCGCAAATCAGGCGGGCAAGCGATGACGACGGCGGACGACGACACGGCCCGAAGGCCGGGGAGGAGGACGACGGTGGCAGAGCGCCGCCTGTTCGTGTCGGCACCGTCGTTTATTAGCAATGTTAGGCACGTGGCGGCGGATTTTTGCGCGCTCCGTGACGCTGGCACAAATCCGCCTGCCAACGGGCCGCGCGTGAAGAAGCTAAGACGTTCTTCTTCTGCCGCCTTGCCGATGGCCCCATACCGCCCAGCGAAGCCGCCGAAACATCCCGCGCGCAAGCTGAACACCGCGCCAAACGGCAAAGCACCAAGCAAGCGCGCCGGACACAGCGAGAAACGTCACCGTGCCGCTCATGGTCTGCCCGGCAACGCCGCCAGACTTCGTCCAACATCAGCTGCGCGTTCCGCACGCTTGCCATGACGTAGCTTCGAGCAAGCACTAGCACCCGCGCGTCGCTGCTGCCAAAGGGTGGCCACCAGCTCAAGAAAGTAGTTCATGCCTGCTCTTTCGCATGTCCGCGTGCCCGGCGGCGGGTCTACATCGCCCTGACGTAGCAAAACGCACCATGCCACGAACCTTCACTTGCTACCCTTCGCGCGCAATTGTTGTGCAGCCGCTTTCAGGAAAAGCAATTTTGTTTCCATTCCCCATGCGGCGCCCACGTTGTGGGAGGTGTTGGCGACAGAAACAAATCCGTCAATCACACAGAAACATCCCATCATCCGAGCAACTTACGAGGCAGGTTGTTTGCCCTATAGTCACTGTGGGGAGCGCGGTACGCTGAAACACGGTGAAGTAAGGAGTTCCACCACATGAGCGAGGTACCGATTTTAAGAGACTATGCCCGCGCGATCCTCAACGCGTATCGCAACGACGCGACGCACATGCCCGCGTTGGCGGCCGAGCTGGAACGCATGGAGGCGTGTCACCGCAACTGGTTGGCCCACCACGGCGCCGCCGAGACCGGAACGGCCGATCAGGAAGACTTTTGGCGCAGGTGCCGCAGCTCGCTTTGCGCCCCGTGCCATACGGCACGCACGCGCGATGATGCCGCCGACATTCTGTCGGTGTTCTTGGATGCGATGGACGACGATGAGGAAGAGGGCGAGGGCCTGCGCCCCACCATCGTCACGTTTAAGAACCGCGCCTATCCGCTGGATGATGCGGAGCAGTGCGTGGACGATACCATCACGCAGTGGCGCAGGTTCTCGTCGCGCAAACACTTCAAGCATGCCGTTGCGGGCTACGTGCGCGGCGTTGAGCTGATGACAAACCACGAGAACGGTACGGTTTATACCGAAGTCAGCGCGTTGATGCTGGTCCGCAAGACCAGCCAGATCGAGCACGCTGGGGGCTGGCTCAAACTTTGGCGCAAGGCCGACGACAACAATCCTGCAGAAAAAGCCACGTTCGAGCAGCCTGACATCGATACACGAGAAGGCTACCTGAGCCTCGTCGATTTCGTGAGCCGCGTCGCCACCGTTGCCGTTCGTCCCGTGCATCTCTGCGAGGAACATCCACACGGGGTCGTGTGTGATGCCCGCAAGCTGAAGAAGATAAAAGCGGCCCTGTCGGGACGACGGCTGATCCTCTTCTCAAGAAGAATGCGCCGCTAACAGGCAACCCCACTTTCCATCGCTGCAACCATTCAACGGAGCGAACCCATGTCCGCTGCGAACGGCACAGCCGTGTCTGAACCCAGCACCACCTTGATGAACACCGCCCGCCTGTCCGGCTATCTCGGATTGTCGGTGCCAACACTGGAACGCTTAAGAGGGACGGGCGAAGGCCCACCCTACATGAAACTCGGCTCCGGCCGCACCTCGCGGGTCATGTACGACAAACGCGACGTGGATGCGTGGCTTGCCTCCAAGCGCCGGAACAGCACCGGCGATGGAGACGCCGATGCATGACGCACCCCACCGCTTACAGGTCGCCGATCACCAAGCGGTTCCGCCGCTGGAAATTCCAACAAGCCGCATCCGCAGCTGTCGGTGCGGCCTTGCACCGCGCACCGCCGTTGGGCGGCATCAACGGCCGCCGCATCGAAACCTTGGCGCGCCGCATCTCGCAATGCGCGGCATCGGCTACGATCAAATTGGAAACGCCGCCCGGCGAGCCGACTTCCATCGTCTTCCGCAACAAGCGGAGCTGCCGCAACGGGCTTTGCCCGCAGTGCGCCCGACGCCGCGCGCGCGACACGGTGCGCAGGGGCGCCGAAAAACTGGATGCCCTGATGGCCGCCGCACCCGGCACGCGCTTCGCATTCCTTACGCTCACGTCAAAGAACATGCCCATCGCCGAGGTCGCCACCATGCTCTCTAACCACGAACGCGCCCTCACCCGCTTTTGGCGACGGCGCCAGGTCGCTGCAGCATTCACCGGCCATATCACCGGCATCGAAATTGCCATTCGGCGCAATGGCGATTCTTGGGAAGCCGGTGTGCATAGCCACTCCACGGTTGTCCTCGGCGAGGGATATTTCGACAGGCGCGCAACAACCTACCTACGGCAACCTGCCATCGTGGCTCATTGGCGGAGGGCATTGGGCGTGGACTACAACCCCATCTGTCACGTCAAGGCCATCGCGGTCGGCGATGCCGTGCGCGCCACGCTTACGGAAACCCTCAAGTATGCGGTTGCGCCGCATCGGCTGTTCGAACGCGGCGATACCGGATTCAGCGTAGATCCCGCCGTGGCCGCGCACCTTGCAAGCGCACTTTACAAGCGCCGCCTCTGCCGCATGGGCGGAGTGCTCATTAAACGCCGCCCCAAGCAGGGAGGCACGTCATGAGCGTACTGCAACCCGCCGACCCTTCGCTGTTTCTTGTCGTCACCGGAAGCGCGCTTCCCGCAGCGGTCATGCGCACCGATGCGGAACTGTTCGCCCACGGCCTGACCTTCCGCTTCCCGTCGGTCCAAGGCGCCATCGATCTCGCCCTCGCCGCGCCAACCGACCTCGCCGCGTTCTCTGACCTCTCGGCCGCCGCCATCCTGAAGCCGGTGTGCATTCCCATCGCGCTCACGCATGTCCGCCACGGCATCGTGCACGCACGGCTCAATGAGCAACCAGCGGCCCACAAGCTCGCGCAACGCTTTCTCGCGGCCATGACCGCGACCAACCATCCGGCGCCCCCGTGCCGGTGTCTTCACGACCGCACGCCCCCACAACCACGCACGGACACAAAGGAGCAATGACATGTCCACACGCCTGCAAGGCCACGTTCTGTTCGGTAAGTTCGAGAAGAACGACAGCTTCCAGTGGACCGATCCGCTGACCGGCACGCCGAAGCCGATCAACTCATTCAAGGTGCTCGTCGCCCACAGTGACGGAACCGTCACGCGCGAATCCATCACCCTTCCGCCGAATTACCGCATCCCCAACCTCGAAAGCGGAGAGATGTACGGCTTCCCCGTGACGGTTCGCCTGAACAAGAAGCGCCAGCAGGTTTCTTGGGACGCACGCCAAGACCTCATGCCGTTCCCAGCACCCGAAATGGGCTGATCAAAACCACCCGGCGGCAATCGCCGCCGGTATCCTCGCGCACAGGGAGACAAGCAATGAGCACCGAACCGCCGCCGCCCGTTTGGCCGCCGGAACCGACACCGCCTCACGCGGACACGACACCACAGCAGCACGCCGACACGCCTGCACCAATACCGATGACCGCTGCGGAGCAGGCCACCGAGCGCGCCGCTTTCGCCGAGCTGATCGCCTTCGTCGCGCAGCACAAGGACGCCGACACCACCGTCACGCACGTTTCAGCCGACGAATACGCCAGCACACTGGAATAGGAGCCAGACCATGAGCACCAAATTTCCCGACCTCGCCGCCGTACCTCCCGCGAAGACACGCTTCACCGGATTGATCAGATCGGCCGATGACGCCGCCGTGCGCCATTACATCGATGTGCCTTCGCTCACGCTCGAAATCCGCAAGTTCGCCGCCTTGCAAATCGCCGCCAGCACGCGCGACGTCGCCCCCCGCATCATGGTCATTGCCGGGCCACCCGGCGCGGGCAAGTCGCAAGGCGCACTCAAGGCGGCGCTGTCGTGCGGCTATGACGTGGCGACTATCTCGTGCAGCTTGTTTGCGTCCGATGTTGAAGGCGGCGCCACCAGCACCCTCAACGCCATGCTGGAAGAGTTCGAAGGCTACTCTGCCCAGCATAGGAAACGCGTCCTCGCCATCTTCGATGATTTTGACCTGTCCATCGTTGCCCGCGATGACAAGACCGGCGTGTCCTCCAACACCAACCTGCTCACCGAACGATTACAGTATCTGGCGGACAACCGGCATGTCTACCGCAACGCCGATGGGACCAACCTCGCGTTCATCTTCACCATCAACAACGCCGAGCCGCTGCGGGCTAGCCTCTTGCGCGACATGCGCGCCACGTGGGTGGAGCACGACCCCTGCAGGGTCACGAAAGCCAACATTGCCTTCCGCATATTGGACCCGCAGACGGCACAGGAACGCACGCTCGTAGAGAAACTGATCCGGCGCCACGCCAACCAACCGGTGGCGTTCTGGAAGGCGCTGCGCCTCGACCTTGATGCTGCCCGGTTGGACGACCTGCTCGGCAACGGCATGCCTTCTGCTCATGTCATCGACGCCGCCATGGCCCAACGCGCGCCGATTGACGAAGCCGTTCTTATGCGCGCAGCCCGCAAACGCAGCGGCAGCCGCATCCGCAATTACCTGTTCACACGCCGCTAGGAGCAAAACGCCATGTCCACGCCCAAGGTCAAGTTGTCGTTGCAGCCGGTGCCGAAGTCGCTCGTGCGCGTGTCGGTGGCAGGTGAGTTCTTAAAAAACATGGGCCTCACCGACGAAGGCGAAATCCGCAACATCCAGCAGGCCGTTGCGGAGGGCCTCGTCTCCGAGCTGATGGTGCTCGGCGTCAACGGCGCCAACATCGGCAAGGAACGGTTTATCCTGCGCTTCGATCCTCTCGGCCGGGACGACACCATTTCCCTCGACCTCAGCAACGGCAAGAGCACCACGGAAGCCCTCGACACCGGATTTGCCGGGGCGGTCGCCTACAGCGTGCAACTGCTCAAGCGCCGCGCGCTCTCGCCAAGATTTTACATCATCTGGAGCGCGCAGGCGCTCGCCGACAAAAACGAATTGGCTGCTGCCTGCCGCCGCCTCGGTCTTACCATGGACGCCGGGCAGCAGCCCGCTTTCTCGCCCGACACCATGCCACCGGCACTCATCGACATGCCCCGTGTTCCAACGGCACCGTCCTACGATTCCGAGCCATCGTTCATGCCGCCCACCGTCGCCCGCTATCTGGCGAGCTTGCCGCCAGCAGCATCCGGATACACCTACAAGCCCGTACTTTCCATCACGCCCGCGAAGGGAACCGGCATCTCGTACCGCATTGAATCCGCCACCCGCAAAAAGTGACCGTCATGTTCCGTTGGCTGCAAGGCAAGAAGCACGCGCGCGCTCAAGACCTGCTCCCCCGGCCGGACATGCTGGCGCCGTTGCCGCCGCATGCGGCATGCACGGACGACGTCGACGCGCGCTTACTCGCCATGCTGGATGCCGAGGATGGCTTCCGGTCATGGCCGGAGGTGATCGAATGGCTGGAAAACCGTGTCCGCACGCTGCGGTCGGAGAAGGCCGACCTCCAACGCCAATTGGCGGCCACCCAATCGTTCGTGAGGTTCCGGCGATGACGGGATCGATGCAACAGCGCCATCACGCCCGCGCCTTGCTCCGCGAGTGCGATCGGCTGCACAACGAGGTGGCGGGCATCAAGCAGCTCATCCAAAACGCCGACATCCTCCGGCGGGCGCACGACACGGCGCGCTTCGAGAGACTTCTTTTCACTCTCGACGCAAACCGTCTCGCCGGATTGGTGGAACTGCTGCGCACCACCGATCACGAAAGCGCGCGCCTCGCGCCAATCCGCTACCACCACCTGCTGCAAGCCCTTCATCCCGCCACAACGCTAGGCAAGGTCATCCAGCACATCGACTACGCGGCCCTACGGCCCGACGCGCGTCCCTACCTCCTCGGCCCGTTCCTTAATCTCTCGTTCGGCAACGCGTTCCCGCGCCTTTGCCTGCAACGCTCCAACCCGGCATCCGGCCGCTTGGTCTACATTTCGCCGAATGGCCCGAGCGAAGAAGACGCATGGCGCGCCCATTTGCCAGCCATCCGCGATTGGCTCGGCGGCGATTGGGAACTCATCCGCCACACCGTGAGCGTCGCCGAGCTGGAACAGCGCACACCGCTTCCCGCCGCATTCCCATTCAACAGCCGAAGCCTCGCACCCGGCCATCTTTATGCCGGTGTGGACGTGAAGACACGACAGCATGTCCACATACCATTCGCCGACCTGCCATCGGGGACACTCCTCGCCGGAGCGACGGGCACGGGTAAAAGCAACGCGCTCCACATCCTCCTGCAATCCATCTTAGCCAACCTCCGCTTCTTCTCTTCGGTCTATCTGGTGGACGGCAAGGATGGCGTCACCCTGCAACGGTATGCCCGCATCGCGCCGGGGAAGGTTCATGTGCTGTGGGCGGAGCCGCACCTTTGGAAACTCACCACACACTTGGTGGAGTTCATGCGTGCGCGCAACGCCGATCAGCGTGCCCGCAACATCGATAACGCCACCGGCAACTTCGTGGCCCTCATCATCGATGAGATGTCCACGTTCACCGCCAAACCTTCGGGCGACGCCAAACATCCCGACAACAAGCTCCACGCGCGGTTTCTTGATGAACTGGCCATGGTCGCGCGCCGGGGACGCTCCACCGGCATCCGCCTGTTCGTCACCGCGCAGGAACCGGTTGCCGAACAAATCCCGCCGACCATTCGCGCGAATTGCCTCAACACCATCAGCTTCAAGCTGCCCATCGATGCCCACGCCACGGCGCTGTTCGGCCAGCTCGAGGGCCTGCCCGCAGACCCGCGCCATTTGCAACGCGGCCGGGCACTGCTCAAGAACGGTGTCACCGGCGAGATCCGCCACGTGCAATTTCCGGTCATGGGAACGCCGCGATGATGTTTTTGCGCCTCGCCTCTCTCGTTGCAGCGGCCGTGACCATCACGCTCAATGCAACGTATGGGTTCAAGACCTCGGCCGTTCTGCAGTACGCCATCCTGTTCGCAGCCCTCAACGCGGCTTTGGACATCGCCAAATGCGCCTGCCTCGTGGGCGCGAGCCGCGCATGGCGAACCAGACAACCGGTCGCGGCCGTCCTCCTGTTTCTCCTCTTCTGGCCACTGCTCGCGAACTCGCTGTGGTGCGGCCTGTCCGAGGTTGCGTTCAACCGCGCCAGTGAGCAAAGCCAATTTAATACCGACGACGGCAACCGAACGCGCGCCGCCGCAACGCACCAGCGCGCCGGCGCCGAGTTGCAAACACTCGAAGCCAACCCGCTGTTTAAATCCAGCACAGCCTGCGCCCTGCCGAAGACACAGCGCGAACGCGCACTGTGCAGCTCCCATGCATCCGCAAAGAATACGCTTCGCGAAGCCGACGCCATCCTCATCGCGACACCCGCCGCCGACCCGTCACCGCAAATCACGCTGCTGGCCACATGGACAGGGTACGACATGGCGACCCTGCTGCTCGCCACCGCGCTGTGGCCGATTGCGCTGGCCGAGCTATGCAGCAGCGTCGGATTCTACCTTTCCGCATCGCCAGCCCGCACAGGGAGTCGCTGGAATCGGTTTCGGAGGCAAAACGAAATAACCCCTGCCCAGACACCCAAAACGTCTCCAAAACCTCAACCAACACCCCATGCGCAAGAAGGACTGCGCTGGCCGGTGATCGCATCATGACCCGCACTGGCTCACCATTCCGCGCTCCGAACGACTATTATCCGACTCCGCCGGAGGGTACGCGCGCACTGCTTGCCGTGGAACGCTTCAGCGGCGCCATCTGGGAACCGGCCTGCGGAGAGGGCGCCATCAGCAAAGTGCTAGCGGCGCACGGCTATCAGGTGGTCTCCACCGATCTCATTGATCGCGGCTTCGGCTCCGGCGGCGTCAACTTCCTCGCCGAGCCCACAAGCCGCGCCCGCAACATCGTAACCAATCCGCCTTACGGCAGCGGACTCGCCGATGCGTTCGTGCGCCATGCGCTCCGTCTCGTCCAGCCCACCGGCGGCAGCGTTGCCATGCTGCTCAACCTCGCCTCACTGGCGCATCCCATGCGCCATGCCCAATGGGTTAGCCGCCCACCGGCATCTCTTTATGTCCTTGACGACCTGACCTGCTGGCCCAACGGCATCGAGCGTGGATTTGCTGCGGAACATCGGTATTGCTGGGCGGTCTGGCGACCAGGCCACGTCGGCCGCCCTTCCCTGTGGTGGCTCTCGACCTCCGTGCAGTAGGCCTTTGTTCCCATTATGTTCGCATCATGCTATTAGGACGATTCCAGCAAGAAAGCCCTTCCCATGGTCAAGCCCACTCGCCCCAATGATAGTGAAGAGACCGAAGGCAAGGGCCTTGGCGAACTCGTCATCTACAAGACCGAGGACGGCCGCGACCAGATTCACCTGCGGCTAGAGCATGGTTCGGTCTGGCTTACGCAGGCAGAAATCGCCGGGCTTTTTGAGACGACGAAGCAGAATGTCAGCCTGCATCTCAAAGCCATTTTTGCTGAGGAGGAGTTGGCTGAGGGAGCAGTTGTCAAGGAATCCTTGACTACTGCCGCCGACGGCAAGCGGTACAAAACCAAGCTCTACAACCTCAAAGCCATTCTCGCGGTCGGATACCGCGTGCGCAGCCCGCGCGGTGCGCAATTCCGCCGCTGGGCATCCACAACGCTGGAAGAGTACCTGATCAAAGGCTTCGTCATGAACGACGAACGCCTGAAGGAGCCGGGCGGCCTCGATTACTTCGACGAACTGTTGGAGCGCATCCGCGACATCCGGGCGTCGGAAAAGCGCTTCTACCAAAAGGTCAGGGATCTATTCGCGCAGACCAGCGCCGACTACGACAAGGCGAGCGATTTGGCAAAGACGTTCTTCGCCACCATTCAGAACAAGCTTGTCTACGCCGTAACGGGAAACACGGCCGCAGAACTCATCGTCGCGCGGGCCGATCCTGCCAAGCCCAACATGGCCTTGACCAATTGGAAAGGCGAACGCGTCCGCAAGGGTGACGTCTCCACCGCGAAGAACTACCTGACGGGTGATGAGATCGGCCAATTGAACCTGCTCACCACCGCATTTCTGGATTTTGCGGAACTCCGCGCCCGAAACCGGCAGCAAACCACCATGGCCGACTGGGTAACGCAGACCGACCGCTTCGTGTCCTTCAATGAACGCCCGGTGCTCCGTGGCGCTGGTCGCGTTTCCCACGCGAAGATGGAAGAGATCGCGCATCAGCGATACGAAACGTTTGATCAGAATCGCCACGCCGCCGAAGCGGCCCACGCCGAGCGAGAGGCACTTGACGAACTGGCCGACATGGAACGGCAAGCCAAGGCACTTCCAAAAGCAGCCCCAAAGACCAAGCTAAAGAAAAAATGAGCTTCTCCGGAAACCAGACCCAAGCTTCTAGTGGTAACGTCTTCGCCGAACTGACGCGGCCGGATGTCAAAGCGCACATGCATAAGTCTCAAATTGCGGCTGAGCTTTACCGGCTCACGCGCGCGAGAACCTTGTTGCTGCGATGGTAACGCAATATGTTGGAATCCATGTCTTCAGATCGTTTCCATCCGCACCTCAACTCCCTCATCTCGCAAGCGCTTGAGCACGTCGGAATCAATCCGATAGGTCTACGGCCATCAATAACATTTGCGATCTTGGAGGGAACACGGACCCACATCGACACGTGGGGACTTTCCAACCTAAATTATAACTCACCGGCGACAGACCAAACTCCGTTCCACCTAGCGTCCCTAGCGAAGCAGATTTGCGCACTCGTCATTCTGATCGCGGAAAATGACGGAAGGCTCGACCTTTCCGATCATCTGGGTCGTTACATCAAACGCCTGCCCGCTGTTATTTCAGCTCAAAAAATATCGGACCTGCTCTTTCATCGCGGCGGGGTACGCGATCATTGGGCTTTGGCAACGGCCCTAGGTTGGCGAGCGGGCGATCGCATCGATACATCCGACGTCATGAGACTCGTTCAAAATGAACGCACGTTGAACTTTGAGCCGGGCGCCCGTTTTCTGTATTCCAACACCGGCTATGTTCTTTTAGCTGAACTGGCCGCACACCTTTATAAGACGCCCTTCGACACGCTTGCGCGACAACTCGTCTTCGCGCCAGCAAACATGCCCACAGCCTCATTCCACCTTTCATTCGGTGTGCCGATGCTCAATAGGATCGTCGGCTATCAACTTAGTTCGACCGACGATCAATGGACTGAACGCGATCCCCCCTATGCTGTAGCTGGTGCTACCTGTCTCAGGGCATCCGCGAATGACATGATGTCTTTTGCCAGAGCTCTCACAAGCGAGAACGTTTTCCCGAAAGCCGTTCTCAGTAAATTCAACAGCAGCGCAGAAGAGTTAGGGTATTTCCCGCAACCCTACGGCTTCGGTCAGTTCATCCTACGTGATGCAGCGTCAAATGGGGCCTATGCCCGTCACGGTGGCTTCGACTATGGCTTCAATTCTGTATTCTTAAGGCATCTGCGACAACCATTCGCTGTCTTTGCCGCGAGCGCAGCAAGTGAACCCGAAATTGAAGTCGCCGCAGATCGCGTCTTCAGGTCTTTATGTGGCGAACTGTTGCCTACGCACGCAGTCGTACCAGCGCATCGTGCTTCCTCGCTTACCACTCGCCCCGAACTTCGGCCGGGATGCTATCGCTCTAAACTTGGCGATGACGTTCGCGTCATCGAGAAGGTTGGCGACAACCGATTTCGTCTCAAGTGGATGCAAGGCTTTGATCTCCGTCCCAGCGCGACTTGCTGGATTCTCGACGGCACACCTTGGGAACTGCGCCAAGCCATGGATGGAACTTCGATCACTCTGGAAAATACCGTCTCAGGACAGCAGGATCAGTTAGACATTCTTCCCTCGCAGAGGTCATGGGAAATGCCAATCGATGCACTCTTCCTCAACAGAGAGCACCAAGCTATCCTGCGGCTAACTGGCGGTACATCGCCTAATGTGAAGCTCTCGTTCGCCAAGGGTTGCGAGCATACCGCAACGGCGGTTTCGGAAAATCTGCTCGTCTGGGATGGAGGATTCTGGGCCGAGATCTATAGAGAGGCGGGCGAGGTGGTCAAATTAATAGTCAATCACCCAAGGTGCTTGAAAGTCGTTTTCAGCAGGGTCAGCGATGTTGCGGGATATCAATAGATTTCTGTTATTTACGATTGTCGGTTTTCTTATTTATGTGGCGGCTTCAGCGTATCTCGTTTGGCATCGATACGAGTCTCTCAGTCAACGCACCAATGAAGCTTTAGACGAACTCGCGATCAGCCACGTCTCCAACATCCTGTTTTTCATCTTGGTTGGAGCGGTAGGGGTTGCGGCGCAGTTTTTCGGAGAGCGGGGAGATGTCCTACGCGAAAGACTACGAAAAATGTTCGCAAGCCGGACCGTTAGCTATCCCGTAATTGAATACTTCGAGGAGGTTGTTCGCTCAACCTGCGTGTTTGCCGAGGTGGCAAGCCACAAAATTACCGTCATGGAATACAATCCGACCCTTCATGCGTATCGCGGCGGCTTCCACAACGTCTATCAACTTCGCAACGCGTTTGGTGATGTCCCCTATGATGCGGAGCTATCGGTGGAGATAGCGCCGGACATGGTGCGAGACGACGTGTTTCCTCTGGCATACATATCTGAGCTTTGCATCACCACACCCGATGGAAAGCGAACCCGACACCTAAAAGGCGGAAGAGAGATCGGTAGATCTGGGTTCAAGCATCCAATACGAATAACGCTTCCACCGAACGGCGTAGCCACGTTCGAAATGGCATGGTGGTCTTGGATTGAAGTGGGCGGAGAGTCCGGCTTCAGCCAGAAACGGTTTTCAGAGCACTTCGTTGTGCTGCTTGAGAACCGATCCATGGTAACCCCGATGATCCACGTAGCTGGGGAAGAGCGATATCGTACCTTGCCTTACGGGCAGGTCGAGCATGTCGCCGACTTGCGCAATCATCCACCAAGGGTGAGGGTTGGATTCAATTGGGGTCCACCGTTGGAGTACGCCCATCTTGGAACTGGGCAAACTGCTCGCGATGCCCGGGCCGAGGGACTCCTTGACTTCGAGAGGCACATTCACGAGCCAAACGAATTGAAATTCTAGAACAGTAGGCAAGGAGCCAACGATAGCTCTGCCTCCATATTGCCGCCGTCGACGTATGACGCCACTCTTCGCACCCCGCGCAGAAATCTCCGCCAGACCGTAGACACCACTCTCAGTTATCGCTCCTGCTCCCACCAAAGAAACACCCCTGTTGGGCTGGATCTCCGCCGATCCCTCGCGGGGCCGCGCTGAAGCGCCCCGGAGGGTAAGGCCCCGCGACGGCTCGGCTCCGAAGAAACAGCCCGGTGAGGCTTGGGCTTTCGCCACACATTTTGGGAACGTCACCTCACCTAATCACGGTCGTCCGAGCCTAAGCAAAGGTTGCGTCGGATTTTACTCGCACCATCAGCTCCACCCGCTCGGCAAAAGGATAAGTACTGGCCACCGCGCGCAGCAGTTCGTCGGAGTGCTCGACCTCGATCCAATGCTTCAGGAAAGCCGCTGGCACCGAAAGGATCAGGACACCTGCGCGGTACTCCTCAAACTCAAGAACGTGGGGCAGCCCATCATACATATCCCGATTAGGTAGGTTTCGCCGGAATGCTTTGCGCATGGCTTCGAACGCCTCGCAGGCATGTTCTTTTAGGATCGGCGACGTGTCCGCGATTGGGGCAACCAACGGCCTCCCCTCGGCGGCGTTCGGAAAGTGGCAGCCAATTATCACAACTCCGCCAAACCCGCAGAGCACGGAGAAAAACCCGCGCCGTGACAGCTCGTTCATGGCAACCTCGATGTGTTGAATACCGAACATGACGCACAACTGTGGCGGCATTTGCTCGCCCCACCAACGAGCATTCCAACCGTGATGCGGGGCTGCCACACGTCGTCGGGCCAAGCACCTTTCTAAGACGCGAACCCGCACACCCAATGAGCACCGACCATTGCTCTCATTGTTCGGCACGCCTCAGGCTTCTGCATGATCATCACGCACACGCGCAACGCCCAAGGTCACACCCGCGTCTATCTCGGCGGCAAGGCCAGCGTGGAGTGCTGGATTGAACCGGCCGCTAATGGCATAGCCTGGTCATTCCACATGGACACGGCTCCTACCGCCTATCCCCTCCCTGTCGAGGAGATGCGCGGATGGGCCAAACGAGTCCTCTTCCAACTTGCCGCCGAAGTCGGCACCGAACCCGAGACCCTCAAGGCCGTGCCGTTCGAACGCATTGCCGCGCTTCATACGACCAACCCGGCCGACTATGGCCGCGCACCCGCTCCACGCCGTCAAGCGTACGCACATGCCTTCTTCACGATGCCGCCGGAGACGAAACAGCCCGCCGAGACATCCTCAAACTTCTCCGGTGGCAGGTTCCGCCGCTAGCCCGCGCCGTCGGCGAAAACCGCCACAATCCTCCGATACGTCTCACGCAAGCTCGTTGGAGGTATGGACATGGAAAACGTATCACGGCGCGGACTATTCAGCCTCATGTGTGGTCTCGGCGGTGCCGCCATCGCCAGCAGCCAACAATCACGCGCTGGAACGACAGCGGCAATGCAAGCGGACAGTGCATCGCCAGCATCCCCGGCGCCACGTGAAGTGCTCCGCCGAACTCCAATGGACGACGATGCCGAAGTGTTTGAAACGCTCGGCCGGTTTGAATGGCTGGATCTCGACGGCCGCCATGGATTCCTGCGCGAAGTGGGAAGCGACCGACGAATCTTGGTGCACGGGTCAACGCTTCACGCCTCGGGCATAAAAAAAGTGACGACGGCTGCTGTGTACCGTTGCCAAGTCCTGCGGCGACCGAAGGGCTGGCAAGCTTTCCGCATTTTAGATGTCATCAGGAGCGCAGCTTAAACATTGGAACCGTTAGGACGGCTTAACTCAGCTTGCGCCTTCTCCGCCACCAGTGCCAACAACACGCGTTGTGAGAACGGCTTGTTGACGTAAGCCGTGGCCGGTCTATCGATCGCTTGCAGATGGGTCGCAATCTCGTCGGCGCTCGCCGACAGAAAGATCACCGGCGCCTTGGAGTACTGCCGAAACATCAGAAAGAAATCGATCCCGTGCAGGCCGGGCATACGGCCATTGAGGATGAGCAGAGTTGGCGGCACACAAATGAGCTTTGGCAAAGCCACGGCCGGATCAGAGAATACCTCGACCGCGTAGCCTTCCGACTCTAGCGTAAGCCGCAGAGACGTCAGAATGGTTGGTTCATCATCGACAACGGCGATACGCTTCATCACGTAGAACGTGCCGCCCAACCGGTGCGACAGTAGGGCGATTTCAAGAATGCTGGGGTCGCGTGGCAGAAGCGCCCGTTTGACTGCAGCCCTCGCCAGTGCGGCTGTCAGTTTAAGGTGAAGGTAGACCCACCAGCGGATCTTCGTGTCGCCAGACAGCGAACCGTTCAGACATTTCCTTCGCTGCAGGCTTGAACTCTTCTGTATAGCCCTCATTGCGCCGTGACCACCCGACGAAGAAATTCCAAATTTCTCCGACGTGGCCAAGCAGGTCAGACATTAAAAGTTCTACGGTATGAGGTTCGTTTCTAAGAAGCACCGCGCCAGTCGGAACCGGATGGCCACCAAGTTCACAGTGAAACCCATAATCCTGCCCTCGAAATTTCCCGCCAGCTGCCTCGCGAAGCTTCGCTGGCCTGAAGAACTCGTCCCGAGTTGCTTTATCACTTTGAAGCCAACGCTCGGCGTCTTCGTGGCGCGCATCAAAGGCCCAAGCTAGGTACTCAACTTCAACAATTTGCCTGAGTAATGCAGCCCCAGCATATGGTCGACCGTTGGATAGCAGTTCAGAACTAGCCGATATGAGCTGACCCGCAATCAGCAAAAGGAAAGACATTCCGACCACTTCATCGCTGCCGTGGCCGAACGCAGACCGTCCTGTAACTCGCCCATCACCCAACAGATGGCCAGAAATATGGAGCCGAGTGCCGACGTCGGAAAACACCCTTGCTGAATGCGCCGCCAGCTCTAGCCGCAGCGCTTTGAGCTGGGGAGTGAGGCTTTCCTCAGTCACAATCCTTTTGACTTCCGCCAAATCCATTTGAACCGAAGTTTAAGGCGCCCCACAAACCGGGGCGCGATTTCATCTGCACGGTCATCGGCTTCCCAGCCTGTACCGCAAAGCCAGTATCGCCCTACATTGGCAAATGGCAAATCGCATGCACACTTTGTGCGCCGTATACAGTTCTGCCCCTCACCTGCCTTAAATATCCCACGGGGGGTTCGGGGGGCGTGAAGCCCCCCGGTGGTGATTGCACCGTGCGCGGTTATCGCAACGATCTGCCGTCACGCTGCTCACGCCGTAGGCAATCAACTTGTATGCAGGACGTATATTCGGGGAAGGTAAGAGGGACGGGGCGAGGTATGCCTTTGACCACCATGTGAGGTCAAAGGCATTGCGCTGACGCGCGTGCTTGCGGGGCCACGGCCCCGCATCGCCCCGTCCCAAAGAAAGAGCTGCCATGCCATCTAGACCAACCCGCAAACATCGTCGCACGCGAAAATTGCTTTCCAAGTTCGTGCGCAGCCGCATAACCGAGACGGAACACCGCCAGCTGCTCAACCAATCCCGAAGGCGCAATGTCACGGTTTCGGATTTCGTGCGCATCGTTGTGGTGGCGCACCTCAACGATCACCGCGCCGAACTTCCGCACCAAAGCCGCAACGATGCCTTCCTCCGCGAGCTGGCCCGCATCGGCAACAACCTCAACCAGCTGGCGCGTCAGGCCAACACCGGCCGCGTGCCGGTGGCGGAAGACGAACTCCGGACCTGCATCGCTGCCGTCAACAATCTCGCCCGCGCCTCTGACTGATGCTTGCCAAGGTCGCGCCACCTACCAACGACTTCCTCGCGTTGGCGCGCTACCTCGTGCGTGGAAAGTCCGGCAATCGCACTGACCCGAAACGCGTGGCTTGGGTGGCCACACAGAACCTTCCTACCACCGATCCCGAACTTGCGGCGCGATACATGGGCGCCACCGCCCAACTGTCGGCGCGCACGAAGAGCGCCGCCTATCACCTGATGATCGCGTGGCACGCGCGCGAACGGCCGACGCCGGAGGTGATGCAGGCTGTGGCAACAGTCACCTTGGAGCTTGCCGGTCTGGCCGAACATCAAGCCCTGATCATGGGCCACGGCGACAAGCCCCACCCGCACCTGCACATCCTGCTCAACCGGGTACATCCCGAGAGCGGCCGGGCATGGAAAACATCCCACGACTTCGCCCGCTTTGACCGCATCATGAAGGAACTCGCCGAAACCTACGGGTTCGAGTTCGCCCCCGCGCACACCTTCAACCCGGAACGCACGGACACGCAAGAAAAGCTGCCCAACTCAGCCGCAACCTACGCAGCCAGGCGCGGAGCGCGAACCACCAGACCACAATGGAGCAAAGACAAGGCGCGCAAATTCGGCGCCGAAATATCCGAGCGGTTGTCCGCCAATGCCACACACGACGATTTCAGGGAATTACTCGCCGCCGATGGTCTTCGCCTCGAAGCGAAAGGGCAAGGCTTCGTCGTCGGCGATGACAGCACTTACGCCAAGTTGTCGAGCCTTGGCCTCGCGGCAACCGCCAGAACGCTGGCACGCAGACGTGACTACACGCCTTCACACCCTCACATCAACACGTCTGTACGTCAGCACCGCAGCGTATTCGCTGTCGATGCCGTTGACGTAGCCCGCGCTTTCCACACCTTGGGTCTGCTATCGCGCGAGGACGTGCAAGCCGCTATGGACGACGCAAGGGCGGAAAGGCGACAGCGCCAACAGGAAACCGCACTCTCGCGCGCAACGCACACCACCGCCCTCACGGCTTTTCTGTCTCCGCGTGAGCCGCAATCACGTCGCTTACCCGCAGGCGCTCCAAGAACGCATCCAAAAGCACGCTAATCCGCTGCTGCTCAGCCTCCATCAGCAGCGGCGACCATTCATACAGAAATTGGAGAGGAGCGATGCCTCGCGGATTCTGCCGGAACGTCCGCCAGCCACCAATGGGTCTTTGTCCAAGGCGCGGAAGAAAGCTTGACCACGATCCC
Organism: Hyphomicrobium sp.; assembly: GCF_019744875.1. GTDB lineage: Bacteria > Pseudomonadota > Alphaproteobacteria > Rhizobiales > Hyphomicrobiaceae > Hyphomicrobium_C. Next base: position 29,471 of record NZ_JAIETU010000002.1, on the reverse strand, counting down.
GATAGAACCGCCCCATGGCGGATTTGATACGGGCAGGAACGGGCAACGCGATCATCACCGGCAGCTTACGACAAAAGTGCCGCCCGCATAAGCAGCCTGTATGGACTTCGTATTCACTCTCCCGCAGCCTTTTCGTGAACCAACGAAAGCATGCTGCAATGACCACGACGCCTGACACACAACCGCACGGCAACTTTATCGCCTTCCTCCTCCGCGAGAAAGAACCAGGCGACAAACGCCCCATGTTCGAAGGACGCCTGAGCCTGCCCGACGATCCCAAGGTGGAATACGGATTCCCGCTGTTCGCCCACGAATACACCGACCCCAAGACCGGCGAGGTCATGACCATGTTCAACGGCAGCACCGACCCGGTGTCGTTGAACGCCGCGCCGATGGATCAGGTCGCAGCGCTCCTCAAGAGTGCCGACAGCAGCACTGCACTTGTTTCCCTTGGCACCTTGCAGCTCCGCGCCCGCCAGCTGGTCCTGTTCCCGAACCGCTTCAAGAATGAGGCGCCGGACAAAGATCGGCCGGACTATTGGGGCGCTTATAATCACGGAAGTAACCAACCCGTGCTGCGCATAGGCGCATGGCTGCGCAAGGACCGTTACGGCCGGGCCATGTTCGGAGGCTCCACCAGCTATCCCTTGCCGGGCAAGAGCGAAGCCGAACAACAGGATTTGGCACCGTCGCTGGACCAGCTGGAACAGGATGGCGTGGTCACGCGCGGAATGCCGGAAAAAGCGAAGAAGCGCGGTGGCGGTCGCGCGGATTGATAGGGAGGTTTGGCTGCACCCGCGCTACGCGCGGGCCGGGCTGTCGCGCGCCGAGCCGCTAAGTGCGTCTCGGCCCTTCGGGCGTCCATCCCTTGCAGGATAGGAGCTTCAGGAAGAACCGGGCAGTAGAGGCGGCCCGGCAGGCAAATAGAGGCCTCCGCGCCCGAAAATTGGAAAAATGCAAGTTATCCCCAGTTGCACAAGACGCGGGCATAAGCATTGCCAAACCCATGCTGCGCCTTGCAAAGTCTTGCCCGAGCGTCGCTTGGGTTGCTGATGCTTTGGGGGGAATGAATGAACGCTGTCGAAATCGAAGAAGCCGTATCGGCGCTTGCCCTGGCGCCGTTCGAGCGCACCGAATTCCCGTTCGCGTTCCTCGCCGCCTTTGGCAACAAGGAAACCGCCATTCAACGCCTGCGGTCGGGCAACACCAACCAGTCCGACATCCCCGGTGGCGTCCTTCAACGCAACCACATCCATCTGGCCACCTGCGATCCGGGCCACGTCGGCGACACCCTCACCGCGCTGCGTACCAGTCCCAGGAACGCCAAGGGCAAGCCCAAGTTCGTACTCGCCACCGACGGCATCGACCTGGAGGCTGAGGAACTGGCCACCGGCGAGGTGGTCGCCTGCAAGCTGCCCGATCTCGTGAACCACTTCGGGTTCTTCCTCCCCCTCGCCGGCATCTCCACCGTCGCCGAGATCAAGAACAACCCCATCGACATCAAGGCGACCAGCCGCCTCAACAAGCTCTACGTCGAGCTGCTGAAAGAAAACCCCGACTGGGGCGCTGCCGGCCGCCGGCAGGAACTGAACCAGTTCATGGCCCGGCTGATTTTCTGTTTCTTTGCCGAGGACACCGGCATCTTCAACCACCAGGGCATGTTCACCGCTTGCATCAAGCAGATGACAACGGCGGAGTCCTCCAACACGCACGAGGTCATTACCGAGCTGTTCCGCGTGATGGACACCAAGCCCGAAGACCGCGCCGCCAAGCGGCTGCCGGCATGGGCCAAGGAGTTCCCCTACGTCAATGGAGGGCTGTTCACCCACAAGGTGGATAGCCCGCGTTTTTCCAAGATCGCCCGCTCCTACCTGGTCCGCGCCGGCGAACTGGACTGGAAACAGATCAACCCGGACATCTTCGGTTCAATGATCCAGGCCGTCGCTGACGACGACGAACGCGGCGAGCTGGGTATGCACTATACCAGCGTGCCGAACATCCTGAAGGTGCTGGACCCACTGTTCCTCGACGACCTGCGCGAGGACCTGGAGAAGGCCGAGGACAACCCGCGTAAGCTGTTGAACCTCAGGAAACGCATCGCCACCATCCGCGTGTTCGACCCCGCCTGCGGCTCCGGCAACTTCCTGGTCATCGCCTACATCAAGCTGCGCGAGATCGAGGCCGAGATCGTCAAACGCCGCAAAGACGAGGATAAGAAGAGCTGGATCAAGCTCACCAACTTCTACGGCATCGAGATGAAGAGCTTCGCCGCCGAGGTTGCGCGGCTTTCCCTGCTCATCGCTGAGTTCCAATGCAACGTGCGCCTCATCGGTCAGCGTGAAGCGTGTCTTGAGGTGCTGCCACTCAACGACACCGGCAAGATCGTCACCGGCAATGCGTTGCGGCTGGATTGGTTGGAGGTGTGTCCGCCGCCGACGGGGGGCAGCGCTGTTGAGGAGGACCTGAGCGGGCCGACCGGGCGGATGGCGCTGGATGGCAAGGAGCCGGAAGTTGAGACGTATATTTGCGGGAATCCGCCGTATGTCTGGGGCAACGAACAGAGCAACGAGCAGAAGGAAGATTTGAAAATCGCCTTTGCGGGACGATTGAAATCGCTTGGCTCAATTGATTACGTTGCTGGATGGTTTATTAAGGGCCGCGATTACATATCCGCGATAGGCGGACTTACTGCTTTCGTGGCAACCAACAGTCTAAATCAAGGGCGACAGGTCTCACTACTTTGGCCCTTACTCCTTTCCAATACCCTCTCGATTTCATTTGCGCACACCTCTTTCAAGTGGAGCAATTTGGCTTCCCATAAGGCTGGCGTGACCGTTTCAGTTATTGGTTATGGGGCGACTCTTGCGAACTCACGTTTCATTTATTCGGATGGTACCCGCAGAGAAACGGCCAATATATCTCCATACCTAGTTCCTGGTCCGGCATTGATCGTGCAGCCCACTGCGGAGCCAATTTCTCATATCGCACCAATGGGCTTTGGAAGCATGCCGAACGACGGAGGAGGTTTACTTCTGGACAGAGAAGAAGCCATCCAAGCAATAACGAAGCATCATGTGCCTCAGGAGCTGATACGCCGGCTAGTTGGCTCGCAAGAGTTAATCGACGCGATAGACCGCCGTTGTATTTGGGCTCCCAATTCAGATATCCACACGCTGGAGGAAAACAACTGGTTATATGCGCGCTTTCGCATTGTTGAGTCTGCACGCCAAAAAAGCACACGCCCCGCAACAAGGAGACTCGCTGAAATTTCACATCGGTTTGGTGAAGTAAGGCAGGCCGGAGATGAGACTATCATCGCAGTTCCTGCAATCAGCTCCGAGAATAGGGAGTACCTTCCCTTCGACACTTACGACAAGGGTTGTATAATAACAAATCGCAACTATGGCATTTACAATGCACCGTTGTGGAACGCAGCGCTGGTTGCCTCGCGGATGCATTGGGTCTGGATGGGCACTGTATGTGGCCGTCTAGAAATGCGATTTTCATATACCAACACCCTCGGCTGGAACACCTTCCCGGTCCCACCGCTCACCGAGAACCAAAAAGCCGATCTCACCCGCTGCGCCGAGGACATCCTGCTGGCACGCGAGCACTATTGGCCCGCCACCATCGCCGACATGTACGACCCCGAGCGCATGGATAAGGAGTTCCAGCTGGTGCGCCAGGCGCATGAGAAGAACGACGAGACGCTGGAGCGCATCTACATCGGCCGCCGCTTCAAGAACGACACCGAGCGGCTGGAAAAGCTGTTCGACATGTACACCAAGATGACCGCCGCCGAAGCCGCCAAGGCGCCGAAGAAGAACGGCCGCAAATCCAAATCCTCCGACGAAAGCCCCACCGCATGACCGCCAAGATCGCCGTCCCGTCCGTCTCCGTGCAGTACCAGCGCACAGGCGCTTCCACCAAAGCCAACGAGCTTGGCATGCGGGCGATGCAGGAACGTGCCTACGCCCATCGCGGCGAGCAGTATCTGCTCATCAAGTCGCCGCCGGCGTCGGGTAAATCGCGCGCGCTGATGTACATCGCCCTCGACAAGCTGACCAACCAGAACGTCAAGCAGGCCATCATCGTCGTGCCGGAGCGTTCCATTGGCGGCAGCTTCGCCGACGCGCCTCTCAGCAAGTTCGGCTTCTGGGCGGATTGGACCGTAAAACCCCAATGGAACTTGTGCAACGCGCCGGGCAACGATGAACCGGGCCGCGTGGCAACGTCTAAGGTCAAGTCTGTCGGCGCGTTTCTGGCCAGTGCCGACAAGGTGCTGGTCTGCACCCACGCCACGTTCCGATTTGCCGTGGAAGAGTTCGGCATCGAGGCGTTTGATGATCGCCTCATCGCCATCGACGAGTTTCATCACGTCTCGGCCAGCGACAACAACGTGCTGGGCCGCCAGCTCAACGCCTTCCTCGGCCGTGACAAGATCCACATGGTCGCCATGACCGGCTCATACTTCCGGGGCGATGCCGCACCGGTTTTGAACCCGGATGACGAGCGCAAGTTCACCACCGTCACCTACACCTACTACGAGCAGCTCAACGGCTACGAACACCTGAAAGCCCTCGATATCGGGTACTTCTTTTACCAGGGGCCCTATATCGACGCGATCATGAAGGTGCTCGACCCCGACCAGAAGACCATCATCCACATCCCCAACGTCAACTCCCGTGAAGCGCTCGGCGATAAAATCCGCGAAGCCAACGACATCATGCACGAGCTGGGCACCTGGAAGGGTGAGGATGCCACGACCGGCTTCCAGCTGATCGAACGCCCTGATGGGCGCGTCATCAAAGTGGCCGACTTGGTGGACGACGGACCAAAGCGCGAAAAGGTTATTGCCGCCCTCAAAAAGCCGGAGGCAAACCAAGACCGCGACTACGTGGATATTATCATTGCGCTTGGCATGGCGAGGGAAGGATTCGACTGGATTTGGTGCGGGCACGCGCTAACCATCGGCTATCGCAACAGCCTCACCGAGATCATCCAGATCATCGGCCGCGCCACCCGCGATGCACCGGGCAAGGCCCGCGCCCATTTCACCAACCTGATCGCCGAACCGGATGCCGCGCAGGAGATCGTCACCGATGCGGTGAACGATACGCTGAAGGCCATCGCCGCCAGCCTGCTGATGGAGCAGGTGCTGGCGCCGCGATTCAACTTCACGCCGAAGACGCCGCAGAGCGGCCCGCAGGACGGTTTCGACTACGGCGAAGGGGGGTACGACCCCAAAGGCAACAACATCGGTTTTAACGGCGCCACAGGGCAGCTTCACGTCGAGGTCAAGGGGCTCGCCACGCCCGAAAGCCCCGAAGCCGCCCGCATCTGCAAGGAAGACATCAACGAGGTCATCACCGCCTTTGTGCAGGACAAGCCGACCATCGAGCGCGGGTTGTTCGATGACGACACGCTTCCCGAAGAGCTGACCCAGGTGCGCATGGGCAAGATCGTCAAAGACAAGTACCCCTCCCTGTCCGATATCGACCAGGAGGCCATCCGCCAGCACGCGATTGCCGCCCTGGCCTTGACGCAAAAGGCGCGCCAGCTCGTAGAAGCCGGCGAGGATGAAACCCTCAAGGGTAACACCGCCATCATCGACGGCGTGCGCAAGTTTGCCATGGACGTGCGCGAGCTGGATATTGACCTGATCGACAGCATCAATCCGTTCGAGGCGGCCTACAACGTCTTGGCAAAGGCCATGAGCGAAGGCACGCTGACACAGGTTGCGGCCGCGATTTCCGCCAAGCGCACGAACATACCTGCTGACGAGGCATGGGACCTTGCGGAGCGCGCGAGTAAGTTCAGGCGTGAACGGGGACGTTTGCCGTCCATCACTTCAACCGACGCCTGGGAGAAGAAGATGGCCGAGGGCATCCTCGCATTTCAACGGCACAAGGCAGCTGGGGCGTATGACAAGAAGAACAGCTGACGATCTCGCTGAAGAGCTGGGCCTCGTCGATGAAGCTCCGCAACAAAACAGCCGCTCGCATGAAGAGGCGCGCATTGTCGCGGGCTTCGAGGACATCATTCGCTTTGTCGATAAACATGGCCGTAAGCCCGAGCACGGCGACGGCAAGGACATCTTCGAGCGGCTCTACGCCGTCCGCCTTGATCGCGTTCGTGGCAACGCCTCCTACCGCGCACTGGTCGCCGATCTCGACACGCATGGCTTGCTTGCGGGTGCCACTGAATCCACGCCGCATGAGAGCAAACATCTCGATGCTGACGCCTTGCTCGCCGAACTGGGCTTCGAAGATGAGGATGACATCTCACAGCTGAAGCACGTCAAACCGCGCGCAGAGATCCACGCTGCCGACGATGTGGCCGACCGCACCCCCTGCGAGGAGTTTGAACGGTTCAAGCCGCTGTTCGCCAAGGTGCAGCACGATCTGGATGCCGGTGTCCGCGAGTCCCGCCGCTTCGGCAACGATGCCAGCATTGACCCCGGCGAGTTCTTTATCCTGGGCGGACAAATGGTCTACGTGGCCGACGCCGGCGAAGAAGAGCGCCGCACCAAGAACGACCGCGCGGACCGGCGCCTGCGCGTCATCTACGACAACGGCACCGAGAGCGACATCCTCATGCGGTCGCTGCAACGGGCTTTGCACAAGGACGACGCCGGCCGGCGCATCACCGACCCCGACGCCGGGCCGTTGTTCGGCAATGCGTCCGACGACAAGGACGTCGAGAGCGGAACCATCTACGTCCTGCGCAGCCTGTCCCAGCATCCGGCGATTGCGCCGCACAAGGAGGTCATTCACAAGATCGGCGTGACCGGCGGAGCCGTGGATATCCGTGTCGGCAATGCCGAGAACGACCCCACGTATCTCTTTGCCGGGGTTGAGGTGGTAGCCACCTACAAGCTCTTCAACATCAACCGCAGCAAGCTGGAGAATCTCCTGCACCGGTTCTTCGCCGCTGCCCGGCTTGATGTGGAAATCCCCGACCGCTTCGGCCGGCCGGTCAAACCGCGTGAATGGTTCCTGGTTCCCCTCAACGTCATTGACGAAGTTGTCGAGCGCGTCCGGGACCGGTCGATAACGGCCCATGTTTACGAACCCGCAACGGCAACGCTCAAGAAGCTCTAGGAAGACGGCTAACGACGTGTTCTCGCCAAAGCTGGACGCGCTCACGTGAGCACGAAAAACAGACATTCTTTACACGCAGCAATTATCAACTTTTTTTGATTTCAGCATGCAGATTTTACTCACACTGGTCTGCATCACATTGAATTAACGCGCAAACCGCTCCAATCCATCATCGGGGCGACGCAGAACCTATGTGTTTGAAGTTGCATATAGTTCAGAAAATCCTCAAGGGCGTAGCACTCGACCTGCCACGCTTGCTGACGCCCTTATAACCGCTTCCAGCCGCATCCGCGTGCACGTTTCGCGCGCGACACGACAGCGCCACGAAACGCCGAATTCGCCAAACGCTCCTGCGATAGCGGCGCTGGAAGCGCAGAGCGTGCGCTTCGCGCGGGATGCCGCAGCGTCTCGGCCCGTCGGGATTACATCCCTTACAGGCTGCAATGTCCCAAGAGCAAAATCTGGCCATCTGGTGGCTTTTGCATCCGGCACATTTTCACTTTGTCCGCAATGAAGCGCCGAACGGACGTTCGATCTCCGTCACGGAGCAATCCCTTCCAATGACGGATCGTCCTTTGGCGGCAAGACAGGTTTCGGTAGGGGTATGAGATCGATGGACTTGGATTGGCCGCCCAAGGCCGCCGGATCCAGCACGCCTCCGCCGGACGGATCGCCGCCGGGCGTCGCGCCCTGCGAGATGTTCCTGATGTTGACGCCTTCGATGTGGCCGTCCGTTGCGCTCATCCCGACATTAGGGGCTAGATCTGCGGCACCGGCCTTGCCACCCTGTGCGTTACCCTTCTTGATCTCTTCCTGGGCCACCGCAGCCTTGGTGGCGAGCGCGGGCGAATACGGCAGAAGGTACGCGCGCGGCTCCCCGCTGGGAATATTGTTATCGTCCAGAGCCTCTACCCAAAGATGGATAGAGCCAGGCTTGCCCTTCGACAAGTTGGGTTCTACGACGCGCGCCCACAAGACCTGGAACCGCTGTGGCACGGCCGTCGCGGACGACCACCCGACCAGCCCCTGTGACCAGAAGAAGACGCCGACAGTGAAAGCGAACATTGCCACTATCGCCGCAATCTTTGCGACGCGGTAAATCGGGATACGGATCAGAATGATCAGCAACAGCGCGACAAGCGCGGCGTATGCGAGCACCAAAAGAAAGATGTAGCCCTGAACCGTCATTGTGACCCGCCGTTCATGGATGGATCGAAAAACGTCTGCAGGATCGAGCGTTCGACCTCGCTCGTGCTCACCACTTCTCCCTCGGCGTCGAGCGTGAACCGGGCGGCCGTCTTCTCGACGCTCGAGCCCTGAACTTCTAGCGTGCGTTTGGCGACGACGCTGACCCGCGGATTGAGCTTTTCGATCGTAACGGTTACAGGCACTGCCTGGCTGGTTAGTGCGCTGAAATGATAAATGTTGACCGTGTACTCGCCTGCGACGATACCGCGGATGCTTACCAACTCCTGGCGCGCCGAGGATCGGATTTTCTGAGTCCCGACTGTGATGAAGTCGTTGGCGCCGCCCCGGTTGTCTCGCTCAAGCGACATGAACCCCACGTCGCGTCTGCGATACCAGACGACGTTGCCAATCGGGTCCTGGACGAAGAGATCGAAGTCGTCCGGATGGTCGTCCGGCCAGGTCATTGAGATGAAGAACTCAGCCTTATTGTCGACCTTGCCATCATCTTTCTGCTGCGAGATGGCGAGGAAGGCTATGAAGAACAGGAAGGCGACCACCTGAAGCGCTTTAAATAGTACAACGCTCAGGGGGTCGAACGGCGGCTCGCTTGGGCGGAGGCTGAATTCGTCGATCATTGCGCCATGTCCCTGCGCCGTTGAAGAACGGGGATGACGCAGACCTCTGTCAACGTGACTGCCGAAGTAAAGAGCCGGGACGTTGCGGTCTCAACGAACTGGTACTGAATTTTAATGAGGATGGACGCAACGAGACCCGCGAGCGTGGTGTACATGGCGACGGCCATGCCTTCGCTCATCAGCGCCATGGACGATTTGATGGCGGCCTGATCGTCGGTATTGAGGCCAGCGATCGGCGCCAACATCATGATGAAGCCGACGATGGTGCCGAACAGGCCGAGCTTCATCGCCAGATCGCTGGTGAAAGCACCACTTCTGTTGCCGCTGCTCAAGCGCTCCCCTAGCACGCGGAGCAGGATCGTTTGGTCGAAGCCGTTGCTCTCGCCAGTGAGTTCGGATTTTTTGACGAGATTGCTTACGTGATCGGCAACGACGCCAGCGCTGGCGGCTTGTGTAATGGCGGCCGAGAACGGATCACGATGTGCGCGGATAGGCGCGCTCAGGAGTGATGAGATCTCTTGCGCGAGATGACTGCCGGCCATGGCCTCCCGCGAGATCGCAACCGCACGCCATAGGCAATGCAGCGATGCGGCAATGTAGATGAGAGCTATGACGCTCGTGATGTGCGAGGGATCGGACGTGAGCGCCTTCTGCGCCAAACCGTAGAACCACAGCAGCAGGAACGCGACCACGGTGAGGCCGGTGAAGATCAGCCACGGCAGAACCGGATCGTCGGAACCGCTAAGTCGTGACCTAATGCTGTTTATCAAGCCTTGCGAAACATGCGTCGCATTGCCGTTCATGCGTGTCTGCCTTTGATTGTCCCAGTGTGCGGGACGATAGGCAGTTCGCGGCAGGCTTCTCAGAGCCGAAAGCCCGATAGGGCACGGGCATATTGCCTGATGTCAAAACTGAGAAGTTCGCTTTCAGTCGTCGGACAGTTGAGGCTCGGCGTGTTCGATGCGCACTAAGCCCGCACCGGCGGCAAGCCAGACCATATGCGCATCGTTGCGAGCACCAATTTTGTTTTTTATGGCGTAGTGCTGATTGCGTACGGTTTTCGGGCTGAGATGCAGAAGCTGAGCGATATGCTCGCTTTCCATGCCCGACGCCAACAAGCGGAGGATCTCTGTCTCGCGCGGCGTGAGATCCGCGACGATCTGCGACCGCGGCTCGAGCCGGTCATCGGCGATGACCTGAGACACGTCCGGTGACAGCGCGCGCCCGCCGGACGCGACAGTGGACACGGCCCGTATCAGCTCGGCAGGACCGCTGCTCTTGGTAACGAACCCCGAGGCTCCTGCCTCGAATGCCTTAATCGTCATCGCGGCACTGAGATGCATGCTGAACACCAGAATGCGAGCATTCTTGTCCCACTGCCGGATGTGGCGAACCGCCTCGACGCCGCTAGCACCCGGCATAGCGACGTCCATGACCACGACGTCAGGCCCGAACTCCTTATAGGCATGGTAGGCACTCTGAGCGTTGTCTACCTCAGCGCAAACCTTGAAGCCCGGTTGTCGCTCGAGTAGACGCCGGTATCCCTCACGCACCACGGGGTGGTCGTCGACGAGCAGGATCGAGAGACCAGTCATGCCGCCTCTCCCACTGGGAAGTCATCATTCGAGCCCGTGAGAGGGATCACGGCAGAGATGCGGATGCCTGCCGTAGAATTGGCGATAGAGAGCCGACCGCCGAGCGCCGCTATTCTTTCGCGCATGCCGACAATTCCATACCCTTCGCCGGTTCCGACGTGCATGGCGTCTCCGCCGCCGTCGTCCTCGATGGCGACGCTGACGACACGGCTTTCCCGTGTCGGATACTCGACCTCGAGCCGCACCTCGCTTGGCGAACCATGCTTCACCGCGTTGGTGAGGCACTCTTGCGCGATGCGATAGATGTCGGTTTCGACCTGATCCGGCAGCTCGGTCATCTGGCCAACGAGATTTAGATGGAAGGCCGTGCGTGAGATCGACCGCGTCGTATAGTCCGAGACGAGGTGGCGGAGCCTGGTGGCAAGGTCGAGCTCCTCAGTGTTCGGCCGCCTGAGGCGAACGAGCGTGCTGCGCAAAGTGGTCATCATGCGTTCCTGCACGGCAGTGATCTTGCGCGCATCCTCGGCGATCTCTTCGCTGCCCGATGCAGAACTCGACTCGATGAGTGTCGCCAAGGCGACGGTGGCCGTTAGGCATTGACCGAACTCGTCGTGAAGCTCGCGCGCCAAGGCGCGGCGTTCCTCCTCCTGGACCTGCATCAGGCTGCTGGTCAGAGCTGCGCGAGCCGTATTGGTGCGTGCGAGCTCTTCGGCAAGATCATTGACGGCGCAAGCGATATGATCGAGGTCCTTGGGACGGAAGCGCGGCAGGCGCCACCGATTGTTGCCCTTCTGAAGTTCCCGCAACCCATTGATGATGGTTCGTGCGGGCATTAGTGCGTGTCCGATCATGAGGGCTGCCAGCACAGCAATGCCTGCAGCGAGCGCGCTCGCCACGGCGGCAATCACGGATACGCGGCTCCAAGATTGCCTGAGGGCTGCATCCGGATCGGCTACGGTTACGAAGCCGCCTGCGTCCTTGTCGCGGACGGAGAGGGCGCGCGAAACCGGCTCATGCGCGCCGAGAAAACTCGTGTAAATGGTTGCGAACCAAGCTGGCGCTGGATGACCCAGCGTCTCGACTTGGCTGCATAGACGCCGGGGCTGGTCTCCTGGCGGCGCGAACGAGACGCAAACGCCCGGCGAGATGATGGTTAGCGTCGAGAGCGTCTCCCAGTCAGGCATAGGCAAGAGCGTGTCCTTGCTCATGCCGTCGCGCCAGACGAGCTTCTGCCAGTAGAGGCTTTGGAGCTGGCGGCCCATCCGATCGGCCGACGCCGCGGTTTCGCGCTCGATCGACCTATGGGCGTCGAGCATCACCCACCAGAAGGCGCCTGCGAGACACAGGACAACAACGGCGACGAGCCTCACAAGAAGATGCATCAGGAGCGACATGGCTTAAGACCCTCTTTTTTCGCCTGAGCGGGGACTATGCACCAAGACGGGCGCGAATAAATGTGCGGGCGTGCACATCGGGCATATTGCCCGTTGCGCACCGTGTAGCGGGCCCTTCCGACAACGGCCGGCGACTGCCACTTTCCCCCTGGCATGACCAACGACACGACAGCAGATCAGCGGCACGTGCCGGTCATCGCCGGCGCGTTCTGCGGTACTCCGTTAACGTTCGCGCCCTCGGACATGCTGACCCCAATGTGACCGGACTCGCAACCTGCAGCGCCTGCTTCCCGTCTTGCCGCTTCCGGCCACGTCCGCATTTCCCCCGCGCCACGAAAGCCCCACTCTCTCTTTCCGGATCCACGGCGAAAGCGTAGAATTGGCGACAATATCCCAAGCGGGCGTTTGCCCGCTGCAACGTCGCGCAGATCTCGGCGGGCTCCGCACATGATCAACGGCCTTCGGGTGCTTCTCATTCTTGGCTGCCTCGCCGTGACGATCACGGGACATCCGGCGCGCGCCACAATTCAGGAAGAAAGCTGCATCGAGCCGGACGTCGAGTATCCGGTCCCCTGCGACGACGACGAATAGGCAGATCCGTTAGGTCCCCATCCGCCCCGTGGCGCCTGCCTTAGCGCCCAGCGGTCCTGACGGGCGCGTTGCCGCGCCCATGAGCGATGGCGGAACACGGAGGGATATGACGCGTTCGTATGTCAACACAGTTGGCAGCCCAGGACGCCCAATAATGCCTAACCCTCGCAATACACGCCGCGAACACTCAGCCGCGACGAGCAGCCGTAGCCTGTGCCGCCAGCCACCGATCCCGCCCCGCGCCTTCACAGGATCCCGGATCGCAGGCCTTCAGCTCCCCCGCATCACCGGCATGATCGGCGCCGTCGCGTTGGCCGTGATCGCCGCAGCCCCGATCATCGTTCACACCACCCCGGCCGCAGCCCAAACCGGCGGCAGCTCCGGCGGAGCAACGAGCGGCGGAGGCGGAAGCGCTGGATCGCCCGGCGCATCTCCCGGTGCAGGTCCGGGTGTCGGCGGCGCGACCGGAACAGGCGTTCCATCCGCGCAATCACCGTCGCCCGCAATGCCCGCGCCGCCGTCGGGGCCGCAGGTCAATTCCCCGGCCAACCCGCCCTCCACCGTACCCGAACGCAATACGGGACTTCGCCCCGTCCCGTCGGCCGGCAACGCCGAGCCCAACTCGCCGATTTACCGGCAGGATCGCGAAGCAAGCCCGGCCGGCCGCGTCCCCAGCGGCGACCCGACCGCCGCAGGCAACCGCCAACCGCAAACCGGCGAGATCCCGAACAGCACAGGCGGCACCGCGGGAAACGGCGCGAGCTCGGGCGCAAGCGGCGCGGCTTCGGACGATCTCGGCGGAACGCAGGTCGAAACGACCAAGGCCCCCTCGTCGATCAGCGACGAGCCGAACCGGATCAAGCGCGGTGGCGGGGCGGCAGGCGCCGATATGAAAAGCTGCATGGACGTGTGGGATTCGAGCACGCACATGACCAAGGAGCAGTGGCGCACGACGTGCAAGCGCCTCGGGCGCTAAGCGCCCGCGCCGCGTTCGGCGACTCGCGCGCCCAACGCACGGACACGAGCGAAGCTTGGATAAGTGCGCAACTTGAATGAGATACGGTCGCGGGCGCGCAAATGGCAGAGCGCCCGTCCATCATATTCGTTGATAAGCTCAGCAGGTCTTCTTGGTTCGCTCACGCGGAACCGCCGCCTACCTTTGGCCTCAGTTCACGATTTCCAGAGGAAGGACACCATGTCGATCACCCGCATTTCGCGCCGCGCCGCCATTGCTCTCGGCGTATCGGCCAGCCTCGCCGGCGCCACGTTTGCCGCCAGCGCCACCGAGCTTCTCAACGTCTCCTACGATCCGACGCGCGAGCTCTATCAGCAGTTCAACGCCGCCTTCATCAAGCATTGGAAGGCTGAAACCGGCGAAGACCTGACCATCAAGCAGTCGCATGGCGGCTCCGGCAAGCAGGCTCGCGCCGTGATCGACGGCCTCGAGGCCGACGTCGTGACACTCGCCCTCGCCGGCGACGTGGACCAGCTTGCCACGAAGGGCAACCTGATCTCGGCCGACTGGCAGAAGAAGCTGCCGCAGAACTCCGCGCCCTACACGTCCACGATCGTCTTTCTGGTCCGCAAGGGCAACCCGAAGGGCATCAAGGATTGGTCGGATCTCGGCAAGGACGGCGTCGAGGTCGTGACGCCGAACCCCAAGACCTCGGGTGGCGCGCGCTGGAACTATCTCGCAGCCTGGGGCTACGCGCTGAAGCAGGACGGCGGCAGCGAGGAGAAGGCCAAGGATCTCGTCACGAAGATTTACAAGAACACGAAGGTTCTGGACTCGGGCGCACGCGGCTCGCTGACCACCTTCACGGAGCGCGGCATCGGCGACGTGCTGATCTCGTGGGAAAACGAAGCCTATCTCGCCACCAAGGAACTCGGACCCGACAAGTTTGAGATCGTGACGCCCGCCGTCTCGATCCTGGCCGAGCCGAGCGTGACCGTCGTCGACAAGGTCGTCGACAAGAAGGGTACGCGGAAGGTGGCCGAGGCTTACCTGAACTATCTCTACACGCCCGAAGGCCAGGACATCGCCGGCAAGAACTACTACCGCCCGCGCGATGAAAAGGTCGCCGAGAAGTACAAGAGCCAATTCTCGCCGGCCAAGCTCTTCACCATCGACGAAGTGTTCGGCGGCTGGACGAAGGCAACTGAAGTGCACTTCAAGGACGGCGGCTTCTTCGACCAGATCTACGGCTCGAAGAGCTAATCGAAGGTCTCAAGGTTCTGCCGCTTCGGCCCGCTCTCTGAGAGCAACCGGCCGGGGCGGCAGGCCCACCTCGAACCAGCATCTCCCGCGCGTATCGCTCAGTCACAGTTGAAGTTCCAGTCAAGCCGCCGCCCGGCGCAACGTCAGTCTTCCCGTCCGACTTTCGAATTCAGGAGCAACCGGCCATGGCCCCAGAGAGCGCGACAGCATTTGTTTTCGCAGCCGCAGCGGGCCTCGCTTTTGCTGCCATCCGTACTCAGATTTTCCGTACTCACCACGCGGCCACAACTCTTCCGATGATCTCGAAACCCGAGATGTCGCCGGCCGCGATCTCCTCTCTGCTCTGTCGATGCTCGCGCTCTGCCTGACGCAACTCCGCGACGACATCCACTCGAGCTTTGCAGGACATCCATCATGACGACGACCCTGATTATCCCGGGCCTCAATTCCAGTGGCCTCGCCCACTGGCAGACCTGGTTCGAAACCCGCCTGCCCGACGCCGTCCGCGTCGTCCAGAGCGACTGGAAAAGCGCCGACCTACCGCAATGGTCGCGCCGCGTGCGCCGCGAAATCTCGCGCCACGAAGGCCCGATTCTGATCGCAGCACACAGCTTCGGCGTACTCGCCGCCGTCCAGGCGGCCGAAGATCACCGCGAGCGCATCGCAGGCGCGCTCCTCGTTGCGCCCGCCGACCCGGACAAGTTCGGCGTCTCCGAACACTTGCCCCAAGGCCGGCTGGGCTTTCCGACCACCATCGTGGCTTCGCTCAACGACCCCTGGCTCAGCATCGACAAGGCCGCGCGTCTGGCTGCGCGATGGGGATCGAACTTTATCGACATCGGCGCGGCCGGACACATCAACGCCGAAACCGGCTTCGGGCCTTGGCCCTACGGATTGGCGCTTCTTCAGCAACTCGATCCCCAGCGCGCCGCAGACTTTGAAAGCGCGACTAGCGAACCAATTTCGCGGCAACCGGCCAGCCACAGCCTGCGCCCAGAGATTGCGGCCCGGCCCAAGGCAGCCTGACGCAAATCAAGACGTGTAAATGCCGACGATAACGGACTCGATTCTCATCTAGGCGACAGTTTCGAGACAATAAAACAACAGCGCCATCGCATTGCGAAAGGACATCGGAAGCAGAGCTTGAATCACACCATAGGAATCATGGAAAATACGAGAAATATCAAAACGTTATAGCAGATCTAACATCTAACATAGTGGAGACGGATATGGTTGGGGGAGTTTGGGCACGCGGGGGAGTGCTGGCGGTGTTGACCGCCGGGCTGCTCGCCTCTGCAGGCACGACCACGGCGAGTGCGGCGGATCTCGGGGGAGATTGCTGCGCGGACCTGGAAGAGCGCATCGCCGAGCTTGAGGCGACGACAGCTCGCAAGGGCAACCGCAAGGTCTCGCTGGAGATTTACGGCCAGGTCAACCAGTCGGTCATCTACTGGGACGATGGCTTCGAGGATAACGCGTACGTCGTGACGAACGACAACTCGCGCTCGCGCATCGGCTTCCGCGGCAAGGCCAAGATCGACGGCGACTGGGAAGCCGGCTACCGCCTCGAGATCGGCATTCGCACCGCCAACTCGAAGCGCTTCACCCAGTCCAACCCGATCGGCAACGACACGTCGACCGACGTCGGCTTGGATACGCGCGACGCCTACTGGTACGTCAAGAGCAAGACCTATGGCGCCGTCTCGCTCGGCACGCAGGCCGCAGCCTCCGACGCCATCACCGAATCGAACCTGACGCAGACCAAGGACTTCGCGAAGTACTCGGACGTCGAGGATACCGGTCTCGGTCTCTTCCTGCGCTCCAGCAACGGCGGACTGTCGTCCCTCTCCTATCGCCGCCTGCTGATCGACTCGGGCGACCAGCCCGGTGAAGGCGATCGCCGTCAGGATTCGATCAAGTACGAATCGCCGACGTTCGCGGGCTTCACCGCTTCGGCCTCTTGGGGTGGCGACGACTACTGGGATATCGCACTGCGTTACGCCGGTGAGTTCGGCGGCTTCAAGGTCGCCGCGGCTGTCGGCTTCCTGCAGATCACCGACGGACCCGAGACGAAGCATGAGTGCCAGGCGCGCGGCGGCGGCATTCCGAGAGACGAGGATTGCCAACACTTCGGCGGCTCGTTCAGCGTCGTGCACGAATCTACCGGTCTGTTCCTGAACGCGGGCGCCGGTACCGTCACCGACGACGTGCTGAACACGACGGCGCGCTTTGCCGGCACCAACGCCGACGACGAGGCCAACTTCTGGTCGGTCCAGGCTGGTATCGAAAAGAAGTGGCTCCCGCTCGGCAAGACCACGATCTACGGCGAGTACTATGACTACGAGGGTGGCGCGATCAATCGCGGCATCACGGCGGGCGACGCAGTCAACATTCCGGGCTTCGGTGCCTCCTCGATCTGGAACACGGGGCTGCAGGTCTACGGCTTCGGTTTGGCCCAGGGCTTGGATAACGCTGCGACCGTTCTCTATCTGTCGTACCGCCACGTCTCGGCTGATCTGACGCTGCGCGACAACGCCACCGGCGCGTTGGGCAACGCCGACATCGAAGACCTCGATCTCGTCAACGCCGGTGCGATCATCAAGTTCTGATACCGCTTCTCCCGGTCTTCAGACGAAGGAAAGGGCTGCGCCGCAAGGCGCGGCCCTTTTCTTTGAGCAGCCCCTCATTTGTGCGGGCACTCGAATGCAGCGATTTGCATAAGCTCAGCAGAACTTCTTGGTTCTGTCACATCGAGCGCCCCACTAGCGTGCTCACATGTCGGAACCACAACCTCACAATATTCAGATGCCGCCTGCACGTCCTCGCACCAAGCAGGCGAGCGCTCAAAAGCCGCTGGATTCAGCGACCCAGGTCGCCAAGCTGGTAGGCGACAGCCTGCGCACGATCCGCCGCCAACAGGGCCACTCGCTCGATACGCTCGCGCGCGCTTCAGGCGTCAGCCGTGCCATGCTCGGCCAGATCGAAACCGGCAAGAGCGCCCCCACAATCACGCTGCTCTGGAAGGTCTCCAAGGCGCTCGGCGTGCCCGTCGCCATGCTCATCGCGCCACAGGACGAGCCGAGCTATCAGATCGAGCGCAAGGACGCCGCACGCATCGTCAGCGCCGGCAACGGACGCTTCGAGGCGCGCCCGATCGCACCTACGGACGATCCGGCCGAAACGGCCTTCAAGCAGCTCCGCATCGCCCCTGGCCACCGCGAGCGCATTGCCGCATCCCGCACCGCGACCCGCATCAGTCTGGTCGTCGGGCGCGGCACGCTTGAGTTAACCATCGGAGACGAGCCTCCCGTGCGTCTCGCCGAAGGGGACGCCGTTTTCTTTTCTTCGACGCTCAAGCACGTTCTTTCCAACACCGGCCCCGACGAGAGCATTCTCTACCTCGTCGTCTCGCCCCAGCGCACGTGTCGTCCCTGACACTGCCGCGCCCTCCGCTGCGGCTTAGCGCTTATCCCGATATCGATTGCAGTTCTTATTCGTTTGGGCCCCGCTGGGGCTCCGTCATAGTCCCACGCACGGAAGAGTATCGCAGAGGGGGAAACCATGCGGATCAACACCAGATCGATCGAAACGATCGCGGCATGGAGCGGGCTTATCGGCTCCATCGCCATCGTCGCCACCATCGTCCTGACCTGACTAGGAACGTCAAATGCCACGCGCACACAGGGTCTTGCCGGGGTTTGGGCTCTCGCTCGGATTTACGCTCGCCTACCTCTCACTGATCGTCCTCATTCCGCTCTCGGCCGTGTTCATCAAGAGCGCAGGCATGGAGCCCGCGCGCTTCTGGCAGGTCGTCACCTCGGAACGCGTGGTGGCCTCCTATGAGCTGTCGTTCGGCATGTCGCTGCTGGCCGCGGCCATCAACATGGTGTTCGGCCTGCTGCTGGCCTGGACCATCGTCCGCTACTCGTTCCCGGGCCGCAAGCTGATCGACGCGCTCGTCGACCTCCCCTTTGCGTTGCCCACTGCTGTTGCCGGCATCGCGCTGACGGCGATCTATGCGCCCAACGGCTGGATCGGACAGTTTCTCGCGCCTCTCGGCATCAAGGTCGCATTCGGACCCGCCGGCGTTCTCGTCGCGCTCGTCTTCATCGGCTTGCCGTTCGTGGTCCGCACCGTGCAGCCGATCCTCGAAGATTTCGAATCCGAGTTTGAGGAAGCGGCCGCGTCCCTCGGCGCCTCGCGCTTCCAGACCGTGCGCCGTGTCGTGCTGCCCGCATTGATCCCGGCGCTCCTGACCGGCTTCGCCCTCGCCTTCGCCCGCGCCGTCGGTGAGTACGGCTCGGTTATCTTCATCGCCGGCAACA
Organism: Hyphomicrobium sp.; assembly: GCF_019744875.1. Classification (GTDB taxonomy): domain Bacteria; phylum Pseudomonadota; class Alphaproteobacteria; order Rhizobiales; family Hyphomicrobiaceae; genus Hyphomicrobium_C. Next base: position 10,422 of record NZ_JAIETU010000002.1, on the reverse strand, counting down.
TCCCGATGGTGTCGGAAATCACGCCGCTGATGATCATCACCCGGCTCGAAGAGTTCGACTACGAGGGCGCAACCGCCATCGCCAGCGTCATGCTGCTCGTCTCGTTCGTGCTTCTCCTGATCATCAACAGCCTGCAGGGCTGGATGTCTCAACGCGGCCGGAGGATCTCATAGTGTCTGGCGCAGTCGCAACGTTATCCGGCCGCGCGCCCTCGCGCGAAACCCGCTTCGAAAGCCGCGTGGCCACGCGCGACAGCACCTGGGTGAAGACCGTCGTCCTCACCGTCAGCCTGTCGTTCTTCGCCCTCTTCATCGTGCTGCCGCTGGTCGCCGTGTTCGTCGAAGGTTTGCGCAAGGGGTTCGGCCCCTACTTCGCAGCCCTGGTCGAGCCGGACGCAGTCTCGGCCATCAAGCTGACGCTGCTCGCCGCCGCGATCTCGGTGCCGCTCAACCTCATCTTCGGCCTCGCCGCCGCATGGGCCATCGCGCGCTTCGATTTTCGCGGCAAACAGTTCCTGATCACGCTCATCGACCTGCCGTTCTCGGTGTCGCCCGTCGTCGCCGGCCTGATCTACGTGCTCGTCTTCGGCGCGCACGGCTGGTTCGGAAGCTGGCTGTCGGACCACAACATCCGCATCATCTTCGCGGTGCCCGGCATCGTGCTCGCCACCATCTTCGTGACGGTGCCCTTTGTCGCCCGCGAGCTCATCCCGCTCATGCAGTCGCAAGGCCGCGACGAAGAGGAAGCCGCCGTCACGCTCGGCGCCTCGGGCCTCAAGACGTTCTGGCGCATCACGCTGCCGAACGTGAAGTGGGCGCTTCTGTACGGCGTTATTCTCTGTAACGCCCGTGCGATGGGTGAATTCGGCGCCGTGTCCGTGGTCTCGGGCCACATCCGCGGCGAGACGAACACCATGCCGCTCCACGTCGAGATCCTCTACAATGAGTACCAGTTCGCAGCCGCCTTCGCCGTCGCCTCGGTTCTTGCCCTCCTCGCCCTGGTGACTCTGGCACTCAAGACCTATGTCGAATGGCAAACCGAACGCAACGCCGCCCCGGAGACTGAATAATGAGCATCGAGATCCGCAACATCGTCAAAGCGTTCGGCAACTTCCGGGCCGTCGACAACGTTTCTCTCGACTTGCCGAAAGGTGAGCTCGTCGCCCTCCTCGGCCCCTCGGGCTGCGGCAAGACCACGCTTCTGCGCATCATCGCCGGCCTCGAAAGCGCCGACGAAGGCCATGTGCTGTTCGAAGGCAAGGACGCGACGTCCAAGCACGTCCGCGAGCGCCAGGTCGGCTTCGTATTCCAGCACTACGCCCTCTTCCGCCACATGAGCGTGTTCGAGAACGTCGCGTTCGGCCTGCGCGTCAAGCCGCGCGCCACACGGCCCAGCGAGGCGCAGATCCGCGAGCGCGTCCTGCGCCTGCTCGATCTCGTGCAGCTCTCCTGGCTCAAGGACCGCTTTCCGGCCCAGCTTTCCGGCGGCCAGCGCCAGCGCATCGCGCTTGCCCGCGCCCTCGCCGTCGAGCCGCAGGTGCTGCTGCTCGACGAACCGTTCGGCGCACTGGACGCCAAGGTCCGCAAGGAGCTGCGGCGCTGGCTGCGGCGCCTGCACGACGAGCTGCACATCTCGTCGATCTTCGTCACGCACGATCAGGAAGAGGCCCTCGAGGTCGCTGATCGCATCGTGCTCATGAACAAGGGCCACATCGAGCAGATCGGTACGCCGCGCCAGATCTACGAGGAGCCCGCGACGTCGTTCGCGTACTCGTTCATCGGCAACGTCAATGCGTTCCGCGGCAAGGTCGAGGGCGGCTACGTGCGCGTCGGATCGGATCTCTTGCCGCACTCCCGCACAGATCTTTCCGATGGCCAGCCCGTCATCGCTTACGCGCGCCCGCACGACACGGAGATCGTCGCCGACGGCCCGGCCGCCAACGGCGTCGCGGCCCGCGTCAATCGCGTGCTGACCAACGGCAACGTCTCGCGCGTCGAGCTGATCGCCAACGGCCCCGACCGCGGCGTGGCGAAAGACTACTTCGAAGTCGAGCTTGGCGCGGAAGAACTGGCCCAGCTTCAGCTTGCCAATGGCCAGCGCGTGCGCATACAAAGTCGCCGTCTCAGTGTCTTCGAAGATCAGCCGCTAGGATAATCCTCCGTGAACTTCCAGCAGCTTCGCATCATCCGCGAGACGGTCCGGCGCAACTTCAACCTCACTGAAGTCGCCAACGCGCTCAACACGTCGCAATCCGGCGTGTCGAAACACATCAAGGATCTCGAGGACGAGCTTGGCGTCGAGTTGTTCGTACGCCGTGGCAAGCGCTTCCTCGGGCTGACAGAGCCCGGGCGGGAGCTGATCGGCATTGTCGAGCGCATCCTGCTCGACACGCAGAACATCAAGAAGCTCGGTGAGCAGTTCTCGAACAAGGACCGCGGCCAGCTCTCGGTTGCGACCACGCATACCCAGGCGCGCTATGCGCTGCCCGCCGTCGTCACCGCCTTCAAGAAGGAGTTTCCGAAGGTCAATCTCGTGCTGCACGAGGCAAGCCCGATGGAAATCGTCTCGATGCTCCAGGACGGCCGCGCCGACATCGGCATCGCCACCGAAGCCCTGCAGGACGTACCGGAGCTGGCGGCGTTCCAGTACTACACCTGGCACCACGGCGTTATCGTCCCGCCCACAAGCCCGCTCGCCAAGGAAAAGAAACTGACCCTCGACGCCATCGCCGAGTGGCCGATCGTCACCTACCAGCAGGGCTTCACGGGACGCGCGCGCATCGATGAAGCCTTCGAACGTGCCGAGGTCGTGCCCGACATCGTCATGACCGCCCTCGACGCGGACGTGATCAAGGCCTACGTCGAGCTGGGTCTCGGCATCGGCATCATCGCGTCGATGGCCTGCAGCGCCGAGCGCGACCCGCACCTCCGCCTGCTCGATGCCCGCCACCTGTTCGACGCCAACACCTCGCGCATCGCGGTACGCCGCAACACGTATCTGCGCGGCTACGCCTACCGGTTCATCGAATTGTGCTCGTCCGACCTGACCGAGGCGACGGTGCGCGAGCAGGTCAACACCGGCAAGCCCGACGGCGCGCACTGATCGATCTCTCGCGACCTCACGTCAGGCGCAGGCTCCTCGCGCGCTGAGATCAATCGCGCTTGCTGCGACCGCGATCGGCACCGAGGGCCGGGCGCAGAACGTAGTGACTGACGCCCCACTCGCGCCCGCGGCGATGGCCGAACTGCTCCGCCGTCGCGAGGAAGAACAACCGCCAGCGCCGATACCACATCGGCGCGTCCGCCCCATAGGTCGCCTTGAAGATCTCGCGGATCTCGGCGCCATGCCGGTCGAAGTTTCGCAGCCAGTCTTCAGCCGTGCGCGCATAGTGCTCGCCGCTCCAGCGCCAGCTCTGCTCGACCGTGACGCTCGACGAGAATTCATGGATCAGCCGCTCGCTCGGCATGATGCCGCCGCCAAGCGCTGGCCGGCCGAACAGGTCCGCCGATGTGTTGCGCGTGAGATAGGGCGTCGTCGCGTGCGTCACCACATGCAGAAACACGCGCCCGTCCGGCGTAAGCCACGTCCGCATGCGCCCCAGAATCTCGGCCCAGTTCGGCAAGTGCTCAAACGTCTCGACCGACACCACGCGATCGAAGCGCTGCGCCGGCCTGAACGCGTTGACGTTCGCCGTGATCACGCGCAGGTTCCGGATGCCGCGCTCGGCCGCCTGCGCTTCGATGTAGGCGCGCTGCGAGTTGCAGCTCGCCACCGCGACGATCCGCGATGCCGGATAGTGGCGCGCCATCCAGAGCGACAGCGAGCCCCACCCGCATCCGATCTCCAGCACCGTCTGCCCGTTGCGCAAGGCCGCGTGCCGCGCGGTCTCGCACAGCGCCGCCTCCTCTGCCTCCTCCAGCGTCGTGGCGTCCGACGGATAGAGGCCGCACGAGAACTTTCGCTGCGGCCCGAGCACCAGCTTGAAGAAGTCCGCGGGCACGTCGCAGAGCGGCAGGTCGAGATTGACGGGCGCCGACATCGGAAAATCGGCCATCGCGCGCGCGAAGGTCGCGGTCGCCGCGGGATCGGCATTGGCCAGCGAATGACGCTTGCGCCCCAGGACCATCCGGACCGCCAGCCGTGACGCCGCATCCGGCAGCGGCATCCGCGCGAGAGAGCGGATGGCCGCTGGGATCAGGCCGGTGCCCGGAGCGTGATCAGACATCGTGAGTGGTTCCCGGGGAAAACGCGCTTCGCACTGACGATCGGCGCGGCGCTCTTATCCGTGGGGGTCACCATAGGCTTTTCCGGCCGCCTCTCCCCCGAGACGTAGCGAAGCAGCCGGGGAAGAACTTGCCGCATGATTCCGCCGATCTGCACGATCATCAGACGTGCAACCAAGCGCCGTTGTGCCGCCCACGCGCCGCGCTAAGCGGACCCACCGCCCGGATGCCAACGGTCACTCGTTGTCCTTGGCGTCCTTGTCGCTCTTGGCGTCTTTTTTGAGGGTCGAGCCCGCCTCCTTGAACTTCATGAGATGGGCATCGTCCGCCGCACCCCTCGTCTCGGCCACGACACCGAACTCCAGGGGCTCGTCCTGGGCGTAGCGCTTGCCGAGCCGGTAGGCGATCTCCGCCCGCGCCGTCTCGACCCCGAGGTAGAAGGCGTGTCCCGCGTCCGCCCGCGTATCCAGATGCGGAAACAGCTTGAACGGATCCTCGGCCACATGGTGGCCGGCCTTGTTGTAGATGTGGACCCCGTCCTCCGCGACCTCGATGCGGTAGTTGGCGTCGCGGATCTGCGACGCGAGCGTCTTGATCTCGTTGGAGGTCGTGGCGAAGCCGCGCCGGTCGCGCAGCGCCATCAGTCCGCCGCCGAAACCCTGCGGCAGCGAATTGGCTTTCTTGGCCGCATAGAATTCGCGCCGCGCCCGGTCGAACTCGCGGATCGCCGTCCGGCAGTGCGGGCTCACCTGCACGGCGAGCACGGCCGTGATGTCGAGCTCCGAGCAAAGGCCCATCAGGATCGCGTTGATGCCGGTCGTGTCGGCGTCCGTCAGCTCGGTCACGTTGCCGATGCCCATCAGGATCGGGATGTCCGGCCGCCGCTTACGCAGATCGATGTAGCGCGCAACGGACGCCGCAAACCCGTAGTGGATCGGATCGAGGATTGGGTCGGCGTAGTACGGCTTGCCCTTCGCGATCATCATGTCGATCGCCCGGTCGAGCGAGTCCATGTCGGCCGCGCCCGCCGACACGAGGATCGGCACGGCCGGCCCCTCATCGGCGATGGCAATGGTCTTCTCGGAGAGGCTGAGCAGGAAGTCGGCGCCCGCTTTCGTGGCGCGCGACAGCTCCTCGGCATTGAAGGAATCGACGCTCACCCGCACGCCGTCCGCATGCAGCGCCGCAATCGCCTCTTCGAGATGGGGAAACGGACTGTCGGGCAGGCACCCGAGATCGATGACGTCCGCGCCATCGGCACGCAGCACGCGCGAGCGCTCGACGATCTGCGCCGGCGTCATCAGGGTTGCATCGACGATCTCGGCAAAGATCGTCATGTTGTGCTGCGAGAGATCGACCGGCTCTTTCGCGTGCCCGAGATATTCCGGCAGGTCCGCCACCTCGTCCGGCCCGCGTTCGAAGCGCGTACCGAAGTGATCCGACAGCCGGTCGAGATCGCCACGGAACCGGCCGGGCATCACGACGCGATCCGCCCCTTCGGGCAAGGTCAGCCGCCGCTCGACAATTTCCGTCGTCATCAGCGCCGCGACCTTGACGCCCACGTTGGCAACGATGGGTTCGAGCGCGTCGCTGGCCACCTGGTCGGCCACACGCTGCACGCGCGGCTCCGCCAGCGACCCCGTTACAAGCACCACGCGCTCGGCCATCTCAGCCTCTCAAGTTCCGAATAGAAGTCTCTTGTCGCGCACCATACGCCCCCGCCTCAAGAGCGCGTGGCGTCACGAGGCCTCTTGAGCCCAAAGAAATCGTCGCGCCACACGGCGATCCCCTCCCGCATGACATGGTAAACGACCTTTCCGACCGCTTCCCCGATGGCCGTGTGGAGGCCCGCGAAGTTCGCGGCTTCACCCTCCTGCGGGGCCGCGACGACGATGCAGTCCGTGCCCGTGCCCGTCACCTGCACGCCGCCGCGCGGAACGAACGCCTCGATCACCGCCAGCGTGCGCGCCTGCGTGGCGATGGAAATCGTCTCGATCAGCCCCGCCTCGGTGAGAGGTTGCGAAACGTGGACCAGCGTGTTGATCGTACCCGGCACGCGCACCGGAACCGCCGAGCGTTGCCCGACGCGTTCGCCGTTCGAAAGCCCCACTGTCGCAAGGCACGTCGCCGTGCAGCCCTCCACCGTCGCCTGCGCGTGATGGTAGCGCGTGATGGTGCGCGACGTGACGAGCGTCACGGCGTCCCCCAGACCGTCATCTGAAAAGGTCCGCTCGATCCAGTGCAGCGGATCGGCGCCAGGCGGCAGATCCGCGTTGCGCACTTCGAGCCACGCCACCTCCCGCGCCACCCGAAATCCCGGCTTGGTCAGCGACCAGCTCAGCATCGACTGCGGCGCATCGAACGAGGCGATCAGGAACGGCGCGCGACATGAGAGCGCAAACGGCAACCGCGACGCGCCGTCAGGCGGTGAGCGACCCGGACCGTCCGGCCGGTTTTCGTCCGCAGTGTCGAGCAACGGATACGGCATCCCTGTTCAGAGCCAAGCGGCGGATGGCGAGCTGTGCCCCGCGCGTGTCGCAACGATGTGCCACGTCTGTATCCAAAATGAAACGACGCTCAGAACATTCGCGCCGGGCACCTTGACAGACGGCCACACATGCGGCGCTTTAGAGGCGTGACGGTGTTGCCACGCATGCAAGTGCGTGGATGACTAAGAGGGAACACGGTGAGACGCGCCAGTTCCGGCGTACAGTGTCGATCCCGTGGCTGCGCCCGCAACTGTTAGCGGCAAGTCCTTTCCAACGACGCCACTGAGGCTTTTGGGAGCTTCGGGAAGGCTGGAAAGCGACGTTTGAGCCGTGAGCCAGGAGACCTGCCTTCACAAGTCGCCCATCCCTCGTGCGGTGCGCTCGGTGGAACGGTTACCCGTAGTGGCGGCTGATGTGCAACCGATTGGGAGCAACGTCAGGTATGGCCGGGGTATCGATCACCCTTTGAACTGAGAACGTCGGGCTCGCGGCCGCGAGCAGCGCAAGGCGTCGCGGACATCCGCAGACGCCAGGGCGTTGCGCTGTAGCCGGAGACACGATGTTGGCCGCATCTGCTGGGGCTTCCGTCATCATCCGTGACGGGGGGACTTGTGTCTTATTCAGTTTACACGACCGCAGAACGAGCGCCGAAAGGCACCGCACGGCGCGCGCTGCTGTCATCGGCCGCAAGCATCGCACTTCTGGCGATCGCCGCGCCGGCCCACGCCCAAGGCGTGACGCAGCTCGAAGGCATCGTCATCAACTCCGCCAACCGCACGCCGACGGAAGCGGCCAAGGTCGGCTCCGCGGTCGAAGTCCTGACCGAAAAGGACATCCAGAAGCAGTCCAAGACCTACCTCAAGGACTATCTCGAACAGCTCGCCGGCGTAAGCTTCAGCCAGAATGGACCTCCGGGAAGCTCGACGCGTCTCAGCGTGCGCGGCGTCGGCCTCAAGTACGTCAAGGTTCTCGTTGATGGCATCGACATCAGCGACCCGTCAGGCACCACCACCGAGACGCATTTCGAGCATCTTCTCGTTGGAGACGTCTCGCGCATCGAGGTCCTGAAGGGCTCGCAGAGTACGCTGTACGGCGGCGACGCCATCGGCGGCGTGATCAGCGTCGAGACAAAGAAAGCGACGAAGCCGGGCTTCTCCGTCAGCGGCGGAGCCGAAGGCGGCCAGTACAATACCTTCAACGGCGCGGCAACCGCCGGTTATGCCGCGACCGATGGATCCAACATCTCATTCACGGTTCAGGGCGTCGACACCGACGGCTTCTCGGCGTTCGCCGACGGCATCGAAGACGACGGCTACCGCAACGTCACGTTCTCGGGCAGGGGTGAATACTACCTATCACCGTCGGCCAAGATCTTCTTCGCCGCACGCTCCCTCGACGCGCGACTGGACGTGGACGGCTTCGGTGCCGATACCATCGGCACGTTCAGCGATACCGTTCAGCACGCCGGGCGCGCTGGCATCGATTTCTCGCTGCTGGATGGCGCATTCCAGAACACGCTCGCCATTCAGGGCATGCGGATCGAACGCAACTTCACCGAACAGTTCGGCGACAGCTTCTTCGACGGCGAACGCGTCAAGGGCGAGTACAAGGGCGTTTTCTCGTTCAACGAACGTCTTTCGCTGCTTTTCGGTGCGGACTGGGAGCAGACGAGCTTAGAGAACAGCAACATCAACTATCGCCCCGAGGCAGACGTCGCGGGCTATTTTGCGCAGCTCATGATGGAGCCGATCGACGGCCTTGTTCTGACCGGCGGCGGACGCATCGACGAGCACAGCACGTTCGGCCAGTTCGAAACGTATCGATTGACGGGCGCCTACCATGTGTCCGCGACCGACACGAAATTCCGCGCAACCGTGGGCACCGGCTTCCGGGCGCCCTCTCTCGACGAGCTTTTCGGCGGCTATCCGGCTTTCGGCCTCGTTTTCTACGGCAACCCGGACCTGCAGCCGGAGGAAAGCCAGAGTTGGGATGTCGGCATCGACCAAGGCTTCCTCAACGGACGCGTAAAGCTCGGCGCCACGTACTTCGAGCTCGACACCGAAAATGCGATCGCGTTCGCAGGTCTCGGCATCCCGGGTCAGCCCAACATGATCAACATCCCAGGCGTCACTGAGCGTAAGGGCGTGGAGCTGACGGGCACCGCGCTGATTACCGAAGGCGTCGCCGTCACGACGGCCTACACCTACATCGATACGGAAACGCCCACCGGAGGCCGAGTGCCATTCGTTCCGCGCAACGCCCTGACCGTCGGCATTGACCTCCAGCCCATGGACAAGGTCGAGCTGAACGTCACAGGACGTTACGTCGGCGACCCCTTCCAGAGCAATTTTGTCGAACTCGACGACTATTTTCTGCTGAGCGCCAAGGCATCGTACGAATTCACGCCGGGCTGGAAAGCCTACGTTCGCGGAGACAATCTGCTCGACGAGGAATACGAAACGATCGACAGCTACGGCACCGCGGGCCTCTCGGTGTTCGGCGGCATCACCATGTCGTTGCCGAACGACTAACCGGAATGGACAGGGAGGTCCGGGCCGCGCGCTGTGCTGCATCACACGCCGGGCCGGGTTTCCTTGTTCCTCCCTTTCGGCCAGACAATTGGCGGGAAGGACAATTGGCCTGAAACAAGGTATGTCGCAGCGAATGCCGAGCGCGTAAGCTGCGACAGAATATAGTTTTTGCAAACCAGGACATGACGATAGGCCCCGCCGAGAGCGCACCGAGCCGGACCACTGCGGTCATCCTGAGCGCGGTATTCTCGCTCGCGCTGCACGGCAGCGTTCTGGCCGCGGCGTTCGTCTGGCTTGAGAGCGATCCGGGCGCCATTCCCGTCCCTACTGACGCGATCAGCATCGAGCTCTTTCAGACCGAAGTTCTGGAAGCCGTCGAACAGGCCGCCTCGCTCGAAGCCGCCGCTTCCCCCGCAACCGTCGAAACTGAAGCCGGCGCCCAGCGCGACGCCGCAGCTTCTGCCGCCGCCATGGACGTCGTCAAACCCGCCCCAATCGAGGAGATGGTGGCCGTCGCGCCGCCCGACCCGGACACCGCCGAGGACGCACCGAAGGGTCTCGACGTTCTCAAAGGTGATCTCGAGACGCCCGACGCGGCCGGCACGGAGCACGCACGTCCGGCACCGCCTCCCGTCAAGGCCGAAGCGCCTCCCACCAAGGCCGAAGAGCGCCCCCGCAAGCCGCAGGAAAAGACCAAACCGCAGAAAACGGCCAAGCTCACCGATCCGTCAGCGACCGACAGAACGGACGCCAAGGCCAGCAAGAAGGGCGGCGCACCCTCCAAGGCCAACTCCGGCTCGGCGGCGTCCAAGGCCCGCGTGTCCGGCAGCACCGGCTCGTCAGTCAACTACGCCGCCATGGTCCGCGCCCGCGTCGCCGCCCGCAAGCCCGGCGGCGGCGGCCGTCGCGGAACGGTTGTGATCGCCTTCGGCGTCACGCGATCGGGCGGCCTGGGCTACGCCAGCATCGCCCGCTCGTCCGGCGATCCCGGCCTCGACCGCAGCGTCCTTGCCGCCGTCCGCGGCGCTTCCTTCCCGGCACCGCCCCCCGGCGCCGGCACGCGCTTCGCCGTCCCCTTCCACTTCCGCTGACGGCCCGTCCCCCCACTGCCCACTGCCCACTGCCCACTGCCCACTGCCCACTGCCCACTGCCCACTGCCCACTGCCCACTGCCCACTG